>CAVSGZ010000001.1:0-51054 GCA_963727765.1 uncultured Acidobacteriota bacterium
GGGACTGTAAGGAATTCTGTGTGTGAGGCCTGACCGACCGACGGCACGGTCGACTGGGCTCTTCTTTCGTCCTGTCTCACGACAATAACGCGGGTGGGCGCTGTGGGACACCGTCTGCGGTGTTCCAAGATGCGGTGGGCGGCGTTCTCGGCCGTCCACGGCATCGGCAGCGTCCACGCGCGGTCATTCTACGCCTCCGGCGCGGCAAAGCGATCCTCGTAGAGAATCGCAAATTGAATCATCGCGCTCTTCCAGGCCGGCGCCGCCAGCTTCCAAGTGGCCGTCACCTTCCGCAACGCGAGCCAGATCAGTTTCGTCGCCGCCTCGTCGCTTGGGAAATGGCCGCGGGTCTTCAGAATCTTCCGGAGTTGCGCGTTCAGACTCTCGAGCGCGTTGGTGGTGTACAGCACGCGGCGAATCGGCGGGGGAAACGTAAAGAACGGGATCACCGCGGTCCAGGCCCGCCGCCACGAGGCGACCACCATCGGAAAGCGGGTGCCCCACGGGCCTGCGGCAAACGTGTCGAGCTCGGCCGCCGCGGTCTCGGCACTGGGGGCCGTGTAGATCCGTCGCAGCGCCGCGGCCAACGGCTTGCGCTCCTTCCAACTCGCGTAGTCAAGGCTGTGACGCAGCAGATGGACGATGCAGGTCTGGAGCGTCGTCGCCGGAAAGATGGCCCCGAGGGCCTCGGCCATCCCCTTCAATCCGTCGGTGACGGCGATGAGGATGTCTTGGCCGCCGCGCGTCTTCAAGTCCGTGAACACGCGCATCCAGAATTTCGCGCCCTCGGTCTGCTCGATCCAGAGCCCGAGGACCTCCCGCGTGCCGTCTCGGCGGACGCCCAGGGCGAGATACACGGCCTTGTTGCAGACGGTGGCTTCCTCGCGGATCTTCACCCGCAAGGCGTCGAAGAACACCACGGGATACACGGACTCAAGCGGCCGGCTCTGCCACGCCGTGACCTCGGCCACGATGCCGTCGGTCACCGTGGTGATGAGCGCGGGCGAGACGTCCGTGGCGTACATCTCCGCCAGATACGCTTGGATCTCGCGCACCGTCAGGCCCCGCGCATACAGCGCGAGAATCTTGTCGTCGAATCCCGTGAACCGCCGCTCGTGCTTGGCGAATCAACTGCGGCTCGAAGGTGCCCGCTCGATCCCGTGGCACGTCGATCGGCACCGGCCCCTCGTCGGTCAGCACCGTCTTGTCGCTGGTCCCGTTGCGATGATTGGGCGTGGCCTCGGGCCTGGTCCCGCCCGGCGGATAGCCCAAATGGTGGGTGAGCTCGGCGCCCAGCGCCCGCTCAATCAGGGCCTTCTTGAAGCGACGGACCGCCGACTCCAACTCGTCCTGGGTCAGCGGTCCCTCGCGCACGAACTGGTCGAGTAACTCAGGCGGGACGGGCGCCGCCGGGGCCTGTGGCTCCCGCGGCTTGCGTGTGCGTGGCATACATGCTCCTCATCTTATGCCCCACACACAAAATACCTAACAGGCCCCGGCGACCGCGCGATCCGTACTTCGGACCTTCCTACTTCGTACTTCGCGGGCTCGCCCAACGGCCGTACATGAAAAGGGGGCGACCCCATCTCTGAGATCGCCCCTCTGTCTTCCCGCGGCGGGCCTGAAGGCCCTTCCTACTTGATGCTCTCGAGCTGCTTGAGCATGTCCTTCGCTGACTTGCCCTGCTCGGTGTTCGGCGCAACCGCGACGACCTTCTCGAGGTGGGCCTTCGCCTCGGCATTCTTGCCTTCGGCGATCAGCATCACAGCCGAGGTAGTAATTCGAATACGGCTCGTTCGGGTCCCACTCGAGGACTTTGACGAAGGCCGCCCTGCCGTGGTCCTTGCTGTTGGCGTCGTAATACGAGTCGACCGCCACTTTCAGCAGGCCCTTCTTCGCAATGACCGGGTCCACCGCGTAGAGGCCGATGATCGCGTCGGCCAGCCGGTCCAGATCCTGGAGCTGGAGGCAGGCGTTGTACCTGAGCCGAATCGCCGCGTTGTTCTGGGGATCCTGCTTCAGGATTGCCTCGGCCGCCGTCGCCGCGTCGCCGTACTGCCCCGCCTTGAGCGCCGCGTTGGACATGCCGACCGCGGACGCCATCAGCGTCGGATCGAGCGCCAGGGCCTCCTTGAACTTGGCGATGGCGCCCACGTTGTCGCCCGCCTTCGCGAGGGCGACTCCCTCGTTGTGCAGCTTCTTGGCTTCCTCGGCCGAGCGCCCGATGGTCTCGAGGTCCTTGAGCGCCGCTGCCGCCTTGCTCTTCGTTGCCGGCGTTCTTGTAGGCCTGGTACCTCGTCGTCAGCAGCGCCGGGTCCTTCGAGCCAAGAGCCACGGCCTTCTCGGCGGCCTCGGCCGAGTCCTTGAAGCTCCTCTCCTGGAACTGTGCCGAGGAGAGCGCAATCCAGGCCTGAACGAGCTTCGGATGGTACCCGACCGACTCCTTGAACTTCGCTTCGGCCGTCCTGTAGTCCTTCGACCTGACCGCCATCACGCCCGCGTTGTACGCGTTGACGGCTTCCGGTGAGCTGGAAGCCGGAGCCGCTGCGGCCGGTTGCTCGGCTTGCGCCTGGCCGTGCCCGGCTGCATCGTCCAGTCGAAGCGCTGTGTGCCCTCGGCCGTCCAGTCCTGGTTCGCGTCGAGGGTCTGGAAACCTTCCTTCTCGAAGCGGTACTGGTTACGTGACCTCGATCTCGAGTGAAGATGATGGTGAAGGTGCCCTTCTTGTCGGTCGTGCGGACCTCGTGGAACTTCGGGTCCTGCTTGCACGTCGCTGTCACCTTCACGCCCTGGATGGGTTTGCCCTGCGGGTCGATGACCCTGCCTTCGAGTCTGGCTCTCTCTTCGGCGAAGACAAGGCCGGGGACTATCCAAAGCAGAATCAGGAGCCACGCGATATTGCGATGGCTGGTATGCATTGCGGTCACTCTCCTCTGAATCAACTGCCAAAGCGTTTCGGAAGAAACGGCAGCATTTACGCTTGATCCTAACACGACACGCGCCCCTGTGCCGAGCCTCGGGCCGGCGCCTCAGCGCTTCCGGAGGGCCGCTTCCGCCTTTCGCAGCGCGGCGTCGCCCACCGATTTCCGTCCGGCCGCCCGGACCTCGGCCGCCCGGGCCTTCTCGCCGACCGAGGCCCAGACCGTTTCGACGACCGCCCACTGCTCGGCTGTCGGTGTCGCGCCCTGCAGCGCCTGCAGACGCCGGTCGGCCTCCGCGGCCCGGCCATCCTCCGGGTAGAGCTTCAGCAGCGAGGTCAGCGCCTCGCCAGCTTCCTTGAACCGGCCTCCGGCAATGAGGACCGCGACCAGCCGGTCCCACCCGGCCGCCAGCGTCGGATCCTGGCCGACGACGGCGCGGTAAGCGGCGATGGCCTCGTCAGCCCGGCCCGCCGCGGCAAGCCGACAGGCCTCAAAGTAGCGGTTCGCGACCGGCACGAGGTCGGCGGGATCCGGCAACAGGTTTGCCGGAACGTCCGGAGCCGGACCGGGCAGGCCCGTCATGCGGCCCAGCGCCTCCAGCCGCGCGCGGTCCTCCTCCGGCACCGCCGCGGTCGCCGGCGCGGCAGAGTCCTTTGTCAGCGACTCGAGAGCCGCCCGCAGCTCATCGGCCGTCTTCGCCCCGTCGTCGGTCGCGGCCAGGTTGACGCGCTCCTTCGGATCCCGTGCGAGATCGTACAGCTCGGCCCGCGCGGAGGCGATGTAGCGATGTTCTCGGGTCGTGAGCGACTTCACCTCGCTCCACCCAAACAGGAAGCGCGGCTCGAACGACTCGGCGTAGATCTGTCGGTCGGGGATCGTTGCGGTGAGGGAATCGAGCACGCGGCGCAGCGACCGCCCGGAAATCTCCGACGGCCTCGGCGCGCCGACCAGATCGAGAATCGTGGGCGCGATGTCGATCTGCTCGACGAGGACGTCCGAGTGCCGGCCGCCGCCGTCACGCCGCGGGAGCTTCACGATGAGCGGCGCGCGAATGGCCTGCTCGTCGATGAGCAGGCCGTGTCCCTGCTCGCCGTGGTCGCCGAGGCCCTCGCCGTGATCGGATGTCAGGATCAGGATGCCGCCGTTGTAGAGGCCGCGCTTCTTGAGGAACGCGACCAACTGCCCGAGCAGGTCGTCCACATAGGCGATGCGGGCGTCGTAGGGCGAGAGGCGTGCCGGCCGCGCGCCGGACGCGCCGGTCTCCGCCGCGGGGCCATCGAGGTGCAGGAACAGGAAGAACCGCGACGTGCCGATCGACTCGATCCAGTGCTCGGCCACCTTCAGCGACTCCGCTCCGTCCCTCGAGCAAGCGAGCGCGGCGTCATGCGCCGACGCGCCGCCCATCTCGTCGTCGAAGAATCCGAACGCGGGGCCAAGCCCGGTGTCGGCCCGCAGCAGGCAGCTCGACACGACGCCGCCGGTCTTGAAGCCGCGCCGGTGCAGCCACTGGGGCAGCAGCTGCACGGCCGGGGCCAGGGCGAACCCAATGTCGTCGCGGATGCCGCTCTGGAGCGGCAGGAGTCCGCCGAGCAGCGACACGGTCGATGGGAGCGTGAGCGGCGAGTGAGAGTAGGCGCGGTCGAAGATGACCGAATCGGCCGCGAGTGCGTCGATGGCCGGCGTGCGGACGCGCTGGTAGCCGTACACAGGCAGGTGGTCGGCGCGGAGCGATTCGATCGAGACGAGGATGACCGGGCCGTAGGCCGGGCCCGACGAGCGGGCGTAGAACCACCCGGCGATGGCGGCGGCGAAGACCGCGATCCAGATCAGGCTGACGACGAAGCGGTAGCGCCACCGTGATGTCATCGCAGACTATGACGGGCGAACTGGTCGCGCCGGCTCGCGCAATCCTCTATTATAGTGCCCGCGTTCACAAGGAGTGAGCCGTGAAGCATCGGCCGATCTTCTCTCTCGTCCTCGCGTCGCTCGTCCTCGCCGGATCCGCGCGCCTCGGCGCCCAGGCTGCGGGGACGCCGGCCACGGCCGGCCTCGACGCCGCCCGCCTGGCGCGCATCGCCGACCTCGTCAACGAGGCCGTTGCCGCCCGGCAGACGCCCGGCGCCGTCGTCGTCGTCGGCCGCGGCGACCAGATCGTCTACCGCGAGGCGTTCGGCCATCGCGCGCTCGAGCCCGCGGTCGAGCCGATGACGCTCGACACGATCTTCGACCTCGCCTCGCTGACCAAGGTCGTCGCCACGACGACGGCCGTGATGATGCTGGTCGAGGACGGCCGAATCAGGCTGAACGACCGGGTGTCGGCCTACATCAAGGGGTTCGAGCGGTACGGCAAGGGCGACATCACGATCCGCCACCTGTTGACACACGTGTCGGGCCTGCGGCCGGACCTCGACATGTCGCTCGAGTTCGCGAGCTACGACGAGGGGATTGCCCGGGCGATCGAAGAGGTGCCCACCTCCGCTCCGGGCGAGCGCTTCGTTTACAGCGACATCAACTTCTTCCTGCTCGGCGAGATCGTCCACCGCGTGAGCGGGCAGACGCTGGACCAGTTCTGCCGCGCGCGGATTTTCGAGCCGCTCGGGATGCGCGACACGATGTTCAAGCCGCCGGCCGCGCTGCTGCCGCGGATCGCGCCCACCGAGAAGTGCACGCAGTACGGCTGGCCGTGCGACCAGCCGGGCGGCGCGATCCTCCGCGGTGTCGTCCATGACCCGACCGCGCGGCGGATGCTGGGCGTGGCGGGGCACGCGGGACTGTTCAGCACGGCAGCCGACCTGAGCGTCTTCTGCCGGATGCTGCTCGGCGGCGGCCGCCTCGGGAACGTGCGCATCCTCTCGCCGCTGACGGTGGCGAAGATGACGAGCCCGATCGTCCTGCCCGGCGGTCAGGTGCGAGGCCTCGGCTGGGACATCGACTCGTCCTACTCGTCCAACCGCGGCGAGCTGCTGCCGCTCGGCTCGTTCGGCCACACGGGATGGACCGGCACGTCGCTGTGGATCGATCCACTCACGAAGATCTGGATCGTGTTCCTCTCGAACCGGGTCCACCCGGACGGCAAGGGGGATGTCACACCGCTCCGAGCGAAGATCGCGACCGTGGTGGGCTCGGCCATCACCAACCCGCCGGCCGACGCCCTCCGGACGATTCGCCTGACGGGCAGCGACTTCGGCGCGTCGGGTGCGGCACCGCGCGAAAGCGGCGGCGGCACGCCCGTGCTGAGCGGCATCGACGTGCTGAAGGCCGGGAACTTCAAGGCGCTGCAGGGACGAAAGGTCGGCCTGGTCACCAACCATACGGGCGTTGCGCTCACCGGCGAGTCGACGATCGACCTGCTGGCGCGCGCGCCCGGCGTGAAGCTGGTGGCTCTGTTCAGCCCCGAGCACGGCATTCGTGGCGACGTCGACGAGGCGGTCTCGGCGTCGCGCGATGAGAAGACGGGGCTGCCGGTCTACTCGCTCTACGGCGCCATCAACCGGCCTACCGACGAGATGCTGGCGGGCATCGACACGCTGGTCTTCGACATCCAGGACGCCGGCGTCCGCTTCTACACCTACGAGACGACGATGGCGTACATGATGGAGGAGGCGGCGAAGCGGAAGATCAAGATGGTGGTGCTCGACCGCGTGAACCCGATCGACGGCTTCACGGTCGAGGGGCCGACGCTCGACAAGGCGCAGGTGTCCTTCGTGGGCTACTTCCCGATGCCCGTCCGCCACGGGATGACGATGGGCGAGCTGGCCAGGCTGTTCAACGCCGAGAACAGGATCGGCGCCGACCTGACGGTGGTGCCGCTCGAGGGGTGGAAGCGGGACCAGTGGTTCGACCAGACGGGGGCGGCGTGGGTGAACCCGTCGCCCAACCTGCGCAACATGAACGCGGCGGCGCTCTATCCGGGCGTGGCGATGATCGAGGGGACGAACGTCTCGGTCGGCCGCGGCACCGACTCTCCGTTCGAACAGTTCGGCGCGCCGTGGATGGACGGCGCGAAGCTGGCCGCGGCGCTCAACACGCGGCAGCTGCCGGGCGTCCACTTCTACCCGACATCCTTCAGGCCGACGACGGGCGCGTTCAAGGGAGAGCCGTGCAGCGGCGTGTTCGTGATTGTGACAGGCAGGGAGGCGCTGCAGACGGCGAGGCTTGGCGTCGAGATCGCGTCGGCGATCTACCGGCAGCACGGCGCGACGTTCGAGATCGACAAGATGCTGCGCCTGCTCGGATCGGCGAAGGCGCTCGAGCAGATCAAGGCGCTCGAGGACCCGGCTCGGATCGCGGCGTCGTTTGCGAACGATGAGGGACGGTTTCGGCTGTTACGAGCGAAATACCTCATCTACGACTGACGGCGGTCGGCTGACGGCCGTGTCACGCGTGGCTCAGTCGCTCCGACAATCAGATTCGCTTCAGTCGGGGCCAGGCCGTCGGCCGTTTGCCGACAGCCTACAGCCGGTAGAGCATCAGATACACCACCACCCCCGTGACCGACACATACATCCACAGCGGCAGCGTCCGGCGAGCGAGGCGGGCGTGGGCGGGGAAGCGGCCGCTGAGCGCCCGCGCCAGCGTGAGGAGCGCCATCGGCACGATGACCACGGCCAGAATCACGTGTGAGATGAGGATGGCGAAGTAGAGCGCGCGCGCCGGGCCGTGGTACGGCCGCGAGCCGACGATCGCGTGATAGACGGAGTAGGACGCCAGGAACAGCATCGACGTCACCCACGCCGACAGCATGAACGCGCGGTGCCAGGCGATCCGGCGCTTACGGATCATCGCGTAGCCGGTGCCGAGCAGCACGGCGGAGACGGCGTTCAGGGTCGCGTTGAGGGTCGGCAGATCGGCAACGGTCATAGTTCCTGCCCTCAGCCGGCCCTGAAGGGCCGGCCTACGTACGTAGGGCGGGGCTTCAGCCCCGCCGACGAACGGCGATCGTCCCCGCGCCGCCATCGCGACGCCGAACGCGACCACGACGGTCAGCGACACCGCGAGCGACGGCTCGCCCGGCA
The DNA here is from genome assembly GCA_963727765.1 of uncultured Acidobacteriota bacterium. Classification (GTDB taxonomy): domain Bacteria; phylum Acidobacteriota; class Vicinamibacteria; order Vicinamibacterales; family Fen-181; genus FEN-299. Next base: position 7,937 of record CAVSGZ010000001.1, read on the forward strand.
GCGGCTGATCGTAGAAGAACCACCGCAGCCCCGACACGCCGTAGGTCATCGGGTTGACGAGCATCAGCGCGCGCACCCATCCGGCCGCGCCAGCCGCCGGGAACAGGGCGCCCGACAGGATCCACAGCGGGATCAGGAAGATGTTCATCACCGCGTGGAACCCCTGCGTCGAATCGAGCCACCACGCCACGAGGAATCCCAGCCCCGCGAGGCCGAACGACACCAGCGTCAGCATGCCGATGAGCGCCGGGATGTCCACCAGGTGAACCCGTACGTGCGCGAGCGGAGCCAGCAGGAGGAACACGGTCCCCTGGATCACCGCGATCGTCGTGGCGCCGGCGATCTTGCCCACGACGATCGCGGCCCTGGGGACCGGGGCCACCAGCACGCCCTGGAGGAACCCTTCCTGCCGATCCTCCACGATCGAGATCGTGGCGAAGATGGCCGTGAAGAGCACGATGAGCGCCAGGGTGCCCGGGTAGAAGAACTCGAGGTAGCCTCCCCGGAGTGCCATCTCCGGGCTGCCCTGGAACGACCGGTTGAGGCCCGACCCGATCAGGAACCAGAACACGAGCGGCGATCCGAGCGCGCCGACGATGCGGCTGCGCTGCCGGTGGAACCGGACGATCTCCCGGACCCAGAGCGTGTAGCACGCAAGAAGGATGCGCCTCATGACGCCTCCCCCAACCGGTGCCCGGTGTAGTGGACGAAGGCGTCCTCGAGCGTCGGCTTGCCGAACGTCACCGCGTCGATCTCGCCGGGGAAGCTCTCCACCAGTTCCGCGATGAACTCGTGGGCCCGGTCCCGCTCGATGTTCACCCTGCCGTCGACCACCTTTGCGCTCACCGCGAAACGTTCGGCCACGCGCGCGGCCAGCCCCTGCGGATCCCGCGTCGTCACCTGCACGACGTCGCCGCCGATCGCGGCGGTGAGCGCCGCCGGCGTGTCGAGGGCCACCAGCCGGCCGAGGTCGAGGATGGCCACGCGGTCGCACGCCGCCGCCTCGTCCATCAGGTGCGTCGTCAGGATGATGGACGTGCCTTCCTGGCGCCGCAGCACCGAGAGGTCCTGCCAGATGTCGCGCCGCGCCGCCGGGTCGAGTCCCGTGCTGGGCTCGTCGAGGACCAGCAGCTGCGGGCGGTGCAGCAGCGCCTTGGCCACCTCGGCCCGCCGCTGGAGTCCTCCCGACAGCGTGGCCACGAGATCGTGCCGCCGATCCTCGAGCCGCACGCGCGCGAGCACCTCGCCGATCCGAACCGACAGCGCCCGCCCGCTCAGCCCGTAGAGATGACCCTGGTGCCGGAGGTTCTCTTCGACCGTCAGCTTCCCGTCGAGCGCCGGGTGCTGAAAGACGACGCCCAGGCGTTCGTCGCACCGCGGCCGGGTCCTTGACGACGTCGTCGCCGAACACGCGGACGGTGCCTTCGGTGGGGAAGAGCAGCGTGGAGACGATCTTGAAGAGCGTCGTCTTGCCTCCGCCGTTCGGGCCGAGCATGCCGAAGATCTCGCCCGACGCGACACTGAAGCTCACGTCGTCGAGCGCCACCCGCTCGCCGTAGCGGTGGCGGAGATGGACGACTTCGACGGCGGGGAGGGGAGGGGTCATAAGTCCTGTCGTGGCAGGGCCGGCGTCAGCGGTGATTCCCCAGCATCAGCGCCCACAGCAGCGGCAGGTAGGCGATCGAGCCGACGAACAGCCGCTTCGCCGCCCGGTTCGTGCGCCGGCGGGCGAACTGCAGGGTGAGCGCGAGGAACCCCAGGCCCAGTACCAGCACACCCGCAAAGTACACGCGCCCCGCTAGACCGACCAGCGTCGGCGCCAGGCTGACCGGCACAAGCACCGACGCGTACAACACCACCTGGTGCGCCGTGCTTCGGCCATCGGGCTCGACGACGGGCAGCAGCGGCAGACCGGCCCTTGCATAGTCCTCGCGGCAGAGCCATGCGATCGCCAGGAAGTGCGGCATCTGCCAGAAGAACACGATGGCGAACAGCACCCAGGCCGGCGCCGACAGCGTGCCGGTGGCCGCTGCCCAGCCGATCATCGGCGGAAGGCCGCCCGGGATGCCGCCGACCAGCGTCGCAAGCGGCGTCCGGCTCTTGAGCGGCGTGTAGACCAGCGCGTATGAAAGCAGCGTCACCGCGGCCACGCCGGCCGCCAGGTAGTTGGCGCCCGTGGCGAGCAGCGCGAGGCCGGCCGTCGCCAGCGCCAGCGCGAACCACGTAGCCGGCACCACGCGCATCCGTCCGCCCGGAAGCGGGCGCCCCTTCGTGCGCCGCATCAGCGCGTCGGTGTCGCGCTCGAGAATCTCGTTGAAGGCGGCGGCGCCGCCTGCCACGAGTGCGGTGCCCATGATGGTTGCCGCGAGCCGCGCGAGGTCGAGCCGGTCGACGCCCAGGTAGTATCCGGCCAGCGTCGTCGCCACGACCAGGAGGTTGAGCCTGGGCTTGGTGAGCGCCACGAAGTCGGCGACCCGGGCCGGCGCCTGCGGCCAGGGCAGCGACAACGCAACCGATCGCGAGCGCGCGGGAATGGACGGCACAGCTGGATCCTACCCCTACTCGCGCAGCTTGCGCATCACGCGATCCTCGATCCAGTGCGGGTCCCACCATTCGACCGGATTGACCGGGTTGCCCTGCAGCAGGATGGAGAAGTGCAGATGGTCGCCCGCGGCCAGCCCGGTCATGCCGCTGCGCCCAATCTGCTGGCCCTTGGTTACCGAGTCGCCCGGCTTCACGTCGATCGACGACAGGTGGCCGTAGAGCGACTGCACACCCATCCCGTGGTCGATGACGACGCAGTTGCCGTAGATGCCGAGGAAGTCCGCGTAGACGACCTTGCCGTCGTTGCCCGCGCGCACCGGAACCTGCTTGGTGACCGCCAGGTCGAATCCCAGGTGCACCTGCTGATCGACCTCCTTCCCCTGGTAGTAATACGTCCGGTGGTCGGCGAACTTCGATTCCACCTTCGCGTTGCCGAGAGGGATGAACGGGCCCTTCCAGAGCATCTCGGGCGCCGTCTGCTTTGCCAGCGCGACGAGCTTCTCCGCGTCGATGCGCCGCAGGTCGTTGTTGATCTTCAGGAACGCCGGCAGGTAGTCCCCGTCGGCACCCACGGCGATCTTGAGCTCCGGCGATCGCCTCGAGAATCTCCGGGACGACGCGGTGGAGAAAGGCATCGTTGAGCTCGACGCGTTCCCTGGGGAACTTCTTGGTGAGCGGCTTGTAGTCGAACGAGGCCTGCGTCTGGTTGCCCGCCTCGTCGCGCGCCAGCAGCCGGATGGGCGTCGTCAGGTCCTGGTCGTAGAGCAGCGCGAAGAAGGCCACGCGAAGGCCCGGATCGGATGTCGTCATGCCGGCGCCGGACGCCGGGAACCCCGGGTAGAACATGTCGCCGACGAGCACGCCGGAGGTGACGTCGGGCGGCGATACCGTGTAGACGACCATCTCGGACCCGCCGAGGTTGACGTAGTGATGGGTCGAGACGGCCGCGATTCGCGGAGGCGTGAAGCGGGCCGTGACCTCGCGCGCGGCGCTCGCTTCCTTGGTGCGCAGGCCGAACAGCGTTGTGCGGGCGGCTGTCACGACAATCCGTGCCGTGCCGGCCTGCAGGTCGGGAAGGGCGCGCTTGCCGACGGGCCGGCTGATCTGGATCCGGTCCGGGGTCTGCTGCGTGAGCGTTGCCGAGCCTGGCGCGGCCAGCGAGAAGAGCGGCGTGCTCCTGCCGTTCTGCTCGATGGCGATGTCGAGGCGGGAGAATCGGGCCTTCGGGGCTTCGACGGTGACGTCGAGCGTCGCATCGACGCCAATCGTCTTGGTCGGTTGCAGGATTTGTATCGACGGCGCGGCGGCGCGGCCGGCCACGAAGAACGCGGCGCCGGCCGCGGCGACGAGAATCAGGAGAAAGACGAGAAGGTAGCGCATCCTTCAATGATACCCGCGCCGGGCGCCTTGACCGTGCCCAGGTGCCCAGGTATCATAAAAGGCTCGGTACGACCTCGAGTGGCGGTATCGTCTAACGGTTAGGACGGATGGTTCTCAACCATCAAATCGGGGTTCGATTCCCCGTACCGCTACCAACTTCCAGCACCTTCTAAGTCCCAGCGATCACTCCGTCCACACCAGCAGCCGGTTGTGGCGCGCGCTGGTCCATAGCACGATCAGGCCTGGCCCGCGGCGATCGATCTCTTCCGGCGTGACGTGCAGCGTCACGCCGCCCATCTCTCCCGCGTCGACCGTGAACGGCTTGTTGCCGCCCAGCCGCATCAGCCAGAACGGCAGGTCCACGCGCGCCAGCTTCCGATCTCGGGGTGACCAGACGCGGATGTGAACCGTCGAGATCGACCCGGTGTCATGCGTCTCGAGTTCGCGGTGGATGACCGGCTCGGCGTCCGAGTCCGGCGCCGGCAATTCGATGAACGGTGTCTGGCCGGCCATTTTGGCAACGAGCTTGTCGAACTCGGCCTGCCCCTCGGCGGCCGTCATCGTCTGCACCTTCACGTCGCGCCTGACGACGTAGATCAGCCCGCCCAGCAGGCCGGCGCCGATCAGCACCACGAAGATCACGATGCCGACAACGATCGGAACCCATTTCTTTGTGGCCATCGCGCGAATCCCCCGTTACTGCTTGTAGGGCCTGGTGAGCAACTGTGACGCCTCGCTCTCGGCCTCATCATCGTGCGCCGTCTGGGTAATGGTCAACGCGGTCCGGTATTCGCGCTGGGCGGCCGCCCGGTCGCCGCGCAGGTCGGCAACCTTCCCGAGCTCGACGTGGACCCGCGCGAGCACCCATCCCCGCATGCCCGAAGCGGCCAGCGCCTCCTTCAGATCCTGCTCCGCCTCGCTGAGCTCTGCCAAGCCGCAGGCGCGCCGTGCCCCGCTTCAGGTGCCAGCGACCGTCCTCGCCGGGCATCCGCGGCCGTGTGTCCTGCGCAAGCCGGCCCATGACGTCCTCGAGCACCTTGTCGGCCTCGGCGAACCGGTTTCCTCGGATGAGCGTGCTCGCCTCCTCCAGCACGAACAGGCGATTGCGCGGGTAGGTGCGTTCGAGCCAATGAATCACGTTGACGGCATCGTCGTACCGGTGCTCGCGGTTGTAGATCAGCACAAGGGCGGCCTTCGCGTCCGTCTGCACGTCGCTCTGGGAAGTAGCCGCCTGCTCGATGAGCCGCAGCCCTTCCTCCTTGCCGCCGCCGAACCCGACGATGTAGGCCATCACGCGCACGGGCGCGGGCAGCGTGGAGACCAGGTACCGATAGGTGCCGGCGACCAGCCCGGCCTGCGCCTGGTGGGAATCGAGCTCGAGCGCCATCTCGCTCTCGCTGAACGCCCGACGCGCCAGCCGCATCGCCCCGAATACCCGCCCCTCGACCGACCCGGCGTAGGAAGCGTTGATCCCCAGCGCGGCGCCCAGCTCGTAGTGCGACGAGGCGTCGTTGTAGCGTGTGTCCACGGCCTTCTCGCCCAGCGCGATGGCGCGATCGATCTGCTGGTGGAAGGCGGTGTCGAGATCCGGGGGCGGAGGCGGCATCGGCACGTCCGACGTGCTCTTGAGGTGGCCCAGGTAGTCCTCGACGAGCACCGTGCCGCGCAGAAACAGCACCCGCAGCCAGTTCAGGCTGGCCGCGCCGCGGTAGGCCGCGTCGTCGTTCGGATCGGCGGCGATGGCCTGCGCGAACAGATCCTTCGCGCGCTCGTAGTCCAGGTTGTAGGTCGCCTCGTACGCGTCCCGCCTGAGCGCCTCGGAGCGCGGGTTGGCGGACGCGGCGGCGCCAGGGAGAATCGCGAAGGCGAGCACGAGCGCGGCGCAGCCTGGCAGGCGCATGAGGGCGAGCTTTCTTGTGCGCATCAGAGGGACAATTCGACTCCGAGTGCTCGTGCTTCCGCGCGCCGGGCCACCAGCGCGGCTGTCGCGACATCCTCGACGGCGAGCCCCAGCGACTTGAAGATCGTCACCTCGTCGCGACGCGTGCGCCCGGGCACGACGCCCGCCACGACCGCCCCGAGTTCGCCCGCAAGGTGATCCCGACCGAAGCGGCCTTCCGCGATGCCTGAGACGATATCGCCGGATTCCACGATCGCGGCATCGAGCGAGTCGACCACGACCCGGCCGCGCGCGACCAGCAAAGGGTCCATCTCGCGCTGGTGCGGCCGGCAGGCGCCGACGGACACGACGTGCGCGCCACCGGCGATCCACTCGCTTCGGACCACCGGCTGGTCCGACGACGTGGCCAGCACGACGAGATCGGCCCCGCAGACAGCGTGCTCGGCCGAGGCCGCCGCCTGGATGTCGACGCCAAGCGCCCGGGACATGTCGCGAACGAAGGCGTCGACCTGCGACGCGTCGGGGCCCCAGACCCGGACGCGCGAGAGCGGGCGCACCGCGGCGAACACCTCCAGATGGCTGCGCGCCTGCACGCCTGCCCCAACCAGGCCGAGGCACGAAGCGTCGGGCCGCGCCATGTGCCGCGCCGACACCGCCGACACCGCCGCCGTCCTGACCTCGGTGATGTAGCGCGCGTCCATCACGGCGCGGACGTCCCCGGTCTCCACGTCGAAGAGCACGACGACCCCCAGGTGGGTCGACAGTCCGCGCGCGGCGTTGGACGGGACGACGCTCACCAGTTTCGCGCCGAGGGCGCCGGCCGCGGGGACGAGCGCGGGCATGACGCCCAGGTACTGTCCCGGCGGGCCGAGCGGCACGGCGCTGCGCACCGGCTGCGTCACGCGGCCCGCGGAGAAGTCTGCCAGCGTGCCGGCCATCAGGTCGACCAGCGCCGGGAGTTCCGACGCGGGCAGCAGCTCGCGCACCTGCGCTTCGGTGAGGAACCGGAAGCTCATTGAACAATCCTAACGCAGCAGAGGCTCGCCCGGCGCCTCACCAGCCGGCTTGTGCCTTCCGTCCACGGCCTTTCCGCCTGCCCGTTCAGAACCCGATCGCCAACCCATCCTTCCGCGGATCGGATCCGCCCATCAGCACGCCCGTCTCGCGATCGATCCTGATTCCCTGGAAACCGCCGAACACGCCGCGCGACTCGAAGACGCGGTGCCCGCGCGCCATCAGCCCGGCGCGCGCCTCGCGGCCGATGCCCGACTCGACCGCGATCCCGTCGGCGGAGTGGCGGATGCGCGCCGCCTCTCCCGCCTCCTGCACCGTCATGCCGAACTCCAGCACGTTGAGCAGCACTTGCACGTGGCCCTGCGGCTGGAGGTCGCCCCCCATGACGCCGAACGACAGGAACGGGCGCCCGTCGCGCAGCACCATCGCCGGAATGAGCGTGTGCAGCGGCCGCTTGCCGGGTCCGAGACGATTGGGGTGACCCGGGTCGAGCACGAACAGGCTCCCGCGGTTCTGCAGGGCGATGCCGGTTCCGGGAGGGACGACGGCCGAGCCGAACGCCTCGAACAGCGACTGGATGAGCGACACCGCCAGGCCGCGGCCGTCAACGGCCGTGAGGCAGACCGTGTCACCGGATCCCGAGGCGGGAGTCGAGTCTGTCCCGCCTCGCGTCGGTGCGCACGGGACCGGGAGCCGGCCGCTCGCCACGACTCCCGCGGCATGGTCCGGGTCGATCGACCGGCGGCGCTCGGAGGCGTACTCCTTCGACACCAGCGAGGCAAGAGCCGAAGGGTCGACACAGTCTGGATCCGCCAGGTACGCATCGCGGTCGGCGAACGCGAGGCGCTTGGCCTCGACAATCGCGTGCAGGTACGGTGCCGTGTTGTGGCCCATCGCGCGAAGGTCGTACACCTCGAGGATGTTGAGCATCTCGAGGACCACGAAGCCTTGCGTGTTCGGCGGCAACTCGCACACCTCGCATCCGCGGAACGTCGTGCGCAGCGGGTCGACCCAGCGTGCGGCGTAAGCCGCCAGATCCTCCTCGTCGAACAGGCCGCCGAGAGGCGCGAGGCTGTCGCAGATGGCGCGGGCGATCGGGCCGCGGTAGAAAGCGTCGCGCCCGCCCGAGGCGATCTGCTCGAGCGAGCGGGCGAGCGGCGGATTGCTGAACACCTCGCCGGCGCGCGGCGCGCGTCCTCCTGGAAGAAACACGCCAGCGGCCGCCCGGTCGGCGGCCAGCGCCGGCTCCGCGTCGCGCCACTGGCCCGCGACGATCTCGCACACCGGGAAGCCGTCCCGCGCGCAGGCGATCGCCGGCCCGAGCGCCTCGGCCAGCGTGATCGTGCCGTAGCGCGCCAGCAATTCGGCCCATCCGTCCACGGCACCGGGGATGGTGACCGCCAGGGCTCCTCTCGACGGAATGCGCCCGTGGCCGGCGCGGACGAGCGCCTCGCACGAGGCCGCCCGGCCCGTCGGGCCGCTCGCATTGAGTCCGTGCAGCCGACCGCCCGGCTCGCACACGATGGCGAACAGATCGCCGCCGATGCCGGTCATCGTCGGCTCGATGACGGCCAGCACCGCGGCGGCCGTGACGGCGGCGTCGACCGCGTTGCCCCCGCGGCGGAGCACGTCGAGGCCTGCCGAGGAGGCGAGCGGCTGGCTGGTGGCGATCATGCCGCCGCGCGCGAGCGACATCGAACGCGTGCCGCGCGGATTCCCAGACGGGCGGTCGCCGGGAAGAATCGTGTGAACCTCATCCATGCATTGGCGATTGTAGCAAACCGGCCAGGTCTGGCTTCCTGTCCCGTTTCGTTGTATACCGTGCTTGAAGACCGCCAGCAGTCCGCCGCCAGGTCAGCCTGGAGAGCGGGGGAGGAACCGATGGTCTGGGTGCTTTCGCTCCTGGTCGCCGCGGTTGTCGTGGCCGCCGCGCTCTGGCTGGGTGGCCGGTACGCGAGGATGCGGGGCGCGAGACTCGTCGAGTGCCCCGAGACCAAGGCGCCGGCCGCCGTGTCGCTCAACGCCGCACGGGCCGCGGCGGGCGGCTCGCTCTCGCTCTCCACGTGTTCACGCTGGCCCGAGCGTGGCGGCTGCGGCCAGGAATGCCTCGCCCAGATCGAACGGGCGCCCGAGGGCTGCCTCGTCCGCACGATTGTCACCGACTGGTATGCCGGCAAGCAGTGCGCCGTCTGCCACAAACCGCTCGGCGAGATCGACTGGTTCGAGCGCAAGCCGGGGTTCGTCGACGCGGCCGGCAGGGCCCGGCCGTGGATCGATGTCCCGCCCGAAGAGCTGCCGGACGTGCTGGCCCGCGAGCAGCCTATCTGCTTCGACTGCTACGTGTCCGCCACCTTCAGGCAGCAGCACCCGGAGCTGGTGACCGACAATCCCTGGAAGAAATAGAACGAGCCGCCGCGCAAGGCCCTCACGACGCGACGTAGGTCTTCCTTGCACGGGCCGCCATGCCTGGCCGCCTGACCCGCACCTCGAGTTTGTGGGTCTTGCCGTCCCGCGCCGCTGGCGAGAAGCCCAGCAGGTACTGGCTGTGCAGCTCGAGGGCGATGCGCGTGAAGGTGGACGTCAGCTGGTCGGTCTTCGTCAGCTCGAAGTACCCGCCGCCGGTCGCGTCGGCCAGCTTCTTCAGGCTCCTGTCCGGCATCGTTCGCACCAGCCGGCCGGCGACGTAGTCCTGCCCCTGCAGGCCGATCGCGTAGACCATCACCTCCTCGACCTGCGCGCGATCGAGGACGGTCCCGAACCGCGTCCGGCTGTAGGTGTCGTCGCCGTCGGTGAACACCAGGACGACCTTCCGCCCCTCGACCTCGCGCAACTCGTTCAACCCCTCCGCGATCGCGTCGTAGAGGCGCGTGGGGTTTCCGAAGTCGATGTTGGCGAGCGACGCGATGAGTTCGTCGCGGTCGCCGCTCATCGGCGACAGCATCTGGATCTTGTCGTTGAAGTCGCCGACGCGCGCGCGGTCTCCCGGGAGCAGGCGCAGCAGGAACTGCTCGGCCCCGTCCCTGAGGATGCGGATGTTGCCGGTCATGCTGCCGGACGTGTCGAGCATCACGACGACGGTGATCGGCAGGACCTCGTTGCTGAAGACGGTCAGCGGCTGCGGCTTGCCGTCGTCGAGGATCTCGAACTCCTCGCGCGCCAGGCCGGGGACCAGGCGGCCCGCCTCGGTCACCGTCGCGAAGATCGAGACCGTCTTGACACCGGACCTGAAGGTGGACGGCGGCTGAACCCGTGCGAGAAGCGGCACGGCGGCGAGGGCAACCACGGCGAGGGCCAGGGCGCGTCGGACGGGGATCATGGCGGCAGAGTAACACGGCTCCCGCTACCGTATACTGTCTGAGCCCCGGCGCCCGGTTTCTTCTCGCGAGGAGTGCCCGATGTCAGAGACGCGTCCGCCGCTCTTGGCCACGCTCGAGTGGGATGGCGAGCAGCAGTTCACCGCGGAGGTGGGCAAGCACACCGTCGGCATCGACGGGTCGGCCGACGCCGCGCCGACGCCCGTGCAGCTCCTGGCGCTCTCGCTTGCCGGGTGCATGGCCATCGACCTGGTGCACATCCTCACCAGGGGACGCCACCCCGTGCACTCTCTTCGGACGGCCATCACCGTCCATCGCGCCGCCGAGCAGCCGCGGCGGTTCACGCGCGTCCTCCTCGACTTCACGCTCTCCGGCCAGATGCTGCCAGAGCATGTCGAACGGGCGATCGATCTCTCTCGCGAGAAGTACTGCTCGGTCTGGAACACGCTCCGCCAGGACATCGAGCTGGTGACCGGCTTCACGATCGAAGGGCCGGCGGCCAATGTCGAGGCCCCGCCAAAGGGCCGATGAGCGCGCCGGGCCGCAGCGCGGCTGGCCGCCTGAGCTACATCGACTGGATGCGCGGGCTGGCGATCCTCATCATGATCGAGGCCCACGTGCTCGACGCGTGGACCCTGCCGTCCGACCGCCAGACGCCGGCCTTCGCCGTCTCGGCGATCCTGGCCGGCTTCGCCGCCCCGATGTTCCTGTTCCTGGCCGGCGTCTCGGTCGCGCTGGCGGCGAGTTCCGGCGAGCGCAGGACGGGCAGCGCGGCCGGGGCGGCCGCCCGCATCCGGCGCCGCGGCTGGGAAGTGTTCGGCCTCGCCTTCCTGTTCCGCTTCCAGGCCTACATCCTCAACCCGAAGGCGATGCTGGCGGGCCTGTTGAAGGTCGACATCCTCAATATCATGGGGCCGTCGATCGTGGCGGCGGCCGCGTTGTGGCAACTGGCGGGCCGAACCCGCCGCCGGCTGCTCGTCCTCGGCGGGGCCGCGCTGGCCTTCACGCTCGTCACACCGCTCGTCCGAACCGCGTCCTGGGTCGGCGCGCTCCCGCCCTTCGTTCAGTGGTACCTGCGGCCGACGCCGGGCAGGAACAACTTCACCCTCTTCCCCTGGGGCGGATTCGTGCTGGCTGGCGCGGTCGTCGGCGTCGTCATCGACCGGCTGCGCGGGCAGGGGGCCGAGCGGCGGCTGCACGCGTGGATGGCCCCGGGGGCCCTGCTGTTCGCGGGCGCCTGCTACGCCGGCTCCTACCTGCCGTCGATCTATGCCGACTCGCAGTTCTGGACCAGTTCGCCCATGTTCTTCCTGCTGCGCGTCGGCGTCGTCACCTCCACGCTGTCGGTCCTGTATTTCTACGAGCGGCGTCCGCGCCTGCTGGGCGCGAAGTGGCCGTGGGCGTCGCCGATGGTGCTCTTCGGCCAGTCGTCGCTGTTTGTCTACTGGGTCCACGTCGAGATGGTCTACGGCGTGGCCAGCGAGCCGTTCCACCGGAAGCTGCCGTTCCCGGCGGCGGTCGCCGCGTTCGCGGCGTTCAGCCTGGCCATGTTCGGTTTGGTGCTGGGGAAGAACGTCGCGGTCGCGCGCTGGAGGCGGTGGCGCGCCGAGGTCGCCGCCCGGCCGAACGCCTCCCTATCGCGCGGGCCGGAAATCGTGTAGAGTATCGATACCTCCCCGTGTGGTCCGGTCGTTCTCTCCCGGGCTTCTCACCCACGGTTATAGGGGAGGCGGGTGCTCGACGCGGCACCCGGCCGGCTCCTGGGCCCGGCATCGCTCAACAACGCCACGCACGTCACCGGGAAGGCAGTGGGGCCCGGCGTCGTAGCCTGGCTCGACAACAAACGTAGTGATCGGCCAATCCCGCCAGCGAGTTCTTCGGGGGCATTCATGCAACAGCGCCGGCTTCGACCCGGTGACATCCTAGACGACTACTGTCCGCGCGAACGCCGCGTGACCGACCACGCCATCGTCGCGATGGTCGACGACGGCGTGAAGCAGACGCGGTGCACGACATGCGACGCCGAGCACGAATACAAGCATGGGAAGGTGCCGACGCTCAGGCGGAAGAAGGATGCCGTCTCGTCGGCCTACCAGGAGGTGCTCGCGGCCGTGACGTCGGACCCGGTGGCGCTCGCGGCGCCGGTGCTGGCCGCGCCGCACGAGGATCCGCCGGTTGCTGAACCGCCTGTGGCGACGGTCGACCAAGCCCCCGGGGTGACGGCGGTCGCTGATCCCGAACCGGCCGACGCCGATCAATCCGAGGCCGCCCGCGTGCATCGCCGCCTGATCCGCGCGACGCTGCCCAGGACGGAGAACCAGCCGGTCGTCAGGCCGATCCCCGAATTCACGATGCATCAGCCGCAGGGCCGCCCCGGCAAGTTCCGAGGGGGAATGGCCCGGGGTGCGGGATCCAGGCCCGTCGGCGGGCGCGGCGGCCACGGGAGCACCGGCTCGCGCGGCCCGGTGTTCGGGCGGCCGGGCGCCAACCGGGGCGCGGCGGGCCGCAGCGAGACGGCGCATCACAACCGCGGCCATCAGCCCGGCCGGCAGGGCAAGAAGCACTCGAGATAGCGGGATTTGCGTCCGCCCGCGCGGTGCCGTCACGCCCGAAGCGGCCCGTCAGTGAGCCTCTGAGGCTCCCATGGCGACCAGGGAGCGCACCTCGACGGAACACGGCGGGCCGACAGCGTGGTCGGCGACGGCGACTGGAGCGAACGCGGGCTTGCGGGTCTTCTTGTCGCGATACATCCGGCCGTCCGCCGTCGCCAGCAGGACTTCGTACGTCTCCCCGTCGGATGGAAACACCGCGGCGCCGGCGCTCATGCTGACCCGCAGGGCCTGGCCGCCCACGTTTTCGACCGCGACGTCGTGCACGGCCTGCTGAAGCTCCAGGCGCTTGGCCTCGGCCTCCTCTATCCCGCATCCGGGCAGGACGATGATGAACTCGTCGCCCGCGTACCTGGCACAGACATCGTAGCGGCGCACCGTGTCGCGCAGCACCCGTGACACGGCCTGCAGCGCCCGGTCGCCGGCCTGGTGGCCGAACGTGTCGTTGATCTGCTTGAATTCGTCGAGATCGAGCACGAGGACGGCGACCTGGGCGCCGACCCGCTTCGCCCTGGCCAGCTCGCGCGTCAGGTGCGTGAAGATGTAGCGCGTGTTGGGAAGGCCCGTGAGCGGGTCGCGCAGCGAATCGTCGCGCGTCCGCTCGAAGACCATCGAGTTGGAAATGGCCGCCGCCGTCTGGTCCGAGATCTGATCGAGCAGCCGGCGATGCTCCTCGGTGTAGAAGTCCGGGACGACATGGTAGAGCGCCAACGCGCCCATGACCGTGTCGCCCGAGACCAGGGGGCAGACCAGCGCCGACTGCAGGTCGGCCCCTGCGGCCGCCCGCGCGGCCGCCTCGAAGTCGACCAGCGGCATGCCGTTGACGATCGGCCGCCGGTTGCGAATCACCCATCCGGCGAGGCCGCGGCCCTCGTCGAGGACGCTGTCCTGCAGGTCGTCCTGCCGCACGCCCGACGCGAACCGGCACCGAATCGTCCCGTCATCGTCGCTGAGGAACAGGGCGCAGGTCGAGAACGGGACGAACCCGGCCAGCTTGCCGGTGATGAGCGACATCGTGTCGGCCACGCCCAGCCTCGAGCCGATGGCCTGGGCGATTTCGTAGAGCGAGTAGATCTCCTGGTGGGCCCTGGCGATGTTCTCGAAGGCCGTCCTCTCGCCGATCGGCGACAGGCGGGACAGCCTCGCGAGCTCCTGCGGCTCGCACGAGCCGGCACCGGCCGCGGCCACAGCGTCGAGCGGCGAGGTCGACACCAGGCCGACGAAGACCGAGACGAGATGAGGATCGAGCGCCCTGCCCGCCTCCTCCTGGAGAGTCAGCGTGGCCAGCTCGCTCGACATGCCCTTGTGGTAGGGGCGGTCGCGCATCATCGAGTCGAAATAGTCGGCCACGGCGAGCACGCGAGCCCCGAGCGGGATGTCGTTGCCACGAAGGCCCAGCGGGTAGCCCGAACCATCCCACCGCTCGTGGTGGCAGAGGATGAGCGGGGCGACCGGACTCGGGAATGGGACGTGCTCGATGATCTCGAACCCCACCTGTGGATGGATCTTGACCCGCTCGAACTCCTCGCGGGTGAGCGGTCCGGGCTTCGAGAGGATGTGCTCGGGCACGGCCAGCTTGCCGACATCGTGCAGCACGGCGGCGGTGGCGATGGCCTGGACCTCGTCCTCGCCAAGGCCAATCGCCCTGGCCAGGCTCCGCGCGAACGCCTGCACGTGGCGGACGTGCGCAGCCGACGTCTTGTCCTTGGCGTCGATGGCCGAGGCAAGAGCCTCGATCGTCGCCATGCGGAGGCCGGAGAGCTGACGCTGCTCGGCGGCGGACTGGGCCAGCTCCTGACTGCGCCGATGCCCCGCCCACCAGGCGGCTGCCGCCACCACGGTGAACAGGGCGCACGGGAGCGCTGCGCGCTGCAGACCCAGCACCGCGGCCCACGCCGTGGCAGAGAGCGCCGTGGGGTAGGTGACACCAGGCGAGGCGAGGAACGAAGACACCGGTCGCCTCCAGGCGACGACCATGGGGATCGCAGCTCGAAGCCGGTCGACGACCGGGAAGGGTGCCACAACGGGCCCGACGAGCCGTGAGGAGAACGGTTTCACCGCAAGGCTCTATCGCAAAAGCACTGCCGTGACTGAACGACCCGCCAACATGACTATAAATTGTTATGGGACAATGACTTACAATCTTTGACGGCGCCGTGGTCGAGTTACGGAAATTTTCAGTCGTGTTCCAAGATGTAACATCAACGACAAAACTGTCCAGCTAAGCGCAGCACGGACAACGACTTGTCGGATGTCTATCCGTGTACCAATATGCGACTACTGAAATTGGCGACAACGCCGTTCAAAAACGCCGTTGTTCTCGACCGGCAGGCTAGAGTGTATCGATGTGGTGCACAAGGGGTCTGGCTGGCTTGAGGTCGTATTCGTCGATCTTGCGGTAGAGCGTCCCGCGGCTGATATCGAGGATCTCGGCCGCCTCCTTCTTGTTCCAACCGACGGCGTCGAGGACCTTCGCGATATGGGCGCGTTCGGTGTCCCGCAGCGACGGGAGGCGCTCCTGCGATGGCTCGGCCGCCGTCGCGGCCTGGTGGAGGAAGTCGATGTCCGACGCGCGGATCGACCGACCCGGCGCCGACAGGGCGGCCCTCGAGACGGTGCTCTCGAGTTCCCGGATGTTGCCGGGCCAGGGGTAGGCCATCAGCTGGTCCAGGGCCTCCCGGGCGAACGTCTTGCTGTCGATTGGCAGGCCGTTGGCCGCGCAGTACCCGCGCCAGGAACCGTTGCGCCAGCACGGGGATGTCCACCTGCCGCTCCCTCAGCGACGGCAGGCGGATCGAGAACGCGTTGACGCGGTAGTAGAGATCCTCGCGGAACCGGTTCTCCCGCACGAACTGTTCGAGCGGACGGTTGGTCGCCGAGATCAGCCGGAAGTCCACCTCGATCGCGCGGTTGCCGCCGAGCCGCTCGAACCGCCGTTCCTCGAGGACGCGCAGCAGCTTGGCCTGCGCCACGAGTGACATGTCGCCGATCTCATCGAGGAACAGCGTGCCATGGTTGGCCAGCTCGAGCCGGCCCGGCTTCCGGTCGTGCGCGCCGGTGTAGGCGCCCTTCTCGTGGCCGAAGATCTCCGATTCGAAGAGCGTGTCGGGCAGCGCGGCGCAGTTGACCGCCTGGAACTTGTTGCCTCCGCGGCGGCTCAGCTCGTGGATCATCCGGGCCACAACTTCCTTGCCCGACCCGGTCGGACCGAGGATGAGGACCGAGATGTCCGACTTGGCCGCCGTCCGGATCCACTCGAAGACGACCATCATCTTCTCGTCGCGGCCGATCATCTCGCGGAAGCGCTGCACCGATGGCGACTGGTCCTCCATGCTGACCATCGCCCGGCGGTCGAGGAATTCCTCCAGCAGCGCCGTCACCGCCTCGGAGTCCGGCCGGTTGGCCGCGTACTTCGCCGGCGTCCCGGGCAGGCGCCGGGCCACGCCGAACCCCGCCAGTTCCGCCACGCAGTTGTCCACGTCGAGGCGCATGCGTCCGAACACGCTCATCAGCGCTTCGACGTCGAACGTCTCAGGTTCGCGTGAGAAGAGGTAGCGGAGGATGCCCGCGCGCAGGGGCGACTGCACGAGCGTGCGGAAGCGCGTCGACAGATCGCCGCCGCCCGGCGCGGTGCGCGTGGCCGGCTCGGCGGCGGGCCGCGAGAGAAGGGTCGTCCGTTCGTCGCTCACGTCAGGTCCGGATGGCCGGAAGAGCCCGGCTCTTTCTCTATCGGATCGGGCGGGCCGGCCCCACAGTCCCGGCCCCGATCCCGTTCCGTCCGGACCCCCGGCCGCCCCTGCGTGCGCGATCAGGACCGGACCGGCGAGAGTGGCTGTGGTCCCTGCGCCACCGGCCTGAAATACTCGGACTGATAGCGGTCGATCAACTGCTTGATCCGCATGGCGTCCTTCTTGTGATGGCCGTAGCAGCTGATCGGGCTGACGCCGCCGCTGGTCTCGATGAAGATGTCCGAGAAGAACAGCTTCGTGTCGATTCGGACCGACGCGACGTGGGCGATGTGGATCGTGTGCTCGAGCCGCCCGATCCATTGCGGCGTGTAGTGCACGACCGAGGTCGGCGCCACCATGACCTGCGTCGGGAAGAGGCGGTTGCCGCGGCTCCACCGGCTGGCGCGGAACACGTCTCCGGCGGCAAACGGCTTTCCCTTCGCGACGATGATGGTGAGCAGCGCGACGAGGAGGAGGGCGGCGGCCACCGAGGCGATGAGAAGGGCGGTCGTGGTGGTCATGGCGCCTATTGTAGTCGGCCGCGCGCCCGGCGGTTTGAACCTTTGGCGCGGCCGGGCCGTCTAACGCCAGCGAGGGGGACGTGTGGTGACCAACAAGCTGCTTCGCGCGTCAAGAACGCTGGCCGTCGTGGCGGCGGCCGCGCTGCTCGGGTCCGCCTGCGAAATCACGGTCGACGGCGGCCCGTACTCGCTTCACGAGGACAAACGCTTCCAGGTGACCGGGACGCCGGACCTGTCGCTGACGACCTTCGACGGGTCGGTGGAGGTGCGGGCCTGGGACAAGCCCGAGGTGCTCGTCGAGATCGAGAAGCGGGCGGCCGACAAGACCCAGGCCGAGGCGATCCGCGTCACGGCCGAGCAGTCCGGCAGCGCCATCACCGTCGAGGTCCGCAAGCCCGATGGCCCGCAGCGGGGATTCGGGCTCCACGTCTCGCCCTCCGCCCGCATCGTCGCCTCGGTGCCGGCGCACTGCAACCTGGTCGTGCGCAGCGAGGACGGATCGATCAGGATTCGAGCGCGTGGAGGGGAAGATCGACCTCAGCAGCGGCGACGGGAGCCTCAGGGGAATCGACCTCACCGGGACGGTGCGCGCGCACACCGGCGACGGCTCGATGCGGTTCGACAACGTGTCGGGCGCGCTCGATCTCGAGAGCGGAGACGGCGGCGCCCGTGTGTCGGGCCGCCTGCAGGTGGTCAAGCTCAGGACCGGCGACGGGTCGGTCGAGGTCCGCGCGGTCGAAGGCAGCGCGATGACCGAGGACTGGGAGATCCGCACCGGCGACGGCGGCCTGAGGCTCGAACTGCCGGCGTCGTTCGGCGCCAGCCTCGATGCCGAGACGGGCGACGGCGCCGTGCGCGTGAGCGGCTTCGGCGAGCCGGCCTCTGCCGGCAGGGACCACGCGTCCCGCGGGACGCTGAGGCGGCAGCTCGGCAGCGGCGGGAAGCTGCTGCGCCTGCGCAGCAACAGCGGATCGATCACCGTCAAGACGCTCTGACGACTACGTGGCGGCCCGTGGCGAAGGCGCCAGGTACTCCGTCGGATCCGCGATCCCCGCCGCCGCGAACCCGTCTCTCCGCTCGCGGCACTTGCTGCAGAGCCCGCAGTGCCGCCCTCCCGACGGCTTCATGCACGACAGCGTCAGCTCGAGCCTCACGCCGAGCGACGCGCCCAGCCTGATGACATCCTCCTTGTGCATCGATACCAGCGGCGTCTCGATCGTCAGCGGGTGGGCGAGGCCGAGCGAGAGCGTCCGGGCCATCGACGAGAAGAACTCCGGCGTGGCGTCGGGGAACGGGTTGCCGGCGAGCGGGCCGATCGCCAGGCGATGAATGCCCCGCAGCGCGCAGAACACGCCGGCCTTGGACAGCAGCAGGATGTTGCGCCCGGGCAGGTAGACGTCCTCGTCCGACGTGTCGTAGGCGGGAGGCTCGCCGCGCCGCGCCCAGTGCGTCTCGGGATAGAGGTCCGAGGCGTCCACCGTGATCCGCGCCAGCGGCAGGACGTTCCGGCCGAACGGAACCGACCCGAGCAGGCGCGAGACGACGCGCACCTCCCCTGATTCCCAGGCCAGGCCGGAGCTGACGTACACCGGCTGGACGAGGCCCGATTGGGCAGCGTGGGCCGTCAGCACCGCGCTGTCGAGCCCGCCCGAGAGCAGCACTGCCACGTCGGCCATGGGGGTGTCCATCGGCACGCGCCTCCGTGATTGTCCTACTGTACAATCTCAGCATGTACCTCAGTCACCAAGCGGATCGACTTTTGTTACGGCCACCGCCTCCTCGATTACGGCGGCATCTGCAAGCACCCGCACGGGCACAACGCCGTGGCCGAGATCGAAATCCGCACCGAGTCGCTCGACACGCGCAACATGGTGTGCGACTTCAGCGACATCAAGCGCAGCGTCAAGGGATGGATCGACCGCGAGCTGGACCACAAGATGATCCTGCGGCGCGACGACCCGCTGGTGGCGCCGCTGCAGGCGCTCGGCGAGCCGATTCACCTGGTCGATTCCAACCCGACGGTCGAGCTGATCGCGAAGCTGATCTTCAACTGCGCGAAGGACCAGGGCTTCCACGTGGTGAAGGTCCGCGTCTGGGAGACGCCCACCTCGTTTGCGACCTACCTGGGCGAGTAACAGGAAGTGGCGATGCCGCCAGCCGCGGGCAGGCTTCGGTTCGTGGTGTTCGACCTCGACGGCACGCTGATCGACTCGATCGGCGATCTCGCGGTGGCCGTCAGCCGCCTGGTCGGCGAGCGAGGCGGGCGCCGTCTCGACGTCCGGGAGGTGTCGGGAATGGTGGGCGAGGGAGCCGAGCTGCTCATCGCCCGCGCGTTCGAGGCATCGGGAGCGAAGGGAAGCGCGCGGGAAGCCCAGCCACGGTTCCTCGAGATCTACGACGCCCTGCTGCCCGGCACGACGTGCGCCTATCCGGGAGTCCCGGAGATGCTCGACGCGCTCGATGCGGTGGTGCCGCTCGCGGTCCTCACCAACAAGCCGACGGGCGCCACCAGGAAGATCCTCTCGATGCTGGATCTGGAGCGGCGCTTTCGCGCGGTCATCGGCGGCGATGGCCCGTACGGCCGGAAGCCGGCCCCGGAAGGCCTGCTGCACCTCATTGCCGAAGCGGGAGTGAACGCGTCGGACACGCTGGTGGTGGGCGACTCCACGATCAATCTGCTCACCGCGCAGGCGGGCAGCGCGCGCGTCTGCCTGGTTCGCTACGGGTTTGGGTTCGCCGCCCTCGACCCGACGAAGCTCGGCGGCAACGAGGCGTTCGCTGATTCCCCGGCGGAGGTGGCGGCCCTGGTCATGGAACTGGTTGGCCTCTACGAAGTTAAAGACTTCCGGGCATCCGACCGACATTGAGGGAGAGAGGCGCACCTGATGCCGCGCCCCTCGCCTGTGGCAAAAGGAGAGCCACTCACGTGGTCAACTCGCTGTTGACCGCCATCGTTCGCGCCGATGGCGACGCTCTGGTGATGCACGTTGGCGAAAAGCCCTACGTGGTGGCCCCGTCGGGGCCCGTCGAGCTGTCGTCTCGTCCGCTGACGTTCGAGGCCGTGGCCGGGATCCTGGGGCAGCTTCTTCCGGTCGAACGCCGTCAGGCTCTCGATGAACTGGGGGCGATCGAGCACGATCTGCCGCGGTCACCCGCGACCGGGGACGAGCGGTTCATGGTGGTCGCTGCCCGGGGCGGCAACGACATCTGGATTGAGATCCGCCGGCATCGCGCTCAGGGGCCGGGCGAAGCCCGCCGGGTCGCTGCGCCTTCTGCCGCTCCTGCGCCCCCCGTGCCCGCTGCTCCCCGGGTTCCCGCCGTCGAACCGACGCCTGAAGTCGAAGTGCCGCTCGAACTCGAAGAACCTGCACTCCCTCCAGCGCCCTTTGCCGCCGCGCCTGTGGCAGCCGAACCGCCGGAGCCAGTGACGGTCGAGTCAACCCAAGCGGTGGTCGTGCCGCTGGCCCGCAGCCCCATCCGCTCCGAAGCGTCGTCGCAGCCCGCGCCCTCGCCGCAGATTGCCGGTCTCGAGCGCCTGCTCCGGCTGGCCACCGCGCGCGGCGCGAACACGCTGTACCTGATGTCAGGGCTTCGGCCCTCGATCCGCCTCGACGGCGAGATTTCGGCGTTCGAAGGGGAATCGGTGCTGACGGCGCCCGAGGTCGAATCGCTCCTGCTCGACCTGGCGCCGGAGCGGACACGCGAGGCGCTCGAGAAGGGGATCGACACCGAGTGGATGTCGGATGTCCCAAGCGTCGGGCGGTTCCGCTGCCAGAGCTTCCGCGATCACCGCGGCCCGGGCGGGATGTTCCGGCTGATCGCGTCGCGGCCCGCGACAGTCGAGCAGCTCGGGCTGTCGCGCGAGATCCAGGCGCTCTGTGCCGAGCCCGAGGGGCTCATCCTCGTCGCCGGCCCGCGCTCGAGCGGCAAGTCGACGCTCATCTCGGCGTTTGTCGACCTCATCAACCGCACGCGCAGCGACTACGTGATCACGATCGAGAGCCAGGTGGCCTGCGCACACGAGAGCCGCGGCTGTCTGGTCAGCCAGCGCGAAGTGCGCGGCGACACCGACGAGGTCGCGGCCGCCGTGAGCGCGGCGCTGCGCGAGAACCCCGACGTGCTCGTCATCGAAGACCTCCGCTCGCCGGACGTCGTGGCGCTGGCGCTCGACGCCATGGAGGCCGGCCGCCTCGTGATCGGCGCCGTGCCGGCGCACACGGCCACCGAGGCGATCGGCCGGATCTTCGACCAGTACCCGGCGGGCAAGCGCGGCCGGGTCCAGCTGATGCTCGCCGAGGGGCTGCGCGGCGTCGTGTCGCAGGTGCTCGTGCGGAAGACCGGCGGCGGCAGGGTGGCCGCGCGCGAGGTGCTGCTCAACACGCCGGCCATCGCCACCCTCATCGCCGAGGGACGGGTCAGCCAGCTGCCCGCGGCGATCGACAGCGGCCGCAAACTCGGAATGGTGCCGCTCAACGACGCCCTCGCCGCCTTCGTTCAGAACGGCATCGTCGACGCGAAGAACGCGTATCGGAAGACCTCGGACCGGCAGGGGTTCCTGGCCGTGCTGCGCCGCGAGGGTGTGGACACGTCGTTTGTGGAGAAGAGAGCCTAGACCGGCTTACGCCCCACGCCTTACGCGGGATCGTACGTAGGGCGGGGCTTCAGCCCCGCCTGGCGCCGGCGGCCCTGAAGGGCCGCCCTACTTCATCGCTCGACGAGCGGCCCGATATTCGCCAGCAGGAACGCGAACACGTTCTCGTCGGTCAGGCCGCCAATCGGCGCGCCCGCCCTCAGCGGCTCCTCCCTCGTCGTCAAATCCCTTCCGCGCACCCTGTTCACGCGCGTCGATACCTGCGGCGGATCGAGCGTGGTGTCGAGCCAAATCTCCATGAAATCGTCCGCGTGCCGCTCGGAGGCGAGCCGCACGCCGCCGGCCGGCGTGAAGACGGCGAAGCCATGCCCCTCGGCCTTGGCCACGTTCGCGAACATCCGGAACACCGGCGTGGCAACGTCGCGAAGGAACGTGTCGTAGGAGGTCGCGGCCAGGTCGGCGCGCGCGCGCCTCTCCGCCGAGTCCTTCCGGGCCTGTTCGAGCGCCATCCTCAGTTGCCGCCTGATGTCGGGGATTTCCATAACGACAGGCATCGTACAATGGATCGCGTCTGGACACCACGAGGAGGCCTCCTTGGCGATTACCGTGTATGCAGGCTCCGATTGACGCTCCTGCCAGAAGGTGAAGGAGTTTCTTTCACGAAACGGGCGGGAGTTCACGGTGAAGAACGTCGATGAGGACCCGGCGGCGTTTGGCGAACTGGTCGCGCTCGGCCTGATGACGATCCCGGTGACGGTCGTGGGCGATTACGTGGTGCGCGGGTTCGACGAGAAGGCGCTGCGCGCGGCGCTCGGGATGGGCTGACGGCTCAACCCCGCCGCGCGAGCGTGGCGAGATCGGAGACCAGGGCGTACGCCGTCTGGATCAGCCCGCCGCCGAGCTGCACGATCGAGAACTCGCCGAGCAGGTCGGTCTCGAGAACCAGCGCGTTCTGCTGGCCGTCCAGCGTTGCGAACAGGTGATCGGCCGGCACCTCTTCGACGCCCACCCGGACGTTCACGCGGCCGCCCCGCCGCGAGCCCCGCGCCACCAGCTTGAGATGATGGCCGCGCTCCACGGCCCGCCGGACCTCCTCGCCTGTCAGATCGCCGATGCCGGTTCGCTCGACCTCGTGCGGCGTGATGTTCGCGCCGAGCAGCACGTTGGCTAGCGCCGACGCTTTCGCCGCGGCGTCCCAGCCGTCCACGTCGAGTGAGGCGTCCGCCTCGGCGATGCCTGCCGCCTGCATCTCGGCCAGCGCCCGGGCGAACGTCTGCCCCCCTTCCATCGCCGTGATGATGAAATTCGTCGTGCTGTTGACGACGCCGGAGAACCCGGAGACCCGCACCACGGGCAGCGTTTCGCGCACGAGGTTGAAGATCGGGATGCCGTCCATCACCGCGCCCTCAAACGAGAATGCGCGCCCCGAGGCGCGGGCGAGCGCGTCGAGTTCGGCGTACACGAAGGCCACCGGCCCCTTGTTGGCCGTGATGACGTGCGCGCCTGCGGCGAGACCGGCCCGCACGTGATCGATCGCCGGCTGGCCGGCCTTCACGTCGAGGACTGTCGTCTCCACGACCACCAGCGGACGCGCGCTGCCGGACGCCTGTGCCTCGCGCGCGACCTCGGCGATCAGAATCGACCGCCGAGACGGGCGAGGACGATCGGGCATCGCCGGCCGGAGGCGCGTCGAGCGGCGCGATCGACTCGCCGCCTTCCACGAGAGTCAACGCGCGGGCGACGTCGAGGCCGCCCGGGTTGCGGGCCGTGCCGTGGCGCGCGGTCGCGATGGCCACCACGCGCGGCTCGAGGCCATGCTCGCGCCGAAGCTCGTCGGCGCGCTCGTCGAGCAGGCGGACGAAGCGCCTGGCGACGTGGCCGAAGCCGATGAGGACGAGGTCGGGGCAGAACATAGGCTCAAGGCTCACGGCTCAAGGCTCAGGGGGCGGAGGAGCGACTCGAGTCGTGCCAATCCCTCGAACAACTCGTGCGCCGGCCCGCCGAAGCCGATCCGCAGGTATCCGTCCATGCCGAACTGATCGCCCGGCACGATCAGCACGCCCTGTTCCACGCGGAGCCTCTCGGTCAGTTGCGCGGAACCGATGGCCCGATGGTACCTGGCGAACACGATGGCCCCCGCCTCGGGGGGGACGAACGAGAAGAGATCGGCGCGCTCGGCAAGCCATGATGTCAGCGCGGCGAAATTCGCGTTGAGGATGCCGCGCGTCCGCTGCAGGATCCGCGTGCGGGTTGCCGGCTCGAGCGCGGCAAGGGCCAGCCGGTCGTTGATGGCGCCGGGGGCGATGCTCGTGTAGTCGTGGTGGGCCCACGTGTCGGCCACGAGCGACGGCGGGCCGACGATCCATCCGATGCGAAGGCCCGGCAGCCCGTACGCTTTCGACAGGCCGCTCGTCACCAGCGCCCGCTCGTAGCGGCCCCAGACCGAGGGCGTCTCGTGGCCCGCCAGTTCGGCGCCGCGATAGATCTCGTCGGAGAGGATCCAGGTGCCGTGGCGCGCCGCCTCGCGACAGATGGCGTTGAGCGTGGCCGCGTCGAAGCAGGCGCCGGTCGGGTTGTTCGGGTTGCAGATGATCAGCAGCTTCGTGCGCGGCGTCAGCAGCGAGCGGAGAGCCTCGACGTCGGGCCGCCAGCGGCCGCCGGTCTCGCGCAGCGGCCACGCGCGGACAGTCCCGGCAAACGCCTTTGCGATCCCCCAGGTCTGCATGTAGTTGGGCGCCATCATCACCACGTCGTCGGACGGCTCGAGCAGGCTCCACGCGCTGCAGAAGTTGGCTTCGGATCCGCCGTTGGTGACGTGGACGTGGTCGGGCGTCGCGCCCGGGTACATCGCCGCGATGGCCGTGCGGAGTGGGATCGTGCCGTTGGTCTGCGGGTAGCCGAGCGCGAGGCCGAACAAGCTGTCGCGATCGCCCTTCTCGCCGAGCAGTTCGCCGAGCGTGAGCGGGTGGACGCCGCTCTCCGAGAGGTTGATCTCGACCTGGTTCTCCCAGATCGATTGCATGCGCTCCATCTCGAATGGCACGATCTTCACCAGGGCCTCCTCCACGACGCTCGGCCGCGTCGTCGGTCGCAGTATATGCTACCGCCATGCTGAAATCCGTCGCCGCCGTTCTCTTCGATCTCGATGGCACCCTGGTCGACACGATCCCGCTCATCATCGCGTGCTACCGGCACACGCTGGCCGTCCACACGCCCGGCTACGATCCGGGAGAACGCGTCATCATCGGCAATCTCGGGCGGTCGCTGGAGGCGATCCTGTGCGACTACGCGCGCGCGGCGGGCGCGGCCAACCCCGCGGAGATGGCGCGCGCCATGGTGGAGACGTACCGCGCGTTCCAGCGCGTGCACCTCCCGCTGCTCATCCGGCCCTACGACGGAATCCGCGAGGCGCTGCTGGGACTGCGCGCGCGGGGCTTGACGCTCGGCGTCGTCACGAGCAAGGTGGAGTGGGCGGCCCGCGAGACGTACGAGCGCTACGGGATCGGCGAGTTCCTGTCGGTCGCGGTCTTCCACGACGACACCGAGCGGCACAAGCCCGACCCGGAGCCGCTGCTGCTCGCGGCGGAGAAGGGCGGCCTCGACATCTCGCGGACGGTGTACGTCGGCGACAGCGTCCACGACATGGCGGCGGGGAAGGCCGCTGGGATGAGGACGATCGGGGCGCTGTGGGGGCCGAGCGGCCGGGAGGAGTTGTTGGCCGCTGGCGCGGACGAACTGGCCACGACGCCGCAGGAGCTGCTCGAACTCATTTCGCGCTAAGATCCCCCGCATGGCGCAAGAGTCTCCGTCCGGCCCGGCGGCCCTCTCGGCGGATGAGATCCTGCGATACAGCCGGCACCTGGTCCTGCCCGAGGTCGGCCTCGAAGGCCAGCAGGCGATCAAGGCGGCGAAGGTGCTCTGCGTTGGCGCCGGCGGCCTCGGGTCGCCCGCCGCCATGTACCTCGCCGCGGCCGGTGTCGGCACCATCGGCATCGTCGACTTCGACATCGTCGACTTCAGCAACCTGCAGCGCCAGCTCCTGCACATGACCCGCGACGTCGGGCGGCTGAAAGTCGAGTCGGCCCGCGAGCGGCTGCTGGCCATCAACCCGGAGGTGCGCGTCGAGACGCACGCCGTCGCGCTCTCGCCGGCCAACGCGCTCGACCTGTTCGGGCGCTACGACGTGATCGTCGACGGCACCGACAACTTCCCGACGCGCTACCTGGTCAACGACGCGTGCGTCCTGACACGCCGGCCCTACATCTACGGCAGCGTGTTCCGCTTCGAAGGGCAGGTCTCGATCTTCGCCGCCGAGAGCGGCCCGTGCTACCGCTGCCTCTATCCCGAGCCGCCGCCCGCGGGCCTCGTCCCGAGCTGCGCCGAGGGCGGAGTGCTGGGCGTGCTGCCGGGGATCATCGGGACCATCCAGGCCACCGAGGCGCTCAAGCGGATCGTGAAGGCCGGCGACTCGCTGGCCGGCCGGCTGCTGATCCTCGACGCGCTCGCCATGAAGTTCCGCGAGGTGCGCGTGCACCGTGATTCCGAGTGTCCGGTTTGCGGCGACCACCCGACGATTCGCGAACTGCAGGACTACGAGCAATTCTGCGGGACCGCGCTGCCGGCCCCCTCATCGGTGCCGGCCGATTTCGACATCTCCGCGGCGGAACTGGCGCAGGCGCTGCGGCGCTCAGACCCGCCGGTGCTGCTCGACGTGCGCGAGCCGATGGAATTTCGGATTAATCGACTCCCCAATGCGACACTGATCCCATTCGGCAGTCTCCCCGACCGCCTCGGCGAAATCGACAGCGCCAGGGACGTGGTGGTGTACTGCCATCTCGGCATCCGCAGCATCAGGGCCGTCGAACTGCTTCGGGGCGCCGGATTTCGCGCGAGAAACCTCCAGGGCGGCATCCTTGCCTGGATCGAACAGATCGATCCGACGATGCCCCGCTACTAAATCACTCCGGGTTTGATTTTCTGCGCTGCTAAATCACTCCCGGTTTGATTTTCTGTGTTCAGGCTCGTAATATAGGACTTGCGGGGTCGTATATCTGCCCGGCTTCGTTTTCACGGGCAGAGGGAAGCCTATGCTCAGGTTGTCGAAGAAAGCCGACTACGCGCTGATTGCCATGAAGCACCTCGCGCTGCGCGAGGGTCGCGGGTCGTCGAGCGCCCGCGAGATCGCCGAGCAGGTCCTCGATCCCCGTCGAGTTGATGGCGAAGGTCCTGCAGCGGCTGGCCCGGCGCGGGCTGCTCTCGTCGCAGCAGGGCACGCGCGGCGGGTACCACCTGTCCCGGGATTCGGGGACCATTTCGGTCGCCGACGTCATCCAGGCCGTCGACGGCCCGCTGACGGTCACCGCGTGTTCGGCCCACGACGATCACTGCGGGCAGTTTGCGACCTGCAACGTCCGCGACCCGCTCTGGAGGATCCGCGAACGCATCATCTCGGCGCTCTCGACGTGCAGCGTTTCCGAGATGGCGTCGGAGGGCCCGGCGGGCGTCGCGGCGGGCCAGGGCTCGCCGCTTTCGGATCTTCCCGACGTCGGATAGGTCGAAGGCCGCCATGCTGAAACTGCCGATTTACATGGACAACCACGCCACCACGCCGGTCGACCCGCGCGTGCTCGAGGCGATGCTGCCCTACTTCACCGACCGGTTCGGCAACGCGGCGAGCCGGAACCACTCGTTTGGATGGGCGGCCGAGGAGGCCGTCGAGGCCGCGCGCAAGCAGGTGGCGGATCTGATCGGGGCGACGGCGAAGGAGATTGTCTTCACGAGCGGCGCGACCGAGTCGGACAACCTCGCGATCAAGGGCGCGGCGCTCATGTACCGCGAGAAGGGTAACCACATCGTCACGGTGGTCACCGAGCACAAGGCCGTCATCGACACGTGCAAGCACCTCGAGAAGGACGGCTTCGAGGTGACCTACCTGCCGGTGCGGCGCGACGGCCTGATCGATCTGGACCAGCTCCGCGACGCCATCACCGACAGGACGATTCTCGTCAGCGTCATGGCGGCGAACAACGAGGTCGGCGTGCTCCAGCCGACGGGCGAGATCGGGCGGATCACGCGCGAGCGCGGCGTGCTCTTCCACACCGACGCCGTGCAGGCGGCCGGCAAGGTCCCGTTCGACGTCAACGCGTCGAACGTGGACATGGCCTCGCTCTCGGCCCACAAGATCTACGGCCCCAAGGGTGTCGGCGCGCTGTACGTCCGCCGCCGGAACCCGCGCGTGCTGCTGACGCCGATCATCGACGGCGGCGGCCACGAGCGCGGCATGCGGTCGGGCACGCTCAACGTGACGGGGATCGTCGGCTTCGGGAAGGCGGCGGCGATCTGCCGCGAGGAGCTGGCGCCCGAGGCGGCGCGGCTGACCGCGCTCAGGGATCGGCTCAACGACGGGCTGCACCGCCACCTCGACGACATCTTCGTCAACGGCTCGATGGAACACCGGCTGCCGGGCAACCTGAACGTCAGCTTCGCCTACGTGGAAGGGGAGTCGCTGCTGATGGGCATCAGCGACATCGCCGTGTCGTCGGGCTCGGCCTGCACGTCGGCGACGCTCGAGCCCTCCTACGTCCTGAAGGCGCTCGGCACCGGCGACGAGCTGGCGCACTCGTCGATCCGCTTCGGCCTCGGCCGCTTCAACACGGAGGAGGAGGTCGACTTCGTCGTCGACAAGCTGTCGGCCGTCGTGAAGCGGCTGCGCGAGATGTCGCCGCTCTACGAGTTCGCGCGGGAAAAGGGAGAGGCGTGAGTATGTCGTACTCCGAGAAGGTCATCGAGCACTACAACAACCCGCGCAACGTCGGTTCGCTGCCCAAGGACGATGCGACGGTGGGGACGGGCCTGGTCGGCGCGCCCGAGTGCGGCGACGTGATGAAGCTGCAGGTCAAGGTGAACCCGGACACCGGCGTGATCGACGACGCGAAGTTCAAGACGTTCGGGTGCGGATCGGCCATCGCCAGTTCGAGCCTCGCCACCGAGTGGCTGAAGGGGAAGACGCTCGACCAGGCGCTCGAGATCAAGAACGTCGACATCGTGAACGAGCTGAGCCTGCCCCCGGTCAAGATCCACTGCTCCGTGCTGGCCGAGGACGCGATCCGCGCGGCGATCGCCGACTACAAGCGGAAGCAGGGGAACGGGAACAACGGGGACGGGAAGTAGCCGCCAGTCGGTGGAGAGGAAGTCATGGCCATCCAGGTGACAGACACCGCCGCCAAGCGGATCCGGATGCTGATGGACAAGCAGGGGCTGACCGAGGGCGGACTGCGTGTCGGCGTGAAGGGCGGCGGCTGCTCGGGCCTCAGCTACACCTTCGCGTGGGAGACCAGGCCGCGCGTCGGCGACGAGGTGATCGACGGCCCCGAGAACACGCGCCTGTTCATCGACAAGAAGAGCCTGATCTACCTCAACAACACGGTGCTCGACTACGACACCAGCCTGCTCAGCAAGGGCTTCGTGTTCCAGAACCCGAACGCCAAGGGCACTTGCGGCTGCGGCTCGTCGTTCACGGTTTAGCGGAGGACACGTGCCCAGCCAAACACGGACGCTGACGCTGCAGTCCTGCCGGCATTGCGGAGCCGGCGCGCCGGTGGACGTCCATTTCTGCCCTGAGTGCGAGCGGATCCTGACGCTGGCGCGCCACGGAGACTACTTCATCTTCTTCGGCCTCCCGCACAAGCTGACCATCGACCTCGCCGACCTCGAGCGGCGCTTCCGGACGCTCAGCCGCCAGTTCCACCCGGACTACTTCTACACCGCCTCTGCGCAGGAGCGCCTGGCCAGCCTCGAGCGGGCGTCGTACCTGAACGATGCCTACCGCGTGCTGAAGGAGCCGCTCGACCGCGCCGAGTACCTCCTCAAGATCGAAGGGCTCCCGGGCGTCGGGCGGCACCAGGACGCGGCCGAGTTGCCGGCCGGCGTCCTCGAGGAGGTCTTCGCGCTCAACGAGGAACTCGACGACATCCGCGCCGCGCGAGAGGCCGGCGCGACGGCCGACCAGTTGCGCGACCGCATCGAGGCCGCGAGGCGGCCGATCGAAGAGCGGGCCGCGCGCCAGGAGGCGCAGCTCGAGGCGCTCTTCGAGAGGTGGGACCGGCAGGTCGAAGAGGAAGCTCCGCCCGATGTCCGGCGCGCCACGCTGGAGTCGCTCCGGAGCCTGCTCCAGGAGCGGAGCTACATCGCGAACCTGATCGCCGCCACCGACCGTGAGCGCGGCGAGACGTAGGCGGCCGTCCATGTCCAAAGTCGTCGGCATCGATCTCGGCACCACGAACAGCCTCGTGGCGTTTGTCGGCAAGGACGGCCCCTTCGTCATCCGCGACGGGTCGGGCGACGGGCTGCTGCCGTCGGTCGTCTCGATCGACGCCGGCGATATCGTCTACGTCGGCCGGGAGGCGCAGCGTCGGCTGGCCGCCAATCCGCGGCGCGCGGTCTACTCGGTCAAGCGCTTCATGGGCCGCGGCGGCGACGACGTGCGGAGCGAAGCGGCGCGCTTCCCGTTCAGGCTCAGCGGCGAGAACGGTGGCGTCCTCCGCATCGGCCTGGGCGACCGGGAGTTCACCCCGCCCGAGATCTCCGCGTTCATCCTCCGCGAGCTCAAGCGCCGCGCCGAGGCCTACTTCGCCGAGCAGGGCGAATTCGACGCCGAGGTGGACCGGGCGGTCATCACCGTGCCGGCCTACTTCAACGACGCGCAGCGGACGGCCACGCGCGACGCGGGACGGATCGCGGGCCTCGAGGTGCTGCGGATCATCAACGAGCCGACCGCCGCGTCGCTGGCCTACGGCCTCGACCAGCGCAAGACCGGCGTCGTCGCGGTCTACGACTTCGGCGGAGGCACCTTCGACATCTCGATCCTGCACGTCGAGGACGGCGTCTTCCAGGTGCTCGCGACCAACGGCGACACCCACCTCGGCGGCGACGACATCGACCAGGTGCTCCTGCGCCTGGTGCTGGCGGAGAGCGGCCTCGGCGACTCGGCCGACTCGAGACAGCTCGAGGCGATTCGGCAGGCGGTGATCCAGGCGAAGTGGGACCTGTCCGAGCGGGAGCAGACCGAGATCCGCGTGCCCGACCCCGGCGCGCCGGCAGGCGGGCGGTGGCTGTTCCGCCGATCGATCTCGCGCGACGAGTTCGAGCGCCTCATCGGCCCGGTCGTCGATCGCACGCTGGGGCCGTGCCGCCTCGCGCTCGCCGACGCGGGCCTCGACGCGCCGCAAATCGACGAGGCGGTGCTCGTCGGCGGATCGACCCGGATCCCGCTCGTGCGCCGCCTCGTGGAGGAGATGTTCGGCCGCCCCCCGCACGCCGACCTCAACCCGGACGAAGTCGTGGCGCTCGGTGCGGCCATCCAGGCGCACATCATGATCAGCGGCAGCCGCGAGATGCTGCTGCTCGACGTCACGCCGCTCTCGCTCGGCATCGAGACGATGGGCGGGGCGATGTCGAAGATCATCCTCCGCAACTCGACCATCCCGGCGAGCGGGACCGAGATGTTCACCACCTTCGTCGACAACCAGACGGCGGTGGACATCCACGTCCTGCAGGGAGAGCGCGAGCTGGTCGGCGACAACCGGTCGCTGGCGCGCTTCAAGCTCCGCGGCATCCCGCCGATGCCGGCCGGCCTGCCGCGGATCCAGGTGCGGTTCCAAATCGACGCCAACGGGATCCTGAGCGTGAGCGCCCGCGAGCTGCGGACCGCGGTGGAACAGACGATCGAGGTGAAGCCGTCCTACGGCCTGACCGACGAAGAAGTGGAGCAGATGCTGCTCGAGTCGTTCGAGCACGCCGAGGCGGACGTCGAGGCGCGCTTCCTGATCGAGGCGCGCAACGAGGCGGAGACCGTGGTGCGCGCGACCGAGAAGGCGCTGCGCAACCCCGACCTCGAGGCGGCGAAGGCAGACCTGGCGCCGGGGGAATTGACGGCGATCGAGTCGGCGCTCGCCGACCTGCAATCGGCGATGGGGTCGAGCGACCGCTCGGTCATCCAGGCGAAGACGACGGTGCTCAACGACGTGACGCGGCATCTCGCCGAGGTGATGATGAACCGCGGCGTGCGCGAGGCGCTCGCGGGGAAGAGCGTCGACGAAGCCGTAGGCCGGAAGGCGTGAGTCGCCAGTCGTGGTTCGGTTCGTCGCGCCGGGCTCAGCTCGGCGGACCTCGCAATTCGCCCTTTGCGCCGACCCGACCCGCGCCTGGCTCTCCAGTCCGGACCGGCCGTCGGACGTCAGGCGTCGGCCGTAAGGCGTGAGGCGTATGGCGAGAGTGACGTTCATCGTGGCGGGCGAGCGGCGCACGTTCGACGTCGACCTGGCGACCATGCCGTACCAGCATCACGGCCTGCCCGGGTCGCTGCTCGACGTGGCGCTCCACGTCGGGCTGCCGCTCGAGCACGCGTGCGGCGGCAACTGCGCCTGCACGACGTGCCACGTCGTCGTGACATCGGGCGCCGAGCACCTGAGCGAGCTCGGCGATCTGGAGGCCGACCGCCTCGATACCGCCTGGGACGTCAAGCCGCAATCGAGGCTGGCCTGCCAGGCGGTCGTCAGGGGCGACGTCGAGTGCGAAATCCCGGCGTACACCCGGAATTACGTGGAAGAAGGCGGGGGCATCCGACTCGGCCGCCGCTCCTGACCCTTCGACAAGCTCAGGGTCACCCCGAGCAGCGTCGAGGGGTGACAGCTGGGCCGGCAGGAGAGCGCTGAACGCGAGGTCGTCACATGCGCTGGACCGATGCCGGGGATATTGGCGTAGCATTGTTAGAGGGGCATCCAGATACCGACCCGCTGACGGTGCGATTCACGCAGTTGCGGGAATGGGTGTTGCAGCTTCCGATGTTCGATGACGATCCGACGTCCTCGAACGAGGCCAGGCTGGAAGCCATCCAGATGGCATGGTACGAGGAGTGGAAGGACCAACAGTCCTGAGGTCGCCTATGACGCGCGTAGAACGACTGGCAGCCGCCGTAGTGGTGTCGGGCCTCCTCGCCCCAGCAGCCCTGGCCGGGCAAGGCCCGACGCAGTCAACGCCGCAGACGCCCGACTCGTTGGGGGTGTCGCTGAAGCAGATCAGGCAGCAACTGAAGAACGTCCCCGAGCTCCCGCCTGCCCCGGGGAAGGGACTTCGGTACGACTTCTTCGTCAACGTGTACGGCACCCGCCCGGCGATCAATTTCTTCAAGGACTTCGATCTCTCGATGTACGGGCCGGTCAAGTGGGGCGGCGTCACGCACCAGGAGATCCTGGACGCGGTCACGCCGTTCCCGTTCCGACACTACGGCGGCGGCATCGACTTGCTGAACCAGTTCAGCAACAAGTAAGAAGTACGAAGTAGGAAGTACGAAGTAGAAGGGCTAACGACGTCCGACGGGGTGGATGACGTCGGCGATCGCCTCGCCGGCGTCGGCCAACCGTGGCCCCGGCACCACGAACTCGTCCCCCACCAGCAGCGCCACACGCCCCATCCGCACGGCCGGCACGGCCGACAGGGCCTTCCACGCCGCCCGCTCCCGGTCGATCTGCTCGGGCCCGAGAGGATGGCCGTAGTGGAGGTCGATGATCACCTCCGGTGCCGCGGCCAGGATCGATTCGGTGCTCACCCGGATCGATTCGCGCTTCTCCGACTCGAACACATTGTCGCCGCCGGCGAGCGTGACGATGTCGGCAAGAAAGCCGACGCCGCCGCTCGCGTCGATCGCCCGCAGCGCCCCGGGCTCGCGGCCGAAGACGAGCAGCGTCCGCGGCCGCCGCTTGCCGGCCACTCGCGTGCGGATCGCGTCAAACCGCGCCTGCAGCCGGTCGGCCACCCGATCGGCGTCGCTCACGCGCCCGACGATCGGCCCCAGTTGGCGAATCGTCGTCATCAGATTGTCGAGGCCGCCCATGACGTAGGGAAATGTGCGGATGCCCGCGCGCTCGAATTTCGTCCGCAGCTCCGACTGCGTCCCGTACACCACCACGAGGTCGGGCCGGAGCCGGAGAATCCGCTCGATGTCCGGGTCGAGCAGGGCTCCCACCCGCGTCAGCGACCGCGCTTGGGGCGGCCAGTTGTCGAAGCTGCTGACCGCTACGACCTGCGGCCCGGCGCCGATGGCGAACAGCATCTCCGTGACCGCCGGCACGATCGACACGATCCGCCGGGCTGGCCCGGTGGGAGGCTCGCGGGCCGCGGCCACCGGCTGGCCGCACCCGGCAGCCGCCAGCGCGAACGCCGCCGCGAGCATCGTCTGCGCGACCACTCTCATGACGTCCTGCGGATCAGCAGCCAGAGGAAGAACGGCCCGCCGATCATCGCCGTCAGGATGCCGACCGGCAGCACCATGGGCGCAATCAGCGTGCGCGCCGCCACGTCGCAGGTCACCAGGAAGGCCGCACCGAACAGTGCCGAGGCGGGGAGCACGAGCCGATGGTCGGCGCCGACCAGGAGCCGCACCAGGTGCGGGACGATGATCCCGATGAACCCCACCGGCCCGCCGAGCGAGACGGCAGCCCCCGTCGCGAGCGACGCGCTGAAGAACGCCAGGCGCTGCGTCCGCAGCACGTCGACGCCGCGCGCCGCCGCCGCGTCGGCGCCAAGCGTCAGCAGGTTCAGCGACCGCGGGAGGAACGCGAAGACGGCGAAGGCCAGCACCAGGAACGGCAGCGCCGCGAGGATCGGCGCGTAGCTGCCGATGTCGAGGTCTCCCATCAGCCACCGCACCGTCCTCATCGTCTGGGAGAAGTCGGCGAGGTACTGGACGAAGAGAATGAGCGCGGAGAAGAAGGCGTTGAGCGTGATGCCGGCCAGCAGGAGGACGTTGGTGGAAAGGCCCCGGCGCCTGATCGTGGAGAGGAAGTAGACGACCCCCACAGCGCCGAGCGCGCCGGCGAAGCTGGCGACCGGGACCAGGCCGACACCGGCGAACGCCAGCGATACCGGCAGCGTGATGGCCAGCATCGCGCCGAGGGCGGCGCCAGCCGACACCCCGAGCGTGAACGGCGTCGCGAGCGGATTGCGGAGCAGCGCCTGGAAGACGACGCCGGCGGCCGCCAGCGCCGCGCCGACCAGGGCGGCAGCGAGCGTCCGCGGCAGCCGCGAGACGAACAGGATCTGCGCGTCAGGGTTCTCGGCGAACGGCACGCGCGGATCGAAGGCGCGCCGCAGCGACACGGGCGTCGACCCGACGAGCGGGGCGAGCACCAGTGCCGCCACCGCGATCAGGCCGAACACCGCCACGGTGATGAGCACGCGCCGGCGCAGTGACACGTGACTACTCCGTTCCCTTCGTCCTGCGCAGCGGGACCACCGTCAGGTGCCCCGCGCCTTCGTGGAACCGCACGTCCGCCTCGACGTCGTAGACCGCCCGCACCGACTCCCTCGTCAGCACCGCGCCGGTCGGCCCCGCCGCCAGCACGCGCCCTTCGCGCAGCAGCAGCAGGTGGCGGCACAGCCCGGCGGCCAGGTTCAAGTCGTGCGTGGCCACGACGATGGTGACGCCGCGGTCGGCGTTCAGCCGCCGGAGCAGCGCGGCGATCTCGATCTGGTAGCCAGGATCGAGGGCGGCCGTCGGCTCGTCGAGCAGCATCAGGTCGGCCGCCTGCGCAAGAGCGCCGGCGATGATCACCCGCTGCTTCTCGCCCCCGCTGAGTGTCTGGAACGGCCGCTCGGCCAGCGCCAGCGTGCCTGTGGCCGCCAGCGCCTCCCTGGCCAGCGCCTCGTCGTCGGCGCCCTCGAGCTCGAACGGGCCGAGGTGCGGGAAACGGCCCATCAGCACCACGTCGAGCACGGTGTAGTCGTAGGCGAGGCGTGTTTCCTGCGGGACGACGGCGATGCGCCGGGCGAGGGCGCGTCGCGTCATGTGCGCCACGTCGCGGCCGTCCACCGTGATCCGTCCCGAGCCGGGCGTCAGCAGGCCGGCGAGCAGGCGCAGCAGCG
Source organism: uncultured Acidobacteriota bacterium (assembly GCA_963727765.1). GTDB lineage: Bacteria > Acidobacteriota > Vicinamibacteria > Vicinamibacterales > Fen-181 > FEN-299. The sequence continues at coordinate 43,458 of CAVSGZ010000001.1, forward strand.
TCGTCTTGCCCGAGCCGTTCGGGCCGAGGACGCCGACCAGGCCGCCACGCTCGACGTCGAGCGAGACGCCGTGCAGGCCGGCCTGCCCGGGGCCGTACGCGAAGCTGACGTCAGCGGCCCGCAGCAAGCCTGACTCCGATCACCAGGTCGCGGCCGAGCGCGGGATAGCCGAAGGTCTCCTCGGTACTGACGATCGAGGAGATTGGTGATGCGGCCGAAGATCTCCAGGCTGGGCGCCAGGCGCCACGACACGCCGGCATCGACCACCGTGAAGCCTGGGTTGAAGAACAGGCCGCCGGAAGTTCCGTAGGTCGGCTCGACGTCGAGGGTGCGCGAGCGGGTGCCGACGCGCGCGAACGCCGTGACGGCGCGCCGCGTGTAGACGACGTCCAGCGCCGCCGAGTGGCGGGGCCGCCTGAGCAGCGGCTGGCCGACCTCGAACGGCGGCGGCGCCGTGCTGAGTCCATCGACGGCGAGGATCGCCGTGTCGAGGAACGTGTACGACAGCCTGGCCGAAAAGCCGCGGCCGGTGCGGAGCGCGGCGGACAGCTCGACCCCCTGCGAGCGGGCGTTCGAGATGTTGTCGGTGCGGTACTGGCTCGCGTCTCCGAGCGCCGTGCCGACGGCGACGATGAGATCGTCGTAGCGGTTGTAGAAGGCCGTGGCGCCGAGCAGCAGGCGCTCGTGGGCGACCGCCTGATCGACGCCGGCCTCGACGCTGCGGCTCCGCTCGGGCTTGAGGTCCGGATTGTCGGTGAACGCGATCTCGAACGCGTCCGGCGGCCGGATGCCACTGCCAGCGGCGGCGTGGACCCGCGTGTATCCGATGAGGCTTGACCGGCCGCCGCCAAGGATGAAGACTGCCGACACTCGCGGGTTGATCGACGTCTGCACATCGACTCCGAACGCAGGCCGCGGCGAGTACGGATCGGGGTCGGCGCCGAGGCGGTCGCGCTCGATCCGCTCGGCGCGGACTCCTGCGGTCAGCGTCAGCGGCGCCTGAGGCTGGTAGCGCGCTTCGGCGAAGAGGCCCACGACCGAGCGATTGATGGGCACCGGCGCGTAATTGTCGGCGGTGATGTAGGTGCTGGTGGCGCGCTCGCCCTCGTATTCGAGGCCCGCCGACATCGCGAACCGGCTCGAGAGGTCGACGTCGGTCTGCGACCGGGCCGTCAGCCGGCGCGAGGTCGAGGCCGACAGGCCGTAGGTGCTCGTGAAGTCGCTCGTCAGATCAAGACCGTTCGCCGTGAACGTCTGCCGCCAGGCGCGGCCGGCGGCCGAGAACGGCTGCATCCAACGCGCGCCGATCTGCGTGGTCCGCGTCACGCCGCGCGAGACGCGATCGACCGCGGTGTAGGCGCCGATCGGGTCCGACCCGAACGGCCCCGGGTACCCGCCGTCACCGTAGGTGTACTGGGCGGACGCCCGCAGGCTGGCGCCCCCCGCGGCGCGCCACCCGACGATGCCGCCGCCGTGCGTCGTCGTGAAGTCGTCGTTCGAGACGCGCTCGCCGGTGGCCGGCGCGATGCCGGTATAGCCGGCGCTCGACGTCCGCTCGCCGGACACGCCCCACGTCCATGGTCCCGCCGAACCAAATGTGCCGGCTGTGACGCGCGAGGTCCCGAAGCTGCCGCCTTCAATCGACCCCTCGACGCGGGGCGATCCGCCATGCCGGGTGATCACCTGGACGACTCCGCCGATCGCATCGGCGCCGAACAGCGCGCTCTCGGGGCCGCGCACGACCTCCACGCGCTCGACCCCGCCTGTCGAGAGCGTCGAGAAGTCGTAGCCGCCGCCGAACGCGTTGGCCTTGATGCCGTCCACCATCACCAGCGTGTAATCCGACTCGCCGCCGCGCGGGAAGACCGAGGTCACGCCGCCGAGGCCGCCGTTGCGCGACACGGTGAGACCCGGCACCGAGCGCAGGGCGTCGGCCACCGTCTCGACCTGCTCCGCCCTCAGTTCGGCCTCGGAGACCACCGTGACCGAACCGGCCGCGCGCGCGAGCGGCACCTCGACCTGCGCGGCCGAGACGACCACCGATTCGGTCACCGCGCTCACGTGGAGCGTCGGGTTCACGACGACGTTCTCGCCGGGCAGGACGACGACGTCGACGGGATCGGACCCGAAGCCGTCGGCTACGACCCGCAGCTCGTAGCGTCCGGGCGCCACGTGCTCGAAGCGGAACTCGCCGCGGGCGTCGGCTTCGGTCGTGCCCACGACAGCCAGGGCGTTCGAGAGCACTACGCGGGCGTGCGCGACGCGGGCGCCTGCCGGGTCCGTGACGGCGCCGCTCACCGTGGAGGCTGGCAGGTCGGACACCGTCGAGACGCCGGAAGCGGCCAGGGCCGAGCCAGCGGAAGCTACCAAGAGGACGACAAGGAAAAGGAGGCGCCTGGAAGAGCGCGCGGGCCGCGTGGAGAGTGGCATGTCTCGGTCCTTCGGCGTCGTTCGCGCCGAACTCCCGCCAGGTCCGTCGTGAAGGACCCGCGCGAGGAGTGAAGGGACGTGCCGGGCGGCCAGGTGTCCTGACTCACGGATCCGTGCGCTCGCTGCCGTCTTCCCATGCCCGCAGGCACAGTGACGGGGCCTCTCGCGAAGCCCTGAGCGGCGTGCGCTCCCCGTTTACAGTGGCGTGACCGTGTGGGCTTTCCACCCACTTCGCTTGGACGCCGGCAAAGCGTCGGTTGTCGGAGGTCAGTATAGAACAGAACCGGCCATCCGGACGATCTCGCCCAGGATCTGCTCCTGCGTCGGGAACTCGAACTGCGTCGAGGCGACGAAGCTGTAGCGCACGATGCCGCCGCGATCGATGAGGAACAGCGCGGGCCTCGCGATGTTCCAGGCGTCGATCCCGATCCGCTGCCAGACACCGTAGGCCTTGAGCGTCTCGCGCGTGTCGTCGACGAGGATGTCGAACGGCAGCCCCGCGCCCTCCACGTAGCGGCGTACCCTCTCGGACCGCTGCGCGACGATTGCCGCGACCTGCACGCCGATCGAGAGGTACTCGGCGGAGTGATGTGCCAGTTCACCGAACTGGCGGCGGCAGTTGGGTCACCAGGTGCCCCGGTGGAACGCCAGCAGCAGCGAGCCGAGCAGCGTGTAGTCGGCGAGCGAGCGGCGCTCCCCGCGGTGGTTGGTCAGCGTGAACGCGGGAGCCGGGGTGCCGGGCAGAAGCGTGGCATCTCTCATAGAGGGTCCATGGCCGGCTGCTGAGGCGCCAGTCGTGTCAGAACAGAACCACGTCTACGATCTGTCCCTTTTCCACGATATCCGTCTGCGCCGGGATCTCGATGTAGCCGTCGGCCTGCGACATGCTCGTGATGTCGCCCGACTGCTTGAAGGCCGGCATCGCCGTGCCGTCCACGATGCGCACCGTGTAGAACTGGTGCCGCCCCGTCGTCGAGACGATGCGCTGGCCGGCCGGGAGCGAGACGACGCGGCGGACCGCCTCGGGCAGCCTCGCGAGGCGGCGCAGCAGCGGGATGACCAGCATGTAGCTGTTCGACAGGCACGAGGTGGGGTAGCCCGGCATGCCGAGCACCGGCGTGCCGTCGATGATCCCGAACAGCGTCGGCTTGCCCGGCTTGACGGCGATTCCGTGGAAGACAATCTCACCGCGGGCGGCGATGGCGTCGAGGATCAGGTCGCGCTCGCCGACCGAGCTTCCGCCGGAGAAGATCACCAGGTCCGCGCCGAGCACGCCGTCGAGCGCGCGGTTGAGATCCTCGATCGTGTCGGCTGGCGTCGGATGCGGGACAGGCACGCCGCCGTGCTCGGAGACGATGGCGCTGAGCGTGAAGCGGTTGATGTCGTAGATCTGGCCCGGGGCGAGCGGCTGGCCGGGCGCGACAATCTCGTTGCCGGTCGAGAGGATCGCCACTTGCGGGCGCTCGAAGACCTCCACGCGGTCGAAGCCGAGCGCGGCGATGGCGCCGACCCGGGCCGAAGTGAGGTGGTCACCGGCCACGAGCAGCGGCTGGCCGGCACGGATGTCGGCCCCCTGCCTGCCGACGTTCTGCCCCGGGTAGACCGGGCTGAACACACGCACGCGGCCGTCGCTTTCTTTCTCGGTTTCCTCGACCATCACCACCGCGTCGGCGCCTGCAGGCATCGGCGCGCCCGTGGCGATCTCGGTGCAGCCGCCCTGCGGCACCGGGCGGGTCGGCACCTGGCCCGTGTAGACCTTCTCGACCAGGCGAAGGGGCTTTGGCGAAAACTGGCCCGCGCCGAACGTGTCCGCGGCGATGACCGCGAAGCCGTCCATCGCGGCGCGCGAGAAGGGAGGGACGTCCGCAGCCGCGACCACGTCACGGGCGAGCACGCGGGCGTGCGCCTGCTCGAGCGGCACCGACTCGATGCGCGTAACGGGCCGGGCGGACTCGAGGATGAGCGCCCGCGCCTCTTCGAGGGGGATGGTCTCGCGGATGGGGCGCATCGAACGGACGCTCATCGCGATGCCTCCCTGACCAAGTGGTCGAGTTCGGGAAGCACGAGCTTCGTCATCGCCAGGCGCACGGCGGCTTCCGACCCTGGCAGCGAGATGATCACCTTCCGCCTCGCCAGGCCGGCGCAGGCGCGGCTGAGCATGGCCGCCGAGCCGATCTCCTCGTAGCTGAGCATCCGGAACAGCTCGCCGAACCCGTCCAGCCGCTTCTCGAGCAGGGCGTCGATCGTCTCGAACGTGGTGTCGCGCGACGTGATGCCCGTGCCGCCCGTCGTGATGACCACCTGAACGGCCGGGTTCGCGAGCTGCTCGTCGATCGAGGCGCGCACCTGGTCGGGCTCGTCGCGGACGATCCGGCGGCCGGTCACCTGGTGGCCGCCCGCCCAGAGCAGGTCGAGGATCGCGCGGCCGCTCGTGTCGTCGGCCTCGGTCCGCGTGTCGCTGATGGTGAGGACGTAGCAGTTGGCGACGGCGGGCGACTGCGCCTTGTGCTCGAGGTGTCCCATGGCGGAATGATACCGTAACCCGGAGGTGCCGGCCCTGCCCCTCGACTCGGGCGCTCCGCGCCCTCGCTCAGGGCACCCCGAGCAACGCCGAGGGGTGAAGGGCCGGCCTACGTACGGACTGACAGGTACGTAGGCCCCGGCGTGTTGGCCGAGATGTACGTAGGCCAGATGTACGTAGGCCGGGTCTTTAGACCCGGCGCTGGTGCTCCATCCCGTTCGGTAATACCATGCTCGCACCTATGAAGAACCACCGCCCCGCCCGCCCCGGTGCGCTGACAGGCCTCGTCTTGGCGGCTGTCGCTGCCATGCTCGCGGCGGTTGTCCTGGCGGCCTCGCCCAGCCTTCGCCCTGCGGGCTTCGGCGGGGCAAGCCCGCCCGCCCGCCCGCCGCTCGACAAGACCGCGGAGAAGTGGGTGCAGGACACGCTCAAGCGCATGACGCTCGACGAGAAGGTGGGCCAGCTCCTGCTCCCCTCGATCGACGCCGTCGTCACCAGCACCGACAGCGACACTTACGAGAAGAAACTGCACCTGGTGCGCGACCTGAAGGTGGGCGCCATCCACGTGTTCGGGGGTTCCGAGGCACTTCCGGCCGAGCTGCTGAACCCGAATTACGGCACGGGCGGAAGCGCGTCGCGGCGGGGGAATCCGCTGGCGGCGGCGACGTTCCTCAACCGTCTGCAGCAGGCGTCAGCGATCCCGCTGCTGACGACGGCGGACTTCGAGGGGGGCGCGGGCTACATTCTCGAGGGGGCCACGCGGCTGCCGCGCGAGATGGCCATCGCGGCGACGCGCGACCCGAAGCTCGCCTTCGAGGCGGGCTGGGTATCGGGGGTCGAGGCGCGGGCCGTCGGCGTGACGGTGGACTACTACCCGATCTTCGACGTGAACAACAACCCGCGGAACCCGATCATCAACATCCGCTCGTTTGGCGAGGACGTCGGTCTCGTCTCCGAGATGGGCGTCGCCTACATGCGCGGCATCCAGGCGGGCGGCGCGCTGGCGACGGCCAAGCACTTCCCCGGCCACGGCGACACCGACGTCGACACGCACCTTGGCCTCGCGAAGATCGACTACCCGCGCGAGCGGCTCGACCGCGTCGAGTTGGCGCCGTTCCGCGCCGCCGTCGACGCCGGCATCGACGCGGTCATGTCCGCGCACATCATCCTGCCCGCGCTCGACCCGACGCCAGGCACCCCGGCCACGCTGAGCCGACCGATCCTCACGGGGCTGCTCCGCGGCGAAATGAAGTTCGACGGCCTCATCTTCACCGACTCGATGCAGATGTACGCCATCACGAAGAACTTCGGGAGCGAGAAGGCCGCGGTGATGGCTGTCAAGGCGGGGGCCGACCTGGTGGTCCACCCACCGGACGAGGACGCGGCGTTTGGGGCGATCAAGGCGGCGGTCGAGTCGGGCGAGATCCCCCGCGAGCAGATCGATCGGTCGGTGGAGCGGATCCTCAGGGCGAAGGCTAGGTTGGGGTTGCACCAGTCGCGGCTCGTGGATGTGAACGCCGTGGAATCGACGCTCGGCGGGCGGGCGCACGAAGCGGTGAACACGAAGATCTGCGAGCGCGCGCTGACGCTCATCAAGGACGAGCGGAACCAGGTGCCGCTCCCGGTGGGGAAGGACGCGGGCATCCTCTACCTCTCGGTGCTCGACTACCCGAGCGGGTGGCGCGAGGGGGCGCCGAGCCGGACGTTCGTTCCAGAGCTCAAGAAACGGTGGCCGAACGTGACGGCGATCGAGATCTCGGACAAGACGACGCCGAGCGAGTTCGACCTGGCGCGGGCGCTGGCGCGGCGATCGGACGCGGTGGTGGCGTCGGTGTTCGTGCGCATCGCGTCGTTCAGCGGGCGGATGGATCTCTCGCCCCAGGCCGTGTCGCTGCTCGAGTCGATTGCGGGCGACCGGCAGAAGCCGTTTGTCACCGTCATCTTCGGCAATCCCTACACCGCGATGGCGCTGCCGAAGCTTCCGGCCGAGATCCTGACCTACGAGTACACGGACGCGATGGAGGCGGCCGCCGTGCGGGCGATCGCGGGGGAGATCACGATCGGCGGCAAGCTGCCGATCTCGCTGCCAGGGATGTATCAGTTCGGACACGGACTGACCAGGGCGATGTCCCACCCGGTGCCCGTGGCCCCGCCGCCGCCGTTCGCTCCCGGTCTGGCTCGGGCCAAGGATCCTGGCGTCGTCGCGCCGAAGCTCGTCCGCGACGTCAAGCCAGTCTACACGGAGGGCGCGAGGGCGGCCGGGGTCGAAGGGACTGTCGAACTGGAGTGCGTCGTCCTGGCGAATGGCACGGTGGGTGAGGTGCGGGTCGCCACCTCGCTCGACAAGCTCTACGGGCTCGACGACCAGGCGGTGAAGGCGGCGAGGCAGTGGCGCTTCAAGCCGGGCACGAAGGACGGCAAGCTGCTGCCGGTCGTCGTCCCTGTGGAGATGTCGTTCACGCTCAAGTAGAGCCCGCCTCCGCGCGTAGCGCTACGGCGGGTCCGCCGTAGCCGGGCGAAGGCGGACGGGGCCGGCCACAAGCCGTCAGTCGTATGCTAATATGAATGGTTCCTGACCGTCCCGCGCGACTCCGCGGGGCGGTGACCTCCGGCGCGCGCCCTTAGCTCAGCTGGATAGAGCGTCTG
>CAVSGZ010000002.1:0-22392 GCA_963727765.1 uncultured Acidobacteriota bacterium
GTCCCGGCGGTCATCGTGATGCCGACGACCGCGCCGGCCGTGAAGGTGGAGGGAGCGCGGGCGCTGGGCGCCGAGGTGCTCTTCGAGGGGACGACCACGCTCGAGCGGAAGGCGAGAGGCGAGGCGGAAGCGGCGCGTCGCGGGATGACGATCGTGCCGCCGTTCGACCACCCGCACACGGTGGCGGGGCAGGGCACCGCCGGCCTCGAGATCCTCGAGCAGTGCCCGACGTGGCCACCGTGTACGTGCCGATCGGCGGCGGCGGCCTCATCTCGGGCATCGCCACCGCGATCAAGCGCAGTCGGCCGTTGGTGCAGGTGGTGGGGGTCGAGCCGGTCGGCACCGCGCGGATGACGGCGTCGCTCGCCGCCGGGGAGCCGGTGACCATCCCGATGACGCCGGGGATCGCCGACGGGCTGCTGGCCGTGCGGCCCGGCGACGTCACCTTTCGTCACGTGCGGGCATTCGTCGACCGGATCGTGACGATCGACGACCGGGCAATCGTGGCCGCGCTGCGGTGGATCTTCCGCGAGGCGAAGCTCGTGGCCGAGCCGAGCGGCGCGATCACCGTGGCGGCCGTGCTGGCCGACGCGGCCGCCGGACGCCTCGAGGGGCGCGGCCCGGTGGTGGCGGTCATCAGCGGCGGGAACGTGGAGCCGCGGGCCTTCATGGAATACCTCGGCGACGATCTTGCAATCTAGCGATCGTGCGATCTTGCGAAGTACGGATCTGGCGAGACTGCTCGCCGGTGTTACCATCCCCCCGATGTCCACCCCCGAGGCCGACTTCGACCGCGCCCGCGAGATCGCGACCGCCGTCCGTGACGCCGGAGGCCGCGCGCTCATCGTCGGCGGCTGGGTACGCGACCGGCTGCTCGGCCTGAGCTCGAAGGACATCGATCTCGAGGTCTTTGGCATCCCGGCGGCGGACCTGCGGGCGCTGCTCGAGCGCTTCGGGCGGGTCGAGACAATCGGTGAGAGCTTCACCGTCTACAAGCTCGGCCCCATCGACGTGTCTCTGCCCCGCCGCGAGTCCAAGGTCGGACGGGGCCACCGCGGGTTCGTCGTCGAAGGCGACCCCGCCATGTCGGTGGATGACGCGGCGCGCCGCCGCGACTTCACGATCAACGCGATCTCGTTCGATCCGCTGACCGGAGCGTATCTCGACCCCTGCGGCGGCCGCGCGGATCTTGACGCGCGGCGGCTTCGCCTCGTGGACCCCGCCACCTTCGCCGACGACAGCCTGCGCGTGCTTCGCGCGATGCAGCTCGCGGCCCGCTTCGAGTTGACCGTCGATCCGGGCACGATGGCGGTCTGCCGGACAATCGCGCTCGACGATCTTCCCCCGGAGCGGATCTGGGGCGAGTTCGAGAAGCTGCTCCTGCTGCCCGCCCGCCCGTCGCTGGGTTTCCAGTTCGCCCGCGAGGCAGGAGTCGTGACGTCGCTGCTGCCCGAGATGGCGGCGCTCATCGGCTGCGAGCAGGAGCCGGACTGGCATCCCGAGGGCGACGTGTGGGTGCATACGCTGATGGTCATCGACCACGCGCGCGCGCGCATCGACGGCCTTCCGCGGTGGGCGAAGATCGCGGTGATGCTGGGCGCGGTCTGCCACGATTTCGGCAAGCCGGTGACGACGGCCTTCTTCGACGGGCGGATCCGCTCGTACAACCACGAGGAGGCGGGTGTCGAGCCTGCCCGCGCGCTGCTCGACCGGCTCAACGTGCACGCCATCGACGGGGTGGACGTTCGCACGCAGGTGTTCGGGCTGACGGCGCACCACCTCAAGCCCGGCGCCTGGTACAAGGTGCGCGACCAGGTGGGCGACGGAGCGTTCCGCAGGCTGGCACAGAAGGTGGACCTGGAGCTGCTCGCGCGGCTGGCCGAGGCCGACTGCGTGGGCCGCGCGGGATCGTTCGACTGCAGCGCGATGACGTGGTTCGTCGAGCGGGCGCGGGCCCTCGGCGTCGAGCACGAGGCGCCAAAGCCGCTGCTCCTCGGCCGCCACCTGCTGGCGCTGGGCCTCACACCTGGGCCCCAGATCGGCGCGATCTTGAAGCAGGTTTACGAGCGCCAGCTGGACGGCGAGATCAACTCCGTGGAGGAGGCGCTGGCGCTGGCGAAATCAATCCTCGGATAGCGCGAGATTGACAATCGTCAGTTCCGATTACTCGGCCGCTGTCCGGATCTTCGGCGGAGTGAGCAGGTGCCCGATCGTTCGGGCGTAGTAGCGCAGCAGCGTCCGACTGCGAACCCGGACCCGGCCGCTCTCGGCGACGATGATCCCGCGCTTCTCGAGCGGCCGCAGGGCGGCGGCCACCGCCTCACGCCCGCTCTCGACCGCGAGGTTCGCCCCGCGCTCGCGCAGCCGGTCCAGCAGGGCGTCGATCCGCGCCTCGAGATCCCGCCGTTCGATCGAGGGCCGCATGGCCGACGCCACGAGCGCCGTCGGCGTCACCTTGTAGAGGAGGCCTATCGCCTCGCGCGTCCGGTGCGCGAGGTCGAGCACGTCGCGCCGCGACGCGGCGTTGTACTCGGCCGTGCGGATTGGCGTGCCGAACGTCGTGAACGACCGCGACCGGTAGCCGACCGCGTCGCGCAGCATCTCGGCCAGCTCGCGCGTGAACGGCCGCTGGCTCCGCTTCACCCCCTGCCTGGCGAGGATCCGGTCCTCGAGCACGAGATCGTAGGAGATGGCCATCGGCAGGATGACCAGGTCGTCCATGCCCGCCTGCATCGACGCGTGGATCAGGCCGGTCTTCGGCGTCTTCAGCTCCCCGCTGTAGCTGCGCCCGCCTTCGATGTAGAAGAGCAGGTCGTGCGACCGGAGCAGTTCCCCGACATAGGCCTTGAGCGTGATCAGGTACGCGGGGTCCTTCGTGTTGCGCCGGATCGGGATCGCGCCGGTGACGTGGCGGTGCAGCAGGCCGAGCGGCCCGCCGAACAGGTTGATGCCGGCCGCGATGATCGGCGGCCGCACGCCGTGATCGTCGAGCGCCAGCGGCTCGAGGAGGTAGTCGGTGTGGCTCTTGTGGTCCGACGCGTAGATCACCCGCCCGGCGGCCGTCGCGGCGGCCGCGCGCTCGACGTGCTCGACGTGCCGGTCGATCTTCCGCAGGATCGGGTAGAGCGGGTGCTTGAGCGCCCGGTAGAGGATGTAGCGCTGCGTCGTCCGCAGTTCCTCGAGGTAGGCGTAGACCCGCTCGCGGGCCTCGTCGGCATGTTCGCCGTGAGCGCCCTGCAGGTAGCGCACGACCTCGTCGCGCGAGAGCACGGCCCGTGAGATGTCGTCGCCCATAAATCCCCTAGAGCCGCGCGCAAATGGCCTCGGCGAACGAGGTCGTCGTCGCCGTGCCGCCCAGGTCCTTCGTCCGCCCGGCCGGCTGGGCCAGCACCGCCGCCAGCGCGGCCCTGATGCGCGCGGCCGCGTCCGCCTCGCCAAGATGACCGAGCATCATCAGCGCCGACAGCAGCAGCGCCGTGGGGTTGGCGAGATCCTGGCCGGCGATGTCGGGAGCGGTGCCGTGCACCGCCTCGAACACCGCCATGTCCGCGCCGAGGTTCGCGCTGCCGACGACGCCGAGGCCGCCGACCAGCCCGGCGCACAGGTCGGAGACGATGTCGCCGTAGAGGTTCGGCATCAGCAGGACGTCGAACGTCTCGGGGCGCAGGACCAGGTGCATGCACGCGGCATCCACAATCCGCTCGTCGTAGGTGATCTCGGGATACTCCGCCGCCACCTCGCGCGCGCAGGCGATGAAGAGGCCGTCGCCCATCTTCATGATGTTCGCCTTGTGCACGCCGGTGACGCGGCGGCGGCCGTTGCGCCGCGCGTACTCGAAGGCGAAGCGCGCGATCCTCGTCGAGGCGACCCTCGTGATCACCTTCATGCTGACCATCACGCCGGACACCACCTCGTGCTCGAGGCCGGAGTAGAGGTCCTCGGTGTTCTCGCGGACCAGGATGAGGTCGAGGCTGCCGAAGCGCGCCGGCACGCCGGGCAGGTTGACGACCGGCCGCAGGTTGGCGAACAGGTCGAGCGTCTTGCGCAGGCCCACGTTGACGCTCGTGAACCCCTGGCCGATGGGCGTGGTCAACGGGCCCTTGAGCGCGACCTTGTTGCGGCGGATCGACGCGATCAGGCTCGCCGGCAGGGGCTCGCCGCAGCGATCCACCGCGGCCTGGCCCGCGTCCTCGGTCTCCCAGTCGACGCGGACGCCGGCCGCGTCGATGATGCGCAGGACGGCGCGCGTGACCTCGGGGCCGATGCCGTCCCCGGGAATGAGCGTGATCGTGTGGGCCATGACGGCTCCCATTATAATAGGAGGCCCGGCCAAAGCGGTCCGCGCGCCTGCGCCACCTGGAGGTTCCGAGTGCCTGCTGACACCGCCCTGACGTCCGCCCTGCACAACGTGGCCACCCGTCTGCGGATCGAATCGATCCGCGCGACGACGGCCGCCGGCAGCGGCCACCCGTCGACCTGCTGCTCGGCCGCCGAGATCGTGGCGGCGCTGTTCTTCGCGGAGATGCGGTTCGACCCGAAGCGGCCCGAGGATCCCGACAACGACCGGTTCGTGCTGTCCAAGGGGCATGCGGCCCCGCTGCTCTACGCCGCGTGGGCCGAGGCCGGTGCGTTCGACCGCAGCGCGCTGATGACGCTCAGGCAGATCGGGTCGGACTTCGAGGGGCATCCGACGCCGCGCCTGCCGTTTGTCGACGTCGCCACCGGATCGCTCGGACAGGGGCTGGCGGCGGGCGTCGGCATCGCGCTCAACGCGCACCGGATCGGATCGTCGTACCGCACCTACGTGCTGCTCGGTGACGGCGAGACCGCCGAGGGCTCGGTGTGGGAGGCGGCCAACGTCGCCGAGCACCACGAGCTGTCGAACCTGTGCGGGATCACCGACGTCAACGCGCTCGGCCAGAGCCAGGCCACCGCCTTCGGCCACGACATGGACGCCTACGCCCGCCGCTGGACCGCGTTTGGCTGGAACGCGATCGTCGTCGACGGCCACGACCTGGCCGCGCTGCTCGACGCCTTCGAGCGCGCCCGGCAGACGACCGACCGGCCCACGATGATCCTGGCGCGGACAATCAAGGGCAAGGGCGTGTCGTTTGTCGAGGGGCTCAACGGGTGGCACGGGCGGCCGCTGAAGAAGGACGAAGCCGAGCGCGCGATCGCGGAACTCCAGGCGCAGTTCGTCGTGGGCGCCGACGGGAGTCAGCCGGCCGTGCCCGCCGTGCAGCCGCCGCCACACACGAGCGCGCTCGAGCCCCACGGCCGCGCCGAGATGTCGGCGCCGGCCTACAAGATCGGCGAGTCGGTGGCCACGCGCGAGGCCTACGGCGCTGCGCTCGTCAAACTCGGCGAGGTGGACCCGCGGGTGGTCGTCCTCGATGCCGACGTGATGAATTCGACGTTCAGCGAGAAGTTCGCGAAGGTCTTTCCGGGCCGGTTCTACCAGAACTTCATCGCCGAGCAGGTGATGGTGGGCACGGCGATGGGCCTGGCCAGCCGCGGCGCGATCGCGTTCCCGTCCACGTTCGCCTGCTTCCTCACGCGCGCCTACGACTTCATCCGCATGGCCGCCATCAGCCGGCTCAACATCAAGCTGGCCGGGTCGCACGCGGGGGTGTCGATCGGCGAGGACGGCCCCTCGCAGATGGCGCTCGAGGACCTCGCCATGATGCGCGCCGAGCCGGACATCGCGGTGCTCTACCCGTCCGACGCCGTCAGCACCGAGCGGCTGGTCGTCGAAGCGGCGTACCATGCGGGGCCGGCCTATATTCGGACGTCGCGCCCGAAGACGATGGTGATCTACGGCCCCGACGAGCAGTTCCCGGTCGGCGGGTGCAAGGTTCTCTGCTCGAGCGACCATGACGTGGCGACGGTGGTGGGCGCCGGCGTGACCCTCTTCGAGGCGCTGAAGGCCTACAAGGAGCTGCAGAAGTCGGGCGTGGCCATCCGTGTGATCGATCTCTACTCGGTCCAGCCCATCGACGAGGCGACGCTGAAGCAGGCGGCCGTCGAGACCGGAGGGCGGATCGTCACCGTCGAGGACCACTACGCCGGCGGCGGGATCGGCGAGGCGGTGGCCGCGGCCACGACCGGCGTGGCCACGGTTCGGATCCTGGCCGTGCGCGACATCCCGCGCAGCGGCAAGCCCGAGGAACTGCTGGACCGCTTTGGCATCTCGGCCCGACACGTCGTGGATGCCGTGCGGTCGATGATCGCCTGAGGCCCGCAGGCCACCCATGCCCAGCGCCACCTCCGCGCGCCCGCCCGTCGTCCTCGTCACCGGCGCCTCGTCGGGCATCGGCAAGGCGTGCGCCGAGTTCCTGGTCGCTCGCGGCTGCCGCGTCTACGGCACCAGCCGACACGCCTCGCGCGTGCTCGCCGAACGGGCGACGCCAGATTTCGCGCCGCTCCTGCGGATGATCCCGCTCGACGTGACGTCGGGCGAATCGGTCGACGCGGCCATCGGTCTCGTCCTCGCCTGCGAAGGGCGGATCGACGCCGTGGTCAACAATGCCGGTTTCGGCATCGCGGGCGCCGCCGAGTTGACGACGATGGATGAGGCGCGGGAGCAGTTCGAGACCAACTTCTTCGGGACCGTCCGCGTCTGCCGGGCTGTCCTGCCCGTCATGCGGCAGCAGGGGAGCGGCCGCATTCTCAACGTCAGCTCGATTGCCGGCCAGATCGGGATCCCGTTCCAGGCCTTCTACAGCGCCAGCAAGTTCGCCATCGAGGGGTTCACCGAGGCGCTGCGGATGGAGGTGGCGCCGTTCGGCATCGCGGTGGTGCTCATCGAGCCGGGTGATTTTCGGACCGGGTTCACCGTCGCGCGGCGGATGACAGGACCGGATGTAGGGCGGGGAGAAGGACCGGATGTAGGGCGGGGCTTTAGCCCCGCCGACGCAGCGTCGGCCCGACGCGCCGCCCCTAAGGGGGACGGCCTACGTACGGAAAGGTCGCCCTACGAAGAGCGCCAGGCGAGGGCCCTCGCCGTGATGGAGCACGACGAGACGCACGGCACCACGCCGGAGGCGGTCGCGCGGCTGGTCCACCGCCTCATCACGATGCGCTCGCCAGGCGTGCGCTACGCGGTCGGCCCGGTGTCCGAGAAGCTGGCGCTCATCCTCAAGCGCCTGCTGCCGTCGCGGCTCCTGTCCTGGGGGATCGCGAAGTACTATCGGGTGCTTCGTTGAGGGATCGGAACTGACGCGTGCCAGTCCCGATTACGGTGTCGGAGTCCGGAGTCTCTGGAACAGCACGATTTCCGACGCCGCGAACACCATCTTCACCCACAACCGCGCCAGCAGGTACGCCTCGCTCAGTGCCACCCCGAGCCACATCGACCATCCCGTCGAGCCCGCCCCAGGCACGACCGCCATGTAGATCCCCACGACGATCACGAAGAGCAGGCCATCGACAAGATAGAGCCCGACGGTCCGGCCCGGATGCCGCCTGATGAACCGGAAAGCCGCGATGAGCGCGCCGATCATGCTGCGCCGGTCCTCGACCACCGCCCGGACCTTGGCGTAATCGAGCCAGAGGTTGAAGGCGAGCAGGGCGCCGCCAAAGACGACGTAGAGCGCGACGCGCAGGAAGAACGCCGTGCGCTCGACGGTCCAGTCGTGCGTGGCCCACCGGTACAGGACGTCGAACAGCCAGCCGTGCACCACGCGGAAGAGAAACAGGTAGCCGAGCGCGGCGAACACCGCCAGGCGCAGGAAGCTGAAGAAGTAGACGCCGCAGGCGGAGAAGAACGCCGCTGCCCCCGTGGGGCGGTTCCGCGCATAGCGGTCGAGGATGCCGCCGTAGAGGAACGTCCAGAGCAGCAGGTAGGCGCCCGCGACGGCCATGATGACCATCGCCTGCGGCTCGGCGTCGAGTACCCCGCCGAGGTTGGACGCCACGCCGGCGACGCCGAGGATCCGGGGCGTGAACGTCTGCCCGAGCCCCGAGGCATGCGACAGGAAGAGGTCCCACCATTCCGAGTTGACGCCGCTCGCGGCTGTGTTCGCCGCCAGGCTGGCGCCCAGGCTCTCCGCGATCATCCCGCGCAACACCAGGCCGAGCGGCAGCGCCAGAAGGAAGGTCAGCGCGAGCACGCCCAGCAGCACCATCGGCGCGCGCCTGACGCGCTCGATCCCGTCGCGGACAGCGTTCAGCACCATACGGCTCCGTGCGCCCTCAGGCGAAAAACGACGCGGTCAGCAGCGCGTCCTGCAGCCAGGCGATCCACTTCCACATCCACTTGGTCGCGGCCGCCCCGCCCTGTGGCTCGAGCGTCCGGCTGTTGTTGGTGTAGTCCACGTCGAGCAGCAGCACGCGGTCCGGGTCCACCTGCGCCGACACCGCGCGGGACCCGCGCTCGTAGGTGAACATCTTCCAGCGGTCGCGCCCGTCCCAGCGCTCGCGCACCCGCTCGCCGTTCTCGAACTTCACCAGCACGTCCACGGGGAACAGGGCCTCGCCCAGCCTGCGCACCACGACCGTCGTTCTAAATCGACCGGGCGTCGCGCGCTCGGCGTCGTAGGCGGACTTGCCGCGCACGTCGAAGAAGCCCCTGTCACCGACAGGCTCGCTGCGCAGGTCGGCCAGCGCGTAGTCGAACACGTTGGAGCTGCGGTAGACCTGGTCGAAGAACCACGTCATGTCCCGCCCCGACACCTCGTTGACGACGTCGAAGAAATCCTGCGGTGTCGGATGGCGGAAGCGGTAGCGCTCGAAGTAGGTCGACATGACCCGCTGTAGCACCGGCCACCCGAGGTACCGCTCGAGCGTGTTCAGCCAGAGCGCCGTCTTGCTGTAGGAGAGGGCGCCGCCGGCGGCCGGCCAGTAGCGCCACGACGGCGTGGACTGCATGTCGAGCTTTGCGCCGTCGCGGTAGTCGGTCAGGCCGTTCTCGTCCACGTCGCGCGCGATCGGGATGTCGCCGAGCACGATCGGCACGAACCCCCCCAGCACGCGCACCGACGCGTAGTTCGGCGTGAACGCCTGCGCGATCGTCCGGCCGGTGGAGAAGGTGTTGATCCCCTCGTCCATCCAGGCGTCCTCGAACTCGTTGTTGCCGACCAGCGCGTACCAGAACTGGTGGCCGCACTCGTGGACGGTGACCCCTTCGGGGCTCGCGACCCCGGCCGGCGCCAGCCAGTTGGTGCCGGCGGTGAACAGCGTCGGGTACTCCATCCCGTCGGCGTCGCTCTGCCAGGCCGGATCGACGATCGTGATGTGCGGATAGGGATACGGGCCGTACCACTGCCCGTAGTAGCGCAGCGCCGCGCGGGTTGCCGCGAAATGGCGCTCGGCCTGACCGGCGTGCTCCGGCTGCAGCAGCAGCCGCATCTCGACCGGCGGCAGGCCGGCCTGCTCGAACCTCGCCGTCCGGACGATGAAGTGCGGGCTGGTGGTCCAGGCGAAGTCGTGCACGTCCTCCTGGTAGAAGCGGTGGGTCGTCGTGGCGTCGGGGTTGCCCGTGACCTCGCGCTCGACGCCGGTGGCGCCAACGACCCATCCTTTCGGGACCGTCAGCTTCACGTCGTAGATGCCGTAATCGGAGAAGAACTCGGTGCTCGCGTGGAACTGATGGCAGTTCCAGCCGCCGTCCTGGAGGACGCCGACTTTCGGGAACCACTGGCCCAGGAAGAAGAAGTCGCCGATGGCGCCCGTGCGTGAAAAGGTGCGCGGCACCTGCGCGGTCCATTCCAGATAGACGGTGACCGTGTCGCCCGGAGCCACCGCCCGAGGCAGCGGCACCGCCATTACGGTCTGGTCCTCTGCGTTCCCGTCGTCGGGCGCGACGAAGCGGCGACCCGGCATCAGGTCGATCTGCCGGCCGTCCGCGGCGGTTGTCGTGATCACCGTGACGTCGGTCCATCCCCAGTCTCGTTCGTCGAGCGACGCAAGCGGCCGTGACAGCCGGCCGGCGAGCGCGCGCTCGCGCAGCCACGTGGAGCGCGAGTTCTTGAACGCGTTGTAGTAGAGGTGATAGCGAAGCTCGGATGTCGGCGCATTGGTGATGTTGCGCCAGGTGAGCCACTCGCGGCCCGTGACGATCCGCCGGCGCGAGTCGAGGCGCGCCTCGATGCGGTAGTTCGCGTTGCGCGGGGAGAGGGTGAGTGGGTCGCCGGGCCGTTCGCGGGCGGCCGGGCCGGCCGTGAGCATCAACAGCAGAACAACGAGCGCTTGCATCCCGCGGCGCATGGAACCTCCACTAACGGACCTTGATCTCCTGCTCGGTCCTCACCTGGAAACTGCGGAACTTCGAGTAGGTCGCGAGTCCTTCCACCGTGCTGCCGCGCAGCCGGTACGTCTCGCGCATCTCCGCCGGCACCCACAAGCCGAGCGAGTCGCTTCGGCGGTAGACCACCGTCGCCTCGAGCGTGAGTCCCGCCAGCGCCGTCGTTGCGCCGTAGCGCACGGCCCGGAGGAATGTCTTCACGACGCGCCCGGTGAGCGGATCGATCCAGAGCGAGCCGGACGATGGGACGTCGCCGCCGTCGGCGCCCCTGACGAGCGTCGGCCGCGCCGTCTCCTCGAAGTCGATGCGCAGCAGGCGCAGGCCGTCCACCGTTTCCTCGCGCCCGCGCCTGAAGGAGAAGGCGCGGATGTTCCGCTCGAGCAGAACCGTCAGGGCGAAGGTCGGCACGTTGATGTCGGTCTTGCCGAGCGCCACGAGGTTGTAGCGGGCCCCCTCGTCCTGCACGCGCGCCATCGCCTCGAACGCCGTGCCTGGCGGCGACTCCAGGAACAGCTTGCGCAGGCGGTCGTCGCGGTCGCGGATCGCGTGGCCGTCCACCTCGAACACGTCGCGGAACGGGACCCAGGTGCTTCCATCGGCCGTGGTGACGAGCAGGAAGTCGGACTTCATCCGGCGCGTCCCGCCGGGCGCCTGGGACGGGACCCTCTGGATGTAGTCCTCCTCGGCCACCACTTTCCTGAACTCCTGGAAGTAGCCGCCGATGTACTCGGCGGCGCGCGCCAGGACCGTGTCGACCTCGGCATCGGGTTCGGGCGCGTTGTGCCGCGCCGGGCTAGCCTCGTGCGCCGGCGAGGGGGCGGGCGCGCCCGGCAGATCGCTCGCGCCGGTGGTCGGTGCACGCAGGGCCGCGACGGCGAAGAACGGCGGATCGCTGCGCAACGCCAGGCGCCGGGCCGCGCGCACGGTGACCGACGGTCGAGCGACGCTCACCTTGATGGCATGCGGCTTCCCGTCGCTGTCGGTCGCGGCCGGATCCAGTTCGAGGGAGTAGAGTCCCAACAGCGCCAGGCCGATCCGATCGAGCGCCTGGTCGACGTTGCGACCGGCGCGGACGAGCGATCCGCCTGTCGCGGCGCTCAACTGCTCGAGATCGCTCCAGCCCTCCGAGCGGCCGAGCGACGGCAGGCCGAGCACGTAGAGCGCCGATCGCGACGTCACGGCGGCCGTCTCGGCGGCCTGCAGTCGCGCCCTCACGGCTCTCGCGTCCTGTCCTTCGGTGTCGGCCAGGCCGGCCGTGATCAGGACGACCGTCTTCGGGCCGGGAACCACGGCCAGCCCGGCGAGCAGGTGCGTCGCGACATCGAGCGGGTGATCGACCCGCTCGTCCGGTCCGGCGGCCTGCCCCTTGGCGGGCGCGGCTTCCTGGCGCGAATCCTCGACCCTCTTGGTGGCGATTCCGGTCTCGGCGCCAGCGGCGGACGAGGCTGCCGACGAGGAGGTGGAGGCCGTGGGCACATCGAGGCGCAGGTCGTTGGCATCGGCCAGAAGGTCGGCCGCGGCCCCGCGCCCCACGATGCTGGCGAGCGTGTCGCGGATGGAGGACCGGTCGCCGCCGAAGCCGAGAGCGAGCAAGTCGGCGGGCAGCGGGATGGTGACGAGCGCGACGTGGTCGCCCGAACCGAACCTGTCGAGCAGCCGATCCGCGGCCGCGACCACGGTCTTCTCCGCGCCTCGCGGAAAGCTCGTCTCGTCGACGACGACGAGAATCGTGCGGCGGGGTTCGAACAGCGGCGGGGCAGCCGGATCGGCAGCGTGCGCAGCGCCGCGGGCGGCGGCTTCGGCGCCCGGCCCCCGGTAGACGAATCGCGCGGCCCGGACGGCGCGCGGTATGCCGTCCATTGTGACCGTGAACTGAGCGGCGCCGAGGTCGGTGACGGGCCGGCCCTCCGAATCGACCACCGACACGTCGATGGCCAGGGGACGCAGGTCCGGCTGCTGCGCGGACAGCTTCACCGCGGCCGTTCCGGCCCACCACGCGGCGCACGCCACGGCGGCCGCCAGACCCCACATCGCCCGACGCTGCATCGACACTCCTTGACCCAGTCTCCCGTGCCGCAATAGTCTACCTCTCTCTGCCGCAGGCCGGCGGGGCTAGAGCCCCGCCCTACGTACGATCTTGTGAGGATCACCAGATAGCGCAGGGCTTCAGCCCTGCGCGAGGACATCCCATGACGCCAGCCGAGCTTCGTGCCAGGTTCCGCCGCGGCGAACTCGTGCGCCCGACGGCCGGGATGGCTCCCGGCTTCGTGCAGGCCAACCTCGTCGTCCTGCCGCGAGAGCTGGCGTTCGACTTCCTGCTCTTCACCCAGCGCAACCCGAAGCCGTGCCCGCTGCTCGAGGTCGTCGAGGCCGGGTCCGTGGAGCCGCGCGCGATGGCGCCTGGCGCCGATTTGCGGACCGACGTGCCGCGCTACCGCGTCTACCGCGACGGCGTGCTCGTCGACGAGCCGACCGACCTGACGCCGCTCTGGACCAACGACCTCGTGTCGTTTCTCATCGGCTGCAGCTTCACCTTCGAGTCGGCGCTCGTCGAGGCCGGTCTGCCGGTGCGCCACGTCGAGCAGGGCACGAACGTGCCGATGTACATCACCTCGCTGCCGACGGTTCCGGCCGGGGCGTTCCACGGGCCGACCGTCGTCTCGATGCGGCCGATCCCGGCCGGGCAGGTGGTGCGCGCGGTGCAGGTGACGTCGCGGTTCCCGGCAGTCCACGGCGCGCCGCTCCACATCGGCGACCCGGCGGCGATCGGCATCCGCGACATCACGCGGCCCGACCTCGGCGACGCGGTGGAGATCAGGCCCGGCGAGGTGCCCGTGTTCTGGGCGTGCGGCGTGACGCCGCAGGCGGTGGCGACGGCGTCCAGGCCGCGGCTGATGCTGACGCACGCGCCCGGGCACATGTTCATCACCGACCGGAGGGACGCGGAGTTTGCGGTGATGTAAACGCCTTACGCTTACGCCCTACGCCTTACGCCGTGCCATTGTCCATGCCGATCGAAAACATCGTCCTCTCGCGTGACCACCGGGGCATCTCGGCCCTGAGGCCCTATCTCGCGCCGGACTTCTGCGAGCGCGCCGCCACGTTCATCCTCGATCACCTCGGGACCGTGATCGTCGCGACCGGCTTCTACATTCCCGCCGGCGCCGCCCCCGAAACGGACGGACCGCCGGGCGCCATCGCTCTCGGGCGCGTGCTCGGCGCGCTCGGCTCCCGCGTGATCTACCTCACCGACGCCTACACGGCGCCGCTGCTCGGCGGCCTGCTGGGGCCGCGCGAGCAGGTGATCGAGTTTCCGTTCGCGGACCACGAGGAGAGCTGGCTGCACGCGGGCGACCTGGTGCGCTCGCTCGCGCCGACGCTGACGATCGCCGTCGAGCGGTGCGGCCTCACCGACGAAGGCGTCTACCGCAACATGCGCGGGATCGACGTCTCGAGCTATCACGCGAAGATCGACTACCTGTTCCGGGTCCACGAGGCGAGCATCGGCATCGGCGACGGCGGCAACGAAATCGGCATGGGCAACCTGGCGGCGGCGATCCCCATGGCGATGCCGATGGTCGGCCGGCCGTGCGCGACGACGACCACGCGGCTGGTGATCTCAAGCGTGTCGAACTGGGGCGCGTGGGGCATCATCGCGGCGATGTCGCGGCTGCGCGGCGAGAACCTGCTGCCGAGCGTCCGCGACGCGCGCGACCTGACGGTGCAGGCCGTGGCGCTCGGCGCGGTGGACGGCACGACGTGCCGGCGGACCGAGAGCGTGGACGGGTTCTCGCTCGAGGAGAACGACCGCGTGCTCGACGAGATGCACGTGTGGCTGGCGCGATACGGGGTGCGGGAGGGACGCACGTAGAACGGGTCGGGCGGGGCTTCAGCCCCGCCGGACGATCAGCGCAACAACTGCGGCAGCAGATTCGGCCCCGGCGACACCGCCTCGTGAACCACCAGCTTCCACGTGCCGCGGCCGCGGCGCGTCTGCGGCGAGAGGTACTCCCACGTGACGATGCCGATGTCGGCCTCGAGGACGTAGGTGCACCCGAGCCGCGCGTCGAGCGTCGTCGATCGCACGGTGCCGTCCTCCCACACGACGTTGTCCTTGATGACGAAGTCGGCGCCGATCGTGTGGCGTCCGGGCGGGATCGACGTGACGCCGAGCAGCGACTCCTTGAGCTCCTTGCCGTCCATCGTCACGTGCCGGATGCCGCCGCCCGCCACCAGCGAGGGCAGCAGCTCCCTGCGGTTCTCGGCGACCAGTTTGGCAATCTGCGTGTCGTCGGTCAGGTAGGAGGCGGCGCGCTGGCGCACCCACTTGGACGGGTCGGTGCGCGCGATGTCGGCCAGCGTCGCCTCGTCATTCAGCCGCTCTGCCGCGTGCCCCCGATCGACGGCGCTCTTCGCGTGGCGGGCGATGCCTGTCAGCGTGTCCTGGTCGATCAGGCCGTGGATCGCGGCGACGCGGATGTCGCCGACAGGGCTCGTCCTCGCCAGCTCGGTCAGGATCCGCTGGTCGGTCAGCCGACGCACGGCCGCCAGGCGGATCTCCATCGATGCGGTCGGCGTCCGGGCCAGGGCCGCGCACGCCGACTGATCTCCGGCTTCGCACTCGGTGATCTGCTTCGACTGCGCGAGGGCCGGCGCGGCCGACAGCGCCATGACGACGAGGACTGCGGCGAAGAGCTTGGGCATGACTGAGACGACACTATCCCGGCGGGCCGGCAGCGTCAAGAGCGTCCCTGCACGCGTCCCTGCACGCGTGTTTGCACCCGCCTGCCGGGGCGCCACCCCGTGATTGCGTATAAAATGCGACACATCCAACTTTCTCATTGACACACGTGTCCAACTCGGCAGAATGTAATCCGATCGAACTCGTCAATCTAGGTCTCGCGCTTCTCGACGTCGTCGTCCGACTACGTCCTCAGGCTCATCCGCGGTCGCTCCAGGTTCGCCGAAAGGCCGCGCCTGTAAGTGACGGGGCGAAGCTATGCACAAATTGGCTCTCGCGTGCGCAGCCGCGTGTTGCCTGCTCACCCTGGCGGCCTGCCGTCCCGGTGCGAGCCAGGCCGCCGGACCCCAGCCGGTTCACAAGCTCTACAACAAACAGACCGGGCGCCTCGAGCGGCTCGACTACGACACCAGGAAGAGTGGCAAAATTGATACTTGGTGTTACATGGATGGTACACGCCTGTTGCGCACCGAGATCGACACCGACGGCGACGGCAAGGTGGATCGCTGGGAATATTACGGACCCGATCAGAGGCTCGAGAAAGTCGGGCTGTCACGCCGGAACGACGGCATCGTCGATGAGTGGGCCTATGCCGCCCCGGACGGCAGCATCGGGCGCCTCGAGATTTCCACCGCCCGCGACGGCAAGGTGACCCGGACCGAGTTCTACGAGCACGGTGTCCTGGTTCGCGCGGAGGAAGACACGCGCGGCGCCGGCCGGCCGGACAAGTGGGAGACCTATAAGAACAACGCGCTCGAATCGGTGGCCTTCGACACGACGCACCGCGGCACTCCCGACCGCAAGCTCACCTATTACCCGGACGGAAGAGTCATTACCGAGAAGCTCAAGTAACCGTTGCCCAACTCCCTCCTCTATCTCTGCTGTCCGCCCGCCGAGCGCCTCAGGACCGAGGCAATGCTCGGAGCGGTCGGGCTGTCGCCCCGATGGATGGACGATGCCCGGTCGGCACTGGCCGCGCTGGCCCGGCAGCCGGGCGTCGTGATCGCCGACTTCGGCGACGCTCGCGCTTCGTCGATCGTCGCCGAGATCAAGCGCGCGCGCCCCGCGACCTTCGTGCTGGCCGTCACTGATCCGGCGCGCCCCGGCGGGCTGGCCGAGGTCGAGCGTTCCGGCATTCCCGCCGTCCTGCACCGGCCGCTCAACCCGCGCATGGTGTCGCTGCTGCTCGGCGCGGTGCCGGAAGAGGGCTCCCTCCGCGACGCCTCGGCCGTCCAGCACGGCACGGCGATCGTGGCGCGGTCGGTGGCGATGCGCCGGGCGCTCGAGGCGGTCGAGCGCGCGGCGGCGAGCCGGGCGGGCGTGCTGATGTGCGGTGAGAGCGGGTCGGGGCGCGCGATGCTCGCCCGCGAGATTCACAACCGCGGTGTCGGGGCCGACGCGCCGTTTGTTCGCGTGAACTGCTCGGACGGGTCCGGCGACGAGCTCGAGTCCGCCCTCTTCGGCGCCATCGATCCGACGCACGGCGAGGCCGCCGACCGGCGCCGGATCGAGAGGGTGACAAACGGCAGCGCCCTCGTTGCGGCGCGAGGCGGCACGCTGTACCTGGCGCACCTGGCCGAAGCGCCGGAACGCGTGCAGGCCCGGCTGGCGCGCGCGCTTCGCGACGGCGAGGTCAGCGTGGGAGAGGGCCGCCGGGCTACGCCGATCAATATCCGGCCGATCGCCTCGGCCGCGCCGGACTGGGATGCCACGGTGGCCGACGGGGACATCCGCGGTGACCTGGTCCGGCGGCTGGCGGCCAGCCGCGTGAACGTGCCGCCGCTGCGCGAGCGGCGCGACGATCTGCCGCTGCTGGCGGCGTGCCTGCTCGACGGGGCGTGCCGCAGCCACGGCATCCGCCCCAAGTCGATCGATTCGGCGGCGCTGAGCCTGCTGACCGCCATGCCGTGGCGCGGGAACGGGCCCGAGATGGAGGCGGTGCTCGGCGCCCTGGCGCGACTGGTGCCGGGTCCGACGATTACGATCGAACACGTCCTGTCCTCGGTCAGCCTCGACGCGGCCGGCCAGAGGCTCTCGTCCTCGGGCACGCTGCGGGATGCGCGAACCCGGTTCGAGCGCGACTACATCACCACGGTCCTCGACCAGCATCGCGGGCGGGTGCCGGATGCCGCCCGCGCCCTCGGCCTCCAGCGCACCAATCTCTATCGCAAGATGCGCCTGCTCAAAATCGCCTGGCGCGGCCAGAACGGCGGCGCGTCGAACGGCGACAGGAACGGGACCCCGTAGTCGTGTGACGCCTTTGATACACAAGATCGGGCAATCCCTTGACATGGAAGGGCTTGGTGCCGATAGTGGAGGTCATATGAAGAGACTTCTTGCTCTGTCGCTCGCGTGCGCCATGGTTCTTCTTGGTGTACCCGGCGCGTCGGCGGCCGCCGGGCCCCAGACCACCGGCCAGGTGGCAGGCACAGCCCAGACGACGGGCGGCAACCCGATCGCCAATGCCACGGTCCGGCTGCGCAACACAGGCACCGGCCAGGTGGCCGGGACGACGCGAACGCTCGCCGATGGCACCTACTCGTTCGGCAATCTCCCGGCCGGCAACTACCTTGTCGAGCTGGTGGACGCCAACGGAGCGGTGATTGCCACCAGCGCTCCCGTGTCCCTCGCCACCGGCGCGATGTCGGTGACCGGCGTGGCGCTGACCGCTGCGGCCGGCAAGGCTGGTGTCGGGGCGGTTGCGGCCACGGGCACTGGCCACTTCTTCACATCGACGGGCGGCATCGTGCTGCTGGCGGCGGTCGGTGCCGGCGCGGTCGTTGGCATCGTCGAGGCGACCAAGACGACCAGCGCGAGCCAGTAGAGTTTTGCGGGGGCGGGCCGTTCGGCCCGCCCTCCGCGTATCCGTCTCGTTCCTTCCTCTGCGTGATTTCCAAGTCAATCGTGGCGTGCCGATGGTAAGCGGGATCTGCGGCGCTCTGCCTTCCGGCGGCAGATCGACGCCGTGAAGCCACTCGCTGCCGCTGGCCGTCTGTCTCGCCCTGTGGCCGCTGTCCGGCCTGGCGCAGGCGCCCGACCCGCTCGCGTCGGCCAGGCTTCACATCGGCCCGTTCGCCGTGACGCCGACCCTCAGCGTCAGCGGCGTCGGCGTGGACACCAATGTGTTTAACGTCTACCAGGACCCCAAGAGCGACTTCACCGCCACCATCACACCGGCGGCGGACGTGTGGCTGCGCCTGGGCCGGGCGCGTCTGAACTTCCAGGTGTCGGGGAGCTATTTGTACTTCGCGCAATACTCCGATCAGCGCGGGCTCGGCACCACCGACAGTGCGCTGTTCGAACTCCCGCTGCTGCACGTGCGGCCCTGGGTAAAAGGATCGTTCCTGTCGGTGCGCGACCGTCCCGGCTTCGAGATCGACGTGCGGGTAAGGCGCACCGAGACGGCGGTGTCGGGCGGCGCGGATTTCCAGGCGTCCAAGCGGACGACGCTCGGCGTCTCGCTGACCGAGACGCGCGTCGATTACAACAACGACGCCTCGTTCCTCGGCTACTCCCTCCGGGATGCTCTCAACCGTACGACGACAGTCGAAGGCGCGGCGTTTCGCTATGCGCTGACGCCGCTGACGACGTTCGTGACGGCAGCGGACGTGGTGCAGGAACGGTTCGACTTCTCGCCGATCCGAGACTCGGACGGCTTTCGCATCGTGCCGGGCCTGGAGTTCGCCGCGACGGCGCTCATCAACGGGTCGGCGCACGTCGGCTTCAGGCGGCTGACGATGAAGACGGCCGGCATGCCTGATTACACCGGGCCGGTGGCGTCGATCGATCTCGGCTATACCCTGCTCGGGATCACGCGGTTTGCCGTCCAGGTGCAGCGCGACGTCGAGTATTCCTACGATCCGACGCAGCCTTACTACCTGCTGACCGGCGTCACCGGCAGCGTGTCGCAGGCCGTCGGCGGGCCGTGGAGCGTCCAGGCGCGGGCGGGGATTCAGCGCCTCGCGTATCAGACGGCCGACCTGTCCGGTGTCGGCGGGGCAGGATCGACGGTGGCCGGCCGCGTCGACGCCGTACGATCGTACGGCGGCGGCGTCGGCTACAAGCTGGGTCCGTCGACGCGGCTCGGCGTCAACGCGGATTACTATACGCGCCGTTCGGAGCTGTACCTGCAGCAATACCGCGGACTGCGCGTCGGCACTTCGGTCACTTACGGGTTCTGACATGCAGGGGAGGGCTCGTCGCCTACCGCTTCCGCAGGCTCGCAGCCCTGGCCGCCCTCTTCCTCCTGCTTCTTCCGCGCGTGGCCGCGAGCCAGGAGCCGCCGCCCGACTACCTGGTCGGGCCGCAGGACGTCCTCGCAATCACGGTCTGGGACCAGGCGGACCTCTCGGGCAAGTTCACCGTGGAGGCCGACGGCTCGTTCAACTTTCCGCTCATCGGCCGCGTGCAGGCGGGGGGCCTGACGCTGCGTGCGATCGAGGCGGATATCAGGACGCGGCTCTCCGACGGCTATTTCAAGAACCCGCAGCTCACCGTCGCGGTGGACACCTACCGCAGCCAGCGCGTGTTCGTCGTCGGCGAGGTGCGCGTGCCGGGCACCTACACGCTGACCGGCAACATGTCGCTCATCGAGGCGCTCTCGCGCGCCGGTTCGACGACGCCGACGGCGAGCACCGAGGTGGTGATCGTCCACGCGCCCGAGGGGAAGGCCGCGAGCGGGCCGATGATGCCGGGGCAGAGCGACGCCGCGCAGACCGTCCGCTTCGATTTGAACGATCTGCAGAGCGGCGGCGTGGCGAAGAACGTGGCCCTGCGCGACGGCGACACGATCTTCGTGCCACGCGCCGACACCATCTACGTCTTCGGGCAGGTCAAGAATCCCGGCGCCTACGCCCTTCAGTCGAAGGAGACGACCGTCATGCAGGCGCTGTCGCTCGCGGGCGGCGTCACCGACCGCGGCTCGACGGGCCGGCTGAAGATCGTGCGTGTCGTCAAGGGCGTGAAGAAGGAAATCAAGGTGAAGCTGACCGACCTGGTCCAGCCCGGCGACACGCTCGTCGTTCCAGAGAGGTTCTTCTAGTGACCCCTTCCAAACCCGAACCCGTCAAATCCGAGTTCTCCGGCATCGATTCACCCGGCCCGGCGACCGATGCCTCGCGGCGCTCGCAGCAGGCGATGAGAGACTCGTACTCCAACCGCACGCCGCAGGCCGACGGCGAGGCGCCGCAGGCCGGTTCCGACGAAGGCGGGCCAGGCTATCCCGTCACCTCCTATCCCTCGACGACGCCGGCGATGGGCGACAGCGCGCACCTGCTGGACTACGTGCGCGTGCTCTACCGGCGGCGGTACGTGGCGCTGACGGCGTTCACTCTCGTGGTCGTGCTGGTCACGGTCTACACCTTCACGAAGACGCCTATCTACCAGGCGAGCGTGCAGATCGAGATCGACTACGCGAGCCCAAAGGTCGTCCCGTTCCAGCAGGTGACCGACAGCCAGTACCGGCGGGTACGACTCCCAGGAGTACTACCAGACCCAGTACAAGATCCTGCAGAGCCGCAGCCTCGCGCGCCGGACGCTCGACTCGGCGAATCTCTGGAAGAACCCGCTGCTCGTCCGTGCGGCTGCCGTCGCGGGGCTGCCCCCTCTGTTGTAGGGCGGGGCTTCAGCCCTGCGAATCCCGCCAACGCCGCCCCCGCCGATCCCGCTCCCGGCACTCCCTCCTTCGCCGTCGTTCCCGAGACTCCGGCCCAGACGCCGATCATCAACGCCTTCCTCGAAGGCGTCACCGTCAGCCCCATCCGCAACTCCCGGCTCGTGGACCTGAAGTACTCGTCCACCGACCCGCAGCTTGCGGCGACGGTCGCCAACGCGATGGCCCGGAACTACATCGAGCAGACGCTCGAGTACAAGTTCCTCTCCTCGCGGGAAGCCTCCGACTGGCTCGGCCAGCAGCTCACCGAGCAGCGCAAGCAGGTGGAGGCCAGCGAGCAGGCGCTGCAGCGCTACCGCGAGCAGACCGACTCGGTATCTCTCGAGGACAAGCAGAACATCACCGTGCAGAAGCTCGCGGACCTCAACGCCGCCGTGACCAAGGCGAAGACCGAGCGGCTGCAGAAAGAGGCGCTCTACAAGCAGGTGACGGCCATCGAGCACGACCGGGCCGCGCTCGACACCTTCCCGGCGATCCTGGCGAGCCCGTTCATCCAGCAGCTCAAGGGGCAGGCGGCCGACCTGCAGCGGCAGCGGGCGTCGCTCGCGGAGAAGTACGGCGAGAAGCACCCGGAAATGATCCGGCTCCAGTCGCAGATCCAAGACACCGACGCCAAGATCCAGGGCGAGATTGCGAAGGTGGTGCAGTCGATCCGCACCGAGTACAAACGGCGCTCGCGCAGGAGAACAGCCTGGTCGGGGCGCTCGAGCAGCAGAAGACCGAGGCGATGGCGCTCAGCCGCAAGGGGATCGACTACGGCGTGCTGCAGCGCGACGCCAACACGAACCGGCAGATGTTCGACGCCCTGCTGCAGCGGGCCAAGGAGACGGGGGTCAGCGCGGAGCTCAAGTCCACCAACATCCGGATCGTGGACGCGGCCACCGTCCCCACGTCGCCGATCAGCCCGAAGAAGCTCATGAACATGATCCTGGCCGTCTTCGGCGGCGGCATCTTCGCGATCGGCCTCGCTTTCTTCTTCGAGTACCTCGACAACCGGGTGAAGTCGCCCGAGGAGATCAAGCACTACCTGGGCCTGCCGTTCCTGGGCCTCGTGCCCGTGCTCGAGGGCAGGGACTCGGCGGAGAACGCACTGCTCCATGCGGACGTCCCGGCGCCGTTTGCGGAGGCGTTCCGCGGGATCCGGACCAACGTGCTGTTCTCCTCCGCCGAGGAGGGGGGGCGCTCGGTCGTCGTGACGAGCACCGGGCCTGGGGAAGGGAAGACGCTCATCGCGACGAACCTCGCGGTGGCGCTGGCGCAGGCGGGGCAGCGGGTGCTGCTGCTCGACGCGGACATGAGGAAGCCACGCGTGCACGAGGTGTTCCACGAGCCGCAGGTGCCGGGGCTCTCGAACGTGCTGGTTGGGAATGCCAAGGCGAGCGAGGCGGTACGGCCGGGGCCGGTGGGCAACCTGTGGCTGCTTTTGGCCGGAGTGGCGCCGCCGAACCCGGCGGAGCTGCTCGCCTCGCACAAGTTCAAGGAGTTCCTGGCGACGCTCGAGGAGCACTTCGACTGGGTGATCATCGACTCGCCGCCGGTGATGGCGGTGACCGACGCGTCGGTGATTGCGCACGTGGCGCAGGGGGTCATCTACGTCGTGCGGTGCGAGCACACGAACAAACACGCCGCTTCGACGGCGCTCGAGCAGCTCGAGTCGGCGAAGGCGAAGTTCCTGGGCGGCATCCTCAACCGCGTGGACGTGCAGCGGAACTCCTACTACTACTCGCACTATTACCG
>CAVSGZ010000003.1:0-21909 GCA_963727765.1 uncultured Acidobacteriota bacterium
CTGCTTCATCAGTTCTTCGCGAACGGTCCGGCCGATCCGCTCGATCTCGCGGTCGGCGAGCCGATCCCGTAGACGGGAACCTGGACCGACGTCGCGGCCTTTTCGGCGCCGGACGCGGCTGGTCCCTTCCAGTCGAAGAATCTCATCCGCGCGCACACGTCCACGTGCATCGGCGCGACGTCGATGCCGCGCCGGATGCAGCGGCGCACGAGATCCTCGAGTCTGGCACGAAGGGCAGGACTGGTAGTAGACGTGGGTCGCCCCTCGGGAATCTTCGGCACCGTCACGCCGGGGACGTCACCAAACGATCTGGTCGAAGACCCCCGCGTGGCGGCGCGTACGATCGATGAATCGGGCAACCGCGCGAGGCCGGCCAGGCCGATTGCCGCCTGGACGTTTGAGAACTTCCCGCCGTAGTGCGGCGGCAGCGGGTCGAGGCGCTCGACGTTCTCCCAGAGAAAGCGGTCCGGCTTCGCGTTCGTGAACGAGGCCGCCCACCAGATCGGGAATCCCGAGAAGGTGAAAACGGTCGGGCGGATGAAGGTTCGCTGCCACCAGCCCACGCTCAGGACCTTGTCCACCTGCTTGACGGTAGGCAGCGGCTCGGCATCGGCCAACTCGCCGACGCGCCTGGCCACCTCGGCGTCGCGCACCCACGCCAGCCCGCCGCCAAACGTGTTGAGCGGCTTGAACGCCTGAAAGCTGAAGAAGCTGGCGTCGCCCAGCGTGCCGACCATCGGCCCCTTGTAGGTGGCGCCGAGCGAGTGGGCGCAGTCCTCGATCACCTTGAGACCGTGCTTCCGCGCGAGCGCCAGGATCGGGTCCATGTCGCAGGCGAGCCCGTAGAGGTGCGTCGGCAGCACCGCACGGGTGTTCGGCGTGATGGCCCGCTCCATCGCTTCCGGGCTCAGCGTGAACGTCGCGGGGTCGATGTCGGCGAACACGGGCTTGAGACCCGCGACGCGGGTGATCTCCGGCACCACCCAGAAGGTCAGGGCGGGGACGATGATCTCCGACCCGGCGGGGATGTCGAGGGCCCGGAGGATCTTGAGCAGCGCCATCCGGCCGTACTCGAGCGACACCGCGCGCACGTGCCCCTGCCCGAGGACCCGGGCGAACTCCGCCTCGAACTGCGCGACGTGCGGGCCCTCGACCAGTTCCCCGCGCTCGCGGCACTGGCGGATGATCTCGGCCGAGTCGGGAACCATCCGCATGCCGTATCTCGCAATTGCAGCCATGATGTCGCCTTCCTCGAGAGGACGTTACCAGAAACGGACCACGCGGCTGCCGCGCTGGCGACGCGCCGCGCGGCGACGCGCCCCGCGGCGATTCGCGGCGACCCGCGGCAACCTGCCCACGGTCGCGCCGCGGGAGTAGAATCGAAGAAGCTACTCAAACAGGAAGGACCTGGAGCATGACCACCAACAGGGTTCGGACGATGTGGGTCGGGCTGGCCGGTATCACGCTGGCGCTCCTGCTCGCAGGCGCCCCGCTTGGCGCGCAGCAGCAGGAGGAGAAGCCGAAGGAGCCTCCCAAGAAGGCTCAGGTGAAAGGGAAGCAGGCCGAGACCAAGGCTGCGAAGCCCGCGGAGAGGCCTGGCACGCAGCAGCAGGGCAATCGGTCGCAGCAGACGCCGCAGCAGGCAGCCCCCTCTGCCGCTCGCGGGCAGGCGCAGCCGCAGACGCAAACCGGCCGGCCGGCGACCGCTGCTCGCTCGGGGCAGCAGCAGCCCGCCGCCCGCGGCAGTGCGACCGGCGTCTGGCCGGCAAGACCCAGCCAGCCCGGGCAAGCCAGCGCGACGCGCGGCGGCGAAACGGTGCGCCGCGACCAGAGCGGCCGCGTGACCGAGGTGCACGTGAAGAGCGGCGCCGTGGTCTACCACGAGCCCACCGGCGTTCGCCGCGTGGAAGTGGAGCGTCCGGGAAGCCAGGTGGTCGTCGCCGTCGCGCCCGGGCGCGGCTACGTGCAGCGTCCGGTCGTCGTCCAGGATCGCCAGTTCCTCAAGCGGACCTACTTCGTCGGCGGCAGGCCATTCGTGCAGGTGTACCGGCCGGTCGCCTACCGGGGTGTCTGGTTCCAGATCTACACGCCGGTCCGCTTCTACCGCCCATCGTTCTTCGCCTACCTGTTCAACCCGTGGCTGACGCCGGTCGCCTGGGGCTGGGGATGGGGCGCGAGCCCGTGGTACGGATTCTACGGAGGCTACTTCACCCCCTACGCCTACTACCGCAGCCCGGCGCTGTGGCTGACCGACTTCTTCATCGCCTCCACGCTGCAGGCGGCGTACGAGGAGCGGATGGCGGCAGGGATGGCCCCGGCACCGGTGGCCGGCGGCGAAGTGGCCCTGTCGCCCGAAGTCAAGCAACTGGTCGCCGACGAAGTGCAGCGGCAGCTCGAGCGCGAGCGGGCCGAAGGCCAGTCGCCGAGCGCCTACTACGGCGCTGACGCCGCCCCGGTGTGGGCCGACAACACGTCCCATGTGTTCGTGGCGTATACGGCTCTGGGCGTGAACTCAAATCTCGGCTACTGCACGGTCGGTGAGGGCGATGTCCTGCAGATGAGGAGCATCCCGCCGGCCTATGCCAGCGCGGCAAACGTCGTGGTGCTGGCCAGCCGTCGGCAGGACTGCCGCAGGGGCAGCATGGTGACCGTGCAGTTGCAGGACCTGCAGGACATGAGCAACCGCATGCGGGAGACGGTGGAGGCCGGGCTCGGCGACCTGCAATCTCACCAGGGGCAGAACGGCATGCCGCCGATGCCGCCCGGGGCCGCGGGCACTATCGACACGCCGCTCGCGCCGCAAGCGACGCCGGACCCTGACGCCGGCACCGAGGTCAACCAGGTCTACACGCAGGCCGACCAGGCGGAGCGGGCCGCGCTGGGACAGGGTGGCGGCGACGCGACGGCCGGGACGCCAACCGTTTCGCTCGGGCAGACGATCGACCAGGTGCGGGCGGCGCTCGGGCCGCCGCTGCAGATCATGGATGCCGGGCCGAAACAGATTTACGTCTACCGGAACCTGAAAGTCACGTTCCTGAACGGGCGCGTCACTGACATCCAGTAGTCGGCATCGCCGTCTCTCATCTCCGCGATCACGGGCCGGCCGATCGGCCCGGCCTGTGATCGCCGCGTCCGCGGCCCGGTCATGAGAGAATGGAGACAAGAAGCGCGTCGGCCGGACCCCATATCGCACAGGTGACCCGTGGCCAACCCTCGTGACACGTTCGCGTCCCCCCAGTCGTCAATCACTCAGCTAAAGCCCGCAGCGTTCGACGACAGCATCTTTCAGCAGGCCGCCCGATCGGAGGAGGAGGAAGGTCCCGCCGAAACCGACGAGGCCGGGAGTGAGGAGCGCACGCCGCAGCGCGAAGGGCTCCCGCCCGACTTCCGCATGCGGCACGACGCGCACTACGTCGACGAGTTGCTGTCGCGGGGACGTGGCCACCGCGTGGTCGCCATCCCGGCGAGAGAGAACGGCGACGAGCGGCGCAGTCCATGGACCGACGCCGCGCCAGCGGCGCCGCCCGCGAGGGTCTACGCCGAGGTCGTCGAGAGCCTCGAGGCGATCGGCACCTGCCTGCAGTTGTTCCGCGACACGGCGAGGCCGGCAGCCGAACGCGTGGCGCTCGATTTGATCGAGACGGAGACGGCGCGCGCAGCGTGGCTCGTCCAGGCGCTCTCGGTGCTCGACGAGGAGCCGCCGGTGGCCAACGGCGCCGTCGAGCTCGAAGCGGTCGCGAACCGGGTCGCCCGCCTGCTGGCGCCGGGCCGCTACCGTGCCGGCGCCGCGCTCAGGATCGAGACGAGCGCGCCCGGCCTCAGGGCCCGCGGCGACGAGTCGCTGCTGACCCTCGCCGTCGCCGCCATCGCCACGGCGCTGCAGGCCGCCACCGAGAGAACCGCCGAGGCCGTCGTGCGGATCCAGATTGCGGACGAGGCTGGCGGCCGCGTACGGATTGAAGCGCTGCAGGAAGCCCTGCGGATGCCCGCGTCGTGGCGCGCCCGCTTCCTCGACCCCGAGTGGGTCGATCGGCCCGGCGGACGGCGCATCGCGATCGGCCTGGCGGCGGCCAGCCGCATCGCCCAACTCCACCGCGGCACGCTCACGATGGGCGGCGCCGAGCACGGCGGCTGCCGCCTCGTCCTCTCGCTGCCCCGCAGCTGAGCGAGGGCAGGCCCGTCCGCCGGGGCTGAAGCCCCGGTCTACGTACAAGAGCGACTCCGACCCGCGGTTTCGTAATCAGAACGCGAACGTGGTGCCGACGCCGAGCACCTTGCGGAACACGTCGGTCGCGTGCCGAAGTTCGTCCTCGGTGCCCATCGACACGCGCGTCCAGGTGGTGAGCGGCGGGAAGGGGCGCCCGACCGACACGCCGAGCGCGCGGCACTGCTTCGCGAACTCCTCGGCGCTCCGCCTGATATCGGCGAACACGAAGTTGGCGTGCGAGTCGGCGACCTTGAAGCCCCAGCCTTCGAACGTGCGCCGGAGGTAGTCGCGCCCGGCGCGATTGGCCGCCTGGCCCTTGGCGACCCACGCCTGGTCGTCGAGCGCCGCGATGGCGGCCCTGATGCCCAGCATGTTCAGCCCGTTCCCGAGCCGCCACCCCGACATCTTCTGCAGCGTCTCCTGCCGGCCCACCGCGTAGCCGATGCGCAGTCCCGCGAGGCCGTAGACCTTCGAGAACGTGCGGCTGACGATCACCTCGGGATACTCGAGCGCGAGCGGAATCGCCGACGCGTAGGACGGGTCGTCCACGTACTGGCGGTACGCCTCGTCCACCAGGATGACCGTGCCGGGTGACGCCTTGCGCACGCGGGCGATGAAGTCGGCGATCGTCTTCGAGCCGTGCACGGGGCCGGTCGGGTTGTTCGGGTTGCAGAGGAAGACGAGGCCGGCGCCCTCCGACGCCTTCGCTTCCATGGCGGGCAGGTCGAGCGCGAGGCGGGCGTTCACTGGCACCTCGACCAGCGGGAGTTTCTGGAACTTCGCGGTGCCCGTGCAGGTCTCGAATGTCGGGAGCGCCGTCACCAGCGGGCGCGCCGGCGTCACGAACGCCTGCACGGCGATGCGGAGGATCTCGCCCGACCCGCACGCG
Source organism: uncultured Acidobacteriota bacterium (assembly GCA_963727765.1). Taxonomy (GTDB): domain Bacteria; phylum Acidobacteriota; class Vicinamibacteria; order Vicinamibacterales; family Fen-181; genus FEN-299. The sequence continues at coordinate 5,097 of CAVSGZ010000003.1, forward strand.
GCGAGAACGTTGGCGCGGGCGACCTGCAGCGACCGGGCGATCGCCTCGGGCAGGTCGGTGCCGGCGCGGTGCGGATAGAGAGAGGATTCTGGAAAGGCGCGGCGGACCGCGTCCAGCGTGCGCGCGCTCGGGCCGTCTGGATTCTCGTTGCTGTCGAGGCGGATGAGGCTGGTGGCGCCTGGTGCGGGCGACTGGCCAGCGCTTCCCGTCCACGCTTCAGCGCCGCGCGCGCCAACCAGGTCGCGCGTGAACACCAGGGCGCCGCCAACACCGACGCTGCGAACGAATGCCCGACGGGAGACGGCCATGGCATCCTCCTCGGTGAAGCGCCGCGCCGGAAGCCGCGCCGACCGCGCGACCTCCGGTCACGACCCGGAGAGGATACCAGTTTTCGTCGACGGACTTAGGCCGTAGTCGCGAGAATCTGCAGACCTTCTACCGGCCCAGCCAATAGGACACCTTCACCATCACCACGTCGTCCGGCCTCGCGGAGAGCATCGACCGGACGTCGGGTCCGAGCTGGAACTCGCCGGGACGGGAGAAGTCCTGGCGCTGCTCGGTCCAGACGACGTAGAGCGTGGAGCCGGGGCGGAACTGCCAGCGGAAGATCGCGTTGGCGCGCAGCGACTTGAAGTTGAACGACGGGTCGTCGAGGCGGAAGGGCGCGGCCGGGCCGACGCCGTCGGGATCGACGATGAACGCCTGCTCGCCCGCAACCTGCGTGATGGTGCTGCCGCCGGTTCCGTAGACGAGGAAGTCGAACGTGCGCGGCGCGGCCAGCTCCTTGAGGTTCCAGTAGCGGCCCACCGAGATGAGCGGCTGCAGGTAGAGCTGAAGCGAGACGGTGGGTGTCAGCACGAGATCGGCGCGCGTCACCATCGACACCTCCGTCTGGTGGAGGTTCGAGAAGACGTAGCGCGCGCCGTAGGTGGCGGTTGCGAGGGGGTCGTCCACACGCTGGACGTACTGCGCCATCGCGTCGGTGCGCGTGACCTCGGGGCCGATCGAGAGCTGCAGCTTCGACGACGGCTTGAAGGTGAACGAGAGCGTCGTGTCCCAGCCGCGTCCGCCCGCGGCGTTCCAGGCGTAGTAGCTGTTCAGCGAGGTCGCCACGGCCTTGCGGGAGTCGGTGCTCACCCCGCCCGAGACATTCCCTCCCGACGGCGCGCGCATCGATGGCCCGCCGCGGGTGAGCGTCTCGTCGAATGCGCTCCGGTGCCACATGGCGCTGGCGTTGAGGCTCCAGTAGTTCTTCAGCGTCGCGGACCCCATGCCGAACCAGCCGTCCCCCTGCGACTCGCGGTTGAAGTTCCAGTTCCAGTACTTCGCGACCGAGAGGCTGCGGCTCCGCGTGTACTTGTCCGGGTCCAGCTTTCGCCAGGTGAACACACCGTGCGCGCCGGCCATGTCGCCCTGCGTGTGGTAGCCGAGGTCGTTGGACTCGAACCCCGGGCTGACGCCCCACAGCGCCGCGTTGACCGTCCACGGCCCGGCGTTGCGATTGAGGTTCACCCGGCCGTACCACCCGGACATCGAGGTGGCGTTCGGATCGAGCGACACCTCGGGCGCGTCCGGGCGCTGATAGTATCGCTGCGGCGCCAGCTGCAGCCGGGTGATGGCGGCCGCGCTGCCATCGACGCGGCTGGCCGCGAGGCCGCCGGTCACGACCCACGTCCTGGCGGCGTCGAGGAACACGTACCCGTCGCCGCCCGCGACCGTCGCGCGGTTGACGAGCAGATCGCCCAGGGCCGGGGTGCGCAGATCGCGCTCGACGTCGGTCGCCAGGAAGCCGAATCCGCCTCGCGGCAGGTCGCGCTTGACGCGCGCCACGAGGTAGTTGGACGGCGGCTCCACCTCCTCGCTCCACTGACGCGTGCCGTCTGAGAGCTGCGCGGATTCCGCCGACGTGACCGCGTCCAGCACGCCGTAACTCCATCCGCCGCAGGTCTTGCCGGTGAGTTTCGCCGCGCCGACGATCGTCGTCGACTCCGGGCGATCCACAAACAGCGCGTCGCCATCGCCCTGGGGCGCGCGGCCGATTCGCCGCGAGTAGAACAGCGTCGGCTCCGAGTTGTTGAACCCCCAGAATGAGTTGGCGCCGCCGCGGCCGAACTGCCCGAAGATCTGCGCCCCCTCGATGAAGAACGGGCGCTTCTCCTCGTAGAAGGTCTCGAAGGCCGTGAGGTTGACGACGGCCGGATCCACTTCGACCTGCCCGAAGTCGGGATTGACGGTGGCGTCGAGCGTCAGGCTGCTGCCCACGCCCCACTTGAGGTCCAGGCCGGCGCCGGCGAATGCCCGCGAACCGTCGTTGAACGGATCGCCGGCGTTGGGCGGCGCAATGAACTCGCCGCGCGCCACGGCGTAGGGCAGCAGCTCGAGGTGGTGGGCCTTCGGGATGCCGTCGAGATCGACGAGGTGCGCCATCCGCGACGCCAGCCCATTCTCTTTCTTCGGCACCATGACAAGCCACGAGGTACTCGTTCTTCCGCTGGACGAAGCGCTCGACGTTGATGCCCCACGTCTGGTGCTCCGCCGCCTGGTATCGCAGCTGGGAGTACGGGATGCGCATCTCGACCGACCAGCCCTTCCCGTCGACGGCGACGGCCGACGCCCACACGCCGTCCCACGACGGGTCGTCGCTCGTGTCGTTGAAGAGCACGCCGTCGTACTGCTCCCCCGCCGCACTGACGCCGAACTCGAAGCCGGTGAGGTGATCGTGCTGGGGGTCGAGGTAGACCATCACCCAGTCGGCGTCGGGCGTGGTGTCGCGGCGCGCCAGGCGACGCGTGACCTGGTCCGGGTGGTCGTCGAGCAGCCTGATGCCGACGTAGATCGCATGGTCGTCATAGAGGACGCGCACCTCGGTCGGCTCGGTGGCCGGCTTGCCTTCGTCGGGGTCGCGCTGGATGAACCCGGCCGCCGGCACGGCGTGCTGCCAGACCTCCTCGTTCAGCCTGCCGTCGATCGTGATCGACGACGCCCGGACCGCATGGACTTCGCGGACGGGGGTGGCCGGCGCCGCAGGCGCCTGGGAGAACACGGGGGTACAAAGGACCAGCACGAGACCGGCGGCGAGACAGGCGGATTTCAGCCGTTCCATCTATGGCAGATCTACGAATTCGGGCGCCGTGATGTTCACTGCCGCGGCCCCTGGTTGATTACGGCGCCGAAAAGTATCACGATTGCTTCCCATGCGGCACATTCAGAGAATCGTCGTCATCGCCCTGGCCCTCGTCGTGGGCGCGAGCACTGGATTCAGGTCCTCCGCGCAAGGCAGCGACCCGCGAGCGCGGATGCTGGAGAGCATCGACGCGCGGCGGGCGGACTACGCCGACGTGGCCATGCAGATCTGGAAGTTCGCCGAGCTCGGCTATCTCGAAACCAGGAGCAGCGCGCTGCTGCAGCAGAAGCTGGCGGCGGCGGGCTTCACCGTCAAGGCCGGCGTGGCGGATATCCCAACCGCCTTCGTCGCCAGCTACGGCAGCGGCAAGCCGGTCATCGCGTTTGTCGGCGAGTTCGACGCGCTGCCCGGCCTCTCCCAGGCCGCGGTGCCCGAGCGGAAGCCCCTCCAGGACGGGGCGCCCGGCCACGGCTGTGGCCACAACCTGCTCGGCACCGGCTCGATGGCGGCCGCCATCGCCGTGAAGGACTGGCTCGCCGCGAGCGGCCGGCCCGGCACGGTCCGCTTCTACGGCACGCCGGCCGAGGAAGGCGGCGGCGCCAAAGGCTACATGGTCCGCGCGGGCCTGTTCGACGACGTGGACGTGGCCATCTCGTGGCATCCCGGGCAGGCAAACGACGCCAGCCCGTCGAGCAACCTCGCCATGGTAGCCGCGAAGTTCCGCTTCCACGGCATCGCAGCGCACGCCGCCGCCGCGCCCGACCGCGGCCGCTCCGCGCTCGAGGCGGTGGAGGCGATGGACATGATGGTGAACATGATGCGCCAGAACGTCCCGCAGGAGACGCGCATCCACGACATCATCACCCACGGCGGCGCGGCCGAGAACATCGTCCCCGACTTTGCCGAGGTGTCCTACATGGCGCGCCATCCCGACATGCGCGTCCTCGATGGCATCTGGCAGCGCATCGTCGACGCGGCCCGCGGCGCGGCCCTGGGCACGGGCACCACGATGGACTTCGAGATGACCGACGCCAGCTACAACCTCCTGCCCAACGCTTACCTCGCCGACCTCCAGCGCCGGAACATGGCGTCGGTCGGCGGCGTGAAGTACTCACCCGAGGAGCGGGCGTTCGCCGAGGCGCTGCGCAAGACGATGAACGGCCAACTGATGCCGCTGGGGTCCGAGGAGCAGATCCAGCCGCCGTCGGAGACGTTCACGCCGGCGTCGACCGATCTGGGCGACGTGAGCTGGAAGGTGCCGACGACACAGGTCATCACGGCCACGTGGGTGCCGGGCACGGCGGCCCACACCTGGCAGGCCGTCGCCTGCGACGGGATGTCGATCGGCGTGAAGGGAATGCTGCTCGCGGCCAAGACGATGGCGCTGACCGGGATGGATCTGTTCACGAGCCCCGACCAGGTGGCCAGGGCGCGGGCCGAGTTCGACAGGCGACGCGGCGGTGCGGTCTACGCCTTCAAGCTCGGAGACCGCAAGCCGCCGCTTGACTACCGGAAGTAGCGCTACTTCTTCTTCGCGAACTCGCGAATCCGGCGGATTTCGTCGGCCGGGATGTGCAGGAATTCCAGGAACTCCTGGTGCTCGGCCGGCGCCGATCGCTCGAACTCGACGTGCCAGGCGTGCATCTGGTCCTCGGTGAACCCGCAGCCCCGCATGATCGTCACCCACTTGTCCTTCGTGATCATCTGATTCCTCCTGAGTCCTTTGTGCCCGAGCAGCGTGAGGATGACGCGCTGATGGCCGCGGAGCGCCTCGATCTCCCCGTCGAGTTCCACCAGCCGCCGCTTCAGCACCGTCGCCGCGTCGCCAGCCGGGGAGCTCAGCACCGATCGGATGTCGGCGAGGCTGAGGCCCGCGTGTCGGTACGCGCGGATCTGCCGGAGCCGATCGATCTCCCGCTCGCCGTACTGCCGGTAGTTGCCCGCCGTCCGCCCGGACGACTTCAGCAACCCGATCGATTCGTAGTACAGCACCGTGCTGCGGCTCAGACCGCAGCGCCTGGCCAGTCGAGTCACGGTCAACATGTGCTGATCCCAGGATGAACCCTGCAGTTGTAGACAGGTCAAGGAGTATTCAGTGCGGCTCACGGCTCACGGCGGCCGAAGATCCGGTACACTGTCAGAAACATGATCTGGCTGCCGCTCGCCGCCGTTGCCTGCGCCACGCTCGTCCTCAACCTGCCGTTCGGGTTCTGGCGGGCCGGCGTGCGGAAGTTCTCGCTGGCGTGGTTCCTCGCCGTGCACGCGCCGGTTCCGCTCATCGTCGGCATGCGGTTCGCCGCGGGCCTGGGGTGGGGACTCAGCACGTTCCCGGTGCTGGTCGGCGCCTTCTTCGGCGGCCAGCTCCTCGGCGGCCGCATCCGAACAGCGGTCAAGGCAGCTTGAAGGTCGGCAGCCGCGAGGCGTCCCATCCGCCGCCGAGCGCCTTGATGAGCAGGACGCTCGCCGTCAGCCGCCTCGCCAGGATGCTGACGCCGACCCGCTCGTTGTTGAGGGCAGCCGTCTGGGCCACAACTACCTCGAGGTAGGTGGCGATCCCGCCTTTGTAGCGGTTGTTCGAGAGTTCGAGCGACCTGTTCGATGCCTCCACGGCGGCCCGCTGGACGGCCGCCTCCTGGTCGAGCACCCGCAGCGTCGCCAGCTGGTCTTCCACCTCTCGCAGCGCCGACAGCGTCGTCGCCTGGTAGAGCGCCACGGCCTGCTCGTAGCCGGCCTTGGCCTGCGCCGACACGGCCCGGCGGCGACCGCCGTCGACCAGGGTCATCGCGGCGAGCGGCGCCGCGGTCCAGAACCCGCTGACCCCCTGGATCAGGTTCACGAGCGCCGAGCTCTCGAACCCGGTGTTCGCCGTCAGGGCGATCGCCGGGTAGAAGGCCGACGCGGCCACGCCGATCTGCGCGTTCGCCGCGGCCACGCGCCGTTCGGCGGCCGCGACATCCGGCCGGCGCTCCAGGAGGTCGGCCGGCAGGCCGGGCGGGATCGCGGGCGGCTCCGCGGCGGCCGGAACTGGCGGCAGCTTGACCGTGCCGGGGGCCTGGCCGACCAACGTGGCGAGCGCGTGCTCGAGCGGAGCGCGGCGCGCCTCGACGTCGATGAGCTCGGCGCGCGTCGTCTCGAGCTGCGCCTCCGCCTGGGCGACGTCGACGGCCGTCGCCACTCCGCCCCGGTGCCGATTTCGGGTCAGCTCGAGCGCCTTCTCGTAGGCCGCCACGCTCGAGCGCAGCAGGTCCTGCTCGGCGTCGGTCGCGCGCAGGGCGAAGTAATCGGCCGCAAGTTCCGCGTGCAGGCTCAGGCGGACGGCCTCGAGGTCGGCCGCGCTGGCCTGCGCGGCCGCGCGGCTCGCGGCCACGCTCGACCGGACGCGCCCCCAGACATCCACCTCGTACGACGCGTCGAGCCGCAGCAGGTAATCCGAGTAGTGCTCGTTTGCGGTGGCGCTCCAGTTCGGCGTGTTCTCGGAGTGGTCGTTCCGGCTGGCGGCGGCCGTGCCCGACACCTGGGGCGAGCGCGCCGCGGAGGCGTAGCGCACGAGCGCCCGCGCCTGGTCGAACTGCGCCTGCGCCGCGCGCAGCGTGTTGTTGGCGACATCGATCCGCGCCTCGAGCGCGTCGAGCTGCGGGTCGTGGAAGATCGCCCACCACTGCCCTCTCGCGACCTCGTCGTTCGGCTGCGCCGGCTTCCAGGGACCGGTCTCCGAGTACGCCGGCGGCGTGACCGCCTCCGGGCGGACGTAGGTCGGCGCGGTCGCGCATCCCGCGGCCGCAAGCAGCCCGAACAGGACGGGGAGCCGACCCGTCACCGCGCCTGTCCTTTCGGGGCATCGGGAGCTGCCTGGCTGACGCGGACCGCCTGCTTGTCGACGAGCGAGTCCGGCGGGCTGACGACGACCCTCGAGTCGGCGCCGACGCCGCCGAGCACTTCGATCTCGGTCCCGAAATCACGCCCGAGCGACACGCGCGTCATCGCGACGCTCGAGTCGGGGCCCACGACGGCGACCTGGACGCCGTTGGCCCTGAAGATCAGCGTGCTCACCGGCAGCGTGAACGCCGATACCGCCTTGGGCAGCTTGATATGAACTTGGGCGAAGGCGCCCGGCAGCAGCTCCCCGGTGCGGTTGGCCACCTCGAACTCGGTCAGCAGCGTGCGCGACGACACGTCGATGGCGTCCGCCGTGCGCACGAGCGTGCCCGGAAACCGGCGGCCGGAAAACTCGGCCAGCGTGAGATCGGCCTCCAGCCCCTTGCGGGCGACGGGCGCGAACCGCTCGGGCACGTTCACGAACAGGCGGAGCTTCCCCGTCGACGAGACGTGGAACAGCTCGCGGGCCGGCCCGCCGGACGCGCCGGGATCGATGAGCGCGCCCACGTCGGTGTTGCGGCTGGTGATGACGCCGTCGATCGGCGCGTAGATCCGCGTGAACCCCTCGAGTTGCTCCAGGCGGTCCACGTTGTGGCGGGCCGAGTCGACGGTGGCCTTGCGCGCCTCGAACGCCCCGACGGCATTGTCGGCGTCCTGACGGGTGACCGAGTCGGTCTTCACGAGCTCCCGGTACCGGTCGGCGGTGAGTTGCGCGAGGCCCAGGTTCGCCTCGGCCGTCGCGAGGTCGGCACGGGCCTGCTGCAGCTGCTGCTCGAGCTCGGGGGCGTCGATCTCGGCGAGCAGCTGGCCCGCCTTCACGCGCGTCCCCAGGTCGACGAGCCTCCGCTTCAGGTAGCCGTTGGTCCGCGCGTAGATCGGCGCGTCCGCGTACGCCTGCAGCGTGCCGGGCAGCACAATCTCCTCCTCCGGCGACCCGGCCTTCGGCCTGGTCACGGCCACGGTCACCGTGTTCAGCTCGCGCGTCTCCTCGGTCAGCGCCTTCAGCAATCGGGCCCGGCTCGAGATGCCCCACCCGGCGACGACGGCGGCGACGATGACGACGCCGAGAAAGACGAGAAGGCCCCGCGACACACGTCCAGGCGCGAGGCTCGATGATGCTTGACGCCGCATTAGTGCCCCTCCCCCATCGGCCCGCTGACAGGCCGCGCGCCGCCGGCGGCGCCCTGCTGCTTTCTCTTGTGCAGGATCGCGAACACCGACGGGACGAAGAACAGCGTCGCCACGGTGGCCGCCGCCAGCCCGCCCATGACGGCCCGGCCGAGCGGCGCGTTCTGTTCGCCGCCCTCGCCGAAGCCGAGCGCCATCGGGATCATGCCGATGATCATCGCCGAGGCGGTCATGACGACCGGCCGGAAGCGCGCGCTCCCGGCGTCGAGCGCCGCGTCCACCGGGTCGCGGCCCCGCGCCACCTCGTCTTTCGCGAAGCTCACCACGAGGATGCTGTTCGCCGTCGCCACGCCGACGCACATGATGGCGCCGGTCAGCGCGGGCACGCTGATCGTCGTGCCCCACGCGAACAGCGTCCACGCGATGCCCGCCAGCGCCCCCGGCAGCGCCGAGATGATGATGAACGGGTCGAGCCACGATTGGAAGTTGACGACGATGAGCAGGTAGACGAGCAGGATGGCGAACACCAGCCCGCCGAGCAGCGCCCGGAACGACGTGTTCATCGTCTCAATCTGGCCGCGGGTGATGATCTCGGATCCGCGAGGCAGCGCTCGGCGGGCCGAGTCGATGATCGGCCCGATCTCGCGCGCGACGCCCCCGAGGTCGCGGCCCTGCACCGACCCGAAGATGTCGATGACCGGCTGCACGTTATAGTGCGAGACGACGGCGGACCCGGCGCCGCGCTGCATGGCGGCCAACCCCTGCAGCGCCTGCGGCCGGGCGGTGGCGTTGCCGGCCACCGGGATGTTGCCGAGGGCCTGCAGCGAGTCGATCTGGTACTGCGGCGTCTGCGTCGCCACCGAATAGCTCACGCCCGTGACCGGGTTCAGCCAGAAGGTCGGCGTCGTCTGGAAGCTGCCGCTCAGCGAGATGAGCAGGTTGGTGGCCACGTCGCGCTGCGAGTAGCCGGTCTCGGCGAGCATCGTGCGGTCGGACCACAGGTGCAGCTGCGGCTGGTTGAACGCCTGGTGCACGCGCAGATCCACCAGCCCCGCCACGCGCGAGAGCTTGTCCTTGAGCGAGGCCGCGAACACCCGGTTCGCGTCGAGATCGCGGCCGACCACCTGGATGTCGATCGGCGCCGGCAGGCCGAAGCTGAGGATCTGGCTCACGATGTCGGCCGGGATGAAGGTGAACTGCACCCCCGGGAACCGGCGCGCCAGCTCGAGGCGCAACATCCTGGTGTAACCGAACGTCGGGTGGTGGCCCTCGCCGAGCGACACGAGGATGTCGGCGTCGCCCGGGCCGATCGGCGACGAGTTGGTGTACGCCAGGTTCAACCCGCTGTAGGGCAGGCCGACGTTGTCGATGACGCTGGCGATCTCCTCGTTCGGGATGACGGATCGAATCGCGTCCTCGACCCGCTCCGAGAGGCCGGCCGTCTCCTCGATGCGGGTGCCCGTCGGCGCGCGCAGGTGCAGCTTGAACTGGCCGCTGTCGACCGCCGGGAAGAAGTCCTCCCCGACCCAGGCGAGCAGGCCGAGCGAGGCGACGCACGCCAGCAGGAACCCCGCGGCGAACAGCCCGCGGTGCGCCAGGCACTTCTCGAGCGCCCGGCGGTGACGCGCGCGCAGCGCCCTGAACTTCTCGTCGACGTACTGCTGGAAGCGCAGGAACAGCCCGGCCCGGCCCCGGCGGGCATCGCGCTCCGCGTGGCTCTCCAGCATGTACTTCGCCATCGTCGGCACGAGCGTCCGCGAGAGCAGGTACGAGGCGAGCATCGCGAACACCACCGCCTCGGCCATCGGCACGAACAGGTAGCGCCCGACCCCCGCGAGGAAGAACATCGGGACGAACACGATGCAGATGCACAACGTGGACACGAAGGTCGGCACGGTGATCTGTTGCGCGCCGTCGAGGATCGCGGTCTCGAGCTCTTTCCCCTGCTCGAGGTTCCAGTTGATGTTCTCGATGGTGACCGTCGCGTCGTCAACGAGGATGCCGACGGCGAGCGCGAGGCCGCCGAGCGTCATGATGTTGATCGTCTCGCCGATCGAGCTGAAGGTGATGATCGAGACGAGGATCGACAGCGGGATCGAGATCGCGATGATGACCGTGCTCCGCCAGCTGCCCAGCAGGATCAGCACCAGCAGCGCCGTCAGGCCGGCCGCCATCAGCGCCTCGCGGACGACCCCCTCGATCGACGCCCGCACGAAGACCGACTGGTCGGCGAGCTGGTGCACCTGGAGTTCGGCCGGCAGTCCGGCCTGGATCCCCGGCAGCGCCGCCTTCACGCGCGAGATGATGTCGAGCGTGGAGGCGTTGCCGCTCTTCATCACCGACATCAGCACCGACCGCTGCCCGTTGACGTGCACGATGTTGGTCTGCGGCGGGTAGCCGTTGCGCACGTGCGCCACGTCGCGGATGTACACCGGGGCGCCCGAGACCATCCGGATGGGCAGGTCGTTCAGCTCGGCCACCGTCCTCGGGCTGGCGTTGAGATCCACGTCGTACTCGGTGGTCCCGATCTTCGACGTCCCCGCCGGCAGGATGAGGTTCTGCGCGCTCAGGGCGTTGACGACGTCCGCCGGCGAGAGGCCGTGGGCTTGCAGGGCGTTCCCGTCCAGGTCCACCTGGATCTGCGCCTGCTTGCCGCCGAAGGGCAGCGGGATCGACGCCCCCTGCACGGTCGCCAACTGCACGCGCAGGAAGTTCGAGCCGAGGTCGTAGAGCTGCTGCTCGGAGAGCGTCGGCGCCGACAGCGCCAGCTGCAGGATCGGCACGGTCGAGGCGTTGAAGCTGATGATGAACGGCGGCGTCGTCCCCGGCGGCATCGATCGCAGCATCGGCTGGGCGATGGCGGTGACCTGCGACAGCGCCATCTCGATCTTGGTGCCCGGCTGGAAGAAGATCTTGACGATCGAGATGCCCCGCAGCGTCTGCGACTCGATGTGCTCGATGTCGTTGACCGTGGTCGTCGCACCGCGCTCGAAGATGGTGACGATCCGGTTGGTCAGCTCCTCGGCCGACAACCCGGCGTAGCCATACACGACGCCGACGACCGGGATGTTGATGTTGGGGAAGATGTCGGTGGGCGTCCGCAGGATCGCCAGCGGACCCATGATCACAATGGCCAGGGCGAGAACGACGAAGGTATACGGCCGGCGCAGCGCTAGACGGACGATCCACATCTCAGGTCGACACCCTTACGACTGCAAACGCCTGAGTGTATCACGCGGGCCCGGGCCGGGTCCGCACAGCGTCCGCCTAGCCTTTAGGGGTCGGAACTCCGACCCCTGCGACCAGCCTACCTGGCGATCACGCCGCACGCGATCCGGTCACCCGCGTTGCCGGCCGGGTCGGTCATCATGTCGTCGGCCTTCGCGTGGATCACCAGCGAGGTGCCGCCGCCGGCGAAGACCGAGGTCACGCCCTCGCCGAGCGTGATCTGCGGGTTGACGATCGTGACGCGGGCCGTTCCGTTCGCGCGGACGGTGAAGTTGTTCATGTCTCCGGCATGGGCGCCGGCCGGGTTCTGAAGCCCGTGCTTCTTGCCCATCGGGTTGAAGTGCGGGCCGGCCGTCGCGAACGGCGGTTCGCACTTCGCCACCTGGTGGACGTGGAAGGCGTGCTCCCCGGGCGGCAGGTTCTTCACGTCGAGCCTGATCGACACGCCGCCGGCCGGGGCCGGCGACAACCTCGCCGTGCCAATCGTGTCGCCCTGCAGGTTCTTGATCGTCACCGTCACGGGCCGCTCCTGGGCGGCCAGCGGCAGCGCCGCCGCCAGGCATGAGACGAGCAGACCGCTCATCAGCACCTTCATCTGACACCTCCACGAGAGTCGTTGTGCCGGGAACCAGACCAGCATACGCCGCGCCCGGGCCCGAAGTCGAACGGGCGGATGGAACGCAGGCCATTCGGATTCCGTCTATGCCCTGTGACGGGAGGGACCCGATGTTCGCCGAAGAGACCATCCGTGATGTCCGCGTCGGCTTCAGGCTGCTGGCCAAGGAGCGCGGCTTCTGCGCGCTCGCCACCATCGTGCTGGCGCTGGGCATCGCCGCCGTCACGACGCAGTTCAGCATGGTCAACGGCATCATGCTGCGCGGCTTTTCCTTTCCCAACGCCGCGCGGCTCGCCGACGTCCGCTTCATCGACCCGGCCACACGGACCGTCTTCGGCGTCAACTCGCAGCTGTCGTCGATGGACTACGAGGAGTTCCTGCCCTCCCAGAAGTCGTTTGAGCTGATGGCCGGCTACCTCAACGGGTCCACCGTCAACCTGACGGTCCACGGGGAGCCGCGGCGTTACACCGGCGCCTATGTCACCGAGGCGTTCTTCCGGGTGCTCGGCGTCACGCCGTTCAAGGGACGCGATTTCACCGCCGCCGACAACCGGCCCGGCGCCGAGAAGGTGGCGGTCATCGGCTACGGCATCTGGCAGCGTGACTTCGGCGGCGCGTCCGACGTGCTGGGCATGACGGTGCGGCTCAACGGCAAGTCCACGACGATTGTCGGCATCATGCCGCAGGGGTTCGCCTTTCCGCAGAACGAGGAATTGTGGATCCCGCTCTACAGCGAATTCCCGGTGCGGCCGCGCAACGACCCCCAGGCCAACAGTCCCGCCGTCGTCGGCCTCTTGAAGAAGGGAATCGCGTTCGACCAGGCGCAGGCGGAGTTCGACGGATTCGCCGGCCGATTCGCGAAGGCCTACGCCGACACGAACAAGGCGTTCAACAAGGCGCAGGTCGAGCCGCTCATCAACCAGTTCACCGGCACGCAGCTGCGCGGCACGATGTGGACGATGCTGGCCTTCTGCGTCGGCGTGCTGCTCATCGCCTGCGTCAACGTGATGAACATGCAGTTCGCCCGCGCCACGCTGCGGGCGCGGGAGCTGGCCGTGCGGTCGGCCATCGGCGCGACACGCGGCCGGATCATCCGCCAGATGGTGACCGAGAGCGCGCTGCTCGCCGCGGGCGGCGCCGTCCTCGGCATCGCGCTGGCCTACTTCTCGCTCGACTGGCTGACGGCGACGCTGCGGAACTGGGACAACCCGCCTCCCTCCTGGATGACGTTCGACCTCGACCTGCCCGCCCTGCTGTGCACGGTCGGCGCCACCGTCGTCGCCGCCCTGATGTCCGGCGTGCTGCCGGCGTGGATGGCCTCGCGCGCGCGGGTGGTGGACGTGCTGCGCGAAGGGGGACGCGGCAACACGGGCCACCGCGCCGGCCTGGTCACGCGCGGGCTGGTGGTGGTGCAGATCGTCGTGACCTGCGTGCTGCTCATCGGATCGCTGCTTCAGATGCGGTCGATCATCAAGCAGCAGAACATCGACTACGGCTACGACACGGGCGGCCTGATGACGGCGCGGATGGGGCTGATGGACGGCGACTACCCGAAGCCCGAGTCGAGGAAGATCTTCTACGACCGCCTGCTCCGCAATCTCCAGGGATCGGGGCAGTTCGCCTCCGCCGCCCTGACGAGCCGGTTCCGGATGGCCTTCGCCGGCAACGCGCCGATTGAGATCGACGGCAAGGTCTACCAGGTCAGGCGCGACCGCCCGACGAGCAACTTCGAGCAGGTCAGCGGGAGCTACTTCGAGACGCTTGGGCAGAAACTGCTCGAGGGGCGCACGTTCTCCGACGACGACCTCGACACCAAGCAGCCGGTGGCCGTCGTCAACACCGCGTTCGCGCGGAAGCACTTCGGCGCGGCGAGCCCGATTGGCCGGAGGTTCCGCACCGGCGACGGGGAGACCGGCCCGTACGGCCCGTGGCGGACCATCGTGGGCGTCGTGTCCACCGTCCGCATGCAGGGCCCCTTCAACAACCCGAACGTGGACGACGCGGGCTTCTACGTCCCGTTCTACTCCACGCCGACCGGGCCGGGGCCCGACTCGCCGGTCGCCGCCCAGTTCGCGACCGTGGTCGTCAGGCCGCATCCCGGGCAGCAGCCCAGCAACGTGATCCCGACGCTCCGGCGAGAGGTGGCCAAGGTCGATCCGAATCTGCCGCTCTACTTCGTGGACACGCCGCAGAAGAACCTCGACAGCTTCCTGGCGGGCAGCCGCATCCTCGCCACGATGTTCACGGCATTCGGCGCGGTGGCCATCGTGCTCGCCGCGGTGGGGATTTTCGGCGTGATGTCGTTCTCGGTGAACCAGCGGCAGCAGGAATTCGGCGTGCGGATGGCGCTCGGAGCCGACCGGGCCCGCGTCCTCGGCATGGTGTTGAGGCAGGGCTCCCGGCAGGTGATCCTCGGCCTTGCCGTCGGCCTCGGATTGGCGCTGACGGTCGCGGCCCTTGGCCGCGACGCCATCGGGAGCATGCTGTTCGGCGTCAGCGCGCTCGACCCGCTCACCTACGGCGCGGTCGCCGCCATGGTTGCCGCGGTTTCACTGGTGGCGGTGCTGGTGCCGGCCCGACGGGCCACGCGGGTCGATCCGGTCGTGGCCCTCCGGGCCGAGTGAGCGGCAGCCGCTACCGCCCGCGTCACACCTTCTCGTTCTCCGTTCGCTCGGGCTGCTCCTCCGCCCCCGCCTCCTCCTCCGGCTCCGCGATCCGGTGGAGCCGGGGGTGGCGGACCAGGTGCATGTCCATCTCCTCGGGCTCGGGCGGCCGGGCCAGGCTGATCCAGTACCACAACGCGAAGAGCAGCACGGCCAAGACCGTCAGGCCGATGACAATGAGGAGCGAGGTGCTCTCGGAGCGCACCGGCCTGAACAGTTCGTCCTCGCCCTGCGACACCGCCACGATCCAGTCCAGGTTGGGGGAAGCTGGCGTTCAACTGGCTGAGCGCCACGCCCACCAGGCGCGACCCGCCGCCCGGTCCACTCGCCGCGAACTGCATCGCCGCCTCGGGCTTCTCCTTCTTGGCCGCCGCGAGGCGCTCGCGCAGCAGGTCGGTGGCGAAGAACCGCGCATTCGGATCGACGATGCCCAGCGCATAGACGATCGACCCGTCCTGCCGGACCAGGACCGCGTCGCCGGTCGCCCCCATGCGGACGCCGCCCAGGACCGCGCCGATCTCACGCATGTCCACGACGGTGTGCAGGATGCCGGCGAGCTGGCCGCCGGTCTGGTCCTCGACCGGCGCGGAAATCCCCATCAGGTAGGTTCGCGTGCCCGGATCGAGGCGCACGTCGCTGACGTCGAGGCGGCCGCGGCTGCCGTCACCGAAGGACCCCGGCCACCAGGCGGCCTGGTCGAACAGATAGGCGTCGGTGGCCCCGGACGCCGCCACGAGGCGGCCGAACCGGTCGGTCAGGATCAGCTCCCGGTAGATGGGGTTCTGCCTGATCGTGTCGGCCAGGAAGGCCGACACCTTGTTGTCGATGACGGCCGTCTTCTCCGGCACGGCGGCACCGGCCCGGCGCCAGTCCCGGTCGGTCGCCTGGACCGCCGCGCGGTCGAAGGGCCGCTGGCTGGCGGCGGCCGCAGCCTCGCGGACCTCGGGCACGTGTGAGAGGACCGACGCGTCGATGACGAGGCGGAACACATAGGTGTCGACCGCCGCGGCCGTCTGGTCCGCGATTCGCCGCAGGCAGCCCCCCGGCATTCCGCAGGCCGGCCTGGCCCACGCCGATGACGACATAGCTGGCCGCGACCAGCATCAGGACGCCCACCACGAGAAAGACGGAGAAGACCCGGACGTTGATCCGGAGAGAGGTCGGACGCATCGTCGTCCCTCCTTTCGGGAGCCTCGGGACAGGGACCGAAACGTCGGCGATATTTCCAGTCTGGGCCGCGGCTGGGCGGGTGTCAAGCGGCCCGGGGCGGGGACGAACATCCCCGCCCCGGCAGAGAATCCCCTGATGTCTTCTTTGCCACCACGCCGGCGATTCCTCGTCGGCCAGCGCGTCGGCCTTGTACACTTCCTTAGCGCCTCGACGATGAGCCGCGAATCCACCGACACGGCCCGGTTCACGCTCTCGTCGTAGTAGACGTAGCCCGGCAGCGACTGGATGTTGCCGTCGAAGATGAGCCCCACCAGCTCGCCCTTCCTGTTGACCATCGCCGACCCGCTGTTGCCGTCGACGATGTCGTTGGTGGTGACCAGGTCGAACGGCGTCTTCGGGGTTGAGCAGCGCCTTGGCCTCGACCCAGCGCGGCGTCAGCTCGTAGGGCAGCTGGTTGTTGTGCAGCGCGGACCGCTCATAGAGCCCGGGCACGTACGTGTAGGGCGGAATGACTTTCCCGTCCTCCTTGTAGCTCTTCACGGCCCCGTACGAGAGGCGCAGCGTGCCGGTCGCGTCCGGGTACGCCACGGCGCCATCCACGACGAACACGGCCTGGCCGATCTTGGGATAGGCCGCCGCCTGCACCACCGTCACCTCGTCCTCGTACTTCTTGGTGACGGCCTGCGCATCCGGCTCGAGCTCGCGGGCCAGGACGATCATCGGGTCGGTGGAGACATCCACCGTCGCACGGCCGCCGGCCCTGAGCAGCGCCGCGATCTCCGGGTCGGTCAGCCGGCACTTGTCGATGAGTTCGCTCGCGCGCGCCTCCGGCGTCTTGTCGCCGAGGATCCGCTTCACGATCGCGTGGTTCGGCCCGAGGTACTTCTGCATGAAAGCGAGCGACGCCGTCAGGTTGATCTTCTCGCGCGCGATGTTGACGGCCCCCCCGCCCGGGCCGCCGCGCTGGCCGCCACGACCACCGGCCGCCGGAGCGCCCGCGCCGCCGCG
>CAVSGZ010000004.1:0-301178 GCA_963727765.1 uncultured Acidobacteriota bacterium
CCCACACGATCCGTTCGCCCCAGACGATCCGTTCACCCCAGACAATCCGGTCGCCCCACACGATGCGATCCGCGTCCACCGGTGCCTGACCCCACACGATGCGGTCGCCCCACACGATGCGCTCACCCCAGACGATCCGGTCACCCCAGACGATTCGTCGCCCCTGACGATGGTGTCGCCCCATACAATCCGGTCGCCCCAACGATCCGGTTACCCCACACAATGCGGTCACCCCACACGATCCGATCCGAAGTGATGGGGTTGCCCCTGACCAGCTCTGGTCCCCCCACACAATCCTCGCCGCCTGGGTGGTGTCGTCCTCGCGCCAGAAGGTGATGCCGCTCGGCGTCACGTTCTCGCCCGCGATCAGCACGTCGTCGTTCGTCTTCGGCCCGTTGACGGCGATGTTCACCGAGGTGATCGCATCCACGCTCCCCGCGCCGCAGCCCACCAGGCCGGCGTCGGGCAGGAACGTCGCGCCCAGCTGCAGCGACGCCTTGACCTTGATCGGGTCCAGCTTCGGGTTCGCCTGCAGCACCAGCGCCGCAATGCCCGACACGACCGCGGTCGACATGCTCGTGCCGCTCATCTGCATGTAGCCCTGGCTGCCCGCGGTGAACATGTGCAGCGACGGATACTGGGTGATGATGGCGGAGCCCGGAGCCTCGAGCGACACGATCTTGTTGCCCGGCGCGACGACGTCCGGCTTCAGGATGTAGTCGTAGAGCGTCGGCCCGCGCGAGCTGTAGGTCGTCACCGCGTCGTCGGACCGGATGGCCGTCCCGAAGGTGTTCAGCGCGCCGACCGTGATCGCGTAGGGCGAGTTGCCCGGCGAGTCGATCCCGCCCAGCACCATCCGCCCGTCGTCGGTCTTGCCCACGTTGCCCGCCGCCGCCACCACCACCAGCCCCTTCGCGACCGCGCGCTGCACCGCCTGGCACAGCGGGTCGTCGTCGGCCGACTCGAGGACGGGGTGGCCGAGCGACAGGTTGATGATCCGGATGGCGTACTTCGTGCGGTTCGCGACGGCCCAGTCGATCGCCGCGATGACGTTGCTGACCGAGCCCGACCCGTCGGCCGCGAGGACCTTGAGATTGACGATCCGCGCTCCAGGCGCCAGGCCCACGTACCCTGCGGCGCCCTTCATCTCCCGAGCCGCGATGATGCCGGCCACGTGCGTCCCGTGACCGAACTGGTCGTCGCCCGTGCCGTTCGGGTCGGTGAAGTCCACGCTGACCAGGAGGCGGCTCTTGAGCGCCGGGACATCGGCCACCCCCGAGTCGATGAGGGCAACGGTGATGCCCTTCCCGGTGTAGCTGGCCATCCCCGGCAGCCCCTGCCACACCTGTTCGGCACCGGTGGACTGGTCGGTGACCGCGAGCGAGCCGCGCACGGCGACGTCGCCCGACAGGTGGGCCACCGAGTCGTCCTGGCTGATCGCGCTCAGCGCGTCGGTGCTCAGGTGGAGGACGGCGCCCGTCTCCAGCCGGCGCTTCAGGGTTGCCCCGTAGCGTGCGGCCAGCGCCGTGATCTCGTCCTGGCTGCCCGACACGATGACGTCGACCGAGGCCACGTCACCGGAGGACAGGTGCTGTGCGAGGTCCGCGGACAACCGCGCCCGATGCCCCGCCGGGTCCGCCCACGCCAGGCCCGACGACAGCACCAGGGCTGCCACGATCAACCAGATGAAAGAGCAACGACGGAACATGACGTCCTCCAGGCCAGTAACAACAGAACGTTTACGCGCTGAGGCTGTTCAGAAACTCGGATGATTCCTCACGGGACGCGGCCGACAACGACGGCGGCGCCGGCGCGAATGAGGCGGAGAGGCCGGCCATCGACGAAACCAGCACCCGCTGCGACCCGCACCGCGTCCGGATGGTCTGCAGGCGGCCCTGCCTGATCCAGTAATAGACCGTGCGCTTGGAGACGCCGAGCATCTCCATCGCCTGATCGATCAACACGCTCCGGCCTTCGGTGCTGGCGAGCCGCCATGCCGTGCCGCGCGTGTAAGCCTGGGCCACCTGAAACCTCCCGCTGAGGCAGTGGCAAGTGCCGGGCCATGCGGACCAGCTGGTGATCCAACTGTCTAAGTGGTTGCGCCGACGGGAGTTGTTGCACTAGGATGGCGTCGCGACGTGAGGGGGCCACGGAGGGGGTCCGGCCAACCGGCTGGCCTGCTGCGGCCTCACGACGGGACCTTGGGCCTCCGACGGGCGCAGCCGATGATGAGCGCAGGAATTGCACACTAAATTGGCGGGGATCGGATGGGATGGCGGAGATTGACGGCGCGGCCCTGGCCCGATCGCCGACCGGCCAATGGATTGGCCTGGAGGACAAGAAATTGACCGCTTCCAGACGTTCGCTCCTGTGTTCATGGAGAGTTGTCACACTATCCGTAGTGGTGATGGCCGCAGCGATGGCGTCGGCGGCCTGCCGGTCCCGTGAGCAGCAAGGGCCCGCGAAGCCGCACGTCAAAGCGTTGGTTTCGAGCGTGCGGGCCGAGCCGCGGACCTTCAATCGGTATGCCGGCCGCGACTCGATCCTCGAGATCGTCACCTGCCTGACGCAGGCCCGGCTGGTGCGCATCGACCGGCGCACGCAGGAGCTCGAACCCTGGCTGGCCGAGTCGTGGACGATGTCGGCCGACGGCCTGACCTACACGCTGAAGCTGCGCCAGGGGGTGAAGTTCTCCGACGGCGTGCCGTTCACCTCCGCCGACGTGACGTTTGCCTTCAAGGCGATCTACGACGAGAAGACCGGGAGCGCGCTGGGTGAGTCGATGCGTGTCGGCGGCAAGCCGCTGGACGTCAGCGCACCGGACCCGATGACGGTGGTGATCCGCTTCCCGTCGCCGTTCGGCCCGGGCATCCGGCTGCTCGACAACCTGGCGATCCTGCCGCGCCACAAGCTGGGGGCGGCGCTCGACGCCGGCACGCTGGCGAAGGCGTGGGACCTGTCCACGCCGCCGCCTGAGATCGTCGGCCTCGGCCCGTTCGTCCTCGAAGCCTATCAGCCCGGGCAGCGGCTGATCTTCGCGCGCAATCCGTACTACTGGCGGACCGACGAGCGCGGCGGGAAGCTGCCGGTGCTCGACCGGCTGACAATCGAGATCGTGCCCGACCAGAACGCGGAGATCCTGGCGCTCCAGAGCGGGCAGATCGATTTCACGCAGTCGGAGGTGCGCCCCGAGGATTACGCGACGCTCAAGCGCGCGGCCGACCAGAAGAAGCTGACGCTGGTCGATCTCGGCGTCGGCCTCGATGCCGACTCGTTCTGGCTGAACCTGCGGCCGGGCCGCCCGTCGGTGGTCCGCCATCCGTGGCTGCTCCGGCCCGAGCTGCGGCGGGCGATCTCGCACGCGGTCGATCGGAAGGCGTTTGCCGAGACGGTGTTCCTCGGAGCGGCCGTCCCGGTCTACGGGCCGATCACGCCCGGCAACCAGCGATGGTACTCGCCCGACCTGCCGCGCTTCGAGTACGATCCGGCTGCGGCGCGGCGGCTGCTGGCCGGTTTGGGACTCAACGACCGGGACGGCGACGGCATTCTGAAGGATCGCAGCGGGGCGCCGGCCGGGTTCACGATCGTGACGCAGAAGGGAAACACGGCGCTCGAGCGCGGCGCGGAGTTCATTGCCTCGGAGTTGAAGAAGGTCGGGCTGCAGGCGGAGGTGGCGGCGCTCGACGTCGGCGCCGCGATCGATCGGATCGAGCGAGGGGACTACGACGCGGTCTACTTCCGCTTCCTCACGACCGACCTCGACCCGGCGCTCAACATCGACCTGTGGCTCAGCTCGGGCAGCGCGCACGTCTGGAACCCGTCGCAGGCGAAGCCGTCCACCGACTGGGAGCGGCAGATCGACGATCTGATGAACCGGCAGGTGGCGTCGCTGGACCAGGCGCAGCGGAAGGCGCTGTTCGACCAGGTGCAGCGGATCGTGGCCGACGAGCAGCCGATGATCCAGTTCGCGGCGCCGCGGATCTCGCTGGCGATGAGCACGCGCGTGACGGGCGCGACGCCGGCGCTGCTCAGGCCGTCGATCCTGTGGAACCCGGACACGTTGGGCCTCAAGTAGGCGGAGGGCGGGAGGCGGGGGGCGGAAGGCTGAGGGCGGGCGTAAGGCGTGAGGCGCAAGGCGTAAGGCGTAAGGCAGTTGAGAGGGCTGAACCACTTGGCGCATTATCTCGTCCGGCGCGTCGTCGCGGCGGTCGTGCTGGTGGCGGTCGTGTCGTCGGCCGCGCTGCTGCTGACGAGCGTCGCGCCGGGCGACTTCGCGTCGGAGCTGTTCGGCAGCGGCGCGAGCGCGGCGTCGATGGCGCGCGAGCGGGCCCGCTACGGCCTCGATCGGCCGGTGGCCGCCCAGTATCTCGACTGGCTCGGCCGCGCGGCCCGTCTCGACTTCGGCGTCTCAATCGTCTATCACCGGCCGGTCATCGAGCTGGTGCGCCAGCGGGCGGCCAATACGGCCGTGCTCGCGCTGACCGCGCTCCTCCTGGCCTCGCTGCTGGGTCTGCCCGCCGGCATGCTCACCGGCAGCCGCCGGCGCGGTCCCGTCGCGTCGGCGATCCGCGGCGCGTCAATCGTCCTGCTGTCGCTTCCCTCGCTCATCACGTCGCTCGTGTTCGTGCTCCTCGCCGCGCGCACGGGGTGGCTGCCGACCGGAGGCATGCAGTCGGCGGGCGCCTGGGAAGGAGGCACGCTGGCCGGCCTGGCCGACCTGGCGTGGCACCTGCCGCTGCCGGCGCTGGCCATCGCGCTGCCGCTCGCGGCGATGATCGAGCGGGTGCAGTCGCAGTCGCTCGGCGCGGTGCTGAAGATGCCGTTCGCGCTGGCGACGCTGGCGCGCGGCGTGCCGCGTGGGCGGCTGATCTGGCGCGACGCGTGGCGGCCGGCGGTCGGGCCGGTGGCCGCGCTCTACGGCTTCATCCTCGGCAGCCTGCTCAGCGGCTCGTTCGTCGTCGAGGTGGTGACGTCGTGGCCGGGCCTCGGCCGCCTGATGTACGACGCGCTCAGGGCGCGCGACCTCTATCTCGTCGCGGGATGCGCGGCGGCGGGATCGATCTTCCTGGCCGGCGGCAGCCTGCTCTCTGACGTGATCCAGGCGTGGGCGGATCCGCGGATCAGGCAGCGCGAGGATGAACACCGCGCGGGAGCGGCCGCATGAGGGCCGCGGCCGCGGCGCTGCTCGGCCTTGTCGTCGTCGTGGCGCTGGCGGCGCCCGTGCTGGCCCCCCACGATCCGGGCGAGACATTTCGCGGGTTCCTGTCCGCGCCGCCGATGCGGCCGCACGTCGTGGCGGCCGACGGCTCGTGGCGGTGGCCGTTCGTCCATCCGCTGAAGCTGGCGAGCCGGCTGGAACAGCGGTACGACGAAGACAGGAGCCGGGAGGTCCCGCTCGCGTTTTTCTCGGGCGGCAAGCTGGTGCGGCTCTCCGACGAGCGCGACGGCCCGTGGCTGCCGCTCGGCGCCGACGGCGAAGGGCGCGACGTGCTGGCGCGGCTGCTGTTCGGCGCGCGCACGTCGCTCGGCGTGGCCGTGCTGGCGACGCTGGCCGCCCTGCTCATCGGCGCGGTGGTGGGCGGGCTGGCCGGCTACTTCGGCGGCCTGACCGACGAAGCCATGATGCGTTTTGCGGAGTTCGTCCTCGTGCTGCCCGCCATCTACGTCGTGCTGGCGCTGCGCGCGGCGATGCCGCTGGTGCTGCCGCCGTGGGAAGTGTTCTCGCTGATGGCGGGGATCTTCGGGCTGGTCGGCTGGCCGTGGGTGGCGAGGGCGGTGCGCAGCGTCGTGGCGACCGAGCGGACGCGCGACTACGCGTCGGCGGCCGTGTCGCTCGGCGCCGGGCCGGCCCGCGTCCTCTTCGGCCACCTGATGCCGGCCTGCCGCGGCGTGCTCGGCACGCAGGCGATCCTGCTGCTGCCGAGTTTCATCCTGGCTGAGGCGACGCTCTCCTACGTCGGCCTGGGATTCCCGGGGACGGTGCCGAGCTGGGGATCGATGCTGCACGAGGCGAGCAACGTCAACGCGATTGCCGAGTTCCCGTGGACACTGGCGCCGGCGGCGGCGATCTTCCTGGTCACGCTGGCGGCGAACCTGCTTGTTGAAGAGACAAAATAACCCATGAACCTTCGCGGCATCTTTCCGCCTATTGCCACGCCCTTCAAGGACGACGAGATCGACCTCGACGCGATGAGGGCCAACGTCACGAAGTGGATGAAGACCGGCCTGGCGGGCGTGCTCGTCCTCGGCTCGAACGGCGAGGCGCCCATGCTCGACGCCGACGAGTCGTTCCGCGTGGCGGCGGCCGCCCGCGAGGCGGTCCCTTCGGAAAAGACGATGATCGTCGGGGCCGGTGAGGAGTCGACGCACGCGACGATCGGCGCCGTGAAGCGCGCCGCGAAGGCCGGTGCCGACGTGGTGCTGGTGCGCACGCCGTGCTACTACAAGTCGCAGATGACGACCGACCTGTTCGTGCGCCACTTCACCAGCGTGGCCGACGCGTCGCCGGTGCCGGTGCTGCCGTACAACGTGCCCGTGTTCACCGGCGTGAACATGGCGGCCGAGGCGATCGCGAGGCTGTCGGGTCACCCGAACATCCCGGGCGTCAAGGATTCGAGCGGCAACCTCACGCAGATCGCCGAGACAGCCGCGTCGACGCCGCCCGACTTCTGCGTGCTGGTCGGCTCGGCCCCAACGCTCTACGCCAGCCTCTGCGTGGGCGCGGTCGGCGGCATCGTCGGCGCGGCGTGCGTGATCCCGGACCTGATGGTGGAGCTGTACGACCTCGCGATGGCCGGCCGGCACGCCGAGGCGCTCGCGCTGCAGCGCCGGATCACGCCGCTCGCCAAGTCGGTGACGACCACGTACGGCGCAGCGGGGCTGAAAGCGGCGATGGAGATGGCCGGCTACGTCGGCGGCCTGCCGCGGCGCCCGCTGACGCCCGCCACGCCGCAGATCGTCGAGACGATCCGCGGGCAGTTCGCGGCACTGGGCTTCGTGGTGTAGGGCGGCCCGGCCGCGGTATCCTCTGAAGATATGATCCCACTGCCTTCGTCCGAACGTCTGCTGCTCGGGCCGGGCCCGAGCATGATCTCGCCACGCGTGATGCGCGCGCTCGGCGCGCCGATGCTCGGCCACCTCGATCCCGACCTGATGGCGATGATGGACGAGACGCGCGAGCAGCTGCGCCGCCTGTTCCGCGCGCCGGAAGGGTCGTTCGCCTTCGCGGTGTCGGGCACGGGCACCTCGGGGCTCGAAGCGACCGTGGCCAACCTGGTGGCCGACGGCACGCGCGTGCTGGCGGTCGTGACCGGCTACTTCGGCGACCGGCTCGCCCAGGTCTGCCAGCGCTACGGCGGCGCCGTCACGCGACTCGACGTCGAATGGGGCCGCGCGGTTGACCCCGCGCTGGTCCGCGAGGCCCTGGCACGCCACGGCGCGAACATCGTCTGCGTCGTGCACGCGGAGACCTCGACCGGTGTGCGCAACCCGGTGGCCGACGTCGCCAGGGCGGCCCACGATGCCGGCGCGCTGGTCATTGTCGATGCGGTGACCTCGCTCGGCGGCCACCCGTTCGAGATGGAGCAGTGGGGGATCGACGCGGCCTACAGCTGCACACAGAAGTGCATCGGGGCGCCGTCGGGGCTGGCGCCGGTGGCGTTCGCGCCGAGCGCACTCGCGCGGCGCGTCGGCTGCCGCAGCTTCTACTTCGACCTGGGGCTGCTCGAGGACTACTGGGTCCGGCGGAAGTACCACCACACGATCTCGGCCTCGCTCGTCTACGCGCTGCACGAGGCGCTGACGGCCATCGACGAGGAAGGGCTCGAGGCGCGATGGGCGAGGCACGAGCGGCATCACACGGCGCTTGCCGCCGGGCTCGAGGCGATGGGGCTCGGGCTGCTCCCGCCCGAGAGCGAGCGGCTCTGGACGCTGAACGCGGTGCGCGTGCCGGGGGGAGTGGACGAGGCCCGGGCGCGCAAGGACCTGCTCTCGCGCTTCAACATGGAGGTGGGCTCCGGTCTGGGGCCGCTCGCCGGCAAGATCTGGCGTGTCGGGCTGATGGGCCACAGTTCGTCGCCGCAGGCCATCCTGCTGTTTCTCGGCGCCCTCGAATCGGTGCTGCGCCAGCAGGGACATGACGTGCCGCCAGGGGCCGGCACGGCGGCGGCGCTGGACGCGCTGCACGGGTAGCCAACGTGCGACATCGTTTCTTCGGCGTGTTGCTTGCGGCCGCGTGCCTCGCGTCCTGTGCCGGGACGACGGCCAGGATGCCGGAGATCCGGCCGGCGGCGGCGCTGACGCCGGCCCAGGAGGCGCAGATCGGCGCACAGGCCGACCGCGAGCTGCGCCGCGAGGCGCGCTCATCCGACGAGGAGGCGCTGCGCCGCGAGGCGCAGCAGGCCGCCACGCGGCTGGCCGCCGCGTTCGGCAGCCCTCAGCCCGCCTGGCACATCGCCGTGCTCGGCTTCGCTGCTCCCAACGCCTTCGCCCTGCCGGGCGGCTACGTCTACGTGACGCGCGGCCTGTTTCCGTACCTCTCGAGCGAGAGCGAGCTCGCCGCCGTTCTCGCCCACGAGATGGCGCACGTCCTGCTGGGCGACGCGACAGCCGATCACCTGGCCGGCCTGGCGCCGCTGCCCGCTGACCTCGGTGTCTTCCGGCCGGTCGCGCGTCTGTTCGGCGGTCGCCTTTCGACGGCGGTGCCGTGCGCGCTGTTCGCCAGCCACGACGACGAACGCGAGCGGGCTGCCAACGCGCGCGCCGCCAGGGCGCTGGCGGCAGCGGGGTTCGACCCGGCGTCGCTCAACGTCGTGCTCGAGACGCTCGACCGGCTCGATCTGGACACCGACGAGCTGGGAGTGCCGACCTGGGGGATGACGCACGGCCGCGGGATCCGCATCGACCTGTCGTCTCTGCCGTCGGCCCCGGCTGCGGACCCTGAGGGGAGGGCAAGACCGGCTGCCGAACCGAACGGGAAGGCGAAGCCGGCGGCCGACGACTTCGTCGAGCGCTTGCGCGGCCTGCTGTTCGGCGACGACCCGCGCATCGGCCTCGTTCGCGTCGACGAGTTCACCATGCCGAATCTGCGGATCGCCATGACGATCCCCGACAATTGGGACGTGAGCAGCGACCGCACCCGGATGATCGCCGCCTCGCCGGCACAGGACGCCTTCCTCGTGCTGCAGTACGCCGCGGCCGTGTTCGATCGGCCGGCGTCAGTGACGGCCGCCGCCTCCGCGACACGGGCCGGCCTGCGGCCCATCGCCGGGGAGACGACCGCGATCAACGGCCTCGCGGCCTTCGTCGGCACGACCGGTGGGGCCGTGCCGGGCCTGGGCGAGGCGCGCGCCCGCGTCGCATGCCTGCAGCTGCCGCACGGGTATGTCGTCGTGGCGGGTGTGACAGGCAGCGGAAAGGACGCAGAGTTCGAGCCGCAGTTCCAGGACGCCATCAAGTCGGTGCGCGAGATGATGGAGACGGAAGCCGCCCGCGTCCGTCCCGAGCGGATCGAGATCGAAACGGCCGAGCCGGATGACACCTGGGACAGCGTGGCCAGGAGGCACGGCGGCGTGGTGATGGGCAGCATGCTCGCCATCCTCAACCACGCTTCCGCGGACCGCCCGGTGCCAGCCGGGGCCAGGATCAAGGTCGTCGTGGCGGCCGAGAAGTAGGATCGGTGGCGCGCCGCTACTGCTCACCTTGACAGCCTCTCGACGCGAACGCTATAGTCACGCGCGCTTCAACAGTCCCGCAGCGCTATTCCGCCAAACCTGAACGGGCCGGCTCGACGGGCGATGGGATGATCAACTACACGGAACGCATCAGCGATCTCGTGCGCGACATCGTGTCGCGGGTCCCACGGCTGTCGCACATCGATCCCGACGATCTGCTGGTGTTCGCCCGCCAAGGCCGGCGCGGGGCGAACGGGGCGGTCGCGACCTGTCACTGCCTCTCGCTGCCGCCGAACGAGCCGGGCTACTACTTCTGGCGCGAAAGCCAGACCGGGCGCATCACGCGCTGCACGCCGTGGTTCGTCACCAAGTCGCCACGCCTGACGATAGGGGGGCGGAGCCTCAGCTACCTGATCTCGTTCGCGCTGCCGCGGTTCTGCGACCAGTCGCTTTCGGGCTCGAAGAAGCGGCGCTTCTACGATGGGGCGCTGGAATGGGTGGCCAAGCTCGACACGGTCGTGCACGAGCTCTACCACATCGACCCCTCGCTGACCGGGATTCGGCGGATGCAGCGGCGCGACGGCTGCGCGGCGTCGGCGTCGCACGGCCACGCGTTCCTCGAGCAGGTGGCGGAGCTGGTGAAGGAATATCTGGCGGCCGGGCCGGACCCGGCCTTCTACGAGTTCCTGCAGCACGACTTCTCGGAACTCGAGGCGCGGTTCGGCAGCGTCGTTGGCACGACGTTCAGGACGTTCCCGTCGTTCCCTCAGCGCTACGACGAGCCGCTGCCGGCGGAGATCGCGCCGGTGCTGCCGCCGGCCGTGCCCATCGAGCCGCTGGCGGTGCAGAGCGGGCCCACCGTGTACACCGAGCGCGACCTGCGCGTGCGGAGATTCACCGATCGGCGACTCTAGCGAGTCGCCCTGCAGCGCAGGGCTGAAGCCCTGCGCTATCTGGTGATCTTCATCAGTAAGTGAACCGCCGCGCTTGGGCGAAGCGCGTCCGCCAGTAGGCGACGTTCAGCGACTCCTCGCGCACGAAGCCGCGCGAGCTGGGCGCATGGATGAAGGTGTCGGCGCTGACCGCGATGCCGACGTGAGAGATGGTGTGGCCGTCGATGGCGAAGAAGACGACATCGCCGGCCCGCAGGTGGGCGCGGTCGACGCGCTCACCGGTGGCAGCCAGGTCGCCCACGCTGCGCGGCACGGTGACGCCGACCTCGCCGAACACGTATCGCACGAACCCGCTGCAGTCGAATCCCGCCGGCGTCGTCCCGCCGTTGACGTAGCGGATGCCGACGAGCGAGCGCGCCACGCTGACCAGTTCCCGGTCCATCGCGGCCGGCTCGGGCGGCGGCGCGAGCGTGGGTTCGACATGCCGGGCGCACGCGGTGCCCAGCGAGAGGACGAGCGCGGCCAAGAGAATCCCACGCACGCTCCCCGTATCGGTTCCATCCCGGCCGGCCGTTAGGAAGACGATGGTAAGCCGTTGACTGTTCAAGAGTTACATGGGCCGACGGGTTGACAGCCTCGATCGCGTCGGTCACAATACGTCGCAGTATGGAGCACACGCTCCTTCTCAACGCTTCCTTCGAGCCGCTCAAGGTCGTGCCGTGGCGCAAGGCGGTGACTTTGTGGTGTCAGGGGAAGGTTGAAGTGATCTCGGTGTACGACCGCGAGATCCGGTCGGTCTCGATCAGCTTCAAGCTGCCTTCGGTCATCCGGCTTCTGCGCTACGTGCGCATGAAGCGCCGCTTCGACTACGTCCCCTTCAATCGGGCCAACATCTACGCCCGCGACGAGGTACTCGTGCCAGGTACCTGCGGCCAGACGCTGCCCGGATCCGAGCTCACATTCGATCACGTCGTGCCGGTGGCGCAGGGAGGCAACAAGGACTGGGAGAACATCGTCACCTGCTGCGTCAACTGCAATCGGCGCAAGGGAGGCCAGACGCCGGAGCAGGCGGGGATGCGGCTGGTGCGCCGGCCTGAGCGCCCGCATTCGGCGCCCGCGATTCGCATCACGATCGGGCTGCGCAACGCGCCCGACAGCTGGCGCGACTACCTCTACTGGAACGTGGAGTTGGACGATACGTAGTTGGCTGGCGGCTCGCGGCTCGCGACGTGTGGCCAGCCCGCAGCCCCACCGAGGCCTGTCAACAGTACGCGTGACTCTGCCGCAAGTCGCAAGCCGCGGGTCGCAAGCCTTCGTGATCGGCTATCCTGCTGATAGATGACTTCCACTCGCAGACGAGCCGGACGCGTGGTGCCCGCGAGGGCGATCCCGGGCGGACGTGTGGCGATCGAGGCCGGACCCCACCCATTCACGGTCGACCCGTTTCCCCGTGTGCGGATCGGCGGGGAGGACGCGCGTCTCTCCGCGGCGTCGTCGCACCGGCTGATGGCCGTGGTGCCGACGACGGTCGCGGGCGGATCGCTGCCGGTGCTTGTCGGCGAAGACGACGAGTCGGCTGGCACGATCGAAGTCGGCGCGCTGCTCGCCTCCGAGTTGCACCAGGTGGACAGCCCGACGTTCGATCGGGACGGCAACCTCTACGCCACGAGCAGCGGCACGCGTGGCCAGGCGGTGCCGGTCTCGGTCTTCCGCGTGCGCCACGACGGCACCCGCGAGGCCTTCGCCTCGGGGATCGTCAACGCTACCTCGCTCGCGTTCGATCCATTCGGCGAGTTGTGCGTGACGAGCCGGTACGACGGCACGGTCTACCGCGTGAAGCGCGGCGGCACGATCGAGAAGGTGGCCTCGGACCTCGGCGTGGCCTGCGGCCTCGCCTTCACGCCCGACGGGACGATGTACGTGGGCGATCGGACGGGGACGCTGTTCCGGGTGAACGCGGCCGGGCGCGTCATCCCGTTCGCGACACTGCCGCCAAGCGTCGCCGCCTTCCATGTCGCGATCGGCCCCGACGAGTCGATCTACGTCAGCGGTCCCACGCTCTCGAGCCGCGACGTGGTGTTTCGCGTCGACCGACGCGGCGAGATCAGCGTCTTCGCCGACGGCTTCGGCCGGCCTCAGGGGCTGGCGGTTGACGCCGAGGGCACGCTGCACGTCGTGGAGGCGCTGGCGGGCGCGAGCGGCGTCTACCGCGTCCGCAGCGGCAAACCGCGCGAGCTGGTGGTGGCGGGCGACGGCCTGATCGGCCTCGCATTCCACCCGGAGCGCGGGGCGGCCGTCGCGTCGAGTGAGGCGGTCTACCTGTTTCCCCATTTGTAACGCGTCGTCGTCCGTGTGGACAGGGTCCCCCGCAACAGGATAGAGTGCGCGACGATTGTCCGAAGCGTCACCGGGAGTGCTATGTCGCAGCTGTTCAAGGTGAAGTCGCTCGACGAACTGATTCACAACGCGGACGAGCCGCAGCGCCAGCTCAGACGGACACTCGGCCCCGTCCAGCTCACCGCGCTCGGGATCGGCGCGATCATCGGCGCCGGGATCTTCTCGACCGTCGGCACGGCCGCCTCCGGGGGCGCCGAGCACCTTGGCGCTGGCCCCGCCGTGGCCGTCTCGTTCCTGCTGACCGCGGTCGCGTGTGCGTTCGCCGCGCTCTGCTACGCCGAGTTCGCCGCGATGGTGCCGATCGCCGGGTCGGCCTACACCTACGCCTACGGGACGCTTGGTGAGCTCATTGCGTGGGTGATCGGCTGGGACCTGATCCTCGAGTACGCCATCGGCAACGTGGCCGTGGCGGTGTCGTGGTCCGGCTACTTCCAGGAGCTGCTCCGCGGCTTCGGGGTCGGCATCCCTCCCTGGCTCGGCATCGACTATCGGAGCGCGGTCCAGGCGTCGAGGCTGACGGTCAATCCCGCGACGCTCGGGCCCGGCGTTGAGCGCGCCGCGCACGCGTTCCAGCTGGCGCCGCACCTGTTTGGGATCCCGGTCATTCTCGACCTACCCGCCTTTCTGATCGTGATGTTCATCACGTGGGTGCTGGTGCGGGGCATCCGCGAGAGCGCCTGGCTGAACACGGCGATGGTGGGCCTCAAGCTGGTCATCATCGCCTTCTTCATCATCGTCGGCGCCGTCTACGTGAAGCCGGCCAACTGGACCCCGTTTGCGCCCAACGGGTTCGCCGGCGTGTCGAGCGCTGCCGCGATCATCTTCTTCGCCTACATCGGCTTCGATGCGATCTCGACGGCGGCCGAGGAGACGCGCAACCCGCAGCGCGACATGCCGATCGGGATGATCGCGAGCCTGATCATCTGCACGGTCATCTACATCCTGGTCGCCGTCGTGCTGACCGGCCTGCTCAAGTGGAACAAGCTCGGCACGGCCGAGCCGCTGGCAACGGCGTTCTCGGCCAACGGCATGAACTGGGCGGCGGGCGTCATCTCGCTCGGCGCCGTGTTCGCGACCACCTCCGTGTTGGTCGTGTTCCAGCTCGGGCAGCCGCGCATCTTCTTCTCGATGGCGCGCGACGGCCTGCTGCCCCAGTGGGCAGCCAAGGTGCACCCGAAGTACCGGACGCCGCACGTGACGACAATCCTCACGGGTGTCGTCGTGGCGGTGTTCGCTTCGGTCCTGAACATCAACGAGGTCGTGGAACTGACGAACATCGGTACGCTGTTCGCCTTCGTCCTGGTCGCGCTCGGCATCATCCTGCTGCGGCGGGCCGACCCGGATCGCAAGCGCCCGTTCCGCACGCCGCTGGTCCCGCTGACGCCGGCGCTCGCGATCCTGATGTGCGGCTACCTGATGCTGCAGCTGCCGTGGGTGACGTGGGTCCGGTTCGTGCTGTGGCTGGCCGTCGGGCTGGTGATCTATTTTAGCTACGGGGTCAGGCACAGCAAGCTGCGGCAGGCGGCGAACGAGGCAGTCGCTGGTCAGTAGTGGCTGGTGGCGCGACGGCCACCGTCAAAGGAGAGACTTATGACTTACTACGGCGCGGCTGAACTCGCCCGGAGTTTCCGGACGGTGCGCGGCAACCTGATCAAGATCGCGGAGGAGATTCCCGAGGACAAATACGACTTCCGGCCGACGCCGGAATCGCGCAGCGCGAAGGAAATCCTCGTGCACATCGTCGCGACTTCACAGCGCAACTACCAGGGTCATGCCGTCCGCCAGGTCAGGACGTTTGTCGGCGTCGACTTCGCGGCGATGATGCGGGAGCTGGCAGAGCGGTCAGCACAGCTCGCGAAGCTGTCGAAGGCGGAGCTGCTCGACCTGCTGCGCGTCGACGGCGAGCAGTGGGGGGAATTCCTCGACCACGTGACCGAGGAACAGCTGTCGGTCATCGTGCCGTTCTCGCCGCCCGCGGTGCCGGCGACCAAGAGCCGGCTCGAGATGCTCCTCAGCGTGAAGGAGCACGAGATGCACCACCGGGCGCAGCTGATGGTCTACCAGCGGCTGCTCGGCCTGGTGCCGCACCTGACGCGCGAGCGCCAGGCGCGGATGGGGCAGCGGCCCTGAGCCTTGAGCCGTCTATTCCTGCCGCCAGAGCAGCTCGGCGAGCGGCTTTCTGGGCCGCTCCTCGGGCGCCTCGTCGGCCGGGTAGCCGAGCGGCGTGAAGGCCAGCGGTTCCATCCCGTCGGGCAGGTCGAACACCTTGCGCGCCACGGCCGGGTCGAACGCCGCGACCCAGCAGGTGCCGAGGCCGAGCGCCGCCGCGGCCAGGATCAGGTGGTCCATCGCGATCGTCGCGTCCACGTCGGCGTAATTCTTGCCGTCGCGCCGCACCCAGGCCTCGCCTGGCACCGAGCAGATCCCAATCACCAGCGGGGCCTGGCAGAACCAGGCCCGGTGGTAGAGCTGCGCCAGCTCCGACTCGCAGTTGTGGGTCTCCCGAACCAGCAGGCGGAACGGCTGCATGTTGGCCGCCGTCGGCGCGAGCTGCGCCGCGCGGAGCACCCGCCGGACCTTCTCTTCCTCGACCGGACGGCCCGAATACGCCCGGACGCTGTACCGGGCCTCGATCAGTTCGAAATAGTCCACTGTCGCCTCCACGGGGGCTGGCCCCGTCAGACACCCTACATGCTTGGCGCGAGGGGGTCAAGCGACCGGGAACGGCCGAGACCTGCCGCCGGCCGCCCCCACCAACTCAACGGTTGACGACGAGGTCGTCTGGGGCTACGATTCGTCACCTTCAGTTGTCGGGTTAAGTTGTTGAAGCCAGCTCAAGTTGTCAGGTCCTGAATCGGCTCGAACGAGGGAGGAATCATGATGCTCAGACGTAGCCTGTGGGCAGTGGTGTGGCTCGCACTGTTGCCGACACTGGCGTTCGCCCAACAGACCGGTCGCGATTGGCGGGAAGGTCGTCGGGTCCGACGGCTTGGTGCTCCCGGGCGTCACCGTCGAGGCCCGCTCAACGGTCATGCCGACGCCGCGCGTGTCGGTGACCGGCGGCAACGGCGACTACCAGTTGCCCCAGTTGCTGCCAGGCAGCTATACGTTGACCTTCACGCTCTCCGGCATGGCGACGGTGACCAAGGACGCCGTGGTCCAGTTGCAGCAGGACACCACCGTCAACGTGACGATGAACGTCCAGGGAGTGGCCGAGACGGTCAACGTGACGGCCGAGGTCATCCCGGTCATCTCGAAGGACTCGACCGCGCTCAAGAGCGGCGTGACGACCGACACGATCAAGTCCCTGCCCGTCGGGCAGCAGTACAGCGACCTGGTCAAGCTGATCCCCGGCGTGCAGTACAGCGAGAACAGCACGCGTGGCCCGAGCGCGGGCGGCAGCGGCCAGGACAACGTCTACAAGTTCGACGGCGTCAACGTGACGCTGCCGCTCTTCGGCACGCTGTCGGCCGAGCCGTCCTCGTACGACATCGCCGAAGTGTCCACCGTCAAGGGCGGCACCAAGGCGGTCGACTTCAACCGGTCGGGCGGTTTCACGATCGATTCGATCAGCAAGACGGGAACCTCGAAGTTCTCCGGCGCCGTGAGCTTCCAGATCCAGCCGGCCTCCTTCGTGGCGGCGCAGGTGAGTCCCCTGGAGACGTATCAACAAAAGGAGACGTGGTCCACTGCCGGCGGCGGCGGCCCGCTGATCCCGGGGAAGGCGTTCTTCTACGCCTCCTACTACAGGCCGACGGTCAGCCGGTCCAACGTGTCGAACGTCTACGGGCCCCTGCCGAGCTACTCCAGCACGCGCAACGAGGAGTTCGGCAAGCTGACGCTGGCGCCGGTCAGCTCGGTCCTCATCAACCTCAGCTGGCGGCAGTCGCACCATCTCCAGACCGGCTCGACCTTTGGCCAGACCTCGTCGTCGACCACCGGCAACGGGGCGGAAGCCTGGCAGAAGATCGGGATTGCGGAGATGTCGTGGATCATGAACTCGCACAGTTTCGCGACGTTCAAGTACACGCACTACAAGCTCCCGACCCAGGGCCGGCCGGACCACGTGTCGAGCGCGGTGCCCAGCCAGACCAACGGCACGACGCTCGACATCGCCCATCTCGACACGCTCGGGCTGTTCTCGGTGCCGGCGCCGATTGCAGGCGCCTCACCGCCTACAACGCGTTCGTCCACGCCGCTGATCACCCAGTACGGCTATCTGGCGAACGGGGTGGCGACGGGCGGCGGCTACGTCGGCTACGGCACGGAGTTCGACCAGGACAACTTCTTCCGCGACCAGGCGCAGGTCGCCTGGAACGCCACGTGGGGCGACTACTTCCGCCACGATTTCCACGCCGGGTTCCAGTGGTACGTCGACTCGGAGGACCTGCTGCGCACCTCGAATGGGTGGGGCAGCATCACGGTCCCCGGCGGCCGGCTGCCGTCCACATCGCCGTGCGGCAGCTCGGCGTGCGCACCGGCGTACTACATGGCGACGTACTACCAGCAGGGGGTCGGCAGCGTGGCGCCGATCCACTCCGAGTACCGCTCGATGAACTTCGAGGTCAACGACACGATCAACTTCAACAACGTGTCGATCAGTCTCGGCATGATGATGAGCCGCGACAAGCTCTACGGCCAGGGGCTTGGTGAGGCGACCACGCTCTCCGGGTGGGTTCTCTCGCCGGGCAGCCAGTACCAGGAGTACGAAGAGGGGTTCATGAGGAACTTCCAGCCGCGGGCCGGCGTCACCTGGGCGTACAACGGCAAGGACACGATTTACGCCAGCTTCGGCCGTTACATGCCGGCCGCCAGTTCTCTGCCGCGCGCCGCGTCGTGGGCGCGCAACCTGGCGGGAGCCGTGGACAATGCCTACTTCGACAAGAACGGCGTGCTGTACGGCACCACGCAGCTCGCGTCGTCGTCGGGCAAGCTGTTCGTGCCCAACATGATGCCCCGGCGGACCGACGAGTACCTGATCGGAACCAACAAGCAGTTCTCGCACGGCGTCACGGCGCGGGTCTACTACCGGCACCGCTACGGCTCGCACTACTGGGAGGACACCAACAACACCGCCCGGACGACCTTCAACCCGCCGCCGAACATCTCGCCGACGCTCTACATCCCGACCCTGACGGCGCAGACCGCCCAGATCGGCAGCGGGTCGAGTTACGTGATCGCCGACCTCGACGGGTCCTACACGTCCTACCACGAGGCGACGGTCGAAGCCGAGTGGCGGACCCGCAAGTCGTTCATCCGGCTCTCTTACAGCTGGACGCGCTACCGCGGCAACTTCGACCAGGACAACACGACGACGGGCGCTGCCAACGACAGCAACATCTTCATCGGCTCGTCGAACATCGGTGACGGCGCCGGCCGCCAGTTGTGGAACTTCAAGGACGGCACGCTGAAGGGCGACAAGCCGGTGATGTTCAAGCTCTATGGCTACTACATGCTGCCGTGGAACGCGACGGCTGGCGCGTATGCCGTCGCGCAATCCGGCGAGGCATGGGAGGCGTGGAGCTACGAGCCGTACATCGCGCTCACGACGAGCACGAGTGACACCGACCGTTTCGCCGAGCCGGCAGGCGACCGGCGGACGCCCTTCCACGCCCAGCTCGACCTGAACTACACGCAGAACTTCAAGCTGGTCTCCCACTACGTGATCCAGCTCGTGGCCGACGCGTACAACGTCACCAACAGCCAGACCGGTTACAACTACATGCAGAGCGAGCACAGCCCGCTGTTCGGGACGCCGCATGTCGTTGGTACGCCCCGCGGACGCTGCAGGTGACGGCGAGGTTCCAGTTCTGAGACTGGGATCAGGGATCGGGGATCAGGGATCAGGGTAAGCACGAGGGCCCGGGGGCGAACGCCTCCGGGCCTTTTTTCTATCTGCCCTCGGGTGCCTGTTGGAAGAGCTTCTCCCGAGCGATGAGTTCGCGCGTCGTCCGGTCGGCGTGCTGGCGGGCGCGCGCGATGCGGGCCGCGGCGTCCGGCTCGTTCAGGAGCACGCTCACCTGTGCCCGCTTGAAGAGCACCATCGGGTAATCCGGGTGCGACGGCGGTACGCGGTCGAGCGCGTCCCTGGCCTCGGCGAACCGATGGGCGTCGAGGTAGAGCAGGCCCAGCTCCAAGTCGTCGGCAAAGCCGCGGGCGTCGATGGCCCGCGCCCGTTCGAGCGAAGCGACCGCGTCGGCCGTCCGGCCGAGCCCCATCTGCAGTTCGCCCAGTGCCGTGAGTTCGTCGCGCGTGGGCGCCCGAAGCGTGTAGATCTTCTGCCGCAGCGCGACCGCCTCTTCCATACGCCCCTGCCGCTCGCGGATGACCGACAGCGCCTCGAGGACCGGCAGGCGGTCCGGCGTGTCGACCCGGGCCTGCTCGAGCAGCGCGACGGCCTCCTGCCACTGCTTCCCCCGCGCGTAGTGCAGGCCGAGGTAGACGCGAACATCGGGCGACTGCGGTGCCACCTCGGCCGCCTTCTTGAAGTACTCCAGCGCCTTCGCGTCGTGGCCCAGCGAGGAATGGGCCGTCGCGAGCCTGAGGATCGCATCGAGGTCTTCGGGATCAGCGGCCAGGATCTTCTCGAGCACCGGGATCACCCGCGCGTATTCACCGGCGACGAAGAGGCCGGACGCCTTGTCGATGGTCCCGAACAGCCCGGTCATGTCCGCCGGTCGCGGCGCGTTCTTCCTGACCTGCGGCGCCGCGGTGGCGCTGACGTAGCCCAGGCTGGCGAGCGCCTTGCGCGCGCTCTCGTCGAGATTGTCCGGCGGGCGCAGCGCCGCAGGCGAGGGCACGGGATAGTCGCGCAGCGCGTTGGGCACTGGCGGGCGGGTTCGGCCGTCGGCGGCGAGGTCGTGCGATTCAGCGGGATCGGCCACGACGTCGTAGATCTCCACCCGCCCGGCCAGGATCGACTTCTGCCGCCCGCTCACGGCCATCACCTGCGGCTGCCAGCCGTACTCGAGAAACGGCTTCATCGCCTCGCCCATGACCACTTCGTTCGCCGCGCGGCGCAGGCTGAGCGGCTCGGCCGCGCCCCCGAAATCCACGAGCGTGTGGAAGACGCGGCGCGTGCTGACCGGCGTGTCGTTCACGCCAACGGGCACACCGGGCCCGACCACCACGAGCGGCACGTGCATGGTCGACTGGTAGACGAGGTTTCCATGCAGCGCCTCGCCGTGCTCGCCGAGCCCTTCGCCGTGATCCCCTACGACCACGATCGCCGTCGGCCCGGCCGCCGAGCGCTCGAACGCGGCCACGAGGCGGCCAAGCTGCTCGTCCATCGCCGCCACCTCGCCGAGGTACGGCTTGCCCCTGAAACGGCTGAGGAACGGCTCCGGCGGTGTGTACGGATAGTGCGGGTCGAAGTAGTGCACCCACAGGAACAGCGGCTGCGGCGACGGCTGGGCGAGATACGCGAGCACGGCGTCGGTGGTCGCCCGCGCGGAACGCTCGACGGCGCCGGCCGGCAGCGTGTCGTCGTAGAGGTCGAACCCCCGCGCGAGGCCGAACCGCCGCGCCAGGATGAACGAGGAGACAAACGCCGCCGTCCGGTACCCGGCCTGGTGCAGCCGCTCCGCCACGAGCGGCTGCGACGGCGCGAGGGTCCGGCCGTTCTCGTGAATGGCATGGCCAGCCGGGTAGACGCCGGTCAGCATCGACGTGTGCGAGGGCAGCGTCTCGGGCACGGCCGCATAGGCCTGGCGGAAGCGGGTCCCGCGCGCGGCAATCGCATTGAAGCCGGGCGTCACGATGCCCACCGCTTCAGGGCCGACCACGTCGGCGCGGGTCGTATCGAGCGTGACGAACAGAATGGAGGGGCGCGGGGCCGGCGGCGCTGGCCGTCCCGTCTTCTGCTCGTCGCGCGGGCCGCAAGCGGCGCCGAAAGCCAGCGCGAGCACGAGACATACGCGACACGAGCTGACCGCGACGCAGTTGATCATAGAACGGCTTCTTTGCTCAATCCGGCGTCAGCCGGCGACTTCTTCGTAGGCCGCCGAGAGCACCCGTTCGATCAGCGGACCGTGGTCGGGGAACCCCTTCAGCGGGTCGGTGATCTTGAGGATCGCCTCCTTCGACCTGCCGGCCTTGACCTCGCCCCGCACGAACTCCAGCAGCGCCGTCAGGTAATCCCGCATGTAGAGCAGGTCGGCGCTGCTCCCGGTCGGCTGGAACTTCGGGTTGGCGTGGCCAAAGATGAAGACGGTGCTCTTCGGATGATCGTGGGCCACCGTTTCGAGCGACGTGATCCAGTTGGCGATCGACGCGCCGGATGGCTTGTCGATGTAGGGGTGGTTCCGGTTGAACACGAGGTCGCCCATATGGACGACGTTCGACTTCTCGAACGTCACGATGGTGTCGGCGCCGGTGTGCGCGGGGCCGTAGTACTTCAACGCGAGGACTTCGCCGCCCACGTCCTGGCGCCACGTCTTCTCGTACGTCGTGTCGGCTACGGTCTGTTCGGGCTGTGGAGCCGCGCCGGGTCTGGCGTTCTTCGCCGCGCGGGCCGCCGCCTCGAGCTGCAGCCGCGGCTCTCCCGCCTGCGCAATGATCTTGCGCGTGACCGGCCTGAACACGATGTTGCCCGCCGTGTGGTCGGCGTGGTGATGTGTGTTGACCAGGAAATCGATCGCGCGTGATCCGGATCGCTCGTTGATTCCCTCCAGGCAGATCTTCGCCGTGGCCGGGAACTGGGCGTCGACGACCACCACGCTCGTCTTGTCGATGTGCCAGCCGATGGTTCCGCCCTGCCCGGTGAAGCAGCCGACCGTCCCGCGCAGGTTGATGAACGCGGTGGCGG
Source organism: uncultured Acidobacteriota bacterium (assembly GCA_963727765.1). GTDB lineage: Bacteria > Acidobacteriota > Vicinamibacteria > Vicinamibacterales > Fen-181 > FEN-299. The sequence continues at coordinate 21,768 of CAVSGZ010000004.1, forward strand.
GCGGCGCTTGCGGCGCCTGCGGGGCCGAGGCCAGCAGGGGGCGGAGGTTCACGGCCGATGCGGCGGCGGCCAGAGACGACGTCGCGAGAAACTGACGACGGTTGAGAGGCATCGGTGGACAGCTCCTTTCGGCGAATTGTACCCATTCGAGACGCCCCCGGACATCGAGAGTCCGCCCATGCTGCTCAGACGCATCGACGTCGCCGATTTCCGCGGACTTCGCCTGGCTACGGTCGAGTTCAATCAGACGACGGCGCTCATCGGCGAGAACAGTGCCGGCAAGTCGACGCTGCTCGACGCGATCGCCATCTGCTGCAGCGGCCACGACGACCAGGTCAGGCTCGAGGTCCGCGATTTTCACCAGAACGGGGACGAGCCGCCGTCCGAGACGCTGCGCATCGTTCTGACGTTCGAGGAGAGCGGAGGCGAGTGGGAGCAGCCGCCGTGGACGCCGTTTGGTCCCTTCATCCGTCTCGACAAGGAGGGCCGGCGGAGCCTGCGTCTCGCCATCGTCGGCAGGCGCGACCCGGGCACCAACGCGGTGGACGCCCACTGGTCGTTCGCGGGGCTCGACGACAGCGGGCCGCAGCCGGCGGGGCTGCTCGCCGCGTGGCGCCGGCTCAGTCCGATCCTCCGCCTGCGCGCCAACCGGTACGTCGAGCAGGATCCACGGGGCGAGGCGGATGGGCCGTCGAAGGGTGACGCCACGCAGAAGGCCGAGGACGACCCGGTGGCCCGCCAGATGGAGCGCCAGATCCGTCTCGTGTACGACCGGTTGACCGGGGCCTCCGACATCCAGGACGACGAGCTGCACCGTGGCCTGGAGGCGGCCGCCGCCTATCTGGCCGGCCGGACCCCGTACCGCCGCACGCCTCCACCGCTGCCGCCGCTGATGAGCGAGCTGGCCGAGACGCCGATTCACGCGGGCCGGCGCGAGGAGTCGCTGCTGTCCACGATCAAGCAGGGCACGGGCGCGCGGGGCGTGGCGCTGGTCGGCCTCATCGGCGCGATCCTCGAGGCGCGGCAGCTCCACCTGTTCGCGGCCGACGCGCAGCCGCTGCTGATACTCGAAGACGTCGAAGCGCACCTGCACCCGACCACGTTGTCGGCCATGTGGGAGCTGGTGGAGCGGCTGCCCGCGCAGAAGATCGTCACGACCAATTCCGGCGATCTGCTCGCCGCCGTCCCGCTCCACGCCATCCGGCGCATCGCCACCGACGCGCGCGGGACGTGCGTCTACCGCATCGACAGCGGCAGGTACTCGGTCGACGACCTGCGCCACATTGCCTATCACGTGCGCCTCAACCGGGCGGGGGCGTTGTTTGCACGCTGCTGGCTGTTCGTCGAGGGGGAGACGGAGGCGTGGCTGCTGCCGGAGCTGGCGCAGATCTGCGGCTACGACTTCCCGGCCGAGGGCATCCGCTGCGTCGAGTTCGCGCAGAGCGGCCTCACGTCGCTCATCCGCCTGGCCAACGACTTCGGGATCGAGTGGCACATGCTGACCGACGGCGACGAGGCCGGGCACGCGTACGTGGCCACCGCGCGGGCGTTCCTGAAGGGGCGGTCGATGGAGGATCGCATCACGATACTCGAGGAGGCCGACATCGAGCACTGCCTCTTCTACAACGGTTATGCGGACCTGTACCAGAGATTCGCGGGGGCGGTGATGAAGGGACCCCGAGGGCGCCGGCGCCGCGAGCGGGCGTCGAGCATCATCGCGCGGGCGATCCACGCGCGGTCGAAGCCCGGGCTGGCGCTGGCCGCGCTCGAGGCGGCAAACCGGCCAAGCTCGCCCGGCGTGCCGCGGCAGTTGCGGGCGACGATCGAGACGGCGGTGCGGCTGGCGAGGCCGGACGATCCGGTGTAGGGCGGGGCTTTCCGCCTCCGCGCGCAGCGCTTCGGCGGATTCCGCCGTAGCCGAGCGAAGGCGGACAGCCCCGCCACAGGCGCCGCCCCTGCCCTTCGACTCGGGCGCTCCGCGCCCTCACTCAGGGCACCCCGAGCAACGCCGAGGGGTGAAGGGTCGCCCTACCGGCCTGAGCCCTGAGCCTTGAGCCCTGAGCCCTCGAAGTGTCGCTCGTGGCGCAGCACGCCGCCCACGTAGACCTGCCGGATCGACGACCGCCCGGCGCGATGGAGGAGCCGCGACAGCAAATCCTCGCACGACTCGGTGGTCGGCGCGCCGTCCGGGACGATCTGGCGCGCGTCGAGCACCAGGAAGTCGGCCGACTTCCCCTTCTCAAGGCTCCCCACGTCGTCGAACCCGAGCGCGCGAGCGCCGCCGACCGTGGCCGTGCGGAGCAGTTCCGCGGGGCTCGGAGCGCGTCCGTCGAGCAGGTGCACGGTCCACGACATGCGCGCCGTGCGGAAGATCGACAGGTCCGGGCCGGCGCCGACATCCAATCCCAGGCCGACGCGCGCCACCTGCGCGCGCTGCCAGTTCATCACGCCACTGCCGAGGAAGACGTTCGACGTCGGGCAGTGCGCGATGGCGCACGGCGCGAGGTGCTGCCACTCGCGCGCGGTCAGCCAGATCGCGTGCGCGAACAGGCTGCGCGGGGTGACGAGGCCCGCTTCCTCGTACACCTCGAGATACTCCCGCCCGAACTGCTCGCGGACCGCCTGGCACTCGGCCTGCTGCTCGGCCAGGTGCGTCTGGATCGGGAGGCTCTTCTCGCGCGCGAGCGCGCCGCACCCCTCGAGCAGCTCGCGCGTGCAGGAGAGCGCGAAGCGCGGGGTGACGGCGAAGCGGAGCTTCGGCCGGTCGAGCCGCGAAAGCTCCCACGCCTCGTCCAGCACACGCTTGGTCGTCACGCGGCGATAGGCGCCCACATCCATCAGCGGCGGGCCGATCCAGCCGTGGATGCCGATTTCCTCCGCCGCCTCGAAGCAGGCGGCGACCGAGTCGGGCCACGCCGACGTGTAGAGCCCGGCCGTCGTCGTGCCCTGCGCCAGCATCTCGCGCATGAAAGCGCGCGAGAGCGCCAGGGCGCGCTCGCCGCGGAACTGCCGCTCGAGCGGGAAGGTCCACTTGCGCAGCCACTCGAGCAGGTTCTCGGGGTGCACGCCGCAGATCGGCAGCTGCGGCACGTGCGCGTGCGCGTCGACCAGCCCGGGGAAGAGGAGGTGCGGGCGGAGATCGACGACCTGCCGGGGCGCGGCGGGGCCGCGGCCCGCGGGTTTCCAGGGGCCGGCGTACGCGATGCGGCCGTCAGCCACGTCGAGGCGGCCGTCGGTCCAGTCGGCCCAGCCCGATGCACCCACGGGCGTGAGGAGATGCCCGCGGTAGATGGTATGGCTCATGCCGTCTCCGTCCAGAACTGCCGAAGCAGGTTGCCGGCCACGCGGCGGCGATACGCGGCCGTCGAGCGGATGTCGTCGATGGGGGTGATCTCGGCATCGAGCGTCGCTACGGCGTCGTCGATCGTCCCGCCCGATGCCAGCAACTCCTCCGTGCGCGGCACCCGCACGACCGTCGGAGCGATGCTGCCGAATGCGATGCGCGGCCGCGGCGCCCGCACGGCGGCGATGACGACCTTCGAGATCGTCTGGGCGGCTCGCGTGCCCACCTTGCGGAACCACTGGCGGCCCTCGACCGGAGGCACCTCGATGGCGACGATCAGTTCGTCGGCGCGCATCACCGTCTGGCGATAGCCGGTATAGAAGCCGCCAAACGGCACGCGGCGGGTCCCCGCCGCGTTCTGCAGGACGACCACCGCCTCGGTGGCGGCGAGCACCGGCAGGCTGTCGCCTGCGGGAGACCCGTTGGCGACGTTCCCCCCGATCGTGCCGCGGTTCTGGATCTGCACAGCGCCGATCTCGCGGGCCGCCATCACGAGCGACGGCAGGTGGCGGCCGAGCAAGGCCGAGCGCGCGATGTCGCCGAACGTCGTCAGCGAGCCGATCGAGATGATGCCGTTCCTGCGCGTGATACCGCGCAGCCCGTCGAGGGGCAGCAGGTTCAGGTAGCGCGTGCCGGGCGGCAGGCCGGCGTTGAGCGCCACGTAGATGTCGGTACAGCCGGCGAGCGGGACGATCGGTTGCGCGTCACGCATCAACGCGAGGGCGTGCGGCAGCGACCGCGGCTCGACCAGTTCGAGCGAAGAGACCGGCGTTCTCATCGCGCCGCCTTCCCGGCCCTCTTAGCCCTGAGCCCTGCCCGCCTTCGCCCTGCGGGCTTCGGCGGGTCCGCCGTAGCCCCCGTGGATTTTGCAGGGGGGCGGAGGCGGAAGCCCTGAGCCTTCTGGACCGCCCTGTAGATCCCCATGTAGCCCGTGCAGCGGCAGAGGTTCCCGGCGAGGCCGACCCGCACCTGGTCGAGCGTGGGGTGACGAGGAAGCGCCGCCGCGGCCATGATCATCCCTGGCGTGCACATGCCGCACTGCGTCCCCCCCTCGGTGACGAACGCGTCCTGCAGCGGATGCCGCCCGCGCAGTCCCTCGATCGTCTTCACCGACCGGCCTCGGACCTGTCGGAACGGCACAAGGCACGCATTGACCGCCAGGCCGTCGAGCAGCACCGTGCAGGCGCCGCACTCGCCCTCGCCGCACCCTTCCTTCGTGCCGGTGAGCCCGCAGTCCTCGCGCAGGACGTCGAGCAGCCGCTTCATCGCCGGCGCCCGGACGTCAACCTGCTTGCCGTTGAGCCTGAATCTCACGAGTTCCCCCCCGATGCCGCCTCTGTCCGCCTTCGCCCGGCTACGGCGGAACCGCCATAGCGCTCGCGCGGAGGCGGGCAGGCGCGGCCTACGTACGGCGTCATCGCGGCCTACTTCTTCTGAACATAGGGCGGGCCTTCAGGCCCGCCGGCGGCGAGAGCCGCGTCCATCACCCGCTCGGGCGTGAGCGGCAGCGCGCGCACGTCCAACCCCAGATGGCGCACCGCGTTGGCAATCGCCGGCGCCACGCCGTCGAACGGCATTTCGCCAAGCCCCTTGGCGCCGAACGGACCGTGCTCGTAGGCCCGCTCCTGGATCACCACGTCGATCCTCGGCGTATCCATCGTCGTGGGGGTGGCGTAATTGGTGAGCTGGGCGTTGGCCATGCGGCCGTCGCGCATCACCACTTCCTCGAGCAGGGCGTAGCCGACGCCCTGCGCGGTCCCACCCTCGATCTGGCCCGCAGCCAGCACCGGGTTCAGCGCCCTGCCGATCTCCTGTACCGCGGTGATGTGCACAGGGTGAATCTCGTAGGTGACCGGGTCGAGCTCCACCTCCGCGACGTCGCAGGCCCACCCGTAGGTTCCGTAGGCGTCGCCCGTGTAGGTGTCCTCGTCGAAGGCGGCCGAGGTCGGCGGCTCGTACTGCTTGGTGATCACAAGCGGCCCGTGCCGCCTCAGGTACTCGCGCGGCGAGAGCTTTCCGAGCTTGCGCTTCATGTCGACGGCACAACGCTGGAGCAGGCCGCCCACGATCATCGACGTGCGCGAGGCCACGGTGGGTCCGCTGTCGGGCACCTGGGCCGTGTCGGGGCGTGCGACCTCGACGGCGTCGTAGGGGACGCCGAGCGTCTCGGCCACGATCTGCGCGTGGACGGTACGGGAGCCCTGGCCCATTTCCGCGCTGGCCACCAGGATGCGCGCGCCGCGCTCGGTCAGCTCGAGCGAGGCCTGGGAGGCAAGCCTCACCTCGCCCGACCCGGTGAACCCGGCTCCGTGGAAGAAGAGCGCGAGGCCGAGGCCGCGCCGGGTGCCGCGCAGCTGGCGGCGCCGGCGCTTGAAATCGGTCCGCCTGACGGCGTCCCGCAGCACGGCCAGCGCGCTCGTGTCCCGCCCGAGCACCTGCCCGGTGGCCGTCGTGTCGCCCGCGCGCAGCGCGTTGATTTCTCGGAGCCGGACCGGGTCCATCCCGAGCCGCTCGGCGATGCGCTCCATGTGCACTTCGGCGGCAAACTGCGTCTGCGGCGCCCCGAACCCTCGGAAGGCGCCGTTTGGCGGCGTGTTGGTCATGACGACGCGGCCGTTGACGCGCACGTTGTCGCAGCGGTACGGACCGGTAGCATGGATGACGCCGCGGCTGAGCACGACCGGGCTCAGCGTCGTATAGGCGCCGCCGTCGAGCACCACGTCGATGTCGATCGCCGTCAGCCGCCCGTCGCGTGTCACGCCGGTCCGCGTCCGGACGATGCCGGGATGGCGCTTGGTCGTCGCCTCCATGTCCTCGGCGCGGTCGTAGATCAGCTTGACCGGCCGCCCGGACTTCAGCGCGAGCAGGCAGGCGTGCGCCGCGATGATCGACGGGTACTCTTCCTTGCCGCCGAATCCGCCTCCGGTCTCGGCCTGCACGACCCGCACGCGTTCGGCCGGCAGGCCGAGCAAGACGCGAAGCGCCTTCTGCACGTAATAGGGGCACTGAAGCGATCCGTAGACGGTGACCCCACCCTCGCCCGGGACCGCGATCACACCGTTGGTTTCGATGTAGACGTGCTCCTGGTGGCCGACGCGGTACTCCCCCTCGACGATCTCGTCGGCGCGGGCAAAGCCGGCCTCGATGTCGCCCTTGCCCATGGCGATCGACTTGAACACCTTGGGGGATCGGAGCGGGTCGAAGAGCGGCTCGGACGGCTCGTACTGCACGTCCACTTCAGCCGCGATCAGCGTCTCGCGGTTCTCGTGGGCGAGCAGCACGATCGGCTCGGCGTAGTGGCGGACGACGTGCTCGGCCAGGCAGGGCTGGTCGTCGGCGATGAGCGCCACGACGTTGCGGCCGGGGATGTCGCGGTAATCGACGACCGTGAAGCCAGACGGGTCCGAGAGCAGCGTCGTCGACCGGATGCGTCCGCAGGCGATCGTCGAGCGGATCGTCCGGCCGTGAAGCATGCCCGGAAAGGCGAGGTCGTCGATGTACTTCGCCGCGCCGGTCACCTTGTCTCTGCCATCACGGCGCGGAAGGCTGCGACCGACGGTGGGCATAGGCAGGCTCTAAGCTCGCCGGGGCTGAAGCCCCGGCCTACGTACTCAACGCGCCGGGCTACGTACTCAACGCGCCGGGCTACGTACTCAACGCGCCGGACTGAAGGGGGCGCGTTTCAGGAACCGGCCGCGGCCGGGCGTCCCGACGAATCGACCGCCTTCGACGATGACCTCTCCGCCCGCCATCACCATCTCGATGGCGCCGGCGAGCGTCCAACCCTCGTAGAGATTGTAGTCCACCCGCATGTGGTGTGTCGCCGCGGAGACACGCGTCGTGCCCGCCGGATCGAAGATGACGAGATCGGCGTCGGCCCCCTCGGCAATCACGCCCTTGCGCGGGGAGAGGCCGAAAATCCTGGCCGGCGCGGCGGCGGTGATCTCGACGAACCGCTCGGCCGGGAACCGGCCCGCCGCGACGCCGGCGTGGAAGAGCAGCGGCAGTCGGTGCTCGATGCCAGGCGCGCCGTTCGGGATTTTCGAGAAATCACCGCGGCCCCGCGCCTTGTCGGCAAGCCGGAACGGGCAGTGATCGGTCGCCACCACCTGGAGATCGCCTCGCTCGAGGCCCGCCCAGAGCGCGTCCTGGGCTGGTCGGGCACGCAGTGGCGGGCTCATCACTGTCCGCGCGCCCTCAAAGAGGTCGCCCTCGCCCAGCGCATCGTCGGCCGACAGGAGCAGATACTGCGGGCAGGTCTCGGCCATCACGCGCTCGCCGCGCCGCCGCGCCGCCGTCACCTCGTCGAGCGCTTCCGCGCACGAGAGATGGACGATGTAGAGCGGCGCGCCGGCCATCCGTGCGAGGACGATGCCGCGGTGGACCGCCTCGGCCTCGGCGAGCGGGGGCCTGGTGAGCGTGTGGAAGCGGGGAGCCGTCTGTCCCGCGGCCAGCGCCTCGCGGACGAGGACGTCGATGACGGGCCCGTTTTCGGCGTGGAGGCACACGAGGCCGCCGCAGGCGGCCGTGCGGCGCAGCACGCGGAAGATCTCGCCGTCGTTGAGCATCAGGCGGCCGGGATAGGCCATGAAGAGCTTGAACGACGGCACCCCGGCCGCGACCATCGCGTCGATCTCCGCCTCGACCTCAGGGCGCAGGTCAGCGATGCACATGTGGAAGCCGAAGTCGACGACCGCCCGTCCGGCCGCGCGCCTCATCCAGGCGTCGAGCGCGTCGGCCAGCGATCCGCCGCGGGCCTGGGTGGCGAAGTCGATGACGGTCGTGGTCCCGCCGCAGGCGGCGGCGATCGTGCCGCTCTCGAAATCGTCCGCGGTGCGGATGTCCCCGAGCGGCATGTCGAGGTGCGTGTGCACGTCAACGCCACCGGGCAGCAGCAGCCGGCCCTTTACGTCGACGATCCGATCCGCGGAGGCCTGCAGCCCCTCGCCGATCGCGGCGACCCGGCCGTCGGCGACAAGGAGGTCGGCCGAGCATCGGCCGTCGGCGTTGACGATCGTGGCGTGGCTGAAGAGGGTGCGCATGGACGAGAGGATTATACTGACGCAGGGGATCTTGCGATACGTCGATCGAGGATGCTGAGGGCGGCTGGATGGCTGTCGAATTCACGCTGAACGGCAAGGTGGTGCGGGTCGAGGCGAGGCCCGATGAATCGCTGCTGGAGACGCTGCGCGAGCGGTGCGGGATCCGGTCGCTCAAGGACGGCTGCTCGCCCCAGGGGCAGTGCGGCTGCTGCCTGGCGCTCATCGACGGCCAGGCGAAAGTGACGTGCGCGATGAGCGCCGCGTCGGCGGCCGGGCGGACGGTGCTGACGCTGGAGGGGCTGGCCGAGTCGGACCGCCACCTGTTTTCGCGCGCGTTCGCTGCCGCCGCGGGCATTCAATGCGGCTTCTGCATTCCCGGGATCGCGCTGCGAGCGAAGTACCTGCTCGACAGGAACCCGAACCCGACGCGCGCCGACATCGCGCGCGCCATCGACGTGCACCTGTGCCGGTGCACGGGCTACAAGAAGATCGTCGACGCCATCGAGTTGATGGCGCAGGGGCGTCGCGGCGAGCCCATTCCCGACCCGGTCGAGCAGGGCGGCGTGGGCGCGCGACTCGCCCGCTACGACGCCGTACGCTCCGCGCTCGGCGAGCGGCCCTACGTCGACGACCTCGACCGCCCCGGGCTGCTGCACGGCGCGCTGGTGCTGTCGAAACACGCGCGGGCCCGTGTCCGGCGCATCGACACGTCGCGGGCTCTGGCGTGTCCAGGCGTCGCGGCGGTTGTCACCGCGGCCGACGTGCCCGGCGAGCGCTGGTACGGCCTCATCGAGCACGACTGGCCCGGGTTCGTTGCCGAGGGAGAAGAGGTCCGCTGCGTCGGGGACGTGCTGGCCGCCGTGGCGGCATGCGACAGGCACACGGCCCGCGCCGCCGCGGCGTTGGTGGACGTCGATTACGAGGTGCTGCCGGCAGTGCTCGATCCGGACGCGGCGCTGGCCGCGGGCGCGCCGCAGGTGAACCCGCGGCACGCGAACCTGCTCTCGCGCTCCACGATCCACCGCGGTGATGTCGATGCCGCCCTGTCCTCCAGCGCGCACGTCGTCTCGGGCACCTGGCAGACGCAGCGCATCGAGCACCTCTTTCTTGAACCCGAGAGCGCGCTCGCGGAGCCGTGGGAGGGCGGCGGCCTGCGCCTGTTCACGCAGGGCCAGGGGATCTTCGACGACCGGCGGCAGGTGGCGGCGTTCCTCGGCCTCGCCGAAGACGACGTGTTCGTCGAGCTGGTGCCCAACGGCGGCGCGTTCGGCGGCAAGGAAGACATGTCGGTGCAGGCGCAGACGGCGCTGCTCGCCCACGTGACCGCGCGGCCGGTGAAGCTCACGCTCAGCCGAGAGGAGTCGATCCGCCTGCACCCCAAGCGCCATCCGATCCGGATGGAGTACATGGTGGGCTGCGACGCCGACGGGCATCTCACCGCCGTGCGGGCGCGGATGACCGGCGACTCGGGCGCCTACGCCTCAGTGGGCGCGAAGGTGCTCGAGCGCGCGGCCGGCCACGCGTGCGGGCCGTACCGCGTGGCGAACATCGACATCGAGTCGGTCGCGGCTTACACGAACAACCCGCCGTGCGGCGCGATGCGGGGCTTCGGCGCCAACCAGGCGCACTTCGCGATCGAGGGCTGCATGGACCTGCTGGCCAGCCAGGCCGGCCTCGACCGGTGGGAGATCCGCTGGCGCAACGCGCTCGAGGTCGGCGACGTGTTCTCGACCGGGCAGGTGCTCGAGAAGTCGGTGGGAATCAAGCAGACGCTGGCTGCGGTGAAGCCGCATTACGACCGCGCCAGGGCGGAAGGTCGCGCGGTGGGCATCGCCTGCGGCCTGAAGAACAGCGGCATCGGCAACGGCGCGAAGGAATGGGGGAAGGCCAGGCTGGTCGTGGAGCCGGACGGCACGGTGTCGGTCTACAACGGGTACACCGAGATGGGGCAGGGCCTGCTCACCGTGATCATCCAGTTCGCATCGGAGGTCACGGGCCTGCCCGCGTCCTGCTTCCGGCCAAAGGTCGATTCGACCTACCAGCTCGCCTGCGGCCAGACCACCGGCTCGCGCGCCACGCTGTTCGCGGGCCGCGCGGTGGTCACCGCGGCGGAGAAGCTACTCGCCGATCTCGACGCCGGCCGCACGATCCCGGAATTGGCCGGCCGCGTCTACGCCGGAGACGTCCTCATCGACGACACGACCGAGCTTGGTGCGGACGTACCGAAGGTGAAGACGCACACGACGTTCGGCTACGCCACGCAGGTCTGCATCCTCGACGGTGAGGGACGCGTGGCCAGGGTCGTGGCCGCCCACGACGTGGGCCGCGCGGTCAACCCGGCGCTCTGCGAGGGGCAGATCGAGGGAGCGATCCACATGGGCCTCGGCTACGCGCTCACCGAGGAGTTGGTCTGCGAGAACGGCATGCCGGCGACGTTCAAGCTGCGCGACATCGGCGTGCTGCGGGCGCGCGACATGCCCGAGGTGGACGTGATCCTCGTCGAGGACCCGGAGCCGGAAGGGCCGTTCGGCGCCAAGGGGGTCGGCGAGATCGGCCTGGTCCCGACGGCCGCCGCGGTGGCAGGCGCCCTGGAGGCCTTCGACGGGATCCGCCGCTACAGGCTGCCGATGAGGGAATCGCCGGCGGCGAGGTTCATGAGTGTCGGACGATGTTCGTAAACGCCCACACCCATCTCTACAGCGGCCTGGCCGCGTTCGGAATGCCGGCGCCGGCCGACCCGCCCCGCGACTTCACACAAGTTCTCGAGCGGATCTGGTGGCGGCTCGACCGCGCGCTCGACGAGCCATCGCTCCGCGTCTCGGCCCGCCACTACGTGGCACACGCGCGGCTGGACGGTACCGCCGCGCTCGTGGATCATCACGAGTCGCCGGGCTTCATCGAAGGGTCGCTCGACGTCCTCGCGGAGGCGTGCGAGGAGTTCGGCATGCCGGCGGTGCTGTGCTACGGGGCCACCGAGCGCAACGGCGGGCGTGCAGAAGGCCGTCGCGGCCTCGGTGAGTGCCGGCGGTTCATCCTCGCCAACCGCCGCCCGCAGATCGTCGGCCTGGTTGGATTGCACGCGTCGTTCACCGTGTCGGACGACACGATTCGCGAGGCCGGCGACTTGTGCCGGGGCCTCGGCACGGTGCTGCACGTGCATCTCGCGGAGGATGCGGCCGACGTCGATGACGCGCGGCGGCGTGGCTACGCGGGGCCGCTGCAGCGGCTAATGGCGCTCGACGCACTGCCCGCCGGCTCGATCCTGGCGCATGGGGTGCACCTCGCGCCGGACGAGGTGAAGATGGCCTCGGATCTGGGCTGCTGGTTCGTGCAAAACCCGCGGTCGAACCGGCAGAACAAGGTGGGCTATCCCGCCGGGCTCGCGGCGGCGGCACGGGTCGCGCTCGGCACGGACGGGTTTGCCTCCAACATGCTCGACGAAGAGCGGGCGCTCGCCGAAGCGTCCGCGGAGGCCGGTGAACGGTTTGGCGTGGCCGCCGGGCGGCTATCGGCCGGCTGGCGGATGGTAGAGGAACGGTTGGGAATGGCGCGTCCGGCGATCGAGGCGACGGCAGGCCGCGTGCCGCCCGAGGCCGCGGTCGAGGCTGTCGATGCGGAAGCGCGCCGCGAGGCCGCGCGCGTGTGGGCGCGCTGGTAGGGGCGAAGGGAGTCTGTCGCACTCATGAAACGACTTGGCATCGAGACACACGTCGTGGACCGTCGCGTCTACGACAATTCCGTGACGCGGTTCCGCGAGGCGGGCATCTGCCTGCCGACCTTCACCCAGCTCTCTAGTCCGGCGACGATCCCGCCGGCGGTCCACGAGCGCCTGGCGTCGATCGACCCTGACGCGCCGCACCCGCTGAACCTGTTTCGCGTGCACTGGTTCAACGGCAGCGACCGGCGTCACCTCGTGCCCACGCCCGAGCACATCGTGCTGCCGCCCGCGCTCACCGGCGTCGCGTCGCCGATCGTCGTCGCGCTCGGCAACCGCTTTCCGATGATCCAGGCGCACAAGGTGCTGGCCGCGTACGGCTGCCTCGCGCCCCGCGTGATCACCGGACAGTTCGACCCCACGACGCACAAGGCCGTCTGGCCCTCCACGGGCAACTACTGCCGCGGCGGCGTCGCCATCTCGCGAATCATGGGCTGCCACGGTGTCGCGATCCTGCCAGAGGGGATGAGCCAGGAGCGGTTCCGCTGGCTCGAGGCGTGGGTGAGCGACGCGTCCGACATCATGCGCACGCCGGGGTCGGAGAGCAACGTCAAGGAAATCTACGACGCGTGCGCGGTGCTCGAACGCGATCCGCAGAACATCATCTTCAACCAGTTCTGCGAGTTCGGGAACTATCTCGCGCACTACCTCTGCACCGGCCGGGCGCTGGAGCGAATCGTGGAATCGATCGACCCGGCGGGGAGGCGGACGGTGCAGGCGTTCGTGTCCGCGACGGGCTCGGGCGGCACGCTCGGCGCGGGCGACTACCTCAAGGCGACCTTCGGCAGCCGCATCGTGGCCGTCGAGGCGCTCGAGTGCCCGACGCTGCTCTACAACGGGTTCGGCGAGCACAACATCCAGGGCATCGGCGACAAGCACGTCCCGCTCATCCACAACGTGATGAACACGGATCTGGTGGTGGCCGTCTCCGAGGCCGCGACCGACACGCTCGACGTGCTGTTCAACACCGAGGTCGGCCGCGACTACCTCGTCACCCGCCGCGGCGTGCCGCCGGCGCTGGCGGCGGCGCTCGGATCGTTCGGCCTGTCGAGCATCTGCAACGTGCTCGCGGCCATCAAGACGGCGAAGTACTACGGATTCGGCCCCGACGACTTCGTGCTCACGGTGGCCACCGACGGCGCGGACATGTACCGCAGCGAGCGCGAGAAATCGCTGCGCAAGTACTTCGGCGGCGTCTTCGACGCGGTGCGGGCCGGCGAGGTGTTTGGGCAGCACCTGCTCGGCACCGCCACCGACCATCTGCTCGAACTGTCGGTCGTCGATCGGGCGCGCGTGTTCAACCTGGGCTACTACACCTGGGTCGAGCAGCAGGGTGTGACCGTGAAGGAGTTCACGGCACGCCGCCAGGCGTCGTTCTGGAGCGGGCTGCACGACATCCTGCCGACGTGGGACCGGATGATCGACGAGTTCAACGGGCGCACGGGACTCACATGCTGATGTTCGAGTGCGCCGGGTGCGGCGCCAGGCTGGCGCCCTCCGGCGCCACACCGCTGCCGTTCGCCTGCCCCAACGCACGGGCAGGCGACGACATCGATCACGTCACTTGCCGCGTCGGACAGGTCGGGACGACGTTCCCGCGGTCCGGCGCCGCCAACCCCTTCATTCGCTATCGTTCGCTGCTGGTCTCGCACGCGCTCGCCGTAGGGGGCGGCGGAGGCGACGAAGCGTTCGTGGAGCTGGTACGCAAGCTGGACGCCGCGATTGCCAGCGTGGACGGCCACGGGTTCGAGGCGACGCCGTTCGGCCCCTCGCCAGGTCTCGCCGCGCGAATCGGTCTGCCGGGCGGGGAGATCTGGGTCAAGGACGAGACAGGGAACGTGGCCGGCTCGCACAAGGGGCGCCACTTGATGGGACTGATGCTCTGCCTGCTGGCGCACGAGATGTGCGGCGGCGACGTCGGCGCGCGAGAGCGCCGGCTCGCGATTGCCAGCTGCGGCAATGCCGCGCTGGCCGCGGCCGTCGTGGCGCGCGCGGCGGGTCGGGCACTCGACGTCTTCGTGCCGCCGTCAGCGGCGCCCTCGGTCCTGGCGCGGCTCGAACGCCTGTCGGCCGCCATCCACACCTGTCACAGGGTTGAAGGCGTTCCGGGCGATCCGTGCTATGCGGCCTTCCACGACGCGGTGGCGGCGGGAGCCGTTCCCTTCTGCTGTCAGGGCAGCGACAACGGCCTCACGATCGACGGCGGCAAGACGCTGGCGTGGGAGATGGTGTCAACCCTGCAGGGCGTAGCCGCGGCGGAGGGAGCCGGCCGCGATCTCGACGCGATCTTCGTGCAGGTCGGCGGTGGAGCGTTGGCGAGCGCCATGACCCAAGGGTTCGACGATGCCCTGGCCAGCGGTGCCGTCGAGCGGGTGCCGCGGCTGCACACGGTGCAGACGCACGGGGCATTTCCGCTCAAGCGCGCGTACGACGGGCTCGCCGAGCGGATCCTCGAGCGTGTGCCCGGCGGGGCGGGGCGAGAATCTCCGCCGGCGTCGGCCAGCGAGCGCGCGGACCTGATGGCCAGCCGGCTCGAGCTCATCGACGAAGAACTCGTATTTGCGCGCAGGCACCGATCGATGTTCATGCGGCCGTGGGAGACGCCGCCCCACAGCGTGGCGCACGGCATCCTGGACGACGAAACCTACGACTGGGCGGCCGTCGTCGGCGGCATGCTAAAGACGGGCGGGTGGCCTCTCGTGGTCGGCGAGGACCTCCTGCGCGAGGCCAACCGGGCAGCGCGCGAGGCGACCGGCGTGAACGTCGACCACACAGGCTCGGCCGGCCTGGCAGGCCTGATGCAAGCCGTTGCGCTCGATCCTCGCCTGGCGACCGAGCGGGTCGCCGTCGTCTTTTCCGGTGTCAGCCGGACATCCTGAAGACCGGCCCCGTGTCGATCGCGCGCGCCAGTGAATCGGATTAGTGGCGCAGCCACGCGTCGACCAGCCACCAGGCGCCGACGAGGCGGAAGACCCACAGCGTGTTCCCGATCCCGAGCAGCACGAGGTTGTGGAGAGGGAACGGGCAGCGGGCCGGCGAGGTGCGTTCGCCGGCGCCCGCGGGGACCATCGGCGCCAGCGAAGCCACGATGACAGTGGCCGCGACAACCACGCGGAAGACGAGCGCGTTCGTGTGGCTCGGCAGGAGCGGGTGGCCGAACGCCGCCGCGAGAGAGGCGCCCACGAGCCAGGCCAGCGGAACGAAGATCCCCAGCGCGATCGGCAGTCGGAATCGGAAGACGAAGTCCAGGAAGCGGCGGACGAGCGCGGCGTGCTCGGCCGAGCACGCGCGCGTCGGCCACGCGCGGCCGCCGGACACCACCTCTAGGGATTCTGACCCTCCCACGCGACCGCACCACAGGCAGCGCACGTCAGCGAATTTCGCCGCCCATGGCTCGGCCACCAACCCGTGGCCGAACATGATGGAGAGGCCGATCGCCACCGACCATCCCGGGCCGAACGGCTGCCCGAGAAACAGATAGAGCACAAGGGGGATGAACAGGAAGAGCAGGATCCCCTGGCCGGCAAGCCCTGGCACCCGCGGCGCCACCATCTTCACCCTACCGCGCCCGGCGCGGCTGATCGCGATCGAGGCAGCCACGAAGCACGGTCGCCGGGTCGGCGAACCTCGTCGCCAGGATCATGGCGGCGATGACGAACGGCTTGTGCCCTGCTTCGCGGTAGGTTTGCAGGCGATAGCGCTCGAACACCGAGGCGCTCACCTCGCCCGCCTTGCAGCTCACGTCGGTCACGTCAGCCGGCAGGCAGTGCATGTAGAGGGCGCGGCCGTCCCTGGTCAGCTTCATCAGCTCGTCGGTGCACTCCCAGCTCTTGAAGCGCGCGTTGTTCGCGAGCGCCTCGCGCTCGAGCTCGGCGAGCTTTGCCGTCTCGCCGGCGCGCAGGATCCGCGTCCGCTCGTGCATGACACGGGCCGGCGCCCAGCTCTTCGGGTACACGATGTCGGCGCCGCGGAAGGCCTCTTCCATCGAGGTCGCGACGCTGAAGGACCCTCCGCTCGCGGCGGCGAATCGGCGCGCCGCCTGAAGTGGCTCGTCAACGAGGTCGTACCCCTCAGGGTGCGCGAGGACCACGTCCATCCCGAAGCGCGTCATCAGGGCGACGATGCCCTGCGGCACCGACAGCGGCTTGCCGTAGCTCGGCGAGTACGCCCAGCTCATCGCCAGCTTCTTGCCTCTGAGCGCCTCGAGGCTGCCGAACGTCGCGATGAGATGCCGCAGGTCGGCCATGCTCTGCGTCGGATGATCGAGGTCGCACTGCAGGTTGACGACCGCGGGCCGCTGCCCAAGCACGCCGCGCTGGGAACTCTCGCACAGCGCGTCGCTCACCTGGCACATGTACTTGTGGCCTTCGCCGAGGAACATGTCGTCGCGAATGCCGATGACCTCGGTGAGGAACGCGATCATCGCCGCCGTCTCGCGCACCGTCTCGCCGTGGGCGATCTGCGACGTCGACTCGTCGAGCTCCTCGGTCATCAGGCCGAGCAGGTTGCATCCGGAGCGGAACGCGTAACGCGTCCGCGTCGACTTGTCCCTGAAGATCGAAATGCCGAGGCCGGAGTCGAACACGCGCGTCGAGACGCCGGCGGCATGGAGATCCTCCAGGATCTCGGCGGCAAGCAACACGGCGCGGATCGTCGGCTCGGAATACTGCCACGTCAGCAGGAAGTCCTTGTCGTGAAGGCCGGTCGGCAGGGCCGAGAGGGCGGAGATCTTCGAGGAGAGGTCCATAGGGGTCCTATCTTGCGATCTTGCGATCGTCCGAAGTACGAACCGCGAACTGTCTATGCCCGCCGCGCGGCGAGGTACTCAGCCGCGAACCGCGCATAGAACTGAGCAGCCCGCGTCAGGTGCTCGACCGGGCACTGATCCTCCGGCGTGTGCGCGTGCACCTCGTTGGCCGGCCCGAACCCAACCGTCGGCACGCCGAACATCCCGCACGTCGCCACGCCGTTGGTCGAGAAGGTCCACTTGTCGACGACCGGCGAACGGCCGAGCGCGGCGGTCGCGGCCGCCACGGCCGCGCGCACGGCCGGGGCCTGTTCCTCGACCGCCCAGGTCGGATAGTACTTCTTCGTCGGATAGGTGAGACCGGTGTAGGACTCGCGGGCGTAGTCGAGCACGGTGACGCGCGCGCCGGCCTGCTTGACGCTGTCGAGTCCCTCGATCTGCGCCACCGCCTTCTCGAGCGTCTCCCCGCGCGTGAGGCGGCGGTCGAGATGGATCGTGCAGCTGTCGGCCACCGCGCACAGCGACGGCGAGGTCGATCGAATCTCGGAGATCGTCACCGACCCCTTCCCCAGGAACGGATCGGCGCCGGCGGCCAGCTGGTCGTTGAGCCGCTCGATGTCGGCCAGGATCGGCGCCATCTTGTAGACGGCGTTGACGCCGCGCTCGGGAGCCGACCCGTGGCACGAGAGCCCCTGTGTCCGAACCTCCATCTCCATCCGCCCGCGATGGCCGCGGTACACCCCGAGATTGGTGGGCTCGGTGATGACCACAACCTCGGGCCTCAGCACGCCCTCCTTGAGGATGTACTGCCAGCAGAGCCCGTCGCAGTCCTCCTCCATCACCGTGCCGGTCACCCAGAGCTGCGCGCCGTCGAGCAGGCCCAGCTCTCTTGCGATGCGGGCGCCGTGCACCGCCGCCGCGATGCCGGCCTCCTGGTCGGATGCGCCGCGGCCGAAGATGACGCCGTCGCGCAGTTCGCCGCGGTAGGGGTCCCGTGTCCACGTCGACGGATCGCCCACGCCGACGGTGTCGAGGTGGCCATCGACGGCAATGACCACCGGACCGCTCCCCACGCGGCCGAGGACATTGCCGAGGCCGTCGACCTTCACCTCGTCGAAGCCGACGCGCCGCATCTCGTCTGCCACGCAAGCGACGACCTGGCGCTCGCCTGCGCTCTCGGACGGGATCGCGATCATGTCGCGCAGGAATGTCGTCATCTCGCCGGTGTACCGCGCGGCGAGGGCAGCAATCGAATCGGCGTGGGAAGGCATAGGGCTACGGCTCCATCTGGGATAGCGATCCCTTATCACTCCATCTTGCGATCGGGCGATCGTGCGAAGTGGCGTTCCTGGAGGCGTCAGATCGCAAGATCACATGATCGCACGATGAATAGACTCTCGATCACTCGATGAGCAGGAACGACAGGCTGCCCGTGATTCCC
The DNA here is from genome assembly GCA_963727765.1 of uncultured Acidobacteriota bacterium. GTDB lineage: Bacteria > Acidobacteriota > Vicinamibacteria > Vicinamibacterales > Fen-181 > FEN-299. Next base: position 40,056 of record CAVSGZ010000004.1, read on the forward strand.
TCGTAGAGGACCGCCATCTCCGCGGCGGGCCTCAGCGACGCCGGGCCGCTGAAGGCCGGCCCGGCCGCCGCTTCGACAACCGACCACCCGTCGTCGAGCACGGCCCGCAAGCCGCCGCCTTCAAACACCCGCATCGGCCCTCCGCACTCGAGACGAGCTTCCTCGCCTCGGTCGCGCCGCCGCACCGTGCGGCCTTCGATTCGGAAGGCGTTCCCGGTCTCCGCCAGGAACGCCGCCGGATCGAGGAACAGCCTGGGCTTGTCGACGTAAGGCCGGCCGCGGTGGACGCAGAAGGTCTGGCAGTCGTCGCACTCGTTGCAGAAATCGTCCACGTGCACGATCTGGCGCGGCTGGCTGACGACGAACTCCTCGTGGCCGACCACAACAACCCTGCCGTCGACGAGATCGAGCACCGGCAGGCGCCAGCGCACCGGTCGTATCGTGAACGTGTAGTTGGCGCGGTTGGGGCATACTTCCACGCACTTGTCGCAGAAGGTCGTGCACTGCACGCACCGGCGGGCTTCCGCCCGCGCCTCTTCGGCTGTCAGCGTGGCCTCGATCAGGCTGAAGTCGGCGCGGCGCGCGACGGGCAGCATGACAGGCCTGCGCGGCTCAATCCTCAGCGCCCGCGTTCGCTTTAGGGCCACGATGTCCCGCTCGCACAACTCGGGCCGGCGCCACGGCCGCTCCGCGAAGCTGACACCGAGGTGCCGGCATATAGACTCCGCGGCCGCCCGGCCGTCCGCGCACGCCGAGATGATGCTGCCCGGTTCGATGACGACGTCACCGCCGGCGAACACTCCCGTCGTCCCCGCACAGCGTGTCGCCTCGTCGACGGCGACTCCGCCGCCCCGGTGTCGACTGATCGAACTGCCATCGAGGAATGCCAGTTCCGGCAGTTGGCCCACGGCGACGACCACGGTGTCGGCGGCGACCACGAAGTCGCTGCCGTCAATCGGAACCGGGGCGCGGCGGCCATCGGGGCCGGGGTCCCCCAGCCTGTTCCGGACGCACCGGACGCCGGTGACGCGGCCGTCGGCGCGGACGATCTCGACGGGCGACACGAGCTCTTCGAGCCGGTTGCCTTCTTCGAGGGCGCCTGCGAGTTCCTCGGGCGCGGCGGGCATCTCCTGCCTCGTGCGCCGGTAGAGCAGCGCGACGGGCCGCCCCGAGATTCGCCGCGCCGTGCGAACGGCGTCCATCGCCGTGTCGCCGCCGCCGACAACGACGACCTCCGGGCCGAGCTCCACGCGCTCGCCCCGCCGCGAGCGGTCGAGCAGGCCGAGCGCCGGAATCACACCGGGCCCCTCCGCTCCAGGCACGCGCAGCGGCGCATCGCGCTGGAATCCGGTCGCCAGGTAGACGGCGTCGAACCCCCGGCGCAACAGGTCCTCCGGCGGCCCGTCGACGCGCGCGTTCAGCCGAAGCTCGACGCCAAGCGCCAGGACGCGCGCGATGTCCTGGTCGATGATCGACGAGGGCAGCCGGAACGGCGGGACGACACGCATCATGCCGCCGGCGACGTCGCGGGCTTCGAAGATGGTGACCGAGACACCGCTCAATGCCAGAAACGCCGCCGCGGCGAGGCCGGACGGTCCGCTCCCGACCACGGCCACCCTGCGCCCGGACGGCGCGCGCCGGGCCGACAGGTAGTCGGCGCGGCCGTGCTCCTCCGCGTATCGCTTCAGCGCGCGGATGGCGACGCTCTCCTCGTAGTCGTTACGCGTGCACCGCGTTTGGCAGAGCCGCGTACACACGTAACCGGTCACGCCGGGCAGCGGATTGCGCGCGAGGATCGTCTCCAGCGCGCTGTCGCAGTCGCCCTGCGCGATGTGCCACGCGTACTCAGGCACGTCCTGCTCGACCGCGCAGGCTTCCACGCAGGGCGCGACAACGCAATCCCACAGGCCGAGGGGGGACGCGACCTTCGGCAGGCCGTGCGGGAAGGCGCTCTTCTTGTAGCGCGGATCGCGCTGCGCGCCGTCGGCCGCGGCCCGCACGCTGTCGAGCCGATCGCGCGAGAAGTCTCCCAGTGTCGCTGCGCCGCGCTCCTGCATGGCGGCGTCGATGGCCTCGAGCCACTGTCCCATCCGCGCCACGCCGCCCGGCTTGAGCAGGTCGGTGCACCCGGTGACCGGCAGGGCGCCGCACGCCAGGATGCCGGCAACGTTCACCGCGTCGGCGCCCCCGGAGAAGGAGACGTGCAGGTCGCCGTCGAACTCGTGCAGCAGCCGATCGTAAAGCCGCATCGTGACCGGGTAGAGCGCGCGGCCGGACATGTACGTCTCGCTGCCCGGCAGCCGCCCCGCGTGGTTCCGCACGGCGAGGGTGTTGCTCAGCTTGATGCCGAAGGTGAGGCCGAGCGCACCTGCCACGCGCTTCAGGGACGCGATGAGGTCCACGGCCCGGCCGTACTGCAGGTCGTGCGCGAACGTCTCGTCGGCGACTTCGATCTCGCGGAACCCGAGGGCGTCGCGCAGGATCGCCCGCACCAGTTCCGGCCCGAGCAGCGTCGGGTTGAGCTTCACCACCGTGTGCAAACCGCGCTCCTCGAGGCAGTAGCGCGCGATCCGCTCGATCTCGTCCGGCGGGCACCCGTGCATGGTCGAGAGCGTCACGCTGTTGACGATCGCCGGCGGAATGTCGATGTCAGCCAGGGCCGGGAAGTCGCGGCCGAGCGTCGCGCGAACCTGGCCGAGCGGTTCCGACGCGTCCGCCAGGGTGTTCATGAAGCGCCGTATGCGCGGGTGGCGGATGCCGGCCAGGTCGTAGCCGACGCTCATGTCGAAGATCGTGTCCGGCTGGCCCCAGCCGAGGACGCGTGACAGCACGTGAACGAGCGCCCAGGCCACGACGTACTCGTGGGCCGACTGGTCGAGCGTCAGCTCCTGCGACCACTCGACGTTGTAGCCCTCGTCGGTCATGTCGATGCACGGCCGGGGGATGACGAGGTCGTCCCTGACCTGGACCGTTTTCAGCTCGATGAACCGGCCGCCGGTGAGCCACGACGCCACGATGTTCCGGCTGAGCTGTGTGTGGGGACCGGCCGACGGCCCGATCGGCGTCGCGAGAGGCTTGCCGAACAGGGGCGGGACGCCGAACGAACGGCTTGGCTCGTAGAAGAGCGCCTCGGGGATGTCGAAGATCGCGCGCCGGGACTCGTATTCGGCCAGCACCCGCCGCAGCTCGGTGCCGAACGGCTGGATGCGCATCTGGTCGGACATGGCAGAGAACAGGGTACCAGAGATCACCGGCTTTGGGCTTTCGGCGTTCGGCTTCCGGCCCAGGGAATGATCCGCTGCGGGCTGAACCGCGACCCGGCCGCCGACCGCGGTCCGCTGCCAGCGCGAGGCGGCGTGGTAACATTCTCTGTTTAGGGGATCGCGCAAACAGCCGGCCGTGGGCCGGCGGTCGCACTTGCATGGGTCACGACTGGATCGCCGTTCGCGGCGCCCGGGTTCACAACCTGCGGAACATCGACGTCGACCTGCCGCGCGGCAAGCTGGTGGTCATCACCGGCCTGTCCGGCTCGGGCAAGTCCTCGCTGGCCTTCGACACCATTTACGCCGAGGGACAGCGCCGCTACGTCGAGTCGCTTTCGGCCTACGCGCGGCAGTTCCTCGAGCAGATGGAGAAGCCCGACGTCGACCTGATCGACGGCCTCTCGCCCGCCATCTCCATCGAGCAGAAGACCACCGCCTCCAACCCCAGGTCGACCGTCGGCACGGTCACCGAGATCTACGACTACCTGCGGCTCCTGTTCGCCAACATCGGCACGCCGCACTGCCACCAGTGCGGTCGGCCGATCTCCTCGCAGTCGCTGGCCCAGATCGTCGACCTCGTCCTCGCCACCCCGTCCGACGAGCGGACCAACGTCCTGGCGCCGATCGTCCGCGGCCGGAAGGGCGAGTTCAAGAAGGAACTGGCGGCGCTCAGGACCCGCGGATTCACCAGGGCCCGGATCGACGGGCAGACACGCTCTCTCGAAGAGGAGATCGCGCTCGATCGCCGGCGCAACCACACCATCGAGGTGGTCGTCGACCGGCTGCTGGTCAGGCCGGGCATCGAGCGGCGGCTCCTGGACTCGGTCGACATGGCGCTCGGCCTGGCCCACGACGTGGTCATCATCAACAGCATGGAGGCGGGCGACCGGCTGTTCTCGCGGCGCCTGGCGTGCGTCGAGTGCGGCATCAGCATGCCGGAGATGACGCCGCGGGCCTTTTCGTTCAACTCGCCGCACGGCGCCTGCCCGGAGTGCCAGGGCCTCGGGGCGATGTACGACTTCGACCCGGCGCGCCTGGTCCCGGACGACTCGCGGTCGCTCGTCGACGGCGCCATCGCGCCGTGGGCGCAGGGCGACAAGCGACTCGTGCGCGAGGCGCTCGTCGCGCTCGGGCGGAACTTCGGCATCGACCTCACCGTGCCGTTTGCCAGACTGCCGAAGAAGGCGAGGGACCTGCTGCTGCTCGGGCCCGACGCGGCGCGCCGCTCAGCCGGCCATGGCAGCGGACCCCCTGGCGGACGCCGTACGGCCGAATCCTCACGGGCCCGGCACGCCCCGGATCCCTACGGCCGGGACTTCGAAGGGATCATCCCCAACCTCCGCCGCCGGTTCGAGCAGGGGACATGGGCCGAGCAGGAAGAGCTCGAGCGCTACCGGTCGCTGCGCCCCTGCCCGGCGTGCCACGGCGAGCGGCTCAAACCGCAGAGCCGCAGCGTGCGCGTGAAGGGGCGGACGATCACCGAGTACGTGGACCTCCCGCTCGACGACGCGCTGGGCGTCTTCGGGGCGATGGCGCTGACGGGACGCGAGGACATCATCGCGGGGCGCATCCTCCGCGAGATCCAGGACCGGCTCCGGTTCCTCACCGACGTGGGCGTCGGCTACCTGACGCTCGGGCGAAGCGCCGCCACGCTGTCGGGGGGGGAAGGGCAGCGCATCCGGCTGGCGACGCAGATCGGCGCGAGCCTCCGCGGCGTGCTCTACGTGCTCGACGAGCCGTCGATCGGCCTCCACCAGCGCGACAACCGCCGGCTGCTCGCCACGCTCCGCCGCCTCCGCGACCTGGGCAACACCGTCATCGTCGTCGAGCACGACGAGGAGACGATCCGCACGGCCGACTACGTGGTGGATCTCGGACCGGGCGCCGGCGAGCACGGCGGGCGGGTGATCTTCCAGGGATCGCCGGCCGCCCTGATCGCGGGCGAGGACGTGCCGGCGGGAGCGGACGGCGGCGAGGGCGGCACTCGGTCGCTGACCGGCGAGTACCTGCGCGGCGAGCGATCGATCGAGACGCCGTCGCGAAGGCGGACCGCCGACCGCGGGACGCTCGTCATCCGGGGGGCCCGCGCCAACAACCTGAAGAACATCGATGTTCCGATCCCGGTCGGCGTGCTCACGGCGGTGACCGGCGTCAGCGGGTCGGGCAAGTCGACGCTCGTCAACGACATCCTCTACCGCTCGCTGGCCCGCCTGCTCTACCGGGCCGCCGACGAGCCGGGCGCCCACGCCGGGATCGACGCCGTCGAGCTCATCGACAAGGTCATCGAGATCGACCAGTCGCCCATCGGCCGGACGCCGCGGTCCAACCCGGCCACCTACACGGGCCTCTTCGCGTTCATCCGCGACCTGTTCGCCGTCCTGCCCGAGGCCAAGGCGCGCGGGTACCGGCCCGGCCGGTTCTCCTTCAACGTCAAGGGCGGCCGATGCGAGACCTGCCAGGGCGACGGCGTGATGGCCGTCGAGATGAACTTCCTCCCCAACGTCTACGTGACGTGCGAGGAGTGCAAGGGGCGCCGCTACAACCACGAGACGCTGGAGATCCGCTACCGCGGCAAGTCGGTGGCCGACGTGCTCGACCTGACGGTGGACCAGGCGCTGGAGCTGCTCGAGAACTTCCCGCCCATCGCCACCAAGCTGCGCACGCTGCAGGAAGTCGGGCTCGGCTACATCACGCTGGGCCAGTCGGCCACGACGCTCAGCGGCGGCGAGGCGCAGCGCGTCAAGCTGTCGAAAGAGCTGTCGCGCCGCGGCACGGGGCGGACGCTCTACATCCTCGACGAGCCGACGACGGGGCTTCACTTCGAGGACACGCGAAAGCTGCTCGACGTGCTGGGCCGGCTGGTCGACCAGGGCAATACGGTGGTCGTCATCGAGCACAACCTCGACGTCATCAAGACGGCCGACTTCATCATCGACCTCGGGCCGGAAGGGGGCGAGGCTGGCGGCCGGCTGGTCGCGTCCGGCACGCCGGAGGAGGTGGCCCGCTCGTCCCGCTCGCACACCGGCCGGGTGCTCGCCGAGGCTTTCGGCAGGCGCGTCGTGCCATTCGGGAAGCGCCTTGCCGGCTGACGGAACGCGCCGAACCGGCTACACTGTCTGTGTGCAGTACCCCGAGACCATGATGGACCCGCAGCGGACCGTTCGGCGTCGGGTGTCCTGTGTCGGCATCGGGCTGCATTCGGGGCAGCAGGTCACCTTGACGCTCGGCCCCGCGCCGGCGCGGTCCGGCATCAGGTTCCTCCGCACCGACGTCGGCGGCGCCGAGGTGGAAGCCCGGGCGGACCGCGTGGTCAGCGCCCATTACGCGACCGTGCTGGGCCAGAACGGTCACAGGGTCGGGACGGTCGAGCACGTCCTCGCCGCGCTCGTCAGCCTCGGGATCGACAACGCCATTCTCGGGCTGGACCACGCCGAGGTTCCGATCATGGACGGCAGCGCCGCGGCGTTCGTGGACCTGGTTCGCCAGGCCGGCACGCTGGCCCAGAGGGAGCCGAGGCAGTTTCTGCGGATCACGCGGCCGATCGAGATCGCGCGCGGCGAGAAGCGCATCGCGCTCTACCCGAGCGACCGGTTCCGGATCAGTTACTCGATCAGCTTCGACCACCCGATGCTGCGGCACCAGGAGCGGTCGATCGTCGTGGACGAGCCGTCGTTTGTCGACGAGATCGCGCCGGCCCGCACGTTCACGTTCCTGAAGGACATCGAGGTCCTGCGACAGCACGGCTATGCCATCGGCGGGTCGCTCGACAACGCGGTCGTCGTCGGCGAGGCAGGGATCCTCAACCACCCGCTGCGGTTCGAGGACGAATTCGTCCGGCACAAGATGCTGGACGCGATCGGGGACCTGGCGCTGCTCGGGATGCCGGTCATCGGTCACCTCGTGGCGCACCGGGGCGGCCACGACCTGCACACGGCGCTGGTGTCGAAGGTGCTCGCGGAAGGTGATGCGTGGGAGATCGTCGAGCAGCCCGAAACGCCTGAGCTGCCGCAGCCGGCCGGCGTCGGCGTCCCGATCGAACGCTAGGCCGGCGGTCCCGCCGCCGGATTATCGAAGGGTCTTCCCGCCCGCCGCCAGCTTTTCCACGTAGCTCGCCAGCCGGTCGTTCTCGAACCGGACCGTGTTGTGGAAGAGGCTCTCGGCCAGGTAGTCGCGCAGCTCGTCGACGGTCATCTGCTCGATGAGGTGGCGGATCTCGGCCATGATGTCCTCATATGACCGGTCGAGCTGACGTTTGGCCGTGACCTCCTGGAACAGGGTCTCGATGATGGCCAGCAGGTCGCCGTCGAGCGCGATGTCAACGCCGGTCGTCGTGGTGATCGTGCGCATCGCTACCCCCCGAAACTCCGGATCGCGCTGGCCTGGTCCGGGTGGATCTCCAGGAAATTCTGCGCGCCCGTCATCGTCAGCATCGTCTCGACCCGCTTCTGGACGCCGGCCAGCTTGAGCGTGCCGCCAGCTGCGGTGGCCTGGCGGTAGAGGTCCATCAGGCAGCCGATGCTGGCGCTGTCGACGTAGTTGACGCCGCCGAGTTCGATCACCAGCTTCTTCTCGCCGCCGGCGAGCAGGCCGGCCACCGAGGCGGCGAAATCCGAGAGGAGCGGGTACATCAGCCGCGCCTCACCCACGTGGACGACGGCCACGTCTCCGGTGTGTGTAATCGACAGGTTCATTCGGACACTCCGATCCGGCCTCCGGACGGCCCGTGCGTGACGGTCCGGCCGTGACCCGTTTCCCCGCGAAGCCGCACGATCTGCCGGGCCAGCTCTCGCCGGCCCCGATTGATGCGCGACTTCACCGTTCCTTCGGGGAGGTTCAGCCGCTGGGCGATCTCCAGATAGGACAGCTCCTGGAGATCGCGGAGCAGGACGGCGACGCGAAGCGACTGCGGGATCGTCTGCAGGGCCTGGCGGAGCAGGCTGGCGAGGTCCCGGTTCTCGAGCGCCGCCAGCGGGCTGACCGTCGCCGCGGCCGGCGACAGGTCATCGGCCGGCACGTCGCGGTCGATCGTCTGCCGCTCCTTCCGCACGCTCCGGTAATGGTCGATGCAGAGGTTCCGGCTGACGCTGACGAGCCAGGTCTGGAAGTTCGCCCGCCGGTCGAAGGTGCCGAGCGACCGGAAGATCTTCAGGAAGATCTCCTGCGTCAGATCCTCGGCCTGCTCGTGCGACCCCACGAACTTGTAGGCGACGTTGAACACCTTGCGCCAGTGCAGCCGGACGATCTGCTCCCACGCCGCCTGGTCCCCGTCGAGACACTGCTCGATGAGCGTATCGACGACGGGCGGCTGCTGGGTGATCAGATCGGCGGTCATGAGGTCGAGATCATCGGCGGGAACCGGGATGATAACAAAGCGTTTTTCCGCATGTCAAACGGCGGGCAGTCGGATAGAATCCTCCTCCGTGGTGACTAGCGCGTTCATTCTCGACCCCGATCTCGGACTGACGTGCGACGGCGTGCCGCTCGCCGATGTCGCCGCGCACGTCGGCACGCCGACCTTCGTCTACAGCGCGGCGTCCATCCGTTCGGCGTGGCGGCGCTTCGACGCCGCGTTCGCCGGCGTGCCGCACACCCTCCATTATGCACTCAAGGCCAACTCCAGGCTGGCCGTACTGAGGCTGCTCGGCGAGATGGGAAGCGGCGCGGATGCGAACTCGGGCGGCGAGATCGACGTGGCGATGCGCGCCGGGTTCACCCCCGACCGGATCGTGTTCACCGGCGTCGGCAAGACGCGCGAGGAACTGGACCGCGCCGTCGCGCTGGGCGTCAAGGCGATCAACGCCGAGTCGCTGGGGGAGCTGGAGCGCATCGACGCCATCGCCCGCGCCCGCGGCGTGCGCGCCCGCGTGGCCCTGCGCGTGAACCCGGACATCGAGGCCGGAGCGCACCCGCACATCTCGACCGGCCGGCGCATCAACAAGTTCGGCGTGCCGATCGACCTCGCGCGGGAGCACTACCGGCGGCTGGCGGGAATGGCCGGCCTGCAGCCGATTGGCGTCCACGCGCACATCGGGTCGCAGATCACCGACGTGGCCCCGCTCCGACAGACGGCCGAGGCGATCGTGGAGGTCGTCCGGCAGTTGACCGAGGACGGCGTTGCGCTCGAGCACGTCGATCTGGGCGGCGGCCTGGGCGTGTCGTACGACGGGACCGCCGCGCCGACCCCCGACGACTACGCCGCGGCCGTGCTGCCCGTCGTCGGCCCGACGGGACTGACGGTCCTGCTCGAACCCGGCCGGGTGATCGTGGCCCAGTCGGCGGTGCTGCTGGCCCGCGTGATCGACGTGAAGCAGGTACTTCGACGCCCGCCCGTTCGTGATCCTCGACGCCGGGATGACCGAGCTCATCCGTCCGGCGCTCTACGGGGCGTACCACCGCATCGAAGCCGTCAAGCCGCGGCTGGGCGCCGCGCGCGCCATGGAGGTCGTCGGGCCGCTCTGCGAGAGCAGCGACGTCGTGGGCAAGAACCGGAAGCTGCCGCCGCTCGAGGTCGGCGACCTCGTGGCCGTGCACGACGCCGGCGCCTACGGCTCGATGATGGCTTCCACTTACAACCGGCGTCCCCTGCCCTGCGAGGTAATGGTGGACGACGGGCGATGGGTGGTCATCAACCGGCGGCAGACGGTTGACGACATGATCGCGCTGGAACTCTAATCCGGCTCACGGCTTACGCCCGACGCCATACGGCTCCGAACCGCCGAGAGGCGTGAGACGTGAGGCGTGAGGCGTAAGGCGGATGCGACCCTATGTCAGGTGTTCTGATTGCCTTCGAAGGCCTCGACCAGAGCGGGAAGGAGACGCAGGCGCGGATGCTGGCCGAGCGTCTCACGGCGGCGGGCCGGCCGGTCACCACTGTCTCGTTCCCCGACTACGCGACACCGATCGGCGCCGAGTTGCACCGCGCGCTGCACGGCGAGCGGGTGTACGGGCCCGACGTCATCCAGATGCTGATGATCGCGAACCGCTACGAGTGGAAGCCGGCGATCCTCGCGGCGCAGGCCGAGGGGCGGATCGTCGTGGCGGACCGCTACCTCGCGTCGAGCGTGGCGTACGGCGAGGCGCAGGGGCTGGATCCCGAGTGGCTGTTCGAGGCGCAGAAGTACCTCCCGCCCCCGGCGCTGACCGTGATGATCGACATCGCACCCGCGACCGCGGTGGCACGCAAGCGCGTCAACCGCGACCGCTTCGAGCAGGACCTGGCGATGCTCGAACGCGTGCGGGTGAGCTACCGCCGCCAGGCCGCCGCACGCGATTGGGCCGCCATCGACGGCGAACGCGCGATCGACGACGTGGCGGCCGACGTGTCTAGAGCCGTCTCGACAGCGCTCGGGCTGCCGTAAGCGCCCGCACTTCCCGCGCTCCTCCTTCCTTCAGCACCAGCGCGCACGCCTCCAGCGTCGCCCCCGTCGTGCTCACGTCGTCCACGATGACCACGCAGGCGCCGCGGATCAGGGGGTGGGGCAGGCGACGCCGGCGCCATCCACGGCGGGGCGGGGCAAACGCGCGGCGCAGGTTGCGGCGACGGTCGGTCGCGCTCAGCCCGGATTGGGGCGACGTCGGGCGCACCCGGCGCAACGCGCGGACGACGGGCAGCCCAAGATGACGGGCGAGATCCTCCGCTTGGTTGAACCCGCGCGCGTGCCGGCGCCGCCAGTGCAGCGGAACCGGCACGGCGAGGTCGGCGCCCTGCAGCACCTCGGCGCCTCGCGCCCGCATCATCTCGCCAAGCGTCGTCGCCAGCGTGCGCCGCCCCTCGTACTTCAAGCCGTGAATGACCTGCCGGAGGACGCCTTCGTAGGCCCCGGCCGCTCTCGCTCGGGAAAGGGCTGGCGGCTGACGCCGGCAGCGGGCGCATCGGGACGCGGCGAGGTCGAGCGAGCGCCAGGTGGACAGAGCATCCCCGCAAATGGCGCACACGGGCGGCGGGATGGGAACGACCTCGCGCCAGCAGGCGGGGCAGACCGGGCCGGTGAGAGGGGAGTCGAGCGGCGCGCCGCACGCCAGGCAGCGCGGCGCCAGCACAACGGCGAGCAGCCCGTCAGCAAGCCGGCGAAGCATCGGGAGGCGTCCTCCACGTGGGCCGCCCGTCGCCGGCCCCAACCTCCCGGTCGCTCAGACGCGCGCGTGCGGAGGCGGGGTCTCGTCGGGCAGCGCGACGCGCTCGGCGCTGCCCCAGAGCCGTTCGAGCGCGTAGAATGCCCGCCGCTCGGTGCTGAACACGTGCACGACGAAGTCGAAGTAATCGAGCAGGACCCAGTCGGCGCGCGCGAACCCCTCGACATGCGCCGGCCTCACCTGCTCCTTCCGGAGCGCCTCTTCGACGGCGTCGGCGATCGCCTGCACCTGGCGGACGTTCTGCCCCGAGCAGATCACGAAGAAGTCGGTGAAGCTCGACAGGTGCCGCAGGTCCAGAGCCACCAGGTCGAGCGCTTTCTTGTCGTGCGCGGCCTGGATGACTCGTGCGACGGCGTCAGGGAGCCCGCCGCTCTTCGACGCGTCCGTTCGGGTGTCAGCAGTGCTCATGCAAAGGTGCTTCCTGGACGTGCCACTCACGACCCGTAGAGGCCGTGCTTGCGAATGTGCCGCTCGACTTCCGGCGCCACCCGGCCGGAGAGCGACAGCCGCTGCGCGGCGCGCTCGCGGATCTCAGTGGACGAGATGTCGGGCGTCACCGCGTTCACGAGGAAGATCGCGCAGGATCCGCCATCCGGCGGCAGGCCCGACCCGTCACCGGCCGTCCGCATCCTCGGCGCGAGCGTCGGCAGCCGACGGCGCAGCAGGTCGAACGACTGGCCCGGCCTCGCGATGACGACGAAATTCGCGAGGTCGAGCAGGGCAGGGTACTCCCGCCAGTTGGCAATTTCAGCAAAGGCGTCGGTGCCGGTGATGAAGAAAATCTGCTGCGGCCCGACGCCGGAGGCGTGCAATTCCCGCAACGTGTCGGCCGTGAATGAAGGTCCCGGTCGCCTCAGTTCCAGGTCCGACGCCACGAACTCGTCACGCGAGGCCGCGACCAGCGACACCATGGCGAACCGATGGAACGCCGAGGCGCACGGCTCGCCCGGACGGTGCGGCGGCTGGTGCGACGGGATGAAGAGCACGCGGTCGAGGGCGAGGGCGCGCAGGGCCGCGTCGGCCGCCGCGACGTGGCCCTCGTGCACGGGATCGAACGTGCCGCCCAGGATGCCGATGCGCCCCGATGCGGGCGTCATGAGTCGGCCCCCTCCCCGTGGCGGCCGTTCATCTCGCGCCACAGCGCCTCGAGCAGCGCGGGCACGCCCTGGCCGGTGACGGCCGAGATCTCGAACACCGCGAGTCCCCATTCCGCGGCCTTCGCCCTCAGCCGCGCCAGCCGGTCCAGATCGTCGATCGCGTCGATCTTGTTGGCCGCCACGATCTGCGGGCGCTCAAGCATGTCGGCGCGGAAGAGCTCCAGTTCACGCCGGATCACGGCCAGATCGTCGGCCGGCTCGCGGCCGGAAGCCGACGAGACGTCGACCACGTAGGCCAGGACCTTTGTGCGCTCGAGATGGCGAAGGAACTGGTGGCCGAGCCCCTGCCCGCGATGCGCTCCCTCGATGAGGCCCGGCACGTCGGCGACGACGAAGCTGCGGTCGTCGCTGAGGCTGACGACGCCGAGATGCGGCGTGAGCGTGGTGAAGGGGTAGTCGGCGATCTTGGGCTTGGCGGCCGAGACGCGCGAGATCAGCGTGGACTTCCCGGCGTTGGGGTAGCCGACCAGGCCCACGTCCGCGAGCAGCTTGAGCTGGAGCCGCAGGGCCCACTGCTCGCCCGGCCAGCCCGGCTCCGAGCGCCGCGGTGCGCGGTTGGTGGAGGTGGCAAACTGCGCGTTGCCCCGACCGCCGCGTCCGCCCTTGGCCACCAGGAAACGTTCGTCCACCGCCGCGAGGTCGGCCACCTGTTCGTGCCGGCCGGTTTCGGGGTCGAGCCGGAAGACGACCGTGCCAACCGGCACGCCGAGTTCGAGATCGCCGCCGTCGCTGCCGTGGCGGTTGGATCCCTGGCCGTGGGCGCCTCGCCTGGCGTGAAATTCGGGATGGAACCGGAAGTTGACCAGTGTGTTGAGGTGCGGGTTGGCGACCAGGAAGACCGAGCCTCCGTGGCCGCCGTCACCGCCGTCTGGACCTCCGCGGGGAACGAACTTCTCCCGGCGGAAGCTGACGCATCCGCGACCGCCGTCGCCGGCGGAGACCCGGATGTCCACTTCGTCGACGAACATTCAGGGGCTTCCGCCTAGTCGACCGGCAGAACGCTGATCCTGCGGCCGTGCGCGCCGTGATCCTCGAAGCGCACGCGCCCGGTGACCTTGGCAAACAGCGAATCGTCCTTGGCGAGGCCGACGTTCAGGCCGGCGTTGAACCGCCGCCCGTGCTGCCTCACGAGGATCGACCCGCCGGTGACGATGTTGCCGTCGAACCGCTTCACGCCGAGCCGCTGCGAGTTGGAGTCGCGGCCGTTGCGCGAGCTGCCCTGTCCCTTCTTGTGTGCCATGAGACCTTACCCGTCCCGCGTCGGCCCCCTGGCCTAGAGGACGATCTCCTTCACGGTGAGGCGCGTGTAGGTGCTGCGATGGCCCTTGGTCCGCCGCATCCCCTTGCGCCGCTTCTTCTTGAACACCCGGATCTTCGGGCCGCGCGCCGCGCCGTCGACGACGGCCACGACCCGAGCGCCCGCGAGATACGGCGCGCCAGCCATCAGCTCGCCGCCGTCCTTCTCGACCATCAGCACCTGGTCGAAGCTGACCTCGGCGCCCTTGTCGCTGCCGACGTGATCGACAACGAGCGTCTCGCCCGGGACCATCTTCACCTGGTGGCCGCCACATTTAACAATCGCGTACACGCCTGTGTCTCCTGTCGCTGCGGCCCGGCCGCGCATACCTTTGCCGTCTCTTTCCCGGCAGCAGGAAACCAATAGTTTAGCATCAAACAGCACGGCTTGGAAGAGCGGCTGGCCGGGACTGCGTTTGACTCGGCCGACCGCGCCGCTTAGCATCTCTGCGCCGATGACACAGGGACCGACGGCGGCGCGTGGCCGATCCTGGCGACCGTGGGACTGGGGCCGACTGCTGTGGCTCCAGGCGGGCGGGCTCTTCCTCGCCGGATGGATGGTCGATCGCTGGCTGATCGACGCGGGTGTCTGGGGCCGGGTCGCCTTCACCGACACCCCCGTCTACTTCGACTTCGTGTCGAAACTGCTCGCGGGGAAGGTTCCGTACCGGGATTTTGCGGTCGGCTACCCGCCGTTTGCGTGGCCGGCGTTCCTCGCGCCAGCGGTCCTCCCGGCCGCGCTGCGCGACGCCGCGACCTACGCGGACATGTTCGCGGTGTGGATGGCCGTCGTCGGGACGGCCCTCGCCATGCTGGCGGCCCGGACGAGCGAGGCCCTGGGCCACTCCCGGCGTCGAACGCTTCTCGTGGCGACAGCGGTCGGGGCGGCGCCTGCGCTGCTCGGGACGATCGCCCCGACGCACTTCGACCTGTGGCCCTCCACGCTGCTCTGCGCGGCGCTGCTGCTACACGTGATCGGACGTCGGCGATCGAGCGCGGCCGTTCTCGGCCTCGCGGCGGCCGCCAAGGTCTATCCAGCCGTTCTCGTGCCGCTCCTTGCGTTCGACGTGCTGCGCGGCGGCGGGCGTCGGGCACTCGTCGTCTGGGCGATCGTGCTTGTCGGCGGTGCAGTCGTCCCCTGCGTCCCGTTCGCGCTGTGGGCCCCGCGCGGGGTGTTGGACCCGCTCTTGGCCCAGCTCGCGCGACCGCTCCAGGTGGAGAGCCTCGGCGCCGCGATCATGCTCGCCGCGCACTGGACGGCCGGGCTCCCGGTCGCCATGGCTTCGAGCTTCGGGAGCCAGAACCTGGTGGGCGAACTCGCCGACGTGATCAAGCAGGACCTCCACGGCCTGGCCGTTGTCGGCCTCCTCTGGACGTGCGCGTGGTACGCGAGGGGCGGCGGCGGAACCGGCCGGCTGGCGCGGGCGGTGGCGCTCGCGCTGGCGATCACCGTGGCCACCGACTCGACCCTCTCCCCGCAGTACATGCTCTGGCTGGTGCCCGCGGCGTTCCTCGTGCCGGGCCGCCGCGGGATCGTGGCCCTGGCCGTCGTGGTTGCGGCGTTCGGGCTGACGTCGACGTACTTCCCGACCGGCTACTTCGAGCTGGTCCGCCTCCAGAGCGTGCGGCCGGTCTGGATCCTGCTCGCCCGTGACTGTGCGCTGGTCGCGCTCGTGGGTGTTCTTGCCGTCCCTGGCGTGAGGCGCATGCCGACGGGTAGCGGGACGGGCGGCGGCGGTCAGTAGGCCCAGTAGGGACCGTACCCCCCGGGGGTGCTTCGGCCTTCAATCGCGACGAACACCGAGCGGCCGAAGAAGAACGGGAGCCCCCAGTCGAAATACAGGCTTGGAAGGCCGCTCTGGGACCCACCGAAGGACGAACTCCCGCCGACGTCGTTGAAGATCCAGTTGGCCAGCGGCAAGGCGTCGAGGTTGGCGACCTTGAACGCCACGGTCGTCGACTGGCTGTTTGCCCCGGTATTGGTGGCCGACAGAGACTGCGTCGTCGTCGGGCAGTAGAAGCCCACCGACACGGTGCACTCCGGGAGGCCGGTCGTGGCGGAATCGAGGAAGAACACGGCATTGGTGCCGGTGTCGATGAAGCTCGACGAGTACGACACACCGTTGTACACGGTGGTGAAGTTGCCGTAGGCGTCCTGCGTCTGGACAACCGCGCTGCCGAGCGCATTGTCGCTCTGCGTCCCGATGCCGAAGGTGAGCGTTCCGGTCGTGGAGGGCAAACCGGCGTCGGGCAGCGTCGGCAGGGTGACCAGGATGCCGTTGTTGTCGGATGTGAAGGCGGCCACCGGGTTCTGGAGCTGGCTGGCCAGAGCCTGGGTCGTCACCTGGCACGACGCGCCCGAGCACGCGTAATAGAGGCCGGCATTCGATGTCGTCCCGGGCGCGCAGGCGGATCCGCAGTCGTAGAGGTACGAACTCAGGCCCAGCATGCCGTTGGCGGACATCGTGTCCACGGTGTTGCTGGCGGTCCCTCCGTTGGCGCAGCCGGACGGCGCCGAGGGAAACGTCGAACCGGGAGCGGCGATGATCTGGATGGGCAACGAACTCGCCACTTCGCCTGCCAGTTTGACGTCAGCCAGAGCGACGGGGCCCCAGTTGTAGCTCAGGTCGACGTACTGGATGCAGTTGGCAATGGTGGCGCCCCCCGAGGTGAGGTTCGCCAGCGGGAGCGTGCCGAGCGCCGACGACAGCACGCGGAGGCCGCTGGCCCCCGTATCGAGCAGCACGTTGGGAACCGTCGTGCACTGCGTGGTGCTGCCGGGGACGCAGATCGTCACGCTGACGAACGCGCCGTTCAGGTACGGGTTCACCGTGGATGGGCCCGGGCCGGCCGTGATGGTCACGGTGTTGGCCACCGGTGTGGGGGGAGTTGAACTGCTGCCTCCGCAAGCCGCCGAGAAGAGGCTCCCCACAGCGGCCGCGGCTCCCAGAACGCTGGCGACCTTTTTCACTGGATCTCCTCCACGCTCACGCCTGTCGGCAGCATCTGTGGAATGTAGGCCCGGCCCGCCAGGGCACGGACGTGCCCGAAGGACTGGAAGACGAACGTCGGCGTCTCGATCATCACCGGCGCGCGGCGCGTGTGCCGCTGCTGTCCGGTGGCCTGCTGGAGTTGCGCGAAGTAGGGTCCCAGAAGCTGCTGGTAGTCGGGATGGAACGGCCCCTGCCACGCGACGGCGAAGACCTTCCCCGCGGGCGTGGCGAACTCGCGAACCGTCGCGCCCGATTCCGACGTCATTTCGTGGACGGAGTACCGCCCCATCGGCCTGACGACGGTCGAGGCGTTCATCCTGACGCGGTCGCGTTCAACCGAGCTGAGGTTCCCGCCCAGCTCGGCGAATACGCGGGCCGGGAACACCGCGAACCACGCGGCGAGCACACAGAGCAATCCGAGGGAGTGTCGAGACTTCATCACTACGGCCGCCCCCTTCGACGGGACGCGCTGGCAGAACCATGACCTGCGGCAGGGACAGATTGAGAATCCTCAGCCAGTATAACTGAAGCGGCAGTTCGCCAATGAGGGCCAGCTTCACCGCGCGACCGCCTACTTCAGCAATATGCGGGTCCCGCGGATCTTCTGGCTGGCGAGCGTGCCAAGGAACGCGGGGACGACGCGGTCCATCAGCTCGAAGTAGGTCGAGAGCGCAGGCACTTCCTGGCCCTGGTTGTAGAGCACGGCCTCGCGGAAGACCTCCGTGTCGATGACGGCGCCGGTGCGGCCGTCGATGAACACGAACTTCGGCCTGAGGACGAAGCCCTTCCGTTCCATGTAGGTCCGCTGCGGCTCGATCGTTCGCCGGCCGTACTCGTCGATCACCTCGCGGTCGCGCTGGACGAACCCCGAGCTGGAGGTCGGCGTGAAGAGGACGCTGCCCGTGACGATGAGCGGGCCCTGGAACTCCTCGCCGATCTTCTTCCAGTAGGCGGCGTTGCTGAAGATCGGGTTGTAGGCCTCGAGGGCCTTCTCGTCCGTGATCTGCCGGGGCAGCATCTTCGGGTCGATGGCCGGCGTCGCGGCGCCGCCGACGCGCGCCTGGTCGGCCAGCATGTCGGCGAGGGGGACAACGTCGGCCTCGACGACCTTGAGGTTCGACTTGGTCCGCAGCTGGCTGCGCAGCAGCCGCACGGTCTCCAGGTTCCCGTCGACATCGTCCGACCCGCCGGCGACGAAGCCGACCACCAACACCCGCTCGAACGGCGACGTGTCGATCTTCGGCTGGATCGGCGTCTCGACCAAGACCTCGATCGTGCTCGCGCAGGCCGCGAGCGCCGCCGCGGCGACGAGGCTAGCGAGTAGTCCGGCGGCTCGCGCGGTCATTGAGTTCCTTGAAGTAGTCGTAGTTCTGCTTGATCGAGACGTTGTTGGGCTCGAGCTCGAGCGCCTTGGTGTAAGCCTGGCGGGCCTTGTCGAACAGGCCTTCGTGCTCGTAGGCCACCGCGAGGTCGTTGTAGGCGGCCGCGTAGCCGGGGTCGATCTCGACGGCCTTCTCCCAGCGGTAGAGCGCCTCTTTCCAGAGCCCCTTCTGGGCGACGTCGATGCCGAACTGGACCTGGGCCTCCGCCTCCTTTCGCGGCTTTCCGGCCTGGGCCGGGATCGCAGAAAGCGCCAGGAGGAGCACACCGAAGATCAGCGACTTTCGCATCGGACTCCCATTTTGGGACAACTATAAGACCGCCGGGGGAGGGGACGCAAACGACGGCTTGCGGCCCGCGGCTCGCGACTTGCGACCCCAAGCCCGATTCCCCAAGCCGAAGCCGACCCGGCCGCCAGCCGCCAGGCGCTAGCCGCGAGCCATACTCCTCGCGGCTCTCTTCTTGCAAAGATGATTTGCCGCGAGGGAGCACCTTAATGCTCGACGCCGAAGACGCGGTGGCGCTGTCGTTCCTGCCCCGCCGCTGGCGGCTCAAGGCGCTCGACGCGATTGGCCGCGCGCCGTCGCCCGACACGGTCGAATCGGTTCTGGCGGTGATCGAACCCGGACGCCCCGTGTTTCCGCTCGCGCGGCGGCTCCGGCGGCGGGCTGCCGCGGCACTCGACGCGGCCCACCGCAGAGGGATCCGCGCGATCGCGTGGGGTGAGGGCGCCTATCCGCCCCTGCTGGCGGCCGTGGCGGACGCACCGCTGGCGCTGTGGATCAAGGGGGACCCTGCGGTCCTCCGCCAGCCGGCCGTGGCGATCGTGGGCTCGAGGGCGGCGACGCCCTACGGGCTCGAGGCGGCGTCACGCCTGGCGGGAGATTCTCGCGGCCGCCGGCGCGCTCGTCGTGAGCGGGATGGCTCGCGGCGTGGACTCGGCTTCGCATCGGGCCGCGCTGGCCGCCGGTGGCCAGACCGCCGCCGTCCTCGGTTCCGGCGTGGACGTCATCTATCCGCCCGAACACGACCGGCTGGCGGGGGAGATCATGGGCCGTGGGGCGGTGTTGAGCGAGTTCCCGCCCGGCTCGCCGCCGCTCGCCTTCCATTTTCCGGCGCGGAACCGTATCATCAGCGGCCTGTCGCTCGCCACCGTTGTCGTCGAGGCGGCCGAGCGCAGCGGTTCGCTCATCACGGCCGCGTTCGCCCTCGAACAGGGCAGGACGGTGATGGCGGTGCCCGGCAGCATCCTGTCAGGACGCCATAGAGGGTGCCACGCCCTGATCCGGGACGGTGCGGCAGTGGCCGAATCGGCCGAGGACGTTCTGGCCGAGCTTCGCGCAAGCGCCCTCCGGCCGCTCGTCGAGGCGACAGCCGGGCCGGCGCCGACCGATCCGATCCTGGCCGTCTTGGCGCCTGGCGAGAGCTACGACACCGACGCGCTGGCCGCGATGACCGGCCGGCAGCCAGCTCAGCTGCTGGCCAGGCTTCTGGAACTCGAACTGGGGGGCGCCATCCGCCGGCTGGACGGCGGGAGATTCATCCGCTCCGGCCGAACGTGCTAACGTAAGTCGCTTGGGACGGTTCTGAAGACGACGGTAGAGACAGCGATGCCGAAATCACTGGTCATTGTCGAATCGCCTGCGAAGGCACGGACGCTCACGCGGTTCCTCGGCCGCGATTACCGGGTGGAGGCCAGCTTCGGCCACATCCGCGACCTGCCCGAGAACGCCGACGAAGTGCCTGATGAGATTCGCGACAAACCGTGGGGCACGCTCGGCGTCGATACCGACGGCGATTTCAAGCCGTATTACGTCATCCCAGCCTCGAAGCGGCGCCACGTCAGCGCCCTGCGGGCGGCCCTGAAGGGTGTCTCCGAACTCCTGCTGGCGACCGACCCGGACCGCGAAGGGGAGTCGATCAGCCTGCACCTCAAGGAGGTGCTGAAGCCCAAGGTGCCGGTCCGCCGGGTGACGTTCCACGAGATCACCCGCGAGGCCGTGCAGGAGGCGGTGGCCAACGCGCACGAGCTGGACGAGAACCTGATCAAGGCGCAGGAGAGCCGGCGAATCCTCGATCGGCTGTATGGCTACACCCTCTCGCCGGTGCTCTGGAAGAAAGTCCGGACCGGCCTGAGCGCCGGCCGCGTCCAGAGCGTCGCCATCCGCCTGATCGTGGAGCGCGAGGAGGCCCGGCGCGCGTTCAGGAGCAGCACGTTCTGGGACATCGCCGCGCGGCTCGCCGCCGGCGGGCGCGAGTTCGAGGCGCTTCTGTCGCGTGTCGGCGACCGCCGCGTGGCCAGCGGGCGGGACTTCGACCCGGCGACCGGCCTGCTCTCGGCCAAAAACGTCCGGCACCTCGACAAGGCTGGCGCGGAGGCCATCGCACGGGCGCTGGCGCAGCACCTGCCCTGGCGCGTGACCGCGGTCGACGAGCGGCCGGGGATCGAGCGCCCGGCGCCGCCGTTCACGACGTCGACGCTGACGCAGGAGGCGAGCCGCAAGCTCGGGTTCAACACCGGCCGGACGATGCGCATCGCCCAGCGGCTGAAGGACGGCGTCGAACTGGCCGACGGGACCATCGAAGGGATCATCACCTACCACCGAACCGATTCCACCACGCTCAGCGAGAAGGCGCTGCAGGAGTCGGGGCGGACGATCCGCGAGATGTTCGGCGAGGAGTACTACCGTGGGCCGCGGCGCTACCAGACGCAGGTCCGCAACGCCCAGGAAGCGCACGAGGCGATCCGGCCGACCGATTTCAACGTCACGCCGCAGAGCCTGGTCGGCATCCTCGAGCCCGACGAGCTGAAGCTCTACGATCTCATCTGGAAGCGGACGATGGCCTCGCAGATGCCGGACGCGCGCGTCCTCAAGACGACCGTCGAGTTCACCGCGCAGGGTGCCGGCGGCGAGGAGTGCGCGCTGACGTGCACGGGCAAGGCGATCGAGTACGCGGGCTACCGCCGCGCCTACGTCGAGGGCAGTGACGACCCCGAGAGCGAGCTCGAGGCGCAGGAGACCATCCTGCCGCCGTTCAAGGTAGGAGACCTCGTCGTGGCCGACGGCGGCGGCGCGGGCGGTGGCGGGCGGGTCATGGCGACGCTGGTGGCCGTCGAGCCGAAATCGCACGAGACGACGCCGCCGGCGAGGTACACCGAGGCGTCGCTCATCAAGAAGCTGGAGGAGGAAGGGATCGGCCGGCCGTCGACCTACGAGCCGACGATCGAGACGATCCTGCGGCGCGGCTACGTGTTCCGGCAGGGCAAGGCGCTGGTCCCGAGCTTCACGGCCTTCGCCGTCACCCAGCTCCTGCGCGAGCACTTCGCCGACTTCGTGGACATCGGGTTCACGGCCGAGATGGAGAAGGACCTCGACGAGATCTCGAACGGCGAGCGTCCGTGGATCGATTTCATCCGCGAGTTCTTCCGGGGCGACGGGAGGAAGCACAAGGGGCTCGAGGCGATGGCGCGCGACGAGGCGCAGCTCATCGACTACCCGGTCGTCGAGATCGGCGTCGATCCCGACAGCGGAGAGGCGATCCGCGTGCGCATCGGGCGGTTCGGGCCGTTCGTGCAGGTGGGCGAGGGGGGCAACGGAAACACGGCCTCGCTGCCCGACGACCTGGCGCCCGCGGACCTGACCGCCGAGAAGGCGATGGCGCTGGTGCGGAACAGGGCCGCCGGCCCGCGCGACCTCGGCGTCGATCCGGCGAGCGGGCAGCACGTCTATCTGGCCACGGGCCGGTTCGGGCCCTACGTGCAGCTGGGAGAGGCGCCCGAGAAGCCGGCGAAAGGGTCGAAGGCGCCCAAGCCGCCCAAGCCGAAGCGAGCCTCGTTGCCCAAGGGGGTGAGCGAGGCGCAGGCCGACCTGGCGCTGGCGCTGCAACTGCTCAGCCTCCCGCGTGCCCTCGGAGCCCATCCTGCCGACGGCGAGGAAGTCATCGCCAGCGCCGGGCGTTTCGGCCCCTACGTGAAGCACGGGGACGAGTTCCGTTCGCTCGAGGCGACCGACGACGTCTATGCCGTGAGCCTGGAGCGCGCGCTCGAGCTGCTGGCGCAGCCCAAGCGGTCGCGGCGGAGACAGGCGGCCGCCCCCACGGTGCTTCGCGAGCTGGGCGTGCGCGAGGACACGGGCGCGGCGGTGAAGCTGCTCGACGGGCGCTACGGGCCGTATGTGACCGACGGCACGACGAATGCGTCGCTGCGAAAGGGCACCGACCAGGCGGCGTTCGGCCTGCGCGAGGCGATCGAGATGCTGCTGGCGCGTGCGGCGGCCGGGCCGAAGAAGAAGGGCGCGCGGCGCAGGAAATGATCCACATTCTCGGTGGCGGCCTTGCCGGCTGCGAAGCCGCGTGGCAGGCCGCGACCCGCGGCCAGCAGGTCGTGGTGCACGAGATGCGGCCCATTCGAGGGACCGATGTGCACCGGACCGGCTCGCTGGCCGAGCTGGTCTGCAGCAACTCGTTCCGCAGCGACAAGCTGGACAACGCCGTCGGCCTCCTCAAGGAGGAGATGCGGCGACTCGGCTCGCTGGTGATGCGCGTGGCGGGCCTGGCGCGCGTGCCGGCCGGCGCGGCGCTCGCCGTGGACCGGGAACGGTTCGCGGAGCTGGTGACCGGCGAGATCACGTCGCATCCGCTCATCACCGTGGTCCGCGAGGAAGTGACGGACATCCCCGACCCGGCGACGGCCGGAGGACCGGTCGTCATCGCGACCGGGCCGCTCACCTCGCCCGCGCTCTCCGGGAAGATCGCGGCGCTCGTCGGCCACGAGCACCTCTATTTCTACGATGCGGTCAGCCCGATCGTCCTCGCCGAGTCGATCGACCGGTCGCGCGTCTTTCGTGCGTCGCGATGGGGGCGCGGCAGCGCCGAGGGGGACTACCTCAACTGCCCGTTCACGGCGCCCGAATACGAGACGTTCTACCAGGCGCTCGTTACGGCGGAGCGGGCGAGGGTGCACGACCTCGACCGCGAACGGTTCTTCGAGGGGTGCCTGCCCATCGAGGTGATGGCGCACCGTGGCCCGGACACGCTTCGCTTCGGCCCGATGAAGCCGGTGGGGCTCCCAGACCCGCGCACCGGCCGCCCGCCGTACGCCGTGCTCCAGCTTCGGCAGGACAACCTCGCCGCCGACCATTTCAGCCTCGTGGGGTTCCAGACGCAGCTCACGTGGGGCGAGCAGGCGCGGGTGTTCCGGCTGATCCCCGGCCTCGAGCGGGCCGAGTTCGCGCGCTTTGGCCTCGTGCACCGGAACACCTACATCAACGGGCCGACCGTGCTCGCCGCGACGTGGCAGGTGCGGACGCGCACGGATCTGCTCTTCGCCGGGCAGATCTCGGGCGTAGAGGGATACGTCGAGTCGGCGGCCTCCGGGCTCCTTGCCGGGATCAATGCCGCGGCTCTCGCGGCCGGCCGCGCGCCGTCCTCGCCGCCGCGCACGACGGCGATCGGGGCGCTGGCGTACTATGTGTCGCACGCGGACGCGGCCGAGTACCAGCCGAGCAACATCACCTTCGGGATCATGGCGCCGCTCGAGTCGACCGACCGCCGGCTCCGTCGCGACCGCAAGGCGCGGAACGAGGCGATCTCGGCGCGCGCGCTCGAAGAGCTGGGTCGGTGGATGTCATGAAAGACGAGATTCGCGCCTTTCTGTCCTTCCTGCGGCTGAACCGCAACGCCTCGGCGCACACGGTGCGCGCCTACGAGAGCGATCTGTCGCAGCTCCTCACCTTCATGGCGGGGGAGTACAAGCGTCCGCGGCCCGATCTGAAGCCAGCCGACATCACGCGGCCGGTCATTCGCGGGTTCCTCGCCGACCTGTTCCACGCGGGCGAGTCGCGGTCGAGCGCCGCGCGGAAACTCGCGGCCGTCCGCACCTTCCTGCGCTACCTGAAACGCGAGGGACTCATTGACTCGGATCCCGGGCTGCTCGTCGCCACGCCGAAGCGCGAACAGCCGATTCCCCGTCACCTCGAGATCGACGAGATGTCGCGCCTGCTCGAGATGCCGGACGGGACGGGCCCGCTCGGCCGGCGGGATCGCGCGATCCTGGAACTGCTCTACGCGTCGGGCCTTCGGCTGAGCGAGCTGGTGGGGCTCGACCTCGAGGATGTGAATCTAGGCAGCCGGCTGGTGCGGGTGATGGGGAAGGGACGCAAGGAGCGGCTGGTGCCGTTCAACCAGAGCGCGACGGCGGCCATCCGGGCCTGGCTGCCGGACCGCGAGGCGCTCAGGCGGCAGCCAGAGGGCGGAGGGCGGGGGGCGGGAGGCGGAGGGGCGGCGGGCGGGCGAGGACCAGCAACGGGACAACGGTTGCGCCGGGAGCCGAGAGCCGAGAGCCGAAAGCCGACAGCCGACAGCCGAGAGGCGATGTTTCTCAATTACCGCGGCACGCGCCTGTCGTCGCGCCACGTCCACCGGCTCGTGCGGCACTACGTCGCGGCGTGCAGCATGCGCTTCGGCATCAGCCCGCACGCCATCCGCCATTCGTTCGCCACCCACCTGCTCGAAGCTGGCGCCGATCTGCGCGCCATCCAGGAACTGCTCGGGCACGTGCGGCTCAGCACGACGCAGCGGTACACGCACGTCAACGCGGCGCAGTTGATGGAGGTCTACCGACGGGCCCACCCGAGGGCGAGGGGAGAGGGCGCCTAGCCCTGCTCCTCCGCTTCGGCCTCCATCTGCCGCCGGTTCTTCGGGAACTCGATCCTGAGCGTCTTGATCTTGTAGTTGATCACCCGCGGGCTGATCGAGAGCAGATCGGCCGCGTCCTTCTGCACCCAGTTCGAGATCTTCAGCGCCTCGACCAGCGCGCACCGCTCGATTTCCTCGAGCGGGACGCCGGTCGGCGGGATCCGCACCACGGACGGCCCTCCCGCATCGGTGCCCGCCGGCGCTGTTTCACCCAGGTGGAGATCGCCGAGGCCGATCTCGGTGCCCTCGCACAGCAGCACCGCGCGCTCGATGGCGTTCTCGAGCTCGCGGATGTTGCCGGGCCAGTTGTAGCGGCGCAGCAGCTTCAGCGCGTCGGGCCGGATCCCGTCCATCTTCCGCTTCAGCTCGCCGGCGAACCGCTGGACAAAAGTGAGAGCCAGCGCCTCGATGTCGTCCTTCCGGTCGCGCAGCGGGGGCATGTTGATCGACACGACGTTGAGGCGGTAGTAGAGGTCCTCGCGGAACTGCCCGGCCGCCACCATGGCGGAGAGATTCCGGTTCGAGGCGGCGATGAGGCGGACGTCGACCTTCAGCGTCCGCGTGCCGCCGAGCCGCTCGAACTCGTGCTCCTGGAGCACGCGCAGGATCTTCGCCTGCGTGTTGGCGCTCATGTCGCCGACTTCGTCGAGGAACATCGTCCCGCCGTCGGCCTGCTCGAACCGCCCGATCCGCTGCTTGTCGGCGCTGGTGAACGCGCCCTTCTCGTGGCCGAACAGCTCCGACTCGAGCAGGTTCTCCTGCAGCGCCGCGCAGTTGACGCGGACGAAGTTCCGCCCGGCCCTGAGCGAGTTGTGGTGGATGGCCCCGGCGATCAGCTCCTTGCCCGTGCCCGTCTCGCCGTGGATCAGGACGGTGGTGTTGCTCTTGGCCACCTTGCGCACGATGGCCAGCACCCTGGCTAGCGCCTCGGAGTGTCCGACGATCCGGTCGAACTCGTAGATGTCGTTCTGCGTGTGGCGGAGGTAATCGAGCTCGTTGCGCATCCGGCGCAGCTCGAGCGCCTTCTCGATCTTGACCTCCATCTCCTCGATCTCGAACGGCTTCTGGACGAAGTCGAACGCGCCGCCCTTCATCGCCTCGACCGCCGTCGTGACCGACCCGAAGGCGGTCATCAGGATCACGGCCGTCGTGGGGTGCAGCGCCTTGGTGGTGCGCAGCACCTCGAGACCGTCGCTGCCGCCCATCTTCAGGTCGCTCAGCACGACGTCGAAGTAGCCGGCGTGGAGGCACGCGATGGCGGCGTTGCCGTTGGCGGCCTCCTCGGTCTCGTGGCCGGCCTCGGTGAGCGCCCTCGCCAGGCCCCGCCGCAGCGCGTCATGATCGTCGACGATCAGAATTCGACCCATAATCCACCGTCCTAGTGGAGCCATTCCTCGCCGGCACTGACCGGCAGCGTGACACGGAACCGGGTGCCCTGGCCCGGCGCCGACTCGACGTCGATCTGGCCGTTGTGCGCGTCCACGATCTTCCGGACGATCGCCAGGCCGAGCCCGGAGCCCTGGGGCTTGGTCGTGAAGAACGGGTTGAAGATCCGCTCGACCGCGTCGGGCGGCACACCGGGTCCGTCATCGGCCACCTCGACGACGAGCGTCGCCCCCGGCGCGCGATCGCCCGGGCCCGCCGACGGCTCCTGGTACTCCGTGCCGACCGACGCCGTGATCCCGATGGTTCCCTTGCCGCCGAGCGCCTCGAGGCTGTTGATGACGAGATTCGAGAACAGCTGGCCGAGCTGGTGGGGGTCGGCCTTGATGAGTGGCAGCTGCGGCTCGATCCGCATCGTCACCGCGACCTCGCCGCGCTCGATCTTGTGCCCGGCCATCGTCACCGCGTCGTGCAGGACCTGGGCGACCGACGTCTTCTCGACCTGCAGCCGGATCGGCCTGACGAACTCCAGCACCTCGAGCACGATCGCATTGGCGGTCTTCGCCTCGCTGATGATGTCGCCGATGATCGCCTGCGCGTCGGGGTTGTCCGCGACACGGCGGCGCAGCAGGCCGGCCATCACCTCGATGCCCGCCAGCGGGTTCTTGACCTCGTGCGCGATGGTGGCGGCCATCTCGCCGAGCGAGGCCAGCCGGTCGCGCAGCCGCTCCCGCTCCTCCATCTGCTCGACCAGCGTGAGGTCCTTGAAGAACAGCGTCGCGCCCTCGCTGCGCCCCTGGTCGTCGAGAATCTGCGAGAGCGTATAGCCGATCACCTTGCCCGACGGCTTCAGCCTGAGCTCGGCGCGGTTCGGCAGGTGCGCCAGGTCGAACGCCGCCGACAGGATGCGGACGACGTCCGGCTGGCTGGCCAGCACGTCGGCGTAGGGGCGGCCGATGTCCTCCCCGTGCGGTGCGAGGTCGAGGATGCGGTACGCGACGTCGTTCATCACCGCCAGTCGCCGGTCGCGCGTCACGGCCAGCACGCCGTTCCGCATGCCGAGGACGATGTGGCGGAAGAAGCGGTCTTCTGACGGCTGTGAGAGCGCCGAGCCTGTGGCTGCACCTCCGGCCGGTGCCTGTTGCCTGCGCCGGTGGGGTCGGTCCGTCATGACGTGGGAAACTCCCTCTTGCCCGGAGGACGGGGTCGACGATTTCAATAGTGTAACGGCAGTGCGGCCGGTCGCCAAGTTATCAGGCCTCATGTCAAAGGCCAAAGAGCGCAAACGGCGTACCGCCTCGCTTCGATGACGAATTCCGTCAAGTGTATGAAGTATCTGGGACTTGCACCGAGTTTCGGCCGGCGATCACTGACAATTCTGTCAGTGGCGGGTCAATTCCTGGTCAAGGAGGCGGGAGCGCCGGCGGGCTGGTCCTCGGCAGAGGTCTGCAATTCCTCCCACTGGTGCATGAGACCGCCGACCTCCCACATCAACGCCTGGTGGCGATCGATGACCGGCTGTGCCGCGACCCGGTCCTGGTAGAACTCCGCGCTGGCCATCGTCGTTTCGATCTGCTTGATCTCGGCCTCGCAGCGGGCGATGCGCTCCTCGAGGTTCGCGATCTTCGCCTGGTGCGCTTTCGCGGCGCGGTCTCGACGCCGCGCGTCGATCTGCGTCTGGCGGCGGGCTTCGCGATCGTCAGGTGGCGCAGGTGGCTTACCGCCGGCCTTCGCGCTTCGCGCTTCGGCAGTCAAGTCCGCCTGACGCCTTACGCCCTGCGCCTTGCGCTCGCCGACTTGCGGCTTGCGACTCGCGCCTTGCGGCCGGTCACGCGTGACAGTGCCGCCCTCCGCCTTCTCCTTCCTCCACAGGAACTCCTCGTAGCGGCCGGGGAAACTGTGCGCCACGCCGCCGCCGACCTCGACGATCCGGTTGGCGAGCTTCTCGACGAAGTACCGGTCGTGCGACACGAAGATGAGCGTGCCGCCGAAATCCTCGAGCGCGTCGAGCAGCACGTCCTTCGAGTCGAGATCGAGGTGGTTGGTCGGCTCGTCGAGCAGCAGCGTGTTCGACGGGCGCAGCAGCATCCGCGCCACCGCGAGGCGCGTGCGCTCGCCGCCCGACAGCACGCCGACCCGCTTGTAGATGTCGTCGCCCGAGAAGAGGAAGCCGCCGAGAATGTTGCGAATCGCGGGCACCATCTGGTTCGGCGACCCGGCCTCGAGCGTCTCGTAGACGGTGAGATCGGGGTCGAGCCTCGTGGCCTCGTCCTGCGCGAAGTACTGCGTGACCACCTGGTGGCCCTCGTGCCGCTCGCCCGAGTCGGGCGCCTCCACGCCGGCGAGCATCCGCATCAGGGTCGACTTGCCGGTGCCGTTCGGCCCGACGATGGCGATGCGGTCGCCGCGCTCGATGTGAAGGTTCGTGCCGCGGAAGACCACGTTCTCGCCGTACGCCTTGTGCGCGTGCTTCAGCTCGAGCACCATCCGCCCGCTCTTGACCGAGGTGGGGAAGGAGAAGTGCACCCGCTTGCGCTCGGGCGGCACCTCGATCGGCACGATCTTCTCGAGCATCTTGACCCGGCTCTGCACCTGCGCGGCCTTGGTCGCCTGGTAGCGGAACCGATCGATGAACATCTTCATCCGCGCCATCTCGTCATCCTGCTGGCGCTTGGCCTGGCGGACCCGCTCGAGCCTGGCCTGGCTCTCCTCGAGATAGTGGCTGTAGTTGCCCGGGTAGTCGTTCAGCGTCCGCAGGTAGACCTCGGCGATCCGCGTCACGACCGTGTCGAGGAAATAGCGGTCGTGCGAGACGAGGATGACGGCGTGCGGGTAGTCGTGCAGGTACGCCTCGAGCCAGTTGCGCGCCTCGAGGTCGAGGTGGTTGGTCGGCTCGTCGAGCAGGAGGAGGTTGGGGCGCGCAAGCAGCAGCTTGGCCAGCGCGATGCGCATCTGCCAGCCGCCCGAGAACGTCTCGGCCGGCCGCTCGAGCTCGGCCTGCGAGAAGCCGAGGCCTCGCAGCACGGTCGCGATCTTCAGGTCGATGCTGTAGCCGTCGTGCAGCCTGAAGCGATCCTGGAGGTCGCTGTAGCGGGCGAGCATCTGCTCGTGCTCGCCATCGGGCACGTCCGGGTGGCCGAGCCGGTCCTCGAGGGCGTGCATCTCGGCCTTGACCGCCATCAGCGGCTCGAAGGCGAGCATCGCCTCTTCGTAGACCGTGCGGCCCGAGTGCGACAGGCCATCCTGCGGCAGGTAGCCGACCGTGACGTCGGCGGGCTTGACGACGCTCCCGGCATCGCTGTCCTCGAGGCCGGCGAAGATCTTGAGCAGCGTGGTCTTGCCCGACCCGTTCGGGCCGCACAGGCCGACCCGCTCGCCGTCGGAGATCTGCCAGGTGACGGCGTCGAACAACACCCGGTCACCGAAGGACTTGGTCAGGGAGGAGATCTCGGATCATCCGGGAGACGGCTGGGCTCGGGCGCGTTGGCCGAAAAACCCATGGTAGCACACGGCCGCGGTTGGTTCCCGCCCCGCCGCGCCGGTGGTGTCTATAATGGAAGAGACGACACCACGGAAGACCAACGGGGTGACTCCGCCGTCTTATGGGCAGGGCGGGGTTCGTGCCTGCCGTGTTCATGTCGCGGGACCGAGAGCCCGTGTGCGGTGTCGGGGAGGACCTCCTGGAGGACGTTGCCGTCCTCGTCGGCCTGAGCGACGAGGAACTCGTGACCCGGTCGGTCGGTGGCGACACCGAGAGCTTCAACCAGCTGATCAGGCGGTGGGAGAAGCCGATCTACGCGCTGGCCTACCGCACGATCGGCCGCGAAGACGATGCCCGGGACGTCGTTCAGGAGACCTTCCTGCGGGCCTTCCGCGGCCTGAGCGGCTTCAAGGGGCAGGCGAAGTTTTCGTCCTGGCTTTACCGGATCGCCCTGAACCTCTGCCGTGACTGGATTCGCCGCCAACGGCGGGCTCCGGTGGTGCTGGCGCCGGACGGCGTGGACCTGGTCGAACTGGCGGGCGAGGGCGAAGGGGTTGAGAGTCTCGAGGACGCGGTCGAGCGAAAGGACCTCAGCCAGGCGGTCGCGAGGGCGATGCGAGCCCTGCCCGAGGATCAGCGCACGGCGATCGTGTTGAAGGAATACCACGGGCTGACGTTTCAGGAGATTGCGGAACTGCTGGGTTGCCCGCTCAGCACCGTGAAGACTCGGCTCTACCAGGGGCTGACGGTCCTTCGGAAAGAGCTCGAACGTGGCGGCATCCAGTCGGCGACGAGGATCGTATGAGTTTCAGCTGCACGGACAAGGACACGCTGGTCGCCTTCCTCTACGACGAGTGCGATGACGAGACGCGCCGCTCGGTGGAGGCGCATCTCGACACATGCCCGGCGTGCACGGAAGAAGTGCGCGGGTTTGCCCGCGTGAGGGAGACGCTGGCACAGTGGGCGCCCCCGGACCGCGTGGGCGGCTACAGGCTCGTGCGCGACGACGGGGCGGATGCGCCCGCGCCGGGGAAGGTGCTGCGCCCCGCCCGGTGGTGGCAACAGCCGGTGCCGGCCCTGGCCAGGGTGGCCGCCGCGATCCTGCTCTTCGCCGGCGGGGCGGCGCTGGCCAACCTCGACGTGCGCTACGACAAGGACGGGTTCGCCGTGCGCACCGGGTGGCGCCCCCAGACACCGGCGTTGGCCGCGGCGACTGCGCCGCGTGTGGCAACCGCCAACCAGCCGACACCGGTGCCTGCGTCGACCACGGTCGCCTCGCCCGCCTCGCCGCAGGCAGATACCCCGTGGCGGATCGAGATGGCCGCTCTCGAGCGGAACCTGCGCGAGCAGTTCCACCAGCAGTTGGCGGCTGCGCGGGCGACGGGCGCCACGGGGCCGATCGCGGTGTCGGCGGAAGCCGATGCCGGGGAAGCGAGGCTGCTGAGCCAGGTGCACGCGCTCATCGACGAGAGCTACCGACGACAGCAGGTCGACATGGCGTACCAGATCAGCCGGGTGGAGCGCGAACTCCAGACGCAGCGGAAGGCCGACGTCGTGCGCGTGCAGCAGTCGTTCGGGCAGCTCGATGGGCCGCCGATCTACCTGCCCGAGCAGCGGCAGATGATGAACTACATCCGCCTGAACCCGGTCACGCTCAAGAAGTAGGCGGAGGGCAGTAGGCGGCTTGCCCTGGGCGAGCGCAGCGGGTCGAAGGGTAGGCAGCAGGCGCAGAACGTGAGCCGGCCCTCCCGGGAACCAGCGGGACCGGATCGGTTTCTAACGGGGCATGAGTACAATGGTGCCCATGACGCTCACTCGCCGCCTCCTGCCGTTGGGGCTCTGCCTCCTCGCTGTCGTCGGACCCTCCGCGTGCGCATCGCGCACGGTCGACCTGCCGAAGGCGCTCCTGGTGACCGACGTCAGCACGGGCTATTTCGACGCGGGCATCGTCGAGGGCAACAAGAACAAGATCGTGCCGACCATCTCGGTGCGGCTGAAGAACATCGGCAGCGAGCCGGTGTCGAGCGTGCAGCTCATCGCGAAGTTCAGCCGGATCGGTGAGGTCGAGGAATGGGGTTCGGCGCCCTACGTCGTCGCCATCGGGGCGGAAGGCCTGGCGCCCGGTCAGACCGGGAACGCCATCGTGATGAAGTGCGACCGCGGCTACACCGGCGAGCAGCCCCGCGCCGAACTGTTCCATCACAGCCAGTTCGTCGACGTGCACGTCGAGCTGTACGGCAAGCACATGGCGCAGAACTGGGTGAAGATGGGCGAGTACAAGATCGCCAGGGATCTGCTCACGCAGTAGTCGGGGAACTACTGAGTAGTCGGTGGGGCACTGAGTAGTCGACCGTTGGCTCGTTTTTTCACCTTGGTACCCCGACTTCTCGCCCCGTCCTCCGACTTCTCACCCCGTCCTCCGACTACTCATCCCGCCCACCGACCATCGTCGAGTGCACCATGGGGACGAAGACGACCGGCAGGACCGTCGTCATGCTCGTGCTGCCATCGGCGCCCTTCTCGATGACGCAGAGCTCCTGCGTGTCATGGTGCCCCACCGGGATGACGAGCCGGCCTCCCGCGGCGAGCTGATCAACGAGCGCCTGCGGCACCCGCGGCGGCGCCGCGGTGACGATCACGATGTCGAAGGGCGCCTCCGCCGGGAGTCCCGCGTAGCCATCCACCTGCGAGACCGTCACGTTGGCGTAGCCAAGCCCGGCAAGCCGCTCCCGCGCGCACCGGCTGAGGTCGTCGTCGATCTCCAAGCTGAACACGTGCCGGACGATGCGCGAGAGGATCGCGGCCTGGTAGCCCGAACCGGTCCCGACCTCGAGGGCACGGTCGGTCGGAGTTGGGCGTGCCAGCTCGGTCATGAGCGCGACGATGTATGGCTGCGAGATCGTCTGCCCGTGGCCGATCGGCAGGGGATGATCGGCGTAGGCGCTGTCGCGGAGTGTGGGCGGGACGAACAGGTGTCGCGGGACCAGCCGCATGGCCGAAAGCACCGCCGCCTCGCGCACGCCGCGCGATTCGATCTGGCGCGCCACCATCTCGTCGCGCGCCGCCCGGCTCGCGTCATCGTCCCGCGCGCCGGCGACGCCTTCGTGGAGGTGTGGACCGCCCGCCGACGACCGGGGCGGCGGCGGGGGCCGCCATCCCGCGGGCTGGATCGGCATGGGCTGATTATCGCGCCGATCGCCGGTCGACCTCCACTTTCTCCCGGCCGCCTGGCGTGGCGGCGGCGAAAAGCGCGAGACACTGCGGCCGACCGCCATCTATAATCGCGGTAGTGCGCGTCCATCCGTCTTTCAGGTCCCTCGCCTGTCGCCCGCGTCGTCTCGATGCCGCGCGGCCCCGGTGTCGGAGATCGCGGGCATGATGGCTGACCCCGGGGATTCCCGCCGAATCGGCGTCTACACGGCCGTGGCCGTCGTGGCCGCGAACATGATCGGCACCGGCGTGTTCACGAGCCTGGGATTCCAGCTCTTCTCGCTGACGAGCGGGTTTGCCATCGTGGCGCTGTGGCTGGTCGGCGGGCTGGCTGCGCTGTGTGGCGCGCTGTCCTACGGCGAGCTCAGCGCGGCGATGCCTCGGTCGGGCGGCGAGTACTACCTGCTGTCGAGGATCTACCACCCGGCCATCGGCTTCCTGTCAGGATGGGTTTCGGTGGTGGTCGGCTTCTCGGCCCCGATTGCCGCGGCCGCGATGGCCATGGGGCAGTACCTCTCGCGGGTGCTCGTGGAGACCGGAGTCATTGCGGCCGGGTCCCAGTCGACCTCCGTGACGATCGTGGCCCTCACCGGCGTCACCGCCATCTCGATCGTCCACCTGTTCGACGTCAGGATCGTGAGCCGGTTCCAGATCTTCTTCACGACGCTCAAGGTGTCGCTGATCCTCGCGCTGATCGTCTGCGGCTTCGCCCTCGCCACGGCGCAACCGGTGAGCTTCCTGCCGGACCGGGCCAGCCTCGGCTCGGTGTTCACGTCGGGGTTTGCCGTCTCGCTGGTCTACGTGATGTACGCCTATTCGGGGTGGAATGCGGCGATCTACGTGGCCAGCGATGTCAGGAAGCCGGGGCGCTACCTGCCGCTGTCGCTCGTCTTCGGGACGATCGTGGTCATCCTGCTCTACGCGCCGCTCAACGCCGTGTTCATGTATGCCGCGCCGATCGACCAGCTGAAGGGGCAGGTCGATGTCGGCTACATTGCGGCGAGGCACATCTTCGGAAACACCGGCGGCCTCGTGATGGGGCTGCTCATCTCGATCGGCCTGGTGTCCGCGATCAGCTCGATGGTGTGGACCGGCCCCCGCGTCACGCAGGTGATGGGCGAGGATGTCGGCATCCTGCGCCTGCTTGCCGCGAAGAACGCCAACGGCGTGCCGCACGTGTCGCTGCTCGTCCAGTACGGGCTCGTCGTCGCGCTCATCCTCACGTCGACGTTCGAATCGATCGTGAACTACATCGGCGTGATGCTGTCGCTGTCGGCCTTCCTGACCGTCGTTGGCGTGTTCGTGCTGCGCGCCGCCGAGCCCAACCTGCCCCGGCCCTACCGCACGCCCGGCTACCCGCTGACGCCCGCGGTGTTCCTGCTCGTGACCGGGTGGATGATGTTCTTCGTCGTGCGTGATCGGCCGATGGTTCTCGTGGCCGGCGCCGCGACGCTCCTGGCGGGCCTGGTGATCTATCTCATCGATCGGTGGCGGGCCGCGTCAGCGCCCACAGCGTGATCAGGGCCAGCGCTCCGTCCGCAAGCGCGAACACGAGGTAGGCTGGCGGCGAGTGGCGGACGAAGTGGTCGACCACGAACGTCGCGCATCCGAGCCCCTTCAGCAGTGGCCCCATCACCCACATGTACCCGCGGTACAGATCGGGTCGACGGAAGGGCAGGACGTAGCCGATGCCGACGGCCACGAGGAAGAGGCCGTTCAGATCGGCGTGAATCGGCGGCGTCGGGTCCGGCAGTTGGAAGAGGGAGACGAGCAACCCGCGGCCGGCGAGCAGGGCGACGCCCAACAGGATGTCGTAGACGCCCGACGCGGCGGCCACGGCCACAAGCGCTCGCACGTCAGGGCGTCGGGCGGGCATCGCGTCCGAACCGCTTCCTGAGAGCCCACGACACGACAAGCAGCACGGAGACGACCAGGAACTCGGGGAGGAACTGGTCAACGAGCAACACCACGCCGTCACGAACCGAGACCAACCACGCCATCGTCGCGCCCACTCGAACCCTCCTCGTCAACCTTCGGCGGCGGACCCGAGTCCGCCAGAGAGCGACGATGCGCCTCCCGCCGCGTTACCGCTTCGAGAGAAGCTGGAGTTCGCCGCGATAGGTGACGGTGTCGTTCGGCTCGATGCGCACGTCGAACGCGATCGACCGGTAGCCGGGGGCCTGGATCTCCACGTGGTGCGGGCCGGCCGCGAGTTCCATCTTCTGGAACGCGCCGTTGAAGTCGTCGACGACACCCATGGAGTAGCCGTCGACGAGGACCTCTGCGTTGCGCGGTTCGACCTTCAGCTTGAGCCTGCCGAGTCCCGCCCCTTCATCCCCGTAGTAGAGAGACCCGGCGGCCGAGGACGGATCCCAGTACGGGTCGTAGTCGTAGCCGTAGCCGTAGGGGAACCAGTATCCCGTCAGCCAGTACCGGATCGGCGTAGAGGACGTTGTAGAAGCCGAGCCCGGAGAAGATCCACGGGGCGTATCCCCAGTTGATGTTGGAGCCGCCGCCCGGAGGCCGGTGACCCGGACGGCTCGGCGCGCCGGGCTGGCGCGGGATGGCCTGTCCGATCGTCGGCCCTACCCAGGCTGTCGACCCCACCATCTGCGCGGTTCCATCGGGGCGCGACCCGCGCGGAACCGCCCGGTCGCCCGGCGACCCATATAGCTCCCGGACGCGCGGGCTGTTGCCGTTCACCGGGTTCGTCATCCAGGCCGCCACGCCGACCGCCGGCCTGGCGCCTCCCGACACACCGCGGTAGCCGGACGATCCCGAGGATCCGGACGACGAGGTCCCGCCGGTACTGGCGCGCGGAACCGCCCCCGGATGCCCCCGGTGAAGACACGGCGTTCCCGCCGCCGGTCGAACCGGCGCCGCCGCTGGAACCGCCAGATGAGCCACCGGCGCGCACGGCAGCTCCGCCACCTCCGCCCCCGGGCGGGGCTGGGCGCGACTGTCCTGCCACCGGCCCGGCGGCTAGCGCGATCACCACGCCTGCTCCGGCGAGCGCGTAAACCAGCGGTTTCATGATGACTCCTTGGTGGCGCCAGGCGGACAGACGAGTGGGGCGCCACTCACACCTAAAGCAACAGGCCTGCCAATCGACCTGGCCGTCCCGCCCATCAAATTACTCCCATTCTTGCCGCCGCGCCACTCCCGCGATCGCGGGCTGTCACCCTCGCAGCACACCGACCCGTTTTCTTGACACTTTTTTCGGGCATCCGATAGACTGCCAGAAAGCACACAGAGAGGGTCCAGGCTCTCGTCCACCTCGGCGGTACCTGCCTGCCATGTTTCACAGCACCACGATTCTCGGCGTTCGCCACAACGGTCATGCCGTCCTTGCCGGCGACGGCCAGGTCACCCTCGGTGACACGGTCGTCAAGCAGAGCGCCCGCAAGATCCGCCGCCTCTACAGCGACCGCGTGCTGGCCGGCTTTGCCGGGTCCGCGGCCGACTCCTTCGCGTTGTTCTCCCGGTTCGAGGCCAAACTCGAGCAGTACCGCGGCAACATCGAGCGTTCGGCGGTCGAGCTGGCGAAGGATTGGCGAACCGATCGCATCCTCCGGCGCCTGGAAGCGATGCTGATCGTCATGGACGTCGAGTCCACGTTCCTGCTGTCGGGAACGGGCGACCTGATCGAGCCCGACGACGGGATTGTCGGGATCGGGTCGGGCGGCGGCTACGCCGTCGCCGCCGCGAGGGCGCTGGCCCGGCACACGACGCTCGACGCGCGCGCCATCGCCGAGGCCGCGATGTCGGTGGCGGCCGGCATTTGCATCTACACCAACAGCAACCTGACGATCGAAGAACTGTAGCGCCCATGCCGATCTACCTGCCGGAATCGATGCCGGCACCGCCCGAATCCCTCACCCCGCGCCAGATCGTCGCCGAGCTCGACAAGTACGTCGTCGGGCAGCGCAACGCCAAGCGGGCCGTGGCCATCGCGCTTCGCAACCGGATGCGCCGCCAGAAGCTCATGCCGGACATGGCCGCCGAGGTGGCGCCGAAGAACATCCTCATGATCGGGCCGACCGGCGTCGGCAAGACCGAGATCGCGCGCCGCCTCGCGCGGCTGGCGCAGTCGCCGTTCCTCAAGGTCGAGGCGTCGAAGTTCACCGAGGTTGGCTACGTCGGCCGCGACGTGGAGTCGATGATCCGCGACCTGGTCGAGATCGCCATCGACATGGTGCGCGAGGAGCGAGTCGAAGA
This sequence comes from uncultured Acidobacteriota bacterium, assembly GCA_963727765.1. Lineage (GTDB taxonomy): Bacteria > Acidobacteriota > Vicinamibacteria > Vicinamibacterales > Fen-181 > FEN-299. Next base: position 77,266 of record CAVSGZ010000004.1, read on the forward strand.
GGTGCGGGCCAAGGCCGAGCGCAGCGCCGAGGAGCGCCTGCTCGACCTGCTGCTGCCGCCCTCGCCGGCCCCCGCGGGCGACGAGGACGCGGCCGCGTCGCGCGAGCAGGCGAAGGCGACGCGGGCGAAGCTCCGCGAGCAGCTGCGGAGCGGCCTGCTCGACGAGCGCACGGTGGAGATTGAGGTGCGCGAGAAGTCGTTCCCCTCGCTCGAGATCGTCACCGGCTCGTCGGTCGAAGAGGTTGGGATCAACATCAAGGACATGATGCCGGGCCTCTTCTCGGGCCGTACCAAGACGCGCCGCATGAGAGTGCCCGAGGCGATCGAGCAGCTTGTGCAGGAGGAGCAGCAGAAGCTGGTCGACATGGAGTCGGTCGCGCACGTGGCGGTCGAGCGGGTCGAGGAGGGCGGCATCATCTTCGTCGACGAGATCGACAAGATCGCCGGGCGCGAGGGGGGCCACGGCCCGGACGTGAGCCGCGAGGGGGTCCAGCGCGACATCCTGCCGATCATCGAGGGGACGACGGTGAACACGAAGTACGGAATGGTGCAGACCGACCATATCCTGTTCATCGCCGCCGGGGCGTTCCATGTCTCGAAGCCGTCGGACCTGATCCCCGAGCTCCAGGGCCGCTTTCCGATCCGCGTCGAACTCGATGCGCTCTGCAAGGACGACTTCATCCGCATCCTCACCGAGCCGCGGAACGCGCTGGTCAAGCAGTACATGGCGCTGCTCGAGACCGACGGCGTCACACTCGAGTTCAGACCGGACGCGATCGAGCGGATCGCCGACTTCGCGACGCTCGTCAACGACCGCGCCGAGAACATTGGCGCGCGGCGCCTGCACACGGTGATGGAGAAACTGCTCGACGAGGTGTCGTTCGAGGCCCCGGACCTCGCCCAGAAATCGATTACCATTGACGCCGCGTACGTCGACCGGATGCTGGCTGACATCGTGAAGAACGAAGACCTGACGCGCTACATCCTGTGAAGCACCCGACTCGGTGCCGACCCCGGATTGTTCTCCTCGCCCGCCGCCTGGCGGTGCTTCTGGCCTTCGCGGCCGCTCTTGCGCCGGGATGCGGGAAGAAGGGGCCGCCTCGGCCGCCGGTCGTCAAGCTGCCCGCGCCGCCCCAACCCTTCGTGGCGCGCCGTCTTGGCTCGGTCGCCTGGCTGGAAGTGCGAATTCCCTCCGCCAACACCGACAAGACGACGCCGGCCGATCTCGAGCGGGTCGATGTGTACGCGCTGACCGGCGCCCCGGCCGACGCCGAGACGATCTTCAAACACGGAACGCGCGTGGCCTCGATTCCGGTACGGAAGCCGGTGGAGGAGTCCGCTGGCGCGGGCCCTCGCGAACTGCGGCCCGAGAAGCGGCCTGCGTCGCCGCGTCCGCCCGCGACGATGGAGACCGGCTTCGACCAGGGTGACACGGTGGCGATCACCGAACCGCTCGGCCCCGAACAGTTCCGCGAGGTGACGACGGCACAACCGACCGGGAAGCGTCCGGCGGTCCCCTCGCCCGCGCAGACCCCGACGCTCGGCCCGCCGCTGCCGCCCCCGCTGGCGCCGCTGCCGGCGCGGGTGTACGTGGCCGTCGGCATCAACCACAAGGGCGGGAAGGGCGCGGCGTCGGCGCGGCAGTCGGTGCTGCTCTCGCCTCCCGCCTCGGCACCTTCAGCGCCGGCCATCACCTACACCGAGAAGTCGATCACCGTGACGTGGACGCCGCCAGCGGATGCTCGTCCACCCGCCCAGGCCGGCGGCCTGCTCCAGGCGCGGCCGATCGGTTCGCGGCAGGTGGCTGGGGCGTACAACGTCTACGAGATCCCGCCCCCGGCTCCAGGAGCCGGCGGCAGTGTGGTGCCGCCGCCAGCCCCGGGCGGACGGATGCCGACGCCGCTCAACGCAAAGCCGCTCGAGGGTCCGCCGTATGTCGACGAGCGGGTCGCGTTCGGCAGCCCGCGCTGCTACGTGGTGCGCGCCGTGACGATCTACGGCTCGCAGGAGGTGGAGAGCGAGGCGTCGCCGACGGCCTGTGTGACGCCGGTCGACACGTTCCCGCCGGCCCCGCCGACCGCACTGAGGGCCGTCGGTGGAGAGAAGGTGGTCAGCCTGATCTGGGATGCCAACCGGGAGACTGACCTTGCCGGGTACGTTGTGCTGCGGGCAGAGCTGCCGGGCGGCACGTTCGTGCCGATCACGCCGGAGCCGATCAGGGAGACAATGTTCAACGACACGACGGTGACGCCCGGCGTCCGCTACGCCTATGTCGTCGTCGCGGTCGATACTTCGAAGAACCGAAGTGCCCCGTCGAACCGCGTCGAGGAGGGTGCACGGTAGACTGTGGGCGTCAGGCGCAAGGCGAGGGGGACCCACTATGGACCGCATCTATCGCATCGAATATCACGGATCGAAACGGTACGCGGCCGAGCACAACGCCCGGCTGTTCCTGCTCGACGGAGACCTGTTCGGCGAGTATGGCTTCGGCGAGGAGATCGCGCAGGGCGAGTTTCCGAGAGACCTGCCGCCGGGCACGCGGCTGCTGGCCCCGATCACGCCGTCGAAGATCGTGGCCATCGGCCTGAACTACAAGGACCACGCGGCGGAGCAGAAGAAGGCGCTGCCGGCCGAGCCGATGCTGTTCATCAAGCCGTCGACGGCCGTCATCGGCCCCGGCGACGCCATTCGCCTGCCGGGCGCCATCGGGCGCATCGACTACGAGAGCGAGGTGGCCGTCGTTATCGGCCGGCGCGCGTCGCGCGTCCCGCGCGAGCAGGCGCTCGACTACGTGCTCGGCTACACGTGCGCCAACGACGTGACGGCGCGCGGGCTCCAGAACCGCGGCTACCAGTATTCGCACGTCAAGGGCTACGACACCTTCGCGCCGATCGGGCCGTCGATCGCCGTGGGCCTCGACCCGACGACGATCGCCGTGCAGGGCTGGCAGAACGGGCAGATGAAGCAGAACTCGTCAACCGCGCAGCTGATCTTCCCGGTGGCCGATCTGATCGCGTATGTCTCGGCCATCATGACCCTGCTGCCTGGCGACATCATCTCGACGGGCACCCCGTCGGGGATCGGGCCGCTCGCGCACGGCGACGTCTTCACGGTGCGCGTGCCCGGAATCGGGGAGCTGACCAATCCGGTGGAGAATCTGTAACCGAGGCGCTGACCCATGAAGATCTTTCTCGATACGGGGAGCATCCAGGACATCGAGTCGTTTGTCGCGCTGGGCATCGTCGACGGCGTGACCACCAACCCGTCGCTCATGGCGAAGGAGAAGGGGGACCCGCGGGCGATCACCAAGCGGATCTGCGAGATCGTCAAGGGGCCCGTGAGCGCCGAGGTGCTCGCGACCGACGTCGACGGGATGATTCGCGAGGGGCGCGAACTGGCCGCGATCGACAAGCACGTGGTGATCAAGCTGCCGTTCGGCAAGGCCGGCGTCCGGGCATGCGCGGCGCTCAGCGCCGAGAAGATCCCGGTCAACATGACGCTCATCTTCTCGCCGACGCAGGCGCTGCTGGCCGCCAAGGTCGGCGCCGCCTATGTCAGCCCGTTCATCGGGCGCCTCGACGACATCGCCACCGAGGGCATGAACCTCATCGAGGAGATCGTCGACATCTTCCACAACTACGCGTTCACCACCGAGATCATCGTGGCCAGCGTCCGGCACCCGGTGCACGTCGTCCAGGCCGCCCGGCTCGGCGCCGACATCTGCACGTGCCCGCCGGCCGTCGTCGAGGCGATGTTCAAGCACCCGCTCACCGACATCGGGATCGAACGGTTCCTGAAGGACTGGGAAAAGGCGCAGGCGGCCAGGATGTAGGGCGGGGCTTCCCGCCTCCGCGCGAAGCGCTACGGCGGGTCCGCCGTAGCCAGGCGAAGGCGGACAGCCCCGCCGGACGGAGCGACCCGATGGACAAGCGCGAACGGCTCTCGCAACTGGAGAGAGCGGCGGAACTGGGCGGCGGCGAGGCGCGGCTCAAGCGCCAGCACGAGGCGGGCAAGCTGGCCGCGCGCGAGCGGATGGAGCTGCTGTTCGACCCTGGCACATTCGAGGAGCTCGACAAGCTCGTCGTCCACCGCTGCCTGGACTTCGGGATGGAGGAGCAGCTGATTCCCGGCGACGGCGTCGTCACCGGCTTCGGCCGGGTCGAGGGGCGCGTCGTCTACGCGTTCGCGCAGGACTTCACCGTGTTCGGCGGGTCGCTGTCGGAGACCAACGCCGCCAAGATCGTGAAGATCATGGACCTCGCCGTCCGGCAGGGTGCGCCGGTGGTGGGCCTCAACGACTCCGGGGGCGCGCGCATCCAGGAGGGCGTGATGTCGCTCGCCGGCTACGCGGACATCTTCCTCCGCAACACGCTGGCCTCGGGCGTCGTCCCGCAGATCTCCGCCATCATGGGGCCGTGCGCCGGCGGCGCGGTCTATTCGCCCGCCATCACCGACTTCACGGTGATGGTCGAGGGCACCAGCTACATGTTCGTGACCGGACCGGACGTGATCAAGACGGTCACGCACGAGGAGGTGTCGAAGGAGGATCTCGGCGGCGCGCTCACGCACAACGCGAAGAGCGGCGTCGCGCACTTCGCCGTGGCCGACGATCGCGAGTGCCTGCTGCTCATCCGCGAGCTGCTCGGCTTCCTCCCCGCCAACAACGTCGACGACCCGCCGCGGGTCGACACGACCGACCCGTTCGACCGGGAGGACGAGGCGCTCGACACGCTGGTGCCGGACTCGCCCAACCAGCCCTACGACATCCTGGACCTCATCCACGCCGTCGTCGACGACGGGCACTTCCTCGAGGTGCAGCACCACTACGCGCGGAACATCGTCGTGGGCTTCGCGCGGCTCGGCGGCCGCTCGGTCGGTGTCGTCGCCAACCAGCCGGCGTACCTGGCCGGCGTGCTCGACATCGATGCGTCGGTCAAAGGGGCGCGGTTCGTGCGCTTCTGCGACGCGTTCAACATCCCGCTCGTGACCTTCGAGGACGTGCCGGGATTCCTGCCGGGCACGCAACAGGAGTTCGGCGGGATCATCCGCCACGGCGCGAAGCTGCTGTTCGCCTTCGCCGAGGCGACGGTGCCGAAGGTGACCGTGATCACCCGCAAGGCGTATGGCGGCGCCTACTGCGTGATGTCGAGCAAGCACATCCGGACCGACATCAACTTCGCGTGGCCGACGGCCGAGATCGCGGTCATGGGGCCGGAAGGCGCCGTCAACATCCTCTACAAGCGCGAGCTCGACGCGGCGGAGGACCCCGCCGCGCTGCGCGCCGCGAAGGTGGCGGAATTTCGCGACAAGCTGGCGAACCCGTTCGTGGCCGCAAGCCGCGGGTTCCTCGACGAAGTGATCATGCCGCGGACCACGCGGCGGCGGCTGATCGGAGCGCTGGCTTCGCTCGAATCCAAGCGGGACCGGAATCCGCCGAAGAAGCATGGCAACATTCCGCTCTGATCCTCCGAAGGGGCGGACGGGGGCGCAATGCGCGGCAGAACTGCGGGCCGCGGTTGACGCCGCCGAGCCCGCGCTGCGTGCGATGGGCGACGAGGCCAGCGGTGACCGGCCGGGGCCAGGCCGGTGGTCACCGCGCGCGGTGATCGGGCACCTGATCGACTCCGCGTCGAACAACCACCGCCGCTTCGTGCTGGGGCAGGTGCAGGAGAACCTGCAGTTCCCGGGCTACGACCAGGAGGTGTGGGTCTCGGTCCAGCGTTACCACGAGGCGTCGTGGGCCAATCTCGTGACGCTCTGGGTGTCGTTCAACCGGCACCTCGCCTTCATCGTCGAATCGATCCCCGACGACGTCCTCGTGCGGCCGCGCGCCCACCACAACCTGCCGGAGATCGGCTGGCATCCGCCGGCAGACGACGAGCCGGCCACGCTCCTCCACATCGTCCGCGACTATATCGGGCACATGCGCCATCACCTCGCGCAGATCCTGGAGGTCCGCCGCCCCTGAAGGGGACGGCCTACAAGACCGCGTGTAGGGCGTGGCCTTCAGGCCCGCCGTCAAACGAGCGTTCGCACCGGTCCGTGCGCCGGGTAGACCCGCGTGGCGCCGCGTTCCCTGAGAAGCCTCCAGCTCGCGTTCACCAGGTCCGCCTGCTCCTGGGTCGCCAGTGATGGCGGCGTCAGGTCCCCCGTGAACACCGACCCGTCGTCGAGCAGCAGCGACACGCTGTCGTCGGAGTGGCCGGGCGTGTGGAGGATCTCGCCCGAGAGGCCGATCCCCTCGAGCAGGACTCGGCTCTTCGCGCAGGAGATTGTCACGTTGTCGTGCGTTGTGATCTCGAGGTACTGATCCGCCGGCTTCATCGCCTCGCGCATGCGGGAGATGGCGCCGACCTGGGGCTCGAGCACGAGCAGCGGCACGCCGGCGAGCTTCAGGTTCTGCGCCAGGCCGGCGTGGTCGAGGTGGTAGTGCGTGGCGAGCGCGTAGCGGATCTCCTCGAGCGGCACGTCCATGTGTCGGAGGCGGGCCAGCATCGTGCCCAGTGTGCCCGGGTAGCCGATGTCCACGAGCAGCCGGGACCTGCCGGCGCTCACGACCCAGTAGTTGGTCGAACGGTAGCCGACGTTGACGATGGTGACGGACGAGGGATTTGCCATGGTGAACTCGGCGGCGGTACCTTCTTGGCCGTCAGCCGTCGGCCGTCAGTCGTCAGCCAGTCGCAATCGTACCAAACCGGGAGGCCTTATGTCCCGTCGCCCCGCCCGGGATGCCCGGGTCGTTCGGGCGTTACCTGACGTGGGAGATGAAACGAAGGCTGCCGAAGACGGCCAGTCGCCCTTGACGCGGTGTTGTAGATGGTCAATAATATGACCATGAAGGTGGTCAACATTTTCGAGGCCAAGGCGAAGCTGTCCGAGTGCATCGAGGCGGCGGCGGCGGGCGAGCGGGTGCTCATCTGCAAGCGGAACCACCCGGTGGCCGAGCTGCGGGCCGTGCCCGGCGGCCGGACGAAGCCGCGGCCGGTGGGTGGGGCGGCCGGCCGGCTGAAGGTGCCGGCAGCTTTCTTCGATCCGTTGCCCGACGAGATCGTGGCCTCGTTCTTCCCCGACGGAGCCAGGGAGTCCACCGACCGGCCTCTGAGGGCGGCCGAGCGCCCGCCAGCCTACCGGATGCGACCCTCACGGAGGCCTCGCCGGTGAGGCTGCTCCTGGACACCTGCACGTTCTTGTGGATTGTGGCCGATGCGCCGCAATTGTCGCGCCGGGCCCGCGCGATGTTCAGCGCACCGGAGAACGAGGTGTTCCTCAGCGCGGCCTCGGCCTGGGAGGTCGCCATCAAGCACGCGCTCGGCCGCCTGCCGCTGCCCGACGATCCGTCGCGCTTCGTGCCCGAGATGCGCGAGGCGCACGGCATCGAGCCGCTGCCGATCGACGAGGCCTCGGCGCTGCACACACTGCGTCTGCCCCCGCTTCATCGAGACCCGTTCGACCGGCTGCTGGTCGGGCAGGCGATTGTGCATGGCCTCACGATCCTCACGCCCGACCCGCTCGTCACTAGGTACCCGGCACTCAGCGCCTGGTAGCCGCCGCGGCAGCCGGCTCATCCCTTCCGTGTACCTGACGGCGAACTCGACGGGTCCCTCGCCCGGCCCCTGAACGCCGCGCGAGGCTCACGTCGCGGCAAGTGCTAGAATACTTGGCAATTATTGGGGTCCGAGCCGACCAGCATGAAGGTACTCATCGCCAACCGAGGGGAGATTGCCGTCCGCGTCATTCGCGCGTGCCGCGAACTGGCCATTCCCACGGTGGCCGTCTACTCCGACTGCGACCGGGCGAGCCTGCACGTGCGCTTTGCCGACGAGGCGTATGCCATCGGGCCGAACCCGCCGTCGGAGAGCTACCTTCGGATCGACAAGCTCATCGACGTCGCCCGCCGCTCGGGCGCGGACGCCGTGCATCCGGGCTACGGGTTCCTGGCCGAGAACGACGGCTTCGCCCGCGCCTGCCGCGACGCCGGCCTGACCTTCATCGGTCCGTCGCCAGAGGCGATGAAGCAGATGGGCTCGAAGACGGGGGCGAGGCGCGTGGCGATCGACGCCGGCGTACCGGTGGTCCCCGGCACGGTGGAACCGCTCGGGCCCGAGGTGGGCGACCCGGAGATCACACGGCTGGCCGCGGAGATCGGCTACCCGGTGTTCGTCAAGGCGGTGGCGGGCGGCGGCGGCAAGGGGATGCGCCTGGTCGCCGCGCCCGAAGACCTGCCCTCCGCCGTGCGCGCCGCGCGGTCCGAGGCCGGCTCGTCGTTCGGCGACCCGCACATCTACCTCGAACGCCAGCTCCAGTTCCCGCGCCACATCGAGATCCAGTTGCTGGCCGACCAGTTCGGCACGATCGTGCCGTTCGTCGAGCGCGAGTGCTCGATCCAGCGGCGCCACCAGAAGGTGCTCGAGGAGTCGCCGTCGGTCGCGGTGACCGAGGAAACGCGCGCCGCGCTGGCGGAAGCGGCGTGCGCGGTGGCGCGTGGCGTCGGCTACACCAACGCGGGGACGATCGAGTTCCTGCTCGACCGCGACGGCCGGTTCTACTTCCTGGAGATGAACACGCGCCTGCAGGTCGAGCACCCGATCACCGAACTGGTCTCGGGCGTGGACCTGGTGCACTGGCAACTGAAGATCGCGCAGGGCTACCGCCTGACGCTCGACCCGGCGGCGACACTCATCCCGCGCGGTCACGCGATCGAATGCCGGATCTACGCGGAGGATCCCGACAACAACTTCATGCCCTCGCCCGGCCGGCTGCTCGGCCGGCGCGTGCCGGGCGGCCCGGGCATCAGGCGCGACGACGGCGGGGCGACGACGGGGCTCGACGTCCCGATCTTCTACGACCCGCTGCTCGCGAAGCTGTCGGCGTGGGGCGGCGACCGCGATGAGGCCATCTGGCGGATGGCGCGCGCGCTGGGCGAGTACCAGGTTCGCGGGATCAAGACGAGCATCCCGTTCTTCCGCTGGCTGCTCGACGACGCCGATTTCAGGCAGGGGCGGTTCGACACGACCTTCCTCGATCGCGAACTGGCGCGGCGCAACGGGAAGCCGTTCGTGACGGTGCCCGAGGAAGCCGAGCACGTGGCGCTGCTCGCCGCGGCCATCCGCGCGTACGAGGGAGCGACGCCGTCCGGGGCGGCGAAGGAGGGGGGCCGGTCGCGCTCGCGCGGCTGGGCCTACAAGGGCAGGCTCGACGGCCTGCGGTGAAACCAACGGGTTCGCGAACCGTCATGAACTTCGAGATTGAGATCAACGGGCGATCGCGCGCGGTGAAGGTCGAGCGGACCGGGCGCCGCTACCGCATCGAATCGGACGGCCGCGTCGACGTCGTGGACGTGGCGCGCGTCGACCGCGCGACGATCTCGATGATCGTGGGCGGAGACCACGAGGCGAGCCACGAGGCGACGCTGCTCGAGGGCCGCGAACCAGGCGAGGTGGAGGTGTACCTCCGCGCCGGTGTCGTCCGCACGCGGCTGGCCGGTGCCCCTGGCCAGAAGCGGTGGCGCGCCGGCGGCGTGGGGCTCGATGCGGCAGGCGGCGCCCAGCGGGTGATGGCCCCCATGCCCGGCAAGATCGTCAAGGTGCTGGTGAAACCCGGCGACCAGGTGACCGCCCGACAGGGTGTCGTCGTCATCGAAGCGATGAAGATGGAGAACGAGCTGCGGGCCTCGCGCGACGGCCAGGTGAAGGACGTCCACGTCGCCGAGGGCGACCTGGTCGAGGCCGGCCGGCTGCTTACGGTGATCGAGTGAAACTGTCCTTCCTCCGCCGCCGGTGGCCCGAGGCGGCGCTCATCGCAGCGCTCGTCGTCGTGGCGATCTGGTCGGGCGCGCTCTGGCGCTCGGCCGCCGTCGTGTCGCTCGGGGGCGTGGCAGCGTTCGCGATCCGCCGTCGTGCGCGCGACGTCGGGATGGCCGCGGCGCTCGTCGTTGGGCTTCTGGTCGCGGCGATCGCCGTGACCGTCACCGTCGATCTCGGCCAGGTGTTCGGCGGCAGGGTCAAGGCGCTTGCCGAGCGCGAGGGGACCAAGGCGCTCGAGCGGCCCCTGCACATCGGCCGGCTCGGCATCCAGATCGCCCGCGGCCGGTTCGTCGTCGAGGACCTGACGATCGAGGGGCGCACGCCGTCGGACACGCCGTTCTTCACCGCGAAGCGGATCCTCGCCGATTTTCCCTGGTGGCGCGTGATCAGGACACGCGAGTTCTACATCCGTTCGGTCGAGATGAGCGACTGGGCGATGCAGGTCGAGAAGTACAACCCCGGCAACAACCTGCCGAGGCTGAGGCGGAACACCAGCGAGCCGCAGGGCCCCAAGCGCTTCACGACGACGCTCGCCTACCTGCACGCCTACCGTGGACAGTTCACCTACATCGACCACGGCACCTGGCGGACCGTCGCCCGCAACCTCGACATCTACCTGCGTCACGACACCGGCGAGTACCTGGGCACGGCCACCATCACCGACGGGCTGGTGCAGATCAAGGACTATGCGCCGATGCGCACGGACATGCGGGTGAAGTACAAGATCGACGGCTCGATTGTGCGCCTGCCCGATATCGACCTCGCGACCGACGGCGCCCGCACCCACGTGACCGGCCAGGTCGACTTCGGCCACTGGCCCGAGATGATCTACAACGTGGACTCGCGCCTCGATCTGTGGCGGATGCGCGAAATCTACTTCCCGAACGAAACCTGGCGCAGCCGCGGCGAGGCGCGGTTTGTCGGCACGTTCCACGTCTTCGACGGCGGCCACCTGCTGAAGGGAAACTTCACCAGCCCGCTCGCCTACGTGAACACGCTGGCATTTCCCGACCTGCGCGGGTCGCTCGAGTGGGAGCCGCACCGCTTCGAGATCACCGACGCCTCGGCGCGCTTCTGCTCGGGCGCCGCGCAGTTCCGCTTCCTGATGGCGCCGCTCTCCGACCCGCGCCCGGGCATCGCGACCTGGCGCGTGAGCTACCGGGACGTGAACCTGGCGCAGCTGTCCGACATGCTGAGCCTTCACGGCGTGCGGATGCTGGGCCACGCCAGCGGCGAGAACCTCCTCGAGTGGCCGCTGGGCAAGTTCTCCGAGCACCGGGGCTCGGGCCATGTGAGCGTGGCGCCTCCGCCGGACCGCCCCGTGTTGACGCGAGAAGCGAGGCCCGAGGAGGCCGCGATCCACGAGCAGCCGCCCTCTTACGGTCCCGAGCGCAACGTCGACCGCTTCCCGACGCCGACGCCGGTCGGCGGCGAGTTCACCTACCGCTTCGACCCCGAGTGGGTCGACGTCGCGCCGAGCCACCTGGCCACCGAGCGCACCTACGTCGAGTTCGAGGGACGGACGGCCTACGGCACGCGCTCGCGGTTCCCCTTCTACGCGCGCAGCGCCGACTGGCAGGAGAGCGACCGGCTGCTGGCCGGCATCATCACCGTGTTCGGCTCGCCGACCGGCGTCATCACCGTGGGCGGCTACGGACAGTTCCGCGGGACGATGACCAAGGCGTTCCGCGCGCCGCTCGTCCAGGGGGACTTCGTCGGCGACGACCTGCGGGCCTGGGATGTCGTCTGGGGGCACGCGACCGGTCACCTGACCATCGAGAACGCGTACGTCGACATCGCCAACGGGCTGGTCACGCGCGGGGGCTCGTCGATCACGGCCTCCGGCCGTTTCTCGCTCGGCTACCCCCGGAAGGACGGCGGGGAGGAGTTCAACGCCCGGTTCGCGATCAAGGACCGGCCGATGCGCGACCTGCGGCACGCGTTCCAGCTCGACGACTGGCCCGTCAACGGCCTGGTGTCCGGCGAGTTCGACCTGCGCGACAAGTACACGCACCCGCTCGGCACCGGGAACCTGAAGATCACCGACGCGGACGCCTGGGAGGAGCCGATCGATCGCGCCGACGCCCGGGCGATGGACTTCGACGGCCGGGGCGTCTGGCTCACCGGCGTCGAGATCCGCAAGGGCGACGGCGTCATGCGGGGCGCCGCCCATGTGGGCTGGGACGGCACCTACTCGTTCGAGATCAGCGGCGAGCACATCGCGCTCTCGACCGTCTCGCTGATCAAGTACGGCCGTGAGGCCTGGACCGGCGAGATGCACTTCAAGGCGAACGGCACCGCGACGTTCGCGCACCCGCACTACACGGTCCAGATGGGCGCCGGCGACGTGGCGTTCGGGAACCAGCCGATCGGCGCCGTCGAGATCGGCCTGGAGGTGCAGGACCGCATCGTGGGGATCGAACAGCTCGAGGCGGCTGCGCTGGGCGTGTCGGGCCATGGCAAGGTCGAGATGTCGCCTACCAAGGATGCCGAGTTGACATTCAGGTTCAACCGAACCCTGCTCGATCCGTACGTGCGCCTGTATGTGCCCAAGCTCTCGGACTACACGAAGGCCGAGGTCAGCGGCACCGTCGACGTGATCGGCCAGCTGGCCAACTGGAACCGCCTGTTTGCGAGCGCGACAGTGGAGGACCTCCGGCTCAAGCTGCTCGACTACGATCTGCGAAACGACGGGCCGATGCGGCTGACGTTCGAGAACAACGTCGTCCGGGTCGATCCCGCCTCCGGGAGCGCCCATCCGGGCCTGGTGTCCGCGCCCGGCGCCGCCGCGCCCGCGCTCCGCCTGCGCAGCGACAACGGCGACACCGCGCTCGCGCTCTCGGGGGACATCGACCTCGAGGCGGGCCGCCTCGACGTCAAGGCGGACGGGAAGGCGAACCTCGCGGTGCTGCAGGCCTTCTCGCGGGACGTGCGCAGTTCGGGCGACGCGGTGCTGCACGGCGCCGTGACCGGGTCGCTGAGCCAGCCGCAGTTCGCGGGGTACGCGCAGATCACCGACGGACGATTCCGCCACCTGTCGCTGCCACAGTCGATTCAGGCGATCAACGGCCGCGTGTCGTTCGGCACCGACGGCGTGACGCTCGACAATGTCAACGCCCAGATCGCCGGTGGCAAGGTCGTCTTCAGCGGGCGCGTCGAGATCAACGGGTTCTCGCTGGGCGGCCTGGAGCTGCACGCCTCGGGTCGCCGCATGGAGTTCCACTACCCCGAGGGCTTCAAGTCCACCATCGACGCCGACTTCGACCTGGTGGGCACGGTGAGCGCGCCGATCCTGCGCGGCACGGTGACCGTGCTGAACGCGCTCTACGACAAGCGCGTCGATTTCAATCCGGCGATGATTATCGCGGCCGGCCGTGGGGCCGGACTGTCCGGGCCTTCTTCCGGGAACCTGCCGCCCGTCCGGCTCGACGTGCACATCCTGGCGCCGTCCTCGCTCAAGATCGAGAACAACATCGCGCACGTGGTGGCGAGCGCGGACCTGTGGCTCCGCGGCACGTACGAACAACCGCAGTTGTCGGGCGGCGCAGACGTGGAACGCGGCGACGTGCTCGTCCTCGGGCACCGGTACCTGGTGCGACGGGGCCGGATCGAGTTCCCCAACCCGGCCAAGCTCGAGCCCTTCTTCGATCTTGGCGGCGAGACGCTGGTCCGCGTCCCGGGACAGACCTACGTGGTCAACGTGCAGGTGACCGGCACGACGGCCAGCGTGGTGCCCACCTTCACCTCCGACCCGCCGCTGTCGCCCGTCGAGATCCTGTCGCTGCTCTTGGGCGGCGAGGCGTCGAACGCCGACGTCGTCAACGCGGAACTGCAGGCGCTGCAGAACGAGCAGCTCGAGAGGACGCTGGCCTCCGCGCAAATCCAGCAGGCCGCCGCGGGCGTCGTGTCGGCGCCCCTCACCAGTGCCGTGGAGCAGACCTTCGGCCTCGACACGGTCCAGGTCACGCCGAATATCGGGTACGATGCGTACCAGCGGCTGAGCCCCACGGCCCGGCTGACCGTCGGCAAGCGGATCTCGAACAAGATCTACCTCACCTACTCGCGCAGCCTGAACACGCCCGGCGGCGCCGACCAGGTGATCCTCCTCGAGTACGACCAGAACGATCGGCTGTCGTGGATCCTCTCGCGGAACGAGGACGGGACCTACGCGCTCGACGTGCGCGTGAGGCACGTGTTCTGATGCGCGCCATCACCTCTCTCACCCTGCTCCTCGTGGCCCTGGCGCTGACGCCAGCCTCGGCCCAGACGCCGGCCGCGTCGGGTCTCGACGCGATCGTCGGGAAGCCGATCGTCGAGGTCCGCCTGGTCGTCTCGGGGCAACAGGTCGACGATGCCGGCCTGCTCGGCGCCCTCGAGACCCGCGCCGGATTCTCCGCTCACGACGGTCGCCGTCCGCCAGAGCATCCTCCACCTGATGGCGATGGACCGGTTCAGCGACGTGACGGTGGACGGACGGTCGACGGCCGCCGGCGTGGTGCTGACCTACGAGATGGTCCAGGTCAGCAGGGTGACCGCCATCGATTTTCGCGGCGACCTCGGCCTGTCGTCGCGCCAGCTGAGGACCGCGGTGCTCGACCGCTACGGCGCGTCACCACCGGCGTGGCGGGGCGACGAGATCGCCAGGACGCTGGAGACGCTGTGCCGCGATCACGGGTTCCTCACCGCGACGGTCTCGGCCGGCACCGAGGCCTCGCGTACTCCGGAGCGTATCCGGCTCGTATTCGACATGAAGGCGGGCCCGCAGGCCCGCGTTGGACAGTCGCATGTCGGGGGCGCGCCGGACGGCGAGGAGGCGCAGGTACTCTTCCGCCTCGGAGTCGCGGCCGGCGCGCGGTTCGATCGGGTGGCGCTCGACCAGGCCATCGAGCGCTACGTCGGTAGCCTGCGCGCCAAGGGCTTCCTGCTGGCCAAGGTCGAGGCCGACGTGGAGGCCGACCCGGATGGCCGGACGGTGAACGTCGCGGTACACATGGATCGTGGTTCCGGCGTGACGGTGACCTTCCGCGGCGACCCGCTGCCCGAGAAGCGGCGCAAGGAGATCCTGGCGCTGCTGCGGGAGGGGACGCTCGACGAGGACGTGCTCGAGAACCAGGAGCGCAGCATCGAGAACGACCTGCGCGAAGAGGGGTACCGAGATGCGACGGCACCGTTCACCCGCGAGCCGGGCCTGGGCGACCGACTGCAGATCGTCTTCACCATCGC
Organism: uncultured Acidobacteriota bacterium; assembly: GCA_963727765.1. Lineage (GTDB taxonomy): Bacteria > Acidobacteriota > Vicinamibacteria > Vicinamibacterales > Fen-181 > FEN-299. The sequence continues at coordinate 92,292 of CAVSGZ010000004.1, forward strand.
CCGCGGGCGGCAGTACCGCGTGGCGGCGGTCGATCTGGCCGGCTGCCAGCAACTGCCGCGCACCGAGGTCCTGCCCCTGCTCACGGTCGCGCCGGGGGAGTGGTACGTCAAGGAGAAGCTCGATGCCACCGCGGGCGCGGTGCAGCTGTTCTACCGGAAGAGCGGCTTCAGGACGGCCGGCGTCAAGGTGACGGCCATCCCGCGCGAAGCCGACCCGTCGCAGCTGTCGGTGACCTTCGACGTCGCCGAGGGCCCCCGGACGCGGATCGACGCGATCGATTTCGACGGCGTGTCGGCAATCCAGGCCCCTGTCCTCAGGCAGGTTGTTGAGCTGCAGGTGAACGGCCCCTTCTACCAGCCGCTGGTCGAGCGGGACCGCGAAGCGGTGCTCGCGCGGTACCAGGCGCTGGGCTATCTCCAGGCGACCGTGACCGTGCCCGAGGCGTTCAGCGCGGACGGCACGCGCTTCTCGCTGCGGTTCGTCGTCCACGAAGGGCCGCAGATCCTCGTCGGGCACGTGATCGTCCGCGGCAACGTCCGGACCAAGTTCGCCACGATCGACCGCGCGGTCGCGCTCCAGCCCGACACGCCGCTCACCATGGCCGAACTGTTGAACGCGCAGCGCCGACTGAGCGAGCTGGGCCTGTTCAGGAAGGTCCAAATCGCCCCGATTGAAGGTGGCGTCAGCAACCAGCGGGACATTCTCGTCACCGTCGAGGAAGCCCCGGTCAACACCATCGGCTACGGCGGCGGTCTCGAAGGCACGCAGGTGCTGCGAGCCAATCCCCAGACCGGGATCCCCGAGCAGGTTCTCGAAATCTCGCCGCGCGGGTTCTTCGAGATCGGCCGCCGGAACCTGTGGGGCAAGGATCGGTCGGTGGACCTGTTTCTCCGCGGGGCGATTCGGTCGACCGACCAGGTCAGCACGACCGGCTCCTTGACCACGCCGACCTCTTCCACGGGGTTCCACGAGTACCGGGTCCTGGCCACCTACCGGGAACCGCGTTTCATGGACCTGCCCGTCGACGTCGCGGTGAGCGGGTCCCTCGACCAGGCGATCCGCTCGACGTTCGACTTCAACCGGCAGCAGATGTACGTTGAAGCCAGCCACCGGTTCGGCCGGAAGCTGAGCGTGGCCGGCCGGTACACGCTCGGGAAGACGCGGCTGTTCAACGAACAGATCGCGCCGGCTGACGAGCTGGCCGTCGATCGGCTCTTCCCCCAGGTCAGGCTGTCCACGCTGTCCGCGTCGGCCATCTTCAACACGCGTGACGACCCGTTCGACCCGACCAGGGGCGTCCTGTTGTCCATCGACACGACCGTGGCGCCGCGGGCGATCGGATCGGAAGTCGGCTTCATCAGGGGGTCCTGGCAGAGCTTCGTCTACAAGCGGGTGCCGTGGCTCCCTGGCGCGGTGTTCGCCGGCGGCGCGCGGATCGGCCTGGCCTTCGGGTTCCCCCTGGCGACCGTCGATGCCAACGGCCAGCCGATTGTGATCACACAGGAACTGCCCGCGAGCGAGCGGTTCTTCGCCGGTGGCGACACGTCGGTCCGTGGATGGGCGCTCGATCAGCTCGGCGCGAGCGACGTCATCGATGTGAACGGCGTGTCCAACGGCGGCAACGGCCTGGTGATCTTCAACGCCGAGCTGCGCTTCCCGCTCTGGAAGGCGCGCTCGCTCGGCGGCGCCGTCTTCATCGACACGGGCAACGTGTTCGCCACGGTGAGTGAGATCAGCCTCGGTGACCTCCGAAGCGGCGCGGGATTCGGCCTCCGGTGGAAGTCCCCGGTCGGTCCGCTCCGCCTGGACTTCGCGTGGAAGCTGCATCCGATCACCTACGGCAACGGGACGCGCGAGTCCCGCTTCGCGTGGTACATCACCATCGGACAGGCGTTCTGACATGGGGCACTCGAATTCTCGCGGGGTGAGAGCAGTATGAGAAGCATCGCGCGCGCGGTGATGGTGCTCGTCTGTGCCGCGGCCGCCGTCGGCGCGCGGGCCGAGATCGTCGACCGCGTGCTGGCGACGGTGGGCTCGCAGGTCATCACGCTGTCCGACCTCCGGGCGGTTCAGACCTTCGGCCTCCTGCCCGCCGGGATGCCTGCCGGCACGCCGCCGGAGATCGTCGGCGCGCTCGTCAACCGCGAGCTGATGTTCGGGGAGGTTCAGCGCTTCGTCGTGCCCGAGCCCGACCGCGCCCTGATCGACCGGCGGATGGCGCAGATCCGCGCCGCGTTCCCGGGCGCCGCCGCTTACGATCAGGCGCTGGCCCGGACGGCCATGACCGAGAGCCGGCTTCGGGTGCTGGTCGCCGGCAACCTGCAGATCGACGCGTACGTCGAGCAGCGATTCAGCGCGCCTGGACAGCCGACGGCCGACGAGGTACAGCGTTACTACACCGACCACCCGACCGAGTTCAGCCAGGCGGGCCGTCTGCGTCCGCTCGCCGAGGTCCGGGCGCTGGCGCAGGAGCGGTTCCTCGCCGCCCGGCAGCGCACGCTGGTCGATCAGTGGCTCGACCGCCTCCGGCGCGGGACCCACATCGAGATCAATGCCGCGGCGCTGGCTGGCCTGAAATGACCCGGTAACCCAGGCTACGCACCAGTGAACAGGAAGCGGAAGATCTCCGCGGCGTTGAACCCGGAATGGCTCACGACCGTCGAGACGATGCTGCGCCGCTTCAGGTAGACCAGCCCCCAGAAGGCGCCGAGCAGCGCCGTCGTGACGGCCACGTCGCGACCCTGGATGAGGTGCCCGAGGCCGAAGGCCAGGCTCGACAGCACGAGTCCCACCACCCCGCCGCCCAGGCACTGGTCGAAGCGGTGCAGGATGAACGCGCGCTGCACCTCCTCCCGCACGCCGCCGCCGACGATGGCCACGAGGGACAGGAGGACGGCGTCGACCGGGCTGCGCACGAGCCCCTCGAATGGGTTCTTCGGCACGTTGTGCAGCCAGGGCAGCGCGCGGGCGAGGATCAGCATCACGGTGGCCGTGATCAGAAACGCGGCAGGCACCAGCAGCAGGCCGATGCCGGCCTCGCGCGTCGGCCGCCGGTCGCCGATGAGTACGCGAGAGAACCGCTCGCCGTGGGCGCGCAGGAACCACGCCACCAGGCCCACCACCGCCGCCGCGTCGATGAGCGAGAGAGCGAACACGTAGCGGGCGGCCAGTTGGCCGTGCGCGTCGTAGGGGCCGACGCCCGCGGCCGAGAGCGCCCCGGCGATGGCGATCTGCGTCGGGAATCCCGAGCACGCCAGGATCTCGAGAACGGCGAGGAGGCGCAGGCGGAGCACGCGTCGACTCTATCACGCCGGCCCTGAAGGGCCGGCCTACGCACGTAGGGTGGGGCTTGAGCCCCGCCATCAAGGGTCAACCGGCTGGACCCGAGCCGGAGTTCGCGAGTACACTCGCCAGCAGGCCTGCCGTCTGCCATCCCACGCCCACGAGGTGCGTTGATGTCCGAAGGTCCCCAGCGCAAGGCGTCCCGCGACGACGGCCGGTCCATCGAGCCGGGCGAGCGCGTCCTGATCGTGGAGGACGATCCGGCCACGCGCGTCGGCCTGACCGAACTGGTCCGCACCTGGGGATTCCTGGCCGACAGCGCCGAGGACGGCGAGGACGCGCTCGCAAAGGTCACCGCGTTCCGCCCTTCCATCGTCGTCACCGACCTGGTGATGCCGCGGATGGACGGCCACGCCCTGCTCAGGGCACTGCACGAGAACGACCCCGACATCACCGTCGTGCTGCTGACCGCGCAGGGATCGGTCGAGTCGGCCGTCGAAGCGATGAAGGACGGCGCGTACGACTATCTGACCAAACCGGTCGACACCCGGCGCCTGCGGGTCGTGCTGCAGAAGATCGTCGAGCGGCAGGACACCGTACGCGAGGTGAAAACGCTACGCCGGCAGCTGCGCGACCGGGGCACGTTCGGGCCGATGGTTGGCAGCAGCCCGGGCATGCGGAAGGTCTACCGCATCATCGAGCAGGCGGCACCCACCGCGGCCTCGGGTACTCATCAGCGGCGAGTCGGGCACGGGCAAGGAACTGGTGGCGCAGACGATCCACCAGCTCAGTCCGCGGGCTGCCGGGCCGTTTGTCGCCATCAACTGCGCCGCCATTCCCGAGACGCTCCTCGAGAGCGAGATCTTCGGCCACGAGAAGGGGGCCTTCACCGGCGCGGCCGACCGCCGGCAAGGGTGCTTCGAGCTGGCCGACCGCGGCACGCTGTTTCTCGACGAGATCGCGGAGATGACGCCGACGACGCAGGTGAAGCTGCTGCGCGTGCTGCAGGAGCGCAGCTTCAGGCGGCTCGGCGGCCGGACCGAGCAGAACGTCGACGTGCGCGTGATCGCGGCCACCAACCACGATCCGGCCGAGGCCGTGCGAACCGGCCGGCTCCGTGAGGATCTCTACTACCGGCTCAACGTCTTCGCCGTCGCGCTGCCGCCGCTCAGGGAGCGGAAGGAGGACCTCCCGCTCCTGGTCCAGGCGTTTCTCGTCGAGTTCAACGCTCGCAACGGCAAGGCGGTCGTCGACGTCGATCGCGAGTCGCTCGGCGCGCTCGAGGCGCACGACTGGCCCGGCAACGTCCGCGAGCTGCGCAACGTGATCGAGCGCGCGACGATTCTCGCAAGCGGGCCGTTCATCGAGCCGAAGCACCTGCCTGCCGAGCTCGTCGCCCGGGCGGACGGGCCCGCGCCCTCGGCCGTGTCGTTCGCCGCGGGGACGACGGTCGAGGAGGCGGAGCGGCGCCTGATCCAGCTGACGCTCGAGCACACGCGGGACAACCGGACGCGCGCGGCCGAGCTGCTCGGCATCAGCCTCAAGACGCTGCACAACAAGCTCAATCGCTTCAAGCTCAGGAAATAGGATCGACGCGTGCACTTCGGCATCAAGGCCAAACAGATCGGCGGCGTCTCGCTCATCGTCGGCGTGGCCGTCATCGCGCTGAGCCTGCTTCACGTCACCTTCGTCGCGCGCGTCCTGCTCGAGGAGAGCCGCGCCCGCGCCGAGCTGCTGGCCAACACCGTCTTCCAGCGCGCCAAGGACGTCGTCCCCGGCGAGGCTGACCCGTGGGCGGCGATCAGGGAGGATGGCGGCCTGCAGGCGATCCTCGAGTCCGGGGCCTTCGCGCGCAACGTCACCTACGCGGCCATCTGCAACCTCGACGGCGTGGCGGTGGCGGCCTGGGACCCGAGCCGCGAGGGCAAGGTGCTGCCGCCGGCCGAGACGCTCGACGATCTCATCCGGATGCGCGGGGTGCAGCAGCTGTGGAGCATCTACGCATCGAGCGGGAAGACGCTGGAGGTGCGGCAGCCGCTGCTGCTCGGCGGCGAGAAGTTCGGCACGATCCGCATCGGCGTGTCGACGGCGCTGGTCCGCGAGGAGTTCTCGAGGGAGCTGTGGCTGGTCGGCGTGACCGGCCTCATCGCGCTGTTTGTGGCCGTCGTCGTGTCGGCCGGGCTCGCGCGGCTCATCCTCCGGCCGATCCACGTGATCAAGAGCGGGCTGACGCGGCTCGGCCGGGGAGAACTCGGCGTGCGCCTCGACCTGCCGCAGCAGGACGAGTTCGGGGAGCTCGGCAACTTCTTCAACGTGGTGTCCGCCCAGATGTCGGCCCCGCGCCCGCAGCTGCCGGACCAGAGCGCGGGCCTGACGCAGGCCGTCGAGCGGATGGAAGACGAGGTGGCCGTCTTCGGCCCGGCCGGGGAGCTGCTGTTCGCCAACCCGGCCATGCTGGCGGCGCTGCCACCCGAGTCGGTTGGCCGAACGATCGATGACCTGCTGGCCGACGGTCACCCGTATCGCGACCTGGTGTGCGGCGTCGTGGCCGGCCGTCAGCCCGAGGGCCCGGTGGCAGTCCGTGTCCCGAAGGCGGAGGCCGGCGCGGAGGGGCAGGAGGCTGCGAGTGCCGAGCGTGTCGTCGTGGCACACCCGGTCAGGGACCGTGACGAGCGGCTGACCTGCGTGCTGCTCGTGGCGCGCGACCTCGCGGCGCTCGGCCGCGTCCAGTCGATGTTGAACTACTCCCGCAAGCTCGTCGCGCTCGGCCGGCTGTCGGCCGGCGTCGCGCACGAGGTCAAGAACCCGCTGAATGCGATGACGATCCACCTCGAGCTGCTGGAGCAGAAGCTGCGGCAGGCCGCCGAGGTGGAGTCGGACGGACCAGATCTCGCGCCGGCACTCGAGCACGTGCGCGTCATCGGCGGCGAGGTCCAGCGCCTCGACCAGGTGATGCAGGGCTTCATCAAGTTCAACCGGCCCGAGGACCTGAAACTCCAGGCGATCGCCGTCTCGTCGCTCGTGGACGGCGTCGTGCGGGTGATCGGCCCGGAGTGCGCCAGCGCCGGCGTCAGGGTGGTGACCGCGGGGCTCGAGGGGCTGCCCGAGATCAGCGGCGATCCGGACATGCTGCGGCAGGCGCTGCTGAACCTCGCGCTCAACGCCGTGCAGGCCATGCCCGAGGGCGGCACGCTCCGGATCTCGGCGGCGGCCGCGCGGGGGCGACGGGTGGAGATCCTCGTCGAGGACACCGGCGTCGGCATCAAGCCCGAGCATCTCGGCCGGATCTTCGATCTGTACTTCACCACGCGGGCGAAGGGCAGCGGCATCGGCCTGTCGATGGTCTACCGGACCGTGCAGCTGCACGACGGCGAGATCGAAGTGCAGTCGACCGAGGGGAGGGGCACCACCTTCCGCATCGTCCTGCCGCAGGCCGCCTGACTCCAACTGGAGGCGTCGGCAGGCCCCCCGGCGGTTGAATCAGCCGTGTCGATCCCTGTCATAATGTGCGCGTGCGACGTCTGTTCCTCGCGGCGGTGATCGCGGCGCTCGCGGCTGCAGGCTGCGCGGCCAGGACCAAGGCGGCAGTCGGCCCGGTCGCGCTCGACGTGCCCGCGCCGCCGCCTCGCGTGATCGTGCCGCCGGAGCCCGAGGCGCCCGAGCCGCCGACCCCGGCGCCCGAGCGCGAGGCGGTCGCCCCGAAGGCGCCCAGGCGGCCGCCAGTTGCGACGCCGGCTCGGACCGATCCCAAGGGCGACAGCGTGAGATCCACTCCGCCCGCCTCTCCGCCGGCCACGCTCCAGCAGGCGCTCCCCACCTCTCCCTCGGACCTCGTTCGCCAGGTTCGCGACCAGCTCAACCAGGCCCAGACAGACCTGCGCCGCGTCGACTATCAAGGGTTGAATGCGGACGGGCGGTCGCAGTACGACACCGCCAAGCGGTTCATCGATCAGGCCGAGCAGGCGCTGCGCGAAAAGAACCTCGTCTTCGCCGCCAAGGTGGCCGAAAAGGCGGCGGTTCTCGCGGCCGGTCTGGCCGGTCGCATGAAGCCCTGACACCGCCGCGTTTCGAGCCCTGACCTAGCGGCAGAATGCACGGGGCGCAGATGCCGACCACTCATTTTTCGGGCAAAATATTGGGTAATTGATAGAACTCGCGGAATTCCTCCGAATTCCACCAGGTCTTGTGAGTGCCCTAAAAAGCAAGCACAATATGTGGTAGATCACCGCTTGACAAACGAGTGACCGTCGTCCATATTTGCCCTCTGCCGTGAGCGCCCCCACCGGGTGGATCCCAGCTGCCCGATCGTTCACGGAAGGTCGGTTCGTCTGGACCCCACGGCTGCCCGTTGGCGCCGGGCGGCCCACGATCGGGAGCACGCAGGGGTCGAACCAGATGCGCGCGGCTTCGAACGGACCTGTCAGCGCTCGTGGTGTCGCTTGCTCGTTGTGAACGGTGTGTGTCCGAGGGGCACGGACCCGCCGATGCGGAGGGTGGTATGCAGAGAGGCGTGACCCAGGACGTGGCCCCAGCCGCGGCGCAGGTCAACGAGAACCGGACGCCCGAGACGGCGCGTCCCAGCGTGCGTGCCGGGTCGTCGTCGGCGCCCGGTCTGACGTTTTCGCGGTTCTTCACTCTCTCGGGGCGCGACCCGTTCGACGAGGTGACGTGGGACACCCGGACCGCGCTCATCACCAACGACAAGGGCGACGTCGTCTTCGAGCAGCGCGACGTCGAGGCGCCCGCCTTCTGGTCCCAGCAGGCGACCAACATCGTCGTCTCGAAGTACTTCCGCGGGCCGCTGAAGCCGAAGGCGGGAGAGTTCCGCGAGTCGAGCGTGCGGCAGCTCATCGGCCGGGTGGTGGACTCGATCGCCGAGTGGGCCCGGGCCGGGAACTACTTTGCCGACGAGGCTGACCTGCTGGCGTTCCGCGACGACCTGAAGCACCTGCTCCTCTATCAGAAGGCGGCGTTCAACAGCCCGGTGTGGTTCAACTGCGGGATCGAGAAGCACCCGCAGTGCTCGGCCTGCTTCATCAACTCGGTCGATGACACGCTCGAGTCGATCCTCACGCTGGCGAAGACCGAGGGGATGCTGTTCAAGTTCGGGTCGGGCACCGGGACCAACCTGTCCGCGCTCCGCTCCTCGCGCGAGCAGCTGGCGGGCGGCGGCACCGCGTCCGGACCCGTCTCGTTCATGAAGGGCTACGACGCCTTTGCGGGCGTGATCAAGTCGGGCGGCAAGACGCGGCGCGCGGCGAAGATGGTCATCCTCAACGCGGAGCACCCGGACATCGTCGACTTCATCACCTGCAAGGTCGACGAGGAAAAGAAGGCCTGGGCGCTCATCGACGCCGGCTACGACGGGTCGTTCAACGGGGTGGCCTACTCGTCGGTGTTCTTCCAGAACTCGAACAACAGCGTGCGCGTGCCCGACGACTTCATGCGCGCGGTGCTCGACGACGGCACGTGGCAGACGCGGGCGGTCAAGGACGGCCGCCCGATGGGCACGCACAAGGCCAAGGACCTGATGCGGATGATCGCCGAGGCGACGCACGTCTGCGGCGACCCGGGCATGCAGTTCGACACGACGATCAACGAGTGGCACACCTGCCCGAACACGGACCGGATCAACGCGTCCAACCCGTGCTCGGAGTTCATGTTCCTCGACGACTCGGCGTGCAACCTGGCGTCGATCAACCTGATGAAGTTCGTCGACGCGCGGGGGGAGTTCGACGTAGCCGCATTCCGCGCCGCCGTGGACACGCTCATCGTCGCCCAGGAGGTCCTGGTCGGCAACTCGAGCTACCCCACCAAGGCGATCGAGCGCAACAGCCACGACTACCGCCCGCTCGGTCTCGGCTATGCCAACCTCGGCGCCCTGCTGATGTCGCGCGGCCTGCCCTACGACAGCGACGGCGGCCGGCATTACGCGGCCGCGATCACGGCGATGATGACCGGCGAGGCCTACGTGACCTCGGCCCGCATCGCCCGCGACCAGGGCGGGCCCTTTGCGGGCTACGCGCCGAATCGTGAGCCGTTCCTGCGCGTGATGCGCAAGCACCGCGACGCGCTGAAGGACATCAACACGGCGCTCGTGCCCGACGAGCTGGTCGCCGCGGCCGCGGCCTCGTGGGACGAGGCGGTGGAGCTCGGCGAGGAGCATGGCTACCGCAACGCGCAGACGACCGTGCTGGCGCCCACCGGCACGATCGGCTTCATGATGGACTGCGACACGACCGGCGTCGAGCCGGACATCGCCCTCGTGAAGTACAAGAAGATGGTCGACGGCGGCCAGATGAAGATGGTCAACCAGACCATCCCCGCCGCCCTCGTGCGCCTGGGCTACGGCGGGAGCCAGGTGAAGGCGATCGTCGACTACGTCGACGAGATGGAGACGATCGAGGGTGCGCCGAACCTCAAGGACAAGGACCTGCCGGTGTTCGACTGCGCGTTCAAGCCGGCGCGCGGCACGCGGTCGATCCACCACATGGGCCACATCCGCATGATGGGGGCGGTCCAGCCGTTCATCTCCGGCGCGATCTCGAAGACGGTCAACGTGCCCAAGGACGCGACCGCCGAGGATATCTGCCAAGCCTATATCGAGGCGTGGCGCCTCGGCGTGAAGGCGATCGCCATCTACCGCGACGGCAGCAAGCGGACGCAGCCGCTCAACACCTCGCGCGACAAGGCGTCCGCGGCGAAGGCCGAGGCGCCCGCGGTGGCCCAGCCGGTCCGCCACAGGCTGCCGGACGAGCGCCAGGCGATCACGCACAAGTTCGAGATCGGCGGCCACGAGGGGTACATCACCGTCGGGCTCTACGAGGACGGGATGCCCGGCGAGATCTTCCTGGTGATGGCCAAGGAAGGATCGACGATCTCCGGCTTCGCCGACGCGTTCGCGCAGGCGGTGTCGTACGCGCTGCAGTACGGCGTGCCGCTGCAGGTGCTGGTCGACAAGTTCAGCCACGTCCGGTTCGAGCCGGCGGGGATGACCAAGAACCCGCAGGTGCGGATCGCGAAGTCGATCGTGGACTACGTCTTCCGCTGGCTGGCGGCGAAGTTCCTGTCGCCAGAGGCGCAGTACCTGGGCCGGCGTGAACGCCCGCGAGCGGGTGTCGCCCGCCTCCCAGCCCGACTCGGCGGAGCAGTTGACGCTGCCGCCGCTCGGCATCGAGGCCGGGCCCAAGCACCCGCACCTGATGACCATCCAGAACCAGGAGGATGCGCCGCCGTGCACGATGTGCGGCGCGATCATGGTGCGCAGCGGCAGCTGCTACAAGTGCGTCAACTGCGGGAGCACCAGCGGGTGCGCGTAGAGGACCCGCTCACGTGATCGTCCGGCGGCGCTCGGTGCGGGCTCCCGCATACGCGAGCGCCGCCAGCCCCGCCGCGATGACGCCCCGCACCACCTGCGGTGTCACCAGGATGTCCCCGTAGAAGTGCATGTCGTTGTGCAGGGACAGGGCTTGCAGCGCGGACAGCGCGCTCACGGCAAGCGCCAGCCCCCCCGGGATGCGCAGGCGCACCAGCACCGACGAGGTCAGCAAGAGCAGGCCGAACACGGCCAGCGCCGCGTCGGCCCACCAGTCGAGGCCGGGCGACCGGAACGCGTCGTAGGCGCCGAGACCAACCGAGTACAGCCCGTAGGCGGCAAGGCCCAACGTGGCCGCCGTCAGCAGCGGCGCTCCCTCCGGCGTCGTGTCTCGAGCGTCTTTCATGCCGTCCCGTCCGTCTTCCGCTATCATCATCTTACGATGCACGCCGAGTTTTGCCACCTGGGCCGGATGATCGGCTACCTCGACGTCGAGGGGCCCGGGCCGTCGCACCACGCGCTGGTGCTGCTGCACGCCTTCCCGCTCGCCGCGGAGATGTGGCGGCCGCAGCTCGACACGATCCCGGCCGGCTGGCGCGTCGTGGCGCCGGACTTTCGCGGCTTCGGGGCGTCGTCGGCCGATGCACCGTCGGGGGCGGTGTCGATCGACGACTATGCGCGCGACGTGCTGGCGCTGCTCGATCATCTCGAACTGCACCGGGTGGTGGTCGGCGGCAACTCGATGGGCGGGTATGCGGCGTTCGGTGTGATCCGGCTGGCCGCGGAGCGGGTGAAGGGGCTGGTGCTCTCAGGCACCAGGGCGGAAGCGGACACCGACGCGGCGCGCGCGGACCGCGCGGTGATGCTGGAGATCCTGGCGCGGGGCGGGGTGGCCGCCGTGTGGGAGCGGATGCTGCCAGGCCTGCTCGGCGCGACGACCAGGAAGTCGAGGCCGGAGGTCGTGGATCGGGTTCGCCGCCTGGTGCTCGCGCAGCACACCGAGGGCGTCAGGCGCGCCGTCGAGCGGCTGGCCTCGCGCCCCGACTCCACGCCGTTGCTTTCCGTCATCGGGTGCCCCACGCTGGTCATCGTCGGGGAAGAGGATCGGATCATCGACGTCGAGACCGCGCGCCGCCTGCACGACAGGATTCCGAGCGCCGAGATGGCGATCATCCGCGGCGCGGGGCATCTGCCGGGCCTGGAGCAACCGCACGAGTTCAACGCGATCCTCGGACGCTTCCTGGCGGCCAGGTTTTAGCGCGGGCCCACGAGTCGCGGGCCGGATCGAATATGGACCTCCAACTCACCGACAAGATCGTCCTCATCACCGGCTCGAGCCGCGGGCTCGGACTGGCAAGCGCCCGCGCGCTCGTTGCCGAGGGCTGCCGCGTGTGTCTCTGCGCCCGCGGGGAAGAGGCTCTGCAGCAGGCGGCCGCGGAGCTGGCCGCCGTCGCGTCCGGGCCCGATGCCGTGCTGGCGGTGGCCGCGGACCTGACAACCGAGCGCGGCATCGACGAGGTGTTCGGGCGGACGTTCGAGCGGTTCGGCGGCATCGACATCCTGGTCAACAGCCTGGGCCTGGCGCGTGGCGCCGGTATCACCGACACGACCGACGCCGAGTGGCAGGAGGCGTTCGACTCGACGCTCTACCCGGCCATCCGCGCCAGCCGGCTCGCCGTGCCTTCAATGCGCGCGCGTGGCGGAGGGGCGATCGTGATGATCGCGTCGATCTACGGACGGGAGTCGGGCGGCCGGATGACCTACAACGCGGTGAAGGCCGCCGAGATCAGCCTCGCCAAGGCGATGGCGCAGCAGCTGGCCCGCGACAACATCCGTGTCAACAGCGTCGCGCCGGGCTCGATCTCTTTCCCCGGCGGGTCCTGGTGGAAGCGCCAGCAGACCGACCCGGAGGGGATGACCGAGTTCGTCCGCCGCGAGCTGCCGTTCGGCCGGTTCGGCCGCGCCGAGGAAGTCGGCGACGTCGTGGCGTTTCTCGCGTCGCCCCGGGCGAGTTGGATCAGCGGGGCCAGCGTCACCGTCGACGGCTGCCAGTCGCGGTCGCTGTTCTGACGGCGGGGCGAGGTGTCGTGCTCATGACGTTCGAAGAACTCTTCGGCGCGGCGCCCTCGATCCGCGCGTCCGCCCCCGGCCGCGTCAACCTGATCGGCGAGCACACCGACTACAACGGCGGCTACGTGCTGCCCACCACCATCCCACAGCGGACGACGGTGGAGCTGCGGCCACGGCCGGGCGGCGCGATCCGCGCGCTCAGCGTGAACGTCGGCCAGCAGTCGCCCTTCAGCTACATCGTCGGCACCGAGAGGCGCCGCGGCCGGTGGACCGATTACCTGCAGGGGATCACCTGGGTGCTCGGCCGGGCCGGTTTCGCGGTGGGCGGCGCCGACATCCGCGTGACCTCGACCGTGCCGCTCGGCAGCGGCCTCTCGTCGAGCGCGGCGCTCGAGATCGCGCTGCTGCGCGCCTTTCGGGAGGCCTACGCGCTGCCCATCGACGACGTGCAGATGGCTAGGCTCGGGCAGCGGGCGGAAAACGAGTTCGTCGGGGCGCCGGTCGGCGTGATGGACCAGATGGCGTGCACACTGGCCGGGGACGGCCAGGCGCTGTTCCTCGACGCGCGCTCGCTCGAGTGGACGCTCGTGCCTGTGCCCGCTTCGTGCGAGCTGGTGGTCCTCAACTCGGGTGTCGCGCACAGCCACGCGAGGGGCGACTACCGGACCCGACGGGCCGAGTGCGAGGAAGCCGCGCGGCGGCTCGGGGTGGCCGCGCTTCGCGACCTCGCGGCGCAGGACCTGCCGCAAGTCATGAGCCTGCCTGAGCCACTCGGGCGGCGGGCACGGCATGTGGTGACCGAGGACGACCGGGTGCTGGCGGCCGTCGCGGCGCTGAGGGCGGGCCACGTTCAGACGCTCGGCCAGCTGTTCTACGCCTCGCACGAGTCGATGCGCGACGACTACGAGGTGTCCGTCCCGGAAATCGACCTGATGGTCGAGCTGGCGCGTGCGACGCCTGACGTCTACGGTGCCCGCCTGACCGGCGGGGGATTCGGCGGGTCAGTGGTCATGCTGGTCCATCCCGGGCGCGGCAGTGCCGTCGCAGGGGCCGTAGCGGCCGAATACGCCACGAGGTCTGGCAGGATGCCGACCGTACTGGTGCCCTTCTCTTAATTTTCTCCTTTCGCCTCTTGATCGTCTCAAGAGGCGCTGGTACGATCGCTCACCATGACCAGACCCACGCGCGGCAACGGGGACGAACACCGTCACGAGAACGACCGCGTCACGCTGCGCGAGAAGGGCGCCGCCTCGCGCGAGCAGGCGCTGCAGGCGGCCATCCATCAGTTGGTCCCCTCATGGTATCAGGACCGGGCTGACAGCCCCGACGAGGTCATCACCGCGATTCGCCGCATGCCGGCCGCCGAGGCCCGGCTGGCGCCCGTCCCTGAAGGGGTCGACCCGCGCCTGGTCGCGGCGCTGAAGAGCCATGGCGTCGGCGAGCTGTACACGCACCAGGCCGAGGCCGTCTCGCACGCGCTCGCCGGCCAGAGCGTCGTGGTCACCACGCCGACGGCGTCGGGCAAGACGCTCTGCTACAACATCCCCGTCCTCAACTCGGTCCTGCACGACCCGTCCACGCGGGCGCTCTACCTGTTTCCAACCAAGGCGCTCGCGCAGGACCAGCTGGCCGAGCTCGACCGCCTGGCGCAGGTGATCAACGAGGCCGCGGGCCTCGACCTCGGCGTGTTCACCTACGACGGCGACACGCCGCAGGACGCGCGGCGGTCCATTCGCGCGCGGGCCCAGGTGATCCTCACCAACCCCGACATGCTGCACTCAGGGATCCTGCCGCACCACCCGAAGTGGGCCCGGCTGTTCGAGAACCTGCGCTTCATCGTGATCGACGAGCTGCACGCGTACCGCGGCATCTTCGGCAGCCACCTAGCGAACGTGCTGCGCCGGCTCCGCCGCATCTGCCAGCACTACGGCTCCGACCCGGTCTTCATCTGCTCGTCTGCCACGATTGCCAACCCGCGGGAGCTGGCCGAGCGGCTGACCGAGCGCCCGTTCGAGCTGGTGGAGGAGAGCGGTGCCCCGCGCGGCGAGAAGTTCTTCTTCTTCGTCAACCCGCCGATCGTCAACCGCCAGCTCGGCATCCGCCGCTCGTACACGCAGGAAGCCCGGCGCGTCGCGCTCGAGTTCCTGCGCCGGGGCCTGCAGGTGATCGTGTTCGCGCAGAGCCGGCTGGTCACCGAGATCCTCACGCGTTACCTGAAGGACACGATCCAGGGTCCGCCGGGTGCGGACGAAGCGGTGCGGGGCTACCGGGGAGGCTATCTGCCCAACCGGCGGCGGGAAATCGAGAAGGGGCTGCGCGACGGCGAGGTGCGCGCCGTTGTCGCCACGAGCGCGCTCGAGCTGGGGATCGACATCGGTGCGCTCGACGTGGCAGTGCTGGCGGGCTATCCGGGCACCATCGCCGCGACCTGGCAGCGCGCGGGCCGCGCCGGCCGCCGCGCGGGCCAGTCGGCCGCCGTGCTCGTGGCCAGCAGCGCCCCGCTCGATCAGTACGTCGTTCGAAACCCGTCGTACTTCTTCGACGCATCGCCCGAACACGCGCTCATCAATCCCGACAACCTGCAGATCCTGCTGGCGCACATCAAGTGCGCCGCCTTCGAGCTGCCGTTCGGCGCCCGCGAGGTGTTCGGACGCGAGAGCGTGCAGGACATCCTCCAGATCCTCTCCGAGGAAGGGCTCGTGCACCTGGCGGAAGGGCAGGGCCCCGACGAGGAGGCGCACTGGCACTGGACGAGCGAATCGTACCCGGCCGACGCGATCAGCCTCCGGTCGGTGTCGTCGGACAACTTCGTGGTCGTGGACAACACCGACCACACGCGCGTCATTGGCGAGACCGATTTCACGAGCGCCCCTTCGACGCTTCACGAGAAGGCGATCTACATCGTCGAAGGTACGCTCTACCAGGTGGAGAAGCTCGATTTCGAGAACCGGAAGGCGTTCGTCCGCAAAGTGGAGTGCGACTACTACACCGACGCGATCCGCTACGACCGGGTGACGATTCTGGATACGTTCGACACCGCCCCGGTCGGTCCTCCGGTTCAGATAGCGCAGGGCGCCTCTGCCGATCGTCAGAATCAGATAGCGCAGGGCTTCAGCCCTGCGCCACGCCCGCCCCTCTGGTCCCACGGCGAGGTCCACGTCGTCTCGCGCGTGGTCGGTTTCAAGAAGATCAAGTTCTACACCAACGAGAACGTCGGTTCGGGCGAACTGGACCTGCCCGAGCAGGAGATGCACACGACCGGTTGCTGGTTCACCATCCCCCGCGCCGTGATGACGTCGCTGCCCTACGGCGGCGACGATCGGCGGGACGGCGTCATCGGCCTCGCCTTCGCCCTGCGCCAGGTCGCGCAGCTGCTGCTGATGTGCGACCGTCACGACATCGGCGTGTCGATCGGCAACGGAGGCGCGCCTGACGTGCCGCAGGAAGCTGCGCTCACCGGCGGGGAACTCGGCCCGGCCGGCGCGTCGGGCGCGGTGGCGCGAGTCGGACGCGGGCGCGTCGCCGGCCAGGCGCCGGTCGATTACGACGAGCCGCGCGTGTTCGTCTACGACAATTACCCGGGCGGCATCGGGTTGTCCGAGCCGCTGTTCTCGATGCGGCAGGCGCTCGTCGAGAAGACGCGCGATCTCATCGCCACCTGCCCCTGCCCGTCGGGCTGCCCGTCGTGCGTCGGGCCGCTCGGCGAAGTCGGGCTTCTGGCCAAGAGCGTCGCGCTCGACATCCTCGCGCGCGTTTCCCCGTAGGCCCTTAGAATCGATCCTGTGGACCGTGCCTCTCTCGCCGCCCGCATCCAGGAGATCCTGAAGAACAGGGAGACGCCTGCGCAGGCCGGAGGTGCGCCGAACCGGCCCGCGCCGCGCGTGGCGGAGGGCGACGAGGAAGCGGTGTTTGCCGCGCGCTGTGCGGCCGCCGAAGCGTCGGCGGGCGTTCTCGACGTGCTGGGCGCCACCGCCCTCGACGGCGCGCACGGCCCTTGCGTCGTCGTGGATCGTCACTACCCGGCCTCGCAGGCGCACGGCCATCAGCCCATCGACCGCTACCTGTCGGCCGCGAGGGCGTCGCTCGGCGCGCTGCCCTGGTTCCTCGACCGGTACGACCCGGTGGCAGCCGGGCTCGATGCCGGCGTGAGGCCGCGCCTAGTCTGTTTCGACCTCGAGACCACGGGCCTCAGCGGCGGCGCGGGCACCTACGCGTTCCTCGTGGGGTTCGGCTACTTTGACGAGGACGGGTTCCGCACGCGGCAGTTCTTCCTGCGAGGCTACGGCGAGGAGCGCGCGCTGCTGCACGCGGTCGAGGAGGAAATCGCCTCGGTGGGGTCCGGCGACCGAACGGTGCTCGTGACCTACAACGGCCGCGCCTTCGACGTGCCGCTCATCGACACGCGCTACCAGATGCACCGGCTGAGGCCGCCGTTCGGAAAGTTGCCGCACGTGGACATGTTGTTCCCGGCGCGGAGACTGTGGAAGAGCAGAGCGCGGGCCGTCAGCCTGTCGGACTCCGCTCCCGGAAGCTGCGCGCTGACAGCCATCGAGCGCGACATCCTCGGGCTTCATCGGCAGGACGATGTGCCCGGCTGGGAAATCCCGTCGCGCTACTTCGGCTACACGCGAACCGGCGACGCGCGCGGGCTGGCCGCCGTGCTGGAGCACAACCGGCTCGACCTAGTGTCGCTCGGCGCGGTGGCAGCGGTGATCCTCGAGATGGCCGGGACCGGCGCGAGCGTCATGCGCGAGCGTCACGATCACCTGGCTGTCGGCCGGTTGTCCGAGTCTCTCGGCCGCTTGGACGAGGCCGAGCGCTGCTTCGAGGCGGCGGCCGTTGCCGACGGGACGTTGAATCGAGAGTTGGACGCGACAATCCGCGCCGACGCGCTGCACTGGCTGGCGCTGCACAGGCGACGGGCGCGGCGATTCGACGCCGCCGCGGAGGCTTGGCTCGAACTGTCGCGGATTCCCGGCATCGACCCCGGTCTTCGCCGCGAGGCGCTCGAGGCGCTGGCCGTCCATCACGAGCACCGGGCGAAGAACCTCGAGCAGGCCCGCGAATTCGCGCTCTCGGCCCTGCAGCTTGCCGACGATGCCAGGCGGGTGGATGAAGTCAGGCATCGTCTCGGGCGGCTGTCGAGAAAGCTCGGCGAGGACGCGGGGACGAGCTGAGACGAGGAACGCCGGCTGGAGAACGCGAAGCGTCCTTCAGTCGGCGTCTACGGGGGAAACGACCGTGCCTGCGCGGCTCTACGCCGTCGGCGCAGCGGCCTCTGGGGCCTTGGCGGACGCCTTCTTCGCCTTCGCGGCCTGCTTGCGGGCCTCGGAGGTCTGCGCGCCGAACTTCTTCGTGAACCGCTCCACGCGGCCCTCGGTGTCGATCAGCTTCTGGCGGCCGGTGAAGAACGGGTGGCACTGCGAGCAGATTTCCAGCCGGAGCTCGTCCTTGGTGGACCGGGTCTTCCAGGTCGCCCCGCACGCGCACCGCACTTCGACTTCCTTGTACTTCGGGTGGATACCTTCCTTCACGTCGAGCTCCTTCAGAGTAGTCCGAACCACCAATTCTATCACAAGGCGGCTCATGGCTCAGGACTTAGGGCTCAGGGACGGCCTGAGCCCCTAAGCCTTGAGTCCTGAGTCTTGAGCCTGTTGCGCGGTCACCCCGTCAATCCGCGCAACTGCTGCCAGAGTTCGTCGAGGCCGAGGCCCTTGAGCGCGGAGACGGCGAGCGGCGCGTGGCCGAACGCCTCGAGGCACGTCCCGGCGAGCCGTGCCTTCTCCGCCTGCGGCAGCTTGTCGACCTTCGTGGCGACGAGCAGGAACGGGACGCCGACCGACGCCAGCCAGTGCCAGGCATCCACATCGCTCGACATGCCGGGGTGACGCGCGTCGATCGCCAGCACGACGCCGCGCAGCGCGGAACGAGGCGTCAACGCCGCTGGCGTGTGCTCGCGGCCCAGCCGGCCGGTCCGGCTGTCGAAGTACAGCGACGTCAGGCTGCTGAATTCCTCCCGCGCCTTCTCACCGCCGCCCGTGTGGCCGTAGCCGGGCAGGTCCATCAGGTAGAAAGGCAGGCCGCCGCCTGGAGCGATGCGGTAGACGTTGACCTGGCGGGTCTTGCCGGGCGTGCTGCTGGTCCGCGCGACGTCCTGCCGCACCAGCGCGTTGATCAAGCTCGACTTGCCCACGTTCGACCGACCGACCAGCGCGATCTCGGACCGGCCGTCGGTCGGGAAGTCGGCTGGCTTCACCGCCGAGATCACGAACGTGGCTGTAGCGACTCGGCGGGGCATGTATGGCAGTGTGACAGCGTGACAGGCCCTGAGCCCGAAGCCTTGAGCCCTGAGCCTTCCTAGTGCGTCCTCGTCTCGTCCAGGTCGTCGACGACGGCCGCGCGTGCCCGGTCCTCGGGCGGCAGGGGAGGCGGAAGCGGCTCGGCGAGCGCGACCTTCAGCACCTCGTCCATCGTCTCGGCCAAGTGGATTTCGAGCACGTCGAGGACCAGCTTCGGAATGTCGGCCAGGTCCTTCTCGTTCTCCCTGGGCAGCACGATCGTCCTGATGCCGGCCCGGTGCGCGGCGAGCAGCTTCTCCTTCACGCCGCCGATCGGCAGGACCTTGCCGCGCAGCGTGATCTCGCCCGTCATCGCCACGTCCTTGCGCGCCGGCACGCGCGTGAGAGCCGACACGAGCGCGGTGGCCATCGTGATGCCGGCCGACGGGCCGTCCTTCGGAATCGCGCCCTCGGGCACATGGATGTGGACGTCGCTGTGGCGGTGGAAGTCCCGCGGGATGCCGAACTCCTCGGCCCTGGACCGCACGTAGCTCATCGCGGCCTGCGCCGACTCCTGCATGACGTCGCCCAGCTTGCCGGTGAGCGTCAGCCGCCCCTTGCCGGGCATCAGCGTCGTCTCGGTGACGAGGATCTCGCCGCCGACCTCGGTCCAGGCCAGGCCGGTCGCGACGCCGATCTCGTTCTTCTCCTCGGCCACCGTCGGGCGGAAGCGCGGCACTCCGAGGTGGGCCGTCACCCGCTCGGGCGTGATCTCGTCGGAGTAGTTCTTGCCCTCGATCACGACGCGGCGGGCGATCTTGCGGCAGATCGACTGGATCTCCCGCTCGAGGTTCCGCACGCCGGCCTCGCGCGTGTAGCGCTGGATGATCGTCGACAGGGCGTCGTCGGTGAAGGTGACATTGTCGGCGGTCAGGCCGGTGCCCTCGACCGACTTCTTCACCAGGAACCGCTTGGCGATCTCGGTCTTCTCCTGCTCGGTGTAGCCCGGCAGCTGGAGGACCTCCATCCGGTCGCGCAGCGCCTGGGGCACGGTGTGCAGCACGTTGGCCGTGCAGATGAACATCACGTGCGACAGGTCGTACTCGACGTCGAGGTAGTGGTCGAGGAACATGTGGTTCTGTTCCGGGTCGAGCACCTCGAGCAGCGCGGCCGACGGGTCGCCGCGGAAGTCCATCGACATCTTGTCGACTTCGTCGAGCAGGAAGACCGGGTTCTGCGTGCCGGCCTTCTTCATCATCTGGATGATCTGGCCGGGGAACGCGCCGATGTAGGTGCGCCGGTGGCCGCGGACCTCCGCCTCGTCGCGCACGCCGCCGAGCGAGAGCCGGACGAACTTGCGGTTCATCGCCCGCGCGATCGACTTGGCGAGCGACGTCTTGCCGACGCCGGGCGGCCCGGAGAAGGTGAGGATCGTGGCCTTCGGCTTCTTGACCAGGGCGCGGACGGCGAGGAACTCGAGGATCCGCTCCTTGATCTTATCGAGGCCGTAGTGGTCCTCGTTGAGGATTTCCTCGGCGCGCTTGAGGTCGCGGCTCTCCTTGGTCTTCTTGTGCCAGGGCACCGCGATGAGCCAGTCGAGGTAGTTGCGCGACACGGTGGCCTCGGCCGACATCGGCGGCATCGACTCGAGCCGCTTCAGCTCCTGGTTCGCCTTCTCCTCGACCTCCTTCGGCATCCGGGCCTGCTCGATCTTCTTCTTGAGCTCGTCGGTCTCGTTCCCCTTCTCGTCCTTGCGGCCCAGCTCCTTCTGGATCGCCTTCATCTTCTCGTTGAGGTAGTACTCCTTCTGCGCCTTCTCCATCTGCTTCTTGACGCGCGACTGGATGCGGCGGTCCACCTGGAGCTTGTCGACCTCGGCCTCGAGGATGCCGGCGATGCGGTTGAGGCGCTCGAGCGGCGAGATGATCTCGAGCAGGTTCTGCTTCTCGTCCACCGACACCACCAGGTGCGACGCGATCGTGTCGGCCAGCTTGCCAGCGTCATCCACGCGGACGGCGGCGATCATCGCGTCGTAGTGCAGGTTGTTCGACAGCTTCACGTACTGCTCGAAGAGCGACACCACGCGGCTCATCGCCCCCTCGACGTCGCCCGTCACGTCCTTGAGCCGCGCCACCACCTTGACGACGACGCGGTAGAAGCCCTTGTCCTCCTTCCACTCGACGGCCCGGCCGCGGTCCACGCCCTCGACGAGGACCTTCACGTTGCCGTCAGGCAGCTTCAGGCTCTGGACGATGTTGGCCACGCAGCCCATCGTGAAGATGTCGTGCGGCGCCGGGTCGTCCACCGCGGCATCGTGCTGCGCCGCGAGGAAGATCCGCTTGTCCTTGCCCAGCGCGTGCTCGAGGGCGCGGGTGGACGCCGGACGCCCGATCACGAAGGGCATCATCATGTGCGGGAAGACGACGACGTCGCGCAGCGGAACGATCGGCAGAGTCTCGTAGACTTCCATGTATGTGATTTCCGAATCCTGCCCCTACCCGGCCTTTTCCATCAGCGTAATCGGCTGTTCCTTGGACTCGACCACCTCGCGCGTGATGACGCACTCCCGGACCTTCTTCTGGGTCGGGAGCGTGTACATCATCTCCAGCATCAGGTCCTCGATGATCATCCGCAGGCCGCGCGCGCCGATCTTGCGCTGCAGCGCCGCTTCGGCGATCGCCTCGAGCGCGTCGTCGGTGAACCGGAGCTTGACGTTCTCGTACTCGAACAGCTTCTGGTACTGGCGGGTGATGGCGTTCTTCGGCTGCGTCAAAATCTGGATGAGCGCCGCCTTGTCGAGCTCGTGCAGGGTGCCGACGACCGGCAGCCGGCCGACGAACTCGGGGATGAGGCCGTACTTGATGAGATCGCCCGGCTCGATCATCTCGAGCGTCGCGCCGATGTCGCGGGACCGGGTCGGCTTGACCTCGGCCTTGAAGCCGAGCGCCTTGTTGCCGATCCGCCGCTGGATGATCCGGTCGAGGCCGACGAACGCGCCGCCGCAGATGAAGAGGATGTTGGTCGTGTCGACCTGGAAGAACTCCTGGTGCGGGTGCTTCCGGCCCCCCTGCGGCGGGACGTTGGCGACCGTCCCCTCGAGGATCTTGAGCAGCGCCTGCTGCACCCCCTCGCCGGAGACGTCACGGGTGATCGACGGGTTCTCGTCCTTGCGGCAGATCTTGTCGACCTCGTCGATGTAGATGATCCCCTGCTGGCACTTCTCGATGTCGCCGTTGGCCGCCTGCAGCAGCTTGAGGATGATGTTCTCGACGTCCTCGCCGACATAGCCGGCCTCGGTGAGCGTCGTGGCGTCCACGATGGTGAACGGCACCGACAGCATCTTGGCGAGCGTCTGCGCGAGCAGCGTCTTGCCCGTCCCGGTCGGCCCGATGAGCAGGATGTTCGACTTGGTCAGCTCGACGTCGTTGCCCCGCTTGGCCTGCTTCTGGATCTCGATCCGCTTGTAGTGGTTGTAGACGGCGACGGCCAGCTTCTTCTTGGTCCGCTCCTGGCCGATGACGTACTCGTCGAGGAACTTCTTGATCTCCGGCGGGACCGGCAGCTGCGAGCGCTGGCCGCGGCTCTCGAACCGGTTGTCGTCGGCGATGATGTCGTTGCACACCTCGACGCACTCGTCGCAGATGAACACCGTGGGGCCGGCAATCAGCTTGCGGACGTCGTTCTGGTCCTTGTTGCAGAAGGAGCAGCGCAGGACCTCGGTGTCGCCGTTTTTCTTGACCATGGTGGAGGGGTACCCCGCCGCAATCCGGCCGCTACGCGCGCTTCCGGATCACTTCGTCAATGATACCGTATTCCTTTCCCTGCTCCGCCGACATGATGTGGTCGCGCTCGGTGTCGTCCTGGATGCGCTTGAGCGGCTGGCCGGTGTGGCTCGTCAGGATCTCGTTGAGCCGCTCGCGCATCCGGATGATCTCCCTGGCGGCGATGTCGATGTCGGTCGCCTGGCCCGCCAGCCCCTGCATCAGCGGCTGGTGGATGACGATGCGGGAGTTGGGCAGCGAGAACCGCTTGCCCTTCGCGCCCCCAGCCAGCAGGATCGCCGCCATCGAGGCCGCCTGGCCGAGGCAGTAGGTCTGCACGTCGGGCCGGATGAACTGCATCGTGTCGTAGATCGCGAGCCCGGCCGTGATCGAGCCGCCCGGGCTGTTGATGTAGAGCAGGATGTCCTTCTCGGGGTCCTCCGATTCGAGGAACAGCATCTGCGCGATCACCAGGTTCGCCACCGCGTCGTCGATCGGCGTCCCGATGAAGATGATGCTGTCCTTGAGCAGCCGCGAGAAGATGTCGTACGCGCGCTCGCCGCGGCTGGTCTGCTCGACCACCATCGGCACGAGCTGCATCCGGGGGGTGCTCAGATCTGATGCCATAGGCTTCGCTTACTCCGCCGCGATGGTAACACGCGAGAGCAGGTAGTCGACGGCGCGCTCCCGGCGCAGCCCGGTGCGCAGCCGCTCCAGCTCCCCGTCCTTTTCGAGCTGCGCGCGGACGGCCGCGGTGGTCCGCCCCGAGCGCTCGGCGTAGCCCGCCACCTCGCGGTCCAGGTCCTCGTCGCTCACCGCGAGGCTCTCGCGGCGCGCGACCTCGTCGAGCACGATCATGGCCTTCACGGCCTCCTCGGCCGGGCCCTTCTGGTCCTCGCGGAACGCGCCCCAGTCGATGCCGGCCTGCCGCGGGTCGATCCGCTCCTCGATGAGGTGGCGGATGAAGTCCTGCGTCCGGCGATCGACGTCGCGCTCGACGAGCACCTGCGGCACCTCGAAGCCGACCTTGGCCGAGAGCGCCTTGAAGAGGTCGGCCCTGAGCTTCCGGTCCGCCTCGCGCGCGGCCTCGCGCGCCAGCCCCTCGCGCACCTGCTCGCGGAGCGTGTCGAGCGTGTCGGCGTCGCTCACTTCCTTCGCCAGGTCGTCGTCGAGCGGCGGCACCACGCGGCGGCGGACCGCCCGGACCTTGACCACGTACTCGACGTCCTTCGACTGCAACTCCGCGATGGCGTAGTCGGCGGGGTAGTGGACGCGGAACGTCTTCTCCTCGCCGCCGCGCATCCCGGTGAGGTGCTCGTCGAACCCCGGCGGGTTGACCGCCGCGCCCAGCTCGACCGACACGTTCTCGTGCTTCTCGGTCGGCCCAGGCTGCCCCTCCGCCTCGAACGCCCGCCGCTCCAGGTCGACGGCGGCCGTGTCGCCCATCTCCAGGCCCCGGTCGTCGATCGGCTCGTAGCGCGCCGCGCGCTGCCGGAGCCGCTCGAGCGCCTGGTCCACCGCCTCCGGCTCGACCGTCGCCGAATACCGGCGAAGGCTGATCGCGGCGTAGTCGCCCGGGTCGACCGGCGGTACCGTCTCGAACGACGCCGTGAACTTGAGCGGCTGCCCCTCGTGGACGTCCGCGTCGTGCACGTCCGGCGTCGCCACCGGCTCGATCCCGCGATCGCTGAGCGCCGCGCTCACCGCCTTCGGAACCAGCGCGTGCCCGACCTCGTGGAGGATTTCCTCGCGGAACCGCTGCTTCACCACCGAGGTCGGCACCTTGCCGGGCCTGAACCCGGGCACCCGCACCGTCCGGCTGAGATCGCGGGTGATGCGGGCCACCTCGGCGTCGACCTCGTCGCTCGGGATCTCGATGACCAGATTCTTCTTCGTCTCCGACACGTCGATCAGATCGGTCTTCATGGAAGTTATCGGCTGCAGGGAGATTGGCACCAGACGGCGAGGGTGAGTGCGAAAGGGGGGACTCGAACCCCCATAGCCTTTCGGCTACCGGATCCTAAATCCGGCGCGTCTGCCAGTTCCGCCACTTTCGCAAGCGGATCGTCGAACTGCGGCCGCACCGAGCGCCTCCCGCACACACGTCGGCCTTCGACCGCAAGCCCAACGGCTACACTAACATGCCGTTTTCGGCGGGGTCAAACGGGGAGACGGCCGGCTCGCGGCTGGAAGCATGCGACGTGCGGCCGGCGCTGGAGAGCCAGGCGCGGACCGGGTCGGCGCAAAGGGCGACTTTGGCGAGGTCCGCCGAGCGGAGCCCGGAGCGACGAACCGAGCCACGACTGGCGCCTCACCCGCCGGCGGAGGGGCCGTCGCCCATCGGCCGTCAGCCGTCGGCCGGAAGACGCTAGGAATATCCCGCGTCTTCCGGTAGCATCCCGCGTATTCCGTCTACCAGGAGGCCACGATGAGTGCAGGGCAGAAGGAAGGGCAGAAGGGCGTGGGCGGCAAGCTGGACCCCGCGGCATACCGGGAACTGAAACCCGGCGAGACCTACGAGCCCTACGTGCCCGCCGGAGCGACCGTACCCGAGTTCACCGCCCGGTCGGTGACGCTCGGGATCATCATGGTCCTCGTCTTTTCCGTGGCCTCGACCTACTCGGGGCTCAAGATCGCGCAGGTGATGGAGGCGGCGATCCCGATCAGCATCCTGGCCGTCGGCATCTCCGGGATGTTCAGACGCAAGAACACGATCCTCGAGAACGTCATCGTCCAGAGCATCGGCGGCGCCTCGGGCCTGATCGTGGCCGGGTCGATCTTCACGCTGCCCGCCCTCTACATCATGAACGTGGCGCCGGGCACGATGTCCATGCTGCTGACGATCTTCATCGTCTCGGTGCTGGGCGCGGCGCTCGGCCTGTTCTTCCTGATCCCGCTGCGGCATTACTTCGTCGCCGAGCAGCACGGCAAGCTGCCCTTCCCCGAGGCCACGGCCATCAACGAGGTCTACGTCACGGGCGAGAAGGGGGGCGAGCAGGCGAAGACGCTGGTGGTCGCCGCGCTGGTGGGCGGCATCTACGACTTCATCGCCGTCACGGTGAGGGGCTGGAACGAGATCGTCAACTTCCAGTTCATCCCGGTGGTCAAGAAGCTCGCGACCGACTTCAAGGCGACGATCAGCATCAACGCCATCAGCATGATCGTGGGCCTCGGCTACATCACCGGCCTGCGTTTCTCGGCCATCATCTGCGCCGGCGGCTTCTTCTCGACGCTGATCGTGGTGCCGCTGGTCTACCACTTCGGCCAGCACATTTCCGCGTTCGCCGTCCCGCCCGCACCGCTGCCCGGGTTCGCGAGCTTCATCCCCGACATGAACGCCAGCCAGCTGTTCCGCCTTTACGCCCAGCGCATCGGTGTCGGGGCCATGGCCGGCGCCGGTATCATCGGCATCCTCAAGGCCGTGCCGACCATCGTCCGGGCCTTCTCGCTCGGCTTCAAGCAGATCTTCTCGCGCCACGCCGACACCCAGGCGGTGCCGCGCACCGACCGCGACCTCAAGATGAGCACGGTGCTGGGCGGCATCGTCGTGGCCGCGATGGCCATCGGCCTTTTCTTCTACGTGCTGCTGAGCCAGGGCGACCCGGCCGTGGCCGGGAAGGCCCCGCAGATCGCGCTGACCGGCCTCGCGATCGCGTTCGTGTTCGCGTTCCTCTTCACGACGGTCGCCGCGCTGGCCACCGCCATGACCGGCAACAACCCGATCTCGGGGATGACGCTGGTCACGCTGATCCTCGGCTCGAGCGCTCTGGTGGCGGTCGGCCTCCAGGGCGAGTTCGGCAAGTACGCGGCGATCGTGATGGGCGCCGTCGTCTGCACGTCGCTCTCGATGGCGGGCGGATTCGTCACCGACCTCAAGGTGGGCTACTGGCTCGGTTCGACGCCGCGGCACCAGGAGATCTCGAAGGTCATCGGCACGCTCTTCGCGGCCGTCGGTGTGGCGCTGACCGTGCTCCTCATCCACTACGCCTACGGGCACACGGACGCCGCGACGGGGAAGTTCGTCACCGGCTTCCTGGATCCGCGGGTGCCGGCGCCGCAGGCCAACCTGTTCGCCACGATCCTCTCGGGCATCTTCGACCAGGCGCCGGTCACCTGGCTGCTCTACAGCGTGGGGCTGGTGCTCTCGCTCCTGCTGCTCATGATGGGGATCCCGCCGCTGGCCTTCGCCATCGGGATGTACCTGCCGCTCCAGATCAACACGCCGCTGTTTGTCGGCGGCTTGATCTCGCACTGGGTCGGCAAGTCCAGCAAGGACGCCAAGGTCTCCGAGGCGCGCAGCAACCGCGGCACGCTGCTCGCGAGCGGGTTCATCGCGGGCGGGGCGCTGGCGGGCGTGCTGGGGGCGGTGCTGAACCTCATCAAGACGGGGATCCCGGACCCGGCCTCGAAGGGCGACTTCAAGTCGATCGCCCAACTGATCGACCTGCCGTCGCTCATGGGCTTCAACGCGGACGGCAACTGGCCCCAGATCATCTCGATGGTGTTCTTCATCGGGCTGTGCTGGTACCTGTACCACGACGCGAAGAGGGCGAAAGCGTAGCGCAGGGATCGGGGATCAGGGATCAGGGACGAGGGGACAGCGACCGGCCCGAAGCCTCGAGACTCTTGGCTTGGGCCTTGGGTCTGACTACTCGGAGCGTCGGCGCGCCGTGTACCAAGCCGACGCGAGCATGACCAGGCCGAAGCCGACCAGCACGAGCCCCCACCACAGGTTGACGTTGATGCCGAGCGACGCTTGGTAGATCGCCCGGTCACTCAGCGCGCCGTAGACAGCCAGAAGCGCGCCGAGCGCCAAGAACAGCAACCCGATCGGAACGCGAAGATCGAGAGACATGGTCAGCCCTACCAGAAGTAGAGGTTCAACGCGACCGAGGCGACCAGCACGATCACACCAAGGACGAGCGGACGCCGGTACCAGGCCAGCCCTGCAGACGACGGCTTCGGCGTCAGCGAGTAGACGAGGCCGACCAGGTCCTTCTCGTCGCGCGGTCTGGTCACGAGGCTGATCGCGATCGTCAGCACGAAGCAGCCGGTCCACGCGACGATCGCGCCCCAGAAGTTCTGCGCCATGTCGCTCGGGTACGTGTGCAACAGGCCGCCGCGCCCGCCCGCCACGCCGGTCAACCCGTAATGCACGGCCGCCGCGCCCGTCCCGCCCATCAGCCCCCAGAACGCCCCGTTCGCCGTCGTCCGCTTCCAGAACATCCCCAGAAGGAACGTGGCGAACAGCGGCGCGTTGATGAACGAGAAGACGAGCTGCAGCAGGTCCATGATGTTGTTGAACATCATGGCGATGTACGCGGTGGCGATGCTGGCGATCGTGCCGAACACCGTCGCCATCCGCCCCATCCACAGGTAGTGCTCGTCGGGCGCGCCCGGCTTGATGTAGGTCTGGTAGATGTCGTACGTCCAGACGGTGTTGAAGGCGGTGACGTTGCCCGCCATGCCGGACATGAAGCTGGCGAGCAGCGCCGCCAGCCCCAGGCCGAGCAGCCCCGAGGGATAGAGCTTCTGCAGCAGCACCGGCAGCGCGCGGTTGTAGTCGATCTTGCCCGCCGCGTCGGCCAGGCCCCCGTCGCCGACGAGCGCGAGGATCACCATCCCCGGCAGGATCACCAGGAACGGAAAGAACATCTTCGGGATCGCCGCCACGAGCGGCGTCCGCTGCGCCGCGTTCATCGACTTGGCCGCCATCGCCCGCTGGACCACCAGGAAATCGGTGCACCAGTAGCCGAACGACAGCACGAAGCCGAGGCCCATCACCATCCCGAACCACTCGACGCCCATCGGGTTGGCAGAGGCGCTTCCGAGGTGCTGCCAGGAGTGGGTGAGCACGCCCGGCTCGAACCCGCGTGCGACGCTCACGGCGGCCAGCTTCGCCTGCAGCCCCGGCCACCAGCCGACGGCCTTCAGGCCGAGGAGGGAGAGCGGCAGGAACCCAAACACGATCAGGAAGAACTGCAGGACCTCGTTGTAGATCGAGCTGGTCAGCCCGCCGAGGAACGTGTAGCCGAGGA
The DNA here is from genome assembly GCA_963727765.1 of uncultured Acidobacteriota bacterium. GTDB lineage: Bacteria > Acidobacteriota > Vicinamibacteria > Vicinamibacterales > Fen-181 > FEN-299. The sequence continues at coordinate 121,037 of CAVSGZ010000004.1, forward strand.
CGACGAGCGCGGCGATGAGGATGCTGGAGTTGATGTCCCAGCCGAGGAACTGGCGGAAGAGCAGCCCCATCGCGTACATGCTGATGCCGGACGAGAAGATCGTCATCACCGCGAACGACATCGCGTTGAAGCCGCGCGTCTTCTCGTCGAACCGCAGGCGCAGGTACTCGGGTACCGAACGGGCGCGGCTGCCGTAGTAGAACGGCATCATGAAGACGCCGACGAAGACCATCGCCGGGATCGCGCCCACCCAGTAGAAGTGGCTGGTCAGGATGCCGTACTTGGCGCCGCTCGCCGCCATCCCGATCACTTCCTGCGCGCCGAGGTTGGCCGAGATGAACGCGAGGCCGGTGATCCAGGTCGCCAGGCTCCGGCCCGACAGGAGGAAGTCGAGGCTCGTCCGCATGTAGCGCCTGAGCGCGACGCCGATCCCGAGGACGAACACGAAGTAGAGGCCGATGACCGCGTAGTCGATCGCGTGCAGGTGCATGCCGCGTCTCCGGATGTGAGCGCAACCGCGGGCCGAACCGGTGCATTCTTGCATTAGGGAGGCGGCACGGCAATACTGATTCGGTCAGCCGAAAGGAGACTTTCATGTCCGACCGGGAATCTTTGCTGGATCGCTTCTGCCGCTACGCCCGCATCGACACGCAGTCGAGCGAAACCTCGACTTCCTATCCCTCGACCGAGAAGCAGAAGGACCTGCTGCGGGTCCTCGTCGACGACCTCAAGGCGGCCGGCCTCGCCGACGCCGAGATGGACGAGCACGGCTACGTGATGGCGACGCTGCCGTCCAACATCCCGCCGGGACACCCGGCATTCGGAGTGGTGCCAACGATTGGCCTCCTCGGCCACGTCGACACGTACCACGAAGTCTCCGGCGCGAACGTCAAGCCGCAGGTCCACCGCAACTACGATGGCGGCGACATCATGCTGCCGGGCGACCCGTCGATCGTGATCCGCGCGGCCGAAGAACCGGCGCTCGTCGCCTGCAAGGGGATGACGATCGTCACCGCCGACGGCACGACGCTGCTCGGCGCGGACGACAAGGCGGGTGTCGCGGAAATTCTCGAGACGGTCTGGCGACTCCGGGAAGACCCCGCGCGGCTGCACGGGCCGATCCGCGTGGCCTTCACCCCGGACGAGGAGGTCGGCCGCGGCACAGAGCGCTTCGACGCCAAGAAGTTCGGCGCCACCTTCGCGTATACGGTGGACGGGTCGGGCGTCGGGGAGCTGGAAAGCGAGACGTTCTGCGCCGACAGCGCCACGCTGAAAGTGACCGGCGCCGACGTGCATCCCGGCTACGCCAAGGGCAAGATGATCAACGCCGTGCGCGTGCTGGCCGACGTCCTCATGGCGCTGCCGCAATTCAGGACGCCGGAGACGACGGAGGGGCGCGAGGGCTACCTGCACCCGGTGAACGTCAGCGGCAACGTCTCGGAGGCCACCGCGAACTTCATCGTCCGCGACTTCACCGAGGATGGGCTCCACGACCTCGAGGCGACGCTCAAGGCCGCCGCCGAATGGGCCGGGAAGAAGTACCCGGGCGCGAGAGTGGCGGTCGAGACCAGGGAATCGTACCGGAACATGAAGTACATCCTCGACCAGCACCCGCAGGTGACCGACTACGCGGAGGAGGCGATTCGCCGCGCCGGCCTGACGCCGAAGCGGACGTCGATCCGCGGCGGCACCGACGGCGCCCGCCTGACGTTCATGGGCACGCCGACGCCGAACCTGTTCGACGGCAGCATGAACTTCCACGGCAAGAAGGAGTGGGTGCCGCTCGAGTGGATGGACGCCGCGGTCGAGACGCTGCTGCACCTCATGGACGTGTGGGTCGAACGTAGTCGGAACTGACGATTGAGAGGTCGGAGCTGACGATTGTCAGTCGGGACTGACGATGGCAAGTCGGTTCTGACGATGAGGGGTCGATTCTGACGATGGGCAGTCGGTCAGCGGGCCTGACTACTCATTGATGTGCCGACTACGGTGCCTATGTCCTTAGCACCCTACATGGAATGGGCCAAGAGACACCCCAGGTCCCGCTTCAACCTGGCGGGGAGCAACCTGCTCGCCTGCGACCTCTCGGACCTGCCGGGCGCGCGCGAGGCGCTCGAGATCACTGGCAACAACGACAACGGTCTCCAGCCGCTCATCGAGGCCATCGCCTCGACCTACGCCGTCGCGCCCGACATGGTCGTGACGGCGCAGGGCACGTCGGGCGCCAACTTCCTGGTGTTCGCGGCGCTCGTCAAAGCGGGCGACGACGTGCTGGTGGAGCGGCCGGGATACGACCCGCTGATGGGACCGCCGCTGTTGCTCGGCGCCCGCGTCACCCGGTTCGATCGCCGGTTCGAGGACGGCTACCGGCTCGATCCTGGAGCCGTCCGCGCGGCGATGACCGACCGGACGAAGCTCATCATCGTCACCAACGCGCACAATCCAACCGGCGTCGTGGCCACCGAGCACGACCTGGTCGAGGTCGGCCGGATCGCCGAGCGCTACGGTGCGCGCGTGCTGGTCGACGAGGTCTACCTCGACACGGCGATCGACGGCCCCGTGCGCCCGGCGGCCTCCCGGTCGCCGGTGTTCATCTCGACGAGCAGCCTGACCAAGAGCTACGGCCTCGCGGGCCTGCGCTGCGGCTGGGTGCTGGCCGCACGCGACGTCGCCGAGCAGGTGCGGCGCGCGCGGGACATCGTGGACGGCACCGGCGCGTTCCCGGCAGAGAGGCTGTCGGTGCTCGCCTTCTCGATGCTCGATCGCCTCGCGGCGCGCGCCCGGCGGATCCTGATCACCAACGGCGCGACGGTCAGGCAGTTCCTCGCGGAGCGTCCGGACCTGGAGTGCGTGCTCCCCGGCGCCGGCACGGTCGTCTTTCCCCGGCTGCGGGGCGTCGAGGATGCCGGGCCGTTTGTCGCGTCGCTGGCGCGGGAGTTTCACACCGACGTGGTGCCTGGGCACTTCTTCCAGGCGCCGGCGCACTTCCGACTCGGATTCGGCGGCCGGTCGGAGGACCTCGCCGCGGGATTGGCTCAACTCTCCAAGGCGCTGGACTCCCTGACAACCTACCTCGCCGAGAACGCGTAAACGGTCGTCGACCTGTAGAGCGTGCCCGGCTCGAGAATCGTCGACGGGAAGTTCGGGTGGTTCACCGAGTCGGGGTAGTGCTGCGTCTCCAGGCAGAATGCGGAGTGCTTCAGGTACGGCACGCCGTTCCGGTTCTTGATCGTCCCGTCCAGGAAGTTCCCCGTGTACAGCTGAATGGCCGGCTCCGTCGTCCGCACTTCCATGGTCCGGCCCGACCTCGGCTCGACGACGCGCGCCGCCAGCCGCAGCGGCTGACCGGCCGGCGCCGGGCGCAGGACGAAGTTGTGGTCGTAACCACCCGGCGGCGCGGACGGCACCTTGTCGATGCGCGCGCCCAGAGGCGTCGGTGATGTGAAGTCCATCATCGTGCCCTTCACGGGCAGGATCTGGCCGGTCGGGATCAGCAGGTCGTCGGTCGGCGTGAAACTGTCGGCGGCGATCATCATGACGTGATCGAGGATCAGGCCGTTTCCTTCGCCCGCGAGATTGAAATAGGTGTGGTTGGTCAGGTTGAGCGGCGTCGGCTTGTCGGTCGTCGCCGTGTAGTCGAGCCGCAGCTCGTTCCCATCGGTGAGCGTGTAGGTCACCGTCACATCGAGCGTGCCCGGGTAGCCCTCGTCGCCGTCCGGGCTGCGGTGCGTGAACTTCACCGCCTGGCCGTCGTTCGCCGGGATCACCTCGGCTTGCCAGACCACCTTGTCGAACCCGACGTTGCCGCCGTGCAAGTGGTGCGGCCCGTTGTTGGTGGCGAGATGGTAGGTCTTGCCGTTGAGCGTGAACGTGCCCCTGGCGATCCGGTTCGCGACGCGGCCGACCGTGGCGCCGAAGTACGGCGTTCCGGCGAGATACGGCTCGATTCTGTCGAAGCCCAGCACGACATCGGCCGGTCTTCCGGCCCTGTCGGGGACGATGAGCTCGGTGAGCGTAGCGCCGTAGGTCATGACCTTCGCGGTCATCCCGTGCCGGTTGGTGAGCGTGTAGATGTCCACGGGCGTCCCGTCCTTTGTCTTGCCGAATGCGGTCCTCGTCACCGGTTTCGCGCCGGCCGGCGAAGCGGTCTGGCCGGCCGCATGCGCCTGCGAGACCGCGACGGCCGCGGCCAGCGCCAACACGATGAGAATCGAGCGATGCTGTGTCACCTCGTCTCCTTCCGCTTCGTCACTTGAGCCTGGAGCCAACCCGGAGCCTGACCGCGCAGTCGACCCATTCCGACGGTCCATCGGGCACGGTAATCTCGAGAATCCAGATCCGGCCCTCGTGTCTCGCCTGGCGCCCGCCCTCGATCGACTCCACGGTGAACGGCACATCGAGGCGCACGCGGTAGGTCCAGCCGCGCAGGCCCTGGAGCCGCGCCGTGTAGACGTTGCCGTCAAGACGCGCGTCGATGACTCGAAGGCGCCGGGGCGAATCGCCAAGCCGCAGCGGCTGTTGCTCCGGGATCAAGGTGATGCCGGCGTTGACCGAGGCCCCGGGCCTCTGCACCGACTGGCCGGTGCTGCAGGAATCGTCCCCGCCCCAGACGCGCATCCCGTCCGCCCCGGGCGGCATCGGCGGGTCGAAAGAGACCGGCAGGCACGACCCGGCCCTGTCGGTGAATTCGAACGTCACCTCGCCGTCGGCATTCCGGCGGATCTCCACGTCGCCGCGGTGCCCGCGCCACCTCAGGTTCTTCACGCGCAGGACATTCCATTCCGGCGGCAGGTGCGGCGCCAGCCGCAGCCCGCCATCGGTTTCTTCGAGCCCGACCAGGCCGCGCATCACGCCTGTGACGAAGCCCGCGGTGGCGAACAGTTGATGCGGTACGGCCGCATCCATCGACCGCAGCAGATCGCCCGAGAACAGTTCCGGTACGTAGCCGCGTCCCTCGAGGAACGTGAGCTCCGACAGCGCCTCGACATACTGCCACGCGGCGTCCGAGCGGCCGCCCTTGTAGAGCGCCAGCGCGGCCCAGCCCGTCAGGAACGGCCACGACGCGCCGTTGTTGTAGGACAGCGGCTGATAGAGTGTGCTCTCCTTCGAGAGCATCCTCGCGCCCCAGTCGGTGCCGAGGCCCGCCCGCGCCAGCTCGTCGAGCGTGCCTTCCACGGCCGGGCGGTTCTGATCGAACACGCCGCGCCAGATGCCGAACGCCGGCCACACCGTCTGCTCGGCCTGACCTCTCCCGTCCTTCATGACCGCGAAGTTGATCCGCCGGCCGGCATCGTCGAGGAAGCGCCGGTTCAGGGCGGTGCGGGCCTTGTGGGCGGCGGCTTGCGCGACGGCTTCGAACGAGGGGTCGGCGACCTTCGCCAGGTCGGCCATTGCCCCGGCGGCCTCGGTCCACACGCTGCCCAGGAACACGTCGGTCAGCACGTCGCGGCTGCGCAGCGCGCCGGTCTCGACGGCGGCAAGGCCGGCCCTGGTGTTGTCCATGAGGCCGTCGCCGTCCTCGTCGGTCGACACGCAGTAGTCGTACGCCTTGCGTATCGACGGCCAGAAGTCCTTCGCGAACGCCTCGTCGCCGGAGGCGCGGACGTAATCCCGCACCGCGACGATGTAGAGCGGTGTCGTGTCGGCGTGATAGTAGCCGTAGGGATAGTCCTCGAACCAGTGGATGAAGCCGGCCCCCTGCGACAGCTCATGCATCATCTTGCCGTCGGCGCGCTGCCGTTTGCGGAGGAACTCGAGCGACTGCCTGACGGTGTCGAGATCGCCGTACGCGGAGATCGCCCACGCGTTGATGAACGCGTCGCCGCCGAAGAACCAGCCGAAGCCGGGGCGCTCGGTCGTGCCCGACGGGCCGAGGCCGGCAATCAGTCCGCAGCCGAGGTGCGGATTGCAGACAAGTCCCTTGTCGAGCGCTACCTTCCCCCACTCGAAGGCCAGGTCGAACTGCTTGTCGGGCGACTCGATGCTGGTCATCTCCTCGCGCAGCCGGCGATAGTGCGCGGCGGATTCGTGATAGAGCGCTTCGGGCGAGACGAGCAGCGCCTGGTAGATCTTCTTCGCTGCGTCCAGTTTCTCCACGCTGGCCGTGATGACGATGGGGACCAGGCCGCGGGCGGCCATCTCGGGCGTGATGCGGATGGCGAACTGCGACGGCGCGTCGGGCAGATTGTGGGCCGGCTGCTCGGGCGGCGTCAGGCCGAGCGGCGACCCCACCAGCGCCGCGCTCTTCCCGCTGCCTTCGCCGATGACGTAGGCCTTGAGCGTGTCGTCCCAGTAGCTGTACTGGCCGCCGAGCGCCGCCGGCCACATCGGCTTCAGGTCGGGCCGGAACTTCACGTAGACCGTGAGCGGCTCGGTCGTCGTGACGTCGAGCAGCACCAGGCCGCCCGCCAGATCCAGCGGCACCAGCCATGTCGCGTCCACCGTAAAGGCCGCGTGCGAGTAACGGACGGTAGCCGCCTCGGGCCTGATGTGGACGGTCGAGACCAGGCTGGCGCCTGGAATCGGGTCGGCGTAAGCCGCGATCCCGAACGACAGGTGGAAGTCGTGCAGGATCTTCAGCGGATACGCCCAGGCCTCGAAACTGCCGTCCTCGCGCCCGATGAAGGCGGCGCGGCGGCCCGAGGCTTCCAGGTACCTGGTCGGTCGGGCGTCGCCGGTGATCGCGATCGGGTTCGCGTCCCGCGCAAAGCGGGGGACGATGCCGGCAGCGGGGTCTGAAGCGCGGCAGGGGAGCGCGACCGCTGCCGCGAGCAAGATCGACGCGACGAGGGTCCTCATCGCGGGTAGTATAGTCGCCGTTGCCAACAGGGCTGAAGCCCTGTTCCGACCGATGATGCCTGGCGGATTGCCGGGGCAGGGTCTCAGCCTTGCCCGTCAGAGGCGATTGTGAGGAGCCAATGCTCAAGATGACGACGATGGCGAGGAGACTCGTTGTGCTGGTGGTGATGGTGACGATCGGCGTGCTGGCGGCCGGCCAAGCGGCCGCTCAGGCTCGCGCCCAGGCCGGCAAGCGTCCGATGACCTTCTTCGACATGCAGATGATGCGGCAGGTCGGCGCCCCGGCGCCGAGCCCCGACGGCCACTGGCTGCTCTACACGCTGAGCACGCCCGACTGGAAGGAAGCCAGGCGCCAGACCGACATCTATCTCGTCTCGCTCGAGAAGGGCGTGGCCTCGACCCGGCAGATGACCTTCACCAAGGACAAGAACGAGTCGGAACCGAGGTGGGCGAAAGACGGGAGTTTCTTTATCTTCGCGTCCAACCGCGAGGCGCCCTCGTCCTCCGCCACGCAGAATCAGCTGTACCTGATGAGGACCGACGGCGGCGAGGCGCGCAGGGTCACCGACGCCAAGGAGGGGGTCTCGACCTTCGCGCTCAGTCACGACGGGAAGTGGCTCGTCTACCGCAGCGGCAAGGAGGGCGAGGAGCAACTCTACCGCCTGCCGATCGAGGGGATCGACGGGGCGACCGCGGAGGCGCTGACCAAGCAGGCTGCCGGCGTCGGCCGCTGGGAGTGGGCGCCCGACGACAGACGAATCTACTTCGTGGGCGCCGAGGCTCCGGCAACCGACGAGAAGGCGCGGCGTGAGAAGAAGTTCACCGTTGAGATCAGGAACGCCGAGACGCCGCTGAACAGCCTGTGGGCCCTCGACTTCGACCCGGTCAAGACGACGCAGCTGACCAAGGATCCCACGATCACCGTCGCTGACTTCGTCATCTCGCCCGACGGCAAGTGGGTCGGCTTCCGCGGCATCTCGGCCGAGAGATACAAGCGGAACATCCTCGAAGAGGACATCAACTCCGATCCGTACCTGCTCGAGGTCGCAACCGGCCAGATCGAGCGGCTCATGAAGAACGATGAAGTGTCGGAGAGCCTGCCCAGCTTCTCGCCCGACGGCAAGTTCGTAGCCTTCTCGGCGCCCGACGACCTCGAGAAGTTCAGCATGAAGAACGAGCGGATCTACCTGCGGGCGGCTGGCGACCGCGGTGGGAGGTGGCGCAAGCTCGGGTCCGGCTACGACGGGGACCTGTCGATCGGATTCTGGTCGAACGACGGCGGCACCATCTACTTCAACGACGGCGTGCGCGCCACCGAGCAGTGCCTCGCGCTCGACGTGCAGCGGGACGTTGTGCGCCAGGTCACGAGCGAGAAGGCGGCGCTGACGGTCAGCCGGGATCGCGATACCGGTGTCATTCTGATCCGCTACGCGGACCCCGCAACGCCGCCGACGCTGTTTGCGGTGCCCGATGCCGCGTCGATCGGCGCGAGAGCCCGTTGGGTTCAGTTAACCGACGCCAACCCGCAGGTTCGGCAGTTTGCACTCGGTGAGGAGCAGGAGATTACCTGGAAGTCGAAGGACGGCAGGATGGTGGGCGGCGTGCTCATCAGGCCGGTGGGCTATCAGGCCGGCCAGCGTTACCCGCTGATCGTCTCGATCCATGGCGGGCCGGCCGGGGCCGACGTCCTCGGCTTCAATGGCGGCTACGGGGCACAGATCTACGCGGGCGCCGGTTACGTGGTGCTGATGCCGAACTACCGCGGCTCGACCAACTACGGCGAGGCCTTCAAGAACGGAATCGTCAACAACTACTTCGCGCCAGGCTTCGACGACATCATGGCGGGTGTGGATTTCCTCATCGCGCAGGGGATCGCCGACGGCACGAAGATGGGCGCGCTCGGCTGGAGCGCGGGCGGGCACTGGTCGAACTGGATCCTCACCCACACCGACCGGTTCAAAGCGATCAGCTCCGGCGCCGGCACGTCGAACTGGATCTCGATGTACGCCGAGAGCGACACGCAGCGGGTCCGGCAGTTCTACCTCGGTAACAAGCTGCCCTACGACGACTTCGACGCGTACTGGAACCAGTCGCCGCTCAAGTACATCAAGAACGCCAAGACGCCGACGATGATCCACGTCGTCGAAGGGGACCCGCGGGTGCCGAGCCCGCAGTCGATCGAGCTGCACATGGCGCTCGAGAAGCTCGGTGTGCCGACCGAGCTGTTCATGTATCCGGGCCACACGCACGGCATCCCGGACGCGCGCAACCAACTCGTCAAGAGCGTGGCGGAGATGGCGTGGATGGACTACTACGTCCGCGGGCAGGGGCAGAAGTTCGGGTGGCGGATGGTGCTCGACACGCTGGAGGACGGGGCCGCGAAGAAGTAGGGCCGGCCTACAGGTGGCCAACTGATCACCGCACCGACTGTGCTGCCCAGGATCAGCAGATAGCGCAGGGCTTCAGCCCTGCGCGTCAGCTCAATAGATCGCCGGCGGCGGATACCGGCGCGGGCGGTTCGGCGCCGGCCGCAACTCCCGGACCGCGGCGGAGAACTGCGCGGCCGCGTCGAGCACCGCGGCGGCCAGCGGATGGCCGGCCGAGAGCCGCTCGGCGGCCAGTTGCGCCACCGCCGCATAGTGCCACACGGTCAGCGGGCCGCCGCGGAAGCGGTCCAGCACGCCGAGGCCGTCGCGGCGGACGTCCTCGAGCGTGCAGGTGATGTTGTGCAGCGCGTCGGCGGCCTTGAGCGCCGCCTCGTCGTGCGATGCCTCCGCCAGGTGGTCGAGCTGCTCCCTCTTCCGCTCGAGCCAGTCGCGGTGCCGCCTGCCGTCGTTCTTCGACTCGGTGACCGCCATGACCAGGCCGAACACCGCGGGCCCGAATTCGTCGGCGAGGAAGTCGAGAAACGCCGTCCTGAACTCCCAGGCGTCAGCCGGCGCCGCCAGCCTCCCGCGCCCGGCGAACTCGCTCAACCGTTCTTGCAGGTCGCGGCTGCCGTACCGGGCGTCCTCGACCGTGTCGTGCAGCAGGCCGGCAAGCACCATGTCCTCGCCGTAGCCGTGATCCTCGAGGATCCGCGCCACCGCGACCGGGTGCCCGATGTAGGGGATCTCGGTCCCCTTGCGCACGGCGCCGTCGTGCACGATCCTGGCTACTTCGAACGCGCGACCGAGCCGCGGAGACGGATGGGCGAACAGATCGGTCATGTCACCTCCGCACGACGAGCGGCGACGTCGCTCGGCTACTTGTCGGCGAGCGAGCGCCTGAACGCGACCGGGATGGTGAGTTCCGCCGAGCCGCGTTTGACGACGACGGCCGCCGAGTCGCCCCAGCGCTTGGCGGCGACCAGGCGGTTGAACGTCTCCTTCCCGGTGAGCGGCACGCCGTCGAACGACACCAGCACGTCGTCGACCTTGATGCCGGCCCGCGCGCCAGGCGTGTCGTCCTGGACGTCGATCACGCGGAGCGATCCCGCGCCGGCCGAGACGGCGGTCGAGATGCCGAGCATCGGATAGGCCGAGTCGATCTCCTCGGCCACGCCCCAGGTGAAGTTCGCGTACGAGGCCTGCGTGTCTTTCATCTGGTCGCGGCCCGGCCAGCCGACGCGGACCGGGATGATGGTGGAGGTCCGGCCGTCGAACCACTTCTTCGCCTGCCGCTCGATCCCGAGGCCGTAGGCCACGTGGCCGCTGCCGACCAGCACGACCATGATCGCCTTCGGGTCGTTCGCCTTCTTGAGGGCCTGGACCGAGTTGAAGCCCATGGTGGCGTCCCACGTGCATTGGGCGCTGAGCATGTTCTTCCACATGTCCTCGCCCATGCCGCCGCCGTGGATCGGTCCCGCCTCGCCCTCGAACGTCGTCTTGAAGAAGGTCATGTGATCGGCGTTGTCGACGTCGATCTCCTTGGGGATGTGGGCGGCCTCCTCGGGCGTCAGGTTGGCCAGCCCCTTCTTGCGGACCGCCGACACGACCTCGCGCGGCGTGTTCACCGCGTACATCGGCACGTGGTGCTCGCGCGCCAGCATGAAGATCTCGCGGTAGTAGACCCAGTTGTATCCCCAGTTGTCGTACCAGTGCGACTGGTCGAGGAACGCCTCCTCGGTGACCTTGGGGTCGCGCCACAGGTCGAGGACGCGCTGCTCGGTGTAGGGATACATCTCGAGGCCGATCATGACGTGCCGGCCCGAGGCGACCAGCGCCCGCAGCACGCAGAGCTGCACGTTGTGGAACTCGACGCTCGTGTGCTCCTCGCCGATGAGCAGGAGCTGCGTGTCGCGGAGGCGGGCCACCAGGTCCGCCGGCGTGATCAGCTCGCCCGTGCTGGTGTCGGTGATCCCGTCGAGCACGACGGGGGCGACGTGGTCCTTCCGCGCGGGGTCCCCGATGGCCAGATGCAGCAGCTTGTCGGTGGACGCCCGGGCTGGCAGGGCCAGGAGCAGCGTGCCAACCAGGAGAACGGCCAACGGGCACATCACGCGAGCGGATTTCGGCATGGCGGGAATGCTACCACGGGTCCGCGCGGAATCGTCCTCAACATCCGCTTGACGCCGCCCGCCGTCTGCGGGACGATGCCTCGCCATGGTCGAGACCCTCGTCATCATCGTCGTCGCGCTTCTGGTCGCCGTGCTGGCGCTGCTCGTGGCGCTGTGGCTGCGGCCGGCCAGCGTCAACCTCTCCCCGGTGGAGACGCGGCTTGCCTCCATCGAGACCGGCCAGGCCCGGTTCGACGGGCGCCTGCAGGCCTTCGCCACGCAGCTCGGAACCGGGTCGGAGGCGACCGAGCGCCGCATGGAGGCGCTGCGCAAGACGGTGGAGGAACGGCTGACGACACTCCAGGCGGACAACGCCGCGAAGCTCGACCAGATGCGCGCCACGGTGGACCAGCGGCTGCAGACCACGCTCGAGACGCGCCTCGGCGAGTCCTTCCGCGCCGTCAGCGAGCGGCTCGAGCAGGTACACCGCGGCCTGGGCGAGATGCAGGCGCTCGCAAATGGCGTCGGCGACCTGAAGAAAGTCCTGACCAACGTCAAGACGCGCGGCACGTGGGGCGAGGTCCAGCTCGGATTGCTGCTCGAGCAGGTCCTCGCGCCGGGGCAGTACGAAGCCAACGTGGCGACCAGACCCGGGAGCGCGGAACGCGTCGAGTTCGCCATCAAGATGCCGGGGCGGGAGAGCGGCGAGGCCGATGTCGTCTGGCTGCCTGTCGACGCGAAGTTCCCGCAGGAGGACTACCAGCGGCTGCTCGAGGCCGCCGACCGGGGCGACGCGGACGCGGTGGAAGCCGCCTCCCGCCAGCTCGAGGCTCGGATCAAGCAGTCGGCCCGGGACATCCACGACAAGTACATCGACCCGCCGCACACGACCGACTTCGGCGTGCTGTTCCTGCCGACAGAAGGGCTATACGCCGAGGTGCTGCGCCGGCCCGGCCTCGCCGACGCCGTGCAGCGCGACGCCCGCGTGGTCGTCGCGGGACCGACGACCCTGTGGGCGATCCTCAACAGCCTGCAGATGGGGTTCCGGACGCTGGCGATCGAAAAGCGGTCGAGCGAGGTCTGGTCCCTGCTCGGCACGGTCAAGACGCAGTTCGCGAAATTCGGCGACCTGCTCGAGGGCGTGCGGAGGAAGCTGCAGGAAGCCTCGAACAAGATGGACGACGTCGCGAGGAAGAGCCGCACGATCCAGAGCAAGCTGCGCCACGTGCAGGAACTGCCGGCGGGGGAGAGCGCCGAGGTGCTGGCGGCGCTGCCTGCCGCCGCAGAGTCGCTCGAGCCGGACGAGAACGACGAGGACAACGACAGGGTCTGACGTTCGACCCGGGCGGGCGCACGGCTGCCCTTCGACCAGCTCAGGGCACCCCGAGCAACGTCGAGGGGTGAAGCCGTGCGCGATCTGACCGCCATTTAGGTCGTGCTCGCCGCCGCGGCCTGCGCCTCGCGCCGTCGCTCCATCTCGGCGACCGCCGAGACGTCGGAGCCGGCGATCGACACGATGCCCCAGCCCAGTCCCTTCAGTTCGTTCTGCCACTTCACGTAGCCGGTCGACGCGTCGAGGCAGTAGAGCCGCCCCCTGCTCGCGGCCAGCACGTCGCGGCCGGACAGGGCGAGGGTGACGAAATCGATTCCCTTCAACTCGGACCGCCACGCTTCCTGGCCCGTCGCCCGGTCGATCGCCACGACCCATCCCTTGGCGCCGATGAAAATCAGGTCCTGCATTCGGTCCTCCCGGTCGGGGGCGACCCCCGACGTCGTCAATGGCGGCTGATGCCCCGGCGGGCCAGCGCTGCCCAGGCCGCCTCGCGCAACGCTTCGAGGTCGGCGCGGTCGCTGTCCTCCGGCACCTGGCCGGGTTCCAGGAGGATCACGTCCGGCGCGGTAGCGACCCGCTGCAGTGCCTCAACGGGCACCTTCGGTGCGGCGTGGCGCAGCAGGGCATCGAGGCCGTCGGCAGCCTGGCGCGCCCGGTCGAGATCGTCGCGCGCGGCGACCACCCGAAGGTCCACGCCGCCGTGGCGGGTCGGATGGCCGACCGCCAGCCGGACCAGGAGCGCGGCGGCCACCTCGCCGGCGCCGATGCCGGCGAGTGCCTGTTCGGCCGCGCCGCGCACGATCGCCGCACGGTCGCCGAGCGCTTCCACGACCGTGTCGGCCGCAGCCCGGCCGATCGCGACGATCGCGTCGGCGGCAGCCCGGCGGACCTCCGCGTCGGAATCCCGGAACGCCACGCCGATAGCCGGTGCCGTCTGCGGCACGGCCAGCCGCCCGAGCGCCCCGATCGCGCCGCGCCTGATCGCCGGATCCCGATCGGCCAGCAGGGCAACGAGTGGGTCCGCCGCGGCGGCTCCCTGGGCCGTCGCCTCCTCGACATGGCCGTGCAGGACCGCGTGCACAACCCGCCCGGAGGCATCGACCGGAGTCCAGTCGAAGGCCTTGAGCGCCGCCCCGATGGCGGCCTGCTGGTCGCGGTCCCCCCGTCCCAGGGCTTCGACCAGCGCCGACGCCCCCTCCGCGGTCCCGATGCTCGCGAGCGCCCGGACCGCCGCCTCGCGGACCGTCCTGTCCGGGTCGGCGAGGACCACTCTGACTACTTCGACCGCCGCGTTCGCGCGCAGCGCGCCCAGCGCATCGGCGGCACACCGCCTCGTCGTCGGGTCCCGGTGCGCGAGCGCCTTGGAGAGTGCGGGGACCGCCTCGCGGCCGGCGGCCCGCGCGAGGGCTGTCATGGCCGCCTGTCTCACGCTCGAGCGGTCGTCGGCGACCATGCCGCCGAGCGCTTCGACCGCCTCGGGCCCCCCGATCGCGCCGAGCGCGCCGATGGCGGTTTCGCGGAGCTTCACGTGCCGCCCGCGCAGGGCCTCGAGGAGGGCAGGCACCGCAGCCGTCCCGATCTGGCCGAGCGCCTCGCCCGCAGCCGCGCGCACGGCCGACGCGCCGGCCCGGTCGGCCACGTGGTCGGCGCCCGCGATCGCGGCGACGAGCGTCGGCGCTGCCGAGGCGTCTGCGATGCGGCCGAGCGACTCGATGGCCGCCTGGCGCACGCCCCAATCCGGATCGTCGATGAGCGGCGCGAGCAGCGGGATTGCGGAGGTCCTGCCGCGGGCGCCGAGCGATGCGGCCGCGCGTCTCCTCGCGCCGGGGTCCTTCGATTTGATCTGAAACGACGTGAACAGGCCCACCGAGGTCCTTTCGATTCGGGACACCGAATCATACCTCGGCGACCTCGGGCGCTGGACCGGCCGCGCTCCTGATCTACAATCTGCCGGTCACCGGTGCCGTACGGCGCCGGGCAAGGAGCAGCTCATGCGTTGCACGATCGGCCGCTCGTCGGCGTGCGTCCTGGTGACGGCACTCGGCCTTCTCGCGGCAGCAGGCTGCGGGCCTCACGTCGAACCCGCGGACCTCGTTCTCACCAACGGCCATGTCGCCACCGTCGATGTGGCCCGGCCGATGGCCGAGGGCGTTGCCGTGCGCGGAGGCCGGATTGTCGCCGTCGGCTCGGTGGCCGACATGAAGGCCTACATCGGCCACAAGACCGAGGTCATCGACCTCGACGGCCGTTTCGCGATGCCAGCGTTCACCGACGCGCACGCCCACTTCCAGGGCGTGGGCCAGGCGAAGCTCGAGCTCCAGCTCGCCGTGGCGCGGACCTGGGAGGAGATCGTCGCCATGGTGGCCGATGCGGCGAAGCGCGCGAAGCCGGGCGAGTGGATCCTCGGGCGCGGCTGGCACCAGGAGAAGTGGGACCACCGGCCCGCCGACGCGGTCGAAGGGTTCCCCACCGAGCGCGACCTCAGCCGCGTCGCGCCGGACAACCCGGTGCTGCTGACCCACGCGAGCGGGCACGCCATCATCGTCAACGCGAAGGCCATGGAGATAGCCGGCGTCACGCGGCGCACGCCGAACCCGCCCGGCGGCGTGATCATGAAAGACAAGTCCGGGAAGCCGACCGGCCTGTTCGAGGAGCGGGCGTCCGGCCTCATCGAGAAGGCGCTCGATGACGCGCTCGCGAAGCGCACGCCGGAGCAGTCCGAGGCCGACGCGAGGCGCGTCGTCGAGACGGCCGACCACGAGTTCATCTCGAAGGGGATCGTCTCGGTGCACGACGCCGGCGTGGGCTTCGACACGGTGGATCTCTACAAGAAGCTCGCCGGCGAGGGGAAACTGAACGTGCGGCTTTACGTGATGCTCATCGAGCCAAGTGCCAGGCTCGAGGGCAACCTCTCGAAGTACCGGATGATCGACGCCTTCGACAGCCACCTCACCGTCCGCTCGATCAAGCGGCTGATGGACGGCGCCCTCGGCTCGCGCACCGCGTGGATGCTCGAGCCCTACGCCGACTTGAAGACGACGACCGGCATCAACACGACCACGGCCGAGGAAATGAAGGCCACGGCACGGTTGGCGATCGAGAACGACTTCCAGCTGAACACGCATGCGATCGGCGACCGCGCCAACCGCGAGGTGCTGAACCTGTACGAAGAGACGTTCAAGGCGCGGCCCGACAAGAAGGACCTGCGCTGGCGCATCGAGCACGCGCAGCACATCAATGCCGCCGACATTCCGCGCTTCGGCGCCCTCGGCGTCATCCCCTCGATGCAGGGCATCCACTGCACGTCCGACGCGCCCTACGTGATCGCCCGGCTCGGCGCCGCGCGCGCCGAGGAGGGGGCCTACGTCTGGCAGAAGTTGATGAAGACGGGCGCGATCATCCCCAACGGCACCGACGCCCCGGTCGAAGAGGTGGACCCGCTGCCCGGCTACTACGCACTGACCACGAGGCGGGAGAAGAACGGGGAGGTCTTCTACGGGGACCAGCGGATGACGCGCGACGAGGCGCTGCGGGCCTACACGCTCAACGGCGCGTACGCCGCGTTCGAGGACAAGACGCGGGGCTCGCTCACCCCGGGCAAGCTCGCCGACATCGTCGTGCTGTCGGCCGACATCACCAGCGTGCCGGAAGACCAGATTCCGGAAGGCCGAGGTGCTCTACACCATCGTCGGCGGGAAGGTGGTCTACAAGAAGTAGCGCGGGTCAGATTGGGGTGATGGCGCGGAGCGGTCCGATCCCCGGTTCGCCCGGGTAGACCACGCGCTCGAGGAAGAGGCCGGAAGCCGGCGCGGTCACGCGCGCCGGCACCGGCGAGTGCTCCTCCAGGAAACCCTCGGCCGCGTCGGCGCTCAGCCGGCCGCGGCCCACGTCAACCAGCACGCCCACCACGCGGCGCACCATCTTCCAGACGAAATGCGATCCGGCGACGCGGACCAGGACGAGGGCGCCGTCCTCCTTGACCTCGACCGCGTCCACCTGGACCTGGGTCGACACCTCGTCGGGGTCGCTGTCGGTGAAGGAGCGGAAGTCGTGCATGCCGACGAAGGCGCCGGCCGCTTCCCGCATCGCCCGCACGTCGAGATCCTCTTTCACCCACCAGACAAACGGCTTGGCGAACGCCGTCCGGCGGCGGGCGACCTGATAGACGTAGCTGCGCGAAACGGCGTCGCGGCGGGCGTGGAACCTGTGAGGGACGGGCGCGATCGCGAGCACGTTGATGTCGGCGGGCAAGACGTCGTTCATCTGCCGCCGCAGCATCTCGGGCTGGACGGCGCTCGGAAGATCGAGATGCGCGACCTGCCCGACGGCGTGCACGCCCGCGTCGGTGCGGCCCGACCCCTGCATCTCGGGTACGGTGGCGCCGGTCGCCTCGCGCACGGCCCGGAGCAACTCGCCCTGGACCGTTCGCGCGTTCTTCTGCACCTGCCAGCCGCTGTAACGCGTCCCGGCGTACTCGATGGCCAGGCGGTATCTTGGCACGCTAGTCGCTCCCTCTGGATTTGTAGAGGTCGGAGCGGTTTTTCGCTCCGACCGCTGGCGGGGTCGATGGCAGGAGAGTACCATAACCGCGCATGACGCCGACCGGCCCGCCGCCGACCCGGAGAGGTGCCGCTCAACCGCGCGCTGTCGAAGCTGGCCATCGCCTCGCGCGCCGAGGCGGCCAGGCTCATCTGCGGCCGGCCGCGTGCAGGTGAACGGGCGCGTGGCGACCGACCCCGGCATGCCCGTGGTGCCCGAGCGCGTCGCCATCTCGATAGACGGCCGTGATGCGGGCCGGGCGGACTGGTGCCTGATCCTGCTCAACAAGCCGCGCGGCGTCGTCACGACGCGGCGGGACCCGGACGGGCGCCAGACGGTGTTCGATCTGGTCTCAGGCGTCGAGGGTCACCTCTGCACCGTCGGCCGGCTCGACCTGGCCACATCCGGTCTGATCCTCCTCACCACCGACACGCGGCTGTCCGACTGGCTGACAGACCCGGCCAACCGCGTGCCGCGCACTTACACCGTCACCGTACGCGGCGAGGTGAGCGACGACGCGGCCACGCGGCTGATGTCCGGCGTGGTGAGCGAAGGGGATCGGCTGATCGCCGACGAGGTCACGGTACGGAAACGCTCGCACCGTGAGACGCATCTTGTCGTCAGGCTGCATGAGGGCCGCAACCGCGAAATCCGGCGATTGTTCGAAGCAATCGGCCACGAGGTGACGCGGCTTCGGCGCGTGGCGTTCGGCGGCCTCGAACTCGGAACCCTTCCGCCCGGCCGCTGGCGCGAGGTTGGTGAAGCAGAAGCGCGGGCGGCTAGATGCCTTCCCCCTCCGAGTACCTGCGTCTGTCTCGTTCCCGTCTGGCTCACGTGGCTGCCAGGCGGCACGCCGTGCGTCAGCCAGACGTTCCCTCCGATGACCGACCCGGCTCCGATCCTGATCCGCCCGAGCACGGTCGCCCCGCTGTAGACAATCACGTCGTCCTCGACGATGGGGTGGCGCGGGATCCCCTTGACCGGACGGCCGCTCTCGTCGAGCGGGAAGCTGCGCGCCCCGAGCGTGACCCCCTGATAGAGCCGGACGCGGCGGCCGATCTCGCACGTCTCGCCGATCACAACGCCCGTGCCGTGGTCGATGAAGAAGCTCTCGCCGATCCGCGCGCCCGGGTGGATGTCGATGCCGGTCAGGCCATGTGCGTGCTCGGTCATGATCCGCGGCAGCAGCGGCACCTCGAGGAGGTAGAGCTCGTGCGCCAGCCGCTGGCACGTCAGCGCGAGGATCCCCGGGTAGCAGAGGATCGTCTCGGCGGGGCTCGTCGCGGCCGGGTCGCCTTCGTAGGCCGCGCGGACGTCGCTGGCCAGCAGGCGCTTGACCTCGGGCAGCCTCGACAGGAACTGCGCGCACGCGGCTCTCGCCTTGTCCTCGCAGGAGGCGCAGCGGGCCGGATCGCGCTCGCTGCAGGCGAAGCAAAGTGCCCGGCGTACCTGCTCCTCGAGCGTCGCCATGGCGCGATCGAGTGTCGCGCCGGCGTGAAACGCCATCGTCTCGGCGCTGGTGACACCGCGACCGCCGAAGTAGCCAGGGAAGAGCACGGACCGCAGCTCGTCCACGACCGACGTGAGCGCCTCGCGCGACGGAAGGGCGGGATGCGGCGCGTTCGGCTCCTGGCGGGTCAGGCTCTCGTCGTGCGCGCACAGTTGACTGACGACCGACGAGAGCGACGCCGCGGAGGCCTTGTGAACGGCCGCGCGGGCGATGTGGGCCCTTCTGGCGCTCATGCCTGCTCCTCGTAGAGCCACGTGCTCAGGTAGCGTTCGCCTGTGTCGGGGAGCACGACGACGATGAGCTTCCCGCGAGAGTCCTCGCGGGAGGCGACCTGCACCGCCGCCTCCATCGCGGCACCGCAGGAGATCCCCGAGATGATCCCTTCCTCCTTGCCGAGCCGCCGCGCCATCGCGCCGGCCGCTTCGTTCGATACGGTGACGACCTCATCGATGAGGTCGGTGCGGAGCACGTCAGGGAGAAATCCGGCTCCGAGGCCCTGGATCTTGTGCGGTCCGGGCTTGCCGCCGGAGAGGACCGGCGAGGCCGCCGGCTCCACCGCGATGGCCCGGAACGACGGTCTCCGGGACTTGATCACCTCGCTGACGCCGGTGATCGTCCCGCCCGTGCCGACGCCGGCGACGAGGATGTCGACCTGGCCGTCGGTGTCCCGCCAGATTTCCTCCGCGGTCGTCCGCCGGTGGACGTCGGGGTTCGCGGGGTTGTTGAACTGTTGAAGGACCAGGTAGCGGGGATTCTCGGCGGCCATTTCCTGTGCGCGCCTGATCGCGCCGGGCATGCCTTCGCCGCCCGGCGTCAGGACGAGCTCCGCGCCGAGGGCCTTCAGCATCTTGCGCCGCTCGAGGCTCATCGTTTCGGGCATGGTCAGGACCAGGCGGTAGCCCCGCACCGCGGCGACGAAGGCCAGGCCGATGCCGGTGTTTCCGCTGGTCGGCTCGAGCAGGATGGTGTCGGGCGTGATTCGGCCGTCGCGCTCCGCCGCCTGGATCATGGCGAGGCCGATGCGGTCCTTGACGCTCGAGCAGGGATTGAAACTCTCCAGCTTGGCGACGATGCGCCCCGGGAGGCCGGCGCCAATCCGGTTGATCGACACGAGTGGGGTGCGGCCGACGAGCGCAGTGAGATCGGGGGCGATGTTGGACATGGGGGCGGTCCTTTCATCGAGGTGTCTTCGTGGTTCCCTGAGATCGAGCATAGCAGCCGGGCTGCCCCAGCCAAAGCTCAGCCAGTCCCACCCGGCACCGGCCGAGCCGGCGTAAAATCGAAGGCCGGGCTTCATCAGGGTCGAGCGACGACCACCAGGGGGTGTGCATGTCGATGATGAGACGCGTGCTGCTCGCCGGGGCGGACAGCGTGTGGCTGCGCGAGCGCGCGATGCGTAGCCGCTTCGTGCGCCGCTCGGTCGCCCGGTTCATGCCGGGAGAGACCGTGGACGAGGCCCTCGGCGCCTGCCGGCGGCAGCAGGTCGAGTGCCGCACCGGGACGCTGCTCACGCGGCTCGGGGAGAACCTGTCGAGCCTGGCCGAGGCCGAGGCCGTCACGACGCACTACCTCGACGTGATCGACCGGCTCGCGGCGACCGGCCTCGACACGCATCCCTCGGTCAAGCTGACGCAGCTCGGACTCGATCTCGGCGTCGACGCGTGCGAGCGAAACCTCCGTGAGCTCGTCTCGCGTGCGGAGGCGCGTTCCCGCATCGTCTGGATCGACATGGAGAGCAGCATGTACGTCGATCCGACCATCGACCTGTTCCGGTGCGTGCGCGGGCGGTCGGCGGCCGTCGGCCTGTGCCTGCAGGCTTACCTGCGCCGCACGCCAGCGGATCTCGAGGCACTGCTGCCACTGGCGCCGGCCATCCGCCTCGTGAAGGGCGCGTATCGCGAAGAGGCCAGTGTGGCCCTCCCTCGCAAGGTCGACGTGGACGAGCAGTTCTTCGCGCTGGCTTCGCGGCTGCTCGAGCCCGGGCTGCCAGCGGGCACCTTTCTCGGCATCGGCACGCACGACGCGCGGCTCGTCCGACGGCTGCAGGCGGTCATCGCCGCCCGCGCTGTCGCGCCGTCGTCGTACGAGTTCGCGATGCTCTACGGGATTCAGCGGCCGCTGCAGGCGCGGCTGGTCGAGGAGAGAGCCCCGCTGCGAGTGCTCATCAGTTACGGCGAGTACTGGTTTCCGTGGTACATGCGCCGGCTCGCCGAGCGCCCGGCCAACGTCCTCTTCGTCGCGAAGGGCCTGTTCACCGGTTGACAGGAGCTCGGAGCAGGCTGACGGCTGAAGGCTGACGGCCAAAGGCCTGATCACGCCGTCACGCGCGGCAATGCCGTCAGGCGTCAGCCGTCAGCCGAGATCGCACGATCGCACGATCGCCAGATACCAAGATCACCTGATGATTCCGAGCGTCTTCGCGGCGGCGACGATCCCGCCCGCAATCGGCGCCGCCACGGCGCCGCCGTCCTCGCCGTGCTCCACGAGCACCGCGAACGCCACGCGCGCAGGTCTGGCGATCACGTGGGGTGTCGCCGCTTCTGTCTCGTAGGGCGCGAAGCCCACGAACCACGCATGCGCGGCGGCATCCTGCACCTCCGCCGTCCCCGTCTTTCCCGCGATCGCCGGCATGACGTCCCTGACGCTCCGCCCGGTTCCCTCGACCACCGCGCGGCGCAGCAGGGCCGACAGGAGACGCGCCTGCCCGGGCGCCAGCACCGTGCGCGGCGCATCGGTCCGGCGGTTGCTCTCGTCGATGACCCAACGTCCCTGCGGCATCGCCCCGTCGGCCGCCAGCGCAGCGCCGACACGCGCCATCTTGAACGGCGTGGCGAGCACCTGCCCCTGGCCGTAGGCCTCGTAGGGCAGCACGGCGCGAACCGTCTCGTGCGACTCGGGCTGGCTCAGCGAAATGTCGAACAGCGACGCCGTTTCCTCGAGCGCGGGCGCGCCGAGGCGCAGGCCGAGCTGGGCGAAGTAGGCGTTGCACGAGACGATCAGGCCCCGCTGCATGTCCACGCGGCCGTGAGGCGAATGGTCCGCGGGATCGTCCCGGACCGGCATCGGCCAGTCGGGCAGCTGCTTGCCGACGCGGTGATCGGGCAGGCGTTCGCAGGTGAACGCCAGCTTGTCGAGGGCGGGGTCCGTCCTGAGCGCGGCCGCGGCCGTGACCACGCTGAAGCTCGACCCCGGCGGGTAGACGCCGTATCGCGCGCGGTCGAGCAGGCGGGGATCCGAGTCGTCCACCGTCGTATCGCCGCCCGGCTTCGACATGAGACGCGGCGGAACGACCGGCCACGGGTAGCTGACCGAGGCGAGCAGATCCCCCTCGGGTGTCATCACGACGGCGGCCCCCTCACGCAGGCCGGCGCGCCCCACGCCGTCCTTCAGCAGGGCGGCCACCCGGACCTGAAGCCTGATGTCGAGCGCCAGGCGCACGTCGCGCGGGCGATCCAGGATCCGTCTGACCGCAGGGTGGCTCGGGTCCCGCCGGTGACGAAGCAGCGGCACCAGTTCGCTCAGATCCCGGCGGATGACCTTGGTCGCGATCCCGGTGTCCGGGTCCATGACCTCGACGACGCGCGCATGGTCGTCGTAGCCGCGCAGGCGGGCGTCGTGTTCGCGCTCGATGAAGGATGTGTTGGCGGCCGCCCAGTTGACCTGGCTGCGCCAGTCGCCCAACAGGTGATAGGTCAGGCCGCCGAACGGATAGCATCGCGAGCCGATCTGCGGGCAGGCCTCGGCCGGAGAGACGCCGAGCGCCGCGAGAACCGCGGCGTGCGCCTGCAGGTCGGCCGGCCGGCTGGTGGCCAGCGGGATGCCGTTCCGATCGGTGATTGAGCCGCGCAGGATCTGCTGCGCCACCGCCAGCAGCCTCGGGTTGTATTCGAAGCGACGCACGCCGTCTGCCTGCATGGCGAGCACGGTCGCTGACACGAAGCGATCGGCCCCGACGGTCTGCACCCACAAGATCCGCCCCACCACGAGCACCGCGCCGGCCGCCAGGGCGATGCGAAGCCAACCCGTCTGGCGGGAGAACTCCTCGCGCGTCTTCCCGTCGCCCGCACGGCGTCCGATGGCCAGCAGCACCCCGACGGCGAAGAAATTGGCGAGCATCGACGACCGGCCGTAGCTCAGGAATGGCGTGGTGACGCCGGTGAGCGGCATCAGATCGAGCAGGCCGGCCGAGATGAGAAGCAGCTGTACGAAGATGCCGAGCGTCAGGCCGAGCGCGAGGAAGAACGTCGCGTCGCCGGGCGCGCGGCGGGCGATCCGGAAGGCGCGGTAGGCGAGGACGGTGTAGAGCGCGAACACGGTGAGCAGCCCCACCAGGCCGGTCTCCTCGCCGAGGGCTGCCAGAACGAGGTCGGTGTGCCCAGCCGGGATCAGCCGGGGATCCCCGAGACCGATGCCGGTCCCCGCGATCGCGCCGGTGGCGAGCGCCCACAGCGCGTGCGCGATCTGGTCGCCGCCGCGCACCGCGTTGTCCCAGGGGCCCCACCACATCTGCACCCGCTGCGCCACCGCGTGCGGGTAGCCTGCCAGATAGCCGGCCGCGAATCCGCCGGTCAGCGCGAGCAGCCCGAGGGCGGCCGCCGTCGCCCGGCCCCGGGCCACGATGTAGAGGCCGAGGAACACGCAGGCGAGCACCATGGCGGGGCCGAGGTCCTTCTGCAGGAAGAAGAACAGGAGGACCAGGCCCATGCCGACGGCGACCGGCAGCAGGGCGAGGCGATCAGCCTCGCGCAGGGCCCTCCACCGATGCGCGAAGTGGCCGGCGAGAAACAGCATGACGAGCACGCGGATTGCCTCGACTGGTTGCACGCCCATCAGGTTCACCTTCGCGTCGCTCGTGCCGGGGCCGCTGCCGAATGCGATCAGCAGCAACGAGAGGCAGACCGCGCCGGCCAGCGGCAGGTAGGCCAGGCGCCGGCCGACCCAGCGCTCGAAGTCGAACGACGCGGCCGCGGCGAGCACCAGGCAGCCTGCGGCGACACCCTGCGCGAATCGCACGAACAGCATCGGATCGCGCAGCGGGTCCCTGAGGCTGACCATCATCACGAAGCCGACGCCGCACAGGGCGTGCGTGAGCGGGAGCAGGTAGGGATCGCCGGTCGACCGGCGAAGACGCAGCCACGCGTGCGCGGCGTAGAAGGGCAGCAGGAAGAGGACCGCCGACCACAACAGGGTTCCGCGGAACTCGGATGGCGACCTGACGACGACCACATGGCGTACCGCCGACAGCTGCGCGGCGGTCAGCAGTGGGATCGGAATGTTGGTCTCTCCCGGGCTGGCCGACAGCTGATCGTGCCGCTCCGCGAAGCGCTCCCTGAGTGTCGGCAGGCGGCGCCTGGGCGGGAGATCCCGCTCGGTGAGGGTGATGGCGCTCAGCGAGGCGACGCCGGACGGCGCGCGCGGCCGGGTCCCGGCCTTCTCCGGCGTGCTGACCCAGGCGACGATCCGGTCGGCCACGAACTGGCGCTCGACCTGGTCGGCCACGACCGGCTCGAGCAACGGCAAGAGCGGTCCGGAGCGGCCCAGTCGGCCGAGATCGACCATCCGGCCTGCCGCGAGCGCGTCCTCGGTGTCTCGGAGCCCGTCCTGGCGCGCGGCCGAGACGAGCACGAGCCCGGCCACCGTGAGCAGCGACGCCGCAAGGAGCCCGACGAGCTCGGGACGGCGCGCGCGTTCGGCCATCGGCGGCATTCTCCCGTCGCGTGTCCGGCGCCTACAGGCCGGCCACCCGGATCGCGACCCAGATCCCCAGCGCGAAGATCAGCATCCACCGGAACAACCCGGCCAGCGTCAGCCGCGTCATGGCGTCGGCGAACTCCCGGGCGAACGCCAGCGGCAGCACCGCGAAGGCACCGACCCGGCTGCCGCGCGCCCAGACAGGAAGCGCGCGCCATGCGCAATCGCCCGCGAGCACCGCCACCGATCCGGTCCGGGCCATGAGCGCCAGCGCCAGCGACCAGGCGGCATAGCCGCCTATTGCGGCGACGCCCAACCTGAGCCACCACGTGCGCACTCCTCCGGGGACCAAGAAGCGGAGCACGGCCAGCGCGACGAGCGCCAGCAGCGAACCGACGACGACCGCATCGGTCCGCTGGCCGGCTATCACGAGGCCGCGGGCGAGATCGTCGCGGGAGCCGCTGACGTAGACCAGCAGGCCCAGCAGCAGGATGAACGGCGCCGCGGGATCGGTCAGCCAGCCCCGGCCGCCGATCCGCCCGCCCTGCGACAGCACCCAGAGCGTCAGGGCGGCGAACCCCGCGACGGCAAGCGCCACGACGGTCCGCGTCGGTGATCCGCTCCGCCACGTCTCATACGCGGCGTCGATGAGCAGCGCGTCGCCGGCAAGACGGATGAGGAGGACGCCGAGTCGCGCCGCGTACTTGCCGAGGCTGCTGCCGGCGGGGGCCCCCACGAGAATATCGGGCTGGGACTCGCTCATGCTGGTGGTCCAATCTTACCCGGAACGGCCCCACCAACGATCCTCGGTATCGCAGGTCTCGACCTTCACAGTGGTAGCGTGGGCCTCCTGGCCCGCGAGACGGCCAGCAGACGGTTCGTGGCTCCGTCTTGATCTGCCGCCGCCCGTGCAGTAGGGTGATGTCCGTGTTCACCCAGTCGCTGGTGCCCGAGTCGATCGTCCATGCGCCCGAGGGGCCGAGCCCGCGCGTGCGCGCCGGGGTGGCGCGCAACCTGTCGGCAGTGCCCGAGCTGTTCGCCGACCGCGCGGTCGCGGCGACCCGGAGCTTCCAGGACACCGAAGGGCAGGCGCTTGCCATCCGCCGCGCGAAGATGCTCGCGCGCATTCTGGCCGACCACCCCATCCTCATCCAGGACGGCGAGGTCATCGTCGGAACCAAGACGCGGAAACCCAGGGGCTCGCCGGTGTTCCCCGAGATCAACTGCGCGTGGGTCGAGCGCGACCTCGACCGGCTGGCCACTCGCCCGAACACGCCGTTCGCCGTCGCCGAAAAGACCCGTTGCGCCTTGCGGGAGGAGGTCTTCCCCTATTGGCGCGGGCGCCAAGTGGCCGACCGGATCGACGAGCAGGTGCCGCCGGCGCTGTGGCGCGCCGACGAGCGCGGCGTCCTCTACCACTACTTCCGTTCGCGCTCGATCGGGCACATCAACGCCGGCTACGCGAAGGTGCTCGAGCTGGGCTTCGACGCCGTTGCCGACTCGGCGCGGCGGGCGATGGGCACCGGCCGGGGCGACGGCCCCGATGCCACCGCCCGGCGCGAGATGCTGGAATCGGTCGTCCTGGCGTGCGAAGCCGCCGTGGCGTTTGCCCGGCGCCACGCCGCGGTGATTCGCGGCCTGGCCGCCGCCGAGCCAGACGCCGCACGCCGGGCGGAGCTGTCGCGGATGGCCGATGTCTGCGATCGTGTGCCCGCCGCGCCGGCTCGAGGCTTCCACGAGGCGCTGCAGTCGATGTGGTTCACGCACCTCGTGCTGAACCTCGAGACCGACGGGCATGCATTCGGCCCCGGGCGTTTCGACCAGTACCTGTATCCGCACTACCGCCACTCGATCGACGCCGGCGAGCTGACCCAGGCGCAGGCGCAGGAGCTCCTCGACCTGATGTGGGTCAAGTTCGACGAGATCACGCTCGCCAAGGACTCCGGCGAGGCCGAGACCAGCAGCTCGTACCCGGAGTTCCAGAACCTGAACATCGGGGGGCTGACGCGCGACGGGCGCGACGCGACCAACGAGCTGTCCTACATGTGCCTGACGGCGCTGGATCACACCAGGCTGCCGCAGCCCGGGCTCTCCGCCCAGATTGCGTCGCGCACGTCGTCCCGGTTCCTGCTGCGCTGCTGCGAGCTGCTGCGCCTGGGCCTCGGCATGCCGGCGATGTTCAACGCCGACACGCTCGTCCTGGGGATGGTGAACCGGGGCAAGACGCTCGAGGACGCGCGGGCCAGCAGCCTGAACGGGTGCGTCGCCTGCTTCTGCGACGGCAAGGACCGGATGGCGTCGAGCGGCTACTTCAACCTCGCGAAGTGCCTCGAGCTGGCCTTGAACGACGGCCGCGATCGCCTGACTGGGGAGCAGCTCGGGCCCTCCACCGGCGACGCGCGCGCGTTCACCAGCTTCTACGACGTGCTCCGCGCGTTCCGGTCGCAGGTGGCGCACTTCGTCGACGAGAAGGTCTCCTACGACGACATCGTCCGGCAGGTGTACGCCACACACTGCCCGGTGCCGTTCACCTCGGCGGTCATCGACGACTGCATCGAGAAGGGGCTGGACTGGCACGCCGGTGGCGCGCGCTACAACATCGCCACCATGTCCGGCGTCGCCATCGGCACCGTGGCCGACGCGCTGTCGGCGGTCAAGCATCACGTCTTCGAGCGGCACACGGTCACCATGGCGCAGCTCGTCGACGCGCTCGATCGCAACTGGGAAGGGCACGAGGTGCTACGCGAGCTGCTGGTCAACCGGACGCCCCACTACGGGAACGACGACGATGCGGCGGACGGCCTGGCCGTGCTGGCCGAGCGGATCCTCTGCGACGAGGTCGAGGCGCGCCGCGACGTGCAGGGTGCGCGCTACTGGGTGGACCTGTTGCCGACGACCGCGCACGTGGCGCTCGGCCAGTTGACCGGGGCCACACCCGACGGCAGGCGAGCCGGCACGCCGCTGTCCGAAGGCGTCTCGGCCGTACAGGGGCACGACCGCCGCGGGCCGACGGCGGCGGCCGCCTCGGTGGCCAAGCTGGACCATGCCCGCACCAACGGCACACTGCTGAACATGCGGATCAACCCGGACTGCCTGCGGACGACGGACGACCTGCGCAAGCTGGCCGCGCTGATCCGCGGCTACTTCGACCAGGGCGGCCATCACGTCCAGTTCAACATCGTGGACCGCGCGGTGCTCGAGGACGCGATGGCGCACCCCGAGCAGCATCGCGACCTGGTGGTGCGCGTGGCCGGCTACTCGGATTACTTCGTGCTCCTCAGCCCCGAGATCCAGCGCGAGATCCTGTCCCGTACCGAGCACGGGCTGTAGCTGAACGTAAACCGCTCGGCATCCCGTCATCCGCCGAACGCCGTCCCCAACCCGGCGGCCGTGGCGCGGCCGTACGCCAGCAGCGCGATCGCCGTGTCCTGCACGCCGACGCCGGTGAGGGCGCAGACGGTGACCTCGTCGTCTCTCTCCCGGCCGACGGCCCGTCCCGACGTCAGCTCTCCCAGTTCGGCCACGACCGCGTCGTCTCCGAGCACGCCGTCCCTGCGCGCGTGGAAGAACTCGCCGCGCGCGAAGCACTGCGCCTTCAGGTCGCAGGCGAGGCGCGTGGCGCGGCCGAGCACCTCGCTCTCGAGCTCCTGCTTCTCGGCGGTGTCGGCGCCCATGGCGGTGATGTGCAGTCCCGGGTGCAGCCAGTCGGCCCTGACGATCGGCTGGTGCGACGGTGTGCAGGTGATGACGACGTCGCTGCGGCGGACCAGCGCCTCGGGATCCGCCGCCGCGACGCGGATCGGCGTGCCGGGACGGCCCGATCCCAGGGCCACCCGGTCCTGGCCGAGCACGGCCGGCATCTCGCGCACGTAGGCCTCGACTGCTGCCGCCGACTGGTCGTGCACCAGCACGTGCTCGAAAGACCGGACGAGCTGCAGCGCGCGGACTTGATAGCGGCCCTGGGCGCCGGCGCCGACGACGCCGACCGTGCGCACGTGCTGCGGCGCCAGGTGCTTCGCCACCGCGGCGCCAGCCAGCGCCGTGCGGACGTCGGTCAGGTAGCCGTTGTCGAGCAGAATCGCCTGCGGGTATCCCGTCCGAGTGCTGAGGACGACCATCAGGCCGCTGCCGCTCGGCAGTCCCCAGGCGGCATTGTCGAAGAACCCAGAGGCGATCTTGATGGCCAGGCTCGGCAGCCCGTGGATGTAAGCGGCCTTCACGTCCACCTCGCCGTGCCGCTCCGGCACGAAGAGGCCGAGGATCGGCGGCACGTCCGCCTCGCGGCGGGCCAGCCTGGTGAAGGCGTGCTCGATGGCCGCCAGTGCGTCGAGGTCGAGCGTGACGACCTCGCGCAGTTCCCGCTCGGTCAGAACCAGGATCGGGTCGCGTCGCGGCGCGGCGCCGTCCCCCGCCCCCGGCGAGGCGGCTGCCGGATTGATCGGGCTGTGGTGCTCGCTGCTCATGGCGCATAGAATATACGCGCCCGGCATCATTGGGTCCTGGAGAAATACCGACATGAAAATCCCGGTCTTCGAGATGGAGCGGATGCAGTCGACCTGGGAGAACCTGGTCGACTACGACATGAGCGAGAGCGGGGTCCGCCCGATCACCCTGCGCGGCCTGGTCGGCATGGGGTTCGACCTCGACGCGGCCCTCGACATGCCGCTTGGCTACAGCCAGTCGAACGGCACGCTTCCGCTCAGGGAACGCCTGGCTGCGGTCTATCCCGGCGCCTCCGTCAGCCACATCGAGGTGACCAACGGCACCTCGGAGGCCAACTACCTCGTGGCGCTCTCGCTGCTCCAGCCGGGCGACGAGATGGCGATGGAGCTGCCCAACTACATGCAGTTGTGGGGCGTGCCCGAGAGCCTGCAGGCGAAGGTCCGCCCATTCCATCTCCGCCCCGAGCGCGGGTGGGAGCCGGACTGGGACGAGTTCGAGCAGGCGGTGACGCCGCGGACGGGGCTGCTCTACCTCTCGAACCCGAACAACCCGTCCGGGGCCGTGCTCTCCGACGCGGCGATGCGGCGCATCGTTGCGCGGTGCGAGGCGACGGGCACGACCCTGCTGGCCGACGAGGTCTACCTCGGCGCCGAGCTCGACGGCGAGCGGACCAGGAGCTTCTGGGGCATGAGCGACCGGGTCGTCGTCACGAGCGGCCTGTCGAAAGCGTACGGGATTCCCGGGGTGCGCATCGGCTGGATCGTCGGCCCACCGTCTCTCATCGAGACCTGCTGGAGCCAGCACGACTACCTCACCATCGGTCCCAACAAGCTCTCGGATATGGTGGCGCGCGTGGCCGTCGCCCCGGACAACCGCGAGGCGCTCTACGCGAGGACTCGCGCCATCCTCAACGAGAACCTGCCGATCATCGAACGATGGGCGGCCAGCTTCGGCGGCCTGCTCGAGTTCAACCGGCCGCGGGCCGGCGCGATGACGCTAGTGCGTTATCGTTCGGCATTGCCGAGCCTCGAGCTGTGCGAGCGGATTCGCGTCGAGCAGAACACGCTCGTCGTGCCGGGCCGGCACGTGGGCCTCGAAGGCTACCTGCGGATCTGGTACGGCGGCCGCCAGGAGTACATCACCGAGGGGCTCCGCCGCATCGGCGCCGTGCTCTCGACGCTCGCCTGACCGCCTGGGACCATGCTGGGAGAGTACCTATCGGCTGCCGTGGGTGCCGTTTCGCCGGGCGTGGTGGAGCACCGCCTGCTCGGTTGGATCTCGCGCTACGGCCTGCAGTTCATCTTCGGCGCGCAGGTGCTCGGCATCGTCGGCTTGCCGATGCCCGACGAGCTGATGCTGACGATGGCGGGCACGCTCGTCCGCGCCGGCCGGCTGCCGCTCCTCGGCACGCTGGTCGCGGCGCAGGGCGGGGCGCTGGTCGGGATCACGGTCAGCTACCTGGCGGGACGCTACATCGGTCTGGCGGCGCTCCGGAAGATCGTGCACATCCCCGACGACCTGCTGCGCCGCGTCGAGCACTGGTTCCACCGCGCCGGTGGATGGCTGCTGACCTTCGGCTACTTCATTCCCGGCGTCCGCCACGTGACGGCGATCGCCGCCGGCTCCTCCGGTCTCGGCTACGGAACGTTCGCCGCGTTCGCCTACCCCGGCGGGATCCTCTGGTCGTCGTTCTTCGTGACGGCCGGCTACGTGCTCGGCGAGCGGTGGCGCCCCGCCTTCGCGGCGATCGTGAGAAACGTCCGCCTGTCGATCGTCGTGGCGGCGCTGGCCTACGGCCTCTACCTCGCGTTCGTGGCGGTGCGCTGGTACCGGCGGCGCATCGCGCGGGAGCCCTAATCCCTTGACAACGGTCATGGGACGGACTCAATCTCTGTCCGATTCTTCCCGTGGCCTGCCTGGAGTCTTCGGACCGGCCCGGCGTGTCGACGGCGATGTTCGTGCGCAGCCGATGGAAAGGCTCTCGATGTTTCGCTCGCTGCCTCTCGCTCTGACGTTTCTGGTGCTGGCCTTTTCCACGGGCGGCGCGGCCGTGGACGCGCAGCCGCAGGCGGCCGGGGCCGCCCCCGGTGCCGGACTGGTGCCGATCGACGTGCACGTGCTCGACCGCAACGGCAAGCCGGTGGCCGGCCTCACGGCAGCCGACTTCACGGTTCTCGAGGACGGCGTCCCACAGCAGGTCCGCTACCTGTCGCCGATCTCCCTGACGGCGGGAACGGCCGCGCCCGGGGCCAGGCCGACGATGAGGAACGGACTGGCGGCCGTTCCCCAGGACCGCCGGATCTTCGTCTTCATGTTGGGCCTGGGCCGGCTCGAGGACCCGTCGGGAACCATCAGCGGCCTGCTGAAGTTCGTCAAGACGCGGCTGCTGCCGCAGGACCAGGTGGCCATCTTCGCCTACGACCGGGCGCTGGATTTCACGGCCGACCACCAGAAGGTGGCCGACGCGCTGGAACGGTTCAAGAAGGGGCACCCGGGCGTCAACCACGACCTCTCGGGGGAGTTGGGGCCGACCGGGATGGCCACGCTCTACGGGACCCGCACGCTCCCGAAGAAACTGCAGACCAGGATCGACGAACTGATCCTGGGCCCCGGGGCTGCTCCGGCCACGCCGATCTCCGCCGAGTCGATCCAACCGGAGCAATTCGAGCATCTGTCGCTCGACGGCTTCATGGCGTCGTGCGCCACCAGCCTCGACGACAACAACAGCCTCGTCGCGCTCCTGGGGTACCTGCGGTACTTCGAGGGGCAGAAGCACGTGATCTTCATCACCGAGACGGGGCTGCAGTCGGCGAACGACACGAGCGCGGCCGCTATCGCGGCGCTGGCGAACGACGCGCGCGCCTCGCTCCACACGATCCCGGCGGCCGGCCTGCTCGACACCGACCCCGATTACGGGCTCCATGCCACCCTGCAGCAGGCCGTCGCGACGCAAAGCCTGCGGACGATGGCGGACCTGACGGGCGGCCTGCCGGCCATCACCGAAAAGGGCCAGGCGGCGCTCGACCGGCTCGACGAGACGACGCGCAGCGGCTACCTCCTCGGGTTCCAGTCCTCGCGGGCGGCGTGGGACGGCAGCTACCGCCAGCTCGTCGTGCGGGTGAACCGTCCCAACACGACGGTGCTCTACCGCCACGGATACTACCGCCTGTCGGCCAACGGCTATTTCGATCGGCGCGAGATCATCACGAGCGACCGGCTGTCGGCCGGCGGGAACTTCCGCCGCGAGGTTGCCGACATCAGGCTGAAGGCATCGATCTCGCAGCGTCAGGGCACGAGCCTGGTCGCCGAGGGGAAGATCGACCTGACCAGGGTGAAGACGGCGTCGGCCGACGGGACGCGCAAGGCCCTGCTCAACGTGGCGATCTACTGCCTCGATGGCGCGTCCAATCCGACGGGCACCTATGAGACGACCGTGCCGGTCAAGGTCCCCGAAGCCGATTACGAGCGGATCCTGAAAGACGGCTTCCCGTTCTCGCTCGAGTTCCCCATCGTCCGCGGCACGCAGAACGTGCGGGTCGTCGTGTACGACTTCGGGTCGGATCTGATCGGCCGGGCCGACGCGCACGTCTTCTGAAGGAGGGCCAGACAGGTGATCACCCCGGACATCATCGCGCCGTTTCTGCTGACCATCGGCGTCAGCTTCCTGATCGGCATCGGGCTCCGGGAGTACTACGAACGCGAGGCGAAGTTCGAGACGTTCGGCACCGTCCGGACGTTCATCTTCATCGGCATGCTGGGCTTCGTGCTCTTCAGGCTGCCTGCCGTCGGACACGAGTCGTTCCTGGCCGGGTTCGGCGCCCTGTCGCTGTTCCTGCTCATCTACTACGGCAACAAGGTCCTGCAGCGGAAGAGCCCCGGGATGATCGGCGTCCTGATGGCCCTGCTGACCTACGTCACCGGGCCGATCGCGCTCCAGTATCCGCAGTGGTACCTGGTACTCATCGCGATCACCGTCCTGATCGTGCTGCACTCGAAGGGGCGCATCCGCCGCTTCACCGATCGCCTTCAGACCGGCGAGGTGGTGACCGCGTGCAAGTTCCTGGCAATCATCGGTGTCGTGCTGCCGCTCATCCCGGCGGTCCCGCCGACGGAAGGGGCCGTGGGGCGATTCCTGGCGATGCTGCCGGTCACGCCCAGGCAGATCTGGCTCGCCGTCGTGATCACGACCGGGATCTCCTACCTGGGGTACGTCCTCCAGACCTATCTCTTCCCGCGCAAGGGCCTGGTCCTCGCCGGCCTGGTGGGCGGCCTCTACTCGAGCACCGCCACCGTCCTGGTGCTGTCGAAGAAGTCGAAGGCCTCGCCCGGGGTCGTCCGGCAGGCGGCGATGGCCATCCTGCTGGCCGTGTCGATGCTGTACCTGCGCCTGCTGGTGCTGGCGGTCATCTTCCGGCCGTCGTCGGTGCTGATCATCGCTCCGGCGCTCCTGGTGTTCTCGAGCCTCGCGGCGGCGTACTCGCTGTGGCTTCGCCGGCGGGGCACGGCCGAAGAGACGGCCGGCGCGCTGGCGGCGCCGGGCGACGTCGCGGGGGAACCTGCGCTTCGGAAGAATCCCCTGGAGCTGAACGCCGCGTTCCTGTTCGCGGTGCTGTTCGCCGTCGTGTCGCTGGCGACGAAGTACGTCATCGCCTATTTCCAGATCGCCGGCCTGCACCTGATGTCGTTCGTCGTCGGGTTCTCGGACATCACCCCGTTCGTCGTCTCGCTGCTGCAGAGCAACTTCGGGATCGGCGACACCCAGATCGTCCAGGCGATGATCATCGCGGCCGCGAGCAACAACCTGCTCCAACTGGTGTACGCCTACACGTTCGGCTCCCGACGGATGGCCAACCTCGTGGCGCCCGGCATGATCGGCCTCGCCGTCCTGTCGGTGCTCTACGCGCTGCTCGGGGTGTGAGGGGCCGGGCGTGAAGAGAGGGTGTGGAGGACCGGTTCATGCGTGACGAGATGGTGCTGTGCTTCCCGCGGACGCTGCTCGACGAGATCGGATCGTTCGACGGCATCCGCACCGACGTGTCCGCCTATGTGCCGCGCATCCTGGAGGCCGGGAGCACGCGGTTCATCGCCAGGGCGGCGGCCGAGGACGATCCCTCGCAGAAGCAGATCATCCCCTACGTCCTCATCAGGAAGGGGGACGCGTACCTGCACTACGTGCGCGGCAAGGGCTCGGGCGAGAAGCGGCTCGTGTCGCTCGGGTCGATCGGCATCGGCGGCCACATCAACCACGGCGACGAGAGCCTGTTCCTCGCGGGCCTCGAGTTCTACGAGGAGGCCCTCCAGCGCGAGCTGCACGAGGAGCTGCGGATGGACGGGCGCTTCGAGACGCGGGTCCTCGCGCTCATCAACGACGATTCGACGCCGGTCGGCCGGGTGCACTTCGGGATCGTGCACGTCTGCGAGCTCGGTGACCAGAACGTGTCGAAGGGCGAGGCCTGCATCACCGACCTCCAGTTCCTCACCGTGCCCGAGCTGCGCGCGCGCCGCGACCGGATGGAGACCTGGTCGCAGCTCTGCCTCGGCCTGCTGTGAAGCGGTGAAACAAGCTCGGTGCGCCGGCAGGGCGCGGACTCGACAAGAGGGTATTCGGTGCGGGATTGCTCGAGGGGATGGAGGGGGCGGGAGGCGCGAGCCTCCCGCCTGCGACTAACGCGACTTGGTCACTTTCGCCGTCCGCCGACAATCGGGGCACAGCATCGGCACGATGTCACGAACGACCGGGTGCGTGTCTTCGAGCGACTTCCAACCCGACAGGATGAGCCGGTCGATCTCCTCGTGAACGACGAAGATCCCGCACTGAGCGCAACGACCTTTGACCATAGGCGCCTGCTTTCCTTGAAAATGGGCCCGATCCGGGGCACCTTCTGTGTAATAGGACGCCACAAGCGGCGCGACGGTTGCAGAATTCAGCCGGCGACGATCCAAATACCCTGGAATTACGGAATTGTAACTCAATTCGGCTCAAATTGAAACTCTGCCCTCTGAAAGAGGCGTCGAATGGACGAGCATCCCCGAGCGTCGGTGGCCATCACCCGCCAGTTCCACGGACGGCCCGAGCGCGTTTTCGACGCGTGGCTCGACCCCGACGTGACGAGGCGCTGGCTGTTTGCCACACCCTCTGGCCTGATCGTCGAGTGCCGGATCGAGCCCCGGGTCGGCGGCGGGTTCACCATCGTCGATCGGCGTGACGGGGAAGATGTGGCGCACACCGGCGAGTACGTGGAGATCGACCGGCCGCGCCGGCTCGTCTTCACCTTCGCCGTCCCCAAGTACTCGAGCGCCGTCTCGCGCGTCAGCATCGACATCTCACCGGCCACCGGGGGATGCCTACTGACGCTCACCAACGACGGCGTGCCACGGGAGTTTGCGGACGGGACGCGGAAGGGGTGGACCGATCTGATGGACCGCCTGGAGAAGGTACTCGCGGGCTGACCCGCTCCGGTGGGCGGCGCGTAGCCGCCACGACGAGCGCGACGAACGTCTGGCAGCACGGCGGCAGACCGCCACTGTCGGTCGGCCCGATCGTGGCGCCTTGACTATATTACGGATTATCCGTAACATACGTATTAATGAGCAGACCCAAGCGGGTTCGACGCGGTCGCGCGTCCGCCGCCCCGGGCCACCGCGTGGTGACCGCGAGCGCCGCCGCCAAGAACTTCGGCGCCCTGGTCGAGCGGGTGCGTGAGGCGCGCGCGACCTACGTGGTCGAGCGCGCCGGCGTTCCGGTGGTGCAGATCGCGCCGGCCGCCGGCGTCGGCCCGACCTTCGCCGATCTGGTGGACTGCCTTCGCGGATCGGGGCGGCTCGACGAGCGCTACCTGAAGGAAGTCGAGCGGGGGATCGCGTGCCTCAACGAGCCATCGATTCCATCGAGCCGATGGGAATCCTGATTGACTCGAGCGTGCTCATCGCGGCCGAGCGGGGTGACCTGGATCTCGACACCCTGCTCGCACGCCACGGCCGCGAGAGGGTGGCCATCGCGGCCATCACGGCGTCCGAACTGCTGCACGGCGTCCACAGGTTGACGGGCGCGCGCCGTGCCAGGACGGAGATGCTGGTCGCGCGGCTGCTGGCCCGGCTGCCGGCGATTTCCTTCGAGCTGGACGCCGCGCGCGTCCACGCGACGCTCGCGGCGGAACTAAGGGCGCGCGGCACACCGGTCGGTGCCCACGACCTGCTGATCGCGGCCACTGCCGTCGTGATCGACTACCAGGTCGCCACCCGGGATCTGCGGAGCTTTCCCCGCATCCGCGGCCTTCGCGTCCTGCGCTGGTAGAGGTCGGCGGTCAAGGGGCGGGGGCCGACAGTTCGGGACGGCGAGCGGTGGGCCTTGAGGATCCAGCCCGCGGCGTGTCACACTTCCCCTGACGTTCGGGCCGGCGGGCGGCCCGGCAGCCTTTCACGAGGACCGATCATGAACACACACGTCATCGAGCTGCTCGGGGACAAGGCGAAGTACCTGCTCGACCACCAGTGCACGACGGTGTCCAAGGACCTGCTCCACCTGCCAGGCCCGGACTTCGTGGACCGCGTCGTAGCGCAGTCGGATCGGAACAACCGGGTGCTCGGCAACCTGCAGCGGCTGTTCACGACCGGGCGGCTGGCCGGCACCGGCTACATGTCCATCCTGCCGGTCGACCAGGGGATCGAGCACTCCGGCGGCGCGAGCTTCGCCAAGAACCCGATCTACTTCGACGGGGAGAACATCGTGAGGCTCGCCGTCGCGGGCGGCTGCAACGCGGTGGCCTCGACGTTCGGCGTGCTCGGGAGCGTGGCGCGGAAGTACGCGCACAAGATCCCGTTCATCGTGAAGATCAACCACAACGAGCTGCTGACCTACCCGAACAAGTTCGACCAGATCATGTTCGGCGAGGTCCAGCAGGCGGCCGAGATGGGCGCGGCCGCGGTCGGCGCGACGATCTACTTCGGGTCCGAGGAGAGCGGCCGGCAGATCGTCGAGGTCGCGCAGGCCTTCGCGATGGCCCACGAGATGGGGCTGGCGACGGTGCTCTGGTGCTACCTGCGCAACCCGGCGTTCAAGAAGGACAAGGACTACCACGTGAGCGCG
Source organism: uncultured Acidobacteriota bacterium (assembly GCA_963727765.1). Lineage (GTDB taxonomy): Bacteria > Acidobacteriota > Vicinamibacteria > Vicinamibacterales > Fen-181 > FEN-299. The sequence goes on from CAVSGZ010000004.1 coordinate 157,914, forward strand.
GACCTCACGGGGCAGGCCAACCACCTCGGCGTGACGCTCCAGGCCGACATCATCAAGCAGAAGGCGCCCGAGAACAACGGCGGCTACGAGGCGCTCAACGCGGGCGGGGCGAGCTACGGCAAGTACGACAAGCGGATCTACACCGAGCTCGCCACCGACCACCCGATCGACCTCACGCGCTACCAGGTCGTCAACTGCTACATGGGGCGGGCCGGCCTGATCAACTCCGGCGGCGCGTCGGGCAAGAACGACTTCGGCGACGCGGTCGTCACGGCTGTCGTCAACAAGCGCGCGGGCGGCATGGGGCTCATCTCGGGGCGCAAGGCGTTCCAGCGCCCGATGGCCGACGGCGTCAAGCTCCTCAATATCATCCAGGACGTCTACCTGGACCAGGCGATCACGGTGGCGTAGGTCACCGGTCTCCGAGCCACCCGGCCAGGATCGCTTTCTGCAGCGGCGTCGGGTCGGACGTCGGCATCATGCGGAAGGAACGCTCGGCCTTCGGACCGAGCGTGACGTCCACCTCCCGCTCGGCGCCACGCCGGGCGATCGTCACGCGCACCCGGTCGCCCGGCTCGAGCCCGCCGATCGTCTCGGTGATTGACTGCGGGGTCGCGGGGGCCCCGTTGACCGACCGGATCTCGTCCTGCACGCTGATGCCGGCGCGCGCGGCCGGCGAATCCCACTCGACCCTCGACACCACGGGCGCGCCGTTCCAATCGCCGACCGCGGCCCCCCACGCCGCGCCGCCCTGCGGCGTGGTGTCCACCTCGACGCCCGCGTACGCGAGGTACTTCGCGTAGTCCACCGGCTTCACCGTCGCGGCATAGACGTCGAAGATCTCGGCCAGCGAGCCGCCCGCCATCCGCTCGCACACCTCCCGGAACTCCGCGTCGGTGAACCCCCGCTTCTTCTGCTGGTAGAACTCCCGGTAGAGCGCGCGCATCACGTCGTCGAGCGACCGCGCGTTGGCGCTGGCGTGCCTGATCGCGAGGTCGAGCAGCAGGCCGAGCGCGGCCCCCTTGTCGTAGTAGGAGATTGTCGTCGTCGCCAGGTTCGGCGCCCGCGTGAAGAACTTGATCCAGGTGTCGAAGCTCGACTCGGTGGCCGACTGGAAGAGGTGCCCCGGGGCGTTCTCGAACCTCGCGATGTTCTCGCCCGCGCGGGCCAGCACCTCGCTGGCCGTCAGCAGCCCCGCGCGGTGGAGGATCAGGTCCTCGTAGTAGACGGTCAGGCCCTCGGACACCCACAGCATCCGCGTGTAGTTCTCGCGGTCGTAGTCGAACGGGCCGAGCGCGATCGGGCGGATCCGTTTGACGTTGTAGAGGTGGAAGTACTCGTGCGTCACGAACGCCAGCCAGCGCACGTAGGACTCGTGCGTCTTCATCTCGTCGCTGCCGATCGTGAGCGCGGTGGAGTTGAGGTGCTCGAGCCCGCCGCCGCCCGGCCCGATGACGAGGAACGCGTAGTGCGTGTAGGGGATGTCGCCCATCAGCGTGGCCGCGGATTCGATGATCTTCTTCAGGTCGGCGACGAATCGCCCGCGGTCGAGACCGCCGAGGTTGTTGCCGGCCAGCACGTGCGGGATGCCGCGCACCTCGAACGGGATGACCTCCTGGTTGCCGACGAGGATGGGGCTGTCGTAGAGCGTGTCCACGTCGGCCGCCCTGAACGTGTTCGGCCGGCCGGCAACCGGGTCGAGCCCGGTGGAGACCTGGCGCCAGCCGCTGAACGGCTTCACGGTCACGGTGACCGGGAGCTGAAGCCCCCCGGCCACGTGCATGAAGACACCGGCCGGACAGATGAACGCGCGCTCGTCGTCCAGGTAACTGTCCGCGACCGAAGGGGCGAACGCGTACACGTCGTAGGTGACCGCGACGGCGGTCGTCCGCCCGGTCTGCAGCCGCCACGTGTTCTTGGCCGTCTTCTCCCAGCCAATCGACAGCCCCGCGGCGTCCTCAGCGCGGAAGTTCAGGACGTTGCGAGCGTAGTCCATGATCTGGTAGTAGCCCGGCGTCCAGGCCGGCAGCTTCACGTCGAGCGTGTCGCTTCGGATTCCGTCGACGCGGAGCTCCACGTGGAAGTAGTGAGTGGACGGCTGGTCCATGGAGACGGCGAGCGAGACGCGTTCGCCGGGCGCCGGAGCGGCTTGGTCGGCCCACGCACGCGACGGCGAGGGGAGGACGATGAGCGAGAGTAGAAGGACGGACAGGACGACGCGGCGTGATGACATCGGCGGCCTCCGTGTGCGCTGACGGCGGAGGGGATTCTACGCTGAATCAACCGCTGGTGCAGAGCTTGAGCCCTGCTCATAGCTGGCCCGTCTCATCCATGGCCGCCACAGACTTTTCACCAGCGGTCCACGATGCGGCCACACCTCCATCGTTCTTACTAATAGATGAAGCAAGAGACGCTTCGAACCAGAGAGGTGAAAAATGCGCAAGTTCCAAATCGCAGCCGTCGTGGCGTTCGCGTTCGTGACGTTCGCCGGGGCCCAGCTGGCCTGCGCCCAGGGAGTAGAGAGGGCCACCGTGCCGTTCCCCTTCATGGTGGGGCAGGTGCTGCTGCCGGCCGGCCAGTATGAGGTCGTGACCGATGACATGGACCCGGGCCTGTTCCAGATCAAGAGCGAGGACGGCCTGCACTCGGCCTTCGCCGTCGTGCTGACGGAGGACTGGTCCAGCCGCGAGGGCGACTGCCAGTTCGAGTTCGTGAACGTGGGCGGAAAATACTACCTGAGCAAGATCGATGATGGAACCGGCGACGTGTCCGACCTGGTGCTGCCGGACGCCGTGATGCGCGTCGTGAACGCTTCGGCCCACGTGCCGGCACCCCTGAAGTAGCCTGCCGTCTCCTGGCCGGGCGGACTGGCGCGGACGTGCCGGCCCGCCCGCCGGTGACCAGGAGGCTTCCCCCTCAGCGGGACGCGCCCGATGCGGACCTGATGAACGCCGCCACGTCCTGCTTGAGCGCTCTGTGAGCCGAGGGCCTGATGTACATCATGTGGCCCCCCTCGTAGTACCCGAACGACACGCGGTCGGTGACCTGGCGATCGTAGGCCAGATGTGAGAAGTTGAACTCCGCGCCGCCGACGTAGGTGGCCATGTCGTAGTAGCCGCACGCCACGAACACCTTCAGGAACGGGTTCTTCGCCATCGCCTGCCGCAACGCGTCGGTCTTGTCCATGTAGCCGTTCTGCACGTAGGTCCACGGACGGACGTTGCCCGAGGTGGGGTAGTGCAGGTCGGATTCCCACTTGAGGTCGTTCTTCACGTAGTCCTCGAACATCGCGACGTACGCCCCCTGCAACGCCGTGTTCGACGGGTCGAACTCCTGCCGCTCGCCGGCGGCATCCGCGTCGACCGCGGTGAAGCGGCCGTCGAGGCGCCCGACCACCAGCCGCCTGTCCCGCAGCAACTCCTTCCGGAACCGGCTCGAGTCGACGCGCAGGTTGGCGTTGAGGATGAAGGCAGGCGACAGTCCTGACAAGCGCGCCAGCTTCTCCGCGACCGCGCGCCGCTCGGCATCGGTCAGCGCGCTGCCGCGCGTCAGCGCCGCCATGTAGTCGCCGAAGGCGAACGCCTTCGCCTCGGCCACCACCTGCTTGAGCGGTTTCTGCTGCAGGTCGGCGGGCAGCTTCTTGTGGTACCACGCCGTGGCCGCGAACGTCTCGACCTGCACCGCGTAGGCGACGTCGTTGTCGGGCGCCGGCGAGAGCGTCTGGTAGGTGAGCAGCGAAGAGATCAGCACGATGCCGTTCAGCTCGATACCTTGGCGCGTCTGCAGTTCCTGCGACAGGCCGGCCGACCGGATGGTGCCGTAGCTCTCGCCGATGAGGAACTTCGGCGACGGCCACCGGTTGTACGCGCTCAGGTAGCCCGCGATGAACTCGCCGAACGCCCGCAGGTCGCCCTCCTGGTCGTGGAACTGCCGGTTGTCCACGCCGGCAGCCGCGCGGCTGTAGCCGGTGTCGATCGCATCGACGAAGACCAGGTCGGTGACATCGAGCAGCGTGCTCTCGTTGTCCGCCAGTTGATAGGGCGGCGCCGGCTGGAAGCCGTCCTCCGCCATCTGGACCGAGCGCGGGGCGAACGACCCCATGTGCATCCAGACCGAGGCCGAGCCGGGGCCGCCGTTGTAGAGGAACGCGACCGGGCGCGTCTTCCTGTCCTCTCCGTCCTTCGTGTAGGCGACGTAGAACATCTGCGCCGCCACCTTCCCGTCGTCGAGGCGGATGGGAAGCGTGCCGGCGGTCGCCGTGTACTTGATGTCGCGGCCGTCCAGACGCATGAGGTGCGAGGTCTGCGAGGGAGGCGCGGCCTTCTCGGGCGCCACTTCGTGACGGGCCGCGGCGCCGGATTCGGTCGACGGCATCTGCGGCTGGATCTGCTGGACGTCGGGCGTGCTGCCGGGACGCTGCCCGGGGCGTGTCTGCGCGTGAGCCGATCCGAGCGACAGGACGGCGAGACACAGGACCGACACGGCGATCGTGCGGATGGACATGCGGAATCTCCTCGTCGACGGCAGGGGCTTCATCACTGCGTCATCGTTCGATGGTGGCGGTCTGGATGTCATCGAGCCGTGGAAACAGGCGGTCGAGATAGGCGTTGCCTCCGTCGAACAGCGGGTCCTGCTTGCCGGCCCGGATGCCGCCGCCCGACGACTCGCCGTACTCCGAGTAAAGGGCGTCGGCGACGGCCATTCCCTCGATCACCCGGCCGAACGGCACGAACGGCTCCTTGTCGTGCGTGGCCGAGTTGTCACGGAGGTTGATGAACACCTGCGTCGTGCGCCCGTTGGGGACGGCGAAGGCGAAGGCGATCGTGCCGCGGACGTTGGACTGGCCGGCCGGGTCGTCCGGGATGGTCTGGTTGCGCCAGAGCCTGGCTACCTGCGGCTCGGCGTGGATGCCGAACTGCGCCCACTTGTCCTTGATGACGCGGAAGAGCTTGGCCCGGTCGTAATAGCCGTGGCGGACGAGGTTGAAGAAGCGGTCCGCGCCCACAGGTGCCCAGGCGCGGATGACCTCGATGCGGACCGTTCCCTTGCTGGTGTCGAGACGCACGACAAACCGGTCGGGCGCGCGCCGGTTCATCTCGGGCGATTCGGGGTGGAGCAGCGCGTCATCGACGGCCGCCGGCGTCGGTTGCGGCACAAGACGTTCGAGCTCCGCCGCCGCGGCTTCCAGCAGGGTCGCTTCGCGCTCGAGCGCCTTCGCCGCGCGCGCGATCTCGGTCTCGGCCTCCGTGTAGCGCCGTTGCTCGATCCCCTCGCGCACGCCCGGCAGCGTCTTGACGTCGTACCCGGTGTAGAAGCCCGGCGCGTAGAGCAGGTGGCGATACCACTCCCGGTTTGGAAGGCCGGCAGGGTCCAGCAGTTGTCGTTCGCCCTGGATGAGCCGCGCGTTGACCGCGCGGACCGCGGCGGCGTTGCCGGCCAGCCGCGGGGATGCGCTCGCCAGGGCCTTCTTGTAGTGCTCGGCCGCGGCCGTCAGCGCCGCGGACGCGTTCTCGAGCGGCGCGAAGTTGAGCGCGGGTGGGGCGACCTCGACGGCGGGAGCCACCAGCGGCCGGCGCGGGTCGTTCGTCGCGGCGAACACGCCCTCCTCGATCTCCCGGTTGCGTTCGCCGACGTCCGCCTGGCGGCGCTTCAGCAGCCCCTGGACCTCATCCACGTATCCCTTGGCGGTCTCGGCCAGCCGCGTGAAATCGAACGGCAGAACCTCGGCGTCGGCCAGGCGAATCACGGCGGTCCCGACGGTCTGCGCCATCAGGCGCCCGTAGACGAAGTCGGTGTCCTCGAAATGCGTGTATTGGTAGAAGTCGTCGTAGATCGAGTGGTAGATGCCGTTGTCGTCCTCGCCGCCGTAACCCAGGTTCAACGTCGCGACGCCGCTGTGCTGGAGGAACGGCGTGAAGTCGGAGCCCGATCCAAGCGCGCCGATCCGCAGGTCGCCCCGCGTGCGCGCCTCCTGGCGCTGCTCGGGCGTGCCGTTGGCGACGAGCGCCGCCTGCAGCCGCGCCCAGGCGCTGACCTTGGCTTCCGGGTCCTCCACCGACTTCGCCACGCCGTTGATGAACGGCTCGAGCGTGTGCGACCCGGCCATGTCGAGGTACCCGCGGCCGTTGCTGTCGGTGTTGAGATAGACGACCGCGTGCGCCTCGAGCTCGGCGCCATGCGTTTCCACCCACTCGGTCGATCCGAGCAGCCCCGGTTCCTCGCCGTCCCAGGCGGCGTAGACGATCGTCCGCTTCGGCCGCCAGCCCTGCTTGAGCAGCTCGCCGAGGGCGCGCGCCTCCTCGAGTTCCGCCGACATGCCGCTCAACGGATCGCCGGCGCCGTTGACCCAGGCGTCGTGGTGGTTGCCGCGGACGATCCACTCGTCCGGGTAGGTGGCGCCGGGCAGGCGGGCGATGACGTCGTAGAGCGGCTTGATGTCCCAGTTGAAGGCCAGCTTGAGGTGCACGGTGGCCCGCCCGGGGCCGACGTGGTAAGTGATCGGCAGCGCGCCCCGCCAGGGAACGGGAGCGAGCGGGCCCTCGAGGGCGGCCAGCAGCGGCTGAGCGTCGCCGTAGGAAATCGGGAGTACCGGGATCTTGGTAATCGTCCGGGCATCCTTGATCGCCAGCCGCTTCGCTTCAGGCGTGGCGCCGACTCCCGGCGTGAGGGGATCGCCCGGGTAGACGGGCATGTCGGCCACGCTGCCGCGCTGCACCCCGTCGCGCGTCCGCATCGGTCCTTCCGGGAACACGTCGCCGCCGAAGTACCCGTCGTCGCGCGGATCGGAGTAGATGAGGCACCCGACGGCGCCATGCTCGGCCGCCACCTTCGGCTTGATGCCCCGCCACGAGGCGCCGTAGCGCGCGATCACGATGGCGCCCTTCACCGAGACGCCGAGCCGGTCGAGATCTTCGTAGTCCGACGGCCGACCGTAGTTGACGTAGACGAGCGGAGCGGTGACGTCGCCATCGGTCGAGTAGGCGTTGTAGGTGGGCAGCTGCTCGTTCTTCTGGCCCGATGTCGGGTCGACGGGCAGCGCCGGCTCCTCCAGCTTCGCCACGAACCGCGTCGGCGCCACCATCTCGAGCAGGCGTTCCTTCGGCGTCGGGAACAGGACGTCGAAGCGCTCGATCTTCGCGTCCCAGCCCCATTCCCTGAACCTAGCGAGGATCCACTCGGCGTTGTCCTTGTCATACGGAGAACCGACGTGGTGCGGCCGGGCGCTCAGGTGCTCGTTGTACGCCCTGATGTTCGCGGGCACCGGCAGCGCGCGGAACGCCGCCTCCCACCGCTCGCCGTTCTGCGCCGGCGTCTCCGGTGCGGGCTTCTGGGCCGACGCCGCCACCCAGCCGACGGCAACAATGATCAGCGCGGCACACGATATTCGTCTCACGGCTTAGGCCTCCGCGGCGCAGGGCTAAAGCACTGCGCTATCCGCCTCCAGGTTCCAGATAGCGCAGGCCGGAAGGCCTGCGCCCTGCCGCCGACTACTGCCCTGTCACCGTCCCCAACCCCGCCGCCTTGAGCGTCGCGTTGAGCGCCGGGACGTCCACCGTCTTCAGCTCGTTCCACTTCGCCATGACGCGGACTGCCGCCGCCTGGGCCGACGTGACGTTCGCCAGCGTCGCGCCCGTTGGCGCCACATCCGCCGCCTGCATCGAGTTCATCTGGCCGCCAAGCAGCGTGGCGACGGCCCAGAGCGTGTCCGGCGGAGTCGCGGGCGCCGCCGCTCCTCCTCGCTGTCCACCGCCTCCGCCGCCGCGCATGCCACCGCCTGCAGGCCGCTGTCCCTCGAGCGCGGCCGCCTTCTTTTCGAACGCCGCCAAAGCCGCGCTGGCAGGCCCCGTCGCCCTCGCCGCGATCTCCTTCGCCTGCCCGCGCATCGCCGCCAGCGTCGCCGCGGCCTGCTGCGCGTCCGCCGCGCCGAAGTACATCGCCCGGGTCAGGGAGTAGACCTGCTGCATGACCGGCGCCGGCGTCTTCACGCGCGGATCCTGCCTGACCGTGATCGGCTGCGTGTAGCTCTTGCCGTTCACCGTGAGCTTCACGGTATACGTGCCGGGCGCGACCCACGGTGTTGTTGGAGACGGGCCGGTGTCGTGTGGGATGGCCGCGATCGACAGGCCGCCCCGTCCGCCGCCGCCCCCGCTGGCCGGCAGAGGCTGGTAGTGCACGTCCCACATGAACCGGTGCATCCCGGGCGCCGTTGACAGCGACTGCGGCGGACGGTACCAGTAGACGGGCACCGGCGCCTCCGCCGGCGCCGGGACCTGCGTCACCGGGTCGGTGCTCGAGTAGCGGCGCACGAGCCGCCCGCCCTGCTCCAGGATCTCGAGCGTCACCGCGCCACTTGCCGCCGCCCTCAACTGGTAGTCGATGATGGCGCCTTCGGGAGGGTTCTTGCCCGTCGGCTCTTCCTTGGGCCACGGCATGTCGGTGCTCACGTCCCACCGGACCCGCCACGCCGTCGCCGGCTTGAAGAGGAAGGCGTCGCCGCCCGCTGACGCCGCGCTCGCCTGGCGCAGCGGCGTGATGTCGTCGAGGATCCAGAACCCGCGGCCGTGGGTGGCCACCACCAGGTCGTCGTCTTTCACGATCAGGTCGCGGATCGAAGAGGCCGGCAGGTTCAGGCGCAGCGACTGCCAGCTGGCCCCGTCGTCGAACGACACGTACACCGACCGCTCCGTGCCCGCGTAGAGCAATCCCTCGCGCCCCGGGTCTTCCCGGACGACGTTCACCGTCTCGCCGTTCGGGATCCCGGCGACGATCTCGGCCCACGTCCTGCCGCCGTCGTGCGTCTTGTAGATGTGCGGCCGCATGTCGTCGAGGCGGATCGTGTTGATGGCCGCATAGGCGGTGAGCGGGCTGAACCGGCCGGCGTCGATCATCGACACCTTCGCCCAGGCGGCAAGGCCGGGCGGCGTCACGTCCTTCCACGTCTTCCCGGCATCCGCCGTCACCTGGATCGCCCCGTCGTCGGTGCCGGCCCAGACGTGCAGCATGTCCTGGCGCGACGGCGCCACGGTGTAGATCACGCCGCGCTGCTGCGGCTTCGCGGCAGAATCGCCCGCGTACTTGCCCACGCTCGCCGGGATCTCCCACGTCTTGCGCGTGAGGTCGCCGCTGATCTGTGTCCAGTGCGCGCCGCCGTCAATCGTCTTCCACAGCACGTTGTTGGCAAAGAAGAGCGTGCGCTTGTCCACGTCGGAGAAGACCACCGGCATCGTCCGCACGGAGCGGAACGTCCCCTGGCCGCCGCGCCCCGCCACCGGGCCGACGGTCGAGGTCTGGCCCGTGCGGCGGTCGAACCGCGTCACGCTGCGCCCGCCGTAGACGATGTCGGGGTCGAGCGGGTCGGGCGCGACGTATCCGTATTCGTCCACGCCGACGGGCAGCCAGTCTCGATCGGAGATGGCGCCGTAGTTGCCGCGGCTCGAGATGCAGACCGAGCCGTTCTCCTGCTGCCCGCTGCAGAGGCGGTAGGGGAACGCGTTGTCGGCGGCGACGTGGTAGAGCTGCGCCGTCGGCTGGTTGTACCAGGAGCTCCACGTCTCGCCCCCGTTGAGCGTGACAACGGCGCCCTGGTCGACGGTGAGGAGCATGATGTCGGGGTTGTCCGGGTTGATCCAGCCGTTCTGGAAGTCCTCGCCGCCCGGCGCCCCCTTGAACGGCGCCCAGGTCTTCCCGCCGTCGGTCGACACCCACGAGACGGTGCTGGCGATGACGATGCGGTCGGGGTTCTTCGGGTCGGGCAGCGGCATCGGCAGATCGCCCCCGCCGATTCGTCCGGCCGGCCGCGAGTCGGTCGTGATGCGCGTCCACGTCTCGCCCGCGTCGTCGCTTCGGAAGATGCCGGTGCTGCCCCGGTTCGAGCTGGAGCCGGGCTCGTTCGCGAACGCGACCGTGGCGTAGAGCCGCTTGGGATTGGACGTGGAGATCGCCATGTTCGCCTGCACCACGGGCGGCAGCCCCTTGGTCAACTGCGCCCATGTCGTGCCGCCGTCGGTCGACTTGAAGATGCCGCCGCCGGTGCCGGCCCACGCGGCGTTTTCCCACGGTCCCTGCCGTTCCTCCCACAGCGTCGCGTAGACGACGTCGGGGTTGACCGGGTCGATGTCCACGTCGTTGCCCCCGACGTTCTCGTTCTTGTAGAGGACCTTCTGGAACGATCGGCCGCCGTCGGTCGAGCGGAAGATGCCGCGCTCGGCGTTCGGGCCGTACGGGTGGCCGAGGGCGGCGACGAAGACGCGGTTGGCGTCTCGCGGATCGACGTCGATGCGCGGGATCTGCTGCGCGTCGCGCAGGCCGAGGTGCGTCCAGGTCCGGCCGGCGTCGGTGGACTTGTAGAGGCCGTCACCGGTCGAGAGGTCGGGGCGGTGCAGTCCCTCGCCGCTGCCGGCGTAGACGACGTTCGGGTCCGACGGGGCGACGGCGAGCGAGCCGATTGAGCCGGTCGGCTGGTCGTCGAACGTCGGCGTCCACGTGCGCCCGGCGTCGGTCGTCTTCCAGACGCCGCCGTTCACCGGGGCCATGTAGAACGTGTAGGGCTGGCTGCGGTGGCCGGCGGCGGCGACCGTTCGGCTCGCGCGATGCGGCCCGACCTCGCGCCACCTCATCGCCGAGAAGAACGAGTGGTCGACCGGAGGCATCTGCCGGGCCGGTACGCCGGCGGCCAGCGCGCCAACGACGAGCCCGGTGACGAGAACGAAACGGCGGATCGGCATGAGCAAATCTCCTCAGATCGGCGAGTATACCGCGGTCACGGGATGTAATCGGGACTGACGCACGTCAATCGGGACTGACGCCTGTCAATCGGGGCTGACGATGAAGAGTCGGGATTGCCTGTCCGCCGAAGCTGCGACAACGACGAAGGATGGCGATGCGACGGTGGTCGTTCTCGACAGGATGGAGGACGGGTCGATCGATCGTCCCATATCTTGACACTGTCAACTTAGCAGTGTAAAGTTACGGGCATGAGCCCGTACCACCACGGCGACCTCCGCCGCGCGCTCGTTGACGAGGCGCTCCGCCAGATCGGGGCCCGCGGCATTGGCGGCTGGTCGATGCGCGAGGTGGCCGCCGCCCTCGGCGTGTCGCACGCGGCGCCCTACCATCATTTCCGCGGCCGCGACGAACTGGTGGCCGCCGTGGCGGCCGAGGGGCTCGCGCGGCTGGACGGCCTCATGGCCGAGGGCCAGCGCCGGGCGGCCGCCGACCCGCTCGACGAACTCCTGGCGATCGGGATGGCCTACGTGCAGTTCGCCGTGGAGCGCCCCGACTACTTCGCGGCCATCGAGGCCGCCGCGGCGAGAACGGCGGATAGCGCACGGCTTCAGCCGTGCGCGGCGGCGGCGAAGCCGCAATCCCGCCGTCGGTCCTCACCGGCGCCGGGGCCAACCTGGATCCGCCTGACAAATGCGGTGGCTGCCTGTCAGCGCGCCGGGCGTTTGCCGGCGGGCGACCCGGTCATCGTGGCCGTCAGCCTCTGGTCGCTCGTTCACGGTCTCGCCGAGCTGTGGAAGGCGGGGCCCCTCCATCAACTGCCGCAGGCTGCCGACGGTCTTCTGCCGCTGGCCGAGCGCGTGCTCCGGGCAGCTGTCGGCCGAGTGTCCGGCCGTCGGCCGTCAGCCGGCCCTCGACTCCGTTCGGGGCGGCCCCGAGCCAGTCGAGGGGCCGTCAGCCGTCAGTCGAAGTCGAAGAAGGTCTCCCAATGAACGCCTTGATCTTGGATGCGTCGCCCTCGCCCGATCATCCCGCCGCCGGCGCGGCGGGCGCGCTCGAAGACGCCTTCCGCGACCGTGGCGCCGCGGTCACGCGCGTTCGCCTTTCCAACCTCGACCTTGCCCCGTGCAATGGCTGCTTCGGGTGCTGGACGGCACGCCCGGGCGAGTGCGTCGTCGCAGACGATGCCCGCGGGCTGGCGGCGAAGGTGGTGGCGGCCGACGCCGTGGCGGTGGTAGGGCCGGTGGAATTCGGCGCGTGGGGCTCGCTCGCCAAGAGCGCGCTCGACCGCCTGATCTGCATCATCCTCCCGCACTTCACGACCATCGACGGCGAGATGCACCACCGGCGGCGATACGCGCGATACCCGCGGTGGATTGCGCTGGGGACCATGCCGGCGCCGAACCCCCGTGCCGAGGCGATCTTCCGGCGTGTGACCGACCGGAATGCCGTCAACCTCCACACGCCCGCGCACGCAACAGGGATCCTCGCGGGTGAGGAGGATGCCGGGCAACTGGCCGCGCAACTGGTGGCCGCCGTCGGGGAGGCCGCATGAACGCGCTGCTGCTCATCGGGAGTCCCAAGCCGGGGGCGAGCGCCTCCCGGTCCTTCGGTGAGGCCATGCTGGGCCGGCTCGCGGCCCGCGGGGCGGAAACGCGCACGGCGCGCGTCACGCCGTCCTTCAGGTCGCCGGCGAAGATGGACGAGTTGTTGGCCGCCGTCGCGTGGGCCGACATGGTCCTGCTGTCGTTTCCGCTCTACGTGGACAGCCTTCCGGCGCCGGTGATGCGCCTGCTGGAGACATGGGCCCGGCAGGTCGCGGCAGGCGGCGCGTCAGGTGGCCATCGCGTTCGGCTCGCCGCGCTCGTCCAGTGTGGCTTCCCCGAAGCGGGGCACTGCGCGCCGGCGATCGACGTGTGCCAGGAGTTCTGCCTGGAGACCGGCGTCGTCTGGGCTGGCGCGCTCGCCTTTGGGACCGGGGGCGCCCTGGCGGGGAGGCCCCCCGAGCGTTCCCCGCTGGCCAAGGTCGTGCCCGCGCTCGACGAGGCGGCGGACGCGCTCGCCGCTGGCCGGGAGATTCCAGAGGAAGCCAGACGCAGGTTCGGTCGGCAATTCGCTCCCAATTGGACCTACACCCTGTTTGGCGGGCTCGGGTGGTGGTGGCTCGCGCAGAAGCGGGGAGGGCGCGAATCGCTCCGCCTGCGGAGGTATCCGCAGTGAGTGCAGCGAAAGGGCGGGGGACGGAGAGCGGAAGGCGGAGGGCGGGGGGCGGAAGGCTGCTGGTCCTCGCCGGGACCACGCTGTCCCTCGTGGCATCGGTGCTCGTCGCCGGCTGCGGCGGCCGCACCGCGCAGGTTCCCCCAGCCGCCGACCACCACATGCACCTCCAGAGCGCCCGCACGGTGAGCGTGCTGCTCCGGCTCAAGCAGGAGTTCAAGGAGCAGATCGAGCCGGCCGACCGCCACGTGCTGGGCGGAGCGGATGCCGTGGCCGCGCTCGACGCGGCCGGGATCCGCCGCGGCATCGTCCTGTCCGGTGCGTACCTGCTCGGCACGCCCGACATCGCGGTGCCCGACGAGCGGCAGCTGGTGGCCGACGAGAACGAGTGGACCGCGAGGGAAGTGAAGCGGCACCCGGATCGGCTCGTGGGCTTCTGCAGCGTCAACCCACTCAAGGACTATGCCGAGCGCGAGATCGAGCACTGCGCCGCAATCGGGCTTCGCGGGCTGAAGCTGCACTTCACCAGCTCGGCCGTCGATCTGTCGGACGCCGATCACGTGGCGCGCATCAGACGCGTGCTGACGGCCGCCAACCGGCTCCACCTGCCGCTGCTCATTCACGTGCGCACGCGAACGCCCGACTACGGCGCGCGGGAGGCGAACGTCTTCCTGGACCGCCTCCTGCCGGCGGCGGGTGACGACCCGGTCATCGTCGCCCACATGGGTGGCTGGGGCGGGTACGACAAGGCGACCGACGCGGCGATGGCGACATTCGCGGGGACGTGCGCCGCGGTGCCGGGAATCTGCCGTCACCTGTTCTTCGATCTCGCCTTCACCGTGCTTCCCAAGCGCGCCGCCACCGCTCCGCCCGGGAGCTCGCTGCGGATGCTGGCCGACGCCCAGCGCAGCTTTCCGGACGCCTACGATCGGCTGGCTGAACGAATCCGCACCGTCGGCTTCGACCACGTGCTGTTTGCGACCGACTGGCCCGGCATGACGCCGGCCGATACGGTCGAGGCCATCCGCCGGTCGCTCCCGCTCCGGCCAGCCGAGAATCGACCGGATCTTCGCCAACAAGGCGCCGTTCCTGACAGGGAAGTAGGAGCGGAGGAACGTGTGGGCTGCCCAGGATCATCAGATAGCGCAGGGCTTCAGCCCTGCGCCGTCCGGGCGCCGGTATAATGACCACAGCCAGCAGCGCCGCGTCCTCAAGGAGTCTTCGTGCAGCATCGTTCACTTCCCAAGCATCCAAGTACACGCATTCCCATTCTCGGTTTCGGCTGCATGCGGCTGCCGGTCATCGACCACGACCCGGCCCGCATCGACGAGGAGCGGGCCGCCCCGCTCATCCGCTCGGCGATTTCGCGCGGCGTCACCTATCTCGACACCGCCTACCCCTATCACGGCGGCAACAGCGAGCCGTTCGTGGGACGGCTGCTCCGCGGCGGCCTGCGTGAGCAGGTGCAGCTCGCCACCAAGCTGCCGACTTGGCTGATGAAGACCGAGGCCGATTTCGAGCGGCTGCTCGACGAGCAGCTGCGCCGACTCGAGACCGAGTGGATCGACTTCTACATGTTCCACGGCCTTGGCGCCGAGCGCTGGGAGACCGTCCAGCGGCTGCGCGGCCTCGACGCCTTCGAGCGGGCGCGTGCCGACGGGCGCATCCGCCACGTCGGCTTCTCGTTCCACGGCTCGCCCGACGCCTTTGCGACCATCGTCGACGGTTACGACTGGGACTTCTGCCAGATCCAGTACAACTTCGTGGACGAGGAGTACCAGGCCGGGACCGCCGGCGTGCAGCGGGCGGCGGCGCGGCGCGTTGGCGTGTTCGCGATGGAGCCGCTGCGGGGCGGGGCGCTGGCTGCCGCGGGGCCCGAGGCGGTGACGGCGATCTGGGCGCGCGCGGCGGTGAAGCGGTCGCCGGCCGACTGGGCGCTGCGCTGGGTTTGGGACCACGCGGACGTCGTCATGGCGCTGTCGGGGATGAACGCCCCCGAGCAGCTCGATGGGAACATCGCCGCCGCTGAAGCCGCGCGGGCAGGCGTCATGACCGCCGAGGAGCTGTCGCTCGTCGCCGAGGTGCGCGACTTCTTCCGCTCGAAGATGGTCGTCAACTGCACGACATGCGGCTACTGCCTGCCGTGCCCGAACGGCGTGTCGATCCCCGACGTCTTCTCGGCCTACAACACCAGCGCCATGTTCGGCACGCGCAGGGCCGCGTCGGCCGTCTACCGGTTCTACGTCTGCGCCGGCGGGCACGGCGCGGACCAGTGCGCCCGGTGCGGCGAATGCGAGCCGAAGTGCCCCCAGCAGATCCCCATCCAGGACATGCTCGGAGGAGGCGCACGGACATCTGACACGGTAGCGGGGGGTACGCCGATTGGGGATCGGGAACGGGAGTCAGCGGCGGCGGACGGTCTGAAGCCCTCAGCCTTGCAGCCTGAGCCCTGGCCTCTCCTCCTGTCCTGCTGGCCCGGAGGGCCCGTAGAGCGGCTTCCGCCGTCGGCCAGTCCACGGCCGCGAGCGGTGCCGGCGTCGTGGAGGGTAGCGTGCGGTGCGGCACCACGATCGGCTGCGTCTGCGGAGGGGCCGAGCCGCGCCTCGGGATCTGGTAGACGCGCCCCGCGGTGAGGACGGTGCTTCGCAGGCCGTTGGCCTGCATGATGGCGCGCACCGTCGTGCCGTATTGGGCGGCGATCTGGCCGAGCGTCTGACCCTTCCGGACGACGTGCGAAACGGTGTAGACGGCCGGTTTCATCAGGTTCGCCTGGACCAGCAGCGGATACGCCCGCCGCCCCAGCTCCTGGGCCACCGGGTTGTAGAAGCGAACGTGGAAATGCGTCCGGTGCCCGACGACGTGCTGGACGACCGCGTCTCTCAGCCCCCGGCCGCACTGGAACACGTGGTCGAGGAAGTCCTTCTCCTCGCCCAGGCTCAACGCGTACTTGTAGAGCATCCGCTGGACCCGGATGTCGAGCAGGATCATCTCCACGTCGGTGCGCGTCACCAGGGCGCGCACGAGCGCCCAGTTCCGGGCCAGGTCGAAATTGGCCGCCGTGGCCGGCACGAACCACGCCGTGCTGCCCGACTTGTAGTAATACCCGACGTCGGCGTCCCGGCCCCCCTGGTGCGACTGGTGGCGCTTGAGGTGCCCGCCGCCCGGCGCGCTGATGTCGCCGATGACGATGGGCGGCGTCTCGGGGAAGAGCTGGTAGACAGTCTCGATCGCGGCCTGGAGGAAGGCGATCGTCTCCGACGTCGCGTAGGAGTCCGAGTTCGGCGCGGCCTCCCAATGCGGATTGGGCGGCAGCGCCACGCTGTTGAAGAGCGAGGCGCGGCCCGGCGTGCCAATCGACAGCGAGCCGAGCGATGTCGGATCGGCCTCGATTCGCGCCAGCAGCTCGTCGTCGCTCAGGTCGAGCAGCGCCGCCGGCGAGTCAGGAGCCTTGGCCGAGGCCACGGCCGGGACCGGGTTCGCCGGGGCGGTCGCCAGCATGGCCGCCACGCCCGTCGTAGGCATGGTCAGAATCCACAATCCGGCAAGCGCCTCAAACGCGGTCGGCATAGCTATACGCCCGAGCACTTTCTCCGATCCGAACCCTCAAGTCAAGTAGAATCATGTGGTTGGAGGCGACGGGACACACCCGTGGTAAAAAGGACCCCATGAAGAAACTCGCCCTCATCCTCATTATCGTCTGCGCGGCGCTCGTCCTGCAGGCGGGCCAGAACTCGGACGCGGTGTCCTGGGAGCGGCAGGCCCAGAACGTCACGATCGTCCGCGACAGCTGGGGCATTCCGCACGTCTACGGCAAGACCGACGCGGACGCCGTCTTCGGCGTCATTTACGCGCAGGCCGAGGACGACTTTGGCCGCGTCGAGACCAATTACCTCAACTCCATGGGACGGCTGGCCGAGGCGGAAGGGGAGTCGGCCATCTACCGCGACCTGCGGATGAAGCTGTTCATCGCCCCGGCGGACCTGAAGGCGCAGTACGAGAAGAGCCCGGCCTGGCTCAAGCCGCTCATGAACGCCTGGGCCGACGGCCTGAACTACTACCTCTACACCCACCCGAACGTCCGGCCGCGCGTCATCACGCGCTTCGAGCCGTGGATGGCCCTCAGCTTCAGCGAGGGGAGCATCGGCGGCGACATCGAGAAGGTTAGTCTCAACCAGCTCGAGGCGTTCTACGGCCGCGGCGAGGAGACGGCGGCGGAGGTCGAGGACGACCTCGGTGACGGCCCGCCCGAGCCGACCGGGTCCAACGGGATCGCCATCGCCCCGGCCGACACGGTCGATCACCACGCCCTGCTGCTCATCAACCCGCACACCTCGTTCTTCTTCCGGGCCGAGGCGCAGATGGTGAGCAACGAGGGGCTCGACGCCTACGGCGCGATCACGTGGGGGCAGTTCTTCATCTACCAGGGGTTCAACGACCGCATCGGCTGGATGCACACCTCGAGCGGCGTCGACGACGCGGACGAGTACCTGGAGACGGCCCTCCAGAAGGACGGGTCCTGGTACTACCGCTACGGCACCGAGGAACGACCGGTCAGGACCGAGGTCATCACGATCCCGTACAAGACGGCGACCGGGATGGCGCACCGGCAGTTCACCGTCTTCCGCACCGAGCACGGCCCGGTCGTCCGGAAGATCGGCGACAAGTGGGTGAGCTTCCGCATCATGCAGGAGCCGCTCAAGGCGCTGATGCAGTCCTACGTCCGAACCAAGGCGCGCAGCTACAAGGCTTTCCGCGAGACGATGGAGTTGCACACCAACTCGTCGAACAACACCATCTACGCCGACGCCGACGGCAACATCGCCTATTTCCACGCCAACTTCATCCCGAGGCGCGACCCGAAGTTCGACTGGACCAAGCCGGTCGACGGCAGCGACCCGGCGACCGACTGGCACGGCCTGCTCTCGGTGGACGAGACGCCGAAGCTGCTCAATCCGGCGAGCGGCTGGCTCTACAACTCCAACAACTGGCCGTGGACCGCCGCCGGCCCGAGCAGCCCGAAGAAGGCCGACTTCCCGGCCTACGTGGAGAGCGGCGGCGAGAACCCGCGCGGGCTGCACGCCGTCCGGCTGCTCGAGGGCCGAAAGGACTTCACGCTCGACGGACTGCTGGCCGCCGCGTTCGACAGCTACCTGCCGTCGTTTGCTGAAGACGTCCCGGCGCTGATCAAGGCGTGGGACCGTCTGCCGGCGGGCGACCCGCTCAAGGCGAAGACAGCGGACGCGGTCGCCGTGCTTCGCGGGTGGGATTACCGGTGGGGTCAGTCATCGGTGCCCACGTCGCTGGCGGTCTACTGGGGCGAGGACGCGGGCCGCCGCCTGGCGGCGGAGATCCGCAAGTCGGGCGTCTCGGCCGACGACTACATTGCCACGGCCGCCGCGGGGCAGCCGCTAGTGGAGTCGCTGGCGGCCGCGTGCGATCGCCTGGCGGCCGACTTCGGCACCTGGCGGACGCCGTGGGGCGACATCAACCGCTACCAGCGCCTCACCGGCGACATCGTCCAGCGGTTCGACGATGCGGCGCCGAGCATCCCGGTCCCCTTCGCGTCGGCGCGGTGGGGGTCGCTGGCGTCATTCGGCGCGCGGACCTACCCGAACACGAAGAAGATGTACGGGACCAGCGGCAACAGCTTCGTGGCGGTGGTGGAGTTCGGCGACCGCGTGCGTGCGCGGGCGGTGTCGGCCGGCGGCGAGAGCGGCGACCCGAAGTCGCCGCACTTCGGCGACCAGGCGGCCCGGTATGCCTCCGGCGACCTGCGCGAGGTCTACTTCTATCGCGACCAGCTCACTGGACACATCGAGCGGGAATACAAGCCGGGAAAATGAGGGGGAACGCTGATATCACTCCGGGAGTAATTTCCGGGGGCGGAAATTACTCCCGGAGTGATTTCTACGCGGCGGGCGTGGCCGGCGCCGAGCGGGCCAGCGCGTCGTTGATCTCCCGCAGACCGAGCCACCACTGCGCCTTCGGCCGGCGATTCGCCTCGTCCATCATCCGCGGCAGGTCTTCGAGCGGGTGGAAGTGGACGTGGCCGCCCA
Organism: uncultured Acidobacteriota bacterium; assembly: GCA_963727765.1. Lineage (GTDB taxonomy): Bacteria > Acidobacteriota > Vicinamibacteria > Vicinamibacterales > Fen-181 > FEN-299. Next base: position 176,909 of record CAVSGZ010000004.1, read on the forward strand.
TCATCCCGATGAACGAGGCGGACGGCCGTTCCTCCGCGGCCTGCTCGATCAGGTAGCCCACCGACCGGCGCGCCAGCTTGGTCGCCTGGATCCGATCGAAGGGCGAGGGGTCGCCGCCCTGCTGCAGGTGGCCGAGGATGCTCTCGCGCACGGCGAACGCCCCGCCGCTCTCCTCCTCGAACAGCGCCCGCATGAAGATCGTGTTGTAGGTCGGGTTCGCGTCCTCGTTGCGGATGATGAGGCCGAGCCGCTTCCCCTCGCGGAACCCGCGGACGAGCACGTCGAGGTCCTCCTTCATCGACTTGAGGGTGACCCCTTCCTCGTGCAGGTAGACGCGCTCGGCGCCGGTGGCAAGGCCGCTCATGAGCGCCAGGTAGCCGCACCGCCGGCCCATCACCTCGACGATGTAGCAGCGCCGCTCGGCGACGGCCGACTGCTTGATCTTGTCGACGACGGTGACGATGCTGTTGAGCGCCGTGTCGGCGCCGATGCTCAGCTCGGTGCCCGGCAGGTTGTTGTCGATCGTCGCCGGCAGGCACACCATCGGAATCCCGAACGCGGGGAAGTTGGTCCGCTCCTGGTGGAGGTGGTACGCGCCCTGGTACCCCTCCCAGCCGCCGATGATGAGCAGCCCTTCGAGCCCCCGCCGCTCGATCGTCTTGGCGATCGCGTAGAGGTCGGGGCCGTTCGGGACGACGCGGTTGGTCCCGAGTTCCGACCCGCCGAGCGGCGCCCAGCCGTTCACGCTCATCCACGCCATCTGCTGGATGTCGTCGTCGATGAGCCCCTGGAAGCCGCGGCGGACGCCGAGGACCTCGTGGCCCTGGTCGATCGCGATGCGGACGGCCGCGCGGACCGCGGTGTTCATGCCGGGGGCCGGCGCGCCCACGTTCAGGACGCCCAGTCGGAGCCGGCGCTGGCCGGGCTGGGGCGGATGGGGCAGCGCGCGCAGCAGCGTCTGGAGCGTGTTGGCGGCGGTGATGAAGCCGTTGCCGCGCAGCTCGAAGGCGCGCGAGTACCTCGTGCGCCTCGAGCGCCGCGTTGATCTCGCGCGTCTTCGCCACGCACTCGGTCAGCGGGATCCGGACGACGCGGTTGCCCCGAACGCCGATGGCCACCGACTCCTGGTCGGCTGCTCCCGAGCAGAGCGCCTCGACCGCCTCGTGGCCGACGATCGTGCCGAGGTTGCGGTCGTAGGCGCTGGGCGCGCCGCCCCGCTGGACGTGGCCGAGCACGGTGATTCGGACGGCCTCGCTGAGCCCCGCCTCGAGCACCTGCTGCAGCCGCTCGGTCGTGATCGGGCGCCCCAGCCGGTCGGTGGCGCCCTCCGACAGCACGACAATCGCGTCGCGCCGGCCGGCCTCGCGGCCGGCATTGAGCGCCGCCACCATCTCGCTCTCCCAGTAGTCCGACTCCGGCGGCTGCTCGGGGAGGAACACCCAGTCGGCGCCCGTCGCCAGCGCGCCCATCAGCGCCAGGTAGCCGCAGTGCCGACCCATCACCTCGACGACGAACGTGCGCCGGTGGCTCGAGGCCGTGCTGGAGATGGCGTCGATCGCCTCGGTGATCCGGTGCAGCGCCGTGTCGGCACCGATGGTCATGTCGGTGCCGTAGGCGTCGTTGTCGATCGAGCCGACCAGGCCGACGACGGTCAGGCGCGGGTGGCGAAGCGCGGTGTCGAGCGGCACCGCGAGGCCGGCGACCAGCTCGTCGAGCAGGTCAGGCCACTCGCGGCGGAGCACGTCGGCACCGGCGAGGCTGCCATCGCCGCCGATGACGACGAGGTGGTCGATCCCGGCCTCGAGGAGCGTGCGCGCGACGGCCAGACGGCCCTCGCGCGCCCTGAACCTCTCGGACCGCGCGGTGCCGATGATCGTGCCGCCGCGGTGGATGATGCCGCCGACCGAGTTCCACGACATCTGGCGGACGGGGTCGCGCCCCTCGATCAGGCCGTTGAACCCTTCGTGGATCCCGTAGACTTCGAACCCGTGGTCGAGCGCCGTCCGCACCACTGCGCGGATGGCCGCGTTCATTCCCGACGCATCGCCGCCGCTCGTCAGGACCCCAATTCGCTTGTTTGCCAACGTCGTGCTCCTTGCTTCTGAAATATGTTACTGCTCTTTTCTTTTCACGCCGCCCGCGACGCTGTAAACTCAGTCGCGACCACTCGGGACGCGGCGAGCCGCGAGGGAGAAAGACGTTGCAGACTGAACTCAGGGCGTGGACCGTCCAGGACTCGATGGAGTTGTACAACATCGGTGGGTGGGGCAAGGACTTCTTCTCGGTCAATGACGCCGGCAACGTGGAAGTGACGCCCGCGGGGCCGGGGACGCTGAAGATCGATCTGAAGGAGCTGGTCGACGATCTCCAGAGCCGCGGCCTCAACCTCCCGATCCTGATCCGGTTTTCCGACGTCCTGCGCGTGCGGCTCCAGCAGTTGTTCGGCGCCTTCCAGCAGGCGATCCTCGAGAACGACTACAAGGGGATCTTCCGCGGCGTCTACCCGATCAAGGTCAACCAGCAGCGCCACGTCGTCGAGGAACTGATGGAGCACGGCCGCCAGTTCAACCTCGGCATCGAGGCCGGGTCGAAGCCCGAACTGCTGGTGGCGCTCGCGCTGCAGGAGAACCCCGAGGCGCTCATCCTCTGCAACGGCTACAAGGACCGCGCCTTCATCGAGACGGCGCTGCTCGCGCAGAAGCTGGGGCGGCGGGTCGTCATCACGATCGACCGGATGGGCGAGCTCGACACGATCCTCGCGGCCGCCGCCGAACTGGATCTGCGGCCGGTGATCGGCGTCCGCGCGCGCCTGACCACCAAGGGCGCCGGCAAGTGGGTGGAGTCGACCGGCGACCGGTCCAAGTTCGGCCTGACGACGGCCGAGATCGTGGCGACGGTGGACCACCTGCGCGACGTCGGGATGCTCGACTGCCTGCAGCTCCTGCACTTCCACATCGGGTCGCAGATCACCAACATCCGGGCCGTGAAGGACGCCCTGCGCGAGTCGAGCCGCATCTACTGCGAGCTCTACCGCCTCGGCGCCAACATGCACTATCTCGACTGCGGCGGCGGCCTCGGCGTCGATTACGACGGCAGCCAGACCAACTTCCACTCGTCGGTCAACTACACGCTCCAGGAATACGCCGCCGACATCGTCAGCCAGATGGCCGAGGCGTGCAACGCGACCGGCGTGCCCCACCCGGACCTGGTGACCGAGTCGGGCCGCGCGCTGGTCGCGCACCACTCGGTGCTCGTCTACAACGTGCTGGCGACCAACGAGATCCTCGTCGGCCGTGCGCCCGAGGCGCCGACCAAGGGCGACCACCAGGTGCTCCACAGCCTGTGGGAGGCCTACAGCGGCGTGTCGCGGAAGAACTTCCAGGAGGCCTACCACGACGTGCTCCAGATCAAGGAGGACGCGATCACGGCCTTCAACCTCGGCGTGATCGACCTCAACGCGCGCGCCAAGGTGGAGCAGATGTTCTGGGCGACGTGCGAGAAACTGCTCAAGATCGTCCGCGACCTCGACTACGTGCCCGACGAGCTCGAGGGGCTCGAGCGGCAGCTGAGCGACACCTACTACTGCAACTTCTCCCTCTTCCAGTCGATGCCCGACCACTGGGCGGTCAAGCAGCTGTTTCCGACCATCCCGATCCACCGCCTCAATCAGCAGCCGCTTCGCCGCGGGATCATCGCCGACCTGACGTGCGACAGCGACGGGAAGATCGACCAGTTCATCGACTTGCGCGACGTGAAGGGGTTCCTCGAGCTGCACAGCCCGAACGGCGGCGAGTACCTGGTGGCGACCTTCCTCGTGGGCGCCTACCAGGAGATCCTCGGCGATCTCCACAACCTGTTCGGCGACACCGACGCGGTGCACGTGAAGGTGGACGGCGACGACTACACGGTCGAGAAGGTGGTGAAGGGCGACTCGGTGTCCGAGGTGCTCTCCTACGTGCAGTACGACAAGGGGGACCTCGTCGCGCGCGTGCGCCGGTCGGTCGAGGCCGCCCTGCGCGAGAAGCGCATCACGATGGCCGAGTCGGGGCGCTTCATGAAGCGCTACGAGGAGGCGCTCGAGGGCTACACCTACCTGGCGGTGGGGGCGTAGGAAGGCTCAGGACTCAGGGCTCAGGGCCGTACTTCGCAAGATCGCACAATCGCAAGATGTGTGCCCGCTTCGGCGAAGCAGGTCTCTGTACGACCCCGGCGTGGAGGTCTCCGGCAACTGCAGGCGCTCGCGCAGGTCGCGCATCAGCCGGGCCGAGCGCCGGCCCGCGCGCTCCGTCATCACTTCGATCTCGATGAAGGTGCCGAGGCCGGCGACGCGGTCCAGGTGGATCCGCGCGCCGTCGACCAGGTAGACCTCGCGTGTCTTGCGGACCACCGTCTCGACGCCGAACGCGGCGGACAGAATCTCGAGGACAGCGTCGACGTCTCGAGGGGCTTGAGCCTTGAGCCCTGAGGCCTGAGCCTCCGAGCCTGGGCCTTGGGCCTGGACACGCCGGGGAGCATCGACCGTCCATTTCAGATATCGGCTCTCCCGTGCTCCTTGCCGTTTCGGCCGCTCGTAGAAGATCAGCTCGCTCGTGCCGCCGTGGACCACGCGGAGCTTGAGGTAGCCGCGCGCCACGCGGAAGTAGTGGTCGGCCTGCCGCAAGACGGCCGCCCGCTCGCAGCCGGCGAGCCCGGCCAGTCGCCGACGGTAGGGCACGAGCGATTCCACCTCGACCTTGATCTCGAGATTCCTGAGCATCGTCTTCGTCCTCACGCCGTCAGCCGTCAACCGTCAGCCGCAGTCTATCGCATTGGCCTCCAGCCCTTCCTTCGGGTAACATTTCATGTTTAGGCCTGTCAGCCCAGACATTAACGACGGAGCACCAGCAGAGACATGAGCAAGAACTACATCTTCTCGTCCGAGTCGGTTGGCGAGGGCCACCCCGACAAGGTGTGCGACACGATTTCCGACGCCGTGCTCGACGCCTGCCTCGCGCAGGACAAGTACAGCCGCGTGGCCTGCGAGACCTACGCCAAGAGCAACCTCGTCGTCATCGGCGGCGAGATCACGACCAAGGCCAGGCTCGACTTCAACGAGATCGCACGCGAGGCGATCCGCGGGATCGGCTATACCCACGACGATGACGTGTTCCACGCCGACAAGGTGCTGATCATGAACGCGATCACATCGCAATCGCCCGACATCGCGCAGGGCGTCGACGCGCGGGCCGCCGTGGGCAAGGAGAAGGCGGAGCAGGGGGCCGGCGACCAGGGGCTGATGTTCGGCTACGCCTGCAACGAGACGCCGGAACTGATGCCGGCGCCGATTATGTACGCCCACCAGCTCGGCGCCGAGCTGACCCGCGTGCGCAAGACCGGCAAGGTGAGCTGGCTGCGCCCGGACGCCAAGAGCCAGGTGTCGGTCCGCTACGAGAACGACCAGCCGGTGGAGATCACGAGCGTCGTGATCTCGACGCAGCACGCGGCCAGCGCGAGCCACCGCACCATCCGGAACTTCTGCATCGAGGAGATCGTCACGCCGACGCTGCCGGCGCACCTGATCACGCGCAAGACGAAGATGCTCATCAATCCGACGGGCCGCTTCGTCGTCGGCGGGCCGCAGGGGGACACCGGCCTCACGGGCCGGAAGATCATTGTCGACAGCTACGGCGGCATGGGCCGGCACGGCGGCGGCGCCTTCTCGGGCAAGGACCCGAGCAAGGTGGATCGCAGCGGCGCCTACATGGGGCGCTACGTCGCCAAGAACATCGTGGCAGCGGGCCTGGCCACCAGCGCCGAGATCCAGCTGGCTTACGCCATTGGCTATCCCGACCCGGTCAGCGTCTGCGTCAACACGTTCGGGACCGCGCTGCCGGGGCTGACCGACGAAGCGATCGAACGCGCCGTGTGCGAGGTGTTCAGCTTCAAGCCGGCGAGCATCATCAAGCAGCTCGACCTGCTGCGGCCGATCTACGGCAAGACGACCAACTACGGCCACTTCGGCAAGAACGACCCCGACCTGACCTGGGAGCGGACCGACAAGGTCAACGCGCTCAGGAGGGCGGTGCGGTAAGCTGGCAGCGGATCACGGCCCAAGGACGGGGACCAGAACAGCCGGCAGCGGACTTTCCGATCCGCTGCCAGCTGCGCGGTGTCCCGTCAACTGACCGTGATCCGCTGCCAGCTGCCGGCTGACCCCTACTTCGCCGCCACGATCCCCCGCCGTTTCAGCATCCACTCGATGCTCGGATCCTTCCCGCGGAAGTCCCGATACAGCTTGGCGAAATCGCCCACGTTGCCGCGCGAGAGGACCATCTGGCGGAACCGGTCGCCGTTGGCGCGCGTCAGGCCGCCGTTCTCGATGAACCACTCGAACGCGTCGTTGTCGAGCATCTCGGCCCACAGGTAGGCGTAGTAGCCGGCGTCGTACCCATTCGCCCAGATGTGCAGGAAGTAGCTCGAGCGGTAGCGCGGCGGCACCGGCGCGAAGTCAACGCCCGCCTTCGCGAGCGCGGCTCTTTCGAACGCGTCCGGGTTCTGCACCGGCGCGGTGGCCGGCAGCGTGTGCCAGATCATGTCGAGCTCGGCCGCACCCAGGACCTCGGTCAGCGCGTAGCCCTGGTTGAACGTCTCCGCGTTCCGGATCTTGTCGGCCAGCGCCTGCGGCATCGGCTGGCCGGTCTTGTAGTGGATGGCGAAGTGCGAGAGCACCTTCGGGTAGAGCGCCCAGTGCTCGTTGATCTGCGAGGGCAGCTCGACGAAGTCGCGGGCGACGTTCGCGCCCGACAGCGTCGGGTAGGTCGAGTTGGCGAACATCCCGTGCAGCCCGTGGCCGAACTCGTGGAACATCGTCGTCACGTCGTCGTAGCTGAGAAGCGCGGGCTGGCCCGGCGCCGGCTTGGAGAAGTTGGCGACGTTGTAGACGACCGGGCGGCCGCCGAGCAGCCGCGACTGCTGCGTGAAGTTGTCCATCCACGCGCCGCCGTTCTTGTTGTCGCGCTTGAAGTAGTCGCAGTACCAGAGCGCCAGCGGCTTGCCGTCGTAGTCGAAGACCTCGAACACGCGGACGTCGGGCTGGTAGACCGGGATGTCGTGCCGCTCCTTGAAGGTGATGCCGTAGAGCTCGTGCGCCGCGTAGAACACGCCGTCCTGGAGGACGCGGTTGAGCTCGAAGTAGGGGGCCAGCTCCGCGCTGTTCAGGTCGTACTTGGCCTTGCGCACCTGCTCGGCGTAGAAATCCCAGTCCCACGGGGCGAGCGTGAAGCCGCCGTGCTGCTGGTCGATGAGCGCCTGGATGTCGGCGGCCTCCCGCTTCGCGTTGGCGACCGATGGCGGGACCAGGCGGCCGACGAACTGCTCGACGGCGGCCGGCGTCTTCGCCATCTGCAGCTCGAGCGACCAGGCGGCGTGGTTCGCGAAGCCCAGCAGCGCCGCGCGCTTCGCGCGCAGGGCGGCCAGCTTGGCGATCGTGTCGCGCGTGTCGCTGGCGTCGCCGTGCTCGGTGCGCGTCCATGACGCGGTGAACAGCTTCTCGCGCGTGGCGCGGTTGGTGAGCGACGCCTCGAGCGGCTGCTGCGTCGTGTTCTGCAGCGGGATCAGCCAGCGGCCGTCGAAGCCCCGCCCCTTGGCGGCGAGCGCCGCGCCCTGCAGATCGTCCTTCGACAGCCCGGCCAGGTCGGCCTCCGTGGAGGTCACCAGGGCGCCCGCCTTGGTGGCCGCCAGCAGCTGGTTCATGAACTTCGCCTCGAGCGAGGCCTCTTCCTTGTTGAACTCCTTGAGCTTGGCCTTGTCGGCGTCCGACAGCCTGGCGCCGGCGTGCACGAAGTGCTCGTAGTAGGTACTCGACCAGGCGGAGCGACTGCGGGTCGAGCTTGAGCGAGGCGCGCTTCTCGTAGACAGCCGCGATCCGCTTGAACAGCTTGTCGTTCAGGAAGATCGCGTCCTGGTGCGCGGCCAGTTTCGGCGCCACCTCTTCCTGGAGGGCCTGCAGCGTCGGGTCCGTGTTGGCTCCGGTGAGGCCGTTGAAGATGAGCTGCACGCGCGTCAGCAGCTGGCCGCTCTTCTCGAGCGCGACCAGCGTGTTGTCGAACGTCGGCGGCGCGGGGCTGCCGGCGATGGCCGCGATTTCGGCAATCTGGGCCTTCATGCCCGCCTCGAACGCGGGCTTGAAGTGGGCGTCCTTGATCTTGTCGAACTGCGGCGCGCCGAACGGCAGCGGGCTCGGCGACATGAGCGGGTTGCTCTCGGTCGCCGCCGATGACGGTTTCTGCATGGTTGTCATGGGACCTGCCGACCATGTGGAGACGGACACGGCGCCAACGACGAGGGCGCCGGCGAGCACGAGCGCGAGGTTGCGAAACATGAGGAGTATCCCTTCCATAACCGCGTCGCCGAGCGGCAATCGCACATCGTCAGATGATACCTCTATGAGGCGGCGGGCGAGTGCCCGGTTGTAGGGCGGGGCTTCCCTGGCCTGAGCGAAGTCGAAGGCAGCCCCGCCGGCGGGGGAACCAGGGGAAGAAGGCGGACGTTCGGGCGACGTAGTCGGCGTAACCCGGCTTCGAGGCCGTCAGGCCGCGCTCGAGCAGCGTGACGCCGGAGACGCGGAGCAGGAGGAAGGTCATCAGCGCGGGGCTGGCGATGGTCATCCAGCCTCCGCTCGCCGAGACCGCGACCAGGTACAGGCCCCACCAGAGGACCGCGTCGCCAAAGTAGTTAGGGTGGCGCGTGTAACGCCAGAGTCCGGTGTCCAGCACCTTTCCCCGGTTGGCCGGAACCGACTTGAAGCGCCGGAGCTGGTGGTCGCCGACGGCTTCGAAGGCCAACCCCACGATGAAGAGAAGCAGGCCGGCGACATCGGTGACGGTCACCTGCGCAGGCTGCGGACTTCGCGCGGCGATGAGCAGCGGCAACGCGACGAACCACAGGATCGCGGCCTGCAGCCAGAAGACGATGAAGAGGCTCCGCCACCAGAACGCGTGCCCGTGCGCGGTGCGAATCGCCCGGTAGCGCGGATCCTCTCCCGCGCCCCGGTTCCGCCGGAAAATGTGGACGGCCAGCCGCGCTCCCCACGCGGTGACCAGGACGGCCATCGCCACGGGCCGCGTCCCCGCCGCGCCCGGCAGCAGGGCGTAGACCCACGCCAGCACCGCGAAGCCGGGACCCCAGCAGATGTCGACAATGCTGGCGTCGCGCAGGCGGAGGCTGACCGCCCAGACGACCGTCATGGCGGTGAGCGCCGCGCAGAAACCGACGGCGGCCGTCGTCCAGAGCGTCATGGCTCGCGGGCCGGTCCCGTTGATGTCGCGTCGCGGGTGCCGAGCGAGGCGACGACGCGCGTCACCTCCTCGGCCCGAGCCTCGTCGAACGCGCCGTGATGGAGCCAGCGCACGACGCCCTTCTGGTCGATGAGCACCAGGAACGCGTCATTCTCGTTCGCGGCAAAGACGCCCAGCCGCCTCTTCCAGTCGCCCGACCCCGAGTAGACGGTGACGACGTTCTCGTGCAGCTCAGCGGGCGTCCCCTTGCGCATGCCGCTGTCGATAAACCACTTCCCGAGCTTCGCCAGGCCACCAATCATCGGCACCTCGAAGGAGGTAACGGTCGGGTTCCCGGCCGTGGCCTTGCGGAACCACCCGCCCCAGGCCTCTACCGGGAAGCGGGACTGGTAGGTGAAGCCGATCATGACGAGCGCCACTTTGCCGGAAGACGCCGCGGGCAGCGCCGCTTGGCGTCCGGTCAGGAACTCGCCGTCGAGGCGAGGCAGCGCCTGGCCGACGCGCAGCGGTTCCGGAGTCGTGGCGGCCTGGACCGTGGCTGCGACCAGCACCAGCGCGAAGGCCGCCCCGCGCGCGGCCGACGCGGAAAGCATCCACGACGAAAGCGATTCGAACAGTGAGTTGAGAGGGGGCATGAGCTGACCTCTTAGTTCGCCCGTCCGCCGAGGCGGTCGAGCTGTTGCTGGTAGTCGTCGAAATCCATGAACACGAGGCCTCGGGTGCTCAACAGGTCGAGATGGGCCTCCGCGCCCGCGCCGCCGGCCCAGAACTCCACGCCGGCCGGGAGGCCGCGGATGATGGCGCGCAGCTCGCGGGCGACGCGGCGTTTGTTGTCGCTCACCGTGACGCCGAGCACCAGCACGCGCGCCGGGGCCGCCTTCACGGCTTCCACGATTTCACCGGCCGGCAGATCCGGGCCGAGGTAAGAGACGCTCAGGCCTGCCGTTGCCGCCAGCATCGCCCCGCCGAGGATGCCGATCTCGTGGCGCTCGCCGGCGGGGGTCGCGAACAGCAGGCGGACGGAAGAGTCCTCGCGCGCGTGAAGGCGCAGGAACGAGCCGAGCAGGTGCCGCATGGCCGCCGACACCAGATGCTCGTGCGCGATGGCGCCCCGATGCCCGTTCCAACGATCTCCGACACGGCGCAGCGCCGGCATGACCACGTCGCGCACGAGATGGAGCGGGGGGAGGACGGCGGCCAGCCGGGAGAACTCCCGGTCGACGGCGACACCGTCGAGCCGGAGAAGAGCGGCCCCGAACGCGCTCGCATCGAGCAGGGCGCCTGCGGTCTGCGGGACCGCCGGCGCGGTGGTGTGATGGGCAGCCGTCAGGCGTCGTAGCTCGCCATCGCTCAGCGCGGCGACGCGGCCGACGGCGTGGCCGGCGGCCACCGCGCGCTGGAGGAGTCGCAGGCGGGCGACGTCGGCGTCCGAGTAGAGGCGGCCGCGATCGTCGCGCGCGGGCGTCACGGCGCCGTAGCGCCGCTCCCACGCCCGGAGTGTGTCGATGCCGATCCCGGTCAGGCGAGACACCGCGCGGATTGGGTATCGGGCCGCTGCGGGACGGGCCGGCGTCCCCTTCATCGCGCCACCACCCGGACGACGACGGCGGCGACGGCCGAAGCCGTCACGCCCCACGCCATGTCAACGAGCGCGAGAGGGAACGGATACTGCCGGAGCGTCGAGAAGTTGGTGAAGTCGTACACGCCGTAGACCACCAGGCCGAGCAGGGCGCCGTACCCGGCAGCCGAGGCCAGGCCCGACGCCCGCGGCGCCACCAAGAGGGCGATGCCCGCGCCGAGCAGCACGTAGACCACGATCGCCGCCGGCCAGTTGGGCGCGAAGCCGCCGTCGGCCAGGCGCGCGATCGGCGCGAGCTGGTCGCGGTAGAAGCCCTTCATAACCAGGCCGAGCCAGAGACCGTCGAGCGCGACGAAGCTGACGGCGCCGACGATGGTGCGAAGACAAATGGTCATCATCGCTCCGGATCGTAGCGCGCGTGCGGCGCGTTGTCAATGAGTTGTCATGGACAAGCAGTTGACAATATCGGACGGGCTTGCTACAACTGGAACACGTGACCGGCGGCGGGCGCCGCCCCCGGAAGGAGACTGTCATGCACGTGTGTGTCACCGGCGCCACCGGCTTCATCGGGCGGGCGCTCGTGCCCGCGCTCCAGCGGGGCGGCCACACGGTGGTCGCCTGGGCCCGGTCCGACGCCCGCGCCAGGCTCGGCGCCGACATCGAAACGGTGACGGCGGCCTCCGGCCTCGCGGGAATGACGGCCGCCCTCGAACGCTGCGACGCGGTCGTCAACCTGGCCGGCGAGCCGCTTCTGGGACGTCGTTGGACCGCCGCGCGGCGCGCCACGCTGCGCGGGAGCCGCGTGGGCCTCACGGCCGCACTCGTGCGGGCGCTCGAGGCGGCGCGCACGCGTCCGCGCGTGCTCGTCTCGGGCAGCGCGGTCGGCTACTACGGCGATCGCCGGGACGAGATCCTCACGGAGGACTCCACGCGGGGAAGCGGCTTCCTTGCCGATCTCTGCCGGGACTGGGAGGATGAAGCCCGCAAAGCCGAGGCGCTCGGCGTTCGCGTCGTCCTGCTGCGGACTGGCGTGGTCCTCGGCCGCGACGGCGGCGCGCTCGCGCAGATGCTGCCGCCGTTCAGGCTGGGCGTCGGCGGCCCGATTGGATCCGGCCGGCAGTACCTGCCCTGGATCCATCTGCACGATCTCGTCGCCATCGTCGTCGCGGCGCTGACCGACGACCGGATGCGGGGCCCGGTCAACGGTGTCGGGCCGGAGCCGGTCACCAGCCGCGACTTCGCCCGGGCGCTCGGACGCGCGCTCCGCCGGCCGGCCATCCTGCCGACGCCGGCACTCGCGCTGCGCGTGATCTTCGGCCAGGCCGCAGAGGTCATGCTGGCCAGCCAGCGGGTCGTCCCGGCCGCGCTCGAGCGGCTGTCATTTTCGTTCGCCTTCCCGACACTCGACGCGGCGCTGGCCGACGCGCTTGGCGGCGCGGACACCGCAGTCCGCTAGACCGCTCCTGGCAGTCTCGAGCGAGCGTTGCGCCCGCGCTCGCGGTGGCTTACGCTGTGGCCGTGGGGCGGGGCCCCGGAGACAAGCATGGAACAACGCTGTCATCTCGCCGCAGTCTGGTTGACGTGGCTCGGGTTGCCACTGATGGCGCTGGTCTTCGGGCTTCGGGTGGGCCTGGCGGCCGGCGTGGTGGTCCTCGTCGTCGGGATCGTCGGGCAGATTGTCTACATCCGGTGGTTCCCGTACTTCTCGCGGTGGATCGGTTACGGGTCGGTCGCCGATACGGCACCCGGTTCCGCGCCGACGCCGACAGCGCTGCCGCCGGTAACGTTGTACACGGCCAACGTGTGTCCGTTTTGTCCGATTATCAGGCGACGGTTGACAGAGTTGCAGCGGGCCTACCGGTTCGAAGTCCACGAGGTGGACGTCACCTTCCGACCGGACCTCATCCGCGCCAAGGGACTGCGCAGCGTACCGGTCCTGGAGGCCGGCGGCCGCCTGCTGGTCGGCAACGTGACCTCGGCGCAGATCGCGGACTTCCTGACCGCAGCGACTTCGACCAGCGGCGACAGGACGACGTGATCGGCGCCAGCCGGCCGCCGTCCGCCCTATTTCGGAATCGCCAGCGCCTTGACCTCGCCGAACTGCCCCGTGACGAGACGACGGTGGTAGTCGATCTGGCCGAGATGGTACGCCAGGTGCGTGGCCATGTGAAGCAGGGCCAGACCGGTCGGAAGCTGGGCGCCCCCGAGCTGGTCGGGAAACGGCTTCGCCAGGTCGTCGTCGCTGAGCGCCGCAAAGCCGCGGTGGATGGCCTCCAGCGCCGCGTCACACTCGGCCAGCAAGTCGGCTCGAGGGACGTTTCGGCGACTGAACTCCGCGGCGCGATCCCTGACATACCCGGTCCGGCCGAACAGGGCGCCGACGTAGTGCTGCAGGTTGCCGCACAGATGAAGGACCAGCGTCCCGGCAGAGTTCTTCGTGCCGGGCGGCACCTCCCAGATCTGTTGCTCGTGCTGATACGCCAACAGTTCATCACGTAGCGTTGTCGCGTCCCGGATGAACACACGACTTAGGGTACTCGACGTTCATTTTCTCCAGGCGCCTCAGCGCGCCGGCTCCTCCGCCTCCGGCTGCGCCGCGAGGCCTGTCTGCGGCTGTCCCGCGACGAACTTCGTGAGCGTCGCGGCCAGAGCCTCGAGCGAGCCGCCGCTGCCGCCCATCACCAGGATCTGCGGCACGATCTGCATCTTCTTGTCGGCCAGCACCGTCGCCACGTTGACGGCCATCGTCCCCGCTGCGCCGATCGCCTCGGTCTGCGCGCGGAACCCCGCGGCCTTGGCGAGCCCCTGCGCCTCGATGACTTCGGCCTGGGCCACGCCAGTCTGCTTGGTGAACGACGCGAGGCCGCGCCCCTCGGCCGACTTCGCGTTCGCGTTGTTGTCGGCGATCGTGATGCCGACCTCCGAGCGCGCGAGGTCCTTCTGCATGTCGGCCTTGCCGGTGGCGGCCTCGGTCGCGACGCGCTGGTCCTGCGCGTCCTTCTGCTTCTTGAACGTCTCGATCTCCTGGTTGGCGATCTCGCGCTCGGTCAGCACCTTCACCAGTTCCGGCGGGTAGATGACGTCCTGGATGTAAACGCCGCGGGTTTCGACTTCGTAGGCGTCGAGCTGCCGCGAGATGTGCTCGAACGCCTCGGTCTGCACGTTCTGCCGCGTCTCGATGAACGCCGTCGCCTTCATCCCGCCCAGCTTGTCGCGGAACAGGTTGCCCACGGCGGCCTGCAGCACCTCGTTGACCAGGTTCAGCATCGACCCGACCATCGAGATGACGCGCGGCGCTTTGGTGTCCGGCACGTGGATGAGCACCTGCAGGTCGATGTTGAAGACGAACCCCTCGCGGCTCTTCGCCGTGATGGCGTCGAGCCCCTTGTCGAGGTTGTGCGCCGCCGAGCTGGCCGTGGACCAGTTCAGGTTCAGGATGGCCGTCGGCACGACTTCGGCCTGGTAGATCCGCGGGTTGATCGGGTACTTGCCCGTGCGCAGCGGCTCTTCCCAGATGCCGCGATGGCCGGGGCGCACGAGGCTGCCGAACTTGAAGTCCTTCCCGGAGGTGTCCTCGGTCGGCAGGCCGACGTACGACTTGATGACGGCCACCTGGCCCTGCTCGACGACGAGCATCGGGACCTTCTCGACGCGCACGAGGAACGGATTGAGGTTGTAGGCGCCGTAGAGGAGCGGATCGTGCTGCAGCCCGATCTTGCCGCCGCGCTCGAGGAACAGCTGGAAGTCCTGGTAGGCGCTGTGCAGGCCGTTCTTCGATCCGAGGATCGTCTCGATCATCGTCTCGTTGCCGAGCACTTCGCCCTTGGCGTCGGCTGCGTCCTCGAGCGCCCTGATGTCGTCGAACCCGCCGAGACGGCTGGCGATGTCGCCGGCCGGCAGCGAGTCGCCCTCGAGCGTGGTGATGAGCCCGACCATGTCGAGCACCCTGCCGCTCTCGGTGGCCTTGGGCTCGATGCGCGTCACGTCGAGCTGCTCGGGCGTGAGGCCGAAGGTCGAGAAACTCAGGTTGCTCCTCTTGTCCCGGAGTTCCTCCGCCACGGGCACGCCGTAGACGCGCGGCTTGGTGATGACGATGAAGCCGACCGGGTGGACCGGAGCCAGCGTGCCCGGCGAGAGCACCGGCCGCTGGACGCCCTTCTGCCCGCCGGCCTTCACGAACGCGCGGAGGTCGGTGAAGCTGGCGAACGCCGGCTGGTAGACGGCCGACTTCGCGCCGATCGGCAGCGGCTTGCCCACCTGCGCGATCACGACGCCGATCTGCCCGGCCGGCACCTGGACCCACGGGTGCTTCGACACGGCGTAGATCAGGATGAACTTGAAGCGCAGACCCGGCATGAGCAGGTCGGCCTGGTAGCCGGCTTCGCCCTCGAGGGCGACCGGGTTGTCGCCCGGCAGCTTGCGGCCGAACCGCTTCCGCACCAGCCCGACCTGGGTCGGGCCGATCGAGTAGATCGAGATCAGGATGAGGATCGCCAGCACGATGGCGACGACGAGCAGGACCGGGCCGAGCATGGACGTGCTCCTTTCGTTTCTACCCCTTCGGCTCCATCATCTTCAGCGCGATGGCGAAGAGCAGGAACCCGACGGCCCCGCGCCAGTAGCCGGCGGGCGGCAGCAGGTACTGCGTGTTCATGAAGGCCAGGCCGGCCCCGACGACGAAAGCCAGCGCGGCGAGACCGATCAGCGCCCAGCACACATTCTTCATTGGATTCCTCCTGTCGAGAACCGTTGTGACCCAGAAGCCAACGTCCGTCTACTTGAGTTTCGCGTCCTTGATCCGTTCGGCGATCTTCTGCGCGAACGGATGCGCGAGCGTGCCATTCGACCCCGCCCCCTGGGAGTAGAAGTTGGTCCGGACCGTATCCTTCTTGTCGACGACCTTCGTTCCGGTCGAATCGGTCACCTGGTAGGTGATGTCCGCCGATTCTCGGCCGGCGCCGAAGCCGACGATCATGCGCGTCGCGGCGTTGCCGGTGCGAGCATCAGGACGACGAGGATCAGTGCCCATCTCTTCTTGTCAGTGTCCTCCTCCGTCTACCGGTCGCGAAGTTGCGTCACCTGACGTCGGAACGTTCCGGGAAATCACCGCGATGCCGGGATGTGGCGGCCAATGATACATCAACACGGCTGGCCCGGCTTCGATGCCTCGTCTCGATCATGGAGCAGAGTATAGCCGCGTGTTTCGGCGCCAGGCACTCGATTCGGCGGTATCCTGAGGGCACCGCGGAAACCTCGGCCCGACTGCCACGGAGGTGTGAGATGCCGCTGTTCGTGCTGATGACCAGGCTCCGGCCGGAAACGATGCATGACGCGAGCGGGCGCCGCGCGATGGGGAAGGAGTGGCTGGCGAAGGTGAAGGAGCGGTGCCCGCAGGTCGAGTGGAAGGCGCACTACGCCATCCTCGGCCCCTACGACTTCATGGACATCTACGAGGCACCCGACGTCGAGACGGCGCACAAGGTGTCGATCATCTCGCGTGCCGGGGGCGCGGTCGCCGCCGAGAGCTGGCAGGCGCTGCCCTACGACGACTTCCTGAAGCTGCTCGGGACGATGTCGTAGACAAGGAGTCCGGGCTATACGACTCCGACGCCGGCCTTCCTCGCCGCTCTGGCGAGCGCCGCATCGCCTGTCGCAAGCTGGGCGCCCAGGCGCATTGCCAGCTCGAGGTAGGCCGCGTCGTAGATCGTCAATCCGTACTGCCTGGCGAGGGCCGACGTCTCGCCCGCGACGTGGCGCGTCGTCTCGCGGTCGATGTCGATGGGCAGCGAGAGCAGGGCGTGCAGGGCCTCGGTGACGTCCGCCTGGGTCGCGCGCCTGCGCCGTTCGGCCATGAGCAGGCCGTTGGCCACCTCGAGCGGCCAGTGCGCCGGGACGACGGTCGGCACGCCGCGCTCGAGGGCGTCCAGCGCATCGATGGCCCGGGGCGCCTGCTCGTCCGACATGAGGAAGCCGAGCGCCGTCGACCCGTCGAGGACGAGGGCTCTCATCTCGAATCCTCCGGCCGGCCGCGATCAGGCTCTTCGGTGACTCGCCCTTGGCGAGCCTCAGCCGCCCGCGGAGCGCGCGGACCCGCCGGAACAGTTCAGTGCGGGCGACGTGCTGGCCCACCGGCACCAGACGGGCAACGGGCCGCTCGTGCTTGGTGATGATGACGTCGTGCCCCCGGGACACGAACTCCAGGAGAGCGGGCAGCGTCGTCTTGGCCTCGTAGGCGCCGATCGTCTTAGTGACAGGCATGTAAACAGACTAGTCTCAGACCAGTCTGATTGTCAATCGCGATCTGGCCTGTCAGCAGAGGAGGGCCCGGCCCGCGGGCGGATCGCCCCTGGGCAGCCCAGCTCCTGGCCGACGTTCAGCGCGAGGGGGGGACGACGAACAGCCCGCCGTCCTGCCCGTGGAGGCGCTCGAGGGCCGCCCGCGCCTTCGGTGGATCCTCGAGCGAGAGTCTCCACAGCCTGAAGAGCGTGGCGGTGGTCGCGACGTTGACGCCCATCCGCTGAAGCATGCCGAGCGCATCGGGGAGAACGGGGTCCGGACGATCCGCGGGCCGCGTCGCCGGGTCGTGGTTGACCACGTAGACCACGCGGTCGCCGGCGGCGGCGAACTGCACGGCCTGGAACGCCAGCGCGAGTTCCTCGTTCGTCTTCTGGACCGGGCTGGCCGCGGCCGAGACGAGAACCAGCAGGCGGCGCGAGTCATCGAGGGCGGCCGCGATCAGCCCGGCCGTGCCCGGCGAGGCGTCCACCTCACACCTGAGCGCTCCGAGCAGCGTGCCGACGCCTTCCCTCAACGGCTCGCCCGTTTCCCAGAGGGTGCGGCCGATGCGGTCCATCGCGTGGAGATCGGCCGACAGGCGCTGGATCTCCAGCAGCCGCGTCTGGTAACCCGGCGGCATTTCCGCGACCATCCACTCAGGGGGCTGGGCGAGGAGCGACTGCAAGCGTGCGGCCATAACGACCTCCTGAAGCGGCGGGACGCGGGGGAGCGTGAGCCCGCCGTGCCGATTCTAGCCGATTCCGGCGGTCGTGTGGCTTCCCGTCTTCGGGGAGGCTGCGCGGCCGGCGGAGGCGCCCCGTCCCAGCTCGGTCCAAGGGGCGTCGCGCTGCAACCAAGCGCCCTGCGATCACGTAGATCCCGATCATGGGGCACGCCCGCTTCTCGCGCGCGACCGCCCGGACGGATCCGGACAGGCAGACCATGGAGAACCACGTGACGGCCGACCTGGTGGACCGGCTTCGCGACACGTTCGTCGGAATCTGGCACGACGCCGATCCGACGACGACGACCGACGTCCCGGCCTACACGCCGGCCGAGCAGGGGAGTCATGAGGCCGAGCTTCAGGCGTTCGTGGGCCTGCTGACGCGCGAGTCGCGTCGCGCCGGGCGGCGCCGGGACATCGACGCCGCGGGCGAGCGCCGGATCGTTCGCGCATTCGCGGATCTTGCCACCGGCGCGCTGCGCTGGGACGGCCGCCAGATCGAGACGCTCCTCTCGGGCGGATTCCGCGACGCGCTCCGGGCGTTCCCGATCCGGGCGCGGCGCTTCGACCCGTCCCTCCGGCCGGCCGACATCTACCAGGCCGCGCGCAACGCGCTGACGATGCATTGCCTGCAGAGCCTGCTGGGCGTGCCGGTCGAATCGACGCCGGCCGTCCTCGGCTACAGCCTGCTCTACCCCTACACCGACAACCTGCTGGACGACGAGTCCCTGGACGTCGCGGCGAAACTGGCGTTCAGCCGGCGCTTCGCGGACAGGCTCCGCGGGCGTGATGTCGTTCCGGCGAGCCCGCGCGAGGCCCGCATCTTCGAACTCGTGGCGATGATCGAGAGCCAGTATCCGCGCGCGCGGTTCCCCGACGTGTTCGCGAGCCTCCTCGCGATTCACCGCGCGCAGGAGCGCAGCGTCGCCCTGTTGGGCGGCGCGTCGGCGCTCTCCGCGCGGACCATCGTCGACATCGGCGTGGAGAAGGGCGGCACCTCCGTCCTCGCGGACGGCTACCTGGTCGCGGGCGCGCTGACAGCGGCGCAGGCCGAGTGCATCTTCGGCCTCGGCGTCTTCCTCCAGCTGCGCGACGATCTCGAGGACGTCGAGGACGACGCGGCGTGCGGGCTGGGGACGGTGTTTTCGGCCCAGCCCGGCGCGTGCCTCGACGAACCGACGGCGCGGGCGCTGGCCGTTGGCCGCGCGGTGCTCGACCGGCTCGATGGCTTCGACGCGCCATCCGCCCGGCCCGTGCGCGACATCATGACGCGGAGCCTGCAGCTGACCATCTCGGACGCCGCCGCGTCGTTCCCGGCACGCTACAGCGAGGCGTATCTGGGCGAACTCGAGCGTCGCTCGCCGTTCCGTTTCGCGTGCCTGGCGGCGGAGCGCCAGCGTCTCACCAGGGCGAAGGGCTCGCTGACCGGCCTGCTCGAAGCCTGGATTGCCGAGGAGGCGGAACGGCCGCCCGCCGTGGCCCGGCGGCTCGCGCTGGCCGCCGGCTGAGTGGCGCCCGCCGATTGGAACAGTGCGTCGCTGCCGTCAGGATCGCCGGAGGACGACGATCCGATTGGTGTTCGTGCCCTTGGCGTTGTTCTTGACGCCCCAGCAGTTGGCCGTCTTCGTGAACTCCTGCTGGTTCACCATCACCAAGAGCCGCTCGAAGGGAAGGCCGGCGGCCGCCTCCCACACGAGCCGCTCGAGAAGAACCTCGCCGCTTCGCACCTCGCCCACCTCGAACGCCACGTGCCCGCCGGGGCAGACGACGCGAGAGAGTTCGGTCAGCGTGGCGCGCACCATCTCCTGCCATGCCGCTTCGGTGCGGTGCTGGGCGATCGCCACCGACTTCACATCGATGCCGGCGAACCAGCAGCGCAGCCAGTTGTCAACGCCGTACTGCACGACATCGAGGAACGGCGGCGAGGTCACGACCAGTTGAACCGAACCGGTCGCGATGCCCGGCGTGGAGTCGGCCGTCCCCGTGGTCAGCAGCGCCGGCGGGTGCGGAGCCATCGGCCCATCGGCGAGCAGCGAGGCCGTCTTCTTCAGGATCAGCTTCTTGACGTCGCGGTCGGGGGGCGTCTGGCCCCTGCGTTCGTTGATCTTCAGCTGAGACTCGGCGGAGACCGCCTGATTGGGCGGGAGCGTGTACACCGAGAAAAAGCCGGGCGAGTGTCCGGACAGTCGGTTGATCGCCACCATCCGGATCCAGTCGTCGATCGGGTCCGGAATCCCGCCCAGCGGAGCGCGGTCGAACAGCCACTGCCTGAGGGCGCAGATGTGACGCAGGGTCTTCGGGCTGTAGAACGCCAGCAGCTCGGGCTTCTCGGCGATGCCGCCTTCCCAGTCGACGGTGTCCAGCCTCCTGGCGATTTCGCTCAATGGCGGCGGCTGGAGTCGTGGCCGGGTGAGGAGGACGCTGAGCGGGTTGACATCGTTTCCGACCGGTCGCCGCCCCATCAGCGCGGCCTGGACGGGCGTCGTCCCCCGGCCCATGAACGGGTCGTACACGCTGTCGCCGGGTTGGGTGAGGCGCGTGATGAAGAACTCGGGAAGCTGCGGTTTGAAGCAGGCGCGGTAGCTGACTTCCTGGATCGAATGCGCCTGCCGCTGGCCCGATGTCCAGAATTCGTTGACCAGGTAGAGGAGGTCCCCCTTCCGGGTTTCTCGCGATGGCTGGCCGAACTCGCGGAAGTCACGGACGAGGTCGGTGAAGGCGCAACGGCCCTGCCCACTGGCGCTTCGGGATCCCTCGCGAAACAGTGGGGGTGGCTTCGACGCAGATCGCCTCATCGTTGGCCTTTCACAGTATTCTGGCGCGGCGCGGCACTCTACCCCAGGTCGTACCACACCCCGCGGCCGGCGCCGTGCCGGTCGAACGTGCCTGCCGGTGCCGAAGCGCGCGGACCAGCGACGGGGCGAGTCGGGTTGTGCGGCCTACTTCCGGTCCCCGGCCTTGAACGTCGTCCAGGGTTGCGTAGGGCGGTCCTGGAGGATCTCCTTCATCCACTCGAACTGGGGGTGCTTGGCCAGAAAGGCGGCCGCGTCGAACGGGCGCCCGCAGGCGGCGCCCCAGCGGGCGGAGAAGCTCATCGCCCTGGCCATCTTCGTGTCGACCACCTTTCCGTCCACGGTCCCGCCCGGCTCGAACGGAACGTCCCAGCCAGCCGACGGGCTGTCCGGGTCCACCTCGGGGTGGGCGCACAGGCCCCGGGCGCCGAGCTGCTCGCGCTCGTGGAACGAGTCGAAGTGATCGGCCTCGAAGTTCATGGCCAGCTCCACGTCGATCTTCCCCTTGTAGGCGGCCATGAGCTGCTTCCAGCGCACGCGCCTGGCCACATCGGAGTTGCGGATGTCGGTCTCGTTCGAGTTGGTCTCGAAGCGCAGGAGCTTGAGGTTCTCGGCGACGTTGGAGCCCGTGAAGTACCCGTTCTTCGTGCGCTCGAAACCCACCACCTTGAGGCCGAGCTCGAGCCTGGCGATCTCGCCCGTGTTCACGTCCCCCAGCAGCCAGGCGTTGGCGTAGCCGCCGTTGTTCCCCGCCTTCATGATCCGGCACCACTCGTCAATCGTCGTCGCGTCCTGGCTTGCGCGGCGCATGCGCGAGAACTCGGGGATCCCCTTGGGGTCGAACCCCTCGAAGCCGCTGATGGTGGTCTCCGAGCCCACCAACCCGGCCGACGTGATCCAGAAGTCCGTGCCGCTGTGGATCCACCCGGCCTCGCCCTGCATGAGGATGCGGTTCCCCTTCTCGGGGACGAGGTCGAGGATCAGGTTCGGGAGGTCCCCTTCGTACCCGGTCATCGTGTTGTGCCCCAGCACCACGCCGCCGTCGGCGGTCCAGCTCCCCGTGGCGATGAACGAGCTGCAGGATTCCGGCACGCGGGTCTGAGCGTCGTCCTTCACTTTCTTCAGCTCCTGGGGCCACCAGTAGCTGAACAGCTCCGGCTGGGCGTTGTAGGCCACCAGCTCGGCGCGGCTCGACGCGACGCCGGCCGCCGCCATCCCCTCCACGATTCCGTCGATCTCGGCCAGATTCTCGGGGTCCACCTTCGCGGTGAGCATGGCGTCGGCCTGGGCGACGTACCAGCTCCACGATAGGGCGCTTTTGTGCTCCCACTGCACCCGGGTCTTGCGCAGTCCTTCTGCGATCTCAGGGGCAAGGAGGTAGCCGTGCTGGAACCCGCGGGCACGGGGTGGGCCTTCGACGTGCAGGTAGATCCAGCCGGCCCTCTCGAAGCGGTACCCTTTGGCGAGCAGCGCCTGCTGCTCCTGGGGAAGGGGCTGGAGGGCGCGCCCGTGGATACCCGGCTGCTGGGTGCCTGCCGCGGGCGCCTGCGCGATGGCGAGCCCGCTCGCCAGCACGGTCAGGATCGCGAGCGCGCGCGAGATCGTCCTCATCTGGAGTCTCCTCCTGTGCACCGTACCGGGTTCAAGCCACCTTGGCCTGCTCATAATACCCCGCTTCGTCAACACCAGTTCGCCGGCCTACGGAGTCGACTGGTTCCTGAGGCGGCGTCTCGAGAAACAACCGAATCCTACGACGAACGTTTCAGAAGGCAGGCGTTTGCTAAGACGGGACATGACCCGGAATCTGCTGCTGGCGATGGGCTCGAGTCCCGCTGCTATGACAAGCTTGCGGCGGGCGAAATTGTCATGATGTCAACATCGATACGCATTGTGGCGGCTCATCAAGTCGGTGTCTTTCCGTGATTTCGATCGCAACGGATAACCCTCGACGGCATACCCGAGGGTTATCAGCAAGCCAACTCTGGTTGACCGCGGAATGTTCAACAACCGTTTGATCGCTTTCTCATCAAACCATCCGAGCATGCAGGTCCCAATGCCGACGTCTGCAGCCTGCAGGCACAAATGCTCCGCGGCGATGCCAATATCGATCAATGAGAACTCCCTCTGCTTCAGCCACCCCCCTATCTGAGTAATCACCTTTGTATTTTCCACTGTCAGCACGGCGATCACAGGAGCCTCAAGCGCGAACCGATTGAACGAGATGGTGCTGCTGAAGGTCGCCCTCGCCACCTTGTCCTTCAGCAGCGGCTCATCGATGATGATGAGGGTCCAGGGTTGTCCATTGCTTGCGGACGGAGCCAGGCGGACGGATTCCACGATCGCCTGGAGCTTCTCGGGCTCCACCGGCCGTTCTTGATAACTCCTCACGCTCTGGCGAATCCTCACCAATTCGGAAAAGTCCATGTTCAGAAGTCCAATCACTTACCCGGAGGGCGCAGTACGTACTGTGGCGATGAAGGACGTCTCTGACCCGCCCGACTTCTTCGGACGAGAGCTTACTCCAGAACGGTTCCCGAGCATGACTGTTCGTTTCCTCTCAGACGGGATCCGCACAGTCAGGACGAGGGCGGAGAGTGGAAGTCCCGCCGCCGGTCGCAGGCCGACGTTTCGGCCCCGGCTTTGGAGACGCCGTGGAGACGGGAATCACCACCTCAGGCTTGTACAGCGCCCGCTGACGGCCTCATTGGCCGCCGTCCTTGGAGACAGCTTGGAGCCATCGTGGAGACCTGAATCCGCCGCCAGGAGCCGTCCACCTGTCAACTGTGAGGGTGGTGAGACGCGCGGCGAAAGAGCCCGTCCCCTCGCCGCGCCGGCGCTATAATGCCCCCGGTTTCTTCATGCTTCTCTCGACCGGCGCCCGCTTGGGTCCGTACGAGATCCTCTCCGCCATCGGGGCCGGCTACGTCGCGGTTGGAATCTCCCTGAACCGACCTGCCCAACGCAACGTGTTGCTGTCCATTTCTGTACACCGGGGGATAACGGTGTGTCGATACACTCAACGTTGTGCGCGATGAACAAGTGGGAGATTGTCAACATGAAGCACCACCCACCGGACAATGAAGCGCACCCGGACGAACCTGGCGACCAGCCGGGCCAGGGCGGAGCAGACAGCGGCGGACAATCGGGCGATACGCAGGGACTTTCGCAGGCGACCAACGCGTCCGAGGAGACCGTCGAGGAACTCGCCGACGCGGGGCAGGATTACGAGGCGGGAATCCAGGAGGGCATCGAGGATGCCGCCGACCATCCCGAGAAGCCCGTGCCCAGCCATGCCGGCCAGGAGCGTGACGACGCCTCGCCCCGTCGTGATCGGGGGTAGCATCGTCACGCACCGTCCTCTGCGGTTCAACATGCCGGTGCGGAGATAACCACCCACCTAGCGGTCAGGCGGGGCGGGTTGCGCTCGTGGCCAGGTGGTCAGCGGGGTGAGGCGAGGGGACCGTTGCCGTGATGGAGCGTGCCGCCGGCTCATGGCGTGGGCGCTGCTTCGCTCACGGTGGACATCCTATCCACCCGTCGGGAAGGGTCGTCCAGATCGGATCAAGGCCAGGCGAGTCTGCGGCGGTGTTCAGGATCGGACAGCGTGACCAGGTCTGCCCAGGTACCATCGGCTATCGTGACCATCCGAAAGGCCGACTAACATGGTGTTGAACGCGAACCGGCCATCGCCGCGGGTGCCGCTTGTGGATGACCACGCTGCCATGCTCGAGATGTGGCGCCAGTGCCTGAAGCGTTCCGGCGTGGACGCGACGGGAGCAGCCAACGCAACCGACGCCCTCAGTAAGGTGTCCGTCACGCCTCCGCATGCGGTCCTGCTCGACATGGGACTTCCCGATGTCGACAGCTACGACTTGTGTCGCTTGCTCCGGGAACGTCCCGACACCCATCGGACGCCCATCATCGCGTTGACCGGCCCCGCGCCCCCGGCTGGCAGCCAGCGTGCGCGTGACGTGGGCTGCAACGCCGTGCTCGTCAAACCGTGTTCCGCAGACTACGTGCTGCTGGAACTCCAGAGGGTTTTGCCGTCCCACTTACGTGCGACAGCGTAGAAGCGCGGTGGCAGGTGTTGCCTTGAAGGAGGTGGTCCGTGGTCGAATTCACACGCATCCTCTGTCCGGTTGATCTCAGCGAACTGTCGGTTCGGACTCTCGCCTATGCCGGCGCGATCGCGAGTTGGTACGAGGCCCACCTGACCGCCCTGCACGTGGTCCCCTCGTTTACGCCGATGGACGTCCGGACTGGCCTCGAGCCTGTCAGCATGGTATATCCCATCTCGAGGGATGAGGTCCTCGAACAGTTGCGCCAGGCCGTGGTCGCGGCGGGTTTGGGCCAGGGCACCGTCGCCTTGACAGCCGAAGCCGGCGAAGCGGTACCCACAATAGTGGATCAGGCTCTTGCGACGCGTGCAGATCTTCTCGTGATGGGAACGCACGGCCGCAGCGGGTTCGACCGGTTCTTTCTCGGGTCTGTGACCGAGAAGGTGCTGCGGAAAGCGCCGTGCCCCGTCTTGACCGTGCCGCCGCACGCGCCCGCCACCCCGCCGTCAGAAGTGTCGATCCGAACCATCCTCTGTCCGGTCGACTTCTCGTCAGCCGCGTTGGAGGCGTTCGGATTCGCCCTCGATCTCGCGCGCCGTTCCGACGCGTCTGTCGTCCTGGTCCACGCGATCGAATTCCTGGCAGAAGAAGAACCACTCCAGTCCGCGCATTTCAATGTCCCGGAGTTTCGATCCTACCTGCTCAAGGATGCCCGGCAGCGGCTCGAGAGCCTGGTATCGGGGGAGCCTCGACTCAGCCGCGGCGTCAGAACCGAGGTCGTCGTCGGCCGCGCGCATCACGGTATTCTCCGCGTCGCTGCGGATGAAAGCGCCGATCTGATTGTCATGGGCGCCCAGGGCCGTGGCGGCGCCGCGCTGGCGCTCTTCGGGTCGACGACGCAGCAGGTGGTGCGGGGCGCGACCTGTCCCGTGCTGACGGTTCGCTAGGCTGGGGCGGCACCACGAGAAGCCGCGGTCAGCGAATAGGATTGGGCAGGCGCGGCGGGCTCGAGTCCCGCTGCTATCACTAGCTTGCGGCGGGCGAACCGCCCAATCCGCGCTGCTGCTCGGGAAGCTGCTGGGCCAGATTCGGCTGGAGCCTGTGACGCCGGACGTCGGTCGCCCGTACTACCGGGCGACCACCAGTCTGGATGTTCTTGCGCTGGTCGAGGCAGAACCGGTTTCCGACAGTTCGAAAACCGATTCGAACCCTTTACAATGGTGGAGGCGGCGGGAGTCGAACCCGCGTCCGAGAGTACGTCACCGCAGGAATCTACATGCGTGTCCTCTTCTGTTGATTCACGGCCGGCCTGGGGAAGAGGCTAAAACCGCCAGCCGCTAGTCCCGAAAACGTCTCGCCGCCGGGAGCCCGGAACGCCCCCCGACAGCCAGCCTGCCTGTTTGACATCCAGCCCCCGCGCGCAGGCAACTTGGAGGTGGACGTCGCTGTTATTTAAGCAGCGAGAGCGAGCTGCGAATCCGCAGTTATGGTTGTTTCCACCGGATTTACGAGTCGATGGGGCTCGGCATGCATCCCACGGCCCTATACCCCCGTCGAAGCCAAATCGCCCCCACAGGAGAACCGGCCGACTGTTTCCATTATGCGGCCAATGACACGGGCTGTCGAGCGGGGGTCACGCGCCGGCCCTAAAGGGCCGGCCTACGTACGAAGGGCCGGCCTACTGACGATCGGTTACGCCACCACGGTCCTCACGTCGAATGCCGGCGGATGCTCGAGGTGCTTCTTCACCGTGCACTGGCTGGCCGCACGCACGAGCGCCTCGTGATACTTTTCCGGGAATCCCGGCGGCACCTGGATGTCCACCACGATCTTCGCCACCATGCCGGTCCGCTGATCCACCTCCACGCGCTGGACGAGCTTGATCCCATCGGTCGGCAGCCCGCGCTGCTTGCAGAAGCCCAGCACGTAAATCCCCGCGCATGTCGCGATCGACGCCAGAAATACGGCAAACGGCGCCGGCGCCGAGTCCTCGCCGCCGCCTCGAGCCGGCTGATCGGTCTTGATCGTGTGATTTCCGAATTGGGCGTCCACCCGGGCCCCGCCCGGGAAGCTGACAGTCATCTCCACGGCCACACTCCTTGGGTTCGCGATTCCGATATCTTCTGTATAGAGTCAGAAACCGGCGAAAAGGTTTCGCCGCCCCTCAAAGGCCGGCCCTACACCCGGCACGGCGGCCGGCCGATACCTGTCATAGGCCCCCGGTGTGTCGATCCCTATTCATGCGAGCCAGCTTATGTCCCTCGACGATCGCATCAAGCAGCTGACCGAAACGATTCTCGAACAGGTGCGCCTCCCGGTCGAAACCGGATTGCAGCGCGTCCTCGACGACGTGATCAAACTCGCCGTCGAGGAGCGGGACCGCAGCCTGGCCGAGCTCAGGGAACAACTCGACCGCGAACGCGAAACGGCCGTCCAGGCGGTGCGCGACGAGGCCGCCGCCAGGCACCAGTCCGCGCTCGAGGAACAGGAGACGCGGATCAGGGCCGACCACGAGTCGGCCGTCCAGGCGGCGCGCGACGAGGCCGCCGCCAGGCACCAGTCCGCGCTTGAGGAACAGGAGACACGGCTCAGGGCCGACCACGAGTCGGCCGTGCAGTTCGTGCGCGACGAGCTCGGCCGCGACCACGAGCAGGCGCTCGATCAGGCCCGCGCCGAGACCGCCGACGCCCGCCAGGCCGCGGCCCACGCCGAGCTGGCCCTGGGCTCCGCGCATGCGGCCGACCGCGAGCACGAGATGGCCTGCACCGAAGGGATGCTGATCGCGTTCCGGCAGTTCGACACGGCCCGGTCCCTGACCGAGGTGCTGGGCGCGCTGGCCGACCGCGCCGCGGAAGCGGCCGGGCGCGCCGCGATCTTCGTCGTCGCCAACTCGAGGCTTCGCGGATGGGTGCTCCGCGGCCTGGGGGACGTGGACCCCGCCTCCATCGACGTGCCGATCGAACCCGACACGGTCTTCGGCGTCGCCGCGGCGCGCGGCGAGGCGATCTCCACCGCCGAGACGCCAATCGGCGCCGACGGGGACGCGCTCTCGACGCTGCTCTCGGCGCCGGGCGGCCGTGCCGGCCTGGCCGTTCCCATCTCGGTAGGCGGCAGGACCGTTGCGATCCTGTATGCTGATGATGCCGGCGAACCCGCGCCGGTGGTGCCGAGCAGCTGGCCGGAGCAGGTCGAGATCATGACACGCCACGCGGGCCGGTGCCTCGAGGTGCTGACATTGAGCCGCGAGGCGTAGGCCGTCCGGCGTGAGACGTGGGGCGTGAGGGTAATGGCGAAGGCTCGGTTCTCGCGCCGCCCGATCGGCGCGCTGCTGATACTCGCACTCGCGGCGCTGGCGTGGACCGTCGTCGAGGCCCGGCCTGCCGGCCAGAGCGGCGTGGCGGCACCCCCGGTGCCCGCCGCGCTCGTCGCCCCCGCGCGTCCCGCCGTCCCGTCCGACCTCGGCCAGTTCTGGCTCGTCCCGTCGACCAAACCGTCGCCGTCGCTGGCCGGGCCGGCCGCTCGCTT
Source organism: uncultured Acidobacteriota bacterium (assembly GCA_963727765.1). Taxonomy (GTDB): domain Bacteria; phylum Acidobacteriota; class Vicinamibacteria; order Vicinamibacterales; family Fen-181; genus FEN-299. The sequence goes on from CAVSGZ010000004.1 coordinate 205,138, forward strand.
CGCCGCCGCCCTGGCCGACCTCGACGCCTCGAAGCCGGCGAAGGCGCTGCCGGTGCTCGACTCGCTCTCCCGCGTCAATGGGCCGCTCTCCACCTACGCCTCTTACTATCGTGGTCTCTGCCTGCTGGCGCTCGCGCGGCCGGCTGAGGCGCGCACCGCCTTCGCGCACCTGCACACGCTGGCCAACGCGTCCAGCTTCATCGTCGAGGCATCGATCGGGCACGAAGCCGAAGCGGCCGCCGCGTCCGGTGACCACGCCGCCGCGGTCCGCCTCTACGACGAACTGCTTGCCCGAAAGCCCGATTCCCCGGAGGCGGTGCTCCTGGCGCTCGGCAAAGAGCTGCTCGCCGCCGGCGACCGGCCGCGCGCCGCCGAGACGCTCTCGCGGCTCTACGCCGATTTCCCGGCCAGCGATGAGGCCGCCGACGCGGCCCGCGAACTCGACACGCTCCACGACGTGCTGCCGGCCCGGAGCGCGGAGGAGGTCGCCCAACTCGACTTCACCCGCGCCGAACGGCTGTTCGCCGCCAGGAAATATTCGGTGGCCAGGCCGGTGTTCGAATCGCTCGAGCCGCTGGTGACGGGGGACGCCGCCGAGATTGTCCGGCTTCACCGGGCCGAGTGCGAGTACTTCCTGCGCCGCTACCGGCAGGCGCGCGACCTGCTCGCGCCGCTCGTCGATCACGCGTCGCGCCAGGCGGAGGCGCGGTTCTTCTGGCTCTCGGTGACGCGCGAGCTCAGCGACAAAGACGACGAGTACGTGCGGCTGGCCCGCGAACTGGTCGCCGCCTATCCCGGCAACTCGTGGGCCGAGGAGACGCTCAACGACCTCGCCACGCACTTCATCATCGCCGACCAGGACGAGCAGGCCGACGCGGTGTTCCGGGAGCTGTACGCGACGTTCCCGAAAGGGCCCCACGCCGAGCGCGCCGCCTGGCGCGCCGGATGGTGGGCCTACCTGCACCATCGTCCCCAGGACACTGTCGCGTTTTACGAGGGCGTTGCCAGCGCCTTCCCGCGCTCGGATTACCGGCCCGCGTATCTCTACTGGTCCGGCCGGGCGCGCGAGCAGCTTGGCGACACGCAGGGCGCCGCCGCCGTCTACCGCCTGCTCGTGGCGGATTATCAGAACTCGTATTACGGCCGGCTGGCTGGCAAGCGGCCGCTGGTGTCTGGCGCCGCGACGAACGCGGACACCGCACCCGCACCCGCAGCGCCCGCGCCTGCCGCGATCGGGGCTGCTCCTGGCGCCGGCGCGATGCCCACCACGGCGACGGCCACGATTCGTCTTCTCGTCTCGCTCGGCCTCTACGAGCCCGCGCGCGACGAACTGCTCTACGCGCAGCGGACCTGGGGGGACGCGCCGGCCCTCAGCGCCACGCTCGGGTTCGTCTACAACAAGCTGGGAGAATACCGGCGGGGCATCCTGGCGATGAAGCACGCCTACCCGCAGTACATCGGGCGGGTCGGGGCGGGGATGCCGGACGAGGCGCTGAAGGTGATCTTCCCGCTCGACTACCGGCCGCTCATCGTGAAGTACGCCGCGGCCTACCGCCTCGACCCCTGGCTGGTCGCCGCGCTCATCAACCAGGAGTCGGCCTTCGACGCGCGCATCAAGTCGTCGGCGGGGGCCATCGGCCTGATGCAGGTGCTGCCGTCCACCGGCCGGCAGTACGCGCGACGGCTTCACATCCGGCGCTTCTCGACGGTCTCACTCACCAGGCCCGAGATCAACATCCAGATCGGCACCGCCTACTTTGCCGACATCGTGAACCGCGCCGGCGGCGTCCACCTCGCGCTCGCCAGCTACAATGCGGGCGAGCGGCACGTGCGCGAGTGGAACGCGGAACTCGGCGGGCTGGAGATCGACGAGTACATCGACGGCATCCCGTTCACCGAGACGCAGACCTACGTGAAGCGGATCCTCGGCACGATGGAGGACTACCGTCGGCTGTACGGCGGGCAGGGCGGGGGGCGGTAGGCGCGCCCCGTCAAAACCGTACCACCCCCATCACGTACGGCCCGTGCCTGGTCAGATCGTCCTCGCCGTCGTCCCACTGGTAGACCGCCTTGAAGGTCCGGAAGCCGGCCCTCGCGCCCAGGTACTTGGTGAAGTTGAACGTGGCGTACACGTCGAAGTCGGTCACGTGGCCGTTGTATCCGGTCACCGGCCTCCAGCGCACGGGGAACGTCATGCCGGTGAACTGGACGGTCAGCGACATGTCCGACAGCGGGTAGACCTGGAAGATCCCCCCGAGCCCGGGGAAGGGCGTCTTCACGCGGCTGCCCGCGGCGACCGCCTGATTCGCCAGCGCCACGCCCGCATTGTCGTAGCGGGTCTCGATGATGAAGCCGGCGAAGACGCGCGGGCGGTAGATGAAGTCGTACTCGTAGGCGAACCGGTAGGACTTCCAATCCACTGTCGTCGCCACCGTCGTGCCGTCCGCGAACGTCTGGCCGCCGAAGGCGAGCGCCCGCGTCAGCACCGCGGTCGAGACATAGGTGGCCGGCTCGTAGTCGAACCGGAACTTGTGCTTTTTCGCGGGCCTGACGACTATGGTGAAGTTCTTGATGAGCTGCTTGGGCATGCCGAGGTCGTCCGGCGCGCTGATGGCGGAGCCGACGAGGACGCCGCTCCCGGTGGACACGTTCAGTTCCGGCGCCGGCGACCAGGCGCCGAACTCGAACTCGAGGTGCCACGACTCGCCGGTGACGGCGCCGGGCGGTTGATACGGCTTGTACTGCGCGCTGGCGGAAGACGCGACGAGAACCGCCGCGAGGGCGAACCCACACACGACATGTCGAAGACTCGGTTGCATCGAGGGCCTCTTTCTTCACTCTGACTGGTATCGGCTTCCGGTTTCAGGCCGTGATCCGCTGGCTGCTACAGCGCTTCCCGTCCTCAGACCGTGATCCGCTGCCTGCTCCGTAACGCGGCGATCCAGCACCGCACCGCCGTGACGATGATGACGACGACGCAGCCCATCATGATGACGGCCAGCACCGAGTCGATGCAGCCCTGCAGGTGCAGCGCCGCGTTCGCGCCGACGGCCATCGGCCAGAAGTTGTTCCTGACGCTCATGAAACCCGCCGTGAGCGTCGTGGTCGCCAGAAACACAAGCGGCGCGAGCGTCACCCACGCGTAGCGTGCCTTGCCGGCGCGAATGATGATCGTCGTCCCGATGAGCAGGGCAATGACCGCGAGCAGCTGGTTGCTCATCCCAAACAGCGGCCAGATGGTGCCGATGCTGCCGGTCCAGATGAAGTAGGCCCACGCGAGCACGACCAGCGCCGTCGATATGACGGTCCCCGGCATCCAATCCTGGCGCCCGAACGGCGGGTAGAGGCGGCCGCCGAACTCCTGCACGAGGAAGCGCGCCACGCGTGTGCCCGCGTCCACGGTCGTCAGGATGAAGAGGGCCTCGAACATGATGGCGAAGTGGTACCAGTAGTCCATCAGGCCCTTCATGCCCGGCAGGCCGCTGAACACCTGCGCCATGCCGACCGCGAGCGACACGGCGCCGCCGGTGCGGCCCGTCACCGTCTCGCCGACCGCCTGCTCGAGCGCCTGCAGGTGCACGGTCGGGACGGCGAGCGTGGCGAACACCTGCGGCGACACGTTGATCGCGAAATAGTCGCCCGGCTGGAGCGAGGTCGCGGCGATGAGCGCCACGACGGCGACCAGGCCCTCGACGAGCATCGCGCCGTACCCGATCGGGCGGATGTCGGATTCCTTGTCGATCATCTTCGGCGTCGTCCCCGACCCGATGAGGCCGTGGAAGCCCGAGATGGCGCCGCACGCGATGGTGATGAAGAGGAACGGGAAGAGCGGCCCGGGGATGATCGGCCCGCCGCCGTGGGCGAACCTCGTCACCGCCGGCATGTGCAGCTGGGGATTGACGATCATCACGCCCGCCACCAGCAGCGTAATGGTTCCGATCTTCATGAACGCGCTCAGGTAGTCGCGCGGCGCGAGCAGCAGCCAGACCGGCAGCACCGAGGCGCAGAAACCGTAGATCGCCATCGCCACGATCACCTGCTTCTGCGTCAGCGTGAACGCCCAGCCCGCGGCCGAGGCGGCCAGCGGCTTGCCGAAGATCACCGCGCAGAGCAGGCCGATGACGCCGATGACGGTGGCCTCGGCGATGTGCCCCTTGCGGAAGCGGTACATGTAGAGGCCCATGAACAGGGCCAGCGGGATGGTGGCGCCGATCGTGAAGGTGCCCCACGCGCTCTCGCTGAGCGCGTTCACGACGACCAGGCCGAGGCCGGCCAGCGTGACGATGACGATGAAGATGACGGCGATGCCGGTCGTGATCCCGGCGAGCGTCCCCATTTCCTCGCGGGCGATCTCGGCGAGCGACCGGCCGCCGCGGCGGGTCGAGGCCCAGAGCACGATGAGATCGTGGACGCCGCCGCCGAGGACGACGCCGGTGATGAGCCAGAGGAAGCCCGGCGCGTAGCCGAACTGCGCCGCGAGCACCGGGCCGACGAGCGGGCCGGCGCCGCTGATGGCGGCGAAGTGGTGGCCGAAGAGCACCCAGCGCGAGGTCGGGTAGTAGTTGTGGCCGTCGTAGCGCGTGTGCGCCGGCGTGGGACGCGAGTCGTCGAGCGCGAGGATCCGGGCGGCGATGAACCCGCTGTAGTAGCGGTAGCCGACAACCAGGATGCCAAGGACCGGGACCAGCAGGTACAGGGCGCGCATCGGGGGATTCTACATCGGGGATGGTCGGAGGACGGGTCGGTCAGTCGGAGGACGGGTCGGTCAGTCGGAGGACGGGGCTGTCAGTCGGAGGACAGGTCTGTCAGTCGGAAGACGGGGCTGTCAGTCGGAGGACAGGTCTGTCAGTCGGAGGACGGGTCGGTCGGTCGGGGACTGTAAGGAATTCTGTGTGTGAGGCCCGACCGACCGACGGCACGGTCGACTGGGCTCTTCTTTCGTCCTGTCTCACGACAATAACGCGGGTGGGCGCTGTGGGACACCGTCTGCGGTGTTCCAAGATGCGGTGGGCGGCGTTCTCGGCCGTCCACGGCATCGGCAGCGTCCACGCGCGGTCATTCTACGCCTCCGGCGCGGCAAAGCGATCCTCGTAGAGAATCGCGAATTGAATCATCGCGCTCTTCCAGGCCGGCGCCGCCAGCTTCCAAGTGGCCGTCACCTTCCGCAACGCGAGCCAGATCAGTTTCGTCGCCGCCTCGTCGCTTGGGAAATGGCCGCGGGTCTTCAGAATCTTCCGGAGTTGCGCGTTCAGACTCTCGAGCGCGTTGGTGGTGTACAGCACGCGGCGAATCGGCGGGGGAAACGTAAAGAACGGGATCACCGCGGTCCAGGCCCGCCGCCACGAGGCGACCACCATCGGAAAGCGGGTGCCCCACGGGCCTGCGGCAAACGTGTCGAGCTCGGCCGCCGCGGTCTCGGCACTGGGGGCCGTGTAGATCCGTCGCAGCGCCGCGGCCAACGGCTTGCGCTCCTTCCAACTCGCGTAGTCAAGGCTGTGACGCAGCAGATGGACGATGCAGGTCTGGAGCGTCGTCGCCGGAAAGATGGCCCCGAGGGCCTCGGCCATCCCCTTCAATCCGTCGGTGACGGCGATGAGGATGTCTTGGCAGCCGCGCGTCTTCAAGTCCGTGAACACGCGCATCCAGAATTTCGCGCCCTCGGTCTGCTCGATCCAGAGCCCGAGGACCTCCCGCGTGCCGTCTCGGCGGACGCCCAGGGCGAGATACACGGCCTTGTTGCAGACGGTGGCTTCCTCGCGGATCTTCACCCGCAAGGCGTCGAAGAACACCACGGGATACACGGACTCAAGCGGCCGGCTCTGCCACGCCGTGACCTCGGCCACGATGCCGTCGGTCACCGTGGTGATGAGCGCGGGCGAGACGTCCGTGGCGTACATCTCCGCCAGATACGCTTGGATCTCGCGCACCGTCAGGCCCCGCGCATACAACGCGAGAATCTTGTCGTCGAATCCCGTGAACCGCCGCTCGTGCTTGGCGATCAACTGCGGCTCGAAAGTGCCCGCTCGATCCCGTGGCACGTCGATCGGCACCGGCCCCTCGTCGGTCAGCACCGTCTTGTCGCTGGTCCCGTTGCGATGATTGGGCGTGGCCTCGGGCCTGGTCCCGCCCGGCGGATAGCCCAAATGGTGGGTGAGCTCGGCGCCCAGCGCCCGCTCAATCAGGGCCTTCTTGAAGCGACGGACCGCCGACTCCAACTCGTCCTGGGTCAGCGGTCCCTCGCGCACGAACTGGTCGAGTAACTCAGGCGGGACGGGCGCCGCCGGGGCCTGTGGCTCCCGCGGCTTGCGTGTGCGTGGCATAGATGCTCCTCATCTTAGGCCCCACACACAAAAAACCTAACAGGCCCGTCAGCCCCGACCAATTCGCGTCAGTTCCGACTAACCCGCGTCAGTTCCGACTAACCCGCGTCAGCCCCGACTGACCCACGTCAGCTCCGACTCCATGCGATACTCTGAGCAGATGCGTTCGGCGATCGCCCGTCTCCTTCCGTACCTGCTGCGCTACCGGCGCCAGTTCCTCGTGGGCCTCTCCGCGGTGGCGGTGACGACCGGGGTGTCGCTCGTCGCCCCGTGGGTGCTCAGGCTCGCCATCGACGACCTCACCGCGGGCGTCACCCGCCGCAAGCTCCTCGAGTACCTCGGCCGCGCTGCTGGCCGTCGCGGTGACGGGAGCGACGTTCCGCTTCCTGATGCGCCGCATCATCATCGGCGTGTCCCGGGACATCGAGTACGACCTCCGGAACGACTTCTTCGCGCGGCTGCAGCTCTTCCCGCTCGGCTACTTCCAGGCGCGGCGCACGGGCGATCTGATGTCGCGCGCGACCAACGACCTCAACGCCGTGCGGATGACGGTGGGGCCGGCGGTGATGTACTCGGCCAACACGGTCATCCTGTTCGTGGCCGCGATCTCCCTGATGGCCTCGATCGACCTGCGGCTGACGCTGGTCGCGCTGGTGCCGCTGCCGTTCGTGTCGGTCGCCGTGCGCTACTTCGGCGCGGCCATCCACCGGCGGTTCGAGCGGATCCAGGCGCAGCTCTCCGACCTCAGCGCCGTCACCCAGGAGGCGCTCACCGGCGTGCGCGTCGTCCGCGCCTACCGGCAGGAGGAGGCCGAGATGGAGCGGTTCGGCAGCGCCAACCGGGAGTACCTCGAACGCAACCGCCGGCTGGTCCGTCTCCAAGGGCTCTTCTTCCCCACGATGTCGCTGTTCCTCGGGCTCGGGGCGCTGCTCGTGCTGTGGCTCGGCAGCCGTGAGGTCATCCGCGGGCGGATCACGCTGGGCGGATTCGTGGCGTTCAACGCCTACCTGATGATGCTCTCGTGGCCGATGATCGCGTTCGGCTGGGTCACCAACATGGTGCAGCGCGGCCTCGCGTCGTGGGGCCGGATGCTCGAGGTGCTCGACGCCCAGCCGGCCATCGCGGACCCGCCGGCAGGCCGCCCGGTCGAACTGCCCGACGTGCGCGGGGCGATCGAGTTCCGCGACTTGACGTTCGCCTACGGCGCCCAGACGGTGCTCGACCGGGTGTCGGTGAAGATCGAGGCGGGGCTGACGGTGGCGCTCGTCGGGCCCACCGGGTCCGGGAAGTCGACGCTCATCAGCCTGCTGCCGCGGCTGTTCGACCCGCCGCCGGGCACGGTGTTCATCGACGGCGTCGACGTGCGCGACCTTCCGCTCGCCGCTCTTCGGCGCGCCATCGGGTTCGTGCCGCAGGAGGCGTTCCTCTTCTCCGAGTCGATCGCCGACAACATCGCGTTCGCGCAGGGCGGGGCGAAGTCGGCCGACCGCGCGCGGATCGAGTGGGCCGCGGGCATCGCCCGGCTCGACAAGGACGTGGCCTCGTTCCCCGACGGGTTCGACACGATGGTGGGCGAGCGCGGGATCACGCTGTCGGGCGGGCAGAAGCAGCGCGCGGCGATCGCGCGGGCACTCATGGCCGACCCGCGCATCCTCGTCCTCGACGATGCGCTGTCGGCGGTGGACACGTACACGGAGGAGGAGATCCTCTCGAGGCTCAAGGGGGTCATGCGCGAGCGGACGTCGATCATCGTCTCGCACCGGGTCTCGACCGTACGCGACGCCGACGTGATCCTGGTGCTCGACCGGGGGCGAATCATCGAGCGGGGCACGCACGACGAGCTGGTGCGCCTCGACGGGTTCTACGCGGAGCTGTACAGGAAGCAGTTGCTGGAGGAAGAACTCGCGGCGTCGTAAACGGCTTGCGACTGGCGACTTGCGACTGGCGACCGTGCACCGTCAGCGCGACACCGCCGCAAGTCGCACGCCGCGAGCCGCGAGTCGGAGACAATGGCGAGCGAAGAAGAGGTCCTCGGCAAAGCCTACGACGGGCGGCTGATGCGCCGCCTGCTGGGCTACCTGCGCCCCTACCGGCGGCAGGTGGTGGCCGCCCTGGGCGCGCTCATCGGCGGGTCGGCGCTCGCGCTGGCGCAGCCCTACCTGATGAAGATCGCCATCGACCGCTGCATCGCGCGCCACGACCTGTCGGGCCTCAACCTGGTGGCCCTCGGCTTCCTCGGCGTCCTCGTCGGCGCCTTCGTGTTCGAGTTCCTCCAGACCTACATCCTGCAGTACGTCGGGCAGGAGATCATGTTCGACATGCGCATGCAGATCTACGGGCACCTGCAGCGCGTCGACGTGCAGTACTACGACCGCAACCCGGTCGGCCGGCTGATGACGCGCGTGACGACCGACGTGGACGTGCTCAACGACCTGTTCGCCGCCGGCGTCGTGTCGGTGTTCGGCGACGTGTTCACGCTCTTCGGCATCATGGCGGTGCTCGTCAGCATGAACTGGCGGCTGGCGCTGGTGGCCTTCTCGGTCCTGCCGCTCATCGTGCTGATCACGCAGTGGTTCCGGCGCAACGTCCGCGAGTCGTACCGGACGGTGCGGCTGTGGATCGCGCGCATCAACGCGTTCCTCCAGGAGAACGTCAGCGGCATGGCGACGGTGCAGCTGTTCGGGCGCGAGGCCGAGAACTTCTCGCGCTTCGACGCGATCGACCGCGCGCACCGCGACGCCAACATCGAGTCGATCTTCTACTACGCCGTCTTCTACCCGGCGATCGAGGTGACCAGCGCCCTGGCGACGGCGCTCATCATCTGGTACGGCGGCGGCGAGGTGATCGCGAAGGTGTTGACGCTCGGGTCGCTGGTGGCCTTCATCCAGTACTCGCAGCGCTTTTTCCGGCCGATCAGCGACATCTCGGAGAAGTTCAACCTGCTCCAGTCGGCCATGGCGTCCTCGGAGCGGATCTTCACGCTGCTGGATACGCCGGTGACGATCGTAGACCCGGCGCGCGGCTCGCGGCTCGCGACTGGCGACTGGCGCCCAGATCAACCGCCAGCGGAGACGCTGCCGCAAGTCGCAAGCCGCAAGTCGTCAGCCGGTCACATACGCTTCGACCACGTCTGGTTCGCCTACTCCGGCGAGGAATACGTCCTCAAGGACGTGTCGTTCGAGGTCACGCCCGGCCAGCGGATCGCCATCGTCGGGGCGACGGGGGCGGGGAAGTCGACGATCGTCAACCTGCTGATGCGGTTCTACGACGTCCGCCGCGGGCGGATCCTCGTCGACGGCGTGGACGTCCGCGAGATCGAGCTGGGCCGGCTGCGCGCCTTGTTCAGCCTCGTGCTCCAGGACGTGCAGCTCTTCTCGGGCACCATCGCGAGCAACATCCGCCTGGGCTCGCAGGTGAGCGACGAGGAGGTCCGGCGGGCCGCCGACGCGGTGCACGCCGGGGCGTTCATCGACCATCTGCCGCTCGGTCTGAACAGCCCGGTGGGCGAGCGGGGCGCCAGCCTGTCGGTCGGCCAGAAGCAGCTGCTGTCGTTCGCGCGGGCGCTGGCCTTCGACCCGCAGGTCCTCATCCTCGACGAAGCGACGTCGAGCGTGGACACCGAGACGGAGCTGCTGATCCGCGACGCGCTGAAGGTGCTGATGGCCGGCCGGACGACGATTGCCGTCGCCCACCGGCTGTCGACGATCCAGGACATGGACCGGATCCTGGTGTTCCACAAGGGAGAGCTGCGCGAGTCGGGCGCCCACCAGGAGCTGCTCGCCCGCCGCGGCATCTACTACCGACTCTACCAGTTGCAATACAAGGACCAGGAAGCGGCGGCGGTCGTCACCGAGTAGGGGTCGGCGGTCGCTCCGACTGGTCCCGGAAGGGCCACAGCGTGTCGAGCAGGCTGGGGCGGCTGGCGCGGGGGTTCCAGCCGAGCCTCAGCACGAGCACCTCGGCCGACCGCCGGCCAAACGTGGTCGCCTCGTCGCAGCTTCGCATGTAGATGTCGAGCAGGCGGCCCCGGATGACCGGGCCCGTGTCCATGATCGTGTAGATGCCGTCGTAGCCGGTGCCGAGGCTCGAGATCTGGACAACCGAGCCGGTCGGGAGCACGTCCGGGTCGGCCGCCGCGATCCCCATGTGCGGCGCCACGCCGGAGGCGGTGACCACACCGGTGCAGTACGCGCTCGCCGCGAAGCGGAGCCGGACTCCGGGGGCCGGGTCGGCCTGCGCCTCCCTCAGCTGCGCCTGCCGGGCGGCATACCGGGAGTCGAACGTGGTGGCCTGGTAGAGCAGGACGAAACCCGACGCGACGACAAACGTCGCCACCAGCTTGCGCCAGAGGGAGTGGGAGATCCCTTTCATGCCTGCGGTTTGTGCCTGATCTCCAGCAGGTGATGGTGCTTGCGCGCCTCGAGGAAGCCCGCCGTCAGGAAGTACGACAACGCGCACAGCAGGGTGCAGCCGACGAGCGACCCGACGAAGTAGGGCCAGAAGAGCGGCCGCATGTCGCGCGCCACCTGGCGCCAGAACTCGACGTGGAAGAGCGAGAGCGTGAACAGCTCGGTCACCCGCTGGACGAAGCCGGGCGGGAGCCTCGTCCCCAGCATCCACGCTCCCACGGCCGTCGTCAGCGCGTACCAGGCGGCGATGATCCACGGCAGGTTCGAGTAGACCCCGACCAGGACGGCCACCCGGTTCAGGTTGAAGACGAAGGCGATGGCCAGCGCCAGGACGGTATGAAGGCCGAGGAAGGGAGAGAAGCCGAAGAAGACGCCCAGGGCGAACGCCGCCGCCGTCCGCTGGGGCGTGTCGTGGATGTGCAGCAGGGCCTGCATCCACTTGCGGAGCAGCGCGCGAGTGATGGCAATCATCGAAAGTGTGCGAACCCCGCGGGCAGCGGCGCCCTCGATCCCCGCCGCGTGAGCATCAGGCGGCGGTCCGCGATGATGGTGCCGATGCGCGTGCAGGGCACCTCGGGCGCGAGGCGCGCCACCGAGCCGAAGGCGCGCCGGCGCCTGGCCGGCACCGTGAACAACAACTCGTAATCTTCGCCGCCCGTGACGGCGGCCTCCAGCGGATCCCGTCCTTCCTCGAGGCGCTCGAACCACCGGCGCGCCTCGTCGGGCACCGGGACCGCGTCGCCGTCAATCTCGGCGCCGACGCCGCTCGCCCTGGCAATCTGGTCCACCGCGTCGGCGAGCCCGTCGCTCAGATCGACGCACGAGGAAGCCACGCGGTTCCTGCCGAGCAGCAGCCCCAGGCGGACACGCGGCTCGGGCCGCAGGAACCGCTCCACACAGGCCGCCATCTCCCCGCGCTCGCCGGCGTCTCCCCCGGGCGCCTCCCGCCCGGCCGCCAGCCGGCTGGCCAGGAAACCCGCGTACGCCGCGCCGACCGACCCGCTGACGTAGAGCCCGTCGCCCGGTTTCGCCCCGCCGCGCAGCAGCGCGCGGCGCGGCTTCACGCTGCCGATGGCCGTCACATCGAGCATCAGCGGCCCCGGGGAGCGGGACACGTTCCCGCCGACCAGCCAGACGCCGTGGCGCTCGGCCAGCGCCACGAAGCCGCCGACCATCTCGTCGAAGTCGGCGACGCTCATCGAGCCGGGCAGCACCAGCGAGAGCAGCGCAGCCCTCGGCTCGGCCCCCATCGCGGCCAGGTCGCTCAGGTTCACGGCCAGCGCCTTGTGCCCGATGGCCGACGGCGGCACGTAGGCCCGGTCGAAATGCACCCCCTCGACCAGGGCGTCGGTCGTGACGACCTCGGCGCGGTTGCGCGCCGCCTCCAGCACCGCGGCGTCGTCTCCCATGCCGACGGTGACAAAGGCCGGCGGCGCGGCCGCGCGCGAGCGGATCCGGTCGATGATCGCGCGCTCGCCCAGGTCGGCGACGGTCGGGGCCGGCGTCATGCTCGTGCGCGCCTGCCCTTCGACACTCGTGCTGTGCGCAGCGCCGGTGCGCTCAGGGCTCATTTCGCGTACTCGACGGCCCGTGTCTCGCGAATCACCGTCACCTTGATCTGCCCCGGGTACTCGAGCTCGCTCTCGATCCGCCGGGCGATGTCCTTGGACAGCCAGACGGCTTCCTCGTCGGAGACCTTCTCGCTCTCGACCAGGATGCGGATCTCGCGGCCCGCCTGCAGCGCGAACGCCTTGGACACGCCCTTGAACGAGTCGGCAATTCCCTCGAGCCGCTCGAGCCGCTTGACGTAGGACTCGAGGATGTCGCGGCGCGCGCCGGGCCTGGCGGCCGAGACGGCGTCGGCGGCCTGCACCAGCATCGCCTCGAGCGACGGCCAGTCGATGTCCATGTGGTGCGAGGCGATGGCCTGCAGAACGGCCTCGGGCTCGCCGTGCCGGCGCAGGAAGTCGACGCCAATCTCGAGGTGTGTCCCCTGCATCTCCCGGTCGATCGCCTTGCCGATGTCGTGGAGGAACGCCGCGCGCACGGTCATGTGCGCGTCGAGGCCCACCTCGCGCGCCAGCAGGCCCGCGACGTAGGCCACCTCCTTGCTGTGGTTCAGGACGTTCTGGCCGTAGGAGGTGCGGTACTTCAGGCGCCCCATCAGCCGCTGGACCTCGGGGTCGAGGTCGTGGATGCCGAGCTCGAACGCGGCCGCCTCGCCCTCCTGGCGGACCGTCTCCTCGAGCTCCGCCTTCACCTTCTCGACCACCTCCTCGATCCGGGCCGGGTGGATCCGGCCGTCGGCGATCAGGCGCTCGATGGCCTGCCGGGCGATCTCGCGCCGGTAAGGGTCGAAGCCGGAGAGGATGATGGCGCCGGGCGTGTCGTCGACAATCAGGTCGACACCGGTCGCGATCTCGAGCGCCCGGATGTTGCGCCCCTCGCGGCCGATGATCCGCCCCTTCATGTCCTCGCTCGGCAGGTCGACCACCGAGACGGTGGTCTCGATGGCGTGCTCGGGCGCGCTGCGCTGGATGGCCTCGGTCACCAGCTGCTTGGCCCGGGCGGAGGCCGTCTCGCGCGCCTCGGACTCGAGGCGCTTGACCATGTTGGCCGCGTCACGCCGGGCGTCGGACTCGAACTGGTGGAGCAGGATCTCCTTGGCCTCTTCAGCCGTCAGCGAGGCCACCCGCTGGAGTTCCTTCTGCTGCTCGGCGATCAACTGCTCGTACCGGGCGGCCGAGGCGGCAGTGGTCTTCTCGCGGTCCCGGGTCGCCTGCTCCCGGTTGCGCAGCTCCTTCTCGAGCTGCTCGGCGGCGGTCATCCGTTCGGTGACTTTCTCTTCCTTCTTGGTGAGCACCTGCTCGAGCCGGGTGGCCTGCTGGCGCCGCTCCTCGGTTAGCCGATCGGCCTCGACGACGATCTGATGGGCCTTTTCCTTGGCTTCGAGCAGGGCCTCCTTCTTCCGGTTCTCGGCCTCCCGTTCGGCGTCGCGGATGAGAGTCCTGGCCTGGTCCTCGGCCCGGCCTACCGTTTCGGCCGCGATCCGCTTGCGCGACGCGATCCAGTACAGGAACACGCCGACCGCGACCACGGCCGCGACGATCGAGACGGCCAACGCTATATAAACGGCCATGGTGCCGCGTCCCTTTCCAAAACCCCACCGTCTGGATGCCAGGGCTCGGCTCGGGGGCGCGGAGTGAACGCCCCGCAGTTACCGCAAGTGGCGAGAAGCGAAGGAGAAAGGCCCCGCTTTGCCGTGTGGGAGGGTCGCATGAACCTGCATGTCGCAGGTGGAACCGCTATTGTCGTCGCGCGTCAGGCTTCCTCCAGCGGAGGCATGCACACGGCGCGACGTCGCAGTTCACTTGATGGTAATGTTGGCTCAAGCGAGCCCTCAGCGCCATCACGAGCAAAGCAGGGAACTCAATATCCGCAGTGATCTTAGACCGTCACCCGGGGACGGTCAAGGCGAAAACTGAGCCGTTCACCGGCGGCTCAAGTGTAGTTGTGACAAGCACTTGGCGCCAGCGCTCAGGCACCCTACGTGGTCTATCGGCTCGAACGCCAGAGCCATTAGGTAGGGCAACCCTCTAGGGTTGCCTGAGGCAAGGCTAAAGCCTCGCCTACACACGCTCTTGCCGGGCGGCGAGCGCCTCGTCGATCAGCCGCTCGAGTCGGGCGACGCGGTCGAGGACCATCTCCCCCTCCTCGTGGCTGTCGGCCTGGGCGTGGAACCGCTCGTCGGCGATGTTGAGGGCGGCGAGGACGACCAGCCGGACGGAGTCGGTCGTCGGGGCCACGTCGGCGGCCGACCGGATCTTCTGATCCACGTAGGCCGCGAGGTGGTTGACGTAGGCCTCGGACAGGGTGCTCCGGATGGAGTAGTGCTGGCCGAGGATCTCGACCGAGACGACGCGGGCGCTCGGGTTCACGGATGAAGTGTCCTCAGATGTCGAGTCCTTCGAGCTGTTCGAGGATGCCCGCCACGCGCGACCTGACCTGGTCGCGCTCCTTGCGCAGGCCCTCGACCTCGGACTGGGCTCCCTCGGCGTCGGCCAGCCTGGCCAGCGCACCGTCGCGCTCCTCGGTGAGCCGCCGGTTCTCCTGGGCCCGCGCCGCCTGCTCCGCCCGCAGCCGGCCCATCTCGGCCACGAGCAGCCTGACCTTTTGTTCGAGGCGATCGAGCGCCTCCACGTCACTGGCCGTCATCGTCTTCGCCACGCCTGGTCCTCTCTCTATCGCTGAATGGCCCCGTGCTCCCTCGCCAGGGCCGCCATGACCCGCTCCATGGCTTCCTGCACGTCCGCGTCGGTCAGGGTACGGTCCGGCGCCCGGAACGTCAAGCGCAGGGACAGGCTGTACCGGCCTTCGGGGATCCCCTGGCCCTTGTAGCGGTCGAACTCCCGCAACCCGACGAGCGTGTCGGGCGCGACTCGCTGAATGGTCTCGCGAACCTGCTCGGCACCCAGCGTCTCATCGACCACGACCGAGATGTCGCGCACGATCGACGGGAACCGGGGCAGCGCCCGGACCTTGGTGTCGGTTGTCGGAGCGAGGCGGGCGAGGGCATCGAGATCGAGTTCGGCCACGAAGATCTCGTCGCCGGCAGGCAGACCCCGGCGCTCGGACTCGGACGGCACCAGCAGTCCCACCATCCCCACCGTCGTCTCCCCGGAGGCCACGGCGGCCGCGCGACCCGGCACGAGGCACGGAGCATTCGACGCGGTCAACCGCAGCGGCAGGCCAAGCGCCTCGCCGAGCCGCTCGACGACACCCACGGCGTCGAAGAAGTCGGCCTGACGCATCCCGCCGCTCCAGTGCTCCATCACGCCGGCGCCGGTCAGCGCGAAGGCCAGCCGGTGGCGCTCGCCGGCGGCAGAGGAGAAGCAGGCGCCCACTTCGAACAGCCGCACGTCCCGGGTCTGGTGCCGGCGATTCTCGGCGACGCCCTCGATGAGCCCGGGCAGCAGCGACGGTCGCAGGACGGCCATCTTCTCGGAGAGCGGGTAGGCGAGCGGGACCAGCGCTTCGCCCCTGTCGGTGAACGGCGCGGCATCGGCCGCGTCGATGAAGGTGTAGCTCACCGCCTCGGAGAACCCGGCCGCCGTGAGCACGTGGCGGACGAGCGACTTGCGGGCCATCCAGGGGTCGGGCCGCGGCGACGCCGCCCGCAGCGGCGGGAAGTGCGAGGGGACCTTGTCGTAGCCGAAATGCCGGGCCACTTCCTCGATGAGGTCGGCCTCGCGCGAGACGTCCACGCGCCGGGTCGGCACCGACACGCGCCAGCCCACCGGCGTCTCAGCGACGCCGAACCCCAGCCCGGTCAGGATCCTCACCACCTCGGCGGCGTCGACGCTCACGCCGAGCAGCCAGGCAATCCGCTCCCGGCGCAGCGTCAGGTCGACCGGGCCGCGAGGGGCGGGGTAGACGTCGATGGTGCCGCCGATCTTCCGGCCGGCGCCGATCTGCTCCAGGAGGGTGCAGGCCCGCTCGAGGGCCATCGCCGGCACGTTGATGTCGGCGCCGCGCTCGAAGCGCGTCGAGGCCTCGGACTTGAGACCGAGGCGCTTGCTGGTCCGGCGCACCGAGGCCGGCTTGAAATAGGCGCTTTCGAGCGCGATGACCCGCGTCCCCGACCAGACTTCCGACGCCGCGCCGCCCATCACGCCGGCGACGGCCTGCGCCGTCGAGCCGTCGGCGATCACGAGCATCTCGGGGTCGAGCGCGCGGACCTCGCCGTCGAGCGTGCGGATCCGCTCGCCTGGCCGCGCGCGCCGGGCGCAGAGCTGCCGGCCGTCGAGCCGCTCGAGGTCGAAGGCATGGAGCGGGTGGCCGATCTCGAGCAGGACGTAGTTGGTGACATCGACGACGTTGCTGATGGGACGGATGCCGGCGGCGGTCAGCCAATCGGCCAGCCAGTCGGGAGACGGCCCGATCTTCACCTCGGCAACGGCCGCGGCGTATCGCGGGCAGAGGTCGGGAGCCTCGATCGAGACGCTGATCCGCTCACCGTCGATCCGGGATGGTGTCGGCTGGAGACCGGATAGCGCAGGGCTTAAGCCCTGCGCCGACACCGAGGGACGGCCAGATCGGGCGTCCTCCCAGGGCAGGCGGAGCGGGACGCCGAACGCGGTCGCCGCCTCGCGCGCCAGGCCCGAGACGCTCAGGCAGTCGGGGCGGTTGGCGGTGATTTCGAAGTCAATGACGGCGTCGGCCTCAATTCCGGCCACCTCGAACCCACACATCGACAGCGTGGCCGCGATGTCGGCGACCGGCCGGCGGACGTCCGCGTAGTCACGGAGCCAGGAAACGAGGAGTTTCAAAAGGAAAACTGCTCCAGGAATCTCAGGTCGTTCTCGTAGAACAGCCTGATGTCGTCCACGCCGTACTTGAGCATCGCCACGCGCTCGATCCCGGTGCCGAAGGCGAAGCCGGAATAGCGCTCCGCGTCGTAGCCGACGGCCTCGAGCACCGACGGGTGCACCATGCCGCTGCCGAGGATCTCGAGCCAGCCGGTGCGCTTGCACACCGGGCAGCCGCCGCCCCCGCAGAACACGCAGCCGATGAACATCTCGGCGCTCGGCTCGGTGTAGGGGAAGAAGCTCGGGCGGAACATCACCTTCGTGTCGGGCGCGAAGATCTCGCGCACGAAGGCGGTCAGCGTTCCCTTCAGGTCCGCGAACGTCACCCCGTCATCGACGAGCAGCCCCTCGAACTGGTGGAACATCGGGGTGTGCGTGAGGTCGGGGTTGTCGCGGCGAAACACCTTGCCGATGGCGACGATCCGGACCGGCGGCTCGTGGGCCTCCATGTAGCGGATCTGCATCGCCGAGGTGTGGGTGCGCAGCAGCGTGGCCGGGCGATCCGGCGCCGCCGGCCGCGTGCTGGTGCGCGTCCCGGGCGTGCCCAGGCCGGTCTGCGGCACCGGGTTCGCGAGGAAGAAGGTGTCCTGCATGTCGCGGGCGGGATGCTCCGGCGGCATGTTGAGGGCTTCGAAACAGTGGTAGTCGTCCTCGATCTCGGGCCCCTCGAGGATCTCGTAGCCCATCCGGGAGAAGATCGACTCGACCTGCTGGCGGACGAGGGTCAGCGGATGGAGGTGTCCGAGCGGCGCCTGGCGGCCCGGCAGCGTGACGTCGACGGCGCCGGCGGCCGGTCGCCCCGACTCCAGGGCGGCGCGGCGGGCCTCGACGGCCTCCTCCACTTCGTGCTTGAACTGGTTGGCGAGCTTGCCGAGGACCGGGCGGTCGGAGGGCGGCGCGCCGGTCACCGCCTTCATCAGCGCGGCGATGACGCCGCCCTTGCGCGCGAGGTAGCGATCGCGCACCTCGCGCAGGCCGGACTCGGTGGCCGCGCCGGCGAGCGCGGCCACGAACTCCGCCCGGAGGCGATCGATGTCGGCGGCGTCAGGCATGCGCGGCCTGCCGTTATGCGGCGTGGGCCGCGATCGCGTCCTTCGCCTGGCTGGCGATCCGGGCGAAAGCCGCCGGTTCCCTGACGGCGAGGTCGGCGAGCGTCTTGCGGTCGAGGCCGATCCCGGCCGCCTTCAGCCCCCTGATCAACTGGCCGTAGCTGAGCCCCTGCTGGCGGGCGGCGGCGTTGATCCTGATGATCCACAGGCGGCGGAACTCGCGTTTCTTGTCGCGCCGGCCGACGAACGCGTACTTGAGCGCGGTGTCGACGGCTTCCTTGGCTGAGCGGTAGAGCTTGCTCTTCCTTGCGTAATAACCCTTCGCCAGGCCGAGCAGCTTCTTGCGCTTCGCGCGCCGCACGGTTCCGCGTTTAACCCTAGGCATTTCAGTATTCTCCTACTTATACGGCAGCATCCGCTTGATCTTCTTGGCGTCGGCGTCGGACACGACCACCATGCCGGAGAGATGGCGCTTCTCCTTGGTCGTCTTGCTCGACAGCAGGTGGCGCTTGAACGCCATGCTGCGCTTGAACTTCCCGGTCCCCGTCTTCTTGAAGCGCTTGGCGGCGCCCCGGTGCGTCTTGAGTTTCGGCATCTCTCGTCCCCTATGTTCCACTCTGCGCCGTCTGTGGCGCCGGCTTTGGCGCCTGTGGCCTGGCGCCGGGCTTGCGGCTGAAGATGGTGTGCATCGTGTTGCCTTCCATCCTCGGCATCGATTCGGTCACCGCTTCGTCGGCCAGCTCCGCGATCAAGCGCTCGAGGATCCGGCGGCCGATGTCCGGGTGCGCGATCTCGCGGCCCCGGAAGAACACCGTCGCCTTCACCTTGTCGCCCTCGGCCAGAAAGCGCTGGATGTGGTCCTTCTTGAACTGGTAGTCGTGCTCGTCCACCTTCGGGCGGAACTTGATCTCCTTGACCTCGATCACCTTCTGATGCTTCTTGGCCTCGCGGGCGCGTTTCTGCTCCTGGTACTGGTACTTCCCGAAGTCCATGATCTTGCAGACCGGCGGCTGCGCCATCGGTGCGACTTCGACCAGGTCCAGGCCCTTCTGCCGGGCAATCACCAGCGCCTGCTGGGGCGACATGACGCCAAGCTGCGTGTCGCCGTCGATGACACGAACTTCGCGCACGCGGATGCGTTCGTTGATCCTCGTGCGGTCGTCACGACGTGGAGCGGAGCGATCGAAAGCGATATGGACCTCCTCTAATCACGAACCCCGAACGCCTACCGGCCCTTGCGCGCGATCTCCCCGAGCGCGTCGGCGAGGAACGCGTCGACGGCCCGGGCCCCGAGATCTCCGCCCGAGCGGCTGCGGACCGACACGGCCCCCTGCTCGACCTCGCGGTCGCCGACGACGAGCATGTAGGGCACCTTCTGCAACTGCGCCTCGCGGATCTTATAGCCGATCTTCTCCTGGCGGCCGTCGAGCTCGACACACAGCCCTGCGGCGGCCAGCGTGTCGCGGACGCCCCGCGCGTAGTCGAGATGACGGTCGGCGATGGGCAGGACGACGGCCTGCACCGGCGCGAACCAGAGCGGCAGCGCCCCCGCGTAGTGCTCGAGCAGCAGCGCGACGAACCGCTCCACGCTGCCGAAGATCGCGCGGTGCATGACCACCGGTGTGTGCTCGGTGTTGTCGGCGCCGATGTACTTCAGCTTGAAGCGCTGCGGCAGCTGGTAATCGAGCTGCACCGTGGCGCACTGCCACTTGCGGCCCAGCGCGTCGGTCACGGCGAAGTCGATCTTCGGGCCGTAGAACGCCCCGTCGCCCTCGTTGATCGTGTAGTCGACGCCGGCCGCCGCGAGCGCCGTCTTCAGCGCCGCCTCGGCGTGGTCCCACGTGGCCTTCTCGCCCAGGTACTGCTCGGGCCGCGTCGACAGCTTCATCTCCGGCGTCAGGCCGAAGTCGCCGTAGACGCGCTGGATCAGGCGCAGCAGCCGCTCCACTTCCTCGCCGATCTGATCCTCGGTCAGGAAGATGTGCGCGTCGTCCATGATGAACTCGCGCACGCGGGTCAGGCCCGACAGGACGCCCGACGCCTCGTAGCGGTGGAGCACGCTCTGGTCGTGGATGCGGTAGGGCAGGTCGCGGTAGCTGCGCACCTCGCTCGCGAACACCAGCATGTGGCCGGGGCAGTTCATCGGCTTGAGGCCGTAGGACTGCTCCTCCGTCTCGAACAGGAACATGTTCTCGCGGTAGTGATCCCAGTGGCCGGACGTCTCCCACAGCGCCTTGTTGAAGACGAGCGGGGTGCGCATCTCGATGTAGCCCTCCGGGGCCAGCACCGCGCGCATGTAGTTGGTCAGCGTGTTCACCAGGCGGGTGCCCTTCTCGAGCCAGAACGGCTCGCCGGGCGCCCACGGGTGGAACATGAACAGGCCCAAGTCCTTCCCGAGCTTCCGGTGATCGCGCTTCTTCGCCTCCTCGAGGCGGTCGAGGTAGGCCTTGAGATCGGACTCGCTGAAGAACGCAGTGCCGTAGATGCGCTGCATCGGCTGGTTGGCCGCGTCGCCCTTCCAGTAGGCGTTGGAGGCCGAGAGCAGCTTGAAGGCCTTCAGCCGGCCGGTGGACGGCACGTGGGGGCCGGTGCAGAAGTCGACGAACGCGTCGGCGACCGTGTAGCACGACACGACCGGGCCGCCCTTCTCGTCGATGAGCTGCACCTTGAGCGGCTCGCCGCGATCACCAAACAGGCGCATCGCGTCGGCCTTGGGCATCATGCGGCGCTCGTAGGGGAGGTCGCTCTTGGCGAGCTCCCGCATCTTCGCCTCGATGGCCGCGAGGTCCTCGGGCACGAACGGGCGCGACACCACGAAATCGTAGAAGAACCCGTCGTCGATCGCGGGGCCGATGCCGCACTGGGCGCCGGGGAAGAGCGCGGTGACGGCGGCCGCCATCAGGTGCGCGGCGCTGTGCCGGTAGATCTCCAGGGCTTCCGGGCCGTCCGGCGTCACGAGGCGGAGGGTGGCGTCGGCGTCGAGGGCGTACGAGAGGTCGACCGCCTCGCCGTTCACGACCGCGGCCAGCGCGGACTTTGCCACCCGCGGCGGCAGATCCGCCATCAACGCGCGCACGGTCGTCCCGGCGGGGACGTCGCGGCGGGAACCATCGGGAAGCGTGACAGTGACGTGGGTCATCCAGGTGTTCAAGAGGCGAGGAAGGTGTATTCAGCCATGCAGCCGACTGGTCTGGCGCAGCCCATCATCGAAGTGGTAGGCACGGGCGGACTCGAACCGCCGACCTCCTGCGTGTCAAGCAGGCGCTCTAACCATCTGAGCTACGCGCCTAAGTCCTGAAAAGCCGAGACTTACAGAAGGAGACAGTATACCTTCCGGCAGACGCGGGCGTCAACGCGCGTCTGGGTCGCGGCCGTGGTCGCCGCGAGGCGGGACCGTCGATCGAGAGGCGGCACCGGCGGCCCGCCGGAAGGCGGCCGCCGGTCTCCGCGTCGGATGTTTACTTGACGGCGATCTTCAGCGCCTTGCCGGCGCTGAATCGGACGACGCGCCGCTTCGGGATCTTGACCTCGGCGCCGGTCTGCGGGTTGCGGGCCACGCGCGCCTTGCGCTCGACGGTCTTGAAGGTGCCGAAGCCGACGAAGGTGATCGAGTCCTTCTTCTTCAGCGCCTTGGTGATGCCGTCGATCGCCGATTCGAGCGCGGCGGCCGCCGCGACCTTCGTCACGCCGGTGTCCTTCGCGATCTTCGCAATCAGTTCCTGCTTGTTCATGAGTCCTCCTCAGCGGCCGGCGCATTGCCGGTCGCGGTACACGCCATTCAAACTGGACGCCTCAGCGGTTATACGCGACGGATCGAGCACTGTCAAGGGACAAACGGAACTTGACATCTTGCGAAGGACGAAATGCGAAGTACGAAGTGCGAACTGATCAAGGACGCAGTGCGCACGTGCCAACTTGGTACTTCCCAACTTCGTACTTCCTCACTTCGTACCCGCGCCGTCCTTGGTCCTGAGCGTCTCGATCCCTTTCTGGAGGATCGCGTCGGTCGTCGGGACTGGCGCGCCGAACTCGACGTCCGGCACGTCGACCGCGACCGAGGGCGTGAGGCCCTTGTCGTGGATCGGGTCGCCGGCCGGCGTGAGGAACCATCCGTTCGAGATGACCATGGCGGCGCCGTCGGGCAGCGGCACGAACTTCTGGACCGCGGCGCGGCCGTCGGTGTGCTCGCCGACCAGCGTCGCGCGCTGGTTGCCCGCGAGCGCGGCCGCGAAGATCTCCGCCGCGCCCGACGTGCCGGCGTCGACGAGGACGACGGCGGGGAGCGTGATCGTCCCGTCGCCCGCCGCGGCGGCCACCGGCTGGCGCGCGGCGCCGTGCATCTGCTTGAAGGCCAGCGTGCCGTGCGCGACGAACAGCCGCGCCGTCGTGACGGCAGACTCGTAGGCGCCGGTCGCCGTGTTGCGGACGTCGACGAGCAGCGAGGTCGCCCCGCCCCTCGTCAGTTCGGCGACCTTGGCCGCCACGCTGCGGGCGGCGTCGGGGCCGAATGCGGCGATCCGCACGTAGCCGGTGTGCGCGTCCTGCAGCCGGCCGGTCACGTCCGGCCCCTGCGGCGCTTCGCGCGCGACCGTCACCTCGTGGGGGTCGGCCACGTTGCCGCGGATGATCAGCAACTGGACGCTCGAGCCCGGCGCGCCGCGAAGCAGCCTCCGCCCTTCGTAGACCGACATGTCCCGCGTGGGCTTCCCGTCGATCGCACGGATGAAATCGCCGGTCTGCAGCCCGGCCTTCGCGGCGGGCGAAGCGTCCCTGACGGCAATCACGCGCAGGTAGTACAGGCGCGTCAGCTCGATCCCGGTCTCGCCGGCGTCCGGCTTCTGCGCGGACTGGTAGATCGTGGCTTCCTCGGGCGGGAGGTACGCGCTGTCGGCGTCGAGCCCGTCGGCGAGCCCGCGCAGCGCACCCCGCATGACGTGCGTCATGTTGGCCGGCTCGACGTAGTTGGTCGAGATGAGCGACACGACGTCCTCGAAGACGCGGAGGTGCTGGTAGGTCTCCTCGCGCGCCCACGTCTTGCCAATGAGCCCGCCGATGATCACAAACGCGATCACCGGCGCGGTGACGACGAGGACGAGGAACCGTGTGCGAGGACTCATGGGCAGCAGGACCCGGAAATGGCCGGGGCGCGTTAGCGCGCCTTGAGCCATTGTAAGGGATCGACTGGTTGACCGTCGATGCGGAGTTCGAAGTACACGACCGGCTGGCCGTCCGGGGAACGGCCCGAGGCGCCGATGATCTGGCCGGCGCCGACCGACATGCCCTTGGCGACGGCCATGGCCCCCAGGTATCCATACAGGGAGAACGCCAGTCCTCCGTGGTCGATGATGACCAGCTGGCCGAGCGCGGGGAACTGGTCGGCGAAGATGACCCGCCCTTCATGCACCGACCGCACCGGCTGGCCCTCGGCCACGGTCATCTCCAGGCCGTTGTGGGCGACGGCCGCGCCGGGTTGGTCGGCCTTGCCGCCCGCTCGGGCGAACGACTGCGCGGCCACCGGCCACTCGAGCTGCCCGCGGAACGGCTTGATCGAGCGGACGGCGAAACCGGCCGAGGCGACCGCGCCGCCCGTGCCGCCTGTGCCGCCCGCGCCACCCGCGCCGGTCATCGTGCCTTGCAGACGCCGGGTGGCCATCTCCAGTTCGCCGGCCATCTGCGCGTTCAGGTCGCGGCGCGCATCAATCTGGCGGATCAACTCGGCGCGGGCCAGCACGGCCTTGCTCGCCAGGTCGGCCGCCTGCTTGGCGTCGGCCTGAAGCGTCTCGAGGCGCGAGATCTGCTCGTCGAGCGCCTTGCGCGCCGCTGACAGCCGCGACACCAGTGTCGTGAACGCCCGCACGCGCCGCTCGTCCAGGTCGGCCATCGCCGTCACCAGCCGCGTCGTTCGGCCCAGCTCGCGGAGATCCCCTCCACCGAGCAGCAGGCGCGCGTAGCCCGGCTGACCGAGCTTGTACACGTCGACGAGCCGCCGGCTGAGCACCGGCCGCGCGGCGTCGATGGCCTGTTCGTACCGCCCGATGAGCTGGGTGGTCTTCTCGGCCTGCGCGGTGAGCTGGTCGGCCTGCTGGTTCAACCGGCGGGACTCCTCGAGATGCAGGTCGCGCTCGACCTCGAGCCGGCGGAGTTCGCCAAGCAGCGTCCGCTCCTGGCTCATGAGGGCCTCGGCCTCGCGGTGCAGCGCCTGGAGGCGGTCGGACACATCGGCGGACGGCGGCTGGGCGGCGGCGGGGCTGGACGGGGCCGCCTGGTGGCGCGCGGATACGAGGGCCGCGCTGCCGGAGAGCGCGAGAAGCAGGAGAGCGGCGGCTACGCGTTGGTGTTTCACCGTGTCCCCGCTGCGCAGGGCTGAAGCCCTGCGCTATCTGGTAATCCCCGACCCTGATCCCCGACCCCTAGAACAGCGGCTTCCCGTCGATCTCCTTGGGGATCGCCACCCCGAAGTACTTGAGCACCGTCGGCGCGATGTCGATGATCCGCGCCTGGTCGCCGCTCAGTGGACGGTTCGAGATGAGCGTGCCCGGGATCGTCTGGTAGTCGAACGAGCAGTGGTCGCCGCTCCACTTCCTCATGTTCGGGTAGAGCAGCCCGGGCGGCGATCCGCCGAGCGAGGTCTGCCACGAGACGCGGTAGCCGTCCTCGAAGCCGACCTGCAGGTCCGGGGCATTGTCCATGTAGGGCCCCGAGTACACGTCGTACTTCTTGTAGACCGAGCGCACGATCCGCTGCCCGGTCTTCGGATCGGTCATCGTCAGCAGCTTGGCGGAGAGCTCGTCGGCCAGCCGCTGGTAGTCCTCGCCCGGGTTGACGATCCCCTGGCCTTCGCGGCCCTTCAGGTTGAAGTAGATCTGGCCGAGGCCCAGCGAGTAGGCCCGCGTGCGCGTCCAGTCGACGCCCTCCCAGAACTGGCCGCCGCCGCCGAACATGTCATTCAGGTTCTTGTCGCCGAGCGGCCGCCCCTGGCGGGCGATGAAGCCGTTGTCGACGAGCCATGTGTTGAGGTTCACGCCGTACTTGAACGAGTGGAAGCCGTGGTCGGAGAGCACGAAGACCAGCGTGTCCGGATCGACGCGCTGCAGCACCTCGCCGACCAGCTGGTCGCAGCGACGGTAGACGCGCTCGATCGAATCGCCGTACTTGGCCGCGGCGACCGGGTCGTACATCGGGTGCGTCGGGTCGATGAATCGCCAGAACATGTGCTGCACGCGATCGGTCGACTCGAGGACGCCGATGACCAGGTCGAACTTCTTCGAGTCGATCTCGTGGAGGAAGATCCGCGCGCGGTCGTCGAAGGCGCGGAACAGGTCGTCCATGAACGCCTTCTCGTCGATCCGGTCCTCGTTGAGCGGCCAGGTGGCTTCGGCCCAGCCGAGCGTCCGGTAGGTGCCCAGGCTCTTGGAGAGATCCACCGACAGGCTGGCGGGCGCCGAGATCGGCATCACCGGCGACTGGGGCCGCCAGTTGATCGGTGACACGTAGAGCTGCAGCTCGCCGTCGGCGCGCACCAGGTAGAACTGCGCCATGCCGTAGAGGCGGATCAGGAAGTTGACGCGGAACTCGAGCGGCACCCACGTGCTCCACCCGCCCTCGGCCAAGTGCACGGTGGTTCCCTCGATGTCGACCGTCGCGCTCTTCGACTCCCGGTTCCAGCGGACCGTGAACGGGATGCGCACGTCGCGCCGGGCCTCGAGCGCGGTCATCTGCGCCTCGTCCACGTCCTTGAGCGCGGCCCCCTTCTTCCGGATCTCGGCCATCTGCGCCTGCACGATCGGGTTCGGCGGGCCGGTCAGCTCGCTCAGGGCGACGTCGCCGTCGAACGCCAGCCGCTTGAGGATGCCGCCCATCTCCGTGTTGCCTTCCTCGTAGTGGCTCAGGTCGGTGGCGAAGTAGTAGAAGGTGCCGACCGTCCCCCTGATGTCCGGCAGCGGGAGTCCCGACAGCAGTTCGCCCGACGGCACGTTCTCGGGTGGGAAGGTGACCGGGACGGTGAGCACGGCCGACCGCACGCCGGCCTCGCCCGCGGTGACCCAGAACGAGGTGCCGCCGCGCAGGCTGGTGATCTTCGGCTTGCCGAGCGGCACGTAGTTGAGGAAGAACCCCGGCATCTCGCGGCGCACCATCCCGAGGTCCGGCACGTACGTCTTCACGTCGCGCACGAGGAAGTCGAAGATGTTGTGCTTGCCGGCGTTGCCGCCGACCGCGAACGAGGCCCAGGAGACTGGCGATTCGGGCGAGGTCGAGGTTTGCAGTCGGTAGAACCCGCCCTTGGAGGCGAGCTTCTGGAAATTCGGCAGCTTGCCTTCCTTCATCCACTGCTCGACCAGCCGGGGATCCATCCCGTCGAACCCGAGGATGACCACCTTCTGCTTGAACTTGGCCGGGGGGGCGCTCGTGCCGCAGGCGATGGGGAAGAACCACGCCAGCAGGAGGACCGCAACCCAGAACAATCGCTTGTGCATGGTGTGCCTGACTCGCGGAAGTGAAAAAAGTATAGCACGCGGGCTGTTGCGTGCTTGCCCCCACCTCGTCGCGCCAGCTACCATCCTTGCGTGAGAACCGTGGCCTTCGACCTCGGCCGCCGGCGCATCGGCGCCGCCGTCAGCGACGCCTCCGGCGTTCTGGCGCGGCCGCTCGAGGTCATCGACGCCGCCGGCGCCTCGCAGCTCGACCGCGTCGTCGAGCTGGTGCGCCGTCTCTCGGAAGAAGAAGACGGCCTCGACTCGGTGGTCGTGGGCCTGCCGCGCCGCCTCGACGGCACGCCGACGGCGGAGACGGCGGAGACCCGGGCCTTTGCCGAGACGCTCGGCCGGCGCATCACCCAGCCGGTGGTGCTGCAGGACGAGCGGCTGTCGAGCGTCGAGGCCGAGAGCCGGCTTGCCGTGCGCGACAAGGACTGGCGGAGCCGGAAGAAGAAGCTCGACGCGGCGGCGGCGGCGGTGATTCTGCAGGACTACCTGGATGCGAGGCAGGATTCGGGATTCAGGATTCCGGATTCGGGGGA
Source organism: uncultured Acidobacteriota bacterium (assembly GCA_963727765.1). Taxonomy (GTDB): domain Bacteria; phylum Acidobacteriota; class Vicinamibacteria; order Vicinamibacterales; family Fen-181; genus FEN-299. The sequence continues at coordinate 232,300 of CAVSGZ010000004.1, forward strand.
CGGCGACTCGTAGGGACGGGAAACGCCGCGACGACGTGATGCGGCCGAAAGACGAACGCCGCAAGCCTAACGCCCGCGAGATACAGACGCTATGGGACGTCGCATCGTCATCCTGATCGTGCTGGCTGTCGCCCTGGTCGGAGCGGGGGCCGGCGTGTGGCTGTGGCAGGCGGGCGAGCCGTTCCAGGGATATGCCGGCAGCGAGCAGTTCGTCGACCTGCTGCCCCACGACGGGACGCCGGCGATCACGCGCAAGCTGGTGGCGGCGGGCGTGGTGCGGGACCGCTGGACCTTCCGCCTCGCGCTGTGGCGCAGCGGCGCGGCCCGGCGGCTCAAGGCGGGCGAGTACCGGTTCGACCACCCGATGCGTCCGGCGGACGTCGTGTCGAAGATCGCGCGCGGCGAGGTCTACCTGCGGCCCGTCACCTTCCCCGAGGGGCTCACCATCCGCGAGATGGCGCGCGACTTCGAGACGCACGGCCTGGGCACGGCCGACTCGTTTGTCGAGGCGGCCCGCGACGAGGTCTCGCTCGTGGAGGACATCGACCCGCGTGCGCGCAATCTCGAGGGCTACCTGTTCCCGGAGACCTACACGCTCTCGCGCCACGCCGGCGCCGCGGAACTGGTGCGGATGATGGTGGGGCGGTTCCACCAGGTGTTCACGCTGGGCCTGCGCGAGGCCGCGGCGGCCAGGGGACTGACGCCGCGACAGGCGGTGACGCTCGCCTCGCTGGTGGAGAAGGAAACCGCGCAGCCCAGCGAGCGCCCGATCGTCGCGGCGGTGTACCTCAACCGGATCCGCCTGAAGATGCCGCTGCAGTGCGATCCGACCGTCATCTTCGCGCTCGAGTCGAGGGGGCAGTACCAAGGCAACCTGACGCGCGAGAACCTGCAGGTCGACTCGCCGTACAACACCTATCGCTACCCGGGCCTGCCGCCAGGCCCGATCGCCGCGCCGAGCCGCTCGTCGCTCGAGGCGGTCGCCCACGCCGAGCCGGTCGACTACCTGTACTTCGTCAGCCGCAACGATGGGACGCACGTCTTCGCCCGCACGCTCGACGAGCACAATCGCAACGTCAGGAAATACCAGGTGGAGTACTTCCGCCAGAAGCGGCTCCAGGCGCCGCATCACTGAGCCGGCGGCTTACCGTTCCGCCCACTTCAGCTTGCGGCGCAGGACGTCGAAGTAGGTCTGCGCCGGCGACTTGACGAGCGTGAGCGGCAGACCGTGCCGCGCAACCTCCACCGAGTCGCCCGGGGAGAGCGCGAGGCCGATCTGCCCGTCGAGCGTCAGCACCATCTCCTGGTCGGGGTCGATCGCCATCGGCGTGACGAGCACCGGCGACGAGGCCGGGATCACCACGGGACGGTTGCTGAGCGTGTGGGGCGCGATCGGCGTGAGCACGAAGGCATCGACGGCCGGATGGAGGATCGGCCCGCCGGCCGACAGGTTGTAGGCCGTCGATCCCGTCGGCGTGGCGACGATGAGGCCGTCGGCGTGAAACCGGGCCACGAAGCTGCCGGCGACGGTCACGGCCAGCTCGATAATGCGCGAAAGCGCGCCGCGCGTGATGACGACGTCGTTGAGCGCCACGTACTCGGCGGCCGAGTTCCCGTTGCGGAGGACGCGTGCGCGCAGCATCAAGCGCCGCTCGGTGGCGGCCGTGCCCGCGACCGCCGCGTCGAGCAGGGGGTACAGCTCGGGGAAGTTGATCTCGGTGAGGAAGCCGAGATGGCCGAAGTTCACGCCGAGAATCGGCAGGTCCCGGCCGGCCTGGGCGATGCGGTCGGCCATCGCCAGCAGCGTGCCGTCGCCGCCGAGCACCAACAGCAGGTCGACCGCGTGCGGCAGATCGTCGCGCGACACGACGCGGCGCGGCGGGACGATCGCCGCCATGGCGGCCGTCTCGGCCTCGAAGACGGGCTCGACGCCGCGCGCCTCCAGCCAGGCGGCCACCTCCCGCAGGTGCGGGGCGATCGATTCCAGCCTGACCTTGGCGACGATGCCAACACGCTTGACCATGATGGGCCTCACCGCGGCGGGCGCTCAGCCGGCCGCCCTGAGATGCAGCAGGAACTCCCGGTTCCCCTCGGCGCCGGTGATGGGCGACGGCGTCATCGCCACGCGTTCGAGCCCGACGCCCGCCGCCGCCTCCCTCACCCGCTCGACCGCCCGGGCGTGCACGTCGGGGTCGCGCACGATGCCGCCCTTGCCGACCTCGTCGCGGCCCGCCTCGAACTGCGGCTTCACCAGCGCCACGACGTCGGCACCGCCTCGCACGACGGCCGGGACGCGCGGCAGGATCTGCGCCAGCGAGATGAACGACACGTCGATGACGACCAGGTCCACCGGCCCGGGCAGATCCTCGGGCGACAGGAAGCGCGCGTTCCGCCCTTCGATCACCACGACCCGCGGATCGTTCCGGATGCGCCAGTCGAGCTGACCGTGGCCGACGTCGAGCGCCACCACGCGTGCGGCGCCGCGCTGCAGCAGCACGTCGGTGAAGCCGCCGGTCGACGCGCCGATGTCGAGCGCCTCGCGCCCCTCGACCGCGATGTGGAACGCGTCGAGCGCGTGAGCCAGCTTCACCCCGCCGCGGCCGACGTAGGGGTGGTCCGGCCGGGCGAGCGCCACGTCAGTCGTCCGCGGCCACGGCCGTCCCCGCCTTCGAGGCCGGACGCCCGTCGACGGTGACCTGCCCGGCAAGAATCAAAGCGCGAGCGCGTTCGCGCGACGGCGCCAGCCCCCGCTCGACGAGCAGCACGTCGAGGCGCGTGCGAGCCGTCTTCATGTCGTCAGTTCTTCCTTCCCACCACCCACCCGGCGATCTCGTGCAGCCGGCCCGACTCGATGCCCACGCGCGCCAGCGCGCGCCGGGACTCCTCGTGCGCCTGGGCGGCCATCGCGCGCGACCGCTCCAGGCCGACGAGCGCGGGGTAGGTGGGCTTGCCTGCCGCCGCGTCCTTGCCGGCCGTCTTCCCGAGATCCTCGGTCGCGCCCTCGACGTCCAGGAGGTCGTCCACGATCTGGAAGGCCAGGCCGAGCGCGGCGGCGTACTCGGCCACGGCGTCGACGGCCGCCTGCGTGCCGCCGGCCATGATGGCGCCGGAGACGGCGGACGCCCGGATGAGCGCGCCGGTCTTCATCGCGTGCATCTCGCGCAGGCGGTCGAGGCCGAACGCGGCGCCGCCCTCGCGGCTGCCGGCCGCCCCCGCCGCGGCCAGATCGATCGCCTGGCCGCCCACCATGCCCAGCGCGCCGGCCGCCCGGGCGATCTCGGCGATCGTCCGCATGCGCCTCGCCAGGAGCTCGGGCCCGCCGCCTGAGGGTTCGCGCGCGAGCAGCGCGAACGCCTCGGTGAGCAGGCCGTCCCCCGCCAGGATGGCCGTTCCCTCGCCGTGCACGACGTGCAGCGTCGGACGCCCCCGTCGCAGCGTGTCGTCGTCCATCGCCGGCAGGTCGTCGTGGATCAGCGAGTAGGTGTGGATCATCTCGATCGCGCACGCGGCCGGCAGCGCGAGACGATGGACCTCGTGCCGCGCGGTCGCGAGCGCCGCCGGCTCGTGCAGGGCGGGACTCGCGGCCACCTCCTCGGCGGCCGCCAGCACGAGCACCGGGCGGAAGCGCTTGCCGCCGGCGAACACGCTGTAGCGCATTGCCTCGCCGAGCGCCGGGGGGCACGCGGGGGGAGACGGCAGGAAGCGCGCGAGCGCCTCATCCACGCGTCGGCACTGCGCGCCGACGTACTCCCCGAACGGCTCCGCGGATACGCTCACTTCGTCCTCTTCGCGTTCGACTCGTCGCCTGCGGGCAGGTCGGCCAGCGACGCGGGGGCGGGCTTGAGCTCGCCGCGCTCGTCGAGGACCTCGATGCGGCGTTCCGCCTCCTCGAGGCGCGCGTGACAGAAGCGCGAGAGCTGCACGCCCCGCTCGTAGAGCGCCAGCGAGGTCTCGAGCGGCAGGTCGCCCTCCTCGAGCTTCTTGACGATGCCCTCGAGTTCGGCGATGGCGGCTTCGAAGTCCTTGATGGTGGTGTCCATAGGATGCATGCCCGGCTCAGTCGTCCCCCTCGACGCGGCAGGCCAACTCGCCGCGGTGCAGCGTGACGCGGACGCCGTCGCCACGCCGCACGACCGACGCGTCGCGAATGATGCGCGTGCGGTCCTCGTTCCAGCACACCGCGTAGCCGCGCCCGAGCACGGCGAGCGGGCTCAGGCTCTCGAGCCGCGCGGCCTGGTCGCAAAAGCGCGCGTCGGCGCGCGTCCGGGCGGCGAGAGCCGAGGCCTTCAGCGCGGCATCGGCCCGCGTCAGCCGCGTGCGGACCGCGCCGATCTGCCGCCGCAGGTCGTATGTCTCCAGCGCGAGGCGCAGCTCATGATACCGGCGCTCGCGCCGCGCCACCAGCGCGCGCGCCGTCCGCCCGAGCTGATGCGTCATCTCGGCCACGGCGCGGCCGGCCAGGGCGATGCGGGCGGGCCAGCCCGCCAGCCCGGGACGCCCGGAGAGCCGGTGCGTCAGGTCCCTCAGCCGCTCGATCCGCCGCTCGATCGCCGCCGTCGCGCGCCCGGCCAACCCGTCGATGCGCGAGCGGAACTCCTCCTGGCCCGCCACCACCATCTCGGCGGCCGCCGACGGGGTGGGCGCCCGGAGGTCGGCCACGAAATCGGCGATCGTGAAGTCGGTCTCGTGCCCGACGGCCGAGATGACCGGGACCGGCGAAGCGGCGATGGCGCGCGCGACCACCTCCTCGTTGAACGCCCAGAGGTCCTCAATCGACCCGCCGCCGCGTCCGACGATGACGACGTCGACGCGGGGCACCGCCGCGACCGCCTGGAGGCCGCGCGCAATGTCGGCGGCAGCCCCCTCGCCCTGCACGCGCGCCGGGCGGATCACCAGGTGCACGTTGGGATGACGCCTGGTGATGACCGTGACGATGTCCCTGATGGCGGCGCCGTCGAGCGAGGTGACGATGCCGATGGCGCGGGGGAGCGCGGGCAGCGGGCGCTTGCGCTCCCGTGCGAAGAGCCCCTCGGCCGCCAGGCGCTTCTTCAGCTGCTCGAAGGCCAGCTGCAGCGCGCCCGCGCCCTGCGGCTCCATCTGCTCGCAGACGATCTGGTACTCGCCCTTCGGATCGTAGACGCTCAATCGGCCCCGCGCGAGCACGAGCAGGCCGTCCTCGGGCGTGAAGCGCAGCGACCGGACGGCCGACCGCCACATCACCGCCTTGATCTGGGCGCCCGAGTCCTTGAGCGTGAAGTAGAGATGGCCGGTCTGCTTCCAGAGCCGGCAGTTGGACAGCTCGCCCTCGACCCAGACTTCGCCGAAGCGCGATTCGAGCGTGGCGCGGATGGCCGCGGTGAGCGAGGTGACCGTCCAGACCCGCCGCTCGGACTCCCCGCCGGGTTCCGGGCCGTCCTCGGGCGGCACCGACTCGAACGGCAGACCGAACAGATCGTCGGTGGGCACGGCGGCTATTCTATCGCCGTTTCCCGGTCCATCTGCTCGAGGTCGGCCAGGGGGCAGGCGAGGCGCGTGATCGACGTGGCCTTGCCCGTGTCCTCGTCGACGCCGATGACGACGCCGTGCAGGCGCGGATCGCCGGTGGCCGGCTCGAAGCGCGACGGCATGGCGGTCAGGAAGCGGGCGAGCGCCGGCTGGCACTCGGTCCCGATAATCGAGTGGTGGGGGCCCGTCATGCCGGCGTCGGTGATGTAGGCGGTGCCGCTCGGGAGGATCTTCTCGTCGGCCGTCTGCACGTGCGTGTGCGTGCCGATGACGGCGGTGACCCGGCCGTCGAGATGCCAGCCCATCGCGATCTTCTCGGAGGTTGCCTCGGCGTGGAAGTCCACCAGGATGATGCGCGTGCGGCCGGCGAACGTCTCGGCCTCGCGCAGCGCGGCCAAGAACGGGTCGTCGAGCGGGTGCATGAAGACGCGTCCCATCAGGTTGACGACGCCGACGCCGCGGCCCGTGGCCGTCCGGGCGAGCACCGACCCGCGGCCCGGCACGCCGGCCGGGTAGTTGGCCGGGCGCAGCAGGCGCGGCTCGGCGGCGACGTAGTCGAGCGCCTCCTTCTTGTCCCAGACGTGATTGCCCGACGTCATCACGTCCACGCCGGCGGCGGCAAGCGCGTCGCCGACCTCGCGGGTGATGCCGAAGCCGCCCGCCGCGTTCTCGACGTTGGCCACCACCAAGTCGATGGCGTAGCGGCGCACGAGCGGGCGGAGCCCCTTGCGGACGAGGTCGCGCCCGGGCCGTCCGAACACATCGCCGATGAAGAGGAGGTTCATGCTGTGGTGACCGGCACGGAGATTTCCTGCCCCCGCCGATCGGGGATCCGCGGGACGAGGACGCGGAGTTCGCCCGACCGGAGGACAGCGCGGGCCCCGCCGCCGTCGAAGGCCCCGTCGAGCTGCACGGCGCGCGCGAAGCGGCCGAACCCGCGCTCGACGACGTGGAAACTGGCGTCGGCGGGCTGGCACGGATAGGGCGACGGCTTCAGTCCCGCCACGAGCAGGACGTTGCGCTTGATCAGCACGCGGACGAACTCGCTCGAGATGCCGGGCACATCCACGACCACCTCCATCCCGGCGGCCGTCTCCTGGACGTCGAGCAGCGGCGTGCATTGGCCCGCCACCGACAGGCGGGCGGCCCCGGCCGCGACCTCGAGGTTGTCGAACAGCCGGGCCACTTCGTCGTGGAACTCGCGCACTTCAGATGACAGCAAGATACGATGGAGATCGTGCATGCGGCGCTTCCCGTTCGGTTTCTCCCATCTTCGCACAGGGGGAAGGAGGACGGGTAGAATTCAGAAGAAGGCTCAGGGCTCAAGGCTCAGGACTCAAGGACGGGGGACGGGGGGACCCACGATGGATGCAACGCTGGCGGCGGCCATCGACCAACTGAAGGCCGACGCGACGTCCGGCGCGTCGGAGCTGCTGCCGCGGGCCATCGAGATTCTGCGCGGCGCCGCGTCGCTCCCGCCCGATGCGGCGCTCGAACTGGCTCGCGCCGTCGGGCGGGCGCAGCCGTCGATGGCTTCCCTCTGGAACGCCGCGCTGGCCACGCTCGCCGAGCGACCTCGTCCCGGCGCGCTGGAGCGCTTCGACGAGCGCCGACGCCGCGCGTCGGCGGCCCTCGTGCGCTCGGTCGTCGAACATCTGGCGCTCTCCGGCGCCGGCCCGCGCCACATCATCACCCTGTCGTTCAGCGGGTCGGTGCTCGCCTCCCTGTGCGAGGCCGCGCGGCGGGCACCGCTGCGCGTTTCCTGCGCCGAGGGACGGCCCGGCCTCGAGGGGCGGCGGATGGCGCGGGCGCTGGCCGAGGCGGGGATCGCCGTGGACTTCTACGCAGACGCCGCGTTGGCCGAGGCGCTGCGGCGCGACCGCGAGAGCGACACGGTGGTGCTCGTGGGCGCGGACGCCGTCACGCCGGGCTGGATCCTCAACAAGACCGGGACGTCGATGCTCGCGGCCGCCGCCGCGCACGAGGCGGTGGCGGTCTACGTCGCGGCCGCGCGCGACAAGTTCATGGACGCGCGCGCAGCGCGCCTCCTGCGCATCGTCGGGCACGACCCCCGAGAGGTGTGGGACGCGGCGCCACCGGGCATCGCTGTTCGAAACGCCTGGTTCGAACGGGTCCCGACGGACTGGCTGACAGGCATCATCACCGACGCGGGGACGCTGACACCCGACATGCTCGAGGAAGCCTGCCGCGCGGCGTCGGCTGACGCGTCGGACGAGGAGATCGCCACGCTGATGGGCGAGGGTTCTTAGGCCAGCCGGTCCGAGCCCGCCGCTCGCCGCGGGCTGAAAAAGCAGGCGGTCGCAGACTGAGCCTTGACTCCTGCCGGTGATTGCACACAATCTATAATTACGCCTGTTTGAGCCAACATATGGAGGGAGGGGCTCGGGCCCCTGACGATATGCGAATTACGCGCAAGGAAATCCTCCTCATCGTTGGCCTGATGGCTTCCATCGCGGTGGCGTTCTCCGATCAGATCATCGACCTGTCGAGCGCGCCGCCTGGCGTCGTGGGCATACGGCACATCGCGTTTCTGCCCGGGCTTGCCTTCATGGCGATCGTCCTCCTGGTCTACGTCCAGACCAAGCGGCAGGAGGTCGAGGTGCTGGCCGCAAAAGTGGCCGAGGAGGCGCGCGAGTCGCAGGAGCGCGCGTCTGAGCTCGAGCGCCTCGTGGCGTTCTGGAAGGCGCTGACGCAGTCGCTCGACATCGGCGCCGTTCGAGATACGGTCGCCGAGCACCTGCCCGACATCGCGCGCAGCGCGGAGACCTGGCTGGTCACGGGCGAGGGCGGCACCTGGGCGGGGATGTTCGGCCCAGCGACCGTGCGGACCGCGAGCGGCGAGACCGGCGTCACCGACTTTGCTCTCGACGTGTTGGCGCAGCCCGACGCATCCGCCACGCCCGAAGGCCTCGAGCGGGACGGCCAGATCTGCTTTCCGCTGGTGGCTGCCGGCGCGACGCTCGGGGCGCTCGGGCTGCCGGCCAGCGATGTGTCGGCCAGCGTGTTGCGACGACAGGTGGTGGGCGCGGCCGCGGCGCTCATCGCCGTGGCGGTCCGCAGCGCCAACCTGCTGCGCGACCTCCGGGAGAACACGCTGCGCGACTCGCTGACCGGCTGCTCGACCCGCGCGTACGCGCTCGAGGTGGCGACGGCGGAGCTGAAACGGGCGGAACGTTCGCGGATGCAGATCTCGCTGCTCATGATCGACATCGATCATTTCAAGTCGATCAATGACCGGCACGGGCACCTGTGCGGCGACGCCGTGCTGGCGGCGGTGGGCACGACGATTCGAACGAAGCTCAGGGCGAGCGATGTGAAGTGCCGCTACGGCGGCGACGAGTTCCTCATCCTGCTGCCCGATACGCCGACCGAGGGCGCCGTCCGCGCGGCGGAGTCGGTGCGGGAGGCCCTCGCGGACCTCGAGATCCCCTGGCACGGGCAGACGATCCACGTGACGAGCAGTTTCGGCGTGACCACGGCCCACCCGGGCGAGTGCATCCCGACACCCCTCATCGCCCGAGCCGACGCGGCGCTGTACTTCGCCAAGCACGAAGGCCGCAACTGCGTCCGCGTCGAGGACCCGGGGCACACCCCGCCCGGCGGCAGGCAGGTCAGGGCACCAGCGTGAAGCTGGGGACGTGGCGGGGCGCGACCCGGGACAGGTGGCGCCGGTCGGTCGTGGCGATCGTCGTCACCTTCAGCCGCTCTGCCATGGCGACCAGTGACAGATCGACGAACCCCAGGTCGGGATAACGCCCCATCAGTTCGCAGGCGCGCTGCATGTCGACCGCCTTGAGGGGCTCCACGTCGAGTTCGCCGGCGACCAGACTTCGCACGAATCGCCGCTCGACCATCGCCCCGAGGCGGGTCTGCAGCAGGTAGGTGACTTCCGGCAGGACGGTCACGGGCGCGAGCAGCAGGTCGGATACCTCACCCAGCCAGCGGCGTGCCCGCTCGTGCCATCCGTCGTCCGCGTCGGCGAGCGCATACAGGACGCCGGTGTCCAGGAGGATGGCCATTAGCGCTTCCGCCTTCTGGTGCCGGACTTCCAGAGCAGTTCCTCGTGCCGTTCCGCGGTGTCGTGGCGCCCGCTGCGGCCGGCTGCCACAAACGCCATGGCGCTCGGCGGCGTCTCTCGGGCGCTGACCACGTACTCCGCCACGGCCTCGCGCACGAGAGCCGCCATCGGGCGGTCAGTGCGGCGCGCCAGCGCCTTCAGCTGGCGTTCGAGCTGTTCGTCGAGGAAGATGGTCGTGCGTCGCATATGTCATATGCTAGCATACATTACCGCGCCATGCGGCCGCCTGCGCCAGGAGCACGGCTCGAACGGCGTTACCCCGCCAGCCCCGGCCGCCAGAGCAGCCCCAGGCCGAGGATGCGCTGGAGCAGGGCTTCGTACGAGACGCCGGCGTGCTCGGCGGCCTCGGCGAAGTCCTCCCCGTACGCCAGTTGAGGGTTGGGGTTGGCCTCGAGCACGTAGATTCGGCCGCCGGCATCGAGCCTGAGGTCGATCCGCGCGTAGCCGCTCAGGTCGAGCGTACGGAAGACGCGCTTGCACAGGTGTTGGACCCGCCGGGTCACGTCGGCCGGCAGATCGGCCGGTCCGGTCGTGATGCCGTACTTCTCACGGTAGGCGTCGTTCCACTTCACGCGCTCGCTGGCGATGTGGTGCGCGCGATCAGGCATCTGGGCGAAGTTCATCTCCCACACCGGAAACACGCGCAGCCGCGCGTGCCCCAGTACGCCCACGTACAACTCGCGGCCGTCGATGTAGCGCTCGACGATGGCATCGGTGCCGATGCTCTGGTGGATGAACCTGACGCGTTCGCCGAGCGCCGCCTCGTCTTCGACGATCGACGCCTGAGAGATGCCGATGGAGGCCTCCTGCGTGAGCGACTTGACGATGAGCGGGAAGGGCAGCCTCTTCCGGACCCGCGGCACCCGGCCCATCCGGACGACGGTGAACTCCGGAGCCGGGATCCGGTGGTAGGCGAGCAGCGTGCCGGCGAGGGCCTTGTCGCGCGACAGCATCAGGCCACGCGGGTTGCAGCCGGTGTAGGGCGTCTTCATCAGCTCCAGATAGCTGACCACGTGCTGATCGAAGACGCCGATCTCGGCGAAGCTCTCCATCAGGTTGAAGACGATCTGGGGGGCGAAGTCCGCGATCGCCTGCCGGACGACGCCCAGGTCGTCCTTGACCCCGACCTTCCGCACCTGGTGCCCCATGGCCTCGAGGTGGGAGACGACATCGAACTCCATCTTCCAGGGCACGTTGATCACGTCCGCGCCGTCGGTGTCGTCTGGCGGCACGAGGTAGTCGTGCATCAGCGCGAGGACTCTGAGCGCCTTCATAGGGCCAACCTGTGCCTGGCGCTGTGCAGGGCGTTCACCGTCTGCGCCGTCAGCAGCGCCGTGAAGTCCATCTGCGCCCGCTCTTCCGGGCCCGCGAGCCGCAACCCGAGTTCCTGGCTGCGCTGGATGATGTCCTCGATCATCCGGTCGATCGCGTACTGCTTCTCGCCCGTGAACCGTGCCACGCGCTGCCGGACCTGCCTGCGGATCCGCGACAGAAAGGCCGCCGCCGTGACGTGCGACGCGAACTCGGGTTGGTCCGAGAACAGGCGCCGGAGGTCCCGGTCGTAGAAGTTCGGGTAGGCGACGCCGTACTTCGTCCGTTTGCGCTGGTAGTGCGTGCCGAGCGTCCGGCGGATCCGCGGGAGCGGGTCCACGGGCTTGCCCGCGACAGCGACCGGGTCGCGCTGGCCGATCTCGGACATCAGGCTCTCCATGTACTCGAGTTTTCGGAGCGCCGGCCAGCCCGCGTACCGCGCGCGCCACTGGGAGTCCGGGGTCAGCCAGACGGCGAAGGTCTCGGCGAAATCCTCCGACGGGTGGCTCTGCGCGTACCAGGACTCGAGGTGCACCACGAAACTCCGGCTGTAGGGCCGCGGCGTGTAGTCGTCGGGGTACGGCTCCGAGGACCGGCCGAACAGGTCCTGGCGGCGCCGCCGCCGCTGCAGTCGGTACGCGTTGTCGATGGCGTGGCCGGTTTCGTGGCGCAGGATCCGGAGGCACCACTCCGGGGTGCCGCCCTCGACCTCGAGCATCTGGCTTTCCTCGAGTTTGGCCAGCCGCGGATGGGCGAGGTAGAAGGGCAGGGCGATGCCCGACGTGCCATCCGGTGTGAACCACTCGTCGGAGAGCCAGAAGTGCGGCCGGAAGCGGACCTGGCGAGCGTCCAGGTCCTGCGCGAGTTCATCGATCCGCTCGCGCAGCCACGGCGACGACTCGATGCTGAGGCCCAGATCGCACATCCGGACGCGCAGCAGCTGGTCGTCAGGCAGCGAGGCCCACTCGACCGTCGTCAGGGCGGCGGGGTCGGACGTGAGCGGGCGGTTCTCGTGATCGGGACCCGGCGTCATGACTTCGTCCAGTGGTGGCGGCCCAGGCGAAGCCGCCAGCCGGCTAGACCACCCTCTTCTGCTTCAGCTCCGCGATCTGCTCGGCGCCGTAGCCGATCGACTCGAGGATCTCCTCGGTGTGCGCCGACAGGCGCGGCGGCGGCGCATCGAGGCTGCCGGGCGTCTCGGAGAACTTGGCCGTGAGGTTGAACAGCTTCAGCGGCCCGATCCCCGGCTCGGTGATCGTCTGGATCGTGCCGCGGTGCTCGATCTGCGGCTGGACCAGCGCGGCCTGCAGCGTGAGGATGTCGCCCGACGGGATTCCCTTCGCGTTCAGCTTGTCCGCCCAGTAAGAGGTCGGCTGCGAGGTTAGCTTCGCCTCGATGAGCGGGGTGAGCGCCCTGCGGTTCGCCTTGCGCACGTCGCGCTTGGAGAACCGCTCGTCGGTCTTGAGCTCCGGCACCTCGAGCACGTCGCAGAGCGCCTCCCACTGCTTCTGCTCGTTGGCCGCGATGTTGATGTAGCCGTCGGCCGTCTTGAACGACCCCGACGGCGCGGCGGTCATGTTGTCGTTGCCGAGCAGCTGCGGCGGCTTGCCGCCGATCAGCCAGTTGGCGGCCACCCAGCCGAGCAGCGGCATGATCGAGTCGATCATCGCGACGTCGATCATCTGGCCGCGGCCGGTGTGCTCGCGGTAGTAGAGCGCGCCCATGATCGAGAACGCGGCGTTGAGGCCGCCCACCGTGTCACAGACCGGGAAGCCGGCGCGCAGCGGGTTGAGCCGCTCGTCGCCATTGATCGCCATCACGCCGCTCAGCCCCTGGATGATCTGGTCGTAGGCCGGCTTGTCGGCGTCGGGGCCGGTCTGGCCGAAGCCCGAGATGGCGCAGTAGATGAGCCGCGGGTACTTCGCGTGCAACTCCTCCCAGGGGAAACCGAGACGCGCCAGCACGCCGGGCCGGAAGTTCTCGACCAGGACGTCGGCCGTCGCCAGCAGCCTGCGGAAGATCTCCTTCCCCTCCTCCTCCTTGAGATTGAGCGTCAGCGACTTCTTGTTGGTGTTCTGGGCCAGGAAGGAGGTGCCCATCAGCTGCTGGTTCAGCTCGGGCACGTTGCCCAGCTTGCGGGCGAGGTCGCCGCCTGCCGGGTTCTCGATCTTGATGACCTCGGCGCCGGCGAGCGCGAGGTGCAGGGTGGCGAAGGGGCCGGCCAGGACGTTGGTCATGTCCAGCACCCGAACGGCGTCCAGGAGTCTCATGAGTGCCTCGAAGAAAAAGGGATTACGCGCCGGCCGGGACGATGGTCGGCACAGGCCCCGTCTTCCACAGACGCCCGGCCATGTCGCGCCCGAAGAACCGCGCGGCATCCTTCGCCAGGTCGATGAGCACGTCGAGCTTGATGTCGGGCCGCAGATCCATCCGCTGCAGCATGTGCACGAGGTCCTCGGTGCACACGTTGCCGCCGGTGACGGCTGTGAACGGGCAGCCGCCGAGGCCCGCGAAGGCCGACTCGAACGAGACGACGCCGGCGCGCAGCGCGGCGTAGGCGTTGGCGAGGCCAAAGCCGTAGGTGTCGTGCAGGTGGCACGCGCACTGGATGTTCGGGTCGAACTCGCGGACCGCGGTGAACAGCCGCTCCACCTGCGCCGGGTTCGCGTGGCCCGCCGTATCGGCGAGGCTGATGGTCGGCATCCCCGCGTCAACGAACCGCTTCACGATCTCGAGGACGCGCACCTCGGGCACTGCGCCCTCGAAGCCGCACCCGAAGGCCGACTGCACCGAGACCTGCACGGTGGCGCCGGCGTCGCGCGCCGCCTTCGCCATGGCGATGATCCGGTCGGCCGCCTCGGCCGTGCTCATGCCGGTGTTCTTGCGGCTGTGGGTGTCGGAGGCCGACACGCCCATGCACAGGAACCGGGCGCCGCACGTGAAGGCGCGCTCCATCCCCTTCTCGTTGAGCACGAGGCCGGAGAGCCGCGTGCGCGCGGGTGTGCGGCCCGGCTCCGCGTAATGCGCGAACAGCGCGTCGGTGTCCGCCATCTGCGGCACCTTCTGCTGGTGCACGAACGACCCGACCTGGATGACGTCAACGCCGGACCGGATGAGGGCGTCGATCCAGGCGATCTTCTGCTCGGTCGGGACCGTGGTCTTCTCGATCTGGAGCCCGTCGCGGGGCCCCACCTCATGAATGATGATGTCGGCCATGATCAATCCGGGCGGGGCGCGGCGGCGCCGCGGTCCCGCCCCTCCCTGGTCTACGCGCCCGCGTGGTGTTCGAGCAGGCGCTTGCGGGTGTAGGCGATGAGGCCGCCGGCGTCGATGATGTCCTGCCGGGCCTTGGGCAGCGGCACCACCTTGAACCGCTTGCCCGTCGTCTTGTTGACGACCGCGGTCGGGGTGAGCTCGAGCTCGTCGCCCTCGGAGGCCGCGATGTCGGGGCAGATGATCGTGCGCAGGCCCAGGTTGGCCGAGTTCTGCAGGAAGATGCGCGCGAATCCCTTGGCGACGATCGTCAGCTCGTGGCCCTTGAGCGTCGACGCCGCCTGCTCGCGCGAGGAGCCGCAGCCGAAGTTGTTGGCCGCGACGATGACGCTGCCCGGGGGCACCTGCCTGGCCTTGAGCTTGTTGTTGAAGTCGGTGTAGTCGGCGAAGGCGAACTGCGGCGTCTCGGTCGGCAGCACCGTCGCCATGAACCGGCCGGGATAGATCGCGTCGGTCGAGATGTCGTCGCCGAGCGTGAATACCACTTGCGGCATGTGTGCTCCTCCAGTTCTATCTCGGGTCCGTGATGGCGCCGGCGATCGCGCTCGCGGCCGCCACGGCGGGCGAGCAGAGGTAGACCTCCGACTTCGGGTTGCCCATCCGCCCCTTGAAATTCCTGTTTGTCGTCGACAGCGCGACCTCGTTGTCGCCGAGCGCGCCCTCGTGCACGCCGAGGCAGCAGCCGCAGCCCGGGTTCATGATGACCGCGCCGGCGTCGACGAGGTCGGCGAGGAAGCCCTGCTTGAGCGCCTGCCGGTAGATCCGCCACGAAGCGGGGAAGATGAGCATGCGCACGCCCCTGGCGACGCGCTTGCCGCGCAGGATCTTCGCCGCGACCTCGAGGTCGTCGAGCCGGCCGTTGGTGCAGGAGCCGATGACGATCTGGTGCACCTTCGTGCCCGCGACCGCGTCCACGCCCTTCACGTTGTCGACCGTGTGCGGGCAGGCGATCTGCGGCGCGAGGGACGTCGCGTCGATCTCGACGACGCGGACGTACTCGGCGTCGTGGTCGGGCGCGACCATGTCGAGCGGACCGGTGACGCCGGCCTCATCGCGCAGGTAGCGCTCGGTCTCGGCGTCGGCCGGCACCATGCCGGAGGTGGCTCCCGCCTCGACGCTCATGTTGCAGAGCGTGAGCCGGCCCGAGATCGGCATCGCCTGAACGGCGCTGCCGTGGAACTCGATCACCTTGAAGTTGGCCCCCTCGGCCGAGAGGGCGCCGACGAGGTGGAGGATGAGGTCCTTGGGCAGCACGTGCCGGGGCAGCACGCCCTTGACGACGACCTTGATGGTGGCCGGGACCTCGACGTTGAAGATGCAGCCGAGCGTCCAGACGCCGGCCATCTCGGTGGCGCCGATGCCGAACGCGAACGCGCCGACCGCGCCGTGGCTGGTCGTGTGGCTGTCGGTGCCGACAATCACCTGGCCGGGCAGCGTGTAGCCGTGCTCGGGCAGGATCTGGTGGCAAATGCCGCCTTCGTCGCCGCGGATGTCGTGAAACCGCGTGATGCCCTGGCTGGCGACGAACTCGCGGATCTTCTTCTGGTTGGTGGCGGTCTTGGAGCTCTCGGCCGGCACCCGGTGGTCGAGCACGATCGCGATCTTCGACGGGTCCCAGACCTTCGGTTCGAGGCCGGTGTCCTTGAAGACCTCGAAGAACTGGTTCATCACCAGCGCTCCGTTCTCGTGCGACATCGCCAGGTCGACAGTCGGCTCCACCACGTCGCCGACTGCGACCATCCGCTGCCCGGTGGCCCGGGCCAGGATCTTCTGGACGAGCGTCATGCCCATCGCCTGTTCTCCCTTCACGATGAGATTGCGCGTGTGCTGCGCGGGTGAGTGTCGCTCCTTGCGGAGCGCACTACGGGGGGCTGCTCTCAAGAGCATATACCGGAATCGCGGCAGGAGGAACCTGGCAGGCTCGGAGGCGCCAGTAGCCCGGCGGGTGGCGAGTGGAGTGGCCGGATTGGCCGAATTTTGTTCAGTCTTGGCCATGACAAGACAACGCTCAGATTATATACTTGACAGAGACTCATTAGGCTCGTATAGTGGTCCTATTCCAAGGAGGGAAAGTCATGGCGATTGTTCGATGGGACCCGTTTCGTGAGGTGGCGGACATGCAGGACCGGATGGGACGCCTGCTCGGCGAGTTCTACGGCCGTTCCGGGGCCGACGACCTGATGCGCCGGGGCGCGTGGATTCCGCCGGTCGACATCTACGAGGGTGGCAACCACGAGCTCGTGATCAAGGCCGAGCTGCCCGACATGAAGCGCGAGGACATCCAGCTCACCGTAGAGAGCCAGACGCTCACCATCAGCGGCGAGAAGAAGATGGACTCGGAGGTGCGCAACGAGAGCTGCCACCGCATCGAGCGGCAGTACCGGCAGCTTCACGCGGTCGTTCTCGCTGCCCCCGACGGTGGACACCGCCAAGGTGAATGCCGAGTACAAGTCGGGCGTGCTGACGGTGCGGCTCCCGCTGCGCGAGGAAGCCAAGCCGAAGCAGATCCAGGTCAAGGTCAACGACTGACGGCTGGCGGCTTGAGGCTTACGGCCTGCGGCTTGCGGCCGCGTCGCGCGCGATGCGGCCGCACCACCGCAACCCGACGCCAGGCCGGAAGGCGTATGCCGCGAGTCGCGAGCCGGACTCTGTTTTCTCTTGCACGTCCCGTTCCATTGCAAGTACCCTGCAGAGTTGTGGTAGACGAGAATCTCACTCCAGACATTCCGCTCGAGAGCACCGAGGCGCCGGCCGAGCCGTTCGCCCACGTGGCCCCTCCCGAGAGCCGTTTCCTCTTTGTCGACGTCGCTGCGCTGCGCGCCAAGCAGTTGCGGCGCGGCGCCCGCCCGCGGCTGGCCGGCATGGCCGAAGGGGTGGAGCGGACCGCCGACATGCCGCGCAAGCCCGAGCGCGTCGCGATGGAGGAAGTCAAGCAGGGGCTGGTCCCCTTCGACATCCCCGACGCGCACGCTGAACCTCCTGGAGACGATCGGTGACGCTGACCGAACTCTGGCACCTTCTCTACGGGACCATTGTCGGCCTCGGCGGGATCACCGTGTTCCTGCTGGTGCTGATGATCGGGCTGTGCCTGGTCCTGGACTTGACCAAGTTCAGGCGGACCCGGGGTTCGAGAACGGTGAAGAGCCTGGACGAGACGGTCGGCGACCCGGTCGTCTACCTGCCGCCCGACGCGCCGCGCGGCCCATCGGACCAGCTGGCCGGCTCGACGCGCATCGCCTCCTGAAACCTTCCCGGTCTTCCCCACGTAGGATCCGGTAGCGGGCCACGCGGCCCGGCCTGGAGGCTACGCATGTTCGGGATGCTGCTGCTTGGCGGGTTCTTGCTGACGGCCTTCTTCGTGCTGGCCGTCCTCGGTCTGGTCGCCGTCCTCGTGAAGGGCGTACTGATGCTCGTCCTCCTGCCCTTCAGGCTGCTCTTCGGTCTCGCGCTGTTTCCCTTTCGGCTGGCCCGCGGCCTGCTCGGGCTGATCCTGCTGCCGGTCATCCTGGTGTTCGGCGGGCTGATCGCCCTGGTCGCGCTGCTGGGCGGGCTCTTCACGCTGACCCTGCCGCTGCTACCGCTGGCGGCCCTCGTCCTGATCGTCTGGCTCCTCGGCCGCTCCCACCGGCGGCCGGCTGCGGTCTGACGGCGGCATCGCCTTCCACCAATTCGTTTCCCGCTCGAACGCGTCCGCCGCTCGGAGCAGCGTGGCCTCGTCGAAGCTCCGGCCGATGAGCTGAAATCCGACCGGCAGCTCCTCGTGGGTGAACCCGCACGGAACCGACAGGGCCGGGAGCCCGGCCAGCGGCGCGCCCACCGTGAAGACGTCGGCCAGGTACATCTGCAGCGGGTCGTCGAGCCGTTCCCCCAGCTTGAACGCCGGGCCCGGCGTCGTGGGCATCGCCACGACGTCGACGCGGCGAAAAGCCTCGTCGAAGTCGGCGCGGATGAGCGTGCGCCCCTGCTGCGCGCGCAGGTAGTAGGCGTCGTAGTAGCCGGCGCTGAGGGCGTAGGTGCCGAGCATGATCCGGCGCTTGACCTCGGCGCCGAACCCCTCCTCCCGCGTGCGGTCGTACATCGCGCCGAGCGTGTCGGCGTCGGCGCGAGCCCCGTAGCGCACGCCGTCGTAGCGCGCGAGATTCGCGCTCGCCTCGGCGGTGGCGACGAGGTAGTAGACGGGGATGCCGTAGCGCGAGTGGGGGAGTTCGATGTCGGAGACGACAGCGCCCCGTCCCCGGAGCGCGTCGAGGGCCTCGAGGAACGCGCGCCGCACGCCGACGTCCACGCCGGCGTCGAGGACAGCCATCGGGCAGCCGATGCGGAGGCCGCGAATGTCGCCGGTGAGCGCGTCCTCGTAACGCGGCACCTCGACGCCGGCGCAGGTCGCATCGGCCGGATCGGCGCCAGCCAGGACGTCGAGCAGCATCGCCGCGTCGAACGCCGTCCGCGCCAGGGGTCCCACCTGGTCGAGCGAGGACGCGAACGCGATCAGCCCGTAGCGGGAGACGCGGCCGTAGGTCGGCTTCAGGCCGAGCACGCCGCACAAGGCGGCCGGCTGGCGGATCGAACCGCCGGTGTCCGAGCCGAGCGCGGCGGGCGCGAGACGGGCGGCGACGGCCACGGCCGACCCTCCGCTCGACCCGCCGGGCGTCCGATCCGGTGACCACGGGTTGCGCGAGGGGCCGAAGGCCGAGTGCTCGGTGGACGATCCCATGCCGAACTCGTCGCAGTTGGTCTTGCCGATAACGACCGCGCCGGCTGCCGACAGGCGGGCGACGACAGTGGCGTCGTAGGGCGGGACGAACCGGCCGAGCATTCGCAATCCGGCCGTGGTCCGGAGGCCCGACGTGCAGAGGTTGTCCTTGACGGCGATCGGCACACCGGCAAGCGGGAGCGGCCGGCCGCCGGCCACCTGCCGGTCGATCTCGGCCGTGCGAGCCAGCGCGCGCTCGGGCTCGACGGTGATGAAGGCGCGCAGCGCGGGGTCGAGACGTTCGATCCGCGAGAGGAACGCGCCGCACACGTCGACCGCCGACACCTCGCCCCGCGCGACGAGGTCGCGGATCTCGCGGCAGGTCATCGCGGTGAGGTCAGGCATCGCCGAGCACCCGGGGCACGCGGAAGAGGCCCGAGGCCGTGTCGGGCGCGTTCGAGAGGGCGGCGTCGCGCCCAATCGACGGCCGCGGCACGTCGGGCCGCTCCGGCAGAAGGCCGGCGGCCGTCGAGCAGGTGGGCGGCACGTTGCCGAGATCGAGTTCGGCGATCTGGCGGGCGTAGTCGAGGATCCGCGTCAACTGGCGCGCGTAGAGCGACGTCTCCTCCTCGGTCAGGGCCAGGTGCGCGAGCGCCGCGATTCGCTCAACGTCCTCCACGGTCAGGTCGCGGGGCATGAGCGATGCTACCACGGGCGGCATCGGTGCTAGGATGCTTCGTACCATGTCCCTCCAGCCTGTGCGGCACGCCGCCGTCGCCGGATCCTGGTACCCGGCAGACCCCGCGGAACTGGCGACCGAAGTCGATCGGTACCTGTCGGAGGTGCCCGACGGGCCTTCGCCCGACAGCGTCGTGGGGCTGGTCGCCCCGCACGCGGGGATGATGTACTCGGGGCCCGTGGCGGCCTGGTCGTACCGCGCCGTCCAGGGCAGCGCCTACGAGGTGGTGGTGCTAGTCGGGCCCTCGCACCGCTCGGCATTCTCGGGCGTCGCGCTGTACCCGCGGGGGGCGTTCGAGACGCCGCTGGGCCCGATCGAGGTGGCCGAGGACATCGCGGCGTCGCTTGGCGACGCGACGCCGATCATCAGCGAGAACCTCACGCTGCACGGGCCCGAGCACTCGCTCGAGATGCAGCTGCCGTTCCTGAAGCGCGTCCTGCCGTCGACGCCCATCGTGCCGATGATCATGGGCTACCAGTCGGAGTCCACCATCCGGTCGCTGGGCGACGCGCTGGCGTTCGTGCTGGCGGGCCGCCGCGCGCTGCTCGTCGCGAGCAGCGACCTGTCGCACTATCTCGACGCGCGCATCGCGTCGGTGGTCGACCGCGATGTCCTCGACTGCGTGGCGCGGTTCGATCCCGACGGGCTGATGGCGCTGCTGCGCGAGAAGCCCGACCACGCGTGCGGCGGCGGGCCGATCATGTCGGTCATGCTGGCGTCGCGCGCGCTGGGCGCGCGAGGCGGCCGCGTGCTGCGGTACGCCGATTCGGGCGACGTCTCGGGCGACAAGAAGGCCGTCGTCGGCTACATGGCGGCGGCGTTCGTCATGTGAGTCCGGCTCCAGTTCGCGGGAGGCGTCCATGCTCACCCCGGGCGAGCGCACCGCGTTGCTGCGGTTCGCCCGCGACACCATCGTCGCTCACCTGACGGCCGCCCGGCCGCCGTCGCCGGTGCCGCTCGAAGACCCGCACGCCCATTCGGGCGCGTTCGTCACCCTGCACGTCGGCGGCGACCTGCGGGGATGTATCGGGTTTCCCGGGTCCGACCGGCCGCTCGACGAGGTCGTCGGCCAGTGCGCCATCGCCGCGGCCACCGAGGACCCGAGGTTCCCGCCGCTGACGGCCGCGGAGCTGCCGGACCTCGAACTCGAGATCTCCGTCCTCACCCCCATCCGCCCGGTGGCCGACTTGTCGGAGATCGAAGTCGGCCGGGATGGCCTTGTCGCCCAGGAGGGGTTTCGCAGAGGGCTGCTGCTCCCGCAGGTGGCGACCGAGCACCACTGGGATCGCGAGACGCTCCTGTCGCACACCTGTTTGAAGGCGGGACTCAGGCCTGACGCGTGGCGCAGCAGCGCGAAAATCTCGCGGTTCCAGGCGGAGGTGTTCTCAGAGCAATCGGAACTGACGCAGGGGAGTCGGAACTGACGCTGAGAGGTCGGGGGCTTCGCTGAGAGGTCGGAACTGACGCGTGTCAGTCCGAGCTGACGCAGAGTAGTCCGACTAACCCGCCCGTCCTTCGACTAACCTGCCCGTCCTCCGACTAACAGACCCGTCCTCCGACTAACCCTCTCGTCCTCCGACTAACAGACCCGTCCTCCGACTGGCGATGAGCGCCCGGAGCGTGGCGAAGTTCGCCTGGTCGAGCGGGTCTCTTTCCACCGCAGTAGGCCGCTTCCACTCGGTCTTCGGGGTTTCGAGGATCATCGGCAGCCGATCGAATCGCGGGTCGTGAAGCAGCCGCCCGAACGCCTGCAGTCCGATCGTACCCTTCCCGATGTGATCGTGACGGTCGCGCCGGCTGCCCATCGGCTTCTTCGAGTCGTTGAGGTGGAACACGCGGATGCGGTCCACGCCCACCAGCCGATCGAACGTCTCGAAGGTGTCCCGGTAGCCGTCGCTCGACGCCAGGTCGTAGCCGGCGGCCCACAGGTGGCAGGTGTCGAGGCAGACGGCCACGCGCGGATGGCCGTCGAGGTGCTCGAGCATTCGCGCGAGGTGCTCGAAGCGCCATCCGAGCGACGTGCCCTGGCCGGCGGTGTGCTCGAGGATGACGAGCGTCCGGCCGTGCCGCCGCGCCCTCAGCAGCCGAGAGACGGCGCCGGCCACGAGTCTGAGGCCCTTGGCTTCGGTGCCGGTCGTGTAGCTCCCCGGATGAATGACGACGCCGGCCAGCCCGAGCGCCTCGGCGCGGTCGATCTCTTCGCCGAAGGCGTCGATCGACCGCTGGCGCAGCGTCGGGTCGGGGGCGGCGAGGTTGATGAGATAGCTGGCGTGCGCCACCACGTCGCCGAGCGAAGCCTGTTCGACCTTCGCGCGGAACGCGCGGATCTCCTCGGCGGGCAGCTCCCGCGCGCGCCACTGGTTGGACGACTTGCTGAAGATCTGCAGCGCCTCGCACCCGTTGGCGACCGCCCGGTCCACGGCCAGCGGGAGCCCGCCGGCGATCGACATGTGAGAACCAAGAAGTGGCATGGGCTAGCCCGGCCCCAGTCCCTGTCCGACGATCGCTCCCGCGGCGGAGACCCTGACCCAGACACCGAACGGACTCGTGTGCTGCCTGGCGTCGCCGGCCACGTGCTGGTGCTGCGCGAAACGCAGGTCGTACCAGTGCACGGTCACATCCCCGTTGTGATGGGGCAACGCTTCGGCGGCGGGGAAGCGCGAGAAGTCGAGGAAGATCCGGGCCAGCGGCGCCGCCGCCGCTCTTGCCACGACGCCGCCCCGGTCGTCTGGAAACGTGATGACGTCGGAGGGTGCCCGTTGGTCGAGCAGATCGATCTCCTCGACCTCAAATCCCTCGGGCGACCGCAGCACCAGTCTCCATCTGAACGGCGAGAAGAAGGTCGGCAGCGCGGCGGGCAGCGCCGCCGGGTCCTGGCCGTCCAGGTAATGGAACGTCTGGTCGACACGTGCGACCGAACCGGGCAGCGCGGCCTCCTGGATCGACGCCGCCTCGCGAAGCGCCGCGGTGTGCGCCGCGGCATGCACGGCGTAATCGCCGGCCATCAAGGCCAGAGCGGCCAGCGCCGCGCGCGTGCGCCACGCCGGGCGCATCAGGCCGACCATCAGGCCGGCGGCCAGGATGACCCAGAGATAGACGTCGATGATCGGCATCCAGTCCATGCCGTACCAGGTGTTCGTGAAGGGGCTGAGCACGCGGGTGCCGTAGGAGGTGGCCAGGTCCAGCGCGAGGTGGCCGACAAATCCGATCGTGGACAGGGCGAGCAGCCACAGGAACGTCGCCGACCGGCCTTCGCGCCGCCGCACCCGCAGCGCCAGCCACACGGCGGCAGCCGTCGCGACCGCGAGCCCCAGCCCGAGCGGCCCGTGCGTCGGTCCGCGGTGCGCCGCGAGGTACCCGACGCGCCCGCCGGTGAACGCCGTCAGCACCTCGATGTCGGGGATGTTGGACGCAATGAGAAGCGCGGCCGTGGAGCCGCGTCCGGCGCGGCGCAGGCCGGCTCCGGCCAGCGTCAGAGCGAACAGAGAGTGAGTGATGTTGTCCACGCTATCGCAACGACCATGATACCGCGTGTTATCGTAGCGGCGATGGACGTGTACCTGGTGCCGGCCGGCCTCGATCGGCACGTGCTCTACTATGAGTCCGCCGCCGAGCGGGCGGCGCCGGGTCAGGCGTTCGGGCGGGGCGTGTGGCGCCGACTCTACGACGGGTTCGTCAAGGTGCTCGCCGTGGTGGAGCGGGAGCAGGATCCGGCGCACGACGCCGGCGCGCCGGCGTCGGTGCGGCCTGGGCTGATGCTACGGCTTCGTTCGCGCGTCCTTCGCTGGCTCGCCGAGCGAGTGGCCGACCAGCGCGTGCTGTGGCGCCTGCAGGATCAGCAGCGTGTCCGGGCGTTCCATCCCGACCTGATCGACGCCACCGAGGCTGGTGCGGCGATCCGCCGGATTCTGCAGGACCACTCGAGACGCCACGCGAAACTGCTGGGCCTGGACACCTTCTGCCTGCTCGTGTCCTTGCTGCTCGCGCCGCTGCCGGGACCGAACCTGCTGGGCTACTACTTCGCGTTTCGAGTCGTGGGCCATGTGCTATCGATCAGAGGCGCGCGCCGGGGACTCTCGCGCGTGGTCTGGGATCTCGAAGCCAGTCCGCCGCTCAGCGAGTTGGCTGGTGCGACCCGCCTGTCGGGCGCCGAGCGGGCCCGCCTCGTGCGCACGGTGGCCGACCAGCTCGCGCTGCCTCGTCTGCCGAAGTTCTGCGAGCGGATGCACGGCCATGGCGCGTGAGCGTGCCGGGTGAGCGTGGCGCGTAGGATCGAGCGCCGCCCCATGCCATAATCCGCAGGTGGCGCGCGTCTTCATCTCCTGCGGCGAGCCGTCGGGCGACCTCTACGCCGCCGCGCTGGTCGACCAGCTGAAGACGCTCGATCCGGTGCTGCACGTGACCGGGCTCGGCGGCGAGCGGCTGCGCGCCGCCGGCGCGACGTTGGTCGGCGACTTCCGCGGCCTGGCCGTCACCGGCCTGGTCGAAGCGATCAGCGTCCTGCCGAGATCGATCGCGGCCTACAACCGGCTCGTGCGCGCGGCACGCGACGAGCCGCCGGATGTGTGCGTCGCGATCGATTTCCCCGAGTTCAACTTCCGGCTGGCGGCCGCCATGCGGAAGCTCGGCGTGAAGGTGGTCTACTACATTCCGCCGCAGGCCTGGGCGTGGCGCCGCGGCCGGCTTCGCACGATCGCCAGGCTGGCCGACCGCATCCTCGTCATCTTTCCCTTCGAACCGGAGATCTACCGCGCGGCCGGCACGCCGGTCACCTTTGTCGGCCATCCGCTCGTCGATCTCGCCGCGGCCTCGTCGTCGCGCGAGGCGTTCCTGGCCGAGGTCGGCCTCGACCCGCATCGGCCCACGCTCGGTCTGCTGCCCGGCAGTCGCCCGAACGAGGTTCGGCAGATCCTGCCGGCACTCCTCGCCGCGCTGCCCGCCATCGCGCGGCGCGTGCCCGGTGTGCAGGTGATACTCGCGCGCGCGCGGGGCCTTCCCGGCGATCTCTTCGCTCCGGTCGCCGCCGCGCCGGGGCCGGTGCGGATCGTCGAGGGCCGCGCCGACGACGTGCTCGCGTCGGTTGACGCGGCGGTCACGGCCTCCGGAACCGCCACCGTGCAGGCCGCGCTCCATGAGTGTCCGATGGTGGTCGTGTACCGGGTCTCACCGCTCACGTATCGACTGCTGCGACGTTTCGTGCGCGTGGACACGATCGGCATGGTCAACCTCGTGGCCGGCGCCCGCGTCGCTCCCGAGCTGGTCCAGGACGGACTCACGCCGGACGCGGTGGCCGACGAGGCGGTGCGGCTGCTCACCGATGCGGATCTCCGGCAGCGGACCATCGCCGCGCTCCGCGACGTCAGGTCACGGCTCGGCGGGGAAGGCGCGAGCCGCCGCGTGGCCGAGATCGTGATCCAACTGGCCGCCAGACAGGGATGAGGGACGAGGGACGAGGAGCGGCCGCTAGCCGATGGGGCGCAGGCCTGAAGGCCTGCGGTATCTGCGGACCTGTACTCCCTGTTCAGATAGCGCAGGGCTTCAGCCCTGCGCCATCCGGCTTCAGCCCTGCGCCATCCGGACACGATCACCTACCTGATGAGCGCGCGCAGGCCGCCCACCAGTCGTGACATGCCCTCGGCTACCGTGTCCCGGTCCAGCGCACCGTAAGACACGCGCAGGTAGCAGCCGCCCGTGAGTCCGAACGCCGTGCCGGGCACCGCCGCGACACGGTGATCCACGATCAACCGTTCGACCAGGGCGAGCGGGTCCATCGGCGTGTGGACGCGAATCAGGCAGTAGAAGGCGCCCTCCGGCGTCGGGACGTCGCAGATGTCGGCGATCCGGGCGAACTGCTCGAGGACCAGCGACCGAACCGCCGCGAGTTCCGCGACGCGCGCCCGGCAGTAGCCCGATCCCGACTCGAGCGCCGCGCACGCCACGGCCTGCGACACGAGCGGCGGGCAGATCAGGTTGGTGTCCTGGACCTTGTTGACCGCCTCGGACAGGTGCGCCGGGATGACCATGTAGCCGATGCGCCAGCTGGCCATCCCGTAGGTCTTCGACAGCGAGAAGAGCGAGATCGTGTGCGGCGCCGAGTCGACCGACGCCGCCGGCGACCAGTGCCGCGCGCCGTCGTAGGTGAAGTACTGGTACGCCTCGTCGTGGACGTGATAGAGCCCGCGGTCGGCGCACAGCCGATTGACCCGCTCGATCGTCTCCGCCGGGTAGACTGCGCCGCTCGGGTTGTTGGGCGAGATCGTCACCACCGCGCGCGTCTGCGGCGTGATGGCCGCCTCGATGGCGCCTGGGCACAGCTGGTAGCGCTCATCGGTCGGCACCGCGACCGTTCGGCACCCCGCCATCACGATCGCCATGTCGTGATTGAAGTAGAACGGCGCCTGGAGGATCACCTCGTCGGCCGGATCCGTGACGGCCAGCACGGCGTTGACAAACGCCATGTTCCCGCCCGCCGTGACGACGATCCTGCGCTCGTCGCCGACGGCGACGCGGTTCTCGTCGGCGAGCTTGCGGCGGATGGCCTCCACCAGCTCCGGCTGCCCCTCGACCGGCCCGTAGCGATGGTCGTCCGGCGTGCGCGGGAACGAGACGAGGGCGCGCAACGCCGCGGCGGGCGGGCCGTAGGACACCACGCCCTGGCCGAGCGAGATCGTGCCCGGATGGCGGCGGATCAGATCGCCGACGATCGGAATGATCGGCGGCTGGACGTCCGTCATGCGGCGCGCGGCGTTCATCGGATTCACAGGCGGCGGCCGAGCGTCCCAAGCAGCGGCCCGAGCGAGTCGATCATGGCGCCGAACTCCTCGAGCGACAGGGCCTGGAAGGCGTCGCTCAGCGCCCGGAACGACTCGTGGTGGACTTCGACCATGACGCCGTCGAGGCCGGCGGCCGCGGCGGCCAGGCACATCGGCGCCACCAGATCTGGCTGCCCGGTGGCGTGCGAGGGATCGACGAGCACGGGGAACGGCGACCGCTGCCGGGCCCACACGGCCCCGGCCAGGTCGAGCGTGTTGCGCGTCTCGGTTTCAAACGTGCGGATGCCGCGCTCGCAGAGGATGATCGCCTCGTTGCCGCCGGCGACGATGTACTCGGCCGCGAGCAGCCATTCGTCGAGCCGCGCCGCCAGCCCGCGCTTGAGGAGCACCGGCGTCCGCGTCCGCCCCAGCTCCTTGAGCAGCGCCGTGTTGTGCATGTTGCGCGAGCCGACCTGCAGCACGTCCACGTGGCCCAGGTAGGTCTCGATCTGCTCGGGCGCGGTGATCTCGGCGACAAACGGCAGCCCGGTCTCGGCACGGACCTGATCGACGAAGGGGAGGGCGGAGGCCCCGAGCCCCTGGAAGCTGCGCGGGTCGGTTCGCATCTTGAACACGCCGCCGCGCACGGCCGAGGCGCCCCGCCGGCGGACCTCGCGCGCAATGGTCAGCAACTGTTCGTGCGACTCGATGGCGCACGGTCCGGCGACGACGAGAAACCGCTCGCCGCCCACCTGCACGCCGCCGACCGGGACTGTTCGGGTCATCCAGCCCCCAATCCTATCAAATGGGCCCGGGAGGACAGTAGAGGGAACGCTATAATCAACAATCGCCGATGCCAACCGCGCTTGCCTTCCTCCAGACCGGCGCCGACGCGACCGCGTGCGTGACCGGGCCGCTTCACGGCGTGGCGGCCCCGACGGGGGCGCACCCCGCCGTCTTCGCGCCCCTGTTTTCGTTCGCCTCGGACGCGCCGTCCTGGATGGAGCCGGCTCCCGGCTCGCTGGCGGTGATCTCCCGCGCGGAGTGGCGGCAGCGGTTCCCCAGGCCTGCCGCACGCCCGGCCACCCCGTCCTGGGGGCCGCCCGACGAGCGCCGGTTCTCGGACGGCTTCAGGAGCCTCGCCGTGCGCCTCGAGGACGGGAGCCTGAGCAAGGGCGTCCCGGTGTCCGTGATCTCGGCGCCCGTCGATCCGGGCTCCGCCGACGCGCTGTTCGAGTACCTGCTCGGCCGCGTGCCCGACCTGCCTCTGTCGCTCTTCGCTTACGGCTTCTACCGGCCGGGATCAGACACCCGGACCGGGTCGCCCGAGTTCCTCGTCGGTGCGACGCCGGAGCTGCTGTTCGAGATCGGCGATGACGGCCGCCTCCAGACGATGGCGGTCGCCGGCACCCGGCGTGCCGGCGCGTCGGCGGCCGACCTCTTGTCGAGCCCGAAGGATCGCGGCGAGCACCAGGCGGTGGTCGACGATCTGGTGACGCAGTTGACCGCCTGGGGCCGGCCCGTCGTGTCGAGCCCCGTCGTGCAATCGTTCGGGCCGCTCGCGCACCTGGTCGCCGACATCGAGGTCGAGGCCTTGCCCGGCGTGGACTTCGAAGCGGTCGCCCGTCGCCTCCACCCGACGCCGGCGCTGGGCGTCTATCCGCGCGGCGAGGCCGGCGCGTCGTGGCTGGCCGCGATCGATCCGCGCGGCGAGCGCCGGCGATTCGGCGCGCCGTTCGGACTGCGATGGCCGTCGGGGGCCGGCCGATGCGTCGTGGCCATTCGCGGCCTGCAGTATCACGACGGCCGCCTGCAGATCTGGGCGGGCTGCGGCGTCGTCGCGCAGAGCCGCTACGAGGACGAGTGGCGCGAAGTGCTGGACAAGATCCAGGCCGTGAGGACGCTGTGGGACGTGTGACGACCAATCAGGCGCTCGCCGTGGCCGCCGTCGATGGCCTGCTCCTGGCCGGCGTCCGCACGTTCTGCGTCTGCCCGGGCGGACGCAATGCGCCGCTCGTCGAGGCGCTCGACGCGCTGGCCGCAGGGCGGGTCGAGGTGCTCTCCTTCTTCGACGAGCGCGGCGCGGGGTTCTTCGCCCTCGGGCGCGCGCGGCGCGACCGCTCGCCGGTCGCCGTGGTGACGACGTCGGGGACCGCCGCCGCCGAGCTGCTGCCCGCAATGGTGGAGGGTTACTACGCGTTGGTGCCCATCGTCGCGGTGACGGCCGACCGGCCGCGCGCGTTTCGCGGCACCGGCGCGCCGCAGGCGATCGAGCAGGTGAACCTCTTCGGCCCCTACGCGACGGTGTCGCTCGACGCCGCCGGCCCCGACGAGTTCCACTGGTGGCCATCGCTCGACGGCCCCGCCCATCTCAATCTCTGTTTCGCCGAGCCGCTGCTCGGCGGTTGGGACCCCGCCTTCGTGCCAGATGCCGGCAAGACACGTGTCCCGCACGGCGGGGCTGAAGCCCCGCCCTACAAAGGCGTCGCTGCCGGGAAGGTGTGGGGCGAGGCTCCTGCCTCGCCGACAAGCAGCAGCCAGCAGGCCGAGGTCGATCGGTTCCTCTCCTCGGCCCGGTCGCCGCTCGTCATCGCGGGCGGTCTCCAGCAGGATGGTGATGCAGACGCCGCGGAGCGCTTCTGCCGCGCGCTGGGCGCGCCGGTGCTCGCCGAGGCCAGCTCCGGGATCCGGCAGAGCGTGCTCGCGCTACTGTTGCGATCGGGCGACGCGGCCGCTCATCGTGGATTCGAGCGGGGCGTGTTCGATTCGGTGGTCCGGATCGGCGACGTGCCCTCCTTCCGGGTGTGGCGCGATCTCGAGCTCTCGCTGTCGGTGCCCGTGCTGTCGGTCTCGAGGAAACCCTGGCGCGGCCTGATACGCGGCACGCTGGTGCAGGTGGCAGCCGGCGCGCCGTTGCCGTTGAAGATCGACAGCTTGCCCGCGCCCGCGGCGGGCGTGGCGGAGTTGCTCGACTGGGACCGGCATCTCACAACCGCCACCGACCGGCTGCTCGAGGCGCTGCCGCAAAGCGAGCCCGCGCTGATCCGGCGCCTGTCGACCTCGATCCCTCCCGGCTCGTTCGTGTATCTCGGCAACAGCCTGCCGATCCGCGAGTGGAACCGCTTGGCGAGCGTGGCCGATCGCGGGTTCGTGATGGGCGAGAATCGCGGCGCCAACGGCATCGACGGCCAGGTCGCCAGCTTCCTCGGCTGGGCCAGGCGGGACGTCGAGAACTGGGCCGTCGTCGGCGATCTCACGGCGCTCTACGACCTGTCGGCGCTTTGGGCCATCCGTCATCTCGACGGCTTCCGCCTCCGCATCGTCGTCATCAACAACGGCGGCGGGCGGATCTTCCAGCGGATGTACCGGAACGAGCGGTTCCAGAACCGCCACCAGACCGGATTCGCGGCGTGGGCGGCGACGTGGGGCGCCGAGTATCACGACGCGCTCCCCAGCGGCGCGATCGGGGCGGCCGCCGTGATCGAGTTGAGGCCGAGCGAGACCGAGACCGACCTCTTCTGGAACCGGCTCGACGAGGAGGCGCGGCGATGAACGGGCCGTACCGCCTCGTGACGCTGCACGGGTTTCTGGGCCGGGCCTCGGACTGGGAGGCGCTGGCCAAGTGGTTCCCCGACGCGTCGATGACCTCGCTCGATCTCTGGCCGCTCGTGGCGCTGCCGGACGCGGCCGACTGGCCGTCGGTCGGGCGCGTGCTCGACCGCGCGCTGGCGGGAGCCCTGGGTGGTGACGATGGGCCGGTGTTCGTGATCGGCTACTCGTTCGGCGCGCGGCTCGCGTTGGCGAGCCACCTGCTCGGGGCGCCGGGTTCTCCCGTGCGCGGCTGTTGTTTCGTGTCGTGCCATCCGGGGCTGGCCGAGGAGGACGAGGACGCCCGGGCGGCGCGGCGAGCCTCGGACGAGACGTGGGCCTGCCGCCTGCTCGAATGGCCGCAGCCTGACATCTGGCGCGAGTGGGATGCCCAGCCCGTGTTCAACCTCTCGCGCACGCCCGCGCCGCGCACCGGATTGCCGGCGCCGCGGACCGCGCTGGCCGGCGCCGTTCGCCGATTCTCGCTCGGCACGCAGCCGGACTTCAGGCCGCGCCTGCGCGAGTGGCCCTCGCCCGCGCTGTGGGTCACCGGCGCGCTCGACACCAAGTTCTCGGCGATTGCGCGGAACCTGTCGTCAGCCGGCGTGCCGGCGACGTTCGCGACCTGTGAGGCGGCAGGGCACCGGGTGCCCTGGGACGACCCGCCCGCGTTCGCGGACGTGGTCCGGGCGTGGATGACGCACGTGATGGAGACGTCCCGATGAGCTCAACTTCCCAGTCGTGGCAGACGGTCAAGACCTACGAGGACATCCTCTTCGTCAAGACCGAGGACGGCGTCGCGAAGATCGTCATCAACCGGCCGGCCCGCCGCAACGCCTTCAGGCCGAAGACGGTCACCGAGATGATCGACGCCTTCGCGGCGTGCCGCGAGGACCCGTCGATCGGCGTCGTCATCCTCACCGGCGCCGGCGACAAGGCCTTCTGCTCGGGCGGCGACCAGAAGATCCGCGGCGGCCAGGGGTACGTGGACGAGGGCGGCGTGCCGCGGCTGAACGTGCTCGATCTCCAGAAGCAGATCCGCGCGCTGCCCAAGCCGGTCATCGCGATGGTGGCCGGTTACGCCATCGGCGGCGGCCACGTGCTGCACGTCGTGTGCGACCTGACGATCGCGGCCGACAACGCGATCTTCGGGCAGACCGGACCGAAGGTCGGCTCCTTCGACGGCGGCCTCGGGTCGAGCTACCTCGCGCGGATCGTCGGCCAGAAGAAGGCGCGCGAGATCTGGTACCTCTGCCGGCAATACACCGCGCAGCAGGCGCTCGAGATGGGGCTCGTCAACGCGGTCGTGCCGCTGGCGGATCTCGAGACGGTGACGCTCGAGTGGGCGCGCGAGATGCTGGCGCACTCGCCGCTGGCGCTGAGGTGCCTGAAGGCCGCGCTCAACGCCGACTGCGACGGGCAGATCGGCCTGCTCGATCTCGCGGGCAACGCGACGCTGCTCTACTACATGAGCGAGGAGGCGCAGGAAGGGAAGAAGGCCTACCTCGAGAAGCGCAAGCCGGACTTCAAGCAGTTCCCGAGGCTTCCGTGACCGTGCGGACCGCATCGCCCTGGCTGCTGGCCGCCCGGCCCAAGACGCTGACGGCCAGTCTCTCCCCGGTGATGCTCGGCACCGGCCTGGCCGTGGCGTTCTCGCCGCGGCCGGTTCCGCTTGCTCTCGCAGGGCTGGCGCTGGCCTCCGCCCTCTGCATCCAGATCGGCAGCAACCTGGTCAACGACGCGGTTGACTTCGTGAAGGGCGCGGACACGGCCGAGCGCATCGGGCCGGTGCGCGTCACGCAGAGCGGCCTGCTGCACGGCCGCCACGTGATGGCCGGCGCCACCGCGTTCTTCTTCGTGGCGGCGCTGCTCGGCGTTCCGCTCGTCCTCGCCGGCGGCGTGCCCATCATCGTCATCGGGACCCTGTCCATCGTCGCGGGGTACGCCTACACGGCGGGGCCGTTTCCGCTGGCCTACCTGGGGCTCGGCGAAGTGTTCGTCCTGCTGTTCTACGGCCTGGCGGCCGTGAAGGGGATGGCCTACGTGCTGACCGGCGCGGGGATGTCGCCTTGGGCGGAGGTGGCGGCGCTGCAGGTCGGGCTCCAGAGCGCGGCGCTGCTCGCCGTCAACAACACGCGCGACGTGGCCGGCGACGTGCTGGCGGGCAAGCGCACGCTGGCTGTCAGGTTCGGCGGCCGGTTCGCCCGAGCCGAGATCGCCGTGCTCGTGGCCGTGCCGTACCTGCTGGGCATCGGTTGGATCGCGGCCGGCCACCCGTGGGCCGCGGCGCTGCCGCTGCTCACGCTGCCGATCGCCGCGCGCCTCGTGCACGGCGTGTGGACGGAGCCGCCGAGCCGCAGGTTCAACGTGTTCCTGGCGCAGACCGCGCTGCTGCAGGTCGTCTTCTGCGCGCTGGCCGCCGTCGGCCTGGTGATGCGATGACGGGAGCGTCCTATCTCGAGCCCGGCGCCGAGCCGATTCGACTGGGAGGGCCGCGAGTCGCTCGTCCTCGCGAACCCGGAATGGATTCGGCGGCACACCGGCGGTCTCTCCGGGATCGCGCGCCGGCTGCCGGCCTTCGACGCGCACATCTGGGTGTCCACCTCGGGCACGAGCAGCGCGGTGCCCGGGCACGTGCGTTGGATCGCGCTCGCGAAGGCCGCCTTCCTCGCGTCGGCGCGCGGCGTGAACCGGCACCTTGACGCCGGCGCGTCCGACGTGTGGGCCCACGCGCTGCCGACCTTCCACGTGGGCGGTCTCGGCATTCTCGCCCGCGGATGGCTCAGCGGGGCCCGCGTCGTGCCGTCGGTCACCGGCAAGTGGAACGCGGCTCGATTTCACGAAGTCGTCGGCCGCGAGCGGGCGACGCTCTCCGCGCTCGTGCCATCCCAGGTCCACGACCTGGTGGCGGCCGGCCTCGCCTCGCCGCCCTCGATGCGCGCGGTCGTCGTCGGCGGCGCGCGGATGGACGCGTCGCTCTACGCGCAGGCCCGCGCCCTCGGCTGGCCCTGCCTGCCAAGCTACGGCCTCACCGAGACCTGTTCCCAGGTGGCGACCGCTTCGCTGTCATCGCTTTCGGCCCCGGGTTGTCCGATCGTGCTGCCCGTGCTCGGCCACGCGGAGATCCGGGCGGGGGACGAGCAGCGGCTGGCGGTACGCGCCGAGTCGCTGCTGACCTGCTGCGCCGAGCTGGACGACCGCGGGGCGCGCGCCTGGGATCCGAAACAGGACGGCTGGTTTCCGACCGAGGATGCCGGCCGCGTCGGAGCCGACGGCGTCGAAGTATTCGGGCGGCTGTCCGAGTCGGTGAAGGTGCTGGGCGAGTTCGTGTCGCTCCCGCACGTCGAGGAACAGGCGCGGCGCTGGGCCGCCGCGGAAGGCCTGTCCGTGCTGCCCGGATTCGATCTGGCCGTCGCCGCGCCGCCGCACGACAGGCTGGGCCACGAGATCGTGCTGGCGGTGGCCTGCCGCGCGCCGCTCGACGCCGCCAGGCGGTCTGCCATCGAAGCGTCGCTCGAAGCCGACGGCCGTGATCGCCTGCTCTCGTTCGAGCAAGTCCGCCGCGTGGCGTGGGTGGACGAGATTCCGCGAACGCCGCTCGGCAAGTGCCGGCGCGCCCTACTCGCTCGCCAGGTGGGGAAGCAGGCGGGACTTGATCGCTGACGGGATCGGGATCTTCGTCCAGGTCGCCGGGTCGGCGAACGCCTTGACGATGCGGGCCTCGGCGCAGAGGACCGGCTCCGCGCCCGCGCGATCGACGAACGCCGTCCGCACCTCGAACGACGACTCGCCGACCTTCGTCACCGACAGCTCCACGTCGTAGTGATGCCCCGGGCGCATCGGGCGATGGAACGTGGCCTCGGCGTGCTTGATCGGCGCCACGAACGTCGTGCTCTCGAACCAGTCCTCCCACCGCTCGACCAGCTCCGAGACGACGAAGTCCTCGAACACTCGGTGCGCCAGCGCCTGCACGCGGCCGTAGAACAGGACGCCGCGCGCGTCGGCCTCGTCGAACCGGATGGTGATCGTGCGCCTGAACATGCTCGTCACCTCACCGCGTGGCCAGGCTGCGGATGAGCGTCAGCATCATGTCGATGGCCACGGTGTTGTGGCCGCCGCGCGGGATGATGATGTCGGCGTACCGCTTGGTCGGCTCCACGAATTCCAGGTGCATCGGCTTGACGGTGCTCAGGTACTGATCGATCACCGAGTCCATCGTCCGGCCGCGCTCGGCGACGTCGCGCCGCAGCCGCCGGATGAACCGCGTGTCGTCGTCGGTGTCGACGAACACCTTGACGTCCATCAGGTCGCGCAGCGCCGCATCGGCGAAGATCAGAATCCCCTCGACGATGATGATCTGGCGCGGCTGCGCCGTGTCGGTCGTCTGGCGGCGCGCGTGGCGCGCGAAGTCGTAGGTGGGCAGCTCGACGGGACGGCCGGCGCGAAGGTCGGTGACGTGCCGGACGAGGAGATCGCTTTCGAGCGAGTCGGGGTGATCGTAGTTGAGCGCCGCCCGCTCCTCGAGCCGGAGCTCCGGGTGGTCGTAGTAATAGCGATCGTGCTCGAGCACGATCACGTGGTCGTCACCCATGCTCTCGACGATGCGGCTGACCACCGTCGTCTTGCCGGAACCCGACCCGCCCGCGACGCCAATCACCACCGGAACGCCCTTCATGACACCTCCAAATGCGGGCTCCAGAATATCAGAGCCCGCAGCTTTCGGCTCGCGACCGATGGCGGCGCACGGCTGAAGCCGTGCGCTATCTGGGACGACCACACGCAGAATCTCCAGATAACACAGGGCTTCAGCCCTGCGCAGTACGCCGCCTAGAACGAATCGATGATCGCCGCGTAGGTCGCAAACGGGTAGGCCCCGACGACAGTCTGGTTGTTGATGAAGAAGGTCGGCGTCCCGCTCACTCCGTACTGCTGGGTGCCGGTCGTCATGATGGCGAGGATGCCGCTCTGGAGCCCCGACACGGCCAGGCAGGCGTCGACGTAGTCGGACGTGATCCCGATCCCGGAGACGACGGTCTTGATGGCCGCGGTGTAATTGGCGGAGTACGCCCACGACGCCTGGTTCCGGAACAGCGTGTCGATGGTCGTGAAGAAGTTGCTGCCGGAACATCGGGCGACCATGGCCGCGGCCAGCGACGGCGCGTCGAGCGGGTAATCGCGGTACACGAATTTCACGCGCCCGGTGTCGATGTAGGTCGTCTTGATTTGCGGGAATGTCGCGGTCTCGAAGTCAGCGCAATGGCTGCAGCCGAGCGACGAGTATTCGATCATCGTCACCGGCGCGCTGGCGCTGCCGAGCGTCTTCTCGGCCAGCATCTCCGACAGCGTCGGCAGCGTGGGCGGCACCGTCGGCGTCACCGGCGACGACGTGGAGCAGGACGTGATGGCGACGGCGGCGAGCGCCGCCACGAGCGCGGCCGTCATCAGCCTGCCCGCACCTGGCCTCCGGCTCATCGTTGAGCCTCCTGTGTGCGACACGGCCTTCAGCCCTCAGCCTGCTGTCAGGCCATCAAGCTGCAGATGGCCGCCACGTTGACGATGTCGTCGACGCTGCAGCCGCGGGACAGGTCGCAGTACCGGCTTCTTCAGACCCTGCACGATCGGGCCGACGGCCTCGGCGCCGCCGATCCGCTCGGTGAGCTTGTAGCCGATGTTCCCCGCGTTCAGGTCGGGGAACACCATCACGTTGGCGCGCCCTGCGACCGGCGACCCCTTGCACTTGCGCTCGCCGATCGAGGCGACCAGCGCGGCGTCGGCCTGCATCTCGCCGTCCACCATCAGGTCGGGCGCCTTCTCGCGGACGATCGCCGTCGCCTTCTGGACCTTCTCGACGAGCGGGTGCGTGGCACTGCCCTTGGTCGAGAACGACAGCATCGCCACGCGCGGCTCGATCCCGGTGACCGACTGGAAGTTCCTCGCCGAGCTGATGGCGATGTCGGCGAGCTGCGCGTCGGTCGGGTCCGGGTTGACGGCGCAGTCGGCGAAGCACAGCATGCGGCCGTCGGGGAGCACCATGATGAAGTAGCTGCTCACGATCGAGATGCCCGGCGCCACACCCACCGTGTAGATCGCGGCCCGAATGACGTCGCCCGTCGAGGAGACGTTGCCGCCCACGACCACCCTGGCCCGGTCGGTCTCGAGCATCAGCCCCGCGAAGTAGAGCGGCTGCCGCACCAGCTCGGCCGCCTGCTCCCGCGTCATCCCCTTGGCCTTCCGCTTCTCGTGGAGCAGGCCGGTGAACTCGTCCAGCCACGGGCTGAAGGCCGGGTCCACGATTGACACACCGGCCAGGTCGAGGCCCGCGTCGGCGGCCACCTTGCGGATGGCCGCTCCGGCGCCGACGAGCACGGGCTCGGCGATGCCCTGCTCGCGCAGCAGAACGGCGGCCTTCAGGACGCGCGCGTCCTCGGCATCGGGCAGGGCGACGGTGAAGCAGCGGCGTGCCGCGCTGGCACGGACGGTGGTGATGAAGGCGTTTTCACTCATATTAGCCCGGGAACGGCAGCGACTTCACCGCGCGGACGGTGTCGCGCGCCAGGATCAGCTCCTCGTTGGTCGGGATGACGTAGACGGGCACCCGGCTCTTGTCCGAGCTGATGAGCATCTCCCGGCCGCGGATGGCCTTGGTGTTCAGGGCGTCGTCGATCTCGATGCCGAGCCACTCCATGTCGGCCAGGATCCGCTTGCGGATGCTCGGGCCATTCTCGCCGATGCCGCCGGCGAAGCAGATCGCGTCGGTGCCGTTCATCGCGGCCAGGTAGGCGCCGAGGTACTTCTTCACCCGGTAGCAGAACATGTCGATCGCCAGGATGGCCCGGCGATCCTGGTGCTCCTCGGCCTCGCTCTCCAGATCGCGCATGTCGTTGGTCAGGCCCGAGATGCCGAGCAGACCGGAACGCTTGTTGAGCGTCGAGACGATCTCATCGACGCTGGTGCCCTCCTTGTGCATCAGGTACTCGATGACCATCGGATCGATGTCCCCGCTGCGCGTGCCCATCATCAGCCCCTCGAGCGGCGTCATCCCCATCGAGGTGTCCACCGACCGGCCCCCCTTGATGGCGCAGGCCGAGCAGCCGTTGCCGAGGTGGAGGGTGATGATGTTGGTCTCCTGGCGCTGCTTGCCCGTCAGCTTCCGGTACCGGAACGCGATGTAGCGGTGCGAGGTGCCGTGGAAGCCGTACTTGCGGATCTTGAACCGCCGGTACAGCGCGTACGGGATCGCGTACAGGTAGGCGGCCTCCGGCATCGTCGAGTGGAACGCCGTGTCGAACACGGCCACCTGCGGCATCGTCGGCCCGAACAGCTCGGTGGCCGCGTAGATGCCCTTCAGGTTCGCCGGGTTGTGAAGCGGCGCGAGCTCGATGCACTCCTGCAGGCCGGCGATGACCGACTTGTCGATCAGGTGCGACCCCTTGAACCGCTCGGCGCCGTGCACGACGCGGTGTCCGATGGCGTGGATGTCGGACAGGCTCGTGATGCCCGGGATCCGGGTCTCGGGCGCCGTCACCCAGGTGATCACGTGCGCGAGCGCCGCCTTGTGATCGCGCAGCGGCATCGCGCCCTTGATGGGCGGGTGGTCACCGACCTGGAAGGTGATGATC
Source organism: uncultured Acidobacteriota bacterium (assembly GCA_963727765.1). Lineage (GTDB taxonomy): Bacteria > Acidobacteriota > Vicinamibacteria > Vicinamibacterales > Fen-181 > FEN-299. The sequence goes on from CAVSGZ010000004.1 coordinate 269,879, forward strand.
GCCTCGCTGCCGATTCGCTCGATGAGGCCCTTGGCCAGCTGGCGGTCGGCGTCCTTCTCGATCAGGTCGGCGTCGGTTTCGATGATCTGGAATTTGAGGGAAGAACTGCCGCAGTTGAGAACGAATACGTTCATGATCGCACCCTGGGGGGCAAATGATCTGGCCCCTATTCTAATCGAATCGATCAGGTCAGGGGTGGAAGTGCACGGTGAAGCGGATCTGGCGCACCGGGGAGCTGTAAAAGGTCCCGAAATACGGGGAGGCGATGTTGCGCTGGACGTCCTCGGGCGAGAAGTTGTTGAAGGCGTTGATGACCACCAGGCCCAGCCAGGGCTGCAGCCGGCCGATGTGGAACCGGTGCTCGATCGACGCGTCCACGGTCTTGCGGACCGGGAACCGATAGCTGTTGCGGACGCCCACGAACTCGAGCTGCTCGTTGACCGCCGAGTACGGATAGCCGTCGCGCGCCTCGCCGGCCACCTCGATGGTCCAGTGGTGCGGCATCGTGATCCGGGCCCGCCCGACGAACCGGTTGGGCGTGTCGGTATCGGTGGGGCCGTACGCGTCGGGGCGGACGATCGGGTTGGCCGTCAGGTTCAGGAAGTACCCGTAGATGTCGTTCAGGTTCGCCTGTGACGAGGATCGCGTGTAGGACAGGTCGAGATCGAGCAGCGTCTTGCTCTTGAAGTGGGCGCCGACCTCGGTGTCGCGGTAGAGCGACGTGCCGTTTGAATCGAGCATGATGACGCCCTGCGACCCGACGGACCACGTGTCGAGGACGAGTTCGCGGCTACCCCGGCGTTCGATGTGGTTGGCGCGCACCGACACCCGGTTCGTGATCCGGTGCTCGTAGCCGATGTTCCACGTCGAGCTGCGCGGCGTCTGCGGGTGAGCGGCGAGGACGTGGGTATAGACCACGGGCGTGCCGAGCACGGTGAGGCCGTCGGCCGCGTAGGAGGTCTGCGTGAGATTCGAGAGCTGGCCGTAGGCACCGGCCATCAGCGGTGTCTGCTCGTCGAAGAGCCCCCAGCCGCCCCGGATCGTCGCGTTCCGGTTCTTGTCGAGCGCCACGGCCGCGCCGACCCGCGGAATGACGTTCACGCGGCCGAAGACGCCGTCCCGCTCGACGCGCACGCCGTATTCGAGCAGGAGGCTGTTGCTGACGTGCCAGCGATCCTGCACGAACGCAGCCACGTCGGTCGCGTTCAGGCCGCCGCCGACCGGCCCGCTCACCAGGCGCTGGGTCAGCGTGCCGTCCTCGCGCAGGATGTCGATCGGCCGCGTTTCCAGCTGACCGTCGAAGGTGGCGTAGAGCAGGTCCACGCCGCCCTTGATCAGGTGGTCTCCCGATTTCCCGCTCACGAATCCCGACAGCGTCGCGCTCGCCTGCAGGGCCTCCGAGTCGCGCGTCTGGTTGGCGTAGTAGATGCCCCCGTTCTGCTCGGGCGCCAGGATCATCTCGGTCGCCGTCCCGTGCCCGTCCACCGACGTGCCGTAGTGCGTGAAGTGCACCAGCGTCTCGAGCACCATCGCGTGCGGCAGCTGCGCCGTGTCCCTGGCGCCGCCGCGGTAGACGCGCTGCTTGAGGTCGGCCGTCGCGTCCGGCGGGTTGAACGTGTCGAGGTTGGCCCAGTTGGCATTCTCGGGCGCCATCGTGAACGTGCCCGACAGCGTGTTCTTGGCGCTGACGACGTAGTCGAACCGCGTGAAGGAGGACAGGTTCTTCGTCGTCTTCCGCTCGTCCTGCGGACGGCTGGCCACGTCGGTCGACTGGTAGCTCACCTGGAAGCTCTCGGCGACAAACAGCTTGTTGGGCTTGATCGGCCCGCCGAAGGAGACACGCGGCGATTCCGAGCCCAGCGCGATGACGGCGAACGGGTTGTTCGAGCCTCGCTTGAGGATGAAGGCCGGGAAGAAGTCGTTGACCGTGGCCGACCACTTGTTCGCGCCGCTGCGCGTCGTCACCACGATGACGCCGGTCGAGAAGTCGCCGAACTCGACGGCGTACGGGTTCGCCATCACCTGGATGGAGCTCACGGCGTCGCCGGGCAGCTGCACCGGGCTGATGCCGGCCGCCGGGTCGAGCACCCGCGCGCCTTCGACCTGCAGGCTGATCTGGTTGGGACGGCCTCCCTTGATGGCCCACTCGCGCCCGTAGGCCGACACGCTCGGCAGCCACCGCAACTCGGCCGCCACGCTGCCCGAAGACATCGCCGACTCGGTGATCTCGCGCCCGCTGATGCTCTCGGCCGGCGACAGCGGCTTGGCGAGGTTCATCGGGGTGTCCGAGGCGGGCGTGACGTTGACGGACTGCTCGATCTCGAGCAGCTTCAGAATCGAGGTCCACCGTGCGGGTGGCGCCCGCGGCCAGTTCCACCGGCTGCTCGGTCTTGTGAAATCCCTCGATGCTGGCCGTCAGCTTGTAGACGCCCGGCTTGGGCACGTCGAGGCGATAGTGCCCGTCCCCGTCGGAAACGGTCTCACCAGCCGGTTCTCCCGCGCTGGTGGCGAGCGTCACCACGACGCCGGGCATCCGCATCTTGCCGTCCAGCGCGCTGACCGTGCCGGTGACCACGGCAGGCGGAGCCCCGGCAGCCACCGCCAACGCGGGGACAACCGGCAGCCATCCGAGCAGGAAGAACAGTCCGACGCCGAGAAGTGACCGGTGAAGTCGCGCCAGTGTAATCAAAGGGCCATGCCTCGTGACACCAATCTCCAATAATAACATCGGTAAGTCCGCCCTGGAGGAGCAGGGCGCGCCTACGGCCGGCGCCGCTCGTAGACCACGACCCCGTCGACGCGATCCCGCTCGCGGTAGTGCGCCCGCACGTACGCCTCGAGGCGCGGGTAGCGGGAGATGGGGAACCGGTCGTAGCGGTCCCACGCCCCCGGGGCGAGGTCCACCAGCAATCGCGGCTGCCGCCGGTCCAAGTCGTCGAACAGCATGTTCCACGCCTGCGGGACCACGTTGGGCGTCGGGTCGGCCAGGCCCGTCTGGCTGCGTGTGCCCGGGCTCGTGCCGGTCAGGTAATCGCAGAACAGGAAACGGGTGCCGGTCGTTCGCCGCGCAAGAACGTAAACCTCAATCGAATGCCCCCACAGGAACACCGAATCGTCCGGGCCGCTCAACTGCCGCAGGCGGGCGGCGACGTCCTCGTAGGGCGGTTTCGGGTCGAGGCGGTCCATGACGGCCGCATGCAGGACGGTGGACACCAAGAGCGCCACCACGGCCGGCACGATCAGCAGCAGGGCCACCACCGGGCGCAGGCGCCGGTGTCGGTCCCAGAACGCCAGCAGCGGACCTGTGGCCAGCAGGCAGAGCGCCGGCAGGACGAGGAGGAAGTAGTGCCCGAAGAACCGGCGCCCCGGGAGCAGCGCGATGATCGAACCGGCCAGCCAGGCCGCCGCGAGCACGCGGCCGGCGAGTTCCGGACCGGGCCGGGCCGCTTCGGCGACTCCTCGGCGCCACCAGTCGCGCATCGTCCGCCAGGTGCCGGTCAGGCCGAAGGCGTAGGGAAGACAGGCGGCCGTCGCGACCAGCGCCGCCCGCACGAGCCCGAGGCGAAGGGCTTCGAATCCGCGGGGACCGGCGTCGAGGTACCTGAAGTTGTAGAGGAACCAGAACCCCATGTCGCCCAGCCCGCCGTTCACCCGGGCCCGCACGACGTAGAGCGCCGGAACGACCAGGCAGCCGGCCAGGACGACGACGAGCGCGGCGAGGGTCGCAACAACCGTCCGCCGCCGCGACCAGGCTTCGAGCGCCAGCGCCGTGCCGACGACCGCGAGAAACGTGGCCCCCTGGTACTTGAACGCCACGGCCAGGCCCGTCAGCACGCCGACACCGAACAGGGTTCGCCCTCTCTGGACTCCCCGGCCCCCCAGCCCATGCACGAGCCAGGCGAAGGCCGCCGCCTGCGCCGCCAGCAGGAACAGCTCGCAGTTGGCCGCCAGCGCGTCGAAGTCAGGCAGCGTCGTCGAGAAGACGACGAAGAGCAGCGCCGTCACCCAGCCAGCCCGGGCGTCCCGGTACAGGTGCCCGGCGGCGCGCGCGAGCGCGAAGGCCACGAGCAGCGCCGCGAGGACGACGGCGGCGTGCGCGAGCTCGGTGTCGTAGGGCCCGAGTACCCGGAAGCTGGCGAGGTAGACGTCGTAGATGGCCGGCGGCTTGTGATCCACCGTGTCGCGGTAGAGCACGCCGCCGCGCTGCATGGCCTCGGCGATGGTCGAGTATGCGGCCTCGTCGCTCGAGAGCAGCGTGCGTCCGAATGTCGGCAGTCGAAGCGCCAGACCGGCCAGCAGCACCAGCCCGAGCAGGAACGCGTGGGCGTGTCGGGGGAAGACTCTTGTCGGAAGGCTGACCACTGGGGGGCACTATACCATGGCATTTCTCCCCTCGCGACTGCGCCTGGACAGCCCTACGAAGGCCCCGGCGGACGGGTTTCGACAGGGTTCCGATCTAGGACATGCTTTCTTGGTGGCTACGAGATATGATCGACAGGTTGCGTTTGTGGCGGAGCCACGTGTGTCGAGTGATTCGAGGGGGCTTTTCGCGCCTGAACGCGGCTGGGAGGCAGAGTGGGCATCTGGCACGTGGTTGGCGAAACCGCGAAGCGGTTGGTGACGGCGCGGCCCGGCTACATCCTCACCGCGCTGGGGCTCTACATCATCAGCCTGTTCATCGTGGGCGCGCGGTGGCGCGGGTTCGTCAAGTCGGTGGGCGGTGAGGTCGCGGTCTGGCGGGCGTCGATGGCGACGCTCGGCGGCATTGCCGTCAACAACCTGTTCCCGTCGGGCCGGCTCGGCGGGGAAGCGTGCCGTATCGCCCTGGTGCGCAAGCGCGGCGTGGTGACCTGGCGACAGGCCACGGTATCGGCGGTGTGGGACCGGCTGTCGCAGGTGCCGGCCATCGCGATCCTCGTCGTGCTGGCCGTGCTGGCGCTGAAGGACCTGGCATCGAACTGGCGTCAGATGGCGGCGCTCGGTGCTGTGATGGCGGCGCTGGTGGCCGCCGGATTCGCCATCAGGCACCTCCGGCGCCCGGAGCCGGCCGAAGGCGGGTGGCGCAAGCACCTCGCGTTCAACCGGGCGAACCTGCGCGTCTTCGGGATCGGCATCGGCCTCTCTGGCCTGGTCTTCCTCCAGGACGTGCTGCGGATCACGTGCGCGGCGCTCGCGTTCGGCGTCAGCCTTCCGCCGACCAAGATCGCCGTCCTCTCCCTCGTGTCGCTCATCGGCGGTCTTGCGCCGAGCCTCGGCGGTTTCGGACCGGTCGAGGGCGGTCTGGTCGCCGGCCTCATGGCGTTTGGCGTCGACCTGCCGACGGCGGCCGCGATCACGGCCGCCGAGCGGCTGATCTCCTATGGTTTCAGTACGTCGGCCGGTTCGGCCGTGGTAGCCTTGCTGGGAGGGCGATCCCTCTGGAAGACGATTCGCCAGGCGGCCTGGTCTCCCGATCCGCTCTAGTCGTCGCCCCGGGGGTCTGGCGCCCGGCCGGCTCGGACGTTCGGGAATGGGTGCGTTTCTTGTCGGTGGGGGCAATCATCTCGCGATGACCTATCTGGACGTGGACGAGATCGGGCGCGACGTGGCCGCCGTGGTTCGACGCGTGTGCCGGCGGCCGGTCGAGGTGGTCCCGCACAGCACGCTCGCGGCCGACCTCGGCTTCGATTCTCTCCAGACTCTCGAAATGGTGGCCGAACTCGAAGACCGGTTTGACATCATCGTACCGATCGAGCGCGTGCCGCAGATCCAGACCGTCGGTGAAGCGGTCGACTGCGTCCGATCGCTTCTGGCGGAGAGCGCCCATCCCTGATGGCCCTGCTCACACTACCCAAGGCTCTGACCGTCGCGGCCCGCGGTGACGGGGGGTTCGAGTACCTCGCAGAGAACGGCCAGCCGTCGTCGAGGCAGCCGTTCTCCGACCTGCTCGAGGAGGCCCTGTCGGTCGCCGGCGGCCTGCGCGAGGCCGGCCTCGCGCCGGGCGAGACGATCGTCCTCATCGTGCCGGACGCGCGCGACTTCCTGACCACATTCCTCGGCGCGGCGTGCGCCGGCCTGGTGCCCGCGCCGCTCTACCCCCCGGTCCGTCTCGACCAGTTCGGCGCCTACCTGCGGCAGACGATGCCCGCGGTGAGCGTCAGCCGGGCGGCGGCCGTCGTCACGACAACGCCGCTCCGGCGCGTGCTCGGGACGATGCAGTCCAGCGTGCCGTCGGTGCGCACGGTCCTGGCCATCGAGAAGCTCCGTGGCGCGGCGTTGCCGAGGGCGGAGAACGTCGGCCTCGACGACCCCGTCTTCCTGCAGTTCACCTCCGGTTCGACGTCGGACCCGAAGGGCGTCGTGCTGTCGCACCGGAACCTTGCCGAGAACGTGACGGCGATTGCCGGGCCCGGGGGGGTGCGCCTCACGCCGACCGACCGCGGCGTGTCGTGGCTGCCGCTGTTCCACGACATGGGCCTCATCGGCATGGCGCTGACGGTGCTCTACGGCGGCTGCTGGAGCGAGTTCATCTCGCCGATGGCGTTTCTCAAGCGGCCGGGGCTGTGGCTGAAGGCGATCAGCCGCCGGCGCGGCACGATCAGCTTCGCGCCCAACTTCGCCTACGACCTGTGCGTGCGGCGCGTCCAGCCGCGCGAGATGGCGGACCTCGACCTCTCGTGCTGGCGGGTGGCCGGCTGCGGCGCCGAGCCGATCCGCGCCGAGACGCTGGCCCGGTTCGCGGCGAAGTTCGCCGACGTCGGGTTCCGCGCCGAGGCGTTCCTCCCGTGCTACGGCATGGCCGAGCACACGCTGGCCGTCACGTTCTCGCCTCTCGACCGCGCGCCGCGCGTCGATGCGATCGACGCCACGCAGCTGTCGGCCCACCGCCGGGCCGTGCCGCCGACCAACGGGCAGTCGCTCAGGGCCGAGCTGGTGAGCTGCGGACGACCGTTCCCCGGCCACGAGGTGCGCATCGCCGACGGGCGCGGACACCCGTTGCCCGAACGCCACGTCGGGCAGATCCTGCTCAAGGGACCGTCGGTGTTCCGCGGGTATCTCGACCGGGAGGCGTTGACGCGCGAGACGCTGGCCGGCGGCTGGCTCCACTCGGGCGACCTCGGCTACCTCGCCGACGGCGAGCTCTACGTCTGCGGCCGCGTGAAGGACACGATCATCGTCAACGGGCGGAACTACTACCCGCAGGACCTCGAGCAGGCGGCGGCCGACCTGGGTGACGTCCGCAAGGGGCGCGTGGTGGCGTTCGGGACGCGGGAGGGCGCCGGGCGCGAGCGGGTCGTGGTGGTCGTGGAGCCCTCCAACGGCTCGCACGGCGCCGACCTCGCGGACCGGGTCCGCGGACGCATCCTCGAATCGACCGGCGTGCTGGTCGACGAGGTGGTGGTGGCGCCGTCGGGCACGATCCCGAAGACGACCAGCGGAAAGCTCCAGCGGAGCCGCGTGAGGCACCGCTACGAATCAGGCGTTCTGCTCCTGCCCCGGACCGTGACGAGCCGAATGCGTCTCATCGGGCACGTCGTGCACACCCAGCTCGTCTACATGCGGGCGCACGCGACCGGGATGTTCAAGGGGCTGACGGGCCGCGGATAGGCATATGGACATCTTCTCTCCCTGCTACAACTACATCGAGTCGCAGCTCGGGAAGGCCACGGGGTTCTACCCCTACTTCCGCGTCATCTCCTCGTCGGACGGCCCGGTGGTGACGGTGGAAGGCCGCCGGGTCATCATGCTCGGCTCGAACAACTATCTCGGCCTCACGCACCACCCCGAGGTGCTGAAGGCGGCGCACGACGCGATCGAGCGCTATGGCTCGGCATGCACGGGGTCGCGCTTCCTGAACGGGAACCTCGACCTCCACGAGCAGCTCGAGGCGGAGCTGGCGGCGTTCACCGGCCGGGAGGAAGCCCTCGTCTTCTCGTCGGGGGTCCTGGCCAACATCGGCACGCTCGGCCTGCTGGGCGCGTCGCAGGGCGCGGTCCTCTTCCTGGCGTCAGAGGACCACGCGAGCCTGTTCGACGGCGCGCGGCTGTCGCACGGCCGCATTGCGATCTTCGACGACATCGACGACCTGGAGCGGAAGCTGGCGCTGCGCGAGTCGTGGTCGAACGCGATCGTCGCCATCGACGGCGTGTTCTCGATGACCGGACGGGTCTTCGACCTCCAGCGGATCGCGGCGCTCAAGCGCCGCTTCGGCTTCCGCCTCTATCTCGACGACGCGCACGGCTTCGGCGTGCTCGGCAGGCAGGGCCGCGGGACGGCGGAGAGCCAGGGCGTGGCGGGCGACGTCGACCTGATGTTCGCGACCTTCAGCAAGGCGCTGGCGAGCGTCGGCGGCTTCGTCGCGGGCGACAAGTCGGTGATCGAGTACCTCCGCCACAACGTCCGCACCTTGATCTTCTCGGCGGCGCTGCCGCCTGCGTCGACGGCATCGGCCCTGGCGGCCCTGCACGTGATGCAGAAGGAGCCGGGCATCTTCGAGCGCATGTGGGAGAACGTGGCGTTCTTCAAGGGCGGCGTCGAGGCGCTGGGCTACCACACGCTCGGGACCAGGACGCCCATCGTGCCGCTCTGGATCGGCTCGGAAGGCCGGGCGTTCCAGTTCTGCCGGGAGGCGTTCGATCTCGGCCTGTTCACGACGCCGGCCATGTACCCGGCGGTGCCCAAAGGGCACGCCGTCATCCGGACCAGCGTCACGCCGGCGCACACGAAGGCGCACCTGCAGGAGGCGCTCGATATCCTCGAGACGCTCATCAAGCGGCATCCGCTGCCGACGGAAGACCCGGACACGATCCCGCCCGCCCGGGACACCGACATCGTGGAATACGCGACCAAGGTGCTGGAGGATCCAGACTTCGCGAACCGCGCCTAGGCAGGGAAGGCAAGGCTGCCCTGAGCCTCACTGCCGAGCGGACATCATCGACCGGAGCGAGCAGGATGTTCAGGCGCGGGTGACCACCAGGACGGCGTTGAGCCCGCCGAAGGCGAACGAGTTGGACACCGCGGCGTTGACCGTCATCTCGCGCGCCTGGTTGGGCACGTAATCGAGATCGCACTCCGGGTCTCTTTTCCGGTAGTTGGCCGTGGGCGGCACGATTCCTTGCTCGATGGTCATGATGGCCGCCAGCAGTTCGACCGCGCCCGAGGCTCCCATCATGTGGCCGTGCATCGACTTGGTCGAGCTGATGGCCACCCGGCGGGCGTGCTCGCCGAACACCTTCTTGATGATGGTCGTCTCGGTCGAGTCGTTGAGGCGCGTGGCCGTGCCGTGGGCGTTGATGTACTGGATCTGCTCGGGATTGAGGCCCGCCTGCGCGAGCGCCTGCCGGATCGCGCGCGCCGGCGAGTCCACGCCGGGCGCCGTGATGTGCGCCGCGTCGGCCGTCGCGGCGTAGCCGGCCAGTTCGGCGTGGATCACCGCGCCGCGCCCAATCGCCCGCTCGCGCTCCTCCAGGATGACGACGCCGGCCCCTTCGCCCAGGACGAGCCCCTGCCGATCGGCCGAGAACGGGCGGCACGCCGCCGCCGGATCGTCGCCGGCCGGCGCCATGACGCGCATCCCCTCCCAGGCCTTCACGACGCCCGGGGCGATCGGCGCGTCGGCGCCGCCCGCGACCATCACGTCGGCCCGGCCGGCCCGGATGATCTCCGCGGCCTCGCCGATGGCGTGCGAGGCCGACGCGCACGCGGTCGAGATGCACAGCGTCGGGCCCTCCAGCCGGTACTTCATCGAGATGTGGGAGGCGGCCGCGTTGTACATGATGCGGGGGATCGTGAACGGGTGCGTCCGCGTGACTCCCCTGTCGTACATGTCGCGGTAGCACTCGTCCTGCCGCGTCACCCCGCCCATGCCGGTGCCGATGAGCGCGCCGGCCCGGGGCCGTTCCGCCTCGGCGATCTCGAGGCCAGAGCCTTTCCAGGCCTCTTCCGCCGCCACCATCGCGAACGCGGCGTAGCGGTCCAGGATGAGCAGTTGATCCGAGGTGAGAAGGGCCGCCGCGTCGAACGACGGCACCTCCGCGGCGATCGGATCGGTGAGCCGATCCCGCTCGCAGACCGTCACGCGACGGATGCCCGAGCGTCCCGCCGCCAGCCCCTCCCAGAGCGCCGGGACGCCGATGCCCATCGCCGACACGGCGCCGATACCGGTGATGACGACGCGGCGCATGCTAGTTGGTTGGAGGCTGGGGGTTGGCGGCCAGCGCGGCGCGCAGGGCCTCGGTGACCTGGCGGACAGTTTTCATCTGCTGTGCCACGTCGTCCGGAATCGACAGCTTGAACGTCTCCTCGAACGTGAAAAGGAGGTCCATGCCGTCGAGCGAATCGATTCCCAGCTCGACAAACGTCGAGTCGAGCGTCACGCTCTCGGGAGGCAAGCGCTTCTTCTGCGCGATGAGTTCGATGACCTTCTGATCGAGCAAGTCCAGTTCAGGCATAGCTTGGCGGCCCCACGCAATGTAGACGTTAGATTCTGACTGACCCGACCAGCCAAGTCAATCCATTGGGTATGCTAGGATGAGGATTCTGCGCGGCACCAGGGGGAGAGGCGCTTGAGCGCGCCACCGGTGCGCCGGGAACGGGGAGTGTCGTGAGGTTCGTGCTGGTCGACAAGGTGGTGGAGATCGAGCCCGGGCGCCGCGCGCGCGGCTATCGGGATCTCTTTCCTGAGGCGGACTACTACCAGGACCACATGCCCGCCTTTCCCGTGGAGCCGGGCGTCCTGATCCTCGAGTCGATGGCGCAGCTCGGCGGGCGCCTCGTCCAGCAATCGATCAAGCGCGCGTCCGGACGGGACGTGCTGCCGATGCTCGCGATGGTGAACCAGGCGGAATTCCGCCGGCCGGTTCGCCCGCCGTGCCGGCTCGAGCTGGAGGCGACGATCCTGTCGGTGCGCGCGACGGGCGCGCGCGTCTCGGCCACGGCGATGGTCGCCGGCGAGGCGACGGCGTCCGCCACGCTGACCTACGTCCTGGTCGGCCTGGACCACAACGCGCCGGGGATCGATCTGGCGAGCCTTGCCGTCATCCGCGAGTGGGGCCAGAGAACCTGGGACGAGATGACCAGTGGAACCGCGGCGGCCGCGGGCATCGCCCGCGACGACGGGCAGGCAGGGGAGTAGCGGGCGATGAGGCGCGGACGGCCCGGCCTGGGGCTCACCTTGGCTTGGGCGGCGATGGCGGCGTCGGTGGCGGCGGTTGGCGCGGGCGGCCTGGCCGGGCGCGCGGACCGCGATGCGCCCTATTCCACGTGGATTGAGTCGAGGGCCTCGCACGCCTTCGACGGCACGACGCCCGAGCTGCGGGGGCTGACGGTCGCCTACCGGGTCGACGCCCACGTCGCCCTTCCGCTCGGATTCACCTCGATCGAACTCTGGGAGCGGCCCGGCGTCGGCATGGCCGAGGCCGCCTATCACGACTACCGCGCGAGTTCCGGCGAGGTCATCCGCGCCTTCGAGCTGTTCGCGATCTCGGACCCCGAGCGCGCGCAGGGGTTCGACCGCTGCGGGTTCTTCCGCGAGGCGCTGCTGCTCGCGCCGTCCGGCGTCGAGTGGACCGCTTATTTCGGCGCGATGACCTCGTGGCCCGAGAAGACGCTCAGCGACGCGCGCCGCTCGGCCAACGCCGCGCAGCCGCACACCTACGAGGCGATCGACGGCCTGTCCGCGCCGCTCCAGTCCCGGTCGTCGGTGTTCCAGGTGTCCACCGACGCCCGGATGACCGATCCCGCGTCGCTCTGGGCTGCCGTCCGCCCGCAGCTCGAGCGGAAGGACCCGCGGTACGTCAAATCACAGGACGGCACGACCGCCAAGCCGCTGCCATCGCTGGCGTTCCTCGGCGCGCTGGAGGTGAGCCTGCGCTCGGCCGCCGTCCACCACTCGAAGCCGCTCCCGCCTGCCGCGACACGGATCTTCTTCACGCACAACGGCGTCGTCCGGCAGCTCGAGCTCGCCTCGATCTCGCCAGACCCCCGCCGCGGCCGGGCGGCGGTCGAAGCCGGACTGGCGCACGACGCGGCCGATGTTTGCCAGCTGCGCTACCGGATCCTCAACCCGGGCGGCGACACGGGGAGCTTCCTGCTGTGGGCGGAACTGCCGGCGGAGATGGCCGACGACACGCTGACGCCGCCGCTCCCGCCGCTCGGGTGGGAGATGCAGCTCCGGTCTTACCTGCGGCTCAACTTCGAACGAACGCGCTGAGCACCGGCCGGCGCGGCGGCGGGACGGTGCCGGCGATCAGGCGCCCGCCGGCAGGGCCTTCTGGTACAGGCGATAGGTCTTGTAGACTCGGCCGCCGACCTTGGCGATCGTCTGGTTGGCGGGACCGTTGTCTTCGAGGATCCAGGACAGCTCGATCTGCGAGAAGTGCTGGCGCTTGGCAGCCAGCACGAGGCGATACATCAGGGCCGCCAGGATCCCGGTCTCCCGGTACTCGGGCACGACGCCGGTCGTCACGGCGCGCGTTCGGGTGACCAGGCGCGACATCTGCAGGAACCGCACCCACCCAAACGGCAGGATGCGGCCGTCGGTTCCCTTGAGCACCTGGTTCACATCGGGCACCCCGGTTGTCGCGGCCACCGGGCGCCCGTCGATTTCGGCGATCAGCACGCCTCGCAGCTTCTGGAGCCAGCGCAGGTCTCTCACGATGTGCCAGTATTCCTCGAACGAGGGGGGCACGAACCCCCAGTTCCTCTCCCAGGCCTGCGTGTAGATTTCGTAGAGCTTTCGAGTCTCCGCTTTGAGGCGCCACCTGCTGATCGAGTGGACGACGACGCCGTACCGCCGCTCGGTGCGACGGGCGACGGCCTCCCACCGCTCGAGCGGGATGTCGTCCACCTCGACCATCCAGCAGAGCAGATCTTTCGCCTTCGTGTAGCCCGCCGCCTCGACGTAGCCGATGTACTCCGGTGGGTTGTAGGGCAGCATCAGGACCGGGTCGACGTCGAACGCGTCGATCTGCAGGCCGGCGACGTGGTTGAGCGAGGGGCTCACCGGGCCGCGCACCGACGTCCGTCCGCGCGCGACGGCCCAAGCGTCGATCTCGGCGAGCAGGGCGGCGGCCGCCTCGGCCGAATCGGCCTCGAAGAACCCGAAACCCGCGAGGTTGTCGCCAAGCATCGTGTTGTGGCGATGGTCGTCGATGGCGGCCACGCGGCCGACGAGCCGGGGCCCGTCCCAGGCCAGGAACAGGTCCATGTCGGCGTCGGCGAGGAACGGATTCCTCTTCGGATCGAACTGGGGCACCTCGGTCATCCGCGCCGGCGGGATCCAGTGCGGGTGTCCCTCGTACTTGCGGTACGGCAGGTCGATGAACAGCCGCCGTGCCCGGCGGTCGGTGACTGGACGGACCTCGATCATGTCGGCGAACCTCCACGCTCACGCGCCGGGGCCGTTCTCGGTAGACCAGCCTGAAGATGATATCGTTACACACTCGGCGGCCAACGAACAGGGAGTGACGTGCGCGTCTCGGAATGGATCATCCTCGGCTACCTCGGCTACCTGGTGGCGCTGCTGCCGGTCCGGCCGGTCCCCCGAGCTCGCCGCCTGGGCGTGGCCATCCTCGCGCCGGTGCTGGCTCTCTTCGTCGTCCTCGCGGCCCGCGTGCCCGTCTCGCCGCTGACGACGCTGCTGCGCGAGTGGCTGCCGCTGCCCTGCGTGCTGATGTGCTACTGGATTTCCGGTTTCTACTTCGTGCGGCCGCAGGCGGCGTTCGAGGCGCGGTTTCTCGCCTTCGACCTTCGCGCCCGCCGGTGGTTCGGCGCCGAGCATGCCGCCACCCGCGCGCCGCGCGCGCTGCTGGAACTGCTCGAGGTCGCCTACTTCTCCTGCTACATCGTCCTGCCCGCCGGGATGGTCGCGCTGATGCTGGCCGGGCGAGCGCACGACGCCGACCGGTACTGGAGCACCGTGCTCGCCGCGGAGCTGGCCTGCTACGCCGTGCTCCCCTGGATCCGGACGCGGCCGCCGTGGGCGCTGCGCGAGACGAGCGCGCTCGATTCGCGCGGCGTGCTGATGCGGCGGCTCAACCTGCTGCTGGTCCACGAAGCCTCCACGCAGGCCAACACGTTCCCGAGCGGCCACGCGGCAGGCGCGCTGGCCGCGGCCCTGGCCGTCGCCATGGTCTGGCCGGCCGCGGGCGTGGTGTTCGTGGTGGTCGCCGTCAGCATCATGGCCGGCTCGGTGGTCGGCGAGTACCACTACGCCGGCGACGCGCTGACCGGCGCGCTGACGGCCGTCGCAGCCTGGGGTCTCCTCGGCCTGCTGGGCGTGTGAGCGCCGGGCCATGCCTGCCTCTGACCTCGTCCTCGTCACAGGCGCCACGGGGTTCTTCGGCGGCAATCTCGCCCGCCGTCTCGTCGAGGCCGGCGGGCGCGTTCGCGTCCTGGCCAGGGGCGGGCGCGGCCCGGTCGCGCTCGACGGGCTTTCCTACGAGCGTGCCGACGGCGACCTCCGGGACGAGCAGGCGCTGGCGCGCGCGGTGCGCGGATGCCGGCAGGTCTACCACGCCGCGGCCGCGCTGAGCTTCTGGTGCCGCGACCAGGCCGCGTTCGACGAGGTTCGAGACGTGAACGTGGGCGGCACGCGCCGGCTCTTGCGCGCGGCCACCGCCGCGGGCGTCGAGCGCGTCGTCCACGTGTCGACTGTCGATGCCATCGGTCTCGCGCCTCCGGGCCAGATGGCCGACGAGTCGACCGACTGGCCGCCGGGCCGCCTGAATACGCCCTACGCCATCACGAAGCGGGAGGCCGAGGCCGTCGCCCTCTCGGCCGATGTCGACACGGTCGTCGTCAATCCCTGCTTCATGATCGGGCCTTTCGATCCCAAGCCCTCCAGCGGGCGGCTGCTGCTGCCGCTGACCAGGGGACCGGTGGTGGTCTGCCCCCGGCGCGGCGGCAACAACTTCGTGGACGTGCGCGACGTGGTGGCGGGGACGATGGCGGCGATGGCCGTCGGCCGGCCCGGCGAACGCTACATCCTCGGCCACGCGAACATGAGCTACCGGGAGTTGTTCGCGAGGGCGCTGCACGTGCTCGGGCGCCGGGCCGTCCTGCTGAGCGTGCCGTCGCCCTGCCTCATGGCCGCGGGCTGTGCCATGGAGACGGTGGGCCGGCTGACCGGCACCGAGCCCGCGCTGCCGCTCCAGCTGGCGCGCCTGGCCTCGGCGGGGCACTACTACGATTCGGGCAAGGCGATCCGCGAGCTCGGCCTCCCGCAGACGCCGATCGACGACGCCCTCAGGGACGCGTTCGCGTGGTATAGGAATGGCAGGCAGTAGGCAGTCGCGCAGGCCTGAAGGCCTGCGTTATCTGAGGACTCAGATAGCGCAGGGCTTCAGCCCTGCGCCCGAAGGCGCCCCAGCGCACCCCTTGACACCTCCGGCCGGGCGCCATAGAGTCGGTCGTCGCCCGCGCTTTCCTGGCGTTCGGGTTTCCTGTCCTCACTCATTTATGTCGAAGGGTTGGACGATGAAGACGAGACGACTCCTCACCCTGGTTCTCGCGATCACGATCGCCGTGACCGCGCTCGCCGTGGCGCTTCGCGCCGACGAGGGATTCTGGCCGTACAACAGCATCCCGCGGGCGGCCATCAAGGCGAAATACAAGTTCGACGTGACCGACGCGTGGCTGAACCACCTGCAGCTCGCCACCGTGCGGTTCGGCGGCGGCACCGGCTCGGTGGTGTCTCCCGACGGCCTCGTGCTGACCAACCACCACATCGGGCTGAGCACGCTGCAGCGGCTGAGCACGCCGGAGAAGGACCTCGTGAAGAACGGGTTCATCGCCGCGACGCGCGCCGACGAACTGAAGGTGCCGGGCATGACGCTCAGCATCCTCCAGAAGATCGAGGACGTGACCGCCCAGGTGAGAGGCGCGGTGACGCCGACGATGACGCCGCAGGAAGCCTCGGCCGCCCGCCAGAAGGCGATCACGGCCATCCAGGGCGAGGCGCAGACGGGCGTGCTGAAGCAGGTCGTGTCGCTCTACGCCGGCGCGATCTACAACCTCTATACCTACAAGGTGTACACCGACGTGCGCCTGGTGTTCGGTGTCGAGTACAACACCGGGTTCTTCGGCGGCGACCCCGACAACTTCACCTACCCGCGCTACTGCATGGACGTCTCGATGTTCCGGCTCTACGAGAACGACAAGCCGGCGCAGACGTCGAACTACCTCAAGTTCTCGCCCAACGGCTCCAAGGAGGGCGAGCTGGTCTTCACCTCCGGCCACCCCGGGGCCACCCAGCGGCTGAACACGGTCGCGCACCTCAAGTACCGCCGCGACCTCGCCCTGCCGTTCTCCGTCGCGAGCAACGAAACGCGGGAGGCGGCGATCCAGAAGTGGGCGTCCCTGAGCGCCGAGAACGCCCGCCAGACGACGCAGGAGCTGTTCGGCGTGCAGAACAGCCTGAAGTCGCAGCGCGGCCAGCTCAAGGCGCTGCAGGATCCGGCGCTGATGGCGAAGAAGGAAGCCGAGGAGAAGCGGCTGCGGGCCGAGCTGGCGAAGGACCCGGCCAAGCAGAAGGAACTCGGTGACGCGTGGGACACGATTGAGAAGTCGGTCGAGGTGGCGCGGCAGCTCGACGCGGAGCGGAATTTCATCGCGAACGCGGCCGGCCTCAACTCGACGCTGTTCACACAGGCGCGCCAGATCGTGCGCGCCGCCTACACCCCGCCGGCCGAAGGGCAGGGCGGGCGCGGCGGACGCGGCGGTCGCGGCGGCGCGGGCGCTCCGGCGGCCGGTGGTCGTGGCGGCCAGCGCGGCGGCCCGGGCGGGGGGGCCGTCAACATCGCGCGCGAGAAGATCAACCTGACGGCGTCGCTCGCTTTCATGCAGAAGTACCTCGGGCCGAACCACGCGATCGTGAAGCGGATCCTCGGCGACAAGACGCCGGAGGCGCGCGCGAGCGAACTCATCGACAAGTGCCGGCTGACCGACCCGGAGATCGCGGCGCTGCTCAGGGCCGGCGGCCGTGCGACGGTGGATGTCTCCACCGACCCGATGATCGTCCTGGCCCGCGAGCTCGAGCCGGATGCGCAGGCCGTCACCAAGAAGTACGAGGACGAGGTGACGGTGGTGCAGGCGGCGGCCTATCCCAAGATCGGCCAGGCCGTGTTCGTCGTGGATGGCGCCGTGGCGTACCCGGACGCGACCGGCACGCTGCGCCTCTGGTACGGGGCCGTGAAGAGCTACAAGGAGGACGGGAAAGTCATCCCGCCCTACACGTACGTGCCCGGGCTCTATGAGCGGTCCGCGCTGCACAACAACCAGCTGCCCTACGAGCTGACGCCGCGCTGGGTCGAGGCCAAGGCGCTGCTCAACCCGAAGACGCCGTTCGACCTGGTCACCACCAACGACATCGTCGGCGGCAACAGCGGGTCGGCGATGGTCAACAGGAAGGGCGAGCTGGTGGGGCTCATCTTCGACGGCAACATCCAGTCGCTGCCGGGCTACGTCTACTACGACGAGAGCGTGAACCGGGCCGTGTCGGTGGATTCGCGGCTCATCGTCGAGGCGCTAAGGAAGGTGTACAAGGCCGACGCGCTGGCCGACGAGATCGCCGGCGTGGTGGCAAAGAAGAAGTAGGGGATTCTCTGCCGGGGCGGGGATGTTCGTCCCCGCCCCGGGCCGCTTGACACCCGCCCAGCCGCGGCCCAGACTGGAGATCTCGCCGACGTTTCGGTCCCTGTCCCGAGGCTCCCGAAAGGAGGGACGACGATGCGTCCGACCTCTCTCCGGATCAACGTCCGGGTCTTCTCCGTCTTTCTCGTGGTGGGCGTCCTGATGCTGGTCGCGGCCAGCTATGTCGTCATCGGCGTGGGCCAGGCCGGCCTGCGGAATGCCGGGGGGCTGCACCTGCGGCAGATCGCGGACCAGACGGCCGCGGCGGTCGACACCTATGTGTTCCGCCTCGTCATCGACGCGTCGGTCCTCTCACACGTGCCCGAGGTCCGCGAGGCTGCGGCCGCCGCCAGCCAGCGGCCCTTCGACCGCGCGGCGGTCCAGGCGACCGACCGGGACTGGCGCCGGGCCGGTGCCGCCGTGCCGGAGAAGACGGCCGTCATCGACAACAAGGTGTCGGCCTTCCTGGCCGACACGATCAGGCAGAACCCCATCTACCGGGAGCTGATCCTGACCGACCGGTTCGGCCGCCTCGTGGCGGCGTCCGGGGCCACCGACGCCTATCTGTTCGACCAGGCCGCCTGGTGGCCGGGGTCCTTCGGTGACGGCAGCCGCGGCCGCCTCGACGTCAGCGACGTGCGCCTCGATCCGGGCACGCGAACCTACCTGATGGGGATTTCCGCGCCGGTCGAGGACCAGACCGGCGGCCAGCTCGCCGGCATCCTGCACACCGTCGTGGACATGCGTGAGATCGGCGCGGTCCTGGGCGGCGTCCGCATGGGGGCGACCGGCGACGCGGTCCTGGTCCGGCAGGACGGGTCGATCGTCTATGCGCTGGGCATCGTCGATCCGAATGCGCGGTTCTTCGCCACCGACCTGCTGCGCGAGCGCCTCGCGGCGGCCAAGAAGGAGAAGCCCGAGGCGGCGATGCAGTTCGCGGCGAGTGGACCGGGCGGCGGGTCGCGCCTGGTGGGCGTGGCGCTCAGCCAGTTGAACGCCAGCTTCCCCAACCTGGACTGGATCGTGGCGGTGTCGCAGGGCGAGGACGAACTGTTCAGGCCGGTGCGCTCCGAGAGCACCTCGCTCCTCATTGTCATCGGCCTGACGGTCTTGGCCGTGCTGCTCTTCGCGTTGTGGTACTCGATGAGCCTGGCCCGGCCGCCCGAGCCCGAGGAGATGGACATGCACCTGGTCCGCCACCCCCGGCTCCACCGGATCGCGGAGCCGGAGGAGGAGGCGGGGGCGGAGGAGCAGCCCGAGCGAACGGAGAACGAGAAGGTGTGACGCGGGCGGTAGCGGCTGCCGCTCACTCGGCCCGGAGGGCCACGACCGGATCGACCCGCGTGGCCCGTCGGGCCGGCACCAGCACCGCCACCAGTGAAACCGCGGCAACCATGGCGGCGACCGCGCCGTAGGTGAGCGGGTCGAGCGCGCTGACGCCGAACAGCATGCTCCCGATGGCGTCGCGGCCAAGGGCCGCGACCGTCAGCGCCAATCCGAGGCCGACGGCAAGGCCGAGGATCACCTGCCGGGAGCCCTGCCTCAACACCATGCCGAGGACGCGGGCCCGGTCGGCTCCGAGCGCCATCCGCACGCCGAATTCCTGCTGCCGCTGGTTCACCGAGAACGACATCACGCCGAAGATCCCCACCGCGGCGAGCACGATGGCCACCACGCCGAATGCCGTGAACATCGTGGCGAGGATGCGGTTGCCCGCCAGGAAGCTGTCGAGGTTCTTCTGCGGCGTGTCCACGAAGTAGAGCGGCAGATTCGGATCGACCTTGGCCACCTCTCGCCGGAGCGTCGGGATCACGTTGCTGGGCTGCTGCCCGGGATGCGGCCTGACGACCACGGTCGCGAACTGGGCGGCGACCGGCGAGTCGGGCCCCGGCCCGGTCGGCGTGGAGTAGAACGGGACGTAGAAGCCCGAGTCGTCCACGTTCGGGTTGTTGAAGGGGCCCTGCATGCGGACGGTGGACACGACGCCCACGATGGTCCGCCACGGGCCGTACGGGCCGGTCTCCCCGTCGCCGGTGCGGAACCTCCGGCCAATCGGGCTCGCCGCGCCGAAGTGCTTCCGCGCGAACGCGGTGTTGACGACGGCCACCGGCTGCTTGGTGTCGAGGTCGTCGTCGGAGAACGTGCGCCCCTCGAGCAGTTTCTGCCCAAGCGTCTCGAAGTAGCTCCCGCTGACCTGCTCGAAGTTGCTCGTCGGGCGGTCGCGCCTGACCTGGTAGACCTTGCCGTCGATCTCGATCGGCGCGTTGCCGGCGAAGGCCATCCGGAACCGGCTCGTCAGGGCGGCGGAGGCGAACTGCCCCGATCCCTGGAGATTGCGGAGCAGGCGGTCGTAGAAGATCTTCCTCGACTCGGGCTTCGGGTAGTCGCCGTCCATCAGCCCCATCCGCGCCGTCATCAGGCCGCCCGTGTCGTAGCCGTAGTCGATGTTCTGCTGCTTGATGATCGACCGCATCTGAAGCAGCGATCCGATGAGCAGCACGCAGGTCACGACGATCTGCACCACCACCAGCCCGCGCGTGACCAGGCCGGCGCGGTGGCCCGTGTTGCCGCGTCCCCCTTCGCGCAGCACGTCCACCACCCGCGCGCGCGAGGCCATCCACGCCGGCAGCACGCCGGACATCAGGGCGGCGACGACGGTGGCGCCGACCGTGCACAGCAGGGCGGGCAGGTCGAGGTCGAACGTCATCCAGGAGGGAGGCGGGTTGTCCCAGTTCCGCAGCGTCGCCGTCAGCCAGTCGAGCGAGAAGTAGGCCAGCGCGATGCCGAGGACGGCGCCGCCCGCGGCGAGCAGCGCGCTCTCGGTCACCATCTGGCGGATGATCCGGCCGCGTGTCGCGCCGATGGCCGACCGCACGGCCAGCTCCCGCGCCCGCAGCGTGGCGCGGGCGAACTGCATGTTCATCACGTTGACGCAGGCGATGAGCAGCACGCCGACGCAGAAGGCCAGCATCGTCCACATCGTGCCGCGCAGCTGCGTGCCGGTGAACTGGTTGATGAGCGGCTCGACCTGCGCCTTGTTGAACGCCTTGTTCGTGTCGGCGTAGGCCTTCGCGAATCGGCCGGCGAATCCGTCGAACTCCGCCTGCGCCTGGTCGAACGCGATTCCCTTCTTCAAGAGGCCGACGACGGCGGGACTGTTGGCCTGGGGGTCGTTGCGCGGCCGCACCGGGAATTCGCTGTAGAGCGGGATCCACAATTCCTCGTTCTGCGGAAAGGCGAACCCCTGCGGCATGATGCCGACAATCGTCGTGGACTTGCCGTTGAGCCGCACCGTCATGCCCAGCACGTCGGACGCGCCGCCGAAGTCACGCTGCCAGATGCCGTAGCCGATGACCGCCACCTTCTCGGCGCCGGGCCGGTTGTCGGCGGCGGTGAAATCGCGTCCCTTGAACGGCGTGACGCCGAGCACCCGGAAGAACGCCTCGGTGACATAGGCGCCGGTGTAACGCCGCGGCTCCCCGTGGACCGTCAGGTTGACGGTGGACCCGTTGAGGTAGCCGGCCATCAGCTCAAACGACTTCTGGGAGGGCAGGAACTCCTCGTAGTCCATCGACGACAGCTGCGAGTTGACGCCGAAGACGGTCCGTGTGGCCGGGTCGATGAAGCGGACGTCGGCGAGCCGCGCGGCGTTGGGAAAGGAAAAGCCGCGCAGCATGATGCCGTTGACCATGCTGAACTGCGTCGTGACGGCGGCGATGCCCAGCGCCAGCACGATGGTGGCGAGCGCGCAGAAGCCGCGCTCCTTGGCCAGCAGCCTGAAGCCGACGCGGACATCACGGATGGTCTCTTCGGCGAACATCGGGTCCCTCCCGTCACAGGGCATAGACGGAATCCGAATGGCCTGCGTTCCATCCGCCCGTTCGACTTCGGGCCCGGGCGCGGCGTATGCTGGTCTGGTTCCCGGCACAACGACTCTCGTGGAGGTGTCAGATGAAGGTGCTGATGAGCGGTCTGCTCGTCTCATGCCTGGCGGCGGCGCTGCCGCTGGCCGCCCAGGAGCGGCCCGTGACGGTGACGATCAAGAACCTGCAGGGCGACACGATTGGCACGGCGAGGTTGTCGCCGGCCCCGGCTGGCGGCGTGTCGATCAGGCTCGACGTGAAGAACCTGCCGCCCGGGGAGCACGCCTTCCACGTCCACCAGGTGGCGAAGTGCGAACCGCCGTTCGCGACGGCCGGCCCGCACTTCAACCCGATGGGCAAGAAGCACGGGCTTCAGAACCCGGCCGGCGCCCATGCCGGAGACATGAACAACTTCACCGTCCGCGCGAACGGAACGGCCCGCGTCACGATCGTCAACCCGCAGATCACGCTCGGCGAGGGCGTGACCTCGGTCTTCGCCGGCGGCGGCACCTCGCTGGTGATCCACGCGAAGGCCGACGACATGATGACCGACCCGGCCGGCAACGCGGGTGACCGGATCGCGTGCGGCGTGATCGCCAGGTAGGCTGGTCGCAGGGGTCGGAGTTCCGACCCCTAAAGGCTAGGCGGACGCTGTGCGGACCCGGCCCGGGCCCGCGTGATACACTCAGGCGTTTGCAGTCGTAAGGGTGTCGACCTGAGATGTGGATCGTCCGTCTAGCGCTGCGCCGGCCGTATACCTTCGTCGTTCTCGCCCTGGCCATTGTGATCATGGGTCCGCTGGCGATCCTGCGGACGCCCACCGACATCTTCCCCAACATCAACATCCCGGTCGTCGGCGTCGTGTATGGCTACGCCGGGTTGTCGGCCGAGGAGCTGACCAACCGGATCGTCACCATCTTCGAGCGCGGTGCGACGACCACGGTCAACGACATCGAGCACATCGAGTCGCAGACGCTGCGGGGCATCTCGATCGTCAAGATCTTCTTCCAGCCGGGCACCAAGATCGAGATGGCGCTGTCGCAGGTCACCGCCATCGCCCAGCCGATGCTGCGATCGATGCCGCCGGGGACGACGCCGCCGTTCATCATCAGCTTCAACGCCTCGACCGTGCCGATCCTGCAGCTGGCGCTGTCGGCGCCGACGCTCTCCGAGCAGCAGCTCTACGACCTCGGCTCGAACTTCCTGCGCGTGCAGTTGGCGACCGTGCAGGGGGCGTCGATCCCGCTGCCCTTCGGCGGCAAGCAGGCGCAGATCCAGGTGGACCTGGACGGGAACGCCCTGCAAGCCCACGGCCTCTCGCCGGCGGACGTCGTCAACGCCCTGAGCGCGCAGAACCTCATCCTGCCGGCGGGGACGTCGAAGATCGGGACCACCGAGTACGACGTGGATCTCAACGCCAGCCCGAGGACGGTGGCCGAGCTGAACGACCTGCCCATCCGGATGGTCTCGGGCGCCCCGGTGTACATCCGCGACGTGGCGCACGTGCGCAACGGCTACCCGCCGCAGACCAACATCGTGCACGTCAACGGGCAGCGGTCGGTGCTGATGTCGGTGATGAAGAGCGGCAACGCCTCCACGCTCGACATCATCTCGCGCGTGAAGGCGGCGCTGCCGGGGATCCAGGCCGGACTGCCGGCCGAACTCCAGGTGCACCAGCTCGCCGACCAGTCGGTCTTCGTGCGGGCGTCGATCGAGGGGGTCGTCCGCGAGGCGCTGATGGCGGCCGGCCTGACGGCGCTGCTGGTGCTGATCCTGCTGGGCAGCTGGCGGAGCACGGTCATCATCGCGATCTCGATCCCGCTGTCGATCCTCGTCTCGATCATCACCTTCAGCTCGATCGGCGAGACGATCAACATCATGACGCTCGGCGGCCTCGCGCTCGCCGTCGGCATCCTCGTTGACGACGCGACGGTCACCATCGAGAACATCAACTGGAACCTCGAGCAGGGGAAAGAGCTCGAGACCGCGATCCTCGACGGCGCGCAACAGATCACCGTGCCGACCTTCGTGTCCACGTTGTGCATCTGCATCGTGTTCGTCCCGATGTTCTTCCTCGCGGGGGTCGGGCGCTACCTGTTCGTGCCGATGGCCGAGGCGGTGGTGTTCGCGATGCTCGCCTCGTACCTGCTCTCGCGGACGCTCGTGCCGACGATGGCGAAGTACATGCTGGAGAGCCACGCGGAGCGCGATGCCCGCCGGGGCCGGGCCGGGCTGTTCCTGCGCTTCCAGCAGTACGTCGACGAGAAGTTCAGGGCGCTGCGCGCGCGTCACCGCCGGGCGCTCGAGAAGTGCCTGGCGCACCGCGGGCTGTTCGCCGCGGGGTTCCTGCTGGCGTGCGTCGCCTCGCTCGGCCTGCTCGCCTGGGTCGGGGAGGACTTCTTCCCGGCGGTCGACAGCGGCCAGTTCAAGCTGCATCTGCGCGCGCCGACGGGCACCCGCATCGAGGAGACGGCCGGCCTCTCGGAGCGGGTCGAGGACGCGATTCGATCCGTCATCCCGAACGAGGAGATTGCCAGCGTCATCGACAACGTCGGCCTGCCCTACAGCGGGTTGAACCTGGCGTACACCAACTCGTCGCCGATCGGCCCGGGCGACGCCGACATCCTCGTGTCGCTCGGCGAGGGCCACCACCCGACGTTCGGTTACACCAGGATGTTGCGCCTCGAGCTGGCGCGCCGGTTCCCGGGGGTGCAGTTCACCTTCATCCCGGCCGACATCGTGAGCCAGATCCTCAGCTTCGGCCTGCCGGCGCCGATCGACATCCAGGTGGTCGGCCGCGATCTCGACGCGAACCGGGTGTTCGCGGCCTCGCTCAAGGACAAGCTCTCGCGCGTGGCGGGGCTGGTGGATCTGCGCGTGCACCAGGCGTTCAACCAGCCGCAGCTGCACCTGTGGTCCGACCGCACGATGCTCGCCGAGACCGGCTACTCGCAGCGCGACGTGGCCACCAACCTGCTCATCTCGCTGAGCGGCAGCTTCCAGACGACGCCGACCTTCTGGCTGAACCCGGTCACGGGCGTGAGCTATTCGGTGGCGACGCAGACGCCGCAGTACCAGATCGACTCGCTGCAGGCCCTCGGCAACATCCCGGTGGCCGGCAACGCCACCGCCCGGCCGCAGGCGCTGCAGGGGTTGGCCGCCATGCAGCGCGGCGCCGGGTCCGCCGTCGTCTCGCACTATAACGTGCAGCCGGTCATCGACATCTTCGGGTCGGTGCAGGGCCGCGACCTCGGGGGCGTCGCGCGCGAGATCGGGCCGATCATCGACTCGGCCCGCCGAGCGCTGCCTCGCGGATCCGAGATCATCACCCGCGGCCAGATCGAGACGATGAACACGTCGTTCCGGGCGCTGCTCG
Source organism: uncultured Acidobacteriota bacterium (assembly GCA_963727765.1). Classification (GTDB taxonomy): domain Bacteria; phylum Acidobacteriota; class Vicinamibacteria; order Vicinamibacterales; family Fen-181; genus FEN-299. The sequence continues at coordinate 294,728 of CAVSGZ010000004.1, forward strand.
GCGGGCTGGTGTTCGCCATCCTGCTCGTCTACCTGCTCATCGTCGTCAACTTCCAATCGTGGCTCGACCCGTTCATCATCATCTCGGCGCTGCCGGGGGCGCTGGCGGGCATCGCGTGGACGCTGTTCGCGTGGGGCACGACGATCAGCGTGCCCGCGCTGACCGGCGCCATCATGTGCGTCGGCGTGGCGACGGCGAACAGCATCCTCGTGGTGAGCTTCGCGAAAGACGAGGTGGCGCGGGGCCGCGACCCGGTGGACGCGGCGCTCGACGCCGGGAGCGCGCGCTTCCGGCCGGTCGTCATGACCGCCTCGGCGATGATCATCGGCATGATCCCGATGGCGCTCGGCTTCGGCGAGGGCGGCGAACAGAACGCGCCGCTCGGCCGGGCCGTCATGGGCGGGCTGGCGGCGGCCACCGTGGCGACGCTGTTCTTCGTCCCGTCGGTGTTCGCGATCCTGCACAAGAGAAAGCAGCAGGGCGCCGCCGGCGGCGCGCGGCCTGTCAGCGGGCCGATGGGGGAGGGGCACTAATGCGGCGTCAAGCATCATCGAGCCTCGCGCCTGGACGTGTGTCGCGGGGCCTTCTCGTCTTTCTCGGCGTCGTCATCGTCGCCGCCGTCGTCGCCGGGTGGGGCATCTCGAGCCGGGCCCGATCGCTGAAGGCGCTGACCGAGGAGACGCGCGAGCTGAACACGGTGACCGTGGCCGTGACCAGGCCGAAGGCCGGGTCGCCGGAGGAGGAGATCGTGCTGCCCGGCACGCTGCAGGCGTACGCGGACGCGCCGATCTACGCGCGGACCAACGGCTACCTGAAGCGGAGGCTCGTCGACCTGGGGACGCGCGTGAAGGCGGGCCAGCTGCTCGCCGAGATTGACGCCCCCGAGCTCGAGCAGCAGCTGCAGCAGGCCCGTGCCGACCTCGCGACGGCCGAGGCGAACCTGGGCCTCGCGCAACTCACCGCCGACCGGTACCGGGAGCTCGTGAAGACCGACTCGGTCACCCGTCAGGACGCCGACAATGCCGTCGGGGCGTTCGAGGCGCGCAAGGCCACCGTCGACTCGGCCCGCCACAACGTGGACCGCCTGGAGCAACTCGAGGGGTTCACGCGGATCTACGCGCCGATCGACGGCGTCATCACCAGCCGCAACACCGACGTGGGCGCGCTCATCGATCCCGGCGCGTCCGGCGGGCCGGCCCGCGAGCTGTTCCACGTCTCGTCGACGGGGAAGCTCCGCCTGTTCGTGAACGTGCCCGAGCGGTTCGCGCCCGTCGCCCGCAAGGGGCTGGAGGCCGATCTCACGCTGGCCGAGTTTTCCGGCCGCCGGTTTCCGGGCACGCTCGTGCGCACGGCGGACGCCATCGACGTGTCGTCGCGCACGCTGCTGACCGAGTTCGAGGTGGCCAACCGCACCGGGGAGCTGCTGCCGGGCGCCTTCGCCCAAGTTCATATCAAGCTGCCCAAGGCGGTATCGGCGTTCACGCTGCCGGTGAGCACGCTGATCTTCAGGGCCAACGGCGTCCAGGTCGCCGTCGTGGGCCCCGACTCGAGCGTCGCGATGACGCGCGTGTCGCTCGGGCGTGATTTCGGGACCGAGATTGAAGTGCTCGGCGGCGTCGGCGCCGACTCGAGGGTCGTCGTCAGCCCGCCGGACTCGCTCGTCGACAAGCAGGCGGTCCGCGTCAGCCAGGCAGCTCCCGATGCCCCGAAAGGACAGGCGCGGTGACGGGTCGGCTCCCCGTCCTGTTCGGGCTGCTTGCGGCCGCGGGATGCGCGACCGCGCCGACCTACGTCCGCCCGGAGGCGGTCACGCCGCCGGCGTACTCGGAGACCGGTCCCTGGAAGCCGGCGCAGCCGAACGACGAGGTCGCGAGAGGGCAGTGGTGGGCGATCTTCCACGACCCGCAGCTCGACGCGCTCGAGGCGCGGATCGATGTCGCCAACAACACGCTGCGCGCGGCGCAGGCGCAGTTCGACCAGGCGCGGGCGCTCGTGCGCTACGCCTCCGCGGCGCGCTCGCCCCAGGTGTCGGGCACGGCCGCCGCCAGCCGGAACGACCACTCCGAGAACACGCCGAACTGGAGCGCCACCGCAAACGAGCACTACTCGGATTACCTGCTGCGGCTCGACGCGTCGTACGAGGTGGATGTCTGGGGGCGCGTCCGGTCGAGCGTGGCCGCGAGCCGCGCGGCCGCGCAGGCCAGCGCGGCCGACCTCGAGGCCGTCCGCCTGAGCCTGCACGCGGAACTTGCGGCCGATTACTTCGCCCTGCGCGCGACCGACGCCGAGCAGGACCTGCTGCGCTCGAGCGTGGCGGCCTACGAGAAGGCGCTCGAGCTGACCCGAAATCGGCACCGGGGCGGAGTGGCGACGGCCGTCGACGTCGCCCAGGCGGAGGCGCAGCTCGAGACGACGCGCGCCGAGCTCATCGACGTCGAGGCGCGCCGCGCTCCGCTCGAGCACGCGCTCGCCACGTTGGTCGGCCAGGCCCCCGGCACGGTCAAGCTGCCGCCAGTTCCGGCCGCCGCGGAGCCGCCCGCGATCCCGCCCGGCCTGCCGGCCGACCTCCTGGAGCGCCGGCCGGATGTCGCGGCCGCCGAACGGCGCGTGGCCGCGGCGAACGCGCAGATTGGCGTGGCCGCGTCGGCCTTCTACCCGGCGATCGCCCTGACGGCGAACACCGGGTTCGAGAGCTCGGCGCTCGTGAACCTGATCCAGGGGGTCAGCGGGTTCTGGACCGCGGCGCCGCTCGCCGCGATGACCCTGGTCGACGGCGGTCGCCGCCGGGCCGTGTCGGCGCAGGCCAAGGCCGGCTACGAGCAGGCCGTGGCGCTCTACCAGGCGACGACGCTGTCGGCGCTGCGAGAGGTGGAAGACCAGCTGGCGACGCTGCGGGTGCTCGACCAGGAGGCGGCCGTCCAGCGGGCCGCCGTGGAGGCATCGAACAGGTCGCTCGAACTCTCGAACAACCGCTACAAAGGCGGGATCGCCACCTACCTCGAGGTAGTTGTGGCCCAGACGGCTGCCCTCAACAACGAGCGGGTCGGCGTCAGCATCCTGGCGAGGCGGCTGACGGCGAGCGTCCTGCTCATCAAGGCGCTCGGCGGCGGATGGGACGCCTCGCGGCTGCCGACCTTCAAGCTGCCTTGACCGCTGTTCGGATGCGGCCGCCGAGGAGCTGGCCGCCGAAGAAGGCGCCGACCAGCACCGGGAACGTGCTGAGTCCCCACCCCAGGCCCGCGGCGAACCGCATGCCGACGATGAGCGGAACCGGCGCGTGCACGGCGAGGAACCACGCCAGCGAGAACTTCCGCACGCCGGCCCGCCAGAACCCGAACGGCAGGTTGAGGACGAGCGTGGCGCAGGCAACGGCGGCGAGCGGCAGCCAGATCATGTTTCTGACAGTGTACCGGATCTTCGGCCGCCGTGAGCCGTGAGCCGCACTGAATACTCCTTGACCTGTCTACAACTGCAGGGTTCATCCTGGGATCAGCACATGTTGACCGTGACTCGACTGGCCAGGCGCTGCGGTCTGAGCCGCAGCACGGTGCTGTACTACGAATCGATCGGGTTGCTGAAGTCGTCCGGGCGGACGGCGGGCAACTACCGGCAGTACGGCGAGCGGGAGATCGATCGGCTCCGGCAGATCCGCGCGTACCGACACGCGGGCCTCAGCCTCGCCGACATCCGATCGGTGCTGAGCTCCCCGGCTGGCGACGCGGCGACGGTGCTGAAGCGGCGGCTGGTGGAACTCGACGGGGAGATCGAGGCGCTCCGCGGCCATCAGCGCGTCATCCTCACGCTGCTCGGGCACAAAGGACTCAGGAGGAATCAGATGATCACGAAGGACAAGTGGGTGACGATCATGCGGGGCTGCGGGTTCACCGAGGACCAGATGCACGCCTGGCACGTCGAGTTCGAGCGATCGGCGCCGGCCGAGCACCAGGAGTTCCTGGAATTCCTGCACATCCCGGCCGACGAAATCCGCCGGATTCGCGAGTTCGCGAAGAAGAAGTAGCGCTACTTCCGGTAGTCAAGCGGCGGCTTGCGGTCTCCGAGCTTGAAGGCGTAGACCGCACCGCCGCGTCGCCTGTCGAACTCGGCCCGCGCCCTGGCCACCTGGTCGGGGCTCGTGAACAGATCCATCCCGGTCAGCGCCATCGTCTTGGCCGCGAGCAGCATTCCCTTCACGCCGATCGACATCCCGTCGCAGGCGACGGCCTGCCAGGTGTGGGCCGCCGTGCCCGGCACCCACGTGGCCGTGATGACCTGTGTCGTCGGCACCTTCCAGCTCACGTCGCCCAGATCGGTCGACGCCGGCGTGAACGTCTCCGACGGCGGCTGGATTTGCTCCTCGGACCCCAGCGGCATCAGTTGGCCGTTCATCGTCTTGCGCAGCGCCTCGGCGAACGCCCGCTCCTCGGGTGAGTACTTCACGCCGCCGACCGACGCCATGTTCCGGCGCTGGAGGTCGGCGAGGTAAGCGTTGGGCAGGAGGTTGTAGCTGGCGTCGGTCATCTCGAAGTCCATCGTGGTGCCCGTGCCCAGGGCCGCGCCGCGGGCCGCGTCGACGATGCGCTGCCAGATGCCATCGAGGACGCGCATGTCGGGATGGCGCGCCATGTAGGACACCTCGGCAAAGTCGGGGACGATGTTCTCGGCCGCGCCGCCGTGGGTGATGATGTCGTGGATGCGCGTCTCCTGCGGGACGTTCTGGCGCATCATGTTCACCATCATGTCCATCGCCTCCACCGCCTCGAGCGCGGAGCGGCCGCGGTCGGGCGCGGCGGCGGCGTGCGCTGCGATGCCGTGGAAGCGGAACTTCGCGGCTACCATGGCGAGGTTGCTCGACGGGCTGGCGTCGTTTGCCTGCCCGGGATGCCACGAGATGGCCACGTCCACGTCGTCGAACAGGCCCGCGCGGACCATGTAGCCTTTGGCGCCGCCGCCTTCCTCGGCCGGCGTGCCGTAGAAGCGGACCGTGCCGGGCCGGCCGCTCGAGGCGAGCCAGTCCTTCACGGCGATGGCGGCCGCCATCGAGCCGGTGCCGAGCAGGTTGTGGCCACAGCCGTGGCCGGGCGCCCCGTCCTGGAGGGGCTTCCGCTCGGGCACCGCGGCCTGGGAGAGGCCGGGCAGCGCGTCGAACTCGCCGACAAACGCGATGACCGGCTTGCCGCTGCCGTAGCTGGCGACGAAGGCGGTTGGGATATCCGCCACGCCGGCCTTGACGGTGAAGCCCGCCGCCGCCAGCTTCTGCTGCAGCAGCGCGCTGCTCCTGGTTTCGAGATAGCCGAGCTCGGCGAACTTCCAGATCTGCATGGCCACGTCGGCGTAGTCCGCCCGCCGCGCGTCGATGCTCTCCAGCATCCGCGCTCGCGGGTCGCTGCCTTGCGCGGAGGACCTGAATCCAGTGCTCGCGCCCACGACGAGGGCCAGGGCGATGACGACGATTCTCTGAATGTGCCGCATGGGAAGCAATCGTGATACTTTTCGGCGCCGTAATCAACCAGGGGCCGCGGCAGTGAACATCACGGCGCCCGAATTCGTAGATCTGCCATAGATGGAACGGCTGAAATCCGCCTGTCTCGCCGCCGGTCTCGTGCTGGTCCTTTGTACCCCCGTGTTCTCCCAGGCGCCTGCGGCGCCGGCCACCCCCGTCCGCGAAGTCCATGCGGTCCGGGCGTCGTCGATCACGATCGACGGCAGGCTGAACGAGGAGGTCTGGCAGCACGCCGTGCCGGCGGCCGGGTTCATCCAGCGCGACCCCGACGAAGGCAAGCCGGCCACCGAGCCGACCGAGGTGCGCGTCCTCTATGACGACCATGCGATTTACGTCGGCATCAGGCTGCTCGACGACCACCCGGACCAGGTCACGCGTCGCCTGGCGCGCCGCGACACCACGCCCGACGCCGACTGGGTGATGGTCTACCTCGACCCCCAGCACGATCACCTCACCGGCTTCGAGTTCGGCGTCAGTGCGGCGGGGGAGCAGGTACGACGGCGTGCTCTTCAACGACACGAGCGACGACCCGTCGTGGGACGGCGTGTGGGCGTCGGCCGTCGCCGTCGACGGGAAGGGCTGGTCGGTCGAGATGCGCATCCCGTACTCCCAGCTGCGATACCAGGCGGCGGAGCACCAGACGTGGGGCATCAACGTCGAGCGCTTCGTCCAGCGGAAGAACGAGTACTCGTGGCTTGTCATGGTGCCGAAGAAAGAGAATGGGCTGGCGTCGCGGATGGCGCACCTCGTCGATCTCGACGGCATCCCGAAGGCCCACCACCTCGAGCTGCTGCCCTACGCCGTGGCGCGCGGCGAGTTCATTGCGCCGCCCAACGCCGGCGATCCGTTCAACGACGGTTCGCGGGCATTCGCCGGCGCCGGCCTGGACCTCAAGGGGGGCGTGGGCAGCAGCCTGACGCTCGACGCCACCGTCAATCCCGACTTCGGGCA
>CAVSGZ010000005.1:0-18030 GCA_963727765.1 uncultured Acidobacteriota bacterium
CGGGGATCGTCATGGCGATCCGCAGATTCGGCATGGTGAACTCGTCAGGACGCGGACGGGGCGGTGCGCGGGTCGTCGCCGGACGGCGCGGCCACGCGAGCGCTGGACGGAGGCGTCGGCCGCCGGCTTCGCCTTCCCGTTCGGTTCGGCAGCCGGTCTTGCCCTCCCCTCAGGGTCCGCAGCCGGGGCCGACGGCAGAGACGACAGGTGGATCCGGATCCCGCGGCCGTGCGTCATCCCCCAGGTCGGCACCTCCAGCTCGTCGGTGTCCAGATTGAGGCGGTCGAGCGTCTCGAGCACGACGTTGAGCGACGCCGGTCGAACCCCGCTGCCGCCAGCGCCCTGGCGGCGCGCGCGTTCGCAGCCGGCTCGCGTTCGTCGTCGTGGCTGGCGGACGGCGCGCACGGCACCGCCGTCGAAGGCGAGCGCCGAACAGACGCGCGACCAGCCGGAAGACACCGAGGTCAGCGGGACCGGCGCCAGGCCGGCCAGGTGATGGGCTGTCGCGTCGCCCAGCAGGACGTGCGCCATCTCGTGGCGAGAACGGCGGCGAGCTGGCTTCGCTCGAGAGGTCCGGGAACAGGCCGCGTGTCGCGTAGACGTAGCCGCCCCCCAGGGCGAAGGCGTTGGGAGCAGCGAGCCGAGCACGGCGATGTGCCAGGCGGGCTGAGGGCTGCGAACGCGGCGGCCAGCCGCGTGGCGGCCTGCTGCGCCTCGCGGCGCAGCGCCTCCTCGTCGGATGAGTGCGCTTCGCGGCGCAGCTCGCGGTCGGCCTGTGCCCCGATCTGCGCCTCCTGGGCCGGCGTCAGCGCCGCCGCCGGCCGGATCTCCGGCATCCTGGCCGTCGTCCCGGCACAGGACGCGAGGCACGCGGCCGCAAGCAACACGCCGAAGAAACGATGTCGCACGTTGGCTACCCGTGCAGCGCGTCCAGCGCCGCCGCCGTGCCGGCCCCTGGCGGCACGTCATGTCCCTGCTGGCGCAGCACCGATTCGAGGGCGCCGAGAAACAGCAGGATGGCCTGCGGCGACGAACTGTGGCCCATCAGCCCGACACGCCAGATCTTGCCGGCGAGCGGCCCCAGACCGGAGCCCACCTCCATGTTGAAGCGCGAGAGCAGGTCCTTGCGCGCCCGGGCCTCGTCCACTCCCCCCGGCACGCGCACCGCGTTCAGCGTCCAGAGCCGCTCGCTCTCGGGCGGGAGCAGCCCGAGCCCCATCGCCTCGAGCCCGGCGGCAAGCGCCGTGTGATGCCGCTCGTGCCTCGCCCATCGCGCCTCGAGCCCTTCCTCGTCGATGGCCGTCAGCGCCTCGTGCAGCGCGTAGACGAGCGAGGCCGAGATCGTGTGGTGGTACTTCCGCCGGACCCAGTAGTCCTCGAGCAGCCCCAGGTCGAAGTAGAAGCTGCGGCAGCCGACGCGCCGCGCGAGTGCGCTCGGCGCGAACGCCACCGGCGCCAGCCCCGACGGCGCCCCGATGCACTTCTGTGTGCAGCTGTAGGCCGCGTCGATCCCCCACTGCTCCATCTCGAACGGGTGGCCGCCGAGCGAGGTCACCGCATCGACAATGACCAGCGCGCCGGCATCGTGGGCCGCCCTGGCGACGTCGGCCACCGGGTTGCGCACACCGGTCGAGGTCTCCGCGTGCACGACGCAGACGATGTTCGCGCCGTGGCGTGCCAGGGCCTCGCGGACCAGCGCGGGGTCAACCGCGCGGCCCCATTCGACGTCGAGTCGCGTGACGGCGCCGCCGTAGCGCTGGCAGACCTGGGCGAGCCGGTCGCCGAAGTAGCCGGTCACGACCGCCAGCACGCGCGTGCCGTCGGCCACCAGGTTGGCCACGGTCGCTTCGAGCCCCGAGGTGCCCGTGCCCGACACCGCGAAGGCGAACGACCCTTCCGGCGCGCGGAACAGGCGGCGCAGCTGCTCGCGCGTCTCGTCCATCATCGCCATCAGGTCGGGATCGAGGTGGCCGAGCATCGGCGCGCCGAGCGCGCGCATCACGCGTGGCGAGATCATGCTCGGGCCCGGCCCGAGCAGCAGACGTTCGGACGAAGGCAGTGGGATCATATCTTCAGAGGATACCGCGGCCGGGCCGCCCTACACCACGAAGCCCAGTGCCGCGAACTGCCCGCGGATCGTCTCGACGATCTGCGGCGTGGCGGGCGTCAGCGGGCGCCGCGGCAGGCCGCCGACGTAGCCGGCCATCTCCATCGCCGCTTTCAGCCCCGCTGCGCCGTACGTGGTCGTCACCGACTTGGCGAGCGGCGTGATCCGGCGCTGCAGCGCGAGCGCCTCGGCGTGCCGGCCGGCCATCGCGAGGTCGTACAGCTCCACCATCAGGTCCGGGATCACGCACGCCGCGCCGACGATGCCGCCGACCGCGCCCACGCAGAGGCTGGCGTAGAGCGTTGGGGCCGAGCCGACCAGCACGCAGAAGTCGGGCGGCGTCGACGCGGCTGTCTCGGCGATCTGCGTGAGGTTGCCGCTCGAATCCTTGACGCCCGGGATGTTCGGGTGACCCGACAGCCTCGCGATCGCCTCGGCCGCCATGTTCACGCCGGTGAACACGGGCACGTTGTACGGCAGCACCGGCACCGGCGACGCGTCGGCCACGCTGGTGAAGTGGCGCACGAACAGGTCGGTCGTCATCTGCGACTTGTAGTAGCACGGCGTGCGCACCAGCACCACGTCGGCACCGGCCTTCGCGGCGCGCTTCACGGCGCCGATCGTCGCGTGCGTCGACTCCTCACCGGCCCCGACGATCATCGTCTTTTCCGAAGGGACCGCCTCGCGGGCGGCCGCCGCCACGCGGAACGACTCGTCGGCGTCGAGCATGGGCGCCTCGCCGTTCGAGCCGAGGACGAGCACGCCCGCCAGGCCGGTCTTCATCCACTTCGTGACGTTGGCCCTCATCGCGTCGAGGTCGATCTCGTCGTCCTTGAAGGGCGTGGCAATAGGCGGAAAGATGCCGCGAAGGTTCATGGGTTATTTTGTCTCTTCAACAAGCAGGTTCGCCGCCAGCGTGACCAGGAAGATCGCCGCCGCCGGCGCCAGTGTCCACGGGAACTCGGCAATCGCGTTGACGTTGCTCGCCTCGTGCAGCATCGATCCCCAGCTCGGCACCGTCCCCGGGAATCCCAGGCCGACGTAGGAGAGCGTCGCCTCAGCCAGGATGAAACTCGGCAGCAGCAGGATCGCTTGCGTGCCGAGCACGCCGCGGCAGGCCGGCATCAGGTGGCCGAAGAGGACGCGGGCCGGCCCGGCGCCGAGCGACACGGCCGCCGACGCGTAGTCGCGCGTCCGCTCGGTCGCCACGACGCTGCGCACCGCCCTCGCCACCCACGGCCAGCCGACCAGCCCGAAGATCCCCGCCATCAGCGAGAACACTTCCCACGGCGGCAGCACCAGCGGCATCGCCGCGCGCAGCGCCAGCACGACGTAGATGGCGGGCAGCACGAGGACGAACTCCGCAAAACGCATCATGGCTTCGTCGGTCAGGCCGCCGAAGTAGCCGGCCAGCCCGCCCACCACCGCGCCGATGAGCAGGGCGGCCAGCGTCGCCAGCACGGCCACGCCGAGCGACGTGCGCGCGCCGAACAGCAGCCGCGCCAGCACGTCGCGCCCTTCGCCGTCGGCGCCGAGCGGCAGCCACGGGCCGTCGCGCTCGTCGGAGAGCCGCACCAGCTTGCCGCCCGAGAAAAACGCGAGCGGGACCTCCCGGCTCCTGTCTTCGTCGTACCGCTGTTCCAGCCGGCTCGCCAGCTTCAGCGGATGGACGAACGGCCACCGCCACGAGCCGTCGGCCGCCACGACGTGCGGCCGCATCGGCGGCGCGGACAGGAACCCGCGAAATGTCTCGCCCGGATCGTGGGGGGCCAGCACGGGCGCCGCCAGCGCCACGACGACGACAAGGCCGAGCAGCGCCGCGGCCGCGGCCCTCATGCGGCCGCTCCCGCGCGGTGTTCATCCTCGCGCTGCCTGATCCGCGGATCCGCCCACGCCTGGATCACGTCAGAGAGCAGGCTGCCGCCGGCCAGGAAGATCGATCCCGCCGCCGCGCATCCCGCGACGAGATAGAGGTCGCGCGCCCTGAGCGCGTCGTACATCAGGCGGCCGAGGCCCGGCCACGACGTCACCACCTCGACGACGAACGAGCCGCTGAGCAGGCTGCCGAGGATGAAGCCGTAGAGCGCGGCCACCGGCCCGACCGCCGGCCGCCACGCGTCGCGCCAGATCAGCCGCCCACGCGGCACGCCGCGCGCCAGCGTCGCCAGCGCGAACGGCATCTTCAGCACCGCGCCGAGCGACTGCGACTGCACCCGCTCGATCATCGCCGCGAGCGGCAGCGCGATGGCCAGCGCCGGCAGCGGCAGGTGCCACGCCAGGTCGGCCAGGCCGGCCAGCGTGCCTCCTTCCCAGGCGCCCGCCGACTGCATGCCTCCGGTCGGCAGCCACCCCGTGCGCGCGGCGAGGAGCACGAACACGAGCGACGTGATGAGCGAGGGAAGCGACAGCAGGACGATCGACGCGCCGCGGATCGCCGACGCGACGGGACCGCGCCGGCGGCTGCCGGTGAGCATGCCGGCGGGCAGACCCAGCAGCGAGGCCAGGAGGAGCGCGGTCAGCGCGAGCACGGCCGTATTGGCCGCCCGCTGGCGCACCAGCTCGATGACCGGCCGGTGATAGACGATCGAGACGCCGAAGTCGAGACGGGCCGCGCGGCCGAGCCAGTCGAGATACTGGGCGGCCACCGGCCGATCGAGGCCGTAGCGGGCCCGCTCGCGCGCCATCGACGCCGCGCTCGCGCCGCTGCCGAACAGCTCCGACGCGAAGTCGCCCGGCGCGACGCTCGTCAGCAGCAGCGCGGCCGACGACACGACCGCCACCAGCACAACCGCCGCGACGACGCGCCGGACGAGATAATGCGCCAAGTGGTCCAGCCCTCTCAACTGCTGCCTTACGCCTTGCGCCTCACGCCTTACGCCCGCCCTGCCGCCTCCCGCCCTCCGCCTACTTGAGGCCCAACGTGTCGGGGTTCCAGAGGATCGACGGCCTGAGCAGCGCCGGCGTCGCGCCCGTCACGCGCGTGCTCATCGCCAGCGAGATCCGCGGCGCCGCGAACTGGATCATCGGCTGCTCGTCGGCCACGATCCGCTGCACCTGGTCGAACAGCGCCTTCCGCTGCGCCTGGTCCAGCGACGCCACCTGCCGGTTCATCAGGTCGTCGATCTGCCGCTCCCAGTCGGTGGACGGCTTCGCCTGCGACGGGTTCCACACGTGCGCGCTGCCCGAGCTGAGCCACAGGTCGATGTTGAGCGCCGGGTCGAGGTCGGTCGTGAGGAAGCGGAAGTAGACCGCGTCGTAGTCCCCTCGCTCGATCCGATCGATCGCGGCGCCGACGTCGAGCGCCGCCACCTCCGCCTGCAGCCCGACCTTCTTCAACTCCGAGGCAATGAACTCCGCGCCGCGCTCGAGTGCCGTGTTTCCCTTCTGCGTCACGATCGTGAACCCGGCCGGCGCCCCGCTGCGATCCTTCAGAATGCCGTCGCCGTCCCGGTCGTTGAGTCCCAAACCGGCCAGCAGCCGCCGCGCCGCAGCCGGATCGTACTCGAAGCGCGGCAGGTCGGGCGAGTACCATCGCTGGTTGCCGGGCGTGATCGGCCCGTAGACCGGGACGGCCGCTCCGAGGAACACCGTCTCGGCAAACGCCTTCCGATCGACCGCGTGCGAGATCGCCCGCCGCAGCTCGGGCCGGAGCAGCCACGGATGGCGGACCACCGACGGGCGGCCCGGCCGCAGGTTCAGCCAGAACGAGTCGGCATCGAGGCCGACGCCGAGATCGACCAGCGTCAGCTTCTTCTGGTCGGCCGCGCGCTTGAGCGTCGCGTAATCCTCGGGGCGCACCTCCGACTGCGTGAAATCGATCTGCCCGCTCTGGAGCGCCAGGATCTCCGCGTTCTGGTCGGGCACGATCTCGATTGTCAGCCGGTCGAGCACCGGCAGCTTCCCGCCGCGCTCGTCGGTCCGCCAGTAGTACGGATTGCGCGCGAAGATCAGCCGCTGCCCGGGCTGATAGGCTTCGAGGACGAACGGGCCGAGGCCGACGATCTCAGGCGGCGGCGTGGACAGGTCCCACGCCTTCGCCAGCGTGCCGGCGTCGAGCGCCGCCCCCAGCTTGTGGCGCGGCAGGATCGCCAGGTTGTCGAGCAGCCGGATGCCCGGGCCGAACGGCGACGGGAAGCGGATCACCACCGTCATCGGGTCCGGTGCGCTGACGTCCAGCGGCTTGCCGCCGACACGCATCGACTCACCCAGCGCGCTCCCGGTCTTCTCGTCGTAGATCGCCTTGAAGGCAAACGTCACGTCGGCGGAGGTGAACGGCACGCCGTCGGAGAACTTCACCCCCTGGCGCAGCTTCAGCGTGTAGGTCAGGCCGTCGGCCGACATCGTCCACGACTCGGCCAGCCAGGGTTCGAGCTCCTGCGTGCGCCGGTCGATGCGCACCAGCCGGGCCTGCGTCAGGCAGGTGACGATCTCGAGGATCGAGTCGCGGCCGGCATACCGATTGAAGGTCCGCGGCTCGGCCCGCACGCTCGAAACCAACGCTTTGACGTGCGGCTTCGCGGGCCCTTGCTGCTCACGGGACCGGCAGGCCGCCGACGCCATCGCTGCGGCCATCACCACTACGGATAGTGTGACAACTCTCCATGAACACAGGGGCGAACGTCTGGAAGCGGTCAATTTCTTGTCCTCCAGGCCAATCCATTGGCCGGTCGGCGATCGGGCCAGGGCCGCGCCGTCAATCTCCGCCATCCCATCCGATCCCCGCCAATTTAGTGTGCAATTCCTGCGCTCATCATCGGCTGCGCCCGTCGGAGGCCCAAGGTCCCGTCGTGAGGCCGCAGCAGGCCAGCCGGTTGGCCGGACCCCCTCCGTGGCCCCCTCACGTCGCGACGCCATCCTAGTGCAACAACTCCCGTCGGCGCAACCACTTAGACAGTTGGATCACCAGCTGGTCCGCATGGCCCGGCACTTGCCACTGCCTCAGCGGGAGGTTTCAGGTGGCCCAGGCTTACACGCGCGGCACGGCATGGCGGCTCGCCAGCACCGAAGGCCGGAGCGTGTTGATAGATCAGGCGATGGAGATGCTCGGCGTCTCCAAGCGCACGGTCTACTACTGGATCAGGCAGGGCCGCCTGCAGACCATCCGGACGCGGTGCGGGTCGCAGCGGGTGCTGGTTTCGTCGATGGCCGGCCTCTCCGCCTCATTCGCGCCGGCGCCGCCGTCGTTGTCGGCCGCGTCCCGTGAGGAATCATCCGAGTTTCTGAACAGCGTCAGCGCGTAAACGTTCTGTTGTTACTGGCCTGGAGGACGTCATGTTCCGTCGTTGCTCTTTCATCTGGTTGGTCGTGGCAGCCCTGGTGCTGTCGTCGGGCCTGGCGTGGGCGGACCCGGCGGGGCATCGGGCGCGGTTGTCCGCGGACCTCGCACAGCACCTGTCCTCCGGTGACGTGGCCTCGGTCGACGTCATCGTGTCGGGCAGCCAGGACGAGATCACGGCGCTGGCCGCACGCTACGGGGCAACCCTGAAGCGCCGGCTGGAGACGGGCGCCGTCCTCCACCTGAGCACCGACGCGCTGAGCGCGATCAGCCAGGACGACTCGGTGGCCCACCTGTCGGGCGACGTCGCCGTGCGCGGCTCGCTCGCGGTCACCGACCAGTCCACCGGTGCCGAACAGGTGTGGCAGGGGCTGCCGGGGATGGCCAGCTACACCGGGAAGGGCATCACCGTTGCCCTCATCGACTCGGGGGTGGCCGATGTCCCGGCGCTCAAGAGCCGCCTCCTGGTCAGCGTGGACTTCACCGACCCGAACGGCACGGGCGACGACCAGTTCGGTCACGGGACGCACGTGGCCGGCATCATCGCGGCACGGGAGATGAAGGGCGCCGCAGGGTACGTGGGCCTGGCGCCTGGAGCGCGGATCGTCAATCTCAAGGTCCTCGCGGCCGACGGGTCGGGCTCGGTCAGCAACGTCATCGCGGCGATCGACTGGGCCGTCGCGAACCGCACGAAGTACGCCATCCGGATCATCAACCTGTCGCTCGGCCACCCCGTCCTCGAGTCGGCCGACGACGACCCGCTGTGCCAGGCGGTGCAGCGCGCGGTCGCGAAGGGGCTGGTGGTGGTGGCGGCGGCGGGCAACGTGGGCAAGACCGACGACGGGCGGATGGTGCTGGGCGGGATCGACTCGCCGGGCAACTCGCCCTACGCGATCACGGTCGGCGCGCTGAACACCTTCGGGACGGCCATCCGGTCCGACGACGCGGTGACGACCTACAGCTCGCGCGGGCCGACGCTCTACGACTACATCCTGAAGCCGGACGTCGTCGCGCCGGGCAACAAGATCGTCTCGCTCGAGGCTCCGGGCTCCGCCATCATCACCCAGTATCCGTCGCTGCACATGTTCACCGCGGGCAGCCAGGGCTACATGCAGATGAGCGGCACGAGCATGTCGACCGCGGTCGTGTCGGGCATTGCGGCGCTGGTGCTGCAGGCGAACCCAAAGCTGGACCCGATCAAGGTCAAGGCGTCGCTGCAGCTGGGCGCGACGTTCCTGCCCGACGCCGGCCTGGTGGGCTGCGGCGCGGGGAGCGTGGATGCGATCACCTCGGTGAACATCGCCGTCAACGGGCCGAAGACGAACGACGACGTGCTGATCGCGGGCGAGACCGTGACGCCGAGCGGCATCACCTTCTGGCGCGAGGACGACACCACCCAGGCGGCGAGGATTGTGTGGGGGCAGCGCATTGTCTGGGGCAACGCCATCACTTCGGATCGGATCGTGTGGGGCAACCGAATTGTGTGGGGTAACCAGATCGTTGAAGGCGACCGGATTGTATGGGGCAACACAATCGTTAGAGGCGATCGAATCGTCTGGGGTAACCGGATCGTCTGGGGTGAGCGCATCGTGTGGGGCAACCGCATCGTGTGGGGCCAGGCCCCGGTGGACGCGGATCGCATCGTGTGGGGCAACCGAATTGTCTGGGGTGAACGGATCGTCTGGGGCGAACGGATCGTGTGGGGCGAGGATGCCCCAGTGGACGCGGATCGCATCGTGTGGGGCAACCGAATTGTGTGGGGAGCCGACGCGACCAGTGCAGACCGCATCGTATGGGGCAATCGAATTGTGTGGGGTGCGGATACGACCAGCGCAGATCGCATCGTATGGGGTAATCGAATTGTATGGGGTGAGTAGGTTTCCGAAATACTGTCTCGTCTCCTCAAGCAACATGGGCCTGCGCGCACTGTCGCGCAGGCCTTTTCGTTGTCCTGGGCCGGTCCCGCTATCACCAGCCTGCTTCCATGGCGCGGCGGCCAGAGCCTGTCGGTCTCGGTGAGCCGCGAGGCGCGCGGGGAAACCGGCTCTCCAGCGGCTTGTCGGCGGCATGCGTGGGGCCCCAGCTTCGTCACCCCACGCGGACCCCGGCGCTTTCGAGCCGGTTTCCAGCATTTATGGAGCCGCGACGCCTCGAAGGCTCGCCTCGCCCGCCAGTCTCGGACCGCCGCGCTAATCCGAGTACCCGCCTATTCCAGCGAAACGTCGGTAGATGACCCGACAGGTAATCCAGGCGGGAAGACGCGATTCTGGATCATGAGCCGGACCGTGGGATGCCTCGCCGAGCGAACCGTTCGGAGCAGGCCGCGTCAAGTGCCGGAAGGCGACGAGCGCCTGCGCCGGTTTCCCCGGCGCAGCGCGTAGCGGTCGATCCCGCGCGAATAGCGCCAGCCGGCCGCAGAAGACCGGAAACCGGGGCAGCGCGAGGAGTCTTCCCGGACTGCGGAGTCGGCTCGCGAGGTGAGGCGCCCACAGTTCGGCGAAACGTAGAATCGCAGTGTTTCGCCTAGACCGGAGGTCTTGCGTTACCATTCCTCCGTCGTCGACGGATGGGACCCCGCCCCTGTGGACAATCGGCTAGATGCGACTCGGAGAGCGTAGCCATGGAAACAGTCCGCAACTTCGTTCTCGCCGGCCGGTACGGAGAGGCACTGAATCGGCTCCGGCTCCTTCCCCGGCATGCCGGTGACGCTGAATCGAGCACCCGTGACACCTTACTTGCCGAACTACTGCAAAGGACTGGAGATACAGGCCCGGCCCTCAAGGTGGCCGAAGCGGTCTTGGCTCGGCATGCGACCCCCCGCCTAGAACGGGCCAGATGTCACATCGTTGTTGCGAGTATCCTCCGTGACCGAGGGGCCATCGACGAAGCGATTGAACGGCTAAAGACAGCGATCGACCTTGCCCGGTCAGTGGCTCCTAGTGAGCAGCAGTGTTGGGGCGAGTTGCGGTTGCTACTCACGCTCGCCGACGGTCCAGGACCCAACGTAGCAACGGCGTACTTGTCGACGGTAAGAAGCGACGTCATGAGGCTCGGTCAGCCTCTCCTGGCGAGCGCGCTCCATCTCTTCGTGGCACAGGTTGAGGCCAGACGAGGCGTTCTAGCGAGCGCGCAGGAACACATCCGGATTGGTCGCTCCTTGGCCCAGTTGTGTGGCAACTCGTGGCTGGAAGCGATGGCCGCCGTGGATGCGTCGTGCCTCGCGTTCTCCATGTCCGACCTCGACGCCACCGAGGCCGAGGCGCGGCGGGCGATGCGCGAGTCGGCCATCTCGGGCCACGCCGCGCTGCGCCGAGCCGCCATCACCAACCTCGCCCACGTCGAGCTCGCCCGCGGCCGCTTCGCCCGCTCCGAGCACTTCTTCACCCGCGCCGCGCGACTCTCTCCCCCGGCCGGCATGGTCCGCGCCGGTATCACCGACGGCCTCGCCCAGTTGAGCCTCGCCCGCGGCGACCTCGCCGGCGCCGAACGCATCCTCGCCAGCGCGCTGAACTGGGACCTGAACTCCGCGAAGGGTTCCTGGTATTACGGCCTCTGGACCTCCGTTACCCGCGCAAAGCTGTTCCTGCTCCAGCAGCGGCCGGACGATGCCGGCCGGCTGCTCACCGAGGCCATGGCCGGCGCGCGCGAGCTGGCCGATCCGCTGCTGACGTCGGTCCTCGCCCTGCTCCTCATCGAGGCCTACACCCAGATGGGCCGCACCGCCGAAGCCGCGCGCGTGCTCGCCGGCCTGGACCCCGCCGTCTGGACGTCCTCGGTCGACCTGCTGGCCGAGACCAGCCGCGTGCTCGGGCTGGCGCTGTGCGCCGACGGCGCGACCGACGCGGGCCGCCAGTGGTTCGAGCGCGGCGGGCAGGCCCTGGCGAGCGTCGGCAACAATGCGTGGCTCGCGAACCTCGCGGAGACCCACGCCGCCGCCGTGGCCGCCCGTCTCGCCGTCCCGGCCGAGCGCGTCGAACCCCGCGGGCCAATCGACTCGCTGCCGCCGCGGCCGGGCCAGGTCGTCTGCCGCCTCGACGCCTGCACGCCGCTCGTCGCGCCCCGCGCGGACCTGTCCTCCGCCTTCGAGAGCGCCGCCGCCATCGTCGATTCCGGAAGCTATCCGGCCGTGGTCGGACGCGAGACCATCAACGCGCTGTATGAGACGCGGTGCGTCTCCCGCGCAGCGCTGGCCATCATTCGCAAAGGGCAGCCGACCGAGGTCGTGTCGTGGTTCGGCTGCTCCTGGTCGGACGCGGAGGCGCTGGTGGCGCGACCGCCGCGGTTGATCGAGCTGGGCTCGTGGCAGGACCGCGAGTACGTCGTGGCCGTCACCGTGCCCGCTGAGGCGGGGCGACTCGTGACGCTGATGGCCCTCGAGCGTCTAGCGGCGGCCGCGCGGTTCGAGCGCAAGGCGCGCAGCGAAGAGCGCGAGCGCGTGGCCCTCTGGCCGATCGATGCGGGCGAGCCGCCCGAGGATTTTGTCTTCTGCAGCAGCGAGATGACGACGCTGGTGGCGAGCGCGCGGCGCGTGGCCGGCATGTCGATCACCGTGCTGCTCACCGGCGAGACCGGGACCGGCAAGGAGATGGTGGCGCGCGTGATCCACGGCGCGTCGGCGCGCGCGACCCGCCCGTTCGTCCCCTTCAACTGCACCGCGGTGCCAAAGGACCTGGCCGACAGCCACCTGTTCGGCCACCGCAAGGGGGCGTTCACCGGCGCCGTGGTCGATCAGCCCGGCGTCATTCGCGCGGCCGTGGGAGGCACCCTCTACCTGGACGAGATCGGCGACCTCGGCCTCGACGTCCAGCCCAAGCTGCTCCGCTTCCTCGAGTCGGGCGAGATCCAGCCGCTCGGCGACTCGCAGCCGCAGAAGGTCGACGTCCGCGTCATCGCCTCGACCAACCGCAACCTCGATCAGCTCGTGGCCGAGGGACTCTTCCGCGCCGACCTCTTCTACCGGCTCAACGTCGTCCCCTTCCATCTGCCGCCGCTCAGGGAGCGACGCGAGGAGGTGCCGCCGCTGGCCGAGCACTTCCTGATCCGCGCGGCGCGCGAGTTCGGCAAGGACCGCCTGCGGCTCTCCGAGGAGACGATGGAGTACCTGGTGCTCTATCGCTGGCCGGGCAACGTGCGGCAGCTGGCAAACGAGATGCGGCGGCTGGCGGCGATGTCCGAGACGGGCGCCGTGCTGATGCCCGAGCACCTCGACCCGGCGATTACGGCCGGCCGGCGGACGGTGCCGGTCGATCGCGGGCCGCTGATGCCGACCGAGGTCGTCGTGCGGCTCGACCAGCCGCACGCCGCGCTCATCGAGCACGCCGAGCGCGCGCAGATCCGCTACGCGTTGGCGCAGTGCGGCGGCCGCCTCGAGGCCGCGGCGCAGATGCTCGGCCTCTCCCGCAAGGGGCTGTATCTCAAACGTCAGCGGCTGGGGCTGGAGTAGGGGGGGTGCGGCGGGGAATCACTCCGGGAGTGATTATCGGCGAGGGCGGCCGACGGGGCGAAGCCCGGTGGTCCACCCGAGGGTGGTCGCGACGGCCTCGCACCAGGCGTCGTCTCCCATTGGGGCGCTCCGCGAGATGCACCCCCGGATGTGGTTGAGGTCTGCGCTGGCCTGGGGTTCGTCGAGAAGCTCAGACCAGCCGGGCGGTCTCGGCACCGGCCAGTCGGCAAGAACGGGCATCAGCGCGCCCGGCTGTTCGGACGCGCTGCTCCAGGGCCAGTCGCGCACCCTCTTCACCAGCCCGGCTCGGACGGCGTTGCGCTCGACGTAACGGCACACGGTGATGAAGTGCCGGTTGGTCTCGATGGGAATGGCCTTGAATCGGCCCTGGTAGACCGGGCCGGTGCCGCGGGTTTCATGCACCCGTTGCCAGCGACAGGCGTGGGTCAGCGAGAGCCACCCCGTGTACCGTGTGAGGCCAGTTTCGTCAAGCGGCCAGAGCACCATGTGCCAGTGATTGGGCATCAGCGAGAAGGCGATCAGGCGCATGGGAACTCGAGCCGCCGCCTCAACCATCACGTTGACAAAGGCCGCGAAGTCGCCGTGGGAATGGAAGAGCGTTGCACGGCGCACGCCGCGGTTCATGACGTGGAATGGAAGCCCGGCGGTTCCGCGTAGAAGTCGTCTTGGCACGGCGATGGCCTGTGCAGGACGCTGGCCAGCGCGCGGATCGTCAGAAATTCGAGCGAAAATGCCAAAGAGGGGTCAGCGGCCATCGCGGGCGTTGCAGAACCTGCACAATCACTCCGGGAGTGATTTGCACCAGGGCAAGCCTCTCGCGACCGCAGCCAGGAAGGTCCGAAGGGCGGGGATTCCCGCCTGTGCTTCCGCGTGGATCCGCTCGTGCTCGAGCATCGCGTAACCGTGGGCGATGCGGTTGCGCAGCCCGGCAGCCGCGCGCAGCACGGTGGCGGTCTGTCGCGAAATCACCGCGTGATCCGCGAGGATGTCAATGGACCACGTGCCGCCTCCTCTCTCAGCCGCCGGGCGGCCGTCTCGTGCATCATTCGAGCGGTCGGCGCCCAATCCCACCAGTCGATCATCGCGTGCGCCCGGAAGAGCGACCACGTCCCGGCCTCGCGCTCGAACAGGACGCGCCCGTGCCGTCCAATCTCCATGCGGAGCAGCGGTGGAGCCGAGTCGAGTTGAATCAAGTCGACGACGCGTCCGGTTTCGCGCTCGAGACGAACGCGCAGAGTAGCCAGGTCGTAGGCCGGCCCGGGGACTGCGAACAGGACGCCGACATCGAGGTCGCTGCCCGCGCGATCCTGGCCCTTCGCAGCCGATCCAAACAGGACGGCCAAGCGGAGGTTCGGTACCGAGGCGACGACGCGCGTGCGGGATTCGACCGAGTCCATCGGGGCCCATTCTACTCCGCCTGCGCACGCCGCTGCGTAATCACTCCGGGAGTGATTTTGCAGTTCGGATGCGTACAAAAAAAAGAAGGGGCGGCAATCCGGGCCGCCCCTTCGCTGTCTTCCGTGTGGCGCCGGCCTCCTGGCCGGCCGCCCTCTTCTACTGTCTATCCAGCGCGCCCTTATACGGGATGACCTGTCCGGCCACGATCGTCACGTCCCATTCGAGCGGCCGGTAGCCCTCGTGCTGGATCGCGATCTTGTGCGGGCCAGGCTCGAGCGTCAGCGGCTCGCTGTTCGGCCCGAAGCCGCTCACCACCCCAATGTACTGCCCATCGACGAACAGGTTGGCGTCAGGCGGCTGCATGTCGAAGCTCACGCCGCCGTAGTTGGACTGAGCCGGGGCCGGCGTAGGCTCCACTTGGTAGTTGTCGTCCGGGTAATCGCCAAACACGGTCGGCTGATAGTCGCCGAGGTAGACCCAGGGATACGGCACCGGGTACCCGACCCAGATCCCGAACCCGAGGCTCAGCCACGGAGAGAACACGTAGTAGGGCCGGACGAACCGGAACGGGTGGTCCGGCCTCCACCCATACGGTCTCACGTAGCTCTGCGAGAAGTACGGACGGACCATCGTCGGGCGGTATCCGCCGCGGATGCCCGACGTGGCGTAGCTGCGGTTCATGCCGTACCGGTTGCCCTGCATGCCGTACGAGCCCGCCGCCGACCCGCCCCGATACGTGCCGTTGCCCGACGTGCGCGGGACCGCCTGCCCACCGACGCTCGACCCGCCCTGGGATTCCCGCGGCAGCGTCCGCGGCGCCGCGTAAGTGCGTCCCTGCGGCGTCGAATACGTCCGCCCGCCCTGCGCGCTGCGGGCCTGGGGCGCCGAACTCGAGCTGCGCGGCGCGCTCTGCCTGGCCTGGCCGCCTCCGCCCGTGCGGGGCGCCGACGCGACATGCCCACCGCCACCCGAGCCGCCCCCGCCATGGTGCTCCTGTGCAGCGGCCGGCAGGGCCAGCAGGCTCAGGGCGGCGACGATGACGGCCGGGGTGAATGTCAGTGTGCGTTTCATGGCCTTCTCTCCTGGTGCCGGCCCGGCTCTGTGTCCGGTGCCCGACGCCAGACTCTATCGCAATCGCGGTGCCAACCAAAACAGGGGCATTTCAGGCCTGTTTTGGAGTCTACCGCCTAGACGCCGCTCCGAAACGTCCCCCCACGAGGACAGCGGACGACCCGGGGACACCGGACGGGCGGATGGCGATCGCGGCCACGACGACAAGCAGCGCCGCGATACCCGGCATCTGCAGGCTGAACTCCACCGTCTCCTGGAGCGCGATGGCCACCAGTCCGGTGGTCGCCCCGACGCGCAGCCAGTATCCCATCGCGTCGTCCGCCCGCTCGCGGAATCTTCGCCTGATTTCGCGGACCAGGACGAACAGCAGCCAGGCGGCGGGAATCCCCAGCAGGACTCCCCCCTCGGCGGCGATCTGCAGGTAGTCGTTGTGGGCTTCGGCGTTGTGGGTCTCGAGGTTGTGCTCCTGGTAGAGCAGCATCGACGCGCCGTAGGTGTTGAGGCCGGTTCCCGTCCACGGGAAGTCGCGGACCACCTTCACCGTGTCCGACCAGATCGGCAGCCGGCCGCCGAGCTGCGTGTCTTCGGCGTCGGCGAAGCGCCGGACCAGGGCGTCGAACCCCACCCAGCTCACCGTGAGCACCACCAGCAGCGCGAGGTAGGCCAGCGTGACCGCGCGCCTGGAGCGGTGCGTGTGGCGACGCAGCACGACCCAGGCCGAGATCGCCACGGCCAGCAGGAACCCGCTGGTGCCCGACCGCGAGAACGTGAGGACGAGCGACAGGCCCATCACGAGGATCGCCAGGCCGACGAGGATCACCCGGCTGGCATCCAGGGACGAAAACCACAGCACGCGCTCGCGCAGCGTGGGCTTGACGCCGCGCATCCCGCGCTCCACCAGGCCGGTGAAATAGCCGATGGCGACCGGCAGGGCCAGCAGCATCCACCCGGCGAAGTGGTTGCGGTTGACGAACGGCCCGAACGGATCGGTTCCGTAGATCGGCTTCCAGAATCCGTAGACCAGGCCGGTCTTCTGCGGGTCGTGCAGATAGAGGCCGGACTGGACGATGCCGGCGAGCGCCAGCGCCGCGCCGACGACGACGATGCCTGCGGCCAGCGCCCGGAGGCTGAGCGTGCCGAGGCCGCGCACCGTGCCCACCAGCAGCAGCGCCAACGCCGTCAGCGCTGCCAGCCCCAGGAGCGTGCTGGACGGGTTGATCGAGAGCGGGTGCCGATAGCCTGCTGCCGGCACCGCGTTCAGCGCGTTCTTGACCGCGGCGTAGCCGAGGTCGTACCTGACCAGGAACCGGTCGGCGGCCGGGCTGATCGTCGAGATCTGTCCCTGCGTCAGCGGGACGAGTTGCAGGCCCGCGACGAGCATGACGGCCGCCACCGCCGCGACGAGGGCCCAGGGCACACGGGGCTTCTCGGCCGAGCCCGGCGCGATCCAGCCGAGCAGGCCGACCGCCGCGGCGGCCCAGAAGAGCGGCGTGTAGGCCCAGGGGTAGACGGCGCCAAACGCGAAGGCGCCCCAGGCGAGGACGGTGACGATCAGGACGGGAAAGTAGGCGGGCATTGCGTCAACCAGTCTTCCATCGCCGCGGCCACTCGCGGCGCCGCCCGCCCATCCCACAAGGGGATGCCCTTGGCCGGCGGCCAGCGCCCTGCCAGCACGTCGAAGAACACCTCGCGGATCCGCGCCGGGTTGTTCCCCACCAGTCGGCTCGTGCCCCTCTCGATCGTGATCGGACGCTCGGTGTTCTCCCGGAGCGTCAGGCAGGGAATCCCGAGCACGCTGGTCTCCTCCTGCATGCCGCCGGAGTCGGTGAGGACGACGGCCGCGTCCGCCATCAGCCCAAGGTTCTGGGCGTACGAGAGCGGCTCGGTCACCGTGACGTGGCCGTCTGCCGTCAACCGCGCCATCAAACCGGCGTCGCTGGCGGCCGCGCGCGTGCGTGGGTGCATCGGGAACACGAGCCGAAGCTCTCTCGCGAGTTCCGCCACCAGGTCGAGCAACTGGCCGAGCCTGTCGGGGTCGTCCACGTTGGACGGGCGATGCATGGTCACCAGTCCGAAGCGCCCCAGCTCGAGTCCCAGGGCGGCGGGAAACCGGAGCGCGCGCGCGGCATCGAGTTCGGCAAAGAGCGTATCGACCATCACGTTGCCGACCAGCCGGACCCGGGCCGGATCGACGCCTTCGCGCTCGAGGTTCGCCATGCCGCTCGGCTCGGAAACCAGCAGGAGGTCGGCAATCGCGTCGGTGACCACGCGATTGATCTCCTCGGGCATGGTGCGGTCGAAACTGCGGAGGCCGGCCTCGACATGGACCACCGGGACTCCGAGCTTCACGGCAGCGAGCGCACAGGCCGCGGTGGAGTTGACGTCGCCGAACACCACCGTCGCGTCCGGCCGGCTGGCCAGCAGGTGCGCCTCGTAGCGTTCCAGGATGCGGGCCGTCTGCGCGCCCTGCAATCCGGACCCGACCTCGAGATGCGCATCCGGGGAGGGGATGTGAAGCTCGTCGAAGAACACCTGGCTCATGCCCGGGTCGTAATGCTGGCCCGTGTGCACGATGCGCGCCTGCAGCCGGCCGCTGTCGCGAAGCGCGCGCGCGACCGGCGCCAGTTTGATGAAATTGGGGCGGGCGCCCGCGACCAGGTCAGCGACGAATGGCATGAGCGTCAGTCAGGATGGAGAAGTAGGAGGGCATCAAGT
>CAVSGZ010000006.1:0-68042 GCA_963727765.1 uncultured Acidobacteriota bacterium
CGAGCGACAGCAGGACGTCGTCGTCGTGCGGGCAGGCCACCGCGATGACGCGCGGCGAGCCCTGCTTCGCGAGGGCGTGCACTTGGCTGATGGAGGTCACAGGTGACATGGCAGCGGTCCGTCAGTCGGGTGAAGCCAGGGACGCGCCAAGGGCGGCCAGCTTGCCCAGGGAAGCCGGCGATCCGATTGGCGGATGACTCCGGGAGACTCGCCGTGGCGCGCGTGGCAGGGGCACAAAAACAGGGCGTCCTAGTCTCCCTCGGCCAGCCGGGCCTGTCAAGGCGGGGCGGACGGGTTGAACCGCCGGCTCAGGGCCCAAGGCTCAGGCTGCGGGCTTCAGGCCTGCCCGCCGATTCCTCTCCCCGTCCTTCGATTCCTCATCGTCAGTTCCGACTCCTCTCCCCGTCCTCCGACTACTCCGTCCAGCGCAAGTGAGCTTCGGTTATGATGGTGTGCAGACTTCGGAGGCCTCATCCATGACCGCTCCTGACCAGATTCTCGACATCCTGCGGAAGGCGTACCAGATCGAGGTGGACGGCTACACGTTCTACTCGATGACCGCCGACCGCGCCGACAAGCCCGCCGTCCAGGAGCTGTTCGGCAAGCTCGCGCAGGACGAAGTGCAGCACCAGGCGTTCCTTCGCAGCGTCCTCAAGAACTACCACGACAAGGGGGTCGACGCCTTCTCGATGGGCATCGTCGTGCCCGACCTGCGCGCGTTCTCCGACAAGTTCTTCACCGACCGTTTCCGGGAGCAGGCCGAGGGCGCTTCCTTCGAAATGGCGGCCCTCTCGGTGGGGATGACGCTCGAGAAGAACGCGGTCGCCCACTTCTCCGGCGCGGCGCGATTGGCCGACGAAGCCGAGATCCGGCGCTTCTACGATTTCCTCGCCGACTGGGAGCGGAAGCATCTCGAGGCCTTGCAGTCGCTCTCCGACACGATCCGCGGCGATTTCTGGGACAAGAGCGGCTTCTCGCCCTTCTGAGGGCGGGCCGTCGGCCGTAAGGCGTGTGGCGTAAGCCGTCAGGCGGAGATGACCTACAACTTCGACCCGGACCGGTGGTACGAGGACGAGCGGACGCGCCTCGAACTGCGCCGCCGCGCCGGAGAGATCACTGACGCTGAGGCAGCACGCGCGCTTGAGGCGCTCGACCGCCGTTACGAATCGATGCTCGCACGCCTCGACGGGACGTTCCCGGTCGTCGGGCGAAACGTCCCGGAGTAGTCTCCCGCACATGACCTCACGCGAGCGCGTCCTCGCCGCCCTGGCGCACGAGCAGCCGGACCGCGTGCCGATCGTCATCGGCACGAGCAACACGACCGGCATCAAGATGGGCGCCTACCGGCGCCTGAAGGCCCATCTGGGCATCACCGCGCCCGACCGCTACATCTACGACTGGCCGGAGCTGGGCACGGCGGCGCTGGACGAGCACACGCTCCATCGGCTCGGGAGCGACGCCCGCGGCGTGCTGGACCGCTATCCCGCCGAGGTGTACCAACGGAACCAGGCCAGGCCACCGCACGACCCGTTCATCGACGACTGGGGCACGGGCCAGGTGGAAGTCGCGCCCGGCTCCTGGTTCCCGGGCGTCCACCCGATGAAGGACGCGAAGACCCTCGACGAGATCGAGCGCTACCCGTGGCCCGACATGGACGACCCCTCCCGCGTGGCGCACGTGCGTGCCGAGGCCGCGCGTCTGCGCGAGCAGAACGAGTACGCCGTGATCGGCACGCCGTGGCTGCTCTTCCCGCTCGAGCGGGCCTTCGCGCTGCAGGGGATGGACGCGTTTCTCATGAACATGGTGCTCGCGCCGGAGTTCGCGCGCGCCCTGCTCGAGAAGATCGCGTCGCTGTGCAAGCGGCTGATGGGCCACTTCCTGGCCGAGTGCGGCGACCTGATCGACATCATCAAGATCGGCGACGATCTCGGCACACAGGACCGGCTGCTGATGTCGCCGACGATGTACCGGGCGGTGCTCAAGCCGATTCACGCAGGCTACATCGCCTTCATCCGCGAGCGGACCAAGGCCCGCGTGTTCTTCCACACCGACGGAGACGTGTTCGACCTCGTCGACGACTTCGTCGAGATCGGCGTCGACATTCTCAACCCGGTCCAGACCTCCGCCGGGCGGATGGCCGATCTCCCGGCGCTCAAGCGCCGTTTCGGCTCGCGGCTCTCCTTCTGCGGCGCGATCGACACGCACCGCGTCTTGCCGTCGGGATCGCCCGCCGAAGTGCGGGAGGAAGTGCGCCGCGTGATCGAGATCATGGGGCCCGGCGGCGGCTACCTAGTGTCGTCCGTCCACACGATGATGGACGACGTCCCTCCGGAGAACATCGTCGCGATGGTGGACGCGGTCGAAGAGTTCGGCCGGGCTCAGCGGTAGAAGAGCAGGCCGCACACCGCGGCCCCGAGGATCACCCAGACGGGATTGACGGCCGTGAACGTGAGGATCGCAAACGATCCGAGGGCCAGCAGCACGCCGTCCCAGCGGCCGGCCAGCGCCGAGATCCAGCCGACCTTGCCCGCCCCGAACACCGACCGCGCCATGTCGTACGCCGTCCAGATGAGCAGGCCGATGACGACCGGACGGACGGCGGTCAGCATCGACCTGACGAGGGGCGCGTCCTTGACGGCGAAGAACAGCACGACCATCCCCAGCATCAAGATGGTGGTCGGGAGGACGGTGCCCGAGGCAGCGGCCACCGCCCCGGGCGTTCCCGCCAGTTTGTAGCCCACGTAGGCCGAGACCTGAGGCGCGATCGGCCCCGGCAGGGCGTTGCCGAGCGCCACCGCGTCGGCGAACTCCGAAGGCGTGGTCCAGCCGTGGCCGGTCACCTCGCGCTGCATGAGCGCCAGCGACGCCGGGCCTCCGCCCCACGAAAAGAGCGCGACGCGGGTGAAGACGAAAAAGATGTCCCAGAGCAGCATGTGACGGCAGCCTTAGCGACAGCCTCCCTTGAGGGCGGCCTCTCCGCTCATGCCGGGAATCGGCACCTCCCTGCGCTGGCCCGCCGGCACGTAGTCACGCTCGGTCGGCCCGACGTAGACCTGACGCGGCCGGTAGATCCGGGCGCCGCCTTCCCACACTTCCTTCCAGTTGGCGATCCAGCCCGGCATGCGGCCGATGGCGAACATGACGGTGAACATGTTCATCGGGATCCCGATGGCGCGCATGATGATGCCGGAGTAGAAGTCCACGTTTGGATAGAGCTTCTTCTCCTTGAAGTAGTCGTCGCCGAGCGCCGCCTCCTCGAGGGCGCGGGCCAGGTCGAGCATCGGGTCGTGGACCTGGAGCTTGTTGAGCACCCGGTCGGCCGCCTGCTTGATGATCCGGGCGCGCGGGTCGTAGTTCTTGTAGACGCGGTGCCCGAAGCCCATCAGCTTGATGTGCGACGACTTGTCCTTCACCTTCGCGACGTAGTCCTTCACCGACATGCCGCTCTTGTGAATGAACTCCAGCATCTCGATGACGGCTGCGTTGGCGCCGCCGTGCAGCGGCCCCCACAGCGCGCAGACGCCCGCCGCGCAGCTCGCGAACAGGTTCGCGCCCGACGAGGCCACCATGCGGACGGTGCTGGTCGAGCAGTTCTGCTCGTGGTCGGCGTGCAGGACCAGGATGAGCTGCAAGGCGTTCACGATGTCCGGATCCGGCTCGTACTCCTTGAACGGGATCGAGAACATCATGTGCAGGAAGTTCGAGCAGTAGTCGAACTCGGGCTTCGGGTAGACGAGCGGCTGGCCGACCGACGTCTTGTAGGCGGCCGCCGCGATCGTCCGCGTCTTGCTCAGCAGCCGGGCGGCCGCACTCTGGAACGTCTCCGGGCTCTCGATCTTCAGGACGTCCGGGTCGTAGCAGCTCATGGCGTTGACCATGGCTGAGAGGATCGCCATCGGGTGGCCCTGGGCCGGGAACCCGTCGTAGTGCTTGTAGAGCCCCTCGTGCAGCATCTCGTGCCGGGTCAGCATGCTGCTCCAGCAGGCCAGCTGGTCGGCCGTCGGCAGCTCGCCGTAGATGAGCAGCCAGGCCGTCTCGAGGAACGTGCTGTGCTCGGCCAGTTGTTCGATCGGGATGCCGCGGTAGCGCAGGATCCCGGCCTCGCCGTCGATGAAGGTGATCGCCGATTGGCACGACCCGGTGTTGCTGTACCCGTCGTCGAGCGTGATCACGCCCGACTCGGCGCGCAGCTTGGAGATGTCGACCGCCACCTCGTTCTCGGTCCCGACTACGATTGGCAGGTTGTACGTCTTGCCCTGCACCTGGAGTGTCGCCGTCTCGGACATAGACTGCTTTCCCTTCGCCATGATGGTCCCCGGCCCTTCGGGTGAACCCGCTTATTCTAATGCGAAACCAGCCTCCCCGCTCCCGGTGATTGGCCTCCCGGTGATTGGACCCCGGGAGGCGTTCAGAGGCCGAACGACCGCCTGGCCATCCCCGCAATCGTCTCCCCGATGCTGATCGAGGCGGTGGCCGCCGGGGAGGGGGCGTTGAGCACGTGGACCATCCGGTCGGCCTCCACCATCCGGAAGTCGTCGAGCAGGGCGCCCTGGGGATCGAGGGCCTGGGCCCTCACGCCGGCCCCGCTCGGGTGGACGTCCTCGTCTCGCAGCTCGGGGACGAGCCCCCGCAACGCCTTGACGAACGCCCGTTTGCTGAACGATCGGTGCCATTCACCGATCGCCATCGGCCAGTACTTGGCGGCCATCCGCCAGAAGCCGAAGTAGCCGAACATCTCCGCCGAATCGCGAACCGAGAAGCTCGTCCGCGTGTAGCCCTCGCGGCAAAACGCCAGCACGGCGTTGGGCCCGGCCTCGACTCCCCCGCCGATCATCCGGGTGAAGTGCACTCCGAGGAACGGGAACCTCGGGTCGGGCACCGGGTAGACGAGATTGCGGACGAGCGACTGACGCTCGGAAACCAGTTCGTAGGTACTCACCGCGGAAGGGCACGATCTGGACGCCGGGATCGACGCCGCACATCCGGGCCACGCGGTCCGACTGCAGCCCCGCGCAGTTGATGAGCGCCCGCGCCTCGACCGACCCCCTCGTCGTCTCGAGCACCAGACCGCCGTCGCGCCGCTCCACGCGGGAGACGCGAGCCGACGTCCACACCTCCCCTCCCGCCTCGGTCACGATCCGCGCGAAGGCCTGGGTCACCGCCGTGTAGTCCACGATGCCGGTCTGGGGAACTAGCAAGCCGGCGATCCCCTCGACGGCGGGCTCGTACTGCTTCAGTTCCTCCGCCCGCAGGCGTCGGAGCCCAAGGAGCCCGTTGGCGAGGCCGCGGCGCTCGAGTTCGTCGAGCGCGGCCAGCTGCGACGAGTCGGTCGCCACGACCAGCTTGCCGCAGCGGTCGTGGGGGACGCCGTGCTCCTCGCAGAACCGGTACATCTGCTCCCGGCCCTCGACACAGTTGCTCGCCTTGAGCGATCCCGGCTTGTAATAGAGGCCCGAGTGGATGACGCCGCTGTTGTGCCCGGTCTGATGCGCGGCCAGGGCCGGTTCGGCTTCGAGGACGACGACGCGGACACCGGGGGTGCGGACAAGAGCCATGCCCGTCGCCGTCCCGACGATCCCGCCGCCGATGATGGCGACGTCGAACGTGCTGCTCATGATGCGAGTGGTCCTTCCTCGCCGCCCGCCACCTGGCGCTGCAGGTGGTCGGCGACGGTCACCGGGCCAGGAAGGCCGCATTCCGCCGCGATCTTCCGAAGCGACTCCAACACGTTGGCGGCCAGGGGGATTCCCGCGCGCTCGTGGAGACGGGCGCGCGCCTGTTCCTTCTCGCCGTGGATGTAGATCGTCGAACGATCCAGCGCCTTCCGCGAATTCTTGAGCACACCGAACATCTCGGTCAACCGCTCGCGGAACTCGGCCAGGGGCATGAACCGGGCGACGTCGAGGGCAAGGAAGAAGTGGCCGACGCGCGGCGCGACGGTCTCGCCGGGCTGCGGCTTCCGCCGCAGGTTGTCCACGTCGGGCCCGAACGCCGATCCCGACAGGACGCCGCACAGCACGTCCACCATCAGCGCCAGCCCGTAGCCCTTGTAGCCGCTGAACTCCTCGCCGCGCCCGCCGAGCGGCAGGATGCCGCCGCCGGCCCGCTTGACGAGGTTGGCCAGCACCAGGCCGGGGTTCTTCGAATCGTAGCCGTGCTCGTCGAGGGCCCAGCCGACCGGCATCTGCTTGCGGTTGCGGTCGTACACCTCCAGCTTGCCGCGGGGCACGACGCTGGTGGCCATGTCGAGGAGGAAGTCGAGGCCGTCGGCGCCCGGGGCGCCCACGGCGATCGGATTGGTGCCGAGGATCGCGTCGGCGCCGTGCGTCGGCACGACGAGCGGAGCCGCGTTGGTGAGACAGATGCCGACCATCCCGGCGTCGATCGCCTTCTGCACGTAGTAGCCGGCGATGCCGAAGTGATTGCTGTTCTTCACCGTCACGACGCCGACGCCGTTCACTCTCGCCTTCGAGATGGCGAGATCCATCGCGAGGTTGCCGACGACCTGGCCGATGCCGTTCTTCGCGTCGATGACGCCAACGGCCGGCACCGGCTCGCCAATCTCGAACTGCGCGCCGGGGACGATGTAACCCTCTTTCAGCCCGTTGATGTACCGGCCGAGACGCGCGACGCCGTGGCTGGCAATCCCGCGCAGGTCCGAGGCCACCAGCACGCGGGCGGTGACGGCGCCTTCGGCCTCGTCGACGCCGTGGCGAGAGAGGACGTCGGCCACGAAGCGCTCGAGGTCCGGGCGCATGACCTTGCTCTCGACGTCGCAGCCGAGGCACTCCTCGCACCGGACTTCGTGCAGCCACTCGGCGCCGCGCGCCTCACAGACGACGAGTTCCTTCGAGATCTGCGGCACGTGCTCCGGCATGGGTGTTCTCCCTTCCCAATACTCTGGCATATTCGGCCGCCGTTCCACCACGGCCTTGGTGAGGGGGAGGTTCGCGGTGATAATGGCGGGCGCCTATGGGCTTCTCCTCCATCGACTACGCCGTCCTGATCGTCTACCTGGTGGGCATCACCATTTTCGGGACGCTGTTCAGGAAGTCCCACCACTCGGTGAAGGACTATTTCGTCGGCGCCCGAAAGACGCACTGGCTGGTGATCAGCCTGTCGATCGTGGCGACCGAGACGAGCACGCTGACGCTCATCGGTGTGCCGGCCCTGGCCTACACCATCTATGCCCGGCCGGAACAGGGAGGCGCGTTCACCTATCTGCAGGTCGTCGCCGGCTACATCGTTGCGCGGGTCATCATCAGCCTGCTGTTCATCCCGGCCTACTTCCAGGGCGAGCTGCTGACGGCCTACGCGCTGCTGGCGCGGCGCTTCGGCGAGGCGACCAAGCACTTCGCGGCCTCCCTGTTCCTGGTGATGCGGGCGCTGGCCGAGGGCGTGCGCGTGTTCGCCGCATCACTCGTGCTGGCCGCCGTCATCAGTTCCAGCCTGCCCGGACTGCCCAACCTGTGGCTCTGGTCGATCGTGCTGGTCGGCCTCCTCACGCTCATCTACACCTTCGAAGGGGGGATCGCGGCCGTCATCTGGACCGACCTGATCCAGCTCGTGATCTACATCGGCGGCTCGCTGCTGGCCGCCTGGCAGCTGCTGCACCTCGTCCCTGGCGGATGGACGGCGATCGCCGCGCATGCCGAGGCCGCGCACAAGTTCGAGTGGCTGTCGTTCTCGTGGAACCTGAGCCTGCCGTTCACCTTCTGGGCGGGCCTCATCGGGGGCACGTTCCTGACGATGGCGTCGCACGGGACCGACCAGCTGCTGGTGCAGCGACTGCTCACTTGCCGCAACCAGCGGGACAGCCAGAAAGCGCTCATCACGAGCGGCTTCATCGTCCTCTTCCAGTTCGTCCTGTTCCTGACGATCGGCGTGATGCTCTACGCCTACTACCAGCACGCGCCGCTGCCGCCCATCACCACCAACGACGAGATCTTCCCCGTCTTCATCGTCCACAGCCTGCCGCATGGGATCGCGGGCCTGGTGATTGCGGCCATCTTCGCCGCCGCGATGTCGAACCTGAGCGGGTCGCTCAACTCGCTGGCGTCGACCACCGTGCTCGACTTCTACAAGCCGCTCGCCGGCGCGGGCCGCACCGAGGCGCAGCTGCTGAGGCTCTCCCGCTGGTGCACGGCCGCGTGGGGGCTGGTGCTCATCGCCATCGCGATCGTGGCGCGCGGCTGGGGCTCGGTCTTCACCGCCGGCCTGTCGATCGCCTCGCTCGTCTACGGCCCGATGCTCGGCGCCTTCCTGCTCGGCGTCCTGACCAGGCGCGCCAACCAGGCCGGTGTGATGACCGGGATTGGCGTCTCGCTCGTCTGCATGCTCCTTGTGAAGAACTACACCGCGCTGGCCTGGACGTGGTACGTCCTGGCCGGCACGATCGTCTGCACCAGCGTCGGCTACGTCACGAGCCTCGCGTTCCCCGCCGCCGGCGATCCGAACAAAGGACACATCACGCCATGAAGCGCTTCGCCTGTGCCGTTTCGATCGGGATCCTCGCCCTGGTCGCGCCCGCTGTCAGGGCCGCCCAGGGACAGCCTGCGCCCGCCGCCCGTCCCGCGCCGGTGGCCGGCGACTTCGTCATCCGTGATTTCCATTTCACGACCGGCGAAACGCTCCGGGAGCTGAAGCTGCACTACGTGACGCTCGGCGAGCCCCGGCGCGACGCCAGCGGCGTCGTCCGGAACGCCGTCATCATCCTGCACGGCACCGGCGGAACCGGGCAGCAGTTCCTGAGCCGCAATTTCGCCGACGTGCTGTTCGGGCCGGGACAGCTGCTCGACGCCCGGACGCACTACATCATCCTGCCGGACGGCATCGGCCACGGCAGGAGCAGCAAGCCGAGCGACGGCCTGCACGCCCGCTTCCCGCGCTACACCTACACCGACATGGTGACGGCGCAGTACCGCCTGGTGACCGAGGGGCTGAAGCTCAATCACCTCGAGCTGGTGATGGGCACGTCGATGGGCGGGATGCAGACGTGGATGTGGGGCGAGGCCTACCCGGACTTCATGGACGGCCTGGTGCCGCTCGCCAGCGTGCCCACGCAGATCGCGGGCCGCAACCGGATGTGGCGGAAGATGATCATGGACGCGATTCGCGGCGACCCTGCCTGGATGGGGGGCGACTACAAAACCCAGCCGCCGGGCCTCGCCTGCGCGGTCAAGATCCTCACGCTGATGGCCGGCTCCACCGTGCAGGCACAGAAGGACGCGCCGACGCGCGACGCCGCCGACGCGCTCCTGGTCCAGCAGCTCCGCGCTCGCGGAAACGGGGTGGACGCCAACGACATGCTCTACCAGTTCGACGCGTCGCGCGAGTACGACCCGTCGGCCGCGCTCGAGAAGATCAAGGCGCCGCTTGTCGCCATCAACTCGGCCGACGACCTCATCAACCCGCCGGAACTGGGCCTGATGGAGAAGCTGATGCCGCGCGTCGCGCGCGGCCGCTACGTGCTGCTGCCCATCACGTCCGAGACGCGCGGCCACGGCACGCACTCGTGGCCGGTCATCTGGCAGGGATACCTGAGGGACTTCCTGGCCGGGCTCGAGAAGCCAGGGCGCTGACGAGGGCTCAGGACTCAAGGCTCAGGGCGGGCTCAGGCGCGGCGCCGGCCTGTCAGTAATCAACCCCCTTCCAGTAGTTTGGCGTGTTGACGATCTCGTACTTGTTGGGATTGGCCTGGACCAACGCGTTGGCGGTCGAATTCCAGAGCGTGGCATGGCCTGCCGCCCCGCTGCCGCCGACGCTGTTGTTCTGCACGACCGTCTGGTCGAGCAGGTAGTTGCTGAATCCGGCGGAGTTCCGGGCATTGCTGTCCTGCTGGGCCCAGTAGCCGGCATGCTGGGCGTCGTTGGCGGCCTCGGTCGCGTTCATGCGGGCGGTGGCGTTTGCGCCGATCTGTTGAATGTTGCCAATGATTTGAGCATTTCGGGCCTGCACCGCCTGCCGTTGCTGGGCATCCACCTGCTTCAACTGCGCAATGTGGGGAGCCGCCTCCGCAGTTGCCCGCTGGGATACGAGAGCCTCGTCCACATAGAAACTGGCGAAGATGGCGCTGGCAATCGCGTTTGCCCGGCTGGCTTCGTAATGAGGCAGATAGGCCACATAGTCGGCGAAACTGTAATCGCCGTATTGGTCAGGTGGATTTGCACATATCACCCTGAACATGGTCTGCATGCCCTTCCCGTCGGGATTGATCTGCCCAGTGGCCAGTGCGCATCGCTCGCCCTCGAACGATGAACCTACAGGCGGGGAGACCTGCTCGGAGTAGTCGATCGTCAAGCCGGTTGGGGTGAAGCCTTTCGCCTGGCTCACCAGCTTGATGATCTGTGCAAAGTTCTTCACCAGGTCGGCATTGGCCGGGAAAGTAACCATCCCCTGCAGCGGCTTCATGCCCATCCGCTGCGCATTGCGGTAGCCTAGCCCATTGGGATCCTGCGCCAGAAACCAACTGTTGAGAACGACCACTTCGCCTTGCGGGCCACGGAGGACTATGCCGCCGCCGCCGCTCTTGGGATCCACAGACCATCCCTGGGGAATGCCCACGCTCGCTGTCCTGTCTGGCAGAGTCACCGTCTGCAGCGCAACAGCCGGGGGAACGCCCTTGCCGGTAGACGAAGGGGGATTTGTCGTCGCGCCCGGATGCCAGGCGCCGAAGAGTTGCTGCAGCAAGGGGTTCACGGTCTGTCCGAATCGATCGGCAGAGTCGGAGACGAGCGCCGCCTCGAACTGGTTCGAGCCGGTCTGCGCAGCGATGACCATGCCGGCCATCGGCCTGTTGGCCTGGGCACGGTTGACGATCGTGAAGAAGACGCCGGCAGAGTCGGTCCCCTTGACGCGGAAGACTTGGCCTACGTTGGGCTTCTCGCCGCAGGCCTGGTGAACCTCGCTCAGAACCCTGCCCATGGCGGCGGCCATGCTCGTGGCTCCGTCCACACGGCCGTACTCGATGATGCCTCCCTGTGGCGTCTTGATGGTGGTCAACGGCGCTGAGCCTGAGGTGCCGGCCTGGCCTGCGGCCTGGCAGGAACACTGGACCAGCGCGACCAACGCGAGCAGGACGGAAAAAGCTCTCGCGATACGCATGACGACAGCCTCCTCTGGGAATCGGGAACACGGCATCAGCCATGATCGATCCTCTCCCCAGGCACCGAACATACTGCACCGGCAACGCTGTCCAGCTTACACGCTCGTGACGTTCCGTCAAGTCGGCAGATCGTGAAAGGCGACAGTGCTCAGAAAATGGCGCCGGGGCTTTGCGTTCCGCTCGATGACGGGGCCGCGGAGAAGGGACGGTTTGGCGCCTGGCGGGTCCTGTCGCCGGGATCCCCCAGCGGCCGTGAGCCGCACGCCGAAGATGGCGCCGAGGCGCGGTCGCCCGATTGACCCTATGCCGCGACGCAGGGATCTGCCCGACGCAAAGCATCAACCTGCCCCGACCGTTCGGCCATGGAGGGGCCGCTTTGCGAAGCGGCAGACCCGAGACGCGGAGTTCACGGGGTCGCGGCCGCCGCACGCGGCGCCGTGCCCGCCCAATGCCATTTCCATGGGCCAGGGTGAGCCCCGCAGTAAGCCGAGCATGGCCCGCACCGCAGGAAGCCCGGGGCCTCGAGCCTTGGGACGCCTGACGTGGCCCCTGAACCTGTCATGGCCGAAAGCCCCGGTCCGTGGTGCCTACATGACCGACGCGTCGGCGCCGGTGCGACGGCTCGGCGACCGCCACGGGGGCAGCAGCTTGATGAGCACCGCGAGGATCACGAACGGCAGCAGCATCAGCCCGATGGCCGGCAGCAGTCCCTCCTTGGTGGCCAACGCCATCTTGTAGGACGTGAAGCCGAGGAAGCTCTTCGAGAACAGCTGGCCGCCGATGACGACGTTCCAGCGCATCGCGAAGATGCCGATGAGCGTCAGCACGCCCGCCGTACCGTAAATCCAGGGCCTGACCTTCTCGCGCACCCTCACGAGCTGGACGAACCCCAGCATCAGGATCGGCACGACGGTGCCCACGAGGATCTGGACGACGACCTGTGACACATAGAGCTGCGTGTGCACCATGAAGTCCAGCGCCCGGAACGACTCGTCGGCTTCGTAGATGCGGTGGATGAGGTCGAGCATCTCGAGCGAGAAGTCGATCACGAACGCGTAGAACAGGTAGCGCGCGACCGCGTCGAGGCACGCCATGTCGAACTTCCGCTCGCGCCACCAGGCCGTGACCATGTAGACGAGCATCACGGCGGCGATGCCCGACACAATCGCCGAGAACAGGAAGACGATCGGCATCAGCGGCGACGACCACCACGGGTTCGCCTTGATCGACCCGAAGATGAACCCGACGTAGCCGTGCAGCAGGAACGCCGACGGGATCCCGATGACCGTGATGGTCTTGCCGACCCGGTCGTCGATGGCGAGCGCCTCGGGGCTGATGTTGTTCGACCACAGGGCCATCGCCCCGTACAGCCAGCGCTTCGGGCCACGGGACTCGCGCCAGGTCAGCACGATCTCCTTCCGGTAGTCGAGCCAAATCTCGAGCACCAGGACGACCATCAGGTACCAGAGGTAGACGAAGCCGAACATCGCCATCGCCGACGTGGTGTGCGGTGTCAGGTACATCTCCAGCGACCGCTCCGGGTGGCCGAGGTGCAACTGCAGCGGCAGCGGCGCGACGATCAGGAAGGCCAGCGCCGTGAGCAGCGCCAGCCGGTAGGTGGGCTTCACCGCCTCCACGTTGAAGACGCGCTCGAGCGACGCTAGGATGAACGCGCCCGCCACCAGGCCCGTGATGTAGGGATAGAGCACGACGAGGACGCTCCACTGGAGCTCCACCTCATTGGGGTACATGAACCCCTGGACCGCCGGCAACACGCTTCCCATCGGTGTCCTCCGCCTTCTACCTCACCGAGCCGTCGAGATCGTTGTAGTACACCTTGGCCCCCGTTGCCATCTGCGGCTTCAGCACCACCACGTGGTGGTCGAGCAGGAACCGCTGGATCGGGTCGTTCGGGTTCTTCAGGTCGCCGAGCTGCCGCGCGCCGGTCGGGCACGTCTCGCAGCAGGCCGTCGTCAGCCCCTTCGTGATCCGCTGATAGCACAGCGTGCACTTGTCGGCTGTCTGGGTCCGCGGGTCGAGGAACCGGCAGCCGTACGGGCACGCCTGGATGCAGTAGCGGCACCCGAGGCAGTACGCCGGGTCGATCAGGACGACGCCGTCGGGGCTGATGAACGTCGCGCCGACCGGGCAGACCTGGGTACACGGCGAATCCGCGCAGTGGTTGCACAGCTTGGGGACGAAGAAGTGCTTCGCCTTCGGGTCGGAGCCGGGCCCGCCCTTGCTCGGAAACCCGTCGTAACCTCCGTTGGGCGAGTCGACGGTCGGGTGATCGATGTCGTCGGGCATCACGCGGTACTGCTCGACCCACGTGCGGAAGTACATCGGCTCGAGCGGCACGTTGTTCTCCGCCTTGCAGGCGCGCACGCAGTTGCCGCAGCCGATGCACTTGTCGATGTCGATCACCATGCCCCACCAGTGGTCGGTCATCGTGTAGTTGGGCGCGGTCTCCGGCTTCCCGGCCACGATCGCCTCCCACGCCACCGAGGCGGAGGCCGAGAGGACGAGGAGCTTGCCGGTGTCGAACAGGAACTTCCGTCGGTCGGGATTCATGGCGGCTCCAGGCTCAGGAAATCTTCGGCGCGTGCGGGTTGTGGCAGGCCGTGCATGGCCCTTCCGGGGCGTGCTCGGCGACCACGACCTGTGGGAACCCCTTCGGCTTCCATGGGCTCGCCGCGTGGCAACGTGGGCACAGGACACGCGAATCCGGCAGGACCGGCTTCTTGTCACCGCCGGCCTCCACGTGCGCGATTTGCGGCCCGTGACAGGCCTCACAGCCAATCCGCTCGTGCAGGCTCCCCTGCCGCTTGGCCACGACGTCGGCGTGGCAGTCTTCACAGGCCGCGCGTCCGGCGTAGTGCATCGGCCGCGCGCGGATGTCGTCGAGCGCCGCGGCACGGTAGTGGCCGTAGGTGCCGAAGCTCGCCGGCACCATCCACCACTGGAGCACGAGGAACGCCGCGATGCCGACGACGAACAGCCCGGCCATGCGGGCGAGATGTTCCTTGTTCTTGAGCCAACCGCTCATCGAGAGACCCTCCACCTCCGTCCCGGCAGACGACCGGACCGACGGATGGTGACAGCAAGGCTGATCCAGCTGGACGCCGAAAATGTAATGAAGTTCGAGGCGAGATGCAAGCAAGCGGGTTGCTCGTAACGCGGGCGACGCCGGTAAGCGCTTTGGTGGGTCGGGCAGTAGAGTATCATGCAGCCTCCAGCTCCACTTGACAGCAAGATCAACCGAAAGGGCCAATCGATGACTCCACGATTGCGTATACGCCTGCTGGCGGCCACCGCGTCGTGCCTCTGCCTGTTCTGGGTGGGGACCGCGGCGCAGACGCCGCAACCTCGGGCACAGGCTACGCCGACAACACAGGCCGCGGCTCCTGCGCGGGCCGGCCAGGCCGCCGCCGTCCGCCCGGTCATCAACCAGTCGGACGACCCGCTGCTCAAGGCGTTCCGGTTCCGTTCGATCGGCCCCGCCAGCATGGGCGGGCGGATCGACGACTTCGCGGTGGTCGAATCGGATCCCTCGATCCTTTACATCGGCTTCGCCACTGGCGGCGTCTGGAAGACTGTCAACAACGGCACCACCTGGACGCCGATTTTCGACACCTACTCGGTCTGCTCGATCGGCGCGTTGGCGGTCGATCAGCGCAACCCGGACATCGTCTGGGTGGGCACCGGTGAGGCGAACAACCGGCAGAGCTCATCGTTCGGCGACGGCATCTACAAGTCGGTCGACGGCGGCAAGACGTTCACGCACCTGGGGCTGAAGGACACGCAGTCGATCGCGCGCATCGTCATCGACCCGAAGGACTCGAACGTCGTCTACGTCGCGGCCGTCGGCCACCTGTTCGGCCCGAACGCCGAGCGCGGCGTCTACAAGACGATCGACGGCGGGAAGACGTGGACCGCGGACAAGGTGATCGACGCCGACACCGGCTTCACCGACCTCGTCATCGACCCGTTCGACTCGAAGATCCTCTATGCCGCGTCGTACCAGCGGCGGCGCGTGCCGTGGGGCTTCAACGGCGGCGGCCCCGGCAGCGGGCTCTGGAAGAGCACGGATGCCGGCAGGACGTGGGCACGCATCACCGGCAACGGATTCCCTGACGGCCTGCTCGGCCGCATCGGCCTCTCGGCGGCCCGCTCCAAGGCCGGCGTGATCTACGCGCAGATCGAGGTCGGCGCGTCGCCCGGCACCGGCGCCAACGTCGGGCCCGACGGCAAGGAACCGGTGCCTGGCGCCACCGGCGGCGTCGGCGGCGGTGGCGGCGGCCAGCGCGGCGCCGCGGCCGGTCAGCCGCCTCCGCCTCCCGACCCGAAGAAGAGCGGCGTGTGGCGGACGGACGATCGGGGCAAGACCTGGAAGCTGATGAGCAACAATAACGATCGGCCGATGTACTACAGCCAGATCAGGGTCGATCCGACCAACGACCAGGTCGTCTACACCCTCGGCGCGCCCTTCCACAAGTCGATCGACGGCGGCAAGACGTTCAGGGTGGTGCAGGGAATCGCGCACACCGACCACCACGCCATGTGGATCGACCCGAAGAACGCCAGGCACCTCATCATCGGCAACGACGGGGGCCTCGACGTCAGCTACGACCAGGCCGACACGTGGGAGTTCGTCAACACGATGCCGGTCGGCCAGTTCTACGCCGTCAGCGCCGACATGCGGAAGCCGTACTACGTCTACGGCGGCCTGCAGGACAACGGCACGTTCGGCGGCCCGAGCGCGACCCGCTCGAACCAGGGAATCACCAACGCCGAGTGGTTCCGCGTCGGCGGCGGCGACGGCTTCTACACGCAGGCCGACCCGACCGACTGGACGACCATCTATGTCGAGTCGCAGGACGGGGCCGTGCAGCGCGTCGACTTGCGCTCCGGGCGGTCGACGAGCATCAAGCCGCGCGCGGCAGCGAGGCCGCTGCAGGGCCAGCGCGGCGGACAGGCTGTCGGCGCCGCTCAGCCGACGGGCGAGGTTCAGCCGGGCGCGGTCCAGGGGCCGGCGGCGTTCGGCTTCGCCCAGCAGCGCGCGAACATCGTCCCCGCGCCGCCCGAGGGCACGCAGTTCCGGTTCTTCTGGAACACGCCGATCCTCTTGTCACCGTTCAATCCGCGGACGGTCTACATCGGCGCCAACGAGCTGTTCCGGTCGTACGACCGCGGCGACACCTATCTCGGGACGCCGGACCTGACGAAGAACATCAGCCGCTTCGTCCGGCCGATCATGGGCGTCCCCGGCGACGCGCCGATGGCGTCCAAGCACGACGGCGCCGGCGCCTTCAGCAGCATCATCACGATCAGCGAGTCGCCGTCCATGCCCGGCGTCATCTGGGTCGGCACCAACGACGGCAACGTCCAGGTGTCGCGCGACGGCGGCGTGACCTGGAAGAACGTGGTCGACAACGTGCCCGGCGTGCCCAAGGAGACGCATGTCTCGAGGGTCGAGGCGTCGCACTTCGACGCCGGCACCTGCTACGTGTCGTTCGACGGCCACCGGACCGACGACATGAAGCCGTACGTCTTCGTGACGCGTGATTACGGTCAGACCTGGAAGGCGCTGGCGAGCAACCTGCCGGCAGTCGGCAACGTCAACGTCATCAAGGAAGACCCGAAGAGCAGGAACCTGCTCTACGCGGGAACCGAGTACGGCCTCTACATCTCGCTCAACGGCGGCGCCGAGTGGAAGCGGTTCATGAACGGGATGCCCACCGTCCGCATCGACGACCTGATGGTGCATCCGCGGGACAACGATCTGATCGTCGCCACGCACGGGCGCAGCATCTACATCCTCGACGACGTCACCGCGCTGCAGCAGTTGAGCGACGAGGTGATCAAGGAGGACGCCCACCTGTTCGACGTGCGGCCGGGGACCGAGTGGAAGACCGACATCACGCTCAGCCGAGTGGTGGGCGGCGCGAAGAACTTCGCCGGAGAGAACCCGGCGCCTGGCGTGGCCATCAGCTACTACCTCAAGGCCGCCGCGACGGGCGACGTCAAGCTCACGATTGCCGATTACTCGGGCAAGGTGATCAGGACGATCGAGGGGCCGAAGACCGCCGGCCTCAACCGCGTGCAGTGGGACTTCCGTCCCACGCCGGCCGCAGGCGCGACGGGGCGCGGCGGTGGAGGCGGAGGCGGACGCGGGGGCTTCGGCGGGCAGGTGGTCGAACCGGGCACCTATCTCGCCACGCTGTCGGTCGGCGGGAAGACGTATGCCACGAAGGTGGTGGTGCTCGAGGACGAGTTTGGGCAGTAGTCAGCGGTCAGCGGATCACGGTCGAAGGACGGGAATCGGCTTAGCTGGCCGCTAACGGCTGGCTTGGGGTGCCGTGCCGCAATCGCGGAGCAGCACGACCGCCGAACGAGCGCGGACCAGGCAGGCCGTCGACCCGAGCCGGACGGCTTCGTCGTCCGGCACGATGTCCTGCGGCGAGGGGCGCGAGGTGTCCACGACGCGCGCCCACTCGGCCGCACGCCCCTCCTGCACCTGGAATTTCACGTCATTGGCTCCGGCGTTGAGCATCACGTAGATGTCCCGGTCGCCCTGCGACGCCCCGTGCAGGCAGTAGGCCAACTGGTGCGACCCCTCGCTCCAATCGACGTCGGGACCCGGGCCGTGCCACCTGATGTCGTCGCGCCAGAACCGGCTGCGCCCGATCGACGGGTGCACCTTACGGAACGCGATCATCAACTTGAAGAACCGGTGGACGTCCGCGTTCTCCACGAGGCGCGACCAGTCGAGCCAGGTGGTCTCGTTGTCCTGGTTGTAGGGGTTGTTGTTGCCCCCCTGCGTGTGCATGAACTCGTCGCCGGCCGAGAACATCGGCGTGCCGTTCGAGAGGAACAGGAGCGCGCAGAAGTTCTTCACTTGCCGCCGCCGCAGCGCCGCCACCTCCGGCGGCGTCCCGTCGTCGCCCTCGAAGCCGCAGTTCCAGCTGACGTTGTGCTTCGCCCCGTCGGCGTTCCCCTCGCCGTTGGCCAGGTTGCGCTTCTCGTTGTACGACACGAGGTCGTAGAGGCAGAACCCGTCGTGGGCCGTGACGAAGTTGACGCTCTGGTAGGCGTGGTACGAGTCGAGCAGGCCGTCGGGGAACTGGTCCGCGCTGCCATAGAGGCGCGTCATCAGGTTGCCAACTGTCCCGCGATCGCCGCGCACGAAGGCGCGGACCTCGTCTCGGAACCGGTCGTTCCACTGGTACCACCCGACACCCGGGAAGCGCCGGCCGAGCTGGTAGCTCTCGAGGTCCCAGGCCTCGGCGATCAGCCGCAGGTTGCGGAAGTCCGGGTCCGCGTTGATCGCCGAGATGATCGGCGGGTCGTCCAGGTCAATCGACCCGTCGGTCCGCCGGGTGAAGATCGACGCGAGGTCGAAGCGGAACCCGTCGACGTGCATCTCGCGCGCCCAGAACCGCATGCTGTCGACCACCATCTTCCGGACCGCCATGCTGGCCGTGTGCAGCACGTTCCCGGTCCCCGCGTCGTTGCGGTACCGGCTCCGGTCCGGCTCCAGCAGGTAGTAGGTCAGGTTGTCGATCCCGCGGAAGCTGTAGGTCAGCCCGCTCTCGTTCCCCTCGACGGTGTGGTTGTAGACGACGTCGAGCACGACCTCTATGCCGGCCTTGTGGAGCGCGCTGACCATCTCGCGCATCTCGTCGATTGCCCCCTCCGGCGTGCCGGCGGCCGCGTACTGCGCGTGCGGCGCGAAGAAGTTGAGCGGCATGTAGCCCCAGTAGTTCCGTTCCTGGGGATCGCGCTGGAAGACCGGCAGCAGTTCGACCACGGTGACGCCGAGATCGAGCAGGTAGGGGATCTTGTCGACGACGCCGGCGAACGTTCCTCGGCGCCTCGCCGCCACGCCCGAGTTGGCCCGCTGGGTAAAGCCCCGGACGTGCATCTCGTAGATCACCGTGTCCCAGACGTGGTGCGGGCGGCAGACCTCGGTCCACCCGTCGGCGCGGCGGCTGGCTTCGAGCACGCCGAGCGGCCCGCGCCCCGCGTTGCTGCCGGGGTGACGCGCCGCTTCCCGGTCGAAGGCGGGCGGAAAGAACACGGCCCGTGCGTAGGGGTCGAGCAGCACCTTGTCGGGATCGAACCGGAGGCCGGCCGACAGCTGCCGGGGGCCGTCGACCGAGTAGGCATAATAGGCCGCGCCCTTCAGCTCGGCCTCGGGGATCCAGCAATGCCACACGCGCCCCGACTTGTTGACGATCGGATCGAACCGGACGCGGCGCACCGGCTCGGCGAGGTCCGCGGGAGCGTACAACAGAAGCGTGACCGCCGTCGCGTGCTTGGAGTAGAGCGCGAAGTTCCAGGCGCGGGCGTGCTCGTTCCACGTCGCGCCGAGCGGGGACGGGAGACCCTCCGCTTTCGCCCAGGCGCTCGGCGGGCACTTGGCTGTCACCATCGGGCGGCCGTTCCTTCCCTACTGGCCCAGCGCGTCCTTCAGGCCGCCCGACACGGCCTGCTGCACGCGCGCCTCGCCGAGCACCGCCTTGACGAGCGCCGGCAGATCGGCGTCCACCACCACGCGGTCGTCGGTCACCTCCAGCGCGCCGTGGATCGTCGTGCCGAAGCCGCCCTTGGACGCGGTGAACGAGAACTGCATCCGGTTCTCGTCCCAGCTCTTGACGATGTTGCTGATCTCCACTCCGCCGGGCGGGTCCTTGACCAGAATGTCGAGCAGGTGGTCGAGTCGCGAGACGGCCTCCTGTCGGCCGAGGGTGTGGGGATGTTCAATGTGCATCGTATGCGCCTCTCGGAATTGCCGCACCCGCAATCTCGCCATACTGTAACATTTCCTTCAGGGCAATTCGGATTGGATGGAGGCGTACGCATGAAGGTGCTGGTCATCGGCGGAACAGGAACGGTGGGTTCGGCGGTCGCGGCGGAACTGCTCGCGCGCCGGCACGAGCCGCGCGTGATGACGCGGTCGGCGGACAAGGCGCGGGACCTTCCCGCCGGCGTCGCGCGCGTCGTGGCCGACCTCGAGAACCCCTCGACGCTGCCGGCTGCCATGAGCGGCATGGACGGCGTGTTCCTGCTCGCCCCAGTCGCTCCGAACGAAACCGCGCAGGCGCTGGCCGGCGTGCAAGCAGCGGTCGCCGCGCGCATCCAGCACCTCGTCTACCTGTCGGTGGTCATGCCTCCGGGCTCCGAGGTGATCCCGCACTTCGCATCGAAGATCCCCGTCGAGAAAGCGGTGGAGGCGTCGGGCCTGGCGTGGACGATCCTCCGTCCGAACAACTTCTTCCAGAACGACGTCT
This sequence comes from uncultured Acidobacteriota bacterium, assembly GCA_963727765.1. Lineage (GTDB taxonomy): Bacteria > Acidobacteriota > Vicinamibacteria > Vicinamibacterales > Fen-181 > FEN-299. The sequence goes on from CAVSGZ010000006.1 coordinate 20,398, forward strand.
GGTTTCGCGACGCTGTCGTGAAGTTCGGGGTTTACCCGCAACCGATCGGCCCCCGCGGCCTCAACCGCGTCGATGTGCGCGACATCGCCGAGGCGGCCGTGAACGCCTTCACGCGCGACGGCGGCGCGGGCGTCGTCCCGCTCAACGGCCCGCGGGGCATGACGGGCGACGACACGGCGCGCGTCTACAGCGAGCTGCTCGGACGAACGGTGCGGTACGGCGGCGACGATCTCGACGTCTGGGCTCAGCAGGTGTCGGCGGTCTACCCGGCCTGGATGGTGCACGACTTCCGGGTCATGTACGACTACTTCATCCGGTTCGGGGCGCACGCGAGCGGTCGGGACTTCGCCGCGCAGGAAGCGCTGCTCGGCCACGCGCCCCGGGGGTTCGAGGCGTACGCGGCTGAGCTGGTGAAGGAGTGGCGGCCGGCGTCCTAGTTCTTCCCCAGCATCTTGAGCAGGCCGAGCGACATGGCGTCGACGTACGTAATGAGCAAGACGCCGATCGCCAGGATGATCAGGAACGGGATCACGTAGCGGTACAGCTTCGGCAGCGACGTGCCGAACCGCGACGACGAGAGGAAGAGGTTCAGCCCGACCGGCGGGAACAGGAACCCCAGTTCCAGGTTCGAGAGGAAGATCACGCCCAGGTGGATCGGGTTCACGCCGTACGCGGCTCCGAGCGGGACGATGAGCGGCGCCAGGATGACGATCGCCGCGTAGATCTCCACCACGCTGCCCACCACGAGCAGGAACACGTTGAGCGCCAGCAGGAACACCGCCTGCGTGTGGATGTGCGCCTGCACCCACGCGAGCACCAGGTCGGGGATCTGCGCGTCCACCAAATAGTTGGTCAGCCCCATCGCGATGCTGAGCAGGATGAGCACGGCGCCCATCAGGCCGGCCGCCTTGAGCAGCACCCCCGGCAGCGTCCTGAAGATGTGCAGGTCGCGCGTGATGAAGCACTCGACGATCACCGCGTAGGCCAGCGCCGCCGCGGCCGTCTCCATCATCGTCAGCCAGCCGCTCGCGAACATCCCGATGACGACGAACGGGAGCGCCAGCTCCCATTTCGCCTTCCACGCGGCGACGAACAGTTCCTTCCACTTGAAGGCCTGCCGCTCGCGCGCGACGTGGCGACCGATGAAGATCCCGTAGGCGGCCGTCAGGACCACGAGCAGAAGACCCGGCAGGAACCCCGCGATGTAGAGCTGGTCGAGCGGCACGACCTGGTCGCGCGAACTGGCGACGACCGAGTAGAGCACCACCGGCAGGCTCGGCGGAAACAGCAGGCCGAGCGAACCGGCCGCGGTGACCAGGCCGAGCGAGAAGCCCTCCGAGTACCCGTCCTTGCGCAGGATCGGGTAGACGAGGCCGCCGAGCGCGATGATCGTCACGCCCGAGCCGCCGGTGAACGTGGTGAACAACGCGCAGACGGCCGCCACCATGACGGCGAGGCCGCCCGGCATCCAGCCGAACAGGGAGCGGAAGAAGCGCACCAAGCGCTCGGCTGCCGCGCTCTCGGCCAGCACATAGCCGGCCGCGGTCAAGAGCGGGATGGCCGGCAGCGTCGGCGACGCGATCAGGTCGTACACCTTGCGCGTGACCGCCGACACCGGCGTCGCCTCGGCGAAGAACAGCACGGCGGCAATGCCGCCCATCGCCACGAACACGGGCGCGCCGACCAGCGCCGCAACGAGCACGACCAGCGCCAGCGGCCAGACGTGGGTCGCCACGCTCGCCGGCAGCAGGCCGAGCGCAAAGGCCACAGGGATCGCCAGGAACGCGACCACCCGTCCCCACCACTTGTCCGACGCCTTGTAGGCGAACGTCAGCGCCATCAGCGCCAGCGCCAGCGGCATGATCGACTCGGACACCCATTCCGGGATGCCGATGGGCAGCGCGCCGACGTCCGGATTCGCGCGGTGGACGAGGACGATGTCGAGGGCGCCCTTGCCAAGGACGGCGACGACGGCTCCCGCCACCGAGAACGCGAAGAGGCGCGACAGCCGTTTCGCCCTCCCCCCGCCGAAGAACTCCGACGTCGAGAGCGTCAAGTGCTTGCCCTGCATCGCCGCCGCCAGGCCTCCGACAAACGCGAGCCAGAGCGTCAACTGCTTGACGTACTCGTCCTTGCCCGGGACGTGGAACCCGCCCAGCGGGCGGCCGATGGCATCGAAGAGCAGCAGGATGGTCACCAGCGCGAGCGTCGCGGTGAGGATCGTCTCCTCGAGCCCCTTGGCGATCCTCGTCGGCCATCCGCCCACCGCGGCAGTCGATTCCGGTGTCGTGTCGATCATGGTGGGGGTCCGGCTACTTCTTCGGAGCGGCGGCGTGCAGCTTCCGATACTCGTCGCGGTACTTCATCGCCTCGTCGAACGCGTCGGCCGGCACGAACTCGCCGCGGAGCTTGCCGTAGGCGCTCTCGGCGGTCTTCAGCCACAGATCCTTCGCCCGGGCATCCACCGGCATCACCGTCAGGCCGGCGCTCTTCATCGCCGCGATGTCCTTGTCGGTGTTCTGCCGGATGTCGGCCTGCAGCTTGTCGCCCGCTTCCTTCATCGCCTTGAGCAGCGCCGGTCTGATGTCGGCCGGCACCTGCGCCCACGTGTCCTTCTTGATGACCGTCGCGCCGAGCAGCAGCGCCCACTTGAGGTCGGTCATGTACTTCGCCCGCTCGTAGTAGCGCCCGATCTGCGCCACCTGGGGCGAGAGCGAGCAGGCCTGGAACAGGCCCGTGGACAGGCCCATCGGCAGATCGCTGACCGCGGCCGGGCGCACCTTGAAGCCGGCGGCCTTCCAGATCTCGAGCGACTTCGGGTCGCCGGCCCACTGGAACAGCGTCAGCTTCTTCATGTCGTCGGGCGTGGTCACCGGGCTGGTGCTGAAGAACTGGACCCATCCGGCATCGGCCCAGTTCAGCACGACGAACCCCTTGGCCTCGATCGCCGCCTCGAGCCGAGGTCTCATCTTGTCGAGGACGTAGTAGGCTTCCTCGTACGAGTCGTAGGCCATCGGAATGCTGATCGCGTAGACCGACTTCTCGATCTCCGCCACCCCAACCGCCGTCAGCACCGCGCCCTGCAGCTCGCCGAGCCGCATCGCCTGCACGACCTCCGGGTCGTCACCCTTGGTCCCGCCCCCGTAGAGGATCACCCGCACGCGGCCGTTCGACAGCTTGTTCCACTTGTCGGCGACTTCCTTGAGGACGAGGAACCAGGACGAGTTGGTCGGCACGAGCGTCGCCATCTTGATCGTCACGGTCTGCGCGGAGGCGGGCGACGGGAAGACACACACGACGGCGAAGAGGGCGAGGCCTACGACAAACGCCACCCAGGGCGAACGACGGCAATCGGCTTTCGGCATCATGTTCCGCAATCTCCATTGCCGGGCCTGAAGGCCCGGCCTACGTATCCAGATGTGGACCCGGCCTACGTACTCCAGATGTAGGCCGTCCCCTTGAGAGGCGGCGCGGCGACTAGAACAGCTCGTCTTCCCGCGACAGCAGCCACTTGGCCCGGCGCTGCGCCAGCACGTTGGCCAGCTTCTGCTCGGGCGGTGTCTTGCTGAGGTCGACGGCCAGCGCCTCGTTCAGCAGTTTCTCGAATTCCGCCTTCTTCTGTTCGGGCACGAGCACCGATTCGGCGTACGACACCATCGGCGACACGCGCGCGCCGGCCGAGATCTGCATGGCGCGCGCGTAGTGCTCCCGCGCCTTGTCCATCGAACCGCCGGCCGAGGCGTGCCCCGCCTCCCACGAGATGAAGAAGTCGTGGATCGACCCCAGTTCCCACGTCTCGTCGAGCGCGAGCGCGCGCCGCAGCATCTTCTCCATCGCCGTCTGGTGGACCGACAGCTCCGAGTCGGTCACGTCGATGGCAAAGGCGGCGGCCCAGGCCGCGCCTGTGTAATACAGCAGCGGCACGTGCTTCTTCGTCGTCTTCGCCAGCGCGGCATCCGGGTCCTTGAGGATGCGTTCGCTGAACCCCGGGATCTCCTCGTCGAAGCCGCGCATGCCGTAGCCGACCGCCCTCAGGTAGAGCTTCTTGGCGCGGGCGCGCTCGGCCGTCGCTTTCTGCAGGTCCTGGGCCTCGATGAAGTCGGCCTCCTGCTGGACGAACGCGTAGGAGAACTGCGTGAAGCCGCTGCAGGCGGCAAACAGCAGCCCCTTGTGGTGCGGCGAGTCGGCGAGCAGCGATTCGTACGTCTTCAGGCCGAACGGAACGGCCGCCGCGATGAGCTCCGGGTCGTCGTCGCTGGCGAAGGTCGAGCCGGAATCCGCCAGCGCATCGCCGACCATGTTGATGGCACTGTGCTTGACGACCGAGCAGCCCGCCAAGGGGGCCGCGAGCAGCACGACGACCAGGGCGCGAGCGACGATGTTCAGTGGCATATCCATCGGCAAAGGGGACCCTGCATTGTACCTCATCCCCGGCACGCGTCTTCCTCTAACCCCTTGCGGAATGTCCGCTTGCATGTTCCTGACGGAAACCAGCCGGGAGGTTACACACGACCGGCTGACGCGGCCGCACGCTCATCGCGCGGCCGTGTAGAGCACCGAGTTGAACACCACCCTGAAGGTCCCAAACGACTGACCGCGCCACTGCGGCCTGAAGCCCAGCAGGATCACGTGGCCGCGGTCCAGCGAGACGTCGACGGCGGCCGCCTTGCCCTGCAGATACTTCTCGCCGATGAGATAGCCGGAGAGCAGCGGCGATCCGGTCTCCGCATACCGCGCCAGCACCGTGCCCGTGAAGCCCTCCAGCGTGTCGAACACCGGGCTGCCATCGACGAAGACGGCGGCGCGCGCCGGCATGCCGGCCATCACCGAGTGCAACAGGTCCGGCCTCACCTCGACGATCGACCCTCGCAGGAAGAACTCCTCCGGCCTCAGCCCCTCGACGACGTTCTTCACCGGCAGCTTGAGCTGCTGGATGGCAAACCGCGTGGCGCTGCTGAAACAGACCAGCGTGCCGCCGCCGCGGACGAACGCCTCGAAGGCCTGGAGGTCGGCCGGCGTCAGCGCATACGCGTATTCGGGTCGGACCGCACGGACTTCCCCGCCGCGCTGCCCGCCGACCTGGGGCGGCATCCCGGCCGGCGCTCCACCTGCCTGCCCGCGCGTGCCGCCGCGCCCGCCGCTCCCGCCCGCCATCGGGATCCGGACATCATCCGCCAGCAGCAGCACGTCCACGCGGTCCCGGAGCGGCGTCTTGAAGTCCTCGGGATGGACGAGCACGAACTCGAACCCGTACTGCTCGAGCAGCCACCGGGTCCATCCCTCGTCCATGCTGCCCGACCACGGTTCGAACAACCCGATCCGCGGCTTGGCAAGCGGCTCGCCGGAGGTTATCGTTCGCTCGGCGACCAGCGCGAGGTCCTTGACGAGCGCCGCCTGCACCGATTCGCTCAGCCCGCTGATCGCGAAGCGCCGTCCTACCCCGTCCGACGCGCGCACCACGCCGACGGTGGCCCCTTGTTTCCAGGCCCGGTTGATCGCGCGATAGGCGTTGTTCTCGGCCGGGTTGACGAGCAGGACCGGCCCGGAGCCGGTGATGGCGCCCGGCAGCGGGACGATGGCCGCGGCCGCGGGGCTCGAGTCGAAGCCGACGCCGGGCACGCTGTCGAACGGCGCCGCGTCCTTCGGTTCGGTCATGTTGTACGGCGTGGCCTTCGTCCGAGCCGGCACAGAGACCCCGAGCGGCGCCATCTTCGCGCGCACGTCGTCACCGAGCGGCTTGGAGACATACGCCACCTCCACGCCCATCTGCAGCGGCAGCGTCCAGCCGGCGGCATCGTAGGGCCGAAGCGGCGGGCCGCCGGGGTACTGACGCAGATCCGGGTACCGCTGGACGTCGAGCACCTCGCGCGCCAGCGCCCCGAACTCCTGGTCGGCCGGGACGATCCACGTGCCCGCCGGGTAGTCCACGCCGTCGATCGTGGCAGGCGCGGTGAGCTGCGAGACGCGCACGCCGCCGAACGCCAGGCGCCGCAGCATCTCGACCGGCGCGACCGGATCGCGCTGCTTCTGCGGGATGACGTAGGCGTAGGGCGCTGAGGTCCGGCCCTTTGCAATCTGGTCGCGCCCCGCCTGGTAGTGGTTGTAGAGCAGCTCGTCCTTGTACTTCGCGGCGTACTCGAGCGTGGAGAGCGCCGCCGTCTCGTCGTAGCCCACCGCGTCGGCCAGCCGCCACCAGCCGGCCGGCCACGGGCTCGAGTAGAGGCTCTGCGGCCTCAGATCGCGGTAGGCCGACGGCAGATCGTCGATCGTGTACTCACGCGGAGCGGCCTGGTTGCCTGCGGTCTCGGTCCAGAAGGCGGGGATGTTCTTGAAGGCTGGCGCGTAGTCGACGTAGCCCGGGTACCAGGCGTCGAACGAGGAGCCCATGTGGGTGGCGCCCACCTGGCCCCGCTCGTCGAGCCCCTGCGCGATGGCCATGCCGATCATGTTGATCTCGCGCGAGATGATCGGCGGCGCGTGCAGGCCGACCGGCTCGGAGAACGGCGGCAGCCAGATGCGCGTCGGGAAGGGCGCCGTCTGGTGGAATACGTAAATGATGTCCGGCTCCCACTGGCGCCAGAAGTGCTCGAGCACCCGCGACTCGATCATGTTGTCCATGTAGCCGTCGCGGTTGTTGTCGTGGCCGACGTACTCCTGGTAGAGGCGAGGAAGCGGCGACTCCTCGGTACGGCGTGCCGGCGTTCTTCGCCAGCCACTCGGCCACCATCTGCTGCCCGTCCGGGTTCATCGTCGGCCAGAGCATCACCACATCGTCAGAGAGGATCTGTTGGATGACCGGATCGTTCGCCCTGGTGACCAGGTCGTAGGCGAGCTGAGGGATCATCTGCGCGCCGGCGACCTCGGTGGCATGACAGCCGCCGTCGAGGTGCACGAAGGCCTTGCCCTCGCGCGCGAGCGCCCGGGCCTGAGCGTCGGTCAGGCCCTGCGGGTGCGCCAGCTTCTGGTTGATCTCACGAAGCCGATCCAGGTTGGCGAGGTTCGCCGGGCTCGACACCAGCGCGAAGTACATCGTCCGCCCCTCGGTGGTGCGGCCGGCTTCGATCACCCTGATGAGCGGGCTCGAGGCGGCGAGCTTCTTCAGGTAGGCGATCGACTGGTCGTAGGTGGCCAGCTTGTTGTCCGCGCCGAGCTTGAAGCCGATGACCGACTCCGGCGTGGGGACGACCTGGGCCGCGCCCAGCAGCAGCACCTGGCCGGCGAGGGCCAGGACGAGGACCGCGTATGCCATCTTGCGCATCGTGAACTCCAGAGCCGTGTGCAGGCAGTTGTCCCCGCAGCATGGGCGCCGCGGGGCATGTGTACTATATCGCTGGCGGCAGCCGGTTTGGAGGGATCGGTTACCATGTGCGCCTATGAGCCTGATCTTCGAGGTGTGCGTGGACTCGGCCGAGGCGGCGATGGCGGCGCAGGAAGGGGGCGCGCATCGCGTGGAGCTGTGCAGTGACCTGCTCGAAGGCGGCCTCACGCCCAGCCACGGAACCATTCGCGTCGCGCGCGAGCGGCTGCGCATCGCCGTCATGGCGATGGTGCGGCCCCGAGGCGGGGACTTCTGCTACACCGGCACCGAGTTCGCCGTGATGCGCGAGGACCTGCTGGCTGCAAAGGCGATGGGCGTCGACGGCGTCGTGTTCGGGCTGCTCAATCCCGACGGCACCGTGGATCGCGAACGGACCGCGGAGCTGATTGCGCTCGCCCGCCCGCTTTCAGTCACCTTTCATCGCGCCTTCGACGTCACGCGCGACCCGTTCGAAGCGCTCGATACGCTCATCGCCCTCGGCGTCGAGCGGGTGCTGACCTCCGGGCAGGAGCCGAGCGTGCTCGAGGGGCTCGACCTGATCGTCGAGCTGGTCAGGCGGGCGGCGGGCCGGATCATCGTGATGCCGGGCGGCGGCATCACGGCACGCAACGTGGGACGCATCAGCGCCGCGTGCGGCGCGAGCGAACTGCACTTTGCCAGCCTCGAGCCCCGCGAGGGGCGCATGCGCTACCGCAATCCCCGCGTGTTCATGGGCGGCACGCTCAGGCCGGCGGAGTACCTGGCAGGAGGTGACGCGCCCCGAGTCGGTGGCCGCCGTCATCGCGGCGGCGGCGGGACGAGCCTGATCGTATCGCTCCCCTCCGTCGGACGGTGCCTGATGGCCTTCTCCATCCGTGCCAGCGCCTCGGCGATCGTCGCTCGCGGACACGCGAGGTTGATTCGCTCGAAGCCCGCCGATTCCTCGCCGAACCACGCGCCGCTGTCGAAGTAGACGCGCGCCGTGCGGAGGAAGAACTCGTCCAGCTCCTGCTGCGCCATCCCGAGCTGCCGGCAGTCGATGAGCGCGAGGTAGGTCCCCTCCGGCCGGATGAAGCGAAGCTCCGGCAGCCGATCGCAGATGAAGCGTTCGACGAAATCGATGTTCCCCGCCAGGTACTCGAGCAGCTGGTCCAGCCACTCGGCGCCCTGCCTGTAGGCGGCCTCGAGGGCCACCGTGCCGAACAGGCTGGCGATCGTCAGCCCGGCGGCGTTGAACTCGGCCTCGTAGCGCGCGAGCAGATCGGCGTTGCCGGCAACGACGAGCGACATGTTGAGGCTGGCGATGTTGAACGTCTTGGTGGGCGCCAGCAGCGTGATCGTCCGCTCGGCCAGCGCCGGCGAAAGCGACGCCAGCGGCACGTGCCGGTGTCCCGGCATCACCAGGTCCATGTGGATCTCGTCGGAGAGCACGAGCAGGTTCCGGCGAACGCGAGATCTCGCCGAGCTGCTCGAGCTCCTCGCGCGTCCACACGCGGCCGACAGGATTGTGGGGGCTGCACAGAATCAGGAGGCGTGTGCGCTCGTCAATCCGACGCTCGAGATCGACGAGGTCCATCCGGTAGCGGCCGCCCTCGGCAACGAGCGGGTTCCGCACCAAACGGCGGCCGTTGCGTTCGACGGCATGAAAGAAGGGATAGTAGACCGGCGTCTGGACGAGGATGGCGTCACCGGGCTCGGTGAACGCCCTGACACACAGGTTCAGAGCGGGGACGACGCCGGGCGCGCGGCTGAGCCACTGTCGCTCGACCGTCCACCCGTGCCGCGCCCGCAGCCAGTCGATCGCGGACGCCCACATCGACTCCGGAACCGACGCATACCCGTAGGCGCCGTGCGCCGCCCGGCGCGTGACAGCGTCCACAACCGCGGGCGGCGCGGCGAAGTCCATGTCCGCCACCCACATCGGGATCACGTCGTGGAGGCCGAAGTCCACCAGGCAGCGGTCCCACTTGAGCGAGTGCGTCCCGCGCCGATCCAGAACCGCGTCGAAGTCGTAGCGCATCCCCACGATTATATCGGCTCAGGGCTCAGGGCTCAGGGCTCAAGCCAGGGGCGCCAACTCTCTCAGTCCGCGGCGGACGACCGAGACGATCAACTCGATCTCCTCGCGCGTGATGTCGAAGGCGGGCGTGAAGCGCAGGCCGCACTCGCCGCCGTGGATCATCTCGATGCCGTGCGTGCGCAGATAGTGCTCGAAGCCGTCCTCGCCGAGCACCCGGTAGCGCGACGGGTTCAGCATCGCGCTCACCATCAGGCCGGTTCCGACCACCCGGTCGATCGCCCCGGGGAACTCGTCCGCCAGGTGCCCGAGCGCGCGCACGAAGTCGGCGCCGCGATCCCGGATGTTCGCGCGCAGCTCGTCGGTCATCGCGTCCACGACGGCGCACGCGGCTTCCATCGCGCGCGCGTTCCCGGTCATCGTGTTGCCGTAGAGCCCGGTGACGTACTTCGCGGCCGCCTCGTCGGTCAGCGCGATGACCGACAGCGGATACTGGCCCGCGTTGAGCGCCTTCGAATACGTCTCCATGTCGGGCGGCGCGCACGACTCGAAGCCCGGGTAGTCGACGATCGACAGGCAGCCGTGCGCGCGGAAGGCCGCCTGCACCGAGTCCACGACGAGCAGCGACCCGGTTTGCACAGTGAGCGCGCGGGCGGCGTCGTAGAACTCGCGGCTGAGCGCCAGGCCTGGCACGCCCTCCCCCATCACCGGCTCGAGGAAGACCGACTCGATGAACACGCCCCGGCGGTCCGCCTGGTCGAAGGCCCGCTCGAGCGCCGGCACGTCGTTGATTGGGACGAAGATCCGTCGAATCGTTCCCGCAAAACGACGCCAGGTGCTTGTCGTACGCCGGCCGGCAGGAATGCGACAGGCGCGCGGGCCCCTCCGTGCGGCCGTGGAACCCCTCCATCACCGCCAGGCGCGTCACCGCCTTGCCGGCATGCCGCGCGCCGGGAACCGTCATCGTCCGGGCGTGGATGTCCGATACCCGACAGGTGAAGGTGACCGACTCCGACCCGCTGTTGAGGAACACGAACCGGCCGAACGGGCAGGCCCCCCGGCTCCGGCCAATCTCGCGCGTCAGCCGCTCGGTCAGCCCGAACTGGCTGAACGAGGGCGTCATGACGTTCGCCATCGGCAGCGGCTGGTTCATCGCCTCGAGCACGGCCGCGGGCGCGTGGCCCAGGCCGAGCATGCCGTAGCCTCCCGAGTCGTGAAGAACCGCGCCGTGCGTGGTGACGATCCACGGGCCGGCGGCGGCGATGGGCACGTACGGGTTGATGCTCGGCGCCGGGTAGAAGTTCAGGATGCGCGCCTGCAGTCGCCGACACAGGTCCCGCTCCGGCATCCCAATCAAATCGCCGTGGGACGCGGCCAGTTTCGAGCGCGCGTCGGCCGCCGCCGCGATGGCCCGCGGCAGTCTCGGGTCGCGCGCCGCGAACCTGAGCACCACGTCGTCGTCCAGGCCGCGCGTCCAGGCCGGACCGGCCGCGGACCGCATCGACCACAACTGCTCGAGACCGGGGGGCACCTTCATCGACGGACCTCCGCTCACACGTACGTTCGTGAAGGCATAATTATACGATAGCGTGCATGATTATGCATCCCGGCCACACGCTCGGCGGGGCTAACGCCCCGCCCTACAGGAGGCCCCAACAGGGTTGCCGACGATCGACAGATAGCGCAGGCCTTCAGGCCTGCGCCAACTCGAGGAGCGCCGGATCGTAGTCGTCCGGCTTCTGGAAGCCGAGCAGCGCGAGCAGCGTGGCCGCGACGTGGCTCAGGCCCGGGGAGGGAACCGGGGCGAGCGCCCACCGGTTGGCGCCCGACAAGTCCTTCACGACAAACGGCACCGGGTTCAGCGTGTGCGCCACCATCGCCTCGCGCCGGCCGTTCTTCACCGTGAACATGCAGTCCGCGTTGCCGTGGTCGGCCGTGACCACGAGCACGCCGCCGGCCGCGCGGATGACCGGCACGAGCCGCTGCAGGCCCAGGTCGACCGATTCGACGGCGATCCGGATGGCCGCGACGATGCCCGTGTGGCCGACCATGTCGCCGTTGGGGTAGTTGAGCCGGAGGAACTTGTGGCGCCCGGCTCGGACGGCCCCGATGACCGCGTCGGTGATCTCGGCCGACTTCATCCAGGGCCGCTGGTCGAAGACCACCTTGTCGGACGGAATCTCGACGTAGGTCTCGAAGCGCTCGTCCACGTAGCCGGAGTTGTTGCCGTTCCAGAAGTAGGTGACGTGGCCGAATTTCTGCGTCTCGGAGATCGCGTAGGACGTCACGCCCGCCGCGCACAGGTACTGCGAGATCGTGCGCTCGATCGCCGGCGGCTCGACCAGGAACCGCGCCGGAATCTGCGCGTCGCCGTCGTACTGCATCAGGCCCGCGTAGAGCACGTCGGGGCACCTGACACGATCGAACTCATGGAACTCGCGCTCCTCGAAGGCTCTCGAGATCTCGATCGCCCGGTCGCCGCGGAAGTTGAAGAACACGACGGCGTCGCCGTCCTGGATCGTGCCCACGGGCTTCCCGCCCGCCGCCACGACGAAGCTCGGCAGGTACTGATCCGTGCTCCCGGGATCCTCGCGGTAGCAGGTCTCCACCGCTTCGCGCGCCGACGCGAACTCGCGGCCGATGCCGAGCACGTGCGCCTTCCACCCGCGCTCGACCACCGACCAGTCGGCGCCGTAGCGGTCCATGGTGGTGACCATCCGGCCGCCGCCCGACGCGATCCGGTAGTCGCGCCCACCGCCCGCGTTGAGCCGCGCCAGCTCGGCCTCGAGCGCGTCGAGGTAGGTGAGCGCGCTGCGCTCGCCCACGTCGCGCCCGTCGAGCAGCGCGTGGACGCGCACCCGGCGCACCCTTTCCTCCGCGCACCGGTCGAGCAGCGCGAACAGGTGACGGATGTGGCTGTGGACGTTGCCGTCCGACAGCAGGCCGATGAAGTGGACCGTGCCTCCGGCCTGCGCCCGGGCCATGACCTCTTGCCAGGCGGCGCCGCGGAAGATGTCGCCCGACTCGATGGCCCGATTCACGAGCTGCGCGCCCTGCGCGAACACGCGCCCCGCCCCGAGCGCGTTGTGCCCCACCTCCGAGTTCCCCATGTCGTCGTCGGACGGCAGCCCGACCGCCGTGCCGTGCGCCTTGAGCGTCGTGCACAACGGTTCGGCCAGCAAGGCGTCAAGTTCCGGCGTGTTCGCCAGGAACACGCCGTCCGACTCGTCGCGCTTCCCAAGGCCGACGCCGTCCATGATGACGAGGACGACCGGCCCTGAAAAGGCGTGATAGCCGGGCAGGGGTTCGAGTGTCAGTGGGCTCACGGGCAGCGGGCTCCTTCCTGTGCGGGCCGCGGGACGTTTGCGCGGCCCACCAGTAACAGTAGCCCATTACCGCGCCGCGGAACAGACGCGCGGCCGGGCGGCGGTCTACGCCGCGTCGGACTTTGGCGTGTCGGACTTCGGCGCGTCGGCGGGTTTCTGGACCGGTGGGGCTCCAGAGTCGGCCGGCGCCACGCGTTCCACCTCGATCGTGCAGTTGGTCAGCAGCGCCGCCAGCGCGCCCACCGCCGCGAGGACCGGCGCCGCCACCGCGCCGACGACGCCCACGGTCAGCGGGAACTCGGCGACCGGCCGATCGGCGTCCCCCTGGCGGATCACGATCCGCCGGACGTTGCCCTCACGGATGAGGCTCCTCACCTTCTCGAGCAGATCGCCGCCTTCCACCTTGATCGACTCCCACCACGTGCGCTCCTCGGGCATGATGGTCCCCCTCGATCACCTGAGACGAGAGTCGCGGCGGCGAAGTTCAGCTACTTCGAGACCCGGGTCGCCGTCCACTTCACGCTGCTCGAGCCGGTCGTCGCCGTGCCGTCGATCGTCGTCCCGTTCACCGTGCCGGTGTAGGTCGTGGGGCCGGCGGTGAAGCTGAGCCGATCGCCGCGCAGCCGGCCGCCCGCGGTCTCCGTGTTGCCGCCGCGGATCTGCAGCGTCCCCGTCACCATCTGGAACGTCTGCTCCAGCGTCAGCTCGGCGCCGGGCCACGTCCAGCGGCCGCCGACCTCGGCCGGCACGATCCAGAAGTGAGCGGTGCACCACGAGACGCAGTCCCCCTCGATGCTCTGGGTATCGTCCGGCGTCCAGTCCTCCATCATGAACGTGTTCGACACGACGCGCGTGCCGGGCTTCAGCTCCAGGATCTTCGGCCGCAGCTTCAGGTTGATGTCGGGCAGCAGGAAGAGCGTGATCACGGTGGCCTTCGACAGGTCGGTCTCGAAGAGGTCGGCCTTCATGAACTCGGCACGGTCGCTCACGCCCGCCTTGGCTGCGTTCTGCTTCGACAGCTCCACCATGTCGGGGTTGTATTCGATGCCCAAGGCGCGCGCGCCGCGCTTGGCCGCGGTGATGACCGTGCGCCCGTCACCCGAACCGAGGTCCATTACGAAGTCCTGTGGCGTCACCTGCGCCATGTCGAGCATCTTGTTCACCAGCTCCTGCGGCGTAGGCACCCAGACGACGTCCTTGCCCCGCTGCCCGACCTGCGGCTGGAACGGCGGCTGTCCTCCGATGCCCTGGGGCGACTGCGCGAGGACGGGAACGGCCACGACGAGCAGGCAGAGGACGAGCACCGAGCGACGCACGTGAGACAGAGCGCGCATGGCGGATCTCCTCGAACAAGTGTGGGATGGGACCCACGTCCCTTTACGCGGCGATTATACTGCCGACACGGCGTCAGCCTGCTGCCGCGCCGCTATCCGGAGTCATCAGATGTCCATCCGTGTCGTCCGGCGGTCCGTCGTCCTCCTGCTCGTCGCCACGGCGTTCCTCACCGCGCACGCCCTGCCTGTCCGTGCCGATTCGTATCCCCGTCAACCGGGCATCGATGTCCTGGGCTACGTGTTCCGCCTCGAGTTGAAGGACGGCACCTCGGTGATTTCAGGCGAGGCCGACATCGAGATCGCCGTCAAGGCCGAGGGCGTCCGAGAGGTGTGGCTGGACCTGGTCGGCCCGTCGCCCGACGGCCAGACCGGCATGAAGGTCGAGCAGGTCACGAGCGATGGCCAGCCACTCGCCTACGCGCACGAGAAGAACCGGCTTCGAATCGATCTCGGTGCGCCCGCGCGGGTGGGCGACCACCGCCGACTCACCGTCCGCTACGCCGGCACGCCGGCCGACGGCCTCATCGTCGGGCGCAACCGCGACGGCGACCCGGTCTTCTTCGGCGACAACTTCCCGGACCGCGCGCGGCACTGGCTGCCGACCGTCGACCACCCGTACGACAAGGCAGCGTGCGAGTTCGTCGTCACCGCGCCCGAGGCCTACCAGGTCGTCGCGCCGGGTGCGCTCGTCGAGACGAGCAGCCTCTCAGGCGGCCGCCGGCTGACGCGCTACCGCGAGGCCGTGCCGATCACGACCTACACCATGGTCATCGGCGTCGCGCGCTTCGCCGTCGAGACCATCGGCGAAGTCGGCGGCGCGCCGGTGCAGAGCTGGATCTACGCGACCGAACGCGATCCCGGCTTCTCCGACTTCCGTCTCGCCCTGGGACCGATGCGGCTTTACTCGCAGCAGATCGGCCCCTACCCGTACGAGAAGCTCGCCAACGTGCAGTCGAAGACGCGCTACGGCGGCATGGAGAACTCGAGCGCGATCTTCTACGCCGAGCGAGCCGTAACCGGCCAGGGACGCAACGGCGATCTGTTCGCGCACGAGATCGCGCACCAGTGGTTCGGCGATTCGGTCACCGAGGCGGACTGGGACGACACCTGGCTCAGCGAAGGGTTCGCGACCTACCTGACGCATCTCTATGATGAACGCACGGCCGGCCGCGATGCGCTGGCGCAGGGCATGCGACGCGACCGCGACCAGGTGATCGCGTACTTCCGAAGGAACCCGGCAGGAGCCGTGGTCACGCCGGCAAGCCCGTCGCTCGACAACATCCTCTCCACCAACAGCTACCAGAAGGGCGCGTGGGTGCTGCACATGCTGCGGCACCAGGTCGGCGACGGAACGTTCTGGAAAGGGCTCGAGGCCTACTACGCGAAGTTCAGGAACGGAAACGCGCGGACCGTCGACTTCCGCCGCGTGATGGAAGAGATCTCGGGCCAGAAGCTCGAGCCGTTCTTCAGGGAGTGGATCTACGCCCCCGGCCAGCCGCTCATCCAGGGCCGCTGGTCCTACGCCAACGGCGTGCTGACCTTGCGCCTCGAACAGGCGCAGACTTCGGCGACCGTGTTCGACACGCCGCTCGACATTGGAATCGTGACCGACCGCTCGTCGGCCGCCCGCGTGGAGACCGTGCGGCTCACCCAGCGCGCGCAGACGTTCACCTTCCGCCTCGACAAGGAGCCGCTCGACATCGTCTTCGACCCGGACACCTGGCTGCTGGCCCAGTTCGGCCGGTTCGAGCGCGAGGGACAGTGAGCCGGGCCGCGCGTCCCGGTCCGCCGCCGTCCGTCGCGTGGACTACCGTGCCTTCCTCGTGTACACGCAAAATCCGTCCGCCCGGACGCACGGGCCGTAGCCCTGCTCGACGAAGGCGCGAAGCGGCGGATAGTGATCGAGGGTGAAGGCTGAACTGTCGGGCGTGTCGTCGACGATCAGCTTCGGCCGGGCGGCGTTGAGGTCTGACATCAGGACCGGCCACAGTTCCTTCACCGACGCCTCCCATGCCGACGCCGCCGTCTCGCCGGGCTCGCGGTGGCGGGTGCCGTACATCCGCCCCACGAGGAAATCGTTCGAGATGAACCGCGTTGCATAGGTCCGGTCCACCGCCAGCAGCAGGTGCGTCTTCGTCGTCCACACGAAGATCCGGTCATCGCGCGTCGTCTCGGCGCGGACGATCCGCGCGAGGTCCGGGTACTGCGGCTCGGGCGACCGTGTGACGTAGTACGCCAGGTTGATCACCCAGAAGACCGCGACCTGGACGGCCAGGAAGGCGACCGCGCGGCGCTCGTAGCCGCGGAGAAGGCGTCCGAGCCGCCCCGGCGGCGGCGCGGCCTCCGGTGCCCTCGAGAGCCGGGCCGCCGCGAGCAACGCCAGCGGCGGGATCGACGCGATGAGATAGTGCCCGTAGAAGCGGCTGCCGAGGCCGAAGGTGAGCAGCGAGAAGCCGAGATACAAGAGAAGGAAGACGTTCTGCCTCGAGAACAGCCGGCGGCGAACGATACCTGCGACCCCGAGTCCCGCCAGCAGCAGCAACTGGAAGAGCGTGGCCACGCCGGTCAGCATTCGCAGGCTGGCCGCGGGCCAGTAGATTTCCGCGCCTCGCATGTAGAAGACGACGTACCTCACGTGGAGCAGCAGGTCGTCGAGGTGGCCGGTGGCGACGAAGTAGGCGACGAGCGCGGCGATGGGAACCAGAAATCCCGCGCCGACCGCCGCGGCCCGCGGCACGACCTTCGGGAGTTGGCGCCGGCGCAGAGCGAGCAGCAGGCCGTACGCGACAAGCGCCGCGGCGGCGTGATAGCGGTAGAGGAACGCGACGCCGAGGCTGATGCCGGCCAGCACGAGCCGCCCCGGCCGATACGCGAAGTCGTCGCCGACGAGCCCCCAGACGCCGAGCAGGATGAACAGGTTCGCCGGAATCTCCGTGCTGGACGACAGGAAGTCACCGCCCCACCCGCCGAAGCTCGCGAGGACGAACAGCAGGACGACCAGATCCGCGTTCGGCGAGTTTGGGACGAGAGCCGCATGAATGCGCCGGAGGATCAGCGCTGAGGCGATGAGGACGGCGATGGTCACGACCTTGACGGCGGCGAGACTCGTCGAGCCGACCAGCCAGAAGATGAGCGCGTACTGCAGCACGATCAGCGGCGGCTTGGTGTCGAGCGTGTCGTGGTAGAGCACGCCCCCGCGCAGCAGCTTGTCGGCCGGCTGCGCGTAGGCGTCCATGTCGGTGAGGAAGCCCGTGCAGAAGGCGGGCACGCTCAGGACGCAAATCAAGGCGAGCGCCGCCAGGAGGCGGCGGTTTACGCGAGATCCCGGGCGGAGCGCCGCGAGGTTGGCGGGCGTCACTTCGCCTCCGCGGTCCGCCGGAGGTTCCAGATGATCGCGAGGCCGACTGCGGCACCGCAGGCATCCAGCAGGACGTCCCACGCCGAAGCCGTCCGGGACGGCACGAACATCTGGTGGAGTTCGTCGGAGGCCGCATAGATCGCGGCGAGCGTCAGGGCGAGAGAGGCGTCTGTCCAACTCCACGGGCGAGCGTCGCCTCTCATCGGCTTGCGCAGGGCGCGCCAGCACAGCGCGGCCAGGATCGCGTATTCAGTGAGGTGGCCGCCTTTGCGAATCACCGCCATGATCGTCCCGAGGGTCGCTTCGGGCATCTTCGGCAGCACCCAGCGGATCAACGGCTCCAGAAACAACGAGGTGTTGCTCGACGAAAGAACATCTCCCGACCCGACGAAGATGGCCGCGGCCCAGGCCAGGACTGGCAGCCAGTAGCGGCCGACGCGCGCGGCGCGGGAGCGGACGCTGGCCCAGGTGGCTGGAGCAACGCCCGAATCGTGGGAGGCACGTGGCGGCATGGGCGGGAGGCGGTCTCCCGATCAGTCTGTAGCATTCCTCGCGAAACGACAAGAACGGGGGCAGGATGGCCGTGTCATTGCATTCCCCCGGCAGAGCGCTATACTGCGGACAATTGGGGGTTCGACGCGCATATGAAGGCGTTCTGCGTCGCTCTGTCCTGTTCACTGTGCATCCTCTGCGGGGTGCAGGCGACCGCGCAGGCTCGCCGCGCGCTGCTCATCGGCATCAATACCTATCAGCCCGCCGGTACCCAGGCCCAACATCCTCCCGGCTGCACCTACGGCCGCTGTGAGCTCGGGGCCTTCGAGAACCTCGACGGCGCCGTCAACGACGCGCTCGCGATGGCCGACGAACTCACCAGTCCCAAGTTCGCCTTCCAGGCGGACCATGTGGTGCTGCTGACCAACCCTGTTCCGAAAAGCCCAAGACCCGGAGTGGTCGTTCTCCCGCCCGAGCAGACGACCCACGACGCCATCCTCGCCGCCATGCAGAAGTACCTCGTCGACGTGCCGCAGCGTGGCGACACGGTGGTCTTCTACGACGCCAGCCACGGCTCCCTGCGCGTCAACAGCAAGGGCCGCAAACTTACCGTGCTCGTGAACGGTGAGTACGTGCACGCCGACAGCACGCTGGTGCCGGCCGACGCGTACCAAGGCGGCTTCGACGTCCGCGACCGGGAGATGACGCGCATCTTCAACGCCGCCCTGGACAAGGGGATCCATCTCACGGTGATCTTCGACAGCTGCCACAGCGGCGGCGTCAGCCGCGGCCTCGGCGCGAAGTACCGCGAGCGGAGCCTGGCCTTCGACCCGCGAGACATCGCTGAGGGTCCCGACCTGCTCCCGAGCGGGCAACCGCGGCCCGCTCCCACCGAGCGGGAAGACAATCCTGCCCTGGTCTTCTCGGCTGCGCAGCAGGATCAGACGGCCAAGGAGATGCCGCTGTCGACGACGGCGACCGAGCCGCATGGGGCGTTCACCGCCGCGCTGGTCGAAGCCCTCGGGGCCTTGCCGGCGGACGCTCCCGCCGCTCTCGTCTATCAACGGGTGAAGGCCGTGCTCGAGGGTGGAGACGTCCCCGATCAGGAACCCGACCTGGACGCCACGCCGGCGCGGCGCCAGCAGCCGCTCTTCGGGGGGACGGCCAGGGACTCCGGCAAGGTCGTCAGCGCGGCGCTCAGAACAGACGATGACGGCGGCGTCCGGCTCGACATCGGCCGCGTCTCAGGCATCGGGGTCGGGAGCGAATTCACTTCGACGCTCCCCGACAGCAAGGGCCAGACGACCCGACTGCGGGTGACCAGCCTGGAGGGCATCTCCCGCTCCACGGCCGAGGTCCTGAGCCCTTCGGGAGCCAGGGTCTCGCCCGGCGAGATCTTCGAGTTGACCAAATGGAGCCCGGCAGAATCGGCGCCGCTGCGTGTCTGGCACTGGCCCGCCAACCTCTCCCAGGAAGAGATCCTCGCCGCAGTCGTCCAGATCAGAGCCGCCGGAGTCGCGTCCGTGTCAGATCCGGCCGAGGAGTCGTGGACCCACGTCCTCAGCTGGGACGGCACAAGCTGGACGCTGCAACAGAGCGGCACGCCTTCCCCCATCGGCCTGGGCGCGCGACTGACGGCCAGTGCGCTGAAGCAGCATCTTCCCGCGGGGGCGAAACTGTGGGTCAACCTGCCGCCGCCTCGGGAGTTGGCGACGACACTTGTGCCCAGTGACGGGAGCAGCGCCGTTCTGCCCGCAGCCGGGCTGACCGACGCCCATTACGCGCTGACCGGCGTGCTGACCGAGAACGGCCCGGCCTACGCGTGGTTCAACAAGAGCGCGCTCGCGGCCGGTCCGCCGGCATCTGGCCGCGCCGGCCACAGCCCTGGCTGTTCCCCGACATCCTCGTACCCGGTGCGCAGCGAATGGGTGGCGGTTGGCAACCCGGGCATCCCCGGGGAGGGCGGCGCCGCGCTGAGCAATCTCGCATCGCGGCTGGCGAAGGTCCATGGCTGGCTGGATCTGGCAGACAGCCCCGCCGGGGCATCCACCTCTGACTACTATTCCCTCGCCCTGGTCCCGGCATCAGGCGGTGCTCCGCTTGCCGCCGACGCGACGGTGCGCCAAAGTGACCTACTGAAAATGGCCTTGTGGTCGAGCGACCGGGTTGTAGAGAGACGCTGGGTGTACGTCCTGGACATCGATTGTCATGGAAAGGGTACACTTTTGTACCCGGGCAACTACGCCGAGAACCAGTTTCCCAATGCCGCCGATAACGGGCGCCAGTTCCTCCTGCCGGGCGCGCCGGCCCTGCGGATCGGCCCACCCTACGGCATCGACACCCTGATTCTTCTCAGCACGGCGCAACCGCTGCCCGATCCCTACGTGCTCAACTTCGAAGGCGTCGCCTCGCGGGGTGCGGCGGGGGCGGGATCGCCCCTGGAACGGTTGTTGAATCAGACCAGTGGCGGGACCCGCGGATTCTCAGGCGAGGTCCCGACCAACTGGGGGATCGGGCTGATAACGATTCGCAGTATTCCGGGGGACAAGACGAAGTGACTCTCGCCGACTGGCAGGAGCGCTGTTCGCCTCGTCACACGAGTTCCAGCGTCCTCTGAAGGAGAAGACCGATGTCCGCGTCCCGACGCCAATTCATGACCGACGCCTCGGCTCTCGGCCTGCTGGCCGCGTTCATCCCCGAACTCGCCTCGGCGCAGGCCGCGGCGCCGCAGGTGCCCGCTGAGGACGTGCCTCACGACTCCTACGATTTCTGGAACGGTTTCTTCGACTCGGTCAACCCGTACAGCAAGAACTACGGGACGAAGGCCGCCTCGCGGGGGCCGAAGGACCAGCTTCCCGAAGCCGGCGCCCAGACGCAGTACCTGCACTTCAGGAACGACGCGAGGAAGTGGCGTTACGCCACCGACATCGACAAGGACGAATTGCTCGATTACGACGGTGACGTGGCGGTCAGCATCGCCCTGTCGCAGTTCCGCCCGGGCAACGGCGACATGGGGACGCATGCGTCCCAACTGCGCGTGGACACGACGCAGATCCATCCCTACATGAACATCGTCGCGCCACTGGCGTGGACGGCCATTGCCATGCTTGCCCCGGACAAGGCGGGCAAGGTGTCGCTCGAGCAGTTGGGCTTCAGGACGCCGCAGGCGACGCAGGCCACTAGCAAGATCCTGCTCACCCGGGGCACGGGAAAGCTCGCCGTCAACGTCTCGAAGGCGGCCAGCACTTCGATCTTCGTGAAGGCCCTGAACGTCATCATCACCGGCGCCAAGATGGCGGCGCCCATGGTGGGCCTGCCGGCCATCAGCGTCCCTGCCCTCAGTGCGTTTACCCAGACGCTGAGCTACTGGGAAGATCGCACGAAGTTCCTCATGTCAGGCAATCTGACGACCGCCGTGGCCACCCAGCAGTCGATGGACGACCCCGATCGCGAAGACCACTACATCGGCCTCGTCTCGGGCGAGTATCTGATGCTCCCGATCAGGCACACCGATGAACTGGCCAAAGAGCTGCCGAACCTCGACATGGTGCAGGGGTACCTCGTGCCCAAGGATGCGGACCCGAATGTGCCGCTGCAGACGCGCGCCGAGAGCGTCGTCCCGGGTGTGACGTATGCGACCATGAAGGTAAGCGTGCAGCCGCTGCCGGCGTCCTACACGAGCAAGACCGAGTCGGCCGCCAAGGCCACGGCCACGACCGCGGGCGGCTCGACATGCACCTGTCCATCCGAGGCGCCAAAGAAGAAGAAGTGACGCGCGGGCGGTGAACGGGTGGGACGAGAGGGCCATATGCGCCATGCCGGCAAGGTTCTCGTGGCAGTCTGTGTGTGCATGGGGCTGTTGACGTCCCCGGCCAGGGCCGTCGCCCAGACCTCGTCGCTAGGCAGCCAGATCGACCAGCACGAGCGCAAGCTCTCCGAGGCGAAATCCAGCCACCAGACGAGGAACGAGGTGCTCGAGCTCATGGCACTCGGGTACCTGTACCGCGAGGCCGGCATGCTGCAGAAGGCGCTGGATCGGCTGAACGAAGCCCTCCCCATCATCCAGCGCGCCCACAACGAGATGGCCGAGGCCACGACGCTCGGCACGATGGGCCGAGTCTACACGGACATGGGACAGGAGGCCAAGGCGCTGGCGCTGTTCAACCAGGTGCTGCCCACGTGGCGCTCGCTCGGCATTCGGGAGGCGGAAGCCAACACGCTCAACTTCATGGGCCGGGCCTACAACAACCTGGGGCAGCGGCAGGATGCGCTGAAGTCGTTGAACGCGTCGCTGTCGATCTGGCACGACATCGACAGCGGGACTGGGGATTCACAGGGCGGGCAGCGTACGAGCCTCAGAGACCAGCTCGCCGCACGACACCTCGACACGGCGCTGCCCAACCTCCACGACGCGAGCGGCCGATCCGGCGAGGCCTCCACGCTCGACAATCTCGGCAAGACCTACGCGGACATGGGCCAGGGAAAGGAAGCGCTGGAGTATCTGAACCAGGCGCTGCCGATCTGGCAACAGGAGGGGCAGCGGCTCGGCGAAGCCATGACGCTCGACAACATGGGCCGCGCCTACGGGGAGATCGGGCAGAAGCAGAACGCGCTGGACGCGTACTCCCGCGCGCTGTCGATCCATCGCAGCCTCGGAGCCCGCCAGGGCGAGGCCCTGACGCTGAACGAGATCGGCCGGCTGTACCGCGACCTCGGCCAGCACCAGATGGCCCTCGACTACTACAACCAGGCGCTGCCGATCTGGCGCGAGGTCGGGAACCGCAACGGCGAGGGGCTCGCGCTGAACGACATCGGCAGGGCCTACGCCGACACGAATCAGGCCGCAAACGCCCTCGAGTACTTCAACCGGGCGCTCTCCATCTGGAT
The DNA here is from genome assembly GCA_963727765.1 of uncultured Acidobacteriota bacterium. Classification (GTDB taxonomy): domain Bacteria; phylum Acidobacteriota; class Vicinamibacteria; order Vicinamibacterales; family Fen-181; genus FEN-299. Next base: position 43,109 of record CAVSGZ010000006.1, read on the forward strand.
CGACACCGGCGCCCGCCGCGGCGAGGCGACGACGCTCGGCAACATCAGCCGGGTCTACCTCGACCTGCTGCAGGCAGACAAGGCGCTCGATTTCGGGTTCCGGGCGCTCTCCATCTATCGCGAGGTGGCCGACACGCGCGGCCAGTCGCTTGTTCTGAGCACCATCGGCAGAGCGTACTCCGTGGCCAAGCAACCGGACAACGCACTGACCACGAAGCTGGCGGCGTTGTCGCTGGCCAAGGCGGCGGACGATCCGGGCATCGAGGGCGGCATCGAGACGTCCCTCATGATCGATTTCCGCAACGAGCACCGCCCGGACGAGGCGATCCTGTTCGGACTGCAGGCCGTGAATGCCTACCAGCAGATCAGGAAGAACATCTCCGGGCTCGACAAGGAGCTCCAGACGGCGTTCGCGCTCTCCAAGTCTGTGACCTACCGGATCCTGGCGGAGCTGCTGGTGGAGGCGGACAGGCTCGGCGAGGCGGAACAGGTGCTCGACCTGCTCAAGGAACAGGAGCTCAAGGAAGTGGTGCGCGGCGCCGCCGACAGCGCGGCGGCCAAGGCGGAGGGCCTGCACCTGACCGCTGCGCAGCAGCAGGCGCAGGGCGCCCTCGAGGTCCCTGAGAAGACCGCCATGACGCTGATGGGGCTAAGCGCGGACTACGCGGTCCTGCGCGCCAAGACGGCGCGGTCCGCCGACGAAGACACGAGGATGGCGTCGCTCGAGACGAAGATCGAGGCCGCCAACCGGGAGGTGTCCGACTTCTTCCGCAAGACGATCTTCCCCGAGCTGGCGCAGAAGGCCGGCAGCGAGGATGCCAACACGCTGGTCGCCAAGGAGAAGTCGGAGGTCAGCCGGCTGCAGAACACGTTGTCAGCCCTCGGGCCGCACGTGATGGGCATCCGGCTGCTCGTCGGCAACGAGCACGCCTACGCCATCGTCGTCACGGCCCAGGCCCGCAAGAAGTTCGAGCTCAACGCCACGCCGGCCGAGCTGCGCGGCAAGGTGCTCCAGGTGCGGAACCAACTGCGCACGCCGGCCTCCGATCCGCGGCCGCGGCTCGCGGAGCTGTATGCGATGGTCGTCGCTCCCTTGGCCGGCGAGCTCGGCGCCCTCGAGCAGGGGACCCACGAGAAGGGCCGCGTGCCGACGCTGCTGTGGTCGCTCGACGGCGTGATGCGTTACGTGCCGATGGCCGCGCTCTACGATGGGCACCACTACCTGGCCGAGAGGTTCAACAACGTCCTGTTCACGCCCGAGAGCTACGGGCACATGACCCCCACCGCCGACGTCGGCAAGACTGGGCTTCGGGTGCTCGCGTTGGGGCTGTCGAAGAGCTACGGGGGCCTGCCGGCGCTGCCGGGCGTGCTGTCCGAGCTCGACGCGGTGGCGCACGACCCCGCCATCACCGAGTCCCACGGCCCGATGGACGGCGTTCTCCTGCCCGACGAGCGCTTCACCTGGGCGGCACTGAAGACGCAACTCGGTGCCGGAACGACGTATCCCGTGGTTCATATCGCCAGTCACTTCGTCCTGGAGGCTGGAAGCGGCGCGGAGCCCTACCTGATGCTCGGCGGCGAGGATGTCGAGTCGCCGCAGGGTTATCAGCTCACGCTCTCGACGCTCGAGGACTCCCCCATCAGTTTCCGAGGGACACGCTTGCTGACCCTCTCGGCCTGCAGCACGGCGAAAGGCGACGTGGCGAGCGACGGCCTCGAGGTGGACAGCCTCGGGATGATCGCCCAGCAGAAGGACGCAGAGGCCGTGCTGGCCACGCTGTGGGACGTCAACGACGCGAGTACCAGCCGGCTCATGAGCGACTTCTACGCCAGATGGGTGAAGAATCCCGCCGACGGCAAGGCGGAGGCTCTCCGCCAGGCACAGCTGGCGTTCCTGCGCGGACCCGCCGCGTCACCTGCCGCCGCCAGCGGCCGCGGCGTTCAGCCCGTGGAGGCTTCGCCCTCCACGGGACATGACGCCGGCTATTCGCACCCGTACTACTGGGCGCCGTTTGTCCTGATCGGGAATTACCAGTAAGGGCTGCCATGTTTCGCCGTGAGTCAACGATCGTCGCTGCGCTGTTGTTCCTCTGTTCGGCGAACCCGCAGCCCTGGGCTCAGGCAACTTCCCTGCCGAATCAGCCGCTGGCGGTGACGCTGCGAGGCACGGTTCACGCTCCGGACGGCAAGCCGATCACAGGCGCGCGCGTCGACGTCCGTGTCGCAGGAGCGGCGGATCAGATTCTGTCGGACACGGCCACCGACGTGAACGGTGAGTTCGCGCTGTTCGGTATTCTCCTGCCGCCAGGGAAATACGTGGTCCACGCCTCCGCGACGGGATTCGAAGCGGATGAACGAGCGTTCGTCTCTTCGTCCGCTGCCACCTTGACGTTCGCTCTCACGCTGAAGCCGCAATTCCACGCGCGCGGCATGAGCTCCCCGTTCACGCTCGTCCGCGTGTTCTACGCCACCGACCGGTTGCAGGCGGGGGATGGACCCTCACTCCAATACCTCGGAACACGGGCGAAGACAGGCGGCCTGGCCTATGGCTCATGCGAGGTCAGCATTCCTGAGACGCACACCATCGCCGAGATCGAGCGGCCCTCGATCTGGAGGCTGGAGTTCCACGCCGACTCCGAGAAGCACATCATTCTGCAGAAGGTCGAACCCGAGCCCAAGGAGCTCTTCTTCAAGGCGGTCTCGGGTTCGGTCTCGGCGTCACCGGCAAAGGACGCCTTCGTCTTCGTGCACGGCTACAACGTGAGCTTCGAGGACGCCGCCATTCGGACGGCGCAGCTGACGTACGACTTCGGGTTCAAAGGCGCACCGATCCTCTACAGCTGGCCGTCCAAGGGGAGCCTCCTCGGTTACGCAGCCGACGAGCAAAACGTCGCGGAGACGGTAGCCGATCTGAAGCAGTTCCTCCAGGACGTCGCCGACCGCTCCGGTGCGATGACGGTGCATCTCATCGCGCACAGCATGGGGAATCGGGCCCTCCTCTCCGCCGTTTCCGAGCTCGCGACCGATTCGCGCTTTGCCAACTTCAGCAAGTTCAAGAGCCTCGTGCTTGCCGCGCCGGACGTCGATCGAACGGCCTTTACGAAGCTGGTGGCGCAGATCCGGAAGCCCCAGAGCCGAATCACCCTCTACGTCTCCGAGCGCGATCAGGCGCTGGTCGCCTCGCACATGCTGTTTCACACGGAGCTTCGTGCAGGCGAGGGAGGCAGCGGATCGCTCGTCATGCCTGGCGTCGATACGATCGACGTGTCCGGACTGAGCATGGACGCCCTCGGGCACAGTTACTACGGCGACAATCGGAACGTCGTCCTGGATCTGCTGGAATTTCTCAAAGGAAAGCTGGCACCGCGGCCGGGGCTTACCAGAGTGCCCGTGGGAGCGCTGGCCTACTGGCTCCTTCTGCCAGCCCCGCAAGCCAGCCAGTGAACATCGAGGAGGTTGTCGTCATGCGTCTAGCGAGAGCTTGTGCCATCGTGCTCGCGTTCTTCGCGCTGGCCCAGTGTTCATGCAACGCCTCGAGCCAGGCAGGCGCATCCACGCAAGGAGGGTTGACCAGCCTGACGACGCCGCAGGGAGGCATCATCGAATACGGTCGCGTGGACGGAGCCACGTCCCTGGCTGCCGCGATGGGCAGGGTGCTCAGCGAGGTTCATCAGGCCTGCGGTGAGAGGCCCAGCGTGGGCCAGGTCTTCCGCGTGAAGGGGACCGACTCTGCCGGCGTCTTCTTCACCGTCGTGAACCACGCCCAGGGCAACAGGCAGATGGCCGGCATGGTCATCGCCGCGCAGACCGGCTCCAACCAGTTCGAGGCGGCACTGGTCTCCGACTCCGCCGAGCGCTTCGGCCAGACCGTGAACCCCCTGATGCAGCAGCTCTCTGCGGCCTGGCATCCCGGCGGCACGCCCGCGGCATCCGCCTCGGCGGGCGGCGCCGGATCGGCGCCAACCCCGGCTTCAACGTCCGGCTCTCCCGTCCCACTGCGCAGGGTGTCCGCGCCCGACAACTCCGCCAGCCTCTCGGTCCCGAGCGGGTGGACCGTGCAGCCAAACAGCGGGTGGGGCGCCATCGTCGTGAAGGGCCCGAACGGTGAGCAGATCGGCCTGGGGATGAGCAAGGGCGCGGCCGACCCCACCAATGCCTGGCAGGCCAGGATGGCGGCGGCGCACTACACGGTCGTCACGCCGGGGAGCGTCGTGTATGCCTTCAGGGGCGACGTCACCAAGGAGTTCGTCAACCTGTTCCAGGCCTGGCGCAAGTCCGGCGGCCTGGGCCCGGCGCGGATCCAGGTCGATGCCGCCAAGCCCATGCCGAACACACCGGGCAACCACTGTGCCCAGGTCTCCGGACAGATGGACCCGGATGGCAAGGGCATGCAGGCCTTCCTCGACCTGATGTGCGTCACCGATCCGACGCCGGACTACGGCGTCTACGGCGTCATCCTCAACCACACCCTGTTGCCGCTGGCGGTGGACGACAAGGAGAAGGCCCTGCTGAACGCCATTCTCCAGACCTATCAGCCGAACCAGCAGGTCATCAACCAGGAGAATGCCGCGGTGGTGGCCAAGAAGCAGCAGAACGATCAACAGACGCTCGCCATGGCGCAGATGCGGGTGAACCAGATCAAGCAGATCGGCGCGCAGGCCACGGCCAACTTCAACGCAACCGAGGCCGCCAACGATGCCCAGCACGCCGGCTACTGGGCCCAGCAGGACACTAACGCCAGGAACTCCGCCGGATTCAGCAACTACCTGCTCGATCAGTCGGTGGTGCAGAACAACAATGTCGGAGGCACCGGGGCCGTGGGCCACGCCACGGTCTGGAACTCGCAGGCCAACGCCCTCGTCCAGGCCAATCCCAACAAGTGGGAGATCGTGAACACGCCGAACTACTGGAAGGGCATCGACTACTGACGACGTGCGTGATTGCCGCTCAATCACCGGTAGCCGGGCCGGCAGAGGAGCGGTCCGGCAGTCCAGTCTTCTGCGCGAAGGGGCATTGGGCCACGTCCCGCCATCGACGCAAGATCCTGGCGAGCGCTCATGGGCGATTAATGGATTGACTGTATCCAATATTGGATCTAATCTTCTCAGGTGCCCCCCGACCCCGCCAATCTTCTTCGTCGACGCGGCATTCAGGTCACGGCCCAACGACTGGCGGTCTTGCGGGCAGTTGCGAGAGAGCCCCATATCACGGCCGACAGAGCGGCCGAGATCGTCAGGGCTCAGATCGGCGCCATTTCGCGCCAGTCGGTCTACGACGCGCTCGGCATGCTGGTGACCGAAGGCCTCATTCGGCGCATCCAGCCCGCCGGATCACCGGCCCGCTTCGAGACCCGGGTCGGCGACAACCATCACCACGTCATCTGCCGCGTCTGCGGCCGGACAGCCGACGTCGATTGTGCTGTCGGCTTCGCACCCTGCCTGACGGCGGCCGACGACAGGGGCTACGAGATCGACGAGGCCGAGGTCATCTACTGGGGCCGCTGTCCGGAGTGCGCGTCCCAGACCCGGAACGAGAAGCCGCCGCAATCACCCGATGCGACGGTACCGAAACCAGCGGAGCACAGCCGGGCGCGAGGATCCGATCATCCCCGTGCCTGACGGCCGCGCAGCAGTCAGAGGAGAAGACGACATGGATGGCGAGAGCAAGTGCCCGTTCTCAGGCGGAACGCGCACGAAGACGTCGAACCGGGACTGGTGGCCGAATCAACCGGACCTGAAGGTCCTCCACCAGCCCACCGCCTCGGCCGATCCGATGGGCGAGGCGTTTGACTACGCCGAGGAGTTCAAGACGCTCGATCTCGAAGCCCTGAAGAAGGACATCGAGGCGGTCATGACGACATCGCAGGACTGGTGGCCGGCCGACTACGGCCACTACGGGCCGCTCTTCATCCGGATGGCGTGGCACAGCGCGGGCACCTACCGCATCAGCGACGGCCGCGGCGGCGGCGGAGCCGGCATGCAGCGCTTCGCGCCCCTCAACAGCTGGCCCGACAACGTCAACCTCGACAAGGCGCGCCGGCTGCTCTGGCCGGTCAAGCAGAAGTACGGCCGGAAGATCTCGTGGGCCGACCTGATCATCTTCGCCGGCAACTGCGCCCTGGAGTCGATGGGCTTCAAGACCTTCGGTTTCGGCGGCGGACGCGCGGATGTGTGGGAACCCGACGAGACCTACTGGGGCGCCGAGCGCACGTGGCTCGGCGATGAGCGCTATAGCGGCGAACGCAACCTCGAGAATCCTCTCGCGGCCGTTCAGATGGGCCTCATCTACGTGAATCCGGAGGGGCCTGGCGGCAACCCGGATCCGCTGGCCGCAGCCCGGGACATCCGGGAGACGTTCCGCCGCATGGCCATGAACGACGAGGAGACGGTGGCGCTCATCGCCGGCGGACACACGTTCGGCAAGACCCACGGCGCGGGCCCGGCAACGAGCGTCGGCCCCGAGCCCGAGGCGGCTCCGATCGAACAGCAGGGCCTCGGCTGGAGGAGCAGCTACGGCGCCGGCAAGGGTGGCGACACGATCAGCAGCGGCCTGGAAGTCACCTGGACCACGACGCCGACCAAGTGGAGCAACAACTTCTTCTGGAACCTGTTCGGCTACGAGTGGGAGTTGACCAAGAGCCCGGCCGGTGCGCATCAGTGGGTGGCGAAGGGTGGCGCCGGCACGGTTCCGGATGCCCACGACCCGTCCAAGCGGCACGCGCCGACCATGCTGACCACCGACCTCTCGCTGCGCTTCGACCCGGCCTACGAGAAGATCTCGCGGCGCTTCTACGAGCACCCGGAGGAGTTGGCCGCCGCGTTCGCGAAGGCGTGGTTCAAGCTGACGCACCGTGACATGGGGCCCATCACCCGGTACCTGGGCCCGCTGGTTCCCAAGGAGCCGCAGATCTGGCAGGACCCCGTCCCGCCGGTGACGCACAAACTGATCGGCGCAAAGGACATCGCCGCTCTCAAGGACAAGATCCTCAACTCGAAGCTGTCGATCTCCCAGCTGGTCTCGACGGCCTGGGCGGCAGCGGCCACCTTCCGCGGCACCGATAAGCGCGGCGGCGCCAACGGGGCGCGCATCCGCCTCGCGCCGCAGAAGGACTGGGAGGTCAACAACCCGGCCGAGCTGGCAAAGGTACTGCGGACGCTGGAGGGGATCCGGAAGGACGTTCAACAGCTCGCAGGCCCGCGCGAAGAAGGCGGTCTCGCTGGCCGACCTGATCGTGCTGGGCGGCTGCGCGGCCGTCGAGCGAGCCGCCGCCGACGCCGGGTACAACGTGCGGGTGCCATTCAAGCCCGGACGCACCGATGCCACTCAGCAGCAGACCGACGTGGAGTCGTTCGCCGTGCTCGAGCCGACCGCGGACGGGTTTCGCAACTACCTCAAGCAGGGACACCACCAACCGGCGGAGCACCTGCTGGTAGACCGTGCGACCCTCCTGACCCTGAGCGCCCCGGAGATGACCGTGCTCCTGGGCGGGATGCGCGTTCTCAACGCGAACTATCGGGGGTCCCGGCTCGGCGTCTTCACGAAGCGGCCCGGGACGTTGACCAACGACTTCTTCGTGAACCTGCTCGACATGGGCACTACGTGGCAGCCGACCTCCGAAGCTGGTGAGACCTTCGAGGGCCGGGATCGCAAGACCGGCAAGCTCACGTGGACCGGGAGCCGCGTCGATCTCGTTTTCGGTTCGAACTCGCAGCTCCGCGCGATCGCGGAGGTCTACGCGTCGAGCGATGCGCAGCGGAAGTTCGTGCGCGACTTCGTCGCCGCGTGGGACAAGGTCATGAATCTCGACCGGTTCGACCTTGCCTGATCTCGACAGTCAAGCCCCGTGCGCGTGGAAGGCAGACGCCCTCGCACGGGGCTCCGAGTTTCTGCGGTTCCGCCGGACACGCCACTTCGCCCTTCGGCCCCGCTCAGGGCGCCCCGAGCGAAGTCGACGCGGATGACGCGCTCCATGGCGCGTCACTGAGCTTCACCGCGCTCGCCTCGTGTCCCATCGCGCTTCATCCTGCCGCCGATTACCCCAGATCACCCTGCGTCGGCGGGCCTTCGTCCGGCCGGCCTGGCAGAGGTTGGGCTATAATCACAGCGCACTTCCACTCGCGCCCGTCGCCCAGACCTTGGAGTTTGTCATGGTCGCTCAGACGGTCGTCACGCCCCTTCCAGTACGTGTCTTCATCGCTCGGCTTCCGGTTGTCGTCGCGCTGATCCTGGCCGTAGCAGGCCCGGTTGCTCAGGCGAGCGCCTCGGAGGCCATCGACCCGCGAACCGGCATGGTTACTGTCAGTGAGGCGGACCTCCTTGTCCGTGCCGGCCCACTGAATCTCGAGGTCGTGCGGGTCTACACGCCGGGAGAGAAAGGCGGCGTTCTGGGACCCGGCTGGCGACTGACGGTCGAGAAGCGTCTCGTCCGCGAGGGCGCCGAGGTGCGGATCGAGGAGGCGGGCGGCACGGTCGTATTCGCGCGGGGCGACAATGCCGCCGCTTACACAGGGCCATCCGGCGAGACGCTGGTATTCAGCGCCGATCAGGCTGTCCGCCGCGCGGATGGTGTCAGCGAGACCTACGACGCCAGCGGGCGTCTCACCGAGATTCGCCGCCCGGGCAACGTCGTCGTCAGTCTCCAATATGACTCGGCGGGGCACCTGGTGAGGGTGAACGGCCCCGGCGACGCGTGGATCCGCCTCATTTCCGACTCGACCAGCAGGCTGATTCGCGCGGAGGGTTCCACGGGGGTGGCGGCCGACTACGGCTACTCCGCCGGCAGCCTGGCAGAAGCACGCGTCAACGGACGGCCGGCCACGCGTTATGCGTACGACACCAGTCTGCGGCTGACGCGCGTCGAATCGCCGGGCGACGGAACGGTGCAACTGGCCTACGACACCAGGGGCCGCGTGAGCCGCCGGGTGTTCGCGGACGGCGCCGTCGAGCGATACGAGTACGACGACCTGGCCCGGACCGTTCGGATCATCGATTCGACGGGAGCGGTCGTCCAGATCGTCCGTTCCGCGGACGGGTCGCAGGAAGAGATCGTGGATCCCATCAAGCGCCGGACCTTCATGCGGTTCGACGCGGCCGGACATCCGGTGAGCGTGACCGGACCGACCGGCCTCACCACGAACTACACCTACGACGCCCGTGGACGAGTGATCTCGTCGAGCGCCGTGGGTGTCGAATCCCGCTACCAGTACCTCGGTGACACCTCGCTCGTGACGTCCATCGCCTACTCCGACGGCACGCGCCAGGCGTTCGAGTACGACGCCAATCGCAACTTGATCTCGGTGAGAGACGACGATGAGGTCGTCGGCACTTACACCTACGCGCCCGACGGGCAGCTCGCGTCGGTTAAGAAGAAGGGGCTCCCCGAGTACCGCTTCGCCTACCGGGCGGATGGCCGGCTCGAATCGCGAACCGAGGCGGGCGGGAGGCGCTGGCAGTTCGAGTACGACGGGCGCGGCAGGCTCGTGCGACGGACCGACGCGGCGGGCCGAGGCCCCCGGCTGGCCTACGACGACCAGGACCGCCTGGTGGCGATCACCGATGCCGCCGGTTCCATCACCAGGTATGCCTACGACGAGCGCGGAAGGGTCACGCGGGTCACCGACCCGGCCGGGCGGGTCAGCCGTTACGACTACGACGCTCGGAGCCGGATGGTCGCCTGTTACGACGCCGCCGGCCGGGCCACGCTCTATCGCTACGACGCGGCAGGCAGGCTGGCGGCGGTCGTCGAACCGGGCGGGGCGACGTTCAGCTACGCCTACGACGCAGCCGGCGGCCTCGTTGGTGTGACCAACCCGCTCGGCGGCGTCACCCGCTACACCTACGACGGGCTCGGACAACTGACCAGCGCTGCCGGGCCTGCGGGACGAGCCTGGCATTTCGAGTACGCGTCGCCCGGCCACTTGAGCAAGGTCATCTCCCCCGCCGGCCTCGTGACCGAGGCCCGATACGATTCCCGCCAGCGCCGCTCTGCGGCCGTCGGCGCCGACGGTCGAGTGTTCAGCGTTGACAGGGACGCAGAGGGTCGCGTCGTCGGCTCGCGTCACCCCGACGGCGTCCTTGAGACGGTGGACTACGACAGCGAAGGCCGAATCACGGCTGGGTCTTCGACCGCCGGGATCTCGCTGAAGTACGAATACGACGCCGCGGGCCGGGCGACGCGAGTGACGGCCTCGACGGGTCGCGAGGCGCGGCTGGCCTACGACCCGTCAGGACTGCTGGCCAGCGTCGCCGACAACGCCGGCACCTCGTTGCGGTACAAGTACAACCCGCAAGGCCGGCCCACCGCGTTCGTCGATGCGGCGGGCAAGGCGATCAGGGTGAGTTACGATTCGTCGGGCCTGCCGGTGACCGTGACCAACGCGCTCGGACAGACCCGGCGGCTGACCTACGGGCCGGGAGGGGAGCTTGCCGGGATCACCGAGGCCAATGGCGACACGGTGACGCTCGAGTACAATCTCGCCGGCAACATGAGCGCGGTGCGCCAGCCGGGCGGCGGGGTCACGAAGTTCGGGTTCGACCTCCTGCACCGCCCCGTCGAGGTCACGAGGCCAGACGGCGCGAAGAGACGATTCTCCTACGACCGCGCAGACCAACTGACTGCGGAAGCCGGCCCTGACGGGAGCGTCACGAGGTACACCTACGACGCCTCGGGCCGCATCGCGCAGGAGCGAACGTCGGACGGAAGGACGCTCAGCTATCAGTACCGACTCGGCCGGTCGGCTGGTCTCGGTGGACGACGGCACGTGCCCCGTGCGCTACGGCTACGACGGCGCAGGCCGAACGATACACGTGGAGTACCCTGCCATTCACCAGTCAGTGGCCTACGAGTACGCGCTGGGCAGCCTGCCGGCAAAGCTCGTCGCTCCCGACGGGCGCGAGATCCGTTATACCTACGACCGCGACCACCTGCTCGATTCCATCGTCCTCCCGGACGGCGGCACCATTCGCTTCTCCCATGATGCGAAGGGACGGCTCACCTCGATCACTTACCCCAACGGCGTGATCGGCACCTGGGAATGGGACAGTCACAGCCGGCTGACGCACGTCAGCTACCGGAAGGGCGCCGACCTGATCGACGACTGCCGTTATACGTACGATGACGCGGGCAGGCCGGTGCAGATCACAGGCCCGACGAAGACGCCCACGCGCTTCCGTTACGACGCAGCGGGCCAGTTGACAGAGGAGTCGGGACCAGACGGCGTGACCAGATACGAGTACGGGTCAGGGGGAAATCGCAAAGCCGTCGAGCGGCCTGGCGGCAAGGCGGAGAGCGACCGCGTGAACGTCGCCGACGAACTCGTGCAGGCCGGCGCCGAGAGCATCACCTACGACGCCCGCGGCAACATGCTGGAACGCCGGGCGGCGGACCGTACCGTCCGGTACACATGGGACGCGCAGAGCCGCCTGACAAAGGTCGAGGACAGCGCCGGCGGCGACGTGCAGTTCGGCTATACGGCGGCCGGATTGCGGGCCTTCCGGAAGGACAAGACAGGCACGACCTACTTCGTGACGGACGGCGTGAACCTGCTGGCGGACCTCGACGACAAGCTGTCGGTGACCGCGCTCTACGTGCAGGCGCCGGGCATCGATCGCCCGGTGGCCGTGCTGCGCGGCAGCGAGGCTTACTTCTACCACACGCGCGCGCTGGGGACGGTGTCGAGCCTCACCGATTCGACAGGCAAGGTCGTGGCCTCGTACCGGCTTGACGCGTTCGGCAATCCGACCGACGTGCGAGGGAGCGTCCCCAATCGAGTACTCTTCACCGGGCGCGAGTACCGAGCAGGATCTCGGGCTCTACTACTTCCGCGCGCGTTACTACGATCCGCGCCTGGGACGCTTCTTGAGCCCGGACCCGAACGGCGCGCGGCTGACTGAACCGATCGGCGGCAACAGGTACGCATACGCGCGCAACGCACCTCTGGTCTACCGCGACCCGATGGGCGCGCAGTACGACCCCAACGACCCGGAGACTATTCTCTGGGGTCAGATCACGGGTTTGAAGTCAGAGGTCGGCTTCATCGCGCACAAGGAGCGCGGTGATCCCGGCGGGTGGTATCCCAACGAGTCCGCCTACATGCTCGAAGAGAAGGGGCTGACGCCGGAGATGGTCCAGGACCTCCGCTGCGCCCACGCGGACCTGTCCAGCGGGAGTCGCAGCTACACGCCGGCGGACACCGAGTACCGCATCAACGAGGACGTCGAAGCGTTCCCGGGCCTCAAGGGCCAGGCGCTGGCAGATGCGATGAAACAGCGTTGGGTGGAGATGGAGAACGCCGGGACCGTCGTGAAGATCGGTCCCCCCGGACCTGACGACCCGCTGGGCCAGTTGATGTACGAACAGGATCAGGCGGGGAAGGCGGCCCACAGGGCGCCGTCGGTGCCAGACGCTCCCCCGGCGGCGGCCGCGCCGGAGGCGGGGATGGCGCCGCAAGCTCCCGCGCCGCCAGCTCAGGGCGAAGTGCTCCCACCGAAGCAAGGGTTAAGGACGGTGCGGGCGTTTGGCGTCGGAACCGACACCGGCGCATTCCCGCCAGTGGAAGGGCCGGACGTTGGACCCGGTTCTCTCCCGCCGGTCGGGTCGGCGCCCGTCGAGCCGCCCCCTGGCTTCTTCAGCACGAAGGTCTCTCCGAGCACCGTCCTCGGCAGCTCCGTAGCAGTCGCTGGCACCGCGGAGGCGATCGCCAATTACTACGCCTGCCTCCAGGAGGGGCACAGCGAATACGACTGCATGAAGGAAACCGGCGTCGGCGCCGCCGAAGGCATGGTGCCCGTCGCCGGCGGCGCGCTGGTCGGTGCCGGCGTGGGCTGGTACACCGGCGCCGGTGTGATCGCCGGCGCCGCCGTCGGGGCCACGGTCACGGGCGCCGTCCTCGCGGTCCCGGCCACGCTTTACGGCGCGTACTACGTCAGCAAGCGGCTCGGCGAAGCGCCAGCCGTGGCGGCCGACAAGAAGCTCGCGGACCAGCAGGCGATCAACGCGAGCCTGTTGCCGCGGGCGCTCCAGGAGTTGGACACGATCTTCCAGAACGAGGAGACCGCCCTCGAGTCGCTGCAGGTCGCGGCCATGGCAGCCGGGCGGGCCGCGGCCTCCCGCTCCGCCGACGTGCAGAAGGCGCTCGACGACGCCACGAGCGGGCTGGCGGCGCTCAGGGGATTCGCCAATGGCTTGATTGGGTCGTTCAACGCGCGGTGCGCGACAATCAACGCGGCGACGGCGGACTTCCAGGCGCTCGCGGGCAAGGCGGACATCTACCGCAAGTACGCACAGGACGCGGAGTGGCTCGCGACTCACGCCTCGGATGCGTGCGCGACGCCCGCGGCGGCGAGCGAGCGGGCCGCGCGGTTCCAGAGCGTGCAGACCGGCGTCGACCGAAGTCGTCCAGTGGGTGGAACAGCTGAGGGAGAAGCAAGACGAGCTCGTCGCGCTCAAGAGCGGCATGGATGCCGATCTGCAGGCGATGGACCGAGCCGACGAGATGGAGGGCCAGGTGGTGACCGCGGTCGGCCGGGTGACGTCGCTCATCTCCGGCTACCAGGCCGACGTGGACAAGTACAACGGCCTGCGGACGGAGTTTCAGCAGCGCCTTGCGGTCCTGCGCGACAAGGTCGAGCACCTCCCCGACGCGGTGCCCAACCCGCCGGCCGACTTCGCGCGCTTGACGGCCACAATGATGGCGTCATGGAGGGACCGGCTTGCGGAGTTCTCGGGTGTCGGCGCAGACGTTCCTCTCGCGCCGCCGTCGGCCGACGCACAGGCGAGCGCCGTCAACGCGCGGATCGAGGCCGAGAACCTGATCAGCGCGCTCAGGGCAGCGGCAGACGCGTGCGGTGTCGACACCGGGGCGGACGCGGTCAATACGGCCAACGGATTGGCTGCGAGCATCGCGGCCGGACTAGCCGCAGCGGGCAACGCGCCGCAAACGACGGCCTCGTGTCCTTCGCCAAACCAGCCGCAGGGACAGCCGCCTGCGGGAAGCGTGACGGGAGCCGACGCCAGCAACGTCACCGGCTTCGAGCCAGTGAAGACCGACGAGAAAACCGTCGGGCAGCCGCCCACAGGCGCAACGACGGGCACCGATACGAAGCCGCCCGCCGGGGCAACAGGCACGGACGCCACGAATCCGACAGGTGCCGGCCAGACGGGTTTCGAGCCCACCAAGACCGACGAGCGGACGGCCCCGACCGGCGCCGGCCAGGGCATCACTCTGGCCGGCACCACGGCGTCCGATCAGATCCGTGCAGACGGCGCCACGACCCAGCCCCGCAGCTCGTCGGTCGGCGTTCCCTCCGACCCGGGAGAACTCGAGGGGGACTGGCTCCAGTGCGGGATGAACACGCCAGAGAACCACGCGCGATGCCTTGGGCGCGCCCGGAACACCTCCGGCGGGACCATCACCGGCTTCGTCGTCCGATTCACGAAGAGCGGCAGCCAGTACGCGGGCCGCTTCGCGCCAGGCAGCAGACTCGGCGAGTACAGTGCAACCGATTGGTTCAACGCATATCGCCCTGAGGACGAGAAGTTCCGACTGACGCGGACCTCTTCGAACAAGTACCGAAGGGTCGGAGTTCGTGTGCTACTACCCGCCGGGTACCGACCCGGGTTTCTGGCATGACAGACTCTGCCACTGGGGTCCTGAGCAGGCCATTATCACCGTGCAGGGCGATCAGGCCGTTGTCGAACACAAGCGCGGAAACTACGTCATTCAATTCGAGACGATGCTCTACGTCCGCTTGAACGGGCAGACGCTTGCCGGGCAGAGTCAGCCGACCGTCGATTGCGTCGCCAAGTTCTGTACCTCGTGCGTGGGATCGACCAGCCTGCTCGGCGCCACGCCGGCCGACTGCGAGCTCTGCAAGAGCCGGAACGCCACGCAGATCAACCAATGCCAGCAGCAGGGCTCTTCCGGCGGACCCGGACGCTACGACACGCGTGGCCTCCCGGATCCGCCGGTCTACTGCGCCTACGAGGTGCCGCAGCCGAACTTCAACCCGAGCGTTCGGTACGAAATCGGCAAGTGCAACGACGTGCACCCGACCGACCAACGGGTGATCTTCGGGCCGGACACGTTCACGCACTGCCGCGAGTGGCTCGTCAAGAAGGGGTTCTGGAAGTAGAGGGAGGCCGCAAATGAGGGTCCGCGCTGTGGGTTGGTCAGTGGTGGTACTTCTTTCGCTCCCCACGGCCGTCTGGGCACAGGCACTCCCGATGCCTGCGCGCGGTCAGGTGGCGCCTTCTCCGTGCCCCGGGCTGGACATGGTCGCGACGTTCCAGGGAGCCAACGATCTGCGCCTGCCGCCGCAGGCCAGAGAGGCAGAGCAACGAGAGAGCCAGGGCGACCACGAATCGGCGGTGCGCGTGTACCAGCAGGCCACCGGAATCTACTCGCAGAACTGGTTCCTCCATCTGCGGCTGGCCGAACTGCTCTACGGTGTCGGTCACTATCAGGAGGCTGCTGCTGCTTTCCTAAAGTCCATCTCCGCCAGGGAGACGTCGTTCGGGTACGAGGGCGCGGGGCGGACCTACGAGAAGCTGTCGGACAAAGACGGCGCGCTTCGCAGCTACCGGAAGATGGTCCAGGTCTGCCCCGTCGACCCCGACCTCGACCGCAGGCTTGCCGAGTTCCTGTATTACCAGGGCTCGTACGATGAAGCGGCCAGGGCTGCGGAGGCCGGGCTGGCCAAGCCGCCGTTCCGCGTGGTGGCCAACCCGGCGCCCGGAACGGTCGAGCAGCTCGACGCCCTCACCAAGGAGCAACTCCGACAGGTGCTGGCCGATGCAGATGTCGCCCGCGGGCGCTACACCGAGGCCTCGAGGCGGCTCGGAGACAGGCGGATCATCGGCGCTCTGATCACGATGACCGGCGAGGGCGCGCGCCTTGTTCGCATCAAGAAGGGATACGGGGCCGAGATGGCCGGCCTGCAGGATGGAGACGTGCTGGTGACGCTCAACGGGGAGTCGCTGGCCGGGAACAAGCCCGACGAGTTCATCACCAAACTCGACAAGGTGCCATTCGGAAGCGCGGCGACGGTGACGTTCAGCAGAAGCGGCAACCAATCTCAAGCCGCTGTGGTCGTCGGCGTGCCCGAGGACCTGCCGACCCGGGCGCGCCAGAGCAGCGCCGCGCCGGCCACGCCGCCGGCTGCCTCCGCTCCGCAGGCCGCCACCCCTCAGGCGAGTGCGGCACCGAAGGCGCCGACTGTCGAAGTACAGAAGGTCGAGGTGCGGCCAAACCACGTCGCCCCCGGTTCGCCCTACGATTTAGTGGTCACCTTCGTCGCGACCGACCCGGCGGCCGGGAGCGGCGTGGTGCACATCGAGTACAGCTACAGGGTGATCAAGAACGGGCAGGTTCTCTACACGCTGTCGACAGTGGCGCTCGACGAGCCGAACGGGTCGGTACGGGAAAGAACCGAACACCTCAAGGCGGTGCCTGCCGTCGGCACGTACACCTTCCAAGCGATGGTGACGCTCAAGGGCATGTCGTCGTCGGCCTCGGCGGTTCTCGAGGTCGCGCCGGGGAAATAGCACAATCGACGAGCGCGGCTGTCGGAGCACTCGAAGTCACCCGTGCCTGGTCGGCGAAGGCGAACCCAGCACGAGCGCGACCCAGCCGGCGACAACGACATCTGATCAGGAGAAGTCCAGCGGGCGTCGGAAGTGACCACACTTCGGAAGCCGGGTCGGAAATGTCGGCTCGACGACAAAATCGTGTACGCAGTGCCGTGGATCACGCCAGCTCGACTGTACGGTTTTGCTGAGCTTCTCCCTCAAGACGGACACAACCTGTAAACAACTGAATACAAGCACGTTGTTGGCACGGCCGCGCCACGGTCTCTCTGCGCGGTTCTGGCATGCCCATTGCTGCCTTCTTCTCCTGCAGAAGTAGCAAAGCGAGGCGGTGAGGCATTGTGAGCGGGCATGTGGCAATAGGGGGGCTGTTCCCCGCCATCATCGTGGTCTGCACGCTGGCCGCGCTGCCGGCCTTCGCGCAGGACCGCACCGAGGCCACACCCGTGGCCACGGCCGCCCCGGGAAGCGTCACGCGAGTCTCCCACGACACCGCGGCGCCGCAGGATCATCCCGACGCGGCGCAGCCCGCCGAATTCCTGGACGTCGGCCGCCTCTGGCATCTGCTCCGCCGTAGCGGATTGACGCCCGACGCCGGCGAGCCGCGCGGACACCGCTTCTTTGTGGTGGCGCCGACCATCGGATCCAAGCCCTCGACCGGGTTGACCGGAGGGCTGTCGGGCAACGTCGCGTTCTTCGTAGGGGACCCGACGACGACGCACATCTCGACGATCACCGGCGGGACCAAGGTCTCGCAACTTGGCCAGGTGCTTTTCGGCGGCAGGGTCGCCGTCTTCTCCAGGGACGATCGGTGGTTCATCGCCGGTGACGACCGGATGTCATGGACCTCGCAGCGCGCGTACGCGCTCGGCGTCAATGCGCCGCTCTCGACCGGTACCAGCTCGCGGCTCGACGTGCTCAGAATCTACGAGACCCTCTATCGGCAGGTCGCGCCGGGGCTCTTCGTCGGCGGCGGTGTGAATGTCAGCTCGCACTTCAACATCCGCCCGGGGACCACGGGCGCGCAGGAGTGGAGCAACGGGGCGCTTGTGGCTTACAACAACGCGCACGGGTTTGCGGCCGATCACCAAACGTCGAGCGGACTGAACGCAGGAATCCGGTACGACACCCGCGACAACGGCATCAACCCGGCCGGCGGAATTCTGGCGAGCGCCACGTACCGCGCGTTTTTCGGCGGCGTGATGGGCGGCAGTTCCACGTGGCAGGAGCTCTCGCTCGACGCGCGCACCTACTGGAAGCTCACCTCCGACGGACGCCAGAAGCTGGCCGTCTGGTTTCTCGGAGACTTGGTGACCGGCGGCACTGCGCCGTACTGGGATTTGCCGTACACGTCGATGGACGGGCGCTCGGCGCGCGGGTACGCGGAGGGTCGGTACCGCGGCGAGCAGCTGCTCTACTGGGAGGCGGAGTACCGGGCCACGCTGACCAGCAACGGACTGCTCGGCGCCGTCCTTTTCGCCAACGTGACCACCATCGGCAGTGTCGAGACGGGCGAGCGGCTTTTCCAGTCGTATGCGCCGGCAGCCGGTTTCGGATTGCGGGTCCTGCTCAACCAGCGGTCCCGAACGAATCTGTGCGCCGACTGGGCCTGGGGCAAGCAGGGCTCGAGCGGCTTCTACCTCGCGATCCAGGAAGTGTTCTGAGCACCGCAACGGGTGGGAACCGGTCGGTCCAGCCCCTACTGACCCTTCCGTCCCCTCGTCCCCCCTCGCCCATCCTCGTAGGTTTGTCCCCGCGTTGCCTCGCGATGGCCTCGCGGGTGTCGCGGAGGTGGGATGCTATACTTCGCGGCCGAACGAACATGAGGCCGTGAACTCCGGCCTCCCGCGATCGACAACGCGCTGAGCACCGTTCGGATTTGCCGTCACACCGGGAGGTGCGGGAATGAGCATTCTGGGAATCGGACCGGGGCTTGCGATTGTCGGTGCCGCTGCTGCAACGATAGTGATTGTCCTGCGACGGGTTGCCAGTTGTTCAGTGTCGTTGTCATCTCCCTGGCAGGGATGGGCCTACTGGGCGGGGTTGGTTCTGTTAGTGGTTGGCGTGTACTTCTGGATCTCTTCTGCGGCACTCGTGAGGCGGGCATTCGACTCCCGACAACTGGTGCGGAGAGGGGTATATGGTGTCTCGCGCAATCCAATGTACGCGGGCTTCATCGTATTCATCATTCCGGGTCTTGCGTTGGCAATGAACGAGATGCTCCTGTTCATCATCTCAATTGCGATGTTCGCGGCATTCAAGCTCCGCATCGGACGGGAGGAAGAATTTCTGGCGAAGGAGTTCGGCTCGGAGTTTGAGCAGTACCGGAAGTCGGTTCCGCAACTGATTCCGTTTGTTCGACTGTGACTGTGTCCTGTGCCATGGGTCCGCGCAATCACGCGGTGCACCCAACCGCACGCCGGACGACGACCCCTTGTTGTGGTTGAGTCGGTTGGCAGGGCCGTGCTGCCCGCCCGCGGATCGCTCCGTCGCGGCATCGGTCCCTCGCCTCACCCCGCTGGCCAGCTTGGCACGAGCGTCGCTCCGCCCGACCCCCAAGTGGGCTCCCCGCCCCTCGTCCCACCCTGCCCATCCTCGTGGGTTGCGCCCCGAATTGCCTCGCGATTGCCCCGCGGGCCTAGCCGCGCGCGGGACTGTCTGGCGGAGCGGTCGCGGTCAGTGTGTGAAGGGGATCGACCTGCTGGCGGCCCTTCGACTCGCTCCCGTCGCTCAGGACATTCGCCTCGGCTGAGGACCCCGCGCGCTGCTCGGAGTCGGCAGCACTCAGGCGGGACACGGCCAAGCCCCCAGCTACGCCTGCGAGAAGATCGACGCCGACATGCAGCACCTGGCCCGGTACCAGGCTGCCCAGCACCACGAACAGGATGGCCAGCTGAAGGCCCACGAACGCCGTGCGCAGAATCCCCTTGAGACCCTGATACGCGTGCCCGATTCCAAACACGATCGCGCCAACCACGACCGCCACCCATGTCGAGCCGCTGGCCACGCGCAGAATGTTCACGAGCCAGCCTCGATAGAGCAGCTCCTCACAGACGCCGGCCGTCAGACACACGACGGCAAAGGCCACCATTTCCACGCCGCAGGCCGGTATCAGTCTCCGCAGGCGGCCGACTGTCGCAAGCAGCGCCGCTGGCTGCGCTCGCCGCAGCCGCCACAGGATGATCCCGGACACCACGGCCAGAACGAAGAGGAGCGCCAATGTGACGATGAGTGTCAGGCGTACGTCTCCGAGCCGCTCGCCGGCATCGCCTGCGGAAAGGCCGTGACGCCGGAGGACCACCAGCATGGCGCCCACGAGGAACCATTGCAGGCAGACGACCCTGGCATAGAACGTCAGTTTCCTGCGTAGTGGGACGACCTGATCGCCGCGAGCCAGGAACTGCCTGAATCGACGATCGCCCAGCGCGGGCACGACGACCACAAGAGCGAAGGTCAGGACCCACCCGTCCCAAGACGACAGCAGTCCCCTCCAGGCCAACAGATTCGCTGGCTCAAATCCGATTGTCATTGTGCCTTCCTGGTCCCGAACTTCGAGCGTCGAGATTGTATCCCCGAAGCCTCGCCGAGGTATCGATCACCGGACGCGCCGCCTCACGATTGCCCACGATTGCATACACCCCCGGGAGGCGGCCTGCCGCCCAGGGGGGCGCCGACGGCCCGGCGGCTGCAAGGTTCGCTGGCCAGCGCGCGACGAGCGCGCCCCAACGCACCCCAGAGTCGGCTGCCGCCCGTCGGCCCACCTCGCCCAGCCTCGTGGGTTGGGCCCCGAATTGCCTCGCGATTGCCTCGACGGCCGGAGCGGGCACAGGACTGTTGTCAGCGGTGATTGCGGCAAATGCCTCAACGGGAGGGAGTTAATGGTGCCGGGGGTGGGGGTCGAACCCACATGCTCCGTGAGGAGCCCAGGATTTTAAGTCCTGTGCGTTTGCCAGTTTCGCCACCCCGGCACGGGCAGGTGCTGGCATCATAGCACCGCGCGGCCATGAGCCTTCCCCGCCTTCGCGGCTTGAGCCTTGAGCCCTGCCCGCCTTCGCGCAAAGCGCTCCGGCGAGGCCTCGCCGTAGCCCGCGCGAGTCAGCCGCGGGCGGAGGCGGGAGCCCTATTTGCGTCTCATGCCCAACACCCGCGCGGGCAGGAGCACGATTGCCTTCAGCAACTCGAACACTCCCCCCACCGCGATGCCAACCAGGCGGAATGGCAGCAGCAGCAACCAGACAATCGGATAGAGCACCAGCGCGAGCAGTGCCAGCGGCCAGCGACGGTCGGCATTGGCGCGGGGCAGATGTCGCGGGTCGATTCGTCGCGCGTCGCCGCACAGAAGGCGAAGGACGTCGCGGGGACGGGCGCTCCGGCGACGATAGGTTCGGTCGTCGCCTCCGACGCGTTCTTCCCCTTCGCCGACGGCCTCGTCGCCGCCGTCGCCGCGGGCGCGACGGCGGTCATTCAGCCTGGCGGTTCGCTGCGCGATGCCGAGGTGATCGCCGCGGCGGACGCGGCGGGCGTCGCGATGGTCTTTACCGGCATGCGGCATTTCCGGCATTGAGGGGCCGGGAAAGGCTCGCGGGAATGTTCCCGTTTTAACTCACTTCAAGCGGGCGGTGAACTCCAAGCTTTTTTGCAAATTTTTCCAAACAAAACCTTGTTTTCTCCAAATTTTCGCAAACATTTCTTTGGCGGTTTTGTTGTTTATCAATTGGTCAGGCGGAAAAAAAATTTTTTCGATGGTAGGGTGTTTTCCAAATTTTTGATCCGCGCCCGGCCTCCAGGGTTCGAATTCAGCGGCCGCTCCGTGTTGTTATTCGTGACCTTCCTCTCCCCTATAGAAGCCCATATAAGCGAGTTTCGACCCTATCACAATTTCGCTTTTTGTAAATATAGAAATAGAGAGGTTCTTGGCCGGGCTCGCCACGCCCGCAACAGGATTGACTATCGTGTATCACTCTGTGGTGCAGGGCGATCTGAAGGAAGTCCGCCATGTCCATTCTCGGCGCTGCAAAGCTTCTCCTCTGGCCGCTCGCGCTCACCGGCGTCGTCGCGATCGCTTTCGCCGCCGCGATTGCGACGCCGCTGGGAACGCCCGCGCCGCTGGCGTCGATTCACTCCGGCGCGATGGCGATCGATCGGGAGGGGCGGCCGGACCTTAGCCGCTTTCAGGCGCGCGACGGGACGTGGCTTGCGTATCGGCTCTATCCGGCGGCGAACGGAGCGAAGGGCAGCCTTGCGATCCTCGCGCACGGCTCCTCCGCCTCGTCGGAGGGAATGAACGCGGTCGCCAAGGCGCTCGCGCAAGGCGGCGTCGCGGCGGTCGCGATCGACGCGCGGGCACGGCGCCTCGGGAACGCGCGGCGACATCGCCTATATCGGGCAGCTCGACGACGATCTCGCCGATCTCGTCGCGGAGCTGCGCAAGAGCTATCCCGCCGCCCGCCTCACGCTGATCGGCCATTCCTCCGGCGGCGGCTTCGTGCTGCGCATCGCGGGCGGCCCGTTGGCTGAGAAATTCGACCGCTTTGTTCTGCTCGCGCCCCTCCCGGCTATCGCGCGCCGACCAATCTGCCGAACGAGGGCGGCGGCAAATGGGCCGAGGTCGACTTTCCGCGAATTGTCGCGCTCGCCCTGCTGGACCGGGCTCGGCCTGGCCTTGGGGACAGTCGCTCCCCGTGATCGCCTTCGCCAACGCGCCGGAGGCGGCGATGTTCGTAACGCCGCGCTATTCCTACCGTCTGCTCGTCAACTACGGTCCGCCGGAGGATTGGCAGGCGGCGTTTCGCGCGAGCCGGGGGCGCACACGGTGATCGTCGGGCGAGAACGACGAATTGATGAACGCGCCCGCCTACAAAAGGCGCGGTCGAGCCGCTCGGCGCGAAGGTCACTTTGCTTGGCGCGGTCGATCACATGGGCATCGTCTACCGCCCCGAGGCGCTGGCGGCGATCGTCGCGGCGGTTAGATAGAGCCCCCTCTCCCGCTTGCGGGTGGGTCAGCTAAGTTGAAAAAAAGCTGTCCCTCATCCGGCCGCTGAGCGGCCACCTTCTCCCGCCTCGGCGGGCGAAGGGAAGAGGCATCGCGGATTGACCTTTCCCCCCGCGGCGGCGAAGAGTCCTGCACATGATCCGCGGCTTCTTTTTCTTCTGCCTGCCAGCTCGTCGGCGAGGTTCTCGCGCGCGGGCTCGCCCTGCCGGCGCCCGGGCCGGTGATCGGCCTCGCGCTGCTGGCCGCCGGCCTCGTCGGCCTGGGCCGCTGGCGGCCGATGCGCGACGAGGATCTCGCCGAAAGCGACGTCGGGCGCGCGGCGACGGGCCTGCTCGGCTCGCTGTCCCTGCTGTTCGTGCCGGCGGGCGTCGGCGTCGTGCAATATCTCGGGCTGCTCGGCGAGCAGGCGTCGCGCTCGCGGCCGCGCTCGTCGTCTCGACGATCGCGACGCTGCTCGCGACGGTCGCTGCGTTTCTGCTCGTCAAGCGCTGCTCGGCGCGCGCGCCGGAGACGCGCGCGTGAACAGTTCCGCCTCTGGGTCTATCTGCAGACGACGCCGCTGTTCTGGCTGACGGCGACGCTCGGCGCCTTTCTCGTCGCCGATCGCGCTCTCGCGCGGCTGGGACGCCATCCGCTCGTCAATCCCGTGCTGATCGCGGTCGCGCTGGTCGCGGCGCTGTTGAAGCTTTCGGCGACCGACTATCAGACCTATTTCAACGGCGCGCAATTCGTGCATTTCCTGCTCGGCCCCGCGACGGTCGCGCTCGCCGTGCCGCTCTATCGCAATCTCGCGCTGGTGCGGCGCAATCTGTTGCCGATGGCGGCGGCGCTTGTCGTCGGCGCGATCGTGGCGATCGTCTCGGCGGTCGGCGTCGCCGCGGCGCTCGGCGCGCCGCAAGCCGTGCTCGTTTCGCTGGCGCCGAAATCGGTGACCGCCGGGCGTCGCGATGGCGGTCTCGGAAGCCTCGGCGGCCTGCCGCCGCTCACCGCGACCCTGGTCATCGCCACCGGCATCATCGGCGCGATCATCGTCACGCCGATGATGAATGCGCTCGGAATCCGCGACTATGCCGCGCGAGGCTTTGCCGCGGGCCTGGCGTCGCACGGCATCGGCACCGCGCGCGCCTTCACGGTCGATCCGGTCGCCGGCGTGTTCGCCGGCGTCGCGATGGGGCTCAACGCGGTCGCGACGCCGGTGCTGGCGCCGCTCATTTTGCCGTGGCTCGCTCATATAGGAGCTGCAAGCATGGCCACAAACTTCTCGCCCATCTCCGCGGCTCGCTCAAGATCGACGCCGAGGACTGTCCAAACGCGAACGGCTGATCGAGGGTCCGCAGGGCGGACGCATCCGCGTCGGCGGGAAGCGGGCGCGAGATGGTCAACCTGTGCGCCAACAACTATCTCGGCCTCGCCAATCATCCCGAGGTCGTCGCCGCCGCGCACGCCGCGCTCGACGCTACGGCTTCGGCATGGCGTCGGTGCGCTTCATCTGCGGCGCGCAGACGCTGCATCGCGAGCTCGAACAGGCGATCGCCCGGCACCTCGGCATGGACGACGCGATCCTGTTCGCCGCCTGTTTCGACGCCAACGGCGGCGTGTTCGAGCCGCTGCTCGACGAGGCCGACGCGATCATCTCCGATGCGCTCAATCACGCCTCGATCATCGACGGCATCAGGCTCTCGCAAGGCCAAGCGCTACCGCTTCGCCAACAGCGACATGGACGAACTCGAGACGCGGCTGAAGGAGGCCGACGCCGCCGGCGCGCGCACAAACTCATCGTCACCGACGGCGTATTCTCGATGGACGGCTATGTCGCAAAACTGGCCGAGATCTGCGCTGGCCGAGCGCTATGGCGCGCTCGTCCTGGTCGACGATTGCCACGCCACCGGGCACCTCGGCCACAAGGCAGGGCACGCCGGCGCTGAGGGCGGCGCGCGGGTCGACATCGTCAGCGGCACGTTCGGCAAGACGCTAGGCGGCGCGATGGGCGGTTTCGTCGCCGCGGCGCAGCCGGTCGTCGACTTTTTGCGCCAGCGCGCGCGGCCCTATCTGTTCTCCAACAGCCTTGCGCCGCCGGTCGTCGCAGGCTCGCTAAAAGCGCTGGAGATTGCCATCGCTGCCGATGATTTGCGGGCAAGGCGGTCGAGGACATGCGCTTTCGCGCCGGGTTGGAGGCGGCCGGATTTTCTCTGCTCAAGGGCGAGACGCCGATCATTCCGGTGATGCTTGGCGAGCGCGCAAGGCGCAAGAATGGCGGCCGAGCTCGACAAGCTCGGCGTCTATGTCGCCGGCTTCTTCTTTCCCGTTGTTCCCCGCGGCCTTGCGCGCATCCGCACGCAGATGTCGGCGGCGCTGAG
>CAVSGZ010000007.1:0-714072 GCA_963727765.1 uncultured Acidobacteriota bacterium
ACCCGCCGCGATCCAGCCGTTCCGCGTCGTCCAGCCGAACACGAAAAGCCCTAGCCCGCCGAGCACGACCGGCAAAACGAACGTCGCGACGAGAACCACGCGGGCGGCCATCGGCGTCCGATAGCCCGCGTTCACAAGCCGCCGCTCGAACCCGGACATGTCGCGCACCGATTTGGGAAGCCAGCCGCCCGCCTCGCCTCGCCCACACTTCGCCACCACGCCGCCGCTTTCTTGGGCGTCGGGGCGAGGGCCGGGCCGGCAGGCTGCAGAAGTTCCTGTAGGCGCCGGCGCTCTGGCGACTGCGACAAGAGCACTCGCGCGGCAGCGAGCCCCACCAGCAGGGCCACCGACACGAAGACCGCCGCGACGGCGATAACGGGTTCGACAGGAAATGCCTGCATGAGCGGTTCCCCGCGCCTTCAGTAGTCGATCCTGACGAGACGCTGGATGACCAGCGTCCCGATGATCTGAAGCCCATTCCGGTGATGAGCATCCGGATCCCGGCAGGGTCCTCGACCAGCGTGCGCAGGTAATCCGGGCTGGTGACCATGAAGATGACGGCCAGCGCCGGCGGCAGCCCCGCAAGGATGAAACCGGTGGTCCTGCCGTGGGCGCTCTTCACCTTCACCTCGCGCTTCAACGTGAACCGGTCCCGGATGACCGACGCCAGGTTGTCGAGCACCTCCGACAGGTTTCCGCCCGACTCGCGCTGCGTCAGCACGGCGGTGACGAAGAAGCGCGCGTCGAGCAGGGGCACGCGCTCCGCGAAATCGCGTAGCGCTTCGTCAAGCGGAAGGCCGTAGTTCTGGCGGTCGTACAGCAGCCTGAACTCGCCGGCAATCGGCTGGGGCAGTTCCTCGGCCACCATGCCGAGCGCCGTCGTGAAGGCGTGGCCGGCCCGCAGGGCCCGGCTCAGGAGATCGATGGCCTCGGGGAACAGCTCCTCGAACCTGGCGATCCGCCGGTCGCGCATCCAGACGAGCACACCCGCCGGGATGCAACCGGCGATGCCCCCGAGGATCAGACCGACCCAGGCGAAACGCAGAAACGACTGGCCGGCCAGGAACCCGATCGCCGCGAGCAGGGCCGACGAGAGCACAACGACGCCGACGGTTGTCCTGACTCCCGCCTGCTGGATGAGCTTCCGCAGGGGCTTGATGAGGTCCTGCCTGTGTGCCAGGAGATTCTGAATGGCCGGGATGCCGCTCAGCCGCTCGACCTCCTTGACCAGCACCACGCGGGTGGCCTTGGCCGCCTTCGGCCGCGTGAGGCGCTGCCTGAACGCGGCGTTCTTCGCCCGCTCGGGGCGGAGAACGAGCGCCCAGTAGGCGCCAAAGACGATAACGAGGACGAATGCGAAGACGAGAAATGGCAGCAGCACCGACTATGTCTCCCGTCGTCTACCCGATGACCTTCACGTGCTCGAACATGTCCATCGGCAGCCGGTGGCCGGCCGTCGCGAGCCGCTCGCTGCACCGGGGGCGGATCCCACTGGCCCTGAAGCGCCCGCACACGCGGCCCTCCGCGCTGATGCCCGTCCGGTCGAACGAGAAGATGTCCTGCATCGAGATCATGTCGCCTTCCATCCCGGTGATCTCGGTGATGGAAGTGACCTTCCTGGTCCCGTCCGCCATGCGGCTCACGTGCACGACAATCTGGACGGCCGAGACGATCTGCTGGCGGACCGCCCGCTCGGGGATGTTCAGGTTGGCCATCGCCACCATGGTGTCGAGGCGGTGCAGCGCGTCGCGCGCGCTGTTGGCGTGAACGGTGGTGAGGCTGCCGTCGTGGCCGGTGTTCATGGCCTGCAGCATGTCGAGCGCCTCGTCGCCGCGCACCTCGCCGACGATGATGCGGTCGGGCCTCATGCGGAGCGCGTTGATGACCAGTTGGCGCTGGCGCACCGCCCCCTTGCCCTCGATGTTCGCGGCGCGCGTCTCGAGGCGCACGACGTGGCGCTGGCGCATCGTCAACTCGGCCGCGTCCTCGATCGTGACAATCCGCTCCTTGTCGGAGATGAAGCCCGAGAGCATGTTCAGCAGCGTCGTCTTGCCCGCGCCAGTGCCGCCCGAGACGATGACGTTCAGCCGGGCGGCGACGGCCGCGTGGATGAAATCGAGCATCGGCTGCGTCAGCGAGTCGCGTTCGACGAAATCGGCCGGCCCCAGCTTGTCGGTCCGGAATCGCCGAATCGACAGCACCGGGCCGTCGAGAGCGAGGGGCGGGATGATCGCGTTCACGCGCGAGCCGTCGGCCAGGCGGGCATCCACCATAGGACTCGACTCGTCGATCCGGCGGCCCACCGAGCTGACGATCCGCTCGATGATCCGCATCAGGTGGGCGTCGTCCTTGAAGACGATGTCCACCGGCTCGAGGAGGCCGTGCCGCTCCACGTAGACCTGGTCGAACCTGTTGACGAGAATGTCCGAGATCTCCGGGTCGGCCAGCAGCGATTCCAGCGGGCCGAGGCCGAACAACTCGTTGAGGACGTCCTCGCCCAGCGTCTGCCGCTCGAAGAGGCTGAGCGGCGTCTGGTCGCTCTCGGCCTCGAGCATGTCGGCCACCAGGCCGCGGATCTCGGGCTCGGCTTCCTCGCGCCGCGTGCGCGTCAGGCGCTCGAGGTTCAGCCGGTTCAGGAGTCCCTGGTGGACGCGGGACTTGATCTCCTGGTACTGCGGGTGCCTGGCATCGACCGCCGGTGGAGTTGTCGTCGTCATCACCATGTCCGTGTGGCCCTTCAGTTGCGACGTCCTGTCAGGAGGCCGAGGAAGCCGCCCGACGTCCTGGGCGCGTCGTCGGACGCCGGCAGGCCCGCCAGGTCGCGCGCGATCTGGCGGAACGAGCCGGCCAGCGCGCAGTGGTTGCCCAGGCTCACGGGCTGGCCGCTGTTCAGCGCCTCGACAGCGCGCCGGTAGTCGGACGGCAGCACGTACTTCACCTTGACGGCGATGGCGCGCTCGATGTCGGCGCGGCCGATGCCGGCCGACCCGTCGTGGCGGGCGACGGCCACCACCACGCGCTCCTTCCCATAGCGCAGCCGCAGGCTGGCGGCCATCCGGCCGGCGTTCTTGACCGTGGCCAACTCCTGGTTCGCGACGATCACGATCCAGGTGGTCGGCTCCAGCGCCTCGAGGGCTGCCGGCTCCGAGCGCGGGACGTCGAGCACCGTATAGCTGTAGTGCCGCTTCGCGAACTCGACGAGCGACTGGATCCGTCCGCTCTCGACCGGCCCCTGGGGGGGCGAGTCGGCCGACGCCAGCAGGTCGAGGTGCAGCTTGCTCCTGACCACCAGGCTCCGGAAGAACCCTTCGTCGAGCCGGTGCACGTTCTCGATCGCGTCGGCCACCGAGAAGCGCGGCTCCTCGCCGAGAAAGAGGCCCGCGTCGCCGGTGGACATGTGCAGGTCCATCAGCAGCGTCCGCCGGGGGGCCGCCCGGCTCAACTCAATGGCCACGTTCACCGCCGTCGTCGTCGTCCCCACGCCCCCCTTGGCGCCGATGAACGCGAAGACCTGGCCATCGGTCGCGCCCTCAGCGGCCACCCTGGACACGGCCGCCTCGAGCTCCACCGGGTCGAGCGGCTCGGGCACGCATTCGCGGATGCCAGCGCGCATCCCCTCCAGCATCAGCGTGGGGGCGAGCGTGGAGCAGACGAGGATGAAGCCGCAGCCGGAGGCCTCCCGCGTCATCGAGGCCACAAACGGCGGCAGATGCTCGAGCGTCCTGGCGTCGAGGACGAACACGTCGCCGCTCGCCGGCTTACGCTGGGCGGCAGCCGGCTCGTCCAGCGACAGCACTGTCCGGCCCGGCTGCTTCAGCAGAGAGGCGATCTTGTTGTCCGCGCTGCCGACGACGATCACCTGCACCAGAGTCCTCCTACTGCTTCTTCACCGGCGGAGCCGGTTTCTCATCCTTCTTCACGGGCGGCGCGTCAACCAGGCCTCCGCCTCCCTTGAGCTCGGAGCCGATGCCATTGCCGGGAAGGAACCGCTTCGAGTTCGTGGGCAACGGCGGCACCTCGTCGGGCTCGAGTGGCTGCACGAGATGCGGCGTGATGAGCACCATCAGCTCGGTCTGCTGCTTCTGGTCGGACTTGCTCTTGAACAGGTTGCCGATGATCGGGAGGCTCGAGAGCAACGGGATCGCCGACCCGTTTTCCTGTGTGACGTTCTGGAGCAGGCCCGCGATGGCGAACGACTGCCCGTCGCGAAGCTCCACGTCGGTCTGCGCCCGTCTCATGATCAGCGCGGGGATCCTGTAGCCCTGCAGCGTGATGCCGTTGTTGAAGTCGAGGCTGCTGACCTCCGGCTCCACCTTCAGGCGGATCAGGTCGCCCGCGATTGTCGGCGTGAACTTCAGGCGCACGCCGAACTCCTTCCACTCAATCGTGATGGCGTTGGTCAAGCCCTGGACGACAGGGACGGGGAACTGGCCCCCGGCCAGAAAGCTGGCTTCCTGCCCGTTGTACGCGATCAGATTGGGTTCGGCGAGGCTCTGGAAGTACCCCTTGGTCTGGAGCGCCTGGATGACGGCGCCCACGTTGTGTTTCGTGTTGAAAATAAAGAGGTTCAGGAAGTCGCTGAACGTCAACGACGGCGGGGTGGCCGAAGTGTCGAAGCTCGGTGCCGCAAACTGCTGCGTGGTGGTCCTGGCAAGGAAGTTCTCGTAGCCGTTGGCGCCGGTGAAAAACGACACGCCCAGCTCCTGCAGGGCATTGCGGTTCACCTCGGCGAAGCGAACCTGCAGCATCACCTGCTGGCTCCCGTTGGCGCCAGGGAGCTGGAGCAAATTCAGCACCTTCGCCTTCGAGGCGCTGGCCTTGGCGATCTCGCCCGCTTTCAGCATGACGGCCGTGCTCGAGACCCGGCCGGACAGGATGACGGCGTCCTCGTTCGAGTCAACCTTGATGTCCTCGCCGGGGAAGAGCGCCTGGAGCTGCTGCTGGAGCGCGCTGACGCCCGCTTCGACCACGATGTCGTACTGCCTCCGCGTGCCGGCGCCCCAGACGATCAGGCTGACCGTCCCGGCGCTCTTGCCGTCGAGGAGGATCTGGCGTGGCTCGACCGCCGTGGCATCGGCGATCGCCGGGTTGGTGACGGCGAGCCGCGTGATGTCGAAGTCGGTCGTCATCACGCTCGACCGGCCGGCGGTGAGCAGGATGCGATCGACGCGCGGCGGCACGTCGGAAGCGACGGGTGCCGACGCCTGGACGGCCGGGGGCGCGGCCGGGGGCTGCTGCGAAGGCGCCTGCGCCGCGAGCAGCGCCGGAACGGCGAGTACCATCATGAGGCTGGACAGATGGCGGGTCACTTGATGATCTCCTGGGCGCGTTTGGCGGCCCTGATGGTTTCAACCGTGTAGGGCTGGGGCGGCGGAGGCGGAGGTGCCTTCACGACCCTCCGGCTCTCGGACGCCCTCGCGACGGTTGGCGGCGGCGCGGGGGATCCGGTTAGGCCGATCAGGCCGGCGCCCAGCGTGACGGTCGGGGCGTTGTCGAGGGGGTTCCGCAGCACGAGGATGAGCCGGCCGGCCGTGGCGGCGAGGGCGATCTTCTCCGCATCCGCGGGCAACGCCAGCAGCGTGACGACCGTGCTCGGGATCGGCTTTCCGTCCTTGGCCTCCTGCTGGTCGTACCGTGTGCCCGAGGTGAGGACCTCCAGATTGCTGACGATGGTCCGGGTCCTCGTGTCCTGCTGGTCGGGGACGGTTGCCAGCACGTCTACGCGCGTGCCGGGCACGGTGAAGCCGGCCACCGCCACGACTTCGTCCACCTTCACCGAGATGGCGCGCATGCCCACGGGAATTGTCGGCGGAAGGCCGGCGCCCGCCCCACGCGGTGCGAGCTTGCTCTCGGTCATCGGCTCGTTCTCGGCCACGGGGTTCAGGAGGCCGCGCCCGACGGCATCCTCGACCTTGGCCAGTCCGCCCGCGACCGGGCTCCTGGCCGGCCAAGCCACGAGCCGGACATCGCCGGGGCCGACGAGTGTGCCGACCGGCAGGGCTCTGGCGGCCACGACGACCTGCTGGGTGGCGATTTCGACCTCCTTCACCGGCATGCGCTGGACGGCGCGGTACACGGCGAAGCTGGCCAGGCCGGCCGCGGCCAGGGCGACGACGAGAACGAGGATCGTGCGGAGTTCCCGATTCATACTCAACCTCGACGCGGCGCTCTCGCGCGTTGCCTAGCTGCCCAGGGTAATAGCGACGCCGCCGAAGAAAGTCTGCATGGTGGACCCAAGTACGTTGATGGCCACGATGGACGCGAGCGCAATGGAAGCGGAGAGCAGCGCGTATTCAATCAAGTCCTGGCCATCATCCTCCATGACGAGGCGCCGAACCCAGACTCTCATGATCTTCCTCTCCTCACCACATTCGCGTCTCGCGGCATGCGGTGTTGCCGTCGGGCCGGGTGCGTCGGGTGGCGCTCCACCAGCGGTCCGGCTAGTGGAACCAGAGCGCCGCGAACAGACCCGCGGTAATCGGCAGCGCATAGGGCAGCCTGGGGCTCTTGCTCGTCTGGAGCGTAATGCCGTCGAGCGGCCGGATGCCCACGAACCGCCAGAAGCCAAGGAGCGTCCAGACGTTTGCGAACGCGGTGCGCAGGTACCCGCGACCCAGTGCGACGACGACGGCCATGACGCCGCCGGCGATGGCGGCGTAAAGCGCCGTCCATGCTGCGCCTGCCGGGCCGAGCCACGCGCCAAGCGCGGCCATTAGCTTCACGTCCCCCGCGCCCATGCCGCCAAGGGCGAAAAGGGGGAAGAAGAGTGCGAAGCCAACGCCGGCACCGGCGACGCTGGACAGGAAACCGCTCATCCCTCCGGTCAGGGTGTGGAACGACAGACCCGCAAGCGCAGCGCCGAACGTCAGGACGTTCGGAATTCGCCGGGTGCGCACGTCAAAGAAGCATCCGGCCAGCGCGACAACCGACGCAAAACCCACGGCAGCGATCATGGCAGCCTCAAACGCGTCCTGCGACAACGTTCGTTTCCTGGAACCACAGATCCGGGCCGTCGTGTTTCGGAACCCACCGGTCGTGCATCCCCGATCGCCGACCAAGCTCCTCGGTGCACTGTCTGGCGACGTCGCTCTGTTCTCGGCGCCGCTAGCTCGCGCTCGAAAGGACGCTGTTGACGTTGATGAACAGGGCATTGAGCTTTGTTCCAATTCCTTGAATCGCCGTGACCGCTACCACCGCGATCAACCCCGCCAACAGCGCGTACTCGATCAGGTCCTGGCCTTCGTCCTCCCTGAGGAAACGGACGAACATGTACTTCATAGCGTTTCTCCCTTCCAGGCTCGAGTCCTGGACGCCTGGGCCGAGGGGTGCAAGTCGCTGCACCCCTCGGTCTCAAGTCACTAACTCGCGGCGGGGATGGCGGTGTTCGTGGTCGTGAACAGGTCATTGACCTTCGTTCCGATTCCCTGGATCGCCACGACTGCTACGACCGCGATGAATCCGGCCAGCAGCGCGTACCTCGAATCAGGTCCTGGCCTTCGTCTTCGTTGATGAAACGGGCGAACAGGTTCTTCATAGTGTCTTTCCCTTCCAGGCTCGAGTCCTGGACGTCTGGGCCGAGGGGTGCAAGTCGCTGCACCCCTCGGTCTCAAGTCACTAACTCGCGGCGGGGATGGCGGTGTTCGTGGCCGTGAACAGGGCATTGACCTTCGTTCCGATTCCCTGGATCGCCACGACTGCCACGACCGCGATGAATCCGGCCAGCAGCGCGTACTCGATCAGGTCCTGGCCTTCGTCTTCCTTGATGAAACGGGCGAACAGGTTCTTCATGATGTCTCCTCTGTTTCTTCTTATCGACTCGATCTGCGTTGGACTGTAGCCGGGGCGCACGCCCCGAGGGATCGACGTGGGCCCTACGAATCTACCGGCAGCGGCGGCGCCCTGCACACCCCCTTCTTCCCACGAGTCTCGCGTTCGTTGACGCGCGCCAGGCGGGTGGATTGCTCCACCGGTTCAGGCATCTGCCCCAGGCGTTCCCCGATGATCCGCCGCATGGCCAGGCTGAGGGAGCGCCGCGACAGCGGCCGTGTGCGCAACAACTCTACACCCGCGTGATGGACGCGGCTCGCTCCCTCCCTTATCCGGCACCTGCACACCCGGACGTCATCGACGTGCAGGACACCGCCCGTCCTGATCTCCAACTGGCCGTTCGTGCCGGTCTCCAGGTGGCGGGCGACCTCCACGCGGCACCCGCCGCGGCTCACGTCGATGAGCCGGACGGGCAGCGTCCAGACCAGCATCCCGAAGGCGTCGCCACGGTGATTCGCCTGCTGCGCGCTTCTCACGGCATCTGCCTTCGGCGGCCGGCCTCGGCCCGGACGTCCAGGAGGATCCGATGCCGCAGCGACCCATCCGGCGCGACGACGGGCTTCGACTCGGCCACCGTAACCGGCACGTGCCGCGGGTCAACGCCCGGCAGTTCGAGCGTCAGCGTGTCGTCGGGCCTCGAGGGCGTGGAGCTGAGGACCACGATCTGCCGCTCGTTCCGGCTCTCGATCGTCACCTCTTCGCGCACCCGCAAGCTGCCTTCGACTGGCTCGGTCAACAGGTACCTCACATATCGGCGTCGGCCTGTCATCGGATTCACCACGCGGGGAACGCAACTGCTGCTCCATGAGCAAGGAGGATGCCGCGATCCGGCGGCGGATGGGACGGACAGGATTTCCGGCGTTTGGCGCGATCGGCCAGTCCACTGGCCTGTCGCCGAGCTGAAAAGTCTGCCGTACGGCAGACAACAAGTTGGTCCGCACCAGAACACGTGACCTTCGCCTGAATTTCGTGGTTGCACTCGGCTTTAAACTTGTCTCCATGCATGCCGATCGCCTTCCGTTCCTCATGTTCGCAGTCGTCCTGATAGGGCTCTTGGCCGGCCTCAGTGCCTGCACCGTCGCAGATCCGGACCTGTGGGGGCACGTCCGGTTCGGGCAGGGCATTCTCGCGGCCGGCCACGTGGTCCGGTCGGATCCGTACTCGTTCACCAGTGACCAGGCGTGGACGAACCACGAGTGGCTTGCCGAGATCGTCATGGCCGGCGCCTATCGGCTTGGAGGCGTCCGCGGTCTGGTCGCGCTCTCCTCTGGCGTCGCCGCCCTCGTGCTCCTGCTCGCGGGTCGGCTCCTCAGGCGGACCGGCGTAGGTGAGCCGGCGACAATCGCCCTCCTTGCCATGTTGTTCGTCGGTATTGGTTCGCAGTTGAACACGATTCGACCGCAACTCTTCTCGGTGCTCCTGTTCACGCTGATGCTCATGATTCAGAGTGTGGCGGAACGCGGGCGAAATGAGCACCTTCTGTGGCTCGCGCCGCTCTTCGCCCTGTGGGCAAATCTCCACGGCGGCTGGATCGTCGGACTTGGCATCCTGGGACTCTGGGCGGGCGTCGAAACGGTCACGCGGCAGGTTTCGTGGAAGTGGTGCGTAGCCGCTGTCGCCCTCAGTATGGCCGGTTCGGCGATCAACCCTTACGGGTGGGGACTGTGGCTGTTTCTCTGGCAGACAGTGGGCCTCGGCCGCGCAGACATCACGGACTGGCAGTCGATCCTCGTGCGACCTTCCGGGCTCATTCCGTGGGCTCTCGCCGTCATCGTTATCGTCGTCGGGTGGCGTCGAAGACGCGGGATGGAGGCGCTACAGTTCATACCGCTAGCCGTCCTGGGGCTTCTCGCGCTCAAGGTCATCCGACTGGATGCGTTCTTCGTCCTGGCGGCGGTGGTGATCCTCGGCCCCCTATGGGCCGGCCTCGGCCCAGTCCACTTCCCGCTGTCTCGGCGACCTGTCTTGAGCGAAGTTCTCGTCGTGGCGCTCATCGCCACCACGGGTCTCGCGATTGCCGCCCACCAGGCCCTGAAAGCCACAGCGTGTCTGCCCGTTGACTCGGAGCCAGGGATGATGCCGGAGGGGGAGGCCGTCGCGTTTCTCAGGAGCAACGACCTCCATGGGAAGCTGTTGACCTGGTTCGACTACGGCGAGTACCGCGATCTGGCACCTGGCGCCGCGACTCCTCGTCTCGTATGACGGACGTCGGGAGACGGTGTACCGGAGCGCGTGAAGAGACGGGCATCTGCGGTTCTACACGGGCCTGAACTCCGCGTACCCCGATCAGATCGGCGCCGACTACGTCTGGCTGCCGAACCAGCTTCCCGTGGTGAAGCTGCTTCCCGCTCGCGGCTGGGTACCCATTTTCAAAGGTCCCAGGTCGGTCATCTTCGCCCGATCGTCAGGCGACTTTCACGCCGTCGCGCCGGTCTCGGGACCGCGGTGTTTTCCGGGGCCGTGAAAGTCGCCGCGCAGCGTTGACTACTCAGGGTTGGGGCGAGGGTCCCGAGACGGTAGCGTCGGAACGAGGGCCGATCAGGCGATCCACACCCAGCACCAAGCCGGCGACGGCTACTCCGGCTGGCAGGTCGATCAAGTAGTGATAGCCCAGTATGACTGTGCTCGCGCACATGGCGAGATTGACTGGCAGGAAAGACCAGAAATGAACGGGTCGGTGCCTCCAGCTTGCCTGGAGCACGACAGCGACTGCCGCGTGGAGACTTGGCAACGCCACAAAGTAGCCGAAGCCGTTGACGGGCTGTGATGCTCTCACGGCTAGGAACTCGGCTGTTATGTTCCGCATCAGGGCGTAGGTTGAGGTGTCCTGCCACTCGCGGCGGAACGACTCCGGAAAATAGGTGAACGGGCTGACCGTCGGGTACAAGGCGAAGACGACGAGGCCCAACCAGTAGCAGCCGAATAAGACCCAGAGGAACCTGGTGAGACACCTCCCCCTCAGGAGGAGTACCGCGAGGAGAACCTCAGGAAATGCCAGCAGGTACGCTCTCTCGCGCGCTCCGAACAAGAGGCGAGAACTTACGAGGGGAAAGAAACCTGCGTAGACTCCGGGCGAGGCCTTTCCCCAGTGGAAGACCATCAAATCGATCTGTCGGAGTGCGGGGTCGTGCAAGCGGCCGAGCGCGGTAGCCAGGATGGCGTAATTCATGTTCCAGACGCCCGCGTATCCCACGAACAACGCGATGATCGCGAGGCACAGGGGAAGCAGCGATGCCTTGTTCTTAGCGGCCCACACGACCCCCGTGGCCAACATTGCCAGAGAAAAGGCTGTGAACAGTTCACCCTCTAATCGGATCGGCGAGAGGAACAACAGGCCAAGGGTACAGCCACCAGCAGCCCTCAGTAAACGCCGCGACGTCAGGCGTCGCTCGAGGAAGCCGGTCGTCCAGGCCATTCCTAGAGCGGAAGGGAGGAACACCAGCGATATTGCAGTCAGAAAACTCGCTGGGAGGACGGGGTGTATCCCAACGATGCCCAGCGAAATCCGGGACGCCGCGTACACACCCGCCAGACAACCGATCAGCATCGTCATTGGGGAAGACAAGGCGCGCCAGTAGGCCATCCGTGCTCCGACGGAACTACTCGGGGAGGCGGAACCAGAGTGCTCTTGAGGAATGGGAGCCAAGTTATTCGCTTGCCTGTAGCGACCTGAATCGGTCCACCACCGCGAATCGCGTCGCGTAGCGCGCAATCCGCTCGCCACGCTGGTCGACCCGTGCGGCGTCGAGATTGCCAAGGAAGTCAGCGGCCTTCGCGAGATAGTCCAACCGGCGAGGATCGAATCCAATGACGCGGGCGCACGTTGCGTCCACGGCGACTGTATCGGTCCCCATCGCGATGAACCCCATGGGCCGCGGCTTGCCCATGATCGGGCCGTCGCCTTCCATCGCTACGACGGCGTCCACGATCGTGAGGCCTGGGCGGAGCGTCGCATTCAAATCGACGATCGACTCGGGGATGCCGTGGACGTGCAGGAAGTTCTTCGGCCAGCCGTAGACGGCGCCGGGGACGACACCGAACAGGTTCTTCATCCCGCACGTCATCCCCGCCCAGTGGTGGGTCTTGAGCTTGGCCATCGACACGAACAGATCCGCCGATAGCACAGAGGCTGGCAGCAGGATGCTCTCGAGCCCCATGAACCGGCTCCTCAGGCTGACGGTCCTGACATCGTCCTGGTTGAGATCGACGAACGGGACCCGCAATTCCCGCAACTGGTCGTAAAGACCGCTCGACACCAACAGGTACTCGATGTCCCGACGATGGCCGGGGCCTTCGCCGACCGCCACCGAGGCGGCCCCGGCGCGGAGCATCGCAACCGCCGCGCCCGCCACGACCATCGGGTTGGTGTTGATGCAGGAGTCGTTCTCGTATTCGACCAGGTTCGGCTTCAGCAGCACTCGCTTCCCGCGCACGTCCACACGCAGCGTCTCGAGGCCGCAGGAGATCACGTCCGCGAAGTCCACCCGGTAGTCAGCGGCGGGGAAGAGACCAACGGCGGACCGAGCCGGGACGGCAAAGCGGCTGCGGTCGTAGCGCGGACGACACGCGGCCACCGCCGCCAGGAAAGGCAGCGCCAGGATCTCGCGGCGCGTCCATTCAAAGGGCAAGCGCGTTTGGTCCATGCATCCCAGCCGTCAAGGCACACCGCACCAAGCCAATCACGGAGTGGTTCCCAAGAAACGCGCTCTTCTGCCACGCCGCCGCCAGCGCGGCTTCGACCTCTGCGGTCGGCAGGGCGTAGACGCGAAAGCAGAGGAGCGAGAGCCCGAGTGCCAGGCCCGCGGGCTCGTGAGGCCACTGGCGGAGCAGGTACTCGGCAGATTGTCGCACCTCCGGCCGGGCGCGGCGGTCCTGCAGCGCGGCCAGTGCGAGCGCCGTCGAGGAGACGTAGGCGTGGAGATGCTGCCCCAGGACTTCGCTATTGCCGTAATTCCAGCCGCCTCCCGGGCACTGGCGGTCGAACAGCAGCCGCTCGGCCTGCTCGAGTCGTTCCCGGCTGCCGGGCGGTCGTTGCCCGACGCCGCACTTCTTGAGAGCGAGTGTGCACCAGGCCGTTGGTTCGACCCACCCGAAGGCATCCTCGGTCCACGGCCAGCCGACCAGCGAATTGTCTTGTCGGACTGGTGAATTCCAATTCCAGGCCGTCTCGGACCGGACGCCGACAATGCCGGCAAGCAGCCGCCGCTGGACCTGGTCGTCGGCGGGCTCTGCGAACACCGATGTGCGGGCCGCCGTGAAGACCAGGCTCGCCAGGCCGTTGAACGCGAGGTTGGGGGGAAGCACCGGCTCGGCGATCAGCCCGCCCGCGCGCTGCCATTTCGCGAGCAGGTGAAGGCCGGCGTCCATAAAGGCCGCGTCTTCCGGGCGGCGGTCTTCGAGCAGCGCGAGAAGGGCCCAGCAGGTGGGCTCCAGGCGGCTGGATTTTCCGGCATAGTACGCCCAACCGCCGTCGGCGTTTCTCCCCGCGATCAGGGCGTCGCGGAGATGGCTCGCAAGTTCAGTCGGCATGTCAGGCCGCGCGCAGTGCTACTTGCTGAGCCTCAGGATGATGCTCTTGATCTTCTGGAATGCCGAATTCAGCTGGCTCGCGTCGGCAGCATACACGTACGTACCGGTCGGCTGCGCCGCGTTATACGTGTCGGAATTCGACGCGTTGGCAAGCCGCATGAGGATATTGGCTCCGTACTCGCTCGACCCGTAAGAGCACGTGGTGACTTCGTTGCTGTTCAGATTCGCGCCAAGGCCGATGGAGTAAATGGTGATCGCCGCGTTGCCCGCGCCCCCGCGTGCCGCGTTGGCCACGTTCTCCAGCATGTTCCTGGCCGCTTTGTTCACGTTGCACCAGCTGTTGGTGACCGGGCTGCCTGAAAGGGTTCGAGCGCCGTTGAAACTCGCGAGATTCACCGTGCCCGTATAGTCGCTCACGGGCAGGGTCAGAATATTGGTGGCAGTACCTGCGGAACTATTCATGCTGTTGATGGTGTAGAGGTCCTGCGGATTACCGCTTTGCGTGCCCTGCGACCAGAGCCCACCCTCCACGATAATGGGGTTGTGGTGTGAATCGGAGCCGTTGGTGAAGTCGCCTGACACGATGTTCGGCGCGCCGTCACTGAAAAAGACGATCACCCTCAACGTCGAGCGGATATTCGCAGGGATCGCATCGAGCTCCGACTTGGCAATCCTCATCGCCTCTTCTGAGTTCGTCGCGCCGACCGCGCTTGCGCTGTTTATGTGCCCAACCAGGTTCGACTTCGTGTAGCCCCGGTTTGCGTCCTTGTTGATCGGATCGGTCAGCACGGCGCCGGAAGCAAATGTGACAAGGCCGATCCGGTCCCCTCCCGTTCCCTCCTGGAAACCACTCACGAACATCACGGCCGCGCTCTGCAGGGCGCTGAACGTCCCTGAAGGTGAATTCAGCGATCCAGAGCAGTCGAGGACGATCATCATGTCCAGCGTCTTGACCGTGGCTTCTGCCGAAGAGAAGACCGTGATCGGTATGTTGAAGATCCGGCCGAAGAACACCGGGGCCACGGCTGACGCCGAGATGTCGATGGTCCAGGTGCCGGCGTTGTTCACGATCTTGTCGATGCTGAGCGCTTGAGTTGTCGTTCCCAGGAAGCCCGTTGGGAAGTTCGCGGCAAAGAAGCTGGTCGCGGCCTGCGTGGCATTCGCCTTTCGCGTGGCGTCGTCGGCGCCGTTCTTCACCGACCTTCCGGCTTCAAGAGCGGCGGCATCGACAGCCGAGTTGAGTTTGGCCTTGATCGCATAGGCCATCCCCAGGTCAACGGCGAAAGCGCACAGCGCAATCAGCAGCAGGAGCACGATCGCCGTCAGGACCAGAGCCTGTCCCTCCGTACGTCTCAGCAGCGACTTGAGTCCCATGGCGTGTCCTCTGCAAGTTCAGGGCGTCATCAAAAGATCGAACGCGAGGCTAGCATCGGCGCGAACAGGCTCCCCAGGAAGACGCTCTGGTATTGGTAGTACACCTCAACGCCATATGCCACCTGTCCTGGAGAAAGCGTGATCCCTCCAAGGGCCGCTGCCGACGCGTTCATGGCCGGCTTCGCGCTGAGTGTGCTTCCGTTCCAGTCGACTTCCAGGGTTATCCGGTTCGCGCCATTGACACATTCAACCTTGTACATGTACATCATGCCCTGGGCTGTCATGTTGAGCGGCTGCGCCGTCTGTCCGACCAGGTTCATGACGTTCTGGAAGTCGGTCGAGTCGTTGCCTGAGAGATTCTGGTTGGCCCGCGAAATGAGGTTTGCTGCCTCCCGGCTCATGTTCGTGATGACGGCTTGTGCGTGGATCGCCCTGCCATAATCGAAGACCCCCATCATCAGCACCAGGAGCAGGGGAACCGCCAGCGCGACCTCGACGATCGCCTGGCCTTTCTCCCCGGATAACCGGTCGATGGGACGAGAACGGGTCTTCTGCATGATCACTGGGGTGGCTCGTTGACCACCGTCGCCTTGACCGTGAAGGTGTACATGCCGTTTGCAAAGAAGGGCTTGAGGAACGGCGTCAAGAGCGGCCACGAATACTTGAGGCTTACGGTGATTGGCTGCTGCGGTGTGCCGCAGGTGCCGTCGCTTATGACGGCACCGGAGGTGCTGGTGACGCTTCCGAGTGTCTGCGCGCTGATGACCGGCGTCTTCGAGGCATTCGCGTTCTGGGCGTAAAACCCCATGGACTGCGCGTTGATGTTGGCAATCATGGCCGCAGCGCAACTGGAGCCGGGAGTGATCACGGCGAGGCGGGAGCCTGACCTCACGGCATGCTGCATGGTCTCCTGGACGAAGAACATCAGGGCGAAGTCCATCATGGTGAACAGGAACGTAAAGAAGAGGACGGCGGCCAGCGCGAACTCGACCAATGCCTGTCCATTTTCCTGCCTGAGCATCGGAGCCCCTTGTGGTCTTTCAGCCACTCTTGATGCTTCGTAGTTCATCATCGAAACCGCCAGCAAGAAACACCATGCCGAAGTCGAACTTAAGCAAAACCGGTGCCATGGCCCGGATCGACGGCCACCTCCACCGGGGGCGCGGCCTCAACAGCGAGCCTGTCGCCCGCCCGCGTCCCCGACTGCCTGATCGTGCCAACCCCTCCCTCGACGACGGCGAAGGCGCGCCAAGCCAGTGCGATGCGCCAGGGGCGAACGTTCGGGCAGGTCTTCACCACGGTGCCGTCCCTCGCCACAAATATAATATCGAGCGGAAACCGCATGAAGAACATATGTACGCTGTTGCTGGGCGCGATCACCATCACGCTGCCCGGGATCAGGCCGTCGCGCCCGAGCAGCCCGCGGTTGCGAGCCGCCGACTCGAAGGCCGGCTCGATGCGCGTCGCCAGAACCGTCCCGCGGTCCACGTTGACCAGGTGATGAGTCGCTTCCGGCCGATCGAGCATCGGGGAGAGAAACATCGCGCACATCAGAGACACTCGTCGCCGCCCAGGGCCACCTGCAGGCCGGACCGGGGCAACCGAGGGTCGCGCGCGTCGCTCTTCTGCGCGGCCGCCCGGCCGCCGGCACCGCCGCTTGCTGCGCCGCCCCGAAATGGGCGGAAATCCACCACGCAGTCGTGTGTCGCCAGGAAGTTCAGGAAGCGCTTGTAGTCGGTCGATGGCATGCCGAACAGGCGAACCAGCGTGCGATAGTTGCCAAGGGTCGTCGCCAGGCCACGTCCCACCAGATCACGGATGTCGCGCCGTGTCAGGTCGCGCGCGAGAAACAGCGGATGGACGTGCTCCCAGAACGACACGGTGCCCTCGGTGAGCGACTTGTAGAGGTCGTCGGCCAGTTGCCGCCGCCGCTCTCGCACCTCCAGGAACCGCTCCGCGCGTCCGGGCTGCATCGGCACCGGCAGATCATCGGGCTCGATCACGTCGCCGGGGCTCGTCCAGATGAGCCGCTCGACGACATTTTGCAGCTCGCGCACGTTGCCGGGCCAACGGTAGGTCTCGAGGGCGCGCAGCGCTTCGTCGCTGAAGCGGATCTTCCGCTCGGCTTTCGACAACATGTGGAGAACGAGCGCATTGATATCCGCGGGGCGCTCGCGCAGCGGCGGCACGTGAATGTGC
Source organism: uncultured Acidobacteriota bacterium (assembly GCA_963727765.1). GTDB lineage: Bacteria > Acidobacteriota > Vicinamibacteria > Vicinamibacterales > Fen-181 > FEN-299. Next base: position 16,930 of record CAVSGZ010000007.1, read on the forward strand.
ACGACGTCGAGGCGGTAGAGCAGGTCCTCCCGGAACTGGCCGGACGACACGGCTTGGTGAAGGTCTCGATTCGTGGCGGCAATGACCCGGACGTCCACCCGCTCGCGCCCATGGTCGGCGCCGACGGGCTGGATCTCGCCGCTCTCGAGGAAACGGAGGAGCAGCACCTGCATCCGCAGGCTCATGTCGCCCACTTCGTCGAGAAAGATCGTGCCGTTGTGCGCGAGCCGCAGCTTGCCGGCCGCGTCGCGCACGGCGTCCGTGAAGGAGCCCTTCACGTGGCCGAACAGCTCTGACTCGAGCAGGCTTTCGGGGACGCCAGCGCAGTTGACGGCCACAAACGCGGAGGCCGATCGCTTGGAGTGGAAGTGGACGAGCTGCGCGATCAGATCCTTGCCGACGCCGCTCTCGCCGGTGATGAGCACCTTCGCGTCGCTGACGGCCACCCGCCTGGCTAGCGAGCAAAGATCCCGCAACGCGTCGCTCCGGCCGACGATGAGCGGCTCGGCGACGCCGGCAGCCACGGTCGGCAACGACAGTGCGCTATCGGGCGTTTCAGCTATCACCCATCCTCCAGCCCGAATGGCGTCAAGCGCGAACTGACGAACAGTGTAGCATGACGGCTGCCAACTCCTGGAGTCCTGACTTGGCTAGATTCTGGCGCTGGGTAGACATCGTCCCGTCGCCCACCAGACATTGACGCGTTGCAGAGAGGTCGAAGAACAGGCTCCATATGGGGTATCGGGTCAAGACCCTGTGATGATGAGGCCAGCGGTTCACCAAGACGCCCAAGGCGAACGCAGTTTTGGTCAATCGACAAAAAGTTGTTCTGGGGCAGACATTATTCCGCGGAGCGATGGCAAAGTAGAATTCTGTCCGTCGGCCTCCTCATTCCGATGGCGTCAAGCGTAGCGCTGACGCTGCCCCGGGGCGTGGCTTTTTGTGCGATACTGCGGGCCTCGCGCGTGAGCAGACCAGCGTGACAGCCGTGTAGCGGGGGCAAGTCGCTCTGCCATGGAAGGCACCGTGCGTCCCAGTCCGGAATCCGAGAAGTCCTTCAGTCGCGTCCTCCTAGTCCTAATCGTCGTCGCGGCCCTGCTGAGGTGCCCGCTGGTCTTCCGCCTGAACATCGACGGAGACGAATTCCGATTCCTTTCGCTCGTGTACGAATACCTGCGGGGCCAACTCGGCACGCCGCTCATGACGATCCACGTGTATCTGTTCCAATGGCTCCCAGCCGTCTCGACCAACGAGGCGGACCAGATTGTCGCCGCCCGGGTCGTGATGCTCGCGCTCTCGCTGGGCTCCACGTTCCTCACCTACCTCATTGGGAGACGGTGTCTCTCACTTCCGGCGGCCCTGTTCGCCGCGCTGTGCCATCTCACGTTCTCGAACGTCGTGGTCCATGGAGCCAGCTTCAGGTTCGATCCGATCTGCTCGTTCTTCTTCCTGCTGTCTCTCTACTGGGTGCTTTCGGCGCGCACGCGCGAGGTCACCAGGCCGATCCTGGCCGGCGTGTGCATCTCCTTCTCGCTGCTGGTCAGCTTGAAGTCGGTCTTCTTCGTCCCGACCGCGGCGGTCGTTCTCGCCGTGGTGGCCCGATTCGAACACGCGAAGGCCGGCTGGAGGCGCTGGGCCTGGTTCGGCGCAGGTTCGGTGCTGGTCTCCTTTCCGCTGCTCTGGCTGCACAGCGGGCGGCTCCCGCGAGAGGCGGAGGATGCGCCGGCGGCTGCCGGCCGCCTGGCCGAGGCCGTCCTGGGCCAGGCGGGTTTCTTCCCCCAATGGCGCTACCTGTTCTTCAGCGTCCTGGAGAATCCTCTCGTCTGGACCCTGCTCGTGCTGGGAATGCTGATGACGGCCAGGCGGGTGTTCCCCGTGCGCAGGGCTGCGAAGCAGGACCTCCTGCTCCTGAGCTTCTTCCTCCCCCTGGCGTCGCTGTCGATCTACGGCTACGCCTATCCGTACTTCATTGCGTCGGTCATCTCGCCCGGGGTGGTGTTGTGCGGAGTGGTGTTCGACAGGCTCTACTCGAGGATGGGGGAGCACCGCAGACACGCCGTGTGGCTCCTCGCGCTCATCGAAGTGGTGTTCGGCGGCTTTCTCGTCCAGGACATCGGGTACTCGAAGGATGAGGTCTCTCCCCAGAGGCGCACGCTGCAGGTGGTCCATGAACTGTTCCCGGAGCCTGTCCGCTACATCGACTCGTGCTCGATGGTGTCAGCCTATCCGCAGGTCGGGCTGTTCATGACGTCGTGGGACATGGTGAACTATTCCGATCGCGGAAAGCCGATCATGGGGGAGGTGCTGCGGCGTGAGCACCCGGCGTTCCTTGTTGCAGACATGTATTACCTGGCCCTCGATCGGCCGAGGCGAGACACGCTGAACGGGGGCAGCCTCGGTTTGCTGCCCGAGGACTTTGCGGTTTTGAGGGGCAATTTCTTGCCTCACTGGGGCGCAATCTACGTCGCCGGCAAGCGTGTTGACTTCCACGCGGGCGAGGCGGAGAAGGACGTCGAAATCCTGATTCCAGGCGTGTATACGCTGGAGGCGGATGACGGGGTCAATATCGACGGGGGCGTGGTCCGACCGGGGCAGACGGTGCGGCTGGGGAGTGGCAGGATCGCGATCTCGCCCGCGAGAACACCCACGAGGATCGTGCTCCGCTGGGGGAACCACCTGCGGAGGCCGTCGGCCCCGCCGCCCGGCGAGCCGCTGTTCGACGGATACTATTGGCGGACGCAGCCCTTTCCGTCTCCCGAAGAGCGTCGCAGGCCATGGTCGAACTGAAGCCGCAGACGACAGGTCGTTTGCCGAGGGCGCTGGCATGATGGCCGGGCGCATGCCACGTATGGCCTGGAGCCTGAAACTCGGCATGCTGAGGGTGGCACACGAACTTTCGCTGGCCAGACTGCGCATCGAAGCCTGGCTCGCCGCACGTGGCAAGCGGGCGCGCTCCCCGCGTGTCATCTCGAGCGGCGTCTGGACGTTCCCCGTCTACTCGCAGACATTCGTGCACCAGGAGGTTCTGGCCCTCGCGCGGGACGGTTTTCCAGTCCGGTTCCTCTACGAGCGGCGCGGTCCGCGCGCGGAGCTTGCGCACACCTGCGACGATCTCTGGCGCCTCAGACGGCGGCTCCTGTTGCACGCCGCGACGGGTGCTGCCGATCTCGCACGCTTCCGGCGTCGCATGCCCGAGAAGGTCGAGGCCCTGACACAACTGGTCGCCACGGCCGCAGGGATGCGGCCGGAGGATGTCGAACGCCATGAGTCCTTCCTCCAGGCATTCTCGTACGCCCGGGCGGTCGAGGCGTGGCGGGCCGACTACCTGCACACCTACTTCTTCTACGAACAGACGCTGTTCGCCCTGGTCGCCTCGCACCTGCTGGGCATTCCGCGCGGCGTGAGCTGCTACGCGGACCACATGCTGCAGGACTATCCGTTGAAGCTCGTGAATCTGCACCTGCAGACCTGCGACGTCATCGTCGCGACCTCGCGCCGGATTCAAGCCGAACTCGAGACGCTGCACGGCGCGCCGCTGCGCCAGGTCGTCGTCAAACCGAACGCGATCGACACGTCCGGCTTCCGCGTGAGAACGGGGTGGTCCCCTGCAGCCAGCACGCCGCTGCGGCTGCTGTGCGTGAGCCGGCTCGATCCCAAGAAGGGGATCGAGTATCTGATCGACGCGGTGCGCCTGCTGACCGACCGCGGCGTTCCCGTCGAAGCGGACATCATCGGTGCGCCCGACAGCCACTCGCCCGAAAGCCGTGACTACGGTGCCGCTCTTCGCCGACGCGCCGTGGGGCTCGGCCTGACCGACGCCGTCCGATTTGCCGGGCGGCGGACGAGTCGCGAGGTCCGGGTCTTCCTCGACGATGCGCACGTCTTTGTTGCGCCGTTCGTCGATCTCCCGAGCGGCGACAAGGACGGGATTCCCACGGCCGTGCTCGAGGCGATGGCGGCCGGCAGTGTCATCGTGGCGACCGACGCAGGCTCCATCTGTGAAATGATCGAGGACGGGCACCAGGGACTGATCGTGCCGCAGCGTGACGCCATGGCGCTGGCAGCCGCCGTGCAACGACTGACAGAAGACCCCGTGCTCGCCACGCGCCTGAGTTCGGGGGCCGCCGCGCGTGTCCGCAGCGAGTTCGACATTGCGAGGTCGGAGACGGCGTTTCACGACCTGGTGCGGGACGCGGTCGATGCTCGACGCCGGGCACGCATGGCCACCGAGGCTCGCCGGTGAAGATTGCCCTGCTCTCGTTCGAGTACCCGCCGGAGACCGGATTCGGCGGCATCGGCACGTATACGTGGTATCACGCGCGCGCACTGGTGAAGCTGGGCCACGAGGTGCACGTTCTAGCGGGAGCGCGCACGCCAACCGCGCTCCGCTCCAGCGAGCACGACGGGGTGCGCGTGCACCGGTTCTGGGCGGATGGCGTGGCGATGCGGAGCTTCGAACGCCTGGGTGCGTTCCGGCTCTGGTGGACCCGGCAGCGGCTGCAGAACGCGTGGAGCATGTATCAGGGCATCTCGACGCTGCACCGCGAGCACGGGTACGACGTGCTCGAGATGCCCGAATGCGGTGCCGAAGGCGCCCTGGTGGCGCGTCTGCTGAAGGTGCCGTCGGTCGTGCGGCTGCACTCGCCCTCGGGGCTCATCATGCAGGACTACGACGTGCGCGGCGCGGACATGCGGCTTTGCTCGGTGATCGAGAAGCGGGCAGTCGAGCGCGCGACGGCGCTGACGGCGTGCTCGCGGTTTGTCGCCGGTGAAGCGAGGACCAGACTCGGCGTTGACCGGGACATCCCGGTCATTACGAACGGCCTCGACCTGGAGTGGTTCGATGCCGCATCCGGGGAGTTCGACGTGTGCGACAGATTCGGGCTGCCGCGGCGCCGCCTGATGATCGTCTTCATCGGCCGGATGGAGCGCCGCAAGGGCGTCCACCTGCTCACCGACATCGTCCCGTCGATCCTCGAGCGGTTCGACGTCACGTTCGTGCTCGCCGGCGACGACTTGTTCGGATACGTGGCCGACACCATGTTGCCGGCGCTCGCCTCGCGGAACTTGAAGGGGTCAATACACTGGCTCGGTGCGCTCGGCATGACGGAGGTGCGGCAACTGGTACGCTCGGCGGACATCGTCCTGCTGCCGAGCCTCTGGGAGAACTGCCCGTACTCGTGTCTTGAGGCGATGGCGGCCAGCCGGGCCGTCGTCTGCGCCGATCAGGGTGGCATGCCTGAGTTGATCGAGGACGGCGTGAACGGATTGCGAGCGGCGTCGGGTGATGCCGTGTCCTTTGTCCGGCGGCTCGAACGGCTGATCGAAGATCCGGCACTCAGGGCGCAACTGGGACGTGCCGCGCGCACGACGATCGAGCGCAGGCACTGCGACACGCACGTCGCGCGCCAGGCGCTGGCCGTTTACCACGGGCTCGTCGCGGGAAGGAGCGCGGTCGCGTGAACATCCCGGTGCTCTCGCAGGCGTGGGCGGCGGTGCGTGCGCGACTCGACCCTGGGGCCGGGCTGTCCCGGCAACCGGTGCCGTTTCAGGTGATCGTGGGCGCGACGGCCTGGACCGTGAACGGCGTGAACGTCTTTTCCGCCAATCTCGTCCGGGGCCTCGTGAACACTGGCGTACCCGCGCACATCCTGTTGACGGAGGAGGCGACCGCCCTTGCACAGACGCACGAGCAGGCGATGCCCCGCCCGGACGGCGTCCGCATCGAGTCGATCCCGGTTGGCCGCACTGAGAACTGGGGCAGGCACTGGGGGGGCATGGTGCGGTATCTCGAGGAATCCGCCCCCTGTATTTACGTGCCGAACAGTGACTGGCGCCATTCGCTCGTGTCGTCGCAACTCGGCGACGACGTGGTCGTCGTGGGAATCGTGCACAGCGACGACCCGATGCACTACGACCATGTGCGCCGTGTTGGGCGCTATTGGAATGCCGTCGTTGCGGTCAGCGATGCGGTGGCGCGGAAGACCGTCGAACTGTGCCCGGACCTCGCTAGTCGCATCACGACGATTCCGATCGGCGTCCGAATTCCGGCATCGCGGCCGCCGCGGCCGCCGGCGAGCGATCGTCTCAGGGTGATCTATCACGGGATCCTCAAGCAGCATCAGAAACGGGTGCTGGACTTTCCCTGTATCGTCAGGGCCACGCTCGACCTCGGGGTGCCGATCGAGCTGACGATCGTGGGAGCCGGCCCGGACGAAACGGCGCTCAGGCGCGCCGCCGAGTCGCTGGTCTTGCAGGGCGCCATCCGCTTTCTTGGCGTCGCGTCGCCGGATGACATGCCGGCCATTCTCGAGGCCCACGACGTCTACCTGCTCACATCGGAGTTCGAGGGCATGCCCAACGCCCTGATTGAAGCCATGGGACACGGACTGGTTCCGGTGGTGTCTCGCACGACCAGCGGCATCCCCGAGCTTGTTCGCGATGGCAGGAACGGCTTCATGGTGCCGATCGGAGACGCCGGCGCGTACGCCGACCGTCTGCGCACGCTCTGGCGCCGCCCCCGCCGGCGAAGGAGAATGGCGGCGCGAGCCTATCGGACCGTCTCGAAGGGCAACTTCGGCGTCGAAGACATGGTGACGTCCTATCTCGACGTCTTCGATCGCGCGTGGAACGATGCCAGCGCCAGGCGCTTCGTGCGACAGAGGGGCCCCCTCTCTCCGCTGCCCGCCGAGGTCGCCGGAGTCAGCGTCTTTCCGGTTGAGACGCCGCACGTCGTACCGGACTTGGGCGCGTTTCCGTCCCTGGAGGATGCGGAGGACTACGAGGATGAGATCCGGATGCTGGCGAGAAGTCGTCGCAGCCGGCGCCTTGACACTGCCAGGTCTTCTCCGGCCTCGCTCGATCGCGTTCGCGTGATCGTGGCGTCGCCGGCCTGGACCCACAACGGTGTCAACCTGTGGTCCGAGGAGTTGGTGCGGGGGCTGCGAAACGACGGCGTCGACGCCAGGCTTCTGCTGACGGAGGAATCGACCCGCCTGGTGACGATCGATCAGCCCAGGATGGCGAGGCCATCGGACATCCCTGTCGAGGAGCTGCAGGTGACCGGCGCCGACAACTGGGGCGCCCGATGGGGGGCCATGGTTCGCACCCTTGAGGCAGCCGCGCCATGCCTCTACCTTCCGAACTACGACTGGCGGCACTCGTGCGTGGTGCCGGCGCTCTCAGGACGCGTCGCGGTCGTTGGTCTTCTGCACGACGGCGGCCCTCTCTATGCCGAGCACGCTTCGCGATTGGGCGACTACTGGAATGCCGTTGTCGCGACGAGCCGACCGACTGCCCGCCACATCCGCATGGCGCTGCCTCAGTTGAGCGACAGGGTGTCCACGATTCCGCACGGCGTACGTGTGCCGACCGCGCTCAGCGAAAGGGCGTGGGGCAGTGCCGGCGGAACTCTCTTGATCGCGCCGGAGACCTATGGCGGGAGCGTGTTGTCATTCATCCGGGCCATCGTCCAGTCCAAGAGCGGCCGGTCGCTCATCGCCGTCGATCCGCCTGAGGCCGATCGGGGGTGGCTGGCCGCGGCGGGCGTACGCCTGGTGATCCGTCCGGGCCGCCTGGCGTGGCTGGAGTTGTGCGCGTCAAGCCACTTTGTCGTCGCTGCGGGGAGTGACCCGGCAGTGAGGCCGCCGGTCATCGAGGCGATGGGACATGGGTGCGTTCCCATCACGGTTGGGTCCGAATCGCCGAACACCGCCGCGAGCAGACACCTGCGCGACACTGGCATCACCATCCCGGACGGCCAGTGGCATGACGCGGATCGGCTCCTGCAAGAACTTGCGCAGGATGCCGATAAGAGCAATCGGATGGCGGCGGCCGCGCACCGCATGGCTCGCGAGACCGCGTTTGGCTCCGAACAGATGATCGCCGCGTATCTCGAACTCTTCCGGCGTGTCATCGCGGACGCCAATTCCGGCATCTTCGCGCGGTGCCCGGGGGTGGTGCTCCCGCCGCCGGCGTCGGTTGGCGGCACCAGCATTTTCCCCGTCCCGTTGACCCACTCGACCGACGCGGGCGACTTTCCCACGCCTGACGATGAGGCCAGCTATCGGGCGGAGCTTGCCGGAGGCGGTGACGCTGCCACCGTGCGACTCCAGTGACCATTCGAACGATCGAAAACGCTCGCTCCTCGTCACCCCGCAATGGCGCCGCCGCCGCGATACGTCGGTACTGGTATCCGTCCCTGGCGCTCGCCCGGCGCGAGGTGCGGAAGCGGTACGCCTCGTCGGTCTTGGGCGTGGCGTGGACGGTTCTGCAGCCGCTCATCCTCCTCGTCATCTACGTGTTCGTGTTCGGCTTCGTGCTCCGGGTCTCACACCCAGCGGATGACGGCCGCGCGTTCGTGCTCTTCCTTCTGAGCGGCATGCTGCCGTATCTCGCCACAGCCGATGGCATTCAGCGTGCGAGCCTGTCGCTGCGCGAAGACCGCGCGATGGTCGAACGCGACACGTTTCCCGCGCAGGTCATTCCCGTCTCGAGGGTGCTCAGCGCGTCGGTGGGCGAAGGCGTCGGGCTCGGCCTGCTGATTGTGCTGGCGATCGCGTTCGGCAAACCTCTGAGCTTCTGGATTCTCGTTTTGCCGATCCTGATCGTGCTCCGCATGGTCATTACGTGCGGCATCGCGTGGATCGTCAGCATCCTGGCCGTCTTCGTCTCCGATCTGAACGAGGCGCTCTCGCTGCTCCTGACGGCGTGGCTGTTCCTGACGCCGATCTTCTATCCTGAGGAGGCGGTGCCCCGGGTGCTTCGCTGGCTGCTGCTGGTCAACCCGTTGCATCATGTGGTCCGCGCCTACCGGAGCGTGCTGCTCGAGGGGCGGGCGCCCGTGCCTGACGCGGGACTGGTCGTGCTGTGGGCGGTCGGGCTGTCGGCGGTCGGTGCGTGGTTCTTCCGGAAGGCGCTGGACCGGGGGAAGGACTTTCTCTAAGCCGATGATCAGCGTACGGGCACAGGGACTCGGCAAGGCATATCGGATCTACAAGCGGCCCTTCGACAGCTTGAAGGAGCTCGTGCTTCGCCGCGAGTACTCCGAGACGTTCTGGGCGCTGCGCGATGTGTCCCTGGAGGTCGCCAGGGGCGGGTCGCTCGGCATCATCGGCGACAACGGCGCTGGCAAGTCCACGTTGCTGAAGCTGCTGGCCGGTGCGACGGCGCCCAGCGCGGGGCATGTCGAGCGCAGCGGCCGGGTCTCGGCCATTCTCAGTCTTGGTGCGGGCTTCCACCCCGATCTGTCCGGCATCGAGAACATCCGGATCGGCTGCGCGATTCTGGGGCTCTCGCCGTCAGAGACCGAGGCGCATCTGGCGGAGATTGTGGAGTTTTCCGAGCTGGGTTCGTTCGTGGAGCGCCCGGTCAGGACGTACTCCTCGGGCATGTACCTGCGGCTTGGCTTCTCGGTCGCCACCGCGGTCGATCCGCAGATTCTCATCGTTGACGAGCACCTCTCCGTCGGCGATCAGCATTTCAGGCGCAAGTGCATGCGCCGTATCATGGCGTTGCGGGAGGCCGGGTGCACGCTTGTGTTCTGCTCGCACGACCTGCACGCGGTCCGGGAGGTGTGCGACCGCACGATGTGGCTTCAGGACGGCCGGCCGACGCTTCTAGCCGCCACGACGCCGGTGGTGGAGGCGTACCAGGATCACATCCGGCTCCGTGACGCGAGAAGTCCCGGGGCCGGTTGGAAGCCAGGAAGCGCCGCGCGAACACCCCACGGACAACTACCTATGCGAGGTGGCGCTTGGCGGCGACTGTCGCAACGGCCAGGTCGAGACAGGGGGAAGGCTCGAACTCCGGATTCTCGCGCGGCTGTCCCAGGCGGTATACCGCGATGGGGTCCACGTCGGATTGATCCTCGTCCGAAAGGACGCCGTCTGGTGCTATGGCGTCGCGACGAAGTGGGACGGCCTGTCTTCTGGATTGTACCCGAGGGGTGGCGACGACTACGGCGTGCGCTTTGTGATCGATGCGCTGCCGTTACTGTCAGGCCAATACAGCTTTATCGTCGCGCTGATGGACGATCGCAGTCCGCATCTGTACGACACCTGGTCCAACGTCGCGGCATTCACGGTACAGCACGCCGGGAAGGACGTGGGTGTCATGCGGATACCCCACAGATGGGATCGCCCTGAATGACGCCTGCGCCTGGAGATGGAGCGCGCGGCATGGCCAGCCTCAGCGAGAAGCTCATCGGAGCCTACAATGAGACCCGTGGCGAGAACGTCGACCGGACCGTCCTCTGCCACGCGCCGTTCACGAGCATGAACTTCGAGCAGACGGGCAAGGCCAACGCCTGCTGCTACAACAGGACCCACGTCCTCGGCGAGTATCCCAGGGACAGCCTCGAGCAGATGTGGTTCAGCGCGGCGGCGGAACAGCTCCGCGGCTACATCCGTCAGGACAGCCTCGAGGGCGGCTGCAGCATGTGCAGGCGGCAGCTCGAGAGCGGCAACCTCACCGGCTGCAAGGCCAGGATCTACGACCAGTACGCGCAGGAGAAGCCGGAGAAGGCGAACAGAGCCCTCACGTCCCCGTTGCCCGCGCGGGTCGCCGCGATGCCCAGGGTGATGGAGTTCGAGCTCGAGAACACCTGCAACCTCCAGTGCATCATGTGCGACGGGTACTTCTCCTCGGCGATTCGCAGGCACCGCGAGAAGCAACCGCCTCAGCTCAGCCCGTACGACGCGGACTTCGTGAAGCAGCTCGTGGAGTTCATGCCGCATCTCGAGGAGATGAAATTCCTCGGCGGCGAGCCGTTGATGATCGGGATCTACTACGACATCTGGGAGGAGGCGGCCCGCGTCAACCCCGGCGTGAAGATCCACATCACGACGAACGCGACCACGCTGAACCCGCGCACGAAGAAGCTGCTCGAGAAAATGCTGGGGGCGGGGCTCGAGGTGTCCTTCAACGTCTCGATCGACTCGGTGGGGAAGGAGACGTACGAGGCGATCCGGGTTGGCGCCTGCTACGAACAGGTGATGGAGAACATCGCGTGGCTCTCGGAATACACGAAGAAGCGGAACGCCCATCTCGGCTTCTCGGTCTGCCCGATGGTCATCAACCGCTTCGAGATACCCGACCTCGTGAGGTTCGCGGAGCGAGAGAGGCATCATCGTGACCTACAACACGGTGCTGAAGCCGCCCGAGCAGGCGCTGCGCTTCCTGAACTACGAGGACCTCGAGGAACTGGTCGCGTACTACGAGAGCCGCATGCCGGCGCAGGGATCTCCGATTGGGAAGATCAACCTCGACTACTTCATGGGCTACGTGAACCAGGTGAGGGCGTGGAGGGAGGAGGCAGGCAAGCCTGCCTTCGAGCAGTTCGCGAAGCTCCGGCGCATCAATCCGTCATCCCGGCCGCAGGTGTCGGAGCTGACGCGGAAGATCCTGCTGGCCAGCATCATCGGAGAGAGCGGCCGGCGGGACCGGCTGCCGCCGGACCCCGAACTCGGCGGCGTGACTGCCCGAAAACTTCCGGGCCTACCTCTTCGCAAAGCTTGTCCGAGACAACGCCCGAGCAGTTCTGGGACGCCTACCTCGCCTGCCTCGACTGGGTCGCGTCGGAATGCCTGCCGCCGGCGGAGTACCGAGACTTCCGGCACAAGTCGGACGCGCTTCAGCGGATGTCCGCGGGCCTGGTCGCCAGTGCGAAACGAGCGATACTCTCGGATCTGCTCAAGGGCGACGTCGTCGGGCACCTGAGTTTCATCCTGGCTACGGATCTGGCTGCCATCGAGGGGGGACTTCAGCGGTACCGAGAAGTCAACCGATCCTCAGCGCTGACCACGTCCCGCTCCGCCTCCGGATCGCGCGGAACCCGACGGCCACGTGCGACCAACCGAGCACGAGGCAGTGTAGTATCAGCAGCACGCTGAACTGGTCGGAGTCACAGAACTCGCTCTCCGGCCCGGCACAGTTCACGTCGAGGCGGCTCAGATATGAAGACGGTCATCGTGACGCCAGAACTGGCCGGGCTTTGCCCACAGGGGGGAGTAGGGTCGTTCGTCTGGCATTTCTCCCGGCTGCTGCGTTCGGTGGGGGAGGAGGTGACGGTTCTTCTTACGGGACGGGCCCGCCCGGCCCGGACAGCCTGGGCGGGTCGGTACGAACAGTCGGGGATTGCAGTAAGCACGGTGAGCCCGAGAGAATTCCCTCCGGATACAGTAGGGGCATGGGATTTTGTCTGTCGCGGCCACGCCGTAGCGGATGCGATCCCAGGTGACGCCGACGTGGTCTATTTCCAGGATTGGCTGGCGGACGGATTCGTTCCCGCCCGATTGAGGCGACTTCAAGCGCAGCCGCGTCCCGTGTTCGTGAACGTCCTGCACAGCCCGACTGCCTGGATTCGCGAGGCCATGGCCGAATATCCGCGCCACGTGCTCCACGACATGGGCCTGGATTTCGCCGAGCGCTATGTCGCTGAGCATGTTGATTTCATCGCCTCGCCAAGTCAGTACATGCTCAGGTTCGTATCAGACCAGGGCTGGCAGCTGCCGGATTCGGATCGTACTGCGGTGCTCGGTTACCCAATTGTCCCGGGCCCGACGCCATTTGCTGTACCGAGCTCATCGCGACAACGCGGGTTCCGCCGTATCGCATTTCTCGGGAGATTCGAAGTCAGGAAAGGCACGGCGCTCTTCGTTGGTGCCCTGCGTGAGCTTCACCGCCAGCGGCCGGAGCTTCTGGAATCGATCGAGGAGATCGCCTTTGTCGGTCGAGAGGGAAACACGGGAGATGTCACACCGCGACGCGCCGTGAATCTGCTGTCTTGTCTGCACAAGCGGATTCAGTTCCTGAGCCGTCTGGACACGGAGCAGGTTCAGGCCCTCCTGCGCTCCTGGGCGCATGACACACTGGTGGTGGTTCCCAGCATCGACGACAACTACCCTTACGTCGTGATTGAAGCCTCGCTGATCGCTGGCTTGAATGTCATCTGCTCAAACGCGGGCGGCATGCGCGAGATCCTCCCGTCCGCGGCCGGCGACCAGTTCTTCGATCCCTCTGAACGGTCTCTCAGTGACACTCTCGGGCGGTATCTGTCGTTCGGCCCGCGTCCTCAGGCGGGACTGTATCCATATGACTGGAAGCACCACAACCGGCAGTGGCTCGATTTTCATGATCGGGTCCGACATACCAGAGAGCCGCAGCCGGGCGTCCTCTCCATCGCCAGCAAGCCGAGCCCGCAAGTGGACATCTGCATCCCCTTCTTCAATCACGGGGCATACCTGCCCACGTTGCTGGAAGCGCTGGCTAGTCAGACAGTTCCCGTGGGCTCGGTAACGGTCGTTGACGACGGCTCAACCGACGGCGAATCGCAGGGGGTTCTTCGCGAAATGAGCCTCAAGTACGCTGGCAGGAGATGGCGGTTCGTGGCCTCTAGGGTCAACAGCGGCGTCAGTGCCGCCCGGAATGCGGCGGCGGCGAAGGGTCATGCTGAGTACCTGCTGTTCCTCGACGCGGATAACGTGCCCGTTCCCCAGATGGTCGAGCGGTTCCTGTCGGCCATCGAGACATCTGGTGACGACTGCCTGACCTGCTACTTCCGCGCCTTCGAGGGCAAGCACGCGCCGTTCGAATGGGTCACCGATGAGGCGGGGGACAGGACGACCCGTCAGGTCGTGCCCACGAAGTACCGATTTCCTGCCTCTCGGACCTTGTCTCCCGCTTGGTCTGTTCGACAATTTCTTTGGAGACGCGAGTTTTATCGTTCGGCGGTCCGTCTTCGAGGCGCTGGGAGGGTTCTCCGAGGACCCGAAGTATCGGTACGACACCCACGAGGACTATGAGTTTCTGCTGCGACTCGCCCTGGCAGGGAAGGCCCTGGATGTGGTGCCGGAGGTCCTGTTCTTCTACCGAGTCACGGGCAGCGGGCTCATGGGAACCACGAACGAGTATCGGAATCGCCTGCGTGTGCAGCGTGCCTACGCCACGCTCATGAGGAACGCGGGCCTGCCTGGTCTCGTGCCGTATGTCTGCGGTCTGTACGAGCGGGGCAAGCCGCTGGAGTTTCTGATCGCTGAAGCGCGACGAGCGTTCCGTCATCCGCTCACCGCTGCAGCGACGATCGGTCGTGCGGGGATTCGGACCCTTCGGAAGCGGCTCGCGGGCTGACGGCGCGGCAGCGGCACCCTGGCCCCCTCCGCCACACGCGGGCGATCACTCGGTTCCATGGTAGGATGCGGTCTCGCAGGCCTCACCTGAGATCACGGTGGTCCACGAGTTCACATCTCTGCCAAAGGACGGGAGATCGAAGACACCGCAGTCGGCGACTGTGTCGGTCGTGATCCCGACCCTCAACGCGGAGCCTCTTCTGCCGGCCCTCCTCGAGGCGGTCTTCAGCCAGGAACCGACGAGCCCGTTGGAAGTCGTTCTCGTGGACTCGATATCCACCGACGCCACGCGAGACATCGCGGCCTCCGACGCCCGCGTGCGGGTCGTCCCGATCGCCGCCTTCTCGCACGGCCGCGCCCGGAACCTCGGCGCGCGCGTGGCGACGGGGGAGATCGTCGTGATGCTGACCCAGGACGCGCTGCCGGCTGACAAGAAGTGGCTTGCCGCGCTGCTGACTCCCTTCGTAGACCCGCAGGTCGTCGCGGCCTACTCGCGGCAGGTCCCGCGCGCCGACGCCAACCCGATGGAACGGTTCTTCCTGCAGCGGCGATTCCCGCTGCGCCCGACCGTGCGGCGAGAGCGGCACGGCGGGGCCACGCTCACGCTCGAAGATGTGTTCTTCTCGAACGTCAGCGCCGCGATTCGGCGGGACGCCCTGATCAAGCATCCGTTCGACGAAGCCCTGATCATGAGCGAGGACCAACAGTTCTCCCGTGACGTGATTGCGGCCGGCCACGCGGTGGTCTACCAGCCGGAGTCGGTCGTGATTCACTCCCACGACTACTCGCTCGCCACGTGCTTCCGGCGATACTTCGACAGCGCCTGCTCGCTGAAGGTGATCTTCCCAGAGCACGGACTCGCAAGAACCGCGGCGATGGCGGCGAGCTATGTGCCCGACGAGGCCAGGTACATGGTGCGCGATCACCCGAGGTTGCTTCCGAGGTACGTCCTCTATAATCTCGCGAAGGTCGGCGGCACGCTGGCAGGCCTGGTCGCCGAGCGACTGCCGCGCAGGGCTGCCCGCGCTCTCAGCCTGCACCGGTACCACTGGGAGGAGTAGCGTGCACAGCCCGCGGGGGGCTCCATTCGGTGGGTCCGCCGTAGCCCGCTCGAATACAGCGCGGGCGGAAGTGGAAACCTCTACAGCGCCTGCTGCCCGTCTTCGAGGGCTCCGCTGGACTGCGCGGCGTCCGCTGCACCCCAGCTCTGGGGAGGCATGCCGGCGATCCCCGTCGAAAGAAGTCGATCCTCGCTGATGCGCAACTGGTCGCGCTCGATCCGGTCGACGCCCAGTGCGCTGATCGCCAACTGGCCCGTGTCGAGGCGGTAGACGAGCCGTTTCTCGCGCAAATACCACAGGTGGAACTCCACCATTTCAACCGGCGTGCGAAGCAGGCGGGAGATCTCGAACTCGCCGAGGCCGGGCATCCGCATCTCCGTCCGCCGCTGCACGTACAGCAGCGACAGGATGCTCTGGCGGGTCGCTGTGTCCTGGGCGAAGGCCGAGCCATGCGTCGCCTCCGAGGCCAGCTTCCACTTACGGTTCCAGGTACCTCCTGGTATTTCGCGTCGTAGCCGGCCCGCGTTTCGGGGTCGCCCAGGATGGCCCGGGCCTTGGCCAGCGTGCGGAATCTGACTCCGTCACTTGCCGCGCCAATGTCCGGGTGGCACTTCTTGGCCAGATGGCGAAAGACCCGGTCGATGGTGTCCTCGTCCGCACTGGGGCTGAGTTGCAGCAGGTCGTAGTAGTCGACAAACGGTTCCTCGGTCACTCGTCACCCCCTCGGTCAGGCGAAGCCCACTGACCGCATCGGTACGGTCCCCCCGTTAGGGTGTATCGGCCGCTCGACGCAACAGGGTCAGCCCCCCGGTCAAGGCCCGTGTTATCCTCCTTTTCCGTTCGCATCGACCGGCCAAATTCCCACTGATTGTGGAGCGTTTCCGCTTCAGGAGACCGCGCCTGATGATCGAGCCCGTCGAGCGTGCCCCCCGCGAGATGCGCCACTAGGCCCTGGCGGTGATCATGAGGGCGGCGCTCGCACTCAACTGGTCCACCCGCACTCTGGTGGATCGTATCTCGGGGGCTGTCAAAGGCGCTGGCTTCGTTCATTTCTACAGCCTCGCCGTCGCGAGTCGGTCACACGACTTTGGCGCGCCCACCTCTACCCGCGAGCTGCAGGAGGTTCAGGCCAAGGCCGTTCCGCAGGACGTTGGCCACACCTTTCCCGCGGTCTACACACCCCAGGTCGGGCTCGCGCTCCAGCCGCTCGCGTTCTTCTCATACCCGATCGCTCTCGCCCTATGGACCCTGCTGACGTGGGCTCTCTACGGCACGGCTACCTGGCTTCTCTGGAAGCGCTGTCCGCGCCTGCGGCCGTACGGCAGGTACAGCCGCGTGGGTGGCATGCGCGTTCCCCGCGTTCTGGTGGCTCGTCATGAACGGCCATCTGTCTGCAGTGGCTTTGGGAGCGCTGGCGCTGGCTTGCCTTGCCCTGAAGCAGAAGCGGTCCTGGCTGGCCGGATGCGCAATCGAGTTGCTGGCGTACAAATGGACGCTGCTGCTTCCGGCCGTCGCGGTCTGTCTGCTGGCAGGCGAGTTCACGATATTGCTGGGCGCCGCAGCCGTGACCGCAGGCCAACTAGGGCTCGCGGTGCCGTTTGTCGGCCTGGACGGCGTTCGCCAGCACTTTGTCACGATGATCCAATGGAGCCGAACGCCCGATCTACTGGCTGTCAAGCCAAACCCCATGTTCTCGTTGCGGACCTTCTGGGCAACCCTGGTGCCTGGCCGCCTCGCGGTCGTCCTGTATCTCGCTTCGGCGCTCTGCGTCCTGATCGTGGCTGCTCGCGCCTGGCGTCGAACCTCTTCAGCAGTAGCCCGCATCGGGCTCCTGGCCTGCGCGGTCGTGCTTGCGACCCCCCACTGCTGGGCCTACGACCTCGTGGTCCTCGTCCCGGCGATTCTGCTTGCGGCAGACACCGCCCTGGCGCTACCGCGCGGAAGTCCAGCGAGGGCGATGCTGACGCGCATGAACTACGTTGTGTTCTTCGCGATCTTGTCCAGCTTCGCGGCAGCAGTCGTGCGTGTTCAACTGGCTACGCCGCTGCTGTTGTTCTGGCTCGTTCTGCTAACCCGGAGGGTTCGGCTTCGCTGACGCTGCGCCGACCGACGTCGGCGCGGGCGAGGGAGATCCGCCCGCTCTATTGGCAGCACTCGGCGCACGTTCCGGCTTCATGGAGAATCGGCGGATTTCAACCGGCGCGTCCTCGGCTCCGAGCCATATCCCCAGGCTCGCGCGGTCGTCGTCTTCTGCCACGGCGAAGTGGAGGTCTATGACCGTCCACTGGTCCGTCAGAACCAGTTCCTCGCGCAATCCCAGCGAGTTCCAGGGCGCATGGTCCTGCCACAGCCCTACCGTAACCCGGCGCGGGCGCTCCGCTCGAATCTCCGTCTCGAGATGGTATCGACGGCAGGCGGAGACCGAACCGCAGGGCCGTGTCAGGCGAGCGTGCCACGGCCGACTGCCGGGCCGCGGGATCGTCAAGCGAACGACGCCCGAGCTCACCCGCCCCACAGTGACTTCGGCCCCACCATCCAGATGCAATTGCCCGCGGCAGATCAGCCAGTTTCGAAGTTGTCCTGCAAAACGGCTGAGCTCGCGACCCCGCCGTCGGAGAGTGCCTTGAAATAGCAGCACCTGAACCACCGGCAGGGGCGCCAACGACGGAGAGCGCCAGGAGCACTGCAGTGCCAGAATCAGCGGCAGGTAGCATTCGTAGAAGGGGTGGCTGAAGCGCCACCATTCTATCGCCGCATCCTCCCCCCGCTCATGGATGTAGTAATTCCAGTGGTGAGCGACCTTCGTCCGAATCAGCGCGACGTACAAAGCGGCGCCGGCCGCCAGCAGTGGGCTCAGGCGGATCAGAGAGACCAGGAGCGCGAGGAACGCCACCAGTTCGGCGGCGTAGACTCGATTCACCAGGATACGGATTCGGGATCGATCCAGCCCGGTGGCCAGCGTCGACACTCCCGCCTGCATATCGCCGACGCGGTCCTGGAATTCGTGGATGATGATTCCCTTGAGTCCCAGGCAGAGCGACCAGGTCGCTCCGCATGCGGGAAGCAGCCACCACCACGGGCCAGCGCTCGAATGCGCCGTCCCGGCGCTTGCCAGCACCGAGATCGTGTAGAGGCAAGGCACGACGTGCGCTCCCATGGTGTCGCACAACACGCCGGCGAAGCCCCGCTCCTTCAAGCGGAACGGCGGAGCGGAGTACATCGTAGGCAGCGAGGTACTCGACGGCGAGCAAACCGAGACTCAGCCGCGAATAATGGAACAACGCGGCGGGAGCAAAGCCCAGCACCAGCGTCACCGCGCAGGTGGCGTATTTCTGCCAGGAGGGCAGCCGACTTAGGGAGTTCTCCTTGCCCGTCCGATGGTCGACCTCGATGTCGAACAGGTCATTGATGAGATGCCCGTAGGAACCAGCGCACAAACCCACAAAGAGGATCAGGCCGATGCAACGCGCAGCAGCCGCTGGAGGAACCTCGTAGAGGAGCACCGAGGCGTAACAGAAGGCGAGAACCGGCGGGATCTTGGAATCCCACCAGTTCTCCGTCCGTCCTAGTTTTCGCAGCGAAGGCATCGGTTAATCTGAACTGTCCCGCGATGGTGTTGACGGTCTTGGTCGTCTGCCAATGATCCTTGCGGACAGCATACACGCCCAGCGCCTCAGTGTGGTGCGGAAGGCCGAGCGGCCGGGCATCTGTCCGAGCCTTGAACCCTGGGCCCTGAGTCGTGAGCCGCTCTGGCCTGAGCCTTGAGCCGTGACCTCGCGTGCCGTGCTATTCTCCCTTTTCGTGCGCATCGACCGACCCTCCGAGTTCTCCCTGGCCATCGAACGCTCCCATTTCTACGCGCTGCTCGCGCCGCTGTCTTCGCCGGCCGACATCGAGGCGCTGCTGAAGACCAGGCGCCGCGACTATCGCAAGGCCGTCCACCACTGCTGGGCCTGCCGCTGTCGTGATGCCGGCGGCGCCGTCGTCGAGGTATCGAAAGACGATGGGGAAGTGGGGCACCCCGGCCGCGTGTTGCTTGAACTGCTCAAGAAGCACGACCTCGAGGGGGTGCTCCTCGTCTCGCGGATCTTCGGCGGCGTCAAACTGGGCGTCGGTGGCGTCTCGCGGGCGTTTCGTGACGCCGGGCAGGGGGCCATTAACAAGGGGGCTCAAGGCTCACCCCTCGACGTTGCTCGGGGTGCCCTGAGCGAGGGCGCGAAGCGCCCGAGTCGAAGGGCAGGGCTCAGGGCTCAGGCAGGACTGAAGGCTCGAGGATAGGGACGAGGATCGTCAGATACAGCCGTGCGGCGATTCTCCAGTGACGAAACGAAGGCCGAAGAATGGGCAAGCGACACCGAAAGACTGAACTGCTGCGCGAGATCGAACGCGAGCGCCAGGCGCTCGACGACATCCTGGAGGGCCTGTCGCCGCGCCAGATGACGAGAGCCGGCGTCACCCGCGGCGGGTGGTCCGTTAAGGACATCCTCGCGCACCTGGTCGAATGGCAGCGGATGAACCTGGATTGGTATGCCGCCGGGTTGCGCGGCGAAAAACCGGCGATCCCGGCCCCCGGGTATACGCTGCGCGACCTGCCGCGGCTCAACGCCATGATCTACCGCAAGCACCACCGACGTTCTCTGCGCGCGGTCATGGCCGACTACCGCTCCTACCATGCACGGGTCGTCGACCTCATCCGTCGATTATCCGACGCCGACCTGGTGACGCTGGAACGATTCTCGTGGACCGGCCCTTCCTGGACGCTCAGCGATTACCTTCGCGCCTCGACGGCGGCGCACGACTTGTGGGCGCGGACGAGAATCCGGCGCTGGCAACGGGCTCAGGACCGGGGCAAAGGCAGGATCTGAAAGGGAGTCGGCCCAGCGGGACGTGCAGTGCAAGGGACGGGTGCTGAGAAGCTGGAGAGAAAGGCCTCCAAGTCTTCCCCTGAGAAGACGGAGAACTCCACCTAGTGTGGGATGTCTGACGCCGAAGGGGGACCCGCTTACGGTTGCGCGCCGTCTTCTGTCAGGGCCTCACGAAGCGCCTCGACGAGTCGGTCGGCATCCCGCGCCGAGAAGGGCAGGGGCGGCTTGATCTTCAGCACGTTGTGCAGCGGCCCGTCGGTGCTGACCAGCACGCCGCGATCCTTCAGCCTGTCGATCACGTAGGCTGCCTGCCTCGCCGCTGGGCGCAGCGACTCGCGGTCCTCGATCAGTTCGACGCCGATGAAGAGCCCGAGGCCCCGCACGTCGCCGACGACGGGGAAGTCTCTCTGAAGTGATGACAGCCCGCTCTTGAGCCTGGCGCCGACGTCGAGCGCGTGCGCCTGGAGCCGTTCGTCCCGCATCACGTCCAGCACCGCCAGCCCCGCCGCGCATGCCGCCTGCGTGCCGCCGAAGGTGTTGAAGTACTCCATTCCGTTGTCGAACGCCTCGGCAATTTCCGGCGTTGTGACCACGGCCCCGAGCGGAAACCCGTTGCCGATCGGTTTGCCGAGGGTGACGATGTCGGGCGTCACCCCCTGCGTCTCGAACCCCCAAACGTGGGTCCCGACGCGGCCGAAGCCCACCTGCACCTCGTCGGCGATGGCCACGCCTCCGGCAGCCCGCACCGCCGCGTAGGCGCCGGCCAGGTAGCCGTCCGGCAGGACGATCTGCCCGCCGCAGCCGAGCAGCGACTCGCAGATGAAGGCCGCAACCTCACGGCCGTCGCTCTCGGCACGGGCAATGGCACTCCCAACCTCAGCCGCGTAACGGGCGCCTGCCAGCGGGTCGTTCGCCCGATACGGCCCGCGGTAGATGTCGGGCATCGTGACCGGGTGGACGTACGGCGCGCGCCCAGCGCCTCCGGGCCCGGCGAACTTGTAGGGGCTGATCTCGACCAGCGTTGTCGTGTTGCCGTGATAGGCGACGTCCACGACAACGAGGTCGCGGCGGCCCGTGTAGGCGCGCGCGAGCCGGAGCGCCAGTTCGTTCGCCTCGCTCCCGCTGCACACGAGGTAGCAGACACTGAGCGGCGGCGGCATCAGCGCGCACAGGCGATCAGCGTAGGTGAGGATCGACTCATGGAGGTACCGCGTGTTCGTGTTGAGGACGGCCATCTGACGCGCCACCGCCTCGACGACGCGCGGGTGGTTGTGGCCGACGTGCGGCACGTTGTTGACCGCGTCCAGGTAACGGCGGCCCTCGGCGTCGTAGAGATACTGCCGGTAGGCGCGCGCCGCGACGATGGGCTGCCGATACGAGAGGCTCAGGTTGCGGCCCAGGTGACGCCGCCTTGCGTCGAGAAGCGCGGCGGGTTCGGCCCGGCGGGCGCGCATCCGCTCGTCGGGCACCCCCGCGATCAGGTTGGCGTCAAGGCAGAGGCTGAGCCAGATGTCGCGCTCGCTGGGCGCGGCGACGCCCGGGAACTCGCCCTCGCGCCCAAGCATGTCCACGATGACCTGGAAGTGGACGTGCGGCGGCCAACCGCCGTTGACCGACGGGTCGCCAAGCCAGGCGATCCGCTCGCCGCGGAGTACCTTGCGTCCGCGCGTCATCCCCTCGAGCGACGCGAGGCTCAGGTGGCCGTAGAGCGTGAAAAACCGCACGGCCCCGCCATCGACGACGTGCTCGAGGATGATCGTCGGGCCGTAGTCGCCGTCTGCTGCGTTGTTCGCCGCGCTGTGGACGATGCCGTCGAGCGGTGCGTGGACCGGGGTGCCGGCGTCGCAGAACAGGTCGATCCCCAGGTGCACGGTCCGGTTCTCGTCGCGCCAGTTGTTCGCGTGCCGGAACAGTTCGGTGACGTAGACGAGGCGGGCTTCGTCGTAACGGCCGACGGCAACCTCCGCGCTGCTCTCGGCCATGAGCCGGTCGACGTGCGCGCAGAAGGCTTCCGTGTCCTGGACGATCTCCGGCCGCGGGATGTCGAGGCTGCCGACGCTGAGGTCCAGGACGACGAGCGGCGTCGTCGGCAGGCCGCGCCCCATGACCGGGGCGAAATCCCCGCGGTGCGCCGCCAGCCAGGCCGCGACGCGCGGCGAGGCTTCGCACGGCGCGAGTCCGCACGCGTGACGGAACGCGCTGAGCGCCCACGACGGGGCCACGCGGTCCAGGTGCTCGAGCAGCGGCCACGTCTGCTGCTGGCTGATGAGGAGATAGTCGTTGCCCGGCGCGGCCGCGGACTGACTGGCAGCCATGGTCACGCTCAGCGCGAGCCGGGCCCGGACAAGCGGCAGCAGCGCCGCCCGCTCGTCGTCGTCGAGCGGCAGAACGCCGTGAAACCCGCGGACGATCGCCGCCGCGGCACCGATCGGGTCCGCCTTGCCGAGCATGGCGTAGGTGCAGGCCACGGCGAGATCCGCGACCACCGCCGACCGGATCATGTCGCCGAGGTCGATGATGGCAACCTGCCCGGGCCCATCGCCCTCGCCGGGCGCGACGATGACGTTGTAGTCGTTCCAGTCGTTGTGGACGACCTGCAAGCGGAGGCGGCCGAGGCGCGGAGCGACCTCGCGCGCGAACTCCTCGAGCACGCGCTCAATCGAGCCGCCGCTGATGCGGATTGCCGGAATCGGTCCAGCTCGGAGGCAATCCACGGCGTCCGGAGCGCGTCCCACGGTAGCGCGCGGCTCATCGCGGAATGCTCGAATCCTGCCAGCGCGCGGTTGGCTTCCGCGACGGCGCGTCCGAGGCTCTCGAGCAAGGCCTCCGTGTGCGGACGCACCTCGGCCAGGACCTGGCCCGGCACCCAGGTGAGCATGCGCACGGAGTGCTCGCGGCCGCCAGGGCCAGTCGCCCGAAGGATCGACTGGCCGGAGACCGAACGCAGGACGCGGGGGGCCACGAGGCCGTGCCCGTGCATGGCCAGGTGTTCGAGCGCCGCGTTCTGGAAGTCGAGGATCTCGAGCGGCTCGGTGGCGTTGGCGATCTTGAGGACGAACTGCCGGCCGTCGGCCGCAACCAGCCTGAAATTCTGGTCGCGCTCGCTCGGGAGCGGGTCGGCCGCGGCGACAATGCCGTAGAGCCGCGCGGCCAGCTTCTCTGCGTCGGCGGCGCTGAATTGCGGGGCGTGCTGCACGACTACGTCCATACCGGGGAAGCCATGTTACCATCGCCTCTCGAGTGCGCGCGAACGGCCCCATGAACGATGTGAAGCGACTTCTCCTCACCGGTGGCGGCACGGCGGGGCACGTGAACCCGGCGCTCGCCATCGGCCGGGCCGTGGCCGGCGCGGACACCCGCGTGCTGTTTGTCGGCGTGCGCGGCCGGGCCGAGGCCGAGGTGGTGCCGCGCGAGGGGATTCCGATCCGGTTCGTGCGGGCATCGGGCTACCCGGGCGGGCGCCCGTCGATGGCGCTGGTCCGGTTCGTCGCGAACCTGGCGATCGGCTTTTGCCAGGCCTGCCTGATCCTGCTGACCTTCCGCCCGTCGGTCATCGTCGGAACCGGCGGCTTCGCGTCGGCGCCGGTGATGTTCGCGGCGGCGTTCCTCAGGAAGCTCCGTCTCAGCCGCGCGCGGCTCTACGTCCACGAACAAAATGCCGAGCCGGGCAAGTTGAATCAGGTCGTGGGGAGGCTGGCCGACCGCGTCTTCGTGACCTTTCCCGAGACGCTTGGGCGCTTCCCCAGGAACGGCGTGCTCGCGGGCTATCCGCTGAGGCGGCGCATCGCCTGCGTGGAACGGGAACAGGCCCGGGCACGACTCGATTTCCTGGTCCCGCCAGGCTGTCAGGTGGTCTTCGCGTTCGGAGGCTCGCAGGGGGCACGCACGCTCAACCGCGCGATCGTGGACGCGCTGCGCTACCTGATGCCGCTGAAGGACCGCCTGTTCGTCGTGCACGGCACGGGGCTCTTCAAGGGCGGGGAGTACGACGCGAGCGCCGACACGAGGGCGCGGCTCGAGTCGGCGTACACCGAGGCGGAGCGGCGCGAGATCGAGTCGTTCTACGTGAGCCGCCCGTTCTTCTACCAGATCGAGAACGTCTACGCGCTGGCCGATCTCGTCGTGGCGCGGGGCGGCGCGGGCAGCCTCTACGAGATGGCGTCGCTTGGCCTGCCGGCGATCGTCATCCCGAAGTCGAACCTGCCGGGCGATCACCAGGTGATGAACGCGCGCGCCATGGCCCGATGTGGCGGCGCGGTGGTGATCTACGAGGACGTCAGCCTGGTGGGCGGGCAGATCGTCGAGCAGGTGGACGGCCGCGCGCTCGCCGACGAGATCATACGGCTGCTGGCCGACGAGCGGACGCTGGCCGCGATGGCGCAGAAGAGCCACGCGTTCAGCCAGGCGGACGCGCTCGTGGTCATCGAGCGATGGATCAAGGGTGGCGAACACGCCGGCCTCACCGAGCCCGCCGCCGACGCGGCGCCCGCCCCCGCGCTCGAACCGCTGCCCTCCAACCAGGTCCTGCTCGGCCGGCTGGAGCGGGCGCTGTCGGCCAAGGGCGCCTGGTACCGGCCCGAGGACGTCGTCCGGTCTCCCGGCGACCGGTCCTATTTCGTGAGCCGTGCGGCGACGCTGCTCGCCAGCGCCTCGTGGGAGAGTCGCAATCTCGGCGTCAAGCTGATTGGCCTGCTGAAGGCGCACGAAAAGTTGCCGCTGCTGCTGGCGCTGCTGGCCGACAAGCGGCCGGCCGCGCTCATCAAGCGGATCTTCGGCGGCGACTACGCGCAGGTGGGCTTCATCCGGCGAAACATCATGACAGCGCTGGGCCGGATCGGAGACGCGTCACCCGAGGTGGAATCGGCGCTGCTGGCCGGCTTCGACGATCCCTACTACGAGGTGAGAGCCGAGGCCGCCCGCGTTTCGGCCAGACTCGCCGCGGGCTTCCGGAGCCGCGACCGGCTGGTGGACGGCCTCCGTCGGTTGCTCACGGACTCGTGGCTCGAGGTGGCCTCATCCGCCGCCCACGCGCTCGGCAAGGTCGGCACCGCCAGCGACGCCCTGCCGGCGCTGCTTGCGCTCAGGAACGCGCGGTTCTGGCGCGTGCGCGCCGCCGCGCTGGAGGGCCTGCTGGCGCTCGTCGAGCGGGGCGAGGGCGGCGACTCGATCGCCCTCATCGACGGGCTGCGCGGCTTCATCCTCACCTCGACCGACTTCTCGCCCGAGTTCGAGATCAAGCGCCTGTATGGGCGGCTGCTCAGAGCGGTGGCGACACGTGAAGGAGGCGAGCGGTGATCTACCTGATCGGCGCGCTGCTGCACTCGCGGGTCGGTTCGCTCGGCGTGCTCCGGCTGCTGGAATACCTCAGCCTCAGGGCCATCGCCGCCGCACTGACGGCGATCGTGCTCACCTTTATCGTCATGCCGCGCTTCATCTGGTACCTGCACCGGCGCGGTGTGGTGGACCAGTGGCGCGACACCGGCGTGCCGTCGGCGTACGACAAGGCCGGAACGCCGGTGATGGGCGGCGCGGTGATGATCGGCTGCATCGTCATCGGCACGCTGCTCTGGTGCAATCTCGCCAGCCGGTACGTGATCACCGTGCTGGTGGCGCTGCTGTGGTTCGGCGCGATCGGCCTGGTCGACGACGTGGCGAAGTGGAAGACCGGCTCGGGCAACTCCGGCATGACCGAGGCCATGAAGCTCGTGCTCCAGGGCACCTTCGCGGCCGGCTTCGTGCTGCTGCTGGCCAGCCCGTTCTCGCCGCTGCCGCACGCCCAGGCGGCGACGCTCTACGTGCCCTTCGTGAAGGTCCCGATCGCCAGGTCGGCGATGATCTACCTGCCGTACGTGTTCGTGTTCGTGATGCTCGTCGGGAACGCGGTGAACATCGCGGACGGCATGGACGGCCTGGCCATCGTTCCGTCGGTCTTCGTCGTCGGCGTCCTGGGGTTCTTCGCCTACATCATGGGGAACGCGATCTGGGCGAAGTACCTGTTCTACCCGCTGCTGAAGGACGCGGGCGAGCTGATCGTCTTCTGCGCGGCGTTCGCGGGCGCCGGGATCGGGTTCCTCTGGTACAACGCGTACCCGGCCCAGATCTTCATGGGCGACGCCGGGTCGCTGGCCATCGGCGGCTGCATCGCCACCATCTCGGTCCTGCTCAAGCAGGAGGCGCTGTTCCTGATCCTCGGCGGGCTGTTCGTCGTGGAGGCGGCAACGTCGCAGATCCAGGACAAAATCGGCATCAAGTGGCTTGGCCGCCGGCTCTTCTACCGCGCGCCGTTCCACCATCAGATGCAGCACACCGGACTGGCCGAGACGAAGGTCGTCATCCGGCTCTGGATCATCTCCGGGATCCTCGCGCTCGCGGCGCTGGCCACGATCAAGCTGCGCTGACGCTCGCCGGGATACGGCTTACGGCTCACGCCTTACGCCACAAGCCTCACGCCCGAGGCCTCACTGAGGGCGCAGCTGGCGCGCGCCTTGCACAATCACGAGCATGGCCAGAAACCCGGCGCGGCTCGAGGTGTTCCACCGGGCACACCATCTGGTGCTCGATATCTACCGGCTGACCGGGAAACTGCCGACAGCGGAGCGGTTCGGTCTATGTACCCAATTGCGTCGGGCAGCAGCCTCGATTCCAACCAATATCGTGGAGGGGGCGATCCGACGCACCCCCAACGAGTTCCACCGGTTCCTCGACATCGCGCTGGGTTCGGCAGCGGAAGTGCGCTACCTCATCCAACTTGCGGTCGACCTACGGATGCTGACGGCAGACGATGCCGCAGGTTGCCTTGACTGCAGTGACCACGTCTTTCGGCAGTTGCAGAATCTGCAAAAGACAGTGCGCGGCTTTGCTGACCGTATGGCGCAGGGCGTGCTCAGAAAATAGTGCCGGGGCTATGCGGCCCGCTGGGGGGGGCGCCCGGTCCCACCCGCCGGTCGAGACATCGCGCCCGGGCCTACGTCTGGGCGCCACTTTGCGCGGGGTCAGCCGCAGATGCCATTTTCATGGGCCAGGCTGAGCCTCGGCTCATGACGCAGTAAGGCGTAAGGCGTACGGCGTGAGGCGTAGGGCGTACAGCGCACGGCGCAGCCCGCGTCACCGGGCGAGCAGGGTGACGGCGACGATCTCGCCCGGCAGGAAGAGCCGCATCGGCGGTCCCCAGAAGCCGGTGCCGCGCGAGACCAGCAGCGTCATCCCATTTACCTCGAACCGCCCGACGACGTAGGGATACATCAGCCGAACGATGTAATTGAACGGCCAGATCTGCCCGGCGTGCGTGTGCCCGGAGAGCATCAGGGCGACGCCGAACTCGGCCGCGCTCTCGACCTGCCACGGGCTGTGCGACAGGAAGATCGTCGTACCCGCCGGGCGGTGCGCCAGCGCCCGGTCGACCGGGTGGCCGTCGGCGCCGAACTGACGCCGTGCCGAGAGGTCGTCGACGCCGGCCAGCACCAGGCCGGGCGCCACCTCGGCAGCCTCGTCCCTGAGCAGCCTGATCCCCGCGGCCTCGAACACGTGGACCGTCCGGTCGAGCCCGGCGTAGAACTCGTGGTTGCCGAGCACGCCCCAGACGCCGAGCCGCGCATGCAGGTGCCTGAACAGCGGCGCAAGCGACTCCGACAACGTGCCGTCCCGGTCGACGAGATCGCCGGTGACCAGCACGAGGTCGGGCCGCAGCGTTTCGACCTGCGCGACGCGCCGGCGAACCCAGTCGGCGCCGAGCAGCGTGCCCACGTGCAGGTCGGTCAACTGGACGATGCGCAGGCCGTCGTATTCCGGGCGCAGGCCCGGCAGCGACACCTGGTGTTCGCGGACGACCGGCGGGCGCAGGCCCTGGACGAGCGCGGCGATTCCGAGCGCCATCGCTGCGCCCATCGCGACCATGCGCGCCAGGCGCCACCACGACGGCAGCAGCCAACCGAAGCCGGTGACGAGGTCGGCCGCCAGCAGGCACACCAGAAGCAGGAAGAGCAACCCCACCCACGTGGAGGCGACCACCTCGAGCGGCCCGGCGGCCCGGCCAACCGTGCGCGACAGCCACTGGGCCAGCGGGAAGCTGAACCAGAGCGCCGCGCCGGCCAGCGACAGGCCCAGGTGCCATCCGAACGGGGGAGCGGCCGGGAGATTCCAGAGCCTGGACACCACGTAGACATGCATGACTGTCCACACCGAGAGCACGATCAGCAGGAAGGTCATGATGCGGCCGGGGTTGTCTGCGGGGGAAGAGGTCATGGCAGGTACCATCGTACACTGCGGCAGTCGCGCAGGCCTGAAGGCCTGAAGGCGCAGGCCTCAAGGCCTGCGCTATCTGGTGATCCTTGGCAGAACGGCCAGTGGACATGGTCTAATGCGCGGATGAGCCGCCCCGTCTACCAGATCCACCGAGCCACCGCCGTGCCCGAACATCGCGGGGCATGGGAGGGACCCGCGTGGAGAGCGGCCGACACCATGCACGTCGCGGTCTTCCATCCCCGCAGCTCGCGTCATCGTCCCCGGGTCGAGGCGAAGCTGCTCTACGACCCTGCGCACCTGCACGCCCTCTTCCGCGTGCACGATCGCTACGTCCGTTCGGTTCACACCGCGTATGACAGCGACACCTACAAGGACAGCTGCGTGGAGCTGTTCCTGCAGCCGGGGGCGCACACCGGCTACTTCGCGCTCGAAGTGAATTGCGGCGGTGCCTTCTCGCTGCGCTACATCGAAGACCCGACGCGGACGGCCAACCGGTTCGCGAAATGGACCAGCGTGGACCCGGCGCTGGCCGCGACGATCAGGGTGTCGCACGCGATGCCTGCAGTCGTGGAACCCGAGCAGGCGGGACCTGTCGACTGGTGGGTTGAAGTGTCGTGGCCGTTTGCGGTCATGGAGCCCTATTGCGGGGAGATTCGCCCGGTCGTCTGCCGCCGGTGGCGTGGCAACGCCTTCAAGTGCGCGGACGAGACATCCCATCCGCACTGGGCCAGTTGGGCACCGATCGGCGAAGCCCTCAACTTCCACGCCCCAGGGTGGTTCGGGGACCTCGAGTTCGAGCTTTCCCCTCAAGACTGAAGCAGTTACGGACACGGCCGATAAGAAGGGTGGAGTTCTGGTCGGTCTGTCCCTATGTCCTTACCCGCGCGGATGGCTTCATCGTATGTGCCAGACGATGGGCTGGTGTCGTCGGCAGCCCAGCGGTTTCAGTGGCTTGTGGGCTCGCCGCTGCGCGTCGAACTCCTGCGTTTCCTGCATGCCAGGCCCAACCAGACCTTCGATCTCGAAACGCTGACTGGCGCGCTCGGGTGCATGCGCGTCGATGCCGAGCGCTGCCTCGAGGCGCTGGTCAACGCCGGGGCGGCCCTTCGGGGGGACCCCGGCGGGAACCGGTTTGGCGCCTCGCGGCCGCTGGACCCGGCCGTCGCGCGCCTGCTGGACGGCTTCCTGGCCCAGCCGGCGGTCGAACACTCGCGCACCGAGCCGCCCTCGGTTCGCAAGCTGATGGAACTGGTCGGGCGCGACGAGAAGATGCTGCTCGTGCTCGAGTCGATTCGCACGGCGGCCAAGACCGATATCGCGGTCTTGATTCTGGGGCCCACGGGTGCCGGCAAGGAGGTGGCCGCGCGCGCCATCCACGACCTGAGCCGGCGACAGGGGCGGCCGTTCCAGGCCGTCAGCTGTGCGGCGGTGCCCGACTCGCTGTTCGAGGCCGAGGTGTTCGGCCACGAGCGCGGAGCGTTCACCGGCGCCCACGAGCGGCGGATCGGCAGGGTGGAGCTGGCCGACCACGGCACGCTGTTCCTCGATGAGATCGGCGACCTCGCCCTGGTCTCGCAGGCCAAGCTGCTGCGCGTGCTCGAGCAGCGCCAGGTCGAGCGGCTGGGCGGCCGCGTGGGGATCGACGTCGACTTCCGGCTCGTCTCGGCCACCAACCGTCCGCTCGAGCTGTTTGTCAGCGAGCGCCGGTTCCGCGAGGATCTCTACTACCGGATCAACGCGTTCACGATCCGGCTGCCCGCGCTCAAGGAGCGGGCCGAGGACGTCCCGCACCTCGCCCGGCTCTTCCTCGCCAAGCTGTGCGTGGCGGATGGTCTGCCCGCTGATGCCCGGCGGTTCACGCCGGGCGCGCTGGCCCGGCTGCAGGCGCATTCGTGGCCCGGGAACATCCGCGAACTCGTGGCGACGATCTCGCGGGCGGCGCTCTCGGCCGACGGGCCGGTCATCGCCGAGCAGCATGTCGGGTTCCTCGCCCTCGGGCAGGAGAGCGGGACCGGCGCCGTGCTCGACCGTCGCGTCCGTCCGCTGGCCGACGTCGAGCGCGACCACATCAGCGGGGCGCTTCGCGCCACGGGGTGGAACAAGAAGGAGGCCGCCCGGCTGCTCCGAATCAGCCGAGAGACGCTCTACCGGAAGATCCGGACCTTCCAACTGACCGACAGCCGGGAGTCACGCCCGTGAACAGGTTGGAACGGTGGTACATCGGGGCCGTGGCCGTCGTGGGTGCCATCGCGCTCGCGTACTCGATCCGCGAGGTCGGCGCCATGCCGTTCGACCACCGCATGGTCCTGCTGGCCGTGCTGACGTGGGTGAGCGGGTCGTTCCCGGTGCGCATCCCCGGCCTTCCGGTCACGATCGGGGTGTCCGAGGCGTTCGTCTTCACGCTCATCCTGCTGTTCGGCGGCACGCCGGCAGCGGTGTGCGTGGCGATCGACGGGTTGCTGATCTCGAAGCGGCGCAAGCACCAGGAGCCGTACCGGATCTTGTTCAACCTGGCCGAGCCGGTCATTTCGGTGCTCGCCGCCGCGGCGGTGTTCTACCGGATCTACGGCGGCCCTCCGCTTGCGACCAAGGCGGCAACGGGCTTCAGCGCCGTCCTGCTTCCGGCGGCGGCCATGACCGTCGTGTATTTCCTGTTCAACAGCGGCCTGAACGCGTTCGCCGTGGCGTCGGAGACGCGCACGTCGCCGTACCGCGTCTGGCGCCAGCACTTCATCTGGCTGTCGCTGACCTACTTCGCCGCCTCCTCGGTCGCGATCCTGCTGGCCATCAACTGGCCCGGCATCAGCCTCGGCGCGCTGGCCGTGGCCCTGCCCCTGGTCCTGGTCTTCTGGCTCACCTTCAGGCTCACCATCGACAAGATTGAGGACGCCAACAAGCACCTCGCCGAGCTGCAGCGGCTGTACATGTCGACGGTCGAAGCCCTCGCGATGGCCATCGACGCCAAGGACCAGGTCACGGCCGGGCACCTGCGTCGCGTCAAGGGCTACGCGCTCGGTCTTGCGAACGCGATTGGCGTGAGCGACAAGAAGGAGATGCTCGCCATCGAGGCCGCCGCCCTCCTGCACGACGTTGGCAAGGTGTCGGTGCCCGACAGCATCCTGGACAAGCCCGGAAAGTTGACGCCCTACGAGTACGAGCGCATCAAGCTGCATGCACCCGTCGGGGCGCAGATCCTGTCGATGGTTCCGTTTCCCTGGCCGGTCGTGCCCATCGTCCGCCACCACCACGAGAACTGGGACGGCACCGGCTATCCGGACGGGCTGCGTGGCGGCGACATCCCGCTGGGCGCCCGAATCATGGCTGTCGTCGATTGTTACGACGCGCTGACCTCGGATCGACCCTACCGCCCGGCCCTCTCCGACGAGGAGGCCCTCGGGATCATCGACGAGAGAACGGGGACGATGTACGACCCGGCGGTCACCGAGGCGTTCGTCAAGGTGCACCAGGCGATCGCCGCCGACGTCGGCAAACAGGACAACGACGCCAGCACGTTCACGGCCTTGCTTCATCCGCCGCCGCCCCCGCCGGCCGTCGCCCTCACCGGTACCGGTTCGAGCGAGACGAGCGCGGCGCTGCTCGCGCTGTCGGACCTGGCCGCCGAGATCGCCGGGCACACCCCCGTCGAGGACGTGGCCGTGGCCCTGGGATCGCGCGTCCGCCAGACCGTGCCGTGCGATCTGATCGTGTTCTACCTGCGTGACCGCGTCACCGACGACATGGTGGCCGTCCATGCGGCCGGGGCCGCCAGCGAGGCGGTGAGGGGCCTGCGCCTGCGGTCGGGTGAAGGGCTGAGCGGATGGGTCGCCTTGAACCGCGCCACGATCATCAATTCCAACGGAGCCCTCGATCTCGCCGAGCGCAGCCACGCGCTGCCCGTCCCGCTCTTGAGCGCGCTGGCCACGCCGTTGTGCGCCGGCGACGCGGTGGTTGGCGTGCTGGCGCTCTACGCTGCCCGGCGCGAAGCGTTCACGAGCGAACAGCAGCAGGTCGTGGAGTTCGCCGCGCGCCAGATCGGACCGGCGCTCGAGCGGGCGCTCAGCTTCGAACAGGAACGGATGGCCAGCCTGTTCGACGCCGAGACCGGCCTGCCCAACGAGAAGTACCTCGAGCGCGTCCTGCACTCGGCGATCTACTGCTGCCATGGCAACGGGCCGAAACCCGGCGTCCTCCTGCTCTCCGGGACCGGCGTGCCTGAGCAGGCGACGGGACCGGGCGGCGACGGGGCCACACAGAGTCTGCCGAGCCGTCTGCTCAGGCTGGCCGCCACCTGCCGGGCCGCGGTGCGCGTGACCGACCTGGTCTTCCGCACCGGTGACGACGAGGTGGCCGTGCTCGTGACCGACAGCACGCCCGACGCGATGGCCGAGATCGCGCGGCGGGTGACCGAGGCCCTTCACGACGAGACCCGCGAACGCGGCCGCACGACCATCGAGTCGGCGTTCGCGCTGTTCCCCGATCACGCCGCCGAGCCTGCCGACCTCCCGCGGGCGGCGCGGGCCCGGCGCGTCCAGCTGCGCCTGGAGTCTCAACCCCGATCGGCCTGAGATTCCAGCCTTCCTGCCGGCGGTAGAGTAGAATTGAGTAGAGTCCTCGTCCTGGAGGCCACCATGAGCACGTCGGGCCGGTGCGTGGTTGCGATCTCGCGACAGGTCGGGGCGGGCGGCGCGTACGTCGGCCAGGGCCTCGCCCGCGCGCTCGGCGTCCGTTACGTCGACCGCGAGATCCTCAAGGAGGCGGCGTCGCTTCTCGGCCGGGACACGACCGAGATCGCGAGTCTCGAGGAGCGCGTGTCGAGCGTCTGGAGCCGGATGGCGGGGGCGCTGGCATGGGGCGGGCCCGAGGCCACCTACATGCCGCCGCCGATGCCGGCGCTCTACGAGGAGGATCTGTTCGCCGTGCAGGCGCGGATCATCCGCCAGACCGCCGCGCAGGAAGAGGCCGTCTTCGTCGGCCGAGCCGCGACGTGGGTGCTGCGCGAACGCAAGGACCTGCTGAGCGTGTTCCTGCACGCGCCCGAGGCGGTGCGTGTCGAGCGCGTGATGCAGGAGTACCACCTGACGGACCGGGAAGAGGCCCGCAAGATGGTGGCCCGATCCGACCAGCAGCGCAGCCGGTTTCTGCAGTCGGTGACGGGCGGGTCGTGGTTCGACGTGACGCACTACCATCTGTGCGTGGACACGGGCGCCATCGGTCTGGACGACACCGTGAAGATGCTGGCCGGACTGGTGGCGGCGCGGCGCGGATAGCAGGGCTGGTTCTATTTGAATTCACACACGACATCGAGTCATTCTGCCCGGCGGTTGCGGCGGCGTCCGCGGCGGCCGGCCGGGCTTCCCTCCGATCCCTCTCGTCCAGGCCTTCCGGCCGACGCGGGCCACGAGGCGGAGCCGCGCGGGCCGTCGTTTGAATCGTTCGAGTTCCCGCAGGCGCTCCTTCGCGGCGTCAAGGAGCGGGGTTTCGAGACGACCACCCCCGTGCAGCGCGACGTGATCCCCGTCGCGCGGCAGGGGGGCGACCTGATCGCATGCGCCGAAACGGGCACGGGAAAGACTGCGGCCTTCGTCCTGCCCATCCTGGAGCACCTGCTCGCAGCCCGATCGCCGGACCGGATCGGCGCCGCGGCGCGGACATCGGCGCTCATCCTGACGCCGACGCGCGAGCTGGCCGTGCAGATCGACGACGACATCCAGGGGTTCGCCTATCACACGGGCCTGTCGAGCGTGGCGGTCTACGGTGGCGCCCCTGCCGATCCCCAGGAACGCGCCCTCCGCGCCGGCGTCGACATCGTCGTGGCCACGCCGGGCCGGCTGATGGACCACATGCGGTCGGCCGTGACGGACTTTTCGGGCCTCGACGTGCTCGTGCTCGACGAAGCCGACCGGATGATGGACATGGGGTTCTGGCCGGACATCACCCGCATCGTGTCGGAATTGCCGACCTCGCGCCGGACGTTCCTCTTCTCGGCGACGATGCCCGAGGAGGTGATGAGGCGGGCCCGGGCGATCACGCGCGACGCCGTGATGATCGAGAGCGGCGTGCGCAATGGACCCGCGCGGACGATCCACCACACGGCGGTGATGGTGCCGTCGGGCGAGAAGACCACGTGGCTCGCCAGGTTCCTGCGGCGTGAAGCGGGGCCGGTGCTCGTGTTCGTCCGGACGAAGGTCGGCGCGGACCGTGTGGCATCGAGGCTGATCGCCCAGGGGATCCGGACGACGGCGCTGCACGCCGACCGGACGCAGCAGCAACGCTCGGCGGCCCTGGAGGGGCTCAGATCGGGGCGGTTCACCGCGCTGGTCGCCACCGACGTCGCGGCCCGCGGCCTCGACATCGAGGCGATCTCGCACGTGGTCAACTACGAGGTGCCCCAGACGCGCGACGCGTACGTGCACCGCGTCGGGCGGACGGGACGCGCGAGCCTGGCCGGCACGGCGGTGACGCTGGTGTCGCCCGAGGAACGGCGCGCGATGAACGCGATCGCCCGCGAGCTGTCGATCACCATCCAGGAGCCGGACTCCCGGCCGGACGACAGCCATTAGCCTCCCGCTCCCGCCGCGTTTCCGCTATCGTAGGACGATGGGTGTCCGGACCATGTCGCTGGCGCTCGCCGCGCTGGCGGCGGCAGTCAGCGTGGCTGCGGCCGGCGATTCCGGCGTGCGGGGACGCGTGCGCGATCCCGAGGGCTTGCCGCTGCCGGGCGTGGCGATCACCGTCACGGCCGCTCCTCCGGCCGCGCTCCCGCGGAGTGGCGCCGCGACGACCGACGCCCAGGGCGTGTTCTTTGTCCCGCTGCCCTCGGGGACCTACCGGGTCCGAGCCGACCTCTCGGGCTTCGACCCCGTCGAACAGGCGGTCACGGTGTCTGCGGGCGAGGTGGCCGAGCTCAACCTGCAGATGCGGCTCGCCGGCGTGAAGGAGCAGGTGACCGTCAAGGGCGACACCCCGCAACCGGTGCTGGGCACGCCCAGTCCCGCCGCCCCCGTGACCGCGACGCGCGAAGTGGTCGACTCGGGCATGCTCCCCAATAGTCAGTACCGACGACGTGCTGCCGCTGCTGCCCAACGTCGTGCGCGGCCCCGACGGCCTCATCGCCGTCGCCGGCGCGAGCGCACCGCAGGGCGGGCTGCTCGTGAACGGGATCAACCTGTCGGATCCGATCACCGGCGAGGCGGTGCTGCTGCTGCCGCTCGAGGCCGTCGACTCGGTGGACGTCTTCTCGGGAGGGTACGCGGCGGAGGCGGGCAGGGCCACGGGGGGCGTGACCTCGGTGCACACGCTCGCCGGCGGCGACAAGCGGAGATGGTCGGCCAACAGCTTCTTCCCCCGCATCAAGTTCTTCGGAGACGGCCCGCACGGCGTGGACTCGTGGGAGCCGAACGTCGGCCTTAGTGGACCGCTGCTGGGCGGGCGGCTCTCGGTCGAGCAGGCTGTCAGCTATCGGTACGACCGCAACCGGTTCGAGACGCTGTGGGGCGAGCAGGAGAGCACGTACTCCGCCTTCATGTCCTGGACGCAGGCCGACTGGCGCGTGTCGGACCGGAACCACGTCGTGGCGACCATGTCGTTTGACCCGCAGCGCGACACGGCCGCGGGCATCACCGCGTTCACCGCCGCGGCCAGCGCGCCGGAACTCCGGCGCGGCGGCTGGAGCGCCGCGATCGCGGACCGGCTGACGGCCGGTGACAGGTCCACGTTCGACGTGCGCGTGTCGGTCGTGCGCGGACGGTTGGGCCTGACCCCGTCCGGGAGCGAGCCATACGAGGTCGGCCACAACGCCACGAGCGGAAGTTACTTCGACTCGCGGGATCTCGACGGGACCAGGTCGGAGATCTCGGCGTCCTGGGGATGGACCGCGCCATCGGGCCACCAGGTCCGTGCGGGCGTCTCCGCCGCGACCGAGTCGATCGACGGAAGCGAGGCGGGCGGCACGGTGGACTTCCTGGACAGCGCCGGCCAGCTGGTCCGGCGGGTGAGCTTCACGCCCTCGACCGTTCCCGTGTCGGCGAACGCGGGGCAGGTTGGGGCCTTCGCGCAGGACCGGTGGACAGTGCGACCGTGGTTGACGCTCGATGCGGGCGTTCGCTACGACTGGTCGTCGAGCGCGCGCGCGGCGCTCTCACCGCGAGTGGCCTGGACGATCAAGCTGCCCGACGGCGCGTCCACGTTCGGGGGCAGCGCCGGGATCTACGCCGACAAGATCCCGCTCCTGGCATATGCGTTCGCCGGCGAGCAGTCCCGGCTGCTGCAGACCTGGGACGCCACCGGGGCGCTGACCTCCTCGGTCCTGCTCACGAACGTCCGCACGGGGACCTGGTCCCCACCGACCGCGACGAGGTGGGATCTCGAGTTCGACCATCGGCTGAACACGGCGTGGCAGGTGCGCGTGAAGTACCAGGAACGCCACGGGCAGCACGAACTGGTCGTCGATCCGGTGGCGAACTCGTCGCAGTCGGGCTCGCTGGTGCTCGGCGACGGGGGCGAGTCGAGCGCGCGAAGCCTCGAACTGACCACCGCCTATCGGGGCCCGGGTCGCGGGAACGAGGTGTACCTGTCCTACGTCGAGTCGCGGACGCTCGGGTCGAGCAATACGCTCTCGGTCGTCGACGGCATCTTCCGGAACGCGTTCGTCCAGGCCGGCCAGGTCGCGCCGCTGCCGGCCGACGTCCCGCACCGGTTCCTGGCGTGGGGCGTGTTCAAACTGCCGGCGCGGATCAGCGTGGCCCCCTTCCTCGAGGTGCGCAGCGGGTTCCCCTTCACGCCGATCGACGAGTCGTGGAACTACGCCGCCCCGGTCAACAGCGCGAGGCTGCCCTGGTTCGCCGCGCTCGACCTCTACGTGAACAAGGAAATGTCCCTGTCGCCTCGCCTGCCCGACGTCCGCTTCGGCCTCAAGCTCTACAACGTGGCCTCGGTGCACACCGAGCGCGACGTGCAGGCGGACCTGGCCCGCCCCGACTTCGGGCAGACCTACAACCCGATTCCGCGCGACTTCACCTTCGTGTTCGAGCTGCTCTGGGGCAGGAAGTAGCGCGGCCTGTCAGCGGGAGTGGCCGTCGCCGGCCGTGTCGAAATGCTCGGGGTACAGGCGCCTGGAGCACTCCGGGCACAGCCCGTGCGAGAACCTGAGATCGAGGTGGGCATCCAGGTAGGCCTCGACCTGCAGCCACAAATCGGCGTCGCGCACCTTCTTGCAGCCCATGCAGATCGGTAGCGCGTCGGTCAGCGCCAGCAGCGCAGTCAGGTTCTCGATGCACAGGAGCGCGCACGCCTGACCGTCGTAGGTGAGTGGCGCGGCCGTTACCAGGGCCAGCATCTGGTCGACACTGCCGTTCTCGTGAAACTCGAACTTCGCCCGCGCGCGGGTCGGTTGTCCTTTCGAGACCGCGTAGACCACCGCGTTCCTGATGACGCAGTCGGGGCAGGCCGACGACTTCCCACACCCGTCGGCACTGTTGATGCAGTGCAGCGCCTCGCCGCCGCGCTGGCGCAACCCCGGGCCCGCGTCCCCACGCAGAAGTCGGCTCGCGGCCGGGTTGGTCGCGAGCAGCCGTAGGTCGGAATCGACGACGAACGCGGCGAATGGCAGGGCGTCGAACACGGTCGACGAGAACACGGCAGTGGCGGGTTCGGACGGGCTCACGGCATCCTCCTGAGAGCGTGTCAACAATTCTAGCCCAGAACGCAGCCGTGCAGGCCGGAGCGGTCGAACGCGCCAGCTGACATTGCACGACAATTGTGAGACAGGGACCTGATGGCGCATGGTGGCGCACAATGGCGCTTGCCTCTCGCGCGGGTTCCGCTGATCCTCGCCGCCATGGCCGACTCCGCGTTGTGGCCGGCCGTTCGCGGGGGAGGCGCGCAAGGACCCATGGACCGCATCGCGATTGCGGACCGTGGCCAGGTGAGGACCCTCGAGGTGGTCCGGCAGATTCCCGACCCGGCTGCGCCTCGCAAGACTCCTGCGGTGTTAGCGTGCCCCCGATGCGGCGAGCGCACGTTGCTGCAGCTCGACACGACCCGCTACTCGACCATTTTCTATTGCGGATCGTGCGACGGCGTGACGCTCGAACGTCGCCCGTGAGCCGCCTCCGCTGATAGAATCCCGGGGTGGGAGATTCCCCTTCACCGCCCCCCGGCCTGCGGCTGCGCTGGTTCGTCGTCGGCGTGCTGGTGCTGTCAACGGCGCTCAGCTTCGTCGACCGGCAGGTCCTGGCCGCCCTGGCGCCCTTCCTCAAGGACCATTTCCACCTGACCAATGAGGGCTACGGCTTCGTGGTGTCGGCTTTCTCGCTGGCGTATGCGCTGTTCGCGCCGGCGGCCGGCCTGTTCATCGACCGGGTCGGCCTGACCGCGGGTGCGGCGATGGCCGTCGGCCTCTGGTCGGTGGCGGGCATGGCCACCGGCCTTGCCGGCGGCCTTGGGGGGCTCTTGGCCTGCCGCGCGCTGCTCGGCGCTGCGGAGTCTGGCGGGATCCCGGCGACAGCCAAGGGATTCGCACTCTACCTGGAACCGCGCGAGCGGGCGATGGGGACCGCTCTCAACCAGGTGGGCATTACGCTCGGCATGATGGCGGCCCCGCTGCTCGTCGGTGGCCTGGCCGCGGCTTACGGCTGGCGGATGGCCTTCGTGGCAACCGGGTTGGCAGGGTTCGCCTGGGTCCCACTCTGGCTCTTCACGGCACGCCGGGTGCCGGCGCGCGAGGCGGGCGGCACGGCGAGGTCGGCGACGGCGCTCTGGCGCGACTGGCGGCTGTGGGCGCTGGCGGCGGCGAACATCCTGATGATGACCGTCTACAGCCTGTGGATGAACTGGACGACGGTCTTCCTGGTGTCGGCGCACGGGCTGGACCCGGCCGCGGCGAACCGTCAGTTCGCGTGGGTGCCGCCGGTGTTCGCCTCGCTGGGCGGGCTGGCCGGCGGGTGGCTGTCGATGCGGTGGGCGGGAGCCGGCGTCGGGCTGTATGCCGCGCGCCTTCGCGCGTCCGCCGTCGGTGCGGTGCTGCTCACGTCGACGGCGCTCGTGCCCGCGGTCCCTGGCGCGCTCGCGGCGACGGCGCTCATCTCGGTCAGCTTCTTCGCGGCCGTGGCGATGAGCGCCAACATCTACGCCATGCCGCTCGACCTGTTCGGCGCGAGCCGTGCCGCGTTCGCGGTGTCGATCCTCACGGCGTCGTACGGGCTGATGCAGACCGTCGTCTCCCCGCTGATCGGGCGCGTGATCGACCATTACGGGTTCGGACCCGTGTGCGGCGTCTGCGGTGTCCTGCCTCTGGCCGCGCTCGCCCTGCTCGGCGCGGTGGGGCGGGCGCCGGCCGCTGGCGCCGGCCAGGCCACGCCGATTTCATGAGATGGACGCTCACCCGCCGGCTGGCTTCGGCCCGCCGCTCTCGATGAGCGCCTCGATCGCGGCCACGGCCTGCGCCTCGCGCTCCGCCCACGTCCCCCGGACCTCCACGACATGCGCGCCGGCGGCCGCCAGTTCGTCGCGGAACAGGCCGTGGAGGAGCGCGCGAGCCGCCTCGTCCGAACGGTCTCGTTGCAGGCCGTCCGCCACCCAGGGCACGTCCGGGCACAGGAGCAGGTAGAGATCGCCGGTGCGCGCGTTGGCCGTCTCGACGACCCACGCCGGACAATCCCCGTAATAGTGCCGCGCGTAGACGACCGTCGAATGCAGGTCCGTGTCGCGGATCACGACGAGGCTGCACCGGTCGAGGGCCTCCTGTTCGGCGGCCTGCTCGCCGGCGAGCTGCCCCCGCGCGATCGGCTCGACGTCGGACGCGTCGAGCGGCGTCCGCTTCAGGTCTACGTACTCCCGCGCGAACTCTCTCGACCAGGGCGCGCCGAGCCGTTCGGCCAGGGCGGCGGCCAGCGTCGTCTTGCCGGTGCATTCCGACCCGATGACGACGATCGTGAGCGGGCGGTGGGGGGTCATGCGGATTGGCCCAGCGACCGGCGCCACTGGCGGAGACCCGACACGGCGAGGCCCACGTAGATGGCATACAGGAGGGCCGTCCATGCCAGCCCTTGGGACAGGTACATCCCGACGTAGACCAGATCCACCACCAGCCAGACCCACCAGTTCTCGATGAGCTTCCTTGTCTGCATCCACTGCGCGACCAGGCTGAACGAGGTCGTGGCCGCGTCAGTGATCGGCAGGGCTTCGTCGGTGCGGTGCGCCAGCCAGGCGGCCAGCGCCGCCGCGCCGACAACGCCGGCGACAGCCGAAACGACTAGGATTCGCGGCGTGGCCCGGGACACGCGCAGCGGCCCGTCGCCCTGTCCGCCCTTCAGCCAGGCGTGCCAGCCATAGATCGCCAGGCCGATGTAGACGACCTGCAGGCCCATCGCGCCGTAGAGCCTGGCGCGCCAGAAGACCAGGACGAACAGGGCGACCGAGATGATGCCGACGGGCCAGCACCACACTTTCTCGCGCGTGGTCAGCCAGACGGCCACGATCCCGGTCGCGACGCCGGCAATCTCGAGTGCGCTCATCGCGTGCCGATCAGAATCTCAGTTCCAGGGCGACGTACACATTGCGCGTCGCCAGCGGGTAATAGTAACGCGTCCCCTCGAGCGTCAGCGGCGACGTGTCGGTCGCCGAGGTGAAGTACTGGTAGCTGTAGCCGTTGGGGAACATGCGCCGGTTGTCGAGGACGTTGTTCACCTGCAGCCGCAGTCTGGGGTGCGCACGCATCAGGATGCGCAGCGGGCGCGAGAGGTCGAACGACGCCGACATGTCGAGGTCTGTGAACGCCGGCGCCGTGAAATCGGGGTTGAACGTGTTGTCGAGGAACGACATGCCGACGTGTTTCACGGTGGCGTTGAACGTCGCGCCACTCGTCGGCGTGTAGTCGGCGGAGAGGGTGGCCAACACCGCCGGCGTGTTGTAGGGCTCGACGTCCTTGAACGTCCGGCTCGTCGAGCCGGTCCAGTTGCCCTCGGCATCGTACACGTCGAAGTACCTGCGTCCAGGTCGAGATCCGGTTGCGGCTGTAGGTGGCCGTGTGCCGAAGTTGCAGCGATTCGACCGGGTGCCACCTCAGGTCCATCTCGATGCCGGTGCGGTAGCTGCGATCAACGTTCTGGTGCAGCGGGAGGCCGATCTCCGAAAGCTGCCCGGTCTGGGCGATCTCGTGGTGGAACGACATCACGTAGCCGTTGATCCGGGCGCTGGCGCGGCGGCCCGTGAGGACGGCGCCAAACTCGCCGTTGACCACCTGCTCGGGCTGGACGGCCGCCAAATCGTAGTGGACGCTGGCGTTGTCCTCGCCCTGCAGCATGTCCGAACGCCCGGGCTCACGGCCGGCCCGGCCGATCGACGCGTACAGGCTGACGTTGCTGCTGGCGTCGAAGGTGACGCCGCCCTTCGGGTTGAAGAACGTCCAGTCGGTCGAGCCGAGGTCGATCGAGCCAGCGTAGCGGAAGCGCGCCCACCGCACCTGCACGTCGCCAAGGTAGTGCCATCGCCCCTCGGTCCACGTGATCTTGGCAAAGGTGTTGAACTCCTGCTTGTCGCCGTGGTTCACGTAGTCGCTGGGTCCGTCGACGACGTCCCGGGTGTGCTGGCTCTCGAACGTGCTGAAGTAGGAACCCCACGTGACGTCCAGGCGCTTCCCGGTCCTGTGCACCGTCGTCGACACGCCGACGTTGTGCCAGCTGAGACCGTATTGGTAGAGGCCCGACGGCGCGGCCGCTTCGTCGGCGACGCGGTACCAGCCGTCCGCCGCGTTGACGAACCCCTGGACGGCGAGGTCGGTCGCCGGGTTCAACAGCCGGTGATACTGGGCGGTCACGAACCCTTGCCCGAAGTTGTCGCGCTCATCCGGCGACATCGGGTTGGTGCGGAGGTCCGCCGCCAGCTGGGTCTCGTCCGCGGCGTCGTAGGCGAGCTGCGTGTGCTCGCGGCCGTAGAAGCCGAAGATCTTCAGATACGAATTGGGCGTCTCGTGGCTCGCGCCGAGATAGACGCTCGTCTCGCCGACGCCGGAGTGGTACTTGAAGCCGTCGGAGGTCTGCGTGGCAGCCTGAGCGTAGAACTTGAAACCCTGTCCGACCTTGCCCGAGTTGAACGTCCCGCTCAGACGCTCCGTGCCGAAACTGCCAATGCCGGTCCTCACGACCGCCTCCGGGCGGTCGGTGAAGGCCGCGCTCGCGAAGTTGATCGAGCCGACGAACGACGACGCCCCGACCGACGACGTGCCAACGCCGCGCTGCACCTGGATGCTGTCGACAGCGTTCGCGAAGTCGCCGAAGTTCGAGAAATAGAACGCCGAGTCCTCCGGCTCGTTGATCGGCATGCCGTCGATGGTGACGTTCATGCGCGTCTGCGAGATGCCGCGCAGGTAGATGTACGAATAGCCGACCGGCGCGCCAGAGTCGGCGTACTGCGTCAGTGACGGCACCTGCTCGAGCAGAAAGGGGATCTCCTGACCCCAGTTGCGCGACTCGATCTCGGAATGCGGGATGTCGCTCTTCGAGACCGGCGCGTCGACGGGAGCCCGCACGGCCGAGACCGTGACGTCCTCGCGGAACCGCGCCAGCGGCGTGAGGACGATCTCCACCGAGACCGGCGAGGTGCCAACCTCGATCGGTTGCTCCGCATCGATATAGCCGGCGCGGGTGATCTTCAGGCTGTACGGGCCGGCAGGGAGAGCGACCTGAAAGCGGCCATCGGCTCCGGTCTCGACCGATCGTGCCGACGTCGCCACAGTCACGACGGCGCCGGCGAGCGGCGCGCCGGCGGCGTTCCGCACGACGCCCTGGACCGGCACGGAAACCTGGGCGAGAGCCGTGGATGCGGCGCCTGCGGACCACGCCAGCGCGGCCAGTACAAGCAGCCAGGACGAAGATCTTCCGCGTGTGTGTGACTTCACAAACCGCCTCCTCTCGGCCGCACGAGTGCCCTGGTGCGGCGAGTGATGGCGGATGCTCTGGGGATGTCTCGAATCGAAGGGGAGCGCCGAGGCTCCCGATCGCCTTCCCTACGCCGGGTACTAACCGGTTCAGGTTCGAGGGTGTGATCTCAGGCCGTTGTCTTTGGCCACCCCTAGGCGTCCTGCCAGTGGTCAGTCTCTCGCATGAGGCAACGGGAGTCAACCCCGGAGAGGCGGGGAGTACGGACGGTGATGCCGACTTCTGGTGAACGGACAGTCCGCCCCCCGCCTCTTCTTCGCTTCTAGTGTCTCTTGTCGTCGCCGGTGGGGAACAGCCTGGTTCCCGTCATGGTCATAATCGGCAACAGGGTCACCGGGACGGGGACCGTGGGGGGGAGGCCGCTCACGATTTCAGTGCTCCGCATGGCCGCCCGAATCTCCGTCGCGTCATCGACCAGCACGAACGCCCAGACCGAGCGGCGATGCAGTCCTGACGGGCTGGACACGATGTCGACCGTCAGCGTGCCCGTGCAGTCATGATCCACCGTATAGGTTCCCAGTTTCGTGTCGTCGCTGACGCCGCCGCCCGCGCTGCTGACCTGGACCCCCGAGAAGTTGCCGCGGCCGTCGAATGTGTACAACCCGACGGCAACTGCGAGAGTCGGAGTGTAGGTTGTTGGTGTTGTCGGCGGCATCACCGGCACCATCACCGTTCCTGTCTCGGTGTAGCCCCACTTTCCCTCGAGGCTCTTGTTCGTGCAGCCCCAATGACCCTGCGCCGACGCCACGACCGCCACGATCAGCATGAGCGCGGCGATGCAGATTGTCCGGAAGAAGTGGTGTTTCATGGACTTTCTCCTCACTACTCGACACTCCGTCATAGGAACGAAGGCGCAAACCGGGCGAGGGACCGTCGTGGCAGGCGGGCGATCGTCTTGCCGAGAGCCTACTGGCGCTCGTCGATGGCGGTCATGGCACGGTACAGCTGGGGGCGGCGGGCGGACTGCGTGCGACGGCAAAGTCTGGACGGCGCGCCATTGCGAAACTTCCTTGGCGCCGAGTTGCCGAATCGCGGGTGCAGAGGGACCCCATGATGCGCCCGGGCGGGGGGGAAGTCAACAGACAGAACGCAACACAGGCAGGACGGGACGATGCTGGCCGACGGCTGACGGCGTGGGTCCAGTCAGCTCCGATTCTCCGGCGCCAGCCCTGGCCCGGCGGCCTGTCGGCGGCATGCGCGGGGCCCCACTTCGTCACCCCGCGCGGATCCCGGCGCCTGCGCG
Source organism: uncultured Acidobacteriota bacterium (assembly GCA_963727765.1). Classification (GTDB taxonomy): domain Bacteria; phylum Acidobacteriota; class Vicinamibacteria; order Vicinamibacterales; family Fen-181; genus FEN-299. Next base: position 61,399 of record CAVSGZ010000007.1, read on the forward strand.
CCGGTTTCCGGCATTCCTGCGCCGCGACGCCTCGAAGGCCCGCGTCGCCCGCGAGGCCCGGGCTGTCGCCGATCCCTCAGCGTCAGTCTCCGATCCCTCTGCGAAGCCCCCGATTGACAATCGTCAGTGTCGATTGACAGCGTGAGTTCCGATTCCACTGCGGAAGCCGCAAGGCGCGAGCCGGAGGCAGTGGTAGCATGTCCGCTGTGCAACTCGACGACCTCTCCACGCCGGCGCTCGTGATCGACGAAGACCGGATGGCCCGGAATATCGACCGGATGCGGCGGCATATTTCGGACCTCGGTGTCGGCTTCCGTCCCCACGTGAAGACCGCCAAGAGCATCGACATCGCGCGGCGGCTGATGACCACGCCGCACGGTCCGATCACCGTATCCACACTGAAGGAGGCCGAGCAGTTCTTCGCCCACGGCGTCACCGACATCCTGTACGCGGTCGGCATCGAACCCGGAAAACTGCCGCACGTTGCCGACCTGCGGGCGCGCGGCTGCGACCTGATGGTGGTCCTCGACAGCGTCGAGGCGGCGCGCGAGCTGTCGGCCTTCTGCGCCGGGCGGCGCTGCGAGATCCCGGTGCTCATCGAAATTGACTCGGACGGCCACCGCGCAGGCGTGAAGCCGGAGTCCGGCGACCTGCTCGAGGTGGCCGCCGCACTGTCGTCCGGCGCCCGCTGCCGCGGCGTGATGACCCACGCCGGCGCGTCGTACGACTGCCGGTCGGTCGATGCCATCGTCGCCATGGCCGAACAGGAACGGGCGGCGGTCGTGCGCGCTGCCGAACGGCTTCGGGCTGCGGAGCACGACGCCGCGGTCGTGAGCGTGGGGTCCACGCCGACGGCGACATGTGCGCGAGATCTCTCCGGCGTCACGGAAGTGCGCGCCGGGGTGTTCGTGTTCCAGGACCTGGTGATGGCCGGGCTCGGCGTCTGCTCGGTCGACGATGTCGCGCTCTCGGTGCTGGTGAGCGTGATCGGCCATCAGCGCGAGAAGGGCTGGATCGTCACCGACGGCGGGTGGATGGCCGTGTCGCGCGATCGGGGCACCGCGGGCCAGGCCGTCGACCAGGGCTATGGGCTCGTGTGTGACGCGGATGGCCGGCTGCTCGAGTCGTTCGTGATGCACGGCGCCAACCAGGAGCACGGCCTCATCTCGCGCCGCGGCGGCGGCGGGATCGACTGGGACGCGTTTCGCGTCGGCACGAGGCTGCGGATCCTGCCCAATCACGCCTGCGCGACCGCCGCTCAGCACTGCGAATACCACGTCGTCAACGGCTCCCGCGCGATCGTCGCCCGCTGGGGGCGCTTCGGAGGATGGTGATGAACGTGACGAGGATCGATCCGGCGACGATGGTGAAGCCGGGCGGCCATTACAGCCACGTGGTCGTCCACAACGGCGTGGCCTACGTGTCGGGGCAGTTGCCGATCGGGCCCGACGGCCCGCTGCCGGCGACAACGCCGTTCGAGGAGCAGGCGCGCCAAGTGCTGGCCAACGTGCGCGCCGCCGTGACCGCGGCGGGTTCGGACCTCTCGAAGGTGCTCAAGTGCACGGTCTACGTTGTGGACATCGCCGACTGGCCGACGTTCAACCGGCTCTACGCCGAGATGTTCGGCGACCACAAGCCGGCACGCGTCGTGGTGCCGGTCTCGCCGCTGCACTACGGCTACCGGGTCGAGATGGACGCCGTGGCGGCGGTGGACTGAACGCAGGGCTCAAGGCTCAGGGAACAGGCTTTGCGTGGACGGGCGCGGTGAGCACCGCCGCGATCGTCGTAATTCCGTTGAAGAACGTGCCCATCCGGAGGTTCTCGTTCTCGGCGTGCTGGTTGTTGTCGAAGTTGACGATCGGCACGCCGATGGCGGGCACGCCCATCGCCTCGATGAACGGCGCGATCGGCACCGTGCCGCCCATCGTGCGAATCTGCACCGGCGGCTGGCCGAACATCCGCGCGATGGCCGCGACAATCTGGCGCGACGCCGGCGCGAGCGGCGACGTTCTGTACGCGTTGGTCTCGCCGCCCTCGACCGTCAGCTTCACGATCCGGGGATGCGCGGCGCGCGTGGCATCGTCCGGGTCGCGGTCGACCAGGTAGAACCCCTGTCGGGCAATGTGCGCCTTCAGGCGCTCGAGCATTGCGGCGGACGGCGTCTCCTTGACGAGTCGGATGTCGATGGCAGCAGTCGCCTGGGCCGGGATGATCGTGCGGGCGTTGGCCCCGACGAAGGCGCTGGAGAAGCCGCGGATGTTCAGCGACGGGCGCTGGACGGCCTCTTGCAGGGACAGCCCCGGCTGCTCGACCTCCTCGATGCCGAACAGTTTCTTGAGCGCGCCCTCATCGTCGGGCACCGCGGCGAGCATCGCCTTCTCTTCGGGCGCGAGTGGTTCGAGGCCGTCGTAGAAGCCCGGCACGAGCACGTGCCCGCGGTCATCCTTCATGGAGGCCAGCAGCCGCACCAGATCGAAGGCGGGGTTCGGCACCCAGTTGCCGTAGTGGCCGCTGTGCAGGGCGAACTTCGGCCCGAACACCGTCAACTCGAATGTCAGGATGCCCCGGGCGCCAAAGGTGACCGTCGGCCGCCCGCTCGGATGGACCGGGCCGTCGAGGATCACGATGGCGTCGGCGGCGAGCTTCTGGCGGTAACGGGAGATCGCCCCGATCAGGCTGGGCGAACCCGCCTCCTCCTCGCCGTCGAGCACAACGTGCACGTTCGAGGCCGGAGCGTGCCCGGTCGCCTTCAGGGCGTCGATCGCCGCGCACAAGGCGACGATCGGCGACTTGTCGTCGGAGGACGAGCGGGCGTAGAGCCGCCAGTCCGGTTCGTAGCGCGCGCGGTCGACGGGGCCAGGCAGTTCGCGGCCGCCGTCCTCGAACCGGCCGTCGCGCAGGATCGGCGTGAACGGACTCGCCTGCTTCCAGTTCTTCGCGTCCACCGGCTGCCCGTCGTAGTGCGCGTAGACGAGCACCGTGCCGGTCGCGCCGGGGACCGCCATTTCGCCGTAGACGAGCGGGTTGCCGGCCGTGGGTAAGGTCTCGACACGGAAGCCGTGTCGGGTGAGCATCGCGCGCAGCGCGTCGACGTTGCGGGCGATGTTCGGCCGGTCGGCGGCCACGTTGGGAATCACCAGGAGGTCGGCGAGCTCTCGGACGATCGCCTGCTGGTGTGACCCGATCCAGGTGTCGACACTGGAACGTGGAGAAGCGGACTGGGCGCGGGGGAGGGCGACCGCGCAGAGGACGACAGCGAGAACGAGCGTGAGGCGTGAGCGCATCGGTGAAGTGTAAACCCGAACCGGGGGCGACGATCACGCTTGGTGCGCGAGCGCCGGCCCCGGCCCGTTGCCGATGCAGGAGCGCCCGTTCAGACGGTCGCCGTGTGACGCCGGATGTCGCGATTGAGCGCGTGAATCTGGCGGCGGAGCGCCTTGAGCGCCGAGTGGTCCCCGGCCGCGATCGCTTCGCTCTTCTTCTGCCTGAGGGCCCGCATCTTCGCCTTGACCGACGATTTGTCGTACCCGCCCGCGGCGTGGTGCTCGTGCAGCGGAATCTTGAGGGCGGTACACAGGGCCGCCAGCAGGTGGTCCTTGTTGAGCTGCGTGTAGCCCTTCACCGCCTCGTGTTCGATCCCCTTGGCGATTTCACGAAGCTCGACGACGGTCTTCCCCTTGAGGTCGTGGTAGGTATACGACATCGAAGCTCCTTTCCAGATGCATTCTATCGCGAGGCTGCGTCTCTAGTCGCTCTCCCACCTGAAGCGGGCAACCGCCAGACCGCCGCACACGAGGGTCGCCAGGAGCAGGAAGACGATCGGCCACGCGACCGACGAGAGCCCCAGGCCGCGCCAGGTCGTGGCGTCGAAGCCATCGACGGCCCAGCGCGTGGGGACGACGGCCGTCGCCTGCTGGAGCCACTTGGGGAAGACGAACGTGGGAACCCAGGCGCCGCCGAGCATGACGAGCAGCAGCGTGACGACAATCGACAAGCCGCGGGCAGCCTCCGGCGTGCGGCCCAGGCTGGCGATCAGCAAACCGAACGCCGCGGTGAGGAGCGAGAACGCAACGGCCACAGCGACGAACCCGACGAGGCTGCCATCAATCCTCACACCGAAGACGACCCATGCGAACAGGTACAGGCAGGCCAAGATGAACAGCGAGAGCAGCGCGGTGCTGACGGCGCGGCTGCCGAGCAGCACGGCGCGGGAGAGCGGGGCTGCGCGCAGGCGCTTCCACAGCCCCTCCCGCCGCTGCAGCAGCAGCCCGACACCCATCTCGATCGCCATGAAGAGGATGAACTGCACGCCCATGCCGGCAAACGAGTGGGCGTAGCCGTTGTAGGGCACCCCGGTCCCCGAGGTGACCGCCTCCTTCTTCACCTCGAACGGGATCGTCGGGCCGCCGACCGTGCCCGCGGAGCCCGACGAACCGCTGACGTCGTTCCAGCCCTTTACGCCCTCGAGCAGCGTGGTCAGCGCGCGCTGCTGGTCCGGGGCGATCGACGTGTTCTGCCGCAGGCGCTCCAGCGAGGCGTCGACGGCCTTGCGACCGGTCTGCCCGCTGAACATCTCCTTGCTGACCGCCTCCATCGCGTGGCCGGCCAGGATGCCCTGGACCATGCCGGCTTCGGTCGCGTGCGACGGGTCGTAGAGGAGAACGAGTTCCGCCTTCTTGCCACCGTTTCCGCCGAAGAACGCGTTGGCCGCTGCCGTCCCGAACCCCGGCGGGAACCTGATGGCAACCGTCGTCTTTCCGTGCCGCACGGCGTCGCGTGCCTGAGCCAGCGCGGCCGCCTTCACGTCGAGCGCCGTGTCGGCCTTCAGGAGCGCGACCAGGCTGGTCGAGATAGCGCTGCCGTCCTCGTCTACCGCCATCACGGCCACGCGGCTCGCCTCGCGCTCGCCGCTGGTGTCGCCGAAGATGAACCCGAAGAACGACGCGATGGCGATCGGCGCGAGTATCGACATCAGGACGGCGCGCCGGTCGGAGAGGTAGAGCCGCAGGTCCTTTCGCACGAGTGCGGTGAAGGCTCGCATCATCGATCTCGCAGGGCACGCCCGGTCAGCGTGAGGAAGACGGTTTCGAGGGTGGCCCGCTCGGTGGCAACGTGCTGGTACTTGTGGCCGTGCACGGTGAACCACTGGAGGACCGCGGGCATCGTGGCCCCGAGGTCGTCCACAACGACACGGACGGTGCCGGGCGCGGTGTCGACGCTCTGAACGCCCGGCAGGGCGCCGAGCCCCTCCGCCGGGACGACGACCTCGGCGCCGTCGAACGTCACCGTGATGACGTTGGCGGCGGGCAGGAGCCGAGAGAGCGCCTGTGGCGTGCCATCGGCGATGACCTTGCCGCGGTCGATGATGACGACCCGGTCGCAGAGCCGCTCGGCCTCCTCCATGTAGTGCGTGGTGTAGAGGATCGTCGTGCCGCGCCGCTTCAGCGTCTCGAGGTTGTCGAAGATGGCATTACGACTCTGCGGGTCCACGCCCACCGTCGGCTCGTCGAGCAGCAGGATCGCCGGGCCGTGGAGCAGGGCGGCCGCCAGGTTCAGCCGGCGCTTCATTCCGCCGCTGAACGTGCGGACCTTGTCCCGCGCGCGCTCCGCCAGCCCCGTGAGTTCGAGCGCGTCAGCCACCGCGCGCCGGGTCGCCTGGCGGTCGAGGTCGTAGAGGGCGGCGAACAGTCGCAGGTTCTCGGCTGCCGAGAGTCCGTCGATGAGGGCCAGATCCTGCGTCACCAGCCCGATCTTCGCTTTTAGGGGATCGGTGTCGCCGCCAAGCCGGCGCCCGCCGATCAGCACCTCGCCCGAATCTGGGCGCAGCAGGCCGGCAATCATGGCGACGGTCGTCGTCTTGCCGGCGCCGTTCGGGCCGAGCAGGCCGACCATCTCGCCAGCCGCAGCGCCGAACGTCACATGATCGACGGCGGCGAGCGATCCGAAGCGCTTGGTGAGGTCGTGCAGTTCGAGCATCGATGACCCTGCCGGGATTGGACGGAATACGCCGCTGGATGGTTTGCCGGCGGATGGGATCTGGTATCCTCCGCCTATCCACCAGGGAGTGTCTCATGATACGAGCCAGGACGTTCGTCCTATCGTCCATCATCGTGCTCGCCACCCTGGGCGTCGGGTGCCGGAAGGAGCCGCCGCCTGCCGCCAGCCCCGACCACGCCAGTCCGGTGGTCACCCAGGAACGGCTCGCCGTCTTCGCATCGCTTCCGGCCTCGGTCCCGACCGAGGCCGGCAGCATCAACGAAAATGCCATCGTCCTCGGCCGGATGCTCTTCTACGAGCCGCGACTCTCGAAGAGCCAGGCGATCTCCTGCAACACCTGCCACGACCTGGCACACTACGGGGTGGACGGCCAGCCGACCTCCGACGGGCACCGGGGCCAGCAGGGCACGCGAAACGCGCCGACGGTGTTCAATGCCGCCGCGCACTTCGCCCAGTTCTGGGACGGGCGTGCACCGGACGTCGAAGCCCAGGCCAAAGGACCGGTGCTGAACCCGGTCGAGATGGCGCTGCCGAGTGCCGACCGGGCCGTCGCCGTCCTCACGTCGATGCCCGAGTACGTGGCGCTCTTCAAGCGCGCGTTCCCCGGTGAAAAGGACCCGGTTACCTTCGACAACATGGCGAAGGCCATCGGCGCCTTCGAGCGGAAGCTGATGACGCCCTCTCGGTGGGACGCGCTGCTCAATGGCGACAGGTCCGCCCTCACCCCGACTGAACTCGTGGGCCTGACGACGTTCCTCGACGCCGGCTGCCACTCGTGCCACAACGGGGCGCTGCTCGGCGGGACGACCTTTCAGAAGCTGGGACTGGCCAAACCCTATCCGGGCCTCACCGATCCCGGCCGCTTCGACGTGACGAAAGTCCAGGCCGACCGCGGCCTGTTCAAAGTGCCGTCGCTCCGCAATGTCGAACGCACCGGGCCCTACTTCCACAACGGGCAGGTGCCCAGCCTGGAAGAGGCCGTTCGCAAGATGGGGGAGTTTCAACTAGGCAAGAAACTGTCGGCCGAGCAGGTGCAGCAGATTGTCGCGTTCCTGAAGGTGCTGACCGGCCGGATCGACCCCAGCTACATCAAGCCTCCGGTCCTGCCGAGGAGCACCGCGACGACGCCGAAGCCGGACATCTCCTGAGGGCGGCCGACGGCTGACGGCTGACGACCGACGGCTGACGGCTGACGGTGGGGCGCGGGTGGTTCACCGCGCCCCGGCGGACACCCGGACATTCTCGACCCACGGCTCGAGGTTGCGGCCCCATTGCACGGTCGCCTGATACCGAGGGGCCGTCGTCGAGTCACCTTGCGATGTACTTCTTCGGGCGAGGGGCTGGAGCGCGCGGCCCAGATCGCGGGGCACGTGCAACTGGTAGGGCAGCACCTCGACGACACGTCCTCTCAGGATGGAATCGTGGCCGCGTTCGCCGGCGACAGCCGGACCGACCAGCGCGTGCACGATGACGACCTGCCCGCGGTTCGGGTGACGGGATTGGAGGCGGACCGCGTCACGGTCCGCATCGACGAGGACCAGCCGTGACTCGGTGTCCACGACGCGGGGATTGGCGCCGGCGGACAGTGTATCCACGTAGCGCCGCCAGGCCGGGCCGTCGTATTCCATGGCGACGTAAGCCTGGCGCGCCGGCATCCTCAAGTAATGCGCCAGGTTCTCCGGGGTCGGCTTCAGGCTGCAGTCGAAGCCCAGTTCTTCGAGCTTCGCGCGGTCGAACCATGCGGCTTCTGCGGAGCCGCGAGTGTCGGTCCACGCCAGGCGGAGCGTGATCCCCGTGTTCTCGGTTCCCTCGCGTTCCAGCCGCGCCTCCCGCTCGGTCAGCTGAAGCACCGCGTCGGGTTCTCCCTGCCTGTTGACCGCCGCTAGAGCGAGCAGGCAGAGGTTGGAGACGACCACAATCGCCGAGGCCAGCCACAAGCCGGTGCGTGACATCTCACACCTCCCTCATCCGCAGGCGGATGCGCGCCAGCAGGACCAGCGCTCCCATCGCGAGGCCGCCGAGCAGCAGGAAGAACAGGTAACCGGGCAGGACGTTCCACCACCAGTCGAAGCATTTCACGTAGACGAACAGCACGAAGAAGAGACTCGCCCCGTTGACCACGTCGGGCCACCGGCGCCGGAGGCCAAACCAGACGGCGGCGACAGGCAGCCCAAAGCCCAGAATGTCGTAGACGGCATGGAGTACCCGACAACGGGAGGGGCCGATAGCTGAAGGCGTCGGTCTGGGTCGCCAGGAAGAGCAGCGGCAGCAGCAGCGCGACGAGCCCGGTCAGCCGCCAGACACGGGCGAATCCGTCGGGTCGTGTCACGGGCCGCCAGAAGGACGCGGCCACGGCGCAGGCGCCCAGGGGCAGGAGCGGTTCGGGACGCCCCAGCAGAATCGACCAGTCCAGGCCCATGGCGCTGGCCGTGAATGCCGCGACATAGGCCATGGCGGCCGCGAGACCGCAGGCCAGCAGGAATCGAAGCCGGTAGCCGTACGCGACGGCAAGCGCGAAGGCCGCCCACGCGAGCAGGATGTTCGGCGAGGGCACCATGTTGAAGATCGCCTCCGCCACACCGAGATCCAGGGCGAAGCCGGCAGCCGCGATGACTGATAGGACCGACGCGACGTAGCGAGTCGGCTCGCGCCGCGCGGCCAGGTCCACCGCCAGCAGCAGCAGGATGGGCGTCGCGACGAGGACCGCCATCTGCGCGGGCGTGGTCAGCAGTCCCCAGAACCGGTAGAAGAAGAGGACGATGCCGGCGCTCAGCGTCACCGCGCCGATGAGCGAGGCGACCCTCATGCCCAGCGTCATCTGGCGCTGGCTGTCTGTGCGGTCGACGTCGAACTGGCTTGTCAACGCGGCGAGCAGGTCGGCATGGTGCCGCTCGATGCGGGCCCGGTCCGCCGTCGAGAGCGTGAACATTCCGTCGCGCCCGAGTTCGGCGAGCTCGCGGCCGAAGGCGGCGATTCTGGTCGGCCCGCCGCTGCGCGTCCTTCCGGGCGTCGGTCGAAAGACCCCCAGAGCCTTCGCTGGTCATCATGTCGCACCTCCCGGTTCCGACAAGGCGTTCTGAATGCAGACCCGGGAAACGTTACACGTGACCTTGCAACGGGGACCGTCGCGACCGACCTGCACCCCGCCAATGTCGCCGGGCTAGCGCGCCGCGGGTGGCGTGGCCAGCTGGGCCGTCGTCCAGGCCTTCACGGCCTTCGGCCTGGGGGCGTCGGCGCCGCCCTCGCTTCCCGTGGCGCCACCGCGCCCGCCCGTACCGCCGCCGTATCCGCCCCGGCCTCCACCGCCACGTAGCCACCACGCCGCCGTAGCCACCCCGGCCGCCCATCCCGCCGCCGTAGCCTCCGCGGCCTCCGCCCATGCCGCTACCGTAACTGCCGCGGCCCGCCGCGGGAGTTTGACCGCCGCCTGGCGTTTCGAGGCCGATCCCGATGACCGCCCCAGGCGCCACGCCCAGTCCGTCGGACGAGTCGGCGGCCTTCGCCAGCGGGATTGCCAGTTCATAGACCAACATCCCCTGGGAGTGGCCGAGTTTGGCTTGGATTGGCTGAGACGCGTCCAGCACCAGCGACTTGACGTCGTCTTTTCCGGGGCCGAGAAGCTCCGCGAGGAGCAGTCGGTTGTCGGAGAGCCGGCGCGCCCACATGGCCTCCGGGTCCGTTGGCTGTCCTCCCTGCGGGTCGCTCCCAGCCACACCACCCGAATCTCCATCCGAACCCGACGCCTGCCCGCGCTGCCACCCGCCAGCCCCAGAGGCGCCCTGCCCTCCGCCCGAGCGGCCGCCGGCCGCGCGGCCCGTCGGAAACTGAATACCGAGCCTCTTCTTCGAGCCTCCCTCGATGTCGAACCAGACGATGAGCCCCTGGTTGAGCGTCTGAATGGCTGTCGGCGTATCCGACGTTACCAGCGCGAGGTAGAGATACTTGTCGTCGTTCTTGACGGCGATCGAGAGCCGGACGTCCTTCTCGACCGACGAAAACGCCGACCAGGCGGTGGTCGTGCCATCCACAGCGATGGGCGTCGCCGTCCACTCGCTCGCGAGGTTCGCCTTCGAGGAGGCGTCGAGCGCGATCGAGGACAGAGCGAGGGCCGTCAGGAGCGCGAGGCCGACGGCCGTCAGCCGTGGACCCAGGGAAGCGCAGAGCCAGGTGCGGATCATGGGAGACTCCATGGTGGAATCGAGGACCGGGCGCGCGCGTGTGTCAGCGCCCGAGGACATAACGTAAGGCATCGTAACTAACACAGCAAGTCGTGTACCGCAGGGGAGTATTGGTGATCTGGTCGGGTGCCCGGGGGCCTGCGCCGGGAGATCTTCGGCGCTTCAGGGCAGGCTCATCAATTGGCGATGGATGCGCCGGGCGAGCCTCGGAACCGCGCGGGCGACATCGGGCGACAGCCCCTCCTCGAACCGGTCGATGTCGGCAACCTCGACGGCGTAGATGTCGATGACCTCCGGCATGGGAATCCCGGTGGCCCGGGCGAGGGCGAACGCGCCGCCGACCGACACATCGTGGGCACCGATCAGCCGCGTCGATCCGGCGACGTCGTCGAGCGAAAGGCGATGGATGCGTCCCGGCTCGGGATCGGGCAGGGCGACGCAGTCGACGATGACGGCGCGTGAGGCGCCCGCCAGCAGGTCGACCAGCTCGAAGCCCGCGCGGGTGCTCGTCGTCACGCGCACGCCCGGCACCGGCTCGGCGTCGAGCAGGCGCGCCACCGCCTCCACCGTCCTCAGGCCGACCGCGTCATCGTAGCGGACAGGATTCCCGAGGCCCACGACCACCGTGGCCTGGGCCTCGTGACCGACAGAGGTCATCGCGCGACCGCAGGGGCGCGGCGCGGCGCCTGGACCGGCACGGGCTGTCTGGCCTGGGCCGCCTCGCGCACGGCGACCAGGTACTGGGCGACCGGCCGGAAGACCAGGTGGTTCCACTTGCCGAACGGCACCTCGACGATCAGCATCGGCACGGCGATCATCAAGTGCACGACGTAGAGCACGTAAGTCGGCCAGGGCATATCCAGCAGTCGGACGACATGCAGGAGAATGCCCGACAGCGCCGTGAAGAAGAGCAGGACGAGGAAGGTCCAGTCGCTGAGGTGGGAGAAGCGGTAGTGCTGCTCGCGCTTCTGCAGTCGTCCCCGCATGGCCAGCAGCGTGACGGCCATGATCGTGACCGTGCCGTAATAGCCGAACAGCGCCGTCCAGTGGAAGTCGGCGTGGTCGCGCTGGAACCACGGCAGGAACACGACGACCAGCAGCAGCATGGTGGCGTAGCCGGTCACCAGCAGGAAGTGCAGCAGCCACCTGACCAGCGTGTCGTTGTCGCACTCGAGCCAGCGCCTCTGGGTCGCGCCGTGCACGACAATCTCGTACGCCTTGCCGACCCAGACTGAGAGCGGGACCTTGACCTGTCCCATCCCGCTCTTGAAGAACGCGATCATCCGCGCCGCGCTGATGCCGAGCAGCAGCACGAGCAGGGCGGCGAGCGTCCAGTCGCCGTAGTGGACGATTCGGCTCGGCGCGAACAGGTCCAGGCGGACGTGCGCCGCGGCCTCCGCGTTGACGGCCCTGAAGCCGAACGGCAGGCCGAGCCAGCCCGGGACGAGAAACAGGGACAGCACGAAGAGCGCGATGAGCGCCAGCAGCCCGAACTCCCACGCCTCCGAGAGATAGAGGCGCCGCGAGAGGCCGGTCCAGTCGTAGCGGCTGACCAGCCAGCGCCTGGTGGCCATCATCAGCTCGCCAGGCTCGGCGTCGCGCGGGCAGGTCGACGAGCAGGTGCCGCAGTAGTAGCAGAGCCACGGCTCCGGCGACTCCAGCAGCCGGTCGGAGAGCCCGACCTGGAGGTAGCGGATGATCTTCCGCGGGAACACGGTGTCGCCCTTGGAGAGCCCGCAGACAGCCGTGCAGTTGCCGCAGCTGAAACAGCGGCCGAGCGTCTGGCCGCCGAAGGCGGCGAGCTCGGTGCCGAGCGACGGGTCCACTCGATAGTGCTGCATGTCAGGCTCCAGCGAGCGTGTAGAGCAGGTAGCCGTTCTCCTCGGGGCCGTCGAGCACCTCGCCGTAGCGCCGCATCGCCATCAGGTGCCACATCACCTCAGGGGCGGGGATGTGGCATTCGGCGGCGAGTTGAGGGACGGTGCGGGGCCCAGCCTTGAGCGCCGCGCGGAGGGCCTTGTAGACCTTCTGCTGGTTGCTCACGTAGGCCTTCATCTCGTTGGAGATGCCGCCGCGGCGGTCGCGGAGCACCTCGATCGGGCGCTTCGGTTTCGCTACGTTAGGGGACGGGGTCGGGTCGCTCATCACGTTTCTCCGATCACCAGCGGGGACATCTTGCGTCCGGTCCTGTCACGCCACTGCGGCGTGCACCGGTGTCTTCCACCTGGTCCGCTTCAGATGATTCGCGGCTGCCATTGCCGCCTCCCCGGCCTCGACGATGGCGTCGGGGATGTCCTTCGGCCCGGCCGCCACCCCGCCGACGAACACGCCGGGCAACGTCGTGAACGACGGGTTCAGCTTGATTTCCGGCGTTTCGAAGAACCCGTCGTCCGCCTCGTTGATGTCGATGACGCCCTCCGCGTGCCAGCCGGGGATCAGCCCCTGGCTGAGGACGACCAAGTCGTAGCGGTGCTCGTCGACGCGCCCGCCCTCGTCGAGCAGCTCGACGCGCAGGATCAGGTCGAAGTTGTCCGCCTCAGTGATCCGCGCGACCTTGCCCTTGACGACCCGGACTCCCTCGCGGACCGCGCGCCGGTAGAACTGCTCGTACCCCTTGCCGAACGCGCGGATGTCCATGTAATAGAGCGTGACCTCGACGCCGTGGATATAGTGCGTCAGCAGCAGGGCCTGCTTGAGCGCGTACATGCAGCAGACGCGGGAGCAGTAGGGCACGCCGATCGACCGGTCGCGGCTGCCGGCGCACTGTATGTAGGCGATCGACTTCGGGATCTTGCCGTCGGCCGGCCGCAGCACGCGGCCGTAGGGGCCGTTGCTCGACTGGATGCGCTCCATCGCGAGCGGGTTCATGACGTTTGGCAGCCGGCCGCCGCCGTATTCGACCTTCTTGCCCATCGGCAGGATGTCGAGGCCGGTGGCCACGATGACGGCGCCGACGTCCACGTGCACCGTGCGCGGTTCAGCCGCGAAGTCGAGGCAGTTTGTCGGGCAGACCTTCTCGCACTTCCCGCAGAAGATGCAATGCTCGACGTCGAGGACCGCCTTCTGCGGGATGGCGTTGCCGTGCGGGATGTAGATGGCCCGCCGCGCGCCGAGGCCGTAGTCGAACTCGTGGGGCACCTCGACCGGGCAGGCGAGCTCGCACTCGTCGCAGCCGATGCAGGTGTCCTCGTGGAGGTAGCGCGGCTTGCATTCCAGGTCGACGTGGAAGCCGGTGCCGACGGGCTCGACCTGGCGGACCTCGGTGTAGGTCTGCAGGCGGATGCGCGGGTGGTGGGCCGACTCGGCCATCCGGGGCGTGCAGATGCAGCTCGAGCAGTCGAGCGTGGGGAAGACCTTGTTGAGGCCCACCATGACGCCGCCGATCGACGGCGTGCGCTCCACGAGCAGGACCTCGAAGCCCTGTTCGCCCAGATCCAGGGCAGCCTGCATCCCGGCGATGCCGCCGCCGATCACCATCGCGTCGTAGCGGTCTCGCATGTCGGACATCGTCGTCGCTCCCGGGAACCAAACAGCTGGCTCAGAGCTCAGGACTCAGGCACGAACCACCCCGGCCTGCGGCCCGAGCCTTGAGCCCTGAGCCTTGAGCCTACCGAGTCGTTTCCTGGACCACCGTCCCGTCCATCTCCCGCACGCGCACGACCATGGGCATCCGGCCCGGCAGGCTGTGGGTGGCGCAGCCGAAGCACGGGTCGTAGGCGCGGAACGCCATCTCGATCATGTTCAGCACGCCCTCGGTGACCTCGCTCCCCCTGTGGATCAGCCCCTGCGCCGCCTTCTTGATCGACATGCAGATGGCGGCGTGGTTGTTCGTGGTCCCCACGACCAGGTTGGCCTTGCGCACGAAGCCGTTCTCGTCGGTGACGTAGTGGTGCACCAGCGTCCCGCGCGGCGCCTCGACGATGCCCACGCCCTCGGTCGGCGTGTCGTGCGGGATGGTGCGGTAGTTCTCCGGGTGCGTCAGCTCGGGGTGGCGCACCAGCTCGAGCGCGCGCTCGGCGGCATTGATCATCTCGATGACGCGCGCCCAGTGAATCGCGAGCGTGTGGTGGACCATGGTCCGGCCGCTGCGGTCGCCGGTGAGCGTCTCGAAGTACTCCTCGTAGGCCTCCTGGGCGAGCGGCGTGCTCATCGAGTCGGCGACATTGAGGCGCGCCTGGGGCGTCGCGCGGTACACGCCGGACGCCTTGCCGTCGACGAACCCCTTCCACCCGACCTGCGTGAGGTAGGGGAACTTCAGGTAGGTCCAGGGCTCCACGCGCTCGGCGATGTGCTTGGCGTAGTCGCGGGGCGCGTACTTGCACAACTCGTGGCCGTCGGGATCGACGACCCGCACCTTGCCGTCGTAGAAGTTGGTGCGGTTCTTCTCGTCGACCAGGCCCATCGAGTACGTCCTGTGGAAATAGGGGCCATTCAGGATCAGGTCGAGGTACTGCGCATTGGCCAGCACCTGCTCTCGCAGCACGACGAGCGTGAAGCGGGAGAACTCCACCATCGCGCGGGCGATCTCCTCCAGGCGGTCCCGCTCCTGCGCCGAGATCGGCTTGGACACGCCGCCGGGGATCGCGTTCTCGGGGTTCACCGGGCGGCCGCCGAAGATGGCGGCGGCCTCGTGGCCCCATTTCCTGGCCAGGATCACCTTCTGGCCGACCTCGACGCCGAGCTTGCGGATGACGCCGATCAGGTTGCGCTCGGCGGGGTTGCTGGAGGGGCCCATGACGAAGTCCGGCGCCGCCAGCGCGTAGAAGTGCGTCGCGTGATCGGTGACGTAGAAGATGTTGTATTGCAGTTCGCGGATGAGGCGCGCCGTCAGCGGCAGCGAGACCTTGTAGACGGCATCGCAGGCCTTGGCCGACGCCATCATGTGCGCCTCAGGGCAGACCCCGCAGATCCGCGGCGTGATGCGGGGCATCTCCTCGACCGGGCGTCCCTCGCAGAACTTCTCGAACCCGCGCAGCTCGGGAATCTGCAGGAAGCAGTCAGCGACGTTTCCCTCGGCATCGAGAAAGATGTCGATCTTGCCGTGCCCCTCGAGGCGCGTGATCGGGTCGATGCTGATCCGCCGGCCGGCGGCGGTTGCGGATGGTGCCGCGGTAGTCATCGTGTGCTCCTCGTCCGCTGTCACCGATGGGCCCTGAGGGCGCTCGACGCCAGGCTGAACCGATAGAACGTGCCGGTGGGGTCCGCGATCTGATCGACGATCTCTCTCGCTTGCTCCTCGGTTGTCGCGTCGATGAGCGACCCGATCGCGCTGAGCATCGCCGTGCCCTGGTCGCGGGCCAGGCCGGACGCCCCGTAACAGCCCCGGCAGGGCAGATCGGCCTTCGTGCACAGCGCGCCGCAGCCGCTGCGTGTCGCGACCCCCATGCAGACGTACCCCTGCTCGAGCAGGCACAGGTTCGGCTCGGGCACCGACAGGTGCGGGCGCTTGAACTCGCCGATTCGCGTCTTGCGCTTCTCCCGGTGGCACTCGTCGCAGACCGACTTGTTGTCGCACCCGACCCGCGCCTCGTCATTGCGGGGCGGCACCTCGCCGGCTGCCACCGCCTGGAGGACCTTCCAGACCTGGTCGCCGACCGGTGGGCAGCCCGGCATCTGGTAGTCCACCGCGACGATGTCGGAGAGGCGCAGCACCTGCGGGTAGAACTGCGGGAGCGTGGAGATCGCCCTGGGGCGTGGGGACGTGCGCCTCCGGCACCGCCTTGCCGGGGTTCTGCAGCGTGGGGTTGGACTGGTAGACGGCGTCGTAGATCTCGGCCGGGGATTTCAGGTTGGCCAGGGCCGGGATGCCGCCGTCCATCGCGCACGCGCCGTAGGCGACCAGCGAGCGGCTCTTCATCCTGAGCAGCCGTGCGATCTCCTCCTGCTCGGAACTGCGAATCGCGCCGCTGAAGAGGCAGAGGTCGATGTAGCCGTCGGGATAGCCCGCCACCGTCGCGTACTTGAAGTCGGTCACGCAGGGCCAGAAGACGATGTCGGCGATCTCGATCAGCTCGAGGAGGTGCTCCGCGATTTCAAGCACCGAGATGTCGCAGCCGCCGCAGCTCGACGCCCAATACACGCCGACCCGGAGCTTGCCCGGCTGCCGCTCGCCGTTCTCAGGAGTGGCCGTCATGCCGCGCCTCCCCACGGATGCAGATCCTGCCCGTGCCCCACGCCGCGCTGCCTCATGCGCTGCGGCCAGTCGAGCGGCCCCACCTGCCGGACCTGCTCGGTCACCTGGCGGACCAGGCGCGCGAACTTGTCGCCTTCGGCCGCCGAGACCCACTCGTGCACGAATCGCTCCGGCTCGACCCCGAAGTCCTGCAGCACACGCGCCACGATCGGCATGCGCGCCATCGTCTTGTGGTTGCCGGCGATGTAGTGACAGTCGCCGATGTGACAGCCGCACACCATCACGCCGTCGGCCCCACGGGCGAAGGCCGACATGATGAGGTCGGGGTCGATGCGCCCGGAGCACATCACGCGGATGATGTCGACGTTGGCCGGGTACTTGAGCCGGGCGGTTCCGGCGTTGTCGGCGCCTGTGTACGAGCACCAGTAGCAGAGAAACGCGATGATCCGCGGCTCCCACGGCTGCGGCGACGTCTCGGTCCGGGCCGTCGCCTGTTCGACCTCTTCCATGACACCCCCCCGGGCCGGCGGGAGCCCAGGCTCCCCTCCGGCGTCAGACCCCGAGCAGCACGTCGAGTTCTGCCGACACCTGCCGGTCGTTGAAGCCGGCCTGCTGGATGGCGGCGCTCGGACAGGTGGCGGCGCACGTGCCGCACCCCGTGCAGAGCGCGTCGCTGACCATCGCCACGCCGCGCGCCTCGTCGCGCGTGATGGCGTCGTAGGGACAGACGGTGAGGCAGGTGCTGCAGCCGGTGCACGCCTCCTCGTCCACGCTGGCGATGAACGGATCCATCTCCACCTGGCCCTGCGCGATCATCGCCGCCGCCTTCGACGCGGCGGCCGAGGCCGCCGCGCACGCTTCGGTGATGTCCATCGGCCCCTGACAGCAGCCGGCCAGGAACACGCCCGAGACCGCCAGCTCGACCGGCCGCAGCTTCGGATGCACCTCGAGCAGGAAGCTGTCGTACCCGACCGCGCACGAATACATGGTCACCAGCTCGGAGATGTCGTGCGGGACCACGCCGGTGGCGAGGACCAGCAGGTCGAGCGGCACCTCGATCGGCAAGCCATCGGTCAGCAGGTCCTTCGTCCGCACGACGAGCGGCCACTGGCCGGTCCGGTCCTTGTCGACGCGCGGCGGATGCTGCGGGCTGTAGCGAACAAACAGCACGCCTTTCTCCGACGCCTTCTCGTAGTACTCCTCGTGGCCGCGGCCGTAGGTCCGCATGTCCTGGTAGAAGGAGACGATCCGGGCGTGCGGGAACCGCTCCTTGATCGCGACGGCCGCGTGCATGGCGGCCGTGCAGCAGGTGCGGGCGCAGTAGTCCTTGACCTTGCCGTCCGGCTGCGGCGCGTTGACGCCTTCGATCTGCCGGGCGCCGACGCAGTGGAGGAACCCGATCCGCATCGGCTTGTGGCTGTCGAGCGGGAGCGCGCCGGCCGTCGGTCCCTCGGGGTCCAGCATCCGGTGCAGCTGCTGGAGCGTGATGACCGGCGGGAAGATCCCGTAGCCGTACTCGCCGAGCAGCGGCTCGTACGGGTCGTAGCCGGTGGCCAGCACGATGACGCCGGAGTGCAGCGTCAGCTCCCGCGGCTGCGCGTTGAGGTTGATGCCCTTGCCGCCCACCGCCGCCACGCACTTGCCGCACTTCGTGCAGGTGTGCCAGTCGATGGCCGGGATGGGCGGGAAGCAGCCCGGGTAGGGCATGTAGATCGCCTTGCGGCGGCTGAGCGCGAAGTCGAACTCGCTGATCGTCTCCTCGGGGCACGCCGCGATGGCGTTGCCCGGGTAGGTCAGCCGCTCGTCCACGCCGCGCGGATCGACCACGATCCTCGTCTTGAAGTCGCCGACGACCCCCTCGGAATCGACCACGTGGGCGCCGGTCAGGATCGTGACGAGCGGGTGCTTCACGACATCGCGGACGAGACCGCAGAGCAGCGGGCGCGCCTCCTCGCCGGTGGGGAAGACGTTCCACAGCTGCGCCATGCGCCCGCCGAGGAACGGCCGATTCTCGATGAGCGTGACCTTCATCCCACGCTCGGCCAGGTCCCGCGACGCCATCAGTCCCGCGACGCCGCCGCCGATGACCAGGGCGGCGGGGTGGATCGGGATGCGGCGCTTTTCGAGCGGCACGAGGTGGCGAGCCCGGTTGACGGCCGCGCGGACCAGGCGCGAGGCTTTGGCGGTGGCGGCCTCACGGTCCTCGATCACCCACGAGACATGCTCGCGGATGTTCACGTGCTCGAAGAGGTACTGGTTGAGGCCGGCGCGCTCGACCGAGCGCCGGAAGGTGAGCTGGTGGAGGGTGGGCGAACAGGCGGCCACGATGACCCGGGTCAGGCCGTGCTCGCGGATCTTCTGCTCGATGAGCGCCTGGCCGGGATCCGAGCAGTTGAACATGTGGGTCGTCGCGACGACGACACCCGGCATGCGTGCGGCCTCCTCGGCCACCCGCTTGACGTCCACCGTATCGGAGATGTTGCCGCCGCAGTGGCAGACGAAGACACCGATGCGGGGGGCCTGCGCCTCCGGCGTCGGTTCGCCGGAGTCCGGACCAGCGGCGTCGAACATGGTCGGTCCTCCTGCCGCCGCGGACGTGCCACGGGCACGCACCCGGGCGGATCACACCGTCGGGCAGACAGCCGGGTGACGCGGTGGAGGATCTGCGGAGGTGGCCGGTGCGATTCGGAAGGACAGCGATGAGGGCACGCGCCAACCGGAACCACCCGCCGCGCATTCTCGACGCGACACGCTGACACGCTGCCGACGACCCTGAGCCCGTGTACGGAACCAGGATTCCTTCGCCTCAACCGTGCAGGCGTCGGAGACCCATGGGTTTCCGTCGATCGATCCCACGAAGCCGAGCCACTCGTCCTCGGTCAACAAATCCGGCCCGAAAGGCGTGCATCGAACGCCGGGCCCAGTGTGGATCGGTCATGGGTCGGTGTCAAGGACCCTCAGAACCCCAGCCCTTGGGAGCCACGAACCGGTTTCCTGTTATGCTCTGCCCATGGAGGTTCCATGCGCACGTTGACGATGGCAGTGGCTGGGCTGGTGATGGCTTCGATGGCGGCCTCGGCCCAGGAGACGGCCCAGTTCCGCAGCCGCGTGGGCGGCGGCACGATCACCGGCAGCGAGTCGTTCACCATCACCGGCACCCCGTCGGGGCACGAGGTGTCGGCCCAGATCACGATGAAGCGTGGCGGCGCCGAATCGACCTTCACGCTTCGCGAATCGCTCGATCCCGGCTGGGCGAGCCAGAAGTACTCCATCGAGATGTCCGGCTCGCTCGGCTCGGCCAGCGCATCGGCCGAACGCAAGGGCGATTCGATCGCGCTCTCGGTGAAAACGCCCGCCGGCTCGCCGACGCTGAGCATTCCCGTGAGGCCTCGCCTCATCCTGATGGAGAACATGGTGGCCGCGCCCTACCAGGTGCTGCTCAATCTGACCGGCGGGGAACCGGGGCCCGTCACCGTCATCATCCCGTTCCAGTTGATCACGATTGGCGGCACGCTCGAACCGGCAGGCACGACGCCGGGGACGCTCGACGGCAAGCCGATCGTGGCCACCAGGCTCCTCCTGAAAGTCGCCACGGTCACGACTGAAGTCTACTTCGACCCGGCGACGAAGAAGCTGTTGCGGGTGTACACGCCGGGGCAGGACGCCGAGCTGCTGCGGGTGGGCTTCGAGCTGCCCGCCTCGTCCGCGCCGAAGGCGCCCGAGCTGCCGGCCGGAGTGACCGAACGCACCGTGACGTTCAAACAGCTCGATGGCAATCCGTACCCGGCCGTCTTGTGCCTGCCGAAGGGGCCGTCACCGGCCCCCATCGTGGTCATGCTGGCCGGCTCCGGACCCAACGACCGCGACGAGACGATCGGCCCAAACAAACCGTTCCGCGACCTGGCTCGGGGGCTCGCCGAGCGCGGCGTGGCGACGCTCCGATTCGACAAGCGCACCTACGCGTTCCCCAAGTTCTACAAGGGCTCGCTCGATTCCGAATCGATCGACGACGGCGTGGACGCGGTGACGTTCGCGCGGACGATTCCAGGAATCGACCGGGACCGGGTCTACGTGCTCGGACACAGCCTCGGCGGCCTGGCGGCGCTCTACGTCGCCGAGCGCGCGCCGGTGACCGGGGTGATCCTGATGGCGACGGCCGGCCGCCCGATGGACCAGGTGATCCGCGACCAGGTGAAAGAACTCAACGCGGGCCAGGACGAAGCCCGTGTGCAGGAAACGCTCAAGCTCCAGGACAGCATCATGGCGAAGGTCCGGGCGGGGACGGCAACGGCCCAGGAGCTGAACGGCCAGCCGCCGGACGCCATCAAGGACATGATCGTCCGGGACCCGATCGCGGAGCTTCAGAAGACGCGGGCACCGATGCTGGTGCTCAAGGGCGGCAAGGACGCGCAGGTGTTCCAGGCCGATTTCGACGCGCTGACGGCCATTGCCGCCACGAGGCCGGGATCCTCGTCCAAGCTGTTCCCGAATCTCACGCACATCTTCACGCCAACCGACGGACCGGCGGCGGTCCGGGCGATCTTCCAGCCCGGGCACGTGGCGCCGGAGGTGATCGACACGATCGCCGGCTGGATCGCCGGGAGCGTCGCGAAGTAGCCCCTTCGACTCGCTACGCTCGCTCAGGGCGACTCGCGCGGTATCGAGCCGCGCGAGTCGGGCCTCACGACGCCTCGTCCGCGCTCGGGCCGTAGATGGACGGCACCGGGATGTCGTTCAGCCGGAGGTAGAGGGCCAGCTGGGCGCGATGGTGAATCGCGTGGCTGAGGACGAAGCTGCGGAGGACGGCGAACTTCGGCATCGTGAACACTTCGTGCCCGCCGCTCTTGAGCGTCCAGGGCGCGGCCAGCCCGGCGTCGGTCGCTGACTCGATCAATGGCCGCGCGGCGGCAACCATCCGGTCGAACGTCGCGAGGATCTCCGCCTGCGTCTTGAGCGGCTTCGATCCGTGGTCCCCTCCCATGTCGATGCCGTCGCGGGTCAGCGTCTCCTTCACCCATCCGGGGATCTCGGCGACGTGCGTGGCGAGCCGGCCGAAGGTCATCGACTTGGCGTGCGGCGCCCAGCCGATCCGGTCATCCGGAACGCGCGCCAGCACCTTCCGTGTGACTGCCATCTCGTGATCGAACTCCGGGAGCAGGGCATCCTTCATGGCCATGGTGAAATCCTCCTAGAACACGCCGTACACGAGGGCGAACGTGATGACGGTGGCGCTCAGGTTGACCCTGTCGGCCCGCGTGCCCGCCGGGCCGCTGGCCGTCAGCGTCGGCCTGGCCACCATGTACGCCACCGAGGCCGATGCCGCCAGGTGGTGGCCCAGTTCGTACCAGAACGTGACGTTGGGCTCGACGGCCAGGCAGTTCGAGATCGAGACGCTGGCTCCCGGGATGCCCACTTGATTGCCGTAGGCCGTGCGCTCGGCGTCCGACTGCGAGAGCGAGGTGAACGCCCAGCCGCCCACGATGCCCGCGCTGACGGCGTAGCGGTGGAACTGCTGGATGTAGGAAACGCCGGCCATCAGCGGCTTGACGCTCATGCGACCGACCGGCGTCGGCTGTCCGCCGACGTTGACCCGGAGGTCGGAGGCGAACCAGTCCATGCCGACCGTCGCACCCAGCCCCGACCCGCGCCGCAGCCGGCCGACGAGTCCCACGCCGGTCGGGTGGTTCGCGTCCGGGTTGGCAGGATCGTACAGCGTGAGCGCCACACCAACGGCGATCGAGGAATCGGTCTGGGCGCAGACCGCGGGGCTGACGAGCAACAAGGCGGCGAGCGCGGCGAGCGCGGTCCCCACGAAGTTCCGGGTCACGCGAGCATCATAGCATCGGGCAGCAGGGCGCAGGCCTGAAGGCGTGAGGCTCAGCGCTCGAGGCTGCCGCCGATCCAGCGCACGCCCGGCCTCAGCTCGGCGGGCCCCGTGTAACTGATGGCCAGCCCGACGAGGACGACGACGGCGGTGCCGACGAGGTTGTACCAGAGGTACGAGATCGAGGTCATCCTGGCGACGGCCAGCACGGCCGCGAATCCCGCCAGCATCCCCCAGAAGGCGCCGCGCCCGGTGGCGCGCCGCGTGCCGATCGCCAGCACGAATCCCCCGAGCAGCGTGCCGTAGAAGAGCGACCCCACCTTGTTGACCACCTCGATGAGGGACCCGGCGCTGGCCGCGTAGACGGCGAACGCGCACGCGGTCAATCCCCAGAACCCGGTCGCCACCTTCGCGACCGCCAGGTAGTGCGAGTCGGACGCGTCCTTGCGAACGTGGCGGCGGTAGATGTCGATGACCGTCGACGTGGCGAGGGCGTTCCACTCGCCGGCGCTGGCCGACATGGCGGCCGCGAAGATCGCAGCGATGATCAAGCCGACCAGCCCGACCGGCAACTGCGTGGTCACGAAGGTCGGGAACACGTAGTTGACGTCGTTGTACGCCTTGTCGCCGGTCACCTCCTTCACCACCCTG
Organism: uncultured Acidobacteriota bacterium; assembly: GCA_963727765.1. Taxonomy (GTDB): domain Bacteria; phylum Acidobacteriota; class Vicinamibacteria; order Vicinamibacterales; family Fen-181; genus FEN-299. The sequence goes on from CAVSGZ010000007.1 coordinate 84,182, forward strand.
ACGGCGCCCGCTCGGATCCGTGCGAGCGCCGCGTCGGCGGTCCGAAACGCGTCGGTCGCCTGCGCGATGGAGGCCGCGTCGCCCCGCCGCCGGGCCTCGGTCGCCGTGAGGGCTGCCGCCCGGCGTGCCGCGAACGCGGACGAGAACTCGCGCTCGAGGCCGGCCAGCTCTCCCGCGCGCGGGCTCGCCTCGATCTCGGCGCGATGCGCGTTGTTGAAGAGCATCGGCGGCTCGGTGAACAGGTAGAACACGAAGACCAGGACGCCGGTCAGCAGGATGAGCGTCTGCAGCGGCACCTTGACGAACGCGCTGAGCAGCAGCGAGCTGCGCCCCTCGTCCTCGGACTTCGCCGTCAGGTAGCGCTGCACCTGGCTCTGGTCGCAGCCGAAGTAGGCCAGCATCAGGAACACGCCCGCTAGCGCCCCCGACCAGAACGTGTAGTTGGTGGTCGGGTCGAAGGAGAAGTCCACGGTCTTCAGCCGGCCGGCCGCCCCGGCGATGTGCAGCGCGTCGGTGAACGAGACCTCGCGCGGCAGGCCGAGCACCAGCAGGACCACCGCCGCGCACACGGCGGCCACGACGAGGCCCATCTGCTTGACGTCGGTCCACGCGACGGCCTGCACGCCGCCGAACATCGTGTACGCGGCCGTCGGCACGCCGATGGCGAGCACCGTCAGGGTGAGGTTCCAGCCGAGGACGATCGAGAGGATCACGGCCGGTGCGGCGATGATGACGCCGCAGGAGAGGCTTCGCGTCATCAGGAAGAGCAGGGCGGCCAGCATCCGCGTCTTCGAGTCGAACCGCTGCTCGAGGTACTCGTAGGCGGTGTAGACGCGGGCCCGATAGAAAAAGGGGACGACGGTCACCGACAGGATCACCATCGCGAGCGGCAGGCCGAAGTAGAACTGCACGAACCGCATGCCGTCGGCGTAGCCCTGGCCGGTCGTGCCGACCAGCGTGATGGCGCTCATCTGCGTCGCCATCACCGAGAGGCCGGCCGCCCACCAGGGCAGGCTCCGCTTCGCGAGTAGATAACCGTCGATCTCGTTGGCCGCGCGTGTCCGCCTCAGGCCGTCGTACACGATCCAGACGAGGTAGACGCCGATGACGAGCCAGTCGATGGCATGCATGGTGTCGCTTCGAGCCGTCGTCTCACGAACTGAAGTAACGCCCGAAGGTCCACAGCGCGGTGATGACGGCCGCGTGGAGTACGAGCACGAGCGCGTAGGTCCGGGCGCGTGAGCGCTGGTCTGCTGGGGCTCGAGGATTCTGGCGTCATCAGAGGGCGGCCTTTCTCGCCGCCAGGCGGACGGCGGCGGCGGCCAGAGCCGAACGCGTGTCGGAGAGCCACCGGTGGTCGGCCTCAAGGCTCCGGATCGAGGCCTCGAGCGCCCGGCCGGTTTCCTCGGCCGCCGGTCCACCCAGCGTCCGCCTGACCTCCACGAAATGCCGCGGGCTCAGCAGCTCCTCGAGCGCCTGATCCGTGTACACGATCGGCGTCCCGACGATGCCCGCGGACACCTCCGCGAGCAGGGCGGCGCGAGAGCGGCCGGGTGCCGCCGCGGCCGCCTGGTTGAAGGCCGAGGCCACCCGGTGCCCGAGCTGGAACGGGACGCCGCGGTCCCGCGCGAGGACGTCGGCGAGCTCGGTCATCGTGATCCCATTCTGCGCGGCGCGGGCCTCGAGCTTCGCGCGGTCGAACTCGGCGCCGCGAAGCGCGGCAGCCAGCAGGGCTACCGCCCGCGTCGCGTCGTGCAGCGCCACGGACACGAGCGGCTGCAGGTCGTCCTCGGTGTCGACGATATCCCCGAACGGCGTGTTGTGGACCGCCACCACGACGCCCAGGAGCTCGCCGAGCGCACGGCTGGCAATGCTCCGCGCGTGCTCGACCGACACCGGGTTCCGCTTCTGCGGCATGATGCTGCTCGGCTGCACGAAGCCGTCGGCGAGCCGCAGGTAGCCGAATTCCATCATGCACCAGAGCAGGACGTCCTGGACGAAGCGGCCGAAGCCGGTGAGCGCGACCGCCGCCGCCGAGACGTTCTGGAGCAGGTAGTCCACCGACGCGATGCTGCCGTAGGTGTTGACCGTCGGGCCGAGGAACCCGAGCAGGTCGGAGGTGAGCTGGCGGTCGATGTCGAAACCGGTCCCCGTGATGGCGCACGCGCCGAGCGGGTTGCGGTTGGTGGACTCGTAGGCGGCGCGCAGCCGGACCGCGTCTCGCTCGAGTTGCTCGATGACGGCCAGCAGGTAGTGCGCGATGGTAGAGGGCTGCGCTGGCTGCGTGTGCGTGTGCGCCGGGAACACCGTGTCCCGCGTGCGGCCGGCGATCTCGGCGAGCGTGTCGCGGAGGGCCAGCGTCGCCTCGAGCAGGCCGAGGACCAGTTCACGCTGGCGCATCCGGTAGAGCACCATGGCAATGTCGTTGCGGCTGCGCGCCGTGTGCAGCCGGCCCGCCACGTCCTCCCCGCAGGCCTCGACCAGCCGCCGCGTGATGTGGCAGAAGAGGTCCTCGTCGGCGCCGTCGAAGACGGCGTGCCGGACCTGGTCGAGCGGCATGGCGTCGAGCGCGTCTCGGATGACGCGCGCGTCGGCGCGCCCGACGATGCCGCGCTCGGCGAGCATCACCAGGTGCGCGCCGTGCATGGCCATCATCTCTTCGAGGAAGAGCCGCTTCCCGTCCTCGAAGTTCTCGCCGAGGACCAGCGACACGTACTCGGGTGCGAAGGGCATATGGGTGTGCCTCGAGGTTCCGGATCCGCCGGCGGGCGCCGGCGCCGCGCGCCGGGCAGCAGGAGTCTACCGCAGATTCGCGGGGATCGCGAGACGGGATCTTGACACGAATGTCGCCGGAAATGTAATTTATGCGCGCAGTTAATAATGTCTGTTAATTAAGTGGGAGCCCGACCGGTCTCCACGTATGGCACACCGACGCGCCGCCCTCGACCTCGAGCCGGACCAGTTCAGGACGATCGAGAAGATCGACCTCGCGGCGATGCGCCGCCTGAACGTGATCCGGATCCTGGACGCCGTGCGGAGCGACGGCCCCATCTCCCGCGCGAGCCTGGCCAAGCGCTCGGGCCTCAGCCCGCCCGCCGTGTCGGCGCTGGTCGACGACCTGATCGCCGGACGCGGCCTGCTCCGCGAGGTGGGCCGCGACGTGTCGACCGGCGGCCGCCGCGCGAGGCTCGTCAGCTTCGCGGCCGACCACGGCTGCGTCGTCGGCGTCGACATCGGGTCCACGAGGCTCCGCTACGCGGTCGCGGACCTCGACGGCCGCCTGCTCGGCCGGCTCGAGGAGCCGACCGGGAAGCCGTCGCCCTCCGCGCTGATCACCCAGCTGAGCGGCGGGATCCGCCGCGTCCTCGACGGCGCGCGCCGAAGCGGCCCGCTGGCCGCGATTGGAATCGGCGCGCCGGGGATGACCGACGTGCGAAAGGGCGTCGTCATCGAGGCCGCGAACCTCCGCGGGTGGACCGACATCGCCCTGCGGGAGCGCGTCTCCCGGCGGTTCGGCGTGCCAGTGGCCGTCGACAACGACGTCAACATGGCCGCGCTCGGCGAGTACTGGGTGGGCTGCGCGAGGCGCGTGCCCAATTTCGTCTTCATCGCGCTCGGCCGGGGCGTCGGCGCCGGCATCATGATCGACGGCCGGGTTCACCGCGGGAGCCAGTGGTATGCGGGAGAGATCAGCCACCTGCTGCTGGACTACACGCAGTGGCGGCGCAATTTCTGGCCGCAGGGCTACCTGGAGCGGCACGTCGGCGCCGCTGCCATCGCCGGCAGCTGGCGGCAGGCGGGGCGCGACGGGAGAGGGTCGGCCGCGAACATCGCGGCCCTCTTCGCCGCGGCGCGTCAGGGGGACGCGGCCGCCGCCGGGATCGTGAGCGAAGCGGCCACGGTCCTCGGCGTGGCGGTGGCGAACATCGTCACCACGCTGGACCCGGCCCTGGTCGTGTTCGGGGGCGGCCTCGGCCAGGTGGGCGAGCAGCTGTTGAAGCCGGTCCGGCAGGTGGTGGGGCGCATCGTCCCCAATCGGCCGGTGATCCGGATGACGGCACTCAAAGGGGACGCCCAGGTGTACGGCAGCGTGCTCACGGCGCTCAGATTGGCCAACCGCGTGCTGTACGACGAAATCCTGGCCGACCAGGATCCGTCGCGAAAGACCGGATCGCGGAACCGACGAGGCCGCAGGACGACTCCGGCCGGACGGGAACGGCCGGCGTCGCGCTCCGGGTCGAGGTGAGTGTCGGGCGGCGGAGTTGGAGAGGTGTTGACAGGCGGTCACTATGAAACGACTTTGGATCCTCGCAGCAGCCGTCTTCGTCGCGGGCCTCGTCGTCGTGTCGCCACGGACGACCGAGGTCAGGGCCCAAGCGCGGCTGATGTCGCTGGTTTCGCAGGAGAACGGGCACGCGGCGCTCGGGCTCGCCCTGCGGCGACTGAATGTGAACGGCATCTTCCTCGAAACCGCGGCACATCCCGATGACGAGCACAATCAGCTCTACGCGCTGCTCACGCTCGGCCAGGGGATCCGCTCGGTGGACGTCCAGACGACCCGCGGCGAAGGCGGGCAGAACGAAATAGGCCCCGAGCTGTTTCGTGACATCGCGGTCCTCAGAACCTCCGAGCTGCTGTCGGCGCACCGTCTCGACGGCGCCGAGCAGTGGTTCATCCGCGCCATCGATTACGGCTACTCGTTCGACCCCGCAGAGATCTACAGGGCCTGGGGGCGCGACGATGTCGTGGGCGACTTCGTCCGCATGATCCGGATGCACCGGCCCGACGTCGTGCTCACGATGTCGATCCAGGGCCGCGGCGGCGACCGCGCCCATGAAGCGACGGCCGTCCTGACGCGTGAGGCGTTCCGCGCGGCGGCCGACCCGGCGCGGTATCCCGAGCAGATCAGGGCGGGCCTGCGGCCCTGGCAGGCCAGGAAGCTGTACTTCACGGGTGGTTCGGGCGTGATTGGCGGTCCGCCGCCGTCCACGCCGTCGTCCGAGCCGGCGGGGCACTTCGCCACCGTGGACTCGGGCGTGTACGACCAGCTGCTCGGGCGAACCTACACCGACATCGGCAATGACGCTCGCAGCTACCACAAGTGCCAGGGCATGGGGCTGCTGCCGCTACTGGTTGGCGGGATCGGCGGCGGGCGCGGCCCGTCCGGGGCGTCGCGCTACCGGCTGGTGGACTCGAGCATTCCCGGCGAGATGGACAAGGACGAGATGTCGCTGTTCGAGGGCGTGGACACCAGCCTGGCGGGCCTCGCATCGTTTGCCGGCCCGAATCCGCCGCAGGGTCTGACCGCCGGACTCGCCGCGATCGCCGAGCAGGCGCGGCTGGCGCAGAGGACTTCCGACTCGGGCGACGACGCGGGGACGGCCGTCCCGGTGGTGGCGGGGCTGAACGCGGTGCGGGCCCTGCGCGCCGAGCTCGGTGCGATGCGGCTCGCCGAGACCGCGCGATTCGAGATCGACTTTCGCCTGAAGATCAAGGAGGCCGACTACGAGCGGGCCGCGCTGCTCGCGTCGGGCCTGGCGTTCGAGGCGGTTGCCGACGACGGGCTGGTCGTCGCCGGCCAGCCGGTGAAGCTCTCCTTCGCCGTGGCCAACAGGGGAGCGGTCGATGTCGCGGTGACCGGCGTCGGCGTGTCGGGTTTCGCGCAGCCCGCCGCGTGCGCCGCCGGCACCGCCAAGCCGCGGGCGGTGTTCACGTGCACGGTGGACGTCCGGGTCCCAGCCGATGCCAGGCTCACCGAGCCCTACTGGACCGACCAGTACCTGGGACACTCGGCCGCCCAAGGCCGCGCTCAACATCTTCCCGTCAGACGTCGAGTTCGGCGCGCCGTTCCGGCCGTCGCCCTTCCGCGCCGCGTTCCGCGTGAAGGTCGGTGGCGTCGAGATCGTGAAGGACCTCGCCGTCCAGTATCGCTACGCGAAGGACACCTTCGTGGGCGAGAAGCGTATGGAGTTGAACGTCGTCCCGGCCTTCTCGGTGAGGATGACGCCGGCAACCGCGGTGATTCCGGCCGTTCGCGCGGCCGGCGCGAAGACGATCGAACGCGACCTCTTCGTGTCGGTGACCAGCGGCGCGAAGGGACCGGAACAGGCGAACGTGTCGCTCGTGCTGCCGAAGGGCTGGACGGCCGTGCCGGCCGCGGCCGCGCTCAGCTTCTCGAACGAGGATGAGGCGCTCACGGCCCGCTTCCAGGTGACGGTGCCGGCGGCCGTCGGGACGGGGGAGTACCAGGTCCGCGCAGTGGTGACCTCGACCGCGGTGGGGGCGACGAAGTTCGGCAGCGGCTACCAGGAGATCGACTACCCGCACATCGAGCGGCGGCAGGTCATCAAGCCCGCGGAGACCGACATCAAGGTGATCGACGTGAGGACGGTCCCGAACCTGCGCGTGGGGTACGTGGTCGGAGCGGGTGACCAGGTGCCGCCCGCGCTCGAGCAGCTCGGAGCCCGCGTCAGCTTCATCCAGCCCGACGAGCTGGCGTGGGGGGATTCTGTCGCGGTACGACGTGATCATGACCGGCGTGCGCGCCTATCTCAAGCGGCCCGACCTGCGGGCGTACAACCGGCGCCTGATCGACTTCGCGAGTCGCGGTGGGACGGTGATCGTCCAGTACAACAAGATGGAGTTCAACCAGGCACAGTTCGGGCCGTACCCGGCCAAGGTCGGCACCGGCCGGGTGACTGACGAGAACGCGCCGGTGAAGGTCCTGGTGCCGGGACATCCGGTCTTCAACTTCCCGAACCGGATCACCGACGCTGCGTGGAAGGGCTGGGTACAGGAACGAGGCCTGTACTTCCTCGGCGAGAAGGACCCGAAATACGTGGACCTCGTCTCGATGGTAGATTCTGCGCCGGACAACCCGGGCGCCAAGCTCGGGGCGCTCGTCGACGCGCGCGTCGGCAAGGGGCACTGGATCTACCTCGGTCTCGGGCTGTGGCGGCAGCTGCCGGCGCAGACCGAAGGCGCGTATCAACTTCTGGCGAATCTCATCAGCCTGCCCAGGGCGCCGGCCGCGCCCGGGGCCGTCGGCAAGGACCACTGAAGGCTCGACAGGTGACCACTGAGGGACGCGTGACGGCCGTGCCAGACCCGGGCGCTTGTGCCCCAATTCCGGAGGATCGCGAGACATGTATCGTGTGATGCTCGCAGCCGTGCTCGCTCTCGCGCTGGCTGCCGTTCCCGCCGCGGCTCAGTCGCAGGCGGCCAACGGCTCCATCGAGGGCTCGGTCGTCGACACCTCAGGCGGCGTGCTCCCGGGCGTCACGGTGACGGTGACCAACACCGACACCGGGGCCCAGCGCGTCGTCGTCAGCAACGAGGCCGGGCTCTTCCGCGCCCTCCTGCTGCCGCTCGGCACGTACAAGGTCGTGGCGGAACTCCAGGGATTCAAGAAGTACGAGGAGTTGGGGATCAAATTGAGCGTTGGCCAGACGGTGACGCTCAAGGTCACGATGGGCGTCGGGGCGGTGACCGAGACGGTGGAGGTCAACGCGGCCGACAAGCCGGCGCTCGAACTGGCCCGCATCGACATCGGCCACACGATGACCGACCAGGAGGTGCACGAGCTGCCGCTGGTCGCGCGCAACCCGTACAACTTCGCGCTCGTGCAGCCGGGCGTCACCGGTTATGAGAACGTGGAGTTCGGCGTGCCCAGGCTCGCGGCCAACGGTGCGGCGATGCGCATCAATTACCAGATCGACGGCAACACGAACACCGAGAAAGACCGTGCGGGGCTGCGCCTGCTGCCGATGTCCGAGGTCATGATCCAGGAGGTCAAGGTCGTGACCACGGGCTTCGCGCCCGAGTTCGGCCAGACGATGGGCATGGTCTACAACGCCGTGACGCCGTCGGGCACGAACCAGTACCACGGCCAGGCGAGCTACCTGTTCCGCCGCAATCCATTCAGCGCGTTCCCGTTCTTCTTCGGGTGCGGCAGCACGACGCCGGCGGCCAACTGCCCGCCGATCTCGTCGACCGCCGTCCGCCCGGCGACCAAGGTCGACACGTTTACCGGCGATGTCGGCGGCCCGATCGTGAAGAACAAGCTGTTCTTCTACGGCGGATTCGAGCAGACCCGCCGCGACCTCTCGTCCACCTCACTCATCACCGTCAGCCCGGACATCGTGTCGCAGCTGGGCCTGCCGGCGCAGCCGGCCGCCGCGCCCAACGTGCAGACGGGGAAGTTCATCATCGCGAAGGCGGACTACCAGATCAACAACCACCACCGGTTCACCGGCCGCTGGCTGCAGTTCCACAACGACGCGCCCTACAACAGCGGCGGCGGCATCCTGACGCTGCAGCGCGCCACCAACTTCCTCGACGCGATGGACTCGGTGTCCGGCCAGCTGGCGTCGACGTTCGGCTCGAACCTGCTCAACGAGTTCCGCGTGCAGTACGCGCACCGGCACCAAAGCTCGGTGGCCAACTCCGACTCGGGGACGGGCCCGGCGATCCTGATCAGCGGCGTGATCGGGTTCGGCGGCCCGTGGTCAGCCACCGGCCAGGGGAACGCGGGGTTCGACTTCAAGCAGAACATCTCGCAGGTGATCGACAACGTCACCTACGTGTGGGGCGAGCACAGCTTCAAGGCCGGATTCGACCTCCAGCACATCTACGACGAGCGGACCGCGGCGCCGCAGTTCCTCTACACGTTCCCGACGGTCGCCTCGTATCTAGCGGCCGAGGCCGGCACCGCTCCCATGGGCTATTCGTCGATGACGCAGCTGACCGGGGACCGGACCTTCAACATGTCGACCAACATCATGAGCCTGTTCGTCCAGGACGACTGGCAGATCCGGCCGAATGTGAAGATGCTGTACGGCGTCCGGTACGACCTCTACCTCTATCCCTCGGGCCTGGCGAATGCGCCGCTGACGCAGACGCAGTCGTTCAACATCGACAAGAACAACTTCGGCCCGCGCGTTGGCGTGGCGTGGACGCTCAACCCGACCACCGTGCTGCGCGCGAGCACCGGGCTGATGTACGACCAGCCCATCCTCGGCGGCTACGAGCAGGCCCTGCAGCTCTCGGGCTCGCCGAAGGCGCCGATCTACACGTTCACCCCGACCTCGCAGGGCGCGCCGGCGTTTCCGAATGGCGTGACGACGGGCTCGCTCGCGCAGCAGTCGCCGTGGGCCGTGGATCCGAACTTCGTGGTCGGGCGCACGTGGCAGTCCAACGTCCAGATCGAGCACGCCTTCAGGCGTGACTTCTCGGTGTCCGCCGGGTTCATGTACGCCAGGGGCTACTCACTGCCGGTGGTCACCGACGTGAACCTGATTCCCACGGGCAGCACGCTGGCTGACGGCCGCCCGATCTATAGCGGGACGGTCAACTCGACCACGCGCGTGAACCCGACCTTCAACCACATCTACGAGGTGCAGTCGATCGGCGACTCGACCTTCAAGTCGTTCACCCTGCAGGTGACCAAGCGCTTCGCCCAGGGGCTGACCTTCAACATCCAGTACCAGCTCGGCAAGGGGACCGACGACACGCCGCTGCTCACGCAGTTGACCGTGCAGTCGGAGAGCGGCCGGTCCGACCCGAGCAACCTGCAGCGCGATACCGGCCCGAACCCGCTCGACATGCGCCAGAACTTCACGGGCAACATCGTGTGGGTGACGTCGAGCAACGCGTCGAATCGCATCGCCCGGGCCCTGCTCAGCGGCAACGAGATCGGCGTGCTGCTGCAGTTCAACAGCGGCCTGCCGGTGAACATCGCGGCCAACCGGGACCTCAACGGGGACGGCGTGAGCAGCGACCGCCCGCTCTACGTCGCCCGCAACTCGCTCTACCTGCCGGCCCGGAAGAACGTGGACATGCGCTACACGCGAATGGTCCCGATCCACGGGAGCGTCAAGGGCGAGGTCATCATGGAGCTCAAGAACGTCTTCAACACGCAGCAGATGGCGGGCATCAACACGACGGTGGCCGTGGACACGTCCGGCAACCCGACGGCGACGATCCCGACCGACCCGTATCAGTTCCCGAACCCCTCCGGTTACGAACAGCGGAAGTTCCAGCTCGGCTTCCGCGTCAGGTTCTAGAGACTCGAAAGGGCGGCCCGGTCCGGCGGAAGCCGGGCCGGGTCGCCCCCTCGACTGCCCAATCCGGCGCCAGGCGCCGGCTATCTGTCGCTCAGCCTGTCCATCGTGTTCTGCAGGATTTTCCTCAGCTTCTCCGCGGCCCCGTCCACGGCCTCGTGCAGCGTGCCGGCCTGGTGGGTGACCGCGATCGGCTGGAGGCCGCCAATCCTCGCCTCCAGCAGGCAGCGTTTGTCATCGGCGCCGCCCTTGTGACCGTTGATGTCGCTCAGGTGAACTTCGACGCGCGTGATGCGCGGCGTCCATCGGCGCACAGCGCTCTCCACGGCCTCCTCGACCGTCTGCGCGAGGATCGCGTTTCCCTTGACGCTGCTGTCGGCATGCACCTGGACCTGCATCGATGTGTCCTCCTGTGGCCTAGGGGGTCTTCGTTCGCGAAAAGCCAATCAGCCCGAGTAGCACATCCTCGGCCTATCCTGAACCTCCCTCCTTCCTACCTCCTATTTCATACTTAGTACTTCATACTTCGCACTTCTAACTTGTGAGACGCCGCCCTCTCGCGCAAGGCCGGACCGACTGACGCCGGTCCGGCCTCGTCCGCCGCTTCCGAGGTCCCTATTCGAGGATGTGAATGTTGTGCCTGGCCGACACGTCCTTGAGCTGCTTCGGCCAGACCGACACGGTGACCTCGCCGAGGTGGGCCGTCCGCAGCAGGTACATGTAGGTCCGCGACTGCCCGATGCCGCCGCCGATGCTCAGCGGGATCTTGTCGTTCATGATCGCCTGGTGGTACGGCAGCGCGAGGTTCTCCATCAGGTTCGACGCCTCGAGCTGCTTGACCAGCGTGTCCTTGGTCACGCGGATGCCCATCGAGGTCAATTCGTGGCGCCGGTGGGTGACCGGGTTCCAGACCAGGATGTCGCCGTTGAGGCCGTGCGTCGGCTTGCCGGTCGCCTTCGAGGTGTCGGTGATCCAGTCGTCGTAGTCGGCGGCGCGCATCTCGTGCGGGTAGCCGTCGGCGAGCACGTACCCGATGCCGATGATGAAGACCGCAGGGTATTCCTGCAGGATGCGCGTCTCGCGCTCTTTCCTCGGCAGGTCGGGTACATCTCCAGAAGCTCCTCGGCGTGCAGGAACTTCAGCTCCTCGGGGAAGCCGTCGTACTTCGTGTTCGCCAGCTTGGGGAACATCTCCTGGGCCATCATGCCGGCGCCGCGGATGACCTTCCAGATCTTCGTGACCACGTCCTTCAGGAAGTCGAGGTTCCGCATGTCGGCCGTGATCGCGCGCTCCCAGTCCCACTGGTCCACGTACGAGCTGTGGTCGTGGTCGAGGAAGTAGTCCTTACGAACCGCGCGCATGTCCGTGCAGATCCCCTGGCCGGGCTGGCAGCCGAACTGCGCCAGCGCGGGCCTCTTCCACTTGGTGGCCGCCTGCACGACCTGCGCGTTGAGCCGGCGCTCGAGGCCGAGACCGCACGGGAATTCGACCGGCGTGCGCGAACCGTCGCGATCGAGCATGTCGTTGAGGCCGCTCTCCCGCTCCACGATCAACGGGACCTGCACCATCGTCAGGTTCAGGGCTTCGCAGAGGTGCTTTTCGATGTAGTCCTTGATGACGTAGAGCGCCCGCATCCGTTCGAGCGGGGGGAGGACCGCCTGGTAATCGTTCGGGAGAATCCGATCCACCTCCTCGTAGGTGCTAATGCCCGGTCCCGCCAAATCCTGCTTCTTGTCTCGAACCATGAGTTCTCCGCTCCTTGTTGAGATGAGACAACGGCTCCGACTTCCAACGAGGCAAGCTTACACCCGCTGAGGCCGGCAGGAAAATCGTCTATGATGAAAAGACCCGGTCGGGTCGAGGGCGGTCGCGGACGCACCGGGTCGACAGGTCGGACTTCATGCCGGGAGTACGTACTGTGGCTGCAATGCGCGAGATTCGTGGGAGCGCACGCGCGCTGCCGATGATGGGGTTGCTGGCGGCCGTGGCCGCCGGGTGCGGGGGGCGCCCCGCCGCCAGGTCGCCGGCGCCGCCGCCCACGTTGGTGCAGACGGCGGACGTGCGCCAGGTGCCGGTCGAGGAGAAGTCCGAGTACGTCGCGACGATCGAGTCGTTGTCGTCGACCGACATCAAGCCGGAGGTGAGCGGGGAACTGCGGGCGATCCTGGTGAAGCCGGGCGACCGCGTGGACCCGTCGACGCCGCTGTTCGAGATCGACCCGGCCCGCCAGCGGGCGACCGTGTCGAGCGAGGACGCCGCACGCGCCGCGCAGGTGGCTTCGACGACATTCGCCAGGCAGCAGCTCGACCGCGCCCGGACGCTGTTCCAGGCCGGGGCCGGCAGCCAGCAGGACCTCGACCAGGCGCAGGCGAACTACGACGCCGCGGTGTCGCAGGTGAACTCGCTCGACGCGCGGGTCAAGCAGGAGCAGGTGACGCTGGGCTACTACGCCGTCCGGGCGCCGCTGACCGGCACGGTCGGCGACATCCCGGTCCGCGTCGGCATGCACGTGACGTCGGACACGCTGCTGACCACCGTGGACCGCAACCAGGATCTCGACATCGACGTGAGCGTCCCCCTCGAGCACGGGGCCGACCTCAAAGTGGGGCTGCCGATCGAGGTGGTTGGCGTCGGGGGAGCCGTCATCGCGCGGACGTCGATCTACTTCGTGTCCCGGCGGGTCGATGACCAGACGCAGAGTGTGCTCGTCAAGGGCAAGGTGCCGCCGAGCGCGGGCGTCCGGTCGTCGCAGTACGTCCGGGCCCGCATCATCTGGCGCACGCGGCCGGGTCTCACGGTGCCGGTGCTGTCGGTGGTCCGCATCAACGGCCAGCCGTTCGTGTTCGTCGCCGAGCCGAAGGACGGCTCGCTGACCGTCCGCCAGCAGCGGATCGAGGTCGGTGACATCATCGGCGACGCCTTCGAGGTGCTCGGCGGGCTGACCGCCGGCCAGCAGATCGTTGTCTCGGGCGCCCAGAAGCTCGGCAACGGCATGCGTATCCGGACTTCGTAGCCCAGATGTTTGTCGACGTCTTCATTCGGCGCCCCGTCCTGACCGGCGTGTTCGCGGCCGTCATCGTCCTCGCCGGCGCCATCTCGATCCCCGTCCTGCCAGTCGCGCAGTTTCCCCAGCTGGCGGCGCCCCAGGTCAACGTCAGCACCGTCTACACGGGCGCCAACGCGGCCGTCGTCGAGACCGCGGTCACGCAGCCGCTGGAGCAGGCGATCAACGGCGTGCAGGGCATGACCTACATGACGTCGACCAGCGGGAACGACGGGTCGTGCACGATCACGGTCACCTTCGAGGTGACGCGCGATCCCGACCTGGCCGCCGTCGACGTGCAGAACCGGGTCAACATCGCCTCCGGGCGGCTGCCCCCCGAGGTGAAGAACGTCGGCGTCACGGTGAGCAAGTCGTCGAGCGGGTTCGTCTTCGGCGCCGCCATCTACTCGGACAACGGGCAGTACGACCCGCTGTTCATGAGCAACTATGCCGATGTCTACATCCGCGACGCGCTCAAGCGGGTCAACGGCGTCGCCGACGCGCTCATCTTCGGCGAGCGGAAGTACTCGATGCGGCTGTGGCTCGACGCCGACCGGCTGGCCAGCCGGCAGCTGACGGCCGACGACGTGGTCCGCGCCCTGAGTGATCAGAACGTCCAGGTGGCGGCCGGGCAGGTCGGGCAGCCGCCCGCCCGCCCCGGCCAGGCCTACCAGATCAGCGTGCGCGCCACGGGCCGGATGACCGACCCGCGGGAGTTCGAGGACATCATCCTCAAGCGCGGCACCGGGGGCGACCTGGTGCGCGTCAAGGACGTCGGCCGCGCGGAACTGGGCGCCGAGAGCTACACCTCGGAACTGCGGTTCAACGGCAAGCAGGCGGTCGGCTTCGGCATCACCCAACTACCCACGGCCAACGCCCTCACCGTCTACCGCGACGCGACGGCCGAGCTCCAGCGCCTCTCGAAACGGTTCCCTCCCGGGATGAAGTACGAGCTGGCCTTCGACAACACGATCATCGTGACCGAGTCGATCCGCGAGGTGCTCATCACGCTGCTCGAGGCGATCGGCCTGGTCGTGCTCGTGATGTTCCTGTTCCTGCAGGACTGGCGCGCCACGGTCATCCCGACCATCACCATCCCGGTCTCGCTCATCGGCACCTTCGCCTTCGCGCGGCTCCTCAACTTCTCGATCAACACGCTGACGCTGTTCGGCATCACGCTGGCCACGGGCCTCGTCGTGGATGACGCAATCGTGGTGGTGGAGAACGTGCAGCGGCACCTGCACGAGTACGGGAAGAGCGCGCGCGAGGCGGCGTCGGAGGCGATGGCGGAGGTGGTCGGCCCCGTGATCGCCACCGCGCTCGTGCTGGCCGCCGTCTTCGTGCCGGTCGCGCTGTTCCCGGGGACCACCGGACGGCTCTACCAGCAGTTCGCGCTGACGATCGCCTTCTCGGTCCTCATCTCGGCGTTCAACGCGCTGACGCTCACCCCGGCGCTCTCGGCGCTGCTGCTGAGGAGCGAGCGCGCGCCGAGCAGGTTCTTCAAGCCGATCAACTGGGCCATCGACAGCGGCACGAAGACCTTCGTGGCCGTCGTGCGGCTCCTCATCAGGCACAGGGTCCCGGTGATCGGCGTGTTCGTTCTCGGCCTCTTCCTGACCTGGTTCGCGTGGACGCACGTTCCGACCGGGTTCGTCCCGGACGAAGACCCGGGCCTCTTCTACGTCACCGTCCAGGGGCCAAGCGGGGCGTCGCTCGGCTACACCTCGGAGGTGACCAGGCAGGTCGAGAAGATCCTCTTCGACAACGAGGAGATCAACGGCGTCTTCTGCGTCAACGGGTTCAGCTTCTTCGGGGCCGGCAGCAACCGGGCGACGATGTTCGTGCGTTTGCGGCCGTTCGGCGAGCGCCCCGGCGAAGAGCACTCGGCGATGGCGGTCATCCAGCGGCTCTACCGCCAGTTCGGCAAGGTGACCGGCGCGGTGGTGGTGCCGTTCCTGCCGCCCCCCATCCAGGGAATCGGCCGGTTCGGCGGCTTCCAGTTCGAGGTGCTCGACGAAACCAACGGCCCGATCGAAGACCTTGCGGCCGCCACCACCTCGCTGACCGCGACGGGCAACCACACGCCGGGCCTGATGGGCCTGCTCAATTCGTTCACGGTCGACGATCCCCAGCTGACGGTGACGGTGGACCGGGAGAAACTGCAGGCGCTCGGCCTGAAGTTCGGCGATGTCGCCGGCACCCTGCAGACGCTGATGGGGTCGAACTACGTCAACGACTTCGACTTCAACAACCGCTCCTACCGCGTCTACGTCCAGGCCGACCGCGACTTCCGGAGCGAGCCGGGCGACATCGGCCGCTACTACGTCCGCACGCCCGGCGGGCAGATGGTGCGCCTCGACTCGGTGGTGAAGGTGAAGCTGGGCACGGCGCCGCAGGTCATCAACCACTTCAACCTGTTCCGGTCCACCGAGATCAACGGGCGCTCGGCGCCGGGTTTCAGCTCAGGCCAGGCGCTGCAGTCGATGGAGACGCTGGCGCGGCAAACGCTGCCGAGCGGCATGACGTTCGCGTGGGCCGGGCTGTCACTCGAAGAAATCCAGTCGGGCGGGCAGGCGGCGGCGATCTTCGGTCTCGGCCTGCTGCTCGTGTACCTCACCCTGGCGGGGCAGTACGAGAGCCTGGTCCTGCCGTTCATCATCCTGCTTTCGGTGCCGCTGGCCGTGCTGGGCGCGCTGGGCGCCCAGTGGATTCGCGGTCTCATCAACGACGTCTACTGCCAGATCGGCCTGGTCATGCTCATCGGACTCGCGGCGAAGAACGGGATCCTCGTCGTCGAGTTCGCCGAGCAGCTGAGGGAGCGCGGGCTCAGCATCCCCGAGGCGGCCGTCGAAGCGGCGCGGATCCGGCTGCGGCCGATCCTGATGACCTCGTTCGCCTTCATCCTGGGCGTGATGCCGCTCGTGTTCGCGACCGGCGCCGGCCGGGCATCACGCCACTCGGTCGGCACCTCGGTGGCCGGCGGCATGCTGTTCTCCACCATGCTCAACGTCGTGATCATCCCCGTCCTCTACGTGGTCGTCCGCAGCATCGGCAGCGGCGGTGGCAGCCGCTCTGCCGTCCGCCCCGAGGCGGGCAGCGGGGGAGGCCACCATGCCTAGGCTTCCGCTCATGCTGCGGCGCGGTGCGCTCTCACTGGCCCTGATGGCCGTGCCGGTGGCCGGCGCCGCGCAGGCACCGCAGGCCGCGCCGCCGCCGGCCGCGACGATCGCGCCGCCCGGCATGGTGCGCGTGACCTTCCAGCAGGCCATCACGATGGCCGTCGAGCGCAACCCGTCGGTGGCGCAGGCGGCGCAGGGGATCCTCCAGGCACAGGCGCTGCTGAACCAGGCGACCTCGCTCGCCAGGCCGAACGTGGTCGGGGGCGTGGCGGCCACGTTTCTCAGCCAGAGCGAGGTACTGAATGGCGTCGTGGCCACGACGGCGAACCAGGCGGCGGGCACGCTCACCTTCTCCGCACCGCTCATTGCCCCCGTCCAGTGGGCGCTGCGGGTGCAGGCCTCCGACTCCAAGCGCGTCGCCGAGCTGGCAGCGGCTGACGTGCGGAAGCAGGTGGCGGTGTCGACGGCCCAGGCCTGCCTGGCGATCGTCGCGCTGCGCCAGGTGCTCGATGCCGATCTCCGCGCCCGCGACGTGGCCAGTGCCCACTACGAGGACACGAAGGAGCGGCGGTTGGCCGGGGCCAGTTCCCGACTGAACGAGTTGCGCGCGCAGCAGTCGCTGTCGGCCGACCAAGCGCTGGTCGAAGCGTCGCAGGCGGATCTGTACCGTGCTCAGGAAGCGCTCGGCGTCCTGCTGGCCGCGGAAGGGCCGGCCGATCTCGCCGACGAGCCCGTGCTCGCTGTACCGCCGTCGATCGACGCTGCGGTCGGGGCGCTGGCGTCGACGCGCACGGACCTGCGGTTGCTGTCGGGGCGTGAGCAGGCGGCCTCCCGCGTTCTCAGCGACAGCTGGAAGGACTGGTTGCCGTCAGTGAACGGCATGTTCACGCCGCAGGTCGAGGCACCGACGGCACTGTATCAGCCGAAGTTCAGCTGGATGGCGCAGGTCGTCGCGACCGTTCCCGTGTTCGACTTTGGTAACCGCAGTGCCCGAAAGGCCGAACGACAGGTCAACCTGAACGAGGTCAAGATCACCGAGGAGGCGACCGTTCGGCAGGCGCGGTCGGACGTGCGCACGGCGCGTGAGGCGCTCGACGCGGCCGAGCGCGCGCTCGGCTTTGCCAGAGACGCCGCCAGCCAGGCCCACCAGGTGGTGGAGATGGTCCTCGTGTCATTCCACGTCGGCGCCTCGACCAACATCGAGGTAATCGACGCGCAGCGCGTGGCGCTCGATGCCGACACGGCGGTCGCGATGGCCGACCACGACGTGCGTCAGGCCAGGCTCAACCTGCTCGTTGCTTTGGGGTTGTTCCCCGGAAAACCGTAGGGCCTGCCGGGCGGACGGGCCCTTCCTCTGTCGGGCCCGCCGCCGAAGCGCCCTAGATGTCGTCCTCGGTCGGGCGATCGGGTCCGGTCGCGGTCGTGGGCGCTCGCTGTGATCCTGAGGCGGGCGGTTTCTGCGGTCCCGGCGCAGGCGAGGCGGCCGTCGCGGCCGGGGTTGTTGCCTGGCGCTTCTTGGTCGTCGGCTTCCGGTTTCGCTTCCGGGGCAACGTCACCACTTCGACAATCATCTGACGTGGGATGAACGAGAGGCCGCGCAGGTTGTGGTCGTCGCCCTCCTCGCTCGCCAGCGTCACGCCCTGCTGGTCGTCCACCAGCAGGAGGCCGTACGTGGTGTAGCGGGCCGGATGGTGGAACTGGGTCCGCACCTCGTTCAAGTCGTATTCCACCACGGCCGTAGCCTTGGCATCGTCCCACACCACGGCGACGAGCGAATGAGTCGATTCCTTCACATGTGCTCCCGGGAGCCAGGCACAAGAGCCGTGCTGTTACATCCCTTGGACGCACTCTACCACGCCTGACAGGCCTTCGACACACCGGCCCCGGCGACCCGGTGCGACCGATGGCCGGGCCGGACCCTGCCCCAGGGGCTCGTGATGCGCTAAGCCTCATCGGCACAATCAGTTAACGTCTGTTCTGACAAGGCGACGTGGCTCTGGCTGGCGATGTCGTCGAAATGGACGAACACCTTGCTGCCCCCCACTTGTCCGAGCGGGATACGGACGACCTCCGACTCCCCGGCCACTAGCCACCGGTCGACGAACCGCCGGACTTGCTCGCCTCCGGAGTCGGTCTCCATACGTACGCGGGTCAACCGCAGGCGGTGGGGGCCGCGATTGGTGATGGTGGTCTTCGAGACGAACGGCCGAGGCGGCTCACCGGCCGCAGGCGGCTCGGTGTTCGTGCAGTTCACCGTCCGGCACTCGATCTGCGGCACGACCGACAACGCGTAGGTCTTCCACGCCGTCTCGACCATCTCCCTGGTCGTCGACACCATCTCCTGCGTCGTCCCGAGCAGACGGCGGATGGTCCAGGCGTAGTACGCTGAGACCAGGATGAGCGCGCCGGTCAGGATGGCCAACCAGGTAATCGGGTTCATCGCCTGCCTCCGCTGGCTACCGGGTGAGCGGTGCTTGACGCCGCCCGCCAGCCACCTGCATCATCCGGCACGCACGTGACCAGTCGAGTATATCTTCGTCGGGCCAGCCACGACACCACGGATGCGAGGAGGGCACGCTCATGAGAGCCATCGTCTATCACCGCTACGGTTCGCCCGACGTCCTGGAACTGGCCGAGGTCGAGATGCCGACGCCGGCGGACGGTGAAGTGCTGGTCAAGGTGCGGGCGGCTTCCGTCAATCCCCTCGACTGGCACTTCATGAGGGGTGCGCCGTACTTCCTTCGCCTGATGAGCGGATGGCGCAGGCCAAAGGTGGCGCGGCTCGGCACCGACGTGGCTGGCCAGGTGGAAGCGGTTGGCAGGAACGTCACCGAGTTCAAACCTGGCGACGAGGTGTTCGGCTCGTGCCGCGGGGCTTTTGCAGAGTATGCGTGCACGCCCGAATCGGCGCTGGTTCGAAGGCCTGGGGGCGTCACGTTCGAGCAGGCCGCGGCGGTGCCGGTGACTGCGTTCACCGCGCTGCAGTGTCTTCGTGACCGTGGACGGATTCAGCCCGGGCAGCAGGTCCTCATCAACGGCGCCGCCGGCGGCGTCGGCACGCTCGCCGTGCAGGTTGCGAAAGCGCTCGGCGCGGAGGTGACAGGCGTGTGCAGCACCAGGAACGTTGAAATGGTCCGGTCGCTCGGCGCCGACCACGTCATCGACTATACGCGGGAGGACTTCACCAGGGGCGGCCCTCGATACGACGTGATTCTCGACCTCGTGACGAATCACTCGTTGTCCGCCTGCAGGCGCGTGCTGAAACCCGGCGGAACCTACCTCATGGTCGGAGGGGCGGACAACGGGTTGGTCGCTGTCGTTGCTGTCTCGATCCAGGCCGTGGTGCTGTCCTGGTTCACGGGCCAGACGCTGGGCCTGATGCTGGCCAAGCGCAGCAAGCAGGACCTCGTCGCGATTGCCGCGCTCATGGAGGCAGGGAAGGTGATGCCGGTGATCGACCGGCGGTACGCGCTCGCCGACGTCCCCGCGGCGATTCGCTACCTCGAAGAAGGGCATGCGAGAGGGAAGGTCGTCATCACGGTGGCGGCCTGAACGTCTCAGCGCTCGCCGTCGATGTACGCCGCGATTTGCTCGCGGCTCCACCCGTGGTCGTCATTCAGATGGATGATCAGCGAGTCGAGAAAGTGCTGCTTGATGCACCCCGGTTCGGGGCACCTGCGGACGCGGTCGTCCAGGCAGTTGAAGAACTTGTAGAGGCCCTTCGGGCGGATCCCAGTGGCGTCAGCGGGAAGTCGGTAGACCCCCTCGTAGGCCGCGCCGAATGCGTCGGATCGGTCCCGGCCCTCGAAGTAGGCCCCGAACATCTGGTGCGGCCGGTGGCGGGATCCGTCGCGAATCGCCGCCGCGAGTTCGTGTTCGTCGGGACGGACGGGTCTGGTCATTTTCGCCTCCTCCTTGATCTCCGACAATCATAGGACGAGTTTGCGAGCTCGGAGGTTCGCTTTCGCGCCAGTGCTGAGGCCCCGTGAGGTAGTTTACCGCGACGCTGCCGACCGTCCCTCCGCCCTCCATCGGTGTCTAAGAGAGTAGGGGGCCGCGTCGAGCATCGAGGGTCACCCCGCCCGTATGGTCAGTCGCCTGGACAGGAGGCCATGATGGTCAGGACCAATCGGTCACCCCTCATCACCCTGGGATGGCAGACCTGGTCGATTGTCGCGATCGTGTTCGCGCTCGTGATCGCGGCGGCGGCGTACCTGCTGCTCGGCTGAGGGCGCTTCCCTCACTGTCTCTCGAGAGCACCGCGATAGGGGATGACCTGTCCCGGCTCGACCGTCACGTCCCACTCCATCGGACGGTAGCCGTCATGCTGGATCGCGATCCGGTGCTGACCCGGTTCGAGCGTCAACGGTTCGCTGCTCGGCCCGAAGTTCCCAACGACCCCGACGTACTGCCCATCCACGAACAGATTCGCATCGGCGGGCTGAATGTCGAAGCTCGCGCCGCCGTAACTCGGCGTCGAAGAATTCGGCAGCGGCTGGTAGTCGGCGTAGGTGTCGACGCCGAACACGGTCGGCTCGTAGCCGCCGAGGTAAACCCAGGGATACGGCACGGGGTAGCCGCACCACAGGCCGAACCCCAGGCTCAGCCACGGGGAGAACACGTAGTAGGGCCGGGCGAAGCGGTAGGGGTTGTACGGCACCCAGCCGTACGGGCGGAAATACGCGCGCGAGAAGTAGGGGCGGATCATGCTCGAGTAGCCGCCATAGCCACGGTAGCCAGCCGACGCATAACCGTATCCGCGGCCGCCGCGATCGGCCGGCGAATTGTAACGGGGCACCGCTGCGCCACCCCTGTAGGAGCTGTTGCCGTAGGTCCGGGGCACCGAGGCTCCGGCCCGGTAGGATGTGTTGCCGTAGGTTCGGGGCACCGCTGCGCCGCCCCTGTAGGAGCTGTTGCCGTAAGTCCGGGGCACCGCCATGCCCGCGCGGGCGGAAGCGTTGCCGTATGACCGCGTCAGTGCCTGCGACCCGGAGTAGGAGCGATTCCCGGAGGCCCGAGGGAGCGCCTGCGCTGAATACGAGCGACTCCCGGACGTCCGTGACATGGTCCGCGGCGCCGAGTACCGAGGCGCGAGGCGAACTCTGCCGGGGCTGCGCTGACGTTCCACGCGACGATTGGTGCGGCGCAGACTGACCAGACGAGGCATGCCCGCCGCCACGCGGCTGTCCGCTGTTCCGGTGAGCCTGCGCGGCAACCGGCGAGGCGCCCACGCTCATGGCAACCACGATGACGGCCGATGCGAGCGAGAATGTGTGCTTCATAGGATTCCCTCGTTGTCGACCGAGGCCTGCGCCAGGTGTCCGACGCCACTTGCTATCGCAACCACGATGCCAACGCGGATTGCATAGTTCTCTGGGAGTTTCCAGCGGATGGCCAGGCCCGACGACGAGAACGTCCCCAATCGAGGACATCGATCGTTCGCAGCCTGGTCTGTGGTAGGAGACATTGCGGGGGATTTTCCCTTGGCCCGGAAATTGATCTTGCTCGAATGCGGTGGCTCGCTCCATTCTGGAGGACGAGCCAGTCTGTCACCGGAAGCGGAGTGCGGGACTAACAGCAGACAAGATAGCGAGGTCGTATGAGGCACAGAGGAACCGTTCGTGAGGATCTGTCGCGCCGTCGTGGGCAAACGTCGAGGTGGTTGCCAGCGAGCCTGATGGCCGTGTTCGCGGTCGTGTTCGTGCTGGGAGTCACGCAGGGACTTCTGGCCCAGGAGCACAGCGGTCAGCAGCCGTCGCAGAAGACACAACAACCTCAGGCACGTGCACAACAGCCGCAGCGAGCCGGTGGACAGATGCCTGCAGTCGGAGGCGGCCACATTCCTCAGCACGGGCCGGCGAAGACGCCGTCAACGGCCAAGCCGCAACCGCAGAGAGCGCAGGCGGGCGGGCAGCCACAGGCGCAGCGGGACCAAGCGGGGCATCCTGAGGCTCCGCACGTCCACGCGGCGAACGACCAGTGGGTTGGTCATGACATGGGGCGCAACGACGCTCGCTACCATCTCGCTCACCCATGGGAACACGGGCGATTCAACGGACCGATCGGTCCCCAGCACGTATGGAGACTGCTCGGTGGCGGGTGGCAGCGGTTCAACATCGGGGGCTTCTTCTTCCAGGTTGCGGCTCTCGATGCCATGTTCGTGGCCGACTGGTTGTGGGACAGCGACGACATCGTCCTCTACGCGGACCCGGACCACGATGGCTACTACCTGGCGTACAACACGCGACTCGGCACCTACGTGCACGTGTTGTTCCTGGGGTATCGAGTCGAAGAACGGCCAGCGCGGAGGTCTGGGCTCGGGGGGCCATCTCGTCGGGGCTCGATGTCGGCTGCCCTGGACCGCTCGACGGGATGGTCCCAGGTCACGCGCCGGAGGCAGGGTTGCGGATTCAACAGAAGGAGACCGTATGCTGCATGTGCTCTGGATGCTCATCACGGGGTTCGTGGTGGGGTTGATCGCGCGGGCGGTGCTGCCGGGCGGCGACCAGATGGGTCTCATCTCCACGACGGTCCTCGGTATCGTGGGCTCCGTCGTCGGAGGATTCGTCGGTCGTCTCATCAAGAAGCCGGAGCCGGGATCCTCGTTCCACGCCGCCGGTTTCCTGATGTCCATCCTCGGCGCGATCCTCGTGCTATGGGTCTGGCGGATGGTCCGCTAGACCACTCGGCGGGCGGGACGTTCGCAGAGGGAGCGGGCCGGCTGTCTACTTCCTGGCGGCCGGGGCCGCAGTGAAGACGACGAAGTACTGATACGGCAGGAACGTGTGTTCCTCCGCCAGGCGGAAGCCGTTCTGTTCGAACTCGTTCACGACCTCTTCCCGCGACATTCTCATTTCGGCGGGCGGGCCGACGGCCATGGCCTTCTTCTGGAAATCGATGATCACGATCTGACCGCCGGGCTTCAGGGCCCGCTTCAGCCCGGCGAGGTATTGCGCGTGACCCTCGATGTGGTGCCACGTGTCGCAGATGAAGACCCGATCCACCGAAACCGCGGCCAGCAGGGGATCGTCCGGCAGAGCGAGAATCGTCCGGACGTTGTCGAGACCCGCGTCGCGGATGCGCTGATTCAGGTGGACGATCATGTCCGGATTGATGTCGACGGCCAGCACCAGCCCCAGGGCGCCGACATGCTGGGCGAACCGCAGCGAGAAGTAGCCGCTGCCCGCCCCGATGTCCGCAATCCGCTCCCCCTCCTTGAGCCCGAGCGCCATCACCACCTCGTGCGGCTTCTGGTCGGCGTCACGAGCGGGGTCGTCGAGCATCGCGATGTAGGCCTTGGAGTCCTGGTGCAGCTTGTGCATCTCCTGCATCGTGATCGGCTTCGACTGGCCGGACAGCCCGATCGGGAGACTGGCGAACGTGCACAGGACGGTGATGGCGAAGGAACGACATTTCATCTCTGTGGTCCTCGTGAGCGGGTCGGGTTGCTGCGGTTCCGCCCGGCCGCACCGCACTACCACGCCGAGACACGGAACTCTCCTCCGCAGCGACTGAGGCCGTCAATTCCAGGAGCCCGCCTGCAGAACGCGCGGACGAACTCCTAGGAACCGACGAGAACCAGCTCCCGCTGCGGATTCGACAGCCATGCGGCACCCGAGTCGGTGACGACGGCCATCTCCTCGATCGTCACCACGCCTCGGCCGGGCACGGTGAGGCGCGGCTCGAGGGTAAAGACCATGCCGGGCTCCAGCGGCCGGAAGGGCTTGCCGGCGTACTTCTCCCAGGCCGGGCCGAGGAGGGCCGTCCCGTCGTGGGCAAACCGGCCGACCTGGTGGCCGAGGCCGTGGGGGAACTCCTCGTAGCCCGCCTCCGCGACAATCCTCCGGGCCACGGCGTCCACGTCGCGTCCGAGCGCGCCGGGCTTGAGGGCGGCGAAGGACTCCGCAACCGCCCTGACGATCGTGGTGAAACCCTTGCGGACGTCTGCCGGCGGCTCTGTCTCGCTGGGTGCCAGGACGTAGAACGTCCGCTGCATGTCCGAGCAGTAGCCGTCGACGCGGACGCCGAAGTCCATGTTGAGCACGTGGCCGGGCTCGACCGGCCGCCCGGTCGGTCCGTAGTGCGCCTGCGCCGTGTCGGGGCCGGTGAAGACGGCGGGACAGGTGGCCTCGCCCCAGGCGGGGACGAGCCCGCGGCGGCTGACCTCCGCTTGCATGAACGCCGCGATCTCCCGCTCGGTCCGTCCCGGCCGGATGAAGCCCGCGACAAGACCGAAGATCTCCTGGGTGTGCCGAATCGCCTCGCGCATGCGCCCGAGCTCGTAGTCGGTCTTGCGCTCGCGCAGCGCGGAGACGAGCTTCTCGGCCGAGACGAGCCAATCGGCCATTCCGATTTCGCTGAGGACCTCGCGCAGGGTGAGGTACATGCCGTAGGTCAGGCCGTCGCAGATCTCGCTCCCTTGCGAGTAGTTGACGGCAATCGTCCTCGGGTCCGCCTCCTCATGAACTCCTGGAACGGCTCCTTGAACCCCGTGACGTAAGCGACGACGTCGTTCCAGACGCCCGCGTCCTGGACGGCCTTCTGGTCGTAGCGGCCGACAATCGCCCGCGTGCGGCCGTCGCGCAGGACGAGGAACGCCGAATGCCAGGTGACGTGGCTCGGCGCGAGGAAGGGCAGGACGGGATCGCCGTTGATCTCGCTCTCCCGGGTGAAGGTCAGCCAGCAGTCGAGGTCGAGCTCGCCGAGCAGGCCGACGGCCTGCCGGATTTTTTCCTCAATCAGGGACATGATTCCTCCGACAAGCGCTCAGCCGGCGAAACGCCGTAGCGTCTTCTGGAACGCCGCCACCATCAATGCCGCCAGCCCGAGCAGGCCGGTCAGGATGAGAAAGAACTGGTGGTGGGGCAGCGCGCTGTACGACTTGCCCAGCAGTCCGGAGCCGTAGGAGCCGGTCGCCGTGGCGGCGAACCAGCCGCCCATCATCAGGCCGGCGAGCCGGGGCGGGGCGACCTTGGAAACGAAAGACAGGCCCATGGGCGAGATCAGGATCTCGGCCATGGTCACGAAGAAGTAGGTCCCGACGAGCCACGCCGGGGACATGATCGGCACGTCGCGATTGCCGCCCGCGAGCGAAGCGGCGACCATGACGAGCATCGATCCAGCCATGATGAGCAAGCCCAGGAAGATCTTGACCGGCGTGGAGGGCTCTCGGTCGGCAGTGTGCAGGCGGCCGAAGAGGGCCAGCAGCGGCGGCGTCAGGGCCAGGATGAAGGCCGGTTCGAAGAACTGGTACGTCTCGGGGCGCAGCCAGCCGAAGGCCCGCGTCGAGCGCTCGGCGAACAACGTCAGGGCGAAGGCGTTTTGATAGAACGCGACCCAGAAGAAGATGACGCTGAGGAAGAGGATGACGAGCGTGACGATGCGACGCCCGTCTTCGTCGGTGGTCGCGGCCGAACCGGGAGCGGAAGCCGGTGCCGCGGCGAGGCGGGGCACGGCCTTGAGGTCCGCCGCTGCCAGGCGCGTATGGCTCGCCTGGAGGATCGCCAGGGCCACGAGCAGCCCGGCCCCGCAGATCCAGAACGAGAGGTTGTAGCTCCCATAGCGGATGCTGACATAGGTGGCCAGCAGCGGGGCGATGGTCGCCCCGATGTTGACGCCCATGTAGTAGATGTTGAACCCGGCGTCCCGGAGCTCGGGTTTGTCGACGTAGAGGTTGCCCACGAGCACCGCCATGTTGACCTTGAAGACGCCGGTGCCGATGCCAATCAGGAGGAGGCCGAGGAAGAAGGTCGCCGTCTGGGTGGGGGAGGACACGGCCAGACCCGCATAGCCCCCGGCCATGAGAACCGCGCCGATCTTGATCGTCAGGCGCCGGCCGAGCCAGCGGTCGCCGATCCAGCCGCCGAGCAGGGGAACGAAATAGCACAGGGCCAGAAAGAGCCCGTACACGTCACCCTTGCGCGCGTCAGTCCAGCCGAGGACCTTGTCCATGTAGAGGACCAGGATGGCCATCAGCGTGTAGAATCCGACCCTCTCCCACATTTCGGCGAAGAAGATATAAGCAAGCGTCCGAGGGTGTCTCTTGAGCATCGGCGGATCTGTCCTCGCGGACTATCCTATATTTCCTGGCCGGTTCCAACAACACGTGGGCAGCGCTAGGTTACAATCCCGCTGCCGGGGGAACCCGTGACCACGGATGACAGCGGCGACGGGCTGACCGAGGGCGCGGGACGAGGGGCGAGGGGACGAGGGGCTTCATCCTATGTCACAGCAGCGCGTGGAGACCGTTCGTGCCATCGAGGCGTGCGGCGTGGTGGCGGTTATTCGGATGCGCGAGACCGGAAGGCTCCGGGCCGTCGTGGATGCGCTCGGTGAGGGTGGCGTTCGGGCGATCGAAGTGACGATGACCGTGCCCGGCGCGATCGATCTGATCGGGCAGCTGGCGCCGACGCTGCCCAGGGGATTCATCCTGGGCGCCGGGACGATCCTCGACGCCGAGACGGCGCGACTGGCCATCCTCGCCGGCGCGCAGTTCATCGTCGGCCCGGTGTTCAGGCCGGAAGTCATCGCGATGTGCCACCAGCACGACATTGCGGCCATGCCGGGCTGCTTCACCCCCACCGAAATCCTCTCGGCCTGGGAGGCGGGCGCCGATGTCGTGAAGGTCTTCCCCGCCATGGCCCTCGGCCCCGGGTTCTTCAAGGATGTGCGCGGGCCGCTGCCGCAGGTGAAACTGATGCCGACCGGCGGGGTGTCGCTCGACAACGCGGGCGACTGGATCGCCGCGGGTGCCGTGGCGGTCGGCGTCGGCACGGCGCTGCTCGACGCGGCGGCGATCGCGGCCGGCAACTACGCCGTGATTACGGCGAACGCGAAGCGGATCGCCGGAAGCGTTGCGGCAGCCCGCGCAAAGTGACGAAGGGGACCTCGATGGCCAAAGTCGTGACGTTCGGCGAGATCATGCTGCGGCTCAGCCCGCCGGGATTCGAGCGCTTTCTTCAGTCGTCGGTCCTCGGCGCAACGTTCGGCGGGGGCGAGGCGAACGTCGCCGTCAGCCTGGCCCATTTCGGGCTCGAGAGCTACTTCGTCACCCGGCTGCCGACGCACGCGATCGGCGAAGCCGCCGTGAGGTCCGTGCGGGCCGAGGGGGTGCGCACCGATTTCATCCAGCGCGGCGGCAGCCGCGTCGGCATCTACTTCGCCGAATCGGGAGCCAGCCAGCGCGGGTCGGCCGTCATCTACGATCGCGCGCACTCGTCGATCGCGGAGATGCAGCCTGGCACGGTCGACTGGGCCAGGGTGTTCGAGGGCGCGGCCTGGTTCCACGTGACGGGGATCACGCCGGCGCTCGGCGCGAGCGCGGCGGGATGTACCCGCGAAGCCGTCGCCGCAGCCCGTGCGGCGGGTGCGCGCGTCAGCGTTGACCTCAACTACCGCAGGAAACTGTGGACCCAGGCCGAGGCGCAGTCAACGATGCGGCCGTTGATGGCGTCGGTCGACCTCGTGATGGCCAACGAGGAGGATCTGCAGTCGGCGCTCGGCCTGGACGTGCGCGGCACCGACGTCACGGCGGGGCAGTTGAACCTGGCGGGCTACCGCGAGGTCGCCGAGCGGGTGACGCGGGATCTTGGGCCGAAGAAGGTGGCCATCACGCTGCGCGAGAGCCTGTCGGCCAGCGACAACGGTTGGAGCGCCGCGCTCTGGGATGCGGAAACTGGCGCCTTCCATCACAGTCAGCACTACACCGTGCGCCTGGTTGACCGGATTGGCGGAGGCGACAGCTTTGCGGCCGGACTGATCTACTCGCTTCTCGACGGCCGCGCCCCGGAGGCGGCTTTGCGCTTCGCCGTCGCGGCCAGTGCCCTGAAGCAGACGATCCCGGGCGATTTCAACCGCGTGACGGTTGCCGAGGTGGACGCGCTCGCCAATGGGGACGCGTCGGGGCGGGTGGCGCGATGAGGATCGACTCGAAGGTGAGGCCAGCCGTGCTGGCCGCGAAGATCGACCGGCTCTGGGACTTGTCGGCGGCGAAGATCAGGGCCATCGAACGCCGTCACGGGTCGTCCAGAGAGACCCTCGTGCACACCGTCGATGGCCGCTACACCTCCCGCGGCTGGACGGAGTGGACGCTCGGCTTCCGGCACGGATCGGCGCTGCTCCAGTTCGACGCGACCGGCGACGAGCGGTTCCTCGATCTCGGACGGCGCCGCACGCTCGAGTCGATGGGCCCGCACCTCACGGACACCGGGGTCCACGACCACGGCTTTACGATCGTCAGCACCTACGGCAATCTGCTGCGCCTGGCGCGCGAAGGGCGATTCGAGCATGACGCGTGGGAGCGGCGCTGCTACGAGACGGCGCTCGTCTGCTCGGCCGCCGTCCAGGCGCGGCGGTGGACGGCGCTCGGTGAGGGCGAGGGCTTCATTCACTCGTTCAACGGGCCGCAGTCGCTCTTTGTCGATACGGTCCGCACGCTCCGGTCGCTCGCGCTCGGCCATCGCCTCGGGCACGTGCTGCTCGAAGAGGGCGGCCGGCGCGTATCGCTGCTCGACCGGCTCCTGATGCACGCGCGATCGACGGCCCGGTTCCTCGTGTCGGATGGCCGCGGGCGCGACATCTACGCGGCGCGCGGGCGGGTGTCTCACGAGGCTATCTTCAATGTCACGGATCGCAGTTTCAGGTGCCTGAGCACGCAGCAGGGCTACTCCCCGTTCAGCACGTGGATGCGCGGCCTCGCCTGGGCGATGTGCGGCTTCGCCGAGCAGCTCGAGTTCATGACCACGGTGAGCGACCAGGAGATCGCCTCCGCGGGCGGGCGCCGGGCGACCGCCGCGTTCATGAAGCGGGCCGCAACCGCGGCGTGCGACTACTACCTTGCGAACACGCCGACCGACGGCGTCCCGTACTGGGACACCGGTGCGCCGGGTCTCCACCGCCTTGGCGACTATCTCGCGAAGCCCGCGGATCCGTTCAACCCGTACGAGCCGGTGGACAGCTCGGCGGCGGCAATCGCGGCGCAGGGTCTCCTTCGCCTCGGCCACTACCTCCGGCGGGACGAACCGGCGCGTGCGCGTCGGTACTGGCAGGCGGGGCTGACCGTCATGCGCACGCTCCTGGACGAGCCGTATCTCGGCGTCGACCGTCGCCACGAAGGCCTGCTCCTGCACTCGGTGTATCACCGGCCCAATGGCTGGGACGCCGTCCCGCCGGGCCGGACGGTGCCGTGCGGCGAGTCCAGCCTGTGGGGCGACTACCACATCCGCGAGGCGGCCCTCTACCTGCAGCGCGTCATCCGGCGCGAGCCGTACCTGACTTTCTGGGGACCCGCATGACGATCATCGATCTCGCCGCCACTGAGGGACGCCGCTTTCCCGCAGGACGCCGCACGAAGAACGTCATCGGCGGGCAAGCGCCGGCGCAGTCCGCTCATTTTGCAATGGGCGTGGTGACGCTCGACCCGGACGGCGGGCAAGTGCCCTGGCACAGCCAGGAACAGGAAGAGGTGTATCTCATCGTCGAGGGCTCGGGCGAGATGTGCCTCGGCGGCGAGCGCGCAGTTCTCGGCGCGGGCCAGGCGGTTACGATTCCGCCCGGGGTCTTCCACCAGATCACCAATCTCGGACAGACGCCGCTGACGCTCGTCTACTGCTACGGCCCGGCCGGCGAGGTCGCGCACTGGCGGCAGGAGCTCGACGGCACGCTGCCGCGCGCCGGCGTCGACGCGCCGCCGCTGCCGGAGGGCGCTCGGCCGCAACGGGCGTAAGCGAGGGGGGACACGACGTGACCACCTGGCGCATCGGCGTCATCATGAACGGCGTCACCGGCAGGATGGGCGCCAACCAGCATCTCCTGCGCTCGATCGATGCCATCCGCCGCGACGGCGGCATTGGTCTGCCCGACGGCAGCGTGATCGTGCCCACCCCAATTCTTGTCGGCCGCAACCCCGCGAAGCTCGAGGCGCTGGCTGCCCGTTCGGGAGGGCCGCCGTGGACCACCGATCTCGACACGGCGCTGGCCGACCCGGATTACGCTGTCTACTTCGACGCGCAGACCACCGACCGGCGCGCGGCCGCTGTCCGGCGCGCGATTGCCGCAGGAAAGCACGTCTACTGCGAGAAGCCCGCCGCGGCGACGCTCGCCGAGGCCCTCGACCTCTACCGACTCGCCCGCGACGCGGGCGTCAAGCACGGCGTGGTTCAGGACAAGCTCTGGCTGCCGGGCATCATCGCCCTGAGGCGACTGTGCGCGAGCGGGTTTTTCGGGCGCATCCTGTCGGTCCGCGGCGAGTTCGGTTACTGGGTGTTCGAGGGAGACAGCATCCCCGCGCAGCGCCCGTCGTGGAACTACCGCGCCGAGGACGGCGGCGGGATCATCGCCGACATGTTCCCCCATTGGCGCTACCTGCTCGACGAAGTCTTCGGCCGGGTCACTGCCGTCTCGTGCCTCGGCGCCATGCACGTCGGCCGACGCTGGGACGAGGCCGGCCGGCCCTACGACTGCACCGCCGACGATGCGGCCTACGCGACGTTTGAACTCGAGGGCGGGATCATCGCCCAGTTCAACTCGTCGTGGTGCGTCCGCGTTCGCCGCGATGACCTGCTGACCATCCAGGTGGATGGCACGAAGGGTTCGGCGGTGGCCGGCCTGCGAAACTGCTGGGTGCAACCCGCCGCTTCCACTCCGCGGCCCGTGTGGAATCCCGATGTCGCGACGCAGGGAGACTACCGCGCCGACTGGCAGCGGCTGCCCGAAGTCGAGGGCCTCGGGAACGCTTTCCGGGTTCAGTGGGAGCTGTTCCTGCGGCACGTCGCATGCGGCGATCCGTTCACCTGGGACCTGCTCGCGGGTGCGAGGGGTGTGCAACTGGCCGAGTTGGGGACCGAGTCCTGGCGAACGAGAAGCTGGGTGGCGGTGCCGCCGCTCAATCCGTGAGGAGACGATGACACAGGCACGCGTGGCGCTTGTCACCGGGGGCACGCGCGGGATTGGCCTCGCCGTCGCCGAATGCCTGGCGCGCGAGCAGTTCGATCTGGCGGTGTGCGGGCGGCGGGAGGAGGAGGCTGTTGCCGGCGCCCTCCAGTCGCTGAGGCGCCAGGGCAGAGACGTTGTCTACTGCCGCTGCGACGTCGCAGACCGCGCGGCGCGCGAGGCGCTCGTGCAGTCGGTTCGCGACCGGTTCGGCCGCCTCCACGTCCTGGTCAACAACGCCGGGATCGCGCCGCCCGAGCGTCGCGATCTCCTCGAGGCCTCCGAGGACAGCTTCGAGGCCGTGCTGCGCACGAACCTCCAGGGGCCGTATTTCCTCACCCAGGCCGTGGCGCGGTGGATGATCGATCAGCGGCGCGCTGACGCGTCCTTTCGCGGCTGCATCGTCAACGTCTCGTCGATTTCGGCGACGACCGCGTCGGTGAACCGCGGCGAGTACTGCGTCGCCAAGGCGGGCCTGGCCATGGCGACCCAACTCTGGGCGGCCAGGCTCGGCGAATGGAACATTCCGGTCTACGACGTCCGACCCGGCATCGTACGGACGGACATGAGCGCTGCAGCCGAGGCCAAGTACGACCGCCTGATCGCCGACGGCCTGCTCGTCCAGCCGCGCTGGGGGCTGCCCGATGATGTTGGGCGCGCCGTAGCGATGCTCGCGCGGGGCGACCTGGCGTACTCGACGGGCCAGGTGCTCATGATCGATGGCGGCTTCAACGTGCGCCGGCTGTGACGTCGCGCGGGGGATAAACGCACTCGCGCGCCTCGTCCGCGAACGCGCGCAGGAGGGCGTCGTCGGCCTCGAAGAAATGGTCGGACGGCGCCAGGATGTAGCCGCCCCCGCCTCCAGCATCTTCGAACAACCGGCGCACGGCCTGTCGGGTTTGGTTTTCCGGGCAGCCGACGAAATCGTTGAACTGGTCGAAGCCGCCGATCATGCACACGCGGGCGCCCACGAGCCGTTTCGCCTCTGCCATCCTCGTGTCTCCACCCATAGCCGGCGGAGTGAACGTCTCCATCGCGTCGGGGCCCATCTCCGCAATCCGCTCGAGAAATGGCATCATCCCCCCGCACGTGTGGTAGACGATGCGCAGGCCGGACTGGTGGGCGGCCGCGATGAGCGGGGCGTCGAACGGGGCGACGAAGCGGTCGAAGATCGGCGGCGAGATGACCGTGGACGACGCGTCGCCGCCGCCGAGTTCGACAAGGTCGAACGCCGAGCCGCGGGCCGACTGGAGGAAGCGGAGCTTCGGGCGCTGGAGGAATGCCAGCAGCGCGCCGACCCAGCCTGCGTCGTTGAAGGTGGCGAGGATCAGCGGTTCAATTCCGAACAACACCGCCGCGTCCTGCCAGCAGCCGGGTTGACCGTAGACTGGGAATCCCGGCACCGCGCCACGGACGATCCCACGATCGCCGAACTCGGCGGCGGCCGCGGCGACGGCCGCGACATCGCAGATGGGCTCCAGGTCGATCGCGGTGAGGACATCGAGGTCGCGCTTGTCTTTGAGCAGGCGCTCCCGCACCCAGGCCGTCCGGCCGTCGTCCTGCAGCAGGGTCGTGAGCGTGCCGCGCGGTGTCACGAAGCGGTAGCGTGTCGTCTTGTAGTCGGGGTCGGCGACCTCCTCCGCCTCGAGGCGCCAGGCGGGGCCGCCGGCCTCGATCGGGCGGCGCAGCGGCGTCGTCCAGTGGATCGCATCGAGGCCGTAGCGGTCGAAGAACTCGATCTCGGTGGCGCAACCGGCCTGCCGGAGGAACGACGGCATCAGGTGGTGCGTCGTGGCCGGCAGACGGTCGGGGACGCCGCGATCGAGGGCGGTGAGCAGTCGCCGGCGAGACGTCCAGCTCATCCCATCACCTGGCCGGCCATCCGCATCATGTAGTCGTGGTCGATGTAGGGGTCGTCGTCTTTGTGCCGCTCCATCAGCGCGAGCCGCGTGGTGAGGAGGGCGTGAAGGTTGCGGCCGTGAATCAGCGGCGACTCGCCGAGGTCGGTCGTCGCCATGAACTCCACTGGGCCGTCGATAAGCGATAGCAGGCGCCGCGTGTTCTCCATCTCGCGCTCGATCGCGTCGGCGAGGCGGGCGCAGTGACGGGCCTTCGACGTGTCATCGGCAGCCTCGAGCCACCCGTAGACGCTCGCCACCCAGGCGGCGAGGTTGCGCTGCGTTTCGAGCCAGCAGCGGAGCGCCTTCAAGCGCGCCAGTTGGTCGGTGATGACGCCCGGCTTGCCGAGTTCCGCGGCCGCGCCGGAGAGCGGCTCGAGACGCGCGATCGCCGCGTCGAGCGGAGCGAAGACGCGGGCATCCATCCGCTCCACGTCCCTGCTCGCCTGCGCCGGCTCGATCAGGCGGAACAGCACGTCGCGGCTCAGGTCCACGTTGTTCGGGTTGTGCGGGGTGGTGCACATGAAGCGCTCGTAGTACGCGCGCTCCTCCGCGGGGATCGCCTCGATGTTCGGCACCAGCGGTCGCGCCCAGAGGCGGTACCACGCAAAGCCGATCGTCGAGTAGAGCGTGCAGATGTTCGGAAACGAGAGGATCGCGTCCTCGGCGAGGCGCCACGCATCGATGAGCGCCGGGGCATGTTCGTCGCCAGCCCAGGCGCGCGCTAGGCGGTCGATTTCGGCGTCGATGTCCATCCCGGGATCGAACTCGAAACGGCGGAGGATCTCGTGGTTGACGTTGAACGGCACGATTTCGGGCGGACACGTGCCGCCAATCTGGGCGAGCTCCCGCACGCCGTTTCGATGGAGCAGGGCGAGGCGCGTGTGGGTCAGCGTCGGGTACGGCACGCCCAAGAGCGGCGCGAACATCTGGTGCGGGCCGACCGCGGTGTAGAAGTGAGCGGCGGACGACCGACCGCGAAGATCCGCCATCAGGGTCCGCTCACGCTCGTCGAACGCCTGCTGAAAAATCGTGCCGCTGTTGATCGAATGCGAATCGGGGTAGCGC
Organism: uncultured Acidobacteriota bacterium; assembly: GCA_963727765.1. GTDB lineage: Bacteria > Acidobacteriota > Vicinamibacteria > Vicinamibacterales > Fen-181 > FEN-299. Next base: position 118,299 of record CAVSGZ010000007.1, read on the forward strand.
GGGTGCGTGTAGGGCATCTGCCAGCCCCGAGCCACCAGCGACGTCGTCTCCACCTCCACGCCGTCGCCGAGACCCTTCCAGAGCGTGTCGTGCTCGCCCATGAACGACTCGAGGCGAGTGATCACGCGGAAGCCGGGCGACACGGTGCGGGCTGCGTCGCGGAGCGTGCGGAAGAAGAGGAGCGCGTGCTCGCCGGCGACGCGGGCGATGGCGTCGTGGTCGCGCCATTCGCGGACCATGTAGGGGCCGCCGTTGCGCCCGACGTAGAGCGACGTCGTGTGCTCGAAGCCCGAGCCGCTGTCGTTGGTCCAGATGGTCAGGAACCCGAGATCCGGGACTTCCGCGAGCAGCTTCGTGAGCATCTCCGCGTAGTGGTCGCGGACCAGCGGGTGGGCCAGTGTCATCGTGTAGCGCGGCTTGAACGAGCGGAAGGGATGGTCCACGCGGGCGCCGCGGAGCATCGGGTACCTGGCGAAGAACTCCTCCGGCACCGACCGCGGTTCGAAGCAGAGCAGGCCCGGGATGAGGCCGTACTTGCGGGCCAGGGCGGCGTTTCGCTTGAGGAACGCCAGGTTCGCCGACAGGTAGTAGGGAGGATAGAGCCCGCAGTTCAGCGAGGAGTCGATGAACTGATCGAGCGCGGGGCAATAGGTATAGAACATCGGGTACACCTCGCCCTTGGGTCCTGTCTCGAGGCTCATGGGATAGGCGAGGCCGTTCACCTCGATGTGGGTGAAGCCTGACGTGGCCAGGCGCCGCACGTAGGTATCTCGATTGAGGCCGTGCTGGATGCGGGCCTCTTGCGTCAGGAAGATGTCGTAGCACGAGCGGTTCCAGCTGAACGTCGGTTGGACCAGCAGCGCGCCGCCGGCAGGAAGCGGTTGTTCGCCGAGGACGTCAAAGACGTACATGGCGGCACCGAACAGGCCGGGAGCGGCTGTCGACTCGAGCAGGCCGGAGCCGTCCTCGCCGAACTCGGCCCGCACCGGCGCCGGGCCGTCGGAGGCGGCGCCCTGCGGCGCGCCCGCGACCCTGATGCGGAAAACTCCGGATTCGGCTCTGCCGGCTGTGGAGCCGACGGAGACCGGAGCACCGCTTCTCCGCTGCAGGTCCTCCGCCACCGTGCGGCACACGAGCGGGCAGCCCTCGTCGAGCGTGATCTCGCGAATGCGAGCGAGTGCTTCTGCGACTGTCATAACGTCAATCCGTCACATCAGATAGCGCAGGGCTTCAGCCCTGCGCCTGGACCGCGACCTCCCTGATCAGCCTGTCCACTTCCGCGTCGGTGTTGCAGACGTGGAAGGACGCGCGAACGGCGTCGAGCCCCGCTTCGGTCACGCTGCGGACGCGGAGGCGTCGCCCGGTCAGCGCACCTGCCACCTGCCGGTTGTCGCGCCCGGGAATCCTGAACGTCACCATGGCCGATCGGGCCTCGGGCTCGGCCGGCGAGAGCAGGTCCACTGACTTCTGCGCCTGGAGCGCGCTGCGGAACCGCTCGGCCATCGCCTGGTTGTGCTGCCAGATCCTCGGCAGGCCGAGGGCCGCGACGAAGTCCATCGCCGATTCGATGCCGTAGATGAGCGCGGCGTTCTGTGTCCCGTACTCAAACCGCTGAGCCTCGGTTCGAAGCGTCAGCTTCCGTTCCGCCAGCGACGTCGCCTGGTCCGAGTAGGCGCCGAGGACGACCGACCCCACCTCCGGCAGGCGGTCCTTCCGGACGTACAGAATGCCCGTCCGTTTCGGGCCCATCAGGAACTTGTGGCAGCTTGCGGCGTAGCAGTGTGCGCCGGTTGCCGCGATGTCGATCGGAAACTGCGCCAGCGACTGCGCGCCATCCAGGGCGAACCACACGCGCCGCTCGGCGGCGAGGCGGCCGATCTCGGCCACCGGCAGGATCTGCCCGGTCGTGCACGTCACGTGACTGACGAAGATCAGACGCGTGCGAGGCGTCAGCAGCGCGCGAATGCGTTCCACGCTGCCCGTCCGGGTGCCGAGGTCGGGCTCGAATGTCCGCACGACGATGCCGGCGGTGCTGATCTTGTGGAGCAGCGGGATGACCAGCGCCGGGTGTTCGTGCGTCGAGGTGATGACCTCGTCGCCAGCCTCGAGCGGCAGGCCGTTGAGGACGATGTTGATGCCCTCGGTGGCCGTGCTCACCAGCGCGATTTCTCCTGCCGAGCACGAGGGCCCCAGCAGCGACGCGCACTTGCCGCGAATCCGCGTCCAGTCACTCTCGCTGTGGCCCGGGCTTGGAGACCGTTCCTCCCTGTCCATCTCCGACTTGACCCGGTCGCTGACCGCGCGCGGCGAGGCACCAAGTCCTGCGGTGTTGAAATACGCGTAGTCAGCCGGGAGTTGGAACTGCTGCCGAAGATCGCGCCACGGGTCTGACGTCGCCTGGAGGCGGTGCGCGACGTCACTCGCAACAGTGCCGGCCGCATCGGGCGGGAGCATCAAGGCGCCGGCGGCAGCACCGAGGCCCGCCAGGAAGCCGCGTCGTTCGATCATCGTGTCCGCCATCACTGAAGTGCGATCGTGAAGCCGGCGGTTCCGTCCACGTGAGTCTCGAAGTCGGCGTACCGGCTGGCCTCGACCACGGACTGGGCGAACGGCACATCGCGCGCGCCATGCCGCACAGCGCAAACGTCTGAGCCGGCCGGGAGCAGCACGTGGAGCCGCACGTCGGCCGCGGCCGCCTCGACCTCGATATCGATCCGGTCGCCGGCGTGCCGGAACGAGTAGCCGATCCCCCGCCCCGACGCCGCGTAGCGGACCGACGCCTCCGCTTCGGAGAGGCCGGCGGCCACCCATCGCGGCGCCAGCGTCACCGCGTCAAAACCGCAGCCGTCGTCCACGATCCCCGCGAGGCCTTCGACCAGCGCCCAGAGCATGGCGCTCGATCCCCACCCGTCGGTGGGCAGCGCCTCCGGGCTCGTGCTGGTCTCGACGCTGGCCGCGGCCCCGTCGGGGAAATACCACAGGTAGGTCTCGCCCTTCGGCGAGATGAGCCGGTGGTACTGCTCGAGGATCTCGATGCCGTACGCTTCGAACCCGTGCTCGAAAGCCGCGCGGGCCAGCTCGCCGCCGACGAGCGGCATGATCCCGCCATTGCAGTAGGCCCCGGCGACCAGGCGCTCGTCGCCGAAGATGCCGTCGGGAAACGGCGGGTCGATGGCAAACCACTCCGCGAACGCGCCGGTGGACTGGCGCCGGCGAAGGTACTCGCGGAGGATCGACGCCGCCTGCTCGTGGTCGGCCACCCCGCGGTTAACGTCCATCGGGTTGCTCAGGCTGAGCTGCGACGACTCGTCCACGCCCTCGATGGTGACCGGCGTCAGCTTCACGAAGTGCGTGTAGAAGCGACCGTTCCAGCACGCCCGATTGAGGTTGGTCCGAATCTCGACCGCACGGTCTTCCCAATACGCGCCGCGCGCGGCGTCACCGAGGCGTCGGCAAAGCCTCGCCAACAGGCGATACGCCTCGTAGTAGCCGCTGTTGTCGCCGTGCATCAGGCCCCAGTACGTGTCGTCGGTAATCTGGAACTGCAGCCAGTCGTGCCGTCCTGCCGTGTACGCGAAATCCCAGGTGTCGATGGTGTAGGCCCGCTTCACGAGGCCGTGCGTCTCGTCCCAGTACCACGGGTGGTTCCGGATGTAGGCCATCGCCCGCTCGAGGCTGGGCAGCAGACCGCGAATCCAGGCGTCGTCGCCCGACGCCTGCCAGGCGAGGTAGGCGCCCTTGACGAAGCGATACTCGACGTCGGCCTCGACCGGGACGCGCACGTACTTCGTCCAGTTCTCGCGTTCGCTCGGCGGCTTCTCGGGAAACGTCGTGTAGTAATCGAATACGCGACCCGTCGCGGCCTGCGTGTCGGCGAAGTGCTGCACGGCGCTCGTGAGGTCGGGCTCGAAGTACCGGAACCCGCGCATCATGTCGCTGTGGTCGCGGATCCAGATCGACTTGGCGTCGGGCGTGCGGTAGCCGCGGATCCGCCGGCCGTCGATCGTCAGGTCCAGCCGGTCGTGCTCCAGGAACGCCCGGACCGCGGGGTAGAGGTCGTCGAACGCCGGCCGCCCGGTTCTGATCGAGACCTCACTTGCTTGGCGCATCGATGGTCACCGTGTCGCGGAAATACCGGACCTTGTCCACGCCGGCCGTGTCGGTCGAGGCGTCGAACGGGAGCCCGTGGAACGACAGCCCGTTCTGGAACAGCACGCGATCGCCATACTGGGCGCGGGTCATGTTGACGATGCTGTAGGTGAGCTGGCGGCCTTCTTCCGAGAGAAAGACCAGGTCGCCGTCGGTCAGCACTGGCCCGTAGCCGATCTTGCCCTTCTCGAACAGGTAGCGCGGGCGCCGGTAGTCGCGCGCGATGTCGAGGCGGAGATCCTGCTTCGCGCCGATGATGATCCGTCGCCCGCCGGCCTCGATCTGGACCGCCAGGCCCGACGCGGTCGGCACGGTCTCGACCAGCGAAACCCGCCGGGCAAGCTCGGCCGGCGCCACGTCCTTGGCATGCGGGATGAGCACCGTCACCATTCCCTCGGTCTGGGTCGGCTCGAAGTGCCGCGCCACCGCCTGGTAGATCGCCAACTCGTCCTGGCCGTGGCGCTTCTGCGGTTCCACACCTTCCATTCGGAAGTGGCTCTGTGGGAACACGATCAGCAGGCGCTTGGCATCCGGGAACGCCGTGGCTCCGACGACGTCGTACGCCGTGTCGTACCAGTGGTCCCCGCGCGCGACGATCTGGCGTGTGTGCCAGAGATTGGCCAGCGTGAAGTACTCCGTGGCCCTCGACTTGAACACGTCGAAGACGACGAACATCTCGGGGTCCTTCAGGTAGATGACCACGCGGTCGGCGTCGTAGCCCCAGCCATCATCGAGCAATCGTGTCCGCGCGTAGTCGAACTCCGGCTGCTGCAGGAAGTCCACCTTGCGCGTGCGCACGGGCCGGTACGAGCCCGCGTCGCGCATGAACTCGAGCAGCGGCTGCTGCGGGATGGGCCCCTTCTGGCTGTAGCGTTCCTCGTTCGCCTTCTGGCCCATCCAGATCTTCTCGGGGCGCACGCACAGGCGGTTGTGGAAGTAGTCCTGGCGATAGGCACCGTACGGGCCGCTCGGCATGTAGTCGCGGTACCCGCCGTCGTGGAGCAGCAGCGACCCGCCGCTCATCAGCATGGGGATGCTGTTCTCGTCGGCGTGGCCGTGCGTCATCTTCTCTTCCTCGACCGGGATGCTGTCGCGGAGGTAGTCGCGGAAGTTCATCCCGCCGTCGCCCTCATCGCGATAGGTCAGCAGCAGGTAGGTGGAGTCGGGCTTCCAGCCGTTTCGAAAGACCACCTTCTTGCCCTGCACGTCCTCCATGACTTCGCCGCTCAGGCTCACGGGCGCGCGTGGGGCGATGTCGTCGCGGCCCCAGCGATACGCGTCGAGCAGGAAGCACCCGAGGCCGGCGCTGGTGGGCCTGGTCAGATCGACGTACCGCGCGGCGATGCGCTGGGCCGCCCACTTCAGCTCGGGGTCGTTCAGCCGGGCGGCCGCCGTTTCGAAGAACACCAGGAAGTGCTGCCAGTTCTGGGACCAGGCCGCGTCGCCGAAGTCAGGCACCATGTCGCCCGGCGACATCAGGTTGAGGAAGTACTGGGCGTAGTAGAACACCTCCGGGGTTCGGAAGAGGTCCCCGGTCCTGTCGAGCGCGTCCGCATAGCCGAGCAGCGAGTAGAGCCAGACGCCGTGGTAGATGGTGGCGTCCTCGATTTCCCAGTGGCCCCAGTTGTCGTCGCCGAGCGCGCGGCGCTGCAGTTCCCAGCGTGCGGCGCGGGGATGCTTCGGCATCGCGCGAACGGCCCACGCCAGCGTCTCCGCGCGCAGCATCGCGCGGTTCATGGCGCCCCACTCCGAGGTCTGCAGCAGGTAGTCGATGCTGTGGCCGGCCAGCGCCTCGATCTTCGCGGCCTCGGCCGGCGTGAGCTGACCGAGCCGGTGAAGCGTGTCGTAGGCCCGGAGGTAGCGCATGACGACGAAGAAGTCGGGGAGCGCGGGCACGCCGTTCGCGTAGTCGGGCCGCGCCTTCGCCGCCAACTCGGGGTACTGGGACCGGTAGTCGCCGTACGTGAGCAGCACGTGTTTGGTGCGCTCGGCGTAGACGGGGTTGCGCTCCAGCTCGTAGAGCGTCGAATAGATGGCGGCCAGGTCGATCAGGTCCCCCGGCCCCCGGTAGCCGAACGGGCTGGCCGGGTCGAACGTCTGCCGCCAGCGAGCGAGGTTTTCCTCGCGATGGTCCCAGGCGTAGTCAGCCGATGCGCGGGCGTAGGCCAGGTAGTCGGCGCGCGTGACGGCGATGCCCGGCGCCACGGCCGTTCGTGCTGCCGCGGCCTGTTTGCCCTTCGCCTGGGGCTTCTGCCCCGTTACCGATCCGACCGACGCTGCCGATTGTGCATCGAGGCTCCGGAGCGCGGCACCGGCCGCGACCACGAGAACGCCCGCCGCAATGAGTGTGCTGACGCCGCGCATGTCTCACCTCTCTCCATCGAACGCCTGCCAGCAGCTGAACACCTCGAGCACGTTTTCCGGACGGGCGCCGGGTCCGAACTCGCACTGGGCGATGACACCGCCGTTGGCGTAGAGGTACCGCTTCACGTCGCCGACCGCGCGCCTGACGTCCTCGAGCGATCCAAACGACAGGACCGCCTGCCGGTCGATCTCCCCCCAGAAGGTAATCTGTCCGCGGAACCGACTGAGGGCCTCGGCGCCCATGCAGGCCACCTGGCTGTTGATCGCGTGGACGCCGACCTCGATGAGATCGGGCAGGATGTCCACGATCCAGCCGTCGGAATGCATGAAGACGAACTTGCCGGCCCGCCGCGCAACGTCGCAGTACTGCCTGTAGATCGGTTTGTAGAGCTCGCGCCAGATAGCCGGCGACACCAGCATGCGGTCCTGGGCGCCCCAGTCGTCCATCAGCACGATCGCATCGACATCGGTCGCCGCCCACGCTTCGACCTCGGCGAGGTAGTGATGGTGCAGGCGCTCGAACAAGTCCATGAAGCCGGGCGGACGGGTGAACAGGTCCACCAGGGCCCCTTCCATGGTCCTCAGAAAGCACAGCCGTTCGAACGGCCTGACCAGCGTGCCCGCCAGCACGAATTGGTCCGTCGAACGGCAGAACGCGTTCACCGCTCCGCGATCGATGGCCAGTGTGCACGCAGGCGTCTCGAAGCGCTCGAGGTCGCTCCATTCCCTGATCAACGGTTCGCGGACGATGCCGATCACCCCGCCGTGGACGTTGTCGAACCGGCAGCCCCACTCGTCGACGTAGAGGCCCTTCTGGTAGCGCTGGCCCACGACCGGCAGCGGCCGCAGGTAGAGGCCGGGCGACGTGACGATGTCGTCCGGAAATTCGGTCCTGAGACGGGTGACCTCCTCGGGGTAGCGCTCCTCGGCCCATGGCAGCACCCAAGCCTGGCGCGGCACGGCCGGCGGGGAAGCGAATTCGAGCGACTGTCGCACCAGGTCACGCCGCCTCATCGACTCCTCCCGCCCGCACGCCCAGGACCGCCGCGGGGATACGCGTCGTAGCCGTCGAGATCCACCGGCACACCGGCTCGCGCCCAGCTGATGTCCGCCTCGGACGGGAGCAGGTGCCGCTCATGGCATCGGCTCAGCGTCTCGTCCAATTCCGGCACGAAGCGTCGCCCCGCCTGGTCGTCGCTGACCACGACCGCATCCGGGAACGAGATCGGCTCGCACACCGATTCGTGCATGCCGTTGACGACCAGCGTCTGGGCCAGGGCCGCCTCCGGACCGCAGACGACCGTCGCCGGAGATCGTATCGCGCTGACGGCATCGAACAGCTTCTTGAACTGCGGGCTGTCGTCTGGGGCGCCGTAGCGCTTGACGTGACCCGCCGCGTCGCGTGCGATGATACCTCCCGCCATCGCGTCGAACGTCACCGATGCCGTTTCGAACTCGAGCGTGAAGCGCGGCTCGATGGCGGTCTCGGTGACGTGCGAGGCGTACATCAGGACTTCCAGCCCGGTATCGGTCGTCACTCGACAGGCCGCGGTATCGCACGATTCGATTGGGTAGGCACGGTACAACTCGGCCTGCACGGTGCGCGGCCTGGCGCTCAGGTGGATGTCCGGGCCGCCGAGATAGAGCAGGTTGTGGAGAAAGTGGGCCATCGCGTTGTTCGCCGGTCCGTCGAGCACCCACCTGCCCGTCGCCGGGTCCCTCAGCCGTCCTGCCCACTGGTTCCGCTGATAGTACGACAGGTGACGTGGCCAGCAGCACAGTGTCGAGAAGCGGGCGGGGCGACCGAACAGCCCGGCGAGGATGTCTCGCTTCAGGGCCTGAATGGCCGTCGAGTACCGACCACTGGTAGCCGACCATCACGAAGCGGCCCGAGCGATCGCGCGTCGAGATCAGTTGCGTCGCCTCCTGCACGGTCGCGCCGAGCGGCTTGTCGCAGAGCACGTGAGACCCGTGCTCGAGCGCGGTGCAGGACTGGGGGACGTGATGTTGAATCGGGGACACGATGACCGCGAGGTCGGCCTCGTGTCCGGCCGCATAGAAATCGGCCACCTCGCCGAAGACCGGCACGCCTCGCGCCTCCACCCACGACCAGGCCCGCGACGCTCGCGCCTCCGGGTCCACCACTCCGGCCAGAATCGCCCGCTCCGCCGGAACCTCCTCGAGGAGCGTCTGCAGGTAGTAGTGGCCGTAGCCGCCAATCGCGACCATGAGCACCCGGACGGGGTTTTCCTTCCCGAGCATCATCGCGCGGCCCCCACGCGCTCGAGCAGGTCCGCGTTGCTGACGGCGTGCGTGGCGAAGTCCACGAGCAGCGTGCGGAGTTCGAATGGCCCGAGCGCCACGGGGAACTCGACGCCAAGCGCGGGGATGCGTACCCGCGTGTCGCGGGCTGTGCCCGTCGGCTCGAACAGCCGCAGCACGAGCGCACGGCCGTCATCGCTCAGCTTCAGCGCGGACAGCCTCGCCACGTCGTCGCCGAGGACGACACCGGAGAGCGCCGTCGGCCCGCCGCCCGACGGAAACGCGCACAGCGCCATCAGCTCCTCGGTCCTGACCGCTGCCTCGCGATCGACCGCCCGCAGGCGGTCAGCCCCCGGGCCGGCATTCAGCCAGAACCTGAACACGTGCTCGCCCTGGTCCTCCCGCGGCTCGAACCGGTCCTGTCTGACAATCGGCGTGACATCGTCCACGGGGTGGCCGGCGTAAGCCGGGGCGCGCAGGAGTGACAGCCGGACCTCGCCATCAGCCACGTCGAAGCCGTAGGTGGAGTCGTTGACGATCGTCAGCGCGCGCCCGCCATTGGGCGACAGGACCGCTAGCCAGCGGTGGCCGACCGCTTCTTCACCGCGGGGGCTCACGACCTCGACACCGTAGGCCGTCTGCGTCCGCACCTCGCCGCCAGCGAGTGTCGTCGGTAGCGCGAGCTTCAGCATCGTGTCCCGCTCGAACCACGACACGCGGACCTCGACCTCGATTTCGGTCCCGGTCGTCGGAACCATGTACCGGATCACGACCGCCGAGCGGCCGCAGGAGAGCAGCGACTCGATTGTGGTTCGGACCGGGCCGCTCTCGATCACACGAACCGGCGTCAGTTCGGCAGCCGCCACGCCGGCAAACGCCGCGGCCTCCGCCGCCGACATCAGCGTGAACTCGCCGACGACGTCACGGAACGCCCGCGTCTTCATGCCCCAGGGATCGGCAGTGTCCCTGACGAGCAGCGGGCGGAAGGCCGGGCCGCGCAGGTACTCCACGCCGTCGACCGCGAACCGCGAGAGCAGGCCGGACGATGACGAGATGTGAACGTGGGGCGCAGGGCTGAAACCCTGCGGTATCTGGTGATTCGGGCCGTGAGGCGCAGGGCTAAAGCCCTGCGCTATCTCGCGATCCTCGAGGCGACAGGAGAAGCGGGTGGTGCACGACGGCCGCAGGGACGCCCTGAACACGACGTGCTTCCGCTGGTCGTTCTGGATGTTGCAGCTCTCTTTCTCGAGCTGGAGAGGAACGTCATGTCCCTGCGCGTCGGTGATGCGCGGCTGCCAGAACACCTTCGGGTTGAAGTTCGGCTCCGGCGGCTGGAACTCGCAGGAGACGACGTGGGTGACCGGGAAGGGGTGATGGTTGTGAACGAAGAGCGGGAGCTCGCCGTCGGCGGCGGCAGGCTGTCCACTGAGAAGCGCGAAGAACGCCCTGGCGCGCAGGCGGCTGACGATCTCGGCACCGTGGCCGAGCCGGTCGAGGGCCTGACGTTCGACTTCGCGAACCGCCTCGCCCGGGAGCACGTCGTGGAACTGACAATAGAGCAGGTCTTCGAGGCTCGACCGCAGTTCGGCGCCCGGATAGGGAAGAAGACCCTGGACGGCCGCGTTGGCCAGCATCGACTCGGTGACGAACAGCAGGCGCTCGAGCCTGGCGTGCGCGCGCTTGACCGTCGCCATCGACGAATAGCACCCAACGGCCCACGGATTGAGGTCGTGGGCGTAGCGGGGAAGTCCGGCGTCGTCCCTCATGGCGTCGAAGTAGTCCTCTGGCCGCCCATGCTGGACGCGGAAACCGGAAATCACTCCCGGAGTGATTATCGCGGCCAGCGCTCGGAGGTCACGGCGTGAAGGTCCGCCGCCGTGGTTTCCGACACCCCAGAGCACCATCCCGCGTGGCTGGTCCTGGTGCGCGTCGAGCCAGCGCCGGACCTTGTCGGCTGCCTTGCCCAGCTCCGAATTGTAGTGCTCGGACGAGCGGTGAGCGAGGACGGTGGATCCGTCAAGTCCCACCCACACGAAGTCGTCCGACGGGAGCTCGAGCCAGCCGCGGTCGGGGCGGCAGAAGAGGTAGCCGTCGTAGCCCGACTTCGCCAGGATCTGCACGAGCCCGCGCGTGTGGCCGAAAGAGTCGAAGTTGGCGGCCACACGCGGTTCGACGCCGAACTTCTCCATGAAATAGCGCTTGCCGACGAGGATCTGCCGAACCAGCGACTCACCGGACGGGATGTTGCAGTCGGGCTGGAGGTACCAGCCGCCCATCACGTGCCAGCGCCCTTCCCGGACCAATTGCTGGATCCCGGCGAAGAGCGAGGGCTCGTACTGCTCGACCCACGAGTAGAGCAGGGCTTCGTTGTGGCAGAACACGAAGCCGTCGAACTCCCGGCACAGTTCGGCCGCGGCGCGGAAGGTGCCGAGCGTCGCGGCCAGGCCTTCCTCCCACGGCCACAGCCAGACGGGATCGATGTGGGAGTTGCAGACGAGGAAGACGGTCTTGTCAGCCATCGGCGTCAACCACGCGGAAGCACGATCTCGACCTCGACTTCGTCGCCGCTCGCCGAGGCGTTGGGCACGGCGACTTCGCCGGAGACACGCTCGGCCACAACCCGACCGCCCACCTTGACCCGGGCCACCGGCGCTCGCGCGGCCTCGCGGCTGACCTTCACGTCCAGCGTCCCCGAGCCGTAGGGCATGCGCCCTGCTGCGTAATCGAGGCCGGGCAGCAGCGCCGGCCTGACGGTCGGGCCGTCGGCCCCGGCACGCACGCCGAGGATCTGCTCGACCAGCAGGGCCAGCATCTCGGACCACGTCCAGGGAATGACGCCGACCTGGGGATACGGCGGCGAGGATCGAGGACCGTAGAACTCGAACCACGAGCCCGCCGGCGCACCAGTGGCTCGGTCGAGCCACCGGAGGACCCGCCATGCCCGGTCCGGCACGCCGCATTCCACCGCCGCCCGTGCCACGAAGATCGAGGCGAAGGGCCAACCGCCGGGCGAATCGGGCTCGGACGACGCATGGTAGCGGCCGTAGCCTCCGTCTTCCCACTCCTGATTCCACAACGGTTCGACGCTGTCGAGCGTCCGGCGAGCGAGCGGGGAGTCCGGAGCGACGAAACCCGTTACGATCGGCATTGTGACGCAGGTGTCCGGATTCAGCCAGTGAGCGCCCGGTCGCAGCAGCGGCACACCCGCGGGCATCAGAGAACCCGGGACCGGCTCGATGCGGTCCTGCACGGTGCCGTCCAGGTTCTTGCGCTTCACGAGTACGCCATCGACGACCATGCCGTACCTCGGGTCCGTCAGCGTCGTGGCGCGGAGGCGCTCGGCATTCGACGCCCAGCGTGCCGCTCGCTCGGGCTGGCTCATCCTGACCGCGAGCCTCGAGGCCGCGCGCAGCCCGATCGACACGTACACCTGGTGGACCAGCTCCAGGCCGGGCCGGATGCCATGAATCCGGTGCCGTTCCCAGAACTCCCGCGCGTTCGAGAGCAGCCCGCTCTCCGGGTGGGCGAACTCCTCACGCAGCGGGTACTCCGCGAGGGCTTCGATCCGGGGCCAATGCGCCGAAACGAGCGAAAGGTCGCCGGTCCACCGGACGTACTGCTCCAGCGCGTTCAGGAGGACGCCGTTCTGATCGAGCTCGGCTTCGTCCGGCCCGCGCACCTCGCTCGAGTCCATCGCGCCGCCCTCGGGCGTGATGAACTCGCGGAGGAGACGGTCGAGCAGGCAGGCGGCGCCTTCGCGGTCGCCCGCCATCAGGAACCCGGTCGAGACAAACGCCTGGTCCCGAACCCACTCCCGGTTGTACTGCCAGATGCTCGCGTCCATCCGCCCGGCCGCCGATTTCGCAGCCGCCAACTGGCAGTGGCTGATGCGCGCGAAGCGATCGAGCAGCGGGTCACCGAACGTAAAGCGCGACGCACGCCCCCAGCGTTCGCGCGCCGCATCCGCGACAGGGCAGTTCTCGACATGCACCTCGACCCGCTCGGCCCCGGGAACGATCTCGTAGACGAAGCACGCCAGGGCGGCGCCGGCCTCCCTCTCGATGGCGGCCGTGCTGCCGCCGGCGCTGGTGCTCGCCCGGACCGGTCCGCAACCGGAGGAACAACGGACGCGAACCTCCCGGGCCAGCCGTGGCGAATTGGTGTCCGGGCAGAAGAACAGTTCGGAGACCTCGCCGCCGGACCAGCTCCAGACAGCCTCGATGGCGGGCACGCCGTCATGGGTCGTCCAGGTCACGCGTGTGGCGTTCGCCCTCGCACGATGTGACTCGCCGTTGGCCTCCACGCGGACCAGGGTGGCGTCAAGCCCCCGAGCCAGGTCCATCGTTAACGCTTCGCGCTTCTTCCCAAGCCGGTCGGGATCCATCAACAGCAGGCCCAGTGGCGTGCCCTCTTCGGACGGTGCCCACTGGACGGCCGCCTGGATGTGGCCGTTTCCGAGGAAGAAGTAGGAGACCTCCCGCAGCCGCGTCCGGACGTCCGGGTGGCCGAGGTTCGGGTCGTCGTCGTAGACGTGCTCTGACGGGTTGATCATGGCGGTCTCGCGCTACAGGCTGCCCGCTGAGGCCGGGCGCCCTTCGACCAGGGCGGCGAGCGCAGCCAGGTCGGCGGCCATGCGGGCCTCGGCGACGCGCGGCCATTCTTCCCGCGGGAGGGGCCGGCTCGAAGGCTGCCGCGCCGTCTGCTCGGCGAGCGCGGTCAGGCTGGCGAACTCCCGCACCGTCAGGTCGGGGAACTTTGACAGGAACGTCGGGTCAAACACCGGCAGCAGGAAGCTGCCTCCGTGGTCTTCGACCGACAAGTGCACGGGCCGGTCGAGCGACGCGACGAGATCGATGATGGCCGGAAGGTCGACAATCCCGGAGCCGAGCGGTGTCGTGAACGTCGTGAAGCCGGAGGAATCGAGGGCGATGGCGCCGTCCTTGATGTGCGTGCTGACCACCCACGGCAGCAGCCGTCTGGTGGCTGCCACGGGCTCTTCGAGCATCGTCAGCAGGTTCACCGTGTCGAGACAGACGCCCAGCCAGCCGCCCGGCGGCGCCTCGCACATGTCGAAGAGCCGGAGGAGTTCGTGCGAGGTGAACTCGAAATGCGTCTCGATGGCGAGCGTCACGCCCGCGTCCTGCCACATCGACGCCTGCGCGCGCAGGGCGTGCGCCGTTTCGCCGAGCAGCGTTTCGGTCGTCGGCGCCTCGTCGTGCCACCGCATCAACCCGCCCGAGCACGACCTGACGATGCGCGCGCCCAGGGCCAGCGCCTGCCGAATCGTCTGGCGGTTGCCATCGACGATGTCCTTGGGCAACCACGTGGTGAGATCCCGCGGGACGTGCTGCGCGCCGCCCCACTCGAGGTAGAGCCCGCGCTCTCCGGCGGAGTCCCTCAACCGTTCGAGCGCGGTGGCATCGAGGGCGGCCTCGTGTTCGGGCTGGAGCCCGGAGAAGGCGACTCCCTCGGCGCGGTGGGCCTCCGCCCATCGCAGCGTGGCGAGCGGAGTAAGGCTCAGCGGAAACAGACCGTAGTTGTCGATGCCGACCCGGTGCCGTCTCCTCGTGACGTTGGCGCTCATTGGACGTTCACCATCACCCACAGCAGCGCCAGGACCACTCCGACCAGGCCGCAGGTGCCGAAGAACCCGATGTAGTCGCTCGGCGCCGGCTTCAGGATCTCCCAGCCGGTGCCCGGGAAGAGCTTGTCCGAGTCGAACCTGCCGGGGTCGGCGTAGGACGCTTCGACCGCGGCCCGGTCGGCCTCGGCGGTCGCCTGGACCGGCGTGTGGACTCGCGCGAAGAAGCGATCGAGGGTCGGCTTGGGCACCGACGGCGTGACGTAGGAGAACGCGACGAGCAGGACGAACGGGAAGAGCGCGTCGAAGAAGAACCGGACAGCCAGTAACTGCGGCTTGCTCGAATGGCTGAAGTCGGCGCCGAACCAAGTCAGGATCCAGACCTCGGCGTTGAACCGGCCGAGGCCGATCCGCGGCGAATCGGGATCGGCCGGATTCGTGCGTGCGACGCGGTCGAAGAAGATCCCCACCGGCGCCATTTGGAGAGTGCCCGTCACCGGGTCGCCGACGGCCGCTGCCCGGCCTTGGGCGACGTCGGCAGCCGTCGCCTTCGAGACCACCTGGACAGACCTGGCCGCCGTCTCGGCCAGGAAGGCGGGCCGGCGGCTGGCCCACTCCATCGACGAGAAGGCCGTCGGCACCAGCGCGTAGACGATCAGGCAGACCGCCACCTGCAGGATGACGGCCGACTTGGTGACGCGCCGCCAGAGGAACCCGAGCCAGATCGACGCGCCGAAGATCGCCGGGATCGAGATGATGTACTGGAAGAGCCCGAGCAGACTGTCGGCGACCAGCGCCACCACGATGCCGCCCACCAGCGTGACCGCCACCATGATCCGCCCCACCACCAGGTAGTGCCGGTCGGACCGGTCGCGGACCCACGGCTTGTAGAGGTTGCGGATGAAGAGCGCGGAATGGGAGACCGCCGACGCGCCCAGCCAGGACATGCTGCCCGAGAGGACACCGACGAGCATCAGGCCGATGGCGCCCGGCCAGAGCAGGTCGCGCGTCATCACGCCCCAGATCAGGTCGGGATCGTGCAGGCCGTCGGCGTAGATCGCGATGGCCAGCAGTCCGGCAAACGCCCAGCACAGCATCAGGAGGCGCTTGAGGAACATGCCGCCGATCATCCCGACGCGCGCCGCGAACTCGTTGGTCGCCGATCCGGCCGTCTGCATTCCCGAGACGACCGCGACGATCGACACGAGATTGGCCAGCACCATCCCGACGATGGTGTACCACGCGTAGTCGCTCAGCGTGGCCGACCCGAACAGCTGGAACAGGTGCGCGGGGACGCGCGCGTGAAGGCCTGCCAGCCCTCCGACGTGGGAAAGCCCGACCGGGATCAGCAGCACCGAGAAGATCACGATCAGCGTCCCCTGGATGGCGTCGGTCAGGGCCGCCGCCCGGAAGCCTCCGAGCATCGTGTAGATACCCACGATGAGCACGTACACGACGTAGAACCAGGTCTCGTCGACGTAGGACACGAACGACCGCAGTTCTCCGCGCTTCTCCTTTTCGCGCAGCTCGTCGGCACGGGCCCGTTGGGTGGTCGAGAGCGACAGTGCCGGGCGCGCCTCGAGCCCCCTGAGCTCCGCAAGTTCCGTGATGCTCTGGCGCTCGGCCGGCGTGCACAGTTCGACCGGCTTGGGTGTCATCGCCACGGCCGTCTTGGCCGCCACCAGATAGCCGATGCCGCCGCCGATCAGCGCCGACAGCACGAGCGTGAACACCGCGTAGGACGCCGCGAGGAACTGGCTCTCGAACCGCTCGGCGAAGTAGTCGCCCACCGTCGTGAGCCGCACGCGGCGGAAGAGCATCACCGTGAACCAGTAGAACGGCGTGAGGAAGAGCACCAGCGACTGGATCCACATCCCGCCGATGCCCTGGCGATAGACCTCGCGCGAGACCGCCACGGCCTGGTCGGCATGCGTGGAGGTGCCGAAGTTCAGGAAGAACTGGAAGGCTTTCCCGAGCTTGCGGCCCGCCAGGAAGAAATCATCGAGCGTCGCGACGCGGGCGGCCGCCCGCTTGCCGAGCCAGAGGACGACGGCCAGGTAGACGACAACGAGCCCGAGGTCGATGGGGTGGAGGCCCCAGAGCTGCATGCGGCTCCTGATGGAGAGGGCAGAGGGCGGAGTGATTCTCCCTGACGGGCAGGGACGGCGTCAATCGAACTCGTCAGTCTGCTCGGGCGCCGACCGCTTCAGTGCCCGCCCGCGCCGGTTCCGCGGGCGCAACTAGCCGCGGCGGCGCGGTGCTACAATGCCGGCGGTCGTCTCATGCCCTTTTCAGCCGGCGCCCACCTCGGCCCGTACGAGATTGACTCAGCCGCCGCAATGCTCGCCGCCTGTCCGCAGGAGGGGTTCGCGCAATGAGGCGCGTTCTCCTGTTGCTGCCCCTCCTGGTCGCGCTGTCCGGCGAGGAGTACTTCCAGATCACAGTGGTGGACCGGGCGACGGGGCGGGGTGTCCCGATGGTGGAATTGCAGGCGAATAACGCCGTCTCACGTTACACCGACAGCCAGGGGCACATTGCGTGGAACGAGCCGGGGCTGATGGACCGCCCGGTCTATTTCGAGGTGCGGAGTCATGGTTACCGGTACGGAGCAGGCGGTCTGCAGCTCACGACCACACGAGGCGGAAAGACGCGGATCGAGATCGACCGCGTGAACATCGCCGAGCGGCTGTACAGGGTCACGGGGCAGGGGATCTATCGCGACAGCGTTTTGCTGGGACTGCCGGTACCGCTTCGAGAGCCGGTGCTGAATGCCGAGGTGATGGGACAGGACACGGTGCTGGCAACGCCGTATAAGGGGAGGATTTTCTGGCTCTGGGACGACACGTCGCGGGCGGCATATCCGCTCGGGTCGCTGGCCGGGTCCGGGGCGACGTCGGAGCCGCCGGGACAGGGCGGCCTGGACCCGGCGGTGGGCGTGGACCTCACGTACTTCATCGACAAGAGCGGGTTCTCGAAGCCGATGACGCCGTTCGCGGTGCGGGGGATGAAGTGGAAGTCCTGGCTCGCGGTGGTCAAGGACAGAGAGGGGCGGGAGCGGCTGACGACACACTACCGGAGCATGATGAGCTTGGCTGAGGTGGCGGAGAGCGGGCTGGCGGTGTTCAACGACGCGACCGAGGTGTTCGAGCCGTACAGCCGGTTCGAGCCGGGATTTGGCATGGACGTTCCGGCGCACCCATTTCGCGTCGCATCGGGGAGGGACGAATACCTCTATTTCTCGCAGCCGCTGCCCGTGTGGCGGGCGCACGCCGTGCTCGAAGAACTGGCGGATGCCGCCATGTATGAAGGGTACACGCCACTCGTCGCCGGCAGTCGGTATGAAAAGACGGCCACCAGCCTCGACCGGGATCCGCACGGGCGGCTCATGTACGGGTGGAAGCGTGGCACGCCGCCACTCCGGGTCGAGCAGGAAGAGGAACTCGTGCGGCTCGGCCGGATGAAGCCGGAGGAGCGGCTCTGCCAGTTGCGGGATGTGGTGTCTGACGCGGCGGTCAAGCCGCACGCAGGCGGCGTGGCCTGGAACGCGTGGCGGCGGCGGTGGGTGATGGTTGTCGAAGAGGACCGCGGACTGGCCGACAACGGCGAGGTCTGGTACGCGGAAGCCGACACGCCGCCGGGCCCGTGGGTCTACGCCAGAAAGGTGGTGACTCACGACAAGTACACCTTCTACAACCCGGTGCACCATCCGTTCTTCGACCAGGAGGGCGGACGGCTGATCTACTTCGAAGGCACGGTGTCGAACACGTTGTCCGGGAGCCTGGTCAAGATCCCCGCCTACGACTACAACCAGATGATGTACCGGCTCGCGCTCGACGATGCGCGGCTCACGCTGCCGGTGGCGGTGTATCGACTGAAGGACGGGCGGTATCTGCTTCGGGAGGGAGTCGAGGCCGCCAAGGCATGGGCGGACGTAGAGGGCATCCCTTTCTTTGCACTGGAGCCGGGGCGATGCGGCGGCACTGTACCGGCGGCGGGGATCTTCGATGCGCTGCCCGTGGAAATCCCGCCCGACGACTGGCTGAGCGGTCAGTGGACCTGCCACGAAAGCAACGGATCGACGTTCGAGATGAGTCTGCAGCGTGAGGGTGAGGCGGTGCGCGGGTATGCGGATCGATGGCCGGTCCAGAACGGACGCGCGCGGGGAGGGAGGCTGGAGTTCGATGTGAACTTCGATGGGACGTCGCTGCGCGTCGATGCGACGGTCAACAGCAGCAGGCTGGAGGGTGCGTATCAGGGCGCTGGTGAGGTCGGCACATTCAAATGCCAGGCGGACGTCAAGCCGACATGGTTGCGGTCGCCTGCTCTGGTGCCGCTCTACGTTCAACGGACGCCGAATGGTGGCGTCGAATACACCATCCAGGCGCCGCCGGGCGCAACACCAGTGGGACGCGTTTGGCGGAACCCGGTGCGGGCGGACGTCCTCGACAGGAACGCGAAAGCGCGGTGAGCTGATGCTCGGCGAAGCGGGATGACCCGCTGGCCTGCCAGCCGTCGCTGGGCGAAGCCCTGTTGGCGCAGTTCCCCGGCTCGCACCATTTCGGATGGTGCGAGCATGCGCACTTAGCCTTCGTTGGGGAACACTCGGCTAAGTGCGAAGGGGAACCTTGGTGCCGGAGGAGGGAATTGAACCCACACTCCCCGTGAAGGGAACGGGATTTTGAGTCCCGCGCGTCTGCCAGTTTCGCCACTCCGGCACTCGGAGAGGACCCTCAGTATAACCCGGGCCGGCCCAGCCACGAGTCAGCCACAATTAGTGGTAGTCGCAAGCTCAGCAGCCACAAGTGCTGGCCCGCTCGAGGGGCATGCCAGCTCCGACCCTAAGTTGATGCGGACAAAGGAGAAACCCTGGCGACGAGCGTCGGCTCACCGCCCCCAGGCGCCAGTTCTACAGCGAAACAAAGGCAAAACTGATGCGCTTGTGGCCATTTTTCTTGAGAATTGTCTCGAGCTTCTGTATACTAATTTCCGGTTAGATCCAGAGCCTCCAGACAATTCCCTTCCTAGAACGGGGGACACGTGACATTCCAGATCGGTGACAAGGTCATCTACCCGAATCACGGTCTCGGCGTCATCGAGCGCATCGAAGAGAAAACCATCCTCGGCACTACTTGCGGGTTCTACTCGCTCCGTATTGCATCGAACGAGACGATGGTGCTCGTGCCGGTCGGGAACGCGGACAGCGTCGGGCTGCGTCGGGCCATTGTCGGCACGGAAGTCGACCGTCTCTTCCGCATCCTCGGTGACGGCAAGATCGACAGCCAGCAGAACTGGAAAGGCCGCTTCAAGGACAACTCCGAGAAGATGCGCACCGGTTCGATCTACGACGTGGCCGATGTGCTGAAGAGCCTCACGCTGCTCAGCAAGTCGAAGAACCTGTCGTTCCGCGAGAAGCGGATGCTCGACCGCGCCCGGTTCCTGGTGGTCTCCGAGATCACAGAGGTCCTGCACGAGGTCCAGGGGACTGTCGAGGCGCGCGTCGACCGCGCGCTCGATCGGTCGCTGTCGACCAAGACGCGCGTGGCCGTGAAGGCGAAGACCGCCAAGGTGCTGCCAATCGTCGCCCCGGCCGTCGCCCGCCGCGCCGTGCGTGCGTCGTAGCGCGGCGCAACCGCTCGGCGGGCCGCTCTTCGGCTGAAGATGACGGGCCTCGCGCCAAAAGCGTGAGGCTCGCGGACGGAAACCCAAGGCCTGGATCGCAGTCGGTCCGGGCCTTTCGTGTATCATGCCTCGATGATGCCGCCCGCCGGTGACAGTCCGCAGGTGGCTTGCCCGGCGCCACCGCCACCGCGCCTGAAAGGAGCGGCGTGGCTGGTCGCCGCCGTCCGCTCGCTTGCAACCTACATCGCCATCTCGCTCTACGTCGTCCTGGTTGGCCCTCCCGGCGTGTGCTTCGCCTGGCTGTTCGACCAGCCGGGGCTCCTCTATGTGCTCTCGCACGGCGGCATTGCGCTTGGCCTCGCACTCTCTGGCATCTCGTACCGGCTGACCGGCGTCGAGCGGATTCCGCGCGGCCGCACGGCGGTCTACTGCGCCAACCACGCGAGCAACATCGACGCCCCGCTGCTATTCCACCTCCTGCACCCGCGCCTCCACATGCTCTACAAGATGGAGTTCGGGAGAATGCCGATCCTCGGTCGCGCGGCGCCGCTGGCCGGCTTCATCCCGGTGGAGCGTCGGAACCACGACCAGTCGCAGCACGCCGTGGACCAGGCGGCGGCATCGGTCGCCTGCGGCCACTCGTTCCTCGTGTTCCCCGAGGGGACGCGAAGCCGGACGGGAGAGCTCTTGCCCTTCAAGAAGGGCGGCTTCATCATGGCGATCAAGGCCCAGGTGCCGATCGTGCCCGTGGCGATCCTCGGCGGCCGTGCCGCGATGTACAAGGGCAGCCGCCTGATCCACCCCGTGCGCGTCGACGTGCGCGTGGGTGTGCCGATTGAAACGGCCGGGATGACGCTCGACGACCGCGACCGCCTGATCGCCAGGGCCCGCTGTCAGATCGAAGAGATGATCGCGACGGCGGCCGGAGGGTAGCGCCTGCTCCGCCTGGTTTCGAGGGTAGCTATGTCGCCATCACCCGCGTCGCGCTCGCTCACCGCCATCACCGCCCGCTGCCTGGCAGCCACGCTCGTGGCCGCGCTCGGAGCCCTGGCGCTCGTGCAGGGGCAGCAGTCTCCGCCGGGCCAGCGGGGCCAGGGACGGCCGCCGGCCGCGCAGGAGCAGCCGCCGACGTTTCGCAGCGAGGTCAACTTCGTCCGCGTCGACGTCTACCCGACCGCCGACGGCAAGCCGGTGACCGACCTCGAGCAGCAGGATTTCGAGCTGTTCGAGGACAACGTCCCCCAGGAAGTCCGGACCTTCGAGCACATCGTGGTGCGGGCGCCGACGGCCGAGGAGGCGGCAGCGCGGCCCGAGCCGAACACGGTGGAGCAGTCGCGCCAGATGGCCGCCGAGTCCAAGGCGCGCCTGTTTGTCCTCTACCTCGACACCTACCACATCTCGCGGGGCGGCGCGATGTCGGTTCGCGACGCGCTCGTCCGCTTCCTCCGCAGGGCGCTCGGCCCCGACGACCTGATTGCCGTGACGACGCCGGAGATGCCGGCTTCCTCCGTCACGTTCGCGCGGCGCACCGGGAGCATCGAGGGCCTGGTCGACCAGTTCTACCGTTGGAGCCGCCGCGATTCGATCACCGACTACGATCCGATCGAAGAGCAGTACATGCAGTGCTACCCGCCCGGCGCCAACGACCACAGCAGCGTATCCGCGATCGCCCGCGAGATGATCGAGCGGCGCCGGGAGCGGATCACCCTCGAGTCGCTCGGCGAACTGGTCGCGCACCTCGGCGCCATCCGCGAGGAGCGGAAGGCGGTGCTGGCGGTCAGCGAGGGCTGGGTGCTCTACCGGCAGAACTGGGCGCTGACCCAGACGACAGCCGGGCAGGCGAACCTCGGCAGCCAGTTCCAGTCGCGCTGTGACGGCGATCGGCAGGAACTCTCGATGGAAGACCACGAGCGCGACTTCCGGAATCTGATCGACGACGCCAACCGCGCGAACGTGAGCTTCTACCCCCTCGACCCGCGCGGGCTGGTCGTGTTCGATCAGCCGCTGTCGGTCGGGCAACTCGACGTCATCACCGATTCGGCCAACCTCCGCTCGCGGCTCGACTCGCTGCAGACGCTCGCCGGCGCCACCGACGGCATCGCCATCGTCAACAGCAACGACATCGACCGGGGTCTGCGGCGCGTGGTCGACGACCTGACCTCCTACTACCTGCTCGGCTACTACTCGACCAACACGAAGTTCGACGGACGGTTCCGCGCGATCAAGGTACGCGTGAAGCGGCCGGGCGTCGACCTGAGATACAGGCGCGGGTACCGCGCGGCGACCAAGGAGGAAGTGGCCAGCCGCGCGGCCGGCGCCCCGACGCCGGGAGCCGCGCCCTCGCCCATGGCCACCGCGATCTCCAGTCTGTCCAAGATCCGCGCCGACGCCGTCGTCCACGCGCAGGGGGGCTACACGTGGCAGGCGGCGCCAGGCGGCGCCCTGCGTCCGGTGATCTGGATCGTCGGCGAGTGGGACCCGGCGCTGGCGACGCGCGAGGAGCAGTGGAAGCCGGGTGCCGACGTCACTATCGTCGTGAACGCGCCGGACAGGACCGCGCTCGAGACGGTCCAAGAGACGCTGACGCACGACGTGCGGGCGTTCGACGTGCGGGTTCCGGTGCCGGCAGGACAGACGGCGGGGGATTACAGCGTCCGGATTACGACCAAACCCGCGGGGACGGTGCTCGGTTCCACCGAGATGTTGCACATCGTTGTTCCCAAGTGGCCTGCGGCCGGGACGTCGGCGGTCGGTCAGCCGGCGTTGTTCCGGCGAGGGCCGTTCACCGGCCCGGCGTGGGTGGCGGCGGGGGATATCAGGTTCCGCAGGCAGGAGCGGATCAGGGTGGAGGTGAGCGCCACCGGGCCGATGACGGGCAGCAGCGTCCGCCTGCTCGACCGCGCCGGGCACCCGCTGGCGATCCCCGTCACCTCTGCCGAACGCGACGACGGCGGCGCCCGCGTGGTGTCGGGCGAAGCCGTGCTCGCGCCGCTCAGCGCCGGCGATTATGTGCTCGAGATCACCATCAGGCAGGGTGAGACGACGCAGCAGGTGCTGGCGGCGTTTCGGATCATCCCGTAGGCGGGCGGCGGAAGGCGGGAGGCGGAGACAACGAGGGCCGGCGAGGAGTACTCCCCGCCGGCCCCTTGAGCCTTGAGCCTCTTGGCTTGAGCCCTGCCCGCCTTCGCGCGAAGCGCTTCGGCGGGTCCGCCATAGCCTTGGCGGAGGCGGAAGCCCTGAGCCTACATTACCGCCACCGGCGGCGCGGGTTCGTCGGCGGCGCCCGCCTTCCGCAACGGCACCGCGACCAGGTACCACACCAGGAACGCCAGCACCGGGATGGCCATCCATGGGGCGTAGGTGTCGAACCCCGAGACGGACCAGAACTGGTGTCCGGAGCGGAAGCCGACCACGGCCGCGATGAACAGGCCGATGAGCGCTTCACCGGCAATCAGCCCCGACGCGGCCAGCACTCCTGCGTTCTCGACTCGCGCCTTCTGGGCCGCGTTGTATCCGCGCTTGTCTCGGAACTTGTCCACCATGCCGCGCACCATGCCGCCGACGAAGATGGCCGCCGTCGTCTCGAGCGGCAGATACATGCCGACCGAAAAGAGCATGGGGCTCCTGACCTTGATCAGGATGAACGAGATCCCCATCACGATCCCGACCAGGACGAGCGGCCACGCCATTTCTCCGCCGACGATGCCGTTGGAGAGGGCCGCCATCAGCCCGGCCTGCGGCGCCGGGTAGGTTTTGCCGCCGAAGCCGCCGAGCAGCGGGCCGAACTGCGCCACGTCGGAGGTGTGCATCAGGTAGAGCGGGAAGAACATCACCGCGCCGGCGCAGATGACGCCCATGACGTCGCCCACCTGCATCTTCCACGGCGTGCCGCCCAGGATGTGGCCGACCTTGAGATCCTGCAGCATCTCGCCTGCCACGGCCGACGAGACGCAGCCGATGGCCGCGACCGCCAGCACCGCGAGCACGCCCTCTTCCCCCTTCGCGCCGACGATGACCATCGTCAGGGCGGCGACGACGACGGTGGCCAGCGTCAGGCCCGACAGCGGGTTGTTCGACGACCCGATCATCCCGACGAGGTTGCCGGAGACCGCGGCGAAGAAGAACCCGGTGATGAACATGACGATCGCTGCGACGCACGCCGCCAGCAGCGACTGCGTGAAGTAGAAGTACAGCGTCACCATCAGGGCCACGATGACCGCGACGACGAGGCCGACGATGCGCAGCGACAGGTCCTGCTGCGTCCGCCGCGTCGCCGCCTGGACCGCCGCCGTCTTCTTCACGTCCGCGATGCCGCGCTTGACGCCGAGGATCAGGTTCTTCCTCATCTTGAAGAGCGTGTAGCAGGCCCCGACGAGCATGCCGCCCACGGCGATCGGCCGCACGATGAACCGGTACAGATGCGCGACGATGCCCGCCCACGCCGCGGCTTCGTTGCCGTTGTTCAGCGCCATGTACTGATCGATGAGCGTGGGTCCCACGAAGTAGACGAGCAGCGGAACGAACAGCCCCCACGCCAGAAGTCCGCCGGCGAAGTTCAGTGCGCCCAGCTCGGGCCCGATGATGTAGCCGACGCCCAGGTAGGCGGGCGTGACGGCCGGGGCCGAGAAACTGGTGATGCCGCCGGTGGGCACCTTGACGGACCCGCCGGTGAGGCCCAACCTGACGAAGCTCTGCTTGAGCGTGCCGACGCGGACCGTGAAGTCGTTCGACGAGCGGAAGATCCCAAACCCGTCCAGCAGCTTGACGACCGCGCCGACGCCCATCGCGCGGAACAGTTGCAGCGCCGCGTCGGCCCCCTTCTGGCCCGCCTTGTGAATCTCGCTGGCGGCCACCGATTCGGGGAAGGGAAGCCCCGGGTCCTCGACCATGACGCGCCGGAGGATCGTGACGAACATGATCCCCAGGATCCCGCCGAGAATCATCAGGCAGGAGGCCAGGATGTACTCCTGGAACATGTGCGCCGAGTCGAACTTCCACAACTTCAGGATGACGAACGCCGGGATGGTGAAGATGGCGCCTGCGGCGACCGATTCACCGATCGACCCGACGGTTCGGGCGAAATTCTCTTCGAGCACGCTGCCCTTGAAGAGCCTCAGCACGGCCATCCCGATGACGGCCGCCGGGTAAGTGGCGGCGATCGTCATGCCGGCCCGGAGGCCGAGGTAGGCGTTGGCCGCGCCGAGCACGACACACATGACGAGACCGAGGACGAGCGCGCGGAACGTGAACTCGTTCATCGTCGTGTCGTCAGGCACGAGCGGCTGGAACCCGGTCTTCTGCTGCTGGTCGGAAGGTGTCTGGTTCATGAGGGCGCATCTTAGCATGCGGCCGGACGATTTGGGCCAGCGCCTTCTCCTTGACCGCGGGGGAACGGGTTCCGTAGAATCACGTCAAACCGGTGAAACCGCTTAACAGGAATAGTCCGGGCGCCGAGCAGGCGTCGGAACTGACGACCAACCGCCTGTCCATCTACCTGCGCTGCCTCGACCATTTGTCGACGGCGGGCGTGCGGACGGTGTCGTCGCACTCGATGGCGTCCCAGTTCGGCCTCAACGCCGCGCAGATCCGCAAGGACCTCGCGTGGTTCGGCGAGTTCGGCGTCCGCGGCGTCGGCTATTCGGTCGACGGCCTCGCGGCCCACCTCCGCCAGATCCTCGGTCTCGGCGACCCGATCCGCGTGGCGGTGGTCGGGGCGGGCAACCTGGGGCAGGCGCTCGCGGACTATCCGGGCTTTCCGCGCGACGGCTTCGTGCCCGTCGCGCTCTTCGACCGGGCGACCAGCAAGGTCGGCGCGCGGTCGAGAGGCGGCGTCCCGATCTACCACGTCAAGCGACTTCCGGCGATCGTCCGCAAGGAGGGGATCCGCATCGCGATGATCGCGGTCCCGGCGCCGGCCGTGCAGCAGGTGGCGAACGCCGTGGTCGCCGCCGGTCTGCGCGCGATCCTCAACTTCACGCCCGGGACGATCACCGTGCCGCACGGCGTCAAGGTGAAGCACGTCGACCTCACGGTCTCGCTCGAAGGGCTCGCCTATCACCTGGCGAATACCGTTCATGCCAAAACCAACTAAGAAGACCGTGGCCCGCCTGTCTCACGTGGACGGCACGGGGCGGGTCCGGATGGTCGATGTCAGCCGCAAGGCTGTTACCGCACGCGAAGCGGTCGCCCGGGGGCACATCGCGATGTCGCCGGCCGCGATCGACGCCATCCGCACGGGCCGCGTCGCCAAGGGCGATCCGCTCCAGGCCGCGCGCCTGGCGGGCATCATGGGGGCCAAGCGGACCGCCGACCTCGTGCCGCTCTGCCACCCGCTGCCGCTCACGCACGTCGACGTCGAGCTCGTCGCCACCTCAGACGGCTACGACATCGAGGCGCGCGCCCGCACGACCGCCCAGACGGGCGTCGAGATGGAGGCCTTGACGGCCGTCTCGGTGGCGGCGCTGACCGTCTACGACATGCTCAAGGCGGTCGACAAGACGATGGTCATCGGGGGGATCCGGCTGATGGAGAAGCGGGGCGGGCGTTCGGGGGAATGGCGGCGGGAATGAAGGTCGTCACGTCGGTCTACTCGGATCCCACCTGGACGATCCCGCTCGTCGAGGTCGAGAAACTTCAACGCGCGTTTCCGCACCTCCGGATCGTCGATGCGCCGTCCCGGGAGGCACGCCTTTGTGAGCTGCCCGACGCGGACGTGGCGTTCTTATCGCAGCTCAAGCCCGACGAGTTCGCCGTCGCCTCGCGCCTTCGCTGGATTCAGAGCCCGGCGGCCGGCGTGGCCAGCCTGTTGTTCCCCGAACTTCGCGAGAGCGGAGTGGTCCTCACCAACTCGCGCGGCATCCACGGCGACGCGATGGCCGAGCACGTCATCGGCCTGGCGATCGTGCTCTTCCGCCAGATTCACACCGCGGTGCGGTACCAGGTCTCGCACGAGTGGAAGAAGCCGCCACAGTCCGCCTGCCGGATGCTCCGCGGTCACGTGATGGGTGTCGTCGGCCTGGGGGCGATTGGCACGGCGGTCGCCGAACGGGCGGCGGCCCTCGGCATGGACGTGATCGCCGTTCGGCGACGGGTGGACCAGCCGCGCCCGACCTGTGTGTCCGCCACCTACCCGCCGACGGAACTGGGCGCCGTCCTGGGCCGATCGGATGTGGTCGTCGTGACGGCGCCGCTGACCGGCGACACCCGGGGACTCATCGGCGGCGCCGAACTGCGGCAGATGCGGCCGCAAGCCGTCCTCATCAACGTCTCGCGGGGCAAGCTCGTGCGGGAAGAGGAACTGGCGGCCGAACTCGCGCGGGGCACGATCGGCGGCGCCGCGCTCGACGTGTTCGAGCACGAGCCGCTGTCGGCGGACAGCCCGCTGTGGGACCTGCCGAACCTGGTTATCACGCCCCACACGTCGGCGTTCCGGGAGGACTACTGGACGCTGGCGGTGGACCTGTTCGCGTCCAACCTCCGCCGCTTCGAGCGGGGCGAAGCGCTGGCGAATGTCGTGGACAAGCACATCGGTTACTGATTTCTCATTTTGGGTTCGCCCGTCTTTTGAGTAGAATTCGCAATCCTGTGGAGACCAACCACCCGTTCACCCTGGCCGACCTGACATTCCGCTGCCTGGACCTGTTCTCCAAGGCCGATGTGCTGTGCCACTGCGACGAGCGCGGAGGCGACGCCCGTTCGACCGCACAGCTGTTTGAAGAGACCCGCGCGCTCAGCCTGGGCCTGCGCGCCATCGGCCTCGAGACCGGCGACCGCGTGGCCCTCATCAGCGACAGCCGGCCCGAATGGGTGATCAGCGATCTGGCCGTTCTGGCGGCCGGCGCGGTCACCGTGCCCGTTTATCCGACGCTGTCCTCGCCGCAGGCCTGGTTCATCCTGGCCGAGAGCGGGGCGCGCATCGCCGTCGTCGCCAACGCGTCGCAGGTGGACAAGATCAACGAGGCCGTGCCGGACGCCTACGAGCTCGAGACGATCGTCGTCATGGATGGCGATGCGAAAGGCGGCCGGTTCCGGGTGCTGACGTTCGGCGAGGTGATCGACCGCGGCAGAGCCGCGCTCGAGGCCGATCCCGCGGCGGCCGACCGGTACCGCGAAGCGGCCGCGGCCGTCCAACCGGAATCGCTCGCGACCATCGTCTACACGTCCGGGACGACGGGGGACCCGAAGGGGGTCATGCTGACCCACCGGAACATCGTCTCCAACGTGCTGGCGACGCAGGGGTGGCTCGGCCTCGACCCGAGCGATCGGATCCTGTCGTTCCTGCCCCTCAGCCACGTGTTCGAGCGCGTGGTGCTCTTCCGCTGCCTGTACGACGGGGTGAGCATCTACTTCGCCGAGAGCATGGCCAGTGTGGCCCGCGACCTGCTGCGCGTGCGGCCCACGATCATGACAGGCGTGCCCCGGGCGTGGGAGAAGTTCTACCAGGCGATCCAGGACGGCCTCAAGGCGCTCGGCGGTCCGCGAAAGAAGCTGGCCGACTGGGGCATCGGCGTCGGGTACGACTACGCGAAGCTGTGGCTGTCCGGCGGGAGGATCCCCGTATCGCTGCGCCTCAAGCGCGCGGTTGCCGACCGCCTGGTGTTCGCCAAGATCAGGCAGCGCGTCGGGGGACGGATTCGCTTCTTGGTGTCAGGCAGCGCGCCGCTGTCCGCCAAGGTCGGCGAGTTCTTCTTCGCCATCAACCTGCCGATTCTCGAGGCCTACGGGCTGACGGAGAGCTCGCCGGGGATCTCGGGCAATCCGATCGAGGCGCCCCGCCTCGGCACGGTCGGCAAGCCGCTGCCCGGCGTCGAGGTGCGCATCGCGGCCGACGGCGAGATCCTGGTCCGCGGCCCGAACGTCATGCAGGGGTACTACAAGCGGAAAGAGGCCACCGAGGAGACGCTGGCGGGCGGATGGCTCCATACCGGCGACATCGGGGAGGTCAGCGCCGACGGCTACCTCGCGATCACCGACCGCAAGAAGGACCTGATCGTAACCTCGGGCGGGAAGAAGATCGCGCCGCAGCCGCTGGAGAACCTGCTCAAGGCCGATCCGCTCATCTCGGAAGCCGTGCTCATCGGCGAGCAGCGGAGATTCCCCGCGGCGCTGCTGGTTCCCGATTTTGCCAGGCTCGAGGCGCGCTTCGCGGCCATGAAGCTGCGCGCCGCGTCGCGCGAGGAGCTGGTGCGCCATCCCGAGGTGCTGCGGCTCTACCAGGAGGTCCTCGATCGGCTGAACGGGAGCCTGGCGCAGTTCGAGCGCGTCAAGCGGTTCGCGCTGCTGCCGTCCGAGTTCACGATGGAGCGCGGGGAGCTGACGCCGACGATGAAGGTGCGCCGCCAGGTGGTGGAGCAGCGCTGGCGACCGCTGATTGAGACGATATACGGGTAAGATCCGTATCAGATAGCGCAGGGCTTCAGCCCTGCGCTATACCTACTGAAAGACCCTCGCCTCCGGTATCGGCCACCACCTCACCTGGACCTTGCCGATGATGTACTTCTTCGGCACCATGCCCCAGTGACGGCTGTCGGAACTGTTGTTCCGGTGGTCGCCCATGACGAAGTAATACCCCTCCGGAATCACCAGCGGGCCGTAGTCGTCATGACTTCGGAACTCGCTCGGCACGTAGTCGTCCTTGAGCGGCACGTCGTTCACGTAGACATGACCGTCGACGATGCGCACCATGTCGCCTTCCTCGGCGATCACGCGCTTGACGAACGACTTGTCTGGGTTGACGGGGTAGTAGAGCATCACGATGTCGCCCTTGCGGGGCGAGCTGAGCCGGTAGATCAGCTTGTTGACGATCAGTCGGTCCTGGTCTTCGAGCGTCGGGGCCATGCTCATGCCCTCGACCCTCGCCACCTGGAAGCCAAAGGTGACGATGAGGACCGCGTAGACGGCGGCCGAGGCGACGGTCCTGATCCAGGCCCAAAGCTCGTCGCGGAACCGGGTGAAGGCAGTGCTGGTGGGGCCGGCCGGGCGAACCGGCGCTGCCGCCGGGCGGCTCGCGGTCTTCGCCGCGGGGTCGGCGCCGAGGTGGTCGTCTGCCGCCGCCGTCCAGGGCAGCCAGGGCTCCGGCATGACGGGGCTCGCCGCTACAGCTTCAGGTAATCCCGGAGGCGTTTGGTCTGCGACCGGCTGACCGGAATCTCCGTGTTCTTCGCGTCCTTCATCCTGAGGATGTAATTCCTGCTGAACCAGGGGACTATCTCCTTGATCTTGTTGATGTTCACCAGATGCGAGCGGTGCACCCGCCAGAAGACGGCAGGGTCCAGCGTCGCCTGCAGCTCGTCGAGCGTCCGACAGCTGGACGTCCCGGCAACCTGCCCCGTGACTATGGATATCGTATCTCCATTCAGGGACGCATAGATAACATCGTCGGTCTGGACCAGCAGGAACCGTTCGCCGACCTTGACCGCGATCTGGCCCCGACGCGGCTGACGGTCGCCAATCAGCCTCACGATCTTGTCGAGGTGTTCGTTCAGCGGTTCCTCGGCCTCGATCCGCCTTCGGACCCTCTGGAGCGCCTGCTCGAGCCGCGCTGGTTCGACCGGCTTCAGCAGGTAATCGACCGCGTTGACCTCGAACGCCTCGACCGCGTGCTGGTCGAAGGCCGTCACGAAGACCACTTGGCTCTCCAGCTCGTCGGCGACAATGCGCCGGGCCACGTCGAAGCCGTCGAGGCCGGGCATCTGGATGTCGAGGAAAACGACGTCCGGCCGGAGCCGCTTGATCTGCTCGAGCGCCTCGAGGCCGTTCTCCGCCTGGCCGGCCACGCTGACCCCTTCGACCTGCCCGAGCTGGAAGCACAGTTCGTCTCGCGCCAGCCGCTCGTCGTCGACCACCAGTGCTCGAAGTTCCATCATCAGTTCCTTGGCGCTCCGCCCTCCGGGGCGTCTCAGCGGCCCGCCGTGATCACGCGCTGGCGCCGTCGGAGGCGGCGTGCAGCGGGATCTCGAACCGGGCGCACGTTCCCGCGTCCGTGCCGCTCGTCAGCTTGAGTTGGTAATTGGCGCCGTAGGTCACGCTCAGCCGCTCGTTCACGTTGCTCAGGCCGATGCCGGCCGTCAGCGCGTTCCGCAGCTGCTCCTCGGTCATGCCGAAGCCGTCGTCGGCCACCTCGATGACCAGGTGGGCGCGGTCCCTGAAACTCCGCAGCGTGATCGTCCCGCCGCCCAGCTTGGCCGTCAGGCCGTGCTTGATCGAGTTCTCGATGAGCGGCTGGAGGATCATCGACGGCACCTTCAGGTCGAGGGTGTCGGGGCTGACCTGTTTGTCGACCCGGAGCTGCGGCCCGAAGCGGACGAGCTCGATGTCGAGGTACTGGTCGATCGACTGCAGCTCCTCGCGCAGCGTCACGAACTGGTCGCGGCTCTTGAGCCGCTGGCGCAGGAGGTTCGACAGCTTGCCGACCAGCATCCGCGCCGTCTCGGGCTTGGTCCGGATCAGCGAGGAGATCGAGTTCAGAGTGTTGAACAGGAAGTGCGGGTTGATCTGGCTCGACAGCGCCTCGATGCGGGCCGCCATCAGCAGCTTCTCCTGCTCGAGCAGCTGGTGCTCGATCCGGGCGCTGTTCCAGATCTTGATCGGGATGGCGATGGCGAGGATGGTGGAGACGATGAGCAGCAGCGCCATCCAGGCGCTCGCGGCGTGGAGGTAGAAGAGCCGGCTCGCGCCGAAGCGGTGGCCGAGCGTCATGCGGATCCCCTCCATGACGATCGGAGCCATCACCAGGACCAACTGCCAGTCGATCTGCAGCGTGCGCACCGAATGCCACACGCGGCGGTGGAGGGTGGTGAACACGAAGGGCGAGAAATGCCAGATGTCCGGCTTCGGGCACAGCTCGCGAAGCCCGCCGCCCGCGAAGCCGCAGCCCACGGCGAAGGGCAGGGCGCCGAATTCGTGGGCGAACATGGGCGGGAGGCCGCACAGGGCGCCGACCAGCGCCCCGGCATACGGGCCGGCGATGAGGCCGGCCAGGAACGTCGACTCGAGCGTGAGGTCACCGGCCTTGTAGCCGAGCAGCAGCCGCGCCACCACGCCTGCGCAGCTCGGAATGCCGAGCGCGAGGGCGAAGACCAGGCGGTCGGGCCACGCCCGCCGTTCGGTCAGGAGGATCGCGCGGAACCGGTGGTAGCGGACCAGCATGATCGCCAGCGCCGCGATGACCGCCAGCTTGACGACGAGCGTCGTCATCAGGATCTGCTGATCGGTGAGGCCGAGAGGCTCTGGTGGCACCGGATAGGTAGCTTGCGTCACGGCTCGGACGCGTGTCAAATGACCGCGCCTTACGCCCTGCGCCCCACGCCTTGAGCCTCCCGCCTCACGGGCCGGGGGATGATGTTATGATCGTCGCGGAGGGCCCACCGGATGATCAAGGCGCTGGTGGTCGGATTTGCGACCACGCTTCGATATATCTTCACCAAGCCGGTCACCGTCAACTACCCCGAGCAGAAGGTTCCCGCCTTCCCGAAGCTCCGCGGGAAGCAGGTCCTCATGCGGGACGAGAACGGACTCGAGAAGTGCGTGGCGTGCGGGCTGTGCGCCGTGGCCTGCCCGGCCGACGCGATCTACCTCGAGGCGGCCGAGAACGACGGGACCGCGCAGGCCGGCCCGCGCTACGCGAAGGTCTACCAGATTCACAAGACGCGCTGCATCTTCTGCGGCTACTGCGAAGAGGCGTGCCCGGTGTCGGCCATCTTCATGGGCAAGGACTACGAGCTGGCCGTCTACAGCAAGAACGACTTCATCTGGGACAAGTCCGACCTGCTGGTCTCGGCCAACTGACGGCGCCAGCCGATATGCTGCGCCCCTTCCTCGACGAGATCGACCGGCGCGTGCTCGTGTGCGATGGCGCCATGGGCACGATGCTCTACGCGAAGGGCGTCTTCGTCAACCGCTGCTTCGAATCGCTCAACACCTCCGAGCCGGACCTGGTCGCCGAAGTCCACCTCGGCTACGTGCGGGCCGGCGCGGACGTCATCGAGACCAACACCTTCGGCGCCAACCGGGTCAAGCTGTCGTCGTTCGGCCTGGCCGACCGGGTGCGGGCGATCAACATCGCCGGCGCGCGGGTGGCCCGCCACGCAGCCCGGGAGCAGGCCTACGTGGCCGGCGCCATCGGCCCGCTCGGCGTCCGGATTCGAGCCGTGGGGCAAGACCGGCGTGGACGAGGCGGAGGAGTTCTTCCGCGAGCAGGCGGCGGCGCTACTCGAGGGGCAGGTCGACCTGTTCATCCTCGAGACGTTCCGCGACCTCAAGGAGATTGGCGCGGCGCTCGCGGCGGTTCGCGGGCTGTGCGACCTGCCCATTGTCGCGCAGATGACGATCGAGGAGCAGGGCCAGACGCTCGACGGCACTCCGCCCGAGAAGTTCGCGCCCGAGCTCGTCCGGCTCGGGGCGCACGTGGTCGGCGTCAACTGCAGTGTCGGCCCCGCCGCCATGCTCGAGACGATCGAGCGGATCGCGGCGGCCACCGGCGCCCCGCTGTCTGCGCAACCCAACGCCGGCAAGCCCCGGCACATCGAGGGGCGGACGATCTACCTGTCGTCGCCTGAGTACATGGCCTCCTACGCGCGGCGGTTCAGCGCGAAGGGGGTCAGGCTCGTCGGAGGCTGTTGCGGCACCACGCCGGAGCACATCCGCCAGATCAAGCTGGCCGTCGGATCGGCGTCGGCTGCCCCGCGAGCCGGAACCGTCCGCGTGAGCCCGGTGGCAGCGGGCGAAGCGTCGGTGGCGCCGGTCCCGCGCGAGCGGAAGTCGAGGCTGGCCCACGCGCTGGCCCGCGGCACCTTCGTGCACCTGGTGGAACTCGCGCCGCCAAGAGGTCACGAGGCGGGTCCGGCCGTTGAGGAGGCGCGGACGCTGAAGATCCGCGGCATCGATGCCGTCAACGTGCCGGACGGGCCGCTGGCCGAGGCGCGCATGAGCGCGCTGTCGACGGCGGTCCTGATCGAGCAGCAGGCCGGGATCGAGACCGTGCTGCACTACGCCTGCCGCGACCGCAATCTGCTCGGCATGGAGTCGGACCTCCTCGGAGCGCACGCGATGGGGATCAGGAACCTGCTGCTCGTGACCGGCGACCCGCCGCGCCGCGGCGACTATGCCTTCGCGACCGGCGTCTACGACGTCGACTCGATCGGCCTGACCAACGTCGTCAACCGGCTCAACCACGGCGTCGACATCGGCGGGGAACCGCTCGTCAGCCAGACGGCGTATCACATCGGCGTGGCGGTCAACCCGACAGCGATCGACCTCGAGTACGAAATCCGGCGGTTCGAGTTCAAGGTGGAGGCCGGGGCCGAGTTCGTGGTGACGCAGCCGCTGTTCGATCTGGACGCGTTCGAGGTCTTCATGAAGAAGGTTGGGCACCTCGAGGTGCCGATCCTCATCGGGCTCTGGCCGTTCGACAGCCTGCGCAATGCCGAGTTCATGGCGAACGAGGTTCCGGGCGTGCGGGTCCCCGAGCGTTATCTGAAGCGGATGCGCGCCGCCGGGTCGGGCAGTGCCGCGGCCGAGGAGGGCGTGGCGATCGCGCGGGAGATTGGCGTGGCCGTGAAGGACCGCGTCCAGGGGGTGCAGCTGTCGAACGCGTCCGGGCGCCTGCAAACGGCGCTGAAGGTGCTGGAGGGGCTCATGTAGGGCCGGCGGAGGTCCAGCGAACTTGTCGGGCGGGCGACAGGGTAGTGACACTGACGAGTCCGGCTCAAGCTCGAGAATTAGACCGAATCGGGCCAAGAAACCGTGGAGCACTGAATGGCGCTATTTGAACGAGGCCGGTCGGGACGGGAGGAGGAGTTCATCTCCGCCTCCGATGTCGCGACCAGGGCCTTGTCGGTGACGGTGGTCGAGAACGAGTTCGTCGAAGCGGTATACGACAAGCTGGCGCCGAACTACGACTGGTTCTTCGGACCGACCCTGCACCCTGGGCGCCTCCAGGCGATTCAACGGATGGGCATTCGGCCGACCGACCGCATCCTCGAGGTCGGCGTTGGCACCGGCATCAATGCGGCGCTTTATCCCCGCGAGTGCTCGGTCACCGGCATCGACTTCTCGTCGGAGATGCTCGAACGGGCCGAAGTTCGGCTCGCGCGGAAGGGGATGACCAACGTCCGGCTGCTCGAGATGGACGCGGCCGCGATGGCCTTCCCGGACGACTTGTTCGACATCGTCTACGCCCCGTACCTGATCAGCGTCGTGCCGGACCCGGTGCGCGTGGTCACCGAGATGCGGCGCGTGTGCCGTCCAGGCGGACGGGTGATCATCCTGAATCACTTCCGCAGCTCGAACCTCCTCCTGGCGTGGATCGAGCGTCTGATCTCCCCGCTCACCGTTCACGTCGGGTTCAAGGCGGACCTCGACCTGCCGGCGTTCCTCGCCCAGGCGGACCTGCACCCGGTGTCGATCGAGAAGGTGAACTTCCCGCGGCTCTGGTCGCTCGTCACCTGCGTGAAGTCTTAGAGTCTTAGAGGCGCCCTACATTCGTTCCAGGATGATTTCCGCCGCCACCGCCGCCCCGGACACGTCCGCGGGCTCGGGGTGGTCCTGCATTAGCAACTCCTCGAGATAGGGCTGCCACTGGCCCGCGAACAGGGCCTCCTGGGGGATGAACTGCGACCTCACGTAGCGGGGCATCTCCTGGACGAGGACTTCGTACTCGATGAAGTGACCGCGTGAGGTGTAGAGCAGCGCCGTCTGGTGCGCGGCGCACTCGGCGATGATGCCGTAGCCGGGCTTGGTCGCGACCACGTCGACGGCGGCCACGAGATCCTCGTAGCGCCAGCCGGCGTCGTAGAGCGCCTGCTCGCTGAATTCGAGCACGCCGCGTCCACTTCGGCGCGCCGCGTCGGACATCTCGAGATGCCCGGTGAGCACGGCCACGAACTCGTCGCCGAACGCGTCGAACGCCTGCGCCGGCAGGTCGCGCAGCCCGTGCCCGCCGAAGGAGAGCAGCACCAGCTTGCGGTCGAGGGGGAGGCCGAGGGCCTTCCGCGTCTCGACGGGGTTGCGCGCCGACCGCCGCGCCACCAGCGGCAGGTCCCGAGTCGCCTCGGGCCGCGCCATCTCGAACCCGCCCCACATCGGCAGCCGGAGGAAGAGGTCGGCGCTGGCGCAGGCGTCACGCACCTGCCGGACCAGGCCGCCGGCGCCGTAACGCTCGGGCTCGTAATCCTCGTAGACCCAGTCCCACGTGAAGTTGGCGACGGCGATCGAGGGGATACTGGCCGCGTGCGCGGCGGCGAAGGCCAGCGGTGGCACGTCGCCGACGACGAGGGCGGGGCCGAGCGACCTCAGCACCTCCCGCTCCGCCGCCACCCTGGCGTCGAAGTCGGCGTAGAACCGAGCGGCGCGCCGGATCGTGGCCGCTTCATCGAGCCTCAGGCTGTCGATCTGCACGACCCCCGTGTCGCACTCCACCTGCTGGAACTCCACCGGAGCTCTCAGCGTGAGGTCGAAGATCCAGCGTTTCGCGCCCGTCCGCACGACCACCGGAAGGCCCGGTCGGCGGTCGCGAAGGGCGTTGATGATCTCGATGTCGCGGGAGGCGTGGCCGAAGCCGTGACCCGACACGTACCAGACGATCGGCTGCATGGCGATCCTGTTCTCAAACCGACGCGGTCACCGGTGCCACCACTCCACGCGCTGGCGCTCCGGCTTGCGGAAGACGAACACGGCGGCGATGCCCGTGAGGAACCCGGCCACGTGTGCCCAGAACGCGATGCCGCCCTGCGACCCGGCCGTGTGGGCCACCGAGCCGACGCCGCTGAACAGCTGCATCAGGAACCAGATGCCGAGGAAGAACACCGCGGGAATCTCTACGATGTCGACGAAGACGAACAGCCAGATGAGCGTGAGCACTCTCGAGGTCGGGTAGAGCACGAAATAAGCGCCCATCACGCCCGCAATCGCGCCGCTCGCCCCGATGGTCGGCACGTAGGACTCGGGGCTGACCATCGCCTGCGCGAATGCCGCGACGGCGCCGCACATGAGGTAGAAGACCAGGTAGCGGAGGTGGCCGAGCCGGTCCTCGACGTTGTCGCCGAAGATCCACAAGAACCACATGTTGCCGACGATGTGGAGCCAGCCGCCGTGCAGGAACATCGACGACAGCAGCGTCGGCCAGGCGAACGCGGCGGGGACGAGACCGAAATCGCGAATCAGGACCTGGCGGGCCCCGGCTGGCAGCGAGAGCTCGAACCAGAAGGCGAGCGCGTTGACGGCGATGATTCCGATCGTGACATAGGGCGTGGTCCGGGATGGGATGACGTCGCGCAGCGGGATCACGAGACGAGTATACGGTACAGGAGGTCCGTGGCCGCGACTGGCACGCCACGCCTTCAAGAACTCGCCCGACTTCAGGCTCTTCGATTACGATAGCAAGTTGATAACGACGGCGTTGGCCCGTCCTCTCGTGAGCAGTCGATGATTTGCAGGAATTGCGGAACCGAGATCGCCGAGAAGGCGCTGGTCTGCTACCGGTGCGGCCAGGCCACGTCGGAACCGAAGGTGAGGCCGGCCGTGCCGGCGAGCGGTCGCCGGTGGACGCGCGTCGTCTGGCTCCTGGCCGCGGTCTGGCTGATTGGCGCCGTCGTCGTGTGGAACACGGTGTTCGACGCGCACATCACGCGGGGCGCGCGGGCCTACGTCGACCGCCAGCAGGCGTGTGTCGACGGCCGCGGGCCGCGCGTGGACATGGGCCTCGCGATGGCCGCCGCCCGGAGCGAGGGGCTGCGGGCGGCCTGGGGCTGGACGTCGGTCGAACTCGTGCCGGGAGCGGCGCTGGCCGCGCTGGCCTGGCTCAGAACCCGACGCGGCCGGGGCGGGCGGACGCGCGCTTCTCGATAGCCGGCAGCGCTTCGTAGAGCACATCCCCCACAACCTGCAGGCTGCGCGCGCTCACCTTGTCGAGCGTGTCGCCGGCAGTGTGCCACGGCGGGTAGTCCATATCGATGATGTCGACGGCCGGGACGCCGGCGTCGACGAACGGGATGTGGTCGTCCTCGATCTGCAGCGAGGCCTCGACGAAGACATCGCCAAGTTTCAAGCGGCTGGCCGCCGCCCAGATCGCGTCGGTGAGCCAGGAGGACGAGTTGGTCTCGCGCCTGATCTGCAGGTTGCGGTCGCCGATCATGTCCACCAGGATCAGGGCCCGCAGGCTGCCCAGCGTCTTATCCTTCTGCGCGGTCTCGACATAGTGCCGGCTGCCGTAGGTGTGGTCGTTGGGCGCATCGTCCCACCCCGGCAACGTGGCCTCCTCGCCGTCGAGGAAGACCAGCTCGATGGTGAGCGGATTCTTGCGCGCCTTCATGGCGCGTCCCCACTCGATCAGAAACGCCGTGCTCGACCCGGCGTCGTTGGCGCCGACGAAGCGGAACTCGCGGAACAGCTTCGTGTCGTAATGGCCGGCGAAAACGAGGCGGTCGGGCGACACGCCGGGGACTTGCGCGATGAGGTTCACCATGTGAAGCCGCCCGACGGGCGTGTCGGCGTCGAACGGCTGTTCGACGACCTGGATGCCGGATGCGGCGAGCTGCTTCTTGATGTACTGGCGGGTCGAGTCGAGCGCCGGCGAGCCGGCCGGGCGCGGGCCGAACATGACGACCTGCCGAAGGTCTTCGTAAGCGCGGCCGCCGTCGAACTTCGGCACCGCCGGCCCGGCGCCCATCGCGAACAACGCGGCCGTCACGCCCATCGCGGTGCACACGACCTTACGGTTCCTCGGTCCGATCTTCATCCTCCGGCTCCTTGCTCGCGGCGTCCGGGATGCGATAGTCGCCATCCAGCCACTTGGCCAGGTCGAGCAGCTTGCACCGCTCGCTGCAGAACGGGCGCCAGGCTGGCGCCACCGGTCGTCTCCGGCAGTACGCGCACACCAGTTCGCTCACCGCACCATTATGAGGCAGGATCCGGGTTTCCGCGGCGGCAATAGGGGCCAAGGGGCCCGGTTAGGACGCAGGCGGGGCCGCGTGCCGGACGTCTATCGCCGAGACGACGAAGATGATGTCCTCGGCGATGTTGGTGGCGTGGTCGCCGATTCGCTCGAGGTGGCGGGAGATCAGAATGAGCTCCATGGCCGGCTCGATGACCGAAGGGTCTTGCAGCATCAGGCTGAGCAGATCGTGGTTGATCGTCGTCTTGAGCCCATCGAGCGTGTCGTCGCGATCGAGGACCGATTGCGCCAGCACCGTGTCGCGGCGGACGAACGCGTCGAGCGAGTCGCGCAGCATCGCCTGGGCGATGTCGGCCATGCGGGGGAGGTCGAGCAGCGGCTTCACCGGCCGGTGCTGCAGGTAACGGAGGGCCGCCTCGGCGATATTGACGGCCATGTCACCGACCCGCTCGAGGTCGGCGTTGATCTTGAGCGCGGCCACGATCACGCGGAGGTCGGAAGCCATCGGCTGGTAAAGGGCGAGCAGCCGGAACGCCAGCCCGTCGATCTCGACATGCAGCTCGTTGATCGGCTCGTCGCCCTTGACGATGGCCTCGAGCCGCCTGGGCTCGGCCGACACTAGGGCCTCCACGGCGCTCTCGACGCGGTCCTCTGCCAGGCCGCCCATGGCGAGGATCCGCTCCTTGAGATGTTCGAGTTCTTCCTCGAAGTGCCTGGTCTTGTCGTGACTGTCCATCGTCGCTCCACCCCCCAACCCTTGAGTCCTGAGCCTTGAGCCCATCCTACCCGAATCGCCCGGTCACGTAGTCTTCGGTCAACTTCTCGCTCGGCGCCGTAAAGATTCGATCCGTCCGGTTGAATTCAATCAGCTTGCCCAGCCAGAAGAAAGCGGTGAAGTCCGAGACGCGCGCGGCCTGCTGCATGTTGTGCGTGACGATCACGATGGTGTAATCGCGCTTGAGTTCGTAAATGAGTTCTTCGATCCGCTGTGTGGCAATCGGGTCGAGGGCGGACGCCGGTTCGTCCATCAGGAGGATCTCGGGCCGTACGGCGAGCGCCCGCGCGATGCAGAGCCGCTGCTGCTGACCGCCGGACAGCGAGAGCGCCGAGTCCCGTAGCCGGTTCTTGACTTCGTCCCACAGCGCGGCCGCCTTCAGGCTCTCCTCGACCTGGCCGTGAAGGTCGGCGTGGCCGCCGGCCAGCCCGTTGACCCGGATACCGTAGGCGACGTTCTCGAAGATCGACTTCGGGAACGGGTTCGACTTCTGGAAGACCATGCCGACGCGCCGGCGCAGGTCCACCACGTCGGTCGAGGCGCCGTAGATGTTCTCGCCCGCGATCTCGACCCCGCCCTCGAGGCGCGTGCCCGGGATCGTGTCGTTGAGGCGGTTGAACGCCCGGAGGAGCGTGCTCTTGCCGCAGCCGGACGGGCCGATGAAGGCCGTCACCAGGTTCGGGGGAATATCGAAGGAGATGTCGAACAGGGCCTGCTTGACACCGTAAAAGAAGCTGGCATGGCTGACGCGGATCTCGGGGCGGCCTGGCACGGCGGCATCGTTGTGTTCGGCGGCGCGGACCACGCCGGCCAGCGTCGGGATGGGAATGGCGCCCGGCTGGATCCCCATGCCGGTCGACGAGAGCGCGTGTGCCATGCCTGCAGGATAGCGGCCGGAGGTTGCCGGCCGGTTACCCGTGCGTTAAATCCGTGTTTCGGCGGCCATCAGGCCACCGTGCCGGCCGGCACGACGCCCCACTTGGGCACGATGATGATGCCGTTGCGGATGTAGTAGCCCTCGCCGTCGGCGTTCTGGACGCCCGCCTCGTTGGTCAGCCGGACGCCCGCACCGATGCGCGCGTTCTTGTCCACGATCACCCGGTCGAGCACCGAGTCCGCGCCGACGCCCATCGGGGGCCCGCCGCCCTCGAACGGCGGCGCGTCGTCGTCGTTCTCGTAGAAGTCGGCGCCGAGCAGGACCGACCGGCTGATCCGGCAGCCGTGATCGATGCGGGTCCGGATGCCGACGATCGACTGCCGGACGCTGGAGCGGTCCACGTAAGAGCCTTCGGCGATCACCGACTGGTCCACGTCGCAGAGGTTGAACCGCGAGGCGGGGAGGAAGCGGGGCCGCGTGAACACCGGGCGGCGCGGGTCCCAGAAGTTGAACGGCGCCCTCGGCCGCGTGAGCATGATGTTGGCGTCGTAGAACGACTCGACCGTGCCGACATCCTGCCAGTAGTCGCGGAACAAGTAAGCGTTGACGCGGCTTGTTCCGAGCGCGGCCGGAATGATCTCATGGCCGAAGTCGACGCCCGGGTGGCGATCGAGCACGTCGAGCAGCACGTCGCGCGTGAAGACGTAAATGCCCATCGACGCGATGAACGGCCGATCGTCGGACGGCGCGACAAAACGGGCGCCGGTAGGCGCGCTGGAGCCAATCACGCGCAGCCGGTCGGGCGTGGGCTTCTCCTCGAACCCGACGATCTGGCCGTCGGCGTCGAAGCGAAAAATCCCCATGGCCGGCGCCTCGTCGGGCGCGACCGGCTGGGCGGCGATCGTGATGTCGGCGCGGCGCTCGATGTGCTCGTCGATCATCGCCGCGTAGTCCATGCGGTACAGGTGATCGCCCGCGAGGATCAGCAGGTACTCCGCGTCGTGGTAGATGAAGTGGCGGGCGGCCTGTCTGACCGCATCCGCCGTCCCCTGGAACCAGCTCGTATTGTCGGGCGTCTGCTCGGCGGCGAGGATTTCCACGAAGCCGTTCGAGAACATGTCCATCCGGTACGTTTCGCCGACGTGCCGGTTGAGCGATGCGGAGTTGAACTGTGTCAGCACGTAGATCCGCCGGAGGTTGGCGTGCAGGCAGTTGCTCAGGGGCACGTCGATCAGGCGGTACTTCCCGCCGATCGGCACGGCCGGCTTCGACCGGAGGTGGGTGAGGGGGAACAGGCGAGTGCCTCGCCCGCCGCCGAGGATCAGCGCGAGGACGTTCTTCATGGGGTACTAGCCTACGGCCAGAACCCGCCGGCGGCAAGTCGATTGCGGCCTCCGAGTGCGGCCCCCGCCAGGGCATCTCCCGTCCGCGGCCTCGCCGCGTCAGTCTTGCGGGAGACTGATCGTGAACACGGCGCCGCCCTCCGGCCTGTTCGCGGCCCACACGCGGCCGCCGAGCAGACTGACCAAGTGCTTGACGATCGAGAGGCCGAGGCCGGTTCCGCCGGACTCGCGCGACCGCGCCTTGTCGACGCGGTAGAACCGCTCGAACACCCGCTCGAGGTCGGCATCCGGGATGCCGGGGCCTTCGTCGGACACGGTGATCGCCACCTGCCCGTTCATCGGTCGGGCCTCGAGCCGGATCAGGCATCCTTCGGGCGAGTAGTTGACCGCGTTCTCGACCAGGTTCCGGAGCGCGTCCTGCAGCTTGGCCGCGTCGGTACGAATCGTGGCTGCCGCCGGGTCGACCAGGATCTCAACTCGCTGCCGCCTGGCCTCGATCATCGTCGACAGGTCCGAGACGGTGCCGGCGAGCAGGCCCTGGACGGGACACGGCGCGCGCTCCACGACCTCCTGCTTCGCGTCGAGCGCGGCGAGCCGGAGCAGGTCCCTCACGAGCCGCTCCATCCGCGCGGCGTGGCGGGCGATGACTTCCAGGAAGCGGGCGCGATCGTCCGGGCTCGCCGGCTCGTCGCCGAGCGCCTCGACGTAGCCGCGAATCGCCGTCAGCGGCGTGCGTAGCTCGTGGGAGACGTTGGCCACGAAGTCCCGCCTGACCTGGTCGGCGCGGTGAAGGTCGGTGATGTCGTGCAGGACGAGCACGCCGCCGGTGACCGAGGGTGCCGACACGGGGGCGGCGCGGGCGATAAAGTGGCGCCCGGGGTTCCTCGCGGGGGACAGTTCGAGGTGCGCCGGTTCGCGGCCGGCCAGCGCCTCGGTGAGGAGGGCCGCGACGCCCGGGTGTCGCACCGCCTCCAGGTAATGGCC
Organism: uncultured Acidobacteriota bacterium; assembly: GCA_963727765.1. Taxonomy (GTDB): domain Bacteria; phylum Acidobacteriota; class Vicinamibacteria; order Vicinamibacterales; family Fen-181; genus FEN-299. Next base: position 161,142 of record CAVSGZ010000007.1, read on the forward strand.
ACCGACGCCGGCGCTCTCGAGACCCAGCATCTCCCGGGCCGCCCGGTTGACGAGCTGGACGCGGCCGTGGTCGTTCACGACGATCACGCCCTCTACCATGCCCGAGAGGATGGCGTCCATGCGGGCGCGGTCCTCTGCCAGCTCCACGGCGCGCCGCGCGAGCTCGTGCACCGTGTCGTCGAGCACGCGGGCGATCGTGCCGAGCTCGTCGGGCTCATAATCGCGCAGCCGTCGCGACAGGTCGCCCGACGCGTATCGCCCCGCCGCGTCGGCCAGCCTCCGGAGCCGTCGGCCGAGCAGCGCCGAGGCCAGCCACGCCAGCCCCAGCGCGCCGACCATGGCCGCGCCGAGCGCGACCAGCGTCATGTGCCGAACCGCGGCGATCTGCTGCTGCACCTCGGTCAGCGGCAGCGCGAGGCGGACGATCGTGATGCGCGGGTGATTGACCGGCACGGCCACGTAGAGCATGTCGGTCTGGATCGTGTGGCTGTAGCGGCGTGAGATGCCGACGCCCCTCTGCCGCGCCTCGATGACCTCGGGTCGCGTCCCGTGGTTCTCGAGCGTCGCCAGTTCAGATCCCCTCACCATCGAGTCGCCGACCACCGTGCCGTCGCCCGCAATGAGCGTCACGCGCGCCGGCAGCGTCTTGCCGATTCGCTCGGCCTCGGTCTCGATGGCCTCCGGCGCGATCTCCCGCTCGTGTGTCGCCAGGACGTCGGCCACCAGGTGTGCTTCGGAGACGAGCGACTGCTCGATGCGGCGGTAGGTCTGTTCGGAGAGCGAGATGGAGACCAGCGTCGCGGCCAGCAGCAGGGCCGCCGCGGCGACGGCGAAAATGGCGACGGCAATCTTGCTGCGGAACCCGAGACGCATCATCCGACTCCAGGGCGGCCGCGCCCGCTACGCTTCGTCGTCCCCCGTCGTGCGGGCCGCGAGCTTGTATCCGAACTGTTTCACCGTGACCAGCGCATCGACGAGCAGGGGGATCTTCTCGCGGAGCCGCCGCACGTGGACGTCCACCGTGCGCGTGCCGCCGGTGTACTGGTAGCCCCAGACCTCCGAGAGGAGCCGATCGCGCGAGAGGACGCGGCCCGGGTGCTGGATGAAGTACTCGAGCAGCAGGAACTCCTTGGCAGTCAGGGCCACCTCGCGCCCCTGGTCGGCCACGACGTGCTGTTCGCGGTCGATTGTGACGGGGCCGTAGCTCGTGCGGGCCGCCTTACCGCCTTGGCCACGCGTCGTCCGGCGGAGCAGCGCTCCGATGCGGGCCACCAGTTCCTTCGGGCTGAACGGCTTGGTGACGTAGTCGTCGGCACCGAGATCGAGTCCGGCCACGCGGTCCGACTCGGCGGCCCTGGCGGTGACGACGATGATCGGCAGTTCGGCCGTGGCTTCGTTGCGCCTGAGCGCCTGGCAGATGTCGAGGCCGTTGAGGCCCGGCAGCATCAGGTCGAGCACGAGGAGATCGGGCCGTCTGGCACGGATGCGCGGCAGCACCTCGGCGCCGGACGCCAGGACGTCGGCCGTGTGGCCGGCCCTGGCGACGTAATGGCGGATCAACTCGGCGATGTCACGGTCGTCTTCGACGATCAGGATGTGGCTCACTGGCGGTTCGTCCGGCCACGATCGTGTCAGCGTGGCTGCCCCCTGTCAACAGGTCGAAGCACGCGTAACACGCATTTAACCCGGCCGACACCGCGCCGAAACGACGGGCCCATAGACTTGCGGAAAGACGATGAGGCGCGAACCGACCAGATGACGCAGGCCTTCCGGACCGTGTCGGCGAAATTGCGGGGCGGCGATGCGCTCTCCCACGCGGTGGCCTTCCTGTTCGGCGCGTCGGTCGTCGGCCTGACGGGGATGCTCGCCTGGGAGCTGTGGCGCAATTCGGCCCTGGCGCGCCACGCGTTCGGGTTCCACTTCTTCGTGACCCAGACCTGGGACCCGGTGGTCGGCCAGTTCGGCGCCCTTCCCTTCGTCTACGGCACCTTGATGACGTCGGCGATCGCCCTGCTCATCGCCGTGCCGCTCGGCATCGGCGTGGCCATCTTCCTGGCCGAACTCGCGCCGCCGAGACTCTCGGCGGCTGCGGGCATGCTCCTCGAGCTGCTGGCCGCGGTCCCGAGCGTGATTTACGGTCTCCTGGGCATTGCGGTACTCGTGCCTCTGATGCGGGCATGGATCCAGCCTGCCCTGAAGGCGCTCATGCCGGGATTCCCGCTCTTCAGCGGGCCGGCGTATGGGATCGGCCTGCTCACGGCCGGGTTCGTGCTCGCCGTCATGATCGTGCCATTCATCGTGTCGGTGGGCCGCGAGGTGCTGCTGTCGGTGCCGCGCGAGCAGCGCGAGGCGGCGCTGGCGCTCGGCGCGACGCGGTGGGAGAGCACCTGGAAGGTCGTGCTGCCGTACGCCAGGCCGGGGCTCTACGGTGCGATCTTCCTCGCCCTCGGCCGGGCGCTCGGCGAGACGATGGCGGTCACGATGGTGATCGGGAACCGCCCGGAGATTGCCGCCTCATTGTTCGCGCCCGCGTACTCGATGGCCGCGGTGATTGCCAACGAGTTCTCCGAGGCGGCCGAGGAACTCTACCTCCATTCGCTGATCGAGATCGGCCTGGTCTTGTTCCTGCTGACCATGGTCGTCAACGCCGTCGCGCGCGGACTCATCGCGGCCACGACCGAGAGCGGGGGGGCGCGATGAGCTGGCTCTCACGGAACCGGCGGCGGCGCATCGTCAACGTGGTGATGCTGGGCATGACCGCGCTCTTCACACTGCTCAGCATCTCGGTGCTGTTCTTCGTGCTCGGGTACCTGGTCGTCAAGGGCGGCCGTTCGATCAACCTGGCGTTCTTCACCGCCCTGCCGAAACCGGTGGGGGAGACCGGCGGCGGCATGGCCAACGCGCTGGTCGGCAGCGCCAAGATGCTGGGCATCGCCGCCGTCACCGGGCTGCCGGTGGGGCTCATGGCGGGGCTGTACTTGAGTGAGTTCTCGGGGCGGAGCATGGCGCACGCCGTCCGCTACGCGGCGGACCTGCTGAACGGGATGCCGTCGATTGTGATCGGCATCTTCATCTACACCCTTCTCGTCCTGCCGATGAAGCAGTTTTCGACGCTGGCCGGCGGCGTGGCGCTCGGCGTCATGATGATTCCGATCATGACGCGGAGCAGCGAGGAATTCCTGCTGGCCGTGCCGCGTTCGCTGCGTGAGGCCTCGCTCGCCCTGGGCGCCTCGCGCACGGCGACCATCGTCCGCGTGGTGCTGCCGGCGGCCAGCCGGGGCATCGTCACCGCGGCCATGCTGGGCCTGGCGCGCGTGGCGGGCGAGACCGCTCCACTCCTCTTCACCGCGCTCGGCAATGCGTACTGGAGCCCGGGCATACTCAGACCGAGCGCCTCGCTGCCGGTGATGATCTTCAACTACGCCACCTCTCCCTACGACGACTGGCACCGCCAGGCGTGGGCCGCCGGCCTCGTGCTCCTGACGCTCGTCCTGGTTGCCAACGTGGGCGCCCGGACGCTCCTCGGCGGCCGCCGACAGGCCTGATTCCTCCAAGTCGGAGCCTGACTCCTCCAGCGCGTTTCCAGCCGAAGTCTGCCTTGGCGGCGGAGCCGGGGCGAATCTGATACAATTCGGGCGTTTTGTCCGTCGAAGGGGGGCTTGTGGCGTTTCGGCTGATTCCGAAGGAAGAGAAGTTCTACCAGGACTTTCTGGCGATTGCCAATCAGTTGGAGCTTGGAGCCCGGCTGCTCGAGGAAATGCTCGCCTCCGACCCCCCGGCGTGGGACAAGGCCGAGGAGATCAAGGAGGTCGAGCATCGCTGCGATTTCCTCAGCCACGAGGTCTACCATCGGCTGCACCGGACGTTTGTGACGCCCCTCGACCGCGAGGACATCCATGCGCTCGCGGGTTCGCTCGACGATGTCATGGACGAGATCGACGCGACGGCGGGTTACGTCCGGCTCTACAGGATTCCGGTCATCCGGTACGGCGCACGCGAGATGGCGCGCATCATCACCGCCTGCACGCATGCTATCCGGCTGGCCATGGAAGGCCTCGAGGACCGCAAGAGCGTGTCGGAGCCGCTGGTCGAGATCAACCGTCTGGAGAACGAAGCGGACCGGATGCACCTCGAGGCGGTGAGCAAGCTGTTCGATGACGAAACGGACGCGATCCTGGTGTTCAAGTGGAAGGAGATCCTCGACCGGCTCGAGGATGCCACCGACTGCTGCGAGGACGTAGCCGACGTGATCGAGGGCGTCGTGCTCAAGCACGCATGAGGCGGGCATGGACCTCCTGGTCGTCATCGCGCTGACCGCCGTCGCTCTCTCATTCGACTTCATCAACGGCTTTCACGACGCGGCCAATTCGATCGCCACCGTAGTCTCCACTCGGGTGCTCTCGCCCGGGAAGGCGGTCGTGTGGGCCGCCTTCTTCAACTTCGTGGCAGCCTTCGGGTTCGGCACGGCGGTGGCCAGAACGATCGGGTCCGGCATGGTGGACATTCGCGCCGTGACCTTCGCCGTGATCTTCGCAGGGCTGGTCGGCGCGATCGCGTGGGACCTGATTACCTGGTTCTTCGGGCTGCCGACGAGTTCGTCCCACGCGCTCATCGGCGGGTATGCCGGGGCTGCCGTAACCAAGGCGGGATTCTCGGTCATTATTCCGTCGGGATGGACGAAGACCCTCATCTTCATCGTCTTGTCGCCGATGATCGGGCTCGCGGCCGGTCTGGTGCTGATGGTCGCGATCTACTGGATCTTCGCCCGGACCGCACCCGTCCGCGTCGATAAGTGGTTCCGGCGGCTGCAGCTGCTGTCGGCGGCCGCGTTCAGCCTGAACCACGGGGCCAACGACGCGCAGAAGACCATGGGGATCATCGCGGGCCTGTTGTTCACGGCCGGCTACCTGCACGGCCCGTTCTACATCCCGTTCTGGGTCGTCCTCATCGCCCACGCCGCCATCGGCCTCGGCACGCTCTCCGGCGGGTGGCGCATCATCCACACGATGGGCGCGCGCATCACGAAGCTCCAGCCGGTCAACGGCTTCGCGGCGGAGACCGGCGCCGCCTCGGCGATCCTCCTGGCGACGCATTTCGGGATCCCGGTCAGCACGACCCACGCCATCACGGGCGCGATTGTCGGCGTGGGCGCGACGCGCCGCTTGTCGGCCGTCAGGTGGGGCGTGGCGGGGCGAATCGTCTGGGCCTGGCTGCTGACGATCCCTGCCGCCGCCACCATCGGGGCGGCCGTATACTGGCTGGTGCGGGCGGTCGGCATCTCGTAGGGCGGTCGTTCCCCGGGGCCTCCGGGATCGCCGACGAGGGTGGGCGACGCGGCCCCGGAGGCATCCCATGAAAGTCCACGCCGACAGATTCCTGGTCACACCTGGCTCGAAGGTCCGCCTGCGCAAGTTCGATCCCGCTGACACCCGACCCTTCGACACGAAAGAACAGGTGGACGGCCGCCTCGCCAGGGACATCGCCCGCTTGTTCGATCTCCAAGAGCTCCTCTACGCCGAACAGCGCTGGGCGCTGCTGCTCGTGTTCCAGGCCATGGATGCCGCCGGCAAGGACAGCGTCATCAAGCACGTCATGAGCGGCCTCAACCCGCAGGGGACGACGGTGGCGTCGTTCAAGGCGCCTTCCTCGCACGAGCTGGCCCACGACTTCCTGTGGCGGGTGAATGCCGAGCTTCCCGAGCGCGGCGCGATCGGGGTCTTCAACCGGTCGCACTACGAGGAAGTGCTCGTGGTGCGGGTGCACCCCGAATTCCTCGACCGGCAGCATCTGCCGGCGGAACTGGTGACGCCGAAGATCTGGGAGCAGCGCTACGAGGACATCAATGCCTACGAGCGCCACCTGATGCGCGGCGGCACGGTCATCCGGAAGTTTTTCCTGCACGTGTCGAGGGAGGAGCAGCGGCGGCGGTTTCTCGAGCGGCTGGACGAGCCTGCGAAGAACTGGAAGTTCTCCCTGGCCGACGCGCAGGAGCGCGAGCGTTGGGGGGACTACATGACGGCCTACGAGGAGATGCTCGCCGCGACCAGCACGAAGCACGCGCCGTGGTACGTGATTCCGGCCGATCACAAGTGGTTCACCCACCTGGCCGTGGCCCGGATCATCATCGAGGCGCTCGAAGGGCTCGGCCTTGCATTCCCACAGCCCGATGCCTCGCAGGTACGGGACCTGAAGCTCGCCCGGCGTCATCTCGCCGGTCGCGCGGTTGACAGCAGACACGGCCGGAACGGCCGGTAGCCGGCCGCCAGGCCGGCTGCGAGGTTTTACCCCGTCGAGACACGGCCGACACGTCCCTGTCATTCGTGCCGTCTAGTCTGGTACCCGTGGTGGACCGGATCAGCGTGGTCGTGTGCGCCCACAACGAGGAAGCCTACCTGGCGCCCTGCCTTCACGCGCTGCTGGCGCAGACGCGGCGTCCCGACGAGATCGTGGTTGTGGATAACGCCAGCACCGACCGGACACGAGAGGTCGCCGAGCGCGTGCCGGGCGTCCGCGTGGTTGAGGAACCCCGGCTGGGCCTCGTGCTCGCCCGAGAGCGTGGCCGGGCCTCGACCAGCGGCGAACTGCTGGCGTTCCTCGACGCCGACAGTCGCCCGCCGATCGAGTGGCTGGAGCGCGTGGAGCGGAAGTTCCGGCGCGACCCCGACCTAGTCGGCCTGTCGGGTTGCTTCCACTACTACGACTGGGATCCCCTGAGCCGTGCGCTCATGTGGCTTTACAACTACACGCTGGCGCCGGCGGTGCACGTGCTGGCGCAGCACGTTCTCCACGTCGGTGCCGTGTTCTACGGCGGGGGATTCTGCGTGCGCCGCCGGGCGCTCGAGGCGATCGGCGGATTCGACACCACCATCGAGTTCCACGGCGAGGACACCAACCTCGGACGTCGCCTGGTCGAGATCGGCCGCGTGGCACTCTCGAACTCGTGCTGGGTCTACACCTCGGCCCGGCGATACAAGGCCATGGGCCGGACGACGGTATTCCGGCTTTACGCCCGGAACTTCTGGTCCGAGCTGTGGCGCCACCGGCCGAAGGACACGACGCACTTCGCACTGCCGCCATCGGCCTGACCTCGGCCGAGGGTGCGGCCAGCCGGCTTCTTCCGGGAGCGAGATGATGTCACAGTGCATTGTCGAGCCGTATCGGGCGGGCGTGGCCGGCTACCGGACCGGCGTGTCGCTGCACGCCCACACGAGCCATTCGAAAGAGTCGTTGGGCTTCCTCCCCGACTGGATGGAACGCCTGCCCGTGCTCGGACGGCTCTGGGCACGGGAACTCGAACGCCACCGGCGTGAAGACGGCTGCGGGCTGGACCTCGCGCGCAGCTTCTGGCGGCCGCCCCTTTGTCCTCGTGCCGTCGTCGAGTCCGAAGCGGCGCAGATCCGCCGGCGTTTCGGTCTCGAGGCGTTGGTGTCGTTGACCGACCACGACTCGTTCGATGGCCCGATCTCGCTGCAGGTGACCGCCGCGGAGGACGCTCCGCCGGTCTCGCTCGAATGGACCGTGCACGTTGGCGGTGCGCGGTTCCACCTTGGCGTTCACAACATCGCGGTCGATGTCGCCCAGGCGCAGGCCCGCGCGCTGACAACAGCCCCGAACGAGGATGATCTCGCCGACCTGCTCGCCTGCCTCGCGAGCTGCCCGTCCACGCTGATCGTCCTGAACCACCCTTTCTGGGACGGTGATGTCAACCACGCGCTGGACGACGAGGCGGTCAACGGCTTTCTCAGGCGGCATCAGGCCTGGATCCACGCGGTCGAACTGAACGGCTACCGGCGCTGGTCCGAGAACCAGCGGACGATGGCGCTGGCCGAACAGTGGCGCCTGCCGCTCGTCGCTGGTGGCGACCGCCACGGCCGGGCCCCGAACGCCCTGCTCAATCTCTCCCATGCCACCTCGTTCGACGAGTTCGTCGGCGAGATTCGTGTCGACCACCGCTCGCACATCGTCATCATGCCGGAGTACGGAGGCCAGTCGGCCGCCCGCGAGTTTGCGGCGCTGGCCGACATCCTCGGGACCGACCCGGAATTGGCCGAGGGACATCGGCACTGGTTCGATCGCGTGTTCCTGACCGACGAGTCCGGGCGGGAGCGCCCGGTGGCGGAGATCTGGAACGGTCGGATCCCCCTGTGGCTGTCGAGCTTCATCGGCGTGCTGCGCCTGGCGGGCAGCCCGTCGGCACGACCGCTGTTGCGCGTGGCGCTCTCGACCGGTCAGGTCAGCCTCTTCTGACCGGCCCGACCGGCGGACGGCGAAACACACAATTGACGACGGCGTGAACAGCCCGAAACCGTGCCGCGCTACGCTTGGATCGCGGGAGGACCCATGGCGACGCGCGTGCTGGTGGTGGAAGACGAACGCGATATTGCCGGTCTCATCAAGCACATCCTGGAACGGGATGCGGACCTGGCCGTGGAGATCGTCGAACGCGGCGACGAGGCGCTCAGGTCCGTGTCGGAGGAGATCCCCGCCCTGGTCATCCTGGACTTGAACCTGCCGGTCCTGGGCGGCTTCGAGGTCTGCCGAATTCTCCGCTCATGTCCCGCGACCGCGCACGTCAGGATCATCATGCTGACGGCGCGCGCCACCGAGTCGGATCGGGTCTCGGGACTCGAGCTCGGCGCCGACGACTACATCACCAAGCCGTTCAGCCCCAGGGAACTGGCGGCGCGTGTCAAGGCCGTCCTCAGGCGGGCGCCGCAACTCGTGCCTGAGACGTCCGCCATCTACCGTGGCCGGCACCTGGTGGCGGATTTCGACGCCGTGGCCGTGTCCGTGGATGGAACACCGGTGCGACTGACCCGGCGCGAGCTGGACCTGCTGAGATATCTGGTGCAGAACCGGAACCGTGTGCTCTCGCGCGAGCGGCTGCTCGAACGCGTGTGGGGATACGATCGCAGCGTCGAGACGCGATCGATCGACGTGCACGTCGGCCGACTGAGAAGCAAGCTCGGGCCGGTCGGCGGACAGATCGAGACGATGGTGGGGATCGGATACCGCTTCGTCGACGGCAGCGAGTCCGACGCCGCGTGACCATCACCAGTGCAGGGCAGACTGGCTGCCGTCGACGCCGTGGCGCCGCTAAGCGGCGCGGAATCGAAGATCGGGCCGTTGCGCGAGCTTGTCGCCGGAGGGCTTTGCGCGGACGTAGCGTCCCTCGTCGCTTCTCGCGAGGAATCGCACGTCGATGAGCGCGGCCAGGATGGCTTCCGACGTCAGGTCGTCGAGCGAATACAGCCGCCGGACCTGCTCGCACGTGAGGCTCAGCCCCGGCATGTCGAGGTACTCGCTGCGAATGGCTCTCGCGAGCTGATGAACAGGGAGAGTGTTCATGCTGGACTCCATGGAGCCCAGTGTGCGGCCGCGCTGTGTCGGGGCGGTGTGCGCCGCGTAAATTCCACGTAACAGGCGACCTGGCGCGATGGGTGCCGGTGTCTAGTGAATCGATGTCGAATTGACGGAAGCGTTACGCCGCCGAGATGGGTTGGTCGTACGGCGGCGGCAGAATCAGATCACGGCGCACGGATAGCGATGGGGCAGTGGCGCCGACTTGGACACCTCCCGCCCAAGGATGCCGGCCCGAATGAGCCCGGCTGCCGGCGACGCCAGGGTCGCCCGCTACACATGTTGGCGGGAGACCCTGCCCCTCCCAATGACCCGGTGCGACCAGCGCCTGAGCACGGGTTCATGGCGCGCACCTCGCCGGGCAGGCGACCGCCCACGTGAGTGGGAAGGAGACGACGGTGGATGCGTTCTCGGAGTCGGATGTACGGGTGATCCCGAAGCGTGATCGGCGGGGGCAGCCAAAGCCGCCGGACGCGAGTGCGATGTCAACGACGGACGAGCGGCCTGGCGATCACCTTCGCTTGGCTGAGGACCGCCTGCTGGCTTCGCGCCGGGCTCGCTGCATCAGCGCTTGCTGCGAGCCCTCCTGGGAGGAGGCCGCGGCAGCGGCGTCCGGCCGGCGCTGCACGTAACTGCCGTCGGGCTGCATGTCCCAGGCGCTGCGCTGGTCGGCGAGGCAGATGCGCAGGACCTCCCACAGTTCCTGCCGCAGGGCCGGGTCGGCGACGGGCGTGATGACCTCGACTCTCCAATCCAGGTTCCGGTGCATCCAGTCGGCGGACCCGATGTAGAACTCGCCGTCGACCTCCCGCCTCGCGCCGTTTCTGAAGTAAAAGATGCGCGAGTGCTCGAGGTAGCGGCCGACGATCGACGTCAGGCGCAGGGCGTGCCCCACTTCAGGCGTGGGAGCCAGGACGGAAAACCCGCGGACAATCAGGTCGATGGGCAGTCCGGCCCGCGCCGCCTGGTAGAGCGCCAGGCAGATGTCCCGATCCTCGAGCTGGTTCATCTTGGCGACGATGGCCGCCGGCCGGCCGGCCGCGTGGTGCGCGGCCTCCCGGTCGATCATCTCGAGGAAGCGGCGTTTCATGTTCGCCGGCGCGACGAGCAGCGTGCGGTAGTCCCGCCGCCGGCTCCTCCCGGTCAGGTAGTTGAACACGTGCGTCAGGTCGGTCGTCAGCTCCGGGCGGCAGGTGAGCAGGCCGAGATCCACGTAGGTGCGCGCCGTGTCGTCGTGGTAGTTGCCCGTGCCGATGTGGGCGTACGAGCGCGCCTCGTTTCCCTCGCGCCGCACGACCAGCGTCGTCTTTGTGTGGGTCTTCAGCCCCTCCACGCCGTAGACGACGTGCACGCCGGCCTTCTCCATGCGCTTGGCGAGCTGGATGTTCTCCTGCTCGTCGAAGCGCGCGGTCAGCTCGACCAGGCAGGCCACCTGCTTGCCGGCCTCGGCCGCCTGCACGAGCAGCGGCACGAACGGACTGCGGCGGCCGGTCCGGTAGAACGTCATCTTGATGGCGAGGACCTCCGGGTCCTCGACCGCCTCCCGAACGAACCTGAGGACCGTCTCGTCGAACGACTCGTAAGGATGATGGACCAGCACGTCGCCGGCGCGGATGACGTCGAAGATCGTCTGGTCCTCCCCGCGCAACCTCCTCGGCACAACGGGCCGCCACGGCGGGTAGTGGAGGTCGGGAACCGGGAGGTTCGCGATGGTTCGCAGGCTCCGGTACTCGAGCAGGCCGGGCATCTCGTAGACGTCCTCGGTGTCGATCTCGAGTTCCTCCATCAGCACCCGGCGGATCTCGGGGTCGGCGCCGACGGGCAGTTCGAGCCGCACCACGTCTTCCATCCGCCGGGTCCGGACCCCTTCCTGCACGGCGGTCAGGAGGTCGTCCACATCGTCGAAATCGCTGTCGACATCGGCGTTGCGTGTGACACGGAACGGTGTCACGGCGCGGATGAGCATGTCCGGAAACAGCGACGTCAGGTGCGGCGCGATCACATCCATCAACGGTACGAACCGCCAGGCCCTCTTGAAGGCCGGTGTTTCGAGCCGTACCCACTGCGGCAGTGAGTCCGGTACCTTGACCCGCGCAAACGCCTGTTCGGCCGACTCCGGGTCCTCGAGGATCATCCCGAGCGAGACCGAGAGGTTGGAGATGAACGGAAACGGGTGCCCGACGTCCACCGAAAGCGGCGTCAGCACCGGGAAGATGGTCCGCTCGAACAGCGCGTCGGCGACGGCCCGTTCCTCCGGCGTCAGATCGTCCCAGGAAAGCAGGTGGATATCGCGTTTCGCCAGCGCCGGTCGGACGGAACTGGCGTAGGTGTCAGCCTGACTGGCGATCAGGTCGGAGATGGCCGCGCGCACCGACGCCAGCAGTCGGCCGGAGGTCGGTGTGTGCCCCTCGACGTCGGAACGGAGCTGCTCGCGGAGCCCATAGACGCGCTTCATCACGAACTCGTCGAGATTCGACGTGAAGATCGAGAGGAAACTGACGCGTTCGAGAAGGGGCGTCCGCTCGTCCACCGCTTCGTGGAGCACGCGGCGGTTGAACTCGAGCCAGCCGAGGTCCCGGTTCAGGAATTCGGGTTGTGCGTCGGGAGCCGCCGGTCGCGGATCTAGGTCGGGCACGACGGACATCAGTTCAGCCATAGGCGGGAGTCGGCGTCTCGCGCCGGCCGACATCCCGCCATTATTGCACAGCCGGAGAACGTAGTCCCGGCCGCTTACAGCTTGATCTTCTTCAACGCTTCCATCTCGAGCCTGACCACCGATTCGGGCAGCGGCGCGTACCCGAGGTCCTTGGTGAACTTCTGCCCGTCGGTCAGCGCCCACTTCATGAACTCGACCATCGTCTTGGCAGCGGCCTTGTCCTTCGGGTTCTCGTAGAAGAGCAGCCAGGTGAACGACGAGATCGGGTAGGCCGCGTCCCCGGGTGCGTTGGTGATCGAGACCCGGAAGTCGGCCGGCATCGAGTTCGCGGCTGCGGCGGCGGCCGCCGTAACGCCGTCGATGGTGGCGCGGAGGAACTTGCCGGCCATGTTCTGCACCGAACCGTAATCGATCTGGTTCTGCAGCGCGTAGATCAACTCGACGTATCCGAGCGATCCGGGGGTCTGCTTGACCAGGCCTGCCACTCCCTCGTTCCCCTTGCCGCCGAGGCCTGCCGGCCAATTCAGCGCCGTGGCCACGCCCACGCGCTTCTTCCATTCCGGTGACACCTTCCCGAGGTAGTCGGCCCAAATGTAGGTCGTGCCGGAACCGTCGGACCGGTGCACGACGACGATATCAGTCGCCGGCAGGGCGACGCCGGGATTCAGCTTGGCGATGGCCGGGTCGTTCCACTTGGTGATCTTCCCGAGGAAGATGTCGGCCAGCACCGGCCCGGTGAACTTCAACTCAGCCGTCACCCCCTCGATGTGGTAGACGGGCACAACGGCCCCGAGCACCGTCGGGAGGTGCAGGACGGCGCCCGGCGTCGCCAGCATCTGGTCCTTCGTCATCGGGCCGTCGCTGGCTCCGAAGAACACCGTCTGCGCAGTGATTTGCCGGATGCCGCCGCCCGAGCCGATCGACTGGTAGTTGATCTGCACGTTGGGGTGCAGCTTGTTGTACTCGCTGAACCACTTCGAGTAGATCGGGAATGGGAACGTGGCGCCGGCGCCGTTGATCTGCTGTGCTTGCGCCAGCGAGGGATTGCCGAGGAGTCCGCCCGTCAGGAGGACCGCCGCGGCACCGATGACCGCGCGGCGACGAAGGATGCTGAAGTTGAAGCTCATGGTTCGAGGTCTCCTAGAAATTGATCAGGGTGTGCACGAAGAACTTCCGCGACTCGGGCTTGACGGGCGTCCAGTTCGAGTACGTCGCGTCGTCGACGTCGAACATGACGGCGTAGGACACGTTGCCCTGGTGAGGGAACCAGTAGGCCACGCCGCCAATCCACTCCTCGTTGATTGCGCCCGGTGAGGTGATCGTCGTCCCGCTCACCGCGCCGCCCGGCTTCATGTGGTCGTACCGGATGAGGGCCTCGATCGACGACCCGCTCGCGAAGACCTTTTTCGGCGTCGCAAAGAACGAGATGCCGGTGCCCTTGAGCGTCGGATTCAGGTCGACGCCGCTCGTGAGAGCGGCCGACGCCTTGTCGGTCGTCTTCAGGTAATCCACGCCGACGTTGAAGTACGGGTGTTCGAAGGTCGTCTGAAGGACGTAACGTTCCCGCGGAGCGTCTTGCATGTAATGGTCTTCGACGACATAGCCCGTCAGGCGCCAGCCCTTGAGGATCGGGTCCCGGGGGATGGGGCGGACGCTCAGCCGCGCCATGAACCCCTTCTCGTTGTTGGTCTCGACCTTCGAGTAGCCCTCGCCGTTGTAGTAGCCGACGTGGAAGTCGCCGTAGTTGTTCGGCAGGGTGCTATGGAAGCTGACGCCGACGTCAGCCGAGGTCATGTACCCCTGGCGCTCGGCGAAGATGGTGCCCTGGAAGCGGTAGCGGTAGATGCCTTCCGTGTAATCGATGTACGGCGTCTGCTGCTGCCCGAACCGGATCCAGGACCCCTTCGGGAGCCAGTCGTCGAGGTTGATCTGGGCGAAGGCGTACTTGAGCCGGAAGGTCAGGCTGCCGTTGAGCGAGCTGCCCGTCCCAGTCTCGCGCGTCACGTCCGGCGTGATGCGGAACGAGACGAGGTGCGAGATGTTGCCGGTGACGTTGATGTAGGCGCGGCTCACGTTGAACGAACTGGGGTTGATGACATTGCCGGCCCCGTCGGTCGATGTAGGCAGCGACTGGAAGGTGTAGTCGGCGAAGATCGTGGCGCCAACCTTGATCGACGGGGTGTCGTCCGGCGGCGTGTAGCCGGCGGCCGCGGTCACCTGGGCGACGGCGGCCGGGGCTGTCATGAGCAGAACGGCGCCGGCGAGCGCAGCCGCGGCGCTCCAGCGAGAGCAGCGAGTGAGAAGTGCGTGGTCCATCTGGCCTCAAACTCCTTTGTGTGGCGCGGCGCGGCGCGCCGGCACGTGGAGGTCAGCATATGGGTCGCTTGTGTCGGCCAGAGATCAAGCATGTTACCGAGCGGTAAATTCTGCGGGGCCGGGAGGTGGGGAGGGCTACCGGCGCGCGCGCCGGCGCCGAGGGATGGCGGGCGACGGCGAAAGGGCCGCGAGCGCTTCCTGGTGATTCTCGTCGATGACTTCGACGGCGACCTTGCGCCCAAGCACCTTTTCGAGAGGGGCCAGGTGGCGGGAGGCGGCCCACCGTTCGAGTTCCGCTGGGCCCTGGGAATGCAGCACCAGGCGGCAGTCGTGATCGGCGAGCTGCACTTCCACCTGGCCGACCACCTGCCCGTGGCTGCGATCCAGGCTCTCTGCGATGCGAAGAATCGCCGCACCGACGCGCACCGCGCGCCGACCAGAGGGGGGCAACGACAGCAACGAGCCGTTGGACTTCTTCAGTCGGCCGCGGCGATGGGAGCGGGCGAGCAGCGCGATCGCCTCGACTTCCTCCGGTTCGAACCCGCGGAGGCCACCCTCACGGATCAGGTAGTACGAGTGCTTGTGATGGTTCAGGTAGGAGATGTGGCCGCCGACGTCGTGCAGCAACGCCGCGAACTCCAGCCACTCGCGGGCGCGATCGCCGAGGCCGTGGATGGCGCGGCTCTGGTCGAACAGCGAGAGCGCCAGGCGCGCCACGTGTTCGGCGTGCGCGGGATACCAGCGGCACCGTTCGCCCAACTCGACCACGCTGCGCCGCCGGATGTCGGGATACCGCTCGACGCGGGCGATCTTCTTGTGGTTCCGGTCGATGAAATCGAGAATCAGGCCCTCGCGCAGCGCGAGGTCGGAGAGCGTGATTTCCTTGGCGCCGAGCAGGCGAACCACCGTGTCGAGCAGGATGGCGCCGGCCACGACGAGGTCGGTCCGGCGCGAGTCGAGCCCCGGCAGCCGGAGGCGGTGCTGCATGTCGAGCCCAACCACCAGCTTGCGGACCCGGTGCAGCGCCTTGGCGGGGATGCGCGTGTGGTGAATGGTGTCGCTGTCGAACAGGCGGCGCCCCGCGACGACCATCTGGCCAAGGCTCAGGCTGGTGCCCGACGTCGCGATCACGCGCGTGAACCCGGTGGAGACCACTTGCCTGGCGAACGATGCGAACGTCGATCGGACGTGCTTGACGATTCGCCGCTCGTCGCCCCTGGACAGCGGGTCGGTCGTCACGTACTTGTCGGTGAGCCTGATGACCCCGAGCGCGAAACTGCGGGCGAGGCGCACCTCGGTCGCGGTGCCGAGCGTCACTTCCATCGACCCGCCGCCGATGTCCACGACGAGGGTGGTGCCGCTCGTCGCGTCCACGCCGTAGACCGCCGCCTTGTGGATCAGCCGGGCTTCCTCGACGCCGGAGATGACGCGGGGCCGGATCCCGGTGCGCGCGGCGACGGCCGCCAGGAACTCGCCGCCGTTGCGGGCCTCGCGTACGCCGCTCGTGGCGGCCGCCAGGATCTCATCCACCTGTCGCGACTCGGCCAGTTGCTTGAACCGGCTCAGCGTCTCGAGTGCCGATTCCGCCGCCGCCGGCGCCAGCATCCTGCCGCCCAGACCACCGGCGCCCAGCCGCACCATCTCCTTCTCCCGATCGACGATCTCGAAGGAGAGGTCCGGCTTCACCTGGACCACGATCATGTGGATCGAGTTGGTGCCGATGTCGATGGCGGCGAGGCGCATCACCCGCTGATCCTCCCGAACCTGGCCTCATGACTTGCGCGCGTCCGTCGGCCTGTCGCCATGGTAACCTAAAGCCCGCGGGCCTGGACTGGTGGTGTCCGGGGCTTCCGCTGATGACGATGACTACCTCGGCGGTGCAGCGCGCCCTCGCACGCCGCGTCCGCGCCCTCGAACGTGACTTGCCCGCGGCGCTCGACGACGATGTCGAGGCGCTCCACCGCGGGCGCGTCGCCTCCCGTCGCCTTCGCGAGATCCTGCCCGTGCTCGGCCTCGAGCATCCCCGGGGCCGCCAGACGCCTCTCCGGAAGTTGCGCCGTCGAGTGCGACGGCTGACGTCCGCTCTCGGCGGCGTCAGGGAACTCGACGTCACGCTCGGCATCCTCGACGCCTTCCGGCTGGCTCACCCGGAACTCGATGAGGTGGTTTCGGCGGCTCGACATACGGCGGAAGCCGACCGCCGCGAGTGCCGCGAGGAAATGGCGGGGCAGGTTGAGGAGATCCGACCGCCAGCGCTGTTCGAAGAACTCGCGCATCTGGCCGACCCGGCCGGCCGTTCCTCGCACGCGTCGCGTGCGCTGCTGCTCAGACGGCGGCTGGCGCGCCGGGTCGATCGGCTCGACACGGCCGTCTCGGATGCGGGCTCGGTGTTCGCGGTGGACCGGCTGCACCAGGTTCGAATCGCGGCAAAGCAGCTCCGGTACGCACTCGAGTTGATCCACGAGTTCGGGCGGATCCCGACGCGGCGGCTCGTGACCGCACTCAAGGGCTTCCAGGACCTGTTGGGCCGGCTCCACGATCTGGAAGTCGTGGCCGGCTACGTTCAGCGGCAGCGGACCGCTGGGGGCTCGCCGGCGCCGGCGGTCATCGAGTCCGCCTTGGAGCATCTCGACCGGGAGATGCGTGAACTGCATGCGACGTACCTGACCAGGGTCGACCGGCTCGGTCGCCTCGTGGACGTCTGTCGTGAGGAGATCGATCGGCGGCTTGCGCGCGACTGCGCGACATCCGGCAGGAGGAGACAGCCATGGTCCAGGGCCACAGCCTCTACATCGTCAGGCACGCCATCGCGGGCGAGCGCGGTCCGGAGTTCCCGGACGACACGCGGCGCCCGCTGACCGAGGACGGCATCTCCCGGTTTCGGAAGGCCGTCGCCGGCCTGGTCGACCTCGGAGTCGAGATCGATCTGGTTCTTACGAGTCCGCTCGTACGAGCGCGGCAGACGGCCGACCTCCTGTCGAAGGGGCTGAGCGGCCACCCGCCAATCGCCGAGACGGGCGCGCTCTCTCCCGGCGCGTCGCACAAGGCCCTGACAACCGAACTGGGCCGGCACCGCCGCAGGACCGCCATCGCCCTGGTCGGTCACGAGCCGCATCTTGGCGAGATGGCTGCGCGGCTTCTGGGCGTTCCTGGCCGGCTCGACTTCCGCAAGGGCGGTGTCTGTCGGATCGATGTCGAACAGCTGCCGCCGTCCGGACCCGGCCGCCTGCAGTGGTTCGCGCCGCCGAAAATCCTCGTCAGACTCCGCCGCCCGCGGTAGGCCGGCGGGCGGAGACCGAGGCGTTGGGCTCATCGACCCGGCAGCCTATTGGGGATATACTGCTCGCAATCCCCTAGGGATGGTGTACGGGGGAAACGACCCTCAGGCGACAGTGGAAGGCACCCGATGGACAACGGCGGTTCCCAGCGTCCCCGCGTCTACCTGCCCGATACCAACGTTCTCATCAACGACCCGGACTCGATCACCAAGCTCGCGCGCGGGAACATGGTGGTGGTGCCGTACCCGGTCGTGCGGGAACTCGATCAGCTCAAGGACAGCCTGAACGGCGTCGGGATGGCCGCGCGCCGCGTCGCCCGGCTGCTCGACACCTTCCAGGAAGGGAAGCCGTTTGCCGCGTTGTCGCAGGGGATCGCGATGCCCGACGGCGGCTGCCTGGTCTTCGACGACAACCTGGTGCCGACCGACGACGCGTGGGGCGGCTTCGATCCGCACAACAACGACGACCGGATCATCTGCATCGCGCGCAAGTGGACGCGCCGCCGGCCTGACGCGCGCGTCAGCCTGGTCACGCGCGACGTGGCAATGCGCGTGAAGGCGCGCCCGCTCGGCGTCGACGCCGAGGATTACCGCGACGACAAGAAGATCTCGTCGGTCGACGAGCTGTACCCCGGCGCGGCGACGATCACGATCCCGGACGACTATCACGGGCTGCTCACCGACCTCCACCGCGAGGCGCGGCTCGAGGCGTCCCGCGTGTTGAGCGTGGCCCAGAGCGGGCCGCTGCTGGCCAACCAGTGCTGCACGATCACCACGGAGTCGAGCGGCAAGGTGTCGCTCGCGATCTACAAGTCGGGTCCGCCGCCGTACTTCCGACTCGTCCGCAAGCCGGAGAGCGAGCGCGGCATTGTCCCGATGAACGCCGAGCAGCAGTTCGCGCTCGCGCTGCTCTCGGACCCAGAGATCCTGCTGGTGACACTGGTGGGCCGGGCGGGCTCGGGCAAGACGCTGATGGCGCTCCTGGCCGGCTACCTTCAGCTGCGCGAGAGCTACGGCCACCTGCTGATTTACAGGCCGAACATCGAGATCGGCCAGTCGCTCGGCTACCTGCCCGGGTCGCTCGAGGAGAAGTTCGCTCCCTGGACGCGGCCGGTCTTCGACAACCTGGAGCTGGTGCTGCGCGGGCAGTCACGCACCGGGATGGCGATGGGGTTCGAAGAGCGGACCAAGGGCGGCCGCGGCGAGAAGAAGGAGGAGGGCGGCCGCCATCACCTGGACCTGCAGGACCTGCTGGCGCGCGAGATCGTCGAGATCGCCCCGATCTCGCACCTGCGCGGCCGCAGCATCCACGACGCGTTCATCATCGCGGACGAAGCCCAGAACATGAACCACCACGAGGTGAAGACGCTGCTGACCCGCTCGGGCCAGGGCACGAAGATCATCTTCACCGGCGACCCCGACCAGGTCGACCTGCCCGACTCCAGCTCGATCACCAACGGCCTGATCCACCTGGTCGAGCGGTTCAAGGGGCAGGAGGAGTTCGGCCACATCACGATGACGACCACCGTCAGATCGCGTCTCGCGGCGCTCGCCGCCAACCTCCTCTGAGGCGTTCACACCAGCAGCAGCGCGATCGCGCCGAGGCCGACGACCATCCAAGTCGTCGGCACGAGGCCGGCCATGGGCACCAGCAGCAGGCTGGCGAGCAGCGAGCCCGCCGCTCCGCCGGCGAGATCGGCGCCGTAGAGGCGGCCCACGGCCGCGCCGCCCTCCTCGCCCGACGCCGCGGCCGCGCACGCGAACACCCCGCCGACGGCGGTCCCCCCGAGCAACAGCAGAGCGCCCGTCCGGAGCAGGTCCATGCGGGTACCGGTCGCGATCATGAGAGCGGTGGCCGCGGCAGTCGCCGAGAGCGCGACCAGCAGAACGACCGTCGCCCGCCGAACGATGCGGACGCCGCGCGCGGGACTGGCGACGCGTGCGACGAGCCAGGCGCCGAGGCTCAGGCCGGCCATGAAGGCCATTAGCAGCAGGCCGAGCCGCTCGGTACAGCGCTCCGCTCTGCGACTGGTAGGCGAGCAGCAGGACGGTTTCGAGCAGCATTCCCGCCAGGCCGGCAAAACCCGCCAACAGCGTGGTGCGCAGGGTCGTCCGGCGGCGGGCGAGCAGCAGGGCGAACACCAGGAACGCCGCGCCAAGGTAGCGCGGGTCGCGGATCGCCGCGGGTTCGCTGCCTCGCCAGCGCCCGTCGAAGGCTGCCTCGGCCCAGCCGCTCGTGCCGCTGGTGAGGATGGCCGGGTCGACGCGAAGCAGGTTGGGATAGAACTTTGCCAGCCAGTTGACCGCGGCGAACGGGTAGCAGATCGGTCTGGCGTCGGAGTTGGGCGGGACCGCGAGCGCGCCAATGCGTTCGAGCGCGGCTCGCCGGTCGTTCTCGTAGAGGTACCGGATGTAGGCCGGCGTGATCAGCAGGGTCGTCAGGCCGCGAGCGTGCCAGCGATCGACGAGCACATCCGGCGCGCTCGGAAGCGGCGCCGCCGACGCAAAGACGAGCGCGCTGCCGCCCTGCAGTAGTTCGACGTGTGGAAACGCCGAGCGCACGGCGCCCACGATGCTGGCCGTTCGCATGGCGAGCAGCGGCGTGACAACATTCTCGGGCAGCGCGAGCCGGAACGCCGTGACCCCGTCGGGCGCCAGCCGGCGCCGGCACTCGGCGAAGAACTCTGAGGTGTAGAAGCGGTTCGATTGTCCCGAGGTCGGTTCGGGCATGGCCACGACGATGAGGTCGTAGGTCCCTCCGCGGCGCAGGAAGTCGCGCGGATCGCCGAAAACCGGTGTCGCGCCGAGGCGCAGCCGCCTGTCGGCCAGGTCGAAGAACACGCGGTCCAGCTCCACGCTGTCGATCCGGTCGGGATGGTGGCGGCGAAGTTCGGGCTCGAGCCGCTGGACCGTCCCGCCGAGCAGCAGGATGCGGCGCGGGTTCGGGTGCTGGAGCGCCGCCACGTCGGCCAGCTCTTCCTGCTGCGACGACTCGCTCTCGAACACCAGCACGTCGTCTGCAAAGAGAACGGTCTGGTCGCCGCGCACCGTGGCCGTGATCCGCGCGTACGGCGAATCGCGCGTCTCGACGGCTGCCGGGTGCGTCCACCGGGTCATCGCCAGGTCGAGTTGGGGTGCCAGCGACGCGGCCAGGAGCATCACGGCCAGGCAGGCCGTGGCCAGCGTGGGCTTCCGGATGGCGACGAAGAGCAGCGCCGCGACGATCGTGCCGGCGGCGAGGATGGCCAGCGCAAGCGTCTGCACGCCCGCGATCAGGGCCAGTGTGGCCACGGCCGCCCCCGCCACGGCGCCAGCGCTCTCGATGGCGTAGCAGGTGGCCAGCGGCCGCCCGTGCACGGCTGCCGCCCGGGCCGCGTGCGTGAACGCCAGGCCCAGCGCGAACGAGATGGGCGCCAGTGCCGCAGCGACAACGATCAACTGCTGCCCGAACGGGAGGAACGCCCCCGGGACGCCACCGAGCAGCACGCGGCTGCCGCGAACGAACGCGACATCGAAGGGCAACGCGAGCGCGACGACGACGAGCAGCCACGCCACGTGCGCGGATGACATCAGGTGCCCGCGCCACCGCCAGGCGGCGCCCGCCCCGCCCGCGACCATCCAGGCGGCGAGGGCGACGGCATAGACGAGTTCCACGCCGTAACAGGCGACGTTCAACTCGCGCAGCAGGACGATCTGGCACAGGATGGCCAACAGGCCGACCAGGAAGAGAAGCATGGGGCCCTACTTCACCTGAAGTCCTCTTCCTTGAAGACGTCGGCCTGGAAGGTGGAGAGCTTCGCCCCGACCCGCCAGCATCCCGCGCTCAAGCCCCCCTTGAGGCACAGGTTGTCGAGCATCTCGTCCCGCGTCCAGTGCTCCTCGGTCGCCACCTGCGGGAGGAACACGGCGGAGTGGCGGTCCTTCTGCAGGAGGACGCCGTCGCGGCCGACCACGATCGCCTCCGGCCCCACGACGTCCTTGAACGGCGTGAGGACCGAGATCTCGAGGGTGATGTCCCTCAGTTCGGCGGCCGTGACCTTCTCGAACCGCGGATCCTCGAGTGCCGCGGCCAGCGCCATGCGGCCCACCAGCAGGCGGAGCGGCCGGTCCGGCGTCATCAGCCCGATGCACCCGCGCAGATCGCCGCGTTTCCGGAGCGTGACGAAGACGCCCTGGGGACGCTCCATCGCCGGCGAGAACCCCCGCGCGAGCGGGACCGAGTCGGTGTCGAGGTAGCGCCGGATGGTCTCGCGCGCGAGGGCCAGCATCTGTTTCTTGTCAGCCGCGGTCGACGACGCGGCCTGCGCGGCTGCCGGCGGGAGCGCCAGCACGTGCGTGTCCGCGCCCGGTTCGCCCGCCGAGAACACGACGGCGCCGTATCCGACCACGCGGTCGAGTTCGGCGATGGGGAGGTCGCCGGAATTGGCGTAGCTGACGACACGGCCCCGCGTGGCGCCGAGCGCCTTCGCCGCCACCATGGCTGCGCGGATCGGGGCGTCGCCGCAGGCGCAGGTGTCGAGGTTGGTCACGCCGCGCAGCGCGTTCTCCGCCGCCGCCTGGAACCGATCGGGATCGAGACTGGCGACGGCCTCGAGCGTGCGACGATCGACCACGTTCGCATCGCGCCAGGACGGGTAGTGCGAGAGGTCGGAGCTGGCGACGATGAGCGCGCGGCGCCCTGCCAGCAGGCGGGCCAGCGTCTTGCCGAACCGCGTGAGCGCGCCCGCATCCTCGGTGCCGACCACGACAGCGACGATCTGCGCGTTCGGGAACAGCCGCTCGGCGAACGGCACGTGCACTTCGATCGAGTGCTCCTTCGCGTGCGCCGACGCGTCCGCCACGCAGTCACTATCCTCTTTCACAAGCGCGGCCGACAGCGCCGTGTCCACGCGCGCGACGCCGAGCGGCGTACGGAAGCCGCTGCCGGGATACACCGCGATGCGCCCGTGCGCCGCGCCCGTGTGGTTGGTGCCGAGAATGACGATGGTGTCGTATTGCCGGCCGGCGGTCTGGTGCCAGGCGTCCGCGGCGATCTGCCCGGAGAACACCCAGCCGGCGTGGGGCGCGACGATCGCGACCGGGGCCTCCGCCCCGGGAGCCATCGCGTCCTTCAGATCGGCGTCGAGCATCGCGTTCAGCGCCCGCGCGTCGGACGGATAGAACTGGCCGGCCACCGCCGGCTCGCGGACATCCTGGCCGCCCTGACCGGCCGCGCCGAGTCCGCCCCGGCAGCCGATGGCCAGCACGACGGACACCACGGCGAGTACCCTTCTCATTTCCACACTCCCGCGATCGGCTGCCTGCAGGTACTCGCAGGCGCCGTTCTTCAGGTGCATCTCGGTGACGAAGAAGTTATCCCGCTTGATGACCACCTTCTTGCAGGCCGGGCAGTAGGTGTTGTTGCCCGGGTGCCCGGGGACGTTGCCGACGTAGGCATAGTGGATCCCCTTGGCCATCGCAATGTCGCGGGCCCGCTCGAGCGTCGCCACGGGCGTCGGCGGGAGGTTCATGAGCTGGTAGTCGGGGTGGAACCGCGTGAAGTGCACTGGCACGTCGGGCCCGAGTTCGCCCGCCACCCACGTCGCCAGGTCCTGCAGCGACTTCTCCGAATCGTTCAGCGTCGGGACGACGAGGTTGACCAGTTCGAGGTGGCGCCCGCTCCGGGCCACCTGCCTGATGCTGCGCAGGACCGGTTGAAGCTCAGCGCCGCACACCGCGCGGTAGAACTCTTCGCTGTAGCCCTTGAGATCGATCTTGATAGCGGCTAGCGTGCGGCAGATGTCGGCGAGCGGCGCCTCGCTTGCGAACCCGCAGCTGACCATCACCGAGCGCACGCCTTGCGCCTGCGCCGCCTGGGCGACATCCAACAGATATTCCGTGAAGACCGTCGGCTCGTTGTAGGTGAACGCGATGACCGGCGTCTGGCGCGAGACGGCGGTGCTGGCCATGTCGATGGCCGGCGTGAACGGCGCCTCGAGATCGCCCGGCGTCGATTGCGACAGTTCCCAGTTCTGACAGAACTTGCAGTGGAGCGGGCAGCCCGATGTGCCGAACGAGAGGGCGCTCGCGCCCGGCAGGAAGTGGTAGAAGGGCTTCTTCTCGATCGGGTCGATGTGGACCGCCGCCGGCCGCCCGTAGACGAGGCTGCGAAGCTCGCCCTTGACGTTCACCCGCGCTCGGCACCTGCCACGCTGGCCCACCAGGATGTCGCACTGCTGTGCGCACAGCAGGCACCGGATAGTCGTGGCGTCGTGCGCGTGCGCGGCGGCGGCGCTCGGGAGCGTCGCGTGGCAAGCCGAGCAGTGGCTGCCGGCCATGGCAGAGGTTGTCCAGTAGCGCGCCCGGGGGGCGAGGCGCAGGAGGTCATCCTGCGGGGAGGTCAGGAAATCCGCCCAGGCGGGCGAAGGAACGAAGCTGAGGCCGGCTGTCGCAGTCGCCGACAAGGCGGTCAGCGAGAGGAAGTCGCGCCGCGAGATCATGGCGCCCATCCTACACCCGAACAGCGAATGGCTCATGGTAGCATGAGGTCCGTGCGGCGGGTCCGCATCGGAGGCTCAGGTGGCTGTCACAATCGACGTCTCATATCTTGGCGATCTTCACTGCGAGGCGACACACGGTCCCTCGGGCAACACGCTGGTGACCGACGCCCCCGTCGACAACGGCGGACGAGGCGACAGGTTCTCTCCCACCGATCTCGCGGCGACCGGGCTTGGAGCGTGCCTGATGACGATCATGGGGATCGTCGCGAAGCGCCACGGCTGGGATCTGGCCGGCACGCGAGTCAGGGTGGTCAAGGAGATGACGTCGGTCCCGCTGCGTCGCATCGGCGCACTGACGGCGACGATCACCGTCCCGGAGGGTCGAATCACTGCCGCTTCGGACAGGCTGCTGCTGCAGCGCGCGGCCGACACCTGCCCGGTCCGGCAAAGTCTGCACCCCGACGTCAAGGTGACGATGGCGTTTGAGTGGGACGGCCAGTAGATGGAGGGCGGTCCGGGGAAGCGGGCTGTGCTATCGTACCAACACGCCTGAAGACAGGGGAGTGAGCTATGCGAATCGGTGTTCCCGAGCTGATCCTGATCCTGGCCATCATTCTCCTGCTGTTCGGCACCAGCCGGCTGTCCGGGCTGGGCAAGGGGCTGGGCCAGGCGATCCGAGGGTTCAAGGACGAGGTTGAGTCGAAGAACGGCTCGAAGGACGAGCCGAAGGACGACTCGAAGAACCCGCGCTAGAGGCCGTCTGACTCACCACACGGAACCGCCCGCATGTTCCGCATCGGCGTCGATCTCGGCGGCACCAAGATTGAAGCCATCGCGCTCGCAGACGACGGGAGCATCCCCGTCCGGCTTCGCGTCCCGACGCCGCGCCACGACTATCCCGGCACGCTGACCGCCATCGCGACGCTGGTCGGCGAGATCGAGCACGCCATAGGCCAGCGCGCCAGCGTCGGCGTGGGGATGCCCGGCGCGATCTCGCCCGCCACCGGTCTTGTCAAGAACGCCAACTCCGTCTGGCTGAACGACCGGCCGCTCGCCGAGGACCTGTCGGCGCGACTCGGCCGCCCGCTGCGACTTGCCAACGACGCCAACTGCTTCGCGCTGTCGGAGGCGAGCGACGGCGCGGCGGCGGGCGCGGCGTGCGTGTTCGGCGTCATCATCGGCACGGGCACCGGCGGCGGCATCGTCGTCAACGGGCAGGTACTGACCGGTCCGAACGCCATCGGCGGGGAGTGGGGCCACAACCCGCTGCCCGGACCGCTGCCAGATGAGCTGCCGGGCCCGTCCTGCTATTGCGGCCGCTGCGGCTGCGTCGAGACGTTCCTCTCCGGGCCGGGCCTCTCGCACGACCACGAACGGGCGACCGGTGCGGCGCTGGAGCCGGCGGAGATCGCGCGCCGGGCGGATGAGGGCGACGCGGCCGCTTCGGCGACGCTCGATCGCTACGAAGACCGGATGGCCCGCGCCCTTGCCAGCGTCATCAACATCATCGACCCCGACGTCATCGTCCTCGGCGGCGGCGTGTCGAACATCGCGCGCCTTTACCGCAACGTACCGGCGCGCTGGTCGCGCTACGTCTTCTCGGACCGCGTGGACACGCGGCTCGTGCCGCCCAAGCACGGCGATTCGAGCGGCGTGCGCGGGGCGGCGTGGCTCTGGCCCGCCTTCGCGCTGCGCGCTTCGGCGGGCAAGCCCTGACCGGGCGGCGGAGGACCAATGCTTCGAATGCAGTTCCGCCTGGTGGTCGCCGTCTTGGCCGGCGTCGCGATGCTGACCCTGTCGCATCGGGCTGCTGCGCAGGCCCTCCCGAGCCTGGCTGCGGCGCAGGGCGCCTACACTCGCCTCAAAGCCGACGTCAAGCCCGACGGCGAACTCAAGCGCGAGATCGATGCCGTGGACCGCGCGCTGGCTGAAGCGATCCGCCTGGGGCGGACCGGTGAAGCCAGGCGGCTGTTGGTGAAAGGGACGTCGCTGCTCGACGGCCGGCCCTGGACCGCCGAGGCGGATTTCGCCGGGTCGATCGTCCTGCGCAGCGATCGGCTGTTCGTCGATCCGTCGAAGCCCTTCACGCTGCGCGTCGAGCAGATCTACGCGCCCACTCTCGAGTTGACCGCGCCGCTGACGGCTCGGATCGCGCTGCGCCGGCTGATCCCTCCTTCCCAGCTCGCGGCGGGACAGAGCCAGGTCGGCAAGGCCGTGAAGGATCTCGGGACGTTCGATGGCGTGGGACGGGACCTGCGGGAGTCGCCGTTTCTCGCCGACCTCGATCTCAATGGGGTCCCCGACGGCCGCTACGTCGTCGTCGCCGAACTCTCGGAGGGCGGGCAACTGCTGGCGGCCCGCGGATTGTCGATCGAGGTGTGGAAGGACCTCGATGCCCGGCTGCAGAAGCTGGACGTCGGCGCCAGGTCGGGAGGCGACCTGGCGCAGGCGCTGAGAGCCGACCTCCTCTACCCGGGCGACTACATCCGCCGCGCCAACCGCGGCCTGATCGATTCAGAGTATTTCGATCTCGGAATGGAACTGGCCGATGCCGAGGCGACGCTGGCCGCGCTCGATCGGCGGCGGAACCCGTTCGTGAACCGGACCGGCGACTTCAAGCGCCATTACGTGATGCCGGAGACGGGCGAGATCATGCCCTACCACCTGTACGTGCCGGCGCTCTGCATCGCGCGGAAGTGCCCGCTGGTCGTGGCCCTGCACGGGAGCGGCATCAACGAGGACGGCTACTTCCAGGGGGAGAACCGCCAGATGCCGGTCGCGGCGGAGGAGCGGGGCTTCATCGTCGTCGCGCCTCTCGGATACCGCGTCGACGGAGGCTATGGCCGCACCACGCCGGCCTCGTCACAGGATCCCGCGATCAAGCGAAGGCGGGAGTTGAGCGAGGCAGACGTGCTGCACGTGATCGACTTGGTCCGCCAGTCTCACCGGGTAGATGAGGACAGGATCTACCTGCTCGGGCATTCGATGGGTGCGGCTGGGGCCTGGTATCTCGGCGCGAAGTACCCGGACCGATGGGCCGCGGTTGCCTGCTTCTCAGGCCGGGGCGATCCGGCGACCGTTGAGCGGATGCGCCACGTCGCGCAGATCGTCGTGCACGGCGACGCCGACGAGGTCGTGCCCGTCGCCGGGTCGCGCGTGATGGTGGCGGAGATGAAGCGTCTCGGCGTCGAGCACAAGTACATCGAGGTGCGAGGCGGGAGCCACTCGAGCGTGGTCGACCAGAATATCGGGACGGTGTTCGAGTTCTTCGACGCGCACAGGAGGCGGAAGGCCGAAGGCGGCGCGAACCACCAATCGGCTTCCTCGGGCGCGGCCCTTGAATCCGGTCCCTACCGCACGATCGGCGCCACTTGCGGCCAGAACTCCCGCCAGAGCCTATCGACCCTCGCGATCGCATCGTAGACGTACTCGGTGGGAAGCCCCACGTCCAGCACGTTGAGGACCCAACAGTTCAGGATCTCGCCGTCGGTGTCGAGGTAGAACGAGGCGAAGATCTTGCGACGATTCAGGTCGTCCAGCATGGCGACCACGGCGCTCCTGTTCGCCGGCGACGCCTTGACGCCGGTATACAACGTGATGAGGACCGCCCGTTCTTTGACCTTCCCGGTGTCCTTGTCGCGGTTCGAGGATTGAGTGTCGACCACGATGCGGAACGCGGCGCCATTGTCCACGGCCGTAAACGGGAGTTCGAGGAACATGTCGCTCGGGTCTTTCGAATCGGTCTTCTCCTTCACGATCAGCTTGTGGGAGTCCACCAGGTAGCGCTCGATCGTCCGCTCCATCGAACTCTCGTCCTGGACGACCACGAGACGATCTGCTGCAGGGGCCTGGGCAAACCCCGTCCCCATGGCGCTCGAACTCACGACGAGACCGATCACGATGCCGTGTAAGGTCCGCATTCATCCTCCCGGCGATGAGACGAAGTCGAACGCTGGTGTGCGCGACTCCCAGTGAGCGGACGCGTCAAAGGGCTCAGTGCGCGTCCGGCGTGTCCTGTCGAAACAGAAAGCGTTCAGCCGGGTCGGTCCGCTGGGACTGACCCGGCCTCACTGGGATCTCTTATCGGACCGGAACCGGTGACGAATTACGGATAGGTCCGGCAGGGGGGCACGCGCCCGCACCTGCCGGCTCGCCATGGCCTGCTTGATCGGCGGCAGCCCCCTACTGGCCGCAGGTGCTGCTGATCATCTTCACGCTTGTGACGTTCATGTCACTGTATGACTGGCCGGCGGCTTCGGCCGTTTCGCTCTTCGCCATCTTGGCTTCGGCGGCCTTTGACTTGTGAACCTCGGAGCCAGTCAGCATCACCTTCTGGCCGACGATCTCGGCGAACTTCACCGTGCGGCTCGACAGTTCCCAGGTCTTGCCGTCTTCAGCTTTGATGAAGAACCCCTTGGGCTCAACGCCCTTCTGCACGCAGCCGGTCACGCTGAACGTCTGCTGAGCGGCCTTGGTCTTCGCAGGCGCTGTCCCCTGGTCCTGTGCGGCGCTCCCCGCTGCAGACAGCGCCAGCAGGCAAATGGCGACGAAGACGCTCGGAACCAGCGCGAGGGAGAATCTGACGATCCTGTGTGACATACCTGTACCTTTCCATTCTGATCGGTGGGCGAAGCAAACCGCCGCCCGCCACCGCTGCACTCGAGTCTGTGAATGACCCCGGATCGACTCTATGCCGATAAGGACGGGACCGCAACTGATATAGACACGGCAGATGAGCTGGTGTCCGCCTCCACCCAGGGGCCGACGGCCTCCGGCTTCAGGCCTAGCACTCACGGACACCGCTGCCTGAGGTCGACGCTCGCAGCAGGTCTTCCCTGGGCCGAGCGACGTCGAAGGCAGCCCTGCTCAACTGGCTCTAGCGATCAGCTTCTCGAGGTACTTCGACCGCACCTGCCGGCTCGCCATGGCCCGCTTGACGGGCGGCAGCTTCAGGATGGCGCCGAGGACCGCGGCGATCGCCCGATGGCTCGCCAGGGCGTGATTGTCGAAGATCAACTGGGGCAGCATGCCCCGCTCGATCGCCTGCAGCACCACGCGATGCGTGGAATCGAGCGGCGTGATCACCCGCTCGGCACGCGGCACCAGGCGGAGCGCCCGCTCACGGCACGTCGCCACACACACGCCGCAGCCAAGGCAGGCCTGTTCATGGAGCCGCGCGACCTTGCGGTGCGGCTTCTTCGGATCGTTGGCCGACACGACTCCCAGCGCCTCCACCGGGCAGGCGTCCACGCACTTCATGCAGCCGTCGCACTTCGCACGGTCGATCTCGAGGATGAAATTGGTGGTGTGGACCGGGTGCAGGAACCCGAAGCGGCGCGCCGCGACCAACGCCTCGCAGCAGCAGCCGCAGCAGTTGCAGATGAACGAGACGCCGCGGCGCGAATTCTCGCCGAACTGCACCAGCCCGCGGTCGCGCGCCTGCTGGAGCAGATCCAGGCACTCGGCGGCGTCCACCCGGCGCGCGACGCCGTGCCGCGTCAGGGAGGCGGCCGCCGTATTGAAAGTCATGCAGTTGTCGAGCGGCGCGCCGCACGCCTGGCCGAGGTGCTGCTTCTTGTGCCGGCAGTAGCAGAGGCCGACGCCGATCGCCCGGGCGGTCTTCACCACCTCGCTGGCGCGCTCGTAGTCCAGCACGTGCAGCGAGAGTTCCGGCGCCACGGCCGACTCGTTCACGAAGACGCGCCCGAGTCGGGTGTCGCCCGCGCAGAAGAGGTCGCGGATGAAGTCCTCCTCGAGGTTCACATACTGGTAGAAGAGCTCGGCGAGCAGCTTCTGGTCGACGTCCTCGCGCACCCTCATCATCGAGAACTCGAAAAAGCCGGCCATCGGCGGCGGCAGGACGTACGTAGTCACCCCTTCAGGAGACTCGATGTCGAGCAGGATGGCGCGGCCGGCCAGCTCGTCGAGCACGCGCCGGGCCTCGGCTTCGGGCAGCGTCCAGCGGCGTGCGGCGTCGGCCGCGGTGAACGGCCGGATGGGGAGCTGCGCCACCAGGCCCGCCTCGCGTTCGCTGAAGAGCAGCGCGAGAATGTCGAAGAGGCGGTCGGTGGGCGGCGCCCCCTGCGGGAACCGGTTGAGCCTGTCGGCGAGATCGCGATAGGCAGAACGCACGGTCAGATGCGACATCGTGGCCCTCCGTGACTCTGACCCGCGTCACTTGGCGGCCCTGAAGAACCGCCCTACATATCTGTCCTTGGGCCCTGAGCCTATTTGAGCGCTTCCTCCCCCCGAACTCCCTCGTGGGCCGGAGTTCGTCGAGGATCGTCTTGTCGGCAGCCGTGTCCCGGCCGAGGATCGCTCGGCTCAGCACCGTGGCGACGCCGGGGCCGAGCATGAACCCCTGGCCGCACATGCCTTCCGCGTGCACGTAGCCTTCAACCGTCTTCGACCAGCCGAGGACCGGCGCGCCGTCTGGCGTCATCGGGTAGAGGCCGCGCCAGGTGCGCCGCACTTTGATGTTCGCCACCTTCGGCACGAGATCCACCATCCGCCCCGCGATCATCGGCAGGTAGGCCGACGTCTCGCGCCGGTCGGTGCCGACAATCGGCGGGTCGGGCGTGATGCAGAACACGAGGCCGCCCGGCTTGTGCTGGTAGAAATAGTAGTTGCGCGCCCCCGCGGTCGGACGGATGTCGACCAGCATCGGGTGGAGGAACCGTGCCACCGGCTCGGTGATACCGGCCTCGTGGCTGTCCGGCACGACCGGCGTGTCGAGGCCGATCGACTGCGCCAGCGGACGGGCCCATGCGCCCGCGGCGTTGACCACCGTCTCGGTGGCGTAGCCGCCCTTGTCGGTGCGAACACCGACGACCCCGTTCTTCCGCTGGATGATGCCCGTGACGCGCTCGCCGAACCGGAACTGCACGCCGAGCTCGACGGCTCTCCGGTAGAACGCCGCCGACGACATCATCGGCGAAGCCGACCCGTCCTCGGGCGAGTAAGTGCCTCCGCGAAGCCCCTCGCGGTTGATGTCGGGCACGAGCGCGATCATCTCGTCGCGATCGAGCCAGCGGATGTTCAGGCCGTAGCTCTGCTGGATCTTGAGCAGATCCTTCAGCGAGCGCTCTTCCTGCTCGCGGTAGGCGACGAATACGTAGCCGCCCTGGAACCACTCGATCTCGTCGCCGTGCGACTGCTGCCACGTCGAGAAGATGCGCAGCGACTCGAGGCAGAGCCGGATCTTCGCCGGCGAGGAGTGCGTCGCGCGGATCCCGCCGATCGCGCACTTGTTGCTGCCCTGGCCGGCGCTCGCGAACTGGTCGATGACCAGAGGCTTGAGGCCCGCCTCGGCCAGGAACATCGCCGTCGGCAGCCCCACGCTGCCGGCGCCGACGATGATGGCGTCGAATACCTGGAGGCTCATTACATGCCTCCTTCGTGGGCATCGGTGGCGTGTCGCCGCGGCACGTCCTTGATGGGCGTCTCTCCGGCCACCACGCCTGCGAAGGCGCCGAGCGGCACCTCCATGAACAGCGGCCGCCGCGTCAGGTCCGTGACCTCGCCGGGCGGGATCCCCTCCTCCCTGAAGATGCGCTTGATCAGGTTCGGGCACGTCTTGCCGCCGCACGCGCCCATGCCGCACCGGGTGATCGCCTTCAGGTGGTTCATGTCGCGGATGCCGCTCCGGATCAGCCGGCGCAGGTCCTTGGCCGTCACCCGCTCGCACCGGCACACGATCTCGTCGTCGCCGACCGGCTGTTCGTAGCGCTCGACGCGCTCGGCCTGCCAGGGATCCTGGACGCGGATGCCGGCGATGCGCGGCGCGACCTCGGCCGGCGCCGTCACCCGCACGAGCAGCGCGCGGTCGGCGTCCTTCGGCGCGCGGACGCGCGTCACCTCCACGTTGCCGAGCACCGTTCCCTCGCTGTCGAGGACCGTGACCCTGTCGCCCTTCTTGATCTTCTTCGCCGAGAACTCGTAGGGAATGATGACCGTCGGCTGCTGAGCGTCCTTCCGGAAGTCCACCAGCGTGATGGCGAGGCCGGGGCAGATGGCCACGCACTTCTCGCACCCGTCGCACGCGTTGCCCACGAACTCGGGCAGCCCCAGCACGTCGTCTCCCGCGATGTTGATGCCGTGGTTCGGGCAGATCGAGATGCAGGGGTTGCAGGGGATTTCCTGCGTGCAATGGAAGACGGGGAAGACGCCTGACCGCTCTTCGGGAATGTCCTCGGCGATCGTCATGCCGGGACGTGACTTGAGGACCTCGGCCGTGCGGTGCCACTCGGGCGGCACCTCGCCGACGTCGCGCCCGAGCTTGCGGGCGATCTCGAGGCCACGGATCCTGCCGGTGAACATGGCGGCCGACGCCTCGGCGATCTCCTCCGAGTCGCCGGCGGCCATCGCCGGCAGGCCGAACTCGCGCGCCTTGTGCAGGAACTCGTCCACCGGGTCGAGGCCGACCGCAACCAGAACTGTGTCGCACTCGAACCGCTTCTCGGTGCCGGGGATCGGCCGCCACGTCTTGTCGATTTCGGCGATGGTGACTGATTCGACCTCGTCGCGTCCCTCGGCTCGCAGGATCGTGTGCGACGTGTAGACCGGCACCCCCATCCGCACCAGCTTGTCCTTGTGCACCTTGTAGCCGCCGCACTCGGGCATCGCCTCGCAGAGACCGACGACGCCGATGCCGGCCTGAAGGGCGTGGTAGCCCGCGATGAGACCGACGTTTCCACCGCCGACAACAAACAACTGCTCGGTCGGGCGGACGAGATCCCGGTTGACCAGCGTCTGGAAAGCGCCCGCGCCGTAGACCCCTGGCAGCGTGTTGCCGGGGAAGACGAGCGACTTCTCTCGCGCGCCGGCCGTGACGAGCAGCATGTCGGGCCGGACGATGAAGTACTGCTGGTTGTCGCGCAGCACGCCCACGCGGCGATCGGAGAAGACCGAGAGCACCGTCGAGTTGAGCCAGATGCGGATGTTCTCGAACTGCCGCACCTCGTCCTCGAGCTTGGTGGCGATGTCGATGCCTCTGGTGCCGGCGTGGCAGGCCTCGATCGAGCCGAAGAACTTGTGCGTCTGGAGGACGAGCTTGCCGCCGAGGCGATGCTTGTCGTCCACGATGAGCGCGCGGACGCCGGCCTTGCCGAGTTCGATGGCCGCTGTCAGGCCGGCCGGGCCGCCGCCGATGATCAGGCACTCGACGTCGACCGTCTCGATCGAGTGCGTCCGCACTCCGCCTTCGACGTCGGGGAGGACCGGGAGGCCGTCGAGCGGCTGCACCTGCATGCCGGGGCGCACGACGACCATGCACGACTTGACCGGCAGATTGTCGGCGACGACCGTGCACTGGGCGCACTGGCCGTTGGCGCAGAAGATCCCCTGCGGCGCGCCGTCCTTGGGGTGATGGCCGAAGGTGCGGACGCCGTTTGCGAACAGCGCCGAGGCGATCGTCTCGCCCGGGCGCGCGAGCATCGGCTGCCGCTGCCAGGTGAATGGCACGTCGGCCTCACCGGCGGGCGGCAGGATCGGATGTTCAAGAATGCGATGATCGGGCACTGGGCTGACTCCTCACCGCGATGAACGAATCGACGGTCGTGTTCGCGCACGCCCGACGTCGAACCGCGGGACAGATCCTGAGGGCTGAGAACGTGATAGAACGCGACGGAGAACCGGGGCGGTTCTCGTGCTTGGGCGGCGGCGCCGAGCGGCCGGCGGCAGGCTGACCCGTGGGCCGGAACGCGGCTCGTCTCGAAAGTCACCGCAGGCCAAGGATAACACAGGCTCGAGGCACCCGCCTTAGCGGGGGCCCGTCCGTGAGCGCCCACCAGCGTACAAATCGTCCCGCCGCCGCCGGGCGTCGTGAACACCGCAAGCTGAGCCCAACATGCGGGCTGCCAGAACGCTCAAGGGCCAGAATATCGCGTATCCTCTGTCTTAGGGGTGGTGATTGGGCGAGCCCGACCGATGAAGAGGCTTGGGCGATGGGGGCAGGATGATCTCGACGAAAACACTCTTCGTCAGGATGTGCGTGGGCATCGGGTTGCTGATGGCAGCGCTCGCTGCCGGTGCCCAGACGCTCTCGCTGCGGGGTCAGATCGCGCAGCATGAGCACAAGCTGACCGAGGCGCGCGCAAGCAACAAGCGGCAAGACGTGATGACGGAACTGGTCTTTCTCGGCACGCTGTACCGGATGTCGGGGAAGATGCAGAAGGCGCTCGATTGCCTCGACGAGGCTTTGCCCATTGCAAAGACTGCAGACAATAATCTCGCCCAAGCCATGACGCTGAGCGCGATGGGTCGAATCTACACGGACCTGGGGCAAGAGGAGAAGGCGCTGGCCACGTTCGACCAGTCGTTGCCCATCTATCGTGCGCTCGAACTCCGACAGGGCGAAGCCACCACGCTCAACGACATGGGCAAGGCCTTCAACAACCTGGGGCAGCGCGACGAGGCGCTGAAGCGCCTGAACGAGGCGATGGCGATCTGGCACGAGATCGACACCCAGGGCGCCACGCACATGACCATGCGGCAGAAGCTCCACAATCTGGGTCAATTGAAGGCGCTCAAGGAGATGAACGAGGCGATGCCGGACTGGCGGCAGACGATTGGGCACGCCGGCGAGGCCAGCACGCTGGACAATCTCGGCAGAACGTATGCCGGTATGGGCCAGGGCAGGAATGCGCTGGAGTATTTTGGTCAGGCGCTGCCGCTCTGGCGCGAAGCGGGTGTGCGAGAAGGCGAGGCGTTGACCCTGAACGACAGGGGCAGTGTCTCGGCCGATCTTGGCCTGAAGCAGAAGGCCCTGAAAGACTACAACGAGGCGCTGGCGATCTGGCGGGAAACCAGCACCCGGCAGGGCGAAGCCCTCACCTTGAACAGCCTGGGTCGGCTGTGTCGGGACCTCGGGGAGCACCAGACGGCGCTGGACTACTACACGCAGGCTCTTCCGATATGGCGCGAGACTGGCATGCGCAATGGAGAGGCGCTCGCGCTCAGCGACATCGGGAGAGCGTACGCCGACATGGGGCAGCCCCGCAAAGCGCTGGAGTATGGCGCCCAGGCGCTGTCGATCTTCCGCGAGACGGGGAGCCTCCGCGGCCAGGCGATGACGCTCAACAACATGGGCAGGGACTACACACTGCTGGAAGACGCCGACAAGGCGCTCGACTTCGACATCCAGGCGTTGGCACTCTGGCGCGAGGTGAAGGATCAGCGCGGCGAGGCACTGGCGGTGATGACCATCGGCTGGGCCTATTCGGCGCTCCGGGAGCCGGAGAAGGCACTGGCCAGCACGCTGAGCGCCTTGTCGTTGGCAAAGGCGGTGGGCGATCCGGAAATAGAGGGGGGGATTGAGACGTCGCTGATGTTCGGCTTCCGAAAGGAGAATCACCGGGATGAGGCGATCTTCTTCGGGAAGGAGGCGGTGAACTCCTATCAGCAGGTTCGCAGGAACATCTCCAGCCTGGACAAGGCGCTGCAGACCGGATTCGCGCAATCCAAGTCGGCGACGTACCGAGTGCTGGCGGAACTCCTCATCGAGGCTGGCCGGCTCGGCGAAGCCGAGCAGGTTCTCGATCTTCTCAAGGAGCAGGAGCTGAAAGAAGCGGTTCGTGGTGCTTTTGGTTCCGGGGCTGCGTTTGAACCCCTGAAACTCACGGCCCTGCAGCAGCGTGCGGAGGGGAGCCTGCCGGCGTTGGAGAGCATGGCTCGGGCCGTGGTGGAACTCTATGTCGACTATGCCGGCCTCCAGGCGAAAGCGACGCGTACTCCCGAGGACGATGCTCGGCTGAGGGAAAGGCCGGCGGACATCGAGCAGAAGAGAGGGGAAATCCTGGCCTTCATGACTGGGACATTCGAACCCGAGTTGGTGGAGAACCGCGGCGGCGAACGAGGAAACGGACTCGCCGTTGACGAGAGCCCCGAGCCGAGCGCCCTACAGGGCACGCTGGCCAAACTGGGACCGCAGGTGATGGGTATTCGGGTGCTGTTTGGCGAGACTCGGGTTTACGTGATACTGGTCACGGCCAATACGCGAAGGAAGGTCGAGTTGGGGGTCAGCCCGTCGGAGTTGCGCGCCGTGGCGCTGGAGGCGCTGAAGGCGCTGGGCACACGCTCGTCCGATCCCAGGCCGCAACTGGCCCGGCTGTACGGCATGCTCGTGGCACCCCTCGAAGATGCGTTGCGGGCCATGGAGACGGCTTCAGGTGTGCAGGGCCGCGCCCCGACATTGCTGTGGTCCGTGGATGACGCGTTGCGCTATCTGCCGATGGCCGCTCTCTATGACGGCCGGCGTTACCTGGTCGAGCGTTTCAACAACGTGCTCTTCACTCCTGAGAGCTACGCCCACATGACAGACCCAGCGCTCGTGAGCCAGGCACAGCCCTCTGTGCTGGCGATGGGCCTGTCCAAGAGTTATGGCGGACTGCCCCCGCTGCCCGGCGTGATGCCGGAGCTTGATGCCGTGGTCCACGACCCCGCCGCGCCCGACTCCCATGGCACGATGACGGGGAAGCTGCTGTCCAATGAGCAGTTCACGCTTGACGCGTTGAAGGCAGAGCTGGGCACCGGCAAGAGCGCTCCCGTCGTGCATATCGCCAGCCACTTTGTCGTGGGGCCTGGCGGCGGCGAGGAACCGTATCTGATGCTGGGCGGCGAGCACTCCGGGGATACGAGGGGATATGCGTGGGGCCTCTCCGACATGGAGAACTCGCCGGTCGCCTTTCACGGAACGCAACTCCTCACCCTCTCCGCGTGCAGCACGGCGAAAGACTACAAGTCCAGGGATGGCGTGGAAATGGACAGCCTCGGCATGATCGCCCAGCAGAAGGACGCAGAGGCCGTGCTGGCCACGCTCTGGGACGTGAGCGACGAGAGCACCAGCAAGCTGATGAGCGACTTCTATTCGAGGTGGATGGAGCATCCGGCCGAGGGCAAGGCCGAGGCATTGCGCCAGGCTCAGATGGCGCTCCTGCACGGGCCTGCCGTGCCAGCGGGCGATCGAACCGGTCGCGGCGTCGAGACCGTCGAGGGCTCAGGGCCGACGCCACAGGCGTTAGGCTATTCACATCCCTTCTACTGGGCACCATTCGTCCTGATTGGGAACTACCAGTAATGTCGTCTGTGCCTGAGGGCGGAGGGGCCGCGAGCCGCCGCTTCCTCCGTCCGCTGACGCTCGGCTCCCACCGCGACGGGGCCTACTTCAGGTGCTTCTCGTACCACGCGATGACGCGGTTGAGGACGTCGACCTGGTGCTTCTCCTCGCGGATGCCATGGCCTTCGCGCGGGTAGACCACGAGTTCACTGTCGACATGGTAGCGCTCGAGCCCCCGATAGAACTGCTGGACCTGGCCGATGGGATCGGTCGTGTCCTCCTCGCCGTTCAGGAGCAGGGTCGGCGTCCTGACGTTCTTGACAAACGTCACCGGCGAACGCTTGATGAAC
This sequence comes from uncultured Acidobacteriota bacterium, assembly GCA_963727765.1. Classification (GTDB taxonomy): domain Bacteria; phylum Acidobacteriota; class Vicinamibacteria; order Vicinamibacterales; family Fen-181; genus FEN-299. The sequence continues at coordinate 198,634 of CAVSGZ010000007.1, forward strand.
AGGTCCTGGTTCTCATAAGGCGTGCCCAGCGCCCACGTATCGCCCGCATTCACCCCCGGGCTTTCCGTGCCGAACTCGCTGGCGAGATCCGTCATCGGCGCGCCGGAAACGGAGGCCTTGAAGCGATTGGTCTGCGTGACCGCCCAGGCGGCCATATACCCGCCGTAGGACCAGCCGCCGATGCCGAGGCGCTCGGGATCTGCAAAGCCCTGGCTCACCGCGAAATCCGTGGCAGCCAGGACGTCCTTCCAGTCGCCGCCGCCCCAGTCATGGCGGTTGCTGACGATGAAGTCGTGTCCGTAGCCGACTGAACCTCTGATGTTCGGGTAGAGGATCGCGTAGCCGCGCGCCGCCAGCAACTGGCCCCACCGATCGAAACTGTCTGCCCAGGATCCGGTCGGCCCCCCATGCACCATCACGATGGTCGGGACCTTCGTGCTCGCACGGTATCCTGGCGGCATCAGAATGCCCGCTTCAATCTCCTTGCCGTCGAAACTGCGATAGTGGACGATCTCCAACTTCACGAGTGGGATGGCGTCCCACGGCTTGTTGAACTGCGTCACCTTTTCCGCCGCGCCCCCATGACGGGCGAGCCAGAGCTCGGGTGCCACCGTTGTCTCTTGCGCATTGAAGGCCGTCACGTGCGCTCCAGCGCAAAACGACCCTGCGGGAGGGATGGGCCCAAGTGGCAGCGCCTGCGCTCTTCCGTCTGCGGTAATGGAATAGAAAGCGCGTCTGAAGCCGGTGGTCACGATGGCCAGGAAGCTCCCGTCGCGCCGCCACTCGAACGCGTCGATCGGACGGTCAATCGATGTGGAAGTCAGATTGACGGGCTGACCGCCGGCGACGGGCATCACCAGGAGATCGTGCGGATCGGGTCCGTCGCCACGTGATCCCACGAACGCGATGGTCTTGCCGTCTGGAGAGATCTTGATGCTGCCGAACGGACCAGCCGGAGCCGCAATCTCCTGCATGCCGCCATCGCTGACGCCGACAGAGTAGATTCGGTTGGTGTTCCACTCCGGCAGGGGAGCGTCACTGGCGGAGACGATCAGGCGGTCGCCCTGGGGGAGCCACGCGACACTCGACACCCTCCACTTCGCGTCGGTCAATTGCCGCACTTGGCGCGACTCGACATCGATCAAGTAGATCACAGCGTTCTTGTCGTCCCGGTCGATGACCCGGGCGTCGTCCTTCTCCTTCGCCTTCTTCTCCTGCAGATCGGTATCGGGCACCCTCGCCGTGAAGGCGATGCGCTTCCCATCGCGGGACCATTCGAGGCTCTGAACAGGGGTCTTGCTCTCTGTGAGAGCCACGGCTTCGCCGCCATCAATCCGGATCATGTAGATCTGCGCCCGGTCGCCCCGCGTGGACACGAACGCGAGGGTCTGGCCGTCCGGCGACCAACGCGGTTGGCTGTCCGACTTCTGCGAAGTCGTGAAGTGGGTCAGCCCCTTGGTCTCGGTATTGAGAAGCCAGATGTTGCGCCTCTGCTCGGTCCCTTTCACCGGGTCAGTGACCACGAAGGCGACCAGTCGCTCATCGGGGGAGAGTTGCAAGTCGGCGATGGCGACGCGCTCGAGTGTCTGTTCAGGGCTGAGAAGCGACGAGGGCGCAACGTCCTTCGTGGCTTGACGCGGCTCAGCGTGAGAACCCGCAATCGTCGGGGTCAATGCCAGGATGCCCACAAGGGCTGTCAGTCCGAGGCGCCGCGCGTACACCTTTGCGAGATTCATGAGCCTATAATCTGGTACTATGACCTACCGCGTCCTCGGTCGCACCGGCGTCCGCGTGTCCCCTCTGTGCCTGGGCACCCTCAACTTCGGCGGGCCGACCTCCGACAACGATGCCGCGCGCATCGTGGCGGCGGCGATCGACGCCGGCATGAACCTGATTGACACGGCGGACAGCTACCACGGCGGCCGGTCGGAGGAAGCCGTGGGGAAGGCGCTGGCCGGGCGCCGGGACCGGGTGGTGCTCGCCACCAAGGTGCACTTTCCGACGGGCAGCGGCCCCAATGACGGCGGCAATTCCCGACTGCACGTCCTGCGCGCCTGCGATGACTCGCTGCGCCGCCTGAAGACCGACTGGATCGATCTGTACCAGGTTCATCGCCCAAGCCCGGAGATCCCGATCGAGGAGACGCTCGGCGCGTTGACCGACCTCGTGAGGGCGGGGAAGGTCCGCTACGTCGGCTGTTCCACGCATCCGGCGTGGATGGTGATGGAGGCGCTGGCGGCGAGTGAGCGGCTCGGCCTGGCGCGCTATGTCAGCGAGCAGCCACCCTACAATCTGCTGGACCGGCGCATCGAGAACGAGCTGGTGCCGCTGGCGCTCAGATACAATTTGGCGCTCCTGCCTTGGGCTCCCATCGCGCAAGGCGTGCTGGCCGGCCGGTACCAGATGGGGCAAGCCGTTCCCGCGGACTCGCGTGCGGCGCGACAGCCGGACAGCATCTACTCGCGGCGGGTGACGCCGAGGGGCGTGGAGGCGGGGGAGAGGTTTGCCACGCTCGCGCGCGAGCACGGCCTGACGCCCGGCCAGTTCGCGCTGCTCTGGTGCAAAGACCAGCCGGCCGTCACCTCGCCGATCGTCGGGCCCCGCACGTTGGAGCAGCTGCAGGACGTCCTGCCCGTGCTCGAGATGACGCTCACCGACGAGCAGCGCGCGGCCTGCGACACGATCAACCCGCCGGGAACCGCGATCGTGAACTTCCACAACACGGCGGGGTGGATGAGGACGGTGATCTAGAGGGCTCAGGGCTTCCGCCTCCGCCAAGGCTACGGCGGACCCGCCGAAGCGCTTCGCGCGAAGGCGGGCAGGGCTCAAGGACGAAGGCTCAAGGCTTGAGGCTACGGGCTTCGGGCCATGAGGAGTTGGAGCGATGACCGACGTCGAGGTGAAACCGTCCGGCATCGAAGGCCTTGGGATCTTCGCGGCACGCCCGTTTCGCGCCGGCGAACGCATCCGGCGGGTCACGGTCGTCCGGGAGATCACGCCGGAGTCGCCGCTTCGGGCAGATCTCGGCGAACGGGTGGATCACTGCTCGTACCCCGACGGGAGGGTGGTCCTGATCGGGTTTCCGGACCGGCACGTGAACCACAGTTGCGACCCGAACGCCTGGGAACGGTATGAGGGCGGCTCCTCCTTCCTGGTGGCGCGGCGTGATATCGCTCGGGGCGACGAGATCACGATCGACTACAACATCAACATCGCGGATGGAACGACGTGGCCGTGCGAGTGCGGTGCCGCCCGCTGCCGTGGTGAGGTGGCGGGCGACTTCTTCCTGCTGCCTGTCGAGTGGCAGCGCGAGTACCGCCCGCTGCTCGCCGAGTGGTTCGTGCGCCGGCACCGGGAACGATTGGCGGACTGGCCGACCAGGGAGTGACACCGATGAAAGCCGCACTGTCGAGATGGGGCTACGTCATGATGGCCGCCGGGCTTGGCGGGCTCATTGTGAGCGGCTCGGTCCTCTCACCGATGGTTGTCGTGACCGCCGGTCAATTGGTCGCCGTGGCCCTCATGATCTGGGCGCGGCTCACGTTCGGTCGCCGGAGCTTCCACGCGACGGCTACGCCCACTGAGGGTGGCCTTGTCACGGCCGGGCCGTATCGCTTCATCCGCCACCCGATCTACTCGAGCGTGTGCCTGTTTATGTGGGTGAGCACCGCGGGCCATCCCTCGGCGCTCTCAATTGGGCTGGCCCTGGTCGTGAGCCTTGGCGCGGCCGTCCGCATCGTGGCCGAGGAGGCGCTGCTTCGTGTCCGTTACCAGGAGTACGCGGCTTACGCGAGTCGGACCAAGCGACTGATACCGTTCGTCTTCTGAGAGAGCCGATCACCTCGCTGTCAAGGGAGCGACGGTAACGCACCTGGTGGTGGTGGGCCTCGCAGACTGACGGCGCCAGTAGCTTGAAGCCTGCCTGGCGCCTGCCTCGGTGCGGCCATCCGCTTCGTCGTCGAGGAGACTCTCCGACGTGAGCGATAAGAACAAAATCTGCCGCCAAGCAGACATGCACTATTAAAGTCGCCATACAGACTACCTTTTGTATTCCAATGACTGCAACAAAAGGAAGCAGTAAGTGCGAAATCGCGCCGAATACGAGATATCCGAGCTGTGTAGGTTGATATTCACGGCTCGGGCACACAACTTGCTTGGAACGATGGCGAACTCGGCTGTCATTCGCCGGCCCTCTGTTTCGGGCTGTCGTGAGTGACGGGGAAGGGCGAGATGAAGAACCTGCTTGCTGGCGTGACGGTGCTGGCGGGCCTGATGGCCGCGGGGGTCACGGCCGCGGACACGATCAATCCGCTCAACCAGCGTCAGGTCACTGTGGGCAGTTCATACGACACCGCCACGCCCTGTTGGGGGAGTGCTGCCGCCAATTGTGAGCTGCAGACGCTGGTCAACTTCGTGAATCCGGGCGCCAACATCAACGTGAATACAGACCAGCAGTCAGCCGGCATGTGGTCGCTGGACGGCGCTCTCACGGTCAGCGTGGTGCTCGACTTCAAGGTCGCCGGCGACGCCGGCGCCACGTCGATGGGACTCTGGTCGGAGGGGACGAATGGCGTGATCACGACAGTCGATCTTTTCACCACCGATTCACGGGGCCTCGAGTACCAGTCGGCCACGCCGGCCCAGCTCGTCTTCGACCCGATCACAGGCGAATTGGCCATCAGCGGCGGCTGGGGCGTCAACACGGGTACCACCTTCACCGGCATCGACCCGAACGCATTTGGCTTCTATCTCGAGGACACCAACAACGGAAACCTGTTCTACAGCGTGGACTCGCTGAATCCCGGCGGTCTCGCGCAGGTGCTGGCGTTCCAGAATCCAAACACCGCGTCCTGGACCCTCGGCTTCGAGGACACGACCTACGGCAAGGGCGATAGTGATTTCCAGGATGCGATGATCCAAGTCAGTCCAATGACGCCCGTGCCCGAGCCCGGGTCGCTGCTGCTCCTTGGCACTGGCCTCGCCGGCCTGGTCGGCGTGATTCGCCGCCGGATGAGGTCCTAGCGGCCAGCCTAAAGCCCCCCGGCCCGGCGGCCGACAACTACTGAAGAATGAACAAGTACGACTCGGCGGGTTCGCCATCACCTCCCCACGACCGCATCCGCCCGGTGCGGCCTCCCTCGCGCCGTATGCCGCTTGTCCGCCACGCGTTCGCCCTGCTCGGCCTCGTCGCGATGGTGCCGTATTTCTACTGGCGCATTTATTACACGGTCAATCCGGCCGCGCTCTGGTTCTTCTACCTGTTCCTGTTCGCCGAAGGCCTGAATCTCTTCGAGTCGATCCTCTTCTACGCCACGACCTGGAAGGCCAGCACCCGCTTCGTCCAGCCGCCGCTGCGGGGCCGCAGCGTTGATGTCTTCGTCCCGACCTACAACGAATCGGCCATGCTGCTGCGCGATACGCTCGCGTGTGCCATGGCGATCCGCTATCCGCACCGCACCTTCGTGCTCGACGACGGCAACCGGGCCGACATCAAGGAACTGGCGGCCGAACTCGGCTGCGAGTACCTCTCGCGGACCGACCGGTCGCACGCCAAGGCAGGGAACCTGAACGCCGCGCTCGCGCGGACGACCGGCGAGTTCATCGTTGTGCTTGACGCCGATCACGTGCCGTCGCCCGATCTCGTAGACGACTTGATCGGCTTCTTCGCCGATCCCAAGGTCGCCATCGTCCAGGCGGCACAGGACTTCTACAATCTCGATTCGTTCCAGCACCAGACCAACTGGACGGCGCGGCATGCCTGGCAGCAGCAGGAGTTGTTCTTCGGCGTTATCCAGCCGGGCAAGGACGCCCTGAACGCCGCCTACTACTGCGGCAGTCCCGCCATGCTGCGGCGCGCCGCGCTCCAGGAGGTCGGCGGCTTCGCCATCGAGACGATTACCGAGGACATCCACACCGGCGTGCGCCTGCAGCGGCGCGGCTGGCAGGTGGCCTACATCAACCGCACGCTGGCCCGGGGTCTCGCGCCCCAGACCTTCGTCGGCTTCGTCACGCAGTGGCGCCGGTGGGGCCAGGGCGCGATGCAGGTGCTCAGGGCTGAGAACCCGGTGTTCAGCAAGGGGCTGAGCTTCGGGCAGCGCGTGTGCTACTTCGCCTCGTTCTACTTCTACTGGATGAGCTATCAGAAGCTCATTTACGTGGTGACGCCGATCTTCTGCCTGCTGACTGGCATCTTCCCGCTGGTCGCCGTGCCGAAGACGTACCTGCTGCTGTTCACGCCGTACCTCGTGCTGAACGTGACGGCCTCGGCCCTGCTCCAGCGCGGCCTGCGCAGCTTCCTGATGAGCGAGCAGTTCAACGTACTGAAGATGCCGGTGCTGATGGGCTCCCTGCGGGGCCTGTTCAACCGGAAGTCGGAGTTCGCAGTCACCCCGAAATCGCGCGCGGGCGCCGCGCACTGGACCGACGTCCGCCTGCTGCTGGTCGTCGAACTGACCGTCGTGCCGGCGGTTGCCGTCGGCTTCTGGCGGTTGTGGCACGCCACACCCGGCTACGAGTTCTGGGCCGTCGTCGTCAATCTCGCGTGGGCGATCTTCTATTTCTTCCTGATTGGGCCGCTGCTCGTCAAGGCGCTCCGGCAGGAGGAACTGCGCGTCGCCTACCGCTTCCCGGGGCTGCTGGAAATCCCGGTACGGTTCTCGTACCCCAACGCCAAAGGAACTGTGGTGACCGACAACGCCTTCGCGCGCAATCTCAACCGCACGGGGATGTCGGTGACGCTGACGGCGGCGATTCCGATCGGGACGAGGCTCGACATCGAGTTGAAGCTGCGCGACCGGCGGGTCGTCGCGTCGGGCCAGGTGGTGCGGCACGACTCCATCGACGTCAACGGGCGGACGCGCTTCGCCAACGGCGTGCGCTTCGATCGCATCGCGGAGGTGGACCAGGACGCGATTGCGAAGCACCTGTTCTGGAAGGTGGCGGAGCGACACGGCCAGATGCTGCACGTGACGGCCTCGTCGCAGGCCGAGGCGAGGTCGCGATGACCACCCGCCGCGCCGCGTGGATGGCCGCCGTGGCCGTCGTGCTCGGCATGTGGACGATTGCCGGCGGCGGCGCCGGACTCGTGTACGCGCAGGCGGCCCCGCAGGCGGACGTGCGGCTGGCGCAGGCGCGACAGGCCCTGGCCGCCGGCCGATTCGCCGAAGCTGCCCCGCTGTTTGTCGCCGTGCTCGGCGACGAGCCCGACCAGATCGAGGCGCTCTCGGGTGCGGTCGATGCGCTCGAGGCGTCGGGCCGCTGGCGGGAGGCGCTGCCCTACCTGGAACGCCTGGTGGCCCTCAGGCGCGACGATGCTGCGCGGCTCGCCCAACTCGGCGAAATGCTGTCGTGGTCCGCGGCCACCCGCGGCAGAGCCCGCGAACTGTTCGACCGGGCGCTCCGCATCGATTCCGCGAACCTCCGCGCCCGCGCGGCGCTGGCCGAACTCGATTCCTGGAGCGGGCGTACGGCGGCCGCGCTCGACGGTTTCGCCACGGTCCTCGCGGCAGACCCGGCCAACGTGGCGGCGCTGCGGGGCACGGCCGAGATCAGGGTCTGGAACGACGAATTCCAGACGGCGCGCGACCTGGCGCTCCGCGCCCTGAAGCAGGAACCGAACAATCCATACGCGCTACTGACGCTGGCACGCGCCGACGTCGGCCTCGCGCGTTATGACGAAGCGCTCGACGCGCTGAGGAAGATCCCCGACGGTCCGAGCTACGAGGAGTTCGATCAGATCGAGGGCAACGCGCTGCGGGGATTGAGCTGGTGGGCCGAGGCCGGGCTTTCCTGGCGCGACGACCGCTCGGGCCTCTCCTTGGTGCGGCCGGTCGCCGCCGCGTCGGCCCCGGTCGGCGCGCGCGGGCGCGTCGGGGCGTGGTTCAGCCCGACCTTCTTCGCCGGCCCACAGGGGGATTTCGATTCCGAGCGGCTTGGCGCGTCGTTCGACACGCGAAACGACAGCTGGCGCCTGCACGCCGAGGCCGACGGCGAGCGCTACCAGGCGGGCGTGCCGATGGAGGCCGACGGCGCGGTCGAGGTGGCCTACCGTGGCCGCAGCTCGGTCACGCTCGTGGCGGGAGCCCGACGCGAGGCGGTCGAGGACACGATGGTCTCGACACGCGGCCTCGACATCGACGGCGCGCTTGTCGGGCAGGTGCGGTCGAACCTCGCCTACGCGTCGATCGGGTACTCGAGCCTGCGCCGGCATATAGACGTCACGGCCAGGGTCGGTGGCGGCGCCTACACCGGCCGCGGCCTCGACGCGAACGGTCGGTGGAACGTCGGCGGCGGCGTCGGCGTCACACTGAACGGGGACCGTCCCTACGTGCGCGTCGGGTACTCGGTGGATTACCTGAGCTTCGGCTTCGACGCCTCGGCGCAGCCGTCCGCCCCCGGACAGCGGCGAAGCGGCGGCTACTTCAGCCCCACGAAGTTCCTCACCAATTTCGCCACCGGGCGAGCGGCCTGGCGACTCGCGCACGACCGGGGCGAGTGCTTCGTCGAAGGCAGCGCGGGCTCGCAGAACGTCGAGACCACCACGCAGCGCTTCGGCGACGTCCAGTTCGCTGGGACCTTCGCGACCGGTCTCCTCTGGCACCCCGGGCCGAAGAACGAACTGCGCGTCGAGTACCGATACCTGAACGTGTTCAACGCATTCCGGCGAAACACGGCCGCCGTGGCCTATCGCCGCTACTTCTGACCTTCTGACATGCCCGAACGGGACCCACGTCCAAGGACGCCGCAGCTCTGGAGGATGCCGGCAGCTGGCTGGTTCGTACTCGGGCTGATCCTGGCCGGGGCCTTCTATCTGCGCGGGCATGATCCGCTCTACAACACCGCCTTCCAGGACGAACGCATCTATGTGTCGATCGGGGACATGTTCCTCGGCAACCACTTCGAATACCCGTGGGAGCAGCCGCTGCGGTACTCGATGGGATGGTACCTGTGGGGCACGATGGCGGCCTTCGCCTGGCGCGCGGGCGGGTTGTTCGCGCTGCGGCTGTTCAGCGCCGCGCTCGGCACGCTGACCGTGCTCGCCGTCTTCGGCTTCGCGCGGCGGCTGTTCGGCTGGCAGGCCGGGCTGGCGTCGGCCGCGATCTTCGCCGTGGCGAGCCCGCCCGTCTGGGCGTTCCGCATCGCGACCTACGATTCGGGCGCCATCTTCTTCTTCGCCGTGGGCTTGTGGCTCTACGCGAAGGCCTGGGACGAGGGGCGCAAGGGGTTGTGGCTGGCGGCCGCTGGCGCCCTGTTCGCGGCATTCCTGTGCAAGTACCTCGTGGCCATCTTCTTCCCGCCGCTGGCGCTGCTCACGCTGCGCCGGAACTGGCGGGCGGTCGTGTTCTTCGGCGGCGCGCTGACGCTGGCGTGCGCCGCGTACGCCGCGTATTACTGGACGGACCTCTGGGTGCTCGTCGGTTACTACCGCATGCTGGATGCCACACAGGCTTCCACCTCGTGGGTCGAGGCCTACGGTCTTCGCCGGCTCGACCTCTGGCTGCTCGTCGCCGTGGCGCTGCTGGCCTGGCGCCTGCGCCCGGCGATCGGCTGGGCCGTTGTGCCCCTGCTCTGGCTTGGTGTGGGGTTGCTGCTCGGGTTCCAGACGATCTCTGGCTTCCTCGGCCCGCGCTTCTACAAGCAGGCCAGTTACGCGCTGCTGTTTCTCGTCCCGCTGTCGGCGGCCGGCCTGCTCGAGGCGCTTCGAGTGGTGGGCCGAAGGGCCTACGCGGTCGTCGCCGTCCTGGCCGTCGGACTGCTGTCGGCGGGCGTGGCTGCGGCCGATCGGTCGTGGGATACGCCCGGGCACGTGTTCTGGCCGGACGTGGATCCGGCGCTGGCCTTCTTCGAGGGGCGCATCGCGTCGACGACGACCGTTCTCGTGGACGATCCGGCACTGCGCTATTACCTGAAAGAGGATCAGCCCGCGCTGCCTCCACACAACATCCAGGACGCCTACTACTTGCGATACGGCCAGCTCGAAGGGCCCGCCGCCTATGCGGCGGCCGTGCGCGACGGCGTCTACGACTACGTGGTGTTCGACGGCAGCGGGATGGAGGCGCCCGTCCTGGCCTTGCACCGGGCCATCCGCCCCGAACTCGAGCGGGGATACGAACTCCTGGCGCGCGTGCCTGAACCGAGGCTGCTGCGCGCGATCACGATCTACGCGCGCAAGTCCCCGCCCGCGGTGCGGCCCGACCAGGCGCGTGGTCGGCCGCGCGTCGAGATCTTGGCTCCGACGCGCGGCGTGCCGGTCGTCACCCAGGGCATCGAGGCGCCGCTCGAAGGCCGGGTCTTCGACGCGCCGGCGGGGAGTTTCCTGCGCGTCGATCTGTTCACGGACCGGTGGTACCAGCAGGGAGATCGGGCCTTTCCCGACGCGACCGGGGCCTTCACTCAGACCGTGTATCTCGGTGGACAGGGGGTCCAGCAGTGCGCGCACGTGCTGAGGGTGCGCCTGTTCGCGCCGGACGGCCGCTACCTCGCCACCGCAGCCGCGCTGGGCGTCATTCGTGCCAACCCCGATGGCACGATGCCGGCGTGCCGCTGAGCGCGGCCGCTGCCTGGCTGCGGCTCGATTCTCTCGCGAAGTAGAACCCGTCAGCGCGCCGGCGTCTGGCCGTAGAACCTCCAGTCGATCGCCATGTCGCGTGTCAGCTTCTGCCGGCTGAAGTACAGGTGCAGCAGCGTGATCGGCATGTTGCCCTGGCGCAGGATCTCGTCGTGGAACGCCTTCTGCGGCATCGCGCCCGAGTCCACGATCTCCTTCCGCAGCGCGCGGAGCTGGATAGCCCCCAGCAGGTACCCCGCCTGGTAGAGGGGGCCGTAGTCGCCCTGGAACGAGCGCCGCACCTCGCCGATGGCGTTCTCGCGCTCGAAGCCGACGCGATCGACGAGGAAGTCCACGCACTCCTGCGGCGACCAGTCGCCCATGTGGAACCGGAGCGAGAAGATGATCCGGGCGCAGCGGTGCATCCGCCAGAACAGGGCGCCAATCCGCTTCTCGGGCGTGTCGTGGAAGCCGATGTCGTACATCGTCAGCTCCCAGTAGACCGGCCAGCCCTCGGTGTAGAACGGGCTGTTGCCGCCGAGCGCGGGGCGGTAGCCCCGGGAGCGGGCGCTCGTGTAGAAGACCAGGTTGTGGCCCGGGATCATCTCGTGGAAGGCCGTGGCGTGCGAGAACGGCGTGTTGTTGCCCCGCATGCTCTGAAGCCTCGCGTCGTACTCCATCGTGTCGGTCGGGTACGACACGCTGATCTCCGTGCCGCCCGTGAAGAAGGGGTTCACGAGCTGCCGCTCGGGCGTCATCATGATCATGTGCAGTGATTCGGCGGCGACAGCGGGCACGGTCAGCATGTCGCGCGTGCGGAGGTAGTCGACCGCCTCGAACATGAGGTCGCGGATGACGCCGACCTGGCCGCCCGGCGGCGGGTGGATCCCCTTCATCTTCTCGAGCGCGGCCTTCCAGTCGTCGCCGAGGCCCAACTGGCGCGACGCTTTCTTCATCTCCGCCTCGCACCACCCGAACTCCGTCTCGGCGATCGCGATCAACTCCTCCGGCGTGTAGGGGATCAGTTCGTCCTGGAGGTCGAAGATGAGGCCCTGGCGGCCGCGTGCCTTTCCGGGGAGGCCCGAGGCGTCGGCCTTGCGCGGAGGGTCGTCGGGCAGCGTCACGCCCGCGCGGGCGATCTGCTGCTCGGACATCTTCTTGATGTAGAGGTAGTCCACCTGCGCGTTGCGCGAGAGCTTGTCGAAGTCGAGCGTGCGAAGCGCCTTCAGCCAGGCCTCGTAGAACGCCTTGTCGCGGGGCGCGCCGGCCTGTGACGCGTCGCCGCGGCCGCTGCGCACGGGTCCACGGAACCGCTGGACGATGTCGGTCATTTCGTCCTGGGGCAGCGAGATGAGCTCCTTGAGATCGGGGACTGACGGGTACTTCGGCGGGGCCGCCGGCGCGATGGCCACGGCCGTGGCAGCCGGCACCTCCGGCGCGGCACCGTCGGAGGGCACGATCTTCTCGCGGAGGAACGCCGCGTACGACTGGAGCGCGGCGTCGGCCTTCTTGTACGGCAGCCCGTTCCACCAGGTGAAGAGCGGGTCGTACCCGTTGTAGAAGGTGAACCACTCGTTGAGGCTCGACCGGAGCTGGTCAACGGCGGCCGGCACCCGCGCCGCCAGGTCCTTAGCGGTCGGGACAGAGCCCGGTAACACACTCCCGCCCTTCTCCAGGCTGGCGCGAACGCGCGTGACCTCGTTCGTCACGGCGGTCAGCGTGCCAGCCGCCTTCTCCGGGTCGAGATCCTCCATTCGGATTCGGGCCTCGACCAGGCGGACGATCGCCGGGGCGAAGGGGACGAACGGAGTGAGGCGCGCGAGCGTAATGGCATCGACGTCGAGTTGATGCAGGTTCGTCTGGACCGTGCCCTCGAGCGTCTCGAGCTCAGCCCGGCCGGCCGGGGTCAGCGCCGCGCGGTCGAGGCCCGCGAGCGCCGTCTGCCAGTCGAGGTCGAACCGCTTCAGGCGCGCGATGCGGTTCGGCGAGAGCGGTTCCGGAGGCGTGACGGCTGCGCCGCCGCGGCCGCCCCGGTTTCGGCCGCCGCCGAGGTAGTTGCCGTTGAGCGTGGCGCGGTCGAGGGTGTAGCGCACCGTGACCAGGCGCATCTCGCTCTGCCGCGGCGAGAGCAGCGGCCGGAGATCCTTCGGCGGTGGCTGATCAGCTGCCGGGCCCCGCGCGGGCGGCGGCTGTCCGTGCAGCGAGGCGACGAGGACGCCGAACGACAACGCCAGGATCAGGACGCGACGAATCAGCCGGTGCGACATGGGACGCGACCTCCGGAGGCGCGTGAACGATATCAACGGGCTCTGACGCTGGTCAAGGACTGAAGGCTGAGGGCTGATGGCAGAAGGCGCCCGCCGCTCCGGCGGGCGCCCGGCTCTCGATCGATCTGGGCCTGTCCATAGCGGACAGGATGGTGCCGGCCGCTGCGCCGTCTAGATGTTCCTGAGGTTCTTGTAGGTCGCGAGCACGACCACGCCCACGATCATCAGCAGGACGCCGTTCACCGCCAGCACCGTCGGCGCCGAGTAGAAGTTGGCCAGCGCGCCGGCTGTGAGGCTGCCGAGCGGCATGCCGCCGCGGAACGACACCATGTAGATGCTCATCACCCGTCCCCGCATCTGGTTGGGGACGATGAGCTGCACGATCGAATTCGCCATCGAAAAGACGACGATCTGCCCGAGCCCTGCCAGAAACAGCAGCCCGTAGCTGATCATCGGCGTCCGCGAGAGGGCGAAGGCGACGATCACCGCGCCGAGGCCGGCCTGGACGACGAGCGCCACCGACCCCATCCGCCTGAACCGCCCGATCCACGCGACAATCAACGCGCCGAGCACCGCGCCGCCCGCCTGGAACGCCATCATCCACGTGTACTGCGCCACGCCGAGGTGGTAGACCTTCTGCACCATCACCGGCAGCAGGGTCATCAGCGGCATGCCGAGGAAGGTCGTCAGGAAGGCGACCACGGTGAGGCCGAGGAGCGGCCCTTCGCGTCGCACGTACTGCAACCCGCCGCGCAACTGCTCCAGCATCGGCTGCGGCGGCAGCGGCTCGCGCGGGGGGACGTTGATCAGCAGCAGCGAGACGATCACCGCGACAAACGACAGGCCGTTCATCGTGAAGCAGAAGACGGTGCCGAGCGTGGCGTAGGCGAGGCCGGCCAGCAGCGGCCCGATGATCCGCGCCAGGTTGAACTGGATCGAGTTGAGCGCGATCGCGTTCGGCAGGTCCTTCTTCTCGACGAGCGACGGGACGAGCGACTGGTAGGCGGGGCCGCCGAAGGATTGCGCGCAGCCGTTGACAAACGATAGCCCCAGCACGAACCAGACCGTCATCGAGACGGCCTGGCCGGCCACCCCGGACGCCGGCCGCACGACGTGCAGGAAGACGAGCACGGCGAGCGTGAACGCCGACGTCATCTGGACGTACTGCGACGTCAGCAGCACCCGACGCCGATCCCGACGGTCCGCCACGACGCCGCCGACCAGCGTGAACAGCATGATCGGCAGCTGGCCGAGAAACGCATCCAGGCCCAGATAGAACGCCGAGCCGGTGAGCGTCAGCACGAGCCAGTTCTGGGCGACGCTCTGCATCCACGTGCCGATGCTCGACGTGCAGGCCCCGAACCACAGGTTGCGGAAGTCGGGATAGGTGAACGCGGCAGCCAGGCGGCGGAGCGCCCGGGAGGGGGAGAAAGGCTCCACCCGCGCGTCGGGGGCGGCGGCACCGGGGACAGCGGGCGAAGGTCCGGCGGCGCCGGTCGAGTCGGTCATGGCAAAGATGGGATTTCATGGTAGCACGCGGGGGGACTCTTGATTGTTCGCTCGACTTTCGCTATAGTTTCGTAAGCGAAGAAAAAGCGAAATATCGAGGAACCCAACCATGGCACAGACCTCGCTGGCCCGCGCCGACCTCGAAGCGCTGCTGCGGGTCCGAAAACTCGACCGCACCCTCCAGCCGACAGGTGACGCCAACTCGGCCAACCGGGCTCCCGCACCATCCGACCGGGTCCTGCCCACCGGCCTGGCCGCCCTCGACACGCGCCTGGGCGGCGGGCTGCCCCGCGGCCGGATGTCGGAAATCGTCGGCCCCCGGTCGTCGGGGCGGACCACGCTGATGTGCGCGGCGCTTGCCGCGGCCACGGGGCGCGGGGAACTGGCCGCCCTTGTTGACCCGCTCGACACGTTCGATCCCGAATCGGCGGCCTCTTGCGGCGTGACGCTCGAGCGCCTGCTCTGGATTCGCGGCGAAGGGATGACGGTCGGGCCCCTGTCGATCCAGGCGAAAGGGCAGGCCGACCGGGTGATGGACCGCGCCGTGAAGGCGCTCAACCTGGTGCTGCAGGCGGGCGGCTTCGACCTGGTCGTGATCGACTGCGCCGAGATCTCCTCAGAGACCATCCGCCGCCTGCCGTTCACCACCTGGTTCCGGCTGCAGCGCGTCATCGAGGGGAGCCGCACAGCCTGCCTGCTCCTCGGCCCCGCGCCCATCGCGCGCTCAGCCTCCGGCGTGAGCATCCAGTTGACGACGGCCCGGCCGGGGCTGTGGACGCCGCCCCTGTTCCGCGGCCTGGACATCCAGGCGCGCATCGTCTGCGCCCGCGACGCCGACGATGGCCGGTGCCGTGTGGAGGCCAGGACATAACCCCATGTTCGCCTGCCTCTTCCAGCCCTCGTCGCAGTTCTCGCTGTTTGCGGCAGCCAGGCGTGCGGCTGATGCGACGCCTCATGTCACGGCGGACGGCGGCGCAGCCGGGTCGCTCGACGCGCTGGTGCGGGAGTTCTCGCCGCGGGTGCAGGCGCACCGGGACACGCTGGTGTCGCTCGACATCGGTGGCCTCGGGCGGCTGCTCGGCACGCCGGCGGATATCGGGGAGGAACTGACGCGAGCGGCGGAAGAGCGCGGGCTGAGCCCGCAGATTGCCATCGCGCCCACGCGGACGGCGGCGTTGCTGCTGGCGCTCTCGCGGCCCGGGATCATCGTCGTGCCGCCGGGCGGCGAGCGTCGGGCCGTGGCGCCGCTGCCGCTTGGCGTGCTGCGGCAGTATCCGAGGGAGTTGTACGGGACCGACGACCAGTGCCAGCGGGTGATCGATCTGCTCAGGCGCTGGGGGCTGAGGACGCTTGGTGACCTGGCCGAACTGCCCGCCCGGCCGCTGTCGGAGCGGCTGGGGCAGGACGGCGTGGCCTGGCGCCGCCTGGCGCGCGGAGAGGATCTGCAGCCGCTGGTTGCCACCGAGACCGAGGCGCCGATCGAGGAGGCACTGGATCTGGAGTGGCCGGTGGAAGGGCTGGAGCCGCTCTCCTTCGTGCTCGCGCGCGTCTGCGAGCCGCTCAGCGAACGGCTGGCCTCGAGGGACCTGGCGGCCGTGGCGCTTCATCTCTCGTGCCGCCTCGTGTCGCGCGAAACGGAAACGCGCGACTTGCAGCTGCCGGCGCCGATGCGCGATCCGAAAGTGCTGCGGACGCTGTTGCTGCTGCACCTCGAGTCACATCCGCTCACCGGCGGCGTCGACCGCCTGGCGCTCCGCGTGGACGCGGCGCCGGCCCGCATCACGCAGTTCTCGCTGCTGGCGCGCGCCCGGCCCTTTCCCGAGCAGATGGCCACGCTGCTGGCGAGGCTGTCGGCGCTGATGGGCGAGAGCCGCGTCGGCGCCGCCGCGCTGGTCGACTCCCACCGGCCCGGCGCGTTTGCCATGACGCGCTTCACGGGGTGGAGCCGTGGCGAGCCCGAATCGGCCGGCGAGGGTCCGATGCGCGCGGACAGAGAAGTGCGGCCGGGGTTCCATCGCTTCCGCGTGCCGGTGCCGGCCCGGGTCATGGTGCAGGCGGGGAAGCCGGTCCGCGTGACGACGGAGCGGCGGGGGCTCGATGGCGGATCGGTAGCGGCGTCGGCCGGGCCGTGGCGGACCTCCGGCGACTGGTGGCTCATCAAAGGGGAAGGAGCCTGCCCTGAGCGAGCGCTGCGAATCGAAGGGTGGAGTCGCGACGAGTGGGACGTGGCGCTCTCCGACGGCGGCGTCTACCGCATCTTCCGCGACCGCTCGCGGGATCGGTGGTTCGTCGATGGGATTGTGGATTGAGTCGGAGACCATGTCCCACGTCGAACTGCATGTCGCCTCCGCCTTCAGCTTCCTCGAAGCCGCCTCGCTGCCCGAGGCGCTCGTCGAGCGCGCGGCCGAGCTGGGCTATCCGGCCATCGCGCTGCTCGACCGCGACGGCGTCCACGGCATGCCCCGGTTCCACAAGGCCGCCGCGGCGGCGGGCATCAGGGCGATCGTCGGGGCTGAGGTGACAATTGACGCGGCTTTCCGCCTCCCCCTCCTCATCGAATCCGCCACCGGCTACCAGAACCTCTGCCGCCTGCTGACGCGGATGAACCTCAGGTCGCCCAAGGGCGAGGGGGCGCTCGCGCTCGAAGAATTCGACGGCCAGGCGGCCGGGATGGTGGCGCTTGTCGGCCGCGAAGCGCTCAGCGGCGGGCGCCACGGCGTCGGCGGCCTGGTCGATCGCCTCGTGGGGATCTTCGGCCCGTCGAACGTCTGCGTGGAGTTGCAGCGCCACTTTCTCCGCGACGAGGAGGCCGACAACGAGGCGCTGCGCTCGTTGGCCTCCGCCTTTCACGTGCCGATCGTCGCCACAAACGGCGTGCGCTTCGCGGCGCCGGAGGACCGCCCGCTCTACGACGTGCTCACCTGCGTCCGCCACAAGACGACGCTCGACGCGGCCGGGCGGAAGCTGGCGGTCAACGCCGAGCGGTATCTCAAGCCGCGCGAGCAGATGGCGGAGCTGTTCCGGGACATTCCCGAGGCGGTGGCGAACGCCGAGGCACTGGCCGACCGCCTGCGCTACACGATGGCGGACATCGGTTACCGCTTTCCCGACTACCCGGTGCCCGCCGGCGAAACGATGGGGTCGTTCCTGCGGAAGCTGGCCGAGGCGGGAGCGCGCGAGCGGTATCGGCCGTACCACGACAGGGCGCGGGCGCAGATCGTGCGCGAGCTGGATCTGATCGACAAGCTGAAGCTCTCGGGCTACTTCCTCATCGTCTGGGACCTGGTGAACTTCTGCCGGCAGCAGGGGATTCTCGTGCAGGGCCGCGGGTCGGCGGCCAACAGCGCTGTCTGCTACAGCCTGGGGATCACGGCCGTGGACCCGGTGGGGATGGACCTGCTGTTCGAGCGGTTCCTCTCGGAGGAGCGCGGCGAGTGGCCCGACATCGACCTGGATCTGCCGAGCGGCGACCGGCGGGAGCGCGTCATCCAGCACGTCTACGAGAAGTACGGGCCGCACGGGGCGGCGATGACCGCCAACGTCATCACCTACCGCGGCCGCAGCGCCGCGCGGGAGGTGGGGAAGACGCTCGGCATCGACCCGGAGCAGGTGGACCGGCTCGCGAAGGTGATGCACCGGTTCGGGTTTCTTGACGAAGGCGAGGACCTGCCCCGGCACATGGAAGCGGCCGGCGTCGATCCCGCGCAGCCGCGCATGCGGCTGTTTGGTGAACTCTGGCAGCGGATCCAGGATCTGCCGCGCCACCTCGGGCAGCACTCGGGTGGCATGGTGATCTGCCAGGGCCGCCTCGACGGCGTCGTCCCGCTCGAGAACGCCTCGATGCCCGGGCGCGTGGTCGTGCAGTGGGACAAGGACGACTGCGCCGACATGGGGATCGTCAAAATCGACCTGCTCGGCCTCGGCATGATGGCGGCGCTGCAGGACTCGCTCGGGATGATCAACCGGCGGCGGTCGCGCGCGGAGACACCGCTTGGGCTCTGGAACATGCCGCCCGACGACCCGGACGTGTACCGGATGCTGCAGGCCGCCGACACGATCGGCGTCTTCCAGGTGGAGTCGCGGGCGCAGATGGCGACGCTGCCGCGCCTGAAACCCGAGCGGTTCTACGACCTGGTCGTCGAGGTCGCGCTCATCCGGCCCGGGCCGATCACCGGGCAGATGGTGCACCCGTATCTGAACCGCCGCGCCGGCCGCGAGACGGTGGTGTATCCGCACCCATCGCTCGAGCCGATCCTCGCGCGCACGCTCGGCGTCCCGCTGTTCCAGGAGCAGTTGCTGCGGATCGCGATGGTCGCCGCCGGGTTTACCGGAGGGCAGGCCGAGGAACTGCGGCGCGCGCTCGGCTTCAAGCGGTCCGTGCAGCGGATGAAGCAGATCGAGGTCAAGCTCCGCGCGGGGATGGCGCGAAACGGGATCACCGGCAAGGCGGCCGACCAGATCGTGCTGTCGATCACCTCGTTCGCGCTCTACGGGTTCCCCGAGTCGCACTCGGCCAGCTTCGCGCTGATCGTCTACGCGAGCGCGTACCTCAAGGCGCACTTCCCGTCGGCCTTCTACGCGGCGCTGCTCAACAACCAGCCGATGGGGTTCTACAACCCGGCCACGCTCGTCAAGGACGCGCAGCGGCACGGCGTGCGCTTCGCGCCGGTGGACGTGCAGCAGTCGGACTGGCCCTGCACGATCGAGGAGGACGGCACGGTGCGGCTCGGGCTGCGATACGTGGCGGGGCTCAGGGCGGAGATCGGACAGAGGATCATTGCCGGGCGTGCCGATCGCGCCGCCCCTGAAGGGGCGGCCTACGTACGAACGGTATCCCCTGCAGAGCCTTACGTAGGGCGGGCCTTCAGGCCCGCCGACGCGGCGCGTGCCGTACGGTTCCGCTCGGTCGAAGATCTCATCGCCCGCACCGGGCTCAACCGCGAGGAGCTGTCGGTGCTGGCGGAGATCGGCGCGCTCAACGCGTTCGGCTACACGCGGCGGGAGGCGCTGTGGCAGATCGAGCGCGCCATCAGGCCCACAGGGGAGCTATTCGCGGACGGGACAGAATCTTCAGAATCTCGCGATCTTGCGATCTCGCGATCTTGCGATCCCGCTTCGCCCAACGGCACCAATGCACCCGGTCTCCCTTCGCAAGCCCGTACTTCGCAACTTCGTACTTCTCTCGATGATGTCTGTCCTCTGCCCCCGATGTCTGCCGTCGAGCGCGTCGTGGCCGACTACGAAGGAACCGGCCTGACGATCGGGCCGCACCCGATGTCGCTGCGCCGCGAGGAAATGAGCCTGCGCGGCGCGCTTCGGGCGTCCGACCTCGCGCGCCAGCGGCACGGCCGCCGCGTGCGCGTGGCCGGCGCCGTCATCACCAGGCAGCGACCCG
This sequence comes from uncultured Acidobacteriota bacterium, assembly GCA_963727765.1. Lineage (GTDB taxonomy): Bacteria > Acidobacteriota > Vicinamibacteria > Vicinamibacterales > Fen-181 > FEN-299. The sequence goes on from CAVSGZ010000007.1 coordinate 218,351, forward strand.
GCACGGCCAAGGGGTTCGTCTTCCTGACGCTCGAGGACGAAACCGGCATCGCCAACATCATCATCAGGCCCGACCTGTTCTCCGAGCGCAAGCTGACGATCCTCCAGGAGCCGTTCCTGCTGGTCGAGGGGATGCTGCAGAACCAGGACGGGGTCACCTCCATCCGCGCCGAGCGCATGGAGGGGCTCGGCGGGCGGCAGGTGGAGGTGGAGTCGCGGGATTTCTACTAGGCCCTCGAACCGTCAGCTGTCAGTCGTCAGCCGGACTCTACTCCCTGTAATTCCCGAACTGCAGTTCGACGCCGAAGTCCTCGGCGCGCAGCAGCGACATCACCGTCTGCAACTCGTCGCGAGAAGGCGAGGAGATGCGCAGTTGGTCGCCCTGGATGGCCGGCTGCACCTTCCTCAGCTTGCGGTCCTTGATGAACTTGACGATCTCGCGGCCGGCCTCGGTCGGCACCCCCTGCTGCAGGGTAATGACGCGCCGCACGGTATCGTTGGCTCCGCGCTCGACCTCGCCGCGCTTGAGGTTCTTGAGCGGTACCTTCCGGCGCACCATCCTCGTTTCCACCACCTCCCACAGCGCCTGGAGCTTGAACTCGTCGTCGGCCGTGAGGGTGAGCGTGCCCTCGGTGCGGTCGAAGTCGATGGCCGCCTTCGAGCCCTTGAAGTCATACCGCTGGCTCACCTCTTTGCGGGCCTGGTTGACGGCGTTGTCGACTTCCTGCAGATCGACCTTGGAGGTGACGTCGAATGATGGCATGAGAGAGATCTTACTGTATCTCTGACGCACGGGCCTGAAGGCCCGTGCCTACCGAATAGCGGCCGAATGGTCACCCGATGGGCTGAACGGGACACTCGGCGGGTTGAATGGGCAGGCAGGTGGTCCGGCGCCCTGAAAGCCTTGATTTCACAGGGCTTACGCCGACCTCGCTCTTGCGCCAGGCGTGCCGGGTCTGGTACCATGGCGCGTTATGCGCAAGCTGCCCCTCGTGCAGTCGCTCCAGGTCATTCGGCAGGGCTCTCTCAACTGGCGCGCCCGACGCCCGATCGTGGTGTCGTTCGAGGTCACCGACGCCTGCACCTGCTTCTGCAAGCACTGCGACCACGGCGGGCTGCGCGACATGTCGCGCGACATGAAGCCGGCCGACTACAGCCGGTATATGCAGGTCCTCAAACCGGTCGTCGTCCAGGTGTCGGGCGGCGAGCCGCTCATGCGCGACGACCTGTCGGACGTCATCAGGGCCATCCGCCAGCCGAACAGCCTGCCGTTCATCATTCTCGTGTCGAACTGGTCGCAGATGACCATCGAGCGGTACAAGGAGCTGTGCGAGGCGGGCGTGGATCAGTTCAGCGTCAGCCTGGACTTTCCCGACGATCGGCACGACGACTTCCGCGGCCACGCGGGGCTCTACGAGCACCTGAGCCAGGTCGTGCCGGCGGCCGCGAAGCTGGGGTACGACAACATCTGCCTGAACAACTGCATCACGTCCGAGAACGTCGAGTACATCAACGCCGTCGCCGACAAGGCCAAGGAGTGGGGCGTCAACATCAATTACAGCGCCTACTCGCCGCGCCGCACCGGCTGCCGCGACTACTTCCTGACGACTCCCCAGCAGCTCGATACGCTCAGGCGCGAGTTCGCGCGCCTGAAGACGCGGATCAACAGCCGCTGGGTGACCAACTCGATTACGACGATCGACGCGACCGAGAAGTACTTCGAGACCGGCGGAACGCCCGGCTGCAAGGCCGGCCTGCGCTGGCTCGTCGTCACCTGCGACGGCAAGATGCAGCCCTGCTCGATGCAGTTCAAGCGCTACGATCTCCACGAGCAGGCGAAGATGGTGAGCGAGTTCACCGCGCACAACACGTGCGACGAGTGCTACGTGGCCATCCGCTCGAGCCTGGACAAGCCGTTCGCACAGCTGCTGGCCGAGAACGTCAGCGGCTTCTTCTCCTTCAGCAGCGACACGCCGGGGCGGTAGCGCCGGCTGCCGTCCGATCCGCGCCATACCGCTCAGGGTTAGAGCCCTGCGCTATCGGCGACATGGTCCTGCGCTATCCCGACGGCCGTTCTGCAGCACCTGTCCTGTCTGCCTCCTCACCGGAGGGTCTGCGCGGCGGATCATCAGCTACAATCCTATGGCTGATGCACGTCTTCTACCTGCATGGGTTCGGGTCGTCGCCTGAGTCGGGCAAGGCCGCGTTCCTGCGCGACCGGCTGTCGCCGTTGGGCGTCGTGCTGCAGACGCCGGATTTCAATCAGCCCGACTTCACCTCGCTCACGGCGACCCGAATGCTCGCGCAGCTTCGCGCGGCCATCGACGCGCTCCCCGATGGCCCGGTGGCGATCTTCGGTTCGAGTCTGGGCGGGTTCGTGGCCATCCATGCCGCAGCGGGCCAGCCCGCCGGCACGACACATCCGATCACGCGGCTCGTCCTGCTCGCGCCCGCGGTCGACTTCGCCTCCGGACGCGACGGCTGGCTGACGGGTGCGGAGCTCGAAGACTGGCGCCGGACGAACCGGCGCGACGTGTTCCACCACGCCTACGGGCGAACGCTGCCTCTTGGCTGGGCGCTCTACGAGGACGCGCACTCGTACGACGCGTTCGCCGCGCGGTTCGACATCCCCACACTGGTGTTCCAGGGTTCGCGTGACGAGGTGGTGAACCCGGATCGGGTGAAGACGTGGGCGGCCCAGCGGCCGAACGTCACCCTGCGGATGGTGGACGACACGCACCAGTTGCAGGAGAGCCTTCAGGCGATCTGGCGGAAGAGCGCGCCGTTTCTCGGTCTTGTCGGGAACTAGCAGATGAAGGCCCAGTCCCGCCGCGCGCTTCTGGGGAGCGTCCTGCTTGCGGCACTGTGGTCGATCCCGGGGCTGATCGGACCGCCCGCAGCGGCGGCGCCGCCCGCGGCCGCGTTCCGGGTCATTGAGCTGCCATCCGGCCGAACGTTGAGCTCGAGCCGAGACGATTTGTTGCGCACGCCGGTCCTGCCAGGCTCAATCCTCAAGGTGGCGACGCTCGTGGCCGCCCTCGAGGTGGGCGTCATCAGGCCGGACACCCGCATTCTGTGCGGCCGCGAGGTGGTCGTGGCGGGGCGCCGGATCACCTGCTCGCATCCGGACCTCGGCCGTCCGATGGGGCCCGCCGAGGCTCTCGCGCACTCCTGCAACTTCTACTTTGCGTCCGTGGCCGAACGGCTGCCGCGCGGAGCGTTGGACCGCGTCCTCGGCCAGCTCGGATTGCCGCCAACCTCGCCCACCCCGCCGATGGTCGCGTCGGCGCTCGGCCTCGCGGGCACGCGGATGTCCGCCGAACAGCTCCTGGCGGCATTTGTCCGTTTGACGACGAGTCGGTCGGTTCAGATGCGCGACGAGACACGGACGGTGCTGACCGAAGGGCTCCGCGGAGCCGCCGAGTACGGCACGGCCGCCGTGCTGGCCGAGCGGGGCGTCTCCGCGCTGGCCAAGACTGGAACCGCGCCAATGCCGGGCGGCGGCTACGAAGGCCTCGTCGTCGCTGCCACGCCTTCCGAGCATCCATCGCGCGCGGTTGTCGTGATGGCGCCAGGTGCCTCCGGAGCGGACGCGGCGCGGATCGCGGCCGATCTTCTGGGTGGCCAGTCGTTGCGGATCGGCAGGGCCCGACCCGGCGGCTACGACGTCGAGACGATGCCCCTCGAGGAGTACGTGTCGCGCGTCGTCAGCGCCGAAGGCGCGGCCGGGAGCGGACCGGCGGCGCTTCAGGCGCTGGCGATCGTCGCGCGGACCTTCGCGCTGGGGAACCTGCACCGGCACGAGCGGGAGGGATTCGACCTCTGCGATCTGACGCACTGCCAGGTGATCGGCCAGAGGACCAAGGCGAGTGACGAAGCCGCGCGAGCGACGAGCGGGCGGGTGCTCTTCTACGGTGGCCGGCTCGCGACGGTTTACTACACGGCCTCGTGCGGCGGCTACTCCGAGCGGCCGTCGGCCGTCTGGCCCGGCGCGAAGGACCAGCCCTATCTGCCCGCGAAGGCCGAACCCGACGGGCGCGCCGAAAGCCCGTGGCGGAGCGACATCGCGGCCGTCGATCTCCAGCGCGCGCTCGTTGCCGCCGGCCGGCGAGGGCGGATGCTGCGAGACCTGGTGGTTGTCGGACGGAGTTCGTCTGGCCGTGTGTACGGCGTGCGCATCGACGGCTTCGAGCCGCCCGAGATGACGGGCGAAGAGTTCCGCCTGGCCGTCGGTCGCACGCTCGGATGGCAGATGCTCAAGAGCACGCTGTTCGACGTCGAGCGCACCTCGACCGGCTACCGCTTCCGCGGGAACGGCAGCGGGCACGGCGTCGGCCTCTGTGTTGTCGGGTCGGCGCGGCTGGCGGCCGCCGGGCGGTCGGCATCCGAGATCCTGGCCCGCTACTTCCCGGGCACTGAGGTGCGCGCCGCCGTGCTGGGCGTCGTGCCGACCGCGCGCGCAGACTTCGAGATTCTCGCTGCCGGCAGGCGAGGAGCGCGAGCGGTCCCGCATCGAAGGCCTGGGGCGGGCCGCTCTGTCGGAGTTCTCCGCGAAGACCGGTGTCGCCGAGCCCGCCACGGTCAGGTTGACGTTCCACGCGACGGTCGAAGCCTACATGCGCGCGACCGGCCAGCCGTGGTGGACGGCCGGCACGACAAGGGGGCAGCGCATCGATTTCATTCCGCCGGCGTTCCTGCGTCGGCGGGGAATACTCGAGCGCACCCTTCGCCACGAGCTGGCGCATGTGCTGACGGGGGAGCGACTGAAGGGGAAACCGATCTGGGTTCAGGAGGCGGTCGCGATGGATCTCGCGGGTGAGTCGCCGGGCCGGGACGAAGCGCCGCGTCGGGCCGGCGCGAACGGGCCCACGCTGTCATGCCCCGCCGATGCGGAGTTCGAGGGAGTGCGGTCGGCGGACCAGGTCCCTGCGCTCTACCGCCGCGCGGCCGCGTGCTACGCAGCCCAGCGGGCAGCCGGCAGGCCGTGGGACGAGATCCGATAAACCAGCAGGCGGCTCGCGCTCACCGGCGTCTGGCCGCGACGGCGAGCGACAGCGCCCAGCCGGCGTTGACGAGGACGTAGATCACGCCGAGCTTGACGGTCGCGAACACGGGTTCCTGCCAGTTCGGCTTCAACCACAAGGGACGCCAGCCCACCGCCTGCCACGGCAGCCACACGAAGACGAACAAGGCCACGGCCAGGAGCAGCCACCGCCGTGGGGAGACAGCGGACCACAGCCACTTCGAACTCCCGATCGCGCGATAGCCGTCGTTGACGACTGCCGCCCCGAGGGAGAGCGCCAGCGACATTCCAAGGAACTGGGCCACCGCCAGCACGATCCCTTTGGTCCTGTCCACGATGAGCGGGTTGATACTGCCGAAGTGCAGCGTGAGCCAGGCGTCGACCTCGCCCCTGTGCCAGACCCACCACGTGCCGGCGTGCGCGACGAGGTACCAGACGAGAACGAACAGCGCGGTGCCCAGCCAGACGCCAGGGGCCGCACGGAACGCGCGTCCCGCCTGTTTCCACGGCGGCGTCGCCTCGCGCCAGGCCAGCAGAGCAGCCGCCTCCACCCACCCGTAGAACAGCGTCATCACCAAGGCCGTGAGCGCCGAGGCCGCCAACATCGCGGCGTTCGACTCCGGCGTCACAAGCAGCAGCCAGAACAGCCCGGCGAGGAGCGCGTGGCCCGCGGTGAGCCACGCGACGATGGCAGCGAGGCGCGAGATCACTTGTCCGTCCCTCCTGACCGCGGCGCCGGCCCGACGGTCAAAGTCTGCGATTGGCTGGAGGCCGTGGCCTCGGGCACGTACATCGCCGAGATCTGCGCCGGCATCGCCCTGAACACCCCGGGCGTCGTCACCTTGAGCAGGTAGATGAAGTCGTAGCGCCCTTGCTGGAAGGACTCCTGGAAGAACACGACCCGGTCGTCCCGGTACTCGCGGTAGCTGCCGTCCCACCATGGCGGACGGACCTCGAGTTCGTAGAGGTCGCGCCGCTGGACGACCTCGACGCCGGCGGGGAGCGGGTCCTCGACCATCAGGTATCGCCAATCGCTCGAACCGGCGACATGGACCCGCACCAGCAGCAGGTCGCCCGGCCGTGCCGTCCCGGAGAACGGCGTCTCGCGGTAAACAATGCGATCCTGCACGCGAACCGGCGTAAGGGAGAAGTAGTCGCGCGTAATCGCCAGCTTCCTCGAGCCGGTGCGTTCGGACACGCCCGCCGTGTCGTAGTACTCGGCTGAGGTGGACCAATACAGGCTGCCGCCGCCCTTCTTGCGCAGGAGGACGGTGTTCTTGCCGGCTGCCGCCGGGGCGGTCACCACGACCGGGTCCGGAGCCGTGAGCGAGGCCGGCGTGAAGGTTCGTGTCGCGACCGGCGTGCCGTTCACGACCACCTCGATGGTCGCGTCGGCGCCACCTTCGTTCCGCGCCCGCATGTAGTCCAGCAGGCCGTAGAGCACCATCGCGGTCTGCTTGGTGCTCGACCACCAGGTGCCGTAGTTGCGGTTGAGCAGCAGCCACCGGACGGCCGGCTCGAGGAGCGGGCTCTTGGGGTCGCGCGCCGCCAGCGCCTTGACGACGAACGCCGTTGCCTCAACGCTCGTGTCGCCGAAGTCGTTGAGCAGCGGGTCGTTGAAGACGCTCCACCACGCGAGGTCGCCCTTGCGCTGCACGCTGGTCGTCAGCGTCTTGACGAGTTCGTCGGCCCTGCGGTCCTTGAGGGCATCGAGCGCCAGTGCCAGCAAGGCCTGGCCGTATGGTGACATGTCGTCGCGCCGGACCCAGGCCTGGCCGACCGTCAGCGAGCCCGCCGGCGGCGTGCGCATGTTCGCGGGCAGCTGGTTCGCGGCCTGCGCCTCGGCCAGGACGTAGGCCATGTAGGCCTTCTGGTCGGGCCATGCGTGCGGATACTGCACGAACAAGCGCATCAGCGCCTGTGCCCCGTTCTGGAGGCGCCACGGCTCGATCTTGTAGCGGGCTCGCTGCGCTTCGAGTAGGCCGTACACCGCGTAGGCAGTCATGAACGGGTCGTTCTCGTCCGTCTTCCACCATCCCCATCCGCCGTCCTCGTGCTGATAGTCGTAGAGGCGGGCGAGCCCTTCTGAAACTTGCCGATCGAGCGCCTGCATCCGCTCGACGGGCGCGACCTTCAACTGGTCCAGCGCGCGCATGACCATCAAGTTCGGGATGAAGCTCGAGAGCGTCTGCTCGGTGCAGCCGTAGGGGTAGGACGTCAGGAAGTCGAGCGCGCCGAGCAGCGGACCGGCCAGCGAGGGAGCAAGCGACACGCGAATGGTGCGCGCCGCCGGGTTGGCGGACTGCGGCACGACCAGTTCTGCTCTTGCGTCACCTTCGCCGGCGACGGAGCCTGAGGCCCCGACGCTCCGCTTCAGACCGAACGGCAGGACCGGGATCGAGACTTCCACCGCGTCGCGTTCGGCGCCCGCCGCGGCCGTGCCCGTGAAGACGGCCGTGCCTGCCCGATCCGCGACGAACCTCCAGTCGGTGCGGGCCTCGCCCGTCCGGGTCGTGTCGACTATCTCCGGCTTCGGTTCGGCCTGTCCTGTTGGCACCGACACGCCTTCGGCGCGCAGGTCGACCGTTACCGACGTCGGCGCTGCGAGGTAGTTGTGCACGATCGTCGGGACCGCGACCTCGTCGCCCTCGGTGAGGAAGCGCGGGGTCACCACCCGCATGATCAGATCCTTGGTCACCGTGGTCCGCGCCATCGTCCAGCCGGCGAGGGTGTCGGCGGTGACCGCCCGCGCCGTTGCCCGCCAGGTCGTCAGCGAGTCGGGGTAGCTGACCTGCACGCGCGCCGTGCCGTCCGCCCCGGTCACGATGTTCCCGTTCCAGTAGATGGCGTCGGGGAACTCCTTGCGAACCTGTTGTTCGGTGGGGCGGTCCGACTTGAAGTCGGCAAGCGCCATCGGCCGGTGCCGCTGGGCGAGTAGCAGCTGCTGCGTGCCTGAGTAGCCGATGAACGTGTAGTTCCTCGAGAACTCGGTTTCGACGCGGCTGTAGGAGCGCTCATAGAAGAAGCGTACGGGATCTTCCGTCGGGTCGGCCTTGACGCCGTAGACCGCCTCGTCGATGACGCCGAGGCTCACCTGCGCGCGCACCGGCCGCCCGGCCGCGTCCTGGACCTTCACGAGGAACGTCGCCGGGTCGCGCGGCCTCGCAACCGGCTTGTCGGCGGTCACGGTGACCGTCAACTGCTTCGACACGGCAGGCACCTTGAGGCGCCTCTCGGCGCGGTAGAGCCGGTCGCCCTTCAGGTAGGCGAGGCTGACGTAGATATCACCGACGTCGCCGTCGCCAATGGGCACGTCGATGGCCGTGGATGCCGGACGGAGCACCTTGATCCAGTCCACCCGCCGGGCCTCCTTCGTGACGAGCATCGCGGCCGACTCGGCATCGCCCTTCAGCGTGAGGTGGGCGACATCGCCGGGCTGGTACCTGCTCTTGTCGGCGATCAGCTCGATTTCACGGTCGGACTCCTCGGTGGCCTCGACGACGTGCCCGGTGACCCACGTGTACGCGATGTCGGAGACCGTCCGACCGTCGGAGGGAGCCCAGACGCGGAACCGGTAGTCGCCCCCTTCGCGCGGAAGCGCCACTGTCATCTCTGCGCGCCCATCCGCGCCGGTCGTGACGGCGGTGGTCGAGACCTGCGTCGCGACAGGATCCCGATACCGCCCGGAGCTGTAGTCCAGACGCTCGAGGGCCATCGAGACCGGCACATTCGGCTGAACCGCCCCCTTGTAGTCGAGCGCGGCGACCGTCAGCCTGGCTTCGCTGCCGGGGGCGTACACCCACCGGTCGGTCTTTGCGATAAGCATGAATCGCCCGACCGTGGCGACGACGGTGACGGCGCCCGCGACCTCCCGGCTGCTGGCGTCGGTCACCCGCGCCTCGATGTGGGCCGAGTAGTCACCATACTCCTGGCTCGGGTCGAGCGGCACCGTGATGGTGGCCACTCCCGTCTCATCGAGCCGCGCGCTGCCCTCCGACTCCTCCTGGCCGCCGCCCCACCAGCCCGGCTCGCCTTCGGGCTCCTCGTCGCCGGCCCAGCGAAGCGGCGAGTAGTAGCGCTGCTTGTGCACCACGTACTTCACCTGGCCGCCCGAGACCGGCTGCCCGAAGTAGTAACGGGCGCTGACCGTGGCGACGACCTTCTCCCCCTGTACGACGAACCGCGCGGATGGCTTCACCGAGACCTCGAACTCGGGCTTCCGGTACTCCTGGACCTCGAAGCTGTCCTGGGCCTCCATGTCGCCGCTCGTGATGGAGATCCGGTAGTAGCCGAGCGCCAGGCCGCGCGGCAGCGTCAGCGAGGCGAGCACCGAACCGAACTCGTCGACGTCCGCATTCTGCCGGAAGATCACCTTGTCGTTGGGGTCGGTGACGCTGACCTCGACCTGCTTGCGGTCGAAAGGGGCGATGGCGTCTCCCGACCACAACCTCAGGACCCCCTTGATGTTCACGGTGTGGCCCGGCCGGTAAATCGGCTTGTCGGTGTAGATGAACGCCGTTAAGCCCTTCACCGGTTCTGAAGAGAACCAGCTCCCCGGATCGGTGACCGCCACCTGGCGGCCGCACATGACGACGGCCACGAGATCGTCGAACTTGTTTGACGGCATCGCGGCTTCGAACACGCCGTCGGTGTCGAGCGATCCGGACGCCATGAGGTTTCGATTGACGATGACTTCGACGGGGCATCCCGAGGCCGGTTCTCCCGAGAAGCGGTTTGCGGCAAACATCACCAGCTGGCCGGGCGAGGCCTTGGTCACCAGTCCGAGGTCCGACACGACGACGACCGTGTAGGCCTTCAGTGGCGCGTGGACCGCTTCGACGACGTACACGCCTTCGCCCGGAAGATCGAGGGGGATCCGTCGGACCTCGGTGTCGCGCACCGGCGGCAGGATTTCGCGCCAGGAGGTGAGCAGCTGGGACCGGTTGAGCAGCGGGACCTGGGCGAACTGGCGGTAGTCGAGCGGCTGGCGCAGGACGATCTGCCGCTTGGTTGCCGCGTTCTTCCTCGCCTGTCGGTAGTTTGGGCTGAACTGCCCACGCAGGAAGTGCCGAATCGTGTACTGCTGCTCCGCCTTCCAGTCGGCGATGCGCTCGAGGAGCGTGCGCTCCTGGGGGACGATCGGCGCCTCGCTGCCGAGCGTGTGCGGGTCGCGCAACTGCGCGAAGAATTTCAACGGGTCTTCGACCCGATAGACACGGAAGTCGAGCGACGTCACCTGCCGGAACATCAGGTCGATTGTCGGCCGTTCCTTGGTCGTGGCGATATGACTGCTCGCCAGCGAGAACGCGGGCGGTCGGTCCGTCGTTCCGGGAGAGGCCGCAGCCACGGCGCCGACGACAAGGCTGATGGCGGAGACGAGCCCGAGCGCCCGCGCCCACCAGCGACATCGCGAGGAGGTCATAAGAACACCAGCCGGAAGATGCCAACGAAAGCCGGGTTCCCCGAGACGGGCCGCCAGCGCGGCGACGGGTGTCGCATCAAATCGCGTGCCCGCACCTTTCGCACTTCTCCGGCCCGCGCTCCGTCCGGTCCCGTGTGGTACACGATCCAATCTCGGGCCGAGTCGTCGAAGACGGACGGGCCGACAAATACCATCAGGTGATCCGGCTCCACGCCCGCCTCCTGGTGGTAGAAGAGCAGATCGCCCGGACGGGCCGCGTCGAGCGAGCGCCCCACCAGCCGCGCATTGTAGCGGATGATCGTGGCGGCGTCGGCGAATTCGGCGTATCGGTCGTCGCCGACGCGGAACAGCGGCCAGGCGCCGCCGCGCGAGGGCGGCGGCTGGCGCACATCCGGGTAGGACGGCATGCCGGGAATCGCCCACAGCCTCCGCCATTCGGGGGTGTGCGCGCGAAGCGCCTCCCGAAGCGCGTGACGCACGAGTCCCGCGCAGTCGGTGACGTCCGGGGTGTGGCGGTAGTACTGCGCATCAGCCAGGACGACGAACCACGACCGGCAGGCGGCGCGGTCCGTCTCGTCGAGCAAGCGGACCTGCGCGGGAACGCAGGTCAGCCAGGCGGCAAGGCACGCGGCTGCGACGAGCGCTGTGCGCATGTGGGACTACCTGCGGCGCGTTCGGACGTCCTCCGCCGCGTCGAGCAAGGGGTCGCGCCGCGCCAGCGCGGCCACCAGCGGCTCGTTCAGGAACTCGATCACCGGCGCCATCCTCCGAAACTGCCTGACGACGGTGGCGTAGAACGCCGGGCTCACCGCAAACGCCGCCGGGTAGTCCTTCCCGAAGATGAACTGCTTCAGCTTCAGGGTACTCGGCGGCCGGGTGATCCGGCGGGTAGCCGCGCGGGACGCGCTTCAGGCTGTCGCCGTACACGGTGCCGACCGTCCGCTTGAACGTGGGGGATTCGACCAGCGTCCGGAACTGCCCGTAGTGTGCCGCCAGGTGCTCGCGCAGGACGTGGAGGTCAGCCGGCTCCGGCATGTAGACCCCGCCGACGGCCATCGCGCCATCGGGGCCGATCTCGAGATAAAGACTCGCGCCCCGGTGCTTCGGCAGGTCGCGATGCGGAAAGATGGCGCCCGCCTGCGTCTTGAACGGGAGCTTGTTCGCGCTGAAACGCGTGTCCCGGTAAATGCGATAGAGCGACCCGCGCGGCGAGGCGACCAGATCCGGCGCGAAGCGGCGGAGCTCGACGGCGAGCCGTTCGACCAGCGCGATCATCGGCTGTCGCACGTCGCGCTCGTAGGCGTCCCGGTGTTCGGCAAACCACGCGCGGTCGTTGTTCCGCTTGAGGCCCCGCAGGAAGGTCAGCGTTCGAGGGCTGAAGCAGGAAGTGGTGGTCACATCCGGCAGTATACTGAATTCAGGGAGCCCCCAATGCTGATCCGTCGAGCCCCGGACGTCGCGTCGTCCGAGATCACTGACAAGCGTCTGTACCTCAGGCGCCGCGAGTTCCTGCAGACCGTCGGCCTGACTGCCGTCGGCCTCGCCGCCGGAGCCGCCGAACTTGGCGCGCAATCCGCGCCCCGTCCCCCGAAGCTTGAGCACGTCGTCAAGGGTCCCTACGGGACCACCGAGGCACTGACGCCCTACGACGACGTCACGACCTACAACAATTTCTACGAGTTCGGCTTCGACAAGGCGTCCCCGTCGCGGCTGGCCGGGTCGCTCCAGACGCGGCCGTGGAAGGTGAAGGTCGATGGCGAATGCAACCACCCGGCCGACTACGATTTCGACGATCTCGTGAAGCCCCACGTGCTCGAGGAGCGCGTCTACCGGATGCGCTGCGTGGAAGGGTGGTCGATGGTCATCCCGTGGGTGGGGTTCCCGCTGGGTAACCTCATCAAGCGGTTCGAGCCGACCTCGCGCGCGAAGTTCGTCGAGTTCACGACGTTGATGGACCCCGGCCAGATGCCGGGCGAACGCTCGTCGGTGCTCGACTGGCCCTACGTCGAGGGGCTCCGGCTCGACGAGGCGATGCACCCGCTCACCATCCTCGCCGTCGGTCTCTACGGCGTGGAGCTTCCCAACCAGGACGGTGCGCCGCTCCGCCTGGTGGTGCCGTGGAAGTACGGGTTCAAGGGAATCAAGTCGATCGTCCGGATCAGTTTCGTCGAGCGGCAGCCGGTCGGAGCGTGGGAACGTCAGAACTCCCACGAGTACGGGTTCTACTCGAACGTCAACCCGCAGGTCGACCATCCGCGCTGGAGCCAGGCCACCGAGCGGCGTATCGGCGAGTTCTTCAGGCGCAAGACGCTGATGTTCAACGGCTATGGCGACCAGGTCGCGAGCCTCTACTCGGGGATGGACCTGAAGAAGTACTTCTGATGTCCGCCACGCGTGTCGTTCGCTTCGTCGTCAAGCCGGCGGTGTTCGCGGCTTCGCTGGTGCCGCTCGGCCTGCTCGTGCGGGGCGCGCTGTCGAACGGCCTCGGCGCCAACCCGATCGAGGCGGTGACGCACGCGACCGGCGACTGGACGCTGCGCTTCCTGCTGCTGACGCTCGCGGTGACGCCGCTGCGCTGGCTCACCGGGTGGAACCCGCTCGTGCGCTTCCGGCGCCCGCTCGGCCTGTTCGCCTTCTTCTACGGCGTCCTGCACCTGCTGACCTACGTGGTGCTCGACAAGTTCTTCGCGTGGCCCGAGATCCTGCGCGACGTCTCGCACCGGCACTTCATCGTCGTCGGCGTCCTGGGTTTTCTGTTGCTGGTGCCGCTGGCCGCCACCTCGACTGCGGCGATGATCCGGCGGATGGGCGGCCGCGCGTGGCAGGCGCTTCACCGGCTGGTCTACGTCGCGGCGGTTGCCGGCGTGGTCCACTACTGGTGGCTCGTGAAGGCGGACATCTCGAAGCCGAGACTCTACGCGATTGCGCTGGGGATGCTGTTCTCGGCGCGGCTGGCGGTAGCATGGCGCCGGCGGCAGCAGGCTACTTCCCGGCCGACGCCGCGAGCTTCGATTTCACCCAGCCAATCATCGCCGGCAGCAGCGACAGGAAGATGACCGCGCCCACGACCAAGTGCAGGTTCTTCTGGAGTGTCTCCTGTCCGACCGCCAGACCGAGGAAGAACCCCGTGAGGCTCATCGAGACGATCCAGAGAACCGCTCCCACGACGTTGAACGTGGCGAACCGGCGGTAGGTCATGTTCGCGGCTCCGGCCACCACCGGCGCGAACGTGCGGACGATCGGCATGAACTGTGCGAGCGTGATCGTCTTGCCGCCGTGCCGCTCGTAGAACTCGTGCGTCCGGAGGAGGTGCTCGCGCCGGAAGAAGAACGAGTTGGGCCGGCTGTAGAGCGCCTGTCCCGCCTTGCGGCCGATGAAGTAGCCGGTCCCGTTGCCGGTGATGGCGGCCACGATCAGGCAGGGAATGAGCGCGTAGATGTTGAGGTCGCCCTTTGCCGCGAAGATACCGGCGGTGACCAGGAGTGAATCCCCGGGCAGGAAGAACCCCACCATCAGCCCCGTCTCGGCGAAGATGATGAAGATCATTCCGTAGAGGCCGACCACGCGGATGAGTTCGGGGACGTTGTAGACCGTCCGGAAGAAATCCTGAATCCACTCCACGCCGCACACTCCTGTCAACCGCCCGCGCCAGTGAGGCCGCGAATTATATCCTGAAGGGACGGGTACCTGTCGGGCTGTTCCGATCAATACTCAGTCGGGTCCGGTCGTCTGGTTCACGTCGTCGTGCGGGCCCCGTCCGTCGTGTGTCCGGTTCGAGTCGTCCGGAGACCAGCCGAGGAGGGACGATGGACACCCATCAACACGCCGCCGTCCCGGATGGCGAACGAGCGGACATCGTCGGCATGGCCGACGAAATCGTGCAGATGCTCCGACACGTCCGTGACGGGTTCGGCCGCTTCGACCTGCAGGTGGTCGAGCAGGCGTCGCGTCTCGGCCGGGTCGTCCACAAGCAGGAGCAGGGCCTGCTCGAACGTCTCGCCCGCCAGTCGATGGTCGCCAGGATCGCCGGCGTGGCTGTGAACGCGGACGCGGTTTTCGTGCCCATGCACCTCGAACGGGTGGCCGAGTGCGTCGAGCGGCTGGGTGCGTCGACCGTGAAGGTCGTGCGCGAGGGCACGCTGTTCACCGACCGGGCGGTGAAAGAGGTCGGCGGATTGATCACCCAGGCCATCGAGATCCTCGAAGGCGTGCGCGATGCCATTCGGACCGACAACCTCGTGCTCGTTCGATTCGTCATCGAGGCGGGGAAGTCGTGCGAGGCTCGCGTGAACGAGTACGCCCATTTCCACGAGAAACGGTTGATCGAGGGCGTGTGCCAGCCCAGGGCGTCCTCGATCTACCTGATGATGCTCGACGACATCCGCGGGGTCGAGTGGCACGCGCGGCAGATCGCCGAGAAGCTCCAGCGGGCGGCACCCCCCGGCGGCCCCGTGCCCGCCGACCGGCGAGGCCGCCCAATCGACTTGTGACGACCGACACCTGGCGCGTCGGGCCTCGGGCGAGGACGGGGACTTGCTGATGCGACGCTTCTCCGGGCCCTGGTGGGTCATCGTCTGCGCGGCATCCTTCCTGGCGTACTTTCTACTCCTTCTCTATTGCGATCTCTGGCGGCCCGAGCCGGAGGGGCTGGCGCTCAAGTCGGCGGCCGGGATGACGGGGCTGCTGGTGACCGCCGTGTCGCCCGACTCGCCGGCCGCACGGGCTGGCATCCGCGTCGGCGACATGGTCCTGTCCGCCGATGGTCGGCCGCTTCGCTCCCGGCTCGAATGGGAAGCGGTCCAGACCGACGTGCGCTTCGACCGCGCGGTGTCGATCGAACTCCTTCGCGATGGGAGGACGCGGCGCGTGGACTGGGTCGTGACGCGGGAGGGCCTGGACTACTGGCTGAACCGCGAGGGACTCGAACTGCTGCTCACCCGCATGGTCCAGCTCGTGACGCTCGGCCTCGGCCTGTTCATCGTCTTCAAGCGTCCCCGCGATTTCGGCGCCCGCGTCGGCGGCTGGCTGCTGGCCACGTTCGGCGTCTTCTGCCTGGATTTCCCCTACCGGCTCTTCGATGTCTGGCGCACGCTGCCGCTGGCGGTGGGCGCGGTGCTCTGGTTGCCACTGGTCAGCACCATGCTGCTTCCCGGTCTGCTGCTGACCTTCTTCCTCTGCTTCCCCCGGCACGTCGTGCGCTCCGCCGTCGCGTGGGTCGTGATTTGGACTCCCGCCATGGTGGTCGGCCTCCGACAGGCGTGGTTTCACCTGAACGTCGTCTACGGGGCCGTCCACGATCGGTTGCCAGACAAGTGGTTCGGCATGCGGTTCGGCGTGGCTATGGGTTACCTGTGCGTGGCGGCCGTCGTCGCGCTGGTCAGGTACCGCCGCGCCGACGCGACCGATCGACGGCGGCTGGCCGTCATGGCGCTCGGTGGCGGGCCGGGAGCGGTCGGAGGGGCGATCGTCGTGTTCGCGTTCTGGCACGGCACGCAGACCGCGGTGTTCTCCTCCCCCTGGGTGGCCTTCGCCACGCTGCTGCTCCTCGTGGTGCCCCTCTCGTTCACCTACGCCATCCTCCGCCATCGATTGTTCGACGTCACGCTGATCATCAGGCAGGGCGTTCGATATGCCATGGCGCGGCGCCTGCTGCTCTCGATCGTCCCCGCGCTGGCCGTGATGATGGCGGTCGATGCCT
Organism: uncultured Acidobacteriota bacterium; assembly: GCA_963727765.1. Taxonomy (GTDB): domain Bacteria; phylum Acidobacteriota; class Vicinamibacteria; order Vicinamibacterales; family Fen-181; genus FEN-299. The sequence continues at coordinate 234,493 of CAVSGZ010000007.1, forward strand.
ACCTGCACCGCGACCGGGTCATCCAGCAGCAGTTCGCCGAGCGCGCGCCGATCTACGGGCTGCTCTCGGTCCTCGCGCTGATCGCGGCCAGCCGGCGCCAGCGGTGGCTCGACGCGCTCGACCGGCGGTTCTTTCGCGAGCAGTACGACGCCCAGCGCCTGCTGCACAGCGTCGTGGAGGACGTGCGGCGCTCACCCGACCTGATGGGGGCCGCCCCGCGGGTCGTCGATCAGATCGCGCGGGCGCTGCACCCGCGATTCGTGACCCTGCTGGCGCAGCAGGCCGATGGCGCTCCCTACGAAGTCGTCGCGGCGGTGCCGCTCTCGTCGGGGCCGTCCGAGCTGCCGGCGACGTCGAAGCTCGTGGCGCTTGCGCGGCTCGTGGGCGAGCCGATGGATCTCTCGGGCGCTGGCGACACCTGGCTGGCGTCGCACCTGTCGCCGGCCGAGACGGCGACTGTCGAGAATGCCGGCCTCGAGCTGGTGGTTCCGATTGACGCGGGGCGAGGGCGTCCGGCGGCGCTGCTGGCGCTCGGCGCCCGGCGTTCCGAGGAGCCCTACGCCGACGAGGATCGCCGGCTGCTGTGGATGATCGCGGAGAGCCTGGCAGTGATCGACGGGCGGGAGCGTCGAGACCCGGTGTCGGAAGCGACGTTTGCCGAATGCGCCCGCTGCGGCGCCTGCTACGACCAGGACACGCCGGCCTGTCCGGCCGACGCGGAGCCGCTGACGCAGGTGGCGCTGCCGCGTGTGCTCTCGCGGCGTTACCGCCTCGAGCGGAGACTTGGCCGCGGGGGGATGGGCGTGGTGTACGCGGCGAACGACTTGTCGCTCGGACGAACGGTCGCCGTGAAGGTGCTGCGCGAGGATCTGGTCCACGATGTCGAGAGCGCGGGGCGCTTCGAGCGGGAGGCCCGCGTGTCGGCGATGTTCACGCATCCCAACGTCGTCACCGTGCATGACTTCGGCGTCGTGTCAGGATCGCGGGCCTTTCTCGTGATGGAACTGCTCGAGGGCGCGCGGCTGAGAGACGAGATCGATCGCGGGCCGATGAGCAGTCACCGCGTGCTCTCGATCATGCGTGGCGTGTGCCTCGCCGTTGACGCCGCCCACCGTCGGCGCCTGCTGCACCGCGACCTCAAGCCGGAGAACGTGTTTCTCGCCCGTGGCGACGGGGGCGAGACGCCGAAGGTCCTCGACTTCGGCATCGCGAAGGTCCTCTCGGCCGGGTCGATCGCGCTTCAGCTCGACACCGACTTCGGCGCCATGGTCGGGACGCCGCTGTACATGGCCCCCGAGCAGCTTCGAGGCGGAGCGCCGGATCCGTCGTGGGACATCTGGGCCCTCGCGCTGATGACCTGCGAGATGCTGACAGGCTCGCATCCGTTTGCGACGCTGGCGCTCGGGGTGCCCGGAGCGGAACCGAGCGCGACGGCGCCGTATGGTGCGGGCGATGGCCGCGTGCCCACGCCGTGGCAGCCGTTCTTCTCGCGGTGGCTGTCGACCGACCCGTCGGGCCGTCCGGCTGACGCGCGGGCGCTCTTCGACGAACTCGAGCAGATGCTGGAGCGGAGGTGAGATGAGCGACCGCCCCGACGGTGTGTCTCCAGACGGCGCGAGCCGACGACGATTCGCCACCACGAGGTGGAGCCAGAATCCTGGCCGCTGGTCAGGTCGACAACGGCGGGTCGCGCGAGGCGCTGTCGGGGCTCTGCGAGTCCTACTGGTATCCGCTCTACGTCTACGTCCGTCGCTGGGGCTATGACGCGGACCAGGCGCAGGACCTCACCCAGGCGTTCTTCGCCCGGCTGCTCGAGAGGCACTATCTGCGGGCCGCAGACCCGGCGCGCGGCCGGTTCCGGTCGTTCCTGCTGGCTTCACTCAAGCACTTCCTGGCCAACGAGCGCGACCGCGCGGGCGCCATCAAGCGCGGCGGCCGCGTCACCGTCGTGCCGCTCGAGATCGAGAACGCGGAAGGGCGCTACTGCCTCGAGCCGCCCGACGACGAGACGCCGGAGAAGATCTATGAACGCCGGTGGGCACTGACGCTGCTCGAGCGCACGCTGGCGCGGCTCTCGCGCGAATTCGAGGCGGGCGGGAAGCGGGCGATGTTCGCCCGGCTCGAGGGGTACCTGACCGGCGAGCAGGAGACGCTGCCGTACGCCGAACTGGCGCGCGAGCTCGGCATGAGCGAGGGCGCGGTCAAGGTGATGGTCCACCGGCTGCGCCGCCGGTTCGGCGCGCTGCTGCGCGAAGAGGTCGGCGACACGGTGTCCACGCCCGAGGAAGTCGATGACGAGATCCGCGAGCTGTTCAGGGTGTTGAGAGGGGAGTGACCGACAGTGTCGGACGCGACAGGCTGCCCGCAGTGCGGCGGAACGTCGCCGGGGATCGGGAGATCGCGGCTCTGCCCCGCGTGCCTGCTCAGGCTCGCGCTCGAGGCGGACGAGGGACCCGAGCCGGACGACGATGTCGACGGACCAGTCCCGATTTACCGGGTGCTCACCATCCTCGCCTCGGAGGACGATCGCACGGTGTACCTTGCCGAGCAGGACCGCGCCCGCCGGCTGGTGACGCTCGACGTCGTGCGCGTCGCGGTGGGGGCTCCAGGCGACCAGGACGGCGGTTGCCGTCACCGCGTGCGGGCGCTGATGCGGTGGAGCCATCCGAGCGTGCCGCGTACAATTGACGGGCGCCGCACACACTCGGGCGACTTCTGCGTCGTCGCGCACCACGTCACGGGGCCGGCGCTGGACCGCTACTGCGAGAGCCGTGGCCTCCACGGGCAGGATCGGGCCCGCCTGTTCAGCATCGTGTGCGATATCGTGGCCGACGGCCATCGACACGGCATCTGCCACGGCCGACTGCGGCCCGATCTCGTCATCGCCGACGTGGTACGCACCGACGTGGTGCCGATCGTGCTCGGCTACTCGGTGCTGTCGGGTCGCGTGCCCACCGTGGCGGACGATCTGGCCGGTCTCGAGCGCATCGCGCGCGCCATGGGCTGGCGCGGCGCGGCGGTGTCTGGGTGGAAGTCATTGGACGATCTGCGCGCCGCCGCGTCGGCAGACTGGCCGGCGGCTGTGGCGCAGCCGGCGAGCGAGGCAACGCGTGGCTGACCTGCTGGAATGTCTCATCCAGATCAAGGGCGTGGCCGATACGCCGCGGCGGCTGGAGGCCCGCTCCGCCGACCTGATGGCTGGTGCCCAGTCGCCGGCGGACGCCGAGTGCAAGATCCGCGAAGTGAGCGCGCGGCTGGCCGACGCGGAGATCGTGTACCGCGACTGCCTCTCGATGATGTTGTCCACCGACCATCCGACGCTGCCTGCCATGCCGGAGCGTCGCGCACGTGCCCGGTCGTCGCTGACTGCAGAGGAGGGCCGCGCGATCTTCGCGGCCCGCCGCGCCGACACCGTGCGCGTACTCGAGCGGTGCTCGGCCGAGCAGTTGAACCGCATCGGCATCGAACCCGCCCGCGGGCGCATGACCGTGGCCGACCTGGTCGCGCTGATGCTCGCGCACGACACCGACAGCCTCGGGGACCTCGCTGTTCCGCTGTAATTGGTCCGTCCAGACCGTCCGGGAACCTCCGCGGTCCGCCAGCACGGCGGCCGCTAGACGAAGGCCTTCACGGCTTCCTTGCGATGGCGCCAGTAGAAATACACCGGCACGCCGAGCGCGAGGAAGGCGAGGCCGGCCCAAGCCTGGGCCGGGCGCTGGACGAGCGTGACGGCCACGAACCACGCGGACATCGCCACGAAGAAGAGCGGGGTGAAGGGATAGAGCGGCACGCGCGAGATCCGCGCCGCGTTCGGCAGCCGCCGCCGGAAGATGAAGACGCTCGCCGCCGCAAGGCCGAAGAAGATCCAATCGGTGAAGACGACGTAGGAAATCAGGTTTTCGAACGTGCCCCAGAACAGGATCAGGACGACGGCCCAGCCCGACTGTGCGAGGATGGCGAAAGCCGGCGTCTGGAACCGTGGGTGGACCTCGGCCACCCTCTTGAAGAAGAGCCCGTCGCTCGCCATCGCGAAGTAGATTCGCGGCGCGGTGAGCGTGTAGATCCCCACGACGCCGAACGTCGAGACGAAGATCGCCAGCGAGATGGCCGACCCGCCGGCCGACCCGAACACGCGGGAGACGGCATCGGCGGCGACGCGCGGAGAGGCGGCGATCTCCGCGGGCGTCAGCAGGAACATGTAGGCCACGTTCACCAGGATGTAGATGAGCGTGACGACGGTCGTGCCGACGATCATCGCCAGCGGCAGCGTGCGTCGGGGGTCGCGGATTTCCGCGGACGCGTACGTCGCGTGCTGCCAGCCGCCAGTCGACCAGAGCACACCGACCATGGCGGTGGCGAGGCCGGCGCCGAGGCCCCCGGGGATCGCCGACGCCGTGAACGAGAAGTTCGTGGTGTGCGCCGATCCGAACGCCAAGCCGACGGCGACCAGCGCCGCGATCCCGGCGATCTTGAGGATGGTGAAGACATCCGAGAAGATAGCGCCCGCCTTCACGCCCATCACGTTGATGGCGGTCAGCAGCAACAGGCCGGTGATGGCGACGACCTTCGTGCCGACGGCGCCGAGCGGCAGGAAATAGCCGAAGTAGGTTGCAAACGCCACGCTGAGCGCGCCGAGCCCGCCCGCATTCACGACGAGAAAGTAGGCCCAGCCGAACAGGAAGCCGACCAGTCCGCCGTACGCCTCGGTCAGGTAGGCGTACTGCCCGCCGGCGCGTGGCATCAGCGCGGCCAGTTCCGCGAAGGTCAGCGCCCCGGCCATCGCCATGAGCCCGCCGACCGCCCACGCGCCCAGGATCAGGAGGGGTGAGGGTACGGCGCGCGCGATCAGGGAAGGCGTCAGGAAGATGCCCGAGCCGATCGTCCCGCCGATGGTGATCATCGTCATGTCGAAGAGCGTCAGGCTGCGGCGCAGTTCGGCCATCGGTTTCACCCCGCCTCGGCGACCGGCGCCTCCGCGTCAGCCGCGTGTTCCGAGCGTGTGACGAGCGCCACGGCGGGCACGATGATCGCCGCGCCAATGACGATGAAGCGGTCGAGCGACTCCCCGAGGAACGCCCACCCGAGCAGCAGGGCCACCACCGGGTTGACGTAGGCGTAGGTGGCCACCTTCGACGTCGGCACGTGTCGCAGCAGCCAGATGTACGACGAGTAGCCGACCCAGGACCCGAAGACGACCAGATACGCGATCGCGCCGACGCTCGTGGCATTCCACGTGGCCCGATGGTGCTGCCCGAGCATGAGAGCGGCCGCGACGTTGATGCACCCTGCGCAGAGCATCTGCCAGCCGCTGGCCACCATCGGGTCGACGGTGATCTTCCAGCGGCGCGACAGCACCGATCCGAACGCCCAGCACAGCGACGAGCCGAGCAGCGCGAGGCAGGCGCCCAGCTGCATCCACCCCAGCGTGGGTCCGGCGGAGATCCTCGGCCAGAACAGCACGCCGACACCCAGACCGCCCAGCGCGATGCCGGCCGCGCCCGATGCCGTCACCCTGTCGCCGGTCGGCAGGATGAGTTGCTCCACCAGGAGAAACCAGATGGGGACGATGGCGACCAGGAGCGCCGAGAGGCCGGTCGGCAGAGACAACTCGGCCCATGCCAGCACTGAGTTGGACACGCTCAGCAGGAGGAACCCGACGAGTGCCAACTGGCACAAGTGCCGCCTGGAGACGCGCACGCGCCGACCGGTGACGGCGCAGAAGACGAGCATCAGGGAGCCGGCGACCGAAAACCTCGCACCGGCCATCAGGATCGGCGGCACGCGCTCGACCGCCACACGGATCCCGAGGTAGGTGGAGCCCCAGAAGACGTAGAGGAGGGCGAAGGCGAGAATGACGGTCGATCGGCGACTGATGGGCAACCTCTGCGTCAGTCTATACGATCGGCACGGCGGCGGTCGCCTCCGGCAGCGACCATCGGGACGGGCGAAGAAATAGCGACACGCCAGAGGCCAGACTTTCTTCGGGCTCCCGTCGTCATAAGAAGTAACGAGCGTAAAGAGCCTCGCTCCTCCCTTGAAGGACCCTCCGAGCCAGGGTCCTTTTTTTTTGCCTGCCTTCCTCCATCCCGCAGTCCGGCTCCCGCACAGGTTGACAAATCCCGGCCGGGGTTCGACACTGCATCGACGTCGCGGCGGCCTCATGGCCGAGCCGGCTCCTCACGCGGGATGACCACCGGCGGAAGCCGGTCTTCCGGGAGAAGACATGATGCGGGTCGTGTCATTCACGTTGAACGGCAAGCCGACCAGCTTGACCGTGGACGAAACCAGGCCGCTGCTCTGGGTGCTCCGCGACGATCTTGGTCTCACCGGCAGCAAGTTCGGTTGCGGCGAGGGTGCGTGTGGGGCCTGTACCGTGGTCGTCGACAACAAGGCGACTTGCTCGTGCGTCACCGAGGTCGGTGATGTCCAGGGCAAGCGCGTCCTGACGATCGAGGGGCTGGCGAAGGACGGCCGGCTGCACGCGATCCAGCAGGCGTTCATCGACCACGCGGCCTACCAGTGCGGCTACTGCACGCCAGGCATGATCATGGGCGCGTACGCGATGCTGCTGGCCAACCCGAAGGCCACGCGCGCCGACATCGTCAGGCAGCTCGACTCCCACCTGTGCCGGTGCGGCGCGCACGTCAGGATCGTCGAGGCCGTTGAAGCCGCGGCCGGTGCGACGAAAGGGGGCGCGCGATGAAGCCCGATGGGACCGACCTCGACCGTGACCAGGAACTGGTAGTGGACGGCCCGACGACGTTCCCGGTCAACCGCCGGGACTTCGTCAAGCTGACGGCCACCGGCCTGCTCGTGCTGTTCGCCGTCGACGGGACCGGCGAGGGCCAGGAGACGGCCCGGCTCCCGATGGGCCGCCAGGGCTACCCGACCGACGTCAACGCCTACCTGCACATCGGCGTTGACGGCAAGGTGACCTGCCTGGTGGGCAAGATCGAGATGGGCCAGGGCGTGATGACGTCGCTGCCGCAGCTGCTCGCCGAGGAGCTCGACGTGGCGCTGGCCTCGGTGGACATCGTGATGGGCGACACCGACCTGTGCCCGTGGGACATGGGGACGTTCGGGTCGCTCAGCGTCCGCCAGTTCGGGCCGGTGTTGCGCCAGGCGGCCGCCGATGCGCGGGCGATGCTGCTGCAGATCGCCTCCGAGCGCCTGCAGGCGCCGGTCGACCGGCTGAAGGTGAAGGCCGGCGTCGTCAGCGACGCCGCCGACCCGAAGAAGTCGGTCACTTACGGCCAGCTGACCGCAGGCCAGCGGATCGAGCGCAAGGCGGACGGCAAAGCCCCGCTGAAGAGTGTGGCGTCCTACACGATCGTCGGCAAGTCCGCCAGGCGGCGCGACGGCGCCGACAAGGTGACCGGCAAGGCGCAGTTCGCCGGGGACATCGTCCCGCCCGGCGGCGTGCTTCACGCGCGGATCCTCAGACCGCCGGCCCACGGGGCGACGCTCGAGCACGTCGATACGTCGGCCGCCGAGAAGCAGCCGGGCGTCCAGGTGGTTCGCGACGGGGACCTCATCGCCGTGCTGCACGCGCACCGCGACGAGGCTGACAAGGCCCTCGGCCTGGTTCATACCGAGTGGACGCGCCACGACCCGCCGTTTGGCGACAGGACGATGTACGACCACTTCCTGAAGACGGCAGGCCCGGCCACGACCGTCGCCGAAGGCGGCAGCCTTGCCGACGGCGAGAAGGCGGTGCTGGCGGTTGTCGAGGGGACCTACTACGACAGCTACGTCGCGCACGCGCCGATGGAGCCGCACGCGGCCGTGGCGGCGATGGAGAACGGGAAGCTCACCGTGTGGGCCGGGACCCAGACGCCGTTCCCGGTGAAGAACCAGCTGATGCAGGCGCTCAAGCTGCCTGCCGACAAGGTCCGCGTCATCACGCCGTTTGTCGGCGGAGGGTTCGGCGGCAAGTCGGCATCGCGCCAGGCCATCGAGGCGGCGCGGCTGGCGATGCTGACGGGCAAGCCTGTGCGCGTCGTGTTCAGCCGGGAGGAGGAGTTCTTCTACGACACGTTCCGCCCCGCGTCGATCGTCAAGATCCGCGCCGGCATCACGTCGCAGAGGACGCTCGCGCTGTGGGATTACCTGGTCTACTGCGCCGGAGAGCGTGGCGCGGCGCAGTTCTACAACATTCCGAATCACCGGACCGCCTGGACCGGCGGCTGGAGCGGCAGCGCGGGCGCGCTGCATCCATTCGCCATCGGGCCATGGCGCGCGCCGGGCGCGAGCAGCAACGCGTTCGGACGTGAGTCGCACATCGACCTCATGGCCACGCGGGCGCTGCTGGACCCGGTGGAGTTCCGGCTGAGGAACCTGACCGACACGCGGATGATCCGCGTGCTCAACGCCGGCGCGAAGAAGTTCGGCTGGAGCCCGAAGACGGCCCCGAGCGCGCGCGGCGTCGGCGTCGCGCTCGGCGTCGACGCCGGCACCTACGTGGCGGTGTTTGCCGAAGTGGCCGTCGACAAGGCCACGGGAGCGGTGGCGGTCAAGCGCCTGGCCTGCGCCCAGGAAATGGGGGCCGTCGTGAACCCCGATGGGGCGCTGCAGCAGATCGAAGGGTCGCTGACGATGGGGCTGGGCTACACGCTGAGCGAGGAGGTGCACTTTAGCGGCGGAGAAGTGCTCGACAACAGCTTCGCGACATACCAACTGCCGCGGTTCTCGCAGGTGCCGAAGATCGAGGCGGTGATCCTCGATGCGCCGGACACGCCCTCGCAGGGGGGCGGCGAGCCGGCCATCGTCCCGGTCGGTGCGGCCGTGGCGAATGCCATCTTCGACGCCGTGGGGGCGCGCGTGAACCGGATGCCGATGACGCCCGAACGGGTCAAAGCGGCGATGAAGGGATAGCGAGTCGTTGCCCACCCTCGGCGATCTGCTTCCGGCTGTCTACGAGGCGTCGAGCGACACGCTGCTGGGGCGGTTTCTCGACTATGCGGCTGGCAGGGGACTGACGCTCTACCCGGCGCAGGAAGAGGCGACGCTCGAGTTGCTGGAGGAAAAGAACGTCATCCTCCACACGCCCACCGGGTCGGGCAAGTCGCTGGTCGCCTCGGCCATGCTGTTCGCCTCGCTGGCGCGCGGTCAGCGGGCGGTCTACACCTGTCCCATCAAGGCGCTGGTCAACGAGAAGTGGATGGCGCTCTGCCGCGAGTTCGGCCCCGACCATGTCGGCCTCGCGACGGGCGACGCCTCGGTGAACCGCGACGCGCCCATCCTGTGCTGCACCGCCGAAGTCCTCGCGAACATGGCGCTCCGACAGGGCGGGGCCACCCCGGTGGACAACGTCGTCATGGACGAGTTCCACTGGTACGCCGACCGCGACCGCGGCGTGGCCTGGCAGGTGCCGCTGCTGACGCTGCCGCACACGCGCTTCCTGCTCCTGTCGGCGACGCTTGGGGACACCACGTTCTTCGAGCAGGCGCTGACCTCTCTCAACGGACGGCCGAGCGTGACCGTCAAGGCGACAGACCGGCCGGTGCCGCTGGAGTTCGCCTACGCTGAAATTCCGCTCGCGCACACGATCGAGAAGCTGGTCGACGAGGAGAAGGCACCGGTCTACGTCGTGCACTTTACGCAGGCCGAGGCGGCTGGCAGCTCGCAGGACTTCACCAGCCTGAAGATCTGCAGCCGCGAGGAGAAGGCGGCGCTCGCGGAGATCGTCGCCGATTTCGAGTTCACGAGCCCCTACGGCAGCGAGATCCGCAAGTGGCTCCGGCACGGGATCGGCCTGCACCACGCCGGCCTGCTGCCCAGGTACCGCGTGCTCGTGGAGCAGCTCGCGCAGCAGGGCCTCCTCAAGATCATCTGCGGCACAGACACGCTCGGTGTCGGCATCAACGTGCCGATCCGCACCGTGCTGTTCACGCGGCTCTGCAAGTACGACGGGCGCAAGACCGCGCACCTCAGCGCGCGCGACTTCCACCAGATCGCGGGGCGGGCCGGTCGCAAGGGGTTCGACACCCGCGGGTTCGTCATTGTCCAGGCGCCGGAGCACGTCATCGAGAACATGCGGCTGGCCGAGCGGGCGGCGAAGGAAGGCCGGAAGTTCGTCAGGCGGAAGCCGCCCGAGCACAACTTCGTCAACTGGGACATCGGGACCTTCAAGCGGTTGATCGGCGCGCAGCCCGAGCCGCTGACATCCAGGTTCCAGGTGTCGCACGGCATGCTGCTCAACGTGCTCAGCCGCCCGGGCGACGGCTGCGGCGCGATGCGACAGCTGATCCGGGACTGCCACGAACCGGAGGCGGCCAGGCGCGGGCACCGGCGGCGCGCATGGCAGCTGTTCCGCAGCCTGGTGGCGCGCCACATCGTCGAGTTCATCCCGGAGACGGAAGCGGGCGCCAGTCTCAGGGTCAACGTGGAGCTGCAGGACGACTTCTCCATGGACCAGACCCTCTCGCTCTACCTGCTCGAGACGCTCCCGCTCCTCGACCGGGACTCGCCCGGCTACGGCCTCGACCTGCTCACGCTGGTCGAGTCCATCCTCGAGAACCCGGAGGTGATCCTCCGGCGGCAGTTGGACCGGATCAAGGACCGGGCGGTCGCGCAGATGAAGGCCGACGGCGTGGAGTACGAGCAGCGGATGGAGGAACTCGAGAAACTCGAGTATCCGAAACCGCTGAGCGACTTCGTCTACGCCACCTTCAACGCCTTCGCCGACCGGCACCCGTGGGTGGGCGAGGAGAACATCCGGCCGAAGTCGATCGCGCGCGAGATGTTCGAGAGCTACCTGTCGTTCGCGGAGTACATCCTTGAATACGACCTCGAGCGCGTCGAGGGGCTGCTGCTCCGGCACCTGAACAGCGTGTACAAGGTGCTCAGCCAGACGGTGCCCGACGGGGCGAAGACCGACGAGGTCTTCGAGATGGAGTGGTACCTTCGCACGCTGCTCGGTCAGGTGGATTCGAGCTTGGCCGACGAGTGGGAACGGATGCGCGACCCTGGCTACCAGCCCTTTGCGCGCGCGGCGGCGGACGGCTCCGCCGACTTACGCCCACCGGGCGCGGAGGCGCTCGAGGCGGATGTGACGCGCGACGCGAAGACGTTCACGGCGGCCATCCGAGCCCGCGTCTTCACGTTCCTGCGGGCCTGGTCCACCGGCGACATGGCGGCGGCGCTGGCGGTTCTCGACGGCCTGCAGGACGGGGAAGGGCAGAACTGGACGGCCGACCGGCTGAAGCAGGCGTTGGAGGCGTACCGCGTCGAGCACGAGCGCCTGCGGCTCGACCCCGAGGCGAGGAACGTGCGGCACACCCACGTCGCCGCCGCGCCCGATGCCCGGTCGTGGCGGGTAGAGCAGATGCTGGTCGACCCTGAGATGGAGAACGACTGGGTCGCCGAGTTCGAGGTCGATCTCGAAGAGTCCCGCGCCGCCAGCCAGCCGATCCTGCGGCTCAGCCGGCTCGGCGCCCTGGCCTGAAGACGGCCCAGCTGGACCGTTGCGCACCGGAGCCAGGCCCGGATTCTCCAACTGATCTCGGGTGCTACAATCGATCGACGAGCCTGTGGCGGCCATCCCGCGTGGGTGAAGTGAGTTGGTGCCAGGACATGGCCGTGGTTCACGCTGCCGCGTTTCTGCCGGCTGTCGGAACCGAGCAGAGGAGGCGCCATGCCCGTAGCACCGTACGTCGCCGCATCGTCCGACTCCGAGTCCGACCCCAACCGCATCAGCGACGCGTTGCGGGAACGCCTGCAAGCCGCCGCTCCCCGCGCGCGGCTCGCGCTGGTCAGCACGCCGCTCAGCCTTCCCGATCCGGTGTTTCCGCAATATCCCGACAAGCTGGGAGACATCGAGCCGCCCAAGAAGTACATGCCGCGGCCTGGGCACAACTACCGCACGCGCGCGTCGGCGCCGTATATTGCCGGGGCCCTGCGAGGCTGGCTGTATCCCTACGTGAAGTCGCGGGTGCTGCCGGGGCCGTTCCACCCGATCATCTGCTACCTGTTCACCGAGTGGAAGTGCAACCTCGACTGCCACTACTGCTATTCGTTCGACAACCGCGTGAAGGGGATGACCGAGGACACGGCGCGCCGCGCCATCGACTGGCTCGAGGAGACCGGCTGCCGCGTGCTCGCGCTGATGGGCGGGGAAGTGCTGCTTCGGCCGGCCTTCGTGCACAAGGTGGTGTACTACGCCGCGAAGAAGGGGTTCTGGGTCTACGTGCCAACCAACGGCCGGCTGATGCGGCCCGAGGTGATCGATCGCCTGGGGGACGCCGGCGTCGCGACGGTCAACCTGGCCGTCGACGTGGTGGAGGAGCAGGAGGGACTGCCCAAGGCGCTGGCGCCGATTCGGCCCTGGTTCGACTACCTGATCAAGAAACAGTACGTCTACGACTTCTCGGTGTTCTTCAACATCAACATCACGCGCGTGAACATGGACGACGTGAGGCGGCTCACTGAGATCGCGCACGACTGCGGCATCGCGACCGACTATCACATCAACGAGGCGCCGTACCTCGAGCAGGAGCACTTCCAGCACGCGACGCTGAACCGGACGCACATCCGTGAGGAAGACTGGCCGGCGGTGGACGGGGTGATCGACTGGCTGGTCGAGAAGTACCGGTCAGGCTACAAGATGGTCAACTCGGCGAATCGGCTGATCGAAATGAAGGCGTTCATGCGCGACCAGGTCGAGCCGTGGGACTGCCGCGCCGGTCAGAACTCGATCGTCATCCGGACCGATGGCACGCTGGCGCCCTGCTTCCCGATGTACTCCGCGACGGAGGACTGGGGAGTCGTCGGCGCGCCGCGCTTCAACGTCAAGGAGCTCGACGAGATGAAGGTGACGTGTCAGAAGCACTGCTTCTCGACGCTCAATCACAATCTCGCATACTGCTACAAGGCCAGCCGCGCCATCAGGTGGGTACTCAAGCAGGCGGCGCACGGCTTCCAGGGAACCCGCGGCGGATTCGACGGCTGAGGGCCGGCAGTGGAGGCGAGAGCCGTTCTGAATCCGACACGCCTCTACGCCTGAATCCGCGAAGTGTAGGCCGCTCGACGGGCGGTGACCACGGTACGCACGGCCATCCGTGCGGTTTCGGACTCCGAGCCCATGATCGTCAGCAGGGAGAACCAGAGGCCGACCGCCAGGAGCCATGTCGGCAGCGCGAGAGGGGCGACATACAGCAACAGGAAGCCCGCCGACGCGAACACGACCAGCCGGCGCAGGGGCTCGCTCCGAGACAGGCTCGCGAACGGCAGCAACCAGACGAAGTACCACGGCTGCAGGTTCGGAGAGAACACGATCACCATCAGCAGCAGCGCGCGCAGCGAGTGCTCCACGACATCCTGCCGCGTCGCGGTGCGCCGTCCGGCCGAGATCACGAACGCCGCCACCCCAACGATCGAGAGCGTCCAGTAGATCCGGTAGGTGTCGAGCGCGGCCGCCGGTCCCGCGAGGCTGGCCGTGGCGAACAGCAGGGCGGGTACGCTGTTGGACAGCCGCTTCGCCACGTCGGCTCCCCGGAGGGGCGCGTCGATGGCCAGCAGGAGACTCGGCGTCACCCACAGCGCGATGCCCACCAGCGCGACCCCGAGGACGCACGCCGCCGCGTAGTACCGGTCGCGCAGCCGCGGCATCCGCCGGACCGCGAGGAAGAAGAGTACGGGCGCCACCGCCGACTTCACCAGCATCCCCACGGCCAGGCTGAACGCGGACAGGTTGGCGCGATTCCTGTACAGCAGCGCGACGGCGAGAAATGCGAAGACCACCATCACCCCGTCGTTGTGGCCCTGGCCCGCCACCTCCCACAGGAAGAGCGGGTTGACGAGCGTGATGACGAGCGCAGCGGGAAGCTCCGCCTCTGGCAGCGCCGCCTCGCAGGCACGATACGCGACGATGAGCGCCGACCATGCCGTCAGCAGCGACAGCAGCTTGTAGAGCAGCAGCGACGACCACACCGCTCCAGTCACCGTCGACAGCCAGAAGATGGCGAGGCTCGTCGGGCCGTAGACACTGGGGCTGCTCCGCCACTGGCGTGAGACCAGGGCACGGAACGGGTCGCCGAGTGGCAGGGCTTGGGGACCCAGCTGGCCAGGGTTGAGCCCGAGATGCATCATGCGCCCGTACGCCATGTACGAAAACACGTCGTTGGAGGTGAGCGGCAGAGCCAGCGCCGCCACGGCCGCGAGCGCCAGCGACCACGCGAACACCTGGCGGCGGGCTTCGAGCGGCGGCGGTTCGAACCACAACCTCATGTAGGCCCAGACCACAGCGGCGAGCGCCGGCGCCATCAGCACGTGGAGAACGATATCGGGGCGCGACGGCAGCTTCGGCGCGTCCGGCGCAATTGAGCCGGTCCACCACGCGCGGAACGCGGCGAGGACGCCGAGCCAGAGAAACCCCGCCGCGACCGTCACCAGTCGATGACGCCAGCGTTCGGACGATGGAGTGATGAGGTCGTTCACTTGTACCGGAAACGGATGACTCATGCCGGAATCTTTGGTCGGCCAGACGCTCACAACGACGGGCGAGGTCGGACACGGTCGAGGATGCAGTCGAAGCTCCCAACCTGGGACGGACACAACCGTCCTAGTCCCAGGACGTAATTCGAATCCCATCCACGGATACGCAAGGACTGAGCCAGGGGCACTGGAGGCTTCGAGGCCGTGACGGAATCCGCAGTCGAGCTTCTGCTACTTCGAGGGGCGCCCCGTCGACAAGCTCAGGGTCGTTCCGAGCACGGTCGAGGGACGAACGCGGCGGCGTTGCGGCAGACCAGGCGGCTAATATCCTGCCCCCGGAGGTGACCTATGGTTGCGGGGCCAGCTCGGCAACGCCCTTCGACAGGCTCAGGGTGGTTGCCGGCAACAGGATGTTCAAATCCTGATCCCGCGTACGTGGCAAGGGCCGCCCGGTCTTTCCCGAGCGGCCCTTATGGTTGCGGGGCCAGGATTTGAACCTGGGACCTTCGGGTTATGAGCCCGACGAGCTACCGGACTGCTCCACCCCGCGACAGCAAGGTATCACTCAACCTGCGCATCCGTCAATCCTACGTGTCGCGGGAAACCGACGCGCGCGTCACTTCTTGGTCGGCTTCGGCACGTCGCGGATGATGAAGACGGTCTCGCCGGGCCGGATGTACCCCAACTCGCGGCGGGCGAGCTCCTCGATCGTGGCGGGATCCTGCTGCTGCATTCGGTGGGCCATGTCTCGCAGGTCGGCATTCTCGATTCGCTTTGCCGCCAGCGCCGTCTCCGCCTGCTCGAGCTGCTGGCGGTCCCTGCGGTTGGCGAACCAGCCCCTCTCGCCGGCAACCCCGTCCAGAACGAGCGCCAGGGCTGCGAACAGCAAAAGGTAGGTGAGAACAGACCGGCGGCGAAGCGACGCGGCGGCGATTGCGCCGAGCCCGGTCGTCGATTTGTCGTCACCCCGTCGGCTGTCCATGTCCGATAATGTCTCCCGGTGGCCCCGGCGGCCACACATGTGCACGTTCTTTTTACCGCATTTTCGGCCGCCCGACACAGGAAAATCGCCACTGTCGCCGGCGCGGGTCGAGGAGCGCACCCATGCCGCAGGCCGAAGCCGTCATCGTCGTGTCAACGTGGCCGGCACGGGAAGACCCCGGACCGGCCGCCGCTGCGCTCGTCGAAGAGCGCCTGGCGGCGTGCGTGAGCACGTTGCCCCCCATGGAGTCGGTCTACCGCTGGAAGAACGCGGTGGAGCAGTCGCAGGAGCGGCAGCTGATCATCAAGACGACCCGCGCACATGTCGACGCGGTGCTGGCGAGGCTCAGGCAACTGCATCCCTACGAGGTGCCTGAGGCGCTGGTCATCCCGATCGTCGGCGGCAGCGCGGACTACCTGTCGTGGCTCTCCGAATGCGTGGGGCCATAGTCCGCGCCAGACACGCTGTGTCCGGCCCGTCTGTTCCTGTATGATCGGGCAGTCCGCATGACCCCGACTCCATCAAGTTCGCCCGAGACACCGGCGGGGGCACAGCCCGAGGGATGGCTGCGGCGCGCGCTGGGCGCGGTGTGCGGAGGGTTCGGCGGGCGCGCCCTGCTCGTCGGCGTCGCGCTGAAGGCGCTCGGCGCGCTGGTTCGACTGGCGGCCGGCACCGAGCCAACGCTCGTGGCGCTGGTCGATTCGGTCGGCAGCCTCGCGCTCATCGTCGCCGTCGTCTGCCTGCTCGTGCGCTTCGTCCCGCGCGCCCGCCGCCGCCTGCTCTGGCGCGTACGCGACCAGCTGATTCTCTCCTACGTGTTCATCGGCGTCGTGCCGGTCCTGCTGGTCATCGCCTTCTTCGTCGTCTCCGGGCTGGTGCTGTTCCTGAACGTGGCGTCCTACCTGGTGACCAACGGGTTCGGCAACGTCGAGAGCGAGGCGGTGTACCTGGCTCGGGTCACGGCGCTGGAGATCCAACGCGGCCCCGGCCTCGAGGGTGCCGCCGCGATCCTGAGCCAGCGCGAGGCCACGCTTCGCGCGAGATATCCCGGCGCATCGATGGCGGTCGTGCCGACGGGAGGACCCGAGCCGTGCGTGGGCGGCCCGGCGGCGCAGGCGACGGGTGACAACCCGGCCGGCCAGCCTGCGGGGTCCATCGGCGCCGGGTTGCCGCCGGTCGATGCGGCCACGCGCCAGGGCGTCGAAGTCGCGGCGCTTGCCGACGGGCCCTGGGAGCACGTCGACCCGCCGACGAGCCTCCCGTCCTGGGTGAGCTGTGCCGGATTCGGGGGGATCATCGTCGAGCCGGCGGCCGCATCGAGCGCAGCCGCGGCGACGACGAACCCGGCTCAGGCCATCGCCGCGGTGCGGGGGGTCGGCCTGCCCGACGCGCCGAGGCCGGCATTTGCGGTGATTGTCGACATCCCGAAGAACGACAGCCTCGACGACCACCTGCGCGACGAGACCAGCGTGAAGATCGGCACGGTCAGCATCTACCTGACCGAGGGGCTCCGGGCGGCGCTCGGTCGGTCGGGACGCGCGGCCGAAGGACCCGCGAAGGGGCCGGGCGCCAGTGCGCCCGGCTCGAAGCGCCGCATCCCCTGGGTGGCGATTCTCCAGGGCACCGAGTGGAACAGCGGTCAGCCGATCCAGACAACGGCGAAGATCGAAGTCAACATCGGGGACATCTACAGCCGGCTGTCGTCGGCACAGGCAGGACCCTACGTCATTGGCACGCTGCTGCTCATCTTCCTGTTGATCGTGGCCGGGCTCTTCCTGCTGATCGAGGCCGCGGCGCTCGTGATGGGGCTGGTGCTGGCCCGGTCGATCACCGGCTCGGTGCACGAGCTGTTTGCCGGCACCGAGCGCGTGCGAGCCGGCGATTTCAGCCACCGGATCCAGGTGGCGACCGAGGATCAGCTCGGCGAGCTGTCGGAGTCGTTCAACCAGATGACGGGGAGCATCGAGGATCTGCTCCGCCAGGCCGACGAGAAGAAGCGCCTGGAAGAGGAACTGCGGATCGCGCGGTCGATCCAGATGTCGCTGCTCCCGCGCGGGCGCCTGGAGATCCCGGGGCTGTCGATGACGGCGCTCTGCATCCCGGCCCGCGAGGTCGGGGGGGACTACTACGACTTCTTTCCGCTCGGCGACGATCGGCTCGGCGTCCTCATCGCGGACGTCTCGGGGAAGGGGACGTCGGCCGCGCTCTACATGGCGGAACTCAAGGGCCTGATGCTGTCGCTCAGCCGCACCTTGCCGTCGCCGCGCGACCTGCTGATCGAGGCGAACCAGATCATCTCGCACAACCTCGACAGCCGCAGCTTCATCACGATGACCTACGCGGTCATCGACCTCGCAGACCGCTCCATGCACTACGCCCGGGCCGGGCACACGCCGCTCATCCACCGGCGCGAGCGCGAGTCGGGCGACGCGGTGGTGGACGTGCTGGTGCCCGACGGGCTGGTGCTGGGCTTGAGGATCGACGACGGCGAGCTGTTCTCGCGGCTGCTCGTGGACGCGGTGCTCCCGCTGCATCGGGGCGACCTGCTGCTTTTGTTCACCGACGGGATCACCGAGGCGATGAATGTCGAGTCGGATCTGTTCGGCGAGGAGCGGCTCGCGAAACTGGTCGGCGAGCACGGCCACCTCCCGCCCGAGGAGCTGCGGGAGCGTATCCTCCGGGAGATCGACGCGTTCGTCGCGGGCGCGCCGCAACACGACGACATGACCATGATCCTGCTGAAGGTCGACGACTTCGTGCCCGGAGCCGTCAAGACGGGGTTCGACAATGAGCGGTCCTGATCGCCAGCCCGGCGAGGGGTCGGGGATGACGGTCGTCTTCCGGACGCACTCGGACATCGAGGCGACGATCGTCTGCGGGCTGCTCGAGGCCCACGGCATCTACGCCGCGGCGTCCTCCGACCTGACGCATGCCGTGTTCCCGTTGAGCATCGACGGGCTGGGCGAGGTGCGCATCGCCGTGACCGCCTCGGATGCCGAGGCGGCGAAGGCGATCATCCGGGAGCAGAGGGAGCGCCCGGGGCAGGCGGAGGCCGTGGGCGTCGCCGGCGACACGCGCGACCTGTCGGCGCTCGAGTCGCGCCTGAACTACCGCTTCCGTGAACCCGCCGTGCTCGAGCGGGCCCTCACGCACCGGTCGAAGGCCCACGAGGACGCCACCGGCAGCACGATCGACAACGAGTCGCTCGAGTTCCTCGGCGACGCCGTGCTCGGGTTCGTGATGGCCGACCTGCTCTTCAGGGATTTTCCGCAGTTCGACGAGGGGCGGAAGTCCAAGGTCAAGGCCACCCTGGTCTCGACCGACACGCTGGCGCGGCTCGGCCGTCGGCTCGGTCTGGGCGAGTTCCTGGCGCTGGGTCGTGGCGAGGAGAAGACGGGTGGGCGCGCCAAGCACGCGCTGCTCGCCGACTGCTGCGAGGCGGTGATCGCGGCGGTCTACCTCGATGGCGGCATCGACGCGGCGCGGGACTTCGTCGAGCGCGAGTTCGCCGACGACCTCGAGGACGTCCGCAGCCCGGAATTCTGGGCCCGTGACTACAAGTCGGCCCTGCAGGAGCTGGTGCAGTCGAGGGAGTTCCCGCTGCCCGAGTACTCCGTCGCGGCCGAGAGCGGCCCCGACCACAAGAAGATCTTCCACGTCGAGGTGCGCGTGCGGGGCGAGGTGATGGGCGCCGCGCGCGGTCCCAGCAAGAAGGCGGCCGAACAGGAGGCCGCGCACCAGGCGATCGAGAAACTGTCGGCAGGCTAGGCTAGCCACGGCCAGGTGGCGCCGCCGGCGCGGCGCAGAGGCCAGCGTAGCGCTGCACCTCGCGGCCGATCGCCTCCCGGGATGGCGGCGTCGGGCGGCAGTGCAGCCGGGCCCACATCCGCATCAGCGGGTCGCGGAAGCGGTACCGCTTCTGGTGAACCGCCACCAGGTCCACATCCTCGAGCCAGGAGAGGTAGTCCTTCGTCGAGCCCGGCGTGCGGCCGAGGCGCTGGGCAATCTCGGTCAGCGTGAGTGGCTCCTCCTCGGAGAGGATCTCGAGGATCGCCTTCAGCGCGCCGTAGCCGCGCGCCCGGTGCAGGCGCAGTTCGTAGGAGAACGCGCACATCGAGCAGAGCGTCGCGTCGCCTTCCATCTGCGCCGCGAGCGCCGACACGGGATCGGCGGCCGCGTCGACTCCGGCGCGGGAGGCCATCGCCTCGACGATTGCTCGCGCGTAGGCCGGCCGGCCGCCGGACAGGCTGCCGATCAGGCCCGCGAGCCAGTCGTGCTCCCCATCCGCAGCGGCGGCCGGGCGGCTGGCCGGCAGCGCCGCGGCGACCATCCGCGCCAGTTCGTCGTCGGCCAGCGCGGGCATCGGCATGACGACGAACTTCGGCGACGCGCTCGAGAGGGCTCGCGCCGTCCGCGCCGCGTACCGGGACGCGAGCACGAAGCGGTTGGGCGACGAGGCGACGACGGCGAGCAGCTCGGGCAGCGCGCGCCGCAGACCAGGGAAGCTCTCGAACGTGCGGAACTCGAGCACCTCGTCGAGCAGGAAGGTGGCGGGGCCGTGATCGATCCCGCGTGCGCCGGCGAGGAACGCGAGGATCGCGTCGAAGGCCTGGCGCGGCGTCAGCAGGGCCGGCGTCGGACGCGTCTCGAGGAACGGAGAGTCGACGGTCAGCGCCGCCAGGAAGCGCTCGGGCGTGGTGGCCACGCGCTCGACGTTGACGTACTGGCTGTCGCGCGGCCCGAAGTCCTCGTGCAGCCGGCGCAGGAGACTGGTGCGGCCCGCCCCGCAAGGCCCGACGACGACCGGGATGCGGCCGGCATCCTCGGTCAGCATGGCCTTGATCCGCTGATCGACCGTGGGCCGATCCATGGTGGTCACCGCCCGGTGCTCCCATCTGGCCGTGCGCACGGCCCGCGTTCCCGCATCGCTGTTCCGTTCCCTCCGACCGCCGCCGCCAAGTCGAGCGAGCTATTGTATCGGAATTGGGAGAGGCGCAACAGGCATGGAGCGAACTCGCACGGTGGGGCGGCCTTCGACTTCGCCCAGGCCAGGGAAGCCCCGCCCCACGCGCGGTCCTGTGCGGTACAGCGTCAGTGCCTCAAGGCTGTGCTACGATTTGAAGGTTTTGGCGGAGAGGATGCAAACGCATATGAACGTGGCCGTCATCGGCGCGCAGTGGGGTGACGAGGGCAAGGGCAAGATCGTCGATCTGCTCACCCCCAATTTCTCGATCGTCGCCCGCTACCAGGGCGGGCACAACGCCGGGCACACCGTGCTGGTCGGCGGCACGAAGTTCGTGCTGCACCTGCTGCCGTCCGGCATCCTCCATCCCGGCGTGGACTGCGTGATCGGCAACGGCGTCGTCGTCGATCCCGAGGCGCTGTTCCTCGAGATCGAGACGCTGGCGCAGTACCGGGTCGAGGTGGGCGACCGGCTGGCGATCTCCGAGAAGGCGCACCTCATCCTGCCGTACCACCGCGACCTCGACCTGCTGAGCGAGGCGAGGCGTGGCGACCGCAAGATCGGCACGACCTCTCGCGGCATCGGGCCGGCCTACGAGGACAAGATCGGCCGTCGGGGCATCCGCGTCTGCGATCTGGCCGACCCGTCTGGGCTGGCCGAGCAGGTGCGCGAGAACGTGATGGCGCGCAACCGCCTGGTCGGCGACGCGGCGCTCGAGTGGCAGCCGCTGTTCGAGCACCTCGTGACCTACGGCGAACGGATGCGCCCCTGGGTGAAGGACGTCTCGCTCTTTCTCGCGCAGGCGCAGGCCCAGGGGAAGCGCATCCTGTTCGAGGGGGCGCAGGGGACGTTCCTCGACATCGATCACGGCACCTACCCGTTCGTGACCTCGTCGAACTCGACGGCGGGCGGCGTCTGCACCGGCCTTGGGATTGGCCCGAAGTCGGTCGGCGGCGTGCTCGGCGTGGCCAAGGCCTACACGACGAGAGTAGGCGGCGGCCCTCTGCCGACCGAACTCACCGGCCCGATGGCCGAGCGGCTGCGCGAGGGCGGCCAGGAGTACGGCGCGTCGACCGGGCGCCCGCGCCGGTGCGGGTGGTTCGACGCCGTCGCGGTCCGCTACGCTGCCCGCGTCAACGGCCTCGACTCCATCGCGCTGACCAAGATGGACGTGCTCGACGGGCTGAAGCACATCGAGGTGTGCACGGCCTATCGCTGCGGAGAGCGCCTGCTGACCGAGTTCCCCGGAGACCTGCGGCAGCTGGCCGCGTGCCGGCCGGTGTACGAGCGGCTGCCTGGCTGGTCGAAGCCCGCGCACGGTGTCAGGCGGTTCGAACAGCTGCCGGTCGAGGCGCGGGCCTACATCGCCAGGCTCGAGGATCTGACCGGCGTGCCGATGGGGATCATCTCGACCGGGTCGGATCGGGACGAGACGATCTTCCGGCAGGATTCGGTGGCGGCTGCCTGGTTCGGCCGGAAGGGCTGAGCCACCTGCCCCGGCGATCAACGCCGGCGGTGGGACTGGAGAAACGCGTCGATGGCCGGCTGGTCGGGGTCGACGAACTCGACGCCGATTCGTGACAACGGCCCTTTCCGCGAGAGTTCCACGCGAGCCCACACGATGGTCCCGGTCACCTCGAGGGACCTGCGGGCGGTTCCCAGCACGACGGTCACGGTGCGCTTTGGCCTGAGGCTGCCCGGCATGACCAGCTGCGCCCCGACGGTGGACAGATTCACGAGCTGGGCCTCATGGCCGTCGACGGAGGCGTGGGCCGAGTCCTTGACCGGGAAGCGGGGCGCACGCCGGGTGCCAGGGTCGAGCCGGCGCGCGGGCCTGGCCGGAGACGTTCTCGCCCCGGCAGCGTGGCGCCGCGGCGACACGCGCTGGTAGCTCGAGTTGTGCGAGAGCACCCGGATCTCGACCGCGTCCAGCATCGGGTCGCTCTTGATTCTCGCGATGAGCGCCGCGCCGCGCGGGCTCGCCGCGAAGAGGCGTTCGAGCGCGACCACGTCGGGCCGCAGCGTGAGGATGGCGTGCATGGCGCGAAGCGGCTCGGAGTCGCCGAAGGTCATCGCCCGGGTGTCGGCGCCGAGACGCTCGCGCAGTGCCGGGATGAAATCGGGAGCGGCAATCAGGATGAGGGTGGGCTTCGGCATCGCGGTTCAGTCTAGCAGAAGGCACGGAGGGCTGGCAGCCATGTCAGGGATCGGCCTGTGACGGCCTCGGCGCCGCAGGCGGCTCCGGCCGTCGTGTGCCGGGGGCTCCGCAAGCGCTACGGGAGCGTCGTCGCCGTCGACGGCCTCGATCTCGAGGTGCGCGCTGGCGAGTGTTTCGGGCTGCTCGGTCCGAATGGGGCCGGCAAGACCACGACCGTCGAGATCCTCGAGGGGCTGCTGCGGCCCGACGAGGGGGAGGTCGAAGTCCTGGGCTTGCGCTGGGGGATGGACGACGGGGCGCTGCGGCAGCGGCTCGGCATCCAGCTGCAGGAGACGCAGCTCAACGAGAAGCTCGCCGTCGAAGAGATCGTGCGGCTCTTCAGATCGTTCTACCGGCACGGTCCGTCCGTGTCGCGCGTGCTCGAGATGGTCGGACTCGAGCCGAAGCGGCGGAGCTGGGTCGGCAAGCTGTCCGGCGGCCAGAAGCAGCGGCTCGCGGTGGCGTGCGCGCTCGTCAACGACCCCGACTTGCTCTTCCTCGACGAGCCGACCACCGGGCTCGACCCCCAGTCCCGCCGCCAGCTCTGGTCGCTGCTCGACGGGTTCCGGGGCCGCGGCGGCACGATCCTCCTGACCACGCACTACATGGACGAGGCGCAGGCGTTGTGCGACCGGGTGGCGATCGTGGACCGTGGCCGTGTCATCGCCCTCGGCACGCCGCGGGAACTGGTGGCCTCGCTCGGCGCCGACCACGTCGTCGAGTTCGCGGTAGACAGCCACGCGGAGGTGGGCGCCCAGGCCCTCGCGGGCCTGCCGGGCGTGACCGCCGTCCGCGTGGATGGCGGCACGATCAGCCTCTGCGTGGGCGAACCTCATGTTGTCGTTCCCGCGCTGCTTGCGGAGCTCGAACGCCAGGACCTGCGCCTCGCGCGCTTCGCCGTGCACCAGGCGACGCTCGAAGACGTGTTCGTGGCCCACACAGGACGGCACCTGCGCGATGAGTAGACGCGAGACCCCGACCCACCCGCTCCTCGAGCTGACCATCGCGCGGCTGCTCGAGTTCGTGCGCGAGCCCGAGGCCGTGTTCTGGGTGATCGTC
Source organism: uncultured Acidobacteriota bacterium (assembly GCA_963727765.1). Taxonomy (GTDB): domain Bacteria; phylum Acidobacteriota; class Vicinamibacteria; order Vicinamibacterales; family Fen-181; genus FEN-299. The sequence goes on from CAVSGZ010000007.1 coordinate 258,127, forward strand.
TTTCCCCTGGCGCTCGCCTTCGCGCTCGGCATCGCCTTCAGGTCGAAAGGCGAGGAGCCGGTGTACGCGGGAGTCGTGGACGCCGCAGGCGCCGCCGAGGTCAGGGCGGCGCTCGCGCCGGCGCCGATGATCCACGTCCGACTGCTCCGGGCCGATCAGGTCGATCGCGCTCTGCGCGACGGCGACGTGCAGGTGGTGGTGGTGCCCGGCGCGCCGCCCACCTACCGGTTCGATGCGGGAAGGCCCGAGAGCGCGGTGGCGCGACTGGCCGTTGACGGCGCGCTGCAGCGCGCCGCCGGCCGAGTCGACCGGTTCACCGCGCACGACCAACGTGTCGAGGTCGTCGGCTCCCGCTACATCGACTGGCTCATCCCGGGGCTGCTCGGGATGAACATCATGGGCACCGGGATGTGGAGCATCGGCTTCACCGTCGTCTGGGCGCGGAACCGCCGGCTGCTCAAGCGCCTGGCCGCCACGCCGATGGCCCGTCGCGATTACCTGCTGGCCCAGATGCTGGCCAGGCTGGTCTTCCTGGTGGTCGAGGCCGGGGGGCTGCTCGGGTTCGCGGCGATCGTCTTCTCGGTGCCGATCCGTGGTTCGATAGCCGCCTTGACGGTGGTGCTGCTGGTCGGGGCGCTCGCCTTCAGCGGCCTCGGCCTGCTGGTGGCGAGCCGCGCCCGCACGATCGAAGCGGCTTCGGGGTGGATGAACTTCTCGATGCTCCCGATGTGGGTCGTCTCCGGGGTCTTCTTCTCGTCGGCTCACTTCCCGGCGGTGACCCAGCCGTTCATCCACGCCCTGCCGCTCACGGCGCTCAACGACGCGCTGCGTGCCGTCGTCCTCGACGGCGCCGTGCTGACCGCTGTCGGCGGAGAGCTGGCCATCCTCGCGGCGTGGGCGGCCGTCTGCTTCGCGCTCGCGTTGAAGGTGTTTCGGTGGACGTAGGGCGCAAGCCGTAAGGCGTGAGGCGTGAGGCGGCCTCCCGCTCAGTGGACGCCGGGGCTCATCTGCAAGGCGCCCGGCTCCGCACCCAGCCGCCTGATCGCCGTCTCCCACATCTCCGCGGGCGGCACGTCGAAGACCAGGTCGAGCTCGATCTGCGAGATGAGCCACGCCGACTCCCGAAGTTCCGCGTCGAGCTGGCCGGGCCCCCAGCCCGCGTAACCCATCAGCAGGCGCGTGCGCGCCGGTCGATCGTTCTCGAGCAGCCGACGCAGCAGCGTCGCCGAACCCGAGATGTAGATGCCGGGGCAGATCTGAACCGACTCGACGTCGTTCGGGTCGTCGCCGAGCAGCAGGCAGCCGCGCTCGGGCTCAACCGGCCCCCCCGCCCACAACTCGAGACCGTTATCGCCCGCCACCGGCGGATCGAGCCGCACCGACTGCGCCGCTGCCGTGCCCGTGGGGCGGTTCAGCACGAGGCCCCAGGCGCCGTCAGGCGTGTGCTGGCAGAGCAGCACCACCGAGCGACGGAAGTTCGGGTCGTCGAGCTGGGGCATCGAGAGCAGGAGTGCCGGGGCAACCGACGGCGGCGGTGGGGCCGTGACTGTCATGCCCTCATCATACCGCGGCGGCGTCGCTGGCGTTGGCTGCCGCGCTCGATTACCCGCGCGCGTCCGATCCCTACTTCGAGTACAGGTCGATGATCCGCGCGATGGCCCGCTGGCAGACGCGGCAGAACCCGACCCCGTCGCGCGTGAACATGATGCAGTCGGTCTCGGACCGGTAGAGCCCCTTCGACTCGTAGGCCGCCCCCTCGAAGGCGCCCACCGTGTGCGAGTAGGTCATGCCGCCGAGGAACGGCGTCGACCAGTCCATCTCCTCGGTGAACAGCGTGTTCATCTCGCTCTCGGGCGCGTTGCTCGCGCGCAGGCCCTGCCGCCGCTCCTGGAACCCCCGGCTCTTCTTGTCGTACGCGTCCTTGTCCCACGGCGTCGGCAGCGGCGTGTGCGGGTCGACCAGGTCCTTCCACTTCAGCGAGGCCACGTCCTTCATGGCGGTGACGTTCGGCTCCCACGGCTCGGGCCGATCCTCGACGCCCGTCTGGTAGGCCACCGGCGAGGTGTAGTACTCGTCGGCGAGGCCGGCGAAATGGTGGCCGAACTCGTGCACGAAGATGTACTCGGCAAACGCCGTGTCGACCGCCGCCGTCGCGTGGTCGTTGAAGATGCCGCCGCCGCCGTACTGCTTGTCGTTGATGAGGATCTCGAGGAAGTCGTACGGCGCCTGCGACGCGATGTCGCGCATCGACCGGTTGTCGAGCGACAACGCATAGCGCTCGGAGTCGAACACGTTGTAGGTGACGCCGAGCGGCGTGCGGCGGAAATCGCTTGTGCGTGGCCGGTTCACGCCGCTGCGCGATGTGGGCAGGTCGATGGCGCGCACGTTGAAGTCCGACTTGCGGCTCTTGAACGGCTCAGTGGAGAACAGCCGGTCGGTCAGCCGCTTGACGTCGGCGTGGAACTTCGGGATCTCGGCCTCCGTGTACCCGTCGCCGAGGATCAGCAGATCGACCTTGGTGGCCGCCGGGCCGTTCTCGAAGACGGTCCAGACCTTGCCGGCCGGCTTGACGTCGGTCGGCGTCACGAACCGGGAGGCCGGATCGATCACCGTCGTCCAGGCTTCGCGGAAAATGTTCGTGCGGTCGCGTCTCTTGAGCACGATCTGGACGGGCTGCTTCGGCCACGGGAAGCGGAGCGACTCGTGGAACGAGCGGTGCACCCCCTGCCGGGCTTCGTCGGTCGTCTCCCACTCGCCGTAGATCGACGCGAAGCCGCGCGAGTAGATCACCTGGTTCGTCTTGCAGTCGATGACCTCGAAGAAGTACGGGCCGAGGTTCGTCGTGTCGATGAGTTGGGTGCGGCTGCCCGCCCACGGGCCGTCGGACACCACCTGGTCGAGCGCGAACAGTTCGCGGCCGCCGCCGGTGTGGTAGTAGTCGAGGCGCATCGTCTTCTCGGTGAAGAAGGTCGGGAAGACGATCTGCGCGGCGGCGGTGGTGGCAATCATCGCGAGGGCGGCCACCAGGACAGCCTGTTTCATCATATGTGCTCTCCGTCGGAATCGACAACCGGGTAGGGTACCACAGCTGCCGGCCGACGGCGGACGGCTGACGACTGACGGCGTGACGCGCGTGAGCCGGCCGAGAGGCTGAAGCCTAGAGCCGAAAGCCCGTGGCGACCGACGGGGAATCGATGGAGGGAGGTTCCGGACGTCAACGAGGTCGCACGGTGCCGGGCGGAACCCAGCGGGGCAGGAAGATCCTGCCCCTGCGGGGGCGCGTCCTCGTTGACTTATCGGGAATGAATGCGGGCTACTCGACCTTGACAATGCAGCCGTCGACCGGGCAGACCTCGACGCACTTCGGAGAATCGAAGTGCCCCACGCACTCGGTGCACTTCGCCACGTCGATTACGTACACGGTGTCGCCCTGGGTGATCGCCTCGTTCGGGCACTCCGGCTCGCAGGCGCCGCAGCTGATGCAGTCTTCCTTGATCGTCATCGCCATCGTCACTACTCCTCGTTGTTCAGGGGCCGCAATCGGCCGACATTGTCCGACATGCAAAAGCCGATCCCGTCCGCGATCGGCGGTTTCTATTCGAATTGTATATCGCTTGTCGCTGCGACGACAACTTCCCGGCGATGGTGCCGGGAAGCCGGAACGTCACCAAACAGGCGACCAATCGGGTCGTCGATCCCTCATCCGGCGCGCATCAGCCAGGCCACGCCCTGCGCCACCGAGGCCACGACCGACGCCAGGGTGGCGACGATGCAACCGAGCGCGATCACCATGTGGTCGGTGCGCTCGGGCTTGAGCGGGTCGAGCAGGCTGGCCGTCACATAGCCGCCAACGAACCCACCGGCGTGGGCCCAGTTGTCCACGCCCGGCATAATGAGCCCGAACACGAAGAGCACGACGGCCCACGACCAGGCCTGGCCCCCGACCGCGCTGCTGCCGGTGCGATGGCCGTAGAGCACCATCGCGCCGAGCAGTCCGAAGATGGCGGCGGAGGCGCCGATCGTGTACGACGCGCCCCCGATGAACGGCACGCCGGGCAGCAGGTAGCCGGCCACCGAGCTCATCAAGAACCCGACCGCGCCGGCCACGGTGTAGATGATGACCAGGCGGCTCGCGCCGAACAGGTGTGCCGTGGCAGGCCCGAGCTGGCGCACCCACATCATGTTGAAGAGGATGTGTAGGAGGCTGCCGTGCAGCCAGCTGGCGCTGAGGATGGTCCACCATCGGCCGAACGTGAACACCGGTCTGGCTCCGCTCTCACCGAAGAGGAAGAGCGCCATCGGGCTGGGCTCCAGCATCGAAAACAGGCCGTGCATCCCGATCTGGCCTCCGGAGGCCGCGAGGGTCAGCAGGTAGAGGACCGAGCATCCGCCGATGACGATCGACGTGAACCCCAGATCGTTGCCGAGCCGGCGGAGCAGCGGCGTGAGCCCCCACATGCCTGGATTCCAGCGCCCGCACATGTAGCACCGCTGGTCGTTGACGCCGACGAGGTTGCCGCACGAAGGACAGACGACCGACCCGGTCCGCTGCCGTTTGAACATCGCATGATGATAGCCCAACAGCGGCCTCGCTCCGCGCCGAAGATCCGGTAGAATGAGCTGTCCCCGCGTTCGGGGCGCCCCCGAACATCCCCGCAGCCAGTTTCTGTCGCTTCGTCGAAAGGAAGGTCGTCTCGTGCGAAAACCCGCCGTCCTCATCACCGGCGCCGGTGGCGAAATCGGCCACGGCCTCATCACCCGCCTGGCGCAGGATGCCGGCCGCTCCGTCATCACGCTCGACGTGAACCCGCTCGAACGGGCCCTGGGCGGGCTTGTGGCGCGGGAGTTCCAGGGCTCGATTCTCGACACCAACCTGCTGGACCGGATCGTCGCCGAGTACGAGGTCGACCTGGTCTTTCACCTCGCCGCGTTGCTCTCGAGCCGCTCCGAGTTCACGCCGATCGCGGCGCACGAGGTGAACGTGGGCGGGACGCTGAACCTGCTGGAGTTCGCGCAAAAGCAGGGTGAGGCCCACAGCCGACCGGTCGTCTTCCTCTACCCGTCGTCGATCGCCGTCTACGGGATGCCGGACCTCGACTCCAAGGATCGGGCCGGCGAGGTGAAGGAGGACCAGTTCACGCACCCGAGCACGATGTACGGGTGCAACAAGCTCTACTGTGAGCAGCTCGGCGACTACTACTCCAAGCACTACAAGCAGCTGGCGAGGGACACGGTCAGCCGGAAGGTCGACTTCCGCTGCGTGCGGTTCCCGGGACTGATCTCGGCGGTGACCGTGCCGTCCGGCGGCACCTCCGACTTCGCGCCGGAGATGATTCATGCGGCGGCCCGCGGTGAGGCGTATTCCTGCTTCGTGCGGCCCGACACGCGCATCCCGTTCATGGCGATGCCGGACGGTGTGGAGGCGCTGCTGCAACTGGCATCCGCGCCCCGCGAGCGGCTGCGCCGGACGGCCTACAACGTGGGCGCCTTCAATCCGTCGGCCGAAGAAGTGCGGCAGGTCGTGCTGCGGGCGTTCCCCGGCGCGAAGATCGACTACGAGGTCGACGAGCTGCGCCAGGGGATCGTGGATTCGTGGCCGGCCGACCTCGACGACTGCTCGGCGCGGAAGGACTGGGGCTTCACGCCGGTCTACGATTTCGAGCGGGCGTTCTCGGAATACCTCATCCCGACGATCCGCCAGCGATACCAGAAGTAGGACGACGGCCTCCGCCGGCGGGGCCGGCCCGCGGGCGGAGGCGCCTTCTCGATCACACCCTCAGCACGATCTTCCCGTGGGCGCCCGGCGCCATGACCGCCTCGTGTGCGGCCGGCGCGTCGGCGAGCGCGAACTCGCGGCCCACGACCGGGCGCAGCGTGCCGGCCCTGAGGCCCGCCCCGAGCGCCGCGTGAATCTCGGCCATGTCGGCCGCCGACGTGTTGAAGAGCGTCATCCCGCGGATGTCCGAGTCCTTGCTCATCGTCTGCCGCGGGTCGATCTCGATCGTCCCGCGGTTGCCGATGACGACGACGCGCCCCTTGCGCGCGAGCAGGCCGAGATCGCGGTTGAGATTCACGTTGGCCAGCATCTCGAGGATCACGTCGACGCCGCGGTTGAGGGTGGCGGCCATGATCTGCTCGAGGTAGTCCGACGCCCGGTGGTTGAACGCGCGGGCGGCGCCCTGCGCGGTGAGATGCGCGAGGCCGCGGTCGGTGCCGGCCGTGGCGAGCACGACCATGCCGGCGGCGCTGGCCAGCTGGATGGCGGCGGTGCCGACGCCGCCGCTGCCGCCGTGGACGAAGACCGTCTCGCCCGGCCGCGCCTGCGCGCGATGGAAGAGCGCACGGTAGGCGGTGCCGTAGGGCACGCCGATCGCGGCGCCCTGCTCGAACGAGACCGCGTCGGGCAGCGAATGGACCTGCGTGCTCTCGCAGACGGCAAGCTCCGCGCAGGCGCCGAACGAGCCCGCGATCGTGCCGATGATGTAGACGCGTTGACCCGGCGAGAAGCCTGGGACGCCTGCCCCGACCGCCTTGACCGTGCCGGCCGCGTCGGCGCCGGGCGTGTATGGCAGCGAGGGCTTGCGCGCATAGGCGCCCTTGCGGATGTAGGTGTCGACCGGATTGACGCCGACCGCGCGGATGCGGACGAGCACCTGCCCCGGGCCTGCCTCCGGGTTGGGCACCTCCTCGAGGCGCATGACCGCCGGCTCACCGAACTCACGGACGACAATCGCCTTCACGGTGCCTCCTCGGCCCGCCCGCGCCGGACACTGCCGGTCCAACCGCCCACGCGCCTGGACCCTCGCCGGCCACGCGGACCTTCCCCATGCTACTGCAGACCGCTCCCCGCGGCGACGGCGGACGGGGAATAGGTCGCCGGCGATCGGAGGATTGGCTATGATCGACTCGTCGGTCCCGGTCGCGGCGCGTCGAGCCGGTCGCGGGACTGACACGAGAGGAGCACAGATGAAGCCGGAGTCTCCCAGCCAGCCGCCGTCTCCCGCGTGGATCATGGAACTGGCGACCGCCTTTCAGCGCAGCCGCCCGCTGCTCACGGCGTTCGAACTCGAGTTGTTCACGGCCGTCGCGTCCGACGCGAGAACGTCGGAGGAGGTGGCCGCGGCCATCGGCGCGGAGCCGCGCGCGACCGACAGGCTGATGAACGCGCTCGTGGCCATGGGCTTGCTCGAGAAGGCGGACGGGCGCTTCCGGAACTCGCCGACCGCCGAGAAGTATCTCGTCAAGGGGCAGCCCGATTATCTCGGCGGCCTCGGACACACCAACCACCTCTGGGACACCTGGGGCCGGATGACGGAGGTGGTTCGCGCGGGCCATCCAGGCTGGCTGGGTGACACCGACACGCGCGACGAGGGCTGGCTTCGTCCGTTCATCGCGGCCATGCACACGCGGGCGCGCCAGAGCGCCGGGCAGGTGATCGCGATGCTCGACCTCGAGGGCGTCTCCCGTGTCCTCGATGTCGGGGGCGGGTCCGGCGCCTACGCGATGGCCTTCGTGCGCGCGCGTCGAGGGATCTCGGCCGCCGTGTTCGACCTGCCGAAGGTCGTGCCGCTGACCAGGATGTACACGCAGCAGGAGGGGCTGGCCGCGGAGGTGGGGACGGTCGCCGGCAACTACCTGCAGGATCCCCTGGGCGAGGGCTACGACATCGTGTTCATGTCGGCCGTGATTCACAGCAACTCGGTGCGGGACAACCGCATGCTGTTTGCCAAGGCGGCGCGGGCGCTGGCGCCGGGCGGCCAGCTGGTGGTGCAGGACTTCCTGATCGGCGAGGACCGGGGCGGACCGCTGCAGCCGGCGTTGTTCGCGCTCAACATGCTGGTGGGGACGCCCGCCGGCGACACGTACACGGAGTCCGAGGTGAGGGAGTGGATGACGAGTGCCGGGTTCGGCCGGATCCGCCGCCTCGACACGCCGGTCGGCACGAACCTGGTGATCGGACGCCTCTAGCCGACCTCTCATGGAGACCTCTCGGTTCTGGCGCGCCGTCGGCGATGTGTTCGAAGGGATGGCCCTCTCCGGCCACCGGCGACAGCTGCGGTCGGAGGCCATTGAACTCGAGGACCTCTTTCTCCTGATGTGCTTCATGGACCTGGTGGGGCTCCCGAACCCCGGCGCCTTGTACCTGCTCGACGTGTATCCCTGCCTCGTCGAGGAATTTCACCTGTGGCACCGGCGGATGGGGTTCGACAGGTCGCCGCTCGCCACCTTCAGTTGCTGCTGAGCCGTGCGACATCTTCTCGATCGACACGTCGTGTTCTTCGGCGGCAAGGGCGGCGTCGGCAAGACCACGTGTGCCGCGGCGTTCGCTCTGGCCGCGAGCCGGGCGGGCCGTCGGACGCTGCTGGCGTCCACCGACCCGGCGCACTCGACGTCCGACGTGTTCGAGACGCCGCTGGGTCCGGCCGAGCGCGAGATCCTGCCCGGTCTCGTCGCCATCGAGATCGACGCGACACAGGAGGCGCACCGTTACCTGGACGAGGCCAAGGCCCGGATGAGGGGCCTGTTCAGCGCGTCGATGACGGCTGAGGCCGCGAGGCAAATCGACATGACGGCGTCGATGCCGGGAGTGACCGACCTGGCCGTGTTCGACCGGATGGCGGAGCTGATGCTGTCGCGCGCCGCCGCCTACGACCTCGTCGTCTTCGACACGGCGCCGACCGGGCACGCGCTGCAGATGCTCCGGATGCCGGCCCTGTTGTCGTCGTGGGTGGACGCGCTGGCCAGGAGGAGAAGGGAAGGGCTGGCCGCGGTGGAGATCGCAGAGGGTCCGGCGGCGTCGGCCGCGCGGAAGCCGGATCCGGTCCTCGAGATCCTCGAGGCGAGAAGCGCCCGGCTGACGGCGCTGCGCACGGAACTGGCCCGGCGGGACCGCGTCGCCTTCGTGCTGGTGCTCATCCCGGAGCGGCTGCCGATCGAGGAATCCGTCCGCGCCGCGCACGACCTGGAAGAAGCCGGGCTCGCCATTGGGGGCCTGGTCGTCAACCGGGTGCTGCCGGAGGCGGCATCGGGCGAGTACTTCGAGGCACGCAAGGCACAGGAGCGCGTCTATCTCGCCGAAATCGAGCGGCGGATGCCCGCCGTCCCTCGCGTGTTCGTGCCCCAACTCGAGTCGGACGTGCACGGGCTGCCCGGTTTGGATCGGGTGCGTGCCAGCCTGGTGGCCGAATCGGCACCGCACAGGTAGAATAGCGGCACCCGCGCGATGGACGTGGCAACCATAATGCGCACCGACCGGACGGCGCGGAGGCCCGAGGCAGCCATGACGAAGACGCGACGGCAGACGGTGATCCTCGAACTGGTCGACAAAGAGGTCATCACGTCCCAGGACCTCCTCCACCGTCGGCTCCGCACGCGCGGCATCAGCGCCACGCAGGCGACGATCTCCCGCGACCTCAAGGAACTCGGCCTCGTCAAACGGGCAGGGGACGGCGCGTACAGCCGGCCCTCGAGCGACACCGCCAGCCCGGAGACCACGCGCGCGCAGCTGCAGCGGGTTGCCGTCCGCTCCCTGTCGCGCACCGCCCGTGTCGAACAGCTCGTCGTCCTGCGCACGCCAGCCGGCGAGGCGCAGCATCTGGCGCTGGCCATCGACCGCGCGGCGTTCCCGGAAGTCGTGGGGACGATCGCGGGGGACGACACGGTTCTCGTCATCGCTGCGGGGCCGAAACAGGCCGCCGCGTTCCTCGATCAGCTTGAAGCGCTGGCCCGCTGACGGGGCGCGCCGGCCTTTCGATCGGCCTCGGTTGGACGGGGGTTGCCTTGCCTCTCTCCTCTGTAGTATAACTATGCATACTAGTGCATAGCTATACGAGGTCCGGCCGCGGCCGCCTCGGAGGAGATCAGATGGAGCGCATCGTGCTGGCGTATTCAGGCGGCCTCGACACGTCGGTCGCGATCCCGTGGCTGAAGGAGACCTACGATGCCGAGGTGATCGCGGTGACGATGGATCTCGGCCAGGGCGAGAACCTCGATTTCGCGCGTGATCGCGCGCTGGCCACCGGCGCCGTCGGCGCGTACGTGGTGGACGTCCGTCAGGACTTCGCCGACCAGTACATCCTGCCCGCGCTCCAGGCGGGTGCCGTGTACGAGGATCGGTACCCGCTCGCCACGGCCCTCGGCCGTCCGCTCATCGCCAAGACCCTCGTCGAGGTGGCGCATGCCGAGCGTGCGCGAGCCATTGCGCACGGGTGTACGGGCAAGGGCAACGACCAGGTGCGCCTCGATGTGTCGGCGCGGGCGCTGGACCCCTCGATCAAGGTCTACGCGCCGGCGCGGGTCTGGGGCATGACGAGGAGCGACGAGATCGAGTACGCGCGCGCACGCCGGGTGTCGGTTCCGGTCACCAAGGAGAGTCCCTACAGCACTGACGAAAACCTGTGGGGCCGTTCGATCGAGTGCGGCATCCTCGAGGACCCGTGGGCCGAGCCGCCGGAGGACGCCTTCGCGCTGACCCGGTCGGGCGCGGGCTGTCCGGACGACCCCGCTTATCTCGAGGTCAGCTTCGCCTCCGGCGTGCCGACCGAGGTCAACGGCGTGAGCATGCCATTGACGGAATTGATCCACAGCGTCGCCACGATCGCCGGCATGCACGGCGTGGGCCGGATCGACATGGTCGAGAACCGTCTGGTCGGCATCAAGTCGCGGGAGATCTACGAGGCGCCCGCGGCGGTCGTGCTGCATGCGGCGCATCGCGAGCTGGAAGCGATCGTCATGCCGAAGGATCTCATCCGCCTCAAGCGAGAACTCGGCGTGAAGTACGCCGACCTGGTCTACAACGGCCTCTGGTTCACGCCGATGCGCCAGGCGATCGACGCCTTCGTGGCGACGATGCAGCCGCAGGTGTCCGGGCAGGTCCGGCTGCGCCTGTGCAAGGGCGAGTGCCGGGTCGTCGGGCGTCGTTCGCCGTTTGCCCTCTACGACCACTCGCTCGCGACCTACGAGAAGGGCGATCGATTCGACCACGCCGCCGCCGAGGGCTTTATCAAGCTGTGGGGGCTCCCGGTCGAGACGGTGGCGCGGCAGACGGCCCTTCTCGAGGCGGCTGCCCGGCCTGCCATCAGCGACGCGGCGAGCGGCAGCGCGACCGTCGACGCCGCGAACGCGGCCGCTCCCGGTTACGCGCGGCCCGCGGTCGTGAGCAACTGGGCCGGGCTCTGATCATGGCGAATCTGTGGTCCGGCCGCTTCTCAGGCGAACCCGACCGTGACGTCTTCCAGTTCGGGCGTTCGTTTCCCTTCGACCGGCGCCTGGTCGAGGACGACATTCTGGGCAGCCTGGCTTGGGTCGAGGCGATCGCGGCGGCCGAGGCGATCGGTCCCGACGATGCCCGGGCGATCGCCACCGGCCTGCGCGGCTTGCTAGACGAGGTGCGGCGCGATCCGTCGTGCGTCGAGGGACCGGACGAGGACGTGCACGCCTTCGTCGAGCGCCGGCTGATCGAGCGGGCGGGTGAGGCCGGCAAGCGCCTGCACACCGGCCGGTCCCGCAACGAGCAGGTGTCGGTGGACCTGCGCCTGTACCTGATGCGGCGGATCCCGGCCCTGCAGGCGAAGCTGGCAGGACTGGCGGCCGCCCTGGTCGGCCAGGCGCAGCGCGCAGGCGACACGCCCATGCCCGCCTACACGCATCTTCGGCGGGCGCAGCCGGTGCTGATGGCGCATTTCTTTCTCGCGCACGTCGCCGCTGTTCGGCGCGACTACGAGTACTTCGGCGTAGCGCGCCGCGCAGCTGACTCGCTGCCGCTCGGGTCTGGGGCCGTGGCGGGCACGAGCTATCCGGTGGACGTGGACCGGCTGGCGGCACGGCTCGGGTTCTCCCGTGTGGCCGCCAACAGCATCGATGCGTCGTCGGACCGCGACTTCGTGTCAGTGTTCCTTCACGCCTGCTCGCTCGCCATGGTGCACCTGAGCCGGCTGGCCGAGGACCTCGTCGTGTTCACGGGCGAGGAGTTCGGCTTCTTCGAGTTGTCCGACGAGGTGGCGACCGGCAGCAGCCTGATGCCGCAGAAGAAGAATCCCGACCCGCTCGAGCTGATTCGCGGCAAGTCGGGCCGCGTGATAGGGCGCCACGCGGGCTGGCTGGCGTCGATGAAAGGGCTGCCGAGCGGCTACAACAAGGACCTCCAGGAGGACAAGGAGGCGGTGTTCGACGCCGAATCGACGCTGGGGCCCTCGTTGGCGGCCATGACGTCGGTCGTCCGCGGGTTGGCGTCGGACCCGGCGCGGACGCGCCGCTGGGCGTCGGGACTGCTGCTGGCGACCGACGTGGCGGAGTATCTCGTGGGCCGAGGGATGGCGTTCCGCCAGGCGCACGAGACCGTCGGCGCGATGGTCAGGCAGTTGGTGATCGAGGGGCGGGACTTCAACTCGCTGTCGGTTGAGGAATGGGTGTCGTTCAACCCGCTCTTCGGCGCCGACGTGAAGCGTGTGGTGACACCCGAAGCCGCCGTGGCGGCCCGACAGACGCCGCAGTCGACCGGCCCGGCGGCGGTGGCCGCGGCGCTCGCCGACGCCGTGCGGTGGCTCGACGAGGCGGCAGAGCAGCCGGCCGCGGGCGGGGACGGGCCGGAGCGTGCCTGGTGATTGATGTATAGGTATGCAGTGCGCCGGAGGGGCCACCCGCCGGGCGTTCGACGGGCAAGGAGGGACCATGAGTGACCGGCCATCCGCGGTGAACGGCAAGCGCAGCAGCGACTGGGGCACGCGCCGCCAGTGCCCCGCCTGCGGGCAGTGCCTCTGCTTCGGCTGCCACCCGACCGGCCCCTGCCTCGACGACGCGCACGGAGAGGGCGCCCCTCGCGCCCACCAGGCCACCGAACCGTCCAGAGCCCCGCTGCGATAGAATACCCGCGCGTCAGCGGTGGGCGTGCCTTTCCAGCCCCGAAGCCGCCCGGGAGATCACGGCGATGAGTTCACCGGCAGGGCCGCCCGGACCGATCGTGGCCGACCGTTTCCCGATCCGTACCTGGCTGATCTCGCTGGCCGGGTGGATGTTCGACTTCTACGACCTCGTCCTCTTCTCTTTCCTTCTGGTGCCGATCGGCAGAGACCTCGCGCTGACGTCCGTCCAGGAAGCCACCCTGCTCGGCGTGGCGCTGGGCGGTTCGGGGATCGGCGGGATCATCTTCGGCTATCTGTCCGATCGCCTCGGTCGGCGCTTCGTGATGACGTGGACGATCCTGATCTACTCGGTCGGCACGGGTCTGACTGCCTTCGCCAACGGGTTCTGGACGGTGCTGCTGTTCCGCTCGGTCACCGGCCTCGGTGTGGGCGGGCAATGGGCGGTCGGCCACGCCCTGCTGGCCGAGTCGACGCCACAGCGCATGCGTGGCCGGGCGTCCGCGCTGCTCCAGGCGGGTGAGCCGATTGGTGTCGGGCTGGCGGCGATTGTCGGCTTTCTCGTCGCTCCGGTGATCGGCTGGCGGGCCGTGTTTCTGCTGTCGTCCGCATCGGCGCTGGTCGCCTTCCTGGTACGCCGGCAGCTGCACGAATCCGCACTGTGGGAGGCGCAGAAGGAGGACCGGCTGTCACCGGGCCAGGCGCTCCGGCTGATCGTCCGGCGCCACCTGGTAGGGACGACGGGGAAGGGATTCGTGCTGGGTGTGCTCAAGCTGGGAACGTATTGGACCTGCTACACCTGGCTGCCAAAGTTCCTTCAGACCGAGTTCCACCAGCCCATCGGACGATCCGCGCTCTGGATGCTCACCGCGCAGGCCGGGCAGCTGGCGGGCATGCTCCTGTTCGGATACTTGGCCGACCGGTTCGGCCGGCGGCTGCTGTTCACGGTCTATTCGGTCGTCACTGCGGCCTCGCTCTATCCGCTGGCGTTCCACTGGCAGGCGCTGCTGCCACACCCGATCCTCTTTTGGGGCGCTTTCCTGGGCCTCGGGCTCGGGTCGGGGTGCACGGCCGGGTTCGGTGCGCTGCTGGCCGAACTGTTCCCGACCGACATCCGCAACTTCACGATGGGCAGTGTCTACAACACGGCGCGCGGCGTTCAGTTCTTCGCGCCCTTTCTCGTCAGCTACTTCGTGGCGGGTTACGGCCTGGCTGGCGGGCTGGGCGTGCCGCTGGTCCTCGCGCTGGGAACGGCGACGTGGGTCTGGACGCTGCCGGAGACGAGGGACAGGAACCTGGCGGAGATCGCCACGTAGTGGGGCTGAAGGCCGACGGCCCTGAGCCGCCGTCAGCCGTCAGTCGTCGGCCGTCAGCCGGTGCTCACTTCACCAGCCACTCGTACAACCTCACCGCCAGTTCCTCGCTCGCCGAGGCAACGGCGGGGGACAAGCCGGCTCCCATCTCGATACGCTCGGGCTGGATGCCGATGATGGCGACCTCGCATGCGAGGTCGGCCTCGAGGAACTTCGCCAGCACTGAAGGCGGCAGCGTGTGCGTGGAGGCGCTGAGTCCGTCGGCCTGCCGCCAGTCCAACCACGCGGTGGATCCGGCCTCGCCGTCCAGTATGGCGGCATCGACTTCGATGACGAGGTCCGGTGTAAACCGTCGCAACGGTCCCGTGTAGCTCTCCGGGGCGGCCCCGGCGTCGATGAGGAGCACGTGCGGCGGCGCCGGCGTCAGCGCGGCCAGCGTCCTCACCGCGCACACGCCCGCGCCATCGTCGCCGTTCATCTCGTTCCCCACGCCGAGGATGGCGACTCGGGCCGGTCGGGACGCGGGGAAGTCGATCACGGGGGCTCCTTGGGTTCGCGTGAGCCGGCGCTCAGGCCGGCGAAACCGCGGGTGTTGCCACGGGGGGCGGCGCGGGAGACGGCGGGTTCAAGACCGCCTCGACGTCTTCGGGCCGGCCGAGGAGCAGGGCGAACCCCTCGCGGCCGAGCGCGGCCAGCTCCCACTGTTCGTGCGACATGCCGAGCGCGTCGAAGTTGCAGCTCACCACGCACTGCGCGCAGTACGTGCACCGATCGACGTGGAACCGCATGACGAACCGCTTGGTCGCCTTGTCCACCACGACGAGTTCGACCGCGCGGGCCGGACAGTCGCGCACGCAGATCTTGCAGCCGGTGCAGCGGGTCGGGTCGAACATCACCCGCCCCCGGAGGCGCTCCGGTGTCGGTTTCCTCTCGAACGGGTAGCGCTCGGTTACGGGCCGCTTGAAGAGCGACCGCGAGATGTCGCCAAGCATCGCGCCGATTCTCATGTCTATCTCCACGTCTTACTTCAGCACCATCAGCAGAAACAGCTGCGCGAACGCGCACAGGATACCGATCCTCCACCACAGCCCGACCGTCTGGTCGATCCGCAGCCGGCAGAACAGCGACTGCAGGCCCGCCGTCACGACCAGCAGCGCGCCGGTCTTGAGCACGAACTCGATCGGGTTCGCCAGTCCGCCCAGGTAGAACGAGGCCACGAGCGTTAGCCCGACAAACAGCTCCACGTCGCGGCCGATGCGGAACAGCGCCCACCCGCGTCCGCTGTACTCGGTCATCGGGCCGGCGACGATCTCGGTCTCGGCCTCGGGCGAGTCGAACGGCGCCAGCTCCAACTTACCCATCAGGCCCACCAGCGCGACGAGGAAGCCGATCGGCTGGGTCAGCACGAGCCACCAGTGGCCGTGCGCGTAGACGTCGACTTGGCCGATGCGCCAGGTGCCGGCGGCGATGGCCGGGCCGAGCAGCGCCAGCAGGAACGGCGCCTCGTAGGAGAACAGCTGCGTCAGCGCGCGCGTGGCCCCGATCAGCGAGAAGCGGTCGATCGTGTTGGCGCCGGCCAGCCCCATCGACAGCGTCATCAGGCTGAGCAGGTAGAGGGTGACGACCAGGTCACCCGTGAAGCTGTAGGAGGGGAGGAGGCCGGCCATCGGCACGTAGAGCGCCGCGGTGAGCGTGCCGACCAGCGCCACGACCGGCAGGCCGTGGAAGAGGACGGGGTTGACCCCGTCGGGCACGATCTCCTCTTTTGCGAGCAGCTTGACGACGTCGGCCACGGGCTGGAACCAGCGGGGCCCGATGCGGTTCTGGAACTGGGCGACCAGCTTGCGGTCGGCCCACTCGTAGACCGTGCCGCTGAAGAGCAGGAACAGGCCGCCCGGGAAGAGCAGCAGCGCGACCAGTGGTGGCAGCTGGAGGTTCATCGGGTAGTACTCGATTCCGTATTGGCGCAACCGGGCCCACGTCCACGTGTCCGAGTCGTGGCGGCGGCGGATGGTCACCAGGCGGTCGTTGCACGAGAAGCACGGGTCGATGCCGGCGATGAGCATCGGCACGTCGGCCAGCTTGTGGCCGGGCGCCGTCGCGAGCACCGAGCCCCAATTGCAGAGGCTGGGCGTCCGCACCTTGACGCGGTCCGGCCCGGCGCCGCCGCTGCTTCGGAGGTAGTAGAACAGCTCACCGCGCGGCGCCTCGACCCGGCTCACCGTCTCACCCGGTGGCAGGCGCGGCTTCACGCGGACCGTCAGGTCGCCCGGCGGCAGCGTGTCGAGGATCTGGCGGATGACGCGGTAGCTCTCGAATAGTTCCTGCAGGCGGACGACGAACTTGGCTTCGAGATCGCCGGCCGTGGCCGTGATGGTCTTGACGGGGAAGTCCGGGTAGCCGGCATACGGTGCCTCGACGCGGATGTCGCGCGCCACGCCGGAGGCCCGCGCCGTTGGTCCCACCGTCCCCAGCCGCTCGGCCTGCTCGGCCGTCATCGTGCCGACGCCGCGGATCCGGCCGATGAGCGTCTCGTCGGTCGTGACCACCTTGAGGTAGTGGTGCGTCCGCGGCTCGAGGATGTCGATCGCCCGGCGGATGGCGTCGGCCTGTGCGTCGTCCACGTCGAACTTGACCCCACCCAGCACGTTGCACGAGTAGTTGACGCGGTTGCCCGTCAGCCCCTCGAGCACGTCCATGATCACCTCGCGGTCGCGCCACGAGTACATGAACAGCGTGTCGAACCCGCCCTCGTGGGCCGCGACGCCGAGCCAGAGCAGATGGCTGTGCACACGTTCGAGCTCCGCCACCAGTACGCGAATGGCCTGCGCCCGCGGCGGCACTTGCACGCCGGCCAGGGCCTCGACGCCGAGTGCGTACGCCGTCGCATGGACATGCGAGCAGATTCCGCAGATCCGCTCCAGCATGTACATCGCCTGCGCCCAGTTCTGCTGCTCGACGCCCTTCTCGATGCCGCGGTGCACGTAGCCGAGGCGCAGCGTCGCGCCCGTGACGACCTCGCCGTCCACCGTGATCTCGAAATGCCCGGGCTCCTTGAGCGCCGGGTGCTGCGGCCCGATCGGCACGACGAACTTCCTGCGGCCGTCCTCGTGAGTCTCCATCGCATCCTCGCTGGCGAACCTCTTGGGCCCGCCGTCCACTGCACCGCCTCGCCGTCACGCGCCAACCCTAAAGGGTCGGCCTCTACACCAGGGCTCAGGACCGTGCGTAGGGCGGATCTTTGGACCCGCCTTCCGAGCCCCTTCGGCTACGCGCCCGGGACCGCGAAGCCCTTCCTCAAGGGATACACGCCGTCCGGCCAGTCATCGGGAAGCAACAGCCGCCCGGGGTCGGGAGTACCCTCGACGACGAAGCCGAACATCTCCTGCAGCTCCCGTTCGTAGAGCGTCGCCGACGGGATCAGCGGGCAAATCGTCGGCAGCCTGGTGTCGTGATACGGCACGCTCACTCGCAGGGTCGCCACCGCCGCACCGTTCACGAACTGGTACAGCGCCTCCAGGCGGTCCTCGACCGGCCCGGCTTGCACCGGCGGCGCCGCGGGCTCTCCGGGCTTCGGCGCCGCCTTCGGCGTCTTCGGCCACGGATGGTCGAGGCCGGTAATGGCGGCGAGGTAGCCCCACGGCGCGTCGACGAGCGCCTTGACCGCGGCGGGGAGGTCTTCGCGGCGGACCACGGCATCGACTCTGCCGGGCGCGTGCGAGATCGCCCCCACCGTGAACGGCGAGAGCAGGCTTTCGGCTGTCACGAGGTTCTGCTGCGTGTCCATGTCGTTGTCCTCACGCCTCGGCGGGGGCCGTCGCGGGGGCCGCCGCCGGCTGCTTCAGGCTGTTGAGCAGGGCAACGACGCCGTAGATGATCGCCTCGGGCCGCGGCGGGCACCCGGGGACGAAGGCATTCACCGGGATGACGTCCGCCAGGCTGCCGACGATGTTGTAGCAGCCCTGGAACGCGCCGCCAGAGATGCCGCAAGACCCGACCGCGACGACGAACTTCGGGTCCGGCATCTGCTCGTAGATCCGCACGAGCCGGTCTCGGGACTGCCGCGTGACCGGGCCGGTGCAGATCAGGACGTCGGCATGGCGCGGGCTGCCCTGGAGCTTGATGCCGAACCGCTCGATGTCGTAGCGCGGCGTCAGCGTCGCCAGGATCTCGATGTCGCACCCGTTGCACGAGCCGCTGTTGAAGTGGATCGCGAACGGCGAGTTGATTCGGGCCCAGGTCTTCAGAGGGTTGATGATCGCGCCGAGCAGCGACGGGTTCCCCATACCATGCTCCTATCCGAGGATGAGCGCCACGAGCGCCACGAAAAGTCCACCCAGGTAGACCGCCGCCGGTGCGGGCAGCCGGCCGACCGACACCACCAGCGTCGCCAGGTGCACGACGGCAAAGAACAGCGCGATCAGGAAGAACGGCTGATAGCCCGGCGCCGCCTCGAACGTCGGCGACGCCTCGCCGCTGCCGTAGACGCTCGTCTTGGCGGCGCTGGCGTTGGACGGCCCTGCCAGCAGCCGACCGAGGCCGACCAGGATCAGCACCAGCGGGATGTAGGCCAGGAACGCCAGCGGGGGAGTGAGCAGTAATCTCATACAAGTCTCATCGAAGGCTCAAGGCTCAGGGCTCATGGCTCAGGCTCGCCGCCAGCAGCTAGAAGCGCGCGAGCGCCCCGGCCCGGCCGAAGATCGACACCAGGTGCACGGCCGCCGGGTGCGTGAGGGCATCGACCAGCCCCGGCCAGAACCCCAGAACGACAACCATGATCGTCATGACCGCGAGCGGCAGCCCCATCAGCACCGAGATCGGCCGGCCGGTCGCGACGACGGCCGACGGCTGGTGTCGATACATCCGGTTCACCAGCGGTGCGTAATACGCCAGCGACAGGACGCTGTTGACAGCGGCGAACAGCACCAGGATCTCGACCATCGCGTTCCTGGTCTCGAAGCCCGCCACGAAGATCTGCCACTTCGACATGAAACCCGACAGCGGCGGCAGGCCGCCGAGGGCGAGCACCGCGACGCTCAGCGCGAAGGCCGTGAGCGGGTATCGGCCAGCCGCGCCGTTCAGGTCGTCCACGGTGAGGGGGTCGTGGCTGCCGCGGGCGATATGGAGCGCGTAGAGCAGCGCGCCGGCCGCCATGAAGGCCAGCCCTTTCATCAGCGCGTGGTTGAGCAGGTGGAAGAACCCGCCGGCCGCGCCGTTGACGATGCCGTAGCCCACCGCCACGCCGAAGCCGATGAGCATGTAGCCGACATGGCTGACCGACGAGTAGGCGAACATCCGCTTGATCTGCGTCTGCCGCAACGCCATCAGGTTGCCAACCACCATGTTGAGCGCGCCGAACGCCAGCAGCATCGTGCCCCAGCTCGCGCTCATGGGCGCCAGGCAGCCGAGCGATCGGAGCATCGCCACCAGCCCCGCCTCGATGACCACGCCCGACAGCATCGCGCTGACGCCGCTCGGCGCCTGGGAGTGCGCGTCGGGCAGCCAGGTATGGAGCGGGACGAGCGCCGTCTTGACGCCGAAGCCGATCAGGAACAGCGCGCCGGCGGCGACGAGCGGGAGCGGCAGCGGAACGGTGACCGCCGCCGCCACCTGTGACAGCTCGAGCGTCCCGGTCCGCGCGAACACGAGCGCGATCCCAATCAGGACGAACGCCGACCCGACGGCCGACTGCACGAGGTACTTCACGCCCGCCTCGAGCGCGCCGCGCTGCTCGCGGTAGAAGGCCACGAGCAGGAACGAGGTGACGGCCATCGCCTCGAACCAGACCCACAGGTTGAACAGGTCGTTCGCGCACCCGAGCCCCACCATCGTCCCGGCCATGGACACGAGCAGCGCGTAGTGCTTCTCCTCGCCCTCCTCACGCCGCAGGTACGGTATCGAGAACAGGGATACGAGGAACGTGAGTCCGAGTACGGTCGCCGCGAGCACAAGGCCGACGCCGTCCATCCGCAGCGAAATGGCGCCGACCATGAGCGCCACGGATCCGGAACCGAGCACCGCGCGGCCGGTGAACCAAAGCGGGACGGCGGTGGCCGCCAGCGTCACGACCGCGAGCCACCGGGCCGGGGCCGCCGACCTGCCGAAGCGAACGTTGGCGCGTCCGGCGAGATAGATGACGGGCGACGCGACGAGGGGCAGGAGGAGCAGCCAGGTCAATGCCAGTGTCGGATTCATACGCCTCAGGCCCCTCCGAGCGCCAGGATGGCCAGCACGACGACCAGCCCGACGAGAATTGCCATGATGTTCCAGTTCAGGACGCCGTCGTGCGTCGTCCTCAGCGATTCGGCCGAGGCCACCGTGGCCCGGACGATGCCCCGGTTGACGGCTTCGAAGCCGAAGCTGTTCGACGCCATCGTGGCCACGCCGCGCAGCGCGCGCGCCACGCCGGACAGATGCTCGCGCTGCCACCAGGCCAGCAGGCCGAGCGCCACCACGGCGAGGGCCACGAACGTGGCCGGCGCCGTCGCGATCGTGACGAGCAACCGGCCGGTCGACTCGACCTCCCGTCCTTCTCCGAGCGCGCGGCCGAGGAATCCGCCGAACGGACCCGCGAAGAGCCAGGTGGTGAGCGTCCCGATGGCCAGCGGCACGAGCGCGACCTTCATCGCAGGGCCGGCGTCGTGGACGTGCGCGTGGCCCTTCGGCTCCCCGTAGAACACCATCGACAGGAACCGGAGCGTGTAGAGCGCGGTCAGTCCAGCCCCGACCAGCATGAACGCCCACGCCCACGTCGGGCCGCCCTCGCGGCCCGCTTCGAGCACGAGTTCCTTGCTCCAGAAGCCGTTGAGGATCGGGATGCCCGCCAGCGCGAGGCCGCCGACGATCATGACGACCTTGACGAGCGGCATCTGTCGGCCGAGGCCCCCCATCTCGCGCATGTCGCGCGTGTGCACCGCGTGGATGACGGCGCCGGCCGACAGGAACAGCAGCGCCTTGAACACGGCGTGCGAGAGCAGGTGGAACTGGCTGGCGAACAGGCCGCCGGCCCCCACCGCGTAGACCATGTAGCCAAGCTGGCTGACGGTGGAGTAGGCGAGCACCCGTTTGAGGTCGTTGGAGACGATGGCCATCACGGCGGCCATCAGCGCCGTGACCGCGCCGACGATGACCACCGCCAGCTTCCAGTGCGGGACCGCCTCGAACGCCGGATAGAACCTCGCCAGCAGATACACGCCCGCGTTCACCATGGTCGCGGCGTGGATCAGGGCGCTCACCGGCGTCGGCGCTTCCATCGCGTCGGGCAGCCAGGTCTGGAACGGGAACTGCGCCGACTTGGCCGCGGCGGCCACCAGGAAGCCGAAGGCCATCAGGGCAAGCACGTTCGCCGGCAGCGTAGAGGCCGAGGCGAGGAAGGTCGGCACGTCGTAATTGCCCTGGTAGGCGTAGAGCAGCAGGGCGCCGGCGAGCAGTCCGATGCCGCCCACCTGGGTGACGATGAGCGCCTTGATGCCGGCCGCCACCGCTTTCGGGTCGTCGTTGTAGAACGAGATCAGGGCGTAGGAGCAGAGGGCCGTGATCTCCCAGAACACGAAGACCAGCAGCAGGTTGCTCGACAGCACCAGTCCGACCATCGAGCCGATGAAGAAGAGCACGTACGAGTAGTAGCGCCCCAGCTGGCGCTCGCCCTTCATGTAGTCGACCGAGAAGATCACGGCCAGGCTGCCAATCACCGTGGCCACCACGGCGAGGAACACCGCCAGTCCGTCGGGCAGGAAGGTGACGTGCCCGAAGGCCGACCCGAGCGGCACATCCAGCACGTTGGCGTCGGTCTTGAGCGGGATCATCGCCACGGCAGCCACCGCGCCGGCCAGGGCGAAGACGACGGCCGCCACGTGCTGGGCGACCGGCTTGCGGTCCTCGATCAACCGGACGACCACCGCGCCAATCCACGGCAGGCCGATCGACAGCAGCGCGAGAGTTTCGATCGTCAGCATCGCCTACCTCCGCAGCGTCGACAGCGCCCGGAGATCCAGGGTGCCGAACTGCCGCCGCACCTGGACCGCGAGCGCCAGGGCGACAACCGAGACGATCGTGTCGGCCACGATCACCGTGAGGGCCATGCTCTGCCCGACCTGGATCTGGCCGGCGATCCGGCCGGCCAAGATCAAGGCCAGCATCGCGCCCTTGACCAGGACCTGCAGGCCGACGACGACCTTGATGAGGTTGCGGGTGACGAGCAGGCCGAACAAGCCGGTGCCGAGCAGGCCCAGCACGGCGACGGCCGCCAGCAGGGGAAGCGAGAGCGACATCACCTATGACTCCTTCCCAGCGCGCGACCGCCGCTCGGCGAGCAGGCCCAGGACGGCCAGCACGCCGCCGATGATCAACACGACCTGCAGCACGGCGTCGAGGCCGCGCTGCTCCCACAGCACCGTGGGGAAGAGCACCGCGGGCCCTGGTGCCGCTGGCGCGCGCAGCGTCGGCAGGACCATCACCGCGGCGAGTGCAACGGCGCACAGCACGCCGAGCGCGGCCAGGGGCCATGGCACCAGCGACCGCAGCGCGACCGGCGGCTCCTCGCCCGCAATGTTGATGGCGAAGACGAACAGCACGGTCACCAGTCCGGCGCCCACGCTGAGCTCGATGACCGCCACCTCGGGGGCCCCGAGCCGGTACATGAGCAGCGCCGTCAGCGCGGAGGCGCCAGCCAGCCAGAGCGCGGCGAGCAGCAGGCGCGGCGCGCGGACAGCCCGCCACGCACACACCAGTGTCGCCGCCACGATGAGCAGATCAAACATGGACGGATCCCCTGTCAGCGGATGAGTAGCGAAACCTCGAACCTTCCCGGGGGGCGCGCGAGAGATGCCCGCGTGATTGCAGCGCGTCAGCCCGCGCAGCGCGGCAGCAGATGGTAGGACCGAACGACCCTAGTCCTCGGCGAGAGCCACGTATGGGGACGAAGATGATGACGTCAACGGACGATTATAAGCGAAGTGGCCTTCGACACGGTCTGCGGCCGCGTCCGATCTGGCTTATTGTGCCTCAAGCGGTGAAGGACCACAAGCCTTTTGTGAACGCATTCACAAGGTGGCCATCGGCTTGCGTGGCGCTGCAGTTCTCTACATTCCAGCCGAGACAGCTCCCCGTGAGAGTGTGGAACAATTCACCGTCGTGCGGAGGCGTTCTGGGGCGCTCGCACGAGGTGAAGCGTCAGGTCCAGCGTCCGCGCATTCAGCGTGGCGAGCCCGAACTTGTTCTCGTAGTCCTTGAACACCAGCCGCTCCGCGCTGCTCGTCAGCGGCTTGAGGTAGCTGTCGAGGTGTAGCCGGAGGTTCGCGAACGCGCGGGCAGCGGCCGCGGCGTCCGGGTAGACGACCACCAAGCGCGTCCGCTCTCCGGCTTGGTCGCGAAGGTCTGCGGCGACGGCGACGGTGCGGCCGCCGAGCTGGAGAATGTTGCCCTCGCCGAGCGTGAAGATCGACTGCAGGCCGAACGGCCCGCGCACCAGTCGCTCCGACGCGGGCACCACGCCGCGCGCGGGCAGGCGCGAGAGCTCGACGGGGACCTGATCGGCGGGCAGCGCCGATGCGACAGCGCGGCCGAACGTCAGCAGGTTCCGGCCGACCGCCTCGTCGCCCGACAGGTTGTTCACCGTGACGAAGTACCGCTCGCGGACGAACATCAGCTGGTGGCGATTGGCCGTGTGGCGCGCGGCGAACGTGCGGTCGGGCGCCGGAGCGCCGCACTTCATCAGGTAGACGCCTGTCGCGGCAACCGGGTCGGCCATCCGGTAGATCTCGACGGCCAGCTCGTCGCGACCCGAGCGGAACTTCTGAAGCGTCAACCGATCGAAGCCGAACTCGAGGAACAGCTCCGCGCCGCCGTCGATGTATCCGTACAGATCGGCCCCGGTGAATATGCGGGCTGGCTCGGATCTTCTCCATCCCGTCACTGCGTTGTCGGCCGGCATGAGGGCCCCGTCGCCGCCGGGCCGTGCCGCAGCCTGACGGGGAAGTGGCGGAGCCGCGGCGGCGAAATGGCAGACCGCGAACGCGGCAAGAAGAGCGGCGAGAGCACGTCGCATGCGGCTACACCTTGACGACCGACAGCTTGTCGGCGGCCACCACGCCGAGTCCCAGCGTTTCGGCGTAGCGCAGATACTCGGTGAATCGAGGGTTGTCGCCGGCCGTGATGCCTTTCTCCCGGCGCTTGGCGGCAAGTTCCTGGTGGCACACCATGTCGAGGGCGAACGGATCGGTGGCGAAGTAGAGCGAGTGGTTGTCGTAGACGAACTGCGCGTTCTTGTCCGGGCCGCCCTCGGTACTGCGCCCGCAGGCCGTCGGTGATGTTGAGCGCGAGCTTGTCGCGGAGCACCGGCGCCGCGAGGACTTCGGTGTTCACGCGCAGCGCCAGGACAGCGTGGAGCCGGCCCGTGTTGCAGATCGAGCCGTAGCCGATGTTCTTGGTCGCCATCGACACGGCAGGGCCGGTGTTCTTGTAGGCGGCCAGGTTGATGATGCGCGTCAGCCTCCTGGTGAGCAGCTTGCCGAAGAACGACCGCTCGCCGTTGAAGACGTGCTGGTTGAGATACCCTTCCTCGTTCTTCTGATTCCGGTCCGAGGTCCACAGGGCGCCCTTCGCCTCGTAGTAGACCTCCTGGTCGAAGTTGTTCACCGAGAGATGCCGCCCATCCGGGCCTCGCCACCGGTTCCCCTCCTCGTCCATCGTCTGTAGTCCTTCGATCCCGATGCCCGGGAATCGCTCCTTCGTGAACCCGGCGTCCTTGAGCATGTAATCGAAACGGTCCCAGACGACGATGTTCGACTTGGGGATGCCGTGGTCGACCAACCAGCGGATGACGGCCTCGGCCACCTCGGGACGCGTGTTGATGAGCGGCGGCCCCACCGGGTTCACCTTCAGGCCGACGACGTCGCGCGGGTCGATCAGCAGGCGGAAGCTGTCGCTGGGGTTCTTCCCCGTCAGCGTCGCAATTCCCGTGAGGACCATCTCGTTGATCACTCGCGCGTCGAACTGCTCATTGGCGAGCGACCGTCTGTCGGTCACCTTCACGACCCTGCCGGGAAACGGCCCCGGCAGCGAGCGGGACGTCTTCGGGACCTTCTGGAAGTCCGCGATGTTGGTGGTGATCGAGGGAGCGGGCGGCGGCGTCTGGCCGAACGCCAGCGGCGCGAACGCGATCGCGCCGACGGCCGCCGTGCCGGCCCCGGCGGCCTTCACGAAGTCCCGGCGGCCGAGGCGGCCTGCCATGTCCAGGGGGCGGTAGCGTCGCGGGCTCATCGGACCGGCCTTTCTCTGTGGCTCACCGTCTCGGGGCGGCGGGCAGGATGAACTGATTCGTTCGAGAGCGGGATTCGCCGACGCTGGTGATGTAGACCGCCGGTCGGTCCTTGACGGGGCAGGCGTACTCGCAGGCGCCGCACCCGGTGCATCGGACCGGATCGATCTGCGGCCGCCGCACGGTCTTGGCCCTTCCGTCGGCATCGACGACGTCGGCGTTCAGCAGCACGATCGCCTTCGGCGAGGTGGGGCACCACTCCTCGCAGACGATGCAGTCGGTGGCCATGGACCACGGGAGGCAGCGGCCGAGATCGTAGAACGCGGTGCCGATCTTGATGGGAGCACGTGCGTCCCGTCGGCCTGCCGTTGCGGGGCCGGTAGCCTCCTCGCGCGGCGCGTCGGGTGTCGAGGCCGTGGCGCCCGCGCTGCCGACTTTCTCGGCCTCCGTGATTTCCCAGATGGCGCCTGTCGGGCACACCTGGCCGCAGAGCACGCAGCTCGGCTCGCAGTAGCCGACGCGGGGCACGAGCACCGGCGTCCAGAGCGCCTCGAGCCCGCCCTCGGCCAGCGCGGGATGCAGGGCGTTGTTGGGGCAGACCTTCATGCACTCGCCGCAGCGGATGCAGCGCTGGAGGAAATGCCGCTCGTCGAGCGCGCCCGGCGGCCGGATCAGGCGCGGCTCGAAATCGACGGCCAGGCCGGTCGTGCTGCGCAGCAGCGGCAGCAGTGCCGCGCCAGCGGCGGCCGATGCCAGCAGCTTTCGGCGTCCCGCCTCCGGGATCTCGATCGTCGTGTCCGCGGAGCGTGCCGGGCCGACGCTGAACGCGAGGCCGCTCGTCGGACACTCGGCGACGCAGTTCATGCAGAGATGACACTCGGCCTTCCGCCATTTCGGTCCCGGGATCGGGTCGTCACCGCCCTGGCAATGGAGCAGACAC
Source organism: uncultured Acidobacteriota bacterium (assembly GCA_963727765.1). Taxonomy (GTDB): domain Bacteria; phylum Acidobacteriota; class Vicinamibacteria; order Vicinamibacterales; family Fen-181; genus FEN-299. Next base: position 284,494 of record CAVSGZ010000007.1, read on the forward strand.
TTGTTGCAGGTGTCGCACTGGCCGGGGTCCTTCCGCAGGTGCACCAGCGACCAGCGGGAGGCCAGGCCCAGCAGCGCGCCGAGCGGGCAGAGGGCGCGGCACCAGAACCTGGTGATCCGCAGGTTGAGCGCGAGCAGGGCGATGAAGATCGTGCCGAGGAGGAAGGCCTGCCTGAAGTACGGCTGCCGGAACCCGGTAATCGTGTTCTGCAGGATCACCTGCGCCACGTCGGCGCCGAGACGGACCGGGCGCGAGGGCACGCGGTACCACGCGTCCAGGACCGCGCCCGCCGCATAGTTGACGCCGGGCAGGATCGACAGCGCGAGTGAGCGCACGAGGAGCGGGACCGGATCGAGCAGGCCGGAGAGCACCGAGCCGAACACCGCGGAGACGAGCAGCACGGTCAGCACGTAGTACTTGGCGGACTGCCAGCGCTTGTACCGGTTCGATTCGATCAGAGCCTTTCCGCGCTTCTTCTCGGACTTGAAACTGGAGAAGAAGTGGTGCAGCGTGCCGAGCGGGCAGACCCAGCCGCAGAAGAACCTCCCGAGGAAGAACGTCGGCAGCAGCACGATCAAGCTCCACCACATCGTGCGGTAGAGCGCGTGGGTGGAGGCCGCCGTGGAGACCGCCGCCAGCGGGTCGGCTTCGAGGAAGGCCGACACCGGCCACGGCAGGCGCACCGGGCCAGCGAGCCCCCGGAAGGACCCCGTGAACTCGGAATGCAGGAGCAGGAACAGGAAGGCGGCCAGACACACGGCCTGCGACACACGCCGCGCCTGGGACCACGCCGTTCGGGAAACGTGAGGCATGCAGATGCTCGCCCGGGTTCGCCCTGCCCGTCAGACCGACATCAGCTTCGTCCTGACCTGCTCGAAATCCATCTTGCCCAGCCCGCGTGCCTGCGCCAGCCTCAGGAAGGGGAGCCGATGGGCGTCGAGGGCCCACCAGGCCTGAGCGGCATAGGCGTCGATCGCCACCGGGTCGGTGCCGGCCACCAGCGTCTTTTTCACTTCGACGTCCGCCAGGCTTCCGCCGGTCGGCCCCCCGCGCATCAGCACCCGGTACGCGTCGAGAATGGTCAGCGTCGGTCGGGCGAAGGCGAGCAGATCGACGAGGCTCTCGTGGATCCGCTGATGCAGTCGGCTGCGCTGACCGCCGATGATGCCGTAGAGGTTCTTCATGCCGAGCGTGCACCCCGTCAGGCTGTGGTGCTTCGCGATCGGCAGGTTGACGATCTTGTCGGCGGTGAGGAACGGCTCGAGGACCGGCCAGGTGGTGAGCACTTCTCCGCCGAGGCTCGCCGTCTTGAAGCGGCGCTCCTCGGGCAGGATGACGTCCGCGCCCGCGGCGCGGGCGGCGGCCGCGATGCCGCTTCGCTCGAAGCAGAGGCGCGGGTCGTTGCAGCTCATGTCGGTCACGATGACCCTGGCGGCACTCGCCTCGAGACACAGCCGCACGACCGAGGCGACCAGGGCCGGGTTCGTGTTGGCCGCCTGCTCGGGCGCGCGGTCCCAGCCGATGTTCGGCTTCACCACGACGACGTCGCCGCGGGCGACGAACCGGCGAACCCCGCCCAGCGCCTCGAGAGCCTGATGCGCCATCGCGTCCGGCTCGCCGCCCGAGACGACGACCATCTCCGGCAGTGCGGGATCGTCCGGGACGGCAACGCGGCGGTCGGCTGCGAGCACGGCCGATTCGGAGGGCCTCCCGCTCCGGGCGCCCAGCCAGGCCCCCGCGCCGATCGTCGCGGCACTGAGGCCCCCGAGGCGGAGCACGCGCAGCATGAATTCCCGGCGATCCTCAGCGGTTCGGTCGTTCGGCATCGTGATCCTGCCGCCGGCATCCGGTGGCGACCGTTATGGTAACACTCTGGAGAAGCTTGAATCCGGCTCGGGGATTCGTGGGATAATCAACTGCCTGTCCGTTGCTTGAGGGGTGCCCGTGAAGCTGATCCGTGTTCTTCGTGTGGGATGTGTCGGCGCCGTGCTCGTCGCAGCCGTCGCCTCGTGCAACAACTCGGTCACGACGCCGTCGAATGTCGCCTACAGCGCGACGGATCTGATCGTCGGCACCGGGACCGCCGCCACCGCCAGCAGCACGGTCACCGTCAACTATTCCGGCTGGCTCTACGACGCCACCAAGCCCGATGGAAAAGGTCTGATGTTCGACACGACGGTCGGCGGGTCCCCTCTCTCCTTCACGCTCGGGAGCGGCGCGGTGATTGCCGGGTGGGACAAGGGGATTCCGGGCATGCTGGTCGGAGGGACGAGGCGGCTCGTCATCCCCCCGTCGTTGGGCTACGGCGGCACCCGGAATGGGCCGATCCCGCCGTACACCACGCTGGTGTTCGACGTCACGCTGATCGCGGTCCAGTAAGCCGCGCCTCAGCGCGACCCGGTCAGGCGGAAGCGGAGTCCTGCGACGCTGTACAGCACGGCGTCATCCAGCCCCCCCTCGCCGCCGCCCACGGCCGACCCGCCCAATCCGGCGCGCCCGACCTCGGCATAGAGCGCCAGCCGCGGCTTCCACCAGTACTCCGTGCCTCCGCTGATCGTAAATCCCAGGCCCTTGGTCTTCAGCGTCAACGTCTGCGTGGCTGAGGCGATCGTCTCGTCGGTCGTCAACGTCGCCCAGGTGTAGGTTCCGCCGCCCTGCCCGTAGAACCTGAACTTGCCGAGCGGAAAGCCGATCTTGCCCGTCACCCCCGCCACGTTGGCGGCGAGCGAACTCGTGAACGTGTATCCCGAGCCGCCGCCCGCCGTGCCGGGGTCGCCCGCACGCAGGTAAAACGCTTCGAAGGCGAGGTTGCGGGTGAACCAGAAATCTATGCCCACCTGCCCGGCCAGGCGGGTCCCCTTGCCGTTGCAGGTCGGTACTGAGGCCGCAGGACACGTCCACGGCGTTGCTGTAGTGGCCAAAGCCTCCGCCGGCAAAGACGTGGAAACCGTTCGGCACCTGCAGTGCGCTGCCCGTTGGCTCGGCTGATCCTCCTGCCACCTCGTCGCCGAGCCAGTTGGTTGGAGCCGGTCCCTGGCTGATCCACACGCCGGGCGAGTCTTCGGAGGTTCTCACGACGAGCGTGGTGATCGGGCGGAGGAAGAAGGTGCCGAAGATCTCGCGCCTGATGCAGTTGGGCGCGGCCTGGTTCGGCTGGTAGCCGGTTTCGACCAGCGTGACCAGGCGGGCCTGCCCGCAGAAATCGACGAAGATGCGGACGTCGGTCTCGGTCTTGCCGCCATGCGCCTTCAGGTCGACGTCGAGCTTGGCGATCCCGCCGCTGTCCGCGGTCGCCGTCGCGACCGTCGTCGAGTCGAGTACCACTTGCACCGATGCGCCGGCAGGCGCCTTGGTGACGGTGACGGTCTGGGCTGTCGCCGATCCGGCCAATACGGTCGCGATAAACGCGGCTGCCAGCGCCAGCGGCCGCCAGAATCCCCTCATGCTCGCCTCCCCCTTGCCAATCCGCCACAGGGTCTGACCATGTTACCTCAAGGCCTCGCCCCCGAGGGTGGCGATCCTGCGCTGCCAGACAAACAACAGGGTGGAGCCGATGACGATGAGGCCGACCGACAGGCCGACCCAGAGCCCCAGCACGCCCCACATCCACCAGAAGCAAAGCGCGTATCCAACCGGGAGGCCGAGCAGCCAGTGCCCGGCGAGGTTGACCAGCATCGGCGTCCGCGTGTCGCCGAGGCCGCGCAGCACACCGGTGGACACGCCCTGCAGGCCGTCGAAGAGCTGAAACATCGCAGCGACCAGCAGAAGCCGTCTGCTGACGGCGAAGACCGCCTGGCTCGAACTGAACAGGCCGATGAGCGGTCGTGGCGCCACGATGAAGACGAGCGCTGACGACGACATGAACGCCGTGCCGATCGCCAGCGCCATCCAGCCGGACCGGGCCGCGCCGCGGGCGTCGTGGCGCCCGACGGCCTGTCCCACGCGGACGGCGCCGGCCGAGGCCAGGCCGAGCGGCACCATGAAGGTCAGGCTCGAGAGGTTCAGCGCGATCTGATGTGACGCGAGCGACACCGGATCGAGCCGACCGGCGAGAGCGCTTGCGGCGGCGAACACGCCCATCTCGAGCGTCACCTGCACGGCCGCCGGCAGGCCCAGGCGGACCAGCCGCATCAGCCGCTTCGTGGCCGGCCGCCACGACACGCTGCGCAGGCCGACGTGGTGCCGCTTGTCGGCCGACACCACCGACGCGAGCAGCGCGGCCGCCAGGTAGATGCGGGACACCAGCGTCGCCACGGCCAATCCCGTCGTGCCCATCGCCGGCAGGCCGAGATGGCCATAGACGAGGGCCCAAGCGGCCCCGGCGTTGATGAGGTTGGCGGTGACCAGCGCGACCGAGACCGGCGCGACGATGCCGAGCGCCTGCAGGTAGCGCCGGAACGAGGCGTAGAGCAGCAGCGGCAGCAGGCTCCAGACGATGACCTTCAGATAGGGCACCGTCAGGGCAAGGACCACGGGCTGAAGTCCGCATCGCGGCAGCAGGGCGATGCCGGCCAGCCCCGCGAGCGTCAGCACCGGGGCGAGGAGCAGGCTGAGCATCAGGCCGTGCAGCAGCCACCGGTGGCATTCGTCGAGTCGTCCGGCTCCGAAGGCGTGCGACACGAGCGTGTCGAGCCCGAGCAGCATCCCCATGCCGAAGATCGCGAGCGCGAGGAACAGGATGCTGCCGATGCCGACGGCGCCGATGGCCGACGGCCCCATCGGGCCGACGACGATCGTGTCGACGATGCCCATCGTCACCCAGCCGATCTCGGCGAGGACGACGGGGCCCGCCAGCGCGAGCATCGGCTGGAGTTCTTGGCGGCACCGCACATCGAGCACTATACCAGCGGGGCGCGCGGGCCTTCGCCGTCCGGCCGCCGCGAGGCGTGATATAGAATGCGACGGATCTGGAACTGGCCCTCTTAAGGAGTTTCGAAATGAAACGGTCGTTCGTTGCAGTTCTCATGCTGTCGGTAGCGGTCATCCTGGCGGCCTGCGGCGGCACGCCGTCACCTTCGGCCAGCGCCAAGGCCTCGGTTGCGTTTCCGGCGATCGACGGCAACAAGGTGCTCGAACACACCAAGACGCTTTCCTCCGACCAGTTCGAAGGCCGCGCACCGGGCACGCACGGCGAGGACCTGACCGTCGCTTACGTCACCGAGCAGTTCGAGAAAGCCGGTTTGAAGCCCGGCAATCCGGACGGCACCTACATCCAGAAGGTGCCGATGGTGGGCATCGTCAGCGACCAGAAGGCCGTCCTCACGTTCCAGAAGGGCGCGAAGGCGCGAAAGCTGGCCTGGCGCGACGACTTCGTGGCGTGGACCATGCACGTGGCCGACACCGTGAGCGTGGACAAGTCGCCGGTGGTGTTCGTGGGCTACGGTGTGCAGGCGCCGGAATTTGGCTGGGACGACTACAAGGGGATCGACCTCAAGGGCAAGACGATGGTGGTGCTGGTCGGCGACCCGCCCGTGCCCGACCCGGCCAACCCGGCCGAGCTCGATCCGAAGATGTTCGGCGGCCGCGCGATGACCTACTACGGGCGCTGGACCTACAAGTATGAGATGGGCCAGAAGTTCGGGGCCGCCGCCGTGCTCATCGTGCACGAGACCGAGCCGGCCGGCTATCCGTTCAGCGTCGTGCAGGGCAAGACGGCGGAGCAGTTCAGCCTCGTGGCGCCCGACAACAACATGAGCCGGGCCGCTGTCGAGGGCTGGATCACGCTCGACCAGGCGAAAGCGCTGTTCGCGATGGCGGGGCAGGATTTCGACAAGCTGAAGCAGGCGGCCGTAACGCCCGGCTTCAAGCCCGTGCCGCTCGGCGTGAACGCGTCGGTGTCGTTGCACGATACCGTCCGCACGATCGATTCGCGGAACGTGGTCGGGAAGATCGAGGGGAGCGACCCGGTCCTCAAGAACGAGTACGTCATCTACACCGCCCACTGGGATCACTTCGGCATAGGCGTGCCTGTCAATGGCGATCGGATCTACCACGGCGCGGTGGACAACGCGACCGGTGTGTCGGGGCTGATCGAGATCGGCCGGGCGTTTGCCGCGACGGCGGTGGCACCGAAACGGACCATCCTGATGATGGCCGTGACCGGCGAGGAGCAGGGTCTGCTCGGATCGGGCTACTACGCGGTGCATCCGCTCTATCCGCTGGCCAGGACCCTGGGCGTCGTCAACATGGACGCGCTGAACGTGCTCGGCAAGACGAAGGACATCACGGTCACGGGGCTCGGCAACTCCGACCTCGATGATTACGCCAGATCGGTCGCGGCCGAGCAGGGGCGCGAGATCAGGCCCGACCCGATGCCCGAGAAGGGCGGGTTCTACCGGTCCGACCACTTCCCGTTCGCCAAGCAGGGCGTGCCGGCCTTGGCGAGCGGCGGCGGCATCGACTACGTCGGCCGGCCGGCCGGCTGGGGCATGGAGCGCATGGCCGCGTTCACGGCGAACGACTATCACAAGCCGTCCGACAAGGTGAAACCCGACTGGGACATGAGTGGTGCGGCGCAGGACCTCCAGTTCTACTGGATGGTCGGCTACCGGCTGGCCCAGGCCGACACCTATCCGCAGTGGAAGCCGGGCACCGAGTTCAAGGCGAAGCGCGACGAGATGCTGAAGAAGTAGAGGCCGCCTGATCGCATGTTCGATGCGCGCTATTTTGCGTTTCTGGCCTTCGCGGCCCTCTTGGTGATCAGCCCGGGGGCCACGCTGGCTGTGGTGACCGAGGCGGCCGTCGGAGAGGGCCGCCGGGCGGCCTTTCACACGGTGCTGGGTGTCGGCATCGGCAATTCCTCCCTGGCGCTGGCCTCGGCGCTTGGGATGTCGGTGGTGTTTGCGCGGTGGCCGTCGGCACTGGAGATCGTGCGGACGGCCGGCGCGATCTACCTGGCCTATCTCGGCGTGCGCGGGCTGTGGTTTGCGTACCGGCCTCGGGGCGATGCACGAGTTGCCTCGGGGCCGGGCGCCGGTTCTGCGGAAGACAGGGCGGAGGTCGGCGCCGCCAACGGCGTGCGGCCGGGGCACCATGGCGCCGTCGTCCGCGGAGTGATGACCAACCTGCTCAACCCGCCTGTCATCCTGTTCTACATGACGCTGCTGCCGCAGTTCATCGGGCCGCGCGATCCGTTTTTCGCGCGGTTCCTCGTCCTGGCGGTGACGCACGTGATGATGAGCGTGGTCTGGCTCACCTTCTACGCGGCGGCGCTCGGCGTGCTGGCGGATCAGTTCGCCCGTCCGCTCGTCCGCCGCACGCTCGAGGGAGCGACCGGAGTGGTGCTGGTCGGGTTGGGCGCGCGGTTGCTCGTCCCCTGAAGAGAGGACGTGATGGAGGTGCCCGGATGGCCGGAGGAGGCGGCGGCCTTCTCATGCCTGAGCCCTGAGCCTTGAGCCCTATTGAGGTAGGATGGGCACTCCAGTTCTGGAGGCTCTCGCACATGGCGCACAACGTCCGTTACGCGATCGTCCTGGCGGTGACAGGCGGGATGCTGGCCGCTGGGCCGACCGCTCCCGCATCGGCATCTTCTCTCACGGATTCCCAGACGCAGCCGCCGACCCGCACCGTGGCTGCCGCGGCGCCGCAGGCGAGGACCGCAGCGTCTCCCGTCCAGGCGGACAAGGCACCGGTCGCGGCAGAGGCGCCGGCGAAGAGCGTTCCGGAACTACGCCACCTCAAGTACCGGTCGCTGGGGCCGGCCCGCGGCGGGCGCGTCGACCGGGTGGTCGGCGTGGCCGGCGATCCGCGGACCTACTACGCCGCGACGGCCAGCAGCGGCGTGTGGAGGTCGACCGACGGCGGCGTGACGTGGAAGCCCATCTTTGACGATCAGTCGGTGGCCACGGCCGGTTCGATCGCCGTGGCGCCCTCGGACCCCAACGTCGTCTACGTGGGCACCGGCGAGGCGAATATCCGCGGCGACGTGCAGGACGGCGACGGGATCTACAAGTCGACCGACGGCGGGAAGACCTGGGCACACGTCTGGACCGAGAGGGGACAGATCGGGACGATCATCGTCCATCCAACCAACCCGGATGTCGCGTTTGCGGCCGTGCTCGGTCGCGCGTTCGGCCCCAACGCCGAGCGCGGCGTGTATCGCACCCTCGACGGCGGCCGATCGTGGCAGCAGGTGCTCAAGAAGGACAGCGACACCGGGGCCTCCGACGTGGCGTTCGACCCCTCGAACCCGCACGTGCTCTTCGCCGGGCTCTGGCAGGCGCGGCGCAAGCCGTGGGATCTCGTGTCGGGCGGGCCGGGCAGCGGGCTCTACGTGTCGCGCGACGGCGGCGACTCGTGGCGGCAGTTGACGGGCAAGGGGCTGCCGGACGGCATTTGGGGCAAGGTCGGTGTTGCCGTGGCCCCGTCGGATGGTCGCCGGGTGTACGCCCTCATCGAGGCGCAGGAGGGGGGCCTGTTCAGGTCGGATGATGGCGGCGACACGTGGGAGCGGGTGAGTGGTCACCATGCGCTCCGGCAACGGGCGTGGTACTACACGACGATCACGGTCGACCCGGTCAACGCCGACGTGGCGTGGTTCCCCGAGGTGCCGTTGCTCAGGACGATCGACGGCGGAAAGACCGTCGTGGCGGTCAAGGGGCCGCATCACGGCGACTACCACGACCTGTGGATCGACCCGAAGAACCCGCGGCGGATGATCGTCGGCAACGACGGCGGCGTCGACATCACCGTGAACGGCGGCGACACCTGGTTCGCGCCGCTGCTGCCGCTGGGGCAGTTCTACCACGTGGCGGTGGACACGCGCGTGCCGTTCCACCTCTCCGGCGCGCAGCAGGACGTCGGCACGGCGGCCGGACCAAGCAACTCGCTGAACCTGGCCGGGCTGCTGCCGAGCGACTGGCACTCGGTGGGCGGCGGCGAGGCCGGGTACACGGCTCACAACGCTGCCGACCCGAACATCATCTACGCCGGCGAGTACCTCGGCTACATCTCGGCGTTCGACGACCGAACCAGGCAGTCGCGCGATATCAGCGCGTGGCCCGAGAACCCGTCGGGCCACGGCGGCGAGGACATGCGGTACCGGTTCCAATGGACGGCGCCCATCGCGCTCTCGCCGCACGACCCGCACGTCCTCTACCACGGGGCCAACGTGCTCTTCCGCACGGCCGACAACGGGGCCACATGGACGGCGATCAGCCCCGATCTGACACGCAACGACCGCTCGAAACAGGCGTGGGCGGGCGGGCCGATCACGGGCGACAACACCGGCGTCGAGACCTACTGCACGATCTTCGCGGTCGCGGAATCGCCGAGGCAGAAGGATCTGATCTGGGTGGGCAGCGACGACGGCCTCGTGCATGTCACGCGCGACGGCGGCAAGACGTGGAAGAACGTCACCGCGGGCATGCCGGGCATGCCCGAGTGGGGGACGATCAGCCTCATCGAGCCGTCGCACTTCGATGCGGCGACCGCCTACGTGGTGGTCGACGCGCACCGGCTCGACGACGTGCGTCCGTATCTGTACAAGACGACCGACTTCGGCCAGACGTGGAAGCGTCTCGACGGGCCGCTGTCCCAGGACGTCTACCTGCACGCCGTGCGCGAGGATCCGACGCGCAAGGGCCTCCTCTACGTCGGGACCGAGCGCGGCGTCGTGATGTCTCCCGATGACGGCGCCACCTGGCAGCCGCTGCAGTTGACCCTGCCGACCGTGGCCGTGCACGACCTCGTGGTAAAGGACGGCAATTTGGTGTTGGCGACGCACGGCCGCTCGTTCTGGATCCTCGACGATCTGGTCGCGGTCCGCACGCTGACGCCGCAGGTTGCGGCCACGGCTCTGCACCTGTTTCCCATTCCCGACACCATCGAGTGGCGGTACTTCGAGCAGGGAGGAGAACCGGGGGCCGGCCAGAATCCGCCAGCCGGCGCGGCCATTCACTACTACCTGAAGGCCAAACCCACCGGCGTCGTCACGCTGGAGATCCTCGACGCAGAGGGGAAGCTGGTCCGCACGCTGACGTCAACGCCCAAGGTCCTCGATGGCAGTTACGAATGGGAGGTGGAGGAAGCGACCTCCGATCCGCGCAAGCCGGACCTGGACACCGAGCCTGGCGTGCACCGGGCCATCTGGGACATGAGATGGGAGGGAGCGCGGAAGATCCCCGGCGCCAGGCTCGACAATGGCGAGCCGAAGGTCGGGCCGCTGGCGCTGCCCGGCACGTACACCGTCAGGCTGATGGCCGACGGGCAGTCGCAGACGGGCACGCTCGTCGTGAAGCAGGACCCGCGCGTGACCGTGCCGGCCTCTGACCTGGCCGAGCAGGTGACATTCGCGCTCGCGATTCGCGACGACGTCTCGCGCATCACGGACATGGTCGAGCGGCTCCGCTCGATCGCGAAACAGGGGCGCGAGCGTCTCGACCTGCTGAAGAGCGACCAGAAGACAGCGTCGCTGGCCAAGTCGATCCGGGACCTCGTGGCCAGCTGCGAGGCGCTCGAAGGCGACGTGCACAACCCGAAGGCCGAGGTCGTCTACGACATCCTGGCGCAGCGCGGCGGCGCGAAGCTCTACTCACGGATGAGCCCGCTGATGTCGTGGGTGGTCGAGGGAGACGAGGCGCCGACCCAGGGCGCCCGGCAGGTCTACGCGGCGCAGCAGAAAGAGCTGGCCGAGGCCCAGAAGAGGTTCGGCGCGATTGCCGACGACCTCGCCGCGGTCAACCGAGAGGCCGTTTCCTTGGGGATCGCCTTCATTCAGTAGGAGGCGAGGCGGCGCCTGATGGGGAACATGACGGGACCGGAACTCGTCCGGCGGGCCGGTGCGTGGCCGTTACGCACGGCGCTCGAGGGTGCCGACGGCACGATCACGTACGCCGGGCTGCTCGAGCGCTCGGCGAGAGCCGCGTCCGTCCTGCTCGGCGGCCGCACCGACATGAACGAGGCTCGGGCCGTCTTCCTGCTGCCGCCCGGCATCGACCACGTCGTCGCGCAGTGGGCGATTCTGGCGCGCGGGAGGTGTCGCCGTTCCGCTGTCCGGGTCCCAGGCGCCCGCCGAGTGGGACTACGTCATTCGCGACACGCGGGCGTCGGTCGTCGTCGCCTCGAGCGAGTGGAGGCAGTTGCAGGAGCTCCCCGCCGTCCACGGCGCCACTTTCTTCGACGCGTCAGCGCTCGCGGCCGCCCAGGAGGCCGGCGCCACGACGAGGGCGCTGCCGGAGGTGACTGCCGACCGGCGCGCGATGATCCTCTACACCAGCGGTACAACCAGCCGACCGAAGGGTGTGGTGACGACGCACCGCAATCTCGAGTCACAGGCTTCGGCGCTCACGCGCGCGTGGGGCTGGACCGAGGACGACCGCGTTCTCCACGTGCTGCCCCTGAACCACATGCACGGGATCGTCAACGTCCTGACCTGCGCGCTCTGGTCGGGCGCCGCGTGCGAGTTCCTCTCGCCCTTCGACGCCGTCGCCGTCTGGCAGCGACTGGCTGCCGGCGGCCCGACGCTGCTCATGGCCGTGCCGACGATCTATGCCAAGCTGCTGGCGGCATGGGAGGCGGCGCCCGCCGACGTGCGCCGCGAGTGGTCGACAGGCGCCGCGCGGCTGCGGCTGATGGTGTCCGGTTCCGCTGCGCTGCCGGTGTCGCTCCTGGAGCGATGGCGATCGGTCACCGGCCACGTCCTGCTCGAGCGTTACGGCATGACCGAGATCGGCATGGCGCTGTCGAATCCGCTCGACGGGGAACGCAGGCCAGGGTGCGTGGGGGAGCCCCTGCCGGGAGTTGAGGTCCGACTCGTGGACGAGAGCGGGGGAAAGGTGGCGCCCGGGGCGCCGGGCGAGATTGAGGTGCGCGGACCCGGCGTCTTCCTCGAGTACTGGGATCGCCCGGACGCGACGCGCGCCGCGTTTCGCGACGGCTGGTTCCGGACGGGCGATGTGGCTGTCTGCGAGAACGGTTCGTACCGGATCCTCGGCCGCCTGTCGGTGGACATCATCAAGACCGGCGGCTACAAGGCGTCGGCGCTGGAGATCGAGGAGGTCCTGCGCGAGCACCCGCAGGTTCGCGAGTGCGCGGTCGTCGGCGTGCCGGACCAGGAGTGGGGCGAGAGGGTGGCGGCGGCCATCGTGCCGGCTTCGGTCGCGGCCTCTGGCCTGGCGCTCGAGGACCTTCGCGAATGGGCCGCGTCACGCCTGTCGAGCTACAAGTTGCCGACGCGCCTGCGGGTGATCGACGACCTGCCGCGCAACGCCATGGGCAAAGTCGTGAAGGCCCGCGTCAGGGAGTTGTTCTAGAATCGGACGTTCGGGAGGAGCCCAAGGTTGCCGAAGGACAAGGACACGGACAAGGCTCAGGACGGCCACGCGTCGCGCACGCTGTTCGACCTCGAGGAGTACGTGAAGGGGCCGGCCGGCCAGGTGCCGACCTGGCCGCCGATCGCCTCGAAGCCCTCCGGCGGCGGCGAAGGGGACGTCGTCGCGCTCCACGACGCCGCGCAGGCGCGGTATCTCAACTACGCGCTGTCGGTCATCACCTCCCGCGCGCTGCCCGACGTGCGCGACGGCCTCAAGCCGGTGCAGCGCCGCATCCTCTTCACGATGTGGCAGCAGAACCTGACCGCGTCGGCCAAGCACCGCAAGTGCGCCAAGGTGGTCGGCGACGTGATGGGCAGCTACCATCCGCACGGCGACTCGGCGCTCTACGAGACGCTGGTGCGCATGGCCCAGCCGTTCTCGCTGCGCTATCCGCTGGTGGACGGGTCGGGGAACTTCGGGTCGCTCGACGGCGACAACGCCGCGGCCATGCGGTACACCGAGTGCCGCCTGGCGCGCATCAGCGACGAGATGCTGTTGGAGATCGACCAGGACACGGTGGCATTCCGGCCCAACTACGACGGCACGAAGACCGAGCCGGTGGTGCTGCCGGCGCGCCTGCCGAACCTGCTGGTCAACGGCGCGACGGGCATCGCCGTCGGCATGGCGACGAGCATCCCGCCGCACAACCTCGCCGAGGTGTGCACGGCGCTCGTCAAGCTGCTCGACAACCCCGACCTGAGCGTCGCCCAGCTGTGCCGCTACGTGAAGGGCCCCGATTTCCCGACGGGCGGGCAGGTGCTCAACTCGGCCGATGAGCTCAAGGAGATCTACAAGACCGGGAGTGGATCGATTCGCCTGCGTGCCACCTGGACCGAGGGGCCGACGACGCGCGGCGCGAAGACGATCTACATCACGAGCATCCCGTACACGGTCAACAAGGCCCAGCTCGTGGAGCGGATCGCGGAGGTCGTCGTCAGCCGCAAGCTGGCGTCGCTCGTCGACGTGAAGGACCTGTCGGCCGACGACGTGCGGATCGCGCTCGAGCTCAAGCGCGACGCCGACGAGAAGATGGTGCTGGCGTATCTCTACAAGCACACGCCGCTGCAGACAAACTTCGCCGTCAACCTGACGTGCCTGATCCCGACCGAGAACGCCGAGGTGTGCCGGCCCGAGCGTCTCGACCTCAAGTCGATCCTGTGGCACTTCCTCCACTTCCGGCTCGAGGTCATGACCCGGCGCCTGGAGCACGAGCAGGCGGCGCTCAAGAGGCGGATCCACGTGCTCGAGGGCTTCGCGACGGTGTTCGACGCCCTCGACGAGATCATCCGCATCATCCGCAAGTCGGACGGCAAGCAGGACGCGGCGCGCCAGATCATGGCCCGCTTCGACCTGGACGACGACCAGACCGATGCGATCCTCGAATTGAAGCTGTATCGCCTGGCGCGGCTCGAGATCCTGGTCATCCGTCAGGAACTCGCCGAGAAGCGGGCGCGCGTCAAGCAAATCGGTGCCATGCTGCGCAACGAATCGTCGCGGTGGGCGATCGTGCGGGAGGAGATCCTCGCGCTGCAGCGGCAGTACGGCGCGGCGAAGCTCGACCCCAGGCGCACGCGCCTCGAGCCGGCGGGTGAAGAGGTCGAGTACCGCGCCGACGACTTCATCGTCGAGGAGGACAACGTCGTCATCGTGTCGCGCGACGGGTGGGTGAAGCGCCAGAAGGAAGTGCGTGATCTGACGACGACGCGGCTGCGCGAGGGAGACTCGGTGCTGGCCGTGCTGGCGGGCAGCACGCGGGCGACCGTGGCCTTCTTCACCAACTTCGGCGTTGCCTACACCGCGCGCATCATCGACGTGCCGGCGTCGACGGGGTACGGCGAGCCGATCCAGCGGCTGTTCAAGTTCCGCGACGGCGAGAAGGTGGTGAGCGCCGTCAGCCTCGACCCGCGCGTGGCGAGGGAGATCGCGGCTGACGCGCCTGACGAGGTGCCGCCGACACACGCCCTGGCGGTGACGAGCGACGGTTACAGCCTGCGATTCGGCCTCGAGGGGTTCGTCGAGGCCAGCACCCGCGCGGGACGGCGATACGCCCGGCCTGCCGAGGGCGCAGAGGTGGTCGGCGTCTCGATCGTGCGCGGCGACGAGACGGTGATCGCCGTGACCGAGCAGGCTCGCGCCATGCTGTGCCCGGCGTCGGAGGTCAACTACCTGTCCGGGCCCGGGCGGGGGGTCATCCTGATCAAGCTCAGGCCCGGAGAAGACCGCGTGCTCGGATTTCTCGCGTCGACGGGTGACCGCAACCTGCTCACGGTCGAAACCAGCCGGGGCGCCGAGCAGACGGTCAGCACGACCAAGTACGAAGTGACGAGCCGCGGCGGCCGTGGGCGCGAACTGCTCCAGCGCGGGCAGTTCACGCGCGTCGTGGTGCCGATGCCGGAGATCCCGCCCCCGCTGCAGTAGGCCGCAACAGAAGAGAGAGGTCTTGTGAGCCCCGAACCCCGCTGGGACGTGGTCGGCCTCGGCGCCAACTCGGTGGACTTCGTCTACGTCGTCCCGGCATTCCCGGAGCCGAAGGGCTGGCACTCGAAGATGCGGGTGAGCCGACGCCTGGTCTCCTGCGGCGGCCAGACGGCCACGGCCGTGGCCGCGTGCCGGCGGTTCGGCCTGAAGGCCCTGTACGTCGGCGCCGTGGGCGACGACGACAACGGCCGGCGAGTCCTGGAGGAACTGCCGCGGCACGGGCTGGACCCATCGGCGGTCGTATCGAAGCCGGGGAGGAACCAGTCCGCCGTCATCATCGTCGACGAGCGGACCGGAGAGCGCGCGGTGCTCTGGGACCGGGACGACTCGGTGGAACTGGGCGCGGCGGACGTGCCGTTTGAAACGGTGGCCGCCACGCGCCTCCTGCACGTGGATGACGTGAACCAGGAGGCGGCGATCGCGGCGGCCCACTGCGCCCGCAGCGTGGGCATCCCGGTCACCAGCGACCTGGACCGCATGACCTCGCGGACCGAGGAGCTGGTCCGCGCGGTGTCGCACGCCATCTTCGCCGAGGGACTGCCCGAGCGGCTGACGGGCGAGCGCGACCACGAGCGCGCGCTGCGGCGCCTCAGGCGCAGTCACGACGGTCTGTTCGTCGTGACGCTGGGCCGCGACGGCGCCGTCGCGCTCGACGGCGATCGGTTCCTGCGCTCACCGGGCTTCGCCGTTGACGTTGTGGACACGACCGGTTCGGGCGACGTCTTCAGGGCCGGGTTCATCTGCGGGCTGCTCAGTGGCTGGCCGCTCGAACGGACGCTGAGGTTCGCCAACGCCGCGGCCGCGATCTCCTGCACGCGCCTCGGGGCGATGACCGGCGTTCCGACGCTCGATGAGGCACTCGCGCTATGCGTGGGTGTCCCACTCTTGGACAACCCCGCTTGATCCGATAACCCGGACATGAACGTGCGTCTCCACGCCGAGGGCTTCACGCTCATTGAACTGCTGATGGTCGTGGCGATCATCGGCATCCTGGCGGCGGTTGCCATCCCGGCGCTGCTGCGCGCCCGCATCTCGGGGAACGAGTCGTCGGCCATCGGCTCGCTTCGCGCGATCAACAGCGCGGAAAATCTCTTCTCCTCGTCTTGCGCCCCGGGAAGCTACGCCGTGTCGCTCTCCGATTTGGGGACGGGCGCCGGGGGCACGGGCGCGCCATTCCTCAGCCCGGACCTGGCGAGCGGAGCCCAGGTTCAGAAGAGCGGCTATGTCTTCCAGGTGAGCAACGGCGGCTCCGAGGTCCGCTCGGATGTGATCTCCTGCAACGGCGCCACCACCGTGTTCAGCGGCTACGCGGCGTGGGCGGACCCGACGGCCATGTACATCTCCGGCATCCGCCACTTCGCGACCAACACCACGGGGACGATCTGGCAGGGCAACGCGACCCTTTCGGGGATCGGACCGGCCGCGACCACGGTGGCGGGCGCTACGCCCATCCAGTAGACGAGGTCTCGTGGGCCCTTGTCCGCAAGGCGTAGGGCGCAAGACGCAAGGCGTGAGGCGGCGTCAGAATCCCGGGTGCGTGAGCGAATCGGTCTTCGGCACGAGCGCCCGGTAGACATCGTCAGGCAGGGACGTGTGCCAGTGGCCCATCACGTGAGCGGTGGCCACCAGGCCGAGGAAGATCAGGGCGATACCCGCCGCCATCGCCCCGCTCGGAATCCGGTGTTTGCGCGTGATGGCGAGATCGAGCGCGCCTCTGACCGGGCAGACGGCGACGCACTCCATGCAGCCGGTGCACTCCGGCGATTTCACCGAGAGCAGGCGGTCGACGGGGAGCGCCGACGGGCAGGCCTTCGCACACTTCATGCAATCGATGCACGTGTCGGGGTCGCGGCGGATGCGCACCGGGCTCAGCGACGACACGAGGCCGAGCAGCGCGCCGTACGGGCAGAGGAACCGGCACCACGCGTTCTTCACCAGCACCGAGAAGACCACCAGGCCCAGCAGCACGGCAGCGCCGATGATGCCGAGCTCGCGGAAGAAGTCGAGCATCTTCACGTCGGCGACCAGGCCGTAGGGGCTCCCGAGGAACTCCCGCAGCGCGTCGGCCGACATGCCGGTGATCACCCACACGAAGAAGCTGAGCAGGACGTACTTGAGGCCGCGCAGCGGGACGTCGAGCCAGCGGGGGAGATCGAGGTTTCGTCCGAGCATGGCCCGTCCGCCCTGCCAGAGCCATTCGGAAAGCGTGCCGATCGGGCACAGCCAGCTGCAGAACGATTTCCGGAACACGAAGGAGATCGACACGAACGCCACCAGGAGGAAGAGGCCCGCCGGGTGGATGGCCGGCACGGTGCCGGTCACGAGCAGGTACTTCAGGTTCATCAGGCCGGCGATGGGCAGCCAGCCCTCGACCCCCGGCGGGCGGGGAACGCGGACGCCGACCCCACCGGCTTCCCAGTAGCGCACGAAGCAGTAGAAGCGGGCGCCGATCCACAGGTTCAACAGCAGGAAGCCCAGCTGGAAGGCATGCCGCAGGGCCTGCGACCGGTCGCCGCGGCGCCGGACGATGGGTTTGCGTTGAGGGGACATGCTCGACACAGACCTCACTGAACCAAGGATAGCGGCGTGGCGGCCGCGCGGATTATGATCTGGGTCACCCGTGCTGCGACCACCCCGCTCTGTCTCGAACGCGATCGCCTTCGTCCACCAACACGAGCTGCTGCTGTGGTGCCTCCACAGCCTCTGGGCCCTCGCGCTCGGCCTCGTCGTGATGTGGGCCGGCGCGCGCAACTACGCATGGATTCGCTACACCATTCTCTACATCGCCTTCCTGTGGGTGGCCAGCCTGTTCGTGCCGGACCTGGTGGATCCTCCGGGGCAGTCGACGAAATGGCGCGGCCGCCTGCGCCTGGTCATCAACTACTTCAGCAAGAACTTCTACCAGCAAGTGCTGTTCTTCCTGCTGCCCATCTACTACGCGAGCGCGACCGGCTGGTCGCTCAATCTCCTGTTCGTCGTGTTTCTGGCCGCCTCGGCGCTCGTCTCCACCTTCGACGTCGTCTTCGACCGGCACCTGTCGGTTCGCCGCGGCCTGACGGCGGTCTTCTTCGCCTTCAACCTGTTCGCCTGCATCAACGTGATGCTGCCGGTGCTCTGGAGCGTCAGCAACCGCGTGGCGCTGCCGGTGAGCGCGGCGCTCGCGGTGGTGGCCTTCGCGACGATCCGCTACAAGTTCGGCGAGCTCGCGCGGTTCCAGTTGCGCCTCCACGTGGGCCTCGCGGGGATCGCCCTCATCCTGCTCGTCGCGCTCGGCCGGCCGCTGATCCCGCCAGCCCCGCTGCGCGTGCTGACGACGGAATTCGGCGGCGGGATCAACCGGCGGACCTTCGAAGTCACCCGGCCGATCGAGGCGCTCTCACCAGGCTGGTCGGGGCGCGTCTATGCCGTGACGTCGATCTACGCCCCGCTCGGACTCGAGGACCGGATCGGGCACCGCTGGTACCAGGACGGGCGACTGGTCTGGGCGTCTCCCTTCTACACGGTGGAAGGCGGCCGCAAGGAGGGGTTCAGGCTGTGGACGAGCGCGCCGGTGAAGGACGTCCAGCCCGGCACGACGATGCGCGTCGAGGCGTGGACCGAAGCGGGCCAGCTGGTGGGACGGGCCGAGCTGGGGGCCGGAACCTAGGAGTGAACTGATGATACGATTCGGTGACTGTTGCCGATGACGACTTCCTACACCGCAAAAGACATCACCGTTCTCGAAGGGCTGGACCCGGTCCGCAAGCGGCCGGGCATGTACATCGGGGGCGTCGGCTCGGCCGGCCTCCACCACCTCGCGTGGGAGATTCTCGACAACGCCATCGACGAGGCGATGAATGGCTACGCCTCGACGGTCAGCCTGGTGCTGCACGCCGACGGCTCGTCGATCTCGGTGACCGACGACGGGCGCGGCATCCCGGTGGACAAGCACCCGCAGACCAAGAAGAGCGCCCTCGAGGTGATCTTCACGATGTTGCACGCGGGAGGGAAGTTCGGCCAGGGCAGCTACAAGACGGCGGGCGGCCTCCACGGCGTCGGCGCGAGCGTCGTCAACGCGCTCTCGAAGGAGCTGGTGGCGACCGTCCGGCGCGACGGTGCGCAGTGGGAGCAGCGGTTCAAGCAGGGCAAGCCGGTCGGGCCGCTCAAGCGGATCGGCGCGGCGCGGGGTTCAGGGACGACGGTCTACTTCCATCCCGATCCCACCATCTTCCCGAAGATCGAGTTCGAGCCGTCGGTCATCCGCGAGCGGCTCGAGATCGCCAGCTACCTGCACAAGGGGCTGACCGTGGTCTTCGACGACCAGTCGAACGGCCAGAAGGAGACGTTCGAGCACGCCGAGGGGCTCGTCGACTTCGCCAGGAAGCTCGTGGCCGAGCGCGCGCTCAAGCCGGTCCACGACGCGCCGTTCACGCTGTTCAAGGAGAACGGGCTGCGCGCCGAGCTGGTGCTGCAGTGGACCGAGGCGACCGACGAGCTGGTGAAGAGCTACGTCAACGGCATCCCGACCGGGTCGGGCGGGACCCACGAGAGCGGCCTGCGGGCGGGCATCGGCAAGGCGGTCCGCAACTACATCGAGACGCACAACCTCTCGCCCAAGGGCGTGACGGTCAGCGCCGAGGACATCCGCGAGGGGCTCGTCGGCCTGCTCAGCGTCTTTCTCGAGGAGCCGCAGTTCCAGGGGCAGACCAAGGATCGGCTCAACAACCCCGAGGTGCTGTCGGTCGTCGACTCGATGGTCCGGCCGGCGCTCGAGCTGTGGCTCAACGAGAACCGCAGCGTGGCCGAGTCGATCGTCGGCCGCATCATCCTGGCCGCCCGGGCGCGCGAGGCCAGCCGCGCGGCCCAGCAGGAAGTCTCTCGCAAGAGCGCCACCTCGAACCGCCTCACCCTGCCGGGCAAGCTGAGCGACTGCACGTCGCCCTCCCGTCCCGATAGTGAGATCTTCATCGTGGAGGGGGACTCGGCCGGCGGGTCGGCCAAGCAAGGGCGCGACCGGGCCCGCCAGGCGATCCTCCCGCTTCGAGGCAAGGTGCTCAACGCCGAGAGCGCGTCGCTCGCCAAGGTGCTCGAGAACAAGGAGCTGTCGGACCTGGTGACGGCGCTCGGCTGCGGCCTCGGCAAGAACTTCGACATCTCGCGCCTCCGCTACGGCAAGGTGATCATCCTCGCCGACGCGGATTCCGACGGGAACCACATCGCGACGCTGCTGCTCACCTTCATCTACCGCCACATGCCGCAACTGATGGCCCGCGGCCACGTGTTCCTCGCGCAGCCGCCGCTCTACCGCATCGACATCGGCAAGCAGACGCACTGGGCGCTCGACGACGGCCAGCGGGACGCGATCCTGGCGAAGGCGGGCGCGCCCGGCCCCGGCCGCCCGACGCCGGAGATCACGCGGTTCAAGGGTCTGGGCGAGATGATGCCGAAGGTGCTCTGGGAGACGACAATGAATCCCAAGACCCGTCGGCTCCTGCGCGTCGAGATCGTCGATCAGCTCGTGACCGACCGGATCATCAACGAGCTGATGGGGCGCGACGCGTCCGCCAGGTTCCGGTTCATCATGGACCGGGCCGAAGAGGCGGAGGAGCTCGATGTATAGGTCAAGTCGGGACTGACGCTTGCCAGTCGGAACTGACGCTTGTCAATCGGAACTGCCTGCCTCGCCGAAGCCGCGTCAGCGGTGAAGGCGGAACGATGGCTGGATCGTGGCGGCGAGTGAGGCCGCCGTACGGCCTCCAGTGCACCGGGTCCCGGGGTGGTCGTCTCGGGAATCCAGTGGTTGATGAGACGAACCGTGGCAGGGGTCAATGTCCGGTGTCATCAGCTCGTAGGGGATCTCCACAATGATTCCCGGGACACGGGTTCGAAGCCCCAACGGGTTTGAATCCGTACAACCTAACCGCCCGCCTAGCCGCGTAGTTCAGGAGGAGTGGTGGCGTCCCCAACGGGAACCGCAATTATGTGGTACGTGGATTTGTTGGGAATTGTGGGGCGTGCGGCGTAGCTAGCGGTGGTCGGAAGCGGCGGGCGTGATGGAAGGAGGCTACCAGCTTCCGAAGGCCCGCCACACGAGCCAGATCGCCAGCACCATCAACACGACCACGGGAATGCCGTGGATCAGCAGGTCGATCCAGAACGCCGTCTCCAGCCACCGTCGCCAGTCACGCTTCACGCCCGGATTATACGGCGGGGCGGCATCAGTTGGCCCGATTGTCAGGGCGCAGCCGATCTCGACCGATCACCGCTCGACAAACCCCTCACCGTGAGAGGGAACTGCGCTTCATCGTCCGATCTTAAAGGTCATCTCCAGATACGCCACTGCTGGCACCGCCCTATTGCCGATCCTCGCGGGCGCAAAACGCCACTTCCGCGCAGCCTCCACCGCCTCCAGATCGAGTCGATCGTCGAGCGAACGCACGACTCGACACTGGACTACGGTGCCGTCGGCGCCGATCACGACCTCAAGCTGCACGATCCCTGTGATCTTCGCCCTCATGGCATCCTCATTGTAATGAGGTTTGACCTCCTTCCGTAGAGCAGGGTCGATGATGTGAACTGTCTCGCGCCACTCTTTCGCCCGCTGCTGCGCCTCAGCGAACTGCTCCGCAGGCAACTGCCTCTTCAGGCGGTCACGCCTGCCGGCGCAGTTGTTCTCCAAGTCGCCCGACAGCATGACGCCGAGGCTGAACCACTTGGCTGCCTCGATGGAGTCCTTCGGGACTGCTTGCCCGTCTTCGTAGATCGTGCCCAGTTGACACAGCGCCACCGCGTCACCTTGATCAGCCCTTTGCCGAAGCGTCCTCAACTGGTCTGCTGTCGGCGTCTGCGCTTGCGGCACTGACGGCGTTGCTTGCGTCGTCTGCGCCCTGCCGACCGGAGAGAACATGATGCCAACGACCGCAATAGCCGCCGACAAAGCGGAAAGCCTGCGAAGAAGTGTCGATGAGCGAACGCCGCCGATGGTCACTGGAACATCGCGCACCGCTGGACCTCCCGATGATGCGCGCATTCTACAGCAGCGGGCAGGGGTGGGCGGGGCGTGCCTCGAGACACGGCCTCGAGACACGGCCGCTTCCCGAGAAGGGCGTCTCGTCAAACGGGTGATTTACGGCACCGTCCGTCGTGTCCGCAAGCCTCCGCCAAACCAGGCGACAGTGTCCGGCCCGCGCACGGGAGTCTTCGGAACAGCACCTGAAGCCCATATCGAACTGGCGCGATTCCTCATCGTTCCGCCTTCGTCGCTTGCGCGACTTCGGCGGACAAGCAGCACCGATTCCTCAGCACCAGCGCCGATTACTCTCCAGTCCCGACCGACGTGCTACAGTTTTTGAATGCCGTCGGAGTCCGTGAAGAAGTCCCTGTCGCTGTCGGTCGTCTGGCGCGAGGCCAGAGACCTCGTCTGGACGCACCGCAGGCGGCTGTCGATCGGCCTGGCGCTCATGCTCGTCAACCGCCTGTCCGGCCTCGTGCTTCCCGGCACGTCCAAGTACCTGATAGACGACGTCATCGGGAAGCACCAGGGCGGCCTGCTGGTCTGGCTGGCGCTGGCGGCAGGCGCAGCGACGGTCGTGCAGGCGGCGACCTCCTTCGCGCTATCGCAGGTGCTGGGCGTGGCCGCCCAGCGGGCGATCACCGACATGCGGCGTAATGTGCAGGCGCACGTCCTGCGTCTGCCCATCAACTACTTCGACTCGACCAAGAGCGGCGTCCTCATCTCGCGGATCATGACCGACGCCGAGGGGATCCGGAACCTGGTCGGCACCGGCCTGGTGCAGCTGGTCGGCAGCCTCGTGACGGCCAGCCTGGCGCTTGGCCTCCTGTTCTACTTGAACTGGCGCCTGACCACTCTCACGCTGGTCGTCCTCCTGACATTCGGCGGCGGGATGGCCGCCGCGTTCATGCGGCTCCGCCCGCTGTTCCGCGAGCGCGGCAAGATCAACGCCGAGGTGACCGGCCGGCTCGGCGAGAGCCTCGGCGGCATCCGGATCGTCAAGTCCTACATCGCCGAGAAGCGGGAGGAGATCGTCTTCACGCGCGGCGTGCACCGGTTGTTCCGCAACGTGGCCCGGTCGATCACCGGCGTGTCGGCCATTACGGCGTTCTCGACGGTGATCGTGGGCGCCATCGGCGTGCTGATGATCATGGTCGGTGGCCGCTCGATTCTGGCGGGGTCGATGACGCTCGGCGACTTCGTCATGTACCTGTTCTTCACCGGCTTGGTGGCGGCGCCGCTGGTGCAGATCGCGTCGATCGGCACACAGGTCAGCGAGGCGTTCGCCGGCCTCGACCGCATCCGCGAGATCCGGTCGATGACGACCGAGGGCCAGGAGGACCAGGCGAAGCGAAGCGCCGAAGCCATCCGGGGCGATGTCCGCTTCGAGCACGTCAGCTTCGAATACACGGCCGGCGTGCCGGTGCTGCGCAACGTGTCGTTCGAATCCCCGGCCGGATCGACAACGGCGCTCGTCGGATCGAGCGGATCGGGCAAGAGCACCTTGACCAGCCTCGTGATGGCGTTCAACCAGCCCGGGAGCGGAACGGTGTCGGTGGACGGCGTGCCGCTCTCGGATCTCAGGCTGCACGACTACCGCGCGCACCTCGGCGTCGTGCTGCAGGAGAACTTCCTCTTCGACGGCACCATCGCCGAGAACATCGCGTTCGCCCGTCCCCGAGCCAGCCGCGACGAGATCGTCGCCGTCAGCAGAATCGCGCACTGCGAGGTCTTCATCCGGGAATTTCCCGACCAGTACGAAACGATCGTGGGTGAGCGCGGCGTCAAACTGTCGGGCGGCCAACGCCAGCGGATCGCGATCGCCCGCGCGATCCTGGCCGACCCTCGCATCCTGATCCTCGACGAGGCGACTTCCAGCCTCGACAGCGAGAGCGAGGCCATGATCCAGGACGGGCTGCGGTCTCTCAGGCGCGGCCGCACCACCTTCGTCATCGCGCACCGGCTGTCCACCATCCAGAGCGCCGACCAGATCCTCGTCCTGGAAGGCGGGCAAATCGTCGAGCGGGGCAGCCACCAGCAGTTGCTGGCTGCGAACGGCCGCTATCGGCAGCTCTACGACAAGCAGTACCGGCTGGCGCAGGACCGCTTTATCAATCCCGGAGAGGAATTCCCCGCCGAACGGGACTGATCGACCTGATATCATTGAAGAATCGTCTTGCTCCCTCATAACTACTCCGGGAGTGATTTCTCCGTCACATAACTAGTCCGGGAGTCACATGGATACGAAGAAGCTCGGGTTCGACACGAAGATGGTGCACGCCGGCATGCCGCACGACCCGTATGGCAGCGCGGTGACGCCGATCTACCAGACTTCGACCTTTGCCTTCGAGAGCGCGCAGAATGGCGCCGACCGGTTCGCGGGCCGGGCCGAGGGGTTCATCTACACGAGGATCGGGAATCCGACGATTCGCGCGCTCGAGAAGAACATCGCTGAGCTCGAGAACGGCTTCGACGGCGTGGCCACGGCGTCGGGAATGGGGGCCGTGAGCGTCTGCTACATGGCGCTGCTGTCGCAGGGGGCGCACCTGGTCAGCACCGGATCGGTGTACGGCCCGTCGCGGACGCTCGTCGAGCAGCAATTCAGCCGGTTCGGCGTCGAGTACAGCTACGTCGACACGTCGGACCTCGACGCGGTGCGGCGGGCGATCCGGCCGAACACGAAAGTGGTCTACCTCGAGTCGCCGTCGAACCCGGCCATGCTGGTCACCGACATCAGGGCGGTGTCCGAGCTCGCGCACGCCCATGGCGCGCTCGTGGTCGTCGACAACACGTTCGCGAGCCCCTGTCTCCAGAGGCCGCTGGATCTGGGCGCCGATGTGGTCCTGCACTCGGTCACCAAGTTCCTCAACGGCCATGCCGACGTGGTCGGCGGCATCATCGTCGCGAAGGATCCGGCCGTCTACAAGAGCCTGAGGGGGATGATGGTCACGCTGGGCGTGAACATGGACCCGCACCAGGCATTCCTGGTGAGCCGCGGCGTGAAGACGCTGTCGCTGCGCGTCGAGCGGGCGCAGCAGAACGCGATGCACGTGGCGCGATGGCTCGAGGCGCATCCGAAGGTGGCCTGGATCAGGTACCTCGGCCTCGAGTCGCATCCGCAGCACGAGCTGGTCAAGCGGCAGATGTCGGGCTTCGGGTCGATGATCAGCTTCGAGCTGAAGGGGGGCTACGAGGCGGGGCGCAGCTTGATGGACAACGTCCGCCTGGCCACGCTGGCCGTCTCGCTCGGCGGCGTGGAGTCGCTCATCGAGCACCCGGCGTCGATGACCCACGCCGGCATGTCCCAGGCCGACCGGCTCGAGGCCGGCATCACCGACGGGCTGGTCCGCTACTCGGTCGGCGTCGAGAACGTCGAAGACCTCGTCGCCGATCTCGAGCAGGCGATCACGAAGGTGTAGCGGCGCTGCTGCCAGGAATCATCAGATAGCGCAGGGCTTCAGCCCTGCGCCTCAATCCAACCTGAACGTCATCCCCGCCGTCAGCACCGACAGCGCCAGGTTGCGGCCGGACGAGAGCCGGCCGGCTGGCGCCTGGATGGCGGATGCCTTCCTCGCGTCGATGACGACGACGCTGTTCTTTCCCAGGACCTCGAAGGCGTTGCCGGTGACGAAGATTGCGGTGGTCTCGTCGATGCCCACGCCCACGAGGCCCGGGTGGTCGAGCACCGCGCTGATCAACCGGTTGTTCCTCTGCCGCTTGAGGAAGTGCTGATCGACGATCGCCCGAGGGAGCAGTCCGAGGCCGGGTGCGGTTTCGGTCTTGCCCGCGGTGATGCTCTGCAGGTCGGCCTCGCCGGTGATCATCACCCGCGACATCACCGCCGCGCCCGCGCTCGTGCCGCCGACCAGCGCGCCGTCGGCGTACCTCGCGCGGATGGCCTCGGGAATGTCCGTGTTCTCGAAGGCCTTCATCAGCCGGGTCTGATCCCCGCCCGGGAACCAGATGAACGTCGCCTCGCGCACGAGGCGGATGGCGGCCTCGGGATCCTTCGTGTCGGCGACGACCGCATGGCCGAATCCGGCGTCGGTCCAGGTTTTCACCGCTTCCGCGCCCGTCTCGGGCAGCTCGGATGCCTGCGGGAAGATGACCACGCGTCCCGTTGCGCCGCCGCCTGCCGACACCGCTCGCTTGACGATCTCGTCTGTCGTGCCGTTGCCCCCGATAATGAGCAGGTGGCCTTTGGGCGCGCGCACGGAGGGCTGCGCAAGGCCAGGCGTCGCCAGGCAGGCGAGCAGGATGAGGAAGGGCACGGGAACGAGCGATAGACGACGGGAACGCGGCATGGCGCGGACTCCTTCGGAGAAAAGGGGGACAGAATCGGTCGAGGGATGTTACAACAGATGGGCGTGAAGACGACGCTGTCCGATCTGGAATCGCACCTGCGGTCGGCGCTGGCGGAACCGCTGCCGGGGGCCGACGC
Organism: uncultured Acidobacteriota bacterium; assembly: GCA_963727765.1. Classification (GTDB taxonomy): domain Bacteria; phylum Acidobacteriota; class Vicinamibacteria; order Vicinamibacterales; family Fen-181; genus FEN-299. Next base: position 310,715 of record CAVSGZ010000007.1, read on the forward strand.
GCAGCGGCGCATGGCGCCGATGCCGAGGCCGGGCTGGCAGCCGAACCGCTCGCCCCTGCAGGCGCGCGACGCGGCGTGTCTCCTGCTGCTGTTCCCAATCGAGGGTCGCGCGCACCTGCTGCTCACCGTTCGTTCGTCGAGCCTGCCGAGCCATGCCGGTCAGGTATCCCTGCCTGGCGGCGCGGTCGAGGCGGGGGAGTCGATCGAGCAGACGGCACTCAGGGAGACGCAGGAAGAGACTGGTGTCGACCCGGCGCTCGTGCGGATCCTCGGACGCCTTACGCCGCTGCACATTCCCGTCAGCGGATTCGTGCTGCACCCGGTGTTGGGCGTCGCGGACGCCCAGCCGTCCTATCGCCTCGCCCACAGCGAGGTCGAGCGGCTCGTCGAGGCGCGCCTCGAGTCGCTGCTCGATCCCGACTGCGTCAGGCACCAGACGGGCACGTGGGACGGCGCGTCGCGCGACGTGCCCTACTTCGCGCTCGACGGGCTCGTCGTATGGGGCGCGACGGCGATGGTGCTGGCCGAGTTCATCGCGGTGGCGTCCCGATCCCCAGCGCCTTCAGCCGTTCGACCACGTCGCGACCGTGCGACGCGGGGCTGACCTGCTTGTCGATGTAGAGGATCTTCCCGTCGCGGGCGATGTAGAAAGTCCATCGCGACGCGTAGGTCTGGTCCCCTGCGACGACGCCGTAGGCCCTGGCCACCTGCTTCCCCGGATCGCTCAGGACGGGGTAATCGAGGCCAAGCTCCTCGGCGAACCTCTTGTTGGTGTCCGGGGTGTCTACGCTCGCGGTGAAATACGCCACCCCAGTCTTCCGAATCTCGGCGCCGCTCTCACGGAGCGACTTGCACTCGGCCGTTCAACCGGCGGTGAAGGCCTTCGGGAACCAGGCCAGCACGACAGGCTGCTTGCCCTTGTACTCGGCCAGGCTGTGCGTCCTGCCATCCGAGCCTGGCAGGCTGAAAGCCGGCGCCATGTCTCCGGGCTCGAGTTCCCGTCCCGTGTTTGATCTGACGGTCGCGACCGCCAGCAGCGCGAAGCCGAGCGATACCCAGAACAGACCCGTTCCACTCATGGACCGCCTCCGCAGTTGTGTGGCCCTTGCCGGGATGACCCCATCTTACGCCGGCAAGCCGCTCGGGCGTTCGCCTTCGCCGGGCCGAATGTTCCGGACGTCTCGAGCCGATAGAAGGCTCGATGGCCGTGTCGATGCCTCAGGGACTCTCCCTCGTTCAGGTGCCGGGCTTTCGCGACCGCATCGGCGAGCGGGTTCTCGTGCCGCAGCCGTCGGGTGTGTTGCTCGAGTACCTGTACTTCGCCGATCAGCTGACCGGCGAGCCGTTCTTCGCCCAGGCGCTGAAGGAACGTGTGGCCAGGCTGGCGACCTTCTCGCATCCCTTGTACTGCCGCGTGCGCCGCGTGCAGCCGGCCGCGGACTCTGGTCGCGGGCCGGCGCTTGTTTCGACCCACGTTGCCGGCCGTCGGCTGGCGGAAATCCTCGACACGTCAGTCCGCGCGGCCATTCGGCCGCCCATCCCGGCTGTCATGGCGACCGCCAGGCAGACGATGGCGTCAGTGGCGCTGCTGCACGATTACTCGCCCGACGCCTTTCACGGCGCGATCGGGCCTGACCGCCTGATTCTCGCCGGCGAGCGCCGCATCGTGGTGGCCGAGCACGTGCTGGGCACGGTGATGACGCAGGCCGTCCAGGCGTGGGGGCCGGACCGGGTGTGGCGCGAACTGGGTGTGGCCACGATGACCGACCCGGCGCTGGCGCAAGACGGGCGCCGCAACGACATCGTGCAGCTGGGCCTGTTGGTCCTGGCCTTGCTGCTGGGCCGGCTCATCGCGCCCCACGAATTCCCGGACGAACTATCGTGGCTGTTGCAGCAGGCGACTGAGACCGGGACCGATGGCGAGCGCGCGCCGCTCGGGCCGAAACTGCGGGACTGGCTCGAGCGCACGCTGTCGCTGGCGGGGGACCGGTCGTATGCGACGCTGGTCGATTCGCAGGATGCCCTGACGGCGCTCTGGCGTGACGAGCGTTACGCGCCGTCGCCGGCCGCGTGGGGTGCGTTCGTGGCGGCCTGCGAGGCCGCGAGAGCCAGCCTGCCGACCGCGCCCTCGGCCGGCGAGCCTCCAGCCGATCGCGCGGAAGCGAAGGTCGAGACCTCGACAAAGCTCCAATTCATGGCCGAATTCGGGCCGAGCAACGCCTCCGATTCGCTCGCAGCCTGGTTGGCCGAACCCGCGGAGCCGCCGGCCGTGATGCGTGGCGGAACTCCTGCTGCCATGCCAATCGACCTTCCGAAGGCTGCGGCTCCAGCCACGGCGGGGCCTCCTCCTGGCGTGCGCATCGAAACCGGCCTGGTGCCAGCCAGTCTTCCACGAGCGGGGCGTAACATCGAGGACCCGGTTCCTCCGGCCGATGATGAGGCCGAGGCTTGGCCAGCGTGGTCTGTGCCTGAGGAGGCCGACAGGCCGCAGCGCCGACGGCGCTGGAACATCGAGCTGAGGGCTTTCGTGCGACCCACGATCGTCCTGGCGCTGCTCGTGGCGGTCGGCGCCGCCGCGGCCGTCTACGCGCCCAGGGTATGGGCCGTCATCTTCGACGAGCAGCGGACGTCGGGGCAATTGGCCGTCATCAGCGACCCCGACGGATCGAGCGTCACGATCGACGGGTTGTTCCACGGGCTCACGCCGATCGTGGTCACGCTTCGTGAGGGTGGCCACCAGCTGGAGGTGCAGAACGGCGGAGCGCTCCAGACGAGGGCGGTCCAGATTCACGCCGGCCAGCGGACGGCCGAACGGCTGGTGTTCCCCGGAATACAGGACCGCGGGGGCCTGTCGATCTCGACGTATCCGGCGACCGGACGCGTCATGGTGGACGGCGTGACGCGGGGCCAGGCTCCGGTTAAGATCGCCGGTCTCACGCCAGGTCTTCACGTGGTCGTCGTCGAAACCTCGATGGGCTCGCAGAGCCAGGACGTCATGGTCGAGGCCGGCAAGCTGCTGCCCGTGCAGGTGCAGACCGTGTCGTGGGTCAAGGTGGGTGCGCCTTACGACCTCGAGGTTTCGGAGGAAGGGCGGAAGCTCGGGACGACGGGCCGGGCGGCCGTCGCGCTGTCGCCGGGTCACCACCATCTCGAATTCATCAACTCGAGCCTTGGGCTCAAGCTCAGGCAGGTCGTCGATGCCCAGCCTGGCCAATTGACGACGGTGCCTCTCGATCTGCCGATGGGCACGCTCAACGTGACGACGGATGTGCCTGCTGACGTCTCTGTCGACGGGCAGTTTGTCGGCGGAACGCCTCTTTCCGGCCTTGCCGTGCCGCTCGGGCGGCACGAGATCGTCTTGCAGAATCAACGGTACGGACGGCTCGTCTACAACGAGATGGCCACCCTGGCCGGTCCCGTGCTCCTCAACGCCAGTTTCAAGAAGTAGCCGGTCTTTACTTCATCGCGGCAATCGACTCCATCTGCTTCAAATGGTGCAGCTCGTGCCCCGCGAGCATCACCGCGATGTCTCGCACGTCGAGCTGGCCGCGCTCGGGGTGCAGGAATGTCCGGCGGAGATCGGCGGGCGAGAGCGAGCGGAAGAGTCCGAGATTCAGCCCCCGCATCGCCTCGTAGGCCGCCAGCGCCGCCATGGCCTGGACGGCCGGCTCGACGACGAGCCACCGGTCCTGATCGAAGGGCTGGACGACGTAGTCGTCTGCCGTCAGCGCCATCCTCGCGCGCACACCGAACGCCAATTCGGTTTGCGCCAGGTGCACGAGCAGCTGGCGCGCCGTCCACTTGCCGGGTGCGTAGCTGCGTTCGAGGCCGGTGCTCCCGAGCGTCGACGCGATCCGGCGGATTCGCGACGGCGTGTCGGTCATCGCCTCGAGGGGGTCGCGGGTGCCGAGGCTTGCTGCGTATGGGTTCATGGAGACATGATAGTCCCGACTCGTAGCAAGGAGGCGTGAGGTGCAGATATCGGTGATGGTGGCTGGTGCGTGCCTGCTTCTGGGGTGTGCGGTCCCGGGCGCTGCCCAGGAGCGCGCGGCGGCGCAGTTTGACGAAGCGGCGGCGTCGAGATTCGCGGCGCTGGCGCTCGACTGCGTCCACAAGGAGTACCCGAACAAGATCGGGCACGTACTGTTGAGCGACGCGGACGTGCTCCCGCCGCGCGAATTGACGCCGGCCTTCTACGGCTGCTACGACTGGCACTCCTCGGTTCACGGCCATTGGCTGCTCGTGCGCCTGGCGCGGACGTTCCCCAACGCGCCATTCACGGCCAGGGCCCGGGAGGCCGTGGCGCAGAGCCTGACGCCCGAGCACATGGCCGGCGAGGTGAAGTACATGCAGGGCGCCGGGCGCGCGAGCTTCGAGCGGCCCTACGGTCTCGCCTGGCTGCTGCAGCTCGATGCCGAGCTCCGGGAGTGGAACGACGCGCAGGCGAGGACCTGGGCCGCCACGCTCAAGCCGCTCACCGACGCGGCCGTCGCGAGATTCAAGGAGTGGCTGCCCAAGCTGTCGAATCCGATCCGGATCGGCGAGCACGACCAGACCGCATTCTCGTTCGGCCTCATTCTGGACTGGGCGCGGGGCGCCGGCGACCGCGCGACCGCCGACCTGCTGACGGCCAGGATCCGCGACTTCTACCAGAAGGACCGCGGCTGTCCCTTGTCGTGGGAGCCGTCAGGGCAGGACTTCCTCTCCCCGTGCCTCGCCGAGGCCGACCTCATGCGCCGGGTGCTTCCGCCGGCGGAGTTCGCGACGTGGCTGACGGCGTTCATGCCGTCGATCCCCAAGGATGGCAGCGCTCGGTGGCTCGTGCCGGCCGTGGTGACCGACCCGTCGGATCCGAAGCTGGCGCATCTGGACGGCCTCAACCTGAGCCGTGCGTGGATGCTCGAGGGCATCGCCGCTGGCCTGCCGGCGGGTGACGCGCGGCGCAAGTCGCTCTCAGCGACAGCGGCGCGGCACCGCGAGGCAGGGCTGCGCGCCGTCACCGGCGAACATTACGAGGGCGGTCACTGGCTGGGCAGCTTCGCGGTGTACCTGACCACAGGAAGGGGATTGGGGGAGCGGACGAAGTAGGGCGGGGCTTCAGCCCCGCCGACCAGGGGCCGCGAGCTCGCGGTAGCGGTAGCACGTCGTGAGGTGATCGTTGACCATCCCGACCGCCTGCATGAAGGCATAACAGATCGTCGAGCCGACGAACGTGAACCCGCGCTTCCGCAGGTCCTTGCTGAGCGCGTCCGACTGCGCGGTTTTCGCCGGCACCTCCTTCATCCTCCGCCACCTGCTGACGCGCGGCGCGTCGTCCACGAACCGCCAGAGGTACGCGTCGAAGGTGCCACACTCGGCACAGACCTTCAGGAAGGCCTGCGCATTGCCTATTGCCGCCTCGATCTTCATCCTGTTGCGGACGATGCCGGCGTCGGCGAGCAGCGCGGCGACCTTCCGCCGGTTGTAGCGGGCGACGGCGGCCGCGTCGAAGCCGTCGAACACTTCCCGATACCGTTCGCGCTTGCGCAGGATCGTGAGCCAGCTCAGGCCGGCCTGCGCGCCTTCGAGGACCAGCATCTCGAAGAGGTGGCGATCGTCGTGCGCGGGCACGCCCCATTCCTCGTCGTGGTAGGCGAGGTACAGCGGGTCGGTGCCCGGCCACGGGCAGCGAGTGGGTGTCACATCAGTACGCGAGCGACTGGCGCAGCCAGCGCTCGGCCTCGTCAACGCTCATGTCCTTGCGCCTGGCGTAGTCCTCGATCTGGTCGCGGCCCACGCGGCCCACGCTGAAGTACTTCGCCTGCGGGTGGCTGAAATAGAGCCCACTGACGCTGGCCGCGGGCGACATCGCGCAGGTATCCGTCAGTGTGATGCCCAGGCGTTCGGCGCCGAGCAGGTCGAACAGCCGGCGCTTCTCGTGGTGGTCCGGACAGGCGGGATAGCCGAAGGCTGGACGGATTCCTCGGTACTTCTCCGCGTGAAGCGCCTCGACGTTGACGACGGGTGCCTGTTCGTAGCCCCACTCGCGCCGAACCTCGGCATGGAGATACTCGGCGAACGCCTCGGCGAGGCGGTCGGCCAGCGCCTTCACCATGATGGCGCGGTAGTCGTCGTGCTCGCCCTGGAAGCGGGCAACCAGTTGGTCGGCGCCACGTCCCGCTGTCACGGCGAAAGCGCCGAGATAGTCGCGGGCGCCGCTGGCGCGCGGCGCGATGAAGTCCGCCAGGCTCAGGCTGACCCCCGTGTCGCCGGGATCCTCCTGCTGCCGGAGCATGGGGAACCGCGTCAACTCTCGGCGGCTCGCGTCGTCCTCGAACAGCACCACGTCATCGGTCTCGCTCGCGGCCGGCCAAAAACCGTATACGCCCCGGGCCGTGAGCAGCCGGTCGGCCAGGATCTGGTCGAGCAACGCCCGGGCATCCTGGTAGAGTTCCCGCGCGGCCGAACCGTGCTCCGGGTGGTCGAACACGGAGGGGAACCGACCCTTCACTTGCCAGGCGGCAAAGAAGAACGTCCAGTCGATGAGTGGAACCAGGCGGTCGAGCGGAAGGTCCTCGATCACCTTGCGCCCGGTGAACGACGGGACCGGCGGCACGTACGCGCCGTCGTCCGAGCGCCAGGCCTTCGCGCGCGCGTCGGCGAGCGCCACCAGCCGGCGCGTCCGCGGGGCGCCAAAACGTCTTCGCAGCTCCTCCTGCCCGAGCCGGTTCTCGTCCACGAACGCGGCGCGGGCGCGGGGGTCCATCAGTCGCGAGACGACGTCGGTGACCTGCGACGCGTCGGGCACGTAGGCGGTCGGCCCGCCGTACTCCGGGGCGATCTTCACGGCCGTGTGCTGGCGGCTCGTCGTGGCGCCGCCGATGAGCAGCGGCACGGTGAGCCCGGCCCGTTGCATCTCACGCGCCACCGAGGTCATCTCGTCGAGCGACGGCGTGATGAGCCCGCTCAGTCCCACGATGTCGGCCTGGCGGGAGACGGCCTCGGCCAGGATCCTCTCGCCGGGCACCATGACGCCGAGGTCCACGATCTCGTAATCATTGCAGCCGAGCACCACGCCGACGATGTTCTTGCCGATGTCGTGGACGTCGCCCTTGACGGTGGCGAGCAGGATGCGGCCGCGCGTCTGCCGGCCGGAGCCCTCTGTGTCGGCTTCCATGAAAGGCTGGAGGAACGACACCGCCCGCTTCATCGCGCGTGCGCTCTTGACCACCTGCGGCAGGAACATCTTCCCCGTGCCAAACAGATCGCCGACGCGCTTCATCCCGTCCATCAGCGGGCCTTCGATGATGGCGAGCGCCCGGGGATAGGTACGACGGGCCTCCTCGAGGTCGGCCTCGAGGAAATCGAGGATGCCGTGAACCAGCGCGTGCGCCAGGCGCGCCTCGACCGAGGCCGCGCGCCACGCCGTGTCCGCCTCTCGCTTCTTCGCCTCGCCCTTCACGCCGGCGGCGAACTGGACCAGCCGCTCGGTCGCGTCGGGCCTGCGGTCGAACAGGAGATCCTCGACGCGCTCGAGCAGGTCGAGCGGGATGTCCTCGTACACCGCCAGCTGCCCGGCGTTGACGATCCCCATGTCGAGGCCGGCGCGGATGGCGTGGAAGAGGAACGCCGAGTGCAGCGCCTCGCGGATCGTCTCGTTGCCCCTGAAGGCGAACGATAGGTTGCTGATGCCGCCGCTGACGCGGGCCTGCGGGAACTTCGCCTTCAGGCGTCGGGTGGCCTCGATGAATGCGAGGGCGTAGCGGTTGTGCTCCTCGATCCCTGTGCCGACCGCGAGGACCGCCGGGTCGAACACGATGTCGGAGGGACGCCAGCCGGCGCGCCCGGTCAGCAGCCGGTAGGCACGCTCCAGCACGGCCACCTTTCGGTCGGCCGTGTCGGCCTGCCCTTGCTCGTCCGCCGCCATGACGACGACGGCGGCGCCGTAGCGGGCAATGGCGCGAGCGTGGTCGAGAAACGCCTCCTCACCTTCCTTCAGGCTGATCGAGTTGACGATCGCCTTGCCTTGGACGCACTTGAGGCCCGCCTCGATGACCGACCACTTCGAGCTGTCGATCATGATCGGCAGCCGCGCGATTTCCGGCTCGGTGGCGATGAGATTGAGGAACGTCGTCATCGCCTGCTCGGAGTCGAGCAGCCCCTCGTCCATGTTGACGTCGAGGATGTTCGCCCCGCCGCGCACCTGCTCCAGCGCGACATCGGCCGCCTGCGTGAAATCACCCGACGTGATCAGGCGGCGGAAACGCGCGGAGCCGGCCACGTTGGTCCGCTCGCCGATCATCTGGAAGTTGCTGTCGGGCCGGATCGTCAGCGCCTCGAGGCCGGCGTAATGCGTGAGCCGTCGGTCGGGCTCGGGAGCCTCTCGCGGCTCCAGTCCGTCGATCGCCTCCGCGATCGCCCGGATGTGCTCCGGCGTCGTCCCGCAGCAGCCCCCGACAATGTTGACCAGGCCGTCGAGTGCGAACCGGCGGAGTACGGAGGCTGTATCCCGGGGCTGCTCGTCGTACTGGCCGAAGGCGTTGGGCAGCCCAGCGTTCGGGTAGCAGCTCACGAAGGTGTCCGCTAGGCGCGCCAGCTCGGCCACGTAGGCGCGCATGTCGCGGGCGCCGAGCGCGCAGTTGATGCCGACGGCCAGCGGGCGGGCGTGGGCCACCGAGGTCCAGAACGCCTCGACGGTCTGGCCCGCCAGCGTGCGCCCACTGCGGTCGGTAATGGTCACCGAGAGCATGAGCGGCAGTTCGGTGCCGGTCTCGTCGAACACGTCGAGGGCGGCGGCGATGGCCGCCTTGGCGTTGAGCGTGTCGAAGATGGTCTCGATGAGCAGCAGATGGCAGCCGCCCTCGATGAGGCCGCGAACCTGCTCGGCGTAGGCGGCGCGCATGCTGTCGAACGTCGTCGCCCGGAACGAGGGGTCCGACACGTCGGGAGAGATCGACAGCGTCTTGTTGGTGGGGCCGACGGAGCCGGCGACGAACCGTGGGCGGTCGGGCGTGCGGGCGGTCCAGACATCGGCCGCGCGGCGCGCGATCCGCGCAGCCTCCGCGTTCATCTCGCGCACGACCGATTCGAGGCCGTAGTCGGCCTGGGCGATCGAGGTCGCACCGAACGTGTCGGTCTCGATGATGTCGGCGCCGGCGGCCAAATAGTCCTCGTGGATCCGCGCGACCGCGTCGGGCCGGGTCAGCGCCAGAACGTCGTTGTCCCCCTTCAGGTCCCGCCCGTGGGCGGCGAACCGCGTGCCGCGGAAGTCGGCTTCGCCGAGACCGAGCCGCTGCACCATCGTCCCCATGGCGCCGTCGAGGACGAGGATCCGGCGGGCCAGCAGGGCCGACAGCACCGAAGCCGTTGGATGGGACATACCGGTTGATTGTACACTGGCACTTATGCCTATCCGGATTCTCGTGACGGGCGGGACCTTCGACAAACAGTACGACGAGATCCACGCCAAACTCGTGTTCAAGGACTCGCAGGTCGGCGAGATGCTGCTGCTGGGCCGCTGCCGCGTCGACGTGCAGATCCGCACGGTCATGATGGTGGACAGCCTGGACATGAGCGACGCCGACCGCCAGGCGATCGTGCAGAACTGCCGCCAGTGCGATGAGAAGAAGATCGTCATCACGCACGGCACCGACACGATGGTGGAGACGGCCGCGGCGCTGGCACGGGCCGAGGGGATGGGCGAGAAGACCATCGTCCTGACCGGGGCGATGATCCCGTACGCCTTCGGCAGTTCCGACGGGATGTTCAACCTGGGCTCGGCGCTGTCGTTCGTGCAGACGCTGCCGCCGGGCGTCTACGTGGCCATGAACGGCCGGTATTTCCATTGGGACCAGGTGCGGAAGAACCGCCAGACGGGCGTGTTCGAGCCCGTAGTATCATGAAGTGCGAGGTTGTCTGACACGGAGGATCCAAGCGTGACGATCGAACAGGCCATCAAGACCGGCATCGAGTTCGAGCTGGAGGTGCGGCATGTCTACTCGGAGGCCGCGAAGAAGTTCAAGGACCCGGTGGCGCGCAAGATCTTCGGCGTGCTGGCCGACGAGGAAGACCGCCACGTGCAGTACCTCGAGAGCCGGCTCGACGAGTGGGAGAAGACCGGCCAGGTGACGGCAGCGGCCCTTGAGACGGTCATCCCCTCGCAGGCGGCGATCGACGGCGCGATGGGGAAGCTCAGCAAGCGCATGGGCGAGCAGGACTTCGGCGTCGAGCTCGAGATGCTCAAGAAGGCGCTCGCGCTCGAGATCGAGGCGACGAACTTCTTCAAGCAGATGGTCGCCGAGCTGAAGAGCGAGGAGCAGAAGCTCTTCAGCCGCTTCGTCGAGATCGAGGCCGGCCATGAGGCGATCGTGCAGGCCGAGATCGACGCCATCACCGGCCTCGGGTTCTGGTTCGACTACACGGAGTTCAGGCTCGAGGGGGCGTAGGGCAATCGGAACTGACGCAGAGGAATCGGAACTGACGCAGTCAATCGGGACTGACGCGGGTCAATCGCACTCGAACCTCCGTGCCGTGAGGCGGAACTGCCGGTACCGGACAGGAGGCACCCGGCACCGGCGGGCCCCGTGTGCCTCCTGTCGCACCTTCCCTGCTCTCACGCGGCCGGACCGATGTTCTGGTTCAAGCGGAACGCGTTTTGGGGGTCGTACTTCTTCTTGAGCGCCGCAAGCCGCGCGTAGTTCCTGCCGTACGCGGCCGTCACCCGTCCGGTTTCCTCCTGCGTCATGAAGTTCACATACACGCCCCCGGTGGCGAACGGTGCCGCCGCGGCGAAGAGCTTTCGTGCCCACGCGATGCACGCGTCGTCCTTCGCCGGATCGGACCAACGCCCGTGGACGTTCAGCACGTGCTGCGCGTCTCGATGGGTGTAGGCGGTGGCGTCGGCCGCCACCCGGCTGACCGCGCCTCCGAGCTGCGCCATCGCAATCTCGGTCTGGGGATCGGGAAGACTCCACGCGTGCTCGATGAGCACGTCGATGAGCCCGTCCTCCAGTGCCAGGAAATCGTGCGACTTCCAGTAGTTGCGCGCGCCCGGCGTCAGCAGCGGATCCAGAATGGCCTGCCAGGCGGTGAATGGGTACGGCGCCACCACGTCGGCCACCGGGTGCCCGAACGCACGCAGCGGCTGCGCCACCCTGACGCCGTCCGCCACGGCGCCCGCATAGCACATCGCGAGCGCCAGGATCTCCTTGCCGTGCCACTCGGGCGAGAGGAACGGCAGCGGCGGCGCCTGGCGCATCACGAACCAGCACACGAACTGGTCGGGCGTGGTCTTCATGAAGTCGCGGTAGAAACGCAGCACGTCGCGCGCGGCGTCGAGCGGGTGAATGACGAGCCCCGACAGCACCTCGGGTCCGATCGGATGCAGCCGAAACTCGAACGACGTCACCACACCGAAGTTGCCGCCGCCGCCCCGGATGGCCCAGAAGAGATCCGAGTGCTCTACCGGACTGGCGGTCACCTTCTCACCCGAGGCGAGGACGAGATCGGCGGACAGGAGGTTGTCGACGGTCAAGCCGAGGCTCCGGCTGAGCCAGCCGAAACCGCCGCCGAGCGTGAGTCCGGCAACGCCGGTGGTGGAGTTGATGCCGACGGGCGTGGCCAGCCCGTGCGCCTGCGTCGCGCGATCGAGCGCGCCCAGTGTCGCGCCGGGGCCCACGCGCGCCGTGCGCGCCTGCGGGTTTACCTGGACGGCGTTCATGCCCGAAAGGTCGATCAGCATCCCGCCGTCGCATACGGCGTTGCCGGCAATGTTGTGTCCTCCGCCGCGCACTGACAGCAGCAGCTCGTGGGCGTCGGCAAACCGTACGCTCGCCACCACGTCTTCAGCCGCCGCACAGCGGGCAATCATCGCGGGCCTGCGGTCGATCATCGCGTTCCAGATGGTGCGCGCGGTGTCGTATTCCGCCGATCCCGCCAAGAGGAGTTCGCCGCGAAGCGCGGCGGTGAGGGAGGTGATCGAACGGCTGGGTACAGCTCGCGCCGCTCCCGAACGTGTCTTGACCTGCACGTCTGGCATTGGGGGCCTCCATCCGTCAAAACGCTGGATTGTGGAGTTACCTTGTCCACTTTATAACATGAAGCCGGCCGCCATGGCGCCTGTCCAGGCTTGGCATCGAGATTCCGGGGCCGCACCAAAGCGGGCCCGCCGGACCGGCCGGCTGGCGGATTACAATGCGGCCGATGAACTCCACCGCGTCCGCCATCGAGCCGCCGTCGAAGGTCGATGGAATAGCCTGGTCCTTCGCCGGCCTGACGCTGTTGTTCCACCTGGTCACCATCCAGGGCTACGGCTACTTCCGCGACGAGCTCTACTACCTCGCCAACGCCGAGCACCTCGGCTTCGGGTATGTCGAGCACCCACCGCTCATCGGCCTCATCACCGCACTGGTCAGAGTGACGCTCGGCGATTCGAGATTCGCCATCCGGTTGCTGCCCGCGCTGGCGGCGGCAGGAACCGTCGGAATCGGCGTCCGGCTGGCCCGCGAAATGGGCGGCGGCCGATTCGCGCGCCTGCTCGCCGGCCTGTCGCTTATGGCGATGCCGGGCCTGATCGCGCTCTGCTCGATCCTGTCGATGAACGCGTTCGACGTCCTGTGCTGGGCGGCCTGCACGCTCGTCGTCGTCCGCATCCTCAATGGCGGCAACCAGCGCCTCTGGCTGCTCTTCGGCCTGCTTGCGGGCCTGGGCCTCGAGAACAAGATCAGCGTGCTGTTCCTGGGGTTCGGGATCGTGGTCGGCCTGGTCCTCTCCCGGCGCTGGGAGGTCTTCCGGACTCGGTGGTTCTGGATCGGTGGCGCGCTGGCCGCCCTCATCGTTGCCCCCTACGTCGTCTGGCAGGCCGCTCACGGCTGGCCGCTCGTGGAGTTCATGGCGAATGCCAGGCGCATCAAGAACGTCAGCTTGCCGTTCGCCTCGTTCATGGGCGAGCAGGTCCTGCTTGCCAACCCGCTGGCACTGCCCGTGTGGGTGGCCGGCCTCGGCTACCTGCTGTTCGGTCGGGCCGCCCGCCCGTTTCGGGCAGTGGGGTGGATCTACCCGGTGGTGCTGGGCGCGATGATGGCTGCCGGCGACGCCAAGCCCTACTACCTGGTGGCGTCCTATGCGCCGCTCTTCGCGGCGGGTGGAGTGGCGATTGAGAGCTACTCACGCAGGGCTGAAGCGGTGCGCCGACAGATGAGGCCGGGCCGCCCGTTGAACCTGCGCGGATTGGTGATCATGGGCAGCCCACTCCGAGCCGTCGTGGTTGCGCTCGTAGTGGTGGGCGGTGTGGCGGCCGCGCCGCTGGCGAAGCCGGTGCTTCCGCTCGAGACGTTCGTAAGCTATGCCGCGGCGCTGGGCATCAGCCCCTCGACGGGTGAGCGACACGCGCTCGGCCGGCTGCCGCAGATGTACGCGGACATGCAGGGCTGGCCCGAACTCGCCGAGACGGTGGCGGGCGTCTACCGCGCCCTGCCGGCCGCTGACCGCGCCAGGGCCTGTGTGTTCGCTCGGAACTACGGGCAGGCCGGCGCCATTGACCTCTTCGGACCGCGGTTCGGGCTGCCGAAGGCGATCTCAGGGCACAACAGCTACTACCTCTGGGGTCCGCGCGACTGCACGGGCGACGCGCTGATCGTGATTGGCGACAACCGGCGGCGACTCGAGGAACGGTTCGAGCGGGTCGAACTCGGCGCCACCTACCACTGCGCCGACTGCATGCCCTACGAGGCCGCCAAGGACATCTGGGTCGTGCGCAAGCTCAGGAGCGGCACGCTGCAGTCGCTCTGGCCCGACCTGAAGGGGTTCATCTGACCGCTACTTCTTTACGCGCGTGAAGTGGAACACCGTCGGCGGCAGCACGCCGCCCTTCGTGTGGAACGTCCACGCCTCGTCGTGGCGGTCGGCGTCTACGAACGTGATGACCAGCCCGCTCATGTAGCCGTCACCGGGGCCGATGTTGGTGCCGTCGACGAACTGGAACGCAATCTGGTTGGGGGCGCCTGCCGGAACGCGCGCCATCCGCGGCTGGTTGTGCGCTGCGCAGTAGTGGGTTGCCAGGAGCCGCTCGCCGTCCGGGTGGAACATCGTCACCATCTCGTGAGGCGTGTCGCGGCCGAGCACGTGCATGATGGCAGAGCCGTCGGCCGTCATGCGCACCTCGACTCGCGCATCCATCCGCTGGCCGCCTTCCTCCACCCGGCCCTGCCACGCACCCACGAGCGAGCTGAGCTTCCGCCAATCCTCCGTCTGGGGAACCGGCCGGAGTCCCATGACGGCTGGCTTGTCCTGCCCGGCCGCCATCGGTTTGGCCGCCTGCGGCGGACCGGCGGCGATCAGGCAGAGCGCAAGGGGAGTCGCGAGCATCAGTCGGTTCATGAATCGCCCTCCACCAGCGATTCTCGACCCGCCCGGTGGCCGCGTCAAGCGAGTGGAGCGGCGCTGCCGTAGAATGGGCGACGCCATGCTTCGCATCAACCCCGAGCGCCTGCGCGCCCGGCTGGAACGGATGAGCGAGTTCGGCCGTCCCGCCGGCGGCAGCTTTGCCGACGGCGTGACGAGGATCGGATACTCGGAGGCCGACCGGGCCGCCCGCGCGTATCTGGCCGATTCGATGCAGGCCGCCTCCCTCGAGGTTCGAGTCGATGCCGCGGGCAATCTGTTTGGGCGACGCGAAGGCCTCGACGCCGGCGCCGCGGCCATCCTCTTCGGCTCCCACAGCGACTCGGTCATCGGCGGCGGGAACTTCGATGGACCGCTGGGTGTGTTGGCGGCGATCGAGGTCGCCGAGGTTCTGGCCGAGCGGGGTGTGAGGACGACGCATCCGCTCGAGGTGGTGGTGTGGACGAACGAGGAGGGCGTGGCCTACGGTGACGGTCTGTGCGGGAGCCGCGCGGTCGCCGGAGAGATGACGGCCGACGAACTCGAGACGACCTGGAACGACGTGCGGAAGGCGGACGCAATCCGCGCGCTCGGCGGCGACCCGGATCGCCTGGTGGAGGCTCGCCGCGCTCCCGGCTCGATCCGTGCCTATCTCGAACTGCACGTGGAGCAGGGCGGCGTCCTCGAAAAGACTGGCGTTCCGATCGGCATCGTCGAGGGCATCGTCGCCATCCATCGCTACGAGTGCACCGTCCGGGGCGTAGCCAACCACGCCGGTACGACGCCGATGGCCGACCGGCACGATGCGCTGGTCGCCGCCGCCCGGCTCGTCGAGTCGGTACACGAGATGGTGATCGCCCGGCCGGGCCGGCAGGTGGGGACGGTCGGTCGCCTCGAGGTGGAGCCGAACGCGCCCAACGTCATCCCCGGCTTGGTCCGCCTGACCGTCGAGCTGCGACACCTGTCGGGCGAGGTCGTGCGCGAACTGGCGGAGAGCCTCAGGTCACGCTCGGCGACCATCGCGGAAGAAACCGGAACGACAATCGACATCGGCCCGTCGAGCTGCCATGGCGCGGCGCTGGCGTCGCGGGACGTGCAGGCGGCCGTGGCCGCGAGCGCCGACGCGCTCGGTCTCGCGTACCTCTCGCTGCCAAGCGGGGCGGGACACGACGCCCAGATCCTGGCGAGGCTCGGCCCAATGGGGATGATCTTCGTGCCGTCGGCCGGGGGGATCAGTCACTCGCCGCGCGAATGGACGTCGTGGGAAGACTGCGCCCGAGGCGCTGATGTCCTGCTCGGAAGCGTACTCGCCCTGGACGGGCTTCAGCCGGGCACGTCTTCCGGGATATGATGTCGCCGTCCGGCAGTGGGCCCCTCACCTGAGGAGAACCGTGATGCGCAGAGTTCTAATCTTGTTCGTCGTTCTGGCACTGGCCTTCGGGCTGGCCGCGGCCGCTCCGGGTGTGCCGCCGGCCGCCGCGTCGCCAATCGCCGTGGGCGCGGTGGTGCCGAAGGACGTGACGCTGACCGATATCTACGGCAAGACGCACTCGCTCGCGGACTACCGCGGCAAAGTGATCTTCATCCACTTCTGGTCGATCGTCTGCCCGTACGAGAAGCTGGCCGAGCCCAAGTGCATCGACATCCAGAAAGCGTACGGCGACAAGGGTGTCGTGCAGATTGCCATCAACGCCAACCAGGGCGAACTGAAGGGTGATGGCGGCACGCTTTACGCGAACCTCCGCGACCATGTCGAGAAGGCCGGCGTCAACTTCCTGGTCACGGTCGATCCCGGCAACAAGATCACCGACTTGCTGGGAGGCCAGAGCACCCCCCACTGCTTCGTCATCGACGGCGACGGCGTCCTCCGCTACTCGGGCGCCCTCGACGATGACCCGCGCGGCATGAAGGGCGCGTCCGCCGTCTCCTACGTCCGCGACGCGCTCGACGCGGTCCTGGCCGGACGGCCGGTCGTCACCACGACGACCAAGTCCTATGGTTGAAGCATCAAGCGATAGCCTCTCGTGAAGAGGCAGGACGAGGAATAGCCCGAGGATGCGAACGCTCAGGGTGTTGACGTTGATGGTGTGCCTCCTGGCGCTCGGTGCGGTTCCAGGCCGCGCGGCGCAGCCGGAGATCCGCGTGGTCGATCTCAAGAGCCTCGAGGCGGCGCTGGCTGCCCATCGCGGTGAGGCCATCCTGCTCAATTTCTGGGCGATCTGGTGCGAGCCGTGCGTGGCCGAGCTGCCAGAGCTGCTCGAGGTCAGTCGGGAGTTCCGTGGCCGCCACGGCGTGGTGCTCACCGTGTCGTACGACCTGATGGTTCCCGACGTGACGCCGGCGGAGGTGCTGAAGCAGATGCAGGCCTTCGTCGCCGCGCGCAAGATCGACGCGCCGGTCTACATCTACAACGCCCCCGACTACGACGCGATCAACCAGCGGTTCGGGCTGCCCGGCCCGGTGCCGATGACCATTGCCATCGACGCGGGCGGCAGGGTGGTGGAGCGACACCCCGGCAAGGCCGGCAAGGCGGGTTTTGCCGCGATGATGAAGAAGGCCATCGGCGCGTCGGCCCGGTGAGACCCCGTCGCACGGGCCTCCTGGCCCGCGCGGACAAGCCGGCGAGGAGGCAGGTGCTCGGTGAACAACCCGACATGGATTGAAGGCTTGCCGGTCGCCGTCACCGTGACGTCGGCGGACGGGACGATCGTGGCGATGAACGCGGGGTCTCGCGAGAGTTTCGCGAGTGACGGCGGCGGGGCGCTCGTCGGCAAGAACCTGTTTGCCTGCCACCCCGAGCCGGCGCTGTCGAAGACCCGGGCCCTCTATGCCGTCCAGCAGGCGAATCACTACACGATTCGCAAGAACGGTCAGCGGAAGATCATCCACCAGCTTCCGTGGTTCGAGGGGGGCAAGTTCGCCGGGTTCGTCGAGATCTCGATCCCGATCCCGGACGAGCTGCCGCACTTCGACAGGGACGCGGCCAAGTAGGCCGGTCGGCTCCCGCCGTCATTCCCACCGGTGATAGGCCGGGTGTCCCGGCTTCACGGCCACGAACGTGCCCCTGCACGTCGCGCAGAGGACGCCTTCCGATTCGGCGGTGGCCTCGACCGTCGCGCGGTCCGGCCCGGAATCAACGACGCGGGACCGGAACGTCAGCGGCGCCGACGACGGGCTTGGCCGCTTGAAGCGCACCCCGTATTCGGCGGTGACCGTTGCCGGCGGATGGTCCGCTCCGCTCGTCTGCATGAGATGCCACGCCGCGGTCCAATTGCAGTGGCAATCAAACAGGGCGCCGATCACCCCGCCGCTGACCGCGCCGTCAAACGCTTGGTGGTGCGGCTCAGGTGACCAGACGGCGACGAGGCCGTCGCCGTCCCGGAAGCTGCGGATGCGCAGGCCGAGGTCGTTGGCCGGGCCGCAGCCGAAGCAGATGCTGCGCGGCGCGTACCGTTCCTGGAGACTGAGGGGCTGCAGCGAGTCGCTCATCGGTCGATCATCTCCTGCGAGGCCCTACCGGGCCGTCGACTGATACAAGGCGTTAAAGAGCAGCGGGTAGGTCGCCTGCGTCTGCGCCCGATGCTGCGGGCGCAGACCGAACAGCACGAGGCGGCCCGGATTCATGTCCACCTGGACGACAGCCGCCCGCCCGGCCATCAGGTCCTCTCCCTTCAACCAGCCCGACGCCACGATGTCCGTGTTCGGGTAGCGGGCGATTACGCTCACGCGCTGCGACGCGAACCCGTCGGTCACGTCGAAGAACGGGCTGTTGATGTAGAAGCCGCACGTGTCGTCGGGCATGCCGAAGCCCACCGGGCTGGCGGTGTCCACCTGCACGCGCACGACCGTGCCCGGCGCGTAGTGCTGGTCCCTGGTCAGGCCCCGTTTGAGGTTGCGCACGGGGATCGACCACTTCTGGATGGCCAGGTCCGTGCTGCTGCCCATCATCACCAGCGTGCCGCCATCGGCGACGAAGGTCTTCAGCGCCTGCAGCCCGTCGTCGCCGATGCCGCCTCGGTATTCGGGCCGGGTGCTGCGCGCCGTGCTTCCCTCGAGGATGTCGCGCGGCTGCTGGTCGGCGATCACGATGACGTCGTAATGCTGGCGCAGTGTGCCCGCCCTGATGTCGGCGTTGTGGAGCGTCCGCGGCGCGAACTCCCACTGCTCGAGCACCCACCTCGTCCAGCCCTCGTCCATCGCCGCCGTCCACGACTGGTAGAGGCCCACGCGCGGGGCCTTGATGGCGATCGTCGTCTCCCTGGCCGCGCCGCTCTTCTGCGCCTCGACAGCCTTGAAGCGGATGCCGAGATCGTTGGCCAGCGTGTCGAGCAGCTTTCGAGGCGCGCCCGTGACGACCACCGTCTGCGAGGCGCCGCTCCGCTCGAACGCGACCATTGCGCCGCCCTTCAGCAGCCGGTTGATCGCGAGCGCGGCATCCGGCCCCTTGTAGTCGAAGACGAAGCGGGTCCCGCTTCCCTCCACCGATCCGGCAAGTCTCGGCGTCTCAGCAAGCTTCACGAGATCGGCGGAAGAGGACACCGGCTTCTTCGCGAACACGACATCCGCTCCCATGAGCATCCCGAGCGACCAGGCCGTCACGTCGTAGGGCGGCTCGGGCGGCGACGTGGGCGTGCGCCTGACCTCTGGGTAGGTCTGTTTCTCGAGCAGGTCCTTCGCGTAGCGCGCGAACACCTGCGTCATCGGTACGACGAGCGTTCCGGTGGGATAGTGCCGGCCGTCGGCCTCGAACGCGGCTCGGGCGCTCCACACCTCGACGCCGCCCATTTGCAGCCTCTCGGCCAGGCGGATGGCGGCTCGCGGCTCGAACTGGCTCGACACCGGGATGATGATGGCGGCCGGATCG
The DNA here is from genome assembly GCA_963727765.1 of uncultured Acidobacteriota bacterium. Classification (GTDB taxonomy): domain Bacteria; phylum Acidobacteriota; class Vicinamibacteria; order Vicinamibacterales; family Fen-181; genus FEN-299. Next base: position 329,937 of record CAVSGZ010000007.1, read on the forward strand.
GCCTGGCCGCCGCCTTCGACCGTGGTCCGGTTCACCTCGTAGATCTGCCGCAGCAGCACCTCGCGCTGGTCTGCCGCGGTCTCGAGCAGGCCCATCGTCGCGATCAGCTCGGTACTCGACGATGTCGCGCAGGGTCCAGCGGCCGCCCATCCACGGCCGCGGGTACTCGGTCCGCGGCGTGATGTCGCGTGGCGGGGGCAGCGGCCCGGTCGATTCCGCCTGCCGTCGCAACGAGTCCGGACTTTCGGGTGCGGCCGCCGGCTGGGCGCCGGGCACAGCGCGCCGCTGCTCGACCGGCGCGGCAATCCGCACCGACGCCACCTCGGTCAGCAGGCCGACCTCGTTGTGCCACCAGCCGCTCCACGCCATCGCGCCCTGCCAGAAGTTCGTGTAGGTGGAGTTGTAGATGATCCCTTCCTTGCCCGCGGCCTCGAGCGCGGCCGCCTGCGACTGGCCGAGGATGCCGTTCCACCGGTAGATGAGGGGGTGGACGTTGGGATTGATCGGGTCGGTCGCCGGCATCACGAAGATCCGTGGGCCCGAATTCCCCTGCTGGTGCTCGTCGAGCCAGACCGACGGGAACCAGTCGTGCCACAGCAGGGCAGCGGTCAGCTGGCTCTCCTTCTGCGTGAACATATACATGTCACGGTTGTTGTCGTGGCCCACGTACGGGTGGTAGAGGTACGGCAGCTGGCTGGCCTCGAACTCGGTCCCGAGGTTCTTGTTGAACCAGTCCACGACCATGATCTGGCCGTCCGGGTTGAGGCTCGGCACCAGCACCAGGATGACGTTGTCGAGGATCTTCCTGACCACCGGCGAGTCTTCGGTGGCCAGCCGGTAAACCAGATCGAGCACCATCTGCGACGACCCGATCTCGGTCGAGTGGATATTGCAGGTCACCGCCACGACTGCCTTGCCGGACCGGAAGATCTCGTCGCGCTCGGACACGGTCGGCGGACCTCCCTGAAAGTAGAGCTTCCGCTCCAGTTGCTTGAAATGGTCCAGGTTGCCCATCGTGTCGGCTGAGCTGATTTCGACGGCGATGAACGGGTTGCCCAGCGTGCTCCTGCCGAGCTCGCGCACCTTGACGCGGGGGGAACCGGCGGCGACGAGCTTCATGTAGTCGACGATCTTGTCCCAGCGCGCCAGCTTGTTGTCGGCGCCGACCGTGAAGCCGAGGAACTGCTCGGGGGTGGCGACGGGCCCCGGGCCGGCGGCCGTGAGACGAGAACCCAGCGGCGTGCCGAGGACCACGACGGCGAGCAGGGCGGCGGCGACCAGGAGACGACGGTGCATGGCGGTGTCCTTTCGACGGCGGCAGGCGCGCGAGGCGCCCGGCGCGAACTATAGTAAACTACAATTTTTCCTGCCGCTGATTTTGCGGCTGCTACCTCCGACCATCCCGGACCGCCTCCTGGAGCTGAACATCGTCATGGGTCTTCTCGACAGGTTCCGCGCGCAGCCCCGATGGAAGAACGCCAGCCCCGTCGTCCGCATCGCGGCGGTCGAGGAGCTGCCGCTCGACCAGCAGGACACGCTAATCTCGATTGCCCGGGAGGACCGGGACGCCGGCGTGCGGATGGCCGCGTTGAGGAAGGTGGTCGACCCCGCGACGCTGGCGGCGATCGGGAAGGCAGACGCCGACGCGCGGGTCCGGGAGGAAGTGGAATCATTGCTCGTCGATCTGGCATCAGGAGCGTTCGAAGGGACCGACCAGGCCGAGAGCCTGGCGGCGCTTGCCGGCCTGAGCGAGGCCAGGCAACTGGTGACGGTGGCTCGCGCCGCTGCCAACGAGGCTGTGGCCCGGGCCGCACTCGACCGGCTGGGAGACGACGCCTCGCTCGCGGCCGTGGCCAGGAAAGCGTCGCTGTCGGCGATCCGTCTCGAGGCGCTCTCCCGCGTGGGCGCCGATGGGGAAGTGGCGTCTGTCGCGCTGCGGTCGGATCACAAGGACGTGGCCGTCGCTGCCGTCGAGCGCCTGTCTGCACGAGCCGTGCTGGACCAGGTGGCCGAGCGGGCGAAGAACAAGTCGGCGGCCAAGCGCGCGCGCGTGCTGGTGCGGGCCATGGAAGCCGAGGCCGAGGCGGCGGCGAAGGCCCGAGCCGAAGTCGTCGATGCGGCGAAGGAAGCGGCGAGGGAGAAGACGAGGGCCGCCGAGACGCTCTGCCGCCGCGCCGAGGCGCTGGTCGCGTCCGACTCGGACGAGGGCGAGGCGCTGCTTGCCGAGATCGAGCGCGACTGGCGCGCGCTCGGTGAGGTAGACGCGGCGCATGCCGCTCGTTTCGGGGCGGCGCAAACGGCGGCTCGCGAAGCGGTCTCGGCCCATCAGGCCGAACGTGTCGAACGCGCACGCCTGCGCCAGGCTGCCGCCGAGGCCGTGGCGGCCCACCGAGCCGTCTGCGAACAGGTCGATGCCGCGGCGGGCGACGAGATCCCCCGTCAGATCGAGGAGGCCAGGGCCGCCTGGGCCGCTCTGCCGGCGTTGGGGGATGCCACCGAGCAGCACCGCTGGACCGCCCGGTTCGAGGAGGGATGCCGCGCCGCGCTGAAGCGGCACGAAGCGATCGGCAGGCAGCAGGCCGCCCGGGAGAAGGCCCTGGAGGTCTGCGAGGAGGCCGAGCGGCTGGCCACGACAGGGACGTTTCCCCAAGCGCGTCCTGAGGTGCAGGCGCTGCGGCGCGCCTGGCACGACCTCCAGTCCGCGGGCCTCGACGATGAGGACCTCACCGCGCGGTTTGCGGCGGTCGACGCGAAGCTCCGCGACCGCGAGGCGGTGTCCCGGGAGGAACGCGCCAGGCTGCTGGCCGACAATCACGTGCGGCTGCAGGCGCTGTGCGCCGAACTCGAGGCGCTCTCTGCCACCCAGGGCCTGTCGCTCAAGCAGGCCGAGCGCGCGGTCCGCGATGCCCGGGCGGCGATCGATGATGCCGCGCCACTGCCCACGCGTCAGGATCGCGACGCGGCCGACGCCAGACTCAAGGCCGTCCTGTCCACGCTGTTCCCCCGAGTGCAAGAGCTCAGGGAGATGGACGAGTGGCAGAAGTGGGCCAATGCGGGCGTACAGGAAGAACTCTGCCAGCGCGTGGAGCAGCTCCTGCAGGTGGACGACCTTGCAGCCGCGGCGCGGCAGCTTCGCGAACTCCAGGCGCAGTGGAAGAACGTGGCGGCGGCGCCCAAGGGACGGTCCCAGGCGTTGTGGAACCGGTTCAAGGCGGCGTCGGACGGCGTGCGTACGCGATGTGACGCCTACTTCGTCAAGCTCGCCGAGGACCAGGCGTCGAACGCCGCGCGCAAGGAGACCCTCTGCCAGCAGGCCGAGACGCTCGCGGCGTCCACCGACTGGATCAAGACCGCCGAGGCAATCAAGGCGCTGCAGGCCGAGTGGAAGACGGTCGGCCCGTCGGCTCGCGCCCAGGAGAAGGCGCTGTGGGACCGCTTCCACGCGGCCTGCGACGGCTTCTTCACCCGGCGCCGCGACGACCTGCAGCGTCGGAAGCAGGAGTGGGCCGGGAACCTCGCGCGCAAGGACGCGATCTGCGAGCGGGCGGAGGCCATCGCCCGGACAACCGAATGGCAGGCGGGCATCGAGGAGATCAAGCGGCTCCAGGCCGAATGGAAGACGATCGGCCCCGTCCGGAAGGCTCGGGCCGACGAGGTGTGGAGGAGATTCCGCACCGCCTGCGACAGCTTTTTCGAGGCCTACCAGCAGCGGCATCACGCGGCTGCGTCATCGGCCATCGCCGAGGCCGAGCAGATGTGCGCCCAGATCGAGGCATGGCTTCCGGCGGCTGACGCCGCAGATGCGACGCCGCCCGAGGGAGTGGGAGAGACGATCCTCGAACTGAGGCGCCGGATCGGCGAGAAGCTGACGGGTCTGCCGAGAGACCGAGCTCTCGTCCTGAGCGACCGCTTCCAGCACGCGTTGTCCCGGCTGATCGAGACTTGGCCGGCCGCTTTCGTCGGGACCGACCTCGACCCGGCAGGCAACGCGAGCCGGATGGAGGCGTTGTGCGTGCAGGTCGAGTCGTTGCTCGGCGTCGGCCAGGACGCCGGCGTCGTTCAGGTTCCCTCGGAGGAGGAGTCGCCCTCCTCGCTGCTCGCGCGCCAACTCCGCGAGGCGCTGGCCACCAACACGATCGCGGGCCGGCCCGACGATGCCGCGAAATGGAAGGCGATCGGCGAACAGGTCCGCGCCGCGCAGGCCGCCTGGAAGAGAATCGGCCCGGTGCCCGAGGCGTCGTTACGCACGCTGACCGCGAGGTTCCAGCGTGCCTGCGGCCGCGTCAACGAGAAGCTCGATCAATCGCGCCGGGGGCCGGCCGCCAGGTAGGGGGTCCGCGCTTCAGGACGAGATACGCCACCACGGCGACCACGAGCGCGGGGAGCGTGCCGCCGAGACTGCCGGCGAGGTAATAGGTGATCGCGCCGGCCGCCCAGGCCACGAGTCCGGCGAGGTCGAGCCCGTGGTTGCGCCCGAACTCCCCGGACCGATCGTAGAGCGCCTCCACTCGGACCTCCGCTCGAATCAGGTAGAACCGCGCCAGCAGGATGCCGCCGATCGGCACCAGCATCCCGCCCAGCACCAGCATGAAGCTCGCGTAACGGTCCAGCCACGCACCCGAGAACACGCTGAGCGCGGTGCCGATGAGGCCGGTGGACCACACAGTCGCCTGGTCGCCGGCCCTGGGCATCAGGCTGCGAAGCGCGAGCGACGACATGTAGATGTTCACGAAGTTGGTCGTCACCGTGGCCACGGTCATCAGGATGGCGCCCGAGAGACCCAGCCTCAGCGCCTGGAGCATCGCCCCGGGGCTGCTGCTGCCGGCGGCCCGCGCCGCCATCGCGCCCAGCGGCATCAGCCACAGGCTCGTGAGCGCGAGGCCCAGGAACACCGCCACGCTCGCCTTGCGCTTCGACGACGTGTAGCGCGAGTAGTCGGCGAACATCAGGATCCACGACACCTGGTAGCCGACGACGATGTCGAGGCCGGCCATCCACGAGACGCTCCCGGAGCCCGGTGCCCAGAGGACGGTGCTCGGCAGCCTGAGGCAGGCCGCGGTCAACCCGATGCCGACGATGGCGAGCAGCGGCACCGCCAGCCGGTCGGCCCTCGCCACCAGGCGCGGCCCGCCAGCGACGATGAGCGTCGACACGATCCCGAGGCCGACGGCCCAGGCTCTCTCGGATCCGGGCCCGCCGGCGATCGCGGCGCACGCCGAGGCCGCGATGACGTTGTTGACCGCGATCCACGCGAAGTTGGTGGCGTAGAGCAGGAAGGCGACCAGCCCGGCGCCGGTCGTGCCGAGCGCCGCGCGCGAGGCGATGACCGACGGCACCCCGAGGCGCGGACCGACGGCCGAGAGCACGGCGATCAGCAGCGAACCAGCGACGCCGCCGATGACGATGAGCGCCAGCGCCGAGGATAGGCCGAAGGCCGGCACCAGGCTGGCTCCGGTCTGAAACGTCGTCGCCACGATGTTCGCGCACGCGAAGATGACGAACAGGTCGAGCGGCGGCTGTCGGCGATCGGCAGGAGCGATGGGACCGATGTCGGCGGCGTTCACAGCAGCAGCGCTCCCTCGTGCCGCAGCAGCCACTCCTTGCGGTCGAGCCCGCCGCCGTACCCCGTGAGTGAGCCGGACGCCCCGACCACCCGATGGCAGGGCACGATCAGCGACACCGGGTTCGCGCCTACCGCGGCGCCCACGGCGCGAGCCGCGTCGCGGCGGTCCAGCGCCCGCGCGATGGCGCCGTAGGTCGTCGTGTGTCCGGCGCGCAGACCCGTCAACTCGTTCCACACGTCCCGCTCGAACGGCGTGCCGAGCAGGTCGAGCGCCACCGGTTCGGCGCACTCGTCCCACCGGCCGGCGAAGTAGGCATCGAGCCACGCCGTCACCGGCGCGAACGTCGAGAGATCAGCCGGTCTGGAATCCTCGCCAGCCCCGAAGCGCGCGAGGCGCTTCCAGAGCCGCGCGGCGCGCTCGGGGCGATCGAACTCCAGGCCGCAGAGTCCCCGCGGTGACGCCACGGCCAGCATCGGCCCGACCGGCGTCGGCAGCATCGTCTGCTGGAACATGTCAGTCTCGCCCCGCGATCAGTCGTATCCCCATGAGTCCTGAGCCTTGAGCCCCACTAGATGCGGTCGAGGTCGTCCTTGCCGGTCGCGACGTTCCAGACGAGCAACTCGTATTGGGCGACGCGGTTCTTCACATACGGGTCGTTGTCTCGAATCGTGTCGAGGAGATCGGGCATCTGGTCCTCGGGCAGCCGGAACAGGGCGGCGCCGCCGGTTCGCGGGTCGAGCGGGCCGGAGCACACCAGGAAGCCCTGCCGCTTCAAGCCTTGCAGGTACTCACGGTGGGCGGGGTGGTGCTTCAGAACCTCCTCGAGCGGGCGGCGATATCGGACGATGGCCAGGGCGTACATGCTCAACCTCCAGGATGCAACCGGGCGATTGTACAATGCCCTCATGTCGCGGACGCTGCTGTTGATCTTCGCCCACCCCGATGACGAGACCTTCCTGACCGGGGGGACGGCGTGCCGATACTCGGACGCTGGCGTACGAGTCATTCTGGCGACGGCGACGCGCGGCGAGTCGGGCAAGTCGGGCGAACCGCCGCTGTGCACACTGGAGGAACTGCCGGCGGTGAGAGAGGCCGAGCTGCGCCGCGCCGCGGCCATTCTCGGCATCGGCGAGATTCATCTGCTGGGCCACCACGACCGGGAACTGGCCACCGCGCCGCCCGACCGGGTGCGCGAGCAGCTGGTCTCGGTCATCAGGGCGTGCCGTCCGGCCGTCGTCGTGTCGTTCGACCCGCACGGCGGCAATCTGCATCCTGACCACGTAGCCATCAGCCGGTTCGCGAGCGACGCGGTGGCCGCCGCCGCCGACGGGCGGTTCGTTCCTGAGGCCGGCGCGCCGCACGCGGTGCGGCGCCTCGTCTGGACGCCGGGCCGCCATCCGTGGCAACTCGTGCGCGAGCCGGACCTCGCCGCCCACCCGGGCGTGGACTTCGTGATCGACGTCAGCGCATGGCGCGAGCGGAAAGGGGCGGCGCTGCGCGCGCACGCCACGCAGCACCGGAGCGTGGAGCGGAATTTCTTTGCCCAGCCCGACTGCGAGCGACTGTTGGGGATCGAGGTGTTCAGACAGGCGTTCGGCCCCGCGCTGGCGCGGCGACCGCTCGACGACCTGTTCGACGGGCTCGGCTGAGCCCGCCGAACAGGTCGTCTTCAGACTACTTCGCGGCCCCGAGATTCACCGGGGTCGCCGATCCGTAGTAGATCCCGTTGAAGAGGAACTTGAACGTGCCGTGCGGCTGGCCGCGGAAGGTGATCTCCGGCCCGAACAGGAACACCTTGCCCTTGCCAAGCGCCGCCTCGGCCATCGCCACGCCGCCGTCGAGGTAGTCCTGGCCCCATGCCCAGCCGCTGCGCAGCGGCGTCTTCGAGTCGAACCATGCGACCGGTCTGACACCCTTGAGTGCCGCGTCGGGGTCCAGGCGGAACACCGGGTCGTTGTCGTAGAACGCGTCGACCCGGCTGCCCACACCGAAAGCCAGCGGATCGGTCGGGTCGACAGCCAGCTGGAGGATCGATCCGGGCACGTAGAACTTGTCGGTCCCCAGCCGCCGCTCGCTGCCGTTGGGCTGGCGTTCGACCAAGTGGTTGCTCACCGCGAGGCCGAAATGGCCCGCGACCGACGTGCCGCTGCCGATGGCGATGATCGTCCCGCCGTTCTCGACGAACTTCCTGAGCTGCGGGATGGTCTTGTCGGCGGTGATGCTGCCGACCCAGCTCTTGAATTCGTCCGGGATGCTGGCGGCGTTCCCGCCGAAGCCGCCTCCACCGCCGCGCCTCCCGCCGCCCTCACTCGAAAACGCCGGGATGCTGCCGCCGGGGAAGATGATCACGTCGTACTTCGCGTTGAGGTCGCCGGCATCGAGCGCCTGGGCGTAAACCAGCTCGAACGTCGTCGGGAACGCCTGCTCGAACATCCAGCGGATCCACCCGGAATCCATCGAGCCGCCGTAGCGGTCCCAGAGCGCGATGCGCACCGGCTTGAGCTTGAGCGCCTCGCCGGTCGGGCGAACGGTCACAGCGTCGACCGTGATCCCGAGGTCCGCCGCGATCTTGTCGAGAGCCGCCTTGGTGGTCGCCTTGGCCGGCACGTAGATGGCGCCGGACGGGTAGGTCATCGCGCCCGCCTTCCACGACGACTTCAGCCAATAGACCTCCTCTTTGGCCGCGAGCAGACGGTTGGTGGCGACAAACGTGTCGTTCTGCTCGTGGTTGAGCACGTAGCCAACCGCACCCTTCATCGCGACGATCTTGCCCGGGGCGACCTTGATGAGGCCGGGGACCTTCTCGAACGGTCCGTCGAACCCCTCCAGGATCCGGTCGAACTTCACGCCCATCTGGAAGGCGAGCGTCCATCCCGTCGCGTCGTACGGCGGCCGCGGAGGCCCGCCCGGGTACGCGATGTCGTCGGGATGATCCTGCGGCTCGAACATGTCCATGATGTGGGGGCGGAAGGCCTGCGCCGCCTTGACCACGTAGGAGCCGGCTGGGTAGGTCTTGCCCGCGATCTGGAACGCCGCCGTGGCGCGGTGGATCGTGATGCCCGACTTGAGGAGCGCGTTGACGAACTTGGTGGCCGTGAGGAAGTCCGGCTGGTCCGACGGGATGATGAAGCCGCGCGGGTCGCGCTTGGCCGGGTCGTGCAGCAGATCCCAGTACTTCGCCGGCAGACCGCCGCCTCGGCCGCCGCCGGCCTGCATCGGGGAGTCTCCGCTCGTGGGACCCTGCTCGCGGGGCGCGGAGGCGCCCATGTCCTTGTTCACCGCGGCCTGCACGGCCGCGATCTTCTTCGGCGTGATCGTCCAGGTGTCCTGGCTGCCGCGCTGGATGGAGTTGCGGCCCATCACGTAGCTGCGATAGAGAAACCCCTCGCGATCGCGCGAGGCCAGGTCGAGGATGGCGCGGTCCGCCGTGATCAGGTACTCGATCGACTGGCGCTGATGCCACACCTGCTGCGGCGCGATGGGGTACGGCTGGTTGCCGTCCGGGAGCTGTCGCGCGAGGACGAAGGGAATCGTCATCGGCGTCGGGTTCCCGATGATCTCGGTCAGGATGCCGATCTCGTTGTGGAAGTAGGCGGCGGTCCGAATGCCGCCGTTGAACCAGGTCGAGTAGGACGCGTCGGCCCGCTGGACCGCGCCCGGCTTGCCTTCCACCATGAAGCGCTGGTGCATCGCCGACGCGACCACCTCGATCCCCTCCGGGACGAGCGGGTCGTAGTTGTAGTTGAATGGGTCGCGGAACGGCGCGCTGAACAGGACCGTGCCGGCTGGCCCGCTCTGGTGCTGGTTGTAGACGATCTCCGGGAACCACTCGATGAAGTGCTGGCGCGAGACCGCCTCGGTTTCCGGCTGGTTGACCGCGTAAGAGTCGCGGTTGTCGTCGTGCCCGATGTACTTCTGGTACAGGCGCGGGATATTCATGTTCCGGGCCTTGGGGTCCGGATTCCGCATGTACCAGTTCGACACGAGATCCATCCCGTCCGGGTTGATCGGCACGAGCAGCAGGATCACGTCGTTCAGGATCCGCATCGTCTCCGCGTCGGTCCGGCTGGCCATCTGGTAGGCGATCTGGAAGAGGTGCTGCGAGGGGATGCACTCGGTGGCATGAAGTCCGCTGTCGATCCAGACCACCGCCTTGCCCTCTGCCGCCAGCTTCTTCGCCTGTTCGTCGGTCAGCCCCTCGGCGTGCGCGAGCCGCTGGGCGATGTCCTTGTAGTGGGCGAGGTTCTTCTGGTTCTCGGGCGAGGTGAAGATCGCCATGATCATGGGGCGGCCCTCTGCCGTCTTGCCGATCTCGACGAGCTTCATCCGGTCGCTTTCCGTCGCCAGCTTCTCCCAATAGCCCTTCAGCTGGGTGTAGTTCGCCAGCATGTAGTCGTCGCCGGCGTCGAACCCGAGGAATTCCTTCGGCGTTGTGATCTTTCCCTGCGCCGTCACGCCGGCTGCCAGCAGAAGGACCACGAGCGGCACCAGCGCCACCAGGCGCCGCGTCAGTTTCACGTTCATCGACATACCTCCGAGGGGGCGCCGAAACAATAGCAGAAGTCCGAAGATCGAATCCAGAATTCCGGTATCGGTGTCTCATCCTCCAAATTCCGAATCCTGAATCCCGAATCGTGAATCCTGTATCATTGCCCCGTTATGCCGATCCCGCATCCCGACCCCCGCATCCACCCGTCGATTCCCCGCACGAACGTCCTGGCGACGTTTCCCGACGGCCGCATCTTCGAGGCCCCAATCGGCACCCCCGTCGGCGACATCGTCCGCGCGAGGGAAGCTCACGGGCCCGCGGCGCTCCCGGTGCAGGGGACGCCGTCGCCCGACGATGGGGCGCCGGTGGTGGCGGTGATGCTCAACGGCCGGCTTCGGGAACTCACTGCGCCGCTGACCGAGGACGGCGACCTCGTGCCGGTAACCACGGCCGAATCCGACGGCGTGCGGATCTACCGCCGGTCGCTGTCGTTCCTGCTGATGACTGCGGCGGCCGAGGTGTTTCCCGGGGTGGAGGTGAGCATCGAGCACTCGGCGTCGACGATCGGCGGGTACTTCTGCGAGATCAAGGGGCGGGCGCCGTTCACGCAGGCCGAGCTCAAGAAGGTCGAGGCGCGGATGCGCGCGATCGTCGACAGCGACCTGAAAATTGCGAGAACCAATATGTCGGTCGCCGAGGCGATGGCGCTGTTTCACGAGCGCGGCGAGGAGGAACGGGTGCGCCTCATGGCGCATCGCGAGAAGGAGACCGTGGTGCTCCACACCTTGTGCGGACGCCAGGACTACTTCCAGGGGTATATGACGCCATCGACCGGCTGCCTTCGGGTACTTCGCGCTCCAGGCGTTTCCGCCGGGATTCCTGCTGCAGTTTCCGCACCAGAGCCGCCCGACCGAGATCGCGCCCTTCGTCCCGTACCCGAAGCTGTTCGCCGTGTTCGAGGAGGCCGGGCACCTGCTGGAGCGGCTGGGCGTGCGCAGCGTCGGCGCGCTCAACGACGTGATCGCCTCGGGGCGACTGGCCGAGGCCTCGCTCGTCGGCGAGGCGATTCACGAGGCACGCATCTCACGGATCGCGACCGACATCGCCGCGCAGGGCGACCGGGTCAAGGTCGTCCTCATCGCGGGCCCGTCCTCGTCGGGCAAGACCACCTTCTCGAAGCGGCTGGCCGTGCAGCTGCTGGCCAACGGCAAGCGGCCGTTTCCGCTCGGGCTCGACGATTACTTCGTGGACCGCGAGCTGACGCCGCGCGACGTCAACGGCCAGTACGACTACGAATGCCTCCGGGCTGTCGACATCGGCCTGTTCAACGAGCACCTGGTCGGGCTGATGGCCGGCCGACCGGTGCAGTTGCCGCACTACGTGTTCAAGACCGGGCGCCGGGAGGCGGGCGCGACGGTCACGCTCGGACCAGGCCACATCATCATCGTCGAGGGCATCCACGGGCTGAATCCGGCGCTGGTGCCGGGCGTGCCGCCCGAGCGCATCTACCGCATCTACGTGTCGGCGCTGACGCAGTTGAACCTCGACCGGCACAACCGGGTGAGCACGACCGACTGCCGGCTCATCCGCCGGATCGTGCGCGACGCGTCGGGGCGCGGCTACAGCGCGTCGCAGACGCTGCGGCGCTGGGAGTCGGTCACTCGTGGCGAGAAGCAGTACATCTTCCCGTTCCAGGAGAACAGCGACGCCATCTTCAACTCGGCGCTGGTGCACGAGCTCGCGGTGCTGCGTCCCCTGGCCGAGCCGCTCTTGCTGCAGGTGCGGCACGAGACGCAGGAATACACGGAGGCGAACCGGTTGTTGTCCTTTCTGCAGTGGTTCGTGCCGGCCACGGCCGAGCACGTGCCCGACAACTCGATCCTGCGCGAGTTCATTGGCGGGTCGATCATGGAGAACGTGCGGCTCTGGCAGGAGACCCCGGCCGGGAACGCGGCTGCCAGGCCGGGCAATTGACGCGCGGCACCCAACTGGGGTTACCTGTTACAGGGACGAAGCAGGGGGAAGTGAGAAGTACGAAGTGCGACGTACGACGTGAGGCGCAAAGGAGCGAGCATATGCCGGCCACACCGACCCGTGAAGAGGCTATCCGGACGTTCGCCGCGATGATCGGTGGCATCCCGGTGGCGATGCTGACCACGACGGGCATGGGCCGCCTGCGGAGCCGCCCGATGGTCACCCAGCGCCTCCCGTTCGACGGGTTTCTGTGGTTCCCCACGGCGCGCGCGGCGGGCAAGACGAGCGAGATCCGCGACCGACAGTCGGTCCACGTCACCTTCGTTTCCCCGTTGGACAATCGCTATGTATGGGCATCGGGCACCGCCGAGGTGGTCGACGATGCCGCGATGTTGAAGCGGCTGTGGCACGCGGGATACCTGCCGTGGCTGCCGGGCGGGCCCGATGACCCGACGACCGCGCTCGTCAAGGTGCGCGTCGAGGAAGCGGAGTACTGGGATCACGCGGCCGGGAAGATGGTGAGGCTGGGCCGCTTCGTCGAGCCTGGTGCCACGTTTCACGAGATGTCGCCCGACAGCGGGATCTGAATACACACCCCACCGGTCGGCGCCCGCCCGATGCTGCGGGCAGGAGTAGTCGTGGAGGAACAGAGGCCTGAGGCCACGTCCGACGATGTCACCGCGCTGCGAGCGAAGGCCCAGACGATCGGCGTTCCCGTCGCCCGCCGGCATATCTTCCTCTGTTGCGATCAGACCGCCCCGAAATGCTGCAGCCTCGAGCGGGGGCTGGCCGCGTGGACGTACCTCAAGCGGCGGCTGGCCGAACTCGGGTTGTCCGAGCAGGGCGGCATCCTCCGGTCCAGGGCGAACTGCCTGAGAGTCTGCGCGGGCGGACCAGTCGCGGTCGTCTACCCGGAGGGCGCCTGGTACCACCATTGCGATCCGCCGGTGCTCGAGCGGATCATCCAGGAACACCTGGTCGGCGGCCGGATCGTCGACGACCACCTCATCACTTGCCACCCCCTGGGCGCCGATTCACGCGAGTGATCGCCGCGCGTCGCGGGCGCGGGCCGGTGTTCCCGCTCGACGTTTCGCCCGGGTTCTAGCAACCTACCACTTCGCTTGCGACCCCCAGACGCTGTGCGGGATGGCGAAGACCGTCATGGTCACGACGGCGGCCAGGACAATCATCAGCCTGGCATCCTGCTTGCGGAACAGCTGCGCAGCCGCCGGAATCCACGCGACGACTGCGATGAGCGTCTTGTTGTCGGTGAGATCGTAGCCCCAGGGAATCCCGGTCCAGAAGGCGCCGAACGCGAGCTTCTGCACGAGGGGGCCGAGCCCGAAGCCTCCGAAGAGCAGCAGGGACACGGCCATCAAGCCCGCGAAGCGCGTGGTCCCGCCGAACACCGCCGCCAGCGCCGCGCGCGTGGCGAACAGCATGCCGAAAAACATGGCGGCCACGTGAGGCAGGAGGATCCACGGCGGCACGTCGCCCTTGAAGCGCGCGACGGCGGGGGGGTCGGGGATCGACACGCGGCCGCCGCCCTCCCTGGTGAGGAGGACCCGGTATTCGAGTTTGCCCGCCATAGGCATGAGCGGCTCAGGCGCCGGGGGGATCGCCGTCTCGAGACTGTCACCCTTCCGCGTCATGGGCAGTGTCTGCCAGGGTTCGGCGGTCGGAAAATGCCGCCACTGGACCGCGCCCGTCACGGCCGCATCAGGGACCTTCACGACCACCGGCATGCGGTCCGTGATGCTGTTGGTGCGCTCGAGGCGGTAGGCGATGGTCTGCCCAGCCAGGACCGTCTGGCTCTTGATCGGGTAGGTCGGGCCGGACCATCGCTGCCACACGGCGGAGACAAGCGTCAGGACGACCGCGACGGTCCACTGGACCGAGGGTGTGCGCATCGGGGACTCCTGTGTCGTGAATACCGGGCGGAGAGTGTAGCACGACCTGCCGGCCGTCGTGCCGCGGGGGTCGGAGCGGATGCTCCGACCCCCGTCCGGATCTACTCAACGCGATTCAGGATGCCGAGCAGGAAGTCATAGAACTTCCCGACCGTGTCGATGTAGAGATGCTCGTTGGGCGAGTGCACCTCACGCATCGTCGGGCCGAAGGAGACCATGTCCATGCCCGGGTACTTCTCGCCGATGATGCCGCACTCGAGGCCGGCGTGCACGGCTTTGATCTCCGGGTCCTTGCCGTAGAGGGACTGGTAGGTCTCCCGCGCGAGCTTGAGGATCGGTGACGCCATGTCCGGCTTCCAGCCCGGATAGCCGTCGGAGCCGGCCGCGGTGGCCCCGGCCAGCACCAGGACGGCTCGGACCATCTGCGAGGCTTCCTCGATTTCCGAGGCGACCGAGCTCCGCTGGCTCGTCTGCACGGTGATGGTCTTCTTGTCGGTCTGGACAATGGCGAGATTGGTCGAGGTCTCGACGAGGCCGGGAATGTCGGCGCTCATCTTGAGCACGCCGTGGGGAAGGCCGGCCAGCGCCAGCAGGACCTTCTTCTGCAGTCCCCTCGTGAAGACCTTGCGCACGTTCTTCTGCGGCTCGCAAGCGATGACCAGGTCGGGCTCGACGGTGGCGAACTCGGCCCGCATGACCGTGTTCATCTGTCCCACGAGATCCGCGGCCGCACCGGCCTTCGGCTTGGGGAGCCAGAACACCGCCTCAGCCTCGCGCGGGATGGCGTTGCGCTTGTTGCCGCCCTCGATCTTCGCGACCCTGGCGCCGAGCGCGGAGAGACAGATCAGGGCCCGCGTCAGCATCTTGAGCGCGTTGCCGCGGCCGGTGTGAATCTCCAGTCCGGAGTGCCCGCCCTTGAGCCCCTTGACCGTCAACTGCCACCCGTTCCCGCCGGCCGGTGCATCGTCCCACGCCGCCGCCCAGGTGCCGGTGTGGTCGCGCCCGCCCGAGCAGCCGACATACAACTCGCCTTCGTCCTCGGAATCGAGGTTCAGGAGGATCTTGCTCTGCAGGAACCCCGGCTGCAGGTTGTTCGCGCCGGTCAGTCCGGTCTCCTCATCGACCGTGAAGAGAAACTCGAGAGGACCGTGCACGAGGCGCTTGTCTTCCATGATCGCCAGGCAAGTGGCGACGGCAATGCCGTTGTCGGCGCCCAGCGTCGTCCCCTTGGCGCAGATGAAGTTGTCCTTCCGCACCAGTTCGATCGGATCCTTGAGGAAGTCGTGGACCGTGTCCTTGTTCTTCTCGCAGACCATGTCCATGTGGCCCTGCAGGCACACCCCCGGCACCGACTCGCGCCCCTTCGAGGCCGCTTTTCTCGCCACGACGTTGCCCACGGCGTCCTGCTGCGCCTCGAGCCCGAGCTTCTTCGCGGTGGCGAAGAGGTAGGCGCCGATGGCCTTCTCGTTCTTCGACCCGCGCGGGATCCGGCTGATCTCGGCGAAGTACTTCCACACGAGCGCCGGGGTGAGACCGTCGATTGCGTTCGCCATGACTGACTCCTCTATGAAGGCCGTTCTGGGTGTGGCTCGCGAGAACTCTCGAATCGCAGCCTGTGGATCCTCGCAAGCGTAGGGCAAGAGGGGCGGGAAGGGCAAGCCGGCGCCGCTTGGGCGCCGGCTCTCGTGCGGGTCGTTACATTCCCCACTCCGGCTGGTCCAGGATCGTCTTGGTCGGGCCGAGCTGTTCGCGCGACTTCATCTTCCAGCTGTCGCCGGCCCTGACCCAGCTGTCGTCGAACCGAGTGACCTCAGTGAGCGTGTGCGTGGCTCCCCGGACGCCGTAACGCCCTTCCGTGTCCACGATCGTGCGGACGGCCGCCACGGTCACCAGGGCCGTGACGCCACCGGGCACCGGCGTGATCGAGCCGATCCGCTGAGTCGTGAAATCGGAGGCCGGCGCCTGCGCAGCACGCGCGCTCACCTGCGCCTGCGTGAACCGCTGGCCGTTCGTGTCGATCAATACCCAGTCGGCCGTGAAGAGGGTCTCGTCGAAGAGCTGGACGTCCCCCGCGCTCATCGAGGGGACGTAGATCTCGCTCATCTCGTCGTACATGCCCTGCAGTTCAACGTCGGCATCGAAGGTGCCTCCATGGGGCACCCGGAGGTGGGGAAAGAGGCTGATTGCCGATGCGGGCGAGCCGTTGAGCGCCACGCCCAGCGCGGCCAGCACGACCGCCAGCGCCAGGCGACTACCAGTCCACCGGTCCATAACGTCCTCCTCGGGAACGCGGATTCCACTCGAATGCCGCCGGTGGCCGGCGGCGCTTGGGATTTGTCTAAGCCCGACAGCACTGTACGCATCAACAGTGCCATCGGGGTGAGCGGTGAGGCCGTCATGCGGCCAGCTCATCGGATTCGCTGCAACCTCTTCTGTCTGTGGGACTCCCCCCGTCGGACCAGGAGATGTCCGCGGCGCTCCTCTCAAGGTCTGGTGCCTGGCCGTGTCAGCGTGTGAACACGCGAGGTCCACCGGAGAGTACGGTCGCGCGCGGCTCGGTGTCCCCTCCAGATGGACAGTTCAGGTGAGCTATAATCCGCAGGCATCCACAGTCAGGGCGCGGCCTCGAGCCGGCCCGCCAGCAGAGGTCCTCGCATGTCCGAACATCCTGACGATCACCGAACGCCGCCGACAGGTTTCACACGGCGCGGATTCATCGCGACCGTCGGCACCGGCGCGGTGGCCGCGGCGGCCGCCGTCCATGCCGCAAGCGACCAGGCGCCGCCGGGCGCCGAGCTCCCGGACTCGGCCGACCTCGTCCGCGTCGCGCTCAGCGTCAATGGGCGCACGCACCGCCTGCTCGTCGAGCCGCGGTGGTCGCTGCTCTACGTGCTGCGCGAGCGGCTGGGCCTGACCGCGACCAAACTCGGCTGCGAGCGGGGCGAGTGCGGGGTCTGCACGGTGCTGGTCGACGACAAGCCGGCATACTCCTGCATGATGCTGGCGGTCGAATCGGAGGGGAAGGCGATCGTCACGCTCGAGGGGCTGATGCGCGGCGAGGAACTCGGTCCGGTGCAGCGTGCCTTCGTCGAGCAGGACGCCTTCCAGTGCGGCTACTGCACGCCGGGCCAGATCATGGCCGTCGAGGGGCTGCTGCGGGCCAACCCCGACCCGTCCATGGATGAGATCCGCACCGGCGTCAGCGGCACCATCTGCCGCTGCGGGGCCTACGCGCACATCTTCAAGGCGGGGCAACGGGCCGCCGAGCTGAAGAAGCAGGAAGGAGGCCGCTCATGACGCCCGACGACCGGTATTACGTCACCGACGCGCCTCCTGAGACACCGGAGCCCGCGGAACAACCGGCGCCGTGGACGAGCCCGACTGTCGTCGGGCGCCGGCTGCCTCGCCTCGACGCCTACGAGCGCGTGAGCGGAGCCGCCACCTACACCGCCGACGTGCTGCTGCCGGGCATGCTCTACGGGGCGATTCTGCGCTGCCCCCATGCGCACGCGATGGTGAAGAAAGTGGACACGTCGAAGGCGGAGAAGATGCCGGGCGTGATCGCAGTGCTCACCGACAAGACCCCCGGCGCGAACATCCCGTGGTTCAACACGCGCGCGGGCGCGCTCAGCCGCCTCTTCGACCCGCACTGTCGGTACGAGGGGGAGGAAGTCGCCGCCGTGGCCGCCGAGACTCCCTACCAGGCGTGGGACGCCGTGCGAGCCATCACCGTCGAATACGAAGAGCTGCCGTTTGTGGGGGACGCCGAGGACGCGCTGAAGCCCGGCGCCCCGGCGATCTACGAAACAGGCAACAGGTCGGGCGAGGTCTCCCGGTATTCGCGCGGCGACGTCCAGGCCGGGTTCTCTGCCGCCGACGTGGTCGTGGAGCAGACCTATAGCACGGCCTGCGAGATCCACGCCCCCACTGAAACGCACGCCTCGGTGGCCAAGTGGGACGGCTCGCGCCTGATCGTGTGGGACTCCACGCAGGGCGTCTACCCGATTCAGTCCGGTCTGATGTCGGTGCTCAAGATGCCGGCGTCGAGCGTTCGGGTGATCGGCCAGTACATGGGCGGCGGCTTCGGGGCCAAGCTGGGCCTCAGCAAGCACACCGTCATCGCGGTGCTGCTCTCGAAGATGTCGGCGCGTCCGGTCAAGCTGCATCTGACCCGCGAGGAGAGCTTCCTCGCGGTGGGCAACAGGCCACCCGACAAGATGACGCTCAAGGCGGGTGTGAAGAAGGACGGGACGCTGACCGCTCTGCAGATGACCGTGCTCGGGACTGGCGGCGCGTACCCGGGCGGCGGGGTCGGCGGCGTCGACTGGGTCGTGCGTGACCTGTACACCTGCCCGAACGTCAGGACCGAGATGACCGACGTGTTCATCAATGCCGGCCAGGCTCGGGCGTTCCGCGCGCCCGGCCATCCGCAGGGCGCGTGGGCGCTCGAGCAGATGATGGACCAGCTGGCGGAGAAGATCGGGATGGACCCGATCGAACTGCGGCTGAAGAACGTGCCGACGGCGAGCCAGGGGCGCGGCGGCGCGCCGTATACGACGACCGGGCTCAGGGCGTGCCTCGAGGAAGGCGCGAAGCGGTTCGGCTGGCAGGAGGCCAGAAAGGGCGCGAGAGCCGAGGGCCCGTTCAAGCGGGGCGTTGGCGTGGCGGCCGGTCTGTGGCAGGCGGGCAGCGGCGGACCGCCGTCCACCGTGATCGTCAGGCTGTTTGCCGACGGCAGCGTGAACATCAACATGGGGGCGAGCGACATCGGCACCGGCACCAAG
Organism: uncultured Acidobacteriota bacterium; assembly: GCA_963727765.1. Lineage (GTDB taxonomy): Bacteria > Acidobacteriota > Vicinamibacteria > Vicinamibacterales > Fen-181 > FEN-299. The sequence goes on from CAVSGZ010000007.1 coordinate 348,658, forward strand.
ACCATCATGGCGATGGTGGTCTCCGAGGAGCTCGGCGTGCCGCTCGATCGGATTCAGGTCGAATGGGCGGACACCGGCACCACCCAGTACGCGACCGCCAGCGGCGGCAGCAAGACGGTGCCGACCGAGTCGCCCGCGACGCGGGCGGCGGCGCTCGACGTCAGGCAGCAGTTGCTCGCGATGGCGGCGGCGCAGCTCAAGGTGGGCGCGGACGACCTCGTGCTGAAAGACGGCGAGATCGCATCGACGACGGACCCGTCGAAGAGAGTTGCCGTGACGGGGGTGGCCGCCCTCAGGGGCCGCGGCTTGATCGTCGGCGTCGGCTACCGCGGGCCGAATCCCGAGGGGAAGGTGGTGTGTCCGTTCGGCGCGCACTTCGCCGAGGTCGAGGTCAACACGCGCACGGGCGAGGTCCGCATCCTCCGTTACCTGGCTGCGCAGGACAGCGGCCGCGCGATGAACGAGCTCACGTTCGAGAACCAGACACAGGGCGGCATCACCATGGGCATCGGGCTGGCGCTGACCGAGGAGCGGATCCTCGACCGGAACCAGACCGGCAAGATGGTCAACCGCAACTGGCACGACTACCAGGTCCCGACGGCGATGGATGTGCCGGTGGAGCAGGTCGTGCTGCCCATCGACCTGCACGACACCGAGGCGAACTCGACCGGGGCAAAGGGGCTCGGCGAACCGGCGACGGTGCCGGCGGCGCCGGCCGTCGCCAACGCGATCTACGACGCGTGCGGCGTGCGCACACCTGAGACACCCGTGAACCCGCGGCGGCTGGTCGCCCTGCTGGCCGCGTCGATGAAGAGGGGATGATTCATGCTGCCGGCATTCACGCATACCCGTGCCTCCAGCGTGGCTGACGCCGTGCGCCGGCTGGCCGTCCCGGGCTCGAAGCTGCACGCGGGCGGCACCGACCTGTTGGGCTGCCTGCGCGACGGGGTCTTCACGGTCAAGAACGTCGTCGGCTTGAGCGGCCTGACGGACCTTCGCGGGATCGGTCCGCTGCCCGGGGGCGGCCTGCGCATTGGGGCCCTGACAACGCACGGCGAGATTGCCGCCAGCAAGACGATCCTCGAGTCCTATCGCGCACTGGCGCAGGCCTCGGCGTCGGTCGCCAGCCCGCAGATCCGCAACCAGGGCACCATCGGCGGCAACTTGTGTCAGCGGCCGCGCTGCTGGTACTTCCGCGGCGAGTTCCAGTGCCTGCGCAAGGGCGGCGAACTCTGTTACGCGATGGGCGGGGAGAACGAGAACCACGCCATCTTCGGCGGCGACCGGTGCGTTGTGGTCCACCCGTCCGACACGGCGCCCGCACTCATCGCGCTCGGTGCGCGAGTCCGAATCGCAGGGCCCGGCGGCAGCCGCGTGGTCCCGCTCGACGCGTTCTTCGTGGGGCCCGCGAAGGTGGTGACTCGCGAGAACGTCCTCGAGAAGAACGAGATTCTGACCGAGGTCCTCCTCCCGCCGGCCGAGCCCGGCCTGCGCAGTTCGTATCGCAAGGTGAGGGGGCGCGGGGCCTGGGACTTCGCATTGGTCGGTGTCGCGCTTGCGCTGGTCCTCGAGGGCGGCCACGTTCGGCGCGCCCGCGTCGCCTGCTCGGGCGTGGCGCCCGTGCCCTGGCGGTCGGAGCCGGCCGAACAGGTTCTGACCGGCAAGGCGCTCACGCCGGCTCTGGCAGCGGAGGCGGCCGAGGCCGGAGTGAGGGGGGCGGTCGCTCTCGAGAAGAACGGCTACAAGATTCCGATGCTGCAGGGCGTCATCACCGAGGCGCTGCTCGCGCTGGCCCAGCCGGCGCTGGGATGAAGGGACTCACCCGATGACCATGATCTCGCCTGAGTTGCTCTCGGCGTCGATCGTCGCCATCCGCGACTGCATGGGCGCTCGCGCGGGCGAGCGCGTGCTCGTCGTGACCGACGAGCCGCTGCGGTCGATCGGCTTTGCCCTGCAGCGCGCCGCGCGCGACCTCGGCCTCGACGTGCTGCTGGTCGAGATGCTGCCGCGCCGGAGCCACGGCGAGGAACCGCCGACCGAGGTCGCCGAGCTCATGAAGCAGTCGGACGTCGTGCTCTGCCCGACGTCGAAATCGCTGACCCACACCGACTCGCGCCGTGCGGCCAGCGCCGCCGGGGCCAGGGTGGCGACGCTGCCGGGCGTGACCGAGGACATCATGGTCCGGTGCATGAATGCGGACTACCACGAGATCGCGGCGCGCACCTACCGGCTATGCGACCGGCTCGAACGCACGAAGGTGATCCGCGTGACGGGCGCGGCAGGCACCGACATCACCATGCCCGTCGCCGGGCGCCGGGCGCACGCCAGCTCGGGGCTGTTCCGGGAGAAGGGGCAGTGGGGCAACCTCCCGACCGGCGAGTCGTACCTGGCTCCGCTCGAGAGCCTCTCTCACGGGGTGGTCGTGGTCGATGGCTCGATGGCCGGCGTGGGGCTCCTCAGCCAGCCGCTGCGCATCGTCGTCGAGGGGGGCTACGCGACCGAGATCACCGGCGGTCCCGAGGCGCAGGCGCTCATCGCCTTGCTCGAGCCGCACGGGCGGGATGCGCGCACGGTGGCGGAATTCGGCATTGGCACCAACGACAAAGCCACGCTGACCGGCATCATCCTCGAGGACGAGAAGGTGATGGGCACGATTCACGTGGCCTTCGGCGACAACAAGTCGATGGGAGGCACGGTGCGCGTGGCCAGCCACCTGGACGGCCTCGTGAAGCGCCCGACCGTCTGGTTCGACGACGTCCTGGTGATGGAGGACGGGCGGCTGCTGGTCGGTTGACGCGCCGATCCCGCATCCGCCATACTCGCCTGAGCCAGGGCCCGCACCATCCACGTGAACAACCGCGCCCGCCGGGCGCGGCGCCAGGACTCCGACGGGCAAGGAGCGCGCTTGGACGACGGAAGAACACCCGGGACCGGGGACGCCGCCCCCTCACTCGATCAACTCGACGCGCTCTTGGCCAGGCCTGCGGCGTGGCCCGAACTCGAGCCTTCCCTGCTGCGACACTTGCTCTTCTACAAGTGTCTGTCCTACGGCATCGATCCTGATGACGACGACGTGCCGCGGGTGACGGCGCTTGCCAGAATTGCCGTGGCTCGGCTGGATCCAGTGGTCAGGCGCCAGGTGGTTCTCGAGGTGGCGCGCGCGATCGAGCGGCTCCACCGAGAGCACGACATCCGCGACGGCGCCGGCTACACCAATGGCTTGTTGCCGTTTCTCGTCGAGGACCACGACCCGTCGGTGGTGGCCGCAGCCGCCTGCGAGATGGCCATCCTGCTGCCCCTCGAGAACGGCGACCCAATGTCGGGGCCGAAATACGTTCAGTCGTTCCTGGACGAGCTCGATCGCGACGACGCCAGGGCCGGGATCATCGCGGGGCTGTTGTCGCTCGGGGACAAGCGCGTCGACCCGTTGGTGGCGCGTGCGTGGCGGCGACTCGGCGACGAGGGGCGCCAGTCGCTCGCGCTCCTCATCCAGGCCGTGCACGGTCTGCACGTCGGCACGGTGAAGTTCCTCTTCGGCTGGCTGGAAGACGAAGCATCTGACCCGCGGACGCCGTCGTTCGGGATCGTCGCCGCCACGATGGCTCGTGCCGGCCTGCACGCAGCGGACCACGGCATCGTCGATGTGGCCCGATCGTTTCCGGTGACCGCCGCCCCGGAGGGCAGAGCGTTCCGGATCGTCCGCAAGTGGTCGCGCGAAGAGTTCCTTCCGATCCTCCAGCGGAGGTTCGACCGACTGGCGAAGCGCAGGGAATCCTCGGAGCTGTTCGACAGCGTGCTGCGATGCTGGGGTCTGGCGACGGGGGAGACACACGGATGAGACGGCTCGTCAAGCCGCTGGCCATCGTCCTGGCCGTGCCGGTGATCGTGACGGTGCTCGGCCTGATCGGCCGGGCCAACTGGGAAGCGCGCTACAACCCGATGCTGGCGCGCCGGATGGCTGTGCAGCCGGCGTTGCCCTATGGCGGTCTGGTGATTCCGCCGTCGCTTTCCTCGGTGTGCGCCGACAAGCGCATCGGTCCACGGTTCGCTCCCTGTCAAACCTACGACCTGTTCTCCACGGGCATCGGCGTATCGGCCCTGGTCGGCGGCGCCGGGTTCGCGTTCCTGGGAGGCCTTTTTCTGGCGGGGCGATGGCTCCGGGGGGACCGTCGGCGCATGGTCCGGCTCTTCCGGCCGGGGCTCGCCGCGGCGACGGTGGGAACCGCCGGCCTGGGTCTGTTCCACGGGTTGCTGGCGGTGGCGGCCGTTCTGGTCGGCGCCGGCGCCTTGTGGCTCGAGCCCGTCGAGAGGATGCCGGGCTCGCTTCTGGTGGTCGCCGTTGCGGCTGGCGTGGCCTGGGCCCTCGCCATGGGGACCGTGGCATTCAGCCTGAACAGGCGGCCGACGCTCTCGGTCGTCGGCCAGAGGCTGGACCTCGAGCGGCAGCGGGCCCTGGCAGAGACCGTGGAGGCCGTGTCGAGAGCCGTTGGAGCCGAGCCGCCCGCCAATGTCGTGGTGTGCCTCGTGCCCTGGATGTTCGTCACCGAAATGAACGTGACGTGCCTCGACGGCCCGGTGGCGGGCCGCACGCTCTGCCTGTCGCTGCCGCTGGCGCGCATCCTCTCGGTCGACGAGTTCAGGGCTCAGCTGGCGCACGAACTCGCGCACTACTCGCCCGAGCAACGGGCGTTCACCGCGCGGGTGGCATTGCCGCTGATCAGCGTGCGGCGGGCGATGCGTGACCTGGCAGGCCGTTCGCGCGGGATCCGAGCGGCCGTGTCGTTGCCTCCCCTGGCGCTGCTGTCGGTCTTCATGGACGAGATCGGTGACGGCGGGGACTCCGGCCAACTCCGAGAGCGGGCAGCGGACCTGGCTGCCGCGACGGCCGCGGGACGCGACCGCTTGGCCTCGGGCCTCGCGAAGTTGGCGGCATTCGCGCCGGCCTGGCACGCCGTGTCCGCCATGATGCAGAACGCCGCCTACGCGAGGACGCAGTATGTGAATGCCAGCGCCGTCTTCCAGGAGATCGCCGCGTCGAATGCCGGGGATGAACGCCTGACCGGTGTCGAGAGGATGGCGCAAGGCCATCCCACCGATCGGCACGCCGCGCTCGCGGAGCGCCTCGGCGCGCTTGGACTGGATCTGCGAGAGGTAGCGGAGACGGCGCTGTTGACGACGCCACGGGCTTCTGCGGCCGGGCTCATCGAGGGGTGCGAGGCGATCGAGCAGCGGTTGTCCACTGCCGAGCACCAGATGATCGTCGAGACGGGCGACCGGCTTCATTCCGCCTGAGCCGCAGCCGGCGGCCGGCGGAGCGGATTGGTATACTGAGAGGATGCCCACGCCGCAGAAAGCCGCGCCTCCTGTCGCCAACCCGCTTCGCCGGAACGTCGCCATCATCGCCCACGTCGACCACGGCAAGACGACGCTGGTCGACGGGCTGCTGTGGCAGAGCGGCGTGTTCCGCTCCAACGAGAAGGTCGCCGAGCGGGTGATGGACAGCAGCGATCTCGAGCGCGAGCGCGGGATCACCATCCTCGCCAAGAACACGGCCGTTCACTACCACGACTACCTCATCAACATCGTGGACACGCCGGGTCACGCCGACTTCGGCGGCGAGGTGGAGCGCACGCTGTCGATGGTGGACGGCGTCCTCCTGCTCGTCGACGCCTCCGAGGGGCCGCTGCCGCAGACGCGCTTCGTCCTCAGGAAGGCGCTCGAGCGGCGGCTGCCCCCGATCGTCGTGATCAACAAGATCGATCGGAAGGACGCGCGCCCGCAGGCCGTGCTCAACGAGGTCTACGACCTCTTCATCGACCTCGACGCGACCGAGGACCTCCTGGACTTCCCGGTGCTCTACACCAACGCCAGGGCCGGCACGTCGAGCGCCGACGCCGATGCCCAGGGACCGGACCTGCGCCTGCTCTTCGAGGCGATCGTTCATCACGTGCCGCCGCCGCTGGGGGACCGCGACGCGGCGCTGCAGATGCTGGTGGCCAACCTGGACTCGAGCGACTACCTGGGCCGGATTGCCATCGGCCGGATCTTCAACGGGCGCGTGCGGATCGGCGACGCGGTGAGCGTCTGCAAGATCGATGGCCGGACGGAGCCGACGCGCGTGACCAAGCTGTTCGCATTCGATGGGCTCAAGCGCGTCGACATCGAGGAGGCCAGCGCCGGCGACATCGTCTGCCTGGCCGGCATCGAGGACATCACGATCGGCGACACGATTGCCGACGGCGAGAACCCGAAGCCCATTCCTCACATCGCCGTTGACGAACCCACCGTGTCGATGATCTTCGGCGTGAACACCTCGCCGATGGCCGGGCGCGACGGGCAGTACGTGACCTCGCGGAACTTGCGGGACCGGCTGGCCAAGGAACTCCTGGGCAACGTCTCGATCCGGGTGGAGGATACCGATTCGCCCGAGCAGATCCGCGTCGTCGGGCGAGGGGAACTGCAGCTGTCGATCCTGATCGAGATGATGAGGCGCGAAGGCTACGAGCTGCAGGTGTCGCGCCCCGAGATCGTCACGAAAGAAGTGCACGGGCGGAAGGTGGAGCCGGCCGAGGACCTGGTGATCGACGTGGCGGAGGAGTTCCAGGGTGTCGTCATCGCGCAGGTCGGCACGCGGCGCGGCACGATGACGAAGATGGTGAACCACGGCAGCGGCCGCGTGCGCCTGGAGTTCCGGATCCCGACGCGCGGGCTGATCGGGTTGCGGTCGCAGTTCCTGACCGATACGCGCGGCACGGGCATCATGAACCACTTGTTCGCCGGGTGGGAGGACTGGCATGGCCCCATCCCGTCTCGCGCAACGGGCGCGCTGGTCGCCGACCGGGCTGGGACGACCACCGCCTACGCCATCTACAACCTCCAGGAAAGGGGTGAGATCTTCATCGCCCCGGGGACGCAGGTGTACGAGGGGATGCTCATCGGCGAGAACGCGCGCAGCAACGACATGGACGTCAACGTCACCAAGGAGAAGAAGCAGACCAACATGCGCGCATCGACCGCCGACGAGGCCATTCGTCTCGTGCCGCCCCGCGTCCTGGGGCTCGAGCAGGCGATCGAGTTCATCAAGGACGACGAGCTGGTCGAGGTGACGCCGACGACCATCCGCCTGCGGAAGAAGATCCTCGCTGCCAATCAGCGCCCCAAGCCCTGGCAGGGCGAGTAGGGTCGGCCGCCCTCGTCAGCGGGCCACGATCACGAGGTCGGGCGACTGCTTCGGATCAAACGGCACGTCGCCCACGGTGCCGAAGATCTCACGCCGCGTGAACCCGGCAGCGTCGAGTTCCTCTTCGAGCGCCGGCCGCCGCCAGCCGGTGAGTTCGACGTGGCGTGTCGCCACCACCTCCAGCGGCGGATCCCCGCCGGGCCGGTAGCGCAGCGTGGACGGCGTGAAGACGACCGATCCATCCGGCCGGGGCGTCATCAGCCGGAGGAAGACGATCTCGCCTTCGGTCTGGTCCCGCCTGAAGTTCAGCGGAAGGGCCCGCAGCCCGCCGTCGAAGACCCTGTCGTAGTTCAGCAGCTGCAGCAACAGCGGAGTTCCAGGGCGCAGGCGCGCGCGCAACCCGGAGAACAGATGGGACAGCGTGTGGCGGTCGCGCACGTGCGGGAGCGTGTTCCCCAGGCAGATCGCGCCGTCGAACCAGCCGGCCGTCAAGCGTTCGATCTCCGAGATGTCCCCCTCGATAAACGTCAGGTTCGCCGGCAGGGGCGCGTCGGTCGCCTTGGCCAGCATCGCGAGGGAGGAGTCGATGCCGACGACCTCGAACCCCTTGGAGGCGAGAAACCGGCTGTGCTCGCCGGTTCCAGAGCCGAGGTCGAGCAGGCGGCCCGACCCGCCCAGCACGTGCGAGAGGAAGGGCCACTCGCGTTCGATTCGCTCGGGCCAGGCCACCAGGCGGCGATAGTCGACACGGGAATACGGATCCTCCGGTTTCACGATGTGATGCCTCCTTGGCGGCAGTCTGCCGCTCAAAAATGCCAGGCGCCCGGCTGACTCTCGCGGCAAGTTGCGCCCTGACAATTCTGCACGAACCCGACAGGATCGTAATCCGATCGGTCGGCCGCGTAGCCGTCCATTCGCCAGGTTGGCGGTATCTCGTTGAAATATCGACGGTACAGCTCTTGCGAAATCACGGCCCGGAGAGCCGCACGGACCGTCCTCAAGTGCAGGAGACCGAACTTGTCGAGGCTGATTATCCGGGTCGCGTGGTTGTTGGCGACGGTCTTCCTGGCCGCGACGGCCGTGCCTGCCCAAACGACAACTGTCGTCAACCCGACGATCGTGCAGTTTGTCCCCTCGGCCGACAATTCCGCGCTGGATTCGTCGGGCCAGCCGGTCGTCATTCGCTATGACTTGTACTTCTACGTGACCGGCGCCACCGTGCCGTATTCGACGGTCAGCCTTGGGAAACCCGCGGTCGGGACGGACGGCACGATTCAGATTGACTTCTCGGCGCTGATGTCGAGCTGGCCCCTTCCCGACGGCACCTACGACGCGCGCGTGGTGGCCGTCGGCCAGACCGGCGTCGGCCAGAGCGATCCGTCGAATAGCTTTGCGTTTCAGTCGAGCGGGGGAGGGACCACGCCCACGTGCACCTATGGGCTCTCGGCGACCTCCTGGGCGACGACCGCGGCCGGTGGAACCGCCACCATCGCCGTGTCGGCGAGCGCTTCGAGTTGCGGGTGGACTGCGCTTGGCACGTCGACCTGGGCATCGGTGAGCCCATCGAGCGGGACCGGGTCGGGAACCGTGACGGTCACCGTCGCGGCCAACACCGGGACCGCGCGGACGGCCGTCCTGACGATCGCCGGGCAGACCTATACGGTGACGCAGGCCGCGCTGGCCTGCACCTATGCGCTGGCCTCGTCCTCCTGGGGCGTGACGGCGACCGGCGGCACCAACACTGTGGGGGTGACGGCCAGCGATGCAAGCTGCGCGTGGACGGCGACGAGTGATTCGTCCTGGCTCACGCTCAACCCGACGAGCGGGAGCGGCTCGGGAACCGTGTCAATGACAGCCGCGGCCAACACGGGTGTCGCCCGGACAGCCACGCTGACCATTGCGGGCCAGACCTTTACTGTCACTCAGGCTGCGCTGGCCTGCACGTACGCAGTGTCGGGGACGACGCTGGCGGTGACCGCGAGCGGCGGGACCGGCACGGTCACCGTGTCCACCAACGGCGCGACCTGCACCTGGTCCGCGCTGAGCACCGCCACGTGGGCTACCGCGAGTCCGTCGAGCGGCACGGGTTCCGGAGCGGTGACGGTCACGGTGGCGGCAAGTACCGGGGCTGCCCGTTCGACCGTGCTGACGATCGCGGGCCAGACCTACACGGTCAACCAGTCGGCAGTCTCCTGCACTTATGGACTGTCGGCCACCACGCTCTCCGCCGCTGCCGCGGGGGCGACGAGCAGCGTGACGGTGACGGCGAATCTCGCGACCTGCGGTTGGACCGCTTCGAGCAACGCGAGCTGGGCGACGGTGACGCCGACCAGCGGCACGGGATCCGGGACGGTGAGCGTGACTGTGGCCGCCAATACCGGCGCGGCGCGGACGGCGACGGTGACCATCGGCGGCCAGACCTACACGGTCAGTCAGGCCGCGGCAGCCTGCAGCTACGCGTTGTCGGCCACCTCGCTCTCCGCCGCGGCGGCGGGTACGACGAGCAGCGTGACGGTGACGGCGAATCTCGCGACCTGCGGTTGGACCGCTTCGAGCAACGCGAGCTGGGCGACGGTGACGCCGACCAGCGGCACGGGATCCGGGACGGTGAGCGTGACTGTGGCCGCCAATACCGGCGCGGCGCGGACGGCGACGGTGACCATCGGCGGCCAGACCTACACGGTCAGCCAGGTCGCGGCGGCCTGCAGCTACGCGCTGTCAGCCAGCACGCTCTCCGCCGCCGCCACGGGGGCGACGAGCAGCGTGACGGTGACGGCGAATCTCTCGAGCTGCGGCTGGACCGCTTCGAGCAGCGCGAGCTGGGCGACGGTGACGCCGGCCAGCGGAACGGGCACGGGGACGGTGAGCGTGGTCGTGGCGGCCAATACCGGCGCGGCGCGGACGGCGACGGTGACCATCGGCGGCCAGACCTACACGGTCAGTCAGGCCGCGGCAGCCTGCAGCTACGCGTTGTCAGGCAGCACGCTCTCCGCCGCCGCCACGGGGGCGACGAGCAGCGTGACGGTGACGGCGAATCTCTCGACCTGCGGTTGGACCGCTTCGAGCAGCGCGAGCTGGGCGACGGTGACGCCGACCAGCGGAACGGGCACGGGGACGGTGAGCGTGGTCGTGGCGGCCAACACGGGGGCCGCGCGGACGGCGACCGTGACCATCGGCGGCCAGACCTACACGGTCAGCCAGGCGGCGGCGGCCTGCAGCTACGCGCTGTCAGCCAGCACGCTCTCCGCCGCGGCCGCGGGTGCGACGAATAGCGTGACGGTGACGGCGAATCTCTCGACCTGCGGCTGGACGGCTTCGAGCAGCGCGAGTTGGGCGACGGTGACGCCGACCAGCGGGACGGGATCCGGGACGGTGAGCGTGGTCGTGGCGGCCAATACCGGCGCGGCGCGGACGGCGACGGTGACCATCGGCGGCCAGACCTACACGGTCAGCCAGGTCGCGGCGGCCTGCAGCTACGCGCTGTCAGGCAGCACGCTCTCCGCCGCCGCCACGGGGGCGACGAATAGCGTGACGGTGACGGCGAATCTCTCGACCTGCGGCTGGACGGCTTCGAGCAACGCGAGTTGGGCGACGGTGACGCCGACCAGCGGGACGGGCACGGGGACGGTGAGCGTGGTCGTGGCGGCCAATACCGGCGCGGCGCGGACGGCGACAGTGACCATGGGCGGACAGACCTACACGGTCAGCCAGGCTGCGGCGGCCTGCAGCTACGCGCTGTCAGCCAGCGCGGTGTCCGCCACTGCCGCAGGCGCGACGAGCAGCGTGACGGTGACGGCGAATCTCTCGACCTGCGGCTGGACGGCGGCCAGCGACTCGGTGTGGGCGACGGTGACGCCGGCGAGCGGAACGGGCACCGGGACGGTGAGCGTGGCCGTGGCGGCCAATACCGGCGCGGCGCGGACGGCGACAGTGACCATGGGCGGACAGACCTACACGGTCAGCCAGGCTGCGGCGGCCTGCAGCTACGCGCTGTCAGCGAGCGCGGTGTCCGCCTCTGCCGCAGGCGCGACGAGCAGCGTGACGGTGACGGCGAATCTCTCGACCTGCGGCTGGACGGCGGCCAGCGACTCGGCGTGGGCGACAGTGACGCCGGCGAGCGGAACGGGCACCGGGACGGTGACCGTGGCCGTGGCGGCCAATACCGGCGCGGCGCGGACGGCGACAGTGACCATGGGCGGACAGACCTACACGGTCAGCCAGGCGGCGGCGGCCTGCAGCTACGCGCTGTCAGCGAGCGCGGTGTCCGCCTCTGCCGCAGGCGCGGCGAGCAGCGTGGCGGTGACGCCGAGTCTCTCGACCTGCGGCTGGGCAGCTTCGAGCAACGCGAGTTGGGCGACCATGAGTCCGACCAGTGGAACGGGCACTGGAACGGTCGGGGTCATCGTGGCGCCTAATACCGGGGCGGCGCGGACGGCGACAGTGACGGTTGGCGGACAGACCGTTACGGTCAGTCAGGCCTCGGGTGTGCGCCGCCGGCGCATGCGCGACGACCAGACTGACACCTCCTGCAGCTACGTGTTGTCAGCCAGCACGCTCTCCGCCGCCGCCGCGGGCGCGACGAGCAGCGTGACGGTGACGGCGGAGCTTTCGACCTGCGACTGGGCGGCCTCGAGCAACGCGAGCTGGGCGACCATAAGTCCGTCCAATGGGACGGGCACTGGAACGGTCGGAATCACCGTGGCGGCGAACACGGGGGCCGCCCGGACCGCCACGCTGACGATTGCTGGCCAGACCTACACGGTCAGCCAGGCCGCGGGGGCCTGCACGTTCGGCGTGTCGCCAGTCTCGATCACTGCCGCGTCCAAGGCTGTAAGCTCGACGATCAGTGTGACGGCCAGCTCGAGTACCTGTTCCTGGTCGGCGACGACGGCCACGGACTGGATTACGGTCGGAGCGGCGCAAACGACGGGCAGCGGGCAAGCCAGCTACTCGCTGACGAAGAACACGACTGGAGCGGTGCGGAACGGGACGTTGACGGTCGCGGGCGTGGTGGTGAACGTGGCGCAGTCTTCAGCCAGCGGCCCATCCAAGCCAACCGGGATCAAGGTGATTCGCTAGACGCCACTGCCGATGAGAATCGTCGCGGCGTCGGCGCCAGCCTACTCGTCACGAGACGCCCATTCGAGAAGGTAGAGATAGGAGCGATAGGTCTTCCCTGTCGCGCGGCTGACCCCAATCTCGCACGTCCGGCTGCTCGAGTAGCAGCCGTCGACCACAGGCAACGCTGACACCTCATCGGTCTCGCACCGGGTTGCGCTCGCGGTCAGTTCCGGCACGAGCCACCCACGATCGCCGGCGAACCCGCAGCAGCCAGCATCGACGGGGACGACGACCTCGCCGGCGCAGGCGCGGGCGATCCGTTCAAGATCGTCCGAAAGCCCCATCTTGACGACCGAACACACGGGATGCAGCACCACCCGTCCCTGGCGCCTGCGGATCCTGAGCGCCGGCAGCAGCGTGCGTGCCGCGAACTCGACGCTGTCCACGATCGTCAGGGCGTCGAACCGCTGCCGGTTCTCTGGATCCAGCGCCTGTCGGCAGGTGCGAAGACCGTAGGTGCAGGGGCTGGTGTCGACGACGACCGGAAGTTGCCCACCCTTCGACCACCGCCAGAGGCTCGCCACCGTCCGGTTCACCGTCAGTCGATTCGCTTCGACGTAGCCCTTCGAGGAGAACGGCACTCCGCAGCAGTGCCCGTCGACGTCCTCGGGGATCCAGACCGGGCAGCCCGCCCGGGCGCTCAGGATCACCATCGTCTCGACGAGCGAACGGTCCCGCGGCTCATTGGGCAGCCGGCCCATGGTCCTCGACACGCACGACGGGAAGTAGACCGCGCGGGCCTCTTCGCGGCGTGTGGCCGGCCGGCGTCGGCTGGCGGCGCCCGGCATCGGAGGAATCCAGAGCACCGTGCGGCGCCTGAGGACGAACGCCGCCATGCGCGTCAGTCCGGTCAGCGCCCGGCTTCCGACGACGCGTTCCGCCATGCCGCCCAGGAGAAGCGCGGCCCGGACGGCCGACTCCACGGTCCGGAAATGGTCCGCCATCAGGCGCGCGACGCGGTGGCCGATGGGCAGGTGACGCTCGGCTCGCAGTCTCTTGGTGAGCAGGCCGGTGTCGATGCCGACCGGGCACGACAGGGCGCAGAGTCCGTCGGCTGCGCAGGTGTCAAGCGCGTCGTAGCTGAAGGCGTTCTCGACAGCGGCGATCGCTGCCGCATCACCACCTTCCGCCCTCAGCCGTTCCACCTGCCGCTTCACCACGATCCGCTGGCGGGGCGTCAGCGTGAGATCCTGGCTGGGGCAGCGGTGATCGCAGTAGCCGCACTCGATGCACTTGTCCACCTCCTCTTCGACGAGGGGGATTTCCTTGAGGTGGGCCAGGTGCGCGCGCGGATCCGCGTTGATGATGACGCCGGGGTTGAGGACCCCGTCGGGGTCGGCCAGGGCTTTGAGCCGGCGCATGATCTCGAACGCTTCGCGTCCCCACTCGGTCTCGACGAAGGGGGCCATGTTCCGCCCCGTGCCGTGCTCGGCCTTGAGGGCCCCGTCGTAGCGCCCGACCACCAGTTCGACCAGGTCGTCCATCAGGCGAGCGTAGCGGGCGACCTCCACGTCGTCGTTGAACGACTGGGAGATGACGAAGTGGAGATTCCCGTCCTTCGCGTGGCCGAAGATGATCGCATCGTCGTACGCGTGGCGGGCGAACAAGGTACGCAGGTCCACGACGGCGTCCGCCAAGCGGTCGACCGGGAAGGCGACGTCTTCGATCAGCACGGTCGTGCCGCGACGGCGTGCGGCGCCAACCGATGGGAACATCCCCTGCCGGACCTTCCACAGGGCGGCTTGCTCGGAGGCCGCGTGCGTAAAGCGGGCCGGCGCGAGCAACTGGACACGTTCGAGCCCTGTTCGCGCCGCAGTCTCGAGCGACGGACGCGAGCGTTCCTCCGCGGCCTGGAACTCGACCAGAAGGCCGGCGGCGTCGGCCGGCAATCGCGCGAGTGATTCAGGAACGCCGGGCTGGTCCTGCACCGACCTGAGCGCCGCCCGATCCATCACCTCCAGGGCCACGGCGCCCGCGTCGCGAAGCGGGACGATGGCCGCGCACGCGTCGCGGATGGTGGGGAAGGAGAGCAGCCCGGTGTACTTGACCGGCAGGTCCGGGACCGTCCGCAGCACGGCGCTGGCGATGAACGCGAGCGTGCCTTCCGAACCGACCAGCAGGTGGGAGAAGATGTCAATCGGCCGCTCGAAATCGATGAAGGCGTTCAGCGAGTAGCCTGTGGTGTTCTTGGTGAGGTACTTTCGCCGGATGCGGGCCTGGAGCTCAGGCTGCTCTCCGATCTCCCGCCTGAGCTGCAGGAGGCCGGCGGCGAGCGCCGGCTCCGCGCGTCGGAACGCCTCGTCGGCTCCAGCGTCGGCCGTGTCGATCACCGTTCCCGAGGGGAGGACGAACACCAGCGAGTCGAGCGTGTGATAGGCGTTTCGCGCGACCCCGCAACACATCCCGCTCGAGTTGTTCGCGAGGATGCCGCCGATCATGCAGGCTTCGAGCGAGGCGGGATCGGGCCCGATCTTCGCGCCGAGCCCATGGAGACGCGCGTTGACCGCCGCGCCGATCACGCCCGGCTCGACGCGCACGCGCCGGCCGGCGTCCAGCACCTCGACGCGCCGCCAGTCCCGGGCGAGATCCACCAGCACGCCGTCGGTGACCGCCTGCCCCGACAGGCTCGTGCCGGCGGCGCGAAAGGTGAGGGGAACGCGTTCGCGGCGGCAGACGGCAAACAGCTGCCGGACCTGCTCTGCGGTCTGCGGCTTGACCACCGCCTGCGGTTCGAGCCGGTACATGCTCGCGTCGCACGCATAGGCCGCGAGATCGATCGGCCTCGCCAGAACGTGCCCGCCGCCCACCGCCTCGCGCAGCTGCTGGAGCAGGTTGTCGGTCATGTAGGCCGGCCCTTCACCCCTCGACCTCGCTCGGGGTGCCCTGAGCCTGTCGAAGGGCAGTGCCGGCGCCAAGAGTATAACCTCCCGACAAGTTGATGATATGATCCGCGCCTCACGTGCCAACTTTCGAGGAGATGACGATGCGGAAGACGCTGCTGGCGCTCGCGTGCATATGTGCTTTCTCACTGCCGATCCTGGCGGCCACGCTGGCCGAGGTCACACTACCCGACACCGTGACGATCGGGAACCAGACGCTGGTGCTGAACGGCATGGGACTGCGGACCAAGCTGTTCATCAAGATCTACGTCGGCGGGCTCTACCTGGAGAAGAAATCTGCCGACGCGGGAGGGATCGTCGAGTCGGATGCCACCAAGCGCGTCGTCATGCAGTTCATCTACGGGGAGGTGAGCCGGGACCAGATGGTCGAGGCGTTTACCGACGGGTTCAAGGGGAACGCACCGAGTGCCCCCAAAGCGCAGGTCGACCAGTTCATCGCCGCGCTCGAGGCGATGAAGAAGGGCGAGCAGATGGTGGTGACCTACGTGCCGGGCACCGGCACGACGCTGACGATCCGTGGCAAGGACAAGCTGACGATCGCCGGGCTGCCGTTTGCCCAGGCGGTGTTCTCGGTCTGGTTCGGGCCGAAGCCGCCGACCTCTGACCTCAAGAAGGGCATGCTGGGCGGCAAGTAGCGTTCCCGCGGCTCACCTGCGCAGGAACGTCATGAGGAGCCCTGCGCTGCCGATGGCCACGAAGATGGTCGCCTGGACGACCATGCGATAGGTGACCGTGGAGGTCGAGAGCCCCGCTTGGAGGAACCACAGACCGAGCGCCAGGATCCCGAGATAGGCCACGTACATCACGCGGCGCGACCACTTCCTGGTTCCCGGCGTCTCGGTTCCGCAATAGCGCGCGAAGAAGAACAGTCCGAACATCGCGAGCACGTCGAGGCCGGCGAACAGCAGCCAGAACATCTGCGCCCGGGCCGACGCGGCGGACGTGCCGACGACCGGCGTCATCAGCCTCGCGTACAGATGCGACCCCACACTCGCGCCGATGAGCGAGCCGAACACGCCGTACAGGAACGCGTAGCCCATGTAGACCGCCTTGCGGTCGCCCGGGGCCACGAGGCCGACGAAGCTGTAGTATTTCGGATGCGCCGTCATCTCGCCGATCGAGAAGACGGCGATGCCCGCGACGAACACCCACGGGTTTCGTGACGCGGCCAGGCAGAGAAAACCCAGCGCCCCGATCCCCATCCCGGTCACCATCGTCGCCAGCGGCGGTCGGGTCTTGACGATTCGGCTGACGAGAACCTGCAGCAGGATGATCGTCCCGGCGTTGATGACCGTCACGTGCTCGGCGTCGAAGGTGAACGTCCACGGCAGCCCCGCCGCGTGCAGCGCGGAGGTCACCGCCGCGCTCACCGGCGCCCGGTCCACGAAGTCCCGCAGGTAGAAGAGCACCGTCCCGAAGTTCTGGAAGTAGAGAATCCAGAAGCCCGAGTAGACCACGACCATCAGCATGAAGCGCGAGTCGCCGAGCACCTCCACGGCGCCGACGAGCGTATCCCTCAGCGACTTCGTGTTGCCCGCTCCCCGCGGGTCCTTGTAGACGAACAGCGTCGGCAACAGCATCAGGCCCGTATAGAGTGCCGACGCCGTGAAGACCCAGCGCCAGGAGAACCCGCGCAGGACGCTCACCACCAGCGGCGCAAGAAAAGCGCCGAGGTTGATCATCCAGTAGTAGATGCCGAAACCCAGGGCCGAGTTCGACTGGTCGGTTGTCCGGGCGATGGTGCCCGAGATGATCGGTTTGAAGAGTCCGGATCCGGTGGCCATCACGAGCAGCGCGAGGAAGAAGAGCGCGTAACTCGACATCTGGCCGGCAACAAAGTAGCCGGCCGCCAGGAACGAGAACGCGACGATCAGCATCCGGCGGTAGCCGTAGCGGTCGGCGAGCGCGCCGCCCAGGATCGGCAGGACGTAGGTGGCGGCGTAGACAATGCTCTGGAGAAAACCGACGGCTTCGACCGTCGTGCCAAGCCCGCCGTCGGCCACGCGGGTCGTCATGTAGACGGCCAGGACGGAGTTCATCCCGTAGTACGCCGCCCGCTCGAACAGCTCCATCACGTTCGCCGTCCAGAAGGACGCCGGAAAACCGCGGCGCCCTGCCGCCTGAGCGGTAGCGTGGTCGGGCATATTACTCCGTGGCGACCGGCGGGCGACCCGCCGGCCGGTCGACGACAGCGTGACGGTCTGGAAGAGCGGTCGACTACCGATCGGTCAGCACGATGCGCCTGCCGTCGTAGGCCGGGCGGATCGTGCCCTTCTCTCGGATGTACTTGATCAGCACATCCAGCCTGGGCGTCTTCGTGTCCGTGATGTCGGTCGCGCCCTTGATGGCGTACCCCGCGAAGTAGGAGTTGGTCACCCCGGTGTAGGTGCGACCGTCGTCAAGCGGCGCGCCGTTCACCGTCGCATCGATGAGCGTGCGGTTCTCGAGCCGATACCGAATGCCCGACACCGAGGGCGCGTAGCGCTGCAGGACCTGGCGCAACTCCTTGCCCGTCATCTTGAAGGTGACCACGGTGTTGTTGAACGGATCGAGCGTCACCAAATCGGCTCGGGTGATCGGGCCCTTGAGCAGCGGGGCGCGAATCCCGCCCATGTTCTCGACCGCGAAATCCGCGTGCGTCGATTCCCGCAGGGCGTCCGCCATCAGGTTGTAATCCGCCAGGTCGTCGCCGCGGCCGCTGAACTCTCCGCCAGCCTGGCCGATCACCTCGGCGTAGCGCGGCGCGATCGGCTTCCAGAACTGGTCGATGACGGCCGCCACGCCCGGGTCTTCGGGGATGTCGGCCGTCACGGGGATCAGCCGCGCGCGGTAGCGGTCCACCCGCCAGGCTCCGGTTTCGTCCTTCGCAAACAGCAGGTCGAGCCGGCCCAGTTCGCCTCCCCACTGGTGCGCCTGCACGATCACCGTGCCGTTCACCGACGACGCCTTGAGGTCCTGTGAGTGCCACACCAGCTCGCCCGACGGCAGCCGCGTATGCGAGTGTCCGCCCACGATCACGTCGATCTCGGGCACCTCGGCCGCCAGCCGCTCGTCCATCTCTTCGCCCGCATGGGAGAGCAGGATGATGATGTCCGCTCTTCCGTGGAGTTCGGCGACCACCTGCTTGGCCGTCGGGATCTCCGGCAGCACGTCGAATCCTTCCTTCGCCGCAGGATAGGTCGCCGACTCCTTGGTCAGCAGGCCGAAGATCGCCACCCGCAGCGGACCGACTTTGCGGAGCACGAACGGCGGGAGCAGCGGCTTGCCGGTCGCACGGTCGATCGCGTTCGCGCAGACCAGCGGGAACTTCGTCTCGGCGATCAGGCGCCGCAGTTGGGCGAGCGAGTTGTTGGTTTCGTGATTGCCGAGCGTCGCCAGGTCGTAGCCGGTCGCGTTCATCGCCGCGACGTCGGCCTCGCCGTGATACTCGGTCGAGAACGGCGTGCCGTCGGAGTAGTCGCCCGCATCGACAAGCCAGGTCTCGACGCCTCGCGCCTTCTGCTCGGCGCGGATGCGCTTCACCAGGGTGGCGCGCCGCGCGATGCCGCCGATGTCCTTGTAGGTGCGCAACCCCTGCAATTCGCGCCCGGAGGCCGCGGAATCGGGATAGCTGAACGGCAGCAGGTGACCGTGCGTGTCGTTCGTGTGGAGGATCGTCAACTGCGCCGTGCGCGCCGCCTGTGCCGCGGCGAGCGGCGGCAGCGACAGCAGGGCGATGGTCAGACCGACCAGCAGGCGAGTGAGCTTGTTCACGCGGGTGTCCTTCGATGCGGCCGCCTTCCGGCGGCCAGGCTCGTGACGGGTTAGTGCATCGTAGCGCGGGAGGGTGTGTGCGGGAAAGAGGGCAGCCAGCCCATGTTCCAGGTGATGCCTGCATAGACCGCCGTCGCCCCGAACCCTTCGACGTCGAAGATCATGCCGGCGTCGAGCACGACGCTGCGCTGCAGCTTGAACGTCGGGCCGGTCAGGAAGGCGACGATGGGCCTGGTGCCCGCCGGTCCGCTCGTGCCCGGGTAGCCGAACAGCTCGGCGGCCCAGCTGACGGGCCCGGCGACTGGGAAGCCCGTGGACACCGTCCACAAGGTGGCGTTCTTCGCCGCCTGGGTGCCATCCCCGCTGCGGCGCGTGTAGCCGACGTTGATGTCGATCTCGACCCCATGGACTGATCGGCTCGAGATGAAGACCAGGTTCAGGTCCGTGGTGCCGGTGCCGGTTCCGAGCGCGTGGTCACCGGTCGGGAGCTTGAGCAACGCCTCCACGGCCACGTCTGACAAGATCGGCACGCCGGCGACCATCTGCCACTTGAAACCTACGGCCGAGTCCGCCAACCCTCCTCGGCGGTCCCCGTCTGGGCCGACCCACGCCAATCCAGGCGCGATGTCCAGTTGGACGCGGTGTCCGAGCCCGATCTTGAAGAGGATCGGTCCTGTCAACTGGCCCGTCCCGCCACCGAGCGACTGCCACTCGGTGCCGGCTTCGAGTTCCACGATTCCAGGCGCGACGGCGTAGGCGTGAGTCGCGACGGTCGGCCGCTCGGGGTTGGCTTCGCGGGGGTCAGCGGGCGTCTGGCCAGTGGCCGGGACGGCAGCCAACATCAGCCAGGCGGCAGCGGCCAGGTGCCGACGGGCACTCAGCCTCCGGAGACGCTCGATCAGGCTGGTCATCTCGTGGTTCCTCGCTCTCTGGAGCGTGCCGCCCGATGAGTCTACCGCAGGTCGATGGGATACAATGAGGGATCTCGATTGGCGGTGTTTTCTCAGGTGTTTGAGGTCATTATGCCGGCAGATTTCCAGCGCGTGGCCATCGTCAACCGCGGCGAGCCGGCCATGCGTGTTATCCACGCCATCCGCGAATTCAACCTCGAGCGTGGGACGGCCATTCGAACCATCGCCCTCTTCACCGAGCCCGACCGCCGGGCCCGGTTCGTCCGCGAAGCCGACGACTCGTACTCGCTCGGTCCGGCGACGTTCGTGGACGAGGCCGACGGCCAGCGGAAGCCGACCTACCTGAATTACGACCGGCTCGCCGAGGCCTTGGCGGGCATGCACGCGGACGCGGTCTGGGCCGGGTGGGGCTTTGTCGCCGAACGCGCCGATTTCGTGGCGATGTGTGAGCAGATGGGCCTCACCTTCATCGGACCCAGCAGTCAGGCCATCCGTCGTCTGGGGGACAAGATCTCAGCCAAGCGGCTGGCCGAGCAGGCCGGGCTGGCCGTTATTCCGTGGGGCGGAGAGGCGGCGGGCTCGCTGGACGTGGCCTGGGCCCACGCGCAGCGGCTAGGGTACCCCGTGCTGATCAAGGCCGCGGCCGGAGCAGGCGGGCGCGGGATTCCGCCGGGCGTGGAGCGAGGCGGAACTCGCGGCCGCCTTCGACAGCGCCAGGCGGGAGGCCGGGAGGACGTTCGGCGACGCGACGGTGTTCGTCGAACGGTGGCTCGACGGCGTACGTCACGTCGAGGTCCAGATGCAGGGGGACCATCACGGCGCCCTATGGGCGCTGGGCGTGCGGGACTGCACGATTCAGCGCCGCTTCCAGAAACTGATGGCCGAGGCGCCGTCGCCGGCGCTGCTCTCTGGAGAGGAAGAGGCGCTCAAGGAGGCGGCGCGCCGCCTGTGCCAGGCCGCCGACTACCAGGACCAGGCCACGGTCGAGTTCCTGTTCGACCCCTCGACCCGGCGCTTCTACTTCATGGAGGTCAACCCCAGGCTCCAGGTCGAACACCCGGTGACCGAGCACACCACGGGCGTGGATCTCGTGAAGCTCTCGCTCGACGTCGCGCGCGGCAGCCGTCTGGAAGGGCGGCCGCCGGTCACCTCAGGCCATGCCATCGAGGTCCGGCTCAACGCCGAGAACGTCGATGCCGGCTTCTCGGCTTCGCCGGGCGAGGTCGAGATGTTCCGCCTGCCGACCGGTCCCGGCCTGCGCGTCGACTCGGGCGTCGCCGAGGGCGACGTCGTCCCTCCGGAGTTCGGCTCGATGTTCGCCAAGCTGTCGGCCGTGGGCCACACGCGCGAGGAGGCGCTGGGCAGGCTGAAACGCGCGCTGGCCGAGAGCGGCATCTCCATCAAGGGCGGCACGACGAACCGAACCTACCTGCTGCAGTTGCTCGATCGCGACGAGATTCGTGCCTCGCGCGTCGACGTCGGCTGGCTGGACCGCGCGACCGAGCATCCCGCGGTCGGGCCGGGCGAGCACGCGGGCATCGCGCTGCTCCAGGCGGCCATCGAGGTGTACGACGCCGAATCGGAGGTCGAACTCAACGAGTTCTTCTCCGCGGCCGCGCGGATGCGCCCGACGTGCAGGCCCGAGGTCGGCCGCCAGGTCGAAATCGGGTATCTGGGCCATCGCTACCAGTTTCGGGTCTTTCGGCAGGGGCTGCAGGAGTACCGAGTCGGCGTGGCCGGGACGCACATCGACCTCAACGTCGAGCGGCTTGGGCCGTGCGAACGCTGGATCACCCACGGGGAGAACCGCTACCGCGTGCTCTCGTTCGTGCAGGGCTACTCGCATCTGGTGGAGGTCGACGGGGTTCCGCACCGGATTTCGCGAGCCGACGCCGGGATCGTCCGTGCCGCCGGCCCCGCCGTCGTCGTCACGGTCAACGTGAGCCCGGGCGAAGCCGTGTCAGCGGGCGACCGCCTCGCGGTGCTCGAGTCGATGAAGATGGAACTGGCCGTGACCGCGCCCTTCTCGGGCATCGTCCGCCAGGTGATGGTGATGCCGAACGCGCAGGTTCCGGCCGGTGCGCCGCTCGTCCACGTCGATGCCGCTCGAGAGGGCGATGCCAGCGCCGAGGGAATGCGGGTCACCTTCGAGGGGATCTCGCTGCTCCGGCAGAGGCCGGGGAGAGTGTCGCGGACGCGCGCCATCCTCAAGGGCGTCAGGGCTGGGATTGGCGAGCTCAAGCGCGGCCCCGGACACAGGGTCCCGATGCTGCTGCAGGACCTGCGCCGTTTGATGCTCGGATTCGACGTCGAGCCGGCGGAGTCCAAGCGCCTGGTCGGCGAATACGCGCGCGCCGCGCAGGCGCTCGAGGACGCCGACCCCGAGCGCCGGCGCGCCGAGGACGACCTGGTCCGGATCTTCGTGGACATCTCGGCGGTGTTTGGTCGCCATGCCGCCCCAGAGGGCGACGAGCAGGAAGGCGCGCTGAGCGCCGAGGAGTACCTGTTCACCTACCTCCGGACGCTCGAGGCGCGCGGTGGCGACCTGCCGCGCGGCTTCCTCGACAGACTGCGGCGCGCGCTGTCGCATTTCGGGATCGATTCGCTCGATCCGACCCCGGCGCTGCGGGAGAGCCTGCTCTGGATGTTCAAGTCCCACCGCTCGGTGGACCAGCAGGCCGACGCGATCGCCGCCGTCCTCGGGCAGCGGTTGCTCCGTGGTGATGCGGCCGAGGTGCCCGGCTACCTGCCGCTGCTCGATCGGCTGATCGCCGTCTCGCGCAACCGCCACCAGGCGGTGTGGGACGTGGCGCGCGACGTCCGCTACTGCGCGTTCGACCGGCCGGGGTTCGATCAGTCGCGGCGCGGCATCTACGCGACGATGGAAGCGCACTTGTCGACGCTGGCGCGCGATCCGTACGGCGCCAGCCGGGGCGCGCGGATCGCGGCGCTGGTCGACTGCCCGCAGCCGCTCAAGTCGCTCTTCGCCCCGCGCTTCGAGCAGGCTTCGCCGGCCGTGCGTGAAGTGATGCTCGAAGTGCTCACCCGGCGGTTCTACAGCATCCGAAGCCTCGGCCCCTTCGCCTCGTTCGACGCGGGCGACGGCAGCGTCGTCGTGGCGGACTACCCGCTCGAGGGGCGGCGGATCCGGGTGGCGGCGACCGAGACCACGGAAGCCGACCTTCCGCATGCGCTCGAGACGCTGCAGCGCGCGTCGGCATCGCTCCCCGAAGGGCACGATGTCGTCATCGACGTGCACGTGTGGACGCGAAATGCGCTGGAGGACGCCGAGACGGCCTCCTCCGATCTGCGCCGGCTGCTGGACCAGGCCGGGTTCGACCGGCCGATTCGCCGTGTCGTGGTGATGGTGTCGGGACCCGCCGTGGTGGCTCCATCCGGCCTGACCCAGTACTTCACGTTCCGGCCGGGGCCGTCCGGTTTCCGCGAGCAGAGGTTGTACCGGGGCATCCACCCGATGATCGCCAAGCGCCTGGAGCTGTGGCGGCTGCGGAATTTCTACGTGGACCGGCTGCCGTCGGTCGAGGACGTCTACCTGTTCCACGGCGTGGCCCGCGAGAACCCGAAGGACGAGCGGTTGTTCGTGCTGGCGGAGGTCCGTGATGTCACGGCCATACGCGACGGCGACGGCCGGCTGGTGGAGTTGCCGCACCTCAGGCGGATGCTCATGGAGTCGCTCACGGCCATCAGGCGGGAGCAGATGAGGCGCAGCCCTGGCGAGCGGTTGCAGTGGAACCGCGTGGCGCTCTACGTCCGGCCGCCGCTGATGTTGTCGCCCGAGGAGTTGGAGGTCGTCGCGAGAGGGATGGGCGCCGAGGCGGAAGGGCTCGGCCTTCAGAAGGTGGTCGTGCGCGCGAACATGCCGGACGAGACGGGCCGCCTGCGTGACACCGTGCTGCGCGTGGCCGTCGGCGGCGTCCAGGCGATGGCGCTGCAGTTCAGGTCGGCGTCGGCTGAACCGATTCGGCCGCTGACCGACTACGCCCAGAAGGTCGTGCGGATGCGCCAGCGGGGGCTCACGTACCCCTACGAGCTGATCCGCATGCTGACGCCTCCGACGGAGGCGGCACAGGGGGACCTGCCGCCGGGGACCTTCGTCGAGCACGACCTCGGCCCGGATGGCCAGCTCGTGCCGGTCGACCGGCCCTACGGCCAGAACACCGCGAACGTCGTCGTCGGTCTCATCAGGAACGTGACCGAGAAGTACCCGGAGGGAATGACCCGCGTCATCGTCCTGGGCGATCCGAGCAAGGAAGTGGGCTCACTGGCCGAGCCCGAATGCGCGAGGATCCTCGCGGCGCTCGATCTGGCCGAGCGGATGAAGGTGCCGCTCGAGTGGTTCGCACTGTCGGCCGGGGCGAAGATCTCGATGGAGAGCGGCACCGAGAACATGGACTGGATCGCCAAGGTGCTGCGCCGCCTGATCGAGTTCACCCAGGCGGGCTGCGAGGTGAACGTCATCGTCATCGGCATCAACGTCGGCGGCCAGCCGTACTGGAATGCCGAGGCGACGATGCTGATGCACACGCGGGGGATCCTGATCATGACGCCGGAAGGCGCGATGGTGCTGACGGGGAAGACCGCGCTCGACTATTCGGGGTCCGTGTCGGCGGAGGACAACCAGGGGATCGGCGGCTACGAGCACATCATGGGGCCGAACGGCCAGGCGCAGTACCTGGGCCCGCGATCTCGCGGAGGCGTGCCAGGTGCTGCTTCGGCACTACGACCACACCTACGTGTTGCCCGGGGAACGATTCCCGCGCCGGGCGATCACCCACGACCCGATCGCGCGCGACGTGTGCGCGTTCCCTCACGGCGACATGCAGGGGGCGGCGTTCGAGGTCGTCGGCGACGTGTTCTCGGACGAGCGGAACCCGGGCCGGAAGAAACCGTTCGACATCCGGAAGGTGATGCGCGCGGTCAGCGACCAGGACCATGAGCCGCTCGAGCGCTGGCCCCACATGCGCGACGCCGAGAACGCCGTGACCTGGGACGCGCACGTCGGCGGCTACCCCGTGGCGCTGCTCGGGTTCGAGTCGCGCGCGGTGCCGCGTGTCGGCATCGTGCCGCCGGACGGGCCGGACCAGTTCACCTCCGGGACGCTGTTTCCCCTGGCGTCGAAGAAGGTGGCGCGCTTTATCAATGCCGCCAGCGGCGTCCGGCCGCTTGTCATCCTGGCCAACCTCTCGGGCTTCGACGGGTCGCCCGAGTCGATGCGCCGACGCCAGCTCGAGTGGGGCGCGGAGATCGGACGGGCGGTCGTCAACTTCGAGGGGCCGGTCGTTTTCGTAGTGATCTCGAGGTATCACGGCGGCGCGTTCGTCGTCTTCTCGAAGGCGCTCAACGAGAACATGGAGGTCGTGGCGCTCGAGGGCACTTACGCGTCCGTAATCGGCGGCGCGCCCGCCGCGGCCGTCGTGTTCGCGAGGGAAGTGGATACGCGGACGCGGAAGGACCCGCGCGTGCAGGCCCTGCAGAAGGAACTCGACCAGGCTACCGATGCCTCGCGCGCGGCGATTCGGGCGCGGCTCGCCGACCTGGTACGCAGTGTCCGGTCCGAGAAACTGGGCCAAGTGGCCGACGAGTTCGACCGGATCCACAGCGTCCAGCGCGCGCTGCAGGTGGGCTCGCTCGACCGGATCATCCGCGCCAGCGACCTGCGTCCCTACGTCGTCGATGCGCTCGAGCGGCTCACGAGGCGCTACCTGCAGCGCGGCTAGCGTCTCCCGGCTGTCGCTTCGAGCAGCCGGCTCGCCGCCTGTTCGACCGAGAGGGCGCCACCAAGCACCCCCGTCGCGCTTCCTTCGGAGGAGCCGAGTTCGCGCTGCGTGTCGCGCAGACGCCGCGTGGCTTCTTCGAGCACCGCCTCGCGGACCTGGTCTTCGATCGCCTGCTGGCGGTGCTGCTGCCACACATCGCCGTGCGTGTCGCCCAGCGTGAGAAGCCGCTCCGCCAGTTCCGCGACCCCCTGTCCGCGCTCGGCACTGACGAGGAAGGTCTCCGGTTCGAGAAGCGAGCCGGGCCGGCGCGACAGCCACGGCGCCAAATCCTCGCCGACCTCTTCGTCGGGGACATATCCGTGGTGGCCTGTCGGGTCCTCCTGCGTCGCGTGGAGCATCGCGAGCAGATCGCCGTGAAGCCGCTCGGCGCCTGGTCTGTCGGCCTTGTTGACCACGAACAGGTCGCCGATCTCCATCAGGCCGGCTTTCAGAAGCTGGACAGAATCGCCGAGGCCGGGCGCCAGGACGATCATCACGAGGTCGGCGACGCCGGCCACCTCAACCTCGCTCTGGCCGACGCCCACCGTCTCGATGATCACGCGCTCGCAGCCGAGCAGCCCCATCACGTGAACGATTCCCTTGACACCGAGCGCGAGGCCGCCGAGGTGGCCGCGGGAGGCCAGGGACCGCACGAAGACCATGGGGTCGGTGGCGTGGCGCATCATCCGCACCCGGTCGCCGAGCACCGCGCCCCCTGTGAACGGCGAGGAGGGATCGACGGCGACGACGCCCACGCGGCGGTCGGGACGCCGGCGCCGGAATTCACGGACGATGGCGTCGGTGAGCGTGCTCTTGCCGGAGCCTGGGGCCCCGGTGATTCCAACGAGCATCCGGGGCAGCGTGAGTCGCTCGGCCTCGATCTCGTCCAGGCCGGCAGCTGCCTGGAACAGTTCTGGCAGCCGCGACGGGTCGTCGGCGAGCAGCGTCATGAGACGTGCCGCGGCGCGCACGGCGCCGGGCGCATCGTCGGCGACGACGCCGGCCAGGTCGGAGATCGAAGTGGGCATGGGCCAGGCAGCAGTCTACAGGATCCACCCGGCTGCGGCGAGAGCCGACAGCTGGAGCCGACAGATGGAGAGGCAGCAAGGGAACGAGGGGGCGGCCCGACCGGGCCGCCCTTTCGGTGTCCGACAGGTGTCGGGCCGACGACTGAAACAGAAGTGCTACAGCGTGACGATCGGCGCGACGGGAACCGGCGCCACGACTGGCGCGGGGGCCGCCGGGACGACCGGGGCCGGAGCGACAACGGGGGCCGGCGCGGGCGGCGCCACCTTCTTGACGATCTTCTTCTTCGGGGCCGCTTTCTTGACGACCTTCTTGACCGGCTTCGCAACCTTCTTGACGGCCTTCTTGGCCGCGGCGCGCTTGGGTGCCGGCTTCTTCACGGCTTTCTTGGCCGCCTTCAGGGCCTTCTTGGCCTTCTTCAAGGCCTTCTTGGCCTTCTTCAGAACCGTCTTCTTCTTCATCGGGACCGCCTTCTTCTTGGGGACCGCTTTCTTGACGGCCTTCTTCACGGTGCGCTTCTTCGCCATCTGTTCCTCCTTCAACGACGGTACGACATGAGGTCGCGTGGCCGGGCGCGATTATAGCGCAACTCGCGCGGCGCAAGTGGTGATTCGGTGGGTCGCGAATTCCCTATGTTATGCTCCGGTGGGGACGACGCGGAATGCCATTGACCAAGGCCGTGATTCTCGCCAGGGGACTCGGGACGCGCATGCGGCGCGCGGAGGCTGGGGCCCGTCTGGACGATGCCCAGTCCCGGGCGGCCGATTCTGGCGTCAAGGGGATGATCCCAGTCGGAAGGCCCTTTCTCGACTATGCGATCAGCGCCCTGGCCGACGCGGGATACCGGGAGGTGTGCCTGGTGGTCGCCCCGGGGAGCGGGGCCATTCGAGACCACTACGAGGGGGCGGCGAGCCCGACCAGGGTCCGGCTGGCGTTCGCCGTGCAGCAGGACCCCCTGGGAACCGCAAATGCCGTGGCCGCGGCGGAGGGGTTCGCCGCGGGTGGTGAGTTCCTGGTCGTCAACTCCGACAATTACTACCCGGTCTCTGTCCTGCAGGCCGTCGCCGTTCTTCCGGGCCCCGGGCTGCCCGGTTTCAACCGGGCCTCTCTCGTCTCCCTCGGCAACATCGACGACGACCGGATCAGCCGCTACGCGGTGCTGGAGGTGGGTCCCGACGGGCGGCTGTCCGACATCGTCGAGAAGCCTGACGCGGAGCGCTGGTCGCGCACCCCGGCCGATGCGCTCATCAGCATGAACTGCTGGCGCTTCGGGCCGTCGATATTCGAGGCCATCGGCCGCATCGGGCCGTCGCCGCGCGGCGAGTTCGAGCTGGCAGACGCGGTGAGGGACGCCATCAGGCGCGGCGAGCGGTTCCACGTGGTGCCGGTGCGTGCCGGGGTCCTCGACCTCTCGCACCGCGCCGACATCCCGGCCGTTGCCGGCCGGCTGGCCGGCGTGCAGGTCCGCCTGTGAAGGCAGCGCTGCTGCCGGCTGTCCGCTCGGCCCTGGCCGCCGCTGGCGCGCGCGAGGAGTGCTGTGCTTGGTTCGTTCCCGGCCGGATCGAGGTGCTGGGAAAGCACACCGACTATGCGGGCGGCCGCAGCCTGGTTTGCGCCGTCGAGCAGGGCTTCGTCGTGGCAGCCTCCCCGCGAAGCGACGATGTGGTGCGGGTGATCGATGTGGCGGGCGGCGGGCAGATCGACCTGCCGCTTGCCGCCGGGTCCGGGCTCCTCCCGGGCGGGTGGATGCGATACGCGGCGACCGTCGTCCGCCGCGTGTCCCGGAACTTTCCGTCGGCCACGCGCGGGGCCGACGTCGCGTTCCTCAGCGACCTTCCGCTCGCTTCCGGCATGAGCAGTTCGAGCGCGCTCATGGTGTCGATCTTCTTCGCGGTGGCCGGCGTCAATCGCCTGGAAGAGGACGAGGCCTACCGGCGCGAGATGTCGTCGGCGGAGGACCTGGCGGCCTACCTGGCGACGATCGAGAACGGCCACAGTTTCGGAGCCCTCACCGGGGACGGCGGCGTGGGGACGTTCGGCGGGAGCGAGGACCACACGGCCATGCTCTGCTGCCGGCCTGGGCTGCTGAGCCAGTATTCGTTCTGCCCGGTGCGACACGAGCGGGACGTGCCCTGTCCGCCGGGCCGGAGATTCGTCGTCGCGGTGAGCGGCATCAGGGCCGAGAAGACCGGCGCGGCGAAGGACGCCTACAACCGCGCGTCGCTCGCCGTGCGCGCCATTGTCGATCTGTGGCGCGCGGCGTCCGGGCGCGACGACCGGTCGCTGGCCGAGGCGGTCGAGCGGGTCGGTGCGGCGGAAGTGCGCGCCACCATCGAGCGCACCCCGGCCGACGGGTTCACGACCCCGGTGCTGCTCGATCGCTTCGATCAGTTCGTCGCCGAGAGCGCCGTGATCATTCCGGCGGCGTCCGACGCGCTCTCAAGGGGCGATGTCGGGGCGTTCGGCCGCCTCGTGGACAGGTCGCAGGCACTCGCCGAACGGTGCCTCGGCAACCAGGTGGCTGAGACGATCGCGCTCGCGAGGCTGGCTCGGGAACTGGGCGCCGAGGCCGCCTCCGCCTTTGGCGCGGGATTCGGAGGCAGCGTGTGGGCGCTCGTGGCCGACGACGAGGCCGACGCCTTCGCGCGGAACTGGGCCAGGGCGTACCGCACCGCGTTTCCGCGGGTCGAGCCCGCGTTTCTCGTCACCCGCGCGGGTGCTGCGGCCGCGAGGATCTGACATCGCGGCTGCCGATCTCGTGGGGTGCGCGGAACGCGCGAGCATCGCGCGGCGGAATGATGCACAATCGACTGTGGAGGTGTTCGCATGTGGTTGAGAGTTGGCATGGCCGCCGTTGCGCTCTCGCTGGTGACGGCGATTCCGGCGCGAGCGCAAGAGCGCGATCTGTCGCGCGTCAGTGACGCGGCCACCGTGCTCACCGAGATCATGGACGCCCGCGACGGCGGCGTTCCCCGCTCCGTGCTCGACAAGGCAGAGGGGATCGCGATCTTCCCGGGCGTCTTCCGCGCCGGTTTCGTCATCGGCGGGCAGTTCGGGCACGGGATCATCTGCGTGCGCAATCCGGACACCGGCGTCTGGTCGGCGCCGGCCTTCCTGAAGATCGCCGGAGGCAGTTTCGGCTTGCAGATCGGCGGACAGTCGACCGACCTGATCCTGGTCATTCAGAGCCGCCTCGGCGTGCAGCGCCTGCTGAGCGATCAATTCAAGATCGGCGGCGAAGCCTCGGTGGCCGCCGGGCCCGTGGGCCGCGCCGCCGAAGCCTCGACCGATATCCAGCTCCGGGCGGAGATCCTCAGCTACTCGAGAAGCCGCGGCCTCTTCGCTGGTGTGGCGCTCAACGGTTCCACGCTGGCCCAGGACAGGGACGCCAATCGCCGCGTCTACGGCAAGGACCTCGGCAGCAAGGACGTGCTCGGCGCCCCGTCGGCGCGGACCGACCTGCCGGAGCAGATTGTCAAGCTGAGGCAGGTCCTGACGCATTACGCCCGCTGACGGTAGTGAAGGAGACGCATGCCGCGCAGGCGTGCGCCAGGACACCCGCACGATGAGGCCACTGAAGATCGGTATCGGCGGCGTGCGCGGCGTGGTCGGCGAGACGTTCACCCCCGAGCTCATCGTCGGTTTCGCGCAGGCGTTCGGCACGTACCTGGGGCCGGGCCGCGTCCTCGTGTGCCGCGACACCAGGCCATCGGGGCCGATGGTTCTGCCGGCAGTGGTGGCAGGCCTGCTGGCCACCGGCTGCGACGTCGTGGACCTGGGCATCTGCCCGACGCCCAGCCTGCAGCTGGCCACGAAGTGGCTCGGCGCCGACGGGGGGATTCTCGATCACCGCCGGCCACAATCCCTCCCAGTGGAACGCGCTCAAGTTCGTGCGGCGGGACGGGCTCTATCTCACGCCGGACCAGGCCGAGGAACTGCTCGACATCTACCACCAGGGGCGGTTCGAGAAGGCGAGATGGGACCGGATCCCAACGCGCGTCGAACCAGGCGAGGCCATCTCCCACCATCTCGACGCGCTTTCGGCCGCCTTCGACGTCGACGCCGCCAGGTCGCGTCGGCTGAGAGTCGCCGTGGACTGCTGCAACGGATCCTGCTCGCTCCTGGCGCCCAGGTGGCTGGAGATGCTCGGGTGCGAAGTGCTCGCCATCAACGACAACCCGGATGGGCCCTTCCCGCACACGCCAGAGCCGCGCCCCGAGACGGCCGTGCAGGTGCGCGCCGTCGTCAAGGCCGGGAAGGCCGACCTCGGCGTGGTGCACGACGCCGACGGCGAGCGGCTGTCGCTCGTGGACGAGACAGGCCGCGCCCTCTCGGAAGAGGCGACGCTGGCGCTGTGCACCGACATCGCGCTCAGCGCGCGCGTCGGGCCGGTCGTGACCAACGTCTCCACGACGATGGCCATCAACAAGATCGCGTCGCGTTACCAGGCGCCGGTCGTGCGTACGCCGGTCGGGCAGACCTACATCTCCGAGGCCATTCTCGAGCACGGGGCGGTGATTGGCGGGGAAGGGAACGGCTCTGTCGCCGTGCCGCGCGTCCAGGCGACCCACGACAGCGCGGCCGCGACCGGCCTGATCATCTCCCGCATGGCAGCCACAGGACTCCCGCTGTCGGCGATGGTGAACGCGCTGCCGCAGACGGCGATGCTGAAGGAGCGCCTCGCCATCGAACCGAGCGTGATCTTCTCGGCGCTCCAGGAATTTCGCGACGCGGTCCAGGACGAGCCTGGCACGACGGTGGATCTCTCAGACGGCGTGAAGGTCTTCTTTGCCGACGGATGGGTGCACGTCAGGGTGTCGAACACCGAATCGATGATCCGTCTGATCGCCGAGGCCGACACGGTGGGGCGCGCGGCGGACCTGATGGACTGGGGAAAGGACCGGCTCCGGCGGTAGCGCCGGCCGGCGTGCTATGCGAGCCATACCGAGCCTCAAGATCAGCATCTCCGGCGTGCGCGGCGTCGTGGGTGATTCGCTGACGCCCGAGCTGCTGACGCGGTTCTCCCAGGCGCTCGGCACCTACCTGCGCTCCGGGGCGATCGTCGTCGGGCGCGACACGCGCACGTCGGGCGAGATGGTCAGGCAGGCGGTCGTTGCCGGGCTGATGTCAGCCGGCTGCCGCATCGTCGACGCCGGCGTGTGCCCGACCCCCACCGTGCAGCTGCTCGTGCGCCGGCTGGGCGCCGCGGGCGGAATTGCCATCACCGCCAGCCACAATCCTCCGGAGTGGAATGCGCTGAAGTTCGTCGGCCCCGACGCGCTGTTCCTGAGCGCAGCTCGCGGCCGCGAACTGCTCGACATCTACCACCAGGGGGAGTACACGAAGGTCCGGAGTCCGAGGGTGCGCAAGGTCGAGGCGATGTCGGGGGCGCTCGACCTCCACGTGGCGGCCGTGGTTGATGCGCTCGGTGAGCTGCCAGCACGCAGGCGGCGAGTGCGCGTCGTGCTCGATGCCTGCAACGGCGCCGGGTCGGTGGTCGGACCGCGGCTCCTCGAGGCGCTCGGCGCAGACGTGATCGGGATCAACACGACGCCGGACGGGCGCTTTCCTCGGCCGGCCGAGCCGACGCCGGAGAACCTGGCAGCGCTCTGCGCCGCGGTTCGCGAGCACGAGGCGGACATCGGCTTCGCGCAGGACATGGACGCCGATCGCCTCGCCATCGTGTCCGAGCAGGGAGTGCCGGTGGGCGAGGAGCGGACGCTCGTCCTGGCCGTCGAACAGGTGCTCGAGAAGACGCCGGGGCCCGTGGTCGCCAACCTGGCGACCACCCACGCGCTCGAGCCGGTAGCCGGGCGCTTCGGCTGCGCGGTCTACCGAACCAAGGTGGGCGAGGCGAACGTCACCGAGGGGATGCTGCGCCACAAGGCGGTGATTGGCGGCGAGGGAAACGGCGGCGTGATCTATCCCGCGATCAACTTCGCACGCGACAGCCTGGTGGGCATGGGTTTGATCCTCCACCGCCTCGTCGCGTCCGGGCAGACCGTCTCGGATCTCGTGGCAGCGCTTCCGGCGCGCGAGATGGTCAAGGTCCAGTTTGCCTGCCCGTCGCAGCGACTGGCGGAGGTGGTCCGGAAGGCCCGCCATCACTACGCGGAGTTCCCGATGGACCTTCGCGACGGCGTGAAGGTGCTGCAGCCCGACGCGTGGTTCATCCTGAGGGGCTCGAACACCGAGCCCGTGCTCCGGGTGGTGGCCGAGGCGGCCGACGAGCCGTCGGCCCGGGCGCTGGCCGAGAACGTGCGCGACCAGGTGACACGCTGGCTGTCCTGAGGGAGGAACGCGCGATGTCGTGGAAACGAGTCGTCCTGACGGGAGTCCTGTCGCTGGGGTCTTCCTGCCTGCTGGCCGCGGCCGCCGCGGAACCGCCCTCAACCGGGAACCTGATGCCCGTGCCCGCGAGCATGACCCTCGATGGGGGCGGCCTCGCGCTCGACGCGCGCTTCGGCGTGAAGATCGAAGGTCCGGCGGATCCGCGCCTGCAGCGTGGCGTCGAACGGATGCTCGTGCGGCTGACGAAGCTGACCGGCATTCCGATTGTCCGCTCGGGCGGCAGGACGCTGCTGACCGTCGTGTGCCTGCACGGTCGGCCGGGGCCGCAGAAGGCGATCGAGGACGAGAGCTACACGCTCCACGTCGCGCCGGACGGCGCCGTGCTTCGCGCGCCGACCGTCTACGGCGTGCTGAGAGGCCTCGAGACCTTCTCCCAGCTGGCCGAGCAGACACCGGCCGGACTTGTCGCGCGCGGCGCGACGATCGAGGACCGCCCGCGCTTCCCGTGGCGCGGCCTGCTCATCGACGTGTGCCGGCACTGGATGCCGGTCGAGGTGATCGAACGCAACCTCGACGCCATGGCGGCCGTCAAGCTGAACGTCCTCCACTGGCACCTGTCCGAGGACCAGGGGTTCCGAGTCGAGAGCCGGGTGTTCCCGCGCCTGCAAGGTGTGGGATTCCGACGGGCTCTACTACACGCAGGAGCAGGTGCGCGAAGTCGTGCGCTACGCGGCCGACCGCGGCGTTCGCGTCGTGCCTGAGTTCGACATGCCGGCGCACACGCTGGCCTGGCTCGTCGGGTACCCGGAGCTTTCGGCGGGCAAGGGGCCGTTCGAACTGGCCCGAACCTGGGGTGTCTTCGACCCGGTGCTCGACCCGACCAGCGAGCGGACCTACGCGTTCCTGGGCCGCTTCCTCGCCGAGATGACCGCGCTGTTCCCTGATGCCTACTTCCACATCGGCGGCGACGAGGTGAACGGCAAGCAGTGGAATGCCAGCCCCGCAGTAGCGGCGTTCAAGAAGCGGCGCGGCTTCGCGGCCAACGACGACCTGCAAGCCTACTTCAACAGGCGTGTGGCGGCCATTCTCAAAGCGCGCGGCAAGATCATGGTCGGCTGGGACGAGGTGCTGCACCAGGATCTGCCCAAGACGGCGGTCGTGCAGTCGTGGCGCGGGCAGAAGTCGCTCTCTGACGCGGCGACGGCCGGCTTCAGCGGAATTCTCTCGAACGGCTACTACCTCGATTACATGTGGCCCGCGTCGCGCCATTACGCGGTGGACCCGATGGGGAAGGACGCCGCCAGCCTGCCCGACGAGGCCAAGGCCAGAATTCTCGGCGGCGAGGCGTGCATGTGGGCGGAGTGGGTGACGCCGGAGACGATCGACTCCAGGATCTGGCCGCGGATGGCGGCCATCGCGGAGCGGTTCTGGTCGCCGGCGGCCGTGACCGACGCCGACGACATGTATCGCCGGCTCGCGGTGGTGAGCCAGCGCCTCGATGCCACGGGCATCTTGCACCGGATGAATTACGAGCCGATGCTCGAGCGACTGGCCGGCAACGGGCCTGTGGACGCGGTCCGTCGTCTGGTCGATCTGGTGGAGCCGGTGAAGAACTACGCCCGCGGCAGGCACGGCGCGCTGACGAGCCTGTCGGCCCTCACCGGTGTCGTGGATGCGGCCCGGCCCGAGAGCGAAGCCGCGCGCGTGTTCGCCCGCCAGGTTGACACGCTGCTGGCAGACCCGGCGAAGTCGGCCGGGCGCGCCGCCCTCGTCGCGGAGCTGAGACAGTGGCAGGCGGACGCTCCATCCGCCGCGGCCCGGATGGGCGGTCCCATGCTGGCTGACGCCGTGCCGCTGGCGACGTCGTGGGCGGCACTGGCCGACATCGGCCTCAAAGCGCTCGAGGCACTGGAGGCGCACAGGCCGCTCGTCCTGTCGGCAGAAGAAGGCGAGGCGCTTTCCAGGGCGGCGTCGCCTGTCGCCGACATGTTGCTCATGGTCGCGCCGCCGGTCAAGAGACTCGTCGAAGCAGCGACGTGAACTTCGGCCGACGGCTGACGACGGACGGCTGACGGCGGTGACCCGCTGCCGGCTACTTGATGACGATGATCCACCCCCGTCCCGGCTCGACCGGGATCGGCTCGTCGACCCTGAACGTCCTCCCGGGCTGGAACTTCTCGATCTCCGGCGCCTCGAGCGTCGCCGATAACGGGTCGAGGCCCAGCGCCTTCCAGTCGATCGCCAGCCTGACGTCCACCTTCTCCTTCGCCCAGCTCGCCAGGGCTACCATGGTCCGGCCGTCGCGAACGTAGCTGGTCGCGAGCACATCGAGCCGGTCCGTCTTCACGGGCCGGTTGTCCACCCAGAACCCAATCATCCGGCTGTCGACGATGCCGAACGCGTCCCAGGCCTTCCAGAGCGGGCGCGGATCGCCGGCCCACGGAAGGCGTCCAGTCATGCCGTAGACCATGCCACGCCACGGGTTGCCGTTGTCCTGCAGCATCTCGCCCATCAGGCCGAACGGGATGCCCGAGATCTCGACGAGCCAGTAGTCCGGCGCCGAGTTGTAGTCGAAGTACTCCCCGAACCACAGGCGGTTCAGGAACGGGAAGTGCTCGAGGTAGAGATTGGCGCTGCTGGCGAACCCGTCGCGGACGTTGTACTGGTTGGCCGAGTGCAGGTCGATGAGCGCGCCGGGACGGGCCCGGTCCAGCACCTTGCGCACCCGCTTCATCGTCGTCCGATCGAAGGCGACATCGTCGATGTAGAGGCCGTCGATGCCGACGTTCTTCGCCAGCCAGGCGAGCCCTTCGACGTAGTAGTTGTGCCAGCGGGAGATGCCGGTATTGATGATGGCCGCGTCCTTCAGGTCGGGCACGAACCAGGCGGCGATGTAGTCGGAGCCGAGATGCTCCTGCAGCCAGGAGAAGCCGCCGCCAGGCCCGCTCGAGAAGATCTCGTCACCGAGGCTGCGCAGCGGGAACAGCTCCGGCGCGTGGTTCGAGAGCTCGCGCACGGTGTAGTAGATCTTCACCTTCAATCCCCGCGCGTGGGCCTCGTCGATGTACGCCTTCATCTGCGCGGGGCGCAGGAAGGGGTAGTTGAGATAGGGGTTGATGTCGGTCGCGTGATGGATGTTCAGCGTGTTGGCGCCGGTCGCGGTGGCCTCCGCCACGGGCTTGAACGCGTGGAAGTAGCGCGTGGAGAACTGCGCCCTCGTGTCGAGCGGGTGGAACGGCGTCAGCATGAGCCGGAAATCGTAGCGCTGCGCTTCCCCCTTCCGCATCGTGCGCGGGCCGCTAAAGCACTGGACGAGGAACGTCTGGTCGCGCTCGGCCATCCGGCAGCCCCCGTGCCCGGCGTTGGCCCACGACGCCGGCATCACCAGCGGCTTCGAGTGGTAGAAGTTCGTGTTGAGCGGCCTGGAGTACGTGTCGTCCTTGAGCGTGAACTGCAGCCCTGCGTTGACGTCGCCGATCCACGCCGAGTCCTGGTTGTTCTCCACGTTCCACTTCCACTCGAACCTGCCCGGACGGAGCCCTCCTTTGAATCCGAGGCCCATCATGTACCTGGCGACGTCGCTGGCAATCGGGATCTCGAGCCGGATGTCGGCGAGCGAGGTCGGCTGCGAGGCGCGCACGTCGACCTCGTATTCGATCGTGCCGTCGAACTCCATCTGCGCGCGCGTCCTGAGCGCGAGCGGGCCGGCCGTGCCATCCGACTCCCACCTGACGGTTCCCGGCCCCGTCCGCGCGAAGCGGATGCCCGAGGTCGTCCAGGCCGGGATCTTCGCGTCCGCGCCCTCCGCCACCAGGCGCACCGGCCCGGCGAGCACGTCGCGGGCCTTGTCTCCGATCGACGTCATCTCCTCGGTGAACCGGCTCTGTATCCGTGCGGGAAAGCCGTCGCGTCCGAGAACGATCGACCGGCCCAGGATGCTGACGCTGTTGTCTCGCAGCTGCACTGGCGTGTAGGGCGCCACGATCTCGTCATCGCTTGCCAGCGTCGAGTCGAGCCAGCGCAGCCGCGACTGCCGCCACGGTTCGTTGTCGCCCGAGGCCGCGATCGTGCGCGGCGAGACGACGAGCGTCAGCGCCACACGCGTCGGCGGCATCCCCGCAGGCGCGACCGTCGCGTCTCCGCGATACTCGCCAGGCGCGGCGCGCCCTGGCACATCGACGCCGCACCACAGTGCCTGCACCTCTCCGAGGGGCACGGACACGCGCTTGGTGAAGCGGCGCCCGGTCCAGTCGCGTCCACCGAGGTTGATGCAACTGAGCGCTGTCGCAGGGATCACGGCGCCGCCGGCAGCCGACCGGAGGTCGCCGAACTGCACGTCGAGGCGGTCGATGGCGGTGCGCGCCGCGAAAACGCCGAGCTGGAACGCGTAGAACTCGCCGCGGTCGGCGACGCCGCGCAATGGCGCGTCGGCGCCGGACTGGATCCAGCGCTGCGGCAGGTCGTCCGACATCCGGATGGGGAACCGGCGGTCCTCGGGGAACACGAGGTAGGGCACCGACGCGTTGGCGGCGAGCAGCGCGTTCACTTCGGCGGAGGTCGCGATGACCTCCATCGGGTAGAAGGAGTTGAACTCGTCGATGGCCTGGAACTCGACGACTCGCGCGAGAGGCAGTGACGGTGCCCGTTTCGTGCCCGCCCTCGCACCCGCGGCGAGGTCGGCGTACTTCGCGAGCCACTCCGGGCTGGCCGTCTGCTCCGGCTCGGGATAGACCACTTTCGGGTAGTTCGAGCGCCCGGACCCGACATAGGGCAGGTAATAGACGTAATAGCGGCCCTTTCCCGACGTCGGCTCGAATACGATGTCGCCGGCTTCGCGTGTGATGGACACTCGCAGCACATTGGGCACGCGGGCGCCCGACTTCGCGTCGACGACGATGAGGTTCTTCTTCTCAGGGGCCTGGTCGCGGCGGCGCCATGGGATCCGCGCGCGGACGGTGTCCGCCGAGGCGCCGACATCGAGCACCACGCGATGATTGCCGAGCGTGTCGGCGTCCCACGTTCCGGTCGTGTAGGGAATCGGCGTCGCGGCCGGACCGGGCCGCGCGGGTTGTCGGAGGGCCGTCTGCGCGCCGAGGCCCGCCACGAGCGCGGCGCAGGCCGCCAGCAGGACCGGGACGCGCCGATGTGTCGGAAGAGTCATCATCGCCGCGCATCTTAGCGTACCTGGCGCCGGCGGCCGCGGCGGGGAGAGCGCGCCGGGCCGGAGGCCCGGTGTGCTACGATCGACAGGTCGACAATCTCTCATCATCGGAGTGGACATGGCGTACCCGTATTCGTCGTCCGGGACCGGCCGGAAGGGAACCGTGGCAGCCCCCGGGAAACTGTGGAAGCGCATTCCAGCCGAGCGTCGTCTCGAGGCGTGCGTGGACTTCTGGCAGGAGGACGGCGCCGTCGAGCAGCAGGCGGAGGCGCTCATGGCCGTCGCCGATCACTTCAAGTTCAGGAGCAAGTTCGTTCACGCGCTCCCGCTCGAGAAGCAGGCGCACTACCTGGCGGCGCTGCCCGGCGTCCCCGACTCGGTGGCCGGCCGTGTGCTGGTGGCGTATCACCTGGCGCATCAGCGCCCGATGCTGGCTGCCTTCCTGGACGCGCTGGGCATGCCGCACGAGAACGGCGTGTTGAACGCGGAGGAGCCTGCTCCGCCGCCGGCCGAGAAGCTCAAGGAAGCGGCTGGCAAGCTCCGGGCGGGGTTCCCGGCGGCCGACGTGGACCTGTACTTCGAGACGCTGGTCGGGCAGGACCCCGCGACCTGGGGCGGGTTGGCTGAGTTCGTGGGCGGCGGCGAGGCGAAGTAAGCCATGAGCGAGACGGCCAATCGGCGGTCGGGTCATCCGTCGGGCCAGGTGGAGCGCCGGGGGCCGGAGCCGCCGGACATCACGGAGAAGGGCGGCCTCAAAGGGGGCCAGCCTCAGCAGTCTGACGAGCGGCTGTTCATGCAGCTGCTGGTCTTCAGCGGGTGCACCGATTCGCGCGGGGTCGGTCGGCACCTGGCGCACGCCGGCGTGACCGGCGTGGTGTACGAGGACCTGAACGACCCGCGCGGCGTGGCGGTGCTCGCGCTCAGCCGCGACCCGGCGTTCTTCCTGGATGTGCTGCGCCCCGCGCTGAACAACGGGCCGTTCTCGACGTTCGTGCTGAAGACAGAATCCCGGCTGTTCGGGCGAACCTACGCGCTTGGCTACGAGCCGGATCTGGAAGAGGTCCTCTTCCACCGCCCGATGCGCACCGTGCTCAATCCAGCCTGGCCGTGGGCCGTGTGGTACCCGCTCCGGCGAAACGGGCGATTCGCGCAGCTCCCGCCCGAGGAGCAGCGCGTGATCCTCGCCGAGCATGGCGCCATCGGCATGGCGTTCGGCGCCGCCGACCTCGCCCACGACATCCGCCTGGCCTGCCACGGTCTCGACGTCCACGACAACGACTTCGTCGTCGGCCTGGTGGGGAAGGACCTGCACCCGCTGTCGGCGGTGGTGCAGGCGATGCGGAAGACGCAGCAGACCTCGCTGTACCTCGACCGGCTGGGGCCGTTCTTCGTGGGGCGCGCCGTCTGGCAGAAGTAGTGCCGTCGGCGGCGACGAGGCCGCCTATGGAGTCCAGTCCCGCCCGTCGCGCCTCATCGCCGACGGGATCAATCCGAACCTCCGCAAGAGCGAAGCGCGTTCGGCCTCGGCCATCGCGATGAAGACGATGGCCGACTGCGAGCCGACCGGCACAGCGACGGAGTTGGGTGGAGAGGATCCCGCGCCGAGGGCCGCGAGGAACTTGTCCCGGTCCTTCGGCGTGTCCCAGGTTGTTACCCACACGCCCTGCAGTCCCTTGGTGGTCTTGAGCGCGTCGGGGCCCGACTGGTCCGCCAGCAGGTAGAAGCGATCACCTCCCCAGCCGGAGGCGCCGGGGTTCGTCCACGCGGCGGCCGACTGCATCTGCATCAGGTCGTGCTTGGCGCCGCGCGGCTCGGTGAGCACGGCGGTGAGCAGTTCGCCGAGCGTGTCGCGATGGACGATGCGCCGTCCGGGCCGCCAGAGCCACAGCGCCATGGCCTTGTCGTCGATGACGACCGGCTCGTCGCGACGCGCGGGGTCCCAGTACTTCTCGGGATGCAGCAGCTGCTCGCTGGATCGCGGCATGGCGTGACGGGCGATGAGCAGGGCGTCGCCGACCGATCGGTTGTCGGGCTGCGTCAGGATGGCCGCCAGGTCCCCCCTGGCCAGGAACGCCGCCCCCACCACGTAGGACCCGAACATGGCCGAGAAGTAGCGCGGCAGCCGCTCGAGCGCGCGCGCCCGCTCGAGTTCTACGGCGACGTACTGCGAGAGATCGGTGAAGCTGAACCGCCCCGACTTCTGGTCGGCGGCCATCTCCTGCAGCATCAGCGACGTCGCCGACCCTTCGCTGACGGCGGTCACCACGAATTCGGCATCTTCGGAGTCGCTGCCCGCCTTCTGCATGCTGCGGAGGTCCACGTACTGGTCGTCGAGCGCGTGCGTGAGCTCGTGCGAGAGAACCATCCGCTCGACGAACGTCGGCAGCCCGTCGGACCAATCGACGAGGCGAAGCGTCCGGCCTTCGGGTTCGTAGTAGCCGGCCACCTGCTGGTCGAGCACCGACATGCTGGTGCCGAGCAGATCGCAGTCGGGCGGGATGAGACCGGCGACGCGCAAGAAGGCCTGGATCTTCGCGCGGTGGTCTGGCTTGTCAGACGCGAGCAGGATGCGCAGGAGGTCCTGGTGCGCGCCCGACAGCGACACGCGCTCCTTCCGCACGGGCCGATTGAACTTCCATCCGCGCAGCTGCTCGACGTCCCGCGCCACGTCGTCCGCCATGCTGGAGAGCGCGTCGGTCGGCTTCGTGGTCGTTGGCGGAGCGGACGCCGCCGCCGCGGGTCCGGCGGGGCCGGCCGAGGCCAAGCTGAGCCACGTCGCCAGGGCCAGCGTCCATGCAGCGCGGAGGCGGAGGGTCATCGGCGCGTCCGCACTCAGTGGACCGGCGTCGCCGGGTTGCGGACGGCCAGCAGCACGGAGGCCGAGCCGTCTGACCAGTGGTAGCCGAACGAGAAGGTCAGCGGCCTGACCGCCTTCGGATCGGAGTAGACCAGGGCCATGTCCGGCTGGTACCCGTAGTTGAAGTCCTTGATCGGCTTGTCGTACTTTCCGTAGAAGGTCACCTTCCACTCCGGCGCCTTGAGGTAGCGGAGCGGGATCCCGGAGTCGTCTTCGAGGATCAGGCGCGACTTGTCGAGCAGCAGGCGGCGCACGACCGTGAAGTCGCTCGTGTGGAGCAGGTAGGACGCCGACTTGAGGAACGTCACGTACGGCGCCTGGTGCTCGAGGTACGGGATCACACCGGGCCGCTGCGGAAGGGCCTTGTCCTCGGCCTGGGCACGGAAGTAGACGACCGACTGCGGCTCGTGGCCCGGCCGCTCGAAGACCAGTTCCACCGCGGACGCGATCTTGCGGGCCTTGTCAGACGGCGTGCGCGGACGCAGCTGGCCGTCTTCGGCAATCTCCATCTCCTTCGCGCTGACGAGCCGCGCGTCCATGCGGACCAGCGACAGGGCGACGAGCGGCAGCGTGCCGCGAAGCTCCTGAGAAGCCGTGTCCTGCATCATGTGGCTCGTAATGAAGTAGTTTCTCGACAGCAGGTCGTTGAGCGCGTGGCGGGTTTCCTCGAGCAGCAGCGTCAACCGCTGGTTCGGAAGCCGATCGAGCACCGGAAGGACGCCCACCGGCTCAAGGCCAAAGAGCACATAACGTCGGCAGTCGGGGAACAGCACGATCGCATTCAGGATGTCGGGCCCGCTGAACGGATACATCAGCGTGTCGCAGGTGCCGGTCACCGGAGCCAGTTCCTTGTCCCGCCAGGTGTCCATGTCCGCGAAGCGCTCGCGGGTCGCCTTCGTCCACTGGCTGTCGAACTCCCGCTGCCACGCCTGCCACTCGGGCTTGGCGGCCACCTCGGCCAGCGGACCCGGAGCAGCGGGCGCGAGGCCCGCGAGCATCCGCGCCGTGTCGGTCAACTCACTGGATGATACGGGCGCCGCGGCCTGGCGCTTGGCGGCCGGGGCCTTGCGGCGAGCGGCGACGGTGGACGGCTCACAGCCCAGCGATCCGACGACCGACAGGGTGAGGACCAGCGACAAGAAGCGCAACGCGTGATTGGACATGGGACCTTTCGGGCACTGGCCGAAGACCGACCACGCTTATCCTACCAAGCCGCGTCGCGGCAGTCAGCAGGAAAGCGCCGTTGGCTCGCGCGGCTTGACACACCCCGCGCGAGCCGATAGTCTGCCGGCGCGATGAAACTCGCCTTCATTGGAACCCACGGCGTCGGCAAGACGACGCTTTGCTACGATCTGGCCGCGGCGCTCAAGAGACAGAACATCAATGTGGACATGGTCAAGGAGGTCGCGCGCCTCTCGCCGCTGCCCATCAACCGCAAGACCTCACTCGACGCGCAGACCTGGATCCTCATGACGCAGGTGGCCGAGGAGATCAGGTCGTCGGCCCACCACGAAGTCGTCGTGTGCGACCGCGCGGTGCTCGACAACTACGCCTACATGAGCTTCGCCTGCGGGCGGCAGAAGGCGGTCGAGCGGTTCATCGACCACTGGATGAAGACCTACACGCTGCTCTTCAAGGTGCCGATCTCGGGTCAGGCCGCCGCGGACGGGGTGCGCGATACCGACGAGTTCTTCATGCGGCAGATCGACCAGCTCGTCGACACCCTGCTCGCGGAGAAGAAGATCCCCTTCGAGCGGCTTCCCGAGGGGCGCCGCGACGCCTGGATCGACATCGTCAAAGACGTGGTCCTGAGGCATCCGGAACTCGACGCGCGCCTAATCTAGGCTTACCCCTCGACGGTGCTCGGGGTGCCCTGAGCGAGGGCGCCGTGCGCCTGAGTCGAAGGGCAGGGCTCAAGGCTCAGGCGAAACCGCTGCCTCGGAATCGCTCGGCCACAGCCGCTGCATGACGCGCAGCAGCACCACGCCCGACACCACGAAGATCGCGAGCAGGAAGCACGCGTAACCCAGACGGCCGTAGAGGAAGTTGCCCACGGTGAAGAGGGCCGACCAGATCACCGTGCACCCCGACACCCAGCCGACCAGCGCCAGCGGGATGTTGTCGGCATCGTCGACTTGCCCTCTCTTCTCGAGACCGGCTTCGCGCCTGATCCGCTCCCAGCCCGGCCCGAACGGCCGGATCCTGGTGTAGAAGGCCACGAGCGTCTCGCGAGAGGTCTCCGGCCCGAGGTAGGCGGTGGCGATCCAGGACGCGCTCGTCACCGCGATGGTCGCCAACAGGGCGACGTGCGTGCTCAGGGGCAGGCCCATCTTCGCCAGGATCAGGATCCCGATCGACACGGCGAACGACACGACCATCGCCACCACCTCGCACCAGGCGTTGACGCGCCACCAGAACCAGCGGACGAGGTAGAGCAGCCCCGTTCCCGCACCGATCTGGAGAATGATGTCGAAGGCATCCTTCGCCGAATCGAGCAGGTACACCATCCC
Organism: uncultured Acidobacteriota bacterium; assembly: GCA_963727765.1. Lineage (GTDB taxonomy): Bacteria > Acidobacteriota > Vicinamibacteria > Vicinamibacterales > Fen-181 > FEN-299. Next base: position 392,145 of record CAVSGZ010000007.1, read on the forward strand.
GGAGGAGGCGAAGAACAGGATGATCGTGACAATGCGGCCGACAGCCACGTAGTGCTTCTCGCCCCGGTCCTTCCGGATGAATCGCCGGTAGAAGTCGTGCACCAGGTAGGACGCGCCCCAGTTGAGGTGCGTGAGGATGGTGGAGGAATTGGCCGCGATGAGGCCGCCCACCATGAGGCCGATGAAGCCGACGGGCAGGAACTTCAGCATCGCAGGGAACGCGATGTCATGCCCGAGCAGGTGCGGGTCGAGATGCGGAAACGCCGCCTGGATGTCCGAGAGATGCGGGTAGACCAGGATCGAGCACAGCGCCGTGATGATCCACGGCCACGGGCGCAGGACGTAGTGCGCGACGTTGAAGAAGAGCACCGCGCCGAGCGCGTCCTTCTCGGACTTGGACGCGAGCATGCGCTGCGCGATGTAGCTGCCGCCGCCCGGCTCCGCGCCGGGGTACCAGACCGCCCACCACTGGACCGCGATCGGCATCACGAAGACGGCCACGGCGAGGTCCCAGTTGCTCCTGAAGTCGGGCAGGATGTTGAGGTAGTTGATGCCGCCCGGTCCCTTGGCCACCGAGAGCTTCGTGATGAGACCGCTCAGGCCGCCCACCTGGGGCGCGTGCAGCGCAAAATAGGCCGCCGCGATGACCGCCGTCATCTTGATGAAGAACTGCACCATGTCGATGACGAGCACGCCCCACAGGCCCGAGTGGGTGGCGAACACGACGTTCAGGCTGCCGACCAGCAGCAGCGTCTGCCAGCGCTCGAGTCCGAAGAGCACCCCCGCGATCTTGCACGCCGCGAGGTTGACCGTCGCCATGATCATGCAGTTGAAGAACAGCCCCAGGTACACCGAGCGGAAGCCCCGGACGACGCTGGCCGCGGTGCCGGAGTAGCGGACCTCGTAGAACTCGAGGTCGGTCATCACGCCCGAGCGACGCCAGAGCCTCGCGTAGAAGAACACCGTCGAGACGCCCGTCAGCACGAAGGCCCACCACACCCAGTTGCCGGCGACGCCGTTCCGCCGCACGATGTCGGTGACCAGGTTCGGCGTGTCGCTGCTGAAGGTGGTCGCCACCATCGAGAGGCCGGCGAGCCACCACGGCACCGCGCGCCCGGACACGAAGAACTCCGACGTGCTGCGGCCGGCCCGCTTGCCGAAGAACAGGGCGGGGACGAAGCAGACCAGCAGCGAGACGGCGACGATGACCCAATCGACGAGTTGAAGGTGCATGGGTGCTGTGCTCCGGGCCGCGCCACGATAGCACAGAGTCGCCAGCGGTGTTACGCTTCCGAGCGGAGTACAAGACCGTGAGTCACCAGGCACCCGGCATCTTCAACGACATCCTCGGCCCCGTTATGCGGGGGCCGTCGAGTTCCCACACCGCGGGGTCGTATCACATCGCACTCATCGCGAGAGCCCTGCTCGGGGCGGATCCTGTGCGGGCGCACGCGAGGTTCGACCCGGCGGGGTCCTACGCCAGGGTTTACCAGGAACAGGGGGTGGACCGGGCCTTCGCCCTGGGTTTGCTGGGATGGCCGCTCACCGACGCGCGCTTCTTCGACGCGGTCGCAGAGGCAAGGACCGCGAGTCTGGACCTGACATTTGGCGTCGAGCCGCTGCTGGAGGCAGACCATCCGAACACGGTCGACCTGTCGCTGGCAGGGGCGGATGGCCGCTCCGTCACCTTGCGCGCGAAATCGGTCGGCGGCGGGGCGATCGAAGTGACACGAGTCGACGACTGGCCGGTCAGCCTGGGCGGAGAGGCGCACGTGTCGCTCGTCGAGATCGACGCTGCCGCCGAGGCCGAGGCGATGGACGTCATCGCTAGGGATGGCGGCGTTCTCGGGGAGGCGGTGCGTATCGATCGAGGAGACGCTCGCCTGTTGGTGGTCTCGCGCGTCACGCCACTTGGGCCGGGCGCTGGGGCTCGCGTTCGCGCCGTCCCCGGCGTGCGCTCGCTACGCGAGCTGCCGCCGATAGCCCACGTCAAACACGGGCAGCCGCTCTTCGAGTCGGCTGAAGAGATGCTGGCGTTGGCCGAGGATCGCGGGTGCTCGCTCGGCCAGGTCGGGATCGCGTACGAGTGTCAGCAGCTGGGCCTTGACGAAGAGTCTGTCGTCGCGGAAATGGCTCGCCGCCTCGCCGTCATGCGCGCCGCAGTTCGCGACGGGCTGAGCGCGACGGCCGCGCCGATGCAGCTGCTCACGCCGACGGCCCGCCGCGTGTTCGATGCGGAGCGGGCAGAGCAGGTGGCGGTTGGCGGCCTGCACACGCGGGCGGCCGCGCGCGCCATGGCGGTCATGCACGTCAACGGGGCGATGGGCGTCGTCTGCGCGGCGCCCACCGGCGGGTCGGCGGGCGTGATTCCCGGCGCGATCGTGTCGCTGATGGAAGAGCGGGGACTCGGGGAGGCCGCGGCGGTTCGGGCGTTGTTCGCGGCCGCGGCCGTGGGGCTGATCGTGTCGTGCCGTGCGACGTTCGCCGCCGAGGTCGCCGGCTGCCAGGTCGAGATCGGCGCCGCGGGCGCCATGGCGGCCGCGGCGGTGGTGGAGGCCGCGGGTGGGACGGCGCGCCAGGCCGCCGACGCCGCGGCCATCGCCTTCCAGAACACCATGGGGTCTGTCTGCGACCTGGTGCACGGCATCGTCGAGATTCCGTGCCACACGAGGAATGCCGCGGCGGCCGCGTCGGCGTTCGTCTGCGCCGACCTCGCGATGGGCGGCTACGTGAATCCCATCGGCCTCGACGATACAATCGACGCCGTCTATGCCGTGGGACGTATGATGCCGGCCGAGCTGCGGTGCACGGCCCGAGGCGGCCTGGCGGTGACGCCGAGCGCGCTGCGGCTGCACAGGCGCACGCCCGGCGGTCGCGCTTGAGAAGGCAGGGAAGAGGCGGGTGAGGACAACGACGATGAGAAGACGACTCGTTGGTGTGCTGGCGGCGGTGACGCTCCTGGCGGGTGCCGCGGCCTGGGCGCAGGGCTTGCCTGCGACGACGCCCGAGGCGGTGGGCCTGTCGACACCGCGCGTGGGGCGTCTCGTGTCCTTCATGCAGGACTCGGTCAAGCAGCAGGAGATCGCCGGCGCCGTAGTCGTCATCGCGAGAGGCGGCAAGGTCGCGGTGGACGAGCCGGTCGGGTGGATGGACGTCGAGAAGCGCGTCCCCATGCGGAAGGACACGATCTTCCGCATGGCCTCGATGACCAAGGCCGTGACGTCGGTCGCCGCGGTGATGCTGATGGAGGAGGGGAAACTGCGGCTCGCCGACCCGGTCTCCCGGTTCATCCCGGCGTTCAAGGCCACGACCGTCGTGGCGCCGGGCCCTGCAGGGACCGGGCGATATGGAGCAGTGCCGGCGAAGCGCGAGATTACGATCCGCGACCTGCTGACGCACACGGCAGGCATCTGGTACGGAAACGGGCCGGCCGAGGCCGCTTACAAGAGCGCAGGGCTGCTTGGCTGGTACCTGTCGGACAGGGCGGATCCGATCGGCACGCTGATGGAGCGGCTGGCCTCGCTGCCGTTCGCGGCACAGCCGGGTGAGCGTCATGTCTACGGTTACTCGACCGACCTCCTCGGTGCCGTCATCGAGAAGGCGTCGGGCATGACGCTCGATGACTTCTTCCGGACGCGGATCTTCGAGCCGCTCAAGATGGTCGACAGCAGCTTCTTCCTTCCGCCGGACAAGCGCGACCGTCTGGCCACCGTGTACTCGCTCGGCGCGGACGGCAAGATCGCGCGGGCGCCGGAGAAGGGGACGGGCCAGGGAGACTACGTGGACGGGCCGCGAGCCTGTTTCAGCGGCGGGGCGGGCCTGCTGTCGACGGCCGGCGACTACACGCGATTCCTGCAGATGCTGCTCAACGGCGGTGAGCTCGACGGCGTGCGGCTGCTCGGCCCGAAATCGGTCGAGATGATGACGTCGAACCAGGTGGGCCGGCTCTATCGCGAAGACGGCAGCCTGGGGTTCGGCCTGGGCTTCGAGACGACCGAGGACGTGGGCGCGGCGGGCCGTCCCGATTCGCTCGGCGCCTATGGGTGGGGCAGCGCCTACTACTCGAAGTACTGGGTCGATCCCAGGGAGAAGCTCGTGGCGGTGTTCCTGACGCAGCTCATCCCGGCGGGCACGCTCGACGTGCAGGACAAGTTCCGCTACCTCGTGTATCAGACGATCGTGAAGTAGGCCGGCGTCTCGGCGCCGGCCCACCGCACGTGCGCCCGCCAGTTACTTGACGCGCGCCAGGCTCGCCTCTACCGCCGCGACGACGGCCGGCGTCGGGTCGACGTCGGCTTCCTGAATCGTGCCGAACAGTCCGGACAGCTGGTCGTAGAGCCGTCGCAGCACGGCGTCGGGGGAATCGCCAACAGCCCAGGGCGCGGGCTCTTCCGGCTTTGCTGGCAGCGGCGGCGAGCCCGCCTCGAGCCGGAGGATCTCGTCATGCACGCGGGCGATCGCGTTGTAGAGCCTCATCGACAGCGCGAACTGGCGTTCGAGCCCGAGGCGCGGCGTCTTCACGCGCGGATCCATCTTCACGACGAGCGGCGCAGTCCGGGTCGTTGCGCCGGCCGTCAGGCGCACGGTGTAAGTCCCCGGCATCGCCCACGGCCCCTTGGGCTCCCTGGCCGTGTCGTGCGGCGTCGCGGCGATGGGGTACGACCAGTCGAATGACTTCGGGGGCGGGTAGTGCAGGTCCCAGACGAATCGATGCATGCCGGCCGTTGCCGCCGGCACTCGCGCGGGTCGGATCCAGTACGCCGGCCAGTTGCCGATGTCCTTGACCGGCTCGGCCGGATCCGCGCTCGAGAATCGCCGGATCACGGCGCCGGCGCCGTCGAGGATCTCGATCACGACCGGACCCGGTGAATGGGAGTTCAGCCAGTAGTCGATCACGGCGCCGTCTGGCGGGTTCTGCCCGGCGGGCTCGTCGGACGGCAGCGGCGTGTCCGTGTTCTTGTTCCACTGCACCCGCCATGCGTCCTGCGGCTTGTAGAGATGGACGCTGGCCTCCGCTACCGCCGCGTTCACCTGGCGCAGCGCCGTGATGTCGTCGAGGATCCAGAACGATCGCCCGTGGGTCGCGACTACGAGATCGTCGTCCTTCACGATGAGGTCCCTGATCGACGTGGCTGGCATGTTCAACCGCAGCGACTGCCAGTGATCCCCGTCGTCGAAGGAGATGTAGACCGACTGCTCGGTCCCCGCGAATAGGAGCCCGCGGCGTTTCGGGTCTTCCCGCACGACGTTGACCGTCCCGCCGTCGGGAATGCCCGAGGTGATGTGCGTCCACGTGCGGCCACCGTCCCTCGTGCGGTAGATGTGTGGGCGCAGGTCGTCGAGGCGGATCGTGTTGACGGCGGCGTAGGCGGTGTTGGCGTCGAAGTGCGAAGCGTCCATCAACGACACCTTGGCCCAAGGCGAGAGCTCGGGCGGCGTTACGTTGGTCCAGTGCTGCCCGCCGTCGGTCGTGACGTGGATCAGCCCGTCGTCGGTCCCTGCCCAGATGCGTCCGGCTTCGAGCGGCGAGGGCGCGATCGTGTAGACGACGCCGCGCCTCGACGGCTTCGCTTCGTCGGACCCGCGGTACTTGCCGACGTTGGCCGGCGCCTCCCAGCTGGCGCGCGTGAGGTCCGGGCTGATGGCCGTCCAGTGCTCTCCGCCGCTGGTGGTCTTCCAGATGCGGTTGGCCGCGAAGTAGAGGACCTTCGGATCGAGCGGTGAGAAGAGCACCGGCTGCGTGCGGATCACGCGGTAGGCGTTCTCGTCGGTCGGCGCGACGACGGGCGCGATGTTCTGCACCTCTCCGTTGCGGCGGTTGTACCGGGTGACGCGTCCGCCGTACACGATGTCGGGGTCGAGCGGGTCCGGCGCGACATAGCCGTATTCGTCGACTCCCACCGGGTGCCAATCGCGAAAGGTGATCCGCCCGTCGTCGCCGCGGCTCGAGATGCACACCGAGCCGCTCTCCTGCTGGCCGCTGCACACGCGGTAGGGAAAGGCACTGTCGGCGGCGACGTGGTAGAGCTGGGCCGTCGGCTGGTTGTACCAGGAACTCCAAGTCCTGCCGCCGTTGACGGTCACGACGGCGCCCTGGTCCGAGGCGAGCAGGATGATGTCCGGGTTGTCGGGGTTGATCCAGAGCCGGTGGTAATCGTCGCCACCAGGCGAGCCGCGCAGCGCCGTGAACGTCTGCCCTCCATCCACCGATTTCCAGGTGACGACGCTGGCCGTGTAGACGATGTCCGGGTTCTTCGGGTCGACCTTGACCTCGGCGAAGTCGTCCTCGCGCTCGGTGACGCACGGGTCCTCGTTGACCAGCGTCCACGTCTCCCCGGCGTCGTCCGACCGGTACAGACCCGCGCGGTCGCGGGCCTGGATGGTGAGGAAGATTCGCTGCGGCCGGCTCGGGGAGATGCCGATTCCGATCCGCCCCAGGTGGTTCTGCGCGTAGGTAGGCAGTCCGGCCGTCAGCTGCCGCCAGGTCGTTCCGCCGTCGGTCGACTTGTAGAGGCCGCTGCCCGACCCCGTGAATTCGCCGTTCTCCCAGGGTGCCTGCCTGTTCTCCCACAGCGCGGCGTAGACGACGTCTGCGTTGGACGGATCGACGACGACGTCGATGCCACCCGTGTTCTCGTCGCGGTAGAGGACCTTCTGGAACGTCCCGCCGCCGTCGGTCGAGCGGAAGATGCCGCGCTCGGCGTTCGGGCCGTAGGGATGACCGAGCACCGCGACCCACAGGCGGTCGGGGTTGCGCGGATCGATGGCAATCTGCGGGATCTGCTGGCCGTCGCGAAGACCGAGGTGCCGCCACGTCCTGCCCGCATCGGCCGACCTGTAGATGCCGTCGCCGGTTGACAGGTCAGGGCGCTGGAGCCCTTCGCCGCTGCCGACGTAGACGATGTTCGGGTTGGAAGGCGCCACGGCGATGGCGCCAATCGACCCGGTTGGCTGGTCGTCGAAGATCGGCGTCCAGACGCGGCCGTAGTCGGTGCTCTTCCACACGCCGCCGTTGCAGGCGCCGATGTAGAAAACGTTGGGCTGGCCCGGGACTCCGGTGGCGGCCTTGGTGCGGCCACCGCGGAAGGGGCCGATCATGCGGTAGCGCAGATCACCGCAGCAGGCCCGAAGCAGATCCCGGGACGGCGCGGCGGGCGAGACGGCCTGCCGCGCGGACGGCGCGACTTCGATCAGGGCGAAAACGACGGAGCAGACCAGGAACGATCGGGCTCGGATACTCATCCGAGCAGTGTAATCCGATCAATACCCCGCAGCCAGGCCGTGCTTGCGGGGATCGAACAGGCCCTCCCAGCCAGTCGCGGTTCGCTTGATGGCGGTCAGCGATCCTGTGGCTCCGGGTTGGGTCTTGTACCCCATTCTGTTCAGTGCGGCCACGACGTCGGCCGGCACGCCGTCTTGCTCGTACTCTAGCTGGTCCGGCAGCGCCTGATCGTGGATTCGCGGCGCGCCCACGGCATCGGCCAGCGACATCCCGTAGTCGACGACGTTCACAACCGCCTGGACGACGGCCGTGATGATCCGCGGGCCTCCGCGGCCACCGACGAGCAGCAGCACCTTGCCGTCCCGATCGAGCACGATGGTCGGGGACATGGCCGACAGCATCCGCTTGCCCGGGGCGATCGCGTTGGCCTCGCCCTGCACGAGGCCGAACTGGTTCGGCGTGCCGGGCTGCACAGCGAAATCGTCCATTTCCTGGTTCATGAAGAAACCGGCTCCCCGCACCCAGACCCCCGACCCGTAGAGCCCGTTGATCGTTGTGGTGATGACCACCGCGTTGCCGTTCCGATCCACCACGGCGAAATTGGTCGTGTCCGTCCCCTCGCTGGCCACGGGCTTGAGCGAGGACGTCAGTGTGGCCCTGGCCTCGGGGATTCCCGCGTGCAGCTTCCGGGCGTACGCCTTGCTCGTCAGCGTATCGAGCGGCATCTTCACGAACGCGGGGTCGCCCAGCGTGCTGTTTCGGTCGACGAAGGCGCGCTGGAACGCGGACGCCAGCCGGTGCAGGGCCAGGGCGCTGTTCCAGGGAGCGACGTCCTGCCACGCCTCGAGGATGTTGAGCGACTCGATCGTGGTGACCCCGCCGGAGGAGGACGGCGGCATCGCGACGATCTGCCGGCCCCTGTAGCTCCCGACGAGCGGCATGCGCCAGGCGGGGCGGTAGGTCGCAAGGTCGGCAGCGGTGATCGTGCCGTGCCCGCGCCGCATTTCGGCGGCTACGGCCTCGGCGACGGGTCCCTTGTAGAAGCCGTCCGCACCGCGGTCCGCGATCGCCTGCAGCGTCCGCGCGAGATCGGCCTGCACGAACCGCGTGCGCGGGACCGGCGCGTGGCCGCCCGGCAGGAACAGGCTGGCTCCGGCGCTCCTGCCGATGACGTCCGAGTTTTGCGCGACCGAGGTGCTGAAGATCTGGTCGACAACCAGTCCGTCGCGAGCCAGGCGAATGGCCGGGGCCATGACCGTGGAGCGGGGCAGCGTGCCGTGTTTGTCGAGCAGGGCCAGCAGGCCGGCCACGCTGCCGGGCACGCCTGACGCGCGGTAGCCGACCAGGCTCCCGTCAGTCGGCTTGCCGTCCGGGCCGATGAACATGTTGCGAGACGCGGCCGCCGGCGCCGTCTCCCGGAAATCGAGGGCCGAGTTGATCGCGCCCATCCGAACGACCGCGTAGCCGCCGCCGCCGATGTTGCCGGCCTCCGGGTACGCGACGGCCAGCGCGAAGCCGACCGCGACCGCGGCATCGACCGCGTTCCCGCCGGCCTTCAGGATCTCGACCCCGGCCTCGGTCGCCAGCGCGCAGTTGGAGGCTACCATCCCGTGCGGAAAGGCCGGGGCCTTCGTGCCGGGGCGGTAGGTCCAGGAGGACGGGAACGTGGCCAGTTCGGCGTTGGCCGGCCGCTGTCCGGCCTGAGGAGGCTCTGGAACGCCCCCCGGCGGCGGAGTGCTGAGCACGAGGTTCTCGATGAAGAACTCCATCATCCGGTCCGGCGCCACGCCGGAATGGCCCGCGTCTGGCCCGACCTGCACCTCGAAGCTCTTGCCCGCCTTCCTCAGTGCCGCGATGAGCTGCATCGAGTTGGTCGGGTGGACGTTGTTGTCGGCGGTCCCGTAGTAGATGAGGAGCCGGCCGTTCAGCTTGTCGGCGTAGGTCATCGCGCTGCCGGCCTCGTAGCCCTCCTTGTTCTCTTCCGGGATCCACATGTACCGCTCGGTGTAGATGCTGTCGTAGTGGTACCACGCGGTTGGCGGCGACGAGGCCGCGCCGACACGGAACACCTCGGGATGGCGCAGCACGCACATCAGTGACGAGTAGCCGCCGTAGGAGGTGCCGTAGATCCCGACGCGCTGCTTGTCGAAGTAGGGTCGGTTCCAGAGCGCCTTGACTCCTTCAGCCATGTCGTCCATCTCGACTTGGCCGAGCTTCAGGTAGATCGCGTCCAGCGTGCGCTTGCCCATGCCCGGCGTCGCCCGCGAGTCGAGGTTGAGCACGAGGAAACCGTACTCGGTCAGGGCGACCGGCGGCACGAACGTCTCGCGGGCGGTGTTGCTGGCCGACGCGGGTCCGCCGTACACCTGCACCAGCGCGGGGTACTTCTTCGCCGGATCGAAATTCGATGGGAAGCTGATGAGCCCGTGCAGCGTCGTCTTGCCGTCGGCGGCCAGGTAGGTGAATATCTCGGCCTTCTTGAACCCGAGCTGGTCGTACTTGGCCATGTCGCTGGCCGCGAGTTCGGCGACCGCCTTGCCGGTGGCGTCGAGCAGGCGCGTGGCCGGCGGCTTGTCATGGGTCTGGTAGACGTCGACGACGTGCTGGTCGTCCGGCGCGACGGCGCAGGAACCACCGCCCGCGCCGCCGGGCCCGCCTCGCGCCCCGGCCGGCCTCGGCATGCAGCTGCCGATCGAGTGGTTGAAGGCCGGGTCGGTGAGGCGCACGTTGTTCCGGCCGTCGAGGCCGACGCGGTGCAGTTGCGTCTTCAGGTAGTTGTCGCCGTCGCGGGCGGTGTAGAACACCAGGCCCGCGGCCTCGTCGACCTTGACGAGGGCCACCGCTTCGAACGTCGTGTGCGAGGTCAGCGGGAGCAGCAGCTTGCCCGAGAGGTCGTACAGGTAGAAATTCCGCCAGCCGTTGCGCTCGGACTCCCAGATGAACCGGTGGCCGTCCTTCAGGAAGACCATCGTGGGCCGGTTCTCGATCCAGCCGGTGGGCCATTCCTCGTGAATGACGACGCGGCAGGCGCCGGTGGCCGGGTTGGCAGCGACGAGTTCGAGGATGTCCTGGCGGCGGTTGGTGCGGTTGAAGAGCAGCTCGGTGCCGTCGGGCGACCACGCGACGTTGTAGACGTAGTGGCCGACCACCGCGTTGTCGAACGGCTTGCCGTCGCGGACGTCGATCTTCACGGTCTTTCCGCTGGCGCGGTCGAAGACGTAGAGGTCGACCACCGGATTGGGCCGTCCCGCCTTCGGGTACGCCTCGACGTCGATCCGGCTGTACAGCTTCGTCTGGTCCATCTGCAGGTAGTAGTCGTCCACCTGCTTCTCGTCGAACCGGTAGTAGGCGAGCTTCGCGCTGTCGGGCGACCACCACATGGCCGTGGTCTGCGAGAGCTCCTCGCCGTACACCCAGCTGGCCGTGCCGTACTTGATGCGGTCCTTGTCGTTGCCGTCGGTCGTCAGCGCCCGCTCGTTCGCGCCGGACGCCTCGCTCAGCCAGAGGTTGCGGTCCTTGTAGAACGCCTTGAACTGGCCGTCGGGAGAAGGCGCCGTCGCCACCTGACGTCCGCGTTCTGGCGCGCCGCCCTGGGCCGCAGGCGGGCGCCCTTCTCCGCGCGATCCCGGGCCGCCGGACCGTTCGGGCGCGGGACCGACCTCGGTCGTCGTCTTCGTGGCGATGTCGTACCGGTAGACCAGGTTGTCTTTCTGGTATTCGATGGCCGCGCCGCTGTCCTTCCAGGTCACCGAGACGGCACCGGACTTGAAGGCGCCGGCGATCTCCTTGCTCATCTTCTGGTACTGGTCGTAGCCGGGCATGCTCTTGAGGCGGTCCTGCGCGACCAGCGTCGCGGCCAGGACGGCCAGGCCGGCGAGCAGCACGAAACCAATGCGGCGGGTCGCCGCGGGGCGGGGTCGAGTCGTCAACATCCGGAACTCCTCGTTGGGGGCACGATCGTGTCTCACGCTTGTACCCGATCTGCGGCGTGGAGGCAATCTCCGAAGGTCTCCGACCCCTGAGGGGCGGTTCATGGTACCGTCGTCACATGCCGCTCCTGACCGCGGACCACGTGTCGATTGCCTTCGGGCACCTTCCGCTGCTCGAGGACGCGAGCCTGCAGATCGAGGCAGGCGAACGCGTGGCGGTGATCGGACGCAACGGGACGGGGAAGTCGACGCTCCTCCAGATCGTGAACGGGGAGGCGGCCCCGGACGGGGGCTCGGTGTGGCGGCAGGCCGGGCTGAAAACGGCTCGACTCGACCAGGACGCGTCGCTCTCGGACCAGCGGGCGGTGTTCGACGTGGTGGCCGAGGGGCTGGGCAGCCTGAGCGAACTGGTGGCAGCGTACCATCATGCGGCCGTGATGGTGGCGGAAGACGGGTCTTCGGCCCGGCTCGAGCAGCTCGGGCGCCTGCAGCACGAGCTCGAAGAGCGCGACGGCTGGCGGCTCGAAGAGCGCGTCGAGCAGGTGCTCGCGCACCTCGGCCTGCCGGCGGACGCCGCGGTGGACACGCTGTCGGGAGGCTGGCGGCGACGGGTGCTGCTGGCCCGGGCGCTGGTGTCGCAGCCCGACCTGCTGCTGCTCGACGAGCCCACCAACCACCTGGACATCGACGCCATCTGCTGGCTCGAGAACTACCTGGCCGACTTCGCCGGCGCGGTCCTCTTCGTAACGCACGACCGCGCCTTCCTCCAGCGCCTCGCCTCACGCATCGTCGAGCTGGACCGCGGCCGTCTGACGTCGTGGCCGGGCGATTACGCGACGTTCCTGCGCAGGAAGGAAGAAGCGCTGGCAGCCGAGGCCAGCCAGCAGGAGAAGTTCGACAGGAAGCTGGCGGAAGAGGAGGCCTGGCTGCGACAGGGCGTCAAGGCGCGGCGGACGAGGAACGAAGGCCGGGTGCGCGCCCTGCTGAAGATGCGCGAGGAACGCGCCGCGCGGCGGGCGCTGATTGGGACCGTGCGCCTCCAGGTCGAACAGGCCGATCCGTCGGGGAAGGTCGTGTTCGAGGCCGAGGAGGTGAGCAAGCGGTTCGGCGACCAGTCCGTCGTGGCCGCGTTCTCGACGCGGATCATGCGCGGAGACCGGGTCGGCGTCATCGGCCCGAATGGCGTCGGCAAGACGACGCTGCTGCGCCTGTTGCTCGGGCAGCTGCAGCCCGATACCGGAGAGGTGCGGATCGGCGCCAACGTGCACGTGGCCTATTACGACCAGCAGCGCGACCAGCTCGACCCGGAACGGACCGTCTTCGAGACCATTGGGGATGGCAGCGAGGTCGTCGTCGTGTCGGGGAGGCCTCGTCACGTGCACGGCTACCTGCGGGACTTTCTCTTTCAGCCCGAGCGCGCTCGCTCCCCTGTGAAGGCGTTGTCGGGCGGGGAGCGGAACCGGCTGCTGCTGGCGCGGCTGTTCACGCGCCCGGCCAACGTGCTGGTGCTCGACGAACCGACCAACGACCTCGATCTGGAGACGCTCGAGCTGCTGGAGGCGCAACTGGTCGAATGGCCCGGCACGCTGATCCTGGTCAGCCACGACCGCGTGTTCCTCGACAACATCGTGACCAGCACGCTGGTGTTCGAGGACGGCGGCCGCGTCTCGGAATACGTGGGCGGGTACGGAGACTACCTGCGAACCAGGCTCGCCTCGGCCGAACCCGCCCTGGAGGCGCCCGAAGGCGCGGCCCGCGGCCGCGAGGTCGTCCAGTCTCCACCCGGGGCCGCGCGCGAGGCGTCTGGGGCCCAGGTCAGGAAGCGCCTGTCCTATATGGAGCAGCGGGAGTTCGACGCTCTGCCGGCCCGCATCGAGGCGCTGGAGGCCGAGCAACGGCGCTTGCACGCCGCGGTGGCGGCCCCCGAGTTCTACAAGGAAACTGCGGACACCATCAGTCAGACTATGGTACGGCTCGAGGAGCTCCAGGCGGAGCTGCTGGCGGCCTACGCGCACTGGGACGATCTCGATTCGCGGCGACCGGCCTGATCCCCCTTGACTCGGGGGCGTGAAACCAATCACTCTGGTTCGAGCAGTGTCGATGTAGTTTCACGGAGATCGCGATGGCAGACGACGCCCGGACCGACGAACTGGTGGCCTTCTTCAAGGCCCTTGCCGACCCAAACCGCCTGAAGATCGTCGCCCTGCTGGCGGCGGAGGAGCACTCGGTCGAGCAGCTGGCCGCCAAACTCGGGCTCACCTCGCCCACCATCTCGCACCACCTGGCGCGGCTGTCGGCCATCGATCTGGTCAGCGCTCGAGCGGAGGGCTACTACAGCATCTACCGCCTGGAGGAGGGGGCGCTGGCGGCCATGGCGCTCCGCCTGCTCAACGACGCGACGCTGCCGGCCGTGGCGGCCGACGTCGAGGTTGACGCGTTCGACCGGAAGGTCCTGGCCGCCTTCCTGGACGACGACGGGCGGATCCGGGCGTTTCCGGCCCAGCGCAAGAAGGAGCTGGCCCTCCTCCGCCACGTGATCAAGGCGTTCGAGCCCGGGCGGCGTTACGGCGAGAAGGACGTCAACGCCGTTCTGCGGCGGTTCAGCGCCGACACGGCGCGACTGCGGCGCCACCTGGTGGACTTCGGCTTCATGGAGAGGCAGGGCGGCGGAGGCGACTACTGGACCACCGAGGCCCCGGCGCGCTGAGCGCCGGGTTCACCTCGCCGGCGGGTTCTCGATCGCGTCCCACACCATCGAGACCATGCGCTCGGACCCCGAGAAGAGCCCATCCGGCCTGCGGCGGTACGCGATCAGGTCGTTGTAGATCGTCCCGCTCATCCGCAGGTTGAACCCCATGCCGGCGAGGTACTGCAGGCGGAGGTTCCGATCCCGGTTGATCGACGCGTCCTTCATCCACCCCTTCAGGTCCGATGCCCGGCCCGCGTAGGTTCCCAGCAGCTCGACCACCGACGGGAAGCCGATCTCGCGCAGCGAGGCGGCGACCACGCGGTACTCGGGACGGTCCAGCTTCTCCTGCCACTGGTCGACATCGATGCGGGTCGGTTCCACCTGGCCGAGCAGCACCAGGTCGTAGCCGGCGTTGTCGACCGTGTTGGCGAAGATCACGCCGTTCGGAAACGCGTCGAAGAAGGTGGCAATCTCGCTCTTCACCGCCTCCTCGTTGCTTTGGTAGAGCTGCACGAAGATCGTCACCACGCCGCCGGGATTGAGGTGGCGCTTGGCCAGCTCGAAGAACTCCTTCGTGTAGAGCATGGCCGCGCCCTTCACCCACGGGTCGAGCGGGTCCGACGTCACCGCGTCGAACTTCTCCCTGGTCGTCACCAGAAAGTGCCGCGCGTCGTCTTCCCGCACCCGGACCTTCGGATTGCGGATGACGTCGTGGTTGTAGCGGCTGAAGTACTTGGACACGGTGTGAATCACGAGCGGCTCGATTTCGGCGATCGTCACCTTCTCGACCGCCGGGTCGACCGACACGGCCCCGGCCGTGACGCCAGCTCCGCAGCCAATCACCAGCACCGATGCCGGGTGCGCCGGCGTGAGCGTGGTCAGGTGCCCGAGCATCCGCTGAAGGCGCATGTCCTCGGGATCGCTCGACGCCTGCACCTTGCCGGCGTTGTGGTAGCTGAGGATGCCGTTGCTCAGGCGCGTGACCGCCACCGACGAGCTGAGTCCCTCGCCCATGTAGAGCACTTCACCCTGGTTCGACTTGACCGCCGTGAAGCGGCCGTAGGCGACCAGCAGCCCCGGCAATTCCGGCACCGCGCGGGCCATGAGCGTCCCGCAGCCGGCCATGATGAGGACGACGATGACGGCGAAGCGGCTCCACGCCGCGCCCGCCGGCCGCGCGTCCGCCGCCGGCTCGAGGACGACCAGCGCCGAGATGCCGCAGAGCAGGATCAGCAGCTGCTGCGTGTGCTGGCTCCCGATGGCCGCCACGAGCACGAGGCTGGTCAGCAGCGCGCCGACGATGGCGCCGACCGTGTTGGCCGCATACACGCGGCCGACGAGCCTGGCGGGGTCGTGGCCCTCCTCGAGGAGCGCGGCCAGGGCGAACGGGAAGCTGGCGCCCCAGAGCAGCGTCGCCGGCAGCACCGCCCACAGGCTGCGGACGAAGTCGATCTGAAAGTTGAACCACGGCGTGTCGGCGAGCGAGGGATCGATCGGCCAGAAGGGGATCGAGGCCGAGAGCATGTAGGCCGCCCACGCGATGCCGAGGGCGAGCAGCGCCTGACACCAGCCCAAGGCCAGGCGCGCGCGCCGGGCGTCGCGGGCCATGACCGAGGCCACCGCGCTTCCCAGGGCGATCCCCACCAGGAACGCCGCCAGGATCAGCGAGAAGGCGTAGGTCGTTCCGCCGATGACCAGCGACAGCATGCGCGTCCAGACGACCTCGGCTGCAAGTCCCGTGAGGCCGGAGATCGCGGTGGCGATGTAGATGGCCGACGAGTCCGGTTCCCTCTTCGCCGACTCCGGCGCCGGGGCCGACGCGCCGTACGGGGCCACGGCCGCGACGACCAGCGCCGTCAGGGCCACCAGCGCGTTGAGACCGACCGCGACGAAGGTGGCCGTGGGCACGTCGTAGTCGCGGAGCAGATAGAACCCAGCCACGAGGCTGCCCAGGACAGCGCCGAGCGTGTTGCCGGCATAAAAGAGGCCGAGCCAGGAGACGCCCTTCTGCGTCGATTCCACCCAGCGCGAGAGCGCCGGCAGCGTGGCGCCCATCAGCAGCGTGGGCGGCAGCAGGCAGACGGCCGCGGCGGCGCCTCGCATCAGCAGGCCGAACACCCCGGGGCCGGCCCACGCGGTGTACACGCCGGCCACCAGCGGGACGACGACCAGCACGAGCAGGCCGATGACGCCGATGGCCACTTCGATCAGCGCGTAGACGCGCAAAGGATGGTAGCCGGGCGGCACGAGGCGCGGAAACAGGAGGCTCCCCAGGCAGAGGCCGCCCATGAAGGTGCCAAGCAGCAGCCCGAGCGAGATGGCCGAGACGCCGATCACGAGCTGGAGCAGCTGAAACCAGACCACTTCGTAAACCAGCGCGGCAGCGCCGCTGCCGACGAAGAGCAGGAGCAGCACGGGGAGGAAACGGCGACGGTTCATCAGACGACCCCCACAACGGCCCCGCGGGAGGCGGGGCGACAATTCGGCGGATTATATGCTGCAACGCCGTAGAGGCGCACGCTCGAGGCTCTCACCCTCTCGGGTCGTCATCGGCAGGATGGAGGCGCCCCGACTTGAGCCTGCCGCGGCGCTTCTTGTCGGCCAGGCGGCGCTCGCGGGCGCCGGAGGTCGGTGAGGTAGGCAGGCGTCGGCGCGGACGACGGCTGGCCGCGCGGAGGAGTGCCACGAGCCGGTCGCGCGCCGCATCGCGGTTCCGGCGCTGCGTCCGGTGCTCGCGGCTGTCGATGATCAGCACGTCGTCTTCGGTGACGCGGGTGCCGCCGAGCGCCCGCAGCCGCGCCTTCACGTCGTCGGCCAGCGCCGAGCGGCCGATGTCGAAGCGCAACTCGACGGCCGTGGCCACCTTGTTGACGTTCTGGCCTCCGGGCCCCGAGGCGCGGACGAACCGCTCGTCGAGATCGCGCTCGTCGAGGGCCAGCGTCCTCGTCACCTGGATCACCTGACCACCGCCTCGGCCGGCTCGTATTCGCGCGCCGGCTCCTTGCCGTAGAGCACGCGCAGCGCGCCCATGGCCAGCGCGACCATTTCGTTCTCGCCCGGGTAGACAGTGACGCCGCACGGCATGCCGGACAGGTAGTGCTCGATTCGCTCGACGAGCGGCTCGGAACGGGCCATCCCGCCAGTGAGGATCACGCCGTCGACCCTCTGCCCCTCGAACGCCGGCAGCAGCGCGGTCGCCGCCTTGGCCACCTGGTAGGCGAGGGCGTCGAACACCTCGGCGGCCCACGCGTCACCCTCTGCCATCCGGCGCTCGACTTCGCGCAGGTCGGCCGTGCCGAGCAGGTCGATCAGGCCGCCGGCTCCCTTGTTCAGGCGCTTGAGCTCGGGTTTGGCGTACTTGCCCGAGAAGCTGAGGTCGATCAGCTGGCCAACCGGCAGGCTGCCCGAGCGCTCCGCCGAGAACGGCCCCTCGCCATCGAGGGCGTTGTTCACGTCGATGTAGCGGCCGTGGCAGTGCGCGCCGACCGAGATGCCGCCCCCGAGATGGCAGACGACCACGTTGACGTTCTCGTAGAAGGTCTCGCGCTCCTGCGCGAACCGCCGGGCCGACGCGATCTGGTTGAGCGCGTGGCTGATCACCCGCCGCCGAAGCTCCTGCACGCCGGTGATCGTCACGCGGGAGGGGACCTCGTCCACCACGACGGGGTCGACGATGAAGGCCGGCTTTCTCGCCGGTTCGGCCAGCTCGTGCGCGATGAGCGCGCCGAGATTCGAGGCGTGGTCGCCGCCGACCCCGGCCCTCAGGTCCTCGAGGATCGCCTGGTTGACGCGATACGTGCCGTGGGGCAGCGGGCGGAGCAGACCGCCGCGCCCGCAGACCGCGTCGAGGTCGCCGACGGTCAGGCCGAACTGGGCCAGCGAACGCAGCACGGCCTGCCGCCGGAAGTCGTACTGGTCGGTGATCCGCCGGCCGGCGAACGGCGCCAGCTCCTCGCCGGTATGCTGGATCTCGCGCGACCAGGTCTCCTGGTCGCCCTCGTACACGGCGACTTTCGTCGACGTCGAACCCGGATTGACGACCAGCACGCGGTGGCGGCGGAAGAACGTGTCCTTCGGCGTGCGGGCCCAGCGGCCATCGCGCTGCAGGCGGAGAATCGTCGCCTTGACGGCGAGCCGCACGTCCTCCGGTGTGCAGTCGATGGCGAGGTCCACGCCGCGGAACGCCACGCCGAAGATGACGGGGAACTTCTTGGCCGTCGGGAACCGCGCGGCGTAGAGGTGGTAGAGGAGATTGCCGGTCTCGAGGTTCGGGCTGATGATGACGTTGGTGCCGCCGGCGCTCCCGTCCATCCCGTAGAGCTCGGCCGACCGCCGCGAGATCGCCGCGCTGAACTTGACCTCGCCTGTGATCCGGATGCTCGCGTAGCGCGCGCCGCTCTGCACGCGCCTGGCCAGCAGATCCGGGATGAGCCCGAGCGCCCTCCGGACCATCTCGGGCGACGGCCCCTCATCCGAGCCGCGGTGCGAGTAGGACACGATGGCGCCGTGAATCTCCGGGAGGACGTCCTCCGGGATCAGGTCCCGCGCCGCCGCGCACGTACCGACCGCCACCTCGGCCAGGATCTCGGGCGTCATCACGGCGTTCACGCCGACGTCGCCGAAGACGACGATGTTGTGCGGGTAGTAACCCTCGGGAAAGTCGTCGGGCAGCACGAAGATGCCGACCTCGCAGACCACCGGCCGGTTGGCGAGCAGCGCGAGCATCGGCCTGAAGAACTGCCGCGGGCCGTACGATGCGCCGCCGACCACGACGTCGGCGTGGCCGAGGTGGACGGCGTAGACGCCGAACAGGCCTGGCGCCGCCACCGCGCGCCTGGCCTCCTCGGGGCTCTGGACGTCGCGCCGGCAGCCGGGATGCGTCAGGCAGTCCGCACTGAACTCATCGACCAGGTTCGGCCGCGTCGCGATGTCCACAAACGCGCACTCGCTGAGCGAATAGGCCACGCGCGACGGATCCAGGTGCCCGAGCGACTCCGCGGCCGCCGAGCGAACCGCCGCCTCGGAGGCGAGGAGCACCGGCTTGATGAACCGCGTGAGATGGCAGACCGCCTCGAGGACCCTGGGGTCGAGCGGCTCGGTGAAGACGACCACCGGCCGGTTCCTCTGCACAGCGAGGATCTGGGTGTCGAACGCCTCTTCGATTCTGAACATGATGGCCGCCTCGCGGGATGAAGCGGGGGCAAATCATTGTCTCACAGCTCGGCGTCCTGCACGCCGCGCTGGTGTTCGAGCAGGGCGTGCGCCAGCGGGCGGAAGCCGGGCAGCCGCCACGCGAACACGGCGGCCGCGGCCATGCAGGCCATCCCGCCGATGGCGACGGTGGCCGGCGCGCCGAACGGGTGGGCGAGCAGCCCGGCGAGCAGCGATCCGAACGGCGTCATCCCGAGGAACATCATCGCGTAGACCGACATGACGCGCCCCCGCAGCCGGTCGGGCACCATCGACTGGATGAGCGTGTTGGCCGAGGCCATCTGGATCATCATGCAGAAGCCGGCCGGGATGAGCAGCGCCACCGACAGCCAGAGCGTGCGCGAGAGCGAGAAGAGAATCAGCGAGGCGCCGAAGCCGGCCGCCGCGGCGGGCGTCCAGTACAGCAGGCCGGGGGTCGTTCGCCTCGCCGCCAGCGCCGCCGCGCCGACCAGCGAGCCGACGCCTGCCGCCGACATCAGCAGGCCGTAGGCGCTCGGACCGCCGTGGAGGACCTTTTCGGCAATGACCGGGCCCAGAACCGTGTACGGCATCCCCATCAGGCTCACTGACCCGAGCAGCAGGAGGAGCGCCCGGACCGGCGCCGTCCTCGCCACGTAGCCGAACCCCTCCACCACGCGGCTGACGACGCCCCCCTGCGCGGCCCTGGCGACCGCGCGAGGCAGGCGCATCATGGCCAGCCCGGCGATGACGGCCAGGAAGCTGACGCCGTTCAAGAGGAAACACCATCCCTCGCCCACGGCGGCCACCAGGACGCCGGACACCGCCGGGCCGACGAGCCGCGCGCCGTTCACCATCGAGGAGTTGAGGGCGATGGCGTTGACCAGGTCGTTCTTGCCCACCATCTCGATGACGAACGCCTGCCGGGTCGGCATGTCGATCGCGTTGGCCGCGCCGAGCAGTGACGCCAGCACGAACACGTGCCACATCCGTACCGTGCCGGTCATCGTCAGCGCCGCCAGGATGAAGGCCAGCGCCATCATGGCCGACTGCGTGAGGATGAGCACCCGCCGGCGAGGCCACCGGTCCGCGATCACGCCTCCGGCCGTCGAGAGCAGGAACACCGGGATCTGCGAGGCGAACCCGACCAGTCCAAGTTGCAGCGACGACTTGGTGAGGCGGTAGACCAGCCACCCCTGCGCCACCATCTGCATCCAGGTGCCGATGAGCGAAATGAGCTGTCCAGCGATGAACAGGCGGTAGTTGCGATGGGCGAGGGCGCGGAGCGCCACCGGCAGCGGCATCGATCAATCCTAGCGGAAGTTCGGCCCGGCATCGAGCAGGGGGCGACATCGATCGACTCTCCGGGTGACACCGGGGGAGGGCGGCGGTAGACTAGCGGCGTCATGGGCAGCGTCGAGCGGGTGCTGACGCCGGACGCGGTCAAGATCGTCCTCGTCCTGTTCCTCTCCTTCCTGGTCGGGCTGGAGCGGGAGGAGCACAAGACGGCGGGCGTGAAGTACGTGTTCGGCGGCGTTCGGACGTTTCCACTGATCGGGCTCGTGGGCTACGCCACGGCCTACCTGTCGGGCGGGCAGGTGCTGCCGGTGGTGATCGGCATGGCCGCCGTAGCCGGCTTCCTGTGGATCTCCTACTGGCACAAGCTCCAGACGACGGCGACGGCCGGCGCCACCTCCGAGATCTCGGCACTCGCCACCTACCTGGCCGGCGCGCTCGTGGCGCGCGATGCGCTGTGGGTGGCGACCGCGCTGAGCGTGTCCGGCGCCTTCCTGCTGGAGCTCAAGTCGGCGCTCGAGGGACTGTCGAAGCGGATCGGCGGCGAGGAGATCCTCACCTTCACGACCTTCCTCCTGCTGACGGCCGTCGTCCTGCCGGTGCTGCCGAACCAGGAGTTCGGGCCTTACCGGATCAACCCGTTCCACGTCTGGCTCGTCGTCGTGGCCGTCAGCTCGGTGTCCTACGGCAGCTACGTCATCCAGCTCGTGACGCGCGGGCGCGGCGGAGTGGTCCTCGCGGCGATCTTAGGCGGCGCCTACTCTTCGACGGCGACGACGCTGGTCCTGGCGCGGCGCGCGGCGAGGGAGGGCCGGCCGCACCTGCTGTCGGGCGGGACGCTCATCGCGTCGGGCGTGATGTACCTGCGCCTGGCGGTGCTCGTCGGCCTGTTCAACCCGGACCTGCTGTCGCTTCTGGGCACGCCGTTCCTCGTGCTGGCCGTGGGCGCGCTCGGGGCGGGCTGGGCCTGGTCGCGCGTGCCCGACGGCGCGGCGGCGGCGGACGGGCAGGTGGCGCCGGCGAAGAACCCGCTCGAACTGGGCGCGGCCTCCGTCTTCGCGCTGCTGTTTGTCGCGATGCTGGTGGCCACACAGGCGGCGGTGACTTATCTCGGCCACGTCGGCTTGTACGCGCTCGGCGGGGTGATGGGGCTCACCGACGTGGACCCGTTCATCATGGGCGTGACGCAAGCCGGCGGCCGGAGCACGCCGCTGGTGTCGGCGGCCATCGCGGTCCTGATTGCCACCAGCAGCAACAACATCGCCAAAGGCGTCTACGCCTACGTCGCGTCGGACCGCCGAACAGGCCGGATGAGCCTGGCCCTCCTCATCGCGCTCGCGGTCGCGGGGCTCCTGCCGCTCTTCTGGGTGTGGGGAGGGTAGGCGCGCGGTCAGCGGTGCGGCTGCTTGGACTTGATGAAGATCTGCGTGAAGTAGAGGGAACCGTCAGATGCCCGGGCGACGCCGACACCGGTCTGGTCGAAGTCGCCTTCGATGTTCTCCCTGTGCCCTTCGCTGTCGACCCAGCCGGCGACGGCAACAGCCGCCGGGTCGGGCAGGTTGAGCAGCATGAACACGTTCTCTCCGACGCTGCTCCATGGCACCATCTTCACCAGATCGTGCGCGCGCGTGTCGAAGCCGTCGTGGCCGAAGCCGGCGGTGCCTTTGGCCATGTTGCGGCTGTGCCGGCGGGCCTGCTCGGCGATTGATTCGTTCCAGGCGAGAGCGGCCAGTCCCCTGGACACCCTATAGGCGTTGACCTTGGCGTGCGTCTCCTGCTCCAACGAGGCGAGGGGTTCGCCGGGCCGAACGGCTGCGATGCCCTGGCCGCCCGATCCCGACGCGGACGCGGCCACGAGCGCAATCGCCAGCGTCAGTGCGTGAAACGGCAGAGCTTGTCGCATCCAGGCTCCTCGCAGGGCAGAACCATGCCCTCGTGCCAGACGAGTGCAAGAGCGGTGCCCCCGTCTCTCCCCGCAGGAACCAGGGAGCGTCTGCTCAGTTTGTCCATTGACGTCCCCGCTTGGTGACGAATCGAGGCGGCACGTGAATGGCAAGACGGGGACGGTCGATACGGTTTTGCAATTGCGCCCCGCGCCTTCGAGCGCCTCTGTCCTCGAGTGCGCGAACAATCGGCTTGAACGGAGTCCGGCGCCGGCGGATACTCGACCGGGTCGTCCCCGGTCGGCCCGTGTCGGTCGCCGCATGCGGGCCAGTGCGCCAGAAACTACGTCATCGACAAGGGAGCTGCATATGAACAGGCGAGTCTTCGGGATCGTGACCTTCCTGGTGTCCATGAGCCTGGGGCTGATCGTGCATGCCGCCCCGCAGCTGGTGACCGGCGACCTGACGCTGCATGGGACGGAGATGGCCTCGGGCGGCCGCGGCGGTGACCGGACCTCCACCGTGACCACCTACATGACCACCGGCGCCGTCAAGCGCAGCTCCTCGGACGGCACCGACACCATCCTCCGCCTGGACGATGGCCGGATGATCCTCGTGGACAACAACAAGAAGACCTACAGCGAGGTGACGTTTCAGGAACTGCAGGCGATGATGGACCAGGCCGGCGCGGTCCCTCAGAACCTCCCGCCGGAGGCGATGGCGGCCATGCAGAAGATGATGGGCGGAGCCAGCACCGAGGTCACCGTCACCAAGGCTGGCGCCGGGGAGCCCATCGCCGGCTACGCGACCGTGAAGTACCTGGTGACCGGGCCGATGTCGATGGAGATCTGGGCCGCTCCCGACCTGAAGGTGCCTCCCCAGTACTACGATGCGATCAGGATGCGGATGCCTCGCAACCCGATGTTCGACATGGGCAAGATCTTCGATGCGATGAAGCAGATTGAAGGCTTCGCGCTGAAGCAGATCACGACCATGAAGATGATGGGGATGGAGACCAGGAGCACCATGGTCGTCACCTCCATCGACAAGGGGCCCATCGGGAAGGCGACGTTCGACGTCCCGGCCGGATACAAGAAGGTCGAATTCGCTCAGAGGTAGGGGATGGTGCGTTCCTCGCCTTCGAGGCGCCTCGCGGGCTTCGCACGTGGGGCCGCGCTACTCGACCTTCGCAGCGTGCGCCCGGCGGTAGGGCGTGAACTGACCGAGGCTGCAACCGCCCAGGTCGGTGCCGCTCGCGGGGTCGAACACCGTCACGATGTCGCCACGGCAGAGCCGTGCCGCCGGGGTCCGCACCCTGAGCGCCCGCCCGGAGTCGAGGCCGGGACAACCGGCCGGCAGCCGGTTCACAAAGACGACATCGTCGGTCGGACCGCGGAAGAGGATGACGCGCCCGCCGTAGGACTCGTTGCTCCCCAGTTCGCGCTCGTTGACGCAGTCCTGCGCCGGGCCGGCAGTCCTTCCGTTCAGCTCCGCAGCAAGCCTGGCTTCATCCTCGGCGGCCTGCGCCTGGGCGCGCGTGCGGGTTTCGGGCGGTCCGCCATGCGCGCAGGCGGCCGCAACGACGGCTGCGAACAGCACGATGATGGCCTTCATGACATCTCTCGCTGAACGACCCGCCTCAGAGGGCGAGACAGACTTCTCCGTTCATCCTACTCCCCGGCACGCGGGTTGGCGCGACGATCTCAATCTGGTCCATTCGAAGGGCCGGCTTGGTTTCGGCCAGCACGGCCGGCATGGGAATCGTGTATGGACCCCATCAACCTCGCCGACAAATTGAGCCAGTTCAGCGAGCACTGGAGCCCGAAGATCATCGGCGAGGTGAACGGCACCGCGATCAAGCTGGTGAAGCTGCAAGGGGAGTTCGTCTGGCATCGCCCCAAGGCGGAGGACGAGCTGACCTGATCTTCATGCGACCGGCCGCCGGTTGAGCCGCACAGGGTCTGTCGGAGAGCCCACTCGCGGCGAGGATGGACTGCAGCGCGACCACGTCGGCACTCCCCCGAGGCGGGCCCCAAACGGATCGGGCCCTTTCCTGCCTTTGGGGATTCGTAAAGTGCGAGGCGGGGTAGAATGCGTGCGCGTGGGTGACAGGATGCGCACCTTCCTCAAGCGATCAGCCGCCGCACTGCTGCCGATCCTCCTCGTTGTGCAGGCGTGCGTGAAGGCTGAACCCACACCGTGTGACGGGTTCGCCAATCGGAAACTCGCCGTGACCGGCGCCGAGTATCGGGCCTGCGCCGGCGAAATTCTCGCCGCCCTCGACGCGCTCGAGCGGCCGCTGCGCGCCGTGGTGCACGAGAGAGCATCGCGGGACGAAAAGGAGGCGGCTCGCCAGGCCTACGCCAGGGTCCGGCTGCTGATCCGTCGGACCGGCATGGAGCGAGATTTCTGGGGCGACTCGGGAACTATCGCCATGAAGTGGCCGGAGGCCGCCGTTCAGGGATTCAACAGTGCGGTCTTCCACGCTGCTACCCAGTACGGCTCCGCGCTCGGATACCCGAACGAAGACAATTTCGGCCAGGGCTCGCAGGCACACGAGGATGCCAGGCGCTGCTACTACGCGATCCGGTAAGGCCGGCCGGCAGACGCCGTTCGGCGTCCTGGACGGCGCGAGGGCAATGGCGCTGCTCGGATGGACGTGCCTCTTCGCGCTCTCATGCGCGGGCAGCACTGCGCGCCAGGCCGCGATCGGCGAGGAGATCACGGTCGGCCCCTACGCGTTCTCGGTGCGGGGCGCGCGCCCGGCGCCCTCCCCGCCGCCACCGCTGAACGTCTTCCGCGACGAGCCGGGAAAGAAGGCGGTGGTTGTGACGGTGCACTGGCACACGCTGCCGGACGGCCTCGATTTCGGGAGCCGCAGGTCCTTGATCGAGGGGATCCTGCACCACCAGGTGTCGATTTCGGATTCGGCGGGGAGGCGATCGCTGCCCGACCGCGCAATCCCGGAGTCGTTCGTTCGCTGGCAGAACGCGCCGCCCAACTGGGACGAGTGGGCCGTCGTCTTTTACGTGGCTGCGGATAGTCGAGACTTAGTGTTCGTCGTCGAGAACCCCGAACCGCGCGACGGCCAGGCGCGGGTGACAGCCGTGCGGTTGGGAATCTGATCGAGAGGCCGCGATTCCGAGTCGCCGGGCGCCGACGCCCGCGACCCGTCCCAGCCCTGTTGGTTTCTCTCACTCGCGGCGTGAATCCCCACTCCGCTTCAGCTCCGTGACCGCGGCCTGATGCTCGAAGGAGCCCTTCTGGCAGCCGTCACGCGCGGCGGTCAGCAGCAGCACGCCCGCTTCCTCTTCCTCTCGCCACAACGCGCGCTCAGCCGCAAAGAGGTCCGCTTCGCACACCCGGCGACTGGCCTCCCCGGCCTCTGGAACCGCGGCGGCCGAGCGCAAGTCCTCTGCGGTCGTCTGGCCCAGGTAGAATCGCAGCACGGGCCCGGGCCACCGCGTGAGATCGAGCTTGGCCGTGTGTTCGGCGAGTTCCGCGGCGTCGTCCTGCCCGAGGCGCTGTCGTGCGACATGTTCCCAGAGTACGCCGTAAGGGAAGCTCGGATCAGACGACGGACTCGAGTCGATGAAACTCCGAGCGTCTGCGGCGGCCCCGGCCAGATTGCCCGCGAGGAACTTCGAGAGCCCGCGTGCGAGCAGCGCCTCCGGCCGTGTCGGCTTGAGCTTGATGATCGTGTTGAGATCTGCGGCCGGAGGCTCGAGTTCGCTCCACAGTTGGTACGCCAGACCACGATCGCCGAACGCACCCGTGTCGGGTTTGAGCCCGAGAGCCCGGTCGTAATCGGCGATGGCGCTCTCGGGCTGGCCGACGTTGACACGAGCTGCCGCGCGGCCGAGGAAACCGCGCGGGTCGTTCGGCTCGAGCCGAATGTAGTGGTCGAAGTCCGCAATCGCCCGGTCGTACTGCTCTTGCTCGCTCAGCAGGCAGGCTCGCCGGTACCACGCGAATGAATCCTTGGCATCGACCTCGAGGGCCTTGTCGTAATCCGCAAGCGCCTTGTCGGGTAGTCCGAGGCTGAGGTACACGAAGCCACGGGCCGTGTACAGGCCGGGGACCCTCGCGCCGCGCCGGAGGGCCTGATTGCAGTCGGCCAGGGCCTTGTCGAACTGCCGCTTGCGCGCGTAGCCGATGGCCCTGTAGATGTAAACATCGACATGACTGGGCGCCTCGATGAGCGCCTGGCTGAAGCTCACCAGCGCGACGTCGTCCTGCCCGAGCTCGAGGGCCGCGGTTCCCCGGTTCACGTGCGCCGGCACCAGCAGCCGGAGGTCGGTCTCCGATGTGAGAAGCGCCAGGCAGCCGTCGAACCTCGTCATCGGGTCAGGGCTGCCGCACCTCTGCATGTTCTGCGCGCGCGTCTGCGATGCAGCCGTGGCGGCGACCAAGAGCGCGAGGCACACGCCACACCAGGTTCTGGGCCGCATCTCGGACCTCCACCGCGTCAGAGTCCCCGTCGCTCCACGCGCGGACCCGCCTCTCCGCTTCCCGCCACGAGCACGATCGGCGCGACTCGCGGCGGGCGAGCGGCGGATCACCATCGCAGCATAGCAGAACGAAGGCGGGGCAGAGGTCTGCGTCCCCAACGGGAGATGAGGCCCTTTGGACGTGCGTGCTGGACGTTGTAGTCCCGCGCAAGGCGGCTTGAGATCGAATGAGTGTGCGGCGGCGCTAGTCCTAGGGCGTCACGGTGATCGTGGCCGTCGCGTCCTTGGACATCAAGTCCCAAGTACCGCTGCCCCCTAGAATCACTCGGAACATCGGGTGATACCTGCCGGGTGTGGCCGGTGCGTGATACGTCACCGTACTCGGGAGGGCATCTCCGGCAGTGACCGTCAGGTACCCCCATGGACAGAGCGTCGCCGGAGGCACCCACGAGGTAGTCGCACAATTCGACGTGCCGGGGCCGTCAAGCTCCTCCTGCATCCACCACAGGTGGAATTCGGTATGTGTGTAGTTCGTGAAGCCGGTAGCGTTCCCCGTCAGGGTCAGGGTGCCGCCAACTTGAACAGTGGCCTGGACCGGAGTGACCTGGACAACGAACAAGTCGGAGGGCGGGAGTCCGCTGGGGCCGCAGTTGCCGGCCAGTAGTGCGGTCAGAGGAGCGACCAGAAGGGCAATAGCGCGTGTAGAGGGGATGCGAGCAAGGCGCCGCAAGTCGAGCATCGGATGCCTCCGCGCATTGTCTGCGAGTACATGACTGGAAGGAAGGACGAGGTTACCGCGGGGGGAGACGAGAAAGGACTTTGGCGTCCCCAACGGGAACCGCAATTATGTGGACGGTGGAATTCTCAGGAATTGTGAGGCGGGCGGCGTAGCGAGAGTTCAGTAGAAACCGCCCCACAGGTTAGTTGCGAACGCGTCGGCTGGCGACGAACCGGTCGACTGGCCCCCACAGTAGGAGGGCACACCCAGCGGGAAACGTCCAGAGGGCCGCCACCCAGCGGGCCCACTGCTTGCCTTTGAACATGAGCGCGTAGAGGACGACAAGACCAGCGCACCACGCGAAGAGGATGCTGTAAACCTCTGTCCTGCTATGGTCCGTGCTGCTGAACAGGGCCTTCGGTATTGCCAGAAGGCATACGGCGATATGGATCTTCAGGAGCAGCGGGATGCGGTCGGCGGCGTCGTCCGAGTTTCCCATACAACCCCTCGGCTCGTACCGGCCGACTCTACCGCCAAGCGGCGGGCGAGGCAAGCGGGTTGCGGGGCGGGGTGCGAAGGAGGGATTCGTCCCCAACGGGATTCGAACCCGTGTTTTGGCCTTGAAAGGGCCACGTCCTGGGCCTCTGGACGATGGGGACGTGCGGAATGAACTTCCAAGTCTAGCACGCGCGATTTCTGAAGGGCAACGCGCCGGCCGCAAGTCGCGAGCCGTGAGCTGCCCGCGCGTCAGTACAGAAACATCGGCTTCCCCATCATCCCGAACACGCGCGGACGGTAGTTCAGCGCATCGTAAAACGCCGCCACGTCCACGCGCTTCCTGCCCGCCACCACGAGGTCGAGCGGCACGGTCGTGTAGACGCCCTGCTGCAGCGACACCATCCGTCCGGTGTGGCCGCTCGCTACCTGGTCGCAGGCCAGCGTGCCGAAGGAGACCGCCACCATCCGGTCCAGCGAGTCCGGCGCCCCGGACCGCAGGATGTAGGTCAGTTGCTCGTACATGATGTTCACGCCGCTGCGCCGCCGAATCTCCTGCGAGACGACGTAACCGATGCCGCCCAGCTTCCGATGCCCGTAGGCATCCTCTTCACCCGATTCGTGGATGGCGCCCCCCGCCGGGCGCGCGCCCTCCGAGATGGTGACGAGCGCGTAGTTCGAGGGATTGCGCTTGCGGTCCTCGACCAGCAGGGCCACCAGGCGGTCGAGATCGAACGGCACCTCCGAGATGAGCGCCCGATCGACGTCGGCCAGGTATGCCGCGAACAGCGACGTCTCGCCCGAGTTGCGCCCGAACAACTCGACGACACCAATCCGCTCGTGCGAGCCGACCGACGTGCGGAAGTTCATGATCGCGTCGACCGACCGGGTCACGGCGGTGGAGAAGCCGATGCAGTAATCGGTCCCGAACACGTCGTTGTCCATCGTCTTGGGGATGGCGACGACGGCGAAGCGCTCCTGGTGGAGGCGACTGGCGAAACTGAGCGTGTCGTCGCCGCCGATCGCAATGAGCGCGTCGAGGCCGAGGTGCTCGAGCACGCGGAGGGCATGCCGGGTGCAGTCCACGCGCCCGTCCGGACGCGCGAGCCTGTCCTCCTGCCGGACGAACGTCGGCACGTCCTCCGGCTTCAGGCTGGCCGGATTCGTCCTCGACGTGTGCAGCATCGTCCCGCCCGTGCGATCGATTGTGCGCACGCGGTCGGGCGGCAATGGGAGCACCAGGGCATCCACGGATGCGGAGTCGCCCGGGTCGATGTCGAGCAGGCTGAGCCAGCCCCGACGCAGGCCGAGGACCTCGATGCCGTGACTCTGCGCCCGGATCGCGACGGCCTTGATGACCGTGTTGAGCCCGGGCACGTCGCCGCCGCCGGTCAAAATGCCGATTCGACGGATGGCCATGGCCAGCTCCCTGCTGGCGACTCGCGGCCGTTCAGTCATCCGCGCGGCATGACCTGGTGCGGCCGGACTCGCGGTCCTGGGGATGTGATGGGGAATGATAACAGGAACGCCGCCATGGAGGCCGGGCGGCGCCGGCCACTCCGCAACGGTTGTGCTACGATGACCGGAAGACGCCGCGCCGGCCCGTCCGATCCGGCGTGGCGGCCTCCCGCCATCAGGGCCGGTAGCTCAGTGGTAGAGCATCGCACTTTTAATGCGGTGGTCGTGGGTTCGATCCCCACCCGGCTCACCAGAACCTCGAGTCACCTTCGTTTGTAGGAAATCGAAATTCCCTCGCCGGCCGGCGTGATGATCGAGGTCAGCACGTTCGGGTGCTGCTCGATCGCCTGGAGGAAGTCCGGCATGTCCTTCCCCTTGTTCACGACGTTGTGCGCGAGGAAGACGCCGCCGCCCTCGAGGCGCGGGAGCACGAGGTCGAAGAACCGCTTGTAGTCCTTCTTCCACGCGTCGAGGAACACGAAGTCGAACGTGCCCGGCAGCCGGGGAATCTCCTTGAACGCGTCCCCCTGCACGACCTGGACGATGTCGGCGAGGCCGGCCCGCCGGACGTTGTCGGCCGCTTCGCGGGCGCGGCCGGGATCGTATTCGATCGTCACGAGCCGACCGCCCGTCTCGCGCACGCCCAGGCCGATCCAGATCGCGCTGTACCCGCTGGCCGATCCGATCTCGAGCGCGCGCTTGGCGCGGCTGGCCGCCGCCATCACGCGCAGGAAGCGCCCATCCTCTTCCGATACCGCCAGCAGTCCCGTGTCCGCCTGCTTGATCTGCCCCAGCAGCTTGCTCAGTTCGGGCGAAAGCTGCGACGACGGCCGGGGCGGCGGCTGGGGCGGCGCTCCGCCCCGACTGAGAGACGATGCCAGCGCGAGCGCGACGGCGAGGACGGCAAGACGGAAGAGCATGGTGCGTGAGGGGTGCGTCATAGTCACTCGATTCGATGGGCGCGAACCCAGGCGGCCGCTTCCGCCGCCGTCTTGCGGGCATCCGCGACGCAGTCGGGAACCCCGACGCCTCGGAAGCCCGACCCGGTGACGTAGAGCCCGGGCAGGCCGGACAGCCGGCGATCGATCTCCGCAATGATATCCAGATGGCCGACATTGTGCTGGGCGTTGGCGCGTTCCCAGCGGTGGAGCTTGGCGAACAGCGGCTCGGCGGTGATCCCGTGCAGCCTTACCATCTCCGCCTTCGACGCGGCAATCAGGTCGTCGTCGGATCGCCGGAAGGCCCCCGGGTCGCGCGCGCCGCCGACAAACGCCCGCAGCAGGACATAACCCTCGGGTGCGCGGTCGCGCCACTTCGAGGAGATCCACGAGCCGGCCATGATGAGGGTCTTCTCGACGCGGGGGATCACGAAGCCCGATCCGTGCAGCGGATGCGCCACGTCCGCACGGCGATACCCGAACGTCACCGTGGCGCTTGAAGCGTACGGAATCCGCTCGCAGAGCGCGGCCAGGTCGCCATCAATCGGGCGCACGACGTTGGCCGCCACGTAGGCCGGCGCGCAGACGACGACGGCGGAGGCCGAGAGCGTGTCGCCCGACTCGAGCGTGATGCGGTAGCCGTCGCCACGCGCGACCGACCTGACACCGGCGTTGAGCGAGACGGCGTCGCCGGGAAGCACGCGAAGCAGTGCCTCGACGATCTCCTCGAGGCCGCCGGGCAGGGACATGAAAGCCCCGTGGCTCGACTTGGGCTGGCGGATCTGGCGGAACGCGCGGAGCACGCTGCCGTGCTTCCGCTCGGCCTCGAGAAACCTCGGGAAGAGCGCGCGCATCGAGAGGCGATCCACGTCGCCCGCGTGGATGCCGGCGAGCAGCGGTTCGGCGAGATAGGTGACCGCTTCGGAGCCGAACCGGCGCCCGATGAACGACGCGATCGACTCGTCGGCGCCGTCGGTCTTCCTGGGCACGAACAGCTCGGCCGCCATCCGCGCCTTGCCCGCGAGCGAGAAGAGCCGCGTCGCGGCCAGCGCGCTGACGTTGCGCGGGATGCCGAGCATCGAGCTCTCGGGCAGCGGGTGCAGCGTCCCCTTCTTCAGGATGTAGGCGGCGCGGGGCAGCGAGGTCGGGAACAGCCGATCGCCAAGCCCCAGTTCCTTGCAGAGGGTGATGGCGGCGGGCTTCTGGATGAGCAGCGCGTCGGGGCCCGCGTCGAAGGTGAAGCCGTCGATCTTCTCGGTGAAGATCACGCCGCCGGCGCGCGCGCCTCGCTCCAGCACGAGGAAGCGAATCCCGCGCTGCTGGAGTTCGTACGCCGCCGCCAGCCCGGCGATCCCGCCGCCTACGATGATGACGTCGTACCGATCGGCCATGCACACCTATGTGCCAATGCAACTACACGAGACGCTGTCGGACCAGGTCCTCGAGTAGCGAAATGAACTCTTCCGAATCGTTGAGCGATGTCGTCCGACGAAGCTCGACTCCGCACGCGGCCGCCGTCTCCGCGGCCTGCACGTCGATGTCGAACAGGATCTCCGTGTGGTCGCTGACGAAGCCGATGGGGACGACCAGCAGACGCCGGACGGCGGCAGCCGCGCGCTCGCGGATGAACGCGTTCAGCTCCGGGCCGATCCACGGCTCGGGCGTGCGGCCCGCGCTCTGAAACGCGAGGTCATAGCGGTCGATCCCTGCAAGCCGGGCCACGCCGCCCGCCGTGGCTCGAACCTCGTCGACATACGGGTCTCCCGACGCGATCACGCGCTCGGGCAGCGAGTGCGCGGTGAACACCACCCGCTCGCCGGGCCGAACGCCGCCGGCCTCGCGAACCCTGGCCGCAAACGCGTCGAGCAGCCGCGGGTGCGCATGGTACGACCCGACGCATTCGAAGGCCGTGCCGACCGGTATGGACGCCTGCGCGTCTTGCGCATATTTCCTGACGCTGAGCGTGGAGAACTGCGGAGCCAGTGGAATCCCCACGACGCGGGTCGCGCCGGCGCCGGCCAGTTCGCC
Organism: uncultured Acidobacteriota bacterium; assembly: GCA_963727765.1. Classification (GTDB taxonomy): domain Bacteria; phylum Acidobacteriota; class Vicinamibacteria; order Vicinamibacterales; family Fen-181; genus FEN-299. Next base: position 424,421 of record CAVSGZ010000007.1, read on the forward strand.
AATCGCCTCGGCGATGAACGGGTGCCAGTTGCGCATGCCCGCAGCCACGGGCACTCGGTCCCCGAGCCGAGCCGCGAGCGCGTCGCGCTGCTTGAGCGTGATCTCGGTCAGCGGAGATCGTCCGCCGATGGCCGAGTAGTTGTGCCGCATCTCGGCGAGGAGTTCTGCCGACGGCGCGCGCCCGCCGCGCACGCGGGTCAGGTACTCCGGCATCTGGTCGAGTGATGAGGGCGTGCCGTGCGCCATCAGGAGAACTGCGGTGGACATGATCTACTGCTTGGTACCCATCCCGAACTGGTGCACGTGGTTCGCGAGCGCCTCCACCGCCGCCACACTCGTCCCCGGCAGGATCCCGTGCCCGAGGTTGAAGATGTGGCCCGGGCGTCCGCCGGCTCTTCCCAGCACGTCGTCGGCGGCCGCCAGCAGGCGATCCCGTGGTGCAAGAAGCAGTGTCGGGTCGAGGTTCCCCTGGATCGCGCGGTCCGCGCCGATGCGCCCCCAGGCCTCGTCGAGCGGGATGCGCCAGTCCGCCCCCACGACGTCGCCGCCGGCCTCTGCGATAAGTGGCAGCAGCATGGCGGTGCCGGTGCCGAAGTGGATCGTCGGGACGCCGGCCGACTTCAGCCGGTCGAAGATGTGCCGGCTGTGCGGCAGCACGAACTCCCGATAGTCTGCAGGCCCGAGCGCCCCCACCCAGGAGTCGAACAACTGCACGGCGTCGGCGCCGGCTTCGACCTGCGCGACCAGGTACTCGGCCGCCGTGTCGGCCAGCAGGCCGCAGAGCCGGTGCCACGCCGCCGGGTTGCCGTACATGAGGGACTTGGTGTGCGCGAAGTGGTTCGAGTGGCCCCCCTCGATGGCGTAGGACGCCAGCGTGAACGGGGCGCCAGCGAACCCGATGAGCGGGACCAGGCCGGCGAGCTCGATCTTGGCGAGACCAATCGCCTCCAGGACCGGCGCAAGGCTCTCGCGCGGCTCGAAGGGCGAGAGGGCAGTGATGTCCGCTTCCGCGCGGATCGGCCGCTCGACCCTCGGACCGTCGCCTTTGACGAAATCGAAGGGCAGGCCGAGCGGCTCGAGGGGCAGGAGCAGGTCCGAGAAGATGATGGCGGCGTCCAGCGGAAAGCGCCGAATCGGCTGCAGGGTGACTTCGACCGCCAGGTCGGGTGTCCGGCACAATTCGAGCATCGAGTGGCGTTCGCGCAGGGCGCGGTATTCGCTCATGTAGCGGCCCGCCTGGCGCATGAACCAGACCGGGGTGGCGTCAACGGGCTGGCGCCTGCACGCTCGCAGGAATCGATCGTTCATGGGGTGGTCTCCGGACCCGCGGCAAAGAGCCCAGTATCTCACATCCCGGAGGCGGGGCATGCCGGCGCGCCGTGGGTGGGTTGACATTGATGCTATACTTCCTCGCTTGATCGGCTCATTGCCGCGTCTGGCGGTGTTCTCAAGGGAGGCCGTGTGACGCCCATCCTGGTGCGCCCGGTTCGCGAACAGCTCGAGCACGACCGGGTCATCCGGCTGCTGCAGCAGCGATGGCGGCGGAAGTACGCCGTCGGCATCAACCAGGGCAGCGAAACGGTGGCGTCGGTGGGCCAGCCCGGAGCGCTCATCTATCCCGACGTGGTCCTCGCGCCGGCCGGCCGCCCCACCAAGCCGGCGATCATCGTCGAGGTCGAGACCGCCGAGTCGGTCAACAACCTGGAGGCGATGGCCGAGTGGCTCCGCATGGGCCAGCTCAAGTTCGCGTTCCACCTCTATGTGCCGGCCGGCTCGGTCGACCCGGCCCGGCGCTTGTGTACTGAACACGACATCCCCGTGGCCGAGATCTGGACCTATCATCTGGTGGGAGACCAGATGCGCTTCACGATGGTCTACAAGGCGCCCGTATCCAGCCGGGCCGCCCGGCGCGCGGCCGCGAAGGCCGCGGCCGCCCGCGAGGGCAAGCCGGCCAGGCCGAAAGCTCCCAGGCGGCCGGTTGTCGCGAAGGGCGCCAGGAAGACGCGGGCAGGGAAGCCCGCGGCAAAGGCCGCGCGAGCCAAGAAGGTCCCGTCGAAGAAGACGGCGAAGCCTGCGAGGAAGGCTGCCGCGAAGACCCGGCCCGCCGCCCGCAAACGCCGATAGCTTCTCGCCATTCCCGACAGCCCGTCCGTGGCCGCCGGCGATATACTGAGGTCATGTCGATGAACGGAAAACGGTTGAGTCTCGCCGTGCTCGGCGGGGTGTTCCTCTCGGTGACACTGGCGGGCCACGCGCCGTCCCCGCAGGGCCAGAAGCCGAACCAGGGCCAGGGGCAGAGCGCCCCGGCGCCGAGGGGCCCGATCTCGGTGCCGCAGGTGGTGCCGCCGCAGCCGACGCCGCCGGCGCTGTTCCGGTCGGGCGTCGAGATGGTGACCACCGACGTCATCACGCGCGACGGGAGCGGCCAGTTCGTCGCGGACCTCAAGCCGGAGGAGTTCGAGGTGTACGAGGACGGCATGAAGCAGGACCTCGTGCAGATGCTGCTGTTCCACGGCGGCAGGCAGTACAGTCCGCTGGCCGCCCCGGTGCAGACCCAGCGCGAGGGGATCGTGCTGCCGCCACCGCGGCCGACCAGCGACGTGGCGGGGCGCGTGTTCGTCATCTTCCTCGACGACCTGCATCTCGATTTCCGCGAGTCGGGCCGGATCAAGGACATCCTCAAGAAGATCAAGTTGGAAGTGATTCACGAAGGCGACATGTTCTGTATCGTCTCGACCGGGCCCTCGTCGATCGCGATCGACATGACGTACAACCCGAAGCGGATCGACGAGGCGATCTCGAAGATTACGGGGGGCGGCCTGAGCCCGAACGAGATCGTCGAGAGCGGAACGGGGAGCGAGGGCCCTCCCGAGGTCCGCTACCGGGCTCACGTGGCCTTCTCGACCGCCTACGATCTGCTCGAGCAGCTCGAACAGATGCACAACCGTCGCAAGGCGTTCATCTACATCAGCAGCGGGTACGACTTCAATCCGTTTCCCCAGGCGGTCAACAACGCGATGATGGAGCGCGAGAACCCGGGCAGCACGCAGCAGAGCACCGGCGCGAACTCGACGGCGTACGCGAACCAAAACGACGACCCGACTGGTCTGTACAACCAGGTGGGTGCGGAGTTCGCCGACGCCGACCTCGCCCGTGAGTTGTCCGAGCTCACGCGTTCGGCAAACCGCGCGAACGTCACCTTCTACACGCTCGATCCGCGCGGGCTGGTCGGCATGGTCGACATGGACCAGAAGGTGGACGAGACCGAGTGGCAGGACTACCTGAGGAAGGCCCAGGACAGCCTGCAGGTGATCGCCGACGGGACTGGCGGCTTCGCCGTCGTCAACCAGAACGACTTCGTCAAGGCGCTCAAGCGAATCGACGCGGAGACCAGCGACTACTACGTGCTCGGGTACTATTCGAGCAATCCCGACCCGCTCCGCCGCAATCGGCGCATCGAGGTCAAGGTCGTGCGCAAGGGGGTGACCGTCTGGGCCCGCCCCGGGTACTCCCTGAAGAGCAAGAAGAAGTAGCGTCTGTCGCTTCGGGCCGATGCCTGCGGCGGAACATTGTCACACCGATTTTGCTACAGTACCGCGACGCGCTTGAGGTAGTATGTGCCGGGTCTGCGCGCCGGGTTTGGGCTCGTGTGTGCCCGGGTCGTCTTTGTTTCTTTTCAGGGAGTCAGCGATGGAATTTACAAGAAGATCGGCGGTAGCATGCGCGATCGCCACGGCGTTGCTGCTCGCGATCGGTCAGACGGTCATGGCGCAGGGTGTCACGACCGGCTCGATGACCGGCGTGGTCCGCGATGCACAGGGCGCGGTTGTCCCGGGAGTGACGATCACCGTCGTGCACGAACCCTCGGGCACTGTCTACGAGGCCGTCTCCAGGGGTGACGGCCGCTTCGACTTCCCGGCCTTGCGCGTCGGCGGGCCGTACACCGTCAAGGCCGTGCTTGCCGGGTTCAACACCGAGGTCCAGAAGGACCTGACGGTCAGCCTCGGCACGAGCACCGACGTCGTGTTCACGCTCAAGGTGGCGTCGGTCAGCGAAACGGTCACGGTCGAGGGCAAGACCGACCCGGTGTTCGCCTCTTCCCGCACCGGCGCGGCCACGGCCGTCCTCCGCGACGAACTGGGGAGTCTGCCCACGGTGTCCGGGCGCATCAACGACATGACCCGCCTGTCGCCGGAGTACAGCGGCAGCGGCTCGTTCGTCGGCGTGGACAACCGGTCGAACAACATCACGGTGGACGGCTCCTACTTCAACAACTCCTTCGGTCTGGCCGGCCAGCCCGGCGACCGCACCGGCGTCGCGCCAATCTCGCTCGAAGCCATCGAGCAGGTCCAGGTGAGCATCGCGCCGTTCGACGTGCGCCAGGGCAACTTCGTCGGCGCCGGCGTGAACACCGTGACGAGGAGCGGGACGAACATGTTCGTCGGCTCCGGTTACTACCGTTATCGCAACCAGTCGTTTGTCGGCACCGACGCGGCCGGCCAGGCGTACGTCCCCGGCACGTTCAAGACGACGGATATCGGCGAGTGGTTGGGCGGCCCGATCCTCAAGAACAAGTTGTTCTTCTTCGAGAGTTACGAGCATCAGAAGGACACGCGGCCGCTGAACACCTACGTCGCGAACAACGGCAGCCAGGCGATCACCGGGAACGTCACGCGCGTGCTCGCGTCCGACCTCGACACGTTGAGCGCGTACCTCAAGGCCAACTTCGGGTACGACACCGGCCCCTACCAGGGCATCATGAAGACGACGCCGGCCACGCCGTTCCTGGTCAAGGCCGACTACAACCTCAACGGCTCGAACCGGATCTCGTTCCGCTACAACATGCTGAACTCGAACACGCCAGTGAACCTGTCGTCTTCGACCTCGGCGGGCAACGGCCGGAGCACCTTCTCGTCGAACTTCCTGAACTACGCGGCGTCGAACTACACGATTCTCGAGAACATCAGGTCCGGGATCCTCGAATGGAACTCGTTCCACGGGTCCAGCCTGGCCAACACCCTGATCGCGGGCTACACCCACCAGGACGAGAGCCGCGGCGCCATCGCGCAGATGTTCCCCTTCGTCGACATTCTCGACGGGAGCGGCACGACCTATACCTCGTTTGGTGCCGAGCCGTTCACGCCCAACAACAAGCTCAAGTACAACACCTTCCAGCTCCAGGACAGCGTCACGAAGTACGGCAAGAACCACTCGTTGACCTTCGGCGGGTCGCTCGAGAAGTACCACTCCTACAACGTGTTCTTCCCGGAGTCGCAGAGCGTTTACGTGTACAACACGCTGAGCGACTTCTATACTGACGCCAACGCTTACCTGGCCAACCCCAGCCGGACGGGGCCCGCACCCGTGACGCTGAAGTTGTTCCAGGTGCGGTACATGAATATTCCGGGGTACTCGGAACCGGTCCAGCCGCTCGACGTCTGGTACGTCAGCGGGTACGCGCAGGACGAGTGGCGGCCCCGCTCGAACCTGACACTCACCGCTGGCGTGCGGGTGGACGTGGCCAAGTTCGGCCCCACCGCCTACGACAACTACCAGCTCGACTCTCTGACGTTCCGCGATCCGAGCGGCAACCCCGTGACGTTCAACTCCGGCGGGATGCCCAAGGCGAGCCCGCTGTGGTCGCCGCGCGTCGGCTTCAACTGGGACGTGGCCGGGGACCGGGTCATGCAGGTCCGCGGCGGCACGGGCGTGTTTACGGGCAAGCCGCCGTACGTGTGGATCTCGAACCAGGTCGGCCAGACCGGTATGCTGACCGGGTTTATCGCGACCAACAACACCACGGCCTATCCGTTCAACCCGAACATCAACAGCTACAAACCGACCACTGTCACGGGCGCTCCGGCGACGAGCACGGAGTTCGACGTGACCGTGCCGGACTACAAGTTCCCGCAGACCTGGAGAAGCAACATCGGCGTTGACCGCAAACTCCCGTGGTGGGGCCTCGTGGCCACGGGCGAGGCGGTCTACAGCCGCGACGTCCACGGCACGGTGTACTACAACGCCGACATGCCCGCGGCCCAACAGGCCTACGTCGGCGTCGACAACCGGATGCACTGGGTGGCGACGACCGCCTACCCGACGTGCGCCTCCGCCGGCCAGACCTACTCGGCCAGCAATCCGACCGGGGCGTGCGTCACCAGGCTCAACAACCTCGCCGGCGATCAGGTCACGCAGACCTTCGTCCTGGCGAACGAGAGCCAGGGTAACTCGTTCATGCTGGTGGGCGCAGTCACCAAGCCGCTGAGCCACGGCTTCCAGATGAAAGCGGCGTACAGCTACGGCGTGTCCAAGAGCCTGGTCGACCCGGGCACGACGGCCAGCACGAACTGGGGCAGCAACCCCGTGCCGAGCGACCCGAACAACCCGCCGCTCGCCTACTCGGCCACCTCGCCGGGGAAGCGGTTCTTCCTGTCGGCGTCCTACACCAAGCAGTACTTTGGCTTCGGGGCGACGACGGTGGCGGCGTTCTACGACGTGCACACCTACGGCAACAACAGCTACATCTTCTCTGGCGATGCGAACGGTGACACGTACGGGAGCAACGACCTGATCTTCATCCCGCGGTCTGAAGCGGACATGAACTTCACGACCTTTACGGCCACCGCCAACGGGGTGACGCGGACCTTCACCGCGCAGGACCAGGCCAATGCGTTCGAGGCCTACATCAACCAGGACTCGTACCTGAGTTCGCACCGCGGGCAGTACGCGCAGCGCGGCGCGGTGTTCTATCCGATGGTCGGGCGGCTGGACCTCGCCATTACGCAGGACGTGTTCCACAACATCGGGGGCAGGAAGCACAGCGGCCAGATCCGACTGGACATCACCAACTTCGGCAACCTGCTGAACCACAACTGGGGCGTGGGCGTCTCGATGGTCAAGAACGCCATCCTGACGAACCCGACGACGGACGCGAACGGCAAGCTGGCCTACAGGCTGGCGTATGTCAGCACCGCGACGGGACCCGCGCTCGTCAGCCAGACGTTTCAGACGACGGCGGGCACCTCTGACGTCTACGTGATGATGTTGAGCTTCCGCTACACCTTCCAATAGGATGGTGTCTGGCGGTGGCATGTGGGCCGGGGCGAGTTCTCGCCCCGGCCTTTTTAATTTCGCTCGACGAGCGCAGAAGACGAAGAGACGGGGTTGCGTTCGAGGAAACGGCGTGGGGCTGAACGTGTGACGGTTTTGCCGAGAGAGGGTCTAGGACGCGCGCGCCACCGCTATGAGCGGCAGCGCCGGGTCCGCACCGGTTCGGGAGCGCGGAATCGCATGGTTGCGCCGGTGCAGGTGGTCGGCGCACTCGTCGCCCTTCTCCTCGACGTAGACGACTTCCCGGTCACCCGTCACCTCGACATACCGGCCGACGACGCAGCCGCAGGCGAGGGTGGAGAAGCCGAGCAGCCGGACGAGGCTCATGACGAACTCCTTGGGCGGACACTGCGGGTTCGGCGCGTCCCACGGCATCCGTCGCAATCGAGCCTAGCAACTAGCGTGCCGCCGCGGTCGAGCCGGACCCTCGTCGGACCGGCGACGCGCCGCAGGGAGAAGGACCCTGGAATTGCTCGGCTTACGGCCAGGCTTGGCCACACCCTGTTTGGGCGTGACAGAGTCAGATCACAGGCGTGACTAACGGTTTTGGATCGGCCCTCCCAAGAATTTGGATCGAGCGTGAGCCTCGTAACTTGACATGGCTCGAGCCGCAGAGGATAGTTCCTGGACTCGACGCTGCGGTACCTCGGCCCCTGGAGTGTCCATGTCGACACCACGCATCCTTTTGTATGCGACCGCGTCGTGCCCGCAGTGCGAAGAGGCAAGGGCCGCCATCCTGGCCACCGGCGAGCCGTGGGAAGAGCGCGACCCGACCTCGAGCCCGAGACTGCTGCGGGAACTGATGTTGCTCTCGGCCTCGGCCACGGTTCCGACCATTCGAATAGGGAATCGGGTGCTGATCGGGTTCGACCCGGACCGGTTCGGGCAGATGCTGAGTCTGCCGCCACTCGAGCCGCCGGTGCACGTTCCGGAGACCCCGGAAGAACTGCCCGAGGCCGACCCGGTGCTGCCGGGAGCGGAGGCATTGGGCGGGGACTGGTCAAGTCCTGCGGAATGACCGAGATAGACAAGAGAGGGCTTGCGTCGCACGGTGATTCTGTTACAATCCTGCGAACGTTCCAGCCCGCTGACGAAACGGCTTATGAATCTGCACCGCCACCTGAGCGCGTCCGCCGCCATGGTGGCCTTAGTCTGCCTCCTGGGTGGATTCTCGGCCAGCGCGGTGGTTGCCGGTTCCGACACTCAGGCGCCCAAGAAGGCGACCGCCCGGCCGGCTCAGAAGCCAGGCGCCGCTGTGACCTATTCCTCGAAGGCGTCGAAGGCGCGGGCCGACGCCCTCGCGAAGGCCCAGGTGGCGGCGCGCGTCCGCATGGCGCGCGACACGACGGTGCCGCGCTTCAAGACCGACGCGAGCGGCTCGGTCGTTCCGGACCTCCACGCGGCGGCGGCGATCATCTATGACCCGGAGACGCACCAGGTCCTCTGGGAAGAGAACTCGAACGACCAGCGCTCCATCGCCAGCATCACCAAGGTCATGACTGCGGTGGTCGTCGTCGAGAGCGACCCCGACATGGACCAGGTGGTGACGGTGGACCGGACCGACACCTACGCGGCGTCGGCGACCCACCTGCGCGCCGGCTGCCAGGTGACGGTGAGGGACCTGCTGCACCTGCTGCTCATCTCGTCCGACAACGCCGCGGCCCGCGCGCTGGCGCGCGTGTCGCCGTGGGGGCCGGCCGGCTTCGTGGCGCGGATGAACGAGAAGGCGATCGAGCTCGGCCTGCAGAACACGAGTTATGCGGACCCGTCGGGCCTCGACGCGGATAACGTCTCCTCGGCCTACGACATGGCCCGGCTGATCTCTTACGCGTCGAGCGACGAGCGGATCTCGGAGGTCATGCTCAAGCCCGAGGCCACCGTCAGGTTGTCCCGGCGGCCCGTCGTCATCCGCAGCACGAATCAGCTGCTCTCGCGCGCCGACATGGAGGGGAACGTCCTCGGCGCCAAGACCGGGTTCATCGGCCGCTCGGGCTACTGCCTGGCCACCCTCCTCAAGATGCCCCAGGTCAACCAGCCGGTGGCCGTCGTCGTGCTCGGCGCCCGCTCCAACGCCGCGCGGTTCGCCGAAGTGCGCAACCTGTTCACCTGGCTGACGACCAAGGCACAGGGACTTCAGCCTCCGTACCCGCGCTGAGCCGCCGCCGCGTCCAGCGGCAGCGTCGCCACCGAATCCAGGGCCAGCATCACCGGTCGTCCGCCGGCCGGAGCGTTGTACGCCTTAAGGTAGCGCCGGCATCCATCGCACGCGTAGAGCCGATAGAGGCCGTCGGCGATGCTGAAGGAGGGGAGGCGGCTGCGATCGGTATTGCCGCAGTAGGGGCAGGTCGAGGCGTCGAAGCCCCAGCGTGCCGAGCAGCGACCGCAGATGAGGAGGCGCTCGCCGGCGGAGGTGATCACGGCGAACTCCGGCTCGCCGCCGCACAGCGGGCAGTAGGCGTGCCTCCACGTGCTGAAGTCGGCCTGCTGCTGCACGACCTCGGCGCACCGCTCGAGGAAGGGGCGCATCGCGAGGCCGAGTACCTGGTCGAGCACGTCCGACGGGACGGGGAGCGCCGGGGCGATCGTGGCGCGCACCTTTTCGGGGGCGGCGGTCGCCTCGAACCAGCGCACCACGATCGGGTCCAGGGTGTTCCCCTCGCGGGAGAGGTCGAGCAGCGCCTGATGGTGCTCGGGCTCGAGCGCGCCGAAGCGCAGCAGGACGTCGGCTGTCTGGCGGAAGACGAGCCGGAGATCGGTCCAGTCGAGCGGGATGTCCTCGAAGCGCAGCAGCGGCTTGCCGGCGGCATGCTGCGCCTTCAGCCAGTCGGGCGTGAACTCGATCCACGGCGTCGGCACGCGCGCCTGGACCCGGTGCTGGAGCTCGAGCAGGGCGATGTGGAGGTCCGCGGCCTCGGCGAGTTCAGGCTGCTGCAGTTTAAGGCGCTTGAGCTCGGTCAGCTCGCGCCGCTCGGCGCGGGGCTGGCGGATCTTGACGTCAGGCACGCGGGGATTGTAGCACTCACCGGCCGTCGGCCTTCGGCTTTCGGCTCCCGGCCGAGTCACGCGGATTCCGCTGCCTCACGGCATCCCCAGGTGCTTGTTCCACCACGCCAGGTACCGGGTCAAGCGGTCGCGAACGTAACTCGGCATCGTGATGGCGTGGTGCTGACCGGGGTAGATGACGAGCTGAGTGTCGACGTTCATGCCCCGAAGCGCCTGATACATCTGCTCGACGCCGGCGATGGGGACGTTGAAATCGACCTGGCCGCACAGAAACAAGGTCGGCGTCCTGATCTGATCGGCATGGAAGAACGGGTACGATACCTTCAGCCACGCGGCCTCGTTCTTCCATGGCGGTCCCATCTCGTTGTCATACTGCTCGATGTACTGATCGGTTCCGTACATCGTCAACTGGAGTGAACTGCTGGCGCCGCTGATGGCGGCCTTGAACCGGCTATCGCTGGCGATCGTGTAATTGGTGAGGATTCCCCCGTAGCTCCAGCCCCCAATTCCGAGCCGGTCGGGATCGGCGACGCCGCTCGCCACGGCGTAGTCCACGCCGGCGAGCAGATCCATGACCTCCTTGTTGCCCCAGTCGCCGGCGATCGCCTTCTGATAGGCGGCGCCACGGCCCGCTCCGCCCCGGTAATTGACGGCGAGCACCACGTAACCACTTGCGGCGAACAACTCCCGTTCGAAGCTGAAGCTGAAGGCATCCTGGCCGTTCGGCCCACCGTGGATCCACAGCAGCGTCGGATAACGTTTCCCAGCGACGAAGCCGGCCGGCTTGACCATCAGTCCACTGACCACCGTGCCGTCCTTCGATCGGCACGAGAATCCTTCGGTGGTTGCCAACTGCAGTTGGTCGAACCACGAGTCGTTCTGGTGCGTGATCCGACGAAACGCGCCGTTGTCGAGCGCGTACACTTCGCCAATGTCCGTCGCCGTGCTCATGACCACTGCCAGCGAGCCATCGGCCTTCGGCGACATTTCTGACACCACGCGCGGCCCGCTCGTCAAGGGGGCCGCGGCGCCTGTGGCGGCTTCGATTCTGGCGACGTACGTGGTGCGGTCATCCTGGACGATGACTCGCAGCGACGCCCCGTCGGCCGACCAGAGAATTGGGCCTGAGACAGCGCGGTCGAGTGCGGCAGTCAACACTCTCGGCGTGCCGCCCGCGGCGGGGACCACGGCGAGTTTCTGCAAGCCATAGGCGGCAAACTTCGCCTCCTCGCCTTGGTAGTAGGCCAGCCACTTTCCGTCCGGACTCCAGGCGGGGCGCCCGTCGTCGCTCCCCGAGTAGGTCGTCAGCTGGCGGAGCGTGGCGCCGGCCACGGCGTCGATGACGTAGATGTTCGTGTCCTGGTTTCGATCAGGGTCCGGCGTGCGGTTGCTGACAAACGCGATCCTGGTGCCGTCCGGCGACCACGAGGGCGTCTCGTCGTCGAACGTGCCGCTGGTCAGCGTCACGGCTTTCCCGGTCTCCATGTCCCACAGCGCCAGGTGGCTGTACAGCCGCGTCAGGTAGCCGCCGCCATCGGACTTGAAGTGGTAACGGTCGATCACGATCGGCGGGGTGGTCTTCCGGTTCCAGCCTTCCTCCATCTCCGGTTCTGAAGCCGGGTCGACGTCGTCGACCACGAGCACCAGGCGCTTACCGTCCGGCGACCACTCGAAATCCGACACGCCGCCCTTGATATTGGTGAGGCGCTGCGCCTCGCCTCCGGCCCGGTCGAGGAGCCACACCTGCGGCCCGGTCCGCCGGGAAGCCTCGTCGCCGCGGGAGGTGAGAAACGCCAGATACCGGTTATCCGGGCTCCAGCGGGGCCGGCTCTCGCTACTGTCGGGCGTGGCTGTCAGGCGAACCTGCTGCGTGGCGTCCCAGCTCGCCATCCACAGGTCGGTGTCGCGTGAATCCCGCCCGGCGTCGATTGTGCTCACCGTGTAAGCAATCCACTTGCCGTCAGGCGACACCTGCGGGTCGCCGACCGTCCGCACTCTCGCGAGGTCGTCCAGGGCGATGGCTCGTCTGGGAGCCTGGCCGGCGCTCGCTGGCGCGATGGCCAGGAGGACGAGTGCGGCTAGGGTCGGTACGATTGTGACCAGGGATCTCCACATTGTCGGACCTCGGAAGTGAGTTATGTGATGCGCTGTTGTCCCGTAAGGGTCGACGTCAGAGAATCTTCAACGTCAGACAACGAAACGTCAGAAAGTCATTGCCAAGGATGAGTTTATGAGTATACTCAGCCGGTCGGTCGTCCCCAACAGGCGTTTCCTCAATAATCTGGAGGTACTACAACGTGAATCGCCATTTCTGCACGTGGCGGTGCGTCATCATCCTGCTGCTGGCCGCGTTGGTCGTCACGACGTTCCCTCTGCCGTGTTCGGCGGAGGGCGCAAGTCAACCGACGGCCGTCCCAGGACTGAGAGCCTCAATCGACACGGCCGCGTCGACCGTGGCCTCCGCAAAGCCGATGCCGAGTGGCGTCGTCGCTCGGCAGGCCAGCGGAGAAGCCAAGCCGCCGGCTTCGAAGGCGTTCTTCAAGAAACCCGTTGGTATAGCCGTTCTCGCCATCGTGGCGGCGGGCGTGGGTTACGCCATCTACTCGGCCAAGCATGACCGCATTCCGCCGAACGGACGATAGGAAGGAGGAATTGTGAAGAGAGCGATTATTCTGGCCCTCCTTGCCGTCGTCCTCACGTGGACGGGCACGGCGGGCGCACAGACGCTGACCGGAACGGTCGCGGGCAAGGTCACCGACGAGCAGGGCGGCGTGCTGCCCGGCGTAACGGTGACTCTTACGGGCAAGACGGGCGCCAAGACGATGGTGACCGACGCCAAGGGCGAGTTCCGCTTCGTGGCGCTCGACCCGGGCGTCTATTCGGTGAAGGCTGAACTGCAGGGCTTCCGCCCCAAGGCCATCGAAGAGGTCAGTGTGGCGACTGGCAAGACGGCGGACGTGGGCTTCGCGCTGGCTGTCGGCGGAGTGACGGAAACCGTGGATGTCAGCGCGAAGGCCGTGCTCATCGACACGACGACCACGGCGTCGGACCGCAACCTGTCGCCCGACCTGCTGACGTCCATACCGATGAGCCACACCGAGGCGCACGAACTGCTCAACTACACGCCTGGCATCAACGACGGTTCCGCTTTCGGCGGCGCGTCGGACTCCGCGAACTCGCTGATGCTCGACGGCGTCGACACCCGCGACCCCTCGGGTGGCACGCCGTGGATGTTCTTCAACTACAACCTGGTCGAGGAAGTCCAGGTCGGCGGCATCGGGCAGCCGGCCGAATACGGCGGGTTCAGCGGCGCGGTCGTCAACACGATCACCAAGTCGGGCGGCAATCGCGTCTCGTTCATGTCTGAGATGCGCTACACCGGAAGCAGCCTGAGCGGCGACAACACGAGCGCCGATCTCAAGGCGATCAACCCGGGGCTGGCGGACCCCGGCGTCATCAAGCGCATGACGGATTACACGGTCCAGCTGGGCGGGCCGATCGTGAAGAACAGGCTCTTCTTCTTCATCAATGTCGAGCGCTATTCACTGAGCGAAGACCCGACTGGGCCGCGCAAGAACTACACCGAGATTAGCCCCCGGTTCAACTTCAAGCTGACCGGGCAGATCACCCCCAAGGACATGGTGAGCTTCTCGGGCCAGTACGACCAGTACAACATCAAGGGTCGCACGGGAGCAATCCCCGCGTCGGTCGCCACCGACAGCCAGACTCGCACCGAGGACGCCCCGGACTTCATGTGGAACGTTCAGTATCGCAAGGTGTTCGGTTCGACCGCCTTCCTCGAGGCGAAGTTCCTCGGGTACAGTGGATACTACGACCTGACGCCGCTCGACATGACGCCGTTCCACTACGACGGCGAGACTGGAGCCTATTCCGGCGGCGCGGGCTGGATCAGCAAGCACGACCGCGGCCGGAATCAGCTCAATGTCTCGGTCTCGAAGTACGCGCAGGCGGCGGGGACGCACAACTTCAAGTTCGGGGTGGAGATCGAGCGTAGCACGGTGCGCGATCGGTTCCAGTACGCCGGCGGCCTGTACTTCTACGACTATGGTGGTGCTCCATACTACGCGTATGGGTATTCCTACGACCTCAAGAGCAGGAACCTGCGCGAGTCCTTCTACGCCCAGGATCAGTGGAGACTCGGACGGGCATCGCTGAATGTGGGCGTGCGCGCCGACCACATCACGGGCGAGGACGCGACGAACGGGAAGCAGCAGGTACTCGACCTTCTCGGTCGCGCCGCGCCTGGGCCTGGTCTACGATCTTTCGGGCAACGGAACGTCGGTCGTCCGCGGGTTCTACGGCCAGCTGTACGACGGCGCGGTGAGTGACACCTACTCCAGGGTCCTCACGGGATTGACGGACACGACCGCCTGGGCCGTATCGAACAACTGGCAGACGCTGACGTACGCCTACACCATTCCGGCGGTCAACAAGTACACGATGGGGACCAACCTGCAGCAGCCGCGGACCGACGAGTTCAGCGTGGCGTGGGAGCAGCAGATTGGCAAGACCATGAAGTTCTCGGCGACGGGGATCTATCGAACAGCAAAGAACTTCCTCAACTCTCAGTTGATAGGCGGGGCCTGGTCGAGCTTCTCCTACACCCCGTCCGGCTGGACTACGCCGATCACTCTCTACAAGTTGCCGTCCAGACCCAGCAATCCGCAGTACATCATCCAGAACGTGGACAGCGTGAGCTACTCGATCGATGGGGGGACCGTCACCGTCGACCAGTCCCGGAAGTACAGAGGGCTGATGCTGGTCCTGACGCGCAATATGAAGGACCGCTGGATGGGGCAGATTTCCTACGTTCTCTCCAAGACGGACGGGGACATCAGCAACGGCAGCGAATCGGGCATTTACAGCAGCCAGTTCAGCACGCCCAACGGGGCGCTGATCAACACGTTCGGGCCGGCGGGCAACGACCGACGCCACGAGATCAAGATCATGGGGAGTTACATGCTCCCGAAGGTCGATGTGCAGGTGTCGGGGTACTGCTCGGGGATCAGCGGCTACAATTGGACACCCTACGCGAGCATCAGCAAGAGCCGGACGAACTACACGGGGAGCTTGAGTGTGAACCTCGAGCCTCGAGGCGACCGTCTCTTGCCCTTCCAGAACCTGTTGACGCTGCGAGCGGAGAAGGTGTTCAAGGTCGGGGCGAACCGGCTGGGCCTCTACGTCGACGTCGACAACGTGTTCAACTCGGGGACGGTGACGGGCGTGGTGACCAACGTGGTCGGGACATCGATCCTCGATACGACGGTCCCGTTTGGAACGCCGACCGCGCTGCTTCCGGCGCGCCAGGCGACGCTCGGGGTGCGCTGGTCGTTCTAGATCAGTTCGGTCGTTCTCGGCGCGCGCGCCGACTGCTTCAAGCCCCGGGGATAGTTCTTGTCCCCGGGGCGTCTTTTTGTACGGCGGGCGAGACGCGGAGGGCGCAGGGCTGACGCCCTGCGCTATCTGGTGCTACTGGGCAGGGCTGTCGCCCGCGCTATCGGGCTCGCCTCCCGAGCGCGACTTCGCGAGCGGCGTCGTCCGGCCGGCCGACGCGGTTGTACAGGTCGGCGAGGACGAAGTGCGCGAGCGAGGTCAGCTCCGGCCGGAGGTTGAGCGACAGGCTCTCGCGCGCCAGGCCGATCGCTTCGGGGAAATTGATCCCGGCATCGAGGTAGGCCTTGGCGAGGAAGAGCTTGCCCTCGGGGAACTTCGGACTCTGCTCGACGGCCTGCTTGAGGGTGGCGATTCTGTGACGAGCGGTCGCCCCGTTTCTCGTACAGCTGCGCCAGGTTGAACGACGCCTTGGACGAGTTCGGAAACAGCTCCAGCTCCTGCTTGTACTCGGCCTCGGCCGCCTGCAGGTCGTTGCGCTCCTCGGCGAAGAGCGCGAGGTTGTAGTGCGCGAGGCGGACGTTCTTCTTGATGGCCAGCGCCGCACGCACCTCGCGCTCGGCGGTGGCCGGGTCCCCGTGCTGGAAGGCCAGGACGCCGACCGCGTTGTGCGCCGCGGCCTCGCGGGGGTTGATCTCGAGGGCCTTACGGAAGCTCTGTTCCGCGCGTGCCTGGTCGTTGCGATCGAGGTAGATTTCGCCAATCTGGTAGTAGACATGGGCGTTGGTCGGGTCGATCGTCAGGTAGTGCTCGTACCCGGCGAGCGCCGCATCGTCGTTGCCCATGTGGCGATACGCGTTCGCCATGTTGATGACCGGGAGGTCGTAGTCGGGTTTCAAGGCCAGAGCACGTTTGAAGTAATCGATGGCCTCCGGGTAGCGGCCGAGCCTCGCGTTGAGATTCCCGAGGTTGAACCAGGCGTCGATCACCTCCGGGTCGGTCGCGACGACGCGCCGGTACAGGCCGATGGCCTTCTCGACTGCCGCGTCGTTCTTGTCGTCGTGTGTCATCTCGCGCGCGTCGCTCATGAGGTTGAAGAGGTCGATCTTGTCCTTCGGGTCGGCGCGCTCGCTCTTGGGGCTCGAGGCCGTGGCCACGAACGACCCGACGTAGCCGAGCGCTGCCAGACGGGCGCGTGTCTCGGTGTCCACCTCGGGCGCAGGCGTCGAGACGGAGTCGTCGCGCGGGGCATCCGCTTCGATCTCTCGCATCCGGGCGATCATCCCATCGGCCACCGTGCGCCGCTCCGCGTACAGGTTCGTCGTCTCGTGCGGGTCGCGCGCCAGGTCGTAGAACTCCGGCCGGGGAGCGTCGATCGCCTTGTAGCGCCCGACGCGCCACGCGCGGAGTTCGCTCCAGCCGAAGTGATGCAGCGCGTAGAGCGCCTCGGCATAGGCCTCGAGGTCCATCGTCGTGCGTGCGCCTGTCATCAGCGGCACGAGACTTACACCGCGGATCCCCCTG
Source organism: uncultured Acidobacteriota bacterium (assembly GCA_963727765.1). Taxonomy (GTDB): domain Bacteria; phylum Acidobacteriota; class Vicinamibacteria; order Vicinamibacterales; family Fen-181; genus FEN-299. The sequence goes on from CAVSGZ010000007.1 coordinate 441,410, forward strand.
GGCGCTGGGATCCCCATCAGATCGAGGACCGTCGGCATCAGGTCCACCGACCGGACCGGGTCGGCCACGCGGCGACCCCGCACCCGCTCGAACGGCGCACGGATGAGGAACGGGACCCGCTGCGTGCCCTGATAGACGAAGAAACTGTGCGTGCCCTCGCCGTGCTGGCCGAGGCTCTCGCCGTGGTCGCCGATGACGGCGATCACGGTCTTCTCCATGAGGCCGTTGCGCTCGAGGAAGTCGATCACCCGCGCGATCTGCGAGTCCATGAACGCGATCTCGCCGAGGTAGGGGTGCTCGGCGTAACGGGTCTTGAAGGGCTCCGGCGGCGAGTAGGGCGAATGGGGATCGTAGAAGTGCAGCCAGGCGAAGAAGCGCTTGTCCTTCACCTTCTCGAGCCAGGGGAGCGCCCGGTCCACCACCTCGTTGCCGGGTCGTTGGATCTCGCCCATGCTGAAGCCGCGCGTCTCGGGCAGCTCGAACTGGTCCACGTAGGTGTCGAAGCCCTGGTTGAGGCCCCACTTGCCGTCCAGGACGAATGCGGCCACCACGGCACCTGTCTGGAAACCGCGGCGTTTAAGGTAGGTGGCGAGCGTGAGTTGCTTCGGGGACAGGAAGAAGCCGCCGTTGTCCCGAACGCCATGGTCCGGCGGGAACTTCGACGTGAAGATGCTGCAGTGGGCTGGGAGCGTCAGCGGCGCCACCGACATCGTCTGCTCGAAAAGGACCCCCTCGCGGGCGAGCCGGTCGAATCGTCGGCGTTTCCACCCCTTCGTAACCGTAAGCGCCAATCCGGTCCGCCCGCGTCGTGTCGAGTGTGATGACGAGGAGGTTCATCCCATCCGGGCCGACGCCGCCGACAGGGCGCCCGAGGTCCAGGCGAGTGGCGCTCACGGCGTCGCGGTGCGAAAGGAACCACCAGCCGCCGGCAGCCAGCAGAGCGACGCCTGCAAAACCTATGGCGACCAACAGGATGCGGCGACGGCCGGCCGCCGGGTGGCTTGCCTTCTTCTGACGAACCATGGTTGTAGACGTCTCCCGTGCCTGCCCGCCATGCTCTCGCATCGCGCCAAACGGCGTCAACTCGATCTTGTCATAAATCGTCCACCCGATTCAGCACCTGAGGTATACTCCGGCAGAATTGTGGGCTCGGACGACGACTTCGCACGGCTGGTTACCCTTTGAAGAGGAGGTGCGAGTGGTGAAACGTCTATCCAGACAGTGGCGTCCTCTGGGACGAGTGGTGGCGCTCACGCTCATTCTGACCGCCGTCCCCCTGCCGGCTCTGGCAGGGGATTCCGCCAAGGCGGTGCCGGTGCCGGGTCTCCAGGCGTCGATCGCCAAGGCGGCGGCATCTGGCAGCGCCGTGCTGGAGCAGTCCAAGCCGGCAGCGCCTGACCGGGCCAAACTGGCATCGAGGTCGTTCTTCAAGACCCCGGCCGGCATCGCCACGATCATCGTGGTCGCCCTGGGCACCGGCTACGCCGTGTACTCGGCCAGGCACGACCGGATTCACTCCGTGGTTCGTTCGACCCAGTAGACAAGGAGGCCCATGATGAAGAGAACCATGATGCTTGCCCTCCTTGTCGCGCTCGTGGCCTGCGGCAGCTTCGTCAGTGCGCAGACCCTGACCGGGACGGTGACGGGCAAGGTGACAGACGAGCAGGGGGGCGTGCTCCCCGGCGTGACCGTGACACTGACGGGCAAGACCGGTTCGCAGACCCAGGTGACCGATGCCAAGGGCGAATACCGGTTCATGGGGCTTAACCCCGGCATGTTCAATGTCAGGGCTGAACTCCAGGGGTTCCGCTCCAAGGCGCAGGACGGCATCGACGTCGGAGTCAGCAAGACCGCCGAGGTGAACCTGTCCATGGCGGTCGGTGGGGTGACCGAGACCGTTGATGTCGTGGCCAACGCCGTGACGATCGACACGACGACGACGGCCACCGACACCAACATGGGGCAGGACTTGCTGTTCAGCATGCCGATCTCGCACAACAACCCGGCGGTCAACATCCTGGCCTACATGCCGGGCGTGGTCGATGGCGGATCGGCCTTCGGCGGTGCGGCGGACAGCGCCAACTCGCTGATGCTCGACGGCGTGGACACGCGCGACCCCGAAGGGGGCACGGCGTGGACCTTCTACAACTACAACATCATCGACGAGGTCCAGGTGGGTGGCCTGGGCCAGACGGCGGAGTACGGCGGCTTCACGGGGGCGGTGATCAACACGATTACCAAGTCCGGCGGCAACCGATTCTCGTCGCTGTCGGAGTACCGCTACACGAGCAACCACAGCCCGCTCTTCACGAGCAACACTGACCCGAATTTCGTCAGCCTGAACCCGGCGTTGGGAAGCCCGGTCAGCGTGCTGAGCATGAAGGACTATACGGTGCAGCTCGGCGGGCCGATCAAGAAGGACAAGATCTTCTTCTTCGCCAGCGTTCAGCGGTACCAACATCGCGCAGTTCTTCCCGCCGGTCCGGACCGAGGTCAGCCCCCGGTTCAACCTGAAGGTGACCTTCCAGCCGACCCCGAACGACAACATCATCGCGTCGATCCAGTACGACCAGTACAACCAGACAGGTCGCGTCGGGAATATCCCGGGGTATGCGGTGAGCGACCATAGCCAGACGATCGACCAGGACTCGCCCGAGATCATCTACAACGCGCAGTACCGGAGAGTGTTCAACTCGTCGACTTTCCTCGAGGCGAAGTTCACCGGCTGGTGGGGCTACTACGACCTGAACCCGGTCAGCCTGGCGCCGTTCCACCACGACTATGACGCACCCGAGGGTTCCCCGACCTACTGGGGCGGTGCGGGTTCCATCTCGCAGTACCGACCGAACGAGAAACCAGCTGAACGCGTCGTTGTCGAAGTACGCGCAGTTCGCCGGCACGCACAACTTCAAGTTCGGTATGGAAATCGAGCGCAGCTCGATCCGCGATCGCTATGCCTACGACGGCCCCAACAACACCTACTTCGCCGACTGGCAGGGCTACCCGTCATACGCGTACGGCTACAGCTACGACGTCCAGGGCAAGAACAAGCGGGAGTCGTCCTACGCGCAGGACCAGTGGAAGGTCGCCAATCGCATGACGCTGAACCTCGGGTTGCGCGTGGACCATATCGCAGGTGAAGCCACGACGACCGGCCAGACGCTGTACAACACGTGGTCCTTCGGGCCGCGCCTCGGGTTCGCGTACGACCTGAGCGGCAAAGGCACGTCGGTCATCAGGGGCTACTACGGCCAGCTCTACGACGCCGCGAAGTTCTCGTCGTGGAGCCGGGCGGTCCCTGGCATGCAGCGACTGCGTCGCCTACTACGTGAATCCCGACTGGACGCTGGGTGATATCGCCTATTCGATTCCGGGCGCGTCGAAGTACACCGTGGCGAGCAACATCAAGCAGCCGAAGGTCGACGAGTGGAACATCGCGTGGGAACAGCAGTTCCTGAAACAGTTCAAGTTCACGGTCACAGGGATCGCGCGTGACTGGCACAACTTCGTGAACTCGGTGCTTCCCGGCGCGACAGTGGGCACACCGCAACCTACGACTCGAGAACGCTCCCACCGTGGGCATGGAGTTTCCGATGCCCGCGTGGACCGGGAACGGGAGCGAACCCGGTGACGGTCACGAGCATGCCGTACTACCAGTGGACCAATCCGGACAGTCGGGAGCAGTTCGTGATCCAGAACGTCGATTCGGTGACCTACAACATCGACGGCAAGCCGGTGACGGCCAACGCTTACCGGCAGTATCGGGGCCTGATGTTCGTTCTGGAGCGCGCTCAGAAGAACCGGTGGCAGGCGCAGTTCTCCTGGGTCATCTCTCAGACGAAGGGCACGGTCAGCAACAGCCGTATGCGGGGGTCGCGAGCGGACAGTTCGAGACGCCGAATGGGATCCTGTCAATGCGGACGGGGCAACCGACTATGACCGACCGGCGAAACATGGTCAGGCTGTTTGCCGGCTACCAGATCCCGAAGATCGAGGTGTCGGTCAACGCCTACTGGCGCTACGAGTCGGGCTGGCCGTATGCGCCATACGTGCGCGTTCCGGCCGGCCTCACGGGTTGGTCGAGCAGGATCAGCATCAACGCGATGCCGCGCGGCTGGAATGGGTTCATGATCCCGGCGTACACGCAGACCGACCTGCGGCTCGAGAAAGTGTTCAATTACGGCGTGAACAGGTTCGGTCTCTACCTCGACCTGCAGAACGCGTTCAACCAGAACTCGCGTCCAGGGAGTGGACACGCGGTATCCATCCACGTCGATAACCGAACCCCGCGACGGGGCAGTCAACAACGGTATACCTCGGCGGCCGAACGGCGCAGTTAGGGGCCCGGCAGATCACAATCGGCGTTCGCTGGTCGTTCTAACCGGCTGACGGCCGTTGCCTGACGGCCGTCGGCTCCGACAGATCCGTTACCCCGGGGGCCTCTCGGCTCCCCGGGGTCTTTCTTGTACCCTGTGAGCATGACCACATGGCCGATCTCGGGAGCGGATGTTGGCCTGCGCCTCGATGCCTGGCTGGCGGCACGCCCGGAAATTGGCTCGCGCGGCAAGGCGCGGGATGCGGTCGAATGCGGCAAGGTGTTCCTGAACGGCGCGGAACTGACTTACGCCGACGCGGCGCGGCGCCTAAGAGCTGGGGATGTCGTCGGCTTCTGGCTCGACCGTCCCGGCAGCGCGCGCTCGCGAAGCCGGGAGGTCGTGGCCGCCCGGAAGGCGCTGCGCGTCGTGCACCAGGATGATGACCTCCTCGTTGTCGACAAGCCGCCGGGATGGCTGGTCGAGCCGCTGCCGGGCGCCGCGCCCGCCGAGGTGACGCTCCTGGACATGGTGGGCGATCTGCTGAGGTCTGCGGGGAGGATTCGTCCCTACGTCGTCCACCGGATCGACCGAGACACGAGCGGGCTCGTGCTGTTCGCCTTGAATCCGGCTGCGCGCGACGCCCTCAAGCGGCAGTTCGAGAAGCACACGCCCGTGCGTGTCTATCTCGCCGTCGTCAACGGCGCTCCGGACGCGCAGAGCGGCATCTGGCGGGATAAGCTGGTCTGGGACAGCGAGCGCCTGGTGCAGAAGCGCGCCCACGCGCAGGAGGAGCGCGCCAAGGACGCGGTCGCGCGGTATCGCGTCGTGGAGCGGTTTCCGTGGCAGTCCCTGCTCGAGATTTCGCTCGTCACCGGCAAGCGAAATCGAGATCCGCGTGCAGGCCGGCTGCCGGGGCCACGCGCTGGTGGGGGAGCGCCAGTACCGATTCGGGCGCCCACGCGACGAGGCGCACGAACCGGAGTTCGGCCGGCAGGCGCTGCACGCCGTGCGCCTGGGTTTCACGCATCCGGCGACCGGGCGGCTCGTCGAGTTCACTGCCGAATTGCCCGAAGACATGGAGGGCTTGTTGCGGGTGCTTCGGCGTCAGGCAGGAGGGAAGCGGCCCGCACGTGGAGGTTCGCGGGCGGCAGGTATAGACTGAGGGCATTGGGACCGAGGTGACCATGCACGCTCGCCGGGTGTTGATGGTGGCGTCCGAAGCCGTGCCGTTCGCCAAGACGGGCGGCCTCGGCGACGTGGCGGGCGCATTGCCGCTGGCGCTGGCCCGGCTCGGCCACGAGGTGACGCTCGTGCTGCCGCGCTATCGAGGTACCGGCGGCGGAACCGTCGCGGGCGGCGAGTCGATCGCACTCGGTGGCCGCGCGTTCGAAGTCGCCTTCCTCGAGCGCTCGCTCGGCGACCGCGCGCGCGCCGTGCTGGTCGATTGCCCGGAACTCTATGATCGGCCGGAGCTGTACGGGACCCGCAACGCCGACTATCCCGACAACGCGGCGAGATTCGCCGTGCTCTCTCGTGCGGCGCTGGCGTTTGGCGCTCGTGCCTCGACAGACTGGGACATCGTCCACGCGCATGACTGGCAGACGGGCCTCGTCCCGGTCTATCTGAAGACCCGCTTCGCGGACAAGACTCGCCTGGCTCGGGCGGCCACGATCTTCACCATTCACAACCTCGCGTACCAGGGGCTGTTTCCGCCGGTCTGGATGCCATCGCTCGACCTGCCGTGGGAGCTGTTCTCCGTGGAGGGCGTCGAGTACCTGGGGCAAACTCAGCTTCCTCAAGGCCGGGATCAACTTCAGCGAGATGGTGACAACGGTCAGCCCGAAGTACGCGAAGGAGATCCAGACCGCTGAGTTCGGCTTCGGTTTCGACGGCATCCTGCGGCGCAGAAGCAGGCAGCTCCGGGGCATCCTGAACGGGATCGACGCCGACGTGTGGAACCCGGCGGCCGACCCGTATCTCCCTGAGCCATACGGGCCGGATACCCTGGAGAAGAAGATCGCGTCGAAGCGGGCCCTGGTCGAGGCCATGGGATGGGACCCGCAGGGGCCCGCGGTCGAGCGGCCCCTGGTCGGCATGGTGTCACGCATGGTCGACCAGAAGGGGTTCGACCTGGTGGCGACGCTGGGCGACGATCTTCTCGCGCTCGACGCGACGTTCGTCCTGCTGGGCACGGGTGAAGCACGCTACCAGGAGATGTGGGAATCGCTCAGGGTCCGCGCGCCCGGTCGGATCGGTTGTCATTTCGGTTTCGACGAGCGGCTCGCCCATCTCACCGAGGCTGGAGCCGACATCTTCCTGATGCCGTCGAAGTTCGAGCCGTGCGGTCTCAACCAGATGTACAGCCTCAGGTACGGCACCGTGCCCGTCGTGCACGCGGTCGGGGGCCTCGACGACACGGTCGAGAACTGGGACAACCGGACGGGCCGGGGGACTGGGTTCAAGTTCCACGCCTATACGCCAGAGGCGCTCGTGGGCGCGTTGCAGAAGGCGCTGGACGTCTGGCACAGGCCGGACGCGTGGAGGGCCGTGCAGCGAGCCGGGATGCAGCGCGACTTCTCCTGGGACGCGTCGGCCGCAGCCTACTCCAGCGTCTACGAGTCAGCGATCCTGGCGGGGAAGCGGCCCGAACCGCGCGGATGAGTAACGTCGTGCCCCGGACGTGAATCCCTGAGACAATGGAAGGACGAGCCGCCGATGTGGCGGCCTCGCCACGCGCAGAAGGAGCAACGATGGCATCCGAGCTGATTCAGGCGGCGACCGACACGTCATTCGAGGAACTCATCAAGTCGCCGACACCCGTCCTCATCGATTTCTGGGCCGAGTGGTGCATGCCGTGCCGGCGCATCGCCCCGACCGTCGAACAGCTGGCCACGGAATACGCAGGCAAGCTGACGGTGGCCAAGATGAACGTGGACGAGAACCCGGGCGTCCCGACGCAGCTCGGGATCCGCGGCATTCCGACGCTGATGCTCTTCAAGGGCGGCGCGCTCGTCGACAGCGTGGTCGGCGCCGTCGACAAGGGCACGCTCAAGCGCATGATCGACAGCCACGTCTAACCGGGCACCATCATGAGCGACGTGCGAAACGTCATCATCATCGGGTCGGGCCCGGCCGGCCTGACAGCGGCCATCTACACGGCGCGGGCCATGCTCGCGCCGCTCCTCATCGAGGGGATGGACGCCGGCGGGCAGTTGATGATCACGACGGCGGTCGAGAACTACCCGGGCTTCAGCGACGGCGTGATGGGCCCCGAGCTGATGGGGTCCATGCGGGCGCAGGCGGAGCGCTTCGGGACCGAGTTCGTCCAGGGGACGGTGACGGCCGTCGACTTCACCAGGCGCCCCTTCACGGTGACGACCGAGGCGGGAGCGTATCACGCCCGGGCCGTGATCGTGGCGACCGGCGCCTCGGCGCGCTTGCTCGGCCTGCCGTCGGAGCGGCGGCTGATGGGGCACGGCGTCTCGACCTGCGCGACATGCGACGGCTTCTTCTACCGTGGAAGGCCGATTGCCGTGGTCGGAGGTGGCGACTCCGCGCTCGAGGAGGCGATCTTCCTGACCAGGTTCGCCTCGAAGGTGACGGTGATCCACCGCCGCCACGAGCTGCGCGCGTCGAGAATCATGCGGGAGAAGGCGCTCGCGAACCCGAAGGTCGAGTTCCGGTGGAACGCGGTCGTCGACGAGGTCATCGGCGGCGAGGGCGGCGTCGTGTCGGCGCTCGCACTGCGCGACGCGGTGACCGGTGAGCGGAGCGAGCTGAGCGTCGACGGCGTGTTCGTGGCGATCGGCCACACGCCCAACACCTCGCTGTTCGTGAACCAGCTTGAAATGGATGCCAACGGTTACCTGGTGACGCACGACGGGACGAGCACGAGCGTGCGCGGCGTCTTCGCCTGCGGCGACGTGCAGGACCACGTGTACCGCCAGGCGATCACCGCGGCCGGGTCGGGCTGCATGGCGGCGCTGGACGCCGAGCGGTTCATCGAGGGCGATGTGCACGCGGAAGGATCGACGGCCGCTCAGCCCTCGATCCAACCTCCACCGAGGGTTTCGTCTCCGTCATAGAAGACGACGGCCTGCCCCGGCGTGATTGCCGCCTGGGGCAGGTCGAACGTCACGCGCACGCGGGCGTCGGCCATCGGCTCAATCGTCGCCGGCGCCGCTGGATGACGATAGCGGATCTGCGCGCTGGCCCTGATCGGGGCGGTCGGCTCGGCTCCCGCAATCCAGTTCACGCGCTCCGCCTCGAGGGTGGTCCGTCCGAGCATCTCCCGCGGGCCGACAACCACGGTGCGGGTCGCAGCCTCGATGCGAATTACGTGGAGCGGCCCGGGCGCGGCGATGCCCAACCCCTTGCGCTGGCCGACGGTGAAGTGGTGGATGCCGTCGTGCCGGGCGAGCACGCGCCCTGCGGAATCGACGATCGTGCCCGGCTGGATGCGCGATGGCGCCCTCTGTTCCACGACGGCCGCGTAGTCGTGGCCCGGCACGAAACAGAATCTCCTGGCTGTCGGGCTTGTCGGCCACGCGCAGGCCCAGCGCCCGAGCGCGCTCGCGCACCTCGGTCTTTCGCAAGCCCCCCAGCGGAAAGCGCGCATGGGCGAGCTGCTCCTGCGTGAGCGAGAAAAGGAAGTACGACTGGTCCTTGGCGGGGTCGACGCCGCGCAGCAGCCGCCATCGGCCGGTCGCCTCCTCCCGGGCGACGCGGGCGTAGTGACCGGTGGCCACGGCGTCCGCCCCGAGCGCGGCGGCGCGGTCGCGCAGCTCGGCGAACTTCAGTTCGCTGTTGCAGTGCGCGCACGGCAGGGGCGTCCGCCCGGCCAGATACTCGTCCACGAAGTTGGCGACCACCGTCTCCTGGAACCGCCGTTCCAGGTTGACGATGTAATGCGGGATGCCGAGCGACGCCGCCACGCGGCGTGCGTCGTGCAGATCGTCGAGGGTGCAGCAGGATCCGAAGGCGGCCCGCCCCTCGGTCTGGTCGTAGAGCTGCATCGACAGGCCAATCACGTCCCAGCCCTCCTGCTTGAGCAGGGCGGCGGCCACCGAGGAGTCGACGCCTCCCGACATCGCGACGACGATGCGCCGGAGAGTGGGAGCGGGCATGGGCAGCATCACCTCACCGCGCGCAACCGCTGCACGACCGACGGCACGACGGCGAGCACGCGCTCGATCTCCTCGGCCGTGGTCGTCGATCCCAGGCTGAAGCGGATCGACGACTGGACGCGGCCGTGCGGCAGCCCCATCGCGCGCAGGACGTGAGAAGGCTCCAGTGTTCCCGACGAGCAGGCCGAGCCGGTCGAGACGGCGACCCCCTCCAGGTCGAGCGCGATCAGGAGCGACTCCGCCTCCACTCGATCGAAGGCGATGTTCGTCGTGTTGGGCACGCGGGCGGCCCCTCCGCCGTTCACGCGCGTTCCGGGCACGCGCTCCAGGATGCCGGCCTCGAGACACGCGCGCAGCGCGCCCAGCCGAGCCTCTTCGCTGGTGAGCCGTGCACGCGCCAGCCTGGCCGCCACGCCCATGCCCACAATCGCCGGGACGTTCTCGGTGCCCGCTCGACGACTGCGTTCCTGCCGGCCGCCGGTGATGACCGCCGCAAGGGGCGTACCCCTGCGGATCCAGAGCGCGCCAACTCCCTTGGGTCCCCCGAACTTGTGCGCCGCGATCGACAACAGGTCCACGCCGAGCGCGGCCACGTCGACGGGGATCTTGCCCGCGGCTTGCACGGCGTCGGTGTGAAAGAGGGCACCGCTTCGGCGCGCCACGGCCGCGAGTTCAGCGACGGGCTGGATGACGCCGGTCTCGTTGCTGGCGGTGATGATCGAAACCAGCCCGACATCGGGTCCGAGAGCAGCTTCCAGTGCGGCAGGCGACACGAGGCCACTCGCATCGACCGGCAGGATCGTCACCGGCCGGTCGCGGCGGCCGAGCGCCTTGGCCGTGTTGAGCACCGCCTCGTGTTCGACGGCACTGACAATCAGCCGGGCGCGGGGCGCGCGAGCGGCCTCGAGCGCTCCGCGGAGCGCGAGGTTGTCGGACTCGGTTCCCCCGGCGGTGAACACGACGTCTCCGGGTTCCGATCCGATCAGCCGCGCCACTTCGGTCCGTGCATCGTCGATCGCCGCCTTCGCGCGCTGGCCGAACCCGTGAATGCTCGAGGCGTTGCCGAACTCCTCGCCGAGCGCCCGGCTCATCGCGTCGACAACTTCCGGCGCGGGCGGCGTAGTGGCGTTGTGATCGAGGTAGATTGGCTTGGTCATGCGTGTGGTGACGGCGATTCTTCGATCATAGCATTGCACACGCCCGCGCCGATTCCGCTGTGGACAAGCCGAGATCGGGTCCCATATACTGGCCCAAGTTCTCTGTTTCAGCCGACCAGCGGCCGCTTCGGCGGCCGGCAGGCGCTCGGCGACGGACAGGCAATGGGCCGCATTGCCGGAGGGACACCATGTGGAAGCGTGACGAGAGCGTGAAGCCATCGACCGGGCGCGAGGCCGCCCAGCCGGTCGCGCAGGGCGGCCATTCGGGTGCGGCGGCGCACGCGCTCGACGCCGACGTGCGGCGGCATGCGGACTCCCGGGACGTCGTGAACATCGGGAAGTCGGTCGTCATCAAGGGCGAGCTGAACGGCAGCGAGGACCTGACGGTCGAGGGCTACGTGGACGGCACGATCGAGCTCAAGGAACACGTCCTCACGATCGGCCCGCACGGCCGGATCAAGGCCGAGATCTTTGCCAAGGCCGTGGTCGTGCTCGGCAAGGTGAACGGCAACGTGACGGCAAGTGAGAAGGTCGACATCCGCGATAACGGATCGATCGAAGGCAACATCGTCGCGCCGCGCGTGGCGATTGCCGAGGGGGCGCACTTCCGCGGCAGCGTCGACATGCAGCGCAAGGCGGAGCCCGTCAAGCCGCCGGACCCGCCGAAGGCCGAGGTCAAGCCGGCCGCTCCGGCAGCGGACGCCGTCAAGCCGTAGCCCGCGCACGCGACGGCAACCGCATCGACGGCCGGGCGCCGGTCCTCGGAGCCGGACGCCCGGTCCACGCATTCCAAGCGAGGGTGTCCCTTGTCCGGTGTTGGCAAAGTCACCGGGTTCCTCTCCCGTCTGACCTGGGGGCGAGGCCCCGTGGAGGAGCCGGAGTCAGCGACGCCTGGCGTCGAGCCTGAGGCAGAGCCGTTGACGCCGACCAAGGCCCTGCGCAAGTTTGTCGCCGCCCTCCGGCAGTGCCCGTCGCCCGCGCTGCTCGATCTGGGCCCGGTGGTCGGCTCGAACATCCAGTACTTCGGCGAGCAGTTCGGCTGCAAGGTGTTCGTTGAGGACATCTTCGAGGAGATCGACCGCTTCGAACGGGAGAGCCGGATGGCGGAGTTGCCGGCGTTCCTCGACTCGCGCTTTCCCCAGGCGCGGCAGAGCGTGGACGGGGTCCTGTGCTGGGACCTGTTCGATTTCCTCGACCGCCGGTCGGCGCAGATTGTCGCCGCGCACATGATGCGGGTGCTCAAGCCGGACGGGGCGCTGTTCGGCATGTTCGCCACCGAGCACCCCGTGGAGGCCCGGTTCACCCGGTTCGTCGTCGTCGACGACGACACGCTGCGTCATCGCCCGTACTCGAAGCCGCGGATGCGCCAGGCCGTGATGCAGAATCGCGACATCTCGCAGCTGTTCGGACAGCTCAGGGTCTCGGATCTGTTTTTGCTGCAGACCAAGGTGCGCGAGATCTTGTTCCGCAAGCCCGGCTACCTGTTCAACCCGTAGGGGAGGCTTCGCGTCATGCATCCAGTTGTTGCCCTCCTCACCGATTTCGGCGTTCGTGATCACTACGCGGGCACGATGAAGGGGGTGATCCTCGGCGTCTGCCCGGAGGTGACCCTGGTCGATGTCTCGCACGACGTGCCCCCGCACGACGTGCTGACGGCCGCGCTCGAACTGGCGGCCTGCTACAAGTTCTTCCCGGCCGGCACGATCTTCCTCGTGGTCGTGGATCCCGGCGTCGGGTCTGCGCGCCGGCCGCTGGCCGCCGAGGCGGGCGACTATCGATTCGTCGCGCCAGACAACGGGGTGCTGTCGGCCGTCTTCAAGGAAGTCCCGCCCAAGCGCGTCGTCGAACTGTCGGAGCGCCGGTTCGCGCGGCCGACGGTGAGCCACACGTTCGAGGGGCGGGACCGGTTCGCCCCGGCCGCCGGCTGGCTGGCCAAAGGTGTCGAACTCAAGGCGCTCGGGCGGACGCTGACCGACTACCTGCGCCTGGCGATCCCCGACCCGGTCGCCACCGAGACGGAAGTGCGAGGTGAGGTCCTGCGGGTGGACGGGTTCGGCAACCTGATCACCAACATCGACCGCCGGTCGTTCGAGCGCCTGGGACGGCTGGGCGAGGTCACGCTCGAGATCAGGGCGGGGGACCACCTGGTCGGGCGCATGGTCAGCACGTACTGGGAGATCGCGCCCGACGAGGTGTGCAGCCTCTTCGGGAGCACCGAACACCTGGAGATCGCGGCCAACGCGAGCAGCGCGGCCGAGACACTCCACCTCGGCCGCGGCGCCGCTGTCGCCGTGATCCGGACACCACGATGAATTTCGATTTGAGCGACGATCACCGGCTGCTCGAAGGAAGCGTGCGCGAGTGGGGCGCGCGGGAAGTGGCCCCGCGGATTCGCGAGCTCGATCGGCAGCATCGCTTCGACCCGGCCATCCTCACCCGGATGGCCGAACTCGGCCTGCTGGGCGCGTCGATCCCGGTCGAACTGGGCGGCAGTGGGACCGATTACATCGGCCTGGGCCTGGCCAGCGAGGAGCTCGAGTACGTCGACACCTCGCTGCGCGTCATCCTGTCGGTCCACGTGGGCCTCAACAGCCTGACGCTGCTGTCGTGGGGGACCGAGGATCAGAAGCGCCGCTACCTCGTGCCCCAGGCCGAGGGGCGGAAGATCGCCACCTTCGGCCTGACCGAGCCTGCGGCGGGCAGCGACGCCCGCGGCATCCAGACGGTGGCCGAGAAGAAGGGCGACCGCTACGTCCTCACGGGCGAGAAGATGTGGATCTCGCTCGCGGACGTGGCGGACCACTTCCTGGTGTTCGCCTGGTCGGACCTCGACAAGAAGAGACGTCGCGACCCGTCCGGCATGTCGGCGTTCATCGTCGAGCGCGCCTACAGGGGATTCAGCAGCGGCACGCTGAAGGAGAAGTGGGGCATCCTGGCCGGGAATACCGGCTTCTTCAAGATGGAAGACGTGGAAGTCCCCGAGGAGAACGTCGTCGGACGTCCGGGAGAGGGTTTCAAGATCGCGATGTTCGCGCTGGACCAGGGACGCTACACGGTGGCGGCCGGCGCGACAGGGCTCATTCGCGCTTGCCGCGACGCGTCGGTGAAATACGCCAGGGAGCGCACGACGTTCGGGACCGAGATCGGGCAGCACCAGCTGGTGAAAGAGATGATCGCCCAGATGGAGTCGGACTACCAGGCGGCCAGGCTGTTGTGGCTGCGGGCGGGCTGGCTCAAGAACGTCGGCCGGCGGAGCACGCGCGAGACCAGTCTCGCCAAGTGGTTTGCCACGGTGGCGTCAGAGCGCGCGGCCGGCGACGCCGTCCAGGTCCACGGCGCCAACGGCTATTCGGACGAGTACCCGGTGGGCCGTTTCTACCGGAACTGCAAAGGGGCGGTCATCTACGAAGGCACGCGGGAAATCCACAAGCTGATGCAGGCCGACTACGTGCTGGGCTACCGCGAGGACCGGCCCACTCGCTGCGCGCTGCCGCCGTTCGGCGGTGACGCCGTCGGCGATCGCTGAGGGGCGGACGGCGCACCGCCTCATCGACCGAAGGCGCCGCCGGCTCGGCTGTTGATGGTAGAGTGGACGACGTGGAGAGGGTGACGATATCGCCCACCGACCCTGACCCCAGGATTCTCGCCGCGGCTGCCGACGTGCTGTCGCACGGCGGCCTGGTGGTATTTCCAACGGACACGCTCTACGGCCTGGCCGCCGATCCCAGGGACGCCGCTGCCGTCGAGCGAGTATTCCGCCTCAAGGGGCGTTCGACGACCGAGGCGCTCCCCCTTATTGCCGCCAGTCTCGAGCAGGTGGACCGCTCGCTGGGCTTGCTCTCCGGGCGGACGAGGAGGCTTGCCGAACGCTTCTGGCCGGGACCCCTGACGCTCGTCGTCGAGGCCGGAACGCGGATCGTTCCGGCGGTCCTCGGCGACGCCGACGCGGTGGCGATCAGGGTGCCGGACCACGCCGTGGCGCGCGGCCTGAGCGAGGGACTGGGTTTCCCAATCGTCTCGACGAGCGCGAACCGCTCGGGACGGCCGGCTCCGTCGGCGGCCGACGTGGCCGCCGAGGAGATCGGCGACGCGGTGGACATGGTCATCGATGCCGGGCCGGTCGCGGGTGGAGAGCCCTCGACCATCGTGGATGCCAGGGGAGACGGAGTGAGACTGATCAGGGCCGGCGCCATTTCGTTAGCGCTCGTGCTGGAGGTGCGGTGAGAGCCGAGCGCGCCGCGCTGGTGGGCCTGATCACCGGGCCGGTCCGACGCCTGGAGGCCGAGCGTTCGTTGGACGAGCTGGCCGGCCTGGCCACGACGGCCGGCGCCGCCGTCGCGCTGCGCGTGCTGCAGGAGCGCGTTCGGCCCGATGCGGCGACGTTCCTGGGCAGCGGCAAGCTGGCGTCACTGACCGTCGCGTGCGACGAGGCCGACGTCGATCTGGTAGTGTTCGACAACGAGCTGACGCCGGCGCAACTGCGGCAGATCGAGGCGCGGCTGGGGCTGAAGGTGATCGACCGCACCCAGCTCATTCTCGACATCTTCGCCGCGCGGGCGCGAACCAGGGAGGGGAAGCTGCAGGTCGAGCTGGCCCAGCTCAAGTACCTGATGCCCAGGCTCGTCGGCGGGAGCGACTATCTGTCGCGCCTGGGTGGCGGAATTGGCACACGGGGTCCCGGCGAGACGAAGCTCGAAGCGGACCGCCGCACGATCCGCCAGCGCATCAGTCACTTGAACGGCCAGCTGGAGGAGGTGCGGCGCCGCCGGACGCAGCTCCGCGAACGCCGGCACAAGGCGTCGGTGCCGACCGTGGCGCTGGTCGGCTACACCAACGCCGGCAAGACGTCGCTGTTCAACCTGCTGGCGGGCGAGCAGGCGACGGTCTCCGACGCCCTGTTCGTGACGCTCGACCCGCTTGTTCGCCGCGTGCGGCTGGCCGACAGCCGCGAGCTGCTCGTCTCGGACACCGTCGGGTTCATCGACCGGCTGCCGCACACCCTGGTCGCGGCCTTCCGGGCCACGCTCGAAGAGGTGGCGGCGGCGGACCTGCTGGTGCACGTGATCGACGCGGGCACGCCGGCGATGGACCAGCGCATCGCTGCCGTGCGGCGCACGCTGGAGGAAGTCGGCGCCGGAGGGGTGGCGACGCTGGACGTGTTCAACAAGTGCGACCTGCTTGGCGTGCACGAACTCGAGCGTCTGCAGCGAGGTGAACCGGAGGCATCGTGCGTGTCGGCGGCCACGGGCTTCGGCCGCGCCGACCTGCTGGACGCGATATCGGCCCGCCTGGGCCTGGACGCCTGCCGGCTGGTGATCACGCTGGACCTGGCGACGGAGTCCGACAGGCAGAAGCTGGCGCAGATCTACAGATTTGGCCGCGTGGACCAGCAGGCCGAGTTCGCGGGACGTGCGCGGATAGAGGCGGAGGTGCCGAGGCGGCTGTGGGAACGCCTGCGGCAGGGAGGCGACCATGTGGAGGCGTAGGGGAGCGTGCCTGACGATCCTGCTCGTCGTCGGGATGCTGGCGGGATGCGCGCCCAAGGTGGCGCCACCGCCCTCGGGCGCCTCGCTGCGCTATCCGGACTTCGTGTTCCCGGCGACGCCGGCGGCGCTCTCGAGAGCCGGGCAGTCTTCCGGGTTGCTGCGGGGCTGGCAACTGCTCCAGTCCGGCGACACGGCCGCCGCGCGCCAGGAGTTCTCGCGGGTGCTTCGCGCGAACGCCGGGTTCTATCCGGCCAATGCCGGCCTCGGATACGTCAGTCTTGCCGAGAAGCGCTACGCCGACGCGGTTGACTGGTTCAGCCGCGCGCTGACACATGACGCGCGCTACGTGCCGGCGCTGGTCGGCCGCGGCGACGCCCTGGCGGGCGCTGGCCGGGTCGATGAGTCCCTCGCCGATCTCGAAGCCGCGGTGGCGGCGGATCCTTCGCTGACCGACGTGCGGCGACGGATGGAGGTCCTGGCGTTCCGCCATCAGCAGGAGAGGCTTCAGGCCGCGCGCGAGGCAGCGGCCGCCGGGCGTCTCGACGAAGCGGCTGCCGACTATCAGCGCGCGGTCGCGAGGTCGCCTGACTCCGGGTTGCTCTACCGTGAACTGGCGGAGGTCGAACGCCGGCAGGGCAAGTTCGATCAGGCCGCCGGGCACCTGCGCAAGGCCGCCTCGCTCGAGCCGTCGGACGCACGGACGTTCGTGCAGCTCGGCCAGGTTCTCGAGGTGCAGGGAGATTTCGGCGCAGCAGCCGACGCCTACGCGCGTGCGGTGGAACTCGAGCCGGACGCGGCAATCTCCGCTCGGGCGGCGGCGGCAAGGGCCCGTGCCCACGTCGCGCGAATGCCCGAGCAGTTCCAGGCGATCGTCACGGCGGCACGGGTCACTCGTGCTGACGTCGCCGCGCTGATGGGTGCCCGGCTTGGTTCACTGCTCGATTCCGCGCCGCGCCGAGATGCGGTCGTCCTGACCGACGTCCGGGGGAACTGGGCCGCCCCCTGGATCATGACCGTCGTCCGCGCGGGCGTGATGGAGCCGTATCCGAATCACGCGTTCGGGCCCAACGACCCGGTGTCGCGCATCGAACTGGCGCAGGTCGCGAGCCGGGTGCTGGAACTGATCGCGGCGAAGCGCCCGAAGCTCGCGCAAGGGTGGCGGTCAGCGCGACCGCGAATCGCGGACGTCCCGTTCGGCCACCTGGGCTACCCGGCGGTGGCGCTCGTGATCGGGGCCGGGGTGATGCCGCTCGCCGAGGGTGCGGCCTTCGTGCCTGCGCGCCCGGTGTCCGGGGTTGAAGCCATTGACGTCGTTTCCCGTCTCGAGGGGCTGCCCAGATGACCAAATGGACTGTCGCCAACCAGCTGACGCTGCTGCGGATGCTGCTGATTCCGGCCTTCGTCATCATGATCGTGTACGGCAGGCCTGGATGGGCGCTCGTCACTTTCTGCGTGGCCGGCATCACTGATGGCCTCGACGGGCTCATCGCCAGGCGGGCCGGGCAGAAGACGAGCCTGGGTGCGTGGCTCGATCCGATGGCGGACAAGCTGCTGCTGGTTACCACCTTCGTGGTGCTGACGGTGCCGGGCACGGGTCTGGTGAACCGGTTCCCGTTCTGGTTGACGATCCTGGTGATCACGCGGGACGTGGTGATCGTGACCACTGTCGCGATCGTGACGGCGGTGATGGGGGTCCGGACGTTCCGCCCGTCGATCTACGGGAAGACAGCGACGGCGGTGTACCTGGTGAGCTGTGTGGTCCTGATGTGGTTCAACTACCTCGGGCGCACGTCTATCCTGGTTGATGCCGGGGTCTGGACGTCACTGGCGATCACGCTGATCTCCGGCTTCCACTACATCGCGCATGCGGCGCGGATCATCAACGCTCAGGCACCTCACGACCGCACGTAGAGAATGTTCTCATCGTGCGATCTTGCGATCGTCCGATCTCACGGCCGTACTTCGTACTTCGCAAGATCGCGAGATTCTCAGCTCGCGAGATGGCCCGCCGTCTATGCGTCCAGCTTCTTCCTGAAGTAGGCGATGGTCTGCTCGAGGCCGCGCTCGAGATCCACCTTCGGTTCCCACCCGAGCAGGGTGCGCGCTTTCGTGATGTCCGGCTGTCGGACCTTCGGGTCGTCGACCGGCAGATCGCGATAGACGAGACGGCTGTCCGACCCGGTCATCCGGACGATCGTCCGCGCGATCCCCTCGACCGTCAGCTCGACGGGATTCCCGATGTTGACCGGCTCGTTCACGGCCGACGTCATCAAGCGAATCACGCCATCGACGAGGTCCGTGATGTAGGTGAAGCTGCGCGTCTGCTGCCCGTCGCCGAAGATCGTGATGTCCTCGCCCCTGAGGGCCTGGGGGATGAACGTCGGCACGGCACGGCCATCGTTGACCCGCATCCGGGGGCCGTAGGTGTTGAAGATCCGGACGATCTTCGCGTCCACGCCGTGATACCTGTGGTAGGCCATCGTCATGGCCTCGGCGAACCGCTTGGCTTCGTCGTACACGCCTCGCGGCCCGACCGGGTTCACGTTGCCCCAGTAGGTCTCGCGCTGGGGATGTTCGAGCGGGTCGCCGTAGACCTCGGAGGTCGAGGCCAGCACGAAGCGCGCGTTCTTGGCCTTGGCCAGGCCGAGCGCCTTGTGCGTGCCGAGCGCCCCGACCTTCAGCGTGGGAATCGGCCACCGCAGGTAGTCGAGCGGGCTGGCCGGGCTCGCCCAGTGCAGCACGGCGTCGACGGGACCGTCGATGTAGATGTAGTTGGTGACGTCGTGCTTGATGAACAGGAAGTCCCGGTTCGCCAGGTGCGAGACGTTGGCGATGTCGCCGGTCAGCAGGTTGTCGATGCCGACCACTGCGTAGCCGAGATCGAGCAGCGTTTCGGCCAGGTGGGATCCGATGAAGCCCGCGACCCCCGTAATGACGACGCGTGGTTTGCTCATAGAGGTTCGGCCCGCTCCAGGACGTCAGTGTATACCGCGTGAATCTGTTCGACCGACCGCGCCCACGAGAACTCGCGCGCGCGGGCCATGCCGCTCCGCCTGAGCGTGGCGCGCAGGGCCTCGTCGGTCAGCGCCTTGCGCATTCCCTCGGCGATCGAGGCGGTGCTGTACGGATCGACGAGCACCGCGGCATCGCCAACCACCTCGGGCAGCGACGACACGTTGGAGGTGACGACCGGCGTGCCGACGTACATCGCCTCGAGCGGCGGGAGGCCGAACCCCTCGTAGAGCGACGGAAACACGAACACGCCGGCCAGCCTGTAGAGCACCGCCAGCGTGGCCGGGGCGACAAAGCCCAGGAACCGCACGTGCTTGTGCAGCTTGTGGGTGTGCACGGCCCGGCGCAGGCCCTGGTAGCGGGAGATCTCGTCGCCGATGATCACAAGGGTCAGCGATTCGAACGCTGTCTCCTGCCTGAGTTCCCGGAACGCTTCGATCAGTCGCTCGAGGTTCTTGTGCGGCTTGATGTTCCCGACGTACAGGGCGAACGGGTTCTTCAACTGATAACGGTTGCGCACCCGCTCGAAATCCTCGGCCGCCGGAGGCACGGTCAGGCGCTCGTCGATGGCGTTGTAGATCACCGTGACCTTGTCGGCGGGAATCCGAAAGCGCCGGAGGATGTCCTGCTTGGATGTCTCCGAGACCGTGAGCACCCGGTCCGACCGGTGCGTGGCCACCCACAACTGGACCTTGGCGTAGAAGTGGGACACGCGGCCCGGGAAGTACTGCGGGAACATCAGGTGGATGCAGTCGTGGATCGTGACCACCGACCGGCAGTGGATCGCGGGCGGAAGGACGTAGTGGGGCGAGTGGAACAGATCGACCCGCTCTCGCCGGAGGGTCACCGGGATGCGCACCTGTTCGGCTACGGTGTTGGGGGCTGCCGGCTCCTCGATGAGCCGGAAGTTGCCGCTGGGAACCTGGATCCGGCCGTGGTCCTGTGGCCGGCAGAGCAGCAGGTACTCGGTCACCTGGTCGATGCGCGCCAGATGATGGACAAGGTTCCGGACGTAGGTGCCGATGCCGAAGTCCTGGTACCTGCGGATGTCGATCGCGATTCGCACGGCTCATGATACCGGAAGTCGGGCTCCGATCATCCCTGCTCAGCTGGGCTCCAAGAGGCGGGCGGCGACGTGGCGCCCGGATGCCCGGGAGCAGCATTCCTTCTGGCGACCGCGTCCTCATCGGCCCTGAAGTGAGAGCATCCGGCCAGGTCGAGGCGTCGTGGAGGAGAGGAGCGTGATGGTGTTAAGTGCTTGCGTATCAGTAGCTTGACAGGTATGCCACGTTGTGTTAGCGTTGCGATTTCGAGGCCTGCATGCCTCGATGACGGTATCGGGACAGGAGCCGAACGGGATGAAGATCGCGGTCATCGGAACCGGCTACGTCGGCCTGGTTGCCGGCGCTTGCTTCGCCGAGAACGGCAACGACGTCATCTGCGTGGACAAAGACCAGGCGAAGCTCAGGGTCCTCAGGCGGGGCAAGATCCCGATCTTCGAGCCGGGCCTGGAAGAGTTGGTCAACCGGAACCGGGCCGTGAAGCGGTTGAGCTTTACCAGCCAGATCGGCAGCGCCGTCCGCGCCTCGAGCATCATCTTCGTCGCCGTCGGCACGCCGCAGGGGGAAGACGGCTCGGCGGACCTGCAGCATGTCCTCGGTGTCGCTCGCGAAATCGCCCGGGCGATGAACGGCTACAAGGTGATCGTCGACAAGAGCACGGTCCCTGTGGGCACGGCGGCGCGCGTCCGCGAGGTGATCCGACGGGAGACGACCCACCCGTTCAGCGTGGTCAGCAATCCCGAGTTCCTGAAGCAGGGAGCCGCCGTCGACGACTTCATGAAGCCGGATCGTGTCATCATCGGGGCCGAGGACCCACGCGCGGCGCAGCTGATGATCGACCTCTACGCGCCGTTCACCCGGACGGGCGCGCCTGTCATGGTGATGGACTGCGCGAGCGCCGAACTGTGCAAGTACGCGGCCAACGCGCTGCTGGCCACGAAGATCTCCTTCATGAACGAAGTGGCCAGGGTCTGCGAGCTCTATGGCGCGAACGTGGACGAGGTGCGCCGAGCGATCGGGTCGGATCGGCGCATCGGCCCCGCCTTCCTGTTTCCGGGCGTCGGCTACGGCGGCAGCTGCTTTCCGAAGGATGTGCAGGCGATCCTGAGGTTTTCGTTGGACCGCGACTACCGGTTCGAGATCCTCGACGCGGTCGAGCGCGTGAACCGGCAGCAGAAGACACTGCTCGTCGAGAAGATGGTGAGACACTTCGGGACGCTCGCCGGCCGGACCATCGCGGTGTGGGGCCTGGCCTTCAAACCGAGGACCGACGACATGAGGGAGGCGCCGGCGATCACGATCGTCGAGACGCTGCTCGGCCAGGGCGCGACGGTCCGCGCGTATGACCCCGAGGCGGCGAAGAACGCGGGGCGGATCTTCGGCAACCGGGTGACCGTCGTCAAGCGAAGCTACGATGCCCTGATCGGCGCCGAGGCACTGGCGCTCGTCACGGAGTGGAACGAATTCCGGGAGCCGGACTTCGCCAAGATGCGCAAGCTCATGAGGACGCCCGTCGTGTTCGACGGCCGGAACATCTACAATCCGGAGCAGATGAGGGCCGATGGCTTCACCTACTACTCGATCGGGCGGTGAACCCGGGACGGTCCTGGTCACGGGCGGAGCGGGCTACATCGGCAGCCACGCCGCCAAGGCGCTGGCTGCGGCCGGCCGATTGGTCGTGCTCTACGACAACCTGACGGAGGGGCATCGCGAGGCGGCGCTCGGCGCGGATCTCGTCCTGGGCGACACGCGGGACGTGGCGCTTCTTCGGTCGGTGATGGTGGATCGTCGCGTGACCTCGGTCATGCACTTCGCGGCCTGGGCCGCCGTCGGCGAGTCAGTGCGCGACCCGGCCGGTTACTATGCCAACAACGTCGGCGGGACCCTGTCGGTCCTCGAGGCCATGGCCGCCGAGCGGGTGCCGACGTTCATCTTCTCGTCGACCTGCGCCGTGTTCGGCGAGCCGCTTGAGACGCCGCTCGTGGAAGACCACCCCACGCGTCCCATCAACGCCTACGGCGAGACCAAGCTGGCCATCGAGCGCGCGCTCCCGCACTACGAGCGGGCCTACGGCATCCATGCGATCGCGCTCCGCTACTTCAATGCGGCGGGAGCCGATCCCGACGGGCAGATCGGAGAGGACCATCGTCCGGAGCGCCACCTGATCCCGCTCGCGCTCGAGGCGGCCAGCGGCGGGCGGCCCCTGGACATCTACGGAGACGACTACCCGACGCCGGACGGGACCTGCCTGCGGGATTACATCCACGTCTGGGATCTGGCCCAGGCGCACTTGCGCGCGCTCGAGCGCCTGGAGCGCGAGCCGAGGTCTGCGGTGTACAACCTGGGCATCGGGCGGCCGTTCTCGGTCCGCGAGGTGCTGGCGTCGGTCGAGCGCGTGACGGGCCGGCCGGTGCCTCACACGGTCGCGCGTCGTCGCGACGGCGACCCAGCGGTGCTGTTCGCGGCGAGCGCGAAGATCCAGTCCGAGCTGGGCTGGCGGCCACGGTTCACCAACCTCGACGAGATCGTGGCCACAGCCTGGCAGTGGTTGCAGGCCCACCCGCGGAAGTACGACGGGTGGCCGGCATGACGCCCGCTACTCCACGCCTGCGCGGCGTCCTCGTCGACCCGCTGCTGTCGGTCGTGATGGCCGTCTACAACGAACGTGAGACGATCGAGGAAATCGTCAGGCGCGTCCTCGGCGTGCCACTCCGTATCCAGCTCATCGTGGTGGACGATGGGTCGACCGACGGTTCGCGCGAGATCCTGCAGCGTCTCGGTCAGGAACTCAAGTTCACGCTGGTCCTGCAGGACAGGAACCGCGGCAAGGGGGCGGCGCTTCGGCGCGGGTTCCAGGAGATGCAGGGGGACCTGGTGGTGGTCCAGGACGCAGACCTGGAATACTCGCCCGAGGAATACCCCGACCTCATCGAGCTGATCTGCCAGGGACGGGCAGACGTGGTGTACGGCTCGCGGTTCATCGGCCGCCACCGTGTCTTCATGTTCTCGCACTACATGGGCAACCGGATCGTGACGCTGCTGACCAACATCCTCTACAACACGATGCTGACCGACATGGAGACCTGCTTCAAGGTCATGCGGGCCGAGATCGTGCGGGGGATGACGCTCAGGTCCAACGGCTTCGGCATCGAGCCGGAGTTGACGGCCAAGATCTTCAAGGGCGGGCACAGGGTCTACGAGATCCCGATCACCTACGACGGCCGCGGCTACGAGGAAGGCAAGAAGATCACGTGGCGTGACGGGCTCGCCGCCTTGTGGGTCCTGCTCAAGTACCGGTTTATCGATTGAACCCGTTCCTTCGCCTGCTCCGATTCTCCCGGCCCTACCGCTGGCGACTCGTGGCCGCCTTCGCGTGGATGATCCTGTACGCGCTCGGGGCGGCTGGTCTGGCCCGGCTGATCCAGAACGTCTTCGACGAGGTGCTCAGGAACGGCCAGCACCTGCTGCTGGTGGCCGTCGGGATGATGGCCGCGGGCCTGGCGAAGGGACTCGGCGGATACTTCTCCGCCTATTTGATGTCAGACGTCGGGCAGCGCGTCGTGAAGGACGTGCGCAACAACCTGTTCGGCCACATGCTGAGCCAGTCGGCGGCGTTCTTCGCCCGCCGAAGCTCGGGCCAGCTCACCTCGCGCATTTCGAACGATGTCGGCCAGATCCAGCAGGCCGTGTCCGAGACGATCGGGGACCTGCTGCGCGAGTCGCTGGCGCTCATCGGGTACCTGGGGCTGCTGTTCTACTACGACGCGAAACTGGCGGTCGTGTTCCTGGCCGGAGCCCCGCTCGTCGTCTACCCGCTGGCGCGGCTCGGGCGGCGGCTGCGCCGCACGGCACGGAGCAGCCAGGAGGAGCAGGAACGGTTGTCGCACGTGAGCGTCGAGGCCTTCACCGGGCACCGAATCGTCAAGGCGTTCGCCGCCGAAGCGCGCGAGGCCGCCCGGTTCGGCCGGGCCTCCGAGCGGCTCTACCGCGCGAACATGAAAGTCACGGCCGCGCTCTCCGCGCTGCCGGGAATCATGGAGATTCTCGGCGGTGTCGGCATGGCCGCCGCGTTGTGGTACGGGGTTCGCGAGATCTCGAGCGGGAGGCTGACGCCGGGGCAGTTCACCTCGTTCTTTGCGGCGATGTTCCTGATGTACGGGCCCGCCAAGAAGCTCAGCCGGGTGAACGCCAGCCTTCAGCAGGCCAGCGCCGCGTCGGAGCGGATCTTCGAGATCCTGGACCTGCACTCCGAAGTGGTGGACCGGCCGGGCGCCGTGGCGCTGACCGGCCTGCTGCGCGAGATTGAGTTCCGCGACGTCGGCTTCCGGTACGACGACGACCGCACGGGCCCCATTCTGCGCGGCGTCTCGCTGACCGTCAGGCGGGGGCAGATGGTCGCCATCGTGGGGCGCAGCGGCGCGGGCAAGACCACGCTCGTCAACCTGCTGCCGCGGTTCTTCGACGTCACCGCCGGCTCGATCGCCATCGACGCCGTCGACATCCGCGACGTCACCCTGCGGTCGCTGCGGTCTCAGATCGGCGTCGTCACGCAGGAGACCGTGCTGTTTGACGACACGATTGCGGGCAACATCGCCTACGGCTCGGAAGGGGCGAGCCGCGAGGCGATCGAGGCCGCCGCGCGATCGGCGCACGCGCACGACTTCATCGCGGCGATGCCGCAGGGCTATGAGACGATGATCGGAGAGCGGGGCCAGCGGCTGTCCGGCGGCCAGCGCCAGCGCCTCGCCATCGCACGGGCTCTGCTGAAGAACTCGCCGATCCTGATCCTGGACGAAGCGACCTCGTCGCTCGATGCCGAGTCCGAGCGGCTGGTGCAGGAGGCGCTCGCCAACCTGATGGCGAACCGCACCGCGATCGTGATCGCGCACCGGCTGTCGACGATTCGCCGGGCGGACTTGATCGTGGTGCTCGAACGAGGAAGGATCGTGGAGGCGGGCCGGCACGAGGATCTGCTCGAGCGCCAGGGGGGCGCCTACGCGCAGCTGTACGCCATGCAACTGGCGGTCGAGCGGCGGCCGGAGAATCCCGAATCCCGAATCCTGAATCCTGAATCCTGAGTCCCGTGTGGTGCCTATGTTCCGCTCCATGACCGGTTTCGCGTCGTTGACCAGGGAAGACCCGCAGGCCACCGTCGGCGTGACGCTCCGCGCCGTCAACCATCGGTACTTCGACGCGCAGGTGCGGCTGCCGCAGGGGCTTCTCGCTTCGGAGGCCAGGCTCAGGGGCCTGCTGCAGCGCCACATCGCGCGCGGGCGCGTCGAGCTGAGCGTGTCGGTGCAGTTGCGGGAGCCGCCGGCCCCCGAGATCGAACTGCATGAGGCGTTCGTGCGTCGGTTGGGCGAGGCCATCGACCGGGCGCGCGCCCAGGGCGTGGTCAGCGGCAGCCTGACGCCCGGCGATCTCGTGCGAATCCCGCAGGCGATCGTCTTCCGCGAACAGCCGGCCGAGTCGCCCGAGGCCGCCGCCTCGCTTGTGGGACTGGTGGAAGCGGCCGTCGAGGAGGCCATCGCGGCCCTCGACGCCATGCGGGTTCGCGAGGGTGAGCATCTCCGGAACGACCTCGACGAACGGAGAGCGATGCTCTCGGGGCTCATCGAGCGCATTGCCGGGGCCGCCGCCGGGGGACGAGGCGAGTTCGAGGCCAGGCTCAGCGAGCGCGTCAAGGAGCTGAGCCGCGACCTGCCGGCCGATCCGGCGGCCATCGCCCAGGAGATCGTGCGCGCGGCCGGCCGGTCGGACATCAGCGAGGAGGTCGTGCGGTTCCGGGCCCACCTGGCGCACTGGACCGTGATTGCCGAGGGCGAGGAGCCGTGCGGCCGCAAGTTCGACTTCCTGCTGCAGGAGATGAACCGCGAGGTCAACACCATCGGCTCGAAGGCCGACGGCCTCGCGGTCACCGAACTCATCGTCACCGCCAAGGCCGAACTGGAGAAGATGCGGGAACAGGTGCAGAATGTCGAATAGGCGCGGTCGCTTGTTCATCCTGTCGGCGCCGTCGGGCGCCGGGAAGACCACGGTCGCCCGGCGAGTAGTGGAGACGACCGGCGGCGTCGGAATTTCAAGGTCCTACACGTCGCGGCCGGCTCGGGCCGGCGAGCGCGACGGTGTCGACTACAACTTCGTCAGCGTCGATCGCTTCCGCCAGCTTCGCGACGCGGGGGCGTTTCTCGAGTGGGCGGAGGTCTTCGGCGACTTCTACGGCACCGGGGCCTCCGACACGCAGGCGAGGCTGGCGGCGGGCGACGACCTGGTGCTGGTCATCGACGTGCAGGGCGCGAGGAAGGTCCGGCAGGCCGGCGTCCCGAGCGTCGGCATCTTCCTGATGCCGCCCTCCTACGCCGTGCTCGAAGAGCGTCTGCGCGGGCGTGGCCGCGACCCCGAGGCGGCGATCCTCCGCAGGCTCGTGATCGCACGGGAAGAGATCCGGGCGTTCGTCGAGTACGACTACGTGGTCGTCAACGACGAGATCGAGGCGTGCGCGGACCGCGTGAGGGCGATCCTGCTCGCCGAACGCTCGCGCCGCGCAACCATGGTTGCGGCGGCCGAGGATGTCGTCTCCACGTTTGCTCCGCCGCCGCAGGGGCGCGGGCCAGGAGCCTGAGGACGCGCGTATGTCGAAGATTGCGCTCGGCGTGACCGGCGGCATCGGGGCGTACAAGGCGGTCGAGGTCGCGCGGGGACTGCAGAAGGCCGGCCACGACGTCGTCGTGGTGATGACGAAGGCCGCCACCGAGTTCGTCGGCCCGCTCACCTTCGAGGCCATCACGCGCCACCGCGTGATCACGGGGCAGTTCGAGCCGGGCGCGAACGCGGACATCGAGCACATCGCGCTCGCCTCGTCGATCGACCTGCTGCTCGTGGCGCCGGCGACGGCCAACAGCATCGGCAAGTTCGCCGGCGGCATCGCCGACGATTTCCTCGGCTCGCTCTACCTCGCGACACCGGCGCCCGTGCTGCTGGCGCCGGCCATGAACTCGAACATGTGGGCTCACGAGGCCGTCCAGGGGAACCTCCGGACGCTTCGCGCGCGCGGCGTCAGGATCGTCGAGCCCGGGGAGGGGTTCCTGGCCTGCGGATGGACTGGGCCCGGGCGGCTGGCTGAGCCGCCCGAGATCGTCGCGGCCGCCGAGGCGATCCTGCGCCCGACGCAGACGCTGGCGGGCAGAAGCGTGCTGGTCAGCGCCGGACCGACATTCGAGGACATCGACCCCGTCAGGTTCATCGGCAACAGGTCCAGCGGGCGCATGGGATACGCAGTCGCGGCCGAGGCCGCCCGCAGGGGCGCTCACGTCACATTGGTGTCGGGGCCGACGACGATCCCGGCGCCAGACGGGGTGGAGGTGGTGCGCGTGCGCACGGCGATGGAGATGCATGAGGCTGTCGTGAGACTCGTGCCGGGAACCGACATGGTGGTCATGGCGGCGGCCGTCGCCGACTACGCGCCGGTGAGGGCCCCCGAGAAGATTGCGAAGGAAGGCGATGAACTGGTGCTGCGCATGGCGCGGACGCCGGACATCCTCGCAGAGCTGGGCGCGCGGCGGGCGGCTGGAGAATGGCCGCGCACGGTGCTGGTCGGCTTCGCCGCCGAGACGAGCGATGTAGTGGCGCGCGCCCGCGACAAGCGGCGCCGCAAGCAGGTGGACCTGATCGTCGTCAACGACGTGTCGCACATGGACCGCGGGTTCGACGCCGAGTCGAACGCCGTCACGATGATCGCGGCGGACGGCGAGGAAGAGGTCACGCTGCGCCCGAAGGCGGACGTGGCCAGGGCGATTCTCGACAGGGTCGAGCGGATGCTGCCTGCCGCTGTCGTGAAGCGGCCGCCGGTGCCGCATGCGGACGGAGAGTGACGTGGACCCCCGCGAACAGCTGGCCGAACAGTTGACGTTCCTGATCGAGCTGGGCGTGGACGGCTTCAGCCGCGACCCCGCCTGGCGCGGTTCTGCCCGGGACCAGCAGATAGCGCAGGGCTTTAGCCCTGCGCCGGGCAGCCCCGAATCCCTCCCCTCCATACGCACGGACCTCGGTGACTGCACGCGCTGCAAGCTGGCGACGCTCGGCCGGCGGCAGATCGTCTTCGGCGTGGGGAACCCCCGCGCGCGGCTGATGTTCATCGGCGAGGCCCCCGGCCGCGACGAAGACATCCAGGGCATTCCCTTTGTCGGACGCGCCGGGCAGTTGCTCACGAAGATGATCGAGGCGATCGGCCTCAAGCGGGAGGACGTCTACATCGCCAACGTCATCAAGTGCCGTCCGCCCGAGAACCGGAACCCCGAGCCCGACGAAGTCGCCTCGTGCGAACCGTTTCTCTTCCGCCAGGTCGAGTCCATCAGCCCGGTGGTGATCGTGGCGCTCGGGACGTTCGCCGCCCAGGCGCTCCTCAAGTCGCAGGACACGATCTCGAGGCTTCGGGGCCGTGTCTACCGCTACGGCGGCGCTCAACTCGTGCCGACGTTTCACCCCGCTTACCTCCTGCGAAGCCCGGACAAGAAGCGAGACGCGTGGGAGGACCTCAAGCGAGCCAAGAGCCTGCTCGACGCCGCCGCGGCGGACACCAGCCGGCAGGCGTAGCATGCACCGGCTCGTTTCGGTCGCCGTGCCGGTTCCCGCTCTCGATGCCCTGACCTATAGAGTCCCCGACGGCCTCTCCATGCCCGCCGTCGGCGCACGTGTTCTGGTGCCGGTCGGCGCGCGTCGGCTCACCGGGATCGTCACCCGGTCGGGCGAGGCGCGGGCGCAGGGTTCGCGCGAGGTCGCCCTCAAGGACCTCCTCGACGTCTTCGACGGCGACGCCTTCCTTCCGCCGCCGGTCGTGGCACTGACCGAGTGGGTGGCCGAGTACCTACATCTGCGGCGTGGGCGACGCCGTGGCCGCCGCGATGCCGCCGTTTGCGTGGGTCGAGAGCGAGTGGCGCGTCCGGGCGACGCCCGAGGGCCGGCAGCGACTGGAGCGCCAGCATCCGTCGGGGCGATCGACCCTGCGTGAGCGCGTGTTGGCGCTTCTGGCGGACGGCGCGTGGATGACTTTGCGCGGCGTGGCATTCCGGCTCGACCGCGAGGACTCAAGCCGCAAGGGCCGCGGCCTGCCCGTCAGGGCGGCCATCAGGGCGCTCCAGGCCGACGGGTTGGTGGAGGTCGAGGACGTCCTCGGCGGACAGGCCGACGCATCGAAGACCGTCCGTGTGGCTGCCATCACGGACGACGGCGCACAGGCGCTCGCGAGCGGCGAGACGCTCCGTCCGAAGCAGCGGGCCGCGCTGACCCTGCTCGCCGAGGCGCCTGCGGGCCTGCCCCTGGACCGGCTGCGGGAGTCTGACGTCTCGACCGACGTCGTGCAGCGGCTGGCCGACCGCGCCTGGGTGTCCATCCGCCGCGAACGATCCGAGCGGGACCCGTTCGAGTCGTCGGCACTGCCGGCCGGGGAGGATGCCGACCCGAACGGCGAGCGCGTGCTCACGACGGAGCAGGCAACGGCGTGGGAACGCCTGCGAACGCGCGCATCCGAGCGTCGCTTTGCGCCGGTGCTGCTGCACGGCGTGACCGGAAGCGGAAAGACGGAGCTCTATCTCCGGCTGGCCTCGGAAGTGTGCGCGTCGGGCCGCTCGTCCCTGGTGCTCGTTCCCGAGATCGGCTTGACCCCGGCGCTGGCCGGCGCGTTCCGGGCGCGTTTCGGAGACCGCGTCGCCATCCAGCACAGCGGCCTCTCGGACGGCGAGCGTTACGACCAGTGGCAGCGCATCCGCCGCGGCGCCGTGGACGTCGTCGTCGGCACGCGGTCCGCCGTGTTCGCCCCGCTCGCCGCGCTGGGCTTGATCGTGGTGGACGAGGAGCACGACGGCTCGTACAAGCAGGAAGACGCGCCGCGCTACCACGGACGCGACGTGGCCGTGATGCGCGGCAAGCGCGAGGGAGCGCTCGTGGTGCTCGGGTCGGCCACGCCGTCGCTCGAGAGCTACCAGAACGCCGTGGCTGGACGATACGAACTCGTCACGCTGGACCGCCGCGTGCTCGATCGCCCGCTCGCCAGGGTCGAGATCGTCAACATGCGGGACGAGTTCGCCGAGCGCGGCCCGGAGGTCGTGCTCAGCCGCGCGTTGACCGACGCGATGGCCGCGCGGCTCGAGCGCGGCGAGCAGGCGCTCGTGCTCCTCAACCGCCGCGGTCTCGCGACCGCCGTCGTCTGCCGGCAGTGCGGCGGCACGGTGACCTGCCCAAACTGCAGCGTGTCGCTGACCGTGCACCAGGGCACGCGGGGGGTGCTGCACGCCCGGTGCCACTACTGCGACCATTCCGTCGTCGTTCCGCGTGCGTGCCCGACGTGCGCGGCGCCGTACCTGGTGCAGACCGGCTTCGGCACCGAGCGCGTGGAGCGCGAAGTCCTGGCCGCTTTTCCCCACGCCCGCGTGGCGCGGATCGACCGCGACACCATTCGTCGCCGCGGCGCGATGGTCGCGCTGCTCGACCGGTTCGCGCGCCGGGAGATCGACATCCTGATCGGCACGCAGATGATCGCCAAGGGGCACGACTTTCCGTGCGTGACGCTGGTGGGCGTCGTGTCGGCCGACGTCGGGCTGGGGCTGGCCGACTTCCGCGCATCGGAGCGGACGTTCCAGCTGCTCACGCAGGTCGTCGGGCGGGCGGGCCGTGGAGAGCAGCCGGGCGAGGCGGTCGTGCAGACGCTGTTCCCCGAGCACTACAGCATCCGGCACGCGCGACGGCAGGACTACCGCGCATTCTTTGAAGAGGAACTGGCGTTTCGGCGCGCGATGCAGTACCCGCCGCGCCTGGCGCTCACCTGCGGCATCGTGCGGGCCGGCAGCCTCGACGAGGCCATGGCCGACGCGCACGCGGTCGTGCGCACGCTGCGCGAGGCGGCCAGGGCGGGGCACTTCTGTGTCCTCGGTCCCGCTCCGGCCCCGTTCGTCAAGCTGCGGGGCGAGCATCGCGCCCAGTTCTTCGTGAAGGGCGTGCAGCGCGCCGCCATGCGTGCGGCGATCCGCCGCGCCCTCGACGCGCGCCCCGAGCTGCGCCGACGCGTCGCCATCGACGTGGACCCGATGACGGTTCTCTGAGGCCGGCGCTCACAGCCAGGTGGCCACCAGGTTCTACCGGCCGAGGATGACCTCGTTGATCGGGCTGGGCATGAAACAGAGCGCGAGGATGACGACCGCCACCACGGCCAGCGCGAGGCGGCCGCGGTCGAGCGGCACGTCTTCGTCCACTGTCCTCGGGTGGCGCGGCCCGAAGGCGTACAGCATCACGACGATCAGGACCGTCCACGCCAGCCAGGACAGCGAGACGAAGGTCAGTCCCATCGCCACGGCCAGCGCGGCGAAGGTCACCCTGGTCGAATGCCGGCCCAGGACGGCGTACGAAATATGTCCACCGTCGAGCTGCCCGATGGGGAAGAGGTTGAGCGCGGTGGCGAGGCACCCGAACCAGGCCGCGAAGACCATCGGGTGCGCGTTCAGCATCGAGCCGTCGCGGATCGGACCGACGACCAGCCAGTTCGCCAGTTTGAAGAGCAATGGATCGGCGAACTCCTGCGCCGAGATGCCCTTGGGGATCGGCACGGTCGTCGAGAGCGCCAGGCCGGCGAAGAGCACCGGCACGGCCACGACGAAGCCGGCAATCGGGCCGGCAATCCCGATATCGAAGAGCTGGCGCTTGGTCCTGATCGGCGCCCGGATCTTGATGAACGCACCCATCGTCCCCGCGATGAACGGGGGCGGGACCGGCAGGAAGAAGGGCAGCGAGGCGTTGACCTTGTAGCGGACGCACGCGAGGTAGTGCCCCATCTCGTGCGCGCCGAGGATCGCCAGCAGCGGCAGGCTGTACCACAGTCCGCCAGAGAACAAACTCCAGGTCGGCATGCCCTGGCGTACGCGGCCCATCATGAACTGGTAGCCGTACCAGTGCTCCATCCCGACCAGCGTCGTCGTCAGCAGTGTCGCCAGCAGCAGCGCGACGTGCACCCATACGCGGTCCTTCGGGTAGACGGCGCGAAGGAATTGACCCGGCAGCACTTGCCGGGATTCCGCGTCGAGGGGGATCCGCGGTACACTGACGGCGTCGAGCCTGAAGGGGGGCGGGGACAGTGGAAGCCCGGCCTCGGCGCCGGGCGCATGCGGGCCGGTGCCTTCAACGGGCGGAACTGCGGGGATGTCAGGAATCTGGGCCAAGGGACGGTTCAGCTGATATTCTGCAGGTCTTTGCCAGGTTTGAAACGAATCGTGCGACCGGGCGGAATGCGCACTTCCTTGCCGGTGCGAGGGTTGCGGCCGATGCCTCGCTTGCGGGGCTTGACCTGGAAGACGCCGAACCCGCGGAGCTCGATCCGGTCGCCGCGCTGCATCGAGACACGCATCGCGTCGAAGACGGCATCCACCGCCAACTCGGCCTTGACCTTCGTGATGTCCGCGGCTTTCGAGACCTCGTTGACGATGTCCACCTTGATCATGCTGTGGCGCTCCATGGACGCTGCTAACTATCATAGGGAGAGAGACTTACGCTGTCAAGGCAGGAACAGCCGGCCCGGGAGGGCCGCGGCGCCCCTCGGGCGGGTGCTGTAACGCAAAGGGAGATTGTGGCTAGACGAGCTTTGCCGGTCGTGGGCCTGGTCGGTCGGCCGAACGTCGGGAAATCGACGCTCTTCAACCGGATTACCCGGTCGAGGCGCGCGATCGTGACGGCGATTGCGGGCACGACCCGGGACGTGATCGCGCAGCCCGTCGCGTGGGATGGCGTGGAGTTCTCGCTCGCCGACACCGGCGGCGTCTACGGCGCGAGCGAGGATCCGCTTCACGACATGGTCCACGAGCAGGGGCGGCGCGTCATCGACTCTGCCGACCTGCTCGTTCTCGTCGTGGACGGGAGACAGGGCCTCATGTCCGGCGACGAGGAGATCGTCCAGGCGCTTCGCGCGACGGGCACGCCGATGATTCTCGCCGTGAACAAGATGGACGACAAGCGGGCGCGCGAAGGGGCGATGGAGCTGTTTCAGCTGGGCATCGAACCGGTGATCGAGATTTCGGCCGAGCACGGCCATGGCATCTCCGACTTGCTCGACGAAGTCGTGCGGCGACTGCCCGGCGCCCATCAGGCCGGCAGCAAGGCCGACGCGCAGGCGGCGGGTGAGGTGGACGGCGAAGCCGAGCACGAGCCGCTGCATGAGGCAGACCAGGCGCCGCCGGAGATTGGCGTGGCGATTATCGGGCGGCCCAACGTCGGCAAGTCGTCGCTCGTCAACCGGCTGCTGCGCGAGGAGCGGATGCTGGTCAGCGAGCTGCCGGGGACGACGCGTGATGCCGTGGACACGCTGCTCAGGTGGCATCGCCGCGACTTTCGGATCGTCGACACGGCGGGAATCAGGCGACCGGGGCGAGTC
Organism: uncultured Acidobacteriota bacterium; assembly: GCA_963727765.1. GTDB lineage: Bacteria > Acidobacteriota > Vicinamibacteria > Vicinamibacterales > Fen-181 > FEN-299. Next base: position 474,976 of record CAVSGZ010000007.1, read on the forward strand.
GCCAGATCCGGGCAAGTCGAGTCGCTGAGCGTCATCATCGCCAGGCGGGCAGTCGAGGCGGCCGACGTCGCCGTCGTCCTGATCGACGCGACCGAGGGCGCGACCGAGCAGGATGGTGCCATTGCCGGTGAGGCCGAGAAGGCCGGGTGCGGGGTCATCGTCGCGGTCAACAAGTGGGACCTGATGAAGTCGCAGGGACCCGATTACGCCAAGGTGTTCGACGATCAGATGCAGCGGCGGCTGAAGTTCCTCGACTTCGCCCCGGTGCTGCACATTTCCGCCGCGACAGGGGAGCGGACAGCGAAACTCCTGGAGACGATCGACCGCGTGGCCGAAGCGCGCCAGCGGCGCATTGGTACGGGAGAGCTGAACCGGTTCGTCGAGACGGTGACGGCGGCGCATCCGCCGGCGAGCCCGGGACGCAAGGCCGTGCGCATTCTCTACGCGGCGCAGATCGGCGTGGCGCCGCCGTCGTTCGTGTTCTTCACCAACGTGGCGACGACCTTCCACTTCTCTTACGCGCGGTTCCTCGTCAACCAGCTCCGCGAGTCGTTCGGGTTCCACGGCGTGCCCATCCGGATCCAGGTGCGCGCCCGGCGCGACCACAGGGGCGCGGGCTCCAAGGACCGTATGTAGGCCGGGGCTTCCTTGGCCTGAGCGAAGTCGAAGGCAGCCCCGGCGATCGTTGGCTGCGTGATATACTTCGCCGTCAGAGCCGTGGCAGACACTTCCATCGACATCCCGAACCGGGCCGCGTTCAAGGCGTCAGAGGTGTGCGAGATCGCGCAGATCCCGCCCTACGTCCTGAGGTCGTGGGAGAAGGAGTTCCCCGGCCTCGGCGCGGCGGCGCGCCCTGGAGGTCCCCGGATCTACCGGCGCGAGGACGTCGAGCAGATCCTGCGGATCAAGCAGATGGTGTTCGCCGAGGGACTGACGCTGGCCGGGGCCCGGCGGAAGATCGAGGGCGACGCGCCGATCGAGGAACTCGTGGTGGTCCCACCGTCGGGAGTGCCCGAAGCGGTGAGGGCCAGAGTCCTGGAAGTGCGCCAGGGGCTGCGCGACCTGCTGGGCCTGCTGTCGGCGCCAGTGGAGAAGGCCCCGGGCCGCGCCGTGCCAGCTGACGCGTCGCCGAGGCGGGCGGACAATGTCGGGACGGCTGAAGACGTGCCGACGTGGCCGCCGCAGAAGGCCAAGGGGCGGCCTCTCGCCGCGCGCGACGAGGCCGCCATCCGCCAAAGGGATCTGCCGCTGCTCGAGACTCCCGAGGAACCTGTACCCAAGCCGCGCCAGACGCGGCGGGTCGCTGCCCAGCCGCCCAAGTAGGGTAGAATGGTCGGACGGGTCGGGGCGTAGCGCAGCTTGGTAGCGCACCTGAATGGGGTTCAGGGGGTCGCTGGTTCGAATCCAGTCGCCCCGACCACTCTCCTCCTTCATACGGCGGCCCCGCCGCTCAACGAGTCCCTGCTTCTTTCCTCGCTCCTGCCGCCCTCGAGCCTCGGCGCCAGGATCTCGCCGTTCAGTAGCGCCGCCGGCCCCTCGATTTGCGGCACCTGCTCATATCCGTTCTCCTTGAGCAGCCTGCGCGTTCGGGTGACGACCGCACGGTAGGTCCCGCAGTATCCCAGATCCTCTATCGCGCGGCACAGATAGAACGTGAGCGCGCCGTGATACACGCCCGCGATGTCGGCGTCGGCAGAGGACTGATCCGAGCGGCATCCCGCGATGAGGATCGCACCAGATTCGGCCGCCTTCGCGCCGAATCGGCGCATGGCAAGGTCCGCGCGAATCAGGCGATGAAAGCGGGCTGGCGGATGCAGGCAGCGGCTGCGTGCGCCGGCCAGATCCCGCAACCCCGTGCCCGAGTGGCAGGAGTCGAGGATCACGGTCAGGTTCACGCCCGCCGACAGCCCGCCGACAATCGCGTGCAGGCCGTCGTCGGTGAGCGGATGATCCCAATCGAGATCGTAGGGGCAGATGATCTCGTCGAGGCCGTCGACTTCGTCCCCGTCAAGGTCCGGCACCTGCGACCCGTGGCCCGAGTAGTGGAACACCAGCACGTCGCCGGGCCTCGAATCATCCACCAGCCACCGCAGACTCGAGACGATCGCCGCCGTCGTGGCTCGCGAGTCAGTGAGCAGCCTGACGGCGCCGTCGCCGGGAAACCCGAAATGCCCGTGAAGCAGGTCGCCGACCTGGCGGACATCGTTCAGGCAGCCGTGAAGCGCGTTCTCGGGGTCCGGGTAGCTGTTGATGCCGACGAGCAGCGCCTTCTTCGCCATGGTGCCTCCTTGGGCTGATCCGAGGTCGACCGATGATCGGGCCGAACTCGGCCGTGGACAAGAGGGCGGCGAGGGGTTGCGTGCAAACGGCGCGAGAGGGAAGAGGCGTGCAATGTCAGGCCGGTCCTGGCACGCGAATCCGTCGCAAGGATCACTCTTGCACCCTCGTCGGAGGCTGGACCGTTTCAAACAGGGCTTCGTGCTCCGGGCAGGCCTTCAGGCGCTCGGACAGCTCCTTGAAGAGCGGACACTGCTCGAAATCGCCGCCGAGGCACGGGTTCGCCGAGGCCAGACGGTCCAGCGGGACCATCTTCTTGACCGGATAGGCCCGGCAGAACAACATCACGGCTTCTTTGAGGTGTGGACAGGACATCGGTTGAGTTCTCAGGGATGGTGGACCAGCAATCGGCTTCTGATCTCCGGCCGCTTCCCGCCAGGCGGCAATCTAGTTCTCAGGCTCAGGCTTCTCGTCGCCTCCAGGATCAGGCTCGCCGTCCTTCTGCAGATGGTACTTGCGCATCTTGTTGTAAAGCGTCGCCCTGTCGATATCCAGCGTGCGGGCTGCGAGACTGATGTTCCCCTCCGAGCCCTGCAGGACCCTGGCGATGTGATGGCGCTCCACGCCCTCGAGCGACGCCAGCGCACTGCCGTTCTGGGCGTCGGCGCAGGGCGGACGCCGCAGACCCAGATCGGCGGTTTGAATCACGGGTCCCGTGGTGACCACCATCGCCCGCTCGAGGCTGTTGGCCAGTTCGCGGACATTGCCCGGCCAGGTCTGGCTCATGAGCAACCGCATGGCGTCACCTGACACGCCGTCCACGCGGCGGTTCGTCTCGGCCCCGAGCCTCTCCAGCAGATGCTCGACCAGCAGCGGCAAATCCGAGACCCGGTCGCGCAGCGGCGGCACATTGATCTGAATGATGTTTAGCCGATAGAACAGATCCCGGCGGAAGTTCCCCGCATCGACGTCCTTCTGCAGGGCGCGGTTGGTCGCGGCGATGATGCGCACGTCGACGTGGACGGATTCCGATCCGCCGACCCTGAAGAACTGCCGGTCCTCGAGCACGCGCAGCAAGTCGAGCTGGACCTTCGCGCTGATGTCGCCAATTTCGTCGAGGAACAGCGTGCCGCCGTCGGCCATCTCGAACTTGCCCTTGTGCCGCGCGGCCGCGCCGGTGAAAGCCCCCTTCTCGTGCCCGAAGAGCTCCGACTCGAGCAGCGTCTCGGTGAGCCCCGCGCAGGCGACGGCGACAAACGGCCCCTCGTTCCTCGGGCTCTCCGCGTGGATGGCGCGCGCGAGCAGCTCCTTGCCGGTCCCGCTCTCGCCGAGGATGAGGATGGTCGAGTTGCTGCGCGCGGCCGTGCGCGCGAGGTCGAAGACCGCCTGCATCTCCGCGCTCTTGCTGATCAGGTCGCGGAAGTGATACTCGCGCTTGAGCACCTTGCGCAGCAGCACGTTCTCCCGGACGAGCGCCTGCTGGGTGACGATCTTCTGGATCATCAGGCTCAGCTCTTCGGGGTCGAAGGGCTTGGTCAGGTAGTCGTAGGCGCCGATCTTCATGGCCGCCACGGCGCTGTCCACGGTGGCGTAGGCGGTCATGATCACGGTAGCGGCCTCAGGCTGCGTCTTCTTCGCCTCCTCGAGCACCTGCAGCCCGTCGATGCCGGGCATCTTCAGGTCCACGAGCAGGATCGACCATCGCTCCTTGTGGATGCGGTCGATGCCGGTCTCCCCGTCGGGCGCCGATGCGAGCGTGTAGCCGTCTTTCTCGAGCCACGCCGACAGCGACTCACGCACGATCTCCTCATCGTCCACGATGAGGATGCGGGCTCGTTCTCTACTCATCATGTTGGTGTCCTTGCTTGCGGATCTCCGCGTAGCGCGACTCGCAGTCGTGGCACAGCGCCGTGTCCTTCATATCCACCTGGGCCAGCGTCGCCGACCGCGCTATGACGCAGGTCGGCAACCGCACGATCACGGTCGTCCCTTCGCCCAACGCGCTCTCGATCTCGAGCGTCCCGCCGTGGCGCTCGATGATGCCGTAGACCACCGACAGGCCGAGGCCCGTTCCCTTCTCCTTGGTCGTGAAGAACGGGTCGAGGATGCGGGGCAGGAGCGCTGGCGCGATGCCCGGACCGGTATCGGTCATGCGCACCTCCACCTTCGAGCCGACATCCCGCGAGGTGACGGTGAGCGATCCGCCCGTGGCCATCGCCTCGCACGCGTTGAGGGCGATGTTCACGAACGACTGGCGCAGCTGGCCGAAGTCGGCCTTCACGAGCGGCGTCGGCGGCAGGTCTTTCGCGAGCGTCACGTTCTGCATCTGCAGCCGGTGGGCGAGCAGGGACAAGGCCTCTTCGACGACCGCGCTGACGTCGAGCTCCTTCAGGCTCGGCGGGCGCTGCCGGGCAAAGTCGAGCAGGTTCCGGACGATCCCGCTGCAGCGCTCGGTTTCGCGCTGCACGAGCCGGAGGTTGCGCGTGCAGTTCTCGCGCATCTTCTCGTTGAGCTCGCCCTCCTCGTGCATGCGGATGAGGAGCTTGGCGTAGGTCAGGATGCCGGCCAGCGGGTTGTTGATCTCATGGGCCACCGACGCGGCGAGCTTGCCGAGCGACGACATCTTCTCGGACTGGATGAGCTGCGCCTGTGCGCTCTTGAGGGCGTTGGTGCGCTCCTCGACCTGGCGCTCGAGGGTCTCGTTCAGCTGCCGGAGCTCGTCGTGCGCCTGTCCGAGCGACGTCGTCATCTGGTTGAACGAGGCGGCGAGCCGGCCGATCTCGTCGGTTTGCCGCATCCGGATCTGGTGGCCGAGATCGCCCTGGGCCACGCGTTCGGTGGCGGCGACAATCTCGCCGATCGGTCGGATGACGCGGCCCCTGAAGAACAGGCCCACGGCGACAGCCAGCAGCAGCACGCCGATCACCGAGAACACCGTCGTCTTGCGCCCGAGCGCGGCCACGGCGTGGTCCTCGTCCTCGAGAGACATCGCGATGTCCACCACGCCGAGCACGGGCCTGGCGGCCGGATGCACGTGACACGAGGCGGACGAACAGGTGGCCTCGTTGTAGATCGGCGTGATCATGGCGAGGACGCGGTGGTTGTTGCGCCTGAAGATGCGCGAGCGCGACGGCATATTGAGTCGCACGAGGGGCTGGCCGGCGGCGTGGCAGGCGTAGCAGGCCTCGGCGCGCTTGTCGACCAACCGGCCTTCCTCGGCCCGGTCGGTCGAGAAGGTGACGCGCCCCTCCTTGTTGAGCATCCGGACCTGCTCGATCCCGCGGAGCCGCCCAATCATGTCCATCGTGCGATAGGCGGCGGCCCGGTCGTTGCTCAACATGAAGTGGTAGGTGCTGGCCTTGATGGTGTCGCTGAACTGCGCCGCGCCGCGGAGCACCTCCGCGGTCAGATAGGCCTGCTGGGCGCGCAGGCTCGTCACGATGAGGACGGCGCCAGAGACCAGCGTCACGAGCGCGATGACGCCCGCCGCCTGGACGCCCAGGCGATTCCACCACCGGACCCGAAGCGTCGGGGTCGGCGGCAGGACCTGCGGCTCAGTTGGCGTCTGGGGAGGCATCACGGCACTCCAGGCCGGCACGCGCGGGCGGGACGGCCCTCAAGCTCTCGGTCGTGGACGCCGCCGGAGGACGAGGGCCCCGAAGGACAGGGCCCGAACGGTCGACGGGTGTTCATTCTACAGCGAATGTGGCCGGGCTCATGTGCCCATGTTGAGAAATCCAACGCTCGATCGGCGAGCCAGTCCGCCTTCGCCGGGCTACGGCGGACCCGCCCAAGCGCTTCGCGCGGAGGCGGGGAGGCTCGCGCCACCGGCGGCCTTGCGGGGTATAATCCCCGCGTCCCTTGTCAACCCTATGAGTCTTCCAGGGCTGGTCATCACGGGCGCGTCTGGCTTCCTGGGCCGTCATCTGGTGCAGGCCGTGCGCGAGGACTACCGCGTCTTTGCCGTCGCCCGGCGGGCCCAGGCGCGCAGCGCGGTCGCGCTCCATCAGAACCTGACCTGGCTGCAGGCCGATATCTGCGAGCGGCCGCTGATCGAGACGGCCTTCGCCGAGATCGGGCGTCAGGGCGGGGCGGAGACGGTGGTGCACCTGGCGGCCCTCTCCGATTTCACGGGGGGCGACGACGCAGAGTTCTGGCGCACCAACGTGGTCGGCCTCCGCAACGTGCTGGAGGCGGCGACGGCGCACGGCGTTCGACACGTCGTCTTCTCCAGTGCGCTGACCGCGTGTCGGGCGCCGCGTCCCGGGCGCGCGATCACCGAGGAAAGCCCTCCGCACGGGAGGCACATCGACGCGGTGACCAAGCGGGAAGGCGAAGCGCTGATGTTCGAGTTCAGCGACCGGCTGCATCCGGTGATCATCCGCTTTGCGCCGCTCTTCTCGGACTGGTGCGAACATCCGCCCCTGTTCATGCTGCTCGAGACCTGGCTGTCCGACGCGTGGAACCACCGGCTGGTCTGCGGCCAGGGACAGTCGGCCGTACCGTACCTGCACATCAACGACGCGACACTCGTCCTGCTCGACGTCCTGTCGAGGCTCGACGAGCTGAAGCCGTGCGAGGTGCTGCTGGCGAGCGGCGACCGCGCCGTCTCGCACCGTGAGCTCTACGAAGCGGCGACGCTCGCGTTCTCGGGCGCGAGGCAGAAGCCGGTCTTCGTGCCGCGGGCGCTGTGCGGGCCCGCGCTGGCCATTCGCGACGTGATCGCGCGGATGAGCGGCGAGCCGGCCGCCGAGCGCGCCTGGATGACAAGCACGATCGACGCCGTGTTGCGCACCGACGCGAGCCGGACGCGAGCGCGGCTCGACTGGTCACCGCGGTCGCGCCTCGAGATCCTGCGGCGCATGCCGTTCCTCATCGAGAATTTCCGAACCGATCCCGCGACGTGGGCCGAAGTGAACCGTGCGGCCATGCGGCGGGTGAGCGTCCCGGCCAATCTCAAGATCCACTGGCTGCTCGAGCAGCATCAGGAAACCGTGATGAGCAGGTTCACCCAGATGCTGACCGGCGCGGACGGCAGGGACCGGTTCCCGAGTTACCAGAGCCTCACGCCGGCGCAGCACGACTGGCATCATCGCCTCGTGTACCGCAACCTGTTGAGCGCCGTTCGCACGCGAGACAAGGGCGTGTTCATGGGCTACTGCCGCGACCTGGCCGAGCAGCGGCTCAAGGAGGGTTACACTGCCAACGAGTTGTGCGGCGCGCTCGAAACACTGAACCTGGTGTGCTGGCGCGTGCTGCGGCGCGATCCAACATCGAACGGCCTGCGCCAGGCCATCACCGACTATGTCACGGCCACACTCCGTTCGGGCTGCGACCAGGCGCAGGAGGTCTTCGAGCTGGCCGAGGCCCGAGAGCACCGAGCGGCCCACCGTTTGTCGGACGAGAGGGCAGCAGTTCGGGCGGAAGTAAGCGTAAGTACTGGACCAGGAACCACTTAGCGCTGGGAATGGAGAGGCGGACAATGGCAGCGAAGCAAATCGGCGGCACGGCAGCGAAGACCGGCTTCTACTGGAACCTGGGCAAGTGGAAAATCACCATGGTGCCCAGGCAGGGCGGCACCCTGCCCGGAGACGCGAACCGGCGCTACGTGAAGATCCCCGTCCTGGCGCTGCTCGTCGTGGCCCCGCTTATGGGCGCCGTCTACGTGATTCTCCTGCCGTTTGTCGGCCTCCTCGGGCTGTTCAGGCTCTTCGGCAAGGAGGCGGCCGCGGCCGGTCCCGGAGCCTCGGACGCCGAAGACGGCGACGTTGTCGATCCGGTCTCGATTGACGCCTCGGTCCAGGGCAAGCAGCGCACCGAGCCGCGGCGGCCGGACCTGCACGACTGAGGGAACTCAGGCTGTAGCCTCCACTCTCTGGTTGCCGCGATCTGCGGCGACGATCCAGGTCCGCGCCGAGCCGCACAGGGGTGTGTCCTGGTGTTGCGTGCAAATGCTGTCGCGCCAACGACTTGCGCTGCGTCGGTGCGGACCTGGCGCGCCGACCGGAGTCTCGACCATTTCGGTGTGCTTTCGAGTTGACATGTCGGGCGCATTCGACATAATCAGGCGAATATCGGGAGGTGGCCCCTCCCGCGCCCGACACCGGAAACCTGACCAGACCCCTGAGGGCGAGACGTCTTCAGAGACGGCTGTTGCTATAACTATGGACATCAATCGACGACGATTCCTCCGATTCGGTCTCGCCGCTTCATCTGTGGCGACCTCGTCTTCCCTCCTCGCCAGCGAGTCGCCGAGTCCCGCGGCGGCGGCCATGCCCGACCACGTCGGCGTGCTCGTCGACACCACGCTGTGCATCGGCTGCCGTGAATGCGAGTCGGCCTGCAACCGCCGCAACAACCTGCCTCGTGTCACGACCTCTTTCTCCGATCGAGGCATCTTCAGGACGTTCCGCCGCCCATCGGAGACCGCCTTCACCGTCGTGAACCAGTTCCCTGGCAGCCCGTCGCACGACCAGGCCTCGCTTCAGGAGACCTATTGCAAGGTGCAGTGCATGCACTGCCTGAACCCCTCCTGCGTCTCGGCCTGCATCGTCGGAGCGCTGACCAAGGCGCCAGATGGGGCAGTCGTCTACAACCCGAGGATCTGCATCGGCTGTCGATACTGCCAGGTCGCGTGCCCGTTCGAGGTCCCGGCCTACGAGTTCAACGAACCGCTCGTACCGCGCGTCCGGAAGTGCGAGTTCTGCAGCGATCGGGTGAAGGGCACCGGTGCCAATCCCGCGTGCGCGGCCTCGTGCCCGACCGAGGCGCTGGTGTTCGGGCGCCGCGCCGATTTGGTGGCCATGGCCAAGGAGCGGCTCGCCCGCCGGCCCGACCGCTATGTCGACCACCTGTACGGGGAGCATGAGGTGGGGGGCACGTCGTGGATATACCTCACGGGGCGGCCCGTGCAGGAGGTCGGGCTGGTGAACCTGCCCGACACGCCGCCGCCGGAACGTACCGAGGCCATCCAGCACGGCATCTTCAAGTACGGCATCATTCCGGTCGCCGTTTACGGCCTGTTGGCGGCCGTCATGTGGCACACACATCGGCAGCACCCGGAAGACCATCCGGGCATTGGTGAGGTCAGCAGCCCGGCTTCCGCCGCCAAGCCGGGACGAGGGTGGGCGATCATGACGCCGCTGCACAGCGACCGGCCGCATCGCGTCACAAAGCCGTTCTTCACGTTTGGCACCGTGACGTTGTGTCTCATCATGGGCGTCGGCTACGCCTTCGGCATCACGCGGATGCTGCTCGGCCTCGGCCGCGTGACCAACCTCGACAACCACAGTCCGTGGGGCATCTGGATCTCGTTCGACGTCGCGTGCGGCGTGGCACTGGCCGCCGGCGGTTTCACCACGGCGGCGCTCGTCGACATCTTCGGCCAGCGGCGGTTCAAGGCGCTGCTCCGTCCCGCCATCCTCACCGCCTTCCTCGGCTACCTCTGGGTGGCCATCGCCCTCAGTTTCGACCTCGGGAGGTACTGGAACATCTGGCGCCCGATCTTCAACTGGCAGGGCAACTCGGTGCTGTTCGAAGTCGGGATGTGCGTCACCGTCTACCTCATGGTGCTGACGGTGGAGATGAGCCCGTCGATCCTGGAGGGCCTGAAGGCGCGGGTCGATCAGGACGAGTGGGGAGCCAGGCTGCTTCGGAAGATCGATCGGCCGCTGATGACGCTGTACGCGGCAGTCCGGATTGTCCTGCCGCTGTTCATCGTCGCCGGCGTGGTCCTGTCGTGCATGCACCAGTCGTCGCTCGGCACGCTGATGCTGATCGCGCCGACCAAGTCGAGCCCGCTGTGGGACACGGCCATGCTGCCCGTGCTGTTCCTGCTGTCGGCGACGATGGTCGGTTTCCCGATGGTGATTCTCGAGTCCATCTACGCGAACATCAGCTTCGGCCGCAACCCGGAGATGGAGCTGCTGACGCCGATCGCGAAGATGATCCCCTGGTTCATCGGCGCCTACGGGGTCGTGAAGCTGGGCGACCTGGCGTTCCGCTTCGGCAGCCTGGACTTCTTCGCGCACCCGGCGGCCACCACCTCGCTCGCGGTGGAGATCCTCCTCGGTGTCGTCGCGCCGTTCCTCCTGCTGCTCAACAAGGCGGTGCGCCGCTCGCAGGGGTGGCTGTTCCTCTCGGTGGCGCTCATCATTTTCGGCGTCGTACTGAACCGGATTAACGTGTTCCTGGTCGGCTATACGCCGCCCTACGCGACACACGCCTACTTCCCCTCGGTGGGCGAGATCGCGATGACGTTCGCGATCGTGTCGAGCATCCTGTTCTGCTACCGCTTCTTCGTCACGTTCTTCCCCATCCTGCCCGGCTACCTGCCGGAGAGCGAGAACCAGCTCGAACGCATCCGCGAGGAGCGGGAGAAGACAGTGAGCCCGTTCTGGACGTGGGTGATTCGGGGGGCGGCCATCGCGTTTCTGATCGGGTTCGTCGGACTCTACAACGGCGTCCACGTGACCGCCATGCGGGGATCGACCCGGCTCGTCGCGGATATCCGGCGGGTCCAGTCGGCCGCACCGGTCTTCGTCAAGGTCGAGGCCGTCGCCTACCCAAACCGCCCGGCGGCCTACCGGAACTTCTTCGAGCTGAACAGCGAGGCGTTGAGGGCGAAATCGGACGACTACGAGCCGGTGGCCTTCTCGCACCGCATCCACGACGAGATCACGGGCGGGGACTGCGGCGCCTGCCACCATCGCTTTTCGTCCGACCCGAAGGACCGGGTCGGCGTGGACATCCGCGAACTCCACGGGCAGTTCGGAGTGAAGCTGGGCGGAGCCTGTTCCACCTGCCACCAGGACATGCAGACGAACGCGCCCCAGGGCTGCCCCCGCTGCCACGGCAACCCGTCGGAGGCTGATGCGCCGTCGCGGATTGGACTCAAGGGTGCCTACCACCGGCAGTGCATCGGTTGTCATCAGAGCCAGCCCAAGACGGCGTCCGCGCCGACGGCCTGCAACGGCTGCCATCATCCATGGACGCCCGACCACGGCAGGCTCGTGAACCTTCCGGCACATTCGAGTCCGCAGGACGTGACGCGCGCGTGCCTCTCCTGCCACGCGAAAGCCGGGCATGACATGCTGAACACCGCCCATTGGACCTGGAAGGGGATGTCGCCGACGCTCAAGGGATACGAGCACCGCCTGGACGTCGGCCTCACCGTGCTGGCGAACGGCAGCTGCGCGGCGTTCGGCTCGTCCTCCGGTGAATGCGCGTCATGCCATGTCGGCTACGGTTGGGTCGACACGAAGTTCGACTTCACCAACCCGGACAACATCGACTGCCTCGTGTGCCACGACACGACCGGAACCTACCGCAAAGAGCCGGGCCGTGCCGGCTTGCCGGACCCCTCGCTCGACCTCGAGGCCATCGCCCGGAAGGTCGGCCGTCCCTCGAAGCAGACGTGCGGATCGTGCCATGTCGCCAGTGGTAGTGACGGCATCCTGTACGCGAAGCGAGGCGACCTCGAGCCCGCGCTGGCAAGTCCGCCCGCCGAACTCGACGTGCACATGGGCGCGCTCAAGATGCGATGCCAGGACTGTCACCAGACCAACGAGCACCGCGTCGCGGGCACCTCGACCGGCCAGCCGGCCGCAGAAGGCCCGGTGTCGTGCGAGAAGTGCCATGGCCAGACGCCGCATGGCGTGGCCGGCGTGCTCAGCCGGCACCTCGACGATCACGTCAGGGCAGTGGCGTGCGAGACCTGCCACATCCCGTCGTTCGCGCGCACGTCACCGGCACTGCTCCGACGCGACTACTCGGCGGCCGGCGCCGATCGGCCCGCGACGGTCGGCCGCGACGGGATGCCGCAGTACGACAAGCGCTTCGGCACGCTCACCTGGGGCAAGGAGGTGGCGCCAATCTACCTCTGGTACGACGGCACACGGACTCCCTCGGTCGCCGGTGACGCCATCGACCCGTCGAAACCGGTTGTCCTCAACCCACCGGTGGGCGAGAAGCGAAACCCGGCCGCGCGGATCTTCCCGTTCCAGGTGCAGGCGGCCGTGCAACCCTACGACTCCATCAACAAGGTCCTGGCATTGCCGAAACTGCTCGATGGGTACTGGGTCAATTTCGACTGGTCGAAGTCGATCGCCAGCGGGATGCAGGAGGCGAACGTCCCCTATTCCGGGAAATACGGCTTCGTCGAAACCAGGATGTACGTCCCGATCTACCATGAGGTCGTCGCCGCCAAGAAGGCGTTGGGCTGCGCCGACTGCCATGCCGCCGACGCCATCACCTGCACCCGGTGTCACAAGGACGCGGCAGGGATGAACCTCCCCGAACATCGGCGCGCGGTCTATCCGGCCGTGTCGCGGCGGATTGACTTCAAATCGCTTGGGTACCCTGACGATCCCGCTCGGACCGGTGGGCGGTTCTACGTCGGGCTCGGCCGCGGCGTGCCGCCGCGGTAAGGAGTGAATCGACCACGGCCCGCGCGGCAGCGCCGGGCCGTGTCGCTTCGTGACCGCTGAACGTCGGGCTACTCGTCGCGAGCGGCTTCGGCTCCGGCGGCGCCCGTCGCCTTCACGTCGTGGCCCGGCCCGTCCGGCGTCGCGTGGGTCCGGTGTGCCGGCCTCGTGCCGGTAATCCACGACGGGTTCATCGGGTACTCACCCGGATCGAACACCACCCAGTAGAAATGCCACACGAGGATGGCGAGCGTGGCGAGCACCGCCTCGTAGTAGTGGATCACCTGCGCCACGTCGTGCCACACCTTGGGCAGCAGGCGCAGGACGGTCTCGGTGAACACCAGCATGATGCCGGTCACGGCCATGATCACCGAGCCCCACACCAGTGCCCAGTATTCCGCCTTCTCGGCGTAGTTCCACCGGCGGGCCGGGGGCTGGCCGGCACCGATTCCCAGGTTGTACATCACTTGGGCCCACGCGTCCTTCGCGTCGGCCCATGCGAACCACAGCGCACGGCCTTGACTGCGGCCGGACCGCGTACCCAAGAGGGCGCCGAGGTGCACGACGAAGAAGACCACGAACGCCCATCCGAAGACGCGGTGGAGCAGCGCACGCAGCGCGTTCCCGTCGGGCAGGACCGTGAACGGCCAGCTGAAGAACGCCTCCGGGAACTTGTGGACGAACCCGGTGTAGGCCAGGCCGACGAACAGCACCATAAGCACCGTGTGCTGATGGCGAAGCCACGGTGTCAGGCGCACCTCCGCGTTGGGGTCGGCCTTCACGGCGCGCACATGGTCTCTGGACTTGCGGTAGTAGTCGAGTGCGACGAACAGCGCCATTCCGCCAATCGTCACCACGATGACGACGATGTAGACGATGGTGACGAGGTTGACGACCCACGGCTTGTCGGCGTGCGGGCCGGACGGCGCGTGGACCCTGAAGAACTCGGCGCTCATTCGGTTGCCGATGCCGGGATGGCACTTGCCGCAGGTCTGGGGCAACTGTGCCGGGTTGACCTTCGATTCCGGATCCGATGACGGCAGAATGTCGTGGACGCCGTGGCAGGACGAGCAGTTGGCGACTGTGACGTTGCCGCCCTGCAGCGCCAGGCCGTGGAAGCTCTGGGTGTAGGTGCTCATGACGTCGGGCGGCAGGCCGTACTGCGTCGCGATCCGCTGCGCCGCATGGCACTGGGCGCACGTCCCGGGCACGTTCGCGGCGGACACCCGCGACGAAGCGAGCTTCACCGCCGCGATGCTGTGCTCGCCGTGGCAGTCAGTGCAGACGGGCGCGTCGCGCACGCCCTGCGCCACCGCTTTGCCGTGGATGCTCATGGCGTAGGTGCGCTGGATGTTCTCGTGGCATTTCCCGCAGGTCGAGGGCACGGTGCGCCAGTAGAGCTTGGAGTTGGGGTTGGTCGACTTGTGGAGGTCGTGCGACCCGTGGCAGTCAGTGCAGACGGCGGAGTTCATTACCTTCTTCTGGATGACGGCGATGCCGTGGACGCTCGTCTCGTAGCTGACAATCGGGTTCTCCTGGCTCAGGTTGAACCGCCGCATCTCCGCCGTATTGCCGTGGCAGCGTCCGCAGGTGGTCGCGAGATTGGCCCGGTTGACCGGGGACTGCGGATCCCGCGAGTTCAGCAGGATGTGGGACGCTCCGTGACAGTCCTTGCATGAGGCGGCCTCGGTGACGCCCTTGTGGACCGCCTGGCCGTGGTCGCTCTTCAGGTAGATTTCCGTCTCAATGCGATGGCAGTTCGAGCAGGCCACCGGCTTGGGCACGAACTTGTCGGGGTGCGGCACTTCCCGGATGTCCGTATGGCAGCTCGTGCAGCGGTTCTTGCCGTGGATCGACGCCTGATACTGCTGGAGGTCCACGAAGATCGATTTCGGCTTGCCGTCCGGTCCCGTCGTGGCGAAGTCCTTGTCACCATGACACGCCAGGCAGTCGGTGTTCGCGATGGCCGCCGGCGCCCTGGCGGCTGTTTGGGCTTTCAGGCTGGCAGCGCCGGCCAGCAGCACGAGCGCCACGAGAAAGAGGACTTCTAAGAACTCATGACTGCGAGCCGATCTGGTCGAGCCAGTGGGAGTGGGCATGGGTGGTTGTCCGTAGCGATCTCGCTGGAGTGCGGCGGCTTCAGGCCGCCCTGCTCAAGAACCGAGACATCATAACCCAAGGTCTGACAGACGCGGCATGCCACGACTCATCCATCCGGGGCGAAAGGCGGCGACGGCCCCTCATCCTCCGGGTGGTCGGCTGACGGCTCGGCGTCAGCGGACCTGACCCGCTACCGGTCTGGCCCAATCGAGAGCACATAGGCGGTCAACTGGAGTACGGCGTCCTCTCCGAGGGAGCGCCAACCAGGCATCGGCGTTCCGGGCAAGCCGTCGCGCACCGCCCGGTACACCCGCTGGGGGGAGGTCGACTGACGCCACGCCTGGTTGGTGAAGTCGCGCGGCGGCGTCGAAAACGCCGAAGCCCGCATCCCCTGGCCGTCGCCCCGCGCGCCGTGGCAAATCTCGCAATAGCGCTGATACAGCGCGCGGCCTGCGCGAGCGGCCTCTGGGGCAGCGACGCGCGAGTCGAAGTCGGGCGGCAGGTCAGTGGGACGACGACACGACAGGCCTGTCGCCGCCAGCCACGCCGCCGCCACGACCGGAAGCAGTCGGGGCATCGCCAGCCTTCTTCTCGAGCGGGTAGCCGAGGCGGGCGGCTTCCTCGCAGACGACATCGACGAGCTGCGTGAAGGTGGCCTGCACCCGGGGTGACAGCCCGATCCCCAGTTCCGTCGTCTCGGGCACGCTGCCGAGCAAGACCAGAGTGGGAGGCACCCGGCCGCGCCATCGTGCGGCCTCGATCAAGTCTGACACGCCCACCTGGTGGACCGAGAGGCGGCCCGCGACGGCCGGGCCGACCTCCTCGCCCTCGAGGCGCACGAGCGTGCCCGGCGGCCCGTCGGCGTCGATGGCATCGACGAGGATCGCGCACTCGGCGTCTTCGAGGTAGGGCAGAAGCTGGAGGCCCAGGGTGCCGCCGTCGAGAACCTGCACGCCGTCGGGCAGCGTGCGGGTCTCGGCAATCCGCTGGGCCACCATGGCTCCGAGCCCATCGTCGGTGCACAGCAGGTTGCCGAGGCCCAGGATCAGCAGGCGCGAACGACTATCCACGCGTGTCCTTGCGGTCGATGAACCGATAGCCCGAATACACGAGGTCCTCGCGCGGCACGAACTTGTAGCCCGAGAAGATCGACTCCACCGTCGCGTTGGCCTCGACCTGTGACATCAGGACCGCGCTGTAGACGTGGTGAACGGCAAATCCGATCAGCATCCACATGAACCCGTGGTGGAGCCAGCGGGCCGTCGAGACGCCGCCGAACCACGGCACCAGGAAGGTGAACCACCGGAGCGGCGAGCCGACGTGGGCGCTCACCGAGTACATCGCGAGCCCGGTGCCGAGCATGATCAGGTAGACCACGAACACGACCGTGTAGGCGAGGCCCGCCAGCGGGTTGTGGCCGACGAACCCGGGCGGCTTCCGAAATCGGAACAGGTAGTAGCCGAGCGTCGGCCCGAGGGCCTTCCAGCGTTTCTTGCGCGCCGGCACGAACTTGTCCCACCTCGCATAGTTGTTGCCGGCGAACATCCACCAGATCCGGCTGATGACGGCGATGCCGAAGACGATCGCCGTCGAGTAATGAATCAGCTTGGCGAGCCCCATCAGCGACCGCTGGGACGCCAGGCCGGTCGTGATCGGCCCCGGGTTTGCGATGTAGAGGCCGGTGACCGCCAGCACGGCGATCGAGCCGGCGATGAACCAGTGGCACACGCGCACGGGCCACTCCCAGACGTAGACCCGGACGGTCTCGGCGAGGGGTTGGTCCTGGATCATGGGAGCCTCACTCGCGCGACTTCCTGCTTGCGCGCGTCAAGGACGTGGACGCCACAGGCCAGACAGGGATCGAACGAGTGGATCGTGCGCAGGATCTCGACCGGCTTGGTCGGATCGGCGACCGGCGTGCCGAGCAGGGCTTCCTCGTACGGCCCGCGCTGGCTGCTGGCATCGCGCGGCCCGGCGTTCCACGTGCTGGGCACGATGCACTGGTAATTGGCGATGGCGCCGTTGCGGATGTGGACCCAGTGGCCCAGCGCCCCGCGCGGCGCTTCGTGAAACCCGGCCCCCGACGCGTCCGCCGGCCAGCTCGACGGATCCCACTTGGCGTTGTCGTGCGTCCGCAGGTCGTGCCGCGCCATGTTGGCGGCAAGCTGGTCGAGCCATTCCCCCTGCTTCTCGGCGAGCACGAGCGTCTCGATGGCGCGCGCCGCCACGCGACCGAGCGTCGAGAAGAGCGCCTCCGGCCCGACATTCAGCTTCTGCAGCACCACGCCGACCAGTTCCTTCACGCGCGGGTGCCCGGACGCGTAGGCGACGAGCATCCGCGAGAGGGGACCGACTTCCATCGGCAGCCCGGCGTAGCGGGGCGACTTGAGCCAGCTGTACTTCGCGGCCGTATCGAGCCGCTCGTAGGGAGGCTTCGGGCCGGTGTACTTGGGTTTGGTTTCTCCCTGGAACGGGTGAAGCCCCTGCTGATCGCCGCCGTCGTACTCGTACCACGAGTGGCTGACCATTTCGGTGATCTGCCCCGTGTCGAGCTTCTCGACCTTGGTCAGATCCCGTCCCCGTATCACGCCGGAGGGGAAGAACAGCGGCGGGTTCGGCCCCTCGTCCTCCGGGTACTCGCCGTAGACGAGGTAGTTGCCCACGCCGGCTCCGTACGCGGCCCAGTCCTTGTAGAACGAGGCGACGGCGAGGACGTCGGGGATGTAGACGCGGGCCACGAAGTCGTGGGCCTTGGCGATGAGCGACCGCACCGAGGCCAGCGTGTCGGCGTTGAGCGAGGCCTGCTTGTCCAGATCCACAGGCGTCGCCATGCCGCCGACGAGGAAGCTCTGGAGGTGAGGGTTCTTGCCGCCGAGGATCGCGTGGACCTTGATCACCTCGCGCTGCCACTCGAGCGCCTCGAGGTAGTGCGCGACCGCCATGAGGTTGGCTTCCGGCGGCAGCTTGTAGGCGGGGTGGCCCCAGTAGGCGTTGGCGAACGGCCCGAGCTGGCCGCGTTCGACAAACGCCTTCAGCCGGTCACGCACTCCAGCGAAGTAGGTGGCGCTCGACAGCGGCCAGTCCGAGATCGATTCGGCGAGCGACGACGTCTTGACCGGGTCGGCGCTCAGGGCGGAGACGACGTCGACCCAGTCGAGCGCGTGCAGGTGGTAGAAGTGGATCACGTGGTCCTGCACTGCCTGCATCGCGATGATCAGGTTCCGAAGCAGGCGCGCATTGGGCGGCGGCACGGCGCCGATGGCGTTCTCGACGGCCCGGATCGACGCGATCGCATGCACCGTCGTGCACACGCCGCAGATTCGCTGGGTGAAGACCCAGGCGTCGCGGGGGTCGCGGCCCTGCAGGATCATCTCGATGCCGCGGAACATGGTGGAGGAGGACCAGGCGTCGCGCACCGTGCCGCCGTCGACTTCAGCCTCGATCCTGAGGTGCCCTTCGATCCGGGTGACCGGATCAACGACGATGTGCGTCATACGGTGTCCCCCTTCTTCGAGTCAGTCGTCTGGGGCTGCGCCGGCTCGGGTTCGGGCTTCTGGCGCGAGCGCTTGATGTAGGAGATCAGCCCGTGGGTGGCGAACGCCGCGGCGATGCCGGCCGTGGCCGCCACGCCGACGCGGTCCACGGTGTAGCCGGGCCCCAGGAAGGGCGGTCCCGGCAGGTGGTTGTAGAACGGCGTCATCTTGTCCCAGAAGTCCGGTTCGGCACAGCCCACGCATGGGTGGCCGCAGCCGATCGGCCAGTTGGTGCCCTCGTTCCAGCGGACGCGCGGGCAGTTCTGGAAGGTCACCGGCCCCTTGCAGCCCATCTTGTAGAGGCAGTACCCGGTGCGGTGCCCCTCGTCTCCCCAGGCCTCGACGTACTGGCCGGCGTCATAGTGCGCGCGCCGTTCGCAGTTGTCGTGGATCAGCTTGCCGTAGGCGAACAGCGGCCGCCCGAACTCGTCGAGCGGCGGCCAGTACTTGAAGGTGAGATAGTGCACGAGCAGCGCCGTGATGTTCTCGGCGTTGGCCGGGCAGGCCGGCAGGTTCACCAGGTTCTTGATTCCCGGCACCGCGTCGCGCACGCTCAGCGCGCCGGTCGGGTTGGGCGACGCCGCCGGCAGGCCGCCGTACGCCGCGCACGTGCCCATGGCGATGGTCGCCGCGGCTCCGCCGCACACCTCGCGCGCGATGTCGATCGCCGCGCGGCCGCCGATCGTGCAGTAGGCCCCGTTCTCAAACGTCGGGATCGAGCCCTCCACGACGACGAAGTACTGCCCCTTCTTGTCGCCCACGACCTTGTGCAGCGCTTCCTCGGCTTGCGTGCCGGCCGCCGCCATGATCGTCTCGTGATAGTCCACCGAGAACACGTCGAGGACGATGTCCGCGACCGTTGGGCGCGCCGCCCGGAGGAACGACTCGGTGTTGCCGCAGCAGTCCTGGAACTCGAGCCAGACCAGCACCGGCTTCTCGGCCCCCTGGATGGCCTTGGCGATCTTCGCCGACACCGACGCCGGCAAGGCGAGTGTCGAGGCCATGACGGTGCAGAACCCCAGGAAATCGCGGCGGGACACCCCTCGCCGCTCCAGTTCCTCGATGAACCAGTTCTCGCGCTCGCTCATAGGTCACGTCCTTTGACGGCAGTCGTTCGACCAGGCGAACGCTGCGCGCTTCAAGCAGGTTGGCGACCGGCCGGACGGGTCATCCGGCTCGAACGAAAGGGCCCGCGACGGGCGCCGAACGCTACCGGCGATGTGGTTGGGAGACCTGGGGCGGGATTATAGCAAGAGTGCCCGCTCGCGCAAGCGCTTTCGGCACCGACGGGTCGAATGACCCTCTGCGGGACCGCACGCTCGAGCTAGGGCGTTCGGTTCACAAGCCAAGGCCGCGTGCAGCGCCTCAGTAGGCTGCCGCCTCGAGGGGTGGGGCGGCCGTGTCGCCGACGACCCAGCCGTCGCGGAGCTGGATCACACGGCTCCCGTAGGCCGCATTGCGCTCGGAATGGGTGACCTGGACGATGGTCGTGCCGTCCCGGTTCAGCCTCGTGAACAGCTCCATGATCTCCTGCCCCTGCGTCGTGTGCAGGTTCCCCGTCGGCTCGTCGGCGAAGATGATCCGGGGGCTCGCCACGATGGCGCGGGCGACGGCGACCAGCTGCTGCTGACCGCCCGAGAGCTGGCTGGGATAGAGGTCCTTCTTGCCGACGATCTGAAAGCGGTCGAGCACGTCGCAGACGATCGACTGGCGTTCGCCCTTCTTCACGTTCCGGTAGGAGAGCGGGATCTCGAGGTTCTCGTACACCGTGAGGTTGTCGAGCAGGTGATAGCTCTGGAAGACGAACCCCATGTGCTGCTTGTGCAGCGCCGACCGCGCCTTCTGGGCCAGCGCGTGAACGGGCTGGCCCATGAAGTCGTACTCGCCCGTCCAGTCGCCGTCGAACATCCCGAGGATGTGCAGGATGGTCGACTTGCCGGCGCCGGAGGGCCCCATGATCGAGACGAACTCCCCCTCGCGGATGTCGAAGGAGACGCGGCGCAGAACGAACGTCCGGCTGGGGCCGTGCTCGTAGACCTTCTCGACGTGGCGCAGCGAAATGAGCGGGATCACGCCGTCGTCGCCTCCATGCTCTCGTCGACCACCTGGCCGTCGAACAGGTGGATGTTCCGGTCGGCCTGGCGCGTGAAGCGCGGGTCGTGCGTCACCATGCAGATGGTCGAGCCCTGCTGGTGCAGCTCGCGCAGCAGGTCCATCACGGCCTCGCCGTTGCGCGAGTCGAGGTTGCCGGTCGGCTCGTCGGCCAGCAGGATCAGCGGGCTCCCGACGAGCGCCCGGGCGACGGCGACGCGCTGCTGCTGGCCGCCGGACAGCTGGCTCGGCAGGTGCTTGGCGCGGTGCGCCATCCCGACCTTCTCGAGCGCCTCGGTCACGCGCGTCTTCCGCTCCGACGACTTCATGCCGCGGTAGGTGAGCGGCAGCTCGACGTTCTCGAAGACGCTGAGGTCGCCGATCAGGTTGAAGCTCTGGAAGATGAAGCCGATCTCCCGGTTGCGGATGCGCGCCCGGTCGGCCATGTTCAGGTTCGCCACCGGCTGGCCGTTGAGCGTGTAGCTGCCGCCGGTCGGCGTGTCGAGCAGGCCCAGGATCGACAGCAGCGTCGACTTGCCGCATCCCGAGGGACCGGCGATCGAGACGTACTCGCCCTTCCTGATCTCCATGTGGATGCCGGACAGGGCGTGGGTTTCGACTTCGTCGGTGTAGAAGACCTTGGTCACACCGTCGAGCCGAATGAGCGGTTGCGTTTGGCCGTTGCCGTTCATCGTGCCTCCAGATTGCCCGTGACCTGCCGGGCGGCTACTTCAGCCTGATGCGATCGAACGCGTCGTACTGGGACATGTCGGACAGGATGACCTGGTCGCCCTGCTTCAACCCGGCCTTGACTTCGACCGTGTTGACCGACGTCTTGCCAATCGTCACCTTCACCCGCGTGCAGTTGACTCCGTCCTCATCCAGCTTGAAGAGGCTGATGACGCTCTGCTCCTGCCCGTAGGTGGGGCGGCCGACGTAGAGGATGTCGTTGAGCCGCTCGAGTTCGATCGTGCCGTCGACGCTCAGGTCCGGGCGCGCGCCCTTCGGCAGCTCGCCTTCGAGCGCCACGTCCACCGTCACCGTGCCGTTCTGGACCGCGGGGTCGATGCGCGAGACCTTGCCCTGGATGATGCCGTTCCTGGTGTCGATGGCCGCGGGCTGTCCGATCATCACGTCCTTGGCCTGCGTCTCCGCGATCTTCAGCTGCGCCTTCAGGTGATTCTGATCGGCGACGCGCGCGAGGTTGGTCCCCGGGCTCACCTGCTGCCCGACTTCGACCGGGACCTGCTGCAGCATTCCCGCCAGCCCTGCGCGCACATGCAGCTGATTCACCTGGCTCTGGCGCAGGTCCACCAGCGCGCGCAGCCGATCCACCTCGGCCTGCTGCACGGCCATCCGCGACTGCGACGAATCGCGCATGGCCCCCAGCCGCTTCCGCTCGATCTGATCGCGGTCGCCGAGGTTGTCCGATCTCACCTGAGAAAGCTTGGTCGTCAGCGACGACACCAGGCCCTCCTTGGCCAGTTCGGCGTCGGCTTCGGCCTGGAGCTTCGCCTGCCGGTAGTCGGCCGTCACCGCACTCGCCGCCGCTTCCTGGGCGAGCAGTTCGTTGGCGACGGTCACCTTCAGGTTCAGATACTGCGCCTCGGCCGCCTTGAGCTGCTGCTGGGCCTCGAGCAGCGCCTGCGTCTGCGTCGGGTTCACCAGCTCCAGGATGATGGTCTCGGCCGTCACCGGCGTGCCCGGGTAGACGACGATCCGCTCGACGCGGCCGTCGGTGGCGGCGGGGATCCACCGGATATCCTCGGGCACGAGCGTGCCCAGCCCTCGAACCTGCCGCACCATCGGCCCCCGTTTCACGGTGTCGATGTACGCAGCGCCGCGCTCGACGGTCGGTGCCGCCGGCTTGAGGCGCGAGAGCGCCAGGGTCACCACGCCGACGAGGACGATGACGACGCCGGCAATGATGAACTGCCGGATCTTCTTGTTGCGTGCCACGCTGGAGGGTCGTTGAATATCCATCTTCGAAAGGCTTAGACGTGCGAAATGGCAAAAAAGGTCACTCCGGATCGTCCGTTGAGGCGGACACCACCCGGCCAGGGGCCGCTCACGAGGACGGCGCCGGCGTGTGCGGGCACAATTATATACCGTGAGGGCAATAGGTTACAGTGACGACTGCGCTTGATTTCACAGGTCGCGGATGCGCGGGAACCGACCCATTCGTCCCGTAAACGGGCGGTCTCCAGGCTACTCGCAGACGCCGCCGGGTGTCTTGAAGATGGTGAGGATTTCGTCCTGGCGGACCTCGATGACATCGAAGCGCTCGAAGCCCCACGTCGAGCGCTGAACCACCCAGAAGAGTCGGCCGCCGACGTGGAACGACCCGAGGATGAGAGAATACAGGAGTCCCTGGCGGCGAACATCGGAAAGCGTGGCGCTGACCTTGACGTCGGGCGGAGCGGACGGGTTGATGCGGGCGAAACCCACCGCGTAGGTGATGAGGCCGCCCGGCGGGAGGCCGGCGCGCGCGACGTAACGCTTGACGCCCTCGAAGTACAGCACGGTGCCTCCCGGCTTCACGTCGGGAGAGGCGAACAGAACCTCGAGCGAGAAATCCGTCGCGGCCATGGCCCTGGCGGTGATGACCGACTGCAAGTTCGAGTCCTTCAGCAGGGGAGCCTCGACTGAAGCGACCGCGGCGGCAACCGCCGTCGAGACCGCAGCCCACTCCGGCGACCCGGCACCGAGCAGGCTGACCGGCTCGATCTTCACATTGCCGGCGGTGGCGAGGCCGTCCTTCGGGAACGGCTGGATTTTCGGCGGCTCGGGCGGTTCCGCCGAGCGATAGTCGGTCTCCAGCCCGATGTGCGGCTGGCACTCGACAATCAGGTTGACCGGGTTCTTCACGTGAATCGTCCGGCTCTCGCCCCGGATGGGCCAGGCCGTCCATTCGGCGATCGGTCGCCTGTTGGCCCACCAGCCCTTGGGAGAGTCGTTGAGTGTGATCGGGATGTCCTGACGGCGGCCCGGGTCAGGCCAGCGGTTCACCCAGCCGCCGACGCCGTAGCTGACAATCGGGACGATGACGCCGTCGCGCCGGAGGACGGCGATCGTGAAGGACGGGACGGGGGCTCCGTGGACCTGCTCGGCCAGGCCCACGGTCTCTTGAGGCCAACCGAACGAGATGCAGGACATCTCGATCAGCCCGGTGATCGCCAGCACGCACACGAGGAACTTGCGCACACTCGCCCTCGACCTCTTACTTCTTACTTCGTACTTCCTACTTCTCGTCGAACTTCCGTCCGGCATCGAGGTGGTCGAAGTTCAGGATGGCGTTGAACACCATCCCGTAGCTGCCCATCGTCTCGCCCCGCCAGACCGGATTGGGCGAGAACACGACCACATGGCCCTTGTCGTGCGGGATATCGACGACCGCCGGGCGCTGCGCAATCTCCGCCCCTCCTTCAAGCAGGCCGGACACGAGCAGGTCCTTCGCGTCGCCGAACCGCAGGATGACACGGGGCCGCTGGTTCACCGGAATCACGGTGATCCCGTTGCGCAGCTGTTCGGCGGTGACCGGCGCCGCTTGCCACGGCTCGACCTTCGGCTCGACGGGCGGCTGCTCGAAGGGCCGCCCTTGCGGCACGTCGGGATCGTCCACCGTGCCCCGTCCCGTCGGGCGGTCGGCGTCGCCGCCTCCGAACCGGAAGCCGCGGCCACCGAGCGTATTGCTGACCGAGAGGATGAGCCCGCCGGAGAGATACACGGACAGATTCTCGTCGTACCCGTACGCGACAGGGCTGGCCAGGTCCACGAACTTCGAGCGCACGACGCTGCCAGGCACATTCAGGTGCTGGCTCGTCTGAATCGAGACGCCCTCGGTCAGGCCATAGCTGATGGCGAGTTCCGCCGTGTCGTCGGTTGTGACGAGGAGGCCTCCGTTGCGGACGAACGCGTCCAGGTTGGCCAGGCCCGCGTAGCCCAAGCCGGGGCGCATGTCGTCGGTTGAGTCAATCTTGCCGATGTTCGGCGTGAGCGCCGTCGTCTTCCACGGCAGCGGGTTGCCCCACATCGGCAGGCCGGCCACGATCTGCGCCGCGCCGCGGCCGACCGGCGGGAAGAGGATGACGTCGTACGTCGCGTTCAGGTTCGGCGTCGCGGCGACGATCTGGGTGCTGATGTACCTCGTAGGGGATCTTCAGCCTGTCGAGTTCCTGCCGCCACCACCCCTCATCCTGCGTGCCCAGCCACGAGTGGACATAGCCGATGCGCGGGACCTTGACGGCATGCGTCTTCACCGTCGGCGCCGAGGTCACCGCGTAGATGTGGAGCCCGAGCTGGTCGGCGACGTTCTGGATGTCGGCCGACCCGCACTTCGTAATGAGAAAACTGCCGCGGGCGAACTTGTGGCCGGCGGCCTCGAATGGTTCCTCGGCGACGTCGAAGGCGGCGTCCTTCAGCCGGTAGCGAAGGGCGAAGAGCGCCGGGTCCGTGTTGGCGTTGACGAGATAGGTCGTCCCGCTGCCTTCCACCGACGCTGCCGCCTTCACCTCGCCTGTCACCAGTTCCATCGGCGCGTCGAGCACCTTGGTGTCGGTGACGCGAACGACCTTCACGTCGAACAGCTCACCGAACGTCCAGCCGGTGTCGTCGTACGGATCCTTCTGGGGGTCGCTCGGGCTCCAGGTACCTGGTAGTCGAGGAGGGCGTCGGCGATGCGGCTGTAGGGCTGGTCCATTCGGACGATGTACGAGCCGGCCGGGAACTGCTTGGTCTCGGTGGTTCTCTCCGGGACTTTCCCGTCACCCTTCGCGGCAGCGCTCGCCTGGCTCGCCGAAGCCGGCGGCGAAGAGGGCTCGCCGGCCTTCTCGTCGGCTTTCTTCTTGGCCGGCAGCGTCACGGTGAACGGCGCCGTCGCGCGCGAGATCTCGCAGCGCTGGGTCTGCAGCACGCGCAACAGGTCGGCCTGGAGGCCCGGGTGCGGGTCGTCGGCAGGCAGCACGTAAGCCGCCGGCCCTTCGGTCTTCGCCTTGAGCACAGACCGCTTGGCCTTCAGGTAGAAGTTCTTGAGGAACAGCTTGCTGTTGGCCGAGTAGTAGGAGAGCGAGGTCAGCAGGCCGGTCTCGATGTAGTTGTTGTTGTTGCGCTGCGACCACATCACCTTGGGCAGCGGCGGGTTCTGGCGGTACCAGGTCCGGGCGTACTCGCTGGGGCGCAGCGTGCGTTCGACCGTGTCCGCGCCCCCGTTGCCGAACGTCTCGTAGAGGCGGCTGGTGCCGTTGTGCATCGCCGCGATGAACATCAGGTAGCCGGGCGACCAGGTGTCGAACTGCCCGTGCGTGAAGGCGCCGGGCATCCCCAGCTTGGTCATCTCCGACATGTTGTTCCAGCCGATGAGCTGCCATTCGTCGGTCAGGATCGGGTCCACCCAGGCGTTGTAGGGCCCGTCGCCGACGGTGTTGTCGTAGAGGAACGGCACCGACTCGTGCAGGTCGTGCAGCAGCTGGGCCTTCTGGTCCACGAAGGCGTTGATGACGTTCTTGGTCAAGGCCAGCGTGGCGCCCATCGCATCGCGGTTGTTGTCGTGCACGAGATAGTGGCCCCAGTAGACCAGCGGAGGCGTGTTCTCCTTCGGATGGGCGAGGTGCCAGTTGTAGATGTCAACCTGCCGGTCGCGGCCGTCCACCTCGATCACCGGCGTGATCAGCGTGATCACGTTCGCCCGAATCGCCTTGATGTAGGGGGCGTCGTCGACGGCGAGCCGGTAGGCGAGCTCCATCAGGGCGGTGGGCGCTCCGGTCTCCGGCGAGTGGATCGTGCCAGTGATGTAGTAGATCGGCGTCGAGGCCGCCACCAGCCGGTCGGCCTCCGCGTCGTCGAGCTTGATCGTGCGCGGGTCGGCCAGCTTGGACAGCCGCGCACGGTTCTCGTCGAGCTTGGCGATGAGCGGCGCGTCGGCCACTGCGACCGCAATCATCTCCCGGCCTTCTTCCGACTTGCCGATCGAGAAGACCTTGACGCGCGCGCTGGCCTTGGCCAGCGCGCGCATGTACTGGTACACCTGCGCGGTGTAGGGGAGCTTGCCCGGCGCGCCGGCGATGTCGCCGATCACCGATTCCGGTGTCGGAACGGTCTTGGAGGCCGGCAGGTAGTCGACAAGCGGAGACAGGAAGTACGGCTCGGTCGTGTACTGCTTGATCTTCTTCGTGTACTCCTCGTCCACGGGCTGCTTGGGGTCGGGAGCCCACTTTGACTGCTGGGCGTGCAGGAAGCCGCCGGCCGCGACGGCAAGCAGGCCGGCGAGCAGGAACCTGAGCGATGTCTTGCGAGTCATGGTTGTCCTCGGAGGGGCTACGGTAACGAACGCGATACTGGTGGCGATTCTACTCCCTCATCCGCCGCGGGTGTGCATCTCGAGATGCACGTCGCCCTTGAGTTCCGCGGCGGCGATGTAGATGCCGCGCTCGCGCTCGCCGGCGCGAAGTTCGGCGCCGCGCTCGGCGCGCGCGCGCCAGGCGTCCTGGATGCGCGCGGCGATCTGCGAAGGCGAGTCCCCAGCTCGAAGCGGGCCGCGCAGGTCGAGGCCGCGTGTGGCGTAGAGGCACATCAGCCACATGCCGTCCGCAGTCAGCCTGGCCCGGTCGCAAGTGGAGCAGAAGGGCGTCGTCGTCGAGGCGATGATGCCGACCGTCGCGCCGTCGGGCAGCCGGTAGCGATCGGCCGGAGCCCAGGTGGCCGCGTCAATCGGATCCAGGCGCCCGTAGTGTGCGGCGAGACGATCGAGAATCTCCTGGCGCGGCACGACCATGCCGGCCGACCAGTGCGTGGCGCCGGCCACATCCATGTACTCGATGAACCGGACCTCGCCGTGCCGCTCCCGCGCATACTCCACGAGCGGCACCAGTTCGTCGTCGTTGACGCCGCGCATCACGACACAGTCGAACTTGAGCGAGGGGAACACCCGGGCGGCCGCGTCGATTCCCTCGAGCACGCGGGCGTGCGTGGTGAGCCTGGTCAGCGCGGTGAAGCGATCGGGGCGGAGCGTGTCGAGGCTGACGGTCACGCGCATCAGGCCGGCTTCCCGCAGCGGGTTGGCCTGCTCGGCGAGCAGGACGCCGTTGGTGGTCAGCGCAAGATCGGTGAGGCGGCGATCGGCGGCGAGCAGGCGCACCAGGTCGGGGAGGTTGCGGCGAAGCAGCGGCTCTCCGCCGGTCAGGCGGACCTTGTCCACGCCGCACGACGCGAACACGTCGACCAGACGACCGATCTCTTCGAAGCTGAGCAGATCCTCCCGGGGCAGCCAGGCGTACTCCGCCTCGGGCATGCAGTACTGGCAGCGCAAGTTGCAGCGATCGGTGACCGAGACACGGAGACTGCGCAGCGGGCGTCCCAGCAGATCGACGAGCGGCATCACCACGATCTTAGCAGATGGTACGCGGCGGCTTTCGGCTCTCGGCATTTGGCTCTTGGCGGTGTCACGCGTATCACGCCGAGAGTCCATAGCCTGAAGGCCAGAGCCTGAATTGGCTGGTCGGCAGGGCGAGGCTCTAGCCTTGCCTCAGGACCAACGCCCGGGCACTGCCAACCCGCAGGTCGGACAGCAGCCCTGCGGCGTCAGGCCGTAACGGCGCAGGAGGAACCCCGACCGTTCGATGAGCCGTTCACCGCAAGCGGGGCAGTGCGTATTCTCGAGGTCGTCGCCGACCCGTCCGAGGTTGCCGACATAGACAAACTGCAGGCCGGCCTCGCGCCCGATCGCCGCCGCGTGATGGAGCGCCGCGCGGCTCGTGTGGGAGGCCGTGTCCATCCGGTAGTCCGCATGGAAGGCGGTGACGTGCCAGGGGATCGACCGGGAAACGTCCGCGATGAACCCGGTGAGGCGGCGCAGCTCATCCTCCGAGTCGTTGAAGCCCGGCACGAGCAGCGTGACGACCTCCACCCAGACGCCGTCGCGGTGCAGCGCGGCAATCGTGTCGAGGACGGGCTGGAGCCGCCCGCCCAGCTGACGGTAACGGCGATCGTCGAACCCCTTCAAGTCGACCTTGAACAGGTCGATCCACGGGCGCAGGTAGTCGAGCACTTCCGGTGTGGCGTTGCCGTTGGACACGAACCCGGTCGCCAGGCCACGGGCCCGCGCCTGCTTGAAGATCTCGACGGCCCATTCGGCGGTGATGAGCGGCTCGTTATAGGTGCTGACCACGGCGCGCGCGCCCCATCCGACCGCGGCGCGTGCCAGCCCCTCGGGTGTCGCCGGTTCGGAGCGCAGCATCGCCTCGGGGTCGCGCAGCGCCTGCGAGGTCACCCAGTTCTGGCAATAGCTGCAGTGGAGGTCGCAGCCGAGCATGCCGAAGCTATAGGCGAGAGCGCCCGGATAGGCGTGGTAGAAGGGCTTCTTCTCGATCGGGTCGCACTGCGCGCCGGCCACGTAGCCCCAGGGGACCATCAGGCGCCCGCCCCGGTTGAAGCGCACCTTGCACACGCCCCGCGAGCCGGCGGGGATAGGGCAGCGGTGGGCGCAGGCGAGGCACCGCGTCCACGTGTCATTGTAGCGTTCGTACAGCTCGCCTTCACGAGTCTGCTCGGCCAGCGCGTCGGCGAGCGGCAGCATCTCGGCCATAAGCCCTGGAGCCGTTATAGCGCCGCGCGGCCGCGGATGCAATGACGGCGGAGAAAGAGGGCCCAAGGCTCAGGGCTCAGGGGGCGCGCAATGAGATAGCGCAGGGCTTAAGCCCTGCGCTATCCTTGTCGCGTCATGGCCACCTCTGCCGCTCCCGCCCCGCGCCTTGCCGGCCGCCTGGTGTCGCTCGACGTCTTCCGCGGCCTCACGATGGCCGCGATGGTGATCGTCAACGACCCGGGCGACTGGGACCACGCCTACTGGCCGCTGCTCCATGCGGAATGGAACGGCTGGACGCCGACGGACCTGATCTTCCCGTTCTTCCTGTTCATGGTCGGCGTGTCGATGACGCTGTCGAAATCGACCATGGGCTCGGGCTGGAAGTCAGTGCGCCGCGGTCTCACCATCATGGTGCTCGGCGCCCTGCTGGCAGGCTTCCCACGCTTCCCGCTGGCCACCTGGCGGATCCCAGGTGTGCTGGTGCGCATCGGCCTGTGCTACCTCGCGGCGGTGGGCATCTTCAGGCTGACGGCGCCGGGATCGGAGAGAAACGACTGGCGCCACGGATGGCGGATCCTGGCATGGATCGTCGGACTGACCGTGGGGTACTGGCTCGCCATGGTCTTCGTCCCGTATCCAGGCCACAACCCGGGCGATCTCACCCCGGCGGGCAACCTCGGCGCTTTTATCGACCGCGCAGTGATCGGTCAGAGCCACCTGTGGCAGCGGCGGCCGTGGGATCCCGAGGGGCTGCTGAGCACGGTGCCGGCCATTGCCTCGACGTTGATGGGGGTCCTGGCCGGCTTCTGGCTGCGCGCGAAGGTTTCCGACGGGCGGCGGACGTTGACGCTGGCGGCGGCCGGCGTGGCAGCGATGGCTGTCGGCCTCGTCTGGGACCTCGCGTTCCCGATCAACAAGAACCTCTGGACCAGTTCGTATGTCTGGTTCACCGGCGGCGCGGCGGCCTTCGGCCTCGCCTTGTGCTACTGGGTCGTCGACGTCAGGCAGTGGCGATGGTGGACGAAGCCGTTCGTGGTGCTCGGCGTCAATGCCATCGCCCTGTTCATGCTGGAGGGAGGCATCGCCAAGGTCCTCCTGCTCGTGAAACTGGTCGGCCCCAACGGCAAACCGGTGTCGCTCTACACGTCCATCTACCGGCAGGTCTTCCAGCCCCTGGCGTCGCCCTACAACTCGTCGCTGCTCTTCGCTCTGGCCTATCTGCTCGCGCTGTACCTGATACTCTGGGTGATGTATCGGCGCCGGATCTTCCTGAAGGTGTAGCCACGGCCGGGCCCGTGTTTGCCGCTTGATGTCGGCAGCCGGCGCCCGTATTCTGGAGGGCACCCGGAGCGGCGGGCGGCCGCCTGGCGGGGCGAGGGGCATTGATGAACGAACGGGTGGCGTTCGGTCTCGAGCTGCGGCGCATCAGGGAGCGGCGGGGGCTGTCGCTCGAGCAGATGTGCGGGCAGACCAAGGTGAGCGTGGCGCACTACGCCGCGCTCGAGTCGGGCGATTTGTCCCGCTGGCCCTCGGGGATCTTCCGCCGCGCGTTCGTCCGCAGCTATGCGACCGCAGTCGGGCTCAACCCTGAAGAGGTCCTGGCCGAGTTCGGTCGGATTTTTCCGGATCCGGCCGACGGGCCGCGAGCCGCTGCACGCATCGAGGCGGCCCTTCGGGAGCAGGAGGCGCTGGCCGCCGAGCGGGAAGCCGGCGAGTCCGAGGAGGACCTGCCGGTGTTCCGGCTCGCGCTCGAATCCGCCGAGGCCCGAGCACGGACTTGGCTGGTTCAAGATCGCGGGACCGCGTCTGGCGGCGGCGCTCGTCGATGTCTTTCTGGCGCTGATGCCGGCGGCCGCTGCCGGCGCGATGCTCGGGCGCGCATGGTTTCTCCCGACGGCGGCAGCCGTCGGCTTCCTCGGGCACATCGTCTATTACTCGGTCAGGGGTGCGACGCCTGGAAGCTGGGTGGTCGCGAAGCTGCCGAAGCAGCTCTCTCAGAAGCTGTCGAGGGTCGCGATTCGCCGCCGACAGCCGGCCGATGAGGGCGCGGCGCCACGTCGTCGTTTCGCCCGCCATTCGACCAGCCACTCCGCCTCGCACGCCCACCGCGTGCAGCACTGAGACGGCGTGCCAATGGGCGTCGACACGGGCCCGCCCTCATCCTCGTCCGGCGACTCCAGTGCCGGCGCGGCACCGTTCGGCCTGCCACGCCCCGTTTGGCTGCTCGGACTGACGAGCCTGTTCACCGACACCGCCAGCGAAGCGATCTATCCACTGCTGCCGGTCTACCTGACACGCGTGCTCGGCGCGGGGGCTGCATCGCTTGGCCTCATCGAGGGCATGGCCGAGGCGGCGAACAGCCTGCTGAAGATCCTGTCGGGCCGAGTGTCGGACCGCTGGAAGATCCGCCGCCCGGTCGTCATCGGGGGCTACGGGCTCTCCTCGGTCGTCCGGCCGTTCATCGCGCTCGTCTCGACCTGGCCGCAGCTGCTGCTGGTGCGGGTGATGGACCGGGTGGGGAAGGGCATCCGCGGAGCGCCCCGGGATGCGATGCTCGCGGCGTGCGCCACGCTGTCCACGCGCGGCCGTGTCTTCGGCTTCCACCGCTCGATGGACCACGTCGGGGCGATCGTCGGGCCGCTGCTGGCGTCGGCATTCCTCCTGGCGTGGCCGGGTCGGTACCGCTGGCTGTTCGCCTTGACGATCATCCCAGGCGCGCTGGCGGTCGGCTCGCTCTTCCTCGTTGACGAGCCGAAAGACCGCAGGCAGCCGTCAGCCGAGGCGCCGCCGACCCGCGGCGATGAGCCGGTCCCATCGTGGCGCGAACTGCCGTCGCAGCTGTTCGTCGTCCTCGGCGTCGTGTCGGTGTTTACGCTCGGCAACTCCGCGGATGCGTTCCTCCTGCTCCGCCTGAGCGATGCGGGCGTGTCCGTCGCCGGCATCCCCCTCCTCTGGGCAGCCCTGCACGTCGTCAAGGCTGGGATGTCGACGTGGGGCGGCGTGAAGTCCGACCGGTGGGGGCGGCGCGTGGTCATTGGAGCGGGTTGGCTGGTCTACGCGGTCGTGTACGGCGGCTTCGCGCTTAGTTCGACCGTGCCGGCGCTGGTCGCGTGGTTCATGGTCTACGGCGTTTACTACGGCCTGTCGGAGGGAACAGAGAAGGCGCTCGTGGCCGACCTCACACCGCCGGCGCTTCGCGGAACGGCGTTCGGCATCTACAACGGCGCCCTTGGGTTCGGGTCGCTGCTCGCGAGCGTCGTGTTCGGCCTCGTCTGGAAGCTGGTGAGCCCGGCCGCCGCCTTCGGTCTCGGCGCTGCGCTCGCGCTGCTCGCGGCGGTCCTGCTCGGCGTGACACGGCCGCCGGCCGGAGCCCGCACGCTATAATCGACGGACCAATGACTCGCATTCTCGTGACCAATGACGACGGGGTCCGCTCCAAGGGCATCAAGGCCCTGGCGGCGGCGCTGGCGCCGCTCGGCGACGTCGTGGTCGTGGCGCCGGCCCGCGAGGCGAGCGCCGTCGGCCACGCGTTGACGCTGCATCACCCGCTGCGGCTCGAGCATCTCCGAGATGCGATCTACGCGCTCGACGGGACGCCAACCGACTGCGTGAACATCGCCGTCGCGGCGGTACTACAGGGGTTGCCTGACCTGGTGGTGTCGGGGATCAACAAGGGGCTCAACATCGGCGACGACGTAACCTACTCCGGCACCGTGTCGGGGGCGCTCGAGGGAGCGCTGCTCGGCGTGCCGTCGATCGCCGTGTCCCTGCAGCAGGGGCCGGGGGAGTGGGACTTCGCCGATGCGGGGCGCATCGCGTCCGAGGTCGCCGTGAAGGTCCTTCAGAGCGGACTTCCCGCGCGGACCTTCCTCAACGTCAACGTGCCGCGCGTCGCGCCGAAGGGCCTTCGCCTCACGGTGCAGGGGAAGCGCGCGCATGCCACCACCGTGTCAGAGCGTCGCGACCCGCGCGGACGGACCTACTTCTGGATCGGCGAAGGCGAGGACGAGTGGATTCCCGACGGCGCGTCCGACTATGCGGCGATTCGGGCCGGCTACGTGTCGCTCACGCCGCTGCAGTCGGACATGACCGCGGTGAGCGCGGCGGCGTTCGTAAAAGGTCTTGGCCTCGAGCGCTGAGGTGGGGTAAGCTTAAGCTTCTTGGGTCGGGGCGTGGCTCAGCCTGGTAGAGCACTCGGTTCGGGACCGAGGGGTCGGTGGTTCGAATCCACTCGCCCCGACCAATTTTCCCGCAATAGAATCAAGCGCTTACGAGAATGGCCCGGCGGATTACCGTCGGGCCGTTTTTTGTCGGCGCGGTGACAGAGCAGGCCTCTGCGACGGGATCGCGAGCCCCTCGCGCGGTGGGGGCCCTTCCTACTCGTGGATCTCGACAATATCCCCGTCGGAGAGGACGTGGTCGCGGTGGACCGTCTGGCCCGGGAACACGCCGGCGCCCCAGGCCCGCGCGAACGTCATGTTCGCCAGCAGGTCCTTGTGGATCCGCACGGCGAGGTCCGCGACCGTGGCGCCGCGGGGGAGTGTGAAGGGCGTGCTGCTCGGGTCGGGCGGCTTGCCGGGCTGCTTCGTGAAGACGCGAATGATGGCCAGCGCTTCGAACGTGCGGCCCGGCAGCGCGTCGAGGCCCGCGCGGCTGATCGTCGAGACCGCGGCCGGCGGCCACCGGTGCCCCAGGAGGTCGTCGAGCGCATCGAGCGAGGCGGCCAGTTCGGGCCGGTCGACGCCGGTCACCACCAGCAGCGCGGACTGCACGACGCGCTCGAGGTCCCTGACGGCGCGGGGTTCGCCGACCGGCCTGATGCCGATGTGGCGCTCGGCCAGGATTCGCAGTGTCTCGTCGAACCCCTCGATCGGCCAGCGCCCGTCCACGACAATCCAGCACAGGTCGGCAGTGCGCACCAGGTCGAACACCCACGGCTCGACGTGCTGTGTCGAAATCGGGGGCAGATCGACCAGCTGGATCGAGACGTTCTCGAACCGCATCATCCCGGGCACCGCCTCGCGAGTGGTGAACGGGTAGTCCGCCACTTCCGGCGTCGCGCGCGTGAGTGCCGTGACCAGAGCCGATTTCCCGGAGTTGGGCGGGCCGACCAGCGCCACCTGTCCCGCGCCTTCGCGCGGGACCATGTGGCTGAAGGTGCTCTTGCCGACCTTGCTGGCCGGCTGGTTCCGGAGCTTCGAGATGCGCGCCTTCAGGTCGGCCTGCAGGCCGTCGGTCCCCTTGTGCTTGGGCACGACGCGTAGCATCTCTTCGAGGGCCTCGAGCTTCTCACCAGGGTCCCTCGCAGTCCGGTAATGCTCCTCCGCTCGCTTGTACTCGGGAGTCAGGTTCGCCGGCATGGCCCCCTCGCTTCGTACTTCTCCTATCTCGCCTTCGCCGGCGCGCCGACGACGGCCATTTCCTTGATCAGGGTCGTGGCGCCGTCCACCTCGGCCATGTTCCACAGCATGTAGCGCGTGTCCACATGGATCGACCGCGTCTTCACGTCGTCGAACAGGTAGTCGGACGACACTGACTCGTAGGTCCCGTCGAAGAGCAGGCCGACGAGTTCCCCTTGCGCATTCAGCGTCGGCGACCCCGAGTTGCCGCCGGTCGTGTCCACGGTCGAGAGGAAGTTGACCGGCACGTCCTTGATGGCCGGATCAAGATACGGACCCTTCGGGTTCTTGAGGAACGCGCGAATCACGTCGATCTGTTTCTGCGGCGCGTTGAAATCCCCCTCGCCCGTCTGCTTCTCGAGGATGCCGGCAAGACCGGTCTGCGGCTTGTAGAACAGACCGTCCCTGGCATCCACGCCCTTCACCTGTCCGTAGGTGACGCGCAGCGTGCTGTTGGCGTCGGGCGCGACGAGACCGCCGGCCTTTGCAAGCAGCGCCTGCATGTATCGCGGCCGCAGGCGGGCGTACGCGCCGGCGCGGCTCTTCGCGGTCTCGCGCATCGACTCGGCGAGCGGCTCCAGCGCTGACGCGAGCGCGATGAACGAGTCGTGCGACGCCGCCAGGTCCGCGGTGCTCTTGTCGATCATCGCCAGGCGGGCGTCCCGGTCGCCCATCTTCGTCCCGGCGTACAGCTTGTCGAGATAGCCATCGATGGCGCGGTTGGCCTCGGCGGCCGGAAGTCCGGCGCGCATGCCCACGGCCTTGTCGAGCGAATCGATCCGCTGGTCGGCCGGCAGCGCCGCAGCCAGGCCCAGCGCCCAGCGCAGGAACGCGCGGTCGGCGGTGGCGTCGAGCGAGCGCTGCAGCCGGTCGAGGCTCTCGCGAATCCGGCCCCAGTCGCGCTCCTGGTAACCTGCGTCGCGGTCGAGGTCGCTCTTCGGACGCTGCACCGACAGCCGATACAACGTCTGTGCGGCGCTCAGGTACTGCGACGCCGACGACAGGGATCCCAGCACGGCGTTCCGCTCGCGCACCTTCTCGCCCTCGGCCTGGAGCGCCGCGAGCGCGGGCAGCACGTCGCCGTACTGCTTCTGCCGCGCCGGCGTGGCGGCGATCCACGCCACCAGCGCCTTCTCCTGGGCTTCCTTCAGGGCCAGCGCGCCGCCCTTTACCAGGCCTTCGAGTACGCCCCTGTTGTTGGTCAGGCCGTTGTTGAGGCCCTGGATTCGCCCGGCCAGCTTGATGGCCATGTCCTTGTCGTTGGCCGTCAGCTTGTCGATGAGCGCGAGCTGCTCTTCAGCGAGACGCACCGACCGCGGCAGCGCCCACTCGGTCGTCTCCTTGATCTCCGCGTAGGTGCGGTGCCGCATCGTCCGCCCCGGGTAGCCGACGACGAAGACGAGTTCGCCGGGCCTTGCGCCCTGGGCCGAGACTTTCAGCCAGTGGGCCGGCTTGTAGGGGACGTTGTCCTTCGAGTACGCGGCAGACTTTCCGTCCCTGCCGACGTACGCGCGGAGGAAACTCCAGTCGCCGGTATGGCGCGGCCACCGCCAGTTGTCCGTCTCGCCGCCGAACACGCCGATGCCTTCCGCCGGCGCGTAGACGAGGCGGACGTCCCGGATCTCGAGCTGCGCGATCTCGAAGTACTTGAGCCCCTCGAAGAACGAGGTCACGCTGCACCGGAGGCCGGCCTTCTCGCACGCCGCCACGCGCTCCTTGATGCGCCGATCGATCGTGTCGTTGCGCTGCCGGTCGGTGGCGGCCGGGCCGATCTTCCCCACGATGTCCGCCGTCACCTCTTTCACCGACGTCGTCACGTAGACCCGCGAGCCGGGGCCGTTCGAGAGCTCCTCGTCGCGCGTCCTCGCCAGAAACCCTTCGGTGAGCAGGTTCCGCTGGGGCGTCGAGTTGAACTGGAGCCCCCCCACCACGCAGTGATGGTTGGTGACGATCAGGCCGTCGGGCGAGACAAACGACGCCGTGCACCCGCCGAGCGACACGACGGCACCCATCGGCTGGCCGGTGAGGTCGGCAAAGGCCGCCGGATCTCCGGCGAAGCCGAGCGCCCTCAGCCTGGATGCGAGGTCGGGGATCTGCTGCGGCATCCACATGCCCTGCTCGGCTGTGAGGCCGGCCACGGCCGCAAGCAGGATGACGATGCTCAGAAGGATGCGGTGCCAACGGGTCATGATGACGTCTCCTGAAGTGGGTCGGAAGTCTTGCCCCGCGCGCCGGGGCCTGCCAGCGGCTCACTATAAACCGGTCCGGCACCTGGAAGGTAATGCGCGCTGCGCCAGCGTGTACAATTCAGCTATGCGCATCTACCTGGCCTGCACCGTTCGCGGCAACCGCTCGGGAGTCGCGGCTGCACGCGTGGCCGCCGAGACGCTCCAGGCGCTCGGCCACGAGGTACTCACCTCGCATCTCCTCGAAGAAGGGGTGGAGCAGGCCGAGTCGTCGCTGACCGAGCGCGAGGTCTACGCGCGCGATCGCGCGTGGCTCGAATCCTGCGATGCCATCGTCGCGGAGGCCTCCGGGTCCACCTACGGCGTCGGCTTCGAAGTCGGCTACGTGACCGGCCGGGCGCCCACCTCGGGCCAGCGCATCTTCGTGCTCTACGATGCGGCCCGCCGCGACGCCGTGTCGCGGCTCATCTCCGGCTACGCCAATCCGCACGGCGCCACCTGCGCCTACACATCGACCGATGAGGTGCGCGCGTTCGTCGAACGGCATTTCGCGGTGAGGCCAGGGGCTGAAGGGTAGGCCTCGCGGTATAATCCGCCGTTCGCGCGCAGCCGCCGGGGGTGATCGAGATGACCGTGGCGCGTCGGTTCGTGCTGTCCGGCCGGGTGCAGGGCGTCGGCTTCCGGTGGTTCACCATGGAACGCGCGGCCGTCGAAGGCATCACGGGTTGGGTGTGCAACCGGCCGGACGGAGACGTCGAGGTGCTGGCCGAAGGCGAAGCCGAAGCGCTGGCCAGGTTCGAGCTGGCCATTCGCCAGGGCCCGCCGCGCGCGCGGGTGGACGACGTGGAAACCGAGATTCTGGCGCCGGCCGGGCGGTTCGCCGGCTTCACGGCGCGCTGAGGGAGAAGCGAGAGACGATGGACGCTCTGAAATCACGCATCCGCAACGTGCCCGACTTCCCGAAGCCGGGCATCCTCTTCTACGACATCACGACGCTGCTGCGCGACGCCGGGGGGTTCAGGGCGGCCATCGACGCGATGGCTGCGCCGTACAAGGGCAAGGAAATCTCCCTCGTCGTCGGCATCGAGAGCCGTGGGTTCATTCTCGGCGCTGCGGTGGCCGACAGGCTCGGCGTCGGATTCTGCCCGATTCGCAAGCCCGGCAAGCTGCCGGCGAAGACGCTCAAGGAATCGTTCAATCTCGAATACGGAAGCGACGCGATCGAGATCCACGCCGACGGGGTGGACCCGGGGCAGAAGGTGCTGATCGTGGACGACGTTCTGGCGACCGGCGGGACGGCGCGGGCGGCCGCGCGGCTCGTGAAGAGCCTGGGCGGCGATCTGCGCGGGATGGCGTTTCTCATCGAACTCGAGGCGCTGGGCGGGCGCAAGCTGCTCGAAGGGGAGCAGGTCTACTCGGTCCTCAAGTATTAGCGGCGGCGCGGGTCGGTAGTAGGAATCACCCGTAGGCCGGGGCTTCAGCCCCGGCGGACAAGGGGTAGCGCACGAAATTCCCGTGTCATAATGAGAGGTCGGGCGCCCGTAGCTCAGCAGGATAGAGCATCGGTTTCCTAAACCGGGGGTCGCGTGTTCGAGTCACGCCGGGCGCACCACTTATCATCAATATAGACAGGCAGATACAGAGACGGCCGGATCAAGGCGATCCGGCCGTTCGTGTCTGGTGGTGATTTAGTGGTGCAGCGTGGAACGGGCCGCCGGACATGCGCCGGGCGCGGCGCGCGATCGCGTCGGGCTCGAGGCCCGCGAGTTCCGCCCACACCCCGCCACCGCCGTCCAGGAACGTCCTGGCGCCTCGCCTCGTCGTCTCGGGCAGGGAGGGGTCGGCCGCGTCCTTCACGGCCCTGGCGAGCACCGCGGCAGCTAGATTGCGAACCTGGTCAGCGGACGCACCAGCGTCGCTCATCGTTGTCGCGTCCTTCGCGCCGGCGCGCCCGGCAGGGCCTGCAGCGACGCGGCCACTTTGCGGTGTCGAAGCGCTTGGCGAGTTTGGCGAGCTCGGCGACAGTGACAACGAAGGCCGCGCCACAGACGACGCAGATCCGCTGCAGTTCGCCGTCGGCCTCGCCGTCTTGCGCGGGCGGGAGGCGTTGTCCCGCCATCGCGAGGCACTGCGCTTCCGAGAGCGCCAGCCCCACCGCCAGGCCGGCCCGCCCGGCCGCGATCAGCCGCGCCCGGCGCGCGACGTCTTCATCGGGCTCGTTCGCTTTGGCGATGAATCGCCGCAACCTGCCGAGCATCGAGCACCTCTTGGGTGTCTGAGAGTCGGGGCGGCCCGGCCATCCGGCTAGCACCGCCCCGTGGTGAACGCTACGCCGTGCCCTCGGCCGGCGTGACGTGCAGCTCGGCGATCTGCGTGCCGCTGACGCTGTTCGCGTCGAGGCAGCT
This sequence comes from uncultured Acidobacteriota bacterium, assembly GCA_963727765.1. Lineage (GTDB taxonomy): Bacteria > Acidobacteriota > Vicinamibacteria > Vicinamibacterales > Fen-181 > FEN-299. The sequence continues at coordinate 513,969 of CAVSGZ010000007.1, forward strand.
CACCGCCGCGCCGTACCGGACCGCCCAGATCGACTCGCACGTGCTTGAGCTCCCGCGCTTCACGACGACGCGCAGGTACCGCAAGGTCGGCCGGGCGATTTCGCAGAATCGAGATCCTCGTCGGACGCGCCCGACACGACCTTGCTGTCCGCCAGGTCGGCCATCGTGCCGCCGGCCGGGTCGATGTCCTGCTGGACCACCAGGTAGTTGTTTGCGTTCGCGACGCTGAGCGACGTCACGAAGACGACGCCCTGGTAGCCGGCCATGTCCAGGATCGCCGAGGTGACGTCGGCGGTCCCGGCGGTCGTGTGGTCGGCGAGCTTGGTGAAGACGGCGTGCTGTAAGAGGTTCATGTTCGCCCCCTACCCGGCCGCCAGGCCCGCGATGATCTCCACCGCGCCCGCGTTGAGGATGCCCAGACCCGCGAAGCGCGCCGTCGCGCGCACGAGCACGCTGTCGTAGTCGCTCTTCGAGTACGGGTCGAGGAACAGGTTGATCTCGAGGCGCCGACCGACCACGAGCTGCGCCGGGTCGACCACCGCCAGCCAGGACTTCGTCGCGCCGCCGACGTCCTCGGTGATGGAGATCTGCGAGCTCGTGACGATCGGCAGCCCGAAGAGGCTCGGCGCCGGCGAGTTCGCCAGGTTCGGCACGAGGTAGTAATTCGCGTCGCCGCCCTTCGCCTTGATCAACTGCCCGGCCGTGCGCGGATGGCAGACAATCACCTTCGGGTCGGCGTTGTTCGTCTTGCAGCGCGTGATCGCGTCCAGCACGTTGTCGGGCGTGACCACCGCGCCGCTGCCGCTGCCGAGTGTCGTCACGGTCGGCCCGGTCAGCCGCCGCAGGCCCGTGAGCTCGGCACCGGCGCCGGTGCCCTCGAGCAGCTCGTAATCGAGCTTGGCCGACATCGTCTTGAGCAGGTCCATCTCGACGAACTGCCGCAGGTTCCCGCTGGCGTCCGCCATCACCTCGTTCGAGGCCTGGACCAACGCCCCCAGCTTCTTGGCCGTGAGCGTGAGCTGCGCCAGCGTGAGGTCACTGGCCGAGAATCTGCGCGCCCTCACCGACCATAGCGGCCGTCGCGCTCGCCGAGAGCCTCGGCATGAGCATCGTCGTGCTCGCCATCGTCACCGACTGGAGGCCCGGGAGCCTCAGCATGACCGTCGCCGCGCGGAGCCTGTCGTAGATTTGCTGCGACATCTCCGGGTTCACGTCGAAGCCGCCCTGGGCGTCGACGCCGAGCGAGAGCGCGCGGGACTCCTGCAGCGTCGGCAGCCATCGCTTCGACGGCCCACCGGCGTCCTCGCCGGGCTCCATGAACCGCCGCGACTCGGGGATCGTCTGGCGAGCCTCGGCGTCCGCCCGCTCGTCGCGCTCGAGTTCCTCGCCGATGGTCTTGATCTCCTCGCGCATCTCCACGATCTTGTCGGAGTCGTCCTTGGACAGCGCCTTGCCGTCCTTCGTGCGCTCGTCGAGGAACGCCCGGGCCGCCGCGATGAGCGTGGCGCGCTTCGCCTTCAACTGTTCCGTCGTCAACATGGGGTACCCCCTGTCGGCTTTCGCCGACACGTATGCGTTGTCTTGAAGGATGCCCGGATCGGAAGGCGCGCCGTCTCGGCGCTCGCTGGCGCTCTCGACGCGTAACCGACCGCGGAGCCGCTGTGACCGAGGCCGCCGGTGACGTGCAACTTCCGCCGTCGGTGGCGTGCGCTCGCGCCGTCGATGGGGCCTCTGGGGCCCTCCACGACGTGTGAGAAGAAAGCCGGCCGGGGCCTCGAGGGCCTCTCACGCGCGGGCGCGCGTCGGCGAGCTCGAAACGATCATAGCACATCCACGCGGCCACCTCAGTGGGTCCGCTCGCCCGCGGGGCGATCGAGGATGTCGAGCCCGAACATCGGCGTGGCAGGATCGATGCCGATGATCGCCACCGGCTCGATCTGGTGCGTCTCGGGGTCGGTCACACCGACCGAGAGCATCCGCGTCTCATCGTCGAAGACGATCCGGCATGGACGTGTTTTGACGAGCGCCAAGTCGGCCGGCGAGAGCGCCACTTCGCTCAGCTCGTGAAGAGAGATCAGCATCTTCGCCACGAGTGCCTTCTGTCGGGTCTGCCGTTCTTCAGTCGTCATCATCGTCTCCTGGCGCGTTGGCGTCCTGCTCGCGGTTGTCCACCGGCTTCTCGCTGGAACCTCCTGTGGGCCCCCACAGGAAGGTGTCGGGTTGCACCACCTCCGGCGCGAAGTCCGCGGCCGTCAGGCGCTGCGCCTCGCCTGGGAGCAGCAGGTTGTGCCGGCGAAGGTAGTCGGCCTGGGATTCGTAGACCGGCGGGTCGTCCGGGTCGATCGGCTGCCCCGCGAAGGGCCCAAGGCATCGCCCGATCCCGCGGGCGTAGATCAAGCGCCCCTCCGGGCTGGTGAAGATTCGGATGTCATCCGCCGTGATGAATTTGATCGGGCGGCCGGCCGTGAACTCGGGACGGCCGGCCAGCACGTCATGCCGCGCGGTGCCGACGCCGCCGAGCCGGCGCCGCGGCTCGGCCAGCGCCTCGAGTTCAGCGTTGCCCTCGGCGCGACACCAGGCCGGGAGCTCCGCGCGCGCCCACCGTGGCGCGTCGAATCGCCACCAGCAAAACGGTCGCGTGCCGGGTCGCTCGCACATCCACCGCGCGAGCAGCCCCTCGCGTGCCGCCGCCCAATCGGCCGTCACCCCCGCGTCGTCGGGGCCCGTCTTGCCGAAGACTTCCCAGAAGGCCCGGCCGTCATCTGGGAACTCGCCGAAGAGCATGTAGTTTTTGAGACCCTCTGCGGTCGCCGAGTCGACCGATTGCCGATTTCGTCGAAGCATGTCACCCCTCCGGTTCGATCTCGAGTTCCCTCAGGACGCTGATTAGTTCGTTCTCGATCTGTCGCAAGTGTCGGACCAGCGGATTGAGATACTTCCGGCCACCGCCGCTGTAAAGCACCGCGCCGCCTTTCGCCAGGTCGCGGCGGGTGACCGCCGCGTCATCGATGAGCGTGGCGCCGAGCCGGAGTAGCGCCGTCGCGGAAGCGTCCACAGCCGCGTTTTGCCGGCCGAGCTCGAGCCACTTGTCCGCGAGAAATTGGCGGCCCGGGTCGTCGAGCCCCTCGAGCAGTTTCGGAGGAATCGGGCCCAGGACAGCCGGCGCCGCGGACGCCGCCGCCCGGGAGGCCGCCAGGCGAGCGCCATGCCGGTCGGCCCTGAATGTTCCCCGGGCCAAATGCAGCGCGATTGGAAGGGGTTTTCGGCCGGATCGCCCTGGCTTCCCACTCACATGTCCTCCTAATATTTGCCTTTTCCGTTTTGTGCCATTCTGCGAGCGCGAGGGCCTGTCCGGTTTTCCGGCCCGACGCGCCAAAGATTTCGACCCCCTATCCGCTCGAACGTCCCCACCCGCCGTCCTCGCGGTTCGTCTTGCGGCTGTGGCGCCCGTGCGCCTCTGCCACGAGCCGGCGCGCCGACGCGGGGAGCCGGTTCGTAACGGGGCCGGTGACGGCCCTGTTGCCTCCCGGTTTCCCCAAAGTGAGACCGACTAATACCCCCCGAACAGGTGGTCCACGGTGACGGGTGTGACAGGTTTGGAGTCAATTCTGGTTTTTCTGTACTTCGTCTCTCGTAAGGAAAAAACATGAAACTACCCCTCAACCTGTCACCGACCGCATAAACATTGGTCCAAACCTGTCACCAATCCCGGCGCGCGAGGCCAAGAAACGCCCTCCGCAGCCGTCCGGCCCCTCGTTGCAGCCGGTCGTTGGCCTTCCGCCCGAACAACGTCGCCGAGAACCGTTCCCGCACGCCATACCCCTGAGCGTTCGCCCACTTCTCGTAGTGGTCGAACAGATCCTTGAAGGCCACCACGGCATCCGGGTCGGGCTCGGTCGCCTCATCCAGGAACCGGCCGAAGTGATCCGAGTCTTCGCGGTAGGCCGACGTGGCCTCGGTGACGATGGGCGGTGTGGACAGGCCCCGCTCTTGCCACGCCAGGCAGCCACGAACGAGCCACGCGAGAATACCGGGCGCCTCCTCGTGCAGGGTGGCCCCCAGTGTCGGGATCGGGCTGGAAGGTCCGCACAAAGGGAATGAGCCGCACTCGGCGCCAGAACGCAAACGAGTCGTCACGCACGACGGGCTTGTGATTGAACGCCAGCCAGATCTTGCCGACCGGCTGGAAGGTGAAGTACTCGCCGTGGAGGAACCGAGCCGTGCAGGCATCGCCTCCGGTCAGGCTCTTGATCCGGGCCTCGTTCAACCGCGTCCCATCGTTCGTCTCGCTGGCGAGGATGAACCGCCGGCCGGCGAGGGCCGCCAGGTCGTTCGGGATCGAGGCGCGCTGGTTTAGCTCGACCACGCTGAACGGCATGTCGTACGCGTAGTCGCCGACGGCGTTCGCAATCGCGCGGAGGCTCGTGCTCTTCCCGTTGGCGCCGCCCGCGTAGCCGCCGAAGAGCGCCTGCTCCGTGGTGACGCCGGTGATCGAGTAGCCGAAGGCCAACCACACAAACTCGGCCAGGGCGGGATCGGGGAACCACTCGCGAATCGCCTGCTCCCACCGCGGACACCGCGCCTCGGGGTCGAAACCCACGGCGGTCTGCATCGTGATCCGATCCTCGGGGCGGCCATCGCGGAGGTCGCCGGTTCGCAGATCCACCACACCGGTCGGCGTCCCGAGCAGCAAGGGGTCGGCGTCCACCGGTCGCCGTCGTCGGCGACCGGGCACAGACACTTCACGAGATTCAGCATCGCCTGCAGCTTGGCCAGGCGGTCGAAACCCATCGACCACTTGATCGTGTCGTCGCGCCGGAAGGCGTCGAGAGGTCCACAGCCTCGTGCTGCCAGCGCCGCACGGCCGCTCGCGCCAGGCGGATGACTTCGCCGCTCGTGTCGGGCGCCCAGTGATGATCGCGGAAGATCACCCACTGGTTCCGCGGGTGAATGAACTTCAGATCGTGCGCGTGGTCCGCCGCGAACCGCTCGGCGCCGCCGGCCTCGGTGAGTCGGTGCTCGAGCGGGACGCGCGACACCTGATCGCCGAAGTTCGGCTGCGGTTGGCGGACTCGCCGACTCATGCGACACGCTCGCAGTCGGCGCGCATCGTTCGCGCTGGTGCTCGCGTCGGTCCAGTTCGTCCCGCCAGTCCTCGAAGATGTCGAGTCGGGCATGGATGAGCATCGCGTCCCAGTCGCCGGGCCGCCCAGGCTCGTCAGCCAGGCGCCGCCAGTTCCGCGCGATCGCCGTCGCCGCGTAGGTCGTCAACCAAGCCAGGTAGTCGAGCCGGCACGCGCCGAGCAGCTCCAGCGCCTCGATCGTGCGCCGGGCGTCGGCCAGCTCGCGCACCTTCTCAGCCAGGACGCGCGCCAGGGGATTGTCGAGAGCGGTCATCGCGTCGCCTCGATGATTGCCGCGGCCAGGTCGCGCGCCACGTCCTCGCGGACGGCCAGCGCCGCGGTGTGGCTGGCCAGGTGCTCGAGCAGTACCTTGCGCTCGTCGTCGACCACGACGTCACTGTCGAGCAAGCTGTCGCGGAGGATTCGCACACGATCGAGAACGTCGGTGCGTGCTACACTTTGTCGGTCGGTCACAAGCTCTCCCTTGTGGCGACTGCGCCCGGTTCGAGTGCCTGCTCGCGCCGGGCGTTCGCGCGTACAGCTACGCTGCGTCCCTGGTCCGGTGGACGTGGGCGTTGAGCCAGGCGTCGAGGTCGGCGAGCCGGTAGCCGATGGCGCGGGTGGAGAGCTGCACCCAAGCGGGTCCGCGATCGTGCATCCGGGCGATGCGGAGGAACGATCGCGAGCGGGAGAGATACCGCGCCGCGTCTTTCTCCGTGATGACGTTGTGCAGTTCGGGACGGATGTTGGCGGGTTGTGGCGGCGCTGCGTGCTTCATGCAGAGAGCATGAACGCGAGCACGGGACCGTGTTACTTCGCTATCGGCCCTTCGGCAGACCCTCGATATTGCGGTAGAGAGACAGGAACCTGACCACCCTCGCCACGTCCCTGAACAGGTCAACGGGCACGCCGCAGCCCGCGGCCTCATACGCAATCGCCAACGTCTTGGCGAAAATGCCGTCTGCGCTCTTCATAATGGGCAGCCTCGCGAGGGTGAAGCGTTCGCCGAGATCAAGTGCGATGGCTTCCCGATCCTCGGCCGTTTTGCGCCCCGGTTTGCCGAAACTCTGATGCCGGTAGGTGGTCAGCCGTTTTTCGATGCGGTCGAGACTCGCTTGAAGGGCCTCTATCTCTTGCCGCCGCTCCTCCAGCCACGTGGTCTGCCGGCTCAAGTAATCACGCCATGCGCGCGTGCGCTGTTCGCTGAAGGGATCGTCTCTGGCGTTCGCCTTCTCCAGGGCCACGCGCTGGTCGCGTAGCCAGTCCTCCTCGTCGAACGCACCAGCAAAGCTGGCAAGCATGCAGTCAGCGCCATCGAGGGCCTCGAGTGCGGCCCGGCACGATTTAGTAGCCGCGCGCAGGCGCCGGATCTTGCCTGCGAGGGCTTGATACATTTGCGGAAGCCTCAGTCCGTTTCGTTCCTGCCGCGCGTGGATGACGACGAGTATCAGAGCCGGGACGAACTTCGGATAGTCGCCGCCAAGGATACCCATGAGGGCCCTACGCTGGCCGGCATCGAAGACAATTGAGATGTCGGTGTCTGCGAGGATTCGCCTGTCCGCCTCGTCGTCATCCACGCGAGCACGTTCCAGTTCGCCTGTTGCAGCCATTACGCACCCCCCAGCTTCGCCACGGCCGCCGCCAAGTTCTCCGGGGCCAAGTGGGCGTACCGCAACGTCAGCGCGAAGTCGGAATGGCCGAGCAGCGCGCGGACGCTGGCGAGATCCACGCCGGCCTGGACGAGCTTCGAGGCGAAGTGGTGTCGGAGGTCGTGCAGTCGAAACTTCGTAATCCCCGCGTTGTCGAGCAACGTGGACCACGCCGTTTTCAGCGTCGTCATCTTCGCGCCGGCCTCGTCGCTGGGGAACACGCGGTCTGCGACCGCGCCGGTCTGCCAGGCTTTCAAGGCGTCGTGCGCCTCGGTGTTGAGCGGGATATGCCGCGTGCGTCCGCTCTTGGCGCCTTCGCCGCGCACCGTCAGGACACGGCCCACGAGATCCACGTCCTGCCAGGTCAGGTTGAAGAGTTCCCCGCGCCGACAGCCGGTGTTCATCGCCAGCAGGACGAACGGGGTCAGGTGGTCGGTGTAGGTGCCGAAGTCGGGGAGCAGGAAATAGCCGCGTTGACGTCGCCAGTCGTTCGCGCTGGCCCGCGCCGCCCGTCGAGCGTTGTCGCGCGCCACGAGGGCGAGGCGCAGTCGGATCTCTTCGTCCACGTTCAGAAACCGCACCGTCGCCGAGCGGTCCTCTTGGGACTGCTTCACGCGCCGCAGGGGATGATCGGGCAGTAGGTTCCACGCGACCGCTTTCGAGAGCGCCGCCCGCAGCGCCGCCAGATCGCGATTGGCCGTCGCCTTCGTGACGTCCTTCAGTCGGGCCGTGCGCCACCGCTCCACGGCGAAGCCGGTGATCTCGGTGAGCGGCTTGGCGCCGAACGGATCATCGAATTGTGCGTGCAGGCGCGCGAGCAGGGAAGGGGCGTGCTTCAGGTTCGCCCGCGCCCACGGCTCGTAATGCTTCTCGAGGAAGTCGGCGAAGGTTGCGGCCGTCTTCTTCGCCTTCTCAGCGATCGGGTCCGCGCCGTCGGCGACGTGGCCGAAAACCCCGCGCGCCAACTCGCGCGCCTTCTCCGGCTTCAGGTCGGCCACGCGGCCGAGCGTGTACCACTTCCCGCGGCCCAGGCTGACCAGATACGAGTGCTTGCCGCTCGGTCTGACCCGAAGCACCAGCCGTGGTTGTTTGTCGTCCCAGACGTCGTAGGAGCCCTTGGCGAGGCCCTTCACGAGGTCCACCGTGATGGTCGCTTTCATGCGCCCTCCAAATCCTGGTGGTGCAATGGTGGTGCATGAGGCGTGAACTGACTGCACCACCAGAAAACCACGCCGCACCGATAACGCATTGTAAGCGCTTGAGACGACAGGCGCAAGCGGTATTTGTCGAATCTGCGTGGTTTCGACGTGTTTACGGTCGGAAGGCGTTCCTAAACCGGGGGTCGCGTGTTCGAGTCACGCCGGGCGCACCATTTCTAATCAATAAACACAGGCATGAATCGCAACGGCCCGGCAGAACAGCGCCAGGCCCGTTCTTTGACAGCGGACGAACGAGATTCCGGCTTGACACCTCGAAAAGCCCTCCGGCATGTTCGGGAGGTCTGGCTCCATGATTCAGAACAAGATCGTAGCCCGCTACCAGGATGGACGCGTTCTCAAGGGCCAGACCGGCGACTTCCTGCCGACCAAACCGGTGTTTCATCTGACGTTGCACGATGCGCCTCAAGGTGAGAAGCCGCTCGAGGTGCAGATCGCCGAGCTCAAGGCCGTCTTCTTCGTGAAGGACTTCGAGGGTAATCGCGAACGCAGGGATACCCAGGAATTCGGAGCCGGAAAGGCCGTCGTCGGCCGCAGGATTCGGGTGGTCTTCCAGGATGACGAAACGCTCGTCGGCACGACTCAGGGATACGATCCCTCCCGGCCCGGCTTCTTCGTCGTCCCCGCGGACTCGGACTCCAACAACGACCGCTGCTTCGTGGTCGCCCGCGCGACCAAAGAGGTGGCGTTCATTTGAGCTGTCCTGGCGTGACGGCGGTGCCCATGCGACCGCGAAGCGCTTCAGAAATTCTTCAGTTTCTCCGCCCCGGCCGGAATGGTAGAGTCCGGCGGCATGGCGCGTCGGTCCCAAAGCACCTGCGTAAGATACGACTCACGGCGGCTACCGAGACGCCACGTTCACTTGCGAGGAAGCATATGAAGAAATGCCTGATCATCGCGTTGACTGCCTTCGTCGTTGCCGCTCTCGGCGCGCCCCGCGTCGGATCGGCCCAGACCTTCAAGGTCGATAAGTACGACATCAAGGGCGACGGCGGCACGGACTACGTGGCCGTCGAAGCCGCCACCGGGCGCGTTTTCGTCTCGCGCGCCACCCACGTGATGGTCGTCGAAGGCGCCACGGGCAAGGTGCTCGGCGACATCCCGAACACGCCGGGCGTGCACGGCGCCGGCCTCGTCACCAAGCACAACCACGGCTTCACCACCAACGGCGGCGACCAGACGGTCACCATGTTCGACTTGAAGACGCTGGCGGTGGTCAAGCAGATCAAGGTCGGTCCCGGACTCGACGGCATCATGTACGACGCGCCGGACGACCTGATCATCCTCACCAACCACAGCCGGCCGATCGGCACGCTCACCGCGATCGATCCGAAGACCGGTGACATTGCTGCAACGGTGGAACTCGAGGACAACTCGCCGGAGGGCGCCGCCGCGGACGGCAAGGGCCACATCTTCGTGAACAACGAGGGCAAGAGCACGATCCAGGTGATCGACGTGAAAACCTGGAAGGCAACGGCGTCGTGGCCGCTGGCGCCGTGCGAGGGGCCGACTGGCATCGCGTACGACAAGGCGACCAACCGGATCTTCTCCGGCTGCAGCAACACCTCCGTCGTCCTGGATGCCAGCACCGGCAAGGTCGTGGCGTCCATCAAGAACGGGACTCGCGTCGACGCGCTGGGGTGGGATCCGGCCAGGAAGCTGATCTACATCCCGAACGGCGGGGAGGGAAACGTCACCGTCGTCCACCAGGATGCGGCCGACAAGTACTCGGTAGTGACCACGGTCGAGACGTTCCGCGGCGCCAAGACGATCTGCGTGGATCCCAAGACTCACAACGTGTACCTGTTCCAACCCGAGCGCGGGCCGGCTCCACCCCCGCCGCCGGGCACGCTGCCGCCGGCTGCCGGACAGCGCGGGCGCGGCCCGCAGGGACCGATCCTGGCGGCCTGGTTCATCGTGATCAAGCAGCAGTGAAGCAGCCCTCCCGCTGACTTTCTGGCGTCCGGCGCGGTCTGAGGTACCATTAGGCTGGAGGTTCATCCAGTGATCGCTGTCCTGCTGCAGAGTCAGACGGGTTTCGTCAGGATGCTCGGTCGCGCGGCCGTGGCCATGCTGGCGGTCATTTGCGCGGGGTCGCTCGCCTCCGTCGCCGCGGCGCAACAGCCGCCCGTGTCCACGCCGACGCCGGCAAAGCCGCAGGAGAACATGACGGCGTTGCAGCAGAAGGCCGCGCTCGGTGATGCCCAGGCCGAGTATCGGCTCGGCCGCATCTACCACGCTGGCGAGAGCGTCGCCCGCGACGATGCCGAAGCGCTCCGTTGGTACCGCAAGGCGGCGGACCAGGGTGTCGTGGACGCGCTGAAGGCCATCGGGGAGGCTTACGCCCAGGGATTCGGCGTCGCCAAGGACGAAGCGCAGGCGGTCGAGTGGTTCCGCAAGGCGGCCGACAAGGGGGATGCGGAAGCGCAGATGACACTGGGCTTTGCATACACCCATGGCTGGGGCGTGAAACAGGACGACGCGGCGGGCGCGGCGTGGTACCGCAAGGCCGCAGACCAGGGGCTGGCCGGCGCGCAGTGCAACCTGGGCGTCGCCTACGCGAAGGGCCTGGGCCTGCCGCAAAGCTTTGCGGAGGCCAACAAGTGGTTCAGCCTGGCGGCCGACCAGGGCTACCCGGAAGCGGAGACGAACCTGGGCTTCGCCTATCTCAACGGGCGCGGCGTGCCACAAGATCTCGCCATGGCGGCGACCTGGCTTCGCAAGGCGGCCGAGCACGGTGTCGCACCGGTCCAGTACACGCTCGGCGCGATGTACGCGGCCGGCCAGGGCGTGCCGCAGGACGACGCCCAGGCCGTCTACTGGTGGCGCAAGGCCGCCGAGCAGGGCGACGTGCAGGCGGAAAGCAACCTCGGGGCCATGTACGACATGGGCCGGGGCGTGCCGCAGGACCCCGCGCAGGCCGCGCAGTGGTGGCGCAAGGCTGCGGACCAGGGTGACGCCAAGTCCCAGAACAACCTCGGCACGATGTACCAAGCAGGCCGAGGTGTGCCGAAGGACGACAAGCTGGCGGTCGAGTGGTTTCGCAAGGCGGCCGATCAGGGCCATGTCCGGGCGCAGACCAACCTGGGCGTGATCTACAGCTCCGGCCAGGGCGTGCCGAAGGACGACACGGAGGCGCTGAAGTGGTACACCAAGGCGGCCGAGCAGGGTTTCCCGAGAGCGCAGTATGCGCTCGCCGGTCTCTACGAGGCCGGACGCGGCGTCGCCCAGGATTACGTCGAGGCCCACAAGTGGTACCACCTCGCGGCGATTCTGGCCGCCGACGACGTCAAGGCGGCCGCCATGAAGGACGGAGACCGCCTCGGCCAGAAGATGACCGCCGAGCAGCTTTCCGAGTCGGTGAAGCGCACGAACGCCTGGCTGGAGGACTTCAAGAAGCGCGTGGGGAAGTAGGGCAGACAGAGGGGTCGCCAAGTCTGCCGTGTGGGGAACCGGGGCAGGTAAACTATAATTTGCAGCTATGAAGAGAACCGAACGCCATCGCCTCAAGGAAAACGAGGTCGCCTCGACCGTCGTGCGCGCGAAGGAGACCTTCGACCGTTATCGCACCCCCATCCTGGCCGCCGCCGTCGGCGTGCTCGTCGTCGCCGTGGGTGTCGCCGCCTACCTCACGTGGCGCTCGCAGATCGCCAGCCGGTCCCAGGAAATGCTGGCCGAGGCCCTGACCGTGGCGCAGACCAAGGTCGCGCCGGCACCCGCGCCGGGCGCGGCTCCCGCCGCCAAGCCGGCGAGCGGATTCGCCACCGAGCGGGCGAGAGACGAAGCGGCGCTGGCCCAGTTCATGGCCGTGGCGAACCAGTATCCCTCGACCGACTCGGGCGTCGCGGCGCGTTATCACGCCGCCGGCACGCTGGTCGCGCTCGGCCGGAATGCGGACGCGGTGCAGCTGTACCAGGACGTGATCGCCAAGGCCCCCGGGACGTTGTACGCCCAGATGGCGAAGCTAGGAGTCGCGGATGCGGAGGTGGCGTCCGGGAAGTTCGACGCCGCGATCGCGACCTACCGGGAGATGGCCGCGGCCGCGACGGGCGACGTTCCGGTTGATGGCATCCTGATGCGGCTCGCGTACGCCTGCCAGGCGGCGGGCAAGCCGGCAGAGGCCCGCCAGGCCTACAAGCGGATCGTGGACGAGTTCCCGCAGTCGCCGTACACGGTCGATGCCAAGCGCGCGATGGATGCGCTCGCGGGCTAGCGCGCCATCGCGAAGCGGTAGCTGAGGATCTTGTAGATCAGTTTCGCGCAGAGGAAGTTCGGCCCCACCATGCCCGGCAACGGGCACAACTCGACGACATCGCAACCGACGAGGTGGCGCTGGCTCACGACAGCCTTGAGCAGCGCCATCGTCTCGTGCCACGACAGCCCTCCGGGCTCGGGCGTGCCGACGGCGGGCATGATGGCCGGGTCGAGCCCGTCGCAGTCGATCGTCAGGTAGACATTCTCGGTCAGCGACGCCACCACCCGCTCGATCCAGTCGGGATCGCGCCGCATGTCGTGGTCCCAGAACACGCGCGTCCTCAGGCCGGGGATCGCCTCCGACTCCTCCTTGCACAGGCTGCGGATGGCCACCTGCGCACAAGGCACGTGCTCCACGATCCGGCGCATCGCGCAGGCGTGGCTGTACGGACTGCCCTGGTATGCGTCGCGCATGTCGGCGTGCGCGTCGATCTGCAGCACGGACAGGTTCCGCGTCCCGGCCGCCAGCGCCTCCACGATGGGCACGCTCACCGAGTGCTCTCCGCCGAGCACGACCAGGAACTTGTCGCGCGCGATGAGATCGGCCGCGACGGCCCTGATCTCGTCGAGCGCCCCGCGCATGTCCTGCGCGGCCGACTCGATCTCGGGCAAGGTGTAGATGCCCCGGTCGAAGACCTCCGACCGCGTCTCTTCGTCCCACAACTCGACCTGCCCCGAGGCGAGCAGGATTTCGCGGGGGCCGTTGCGCGTGCCCGCCACGTAGCTGGTCGTTCGCTCGAACGGCACCGGCAGGACGACGATCTGCGAGTCGTCGAAGCTGCGGAGATGCTCGAACCCGCCGAAGTTGAGCGGGACGTGATGGTCGTAGGCGGGCTGGTAGGGCATGGATCTCCTCGATCGCGGGCGCGTCGCCCGGGCGCCGGGCGTCGCGACGCGCGTCATCACTCCTGGGCTTCCCGCTTGAGCTCGGCGAGCAGGGCGATCGCCTCGAGCGGGGTCATCGCGTTCGGATCGAGCGCCCGCAGACGCTCGATGACCCGTTCACCCGCCGGCGGCAGCGACTGGAAGAGCCCCAGTTGCTGCTGCGGCTCGGTGGCAGTATGCGTGAGCGACGGCCGCCCGCCCCGCGCCAGTTCGTCGTGCTCGAGCGCGCCGAGAATCTCGCGGGCCCGCTCGACCACGACCCGCGGCAGGCCGGCAAGCTGCGCGACCTGGATGCCGTAGCTCCGGTCCGAGCGCCCGGCGACCACCTTGCGGAGGAAGATGATGTCGTCGTGCCACTCGCGCGCGTCGACGTGGTAGTTGACCACACCGGCGATCCCGTCGGCCAGGTCGGTCAGCTCGTGGTAGTGCGTGGCGAACACCGTCTTGGGACGGGCGCGCGAGCTCGTCGCCAGGTGCTCGGCCACCGCCCACGCGATGCTCAGGCCGTCGAACGTCGCCGTTCCGCGGCCGATCTCGTCCAGGATCACGAGGCTCCGCGATGTCGCCGAGTGGAGGATGTTCGCCGTCTCCTGCATCTCGACCATGAAGGTCGACTGGCCGCGGGTGATGTTGTCCGACGCGCCGACGCGCGTGAAGATCCGATCGACCAGGGCGAGTTTCGCCTGCCGCGCCGGCACGAACGACCCGGCCTGCGCCAGCAGCGAGATGAGCGCCACCTGCCGCAGGTAGGTGGACTTGCCGCCCATGTTCGGCCCGGTGAGGATCACCAGCTGGTGTGTGGTGGCGTTGAGCAGCGTGTCGTTGGGGACGAACGCCTCCGACGATCGGCGCTCGACCACCGGGTGGCGGCCGTCGACGATCTGGATCTCGTCGCCTTCGTGGACGTGGGGCTTGGTGTAGTTGGCGACGGTCGCCGTCTCGGCCAGCGCCGCCAGCGCGTCGAGCGAGGCCACGGCCCGGGCCGACTCCTGGATCCGCGGCGTGTGGGCGGAGACCTCGGCGCGCAGCTGCTCGAAGATCGCGATCTCGCGCTCGAGGATCCGCTCGTCGGCGCCGAGCACCTTCTCCTCGTACTCCTTCAGCTCGGGCGTGATGTACCGCTCTCCGCCGACGATCGTCTGCTTGCGGTGGTAGTCGGGAGGCACCGCGTGCAGGTTGGCCTTCGACACCTCGATGTAGTAGCCGAACACCCGGTTGTAGCGGACCTTGAGGGAGGGGATGCCGGTCCGCGTCCGTTCCTGCTCCTCCATCCGGGCGATCACCTGTCTGCCCGAACGGCTGATCTCGCGAAGCTCGTCCAGGCCGGCGTCGAACCCGTCGCGCACGTACCCGCCCTCGCGCGCGAGCGCCGGCGGCTCGTCGATGATCGCCGCCTCGATGGCCGCGCGCACCTCGGGCACGTCGTCGAGCTCGGCGACCAGGCTCTGAACGAGCGGGGCCTGCAGCGTCTCGTGCAGCATCCGGATTCGCGGGATCGCGCCCAGCGACTGCTTCAGCGCGACCAGGTCGCGCGGGCCCGCCGAGCCAAGCGCCGTGCGCGACACCAGGCGCTCGAGGTCCTGGACCGCCTTGAGGGTGTCGCGGAACTTGCCGCGCTCCGACGTCTTGAACGCGTACTCCTCGACGGCATCGAGCCGGTCGCGAACGCGTTCGAGCGTGAGCAGCGGGCGGAGAATCCACTGGCGCAACAGGCGACCGCCCATCGCCGTGATGGTCCGATCGATCTCGTCGAGCAGCAATCCGGCCCGCCCGCCGCCAGAGGCTTCCACGACCTCGAGATGCCCGAGCGTGATCGGATCGACGACCAGCGTCTCGGCCGCCTGCCTGAAGCTCGCCGCCCGGACGTGGGCGAGATCCACCTTCTGCGTGTCGCGCAGGTAGCGAACCAGCGCGCCACCCGCCCGCACGGCCAGGGGATGCGCTTCGAGGCCGAAGCCATCGAGCGACCGCGTGCGGAACTGCTCGAGCAGGCAGGAGCGGGCCGCCTCCGGTTCGAAGCTCCACGCGTCGACCGTCGTCGTCGGAATCCCGAGGGCGGCCACGGCAGGCAGCGCGTCGGCCAGCGCGAGCCCGGCCGGCACGACCAATTCCCTCGGACCGAGGACCGCCATCTCGTCCGCCAGCGCCTGGAGCCCGGCCACACCCTTGTATTCCGCCGACAGGAACTCTCCCGTGGACAGGTCGATGAGCGCCACTCCCAGGCCGTCGAGGGCGGGCGCCTCGGCCTCCGCACCCCCGCGCGCGACCGCCGCCAGCGACGGCGCCAGCGCCATCAGGAACGCCGGCTCGCGGGCATCGAGGTAGGCGGCGTCGATCAGCGTGCCCGGGGAGACGACGCGAACCACTTCGCGGCGCACGAGTCCCTTGGCCTTCTTCGGGTCCTCGACCTGTTCGCAGATGGCGACGCGGAACCCCTTCTTGACCAGCCTGGCCAGGTAGCCGTCCACGGCATGGTAGGGCACGCCGCACATCGGAATGCTCCCGCCGCTGGCATCCTTGCTCCGCGAGGTCAGCGTCAGCTCGAGCGCGCGAGCGGCGACCAGGGCGTCCTCGTAGAACATCTCGTAGAAGTCGCCCATGCGGAAGAAGACGATCGCGTCGCGGTACTGGCGCTTGGCCTCGAAGTACTGCCGCATGGCCGGAGTGGCGTCTCTTCCTGCGGCGGTGGACGACGTGGTGTCGGCTGAAGGCGTCATGAAACTCAGGCTGCAGACAGTCTACAATAGGGCGTTGTTCCGATGCTGATTCTCGCGCTCGACACGACGACACGCGCCGGCAGCCTGGCGCTCCTTTGCGACGGCTGCCTGCTCGAGGTCGCCGCAGGGGACGCCACCCTCACGCACGCCGCCCGCTTGCCTGGCGCCATTCTCGACGCCCTCTCCCGTCATCATCTCACGCTCGGCGACGTCGATCTCTACGGCGTGGCCGTCGGGCCAGGCTCGTTCACGGGACTGCGGATCGGCATCGCCACGGTCCAGGGGCTGGCCTTCGCGCACGGCCGCTTCGTGGTAGGGGTATCGGCACTCGACGCCTTGGCCGAAGCGGCCGGTCCGGCGGCAGCGGAATCGAGCGGTGGCCCAGCCCGGCGCGCCGCCTGGATGGATGCGCAGCGCGGGGAAGTCTACGGCCAGCTCTATCGACCCTCGGGGCCGCTTTGGGAACCCGTCAGCGAGCCCATCGTCGCCGGGCCAGCCGCGGTGCTGGCCAACTGGTCTGGCTCCCTCGGAGCGGGCGTGGTGGAACTGGTGGGGGATGGAGCCGTCGCCTACCGGGCGGAGCTGGCCGCGGCGCTTGGCAACCGGGCACGTCCCGCGGAATCGGTACCCCCGCTGGCTTCCGCGATCGCGCAGATCGCCGCCCGACACGCGGCGGCAGGCCTTGCCGTCGCCCCGGCGGCGGTCCGGCCGCTCTATGTACGGCGGCCAGACGCCGAACTGGCGCGCGAGCGGAAGGCAAGAGGCCCCGCATGAGTGACGATCAGCGCCGCGCGAGCGACCGGCAGGCCGTGCGCGCCGACGACGGAACGCTCCTCGGGGGCTGGGCGGTCACGACACTGACGGCGTCCGACCTCGACGAGGTGCTGGCGATCGAGTCCGCCTCGTTTTCCAACCCGTGGACGCGGGAGATGTTCCTCCGGGACCTGGCCAACGCCGGGGTGTCCTACGGCTACGTCCTTCGGGGGCCGGACGGCCGGGCGGCGGCCTTCTGCACGGTTTGGATCGTGGTGGACGAGGTCCACATCAACAACCTCGCGGTGGACCCAGCCTGGCGCGGCGGGGGGCTCGGCCAGGCGCTGCTCGAGTTTGTCCTGCAGCTGTGGTCGGACCTGGGCGCCGAGCGGGCGACGCTCGAGGTCCGGCGTTCCAACGCGGCGGCCATCAACCTGTATACGAAACTGGGGTTTACAGTCGCTGGTGTCCGCAGCAATTACTACACCGATCCGGTGGAGGACGCGTTGATTCTGTGGCGCGAGCGCGGCGGCAGTCCGCGCCGGCAGGCAGTCGATGAGTAGCGTCGATGAGTAGCTTGAACCCCAGGTGACGATGTGGTAGCGTGCGTTTAGGCCGTCAGATAATGCCCCGCGGGTGCAGCACGGAGCTGCAGATTGGGCCCATCCAAGGAGGCGAAGCATGGCAGACTCGAAGGACTTGAAGCCCCTGCTGCTCGAAACCGACGAGGAGTTCCGCGGTCTCGCCGTTAAGCACCACGAACTGGATCAGCGCCTGCACGAACTCGCCGCCAAGCCGTATCTTTCCGAACCCGAGCAAGTCGAAGAGGTTACCCTGAAGAAGCGCAAGCTGCAGCTCAAGGACAAAATGGAGACGATCGTCCGGCGCCACAGGGAGCGGACGTCGCCTTCGGTCGCCGCCGCGCGTGGCTAGCACGTGGCTTTGCGCCGGGCCCTGAATGTGGAGAGCCGGCCCGCGGGCCGGCTCTCGACGTCTTGGGCCGGTCGGGCTACCCGGGCTTGGTGCCGATGAAGATCGATCGAGCCGGCATTCCGTTCGTGGCGGTCGCCGCCGCCCTCGCTTCGGCCCTGATCGTGCTGCGGCTGCCGTGGCCGGCGGGTGTCGTGGCGCTGCTGGCGGTGGCGCTGGCGCTGTTCTTCCGCGACCCGGAACGTCACGCGCCGACGGGGCCCGACGTGGTGGTGGCGCCGGCGGACGGCCGGGTCATGGTTGCCGGCGCGCCGTCGGCGGCTGCGAAACTGGCGGGGGAGTGGACGCAGGTCAGCATCTTCCTCTCCCCGCTCGACGTGCACGTGAACCGGGTCCCCGTCACAGGCACGGTGACGCGGGTCCAGTACCGACCCGGGCGCTTTCTCCCGGCCTACCGGGCCGAGGCGACGTCGGAGAACGAGCGTTCGGAGGTGTGGATCGACGACGGCCGCCGGATCGTCGTCTGCCGGCAGATCACCGGCGTCCTAGTGCGGCGCGTGGTCTGCAGGGTCAGGAAGGGCGACCAGGTACGTGCGGGCGACCGGCTTGGGGTGATGAAGTTCGGGTCGCGCATCGACCTGTTCCTGCCGGTGGGCACCCGCCTGCTGGCAGAGGTCGGCGACCGGGTGCGAGGCGGCGAGACGGTGATCGCCGAACTGAACCCCCGGTAGCTCTTGAAGGCGGTTTGGACCACATCCGATAAGACACTCGATGTTCTCTGTGCAGGAACCCAATCGTCGCCCTGTGGTGTTCAACCCGCTCAGGCGGCGGTCCGACCAGCAGCGCCGCCGGTTCAGGCGCGGCGTCTACCTCCTGCCCAGCCTCTTCACGATCGGCAACATGTTCTGCGGCTACGCGTGCCTCGCGTATGCCATGCGCGGGGAGTTCGAGACGGCCGCGCCGTTTATCGGCATCGCCGTCGTCCTCGACATGCTCGACGGCCGGATCGCCAGGCTGACGGGGACGACCAGCGCCTTCGGCCGGGAGTTCGATTCGCTGGCCGACGTCGTGTCGTTCGGGATGGCGCCGGCGCTGCTGATGTTCAAGTGGGGGTTGGACCCGCTCGGACGGCTCGGCTGGGCTGCCGGGTTCGTCTTCGTGTCGGCCGGGGCGATCCGCCTGGCCCGGTTCAACATCCAGACCAGCACCGACAAGCGGTACTTCGTGGGCCTGCCGATCCCGGCGGCGGCGGCCGTGCCGGCATCCACGGTGTTTCTCTACCCGGATGGCCCGCGTGATTACGCCCACGCCCTTCCGGCCATCGCGTTGATGCTGGTCCCCGCCGTGCTCATGGTGAGCACGATTCGCTTCCGCAGCTTCAAGACGATCGACCTCCAGACCCGCCGCTCCTACAAGATCCTGTTGGTGGTGGCCATCACGTTCTTCGCCATCGCCACCGAGCCCAAGTGGACGCTGGTCGCGCTGGCCTACGGCTACCTGGTGTCAGCCTTCGTGGGGATGGCCAGATCGCGCCTCCGCCGGCGCGGGGCGCCGGTTGCTCCGCCAGCGGAGAGCGGCGGCGCGTCGAGGACCGACGCGAGTACAGGGCAGGGCTGACGCTCGGCCTTGTAGGCCGGCCCTTCAGGGCCGGCGCCAGAAGGCGGGTCTGAAGACCCGCCCTACAACGGATCCCTCGGTATGGCGACCCTTCCGGGTTGCCGAACATCGTCAGATGGCGCAGGGCTTCAGCCCTGCGCTGTACCGGGCCCCTCCAGCGGCAGCGTGATCACCACGCGCGTACCTCGGCCGCGTTCGCTGGCCACGGCGATAGTCCCGCCGTTCAGCTCGACGTTCCGGCGGGCAATCGACAGGCCCAGACCGGTTCCCACCGCCTTGGTCGAGAAATACGGCTCGAACAGCCGCGCGAGCGCCGCCTCGTCCATGCCGACACCGGTATCGGTCAGTGTCAGTTCCGCCGAACCGTGGTCGGCTTGCCGGGCGGCGATTGTCAGCGTGCCCCCTTCGGGCATGGCATGCAGGGCGTTGTCGATGATGTTGGTCAGCGCACGGCCGATCAGACCTCGGTCCACCGAGACCAGTCCGAGCGGAGTCTCGATCTGGCGCCTGAAATGCCACCTCTCGCTGGAGCCGATTTCGTAGGGGTGGATGACCTCCTCGAGCAGGGCCACCAGGTCGGTTGGTGCGATGCGCGCCGTCGGCTGGGCCGCGAAGCTCGAGAACTCCGACGCGATCTGCCTGAGCAGCCGCACCTGGGACAGGATGGAATCGATGCACCCGTCGAGGACCGGCCCGAGCGGCCGGCCGCGGTCGGCGTGCACACGCCGCAGGTGCTCGGCCGACAGCTGGATCGGCGTCAGCGGGTTCTTGATGTCGTGCGCCACCTGCCTGGCCATCTCCGCCCACGCCTCCAGCCGATGGGTGCGCTCCAGTTCCTTCCGGTAGCGGAGAAGCTCGGAAGACATGTGGTTGAACGCTTCCACCAGTCGCCGCAGTTCGTCCGACGAGGTCGCGGCGACGCGGGCGTCGAAATCGCCACGGGCGATCCGCCGCGTGGCGCGCATCAGGCGGTTGACCGGGTCGGCGATCCGCTCCGCCATCGGGTAGCCAATGGCGGCGCCCACCAGGATGAACAGCATCGCCGCCAGGACGAGGCGCCGGTCCAGGTCGTCGATCTCGCGCTCGATCTCGCGCTGGCGGAGCGTCAGCGGGACCGTGAGAATCGCGTCGGGGTCCGCCGTCCGCAGGGGGGCGGCGGCGAGCATGTAACTGAAGCCGGCGGCCTGCTCGTCGGTGATGACCGCGGGCATCCGCTCGAGCACGATCGCGCGGTACACGTCGGCGGGGGTTCGTGCGGGCAGCAGGCCCGAGGCGAACAGGTCGCGCACGCTGGTGGCCTGGAGCCGGGCCCCCTTGAAGATGTTCACGTCCTCGCCGATCACCCGGCTGAGGCCCACCATGGCGTCGTCGCTCAGCCGCTCGCTCGACTGGACGCGGTAGTCCTCGATGATTTGGCGCGCGATCATCGTGGTCTTGTGCGCCGCCGACTCGACGTCGCCGCGCAGACGCTCGGCGATGTAGACCCTCGTAACCAGCGCCAGCGTCACCACCGGAATGACCGACGCCGCGACGAACGCCAGGAAGAGCTTGCGGTAGAAGCTCTCGCGGATCTCCCGCAGCAGCGCCCGGCCCGATCGGATGCGGCGCACGCCGGCGGCGCGGAAGAGGACAGCGCCGAGCAGGAGGCCGAGGTAGCCGATGCCGACGAGCCCGGTCAGTTCGGCCAGGTTGATGAAGTGGCCGGTCAGCGACACCGTCGGATAGCCAAGCGCGTAGATGCCCGAGCAATCGTTCTCGAAGTAGACGTGGTAGTCGGTGCCGCCGAGCGACAGGCGCGCCCAGAACGGCTGCCGGGAGGCGTAGATCCGCGCAAACTGCGCGTTGTCGATCGGCCACGCCGAATCGCCCGACACGTAGAACGGCGTGCGGCTCCAGCCGTAGACGGCGAAGCTGACATCCCGCCCCCGCGTCCGGTCGCGCCGGGCTCCGTTCGCGCCCCGCAGCATCTCGAGATAAGGGCTCTGCGTCGACAGGAACGACAGCGAACTGTAATCGAGAATGACGTGGATGACGATCGTCCCCAGGCGGCCGGACCGCGTGCCGATGTCCCGGCCGGCGTGCAGGAGCTGGCGCTCGTGCGAGCCGAACGGACTGATCTCGCCGAAGGTGCGCCAGTTGGCGTCGTCCTCGCGCCACTGCTGGGTGGTCGTCTCCTCGGGCAGGTTCAGCGCGAACCGGCTGACCAGGCAGTCCTTGGCGTTGTAGAGCTCGATGGCCGACGACACGCGGTAGCGCTCGAGCGCCGTGCCCTGCCAGACCAGGAATGCGCTGTCGGTGCGGACCGAGGAGCCCGGCGGCGGGCACGGCGCCGAGACGTAGGCCTCGAGCGCCGCCTCGCGGCTGTCGATCTCCGCCTGGGCCGCCCGCAGGCGCTCGCGCAGACTTTCGCGCTGGTCGAGCGCTTCGGGCCCGTAATCGGATTCGACGATACGGCGCTCGGCGCCCTCCTGGAAGTAGACCAGCGAGGGGTACATCACGATGGCCGGCGCGAGCAGCGCCAGCAGCGCGACGATCAGCCGGTAGCCCTGAGAGGCATGCCGCAGCTGCCCGAGCTCTCTCGGCCCCAGGTAGGTCGCGGCGACCACCGCCCCCACAACGAGCAACGCCTCGACGCGGGGCAGGTCGGCGAGCGTGCCGCTCCACGCGAGCGCCCAGATGACGCCAACCGGCACACCCCAGGCCAGCAGCAGCAAGCCGGCCACGCGAGGGTCGCGCTGGCGGACTCGCCACCGCGCCAGCATCAGTCTCAGGACGAGCACCAGGGACCAGACAAACGCCGCGTGAAAGCAGACCAGCCCGAACGCGAGGGCCATCCGCTCGGTCTGCCAGGGATGCGGCGAGAAGCGCAGGATATCCACCGTGGCCCGGCGGATGGTCTCGGCCAGAACCCGCTCGTACCCGATGACCGCCAGCGCCAGCAGTGCGCCCCCGGCCGCCTGGACGAGGAGGAACAGCGCCGTCGGCCCGACGCCGGCCAGCGCGTCGCGGCGGGAGCCGTGGAACATCTGCCGGCCGCGCTCGAGCGGGCCGGCGAGCAGCGTGACGAGCGCAAGGGCTGTCAGGCCGGACAGGAAGAAGTCCGCCGGGTCCCTGGCCAGATTTCCCAACCTGGCCCAATGATAGACGTCGGGCGAGAGCACGGCCGCGCGGCCGGGAGGCAACGCGAACACGAACAGGAGCCGGGCCGCGACGACGAGCCCCGCGGCCGCGAACGTCGCCAGGAGGTAGGGCCACGTCGTCCGCGACAACTGCCTGAGGTCGAGGCAGGGCCCCACCAGCAGCAGCAACGTCAGACCCAGCACCGCGATGACGAGAGAGGAGACGGCCGCCCGATGAGTCCGGCGGGCCGCGTCGAGTGACTCGGGGTCGACGTGGGCCTCGACCAGCGTCTCGCCCGAAGGCGACGTGACGACGAAGCTGTAGGGGCTCGGACGGTCGCCGGCGCCTTCGAACCGCGTGTTCAGCACGACCGGCACGAGCGACGTGTCGATGCTGAAACGCTCGTTCGACGCGGCCCCCGGGGCCGCGCGTTCCGGAAAGATGTGCTCGACGGCCACCCCGCCGACCAGGGCGGAGCTGCGTCCGGGCGTGGACACGACTCCACCGATGCGCACGAGCCGGAACCCGAGGGGTCCTGGCGCGACAAACAGCTGAGCCGCAGCGAGAGGGCGCGCCGCGCCGACCGACACGAGGCGCGGCATGACGCTCAACTCGGAGGGCCGGCCGGCCCAGGCGACCGGCGCACCGCTCGCGTCGTAGACGGTCAGCGCCAGTTGTTCCGAGGGCTCGCTCGCGACCAGCGCGGCGGCGCTGGCAAACAACGGGCGGAGGTCGCGGTCGTCGACCGACTGCCGGAGGATCGGCGCGGCCGACGCGGCCTCGTCGGCGGCGATTCGGTCCAGAGTCAGCGCCATCCGGTCGAACTCGGACTTCACCTCCCGTTCGACCTTCGCGTAGGCGGCCTGACGGTCGGGGCCGAGTCTCGTCCGCTCAACGAGCCATCCGCCGGCTCCAACCAGGAGCGAGCAGGCGATGCCGAGCAGAGAGACCCGGACGAACGGCCGCAGCCGGGGATCGACGCGCATGTGTTGCAGTCAGGATACGTCACTCGCCGGGCCGGGAAAAGGGTCCTCTTCGGTGTTATAGTGAGCGGACGGCCCGGCTGGCGCCGGGACACGAGCCGCGGCCCCGATCGGATCCGATCCCCGCTCATGATGCATCCCGGGAAAGCACGCACCGCACTCAAACGTGGCGCGCTCGTCGCCGCCGCCAACTGGCAGGTGGTGGCGATCCAGTCGATGGCCGACACCACCTTCAAGCTGCTGCTCCTGGTGCCCGTCGTCGGCGGGGGATTCCTCGTCACGATGCTGCTCGGGATCGACCTGTGGAACGTGCTGTTCGGCCGTCTGTGGGAGATGCTCTTCCGGATCAGCCGCGCCTTGATGGACGAGCCGGTCGCGCTGGTCTCCTACCTGACGGGGTTCCTGGTCGTGCTCGTCGGCGGCGCCCTTTTCATGTTCCTTGTGAAGGGCGGCACCGTGTCGGTCATCGCGAACGCGGATCGCACGGCAGGCCCGGTCGAGCGTCCGCCGCTGCGGATGACCGGCTTCCGGCGCGCGATGGCCTTTTCGATCGAGACCTTCACGGGGGGCTCCTCGCGCCTGTTCCGCCGCTACCTCGCGCTCGGCATCGTGCTCTGCCTCGCGTACGGCCTGGCCGCCGCCCTCTGCCTGCTCACGGCATTCGGCCTGTACCGGCTTGGCGGCGCCAGCGCGCTTCTGCTCGGCTCGGTCGCGGCCCTCGGCATCGTGCTGTTTGTCGGCCTGGTCACGGTCATCAACGTGCTCTACCTGCTCGCGCAATTGATCATGGCGGTCGACGACTGCGGCGTCGGCGCAGGGCTGCGCGGCGTGGTTCGCTTCCTCGCCCGCGACTTTTCGAAGCTCTCGCGGGTCTTCGGCTTCACGGTGCTCCTGCTGCTGGTCGTGACGCTGCTGTCGGTGATGGCGACGTGGGGCTTCTACCTGATCGCCTACGTCCCGGTTGCCGGCGTGATCGTGCTGCCGCTGCAGCTCGGCGCCTGGCTGCTTCGCAACCTCGTGTTTCAGTACGTGGGCCTGACGGCGCTGGCGGCCTACGTTTCCCTCTACCGCGGCTTCTCGAGCGAGGGCCCGGCCGCGACCGACATCATGTCTTCCCGGTGAGCGACATCATGGCCAATTACGAACATTTCTTCTCTCACGCTGCGCTGCAGTCCAAGGGCTCCGCGATCCGCAAGATGGGCGTGATGGCGGTGCGCGTGCCCGACATGATCTCTTTCGCGCCGGGTTACCCCGACCCGGCCGTGTATGCGTGGGACCAGTTTCGCGACATCGCGGCCGAGCTGCTCGGCAGCCGCCAGAGTTCCGTCCTTCAGTACGGACCCACGCGCGGATACAAAGGGCTGCTCGAGGCCTGCGCAGAGATCCTGGCGGCCCGCGGCATCGCGACGCACCCCGACCAGATCATGGTCACGACCGGGTCGCAGCAGGGCATCGATCTGGTCGGCAAGACCCTGGTCGACGCGGGTGACGTGGTCCTGGTGGAACTGCCGGCATACACCGGCGCCATCAGCGCGTTCCGCAACACCGGCGCGTCGCTCGTCGGCGTCAGGCAGCAGCCAGACGGCATCGACCTCGAAGATCTCGACCGCGTCCTCGCGCGCGAGCGGGCCGCCGGGCGCTCGGTCCGCTTTCTCTACCTGGTCCCGAATTTCCAGAACCCCACCGGCCTGCTGCTCTCGCTCGCCAAACGGAAGGCCCTCCTCGAGTGGGCGGCCCGCGTCGACTTGCTCATCGTCGAAGACGACCCGTACGGCGCGCTCTACTTCGAGGACACCACCAGCGCCGCCGACACGCGTCCGATGAAGGCAGACGACGTGGAAGGCCGGGTGATCTACCTGAGCAGCTTCTCGAAGACGCTCGCGCCCGGATTCCGCGTCGCGTGGATTGCCGCCCCCGAGCCGATCATCGACAAGCTGGACTTGTTCAAGCAGACGCAGGACCTGATGACGCCGGCCCTCGATCAGCACGTCATCTGCGAGGCCCATCGTCGCGGCGTCCTGCAGGCGCGCCTGCCCATGCTGAGGAAGTTCTACCAGGACAAGCGCACCGTCATGCAGAACGCGCTCAGGGCGCAGCTTGGAGGCCTGGTGTCGTGGCCAGAGCCCAAGGGCGGGTTCTTCCTGTGGGTGACGCTGCCCAGGCCGCTCAGCGGCGACGAGATGCTGCCGCGCGCCATCGAGCGGAAAGTGATCTACGTGGCCGGCAGCGCCTTCTTCGTCGACGGTAGCGGGGCCAACACGATGCGGTTGTCGTTCTCGCTGCCCTCGGAGGAACGGATCGCGGAGGGCGTGAAGCGGCTGTCCGAGCTGGTCCACGAGGAACTGGCGCGTCAGAAGGCGCCGATGGCCGGCTGAGCGTCCGCGAGCCCGCCCTTGATGTCGGGCAGCCCCAACGTCGGGCTCGGGATCGTCTTCGCCGGCAGCGGGGGCGGCCCGGGCACAAGCCACTGCGCCTTCCCGTCGCCCGTCACGACGAACGCTCCGGCGAACGCACCGGACGAGAGCAGGCGCAGCCGCGGTGCGGCGGCCAGGTCGCCCGCCAGCGGCGAGTCGCTCGCCGCGCTGCCGTCGATCGTCTGAAACGCGGCGACCTCGGCCGCGATGCCCGGCACCCACAGCAGCCGGTCGGCAAGGAACACGCCGCCCACCGGCCTATGCGCCAGCGGCGCCTTCCAGATCTGCTGGCCGTGGCCGCGGTCGAGCGCCCTGAGCAGATTGTCGAGCGCCGCGAAGTAGACGTGATGGCGGTCCGAGGCCACGCGACCGACCGCCGTGCCGCCGGTCCTCCAGCGCCACTTCCTGTGGCCCCGGTCCGCCGACAGGCAGTAGAGGAACTTGTCGCTGCCGCCCACGACCACACGGTCGCCGAACGTGTCGATCATCGTCGCCGGGGACGGAAGCCGGGTCTCCCAGATCGTCTCGCCGGACCCGGGCGCCAGTGCCGTCACTCGGCCGTCGTCGAGGGCCAGGTAGACTCGCCCGTCGCCGGCCGCTGGCTGGATCTGTGATGCGGATCCCAGCCCGCGTGTCCAGATCACGGCGCCGGTGCTGGCGCGCAGCATCGTGGCGCTGCCCGGCTCGGTGATCACGAGCAGCGCGTCGCTCGACACGAGCAGCGGGGCGGCGACCGGAGCGTCGAGGCTGGCCACCCACCGCCGCACACCCGTCGCGCCTTCAAACGCCTCGATCTCCCGCGCATGCGCAAGGAACACGAGGCCGCCGGAGGCAACCGGCGGGGCGACGATGGCGCCTGTCGGCACGCTCCACGCCGTCGCGCCAGACTCGAGAGTGACCGCGATCAGTGCGGACGAACGCAGCACGATGTAGCCGCGCGAGTCGTCGATGGCCGAGCCGGGATAGGGCGGGGACGCCAGCTCGACAGTCCACGAGGGCGCCAGCGTCAGCGCGGGCGCCTTGCGGGCCTCGATCTTCGGATTGGTCGGACGGGCGCGCGCGGCGGGGGACGAACGTGCGGCGCCGGTCGGCGGCGGCGGCTGCGCCGCGGAGGAGGAGGGCGCGGCCACTCCGGCCAGCAGCGCGAAGACTGCCGTCGCGCCGGAAACGCTGCGGATGTGCCGGGCCAACTTCACGCCGGTATAATACCGTCAGGCGCTTCTCCGCGTCCCCAGGTTTTGGCGAGACACCATCTCGATGGCCGAGTTCATTCATCTCCATCTCCACACCGAGTACCTCGCTGCTCGACGGCGCGTGCAGGGTGGGCGAACTGCTCGAGCAGGCCTCTCGCCAGAGAATCCCCGCTCTCGCCGTGACCGAGCACGGCAACCTGTTCTCGTCGGTCGTCTTCCACGACAAGGCCAGGCAGAAGGGCATCAAGCCGATTCTCGGGTGCGAGATTCTACGTGGCGACGGGAAGCCGGTTCACCCGGGAGGGCTCGGCCCGGGAGAGCAACAACCACCTGGTCCTGCTGGCCGAGAACCAGGAGGGTTACCGCAACCTGGTCACGCTCGTGTCGGCCGCCTACACCGAGGGGTTCTACTACCGGCCGCGGATCGACAAGGAACTGCTGGCCCGGCATGCAGGAGGCCTGATCGGACTCAGCAGCTGCCTGAAAGGGGAGGTCTCCACCCACCTCCGCGCGGATCGGGAAGCGCGCGCGATCGCGGCGGCGGCCGAGTACCGCGACATCCTGGGGCCGGACAATTTCTTCCTGGAGCTGCAGGACCAGGGGATCCCCGAGCAGCGGCTGGTCAACGCCGGCCTGATGCGGGTGGCGAAGGCGCTCGACCTGCCGCTCGTGTGCACCAACGACGTGCACTATCTCTACCGGGAGGACTTCAGGGCCCACGACATCCTGCTCTGCATCGGCACGGGCAAGACGGTGCAGGACGTCGAGCGGATGCGCTACCACGGCGACCAGTTCTACCTGAAGTCGCCCGACGAGATGGCGCAGCTGTTCGGCGACGTGCCGGGCGCGCTGTCCAACACGGTGCGCATCGCCGAGCGCTGCGACGTCGACTTCGGCGAGACGGAGAACCAGCTGCCGGAGTTCACCGTGCCGGAAGGGACCACGCTCAACGCGTACTTCGAGCGCATGGTCTGGGACGGCTTCGGGCGCCGCCTGCCTCGCCTCCAGGCGCTCGAAGCGGCGGGCGAGCTCCGCCACACGATCGCGGAGTACCGCCAGCGCGTCACCTACGAGATCTCGGTGATCACCCAGATGAAGTACGCCGGGTACTTCCTGATCGTCTGGGACTTCATCCGGTACGCGCGCGAGCACGGCATCCCGGTCGGCCCCGGCCGCGGCTCGGCCGCCGGCAGCGTCGTGGCCTACTGCCTGAACATTACTGACGTCGACCCGCTGCACTTCGACCTCATCTTCGAGCGGTTCCTCAATCCCGAGCGGATCTCGATGCCGGACATCGACATCGACTTCTGCGAGCGGCGCCGCGGCGAGGTCATCGAGTACGTTACGCGCAAGTACGGCCGCCAGAACGTCGCGCAGATCATCACGTTCGGGACGATGAAGGCCCGCGCCGTGGTGCGCGACGTGGGGCGGGCCCTCGACATCCCGTACGCCGACGTCGACAAGGTGGCCAAGCAGATCCCGGCCGCGCTCGACATGACGCTCGACAAGGCGCTCGAGGAGAACCCCGCGCTGAGGGACCTCGAGAGCGGCGATCCGCGCGTGAAGGACCTGCTCGAGGTCGCCCGGCGCCTCGAGGGCCTGTCGCGCCACGCATCGGTGCACGCCGCCGGGGTCGTGATCGCGCCGCGCCCGATCACCGAGTTCGCGCCGCTGCACAAAGGATCCCACGACGAGATCACGACGCAGTGGGGGATGAAGGAGATCGAGCGGATCGGCCTGCTCAAGATGGACTTCCTCGGCTTGAGCACGCTGACCCTGCTCCACGACGCCGTGGCGGAGATCGGGCGGACGACGGGCGTGGAGATCGATCTCGCCGCGCTGCCGGAGGGCGACCCGAAGACGTACGAGCTCTTCGCGGAGGGTCGGACGCTCGGTGTGTTCCAGTTCGAGAGCAGCGGCATGCGCGAGATCCTGCGCAAGGCGAGGCCGCGACGGCTGGAGGACCTGATCGCCCTCAACGCGCTCTACCGGCCCGGCCCCCTCCGCGGCGGGATGGTCGACGACTACATCGCGCGCCGGCACGGGCGCGTGGAGGTGACCTACGAGCTGCCGCAGCTCGAGCCGGTGCTGCGCGAGACCTACGGCGTCATCGCCTACCAGGAACAGGTCATGCGCATCGCCAACGAGGTGGGCGGCTTCACCCTCGGACAAGCCGACCTGCTCCGCAAGGCGATGGGCAAGAAGAACCCCGAGGTGATGCAGGCGCAGCGCCAGAAGTTCCTCGAGGGCGCCAGGGCCCGGAAGATCGATTCGAAGAAAGCCGCCGCCCTGTTCGACCTGATGGAGAAGTTCGCCGGCTACGGGTTCAACAAATCACACTCGACGACCTACGCCTGGGTGGCCTACCAGACGGCGTACCTCAAGGCGAACTACCCGGCCCACTTCATGGCGGCGCTGCTGACCATCGAGTCGCAGAACACGCCGAAGCTGGCCATGTACCTCGGCGAGTGCCGCGAGCTGGGGGTCACCGTCCTGCCGCCCGACGTCAACGCCAGCGAGCTGGCCTTCACCGTGACGCCGGAGGGCGTCCGCTTCGGCCTCGGGGCGGTGAAGAACGTCGGGGAGGGCGCCGTGCTGGCCCTGCTCGACGTGCGCCGGCGTGAGGGTCGGATCCAGTCGCTCTACGAGCTCTGCGAACAGCTCGACTCGCGCCAGTTGAACCGGCGCGTTCTCGAGAGCCTGGTCAAGGCGGGCGCGATGGACTCCCTGGTGGCCGACTCGCCGGCCCTGTCGGGCCTGCCGACCCCGGCCGTGCGCGCGCGGCTGTTCGCGGCGGTGGAGAAGGCCCTCGACCACGGGAACCGCACGCGTCGTAACCGCGAGCAGG
Source organism: uncultured Acidobacteriota bacterium (assembly GCA_963727765.1). GTDB lineage: Bacteria > Acidobacteriota > Vicinamibacteria > Vicinamibacterales > Fen-181 > FEN-299. The sequence goes on from CAVSGZ010000007.1 coordinate 543,672, forward strand.
GGCAGTCGGAGTTGTTCGGGGGCTCCGAGGCCGCCGGCGCGGTGCTCCCGATCGAGACCGAGTTGCCCGAGGCGCCGCCGTGGACCGAGGCGCAGCAGTTGTCGGGCGAGAAGGAATCGCTCGGGATCTACTGGAGCGGCCACCCGATCGAGCGCTACGCGGACGAGCTGCGCGCGATCGGCGCCAGGCCCATCGCCGAACTGCTCGCCGACAACGACGCGGGCGCCGAGGAGGAGAACGGCACGCCTCAGGAGGCGACGCCGCGGTCCTTCGACGCGACCGTCGGCGGCATCATCGTGGCGGTGCGCCCGCTCAAGACCCGCAAGGGCGCGCGGATGGCGGCATTCACCCTGGACGACCCCCAAGGCAGCCTCGACGTCATCGTGTTCCCCGATGCCTACGAGAAGGCCGTGTCGCTCGTCCAGACCGACAGCATGGTCCTCGTCCGGGGCGTGTTCGAGCGCGACGAGGACAAGGCCAAGCTGAAAGCCAACGAGATCGTGCCGATCGAAGCGGTGCGGGAGCGGGCGGCCCGATCGGTCGCCGTGCGGCTGACCATGCCGCCCCACGATCGGACCACGGTCGAGGCGGTGCTCGAGGCGCTGGCGCGCCACAAGGGCGACCGGCGGGTCTGCCTGGAGGTCGACCTGCGCGGCGGCGCGGAGCCGCTGCGGGTGCGCGCCGACCTCCAGGGCCCGACGCGCGTGAGGCCCTCGGCGCAGTTGCTGGCGGACCTCGAGCGCATCTGCGGCCCCGGGTCGGTCGCGCTGCGCTGACGATCAGGAGAGACATGAACAAGCCCACTGACGTGCTGGACTTCGAGGCGCCCCTCGCCGTGCTCCGGAAGGAGGTGGAGGCGCTGACGATGATGCCGCGGACCGAGCAGCGCGATCGGGACATCGAACAGCTGGAGCGCCGCATCGAGTCGATGCGACGGGAGATCTACGCCAGCCTCAGGCCCTGGCAGCGGGTGCAGCTGGCCCGCCACCCCGGCCGGCCCTGCATGCTCGATTACGTCGCCCTCCTGTTCACCGACTTCGCCGAGATCCACGGCGACCGCCGCTTCGCCGACGATCACGCCATCGTGGCGGGCCTGGCGCGCTATCACGACGAACCGGTGCTCGTCGTCGGCCATCAGAAGGGCGGGGCTGACACCAAGCAGAAGATCTACCGGAACTTCGGGTATGCCCGACCCGAGGGGTACCGGAAGGCGCTCCGGGCCATGAGGCTCGCCGAGAAGTTCGGCCGCCCGGTCATCGTGATCGTCGATACGCCGGCGGCGTATCCCGGGATCGAGTCGGAGGAGCGTGGCGTGGCCGAGGCTATTGCGTTCAACCTCCGCGAGATGGCGGTGCTCAACGCGCCGATCATCGTGGCGATCTGCGGAGAGGGCGGCAGCGGCGGCGCGCTCGGCCTCGCCATCGGCGACCGGATCCTGATACAGGAGTTCGCCATTTACAGCGTCATCCCGCCCGAGGGATGCGCGGCCATCCTGTGGCGCGACTCGGGGCGGAAGATCGAGGCCGCGGAGGCGCTCAAGCTGACCGCGCCCGACATGCTGCGGCTGGGCATCGTTGACACGATCATTCCCGAGCCGGTGGGCGGCGCGCACAACGACCCCGCGTCCGCGGCCGGCCTGCTCGACCGGGCCATCAGCAGCGCGCTGGCGGCCGTGAAGACGCTCTCACCCGAGGAGCGGACCCAGGCCCGCTACGAGAAGTTCAGGCAGATGGGCCGGCTCGGCATCGATTTCGTCGACAGCGACGCGTAACGACGGGCTGCTTCATGCCTCCATTGCTCTGGGATCTCCAGGCGTGCGACGAGCGCGCGGCCTCCGCCCTGTCGGCGTCGATGGGCATCGACCCGGTGACGGCGCGGCTCCTCTGCCAGCGGGGCGTGACGACGCCGGACGAGGCGGCGCGGTTTCTGAACCCGTCGCTCGACGACCTTCACGATCCCCTCCGGCTGACCGACATGCCGCAGGCCGTCGACCGGATTCTCGAGGCCATCGCGCGCCGCGAGCGCATCGTCATCCATGGCGACTACGACGTCGACGGCATCACCGCCACGGTGATCCTCGAGCGCGCCATCGAAGGGCTGGGAGGAAACGTCGGGCACTTCATCCCGGATCGACTGAAGGACGGCTACGGTCTGGTGGAGTCGACGGTCGAGCGGCTGCACGCCGACGGCGTGCGCCTGATCGTGTCGGTGGACTGCGGCATACGCAGCGTCGAAGCCGCCAGGCGCGCGACCGCACTCGGCGTGGATCTGATCGTGACCGATCATCACGAGCCGGACAGCGAGCTGCCCCGCGTCGTCGCCGTCATCAATCCCAAGCGCACCGACTGCGACTATCCGGACAAGAACCTGGCGGGCGCCGGCGTGGCGCTCAAGCTCGTCCAGGCGCTGTGCACCCGTTCGGGCCGCGAGAAGTGGCTGCCGGGGTTCGTGAAGATCGCAGCCATCGGCACGCTGGCCGACGTCGTGCCGCTGACGGGCGAGAACCGCGTCATCGCGAAGCTCGGCCTCGACCTGCTCTCGCGCGGCCCGCACAAGGTCGGACTCCAGGCGCTGCTCGACGCGTCGGGCTTGAGCGGCAAGCCGATCGACAGCTATCACGTGTCGTTCATCCTGGCCCCGCGAGTGAACGCCGCGGGGCGGATGGCGACGCCCGACATCGCCGCGCGCCTGCTGCTGGCTGCCGACGACTCGATGGCGGAAGAGGCGCGGGCGCTGGCCACCCAGCTCAACGACGAGAATCTCCGCCGACAGGAGCAGGAGCAGGAGATCCTGGCCGCGGCGCGCCGCGTCGTCGACACCGACCCGGACGTGGGAGCCCACGCGGGTACTGGTGGTGTCGGGCGAGGGCTGGCACCGCGGCGTCATCGGGATCGTGGCGTCCAAACTGGTGGACGCCTTCGCGCGGCCGGCGATCGTCGTCTCGGTCGAGGACGGCGTCGGTCACGGATCCTGCCGCAGCATTCCGGCATTCGACATGCTGGCGGCTCTCGAGGCCTGCAGCCGCCACCTGGCGAGGTTCGGCGGCCATCGCATGGCGGCCGGCCTCACGCTGGAGGCCGCGTCCTTCAGGCCGTTTCGCTCGGCGATCCAGGCCTACGCGGACGAGCGGCTCGGTCCCGACGACCTCCGCCCGAGGCTTCGCGTGGATGCGCGTCTGGGGCTGGACGCGATCAAGGGGCGGCTGGTCGAGGAGATCATGGGGCTGGCGCCGTTCGGCCTCGGCAATCCCCGGCCGGTGTTCTGTGCGGGGCCGGTTGAGATTGTCGATGGCCCCCGGCGGATCAAGGAGCGCCACCTCAAGATGGCCGTGCGTCAGCGGGGCCGGATCTTCAGGGCGATCGCCTGGCGGGCCGTCGAGCGCGAGTCGTTTCTCGTGGCCAACCGCGGGGCGCTCGACCTGGCGTTCTCGCTCACACAGAACACGTTCAACGGCGAAACCTACACCGAGCTGACGCTGGCCGACATGCGGCCGTCGGACCGGGCGCCAGCCGTGGCCGCGCCATGACCTCCTGGCAGCGTCGTCTTCGCCTCGGCCTCGCGGTCTTCGTCGTGGCCCTGGCCGCCTGGCTCGTCGTCTCGCTGCGCCGGTCTCCGCCGCCCCCGCCCACGCCGATCCTGGTCCCCCGCAGCGACCCCAACATCGTCGCCGAAAGCACGTCCGGACGCTCGCTGCGCGTGCTGGGCGGGAAGCCGGACATTTCCGTCGAGCACTACGACAAGCTGGTCCAGTACGCCGACGGTCGTACGCGGCTCACCGGCGTCCGGGTCAAGGTGTTGCAGCGGCGGGGCAGGGATTTCACGATTGTCGCCGCCACGGCCGACGTGGTCGGGCAGACACCCAGCGAGGACGTCCGGCTCAAGGGCGCCGTCGAGATCACGTCGAGTGACGGTCTGGTCGTGCGGACCGAGGAGGCGTCGTACGACCATGCGGCCGGCGTGGTCCTGGCGCCCGGCCCCGTAGAATTCAGCCGGGCCGGCCTGTCGGGACGGGCGGTCGGCCTGCGCTACGACAGGAACCCCGACCGTCTCTCGCTGCTCGACGAGGTGGTCGTTCATCGCCGGCCCGACGCGGGAGGCGAGGGCGCGCTCGACATCGACGCGGGTTCGGCCAGCCTGGCGCGCGGCGAGGAGGCGATGCGTTTCGGCGGGGGCGTTCGCGTCGATCGGGCGGGCCAGGCGATGGCCGCCGATTCGCTCACGGCCTTCCTGACCGACGACGGCGAGCGGCTGCGGAGGCTCGAACTTCGGGGCCACTCGCAGGTCACCGGCGCCCCGAAAGGGGACGGTGGCCCCACGGCCATGCAGGCGCGCGACATCGACCTCGCGTACGCCGATGACGCCAGGACGCTGCAACACGCGACGCTCACGGGCGACGGCATGCTCGAACTCGCGGGCTCGGGCGGCGGAGCGGCCCGGCGGCTCGCGGCGCAGTACATCGACGTTGGTCTGGGACCCGATGGCGTGGCCCCGACCTCGCTGCTCGCGCAGGACGGCGTCGTGTTCGACCTGCTGCCGGATCGGTCCACGCCGGCACGCCGCATACGGTCCGGGGTCCTCCAGGCGGCCGGCACTCCGAAATCGGGGCTGCGCGCCGCCAGTTTCGGCAACGGTGTGGAGTTCCACGAATCGCCCTCTGCGCCGGCTGCCCCGAGAATCGCCAGGTCGTCGACGCTGGCACTCACGTTCGGCGACGGATTGGGCCGCGTCGAGTCGGCCAGGTTCGACGGAGACGTCGTCTTCACGCAAGGCTCGCTCACGGCCCGGGCGCAGGAGGCGCGGTACGATATGGCGGCCGGCGCGCTGCACCTGTCTGGCCGCGACGAGAGGAGCGGACACGCGCCGCAGGTGTCGGATGACCGCGCGGCCATCGAAGGCGACGCGATCGACGTCGTGCTCGACGGGCATCAGATCTCGGCCAACGGGTCGGTGAAGACCGAGATGCGAGGCGGCGAGCAGGACGCCCGGCAGGAGGGCGCGCGGTCGCGCGTCCCCGCGATGCTGCAGACGGGTCAGCCGGTTCGCGCTGCCGCGGGCCGCCTCGTCTACGACGGCGGCGCGTCGCTCGCCACCTACGGCGGCGGCGCGGACCTCTGGCAGGACCAGGTGGCCATCAAAGCCGCCACCATCGTCCTCGACGAGCGAAAGGGCAGCCTCTCGGCCGTCGGGGACGTCGTCACGAGGATGCAGTTCGATCGGGCGGGGGGCGGGTCGAAGGAACCCGAGCCGGGGCGGATGGTCGTCACCGCCTCCCGCATGGTCTACGACGACGACGCGCGGCGGCTGACCTATACCGGGGGTGCTCACCTGAACGGCCCGGAGGGGGACCTCTCGTCCGGACAAGTCGTGGTCTGGCTGAGAGCCGGCACCCGGGAGATGGAACGACTCGAGGCCCAAGACGCCGTCTCGCTCGGGCTGCCGCAGGGTCGGCACGCCGCCGGCACGCACCTGGTCTATCGGGCCGAGGCCGAGCAGTACCGACATGGTCGGAGCGCCCGCCCGACTCGACGATACGTTGGGCGAAACGACGGGCAGTCTTTTGACTTTCTTCAGATCGGCTGCTAGGATCGTCGTCGACGGAAAAGAGCAGAAACGCACGGAAATGCGGCGCGAAATCAAGCGCTGAGCCCCGTCGCCCTCGATCGAATGTCCACCCTCCGGACTGACGACCTCACCAAGTCCTACAGCGGCCGCACCGTCGTGCGCGGCATCAGTCTCGACGTGGCGTCCGGGGAAGTGGTCGGCCTGCTCGGGCCGAACGGCGCGGGCAAGACGACCACGTTCTACATGACGGTCGGCCTCACGGCGCCGGACTCGGGGCGCGTGCTGCTCGACGGCACGGACGTCACCGGCGACCCCATGTACGTCAGGGCGCGAAAGGGCATCGGGTATCTGCCGCAGGAGCCGTCGATCTTCCGCGGGCTCACCGTCGAGCAGAACATCCTGGCGATCCTCGAGACGCTCCCGATCGACGGGAAAGCGCGTCGCGCGCGGCTGCCGGAACTGCTGGCCGAACTCGGCCTGACGCCGCTGGCGACGGCGCCCGCCTACACGCTGTCGGGCGGCGAGCGCCGCCGTGTTGAAATCACCCGCGCCCTGGCCGTCTCCCCGCTGTTCATCCTGCTCGACGAGCCGTTTGCCGGGATCGATCCGATCGCGGTGGCCGACATCCAGAAGATCATCTTCCACCTGAAGGAGCGCGGCATCGGCGTGCTGATCACCGACCACAACGTGCGCGAGACGCTCCGGATCACCGACCGGGCCTACATCGTCCGCGACGGCGCGATTCTGCGCAGCGGCACGCCCGCGAGCCTGGCGGCCGACGAGGACGTGAGGCGGATTTACCTCGGGACCGACTTCAGGTTGGACTAATATGGATCACGGTCCGCCGAAAGCGGGCCACGAGATCATGCCGATTCAGCAGAAACTGCAGACCAGGCTCGCCCAGAAGCTCATTCTGACGCCATCGCTGCAGCAGGCGATCAAGCTGCTGCCGATGTCCACGCTGGAGCTCGGCGAGCTGCTCACCCAGGAGATGGTCGAGAACCCGATGCTCGAGGAGATGCCCGCCGAGGATCTCCAAGCGAGCGAGACGGCGGCCGCCGCGGAGAAGGCGGAGGAGCCGCCGAAGGAACCGAAGAGCGACGCCTGGGACGACCAGGACTACGAGTATTTCTTCGGCGACTACCTCGACGAGGGCTACCGCCCGCGGGCGCAGCAGGAGATCAAGGAGCTGCCCCCGATCGAGAACACGCTCTCGACCTCGACGTCGCTCTCCGACCACCTGTTCTGGCAGCTGGGGATCCAGACCAGCGATGACACGCTGCACGAGATCGGCGCGGCGATCATCGGCAATCTCGACGACGACGGCTACCTGGTGGCCTCGGTGGACGAGATCGCCGCGATGGGCACGTGGCCGGTCGCGTCGGTCGAAAAGGCGCTGGCGCTCGTCCACAGCTTCGATCCGATTGGCGTAGCCGCCCGCGACCTGCAGGAGTGCCTCTGGCTGCAGGTCCGCCACCTCGGCCTCGAGGGCACGCCGACCGAGAAGATCATCACCGAGCACCTGCGGCTGCTGCAGAACCACCAGGTGCCGGAACTGGCCCGCAAGCTCGGGCTCTCGGTTGACGAGCTCAAAGAGCACATCGCGGTCATCCAGCACCTGGATCCGAAACCGGGGAGCCGCTACAACCGGCCGCAGTCCCAGTACGTGACGCCGGACGTCACCGTCGTCAAGGTCGAGGATCAGTACGTCGTCCTGCTCAACGAGGAGGGGCTGCCGCAGCTGCGCATCAGCCCGGCCTATCGCCGGCTGCTCGACAAGGGCGGCGACAACAGCGAGGAGACGCGGGCCTACGTCAAGGACAAGTTCCGCTCGGCGCTGTGGCTCATCAAGTCGGTCGAGCAGCGGCAGAAGACGATTTACAAGGTCGCGACGAGCATCGTGAACTTCCAGCGGGACTTCCTCGACCACGGCATCGAGCACCTGCGGCCGCTGGTCCTGCGCGACGTGGCCAACGACATCGGGATGCACGAGTCGACGGTGAGCCGCGTGGTGACCAACAAGTACATGCACACGCCCCAGGGCGTGTTCGAGATGAAGTTCTTCTTCCACAGCGGGATCAGCAGCTCGTACGGTGAGAGCGTGTCGTCGGTGACCATCAAGCAGCGGATCCGCAAGATCATCGAGGAGGAGGATCCGCGCCGCCCGCTGAGCGACTCGAAGATCGTCAGCCTGCTCCAGCAGGACGGGCTGGCGCTGGCGCGCCGCACGATCGCGAAGTACCGCGAGGAGCTGAAGATCCCCACGTCCAACCAGCGCAAGGTGCTGTACTGACAACTGCCATGCGACTCGAACTGACAGGGCGCCACGTCGAGATCACCCCGGAGTTGCGCAAGCGGGTCGAGAAGCGGCTCGGCAAGCTCGATCGGCTGCTCGCCGACGGGATCGTCTCCGTCCAGGCGGTGCTCACGCTGGAGAAGTACCGCCACCAGTCGGAGTTCACGGTCCACACCCGCGGCGATCACTTCCTCCACGGGCTCGGGAACACGGACACGTGGGAGTCCTCCATCGCCGACGCCGTCGAGAAGATCGCGCAGCAGCTGGTGAAGGTGAAGGGGAAGTGGCAGCAGCGGAAGCGGCGCGCCGCCCCGGTGCGCCTCGCGCAGGGCGAGCGGCCCACGCCCCGCGCAGCCGCCGCGAAGCCGAAGCCCCGGCGGGTGCGCCGCACCGACCCGTACCCGGTCAAGCCGATGACGGTCGACGAGGCTGCGCTCGCGCTCGAGTCGTCAGGCGATGCGTTCCTGGTCTTCCGGAACGCCGCCACCGACTCGATCGGGGTCGTCTACCGGCGCAAGGACGGGCACGTCGGCCTGATCGAGCCGGAACGCTGAGGTCGGGGCGGGCGGTCACACGATGAGCACCACGACTCCGGGAGTGAGTGTCGGCGCCCTGCTGCGAAGCCGTCCAGAGGCGGTGGGCCTCCCGCTCACGCTCGTCGCGGGGGCCTCGGGCCTGGAGCGGCGCATCACCACGCCGCACATCCAGAAGACGGGCCTCGCGCTGGCTGGATTCGACGCCTACCTGTCCGCGGGCCGCATCCTGATCCTCGGCGAGAGCGAAATCCGCTACCTCGAGAGCATGGCCTCCTCCTCCCGTGTGGACGCGCTGCGGCGGACCTTCGCGCACGACATTCCGGCCGTGCTCGTGACCAACAGCATGCCGTCGCCGGAGGAGCTTCGCCTGGAGGCGGAGCGTGCCGGCGTGCCGCTGCTCGCGACCAGCGTGCCGACCGCCTACGCCATCGCGAAGGTGAGCGCGATCCTCGAGGACTCGCTCGCCGAGCGGACGATCATGCACGCGGTCCTGATGGACATCCTCGGCCTTGGGGTCCTGATCGTCGGGGAGAGCGGGATCGGCAAGAGCGAGTGCGCGCTGGACCTGATCGTGCGGGGCCACCGGCTCGTCGCCGACGACACGGTGGAGATCCGGCGCCGCGCCGAGAGCGTGCTGATCGGCACGTGCCCGGACCTCACGCGGCACCACATGGAGGTGCGCGGCCTCGGCCTGATCAACATCAAGGACCTGTTCGGCGTCGCGGCGACGCGCTCGTCCAAGCGGGTCGAGATGGTGGTGCAGCTCGAACGGTGGGAGGCGGGCCGCGAGTACGAGCGGCTCGGCCTCGACGACCTGCACTACGAGGTCCTCGGCCTGCGCGTACCGCTGCTCAGGATGCCCGTCGCGCCCGGGCGCAACGTCTCGATCCTCGTCGAGGTGGCGGCGCGCAACCAGCTCCTGCGGTCGCGCGGCCATCACGCCGCCCGGAAGCTGGCGGCCCGCCTCGAGCGGCAGCTGCGCGACCCGGACGCCGAGGAGGACGCCGCCGGCCCGGTCGAGCCACCCGAGGAGGAATCGTGACGCCGGCCGCCACGCGCCGGCGCGCGGCGACCCCCCAGGCGCCGAACGGGGTCCGCTTCATCGTCATCACCGGCCTATCCGGCGCGGGCAAGTCGCAGGTCATCCACGCGCTCGAGGACCTCGGCTACTTCTGCGTCGACAACCTCCCGATCTCGCTGACGCTCGCGCTGGCGGAGCTGGCCGGCCGGCCGGAGAGCGAGCTGAAGCGGGTGGCTATCGTGGTCGACGTACGCGGCGGGGCGATGCTCTCCCGGTTCCCGTCGGTGCTGCGGGAGCTGCGCGGGATGCGGCGCCTGGAGCCGGTGCTGATCTTCCTCGAAGCCTCCGACGATGCGCTGGTGCGCCGGTTCAGCGAGACGCGCCGCCCGCACCCGCTCGCGCACGACCGCCCTGTGCTCGAGGGGATCCGCGAAGAGCGCAGGCGTCTGGCGCCGATCCGCAAGCTCGCCGACCGGATTCTGGACACGACCGACCTGACGGTACACGAGTTGCGCCGCACGTTCATGACCCTGTCGAGCAGCCGCCGGACTCGGGCGCGGATGCTCGTCACCTTCACCAGCTTCGGGTTCAAGCACGGCGTGCCCGCCGAGGCCGACCTGGTCTTCGACGTGCGATGCCTGCCCAACCCGCACTTCGTGCCCGAACTGCGGATGCGGACCGGCCGCCACCGGCAGGTGGCCGCGTTCATGGAGTCGCACCAGGAGACGCGGGCGTTCATCCAGCGGATCGCCGACTTTCTGCGCTTCGCGATGCCGCACTACCTGGCGGAAGGCAAGAGCTACCTGACCGTGGCCATCGGGTGCACGGGCGGGCGCCACCGCTCGGTCATGGTGGCCGAGGCGCTCCGCCGCGCCCTCGGCACGACCGGCGGCGTCGCGCTCCGCGTGCGGCACCGGGACATCAACGCCGGCAACGAGTAGGGCGCCGGCCGAGGAGTAGGCGGATGATCGGAGTGGTTGTCGTCACGCACGGGCAGCTGGCCACCGAACTGCTGAACGCCGCCGAGACAATTGTCGGCGACCTGCCGCAGTTCACGGCCGTGTCGATCGGCTGGCACGACGACGTCGACGACGCGCGGGAGGAGATCAAGCAGGCGATCGCCAGGGTCCAGGGAGCCGACGGTGTCCTGATCCTGACCGACATGTTCGGCGGCACGCCCGCCAACCTGGCGCTGACCTTCCTCGAAGCCGACCACGTCGAGGTGATGACCGGCGTCAACCTGCCGATGCTCATCAAGCTGGCCGGCGCGCAGAAGTCGTCGAACCTCCTCGTGGTCGCCCGCGAGATGCGGGAGCACGGGCGCAACGCGATCTGGGTGGCGTCGGATCTGCTGAGGTCGGAGACGAAGGGCGAAGAGAAGGGGAGCGACAAGACCTAGTCGTCGCCGGGGGACTTATGGTGTCTCGCACCGTGACCGTTTGCAACCAGCTCGGCATGCACGCCCGCGCCGCCGCCCGGTTCGTCCACACCGCCGGGGCGTTCGAGTCCCGCGTGCGCGTGGGCCGGGGCGCTCGCGTCATGGACGGCAAGAGCATCATGGGCGTCCTGCTGCTGGCCGCGGCCCGCGGGTCCGAGATTGTCATCTCCGCCGATGGCGCAGACGAGGCCGCGGCGCTCGAGGCGCTGTGTCAGCTGGTCGAATCCGGCTTCGGTGAGGAGCCGTGCACCGCCTGACCGGCATCGGCGTGTCGCCCGGCGTGGTCGTGGGCCGGGCCGTCCTGCTGCTGCAGAACCCTCCCGTCATCCGCTTTCCCATCAGGCCCGCGCAGGTCTCCATCGAGATGGCCCGTCTGGACGAGGCGCGCGAGCGGTCGCGCCGCGAGATCCTCGACATCAAGTCGCGCGTCGCGCTCGCCGCCGGTTCCGAGCTCGGGTACCTCTTTGAAGCGCAGCTGCTGATGATCGACGACCGGATGCTGCTCGACCGGGCCCGCGACCTCATCGCCAGCCAGCAGGTCAACGCGGAATGGGCGCTGCAGCAGGCGTTCGAAGAACTGTCGGCCATCTTCGATGCCGCCGAGGACGCTTACCTGCGGGAACGCCGGGGCGACGTGGCCGACGTCGTCGGGAGGCTGCGGCTCAATCTCGGGCGGCTGCGCGGCGGCGTCGCCGACCTCTTCAAGGACGTGGAGGCCGGCGCGGTGCTCGTCGCCGACGAGCTCACCCCCTCGATGGCCGCGCAGGTGGACTGGCAGAAGATCCTCGGCTTTGCGAGCGACGGCGGCAGCCCGACGCACCACACGGCCATCCTCGCCAGGTCGCTCCACGTCCCCGCCGTGGTGGGCGTCGGGTCGGTGAGTCGCAGCATCCGGCCCGGCGTCATGGTCGCCATCGACGGCACGAGTGGCGTGGTCCTGGTGGACCCGCCTCCGGATGTCGTCGAGGAGACTCGGAGCAGGACGACGGCCAGGGTCCGACCGGACACGCACGAGCCGGATCACCCAGCCTCGCCCGCCGTGACCGTTGACGGGCTGTCGATCGCCCTTCAGGCCAATATCGAGTTGCCGGCCGACCTCGCGTCGGCGCGCTCGGCCGGCGCCACCGGCATCGGGCTCTATCGGTCGGAGTTCCTGCTCGCCACCACGTCGGCGTCCGCGCTCACCGAGGACGCGCAGTTCGAGGCGTATCGTGCGCTGGTCGAGGGCATGGCGCCGCACGTCGTCACCGTGCGCACCTTCGATGTGGACGACACGCAGCTGCAGCCGTGGGCTGCGGGGGCCGGCACGGCCACGGGCGCGAACAGGGCGTCGGGCTCCCGCGGGGCGCTGGGATTGCGCGCCGTGCGCCTGAGCCTCGTGATGCCAGACCTGTTCCGGGTGCAGCTGCGCGCGCTGCTCAGAGCCAGCCGCCACGGCCGGCTCCGGATCATGTTCCCCTTCGTGTCCGGGGTGGAAGAGCTGCGGGCGGCGAACGCCGCCCTGCGAGAGGCGGCCGGCGAGCTGGCCGCGCGCGGCGAGAGCGTGGCGACGCTGCCGCCGGTGGGGGCCATGATCGAAATCCCCTCGGCGGCCCTCACGGCCGACCTGCTGGCCCGGGAGGCTGATTTCTTCAGCATCGGCACCAACGACCTCATCCAGTACGTGCTGGCCGTCGATCGGTCCGACGCGCGCGTCTCGCGGCTGTTCGAGCCGCTGCACCCCGCGGTGCTCCGCATGCTGCGCCACGTGGTCAGCGCCGCGGCGCGGAGGCAGCGGCCCGTGTCGCTCTGCGGCGAGATGGCCGCCGACCCCGTCATCCTGCCGCTGCTCATCGGGCTGGGCCTGACGAGCTTCAGCATGAGCCCGACGGCAATCGGGATCGCTCGCAGTGTGGTGGAGCGACTCGACGCCGCCTCCGCGCGCCGTCTCGCCGGGCGCGTCATGCGGCAGGCGACGGTGGCGGGCGTCGAGCGCTGCCTGGCTGGCCCGCCCCGCGGGCCTCGCCGGCGGACGGGCACGGGCGCCCCGACGCCCGGCACAGGAGGGACGAGTGGGACACGCTGACTACGTGAGAGTGGAGAAGCCCTGGGGCTACGAACTGCACTGGGCGAAGACCGACCGCTACGTCGGCAAGATCCTGCACGTCAATGCGGGACACGCGCTGAGCCTTCAGTACCACAACCGGAAGGAGGAGACGATCCTCCTCTGGTCCGGCCGGCTCCTGTTCGAGCTCGGACAGGGAGGCGAGCTGACTGGGATCGAGATGAAGCCGGGCGATCGGGTGCACGTCACGCCGAAGACCGTGCACCGGATGACCGCGATCGACGATTGCGACATTTTCGAGGTCTCGACGCCGGAACTCGACGACGTCGTGCGGCTGGAGGATCGGTACGGCAGGGAAGACGCGCAACGCTGAAGAAGGAACCGGGATTCAGGAGTCGGAATTTAGGGCTTGCGTCCCAATCGGCCGGTCCGCTCTGAATCCTGATCCCCGATCCCCGAATCCTGATTCCTGATTCCCGATTCCTGAATCCTGCCTCAGAAGGGCACCTCGTCGTCGCCCGGCATCGCGGCGGCCGGCTCGGCCACCACGCCCGCGTCGTGGCTGACCTCCTCGCGCTCGACGCTGTCGCGCCGCGGGCCGCCCCCGAGCAGGACGAGGCGGTTCGCGATCACCTCGGTGGTCGTCCGCTTGTTGCCTTCCTTGTCCTGCCACTCGCGAGTGCGCAGCCGCCCCTCGACGTAGACTTGCTTGCCCTTGAGCAGGTAGTCGGCGACCGACTCGGCCTGCTTGCCCATCAGCGAGACGCGGTGCCACTCGGTTTCCTCGCGACGCTGGCCTTCGCGGTCCTTGAACACCTCGGTGGTGGCGAGGCTAAAGTTGGCGACGGCCGTGCCGGCGCCCGTGCGGCGCAGCTCGGCGTCACGGCCCAGGTTGCCGACCAGAATCACCCGATTCACGGTGCCCATCGGAACGTCCTTTCCTGTGTCGACTCTCAGTCGACGGTAAGCGGAGCGGAAGACGGCGTCTTCCGGATGATCTGATCGAGCCGCTGCCGCGCGAGGCGGCCGGCGTCCGAGTTGGGGAAATTCTTCACGACCAATTCCCAGCTCTCGCGCGCGCGATCGACCAGGCCGAGCGCGTTGAAGGCCATCCCGCGCTTGAAGTACATGTCCGGGAGACGCTGGCTGCCGGGATAGGTGGAGATCCCGCTCTCGTAGGCGGCGACCGCCTCTTTGAACATGCCCTGCTGGTAGTAGCACTCGCCGATGAAATACTGGGCATCGCCCGCCTGCTCCGAGCGCGGATAGGTTCGGAGGAAGTTCTCGAACTCGGACACCGCCAGGTTGTACTGCGAGGCGACGTAGTCGGCCCAGGCGGCGTCGTAGAGCCGCTGAGGCGACGGCGCCGGTCCGGCCGGGGGACCGGCGGGGGGCTGCGCGCCTGCGGCTGGCGGCGTGGCGGCCGCGCCCGCAGTGTCGGCGCTTGCCGCCGGCTGGGACGCCTCCTGCACGATGGCCGTGCGCATCGCCTCGATCTCCTGGGCGAGCGAACTCACGCGCACGTTGTTGTCGTCGACCTTCTCACGGACTACACGCAGGTCCTCGGTGATCGCGTCGACTGACAGCTTCTGATCCGCGAACGCCTTGCGCGAGGCCCCGGTCTGGTCGTCGAGCTTGGTGCCGAGCGCGCGCAGCGTGTCGTTGAGCGCCGACAACTGCGCGCGGAGCAGAGCCGTTTGCTCCTGCAGTATCCTGATCTCCGCCATCATCTGCAGGTGTTCCTTGTTGGCGGCCGATGCGACGCCCGAAGCCGCCTGCATCACCGCCGCCACGAGGACCAACCCGAGCACGCGTTCTCGCACCATACGCCTCTCTCCGCATTGATGGCGCTGCCGCCAGCCACCTCATTATCCCATCGTCCCGACCCGGCGACCCTATTTCTGCGTGACCACGAAATGCGCGCGGCGGTTCCTGGCCCACGCGGCCTCGTCGTGGCCGGCGTCGAACGGGAATTCCTTGCCGTAGCTGACCGTCCGCAGCCGGTCGGCCGGGATCCCGAGCGAGATCAGGTAGGTCCGAGCCGCCGTCGCCCGGCGTTCGCCAAGCGCGAGGTTGTACTCGGCCGTGCCGCGCTCGTCGCAGTGGCCCTCGATGGTGACGATCCACGCCTGATTCCGCTTCAGCACGTCCGCATTCGCGTCGAGCGCCTTCTGCCCGTCGGCGGAGATCTCCGACAGGTCGTAGTCGAAGAACACGGGCTTGAGCGGCGAGTTCCTGTTGATCTCGTCGAGGCTCGCCGAGCTGACCCTGTCCTCCACAATCGGCGCCGGCGCCGCCACGACGGGCTCCCTCACCGGCTCGGGCGGAGCCGGCGGCCGAGCAGGAGCCGCCGCCGATGCAGACTCGGCGGCCGCGGCCGCCGGAGGAGGAGCCGGGGTTTCGACGGGCGGGACCTTCCGGTGGCACGCGCCAGCCGACACGACGACGAGTGCCGCGAGAACGACGGTGCCGACCAGCCCCCAGTGGTGTCGCATGTCTCTCCCTCCGCGTCGCTACTTCGACCAGTCCGGCGTCTGGTTGTTGCCGATCCTGGTCAGTTGCCGCACGTCGCGTCCGGTGCGGTCGATCGTGTACAGCTGGCGCTTGCCCGCCCGCGTCGAGCTGAAGACGAGATGGCGCCCGTTGAGCGAGTAGGCCGGGCTCTCGTTTCTCCCCTCGCCGAACGTCAGCTGCCTGGTCTCTCCGCTCGCCAGGTCGAGCACCTTGATGTCGAGGCCGGACCCGGTCCTGGACGCGTACGCGATCTCATTGTACGGCGCCGGCGACCACGTGGGCCTGTCGCAATAGGACTCGTGGGTCAGCAGCCGCAGGTTCAGGCCGTCGGCGTCGACGACGTAAATCTGAGGCGAGCCGGACCGGTCGGAGGTGAACGCGATCTGCTTGCCCGAGGGCGACCAGGTCGGCGTGCCGTCGTTCGCCGGGTTGTTCGTGATCCGCCGGATGGCCGAGCCGTCCCGGTTCATGACGTAGATCTCCGCGTGGCCGTCGCGGTTGGACTGGAAGGCGATCTTCGTCCCGTCGGGCGACCAGACGGGCAGGAAATTCTCCTCGCCCCGGCTGTGCAGCGGATTCTCGATGGTGCCCTGGTAGATGTTCGAGATGAAGATGTCGGGGACCCCGCGCCGGTAGGAGGTGTAGGCGATCGACCGCCCGTCGGGCGACCAGGTCGGGTTGATGTTGAGCGTCCGGTTGACGGTCAGCCGCCGCTGGTTCGCCCCGTCGTAGTCGCAGATGTAAATCTCCTTCACCACCCGCGACTCGGTCGAGCCGACCAGCCGCTCGCCGTCGCGGTCGGAGACAAACGCGATCTTGGTCCTGGCCACGCCGCGCAGCGCCAGCTGCGACTGGAAGATCTCGTCCGACGCCGTGTGCGCGATGAAGCGCGGGTTCGCGGCCGCTGCCACGTACTCCCGCCCGAACGCCGACTGCCGCTCCTTCACGCCGAACAGGCGCACGTCGACCCGCAGCGCGTCCCCCTGCTTCTGCACCGTGCCGATCACCAGGCCGTCGGCTCCGAGTTCGCGCCACCGGTCGAACGGGATCGCGGTCAGCGACCGGGCGGCGGGGATCGACGCGTAGGTGTCGCGCGGGATCATGTCGAATTCACGCTCGAACGCCAGGTCGGCGAACAGGACCTCCCCGATCGTCCTGGCGGCGGCCACCGTCTCGGCGTCGTTCGAGAGCGGGATGAAATCGGGCACGGCGTAATGGGGCAGGGCGCCGGACTCGCCCGTGATCGTGATCGACACCACCGGCGGTTGCTGCGAGGGCTGGGCAGGCGGCTGCTGCGGGCGCGCGCCCAGCACGACCGCCGTCAGCGCGACACACGCCGCCGCCGCGCCACCCCGCCATCCGAACAGGATCGTTCGTGTCATCAGCGTATGTAGTCAAACCTGAGATAAACGGTCAGCGTCGGATTCTGGTATGCCGCCGGCAGCGGCGGCAGCTGGCGCAGCATCTGCAGGGCCCGCTGGGCCGACAGGTCGAGAAAGTAGCCGGCCGACTGCTCGGTGCTGATGTCCGTGATCCGCCCGTTCCGCTGGATGGTGAACCGCAGGACCGCCGTCGCGGCCACCCCCTGGCGGTAGTTCCAGTTCTCCTTGATCCGGCGCACCATCGTCGCCAGATAGTCGGGGCAACAGAAGCTGCCGACGTCCATGGCTCCGCCGGTCCCCTCGCCGCCGGTCGCCAGGCCGAGACCGAGGCCGCTCACCCCGGTGTCCGCGAAGCTCGACCCAGGCTTCACCTCGGGGCCGCTCGTCGGCGTCCGCCCGAGGGCTTCGTCGGACCCGAACGCGGGCTCGTCCGGCGGCGGCGTGCGCGGCGCTCTCGAAGGCGTCTTCGGCTCCGGCAGCGTCATCAGCGGCGTCCTGGCCGCGGGGGGCCGCATCGGCTGCGGCCGCTTCGGAGCCGCCGTGACGACCTGCTGCACGGGACGCCCGCCGAGCGGATTGACGCCGCCGTTCGCGGGGCCGCTCGAGCCGCCCAGGCTCACCGACATGATCACCCGCGGCGCGCGGACCGCCGCCGTCGCAAACCAGCGCGCCGGTCCGAGCACGATCGCCACCGCGGCCACCACGTGCAAGCCCAGCGAGCAGGCCACCATCGGCCGAAGCCGGCGGCCCCCAGCCTGGCGATCGAGCAGAACGGCAGTGACGGCTTCCATGGCGCTTCCGCGCGTCAGCGCGATTCGGGGAACTTCGCGACGATCCCCACCTTGTCGACGCCGGCTTCCTTCAGCCGATCCATGACGTCCATCAGGTCCTGGACGCTCAGGCCGGCATCGCTCTGCAGGAACACGTCCTTGTCCGACCGCCACCGCAACGCCTGCCGGACGCGCTCGGCGAGCACCGCGAAGGGCACCAGGTCCTGCCCGACCCGTACGCGCCGGTCCTTGCGGAACGACAGCGGCACGGTCACGTAGAGACGCTGGTCGTTGATCTCCTGGACGCGGCGCGCCTGCGGCAGCGCGACGTCGACGCCGCGCTGCATCATCGGCGCCGTGACCATGAAGATGATGAGCAGCACGAGCATCACGTCGACCAGCGGCACGACGTTGATCTCGTTGAGCGTCGTCATCACGCGGCGCGAGCGGGCGCGCCCGCCGCCGCCCGTCTCGATCGGCTGCACCTTCGGCATCGCGTCAGCCCGTCCTAGGTGAAGTTCCGCTCGGCGATGTTGAGGAACTCGAGCGAGAAGTCGTCCATCTGGGTGGCGAAGACCTTCACCTGCTGCGCCAGCCGGTTGTAGAAGTAGACGGCCGGGATCGCGGCGAACAGCCCGGCCGCCGTCGCGATGAGGGCCTCGGCGATGCCAGGCGCGACCACGGCCAGCGAGGTCGACGCCGTCTGGCCGATGCTGTCGAACGCGTTGATGATGCCCCACACGGTGCCGAACAGCCCGATGAACGGCGTGATGCTCGCCGTCGTCGCCAGGAACGGCACGCGGTCCTCGAGCTTGCCGACCTCGAGCGCCGACGCGCGCAGCAGCGCCCGATCGAGCGCCTGCACGCTGCGCATGGCCGGGCGAGCGGACGGCGTCGCCTCGGGCGCCGAGGCGCCGCCCTGGCGGAGTTGCGCGTTGAGCTCGGCGTAGCCGGCCTGGAAGATCCCCACGAGCGGACTCTCGCCAAGCGTCTTGCAGACCGCCTGGACCTCCGAGAACCGGTTGCTCTTGCGGAACACGTCGAGGAAGGCGGCCGACTGCCGGCCTGCCCGCCGGAACGTCCACAGCTTGTAGAAGGTGACGCCCCAGGAGACGACCGAGAACAGGGCGAGAATCAGCAGGACGAACTGCGCGACCGGACTCGAATCTGACCACCAGCCGCAAGAGGCCACCACCCACCCCGCCGTCGGGCGAACCCGCGCCCTCCAGCTGCAGGGCAAGCGCCATGTATCCGAGCGTCGGCAAACCTGCCTCCGATTCATGAAGTCGGCGCCGCTGGGACAGCGCAACCTTTCCAGCCTAGCATGCAGCCGGATCCCTGTCAAACGTATGATATCATTGCGCTTCCGGGATCTTCGTGAACCCGTCATCGCGGGCCCGAGCATGCTCCGATACCTCTCCATCCAGAACCTCGCCGTCATTGAAGAGGTCCAGGTCGACTTCGACGCCGGGCTATCGGTGCTCACGGGCGAGACCGGCGCCGGCAAGTCGATTCTCGTCGAGGCGGTCGGCCTCCTCCTCGGCGGGAGAGCCTCGCCCGAGCTGGTGAGGACCGGGGAGGAGTCGGCGGTCGTGCAGGCGCTGTTCGACGCCGAGGACGGCGGCGAGCTGCTCGTGCGGCGCGAGGTGACGTCGCAGGGCAGAAGCCGGGCCTTCGTCAACGGCGCGCTGGTCACCGCCGGCGCGCTTCGCGAGATCGGCTCGCGGCTCGTGGACCTGCACGGCCAGCACGAGCACCAGGCGCTGCTCGATCCGCAAACGCACCTGGACCTGCTCGACCGCTTCGCCGGGCTCGAGGATCGGCGCCGGCCGGTCGCCGAGGCGTTCGCCGCACTCCAGGCGGCCCGCAGCGCGCGCGACGAGATGAGGGAGCTCTCGCGCCAACGCGCCTCGCGCCTCGAGCTGATCGAATTCCAGCTCGCCGAACTCGAGCGGCTCGCACCGCACGAGGGCGAGGACGAGGAGCTCTCGGCCCTGAGGACGCTGCTCTCGAGCGCCGAACGCGTGCGACGGCTCGCCGACGAGAGCTATGCGATCCTCTACGACCGCGATACAGCGGTGTTGGCCGGGCTGGGGCAGGTGTGGAAACGAGTGGGGGAGCTGTCCGCGCTCGATGCGCGGTTCGCGCCCTACCTCGAGGCGCGCGACAGCGTGAAGTCCCAGCTCGAGGATCTCGCCGCATTTCTGCGGGGATACGCCGCCAGCATCGACGCCTCGCCCGCGAGGCTGCAGGAGGTCGAAGATCGCCTGGCGGCGATCGAACGGATCAAGCGCAAGCACGGCCCGACGCTGGCCGACGTCATCGACAGACACCGCGCGCTGCGCGCGGAACAGGGGAGCCTCGAATCGGTGTCCGAACGCCTGGCCGAGGCGGAGGCCGAGTGCGTGCATCGGACCGAGGCGTACCTCGCCGCCGCGCGAACGCTCTCCGATCTGCGCCGCCAGGCAGCGGCCCGATTCTCGAAATCCATCGTCACCGAGCTGCGCGACCTGGCGATGGAGCACACGCGTTTCGACGTCCGGTTCCTCGACGGCTGGCCACCCCCGCCGGAGCGGTGGAGCGAGCGCGGCATCGACGTCGGCGAGTTCTACGTCTCACCCAACCCCGGCGAGGACCTCCGCCCGCTGGCCCGGATCGTCTCGGGCGGCGAGATGTCCCGCATCATGCTGGGAATCAAGAGCCTGGCTTCGATAGACGCGGCAGGGAAGACGCTCGTCTTCGACGAGGTCGATTCCGGCATCGGCGGACGGGTCGCCGATGCCGTGGGCACCAAACTCCAGGCGCTCGGGCGGACCTTTCAAGTCCTGTGCATCACCCACCTGCCGCAGATTGCCGCGTGCGGCCAGCACCACTACCGGATCGTCAAGACCGTGGAGGCAGGGCGAACGTTGACCGGCGTCGAGCGACTCGACCGCAGCGGCAGGGAAGCCGAACTCGCCCGCATGCTGGGCGGGGCCAAGGTGACCGAGGCGACGCAGATGAGTGCTCGCGAGATGCTCAACCGTCGTCATGGCGAAAGCGAACACAATACGAAAGGTGAAAGCGAAAGGTCGAAAACCAGGGCCCGTCGCTAGGTGACCCGATGGCGCGAAGGTACTTGATCGAGACGTTCGGCTGCCAGATGAACGTGCACGACTCCGAACGGTTTGCGGGGCTGCTCGAGCGCGCCGGTTACGAGCCGGCGCACGACCTGGCGGAGGCCGATCTCGTCCTGCTCAACACGTGCAGCGTCCGCGAACATGCCGCCGCGAAGCTGTTCTCGCGCCTGGGCGAGGTTCGCCTGGCTGCCAGGCCCGACGGCGGCCGGCCGGTGATCGCCATCGCCGGCTGCGTAGCGCAGCAGGAGGGCGAGGCCATCCTGCGCCGCGCCCCGTACGTGGACGTCATCGTCGGCACGCAGGCCGCCCGCAGCCTTCCGGCACTGCTCGAACAGGCCTTCTCGTCGGGCCGCACTCAGGTCGATCTCGACCGCGACGAGGACGTGAGCTTCCCGCTGGGCGTGGCGCGGCGTTCCGACCCGGTCAAGGCCTACGTCACCATCCTCGAGGGGTGCAACGACCACTGCGCGTTCTGCGTGGTGCCATCGACGCGGGGCCATGAGCGGATGCGCGCGAAACGCGAGATCCTCGCGGAGGTCGAGCACGCGGTGGCCAGCGGCCGCCGCGAGATCCACCTGCTGGGCCAGATCGTCAACCACTACCAGGCGCCAGACGACCCGGGCTGCGACTTTCCGGCGCTGCTCGAGGCGGTCAACGCGGTGCGCGGCGTGGAGCGCATCCGCTTCGCGAGCCCGCATCCCCGCCACGCGTCGGACCGGCTCGTCGCGGCCATCCGCGACCTGCCCGCGGTCTGCAAGCACGTCCACCTGCCCGTGCAATCCGGTTCGACGCGGGTGCTGCGGGCCATGCGGCGGCGGCACACGCGGGAGGACTTCGTGCGCCTGGTGGACTCGCTGCGCGAGGCGGTTCCCGAGCTGGCCGTCTCGACCGACATGATCGTCGGCTTTCCCGGCGAGACCGCCGAGGACTTCGAGGCGACCTTGTCGCTGACCTCCACCGTCCGCTTCAGCTCGATGTTCTCCTTCAAGTACTCCCAACGACCCGGCACGCTCGCCGCGCGCCGGATGCCGGATGCGGTCACCGAGGAGGAGAAGGGGAGGCGGCTGGCGGTGCTGCAGGCGCTGCAACGGCGGATCCAGCTCGAACTGCACGAGGCGGCCATCGGCCGCGTGTACGCCGTCTTGGTGGACTCGGTCAGCCAGCGGCGCAGCGGCGAGGTGGCGGGACGCACCACGGGCAACGTGGTCGTCAACCTGCCCGGCCAGAGGACATGGCTGGGCCGGACGCTGCCGGCCAGGATCGTCGGCGCGGGCCCGAACAGTTTGAGGGGTGAAGCGCAAGCGGTTCGCGATTGACAGCGCGCCCCCGGCCCCCTACCTTTGTAGTGGGGCGCGGGGGTCGGTCATCGGCTCGCCGCGCTTCGGGGAGCATCCATGCAGATCGAGATGGCGATCAAGGGGCTGATGGTCGACCCGATCACCAACATGCCCATCATCATCCTGCGCGACCAGGACGGACAGCGGGTGCTCCCGATCTGGGTGGGGATTTTCGAGGCCAACGCGATCGCTCTCCAGATGGAGAACGTGGCGACGCCGCGGCCGATGACGCACGATCTGCTGCGCAACGTGATCGAGGATCTGAAGGGCCGGGTCACGAAGGTGGTGATATCGGATCTCAAGGACAACACATTCTACGCGCTCATCTATGTCGAGACGCCCGGCGATCTCGTCGCCATCGACGCCAGGCCGAGCGATGCCATCGCCCTGGCGCTGCGCACGCGGGCGCCGATTCTCGTCGAAGAGAGCGTCATCGACAACGCCAAGGGGATCGACTTCGGCACGGAGAAAGCCGACGCGGATCGCCTGCAGAAGTGGCTCGAGAGCCTCGACCCGGAAGAGCTCGGCAAGTACAAGATGTGACGTCCACGGCCCGCGTGATTGACACCGCGCGCCGCGCTCCCTAGAATAGCCAGACCTACCGCGTCTCGATTGCCCGGGCGCTTCCCATGATCCTTGCGATTGCGAACCAAAAAGGCGGCGTCGGTAAGACGACCACCGCGATCAACCTCAGCGCGGCGCTCGCGATGCGCGGCCACCGCACGGCGCTCATCGATCTCGACCCCCAGGCCAACAGCACGATGTCGTACGTGGAGCGGGGCAGTCTCTCGCGCAGCGTGTACGACGCGCTTACCGAGCCCACCTGCGCCGTCGCCGACATCCTGCTGCCCACGCCGGTCGAGCGCCTCTGGATCCTCCCGGCGCGCATCGGCCTCGCCAAGCTCGAGGCCAAACTCGTCGGCGAGATGGACGCGCACTTCAGGCTCAAGGATAAGCTCGACCCTGTCGCCAAGACCCACGATGTCATCGTGATCGATTGCCCCCCGGCTCTCGGCCTGCTGACCGTCAACGCCCTGGTTGCCGCCACGCATCTGTTGATCCCGATTCAGTCGTCCTACTTCGCGCTCGAAGGCACCGACGACCTGCTCGAGACGGTCGAGAAAGTCCGGAGCCGCGCGAACCCCGGCCTCCAAATCATGGGCGTGCTCATCACCATGCACGACCGCCGGACGTCGATCGCGCGCGACATCCGGCAGCAGATCCAGAAAGTGTTCGGCGCCAAGGTGTTCAATACCGTCATCACCAAGAGCGTCAGGCTCGAGGAAAGCCCGGCCTACAAGGAGTCGATCTTCACCTTCGCGCCAGAGTCGAGCGGGGCGACGGAGTACTACACGCTGTCAGAGGAGGTCATGGACCGTGTCTAGACGTGGTTTGCCTGAGACCGTTCGGATGCGGCACGACATGCACTACGTCGAAGCGCTCGCGTCATCGGCTGGCGCCCCGGTTGGTCGGATGGTGCCGATCGAGCAGATCGACCCCAATCCGACTCAGCCTCGGCAGATGATGGGAGACCTCTCCGAGTTGATCGCGTCGATCACCGAGAAGGGAATCCTCGAGCCGCTCGTCGTCCGACAGCGCGCCGATCGCTACGAGATCATCGCGGGGGAGAGGCGATACCAGGCGGCTGTCCAGGCCGGCCTGAGAGAACTGCCCGTGGTCCTCCGGGATGTGGACGATGCGGAGGTCATCGAGCTCGCGCTGGTCGAGAACCTTCAACGCAAGGACCTCACCGCCTTCGAGGAGGCCGACGCCCTTCAGGGCCTGGCCAGCAGGTGTGGTTACACCCACGAGGAGCTTGCCAAGAAGCTCAGTCGGTCAAGAACCTCCATCACAGAGTCCTTGACGCTCACGAAGATCCCAGACGAGGTTCGAAACCTCTGTCGGCTGGCCGACATTTCCTCTAAGTCATTGCTTCTAGAGATAGTTAGGCAGTCAGATTCCCAGAAAATGACTGCGCTCGTCGAGCGGATTGCATCCGGGCACGCCACGCGCGAAACCGTTCGCCGCGAGGTGAAGAGGCCCAGACCCGCAGCACCCGGGAGACCTCGAGCGTACGTCTTCAACTACAGACCTACCACGAAGGCTTTCACACTCAAGCTGCAGTTCCGCAAAGGCACCGTGGAGCGCCAGGAGATCATCGACACGCTCGAGGGGATTCTCGCCGAGCTCCGTGAGGCCTGACAGATCCTCGTGAATGTCGACCGCGTGTGAGAGGACGCGGTGAGTCTCACGACGGGGAAGGCCGAGCCAACGGGAGAGTCCTGAAAGGCTCGAGATTGGGTGGGACAGTTGGGGCTCTACATCTCCCTTCATTCGTAGGTTAACATAACATACATTATCAGACACGATAGGAATACCGTTCAAATACCCCCTGTGCATGTTCTGCGGAGGCCTCCGCCGCCCATCCCTCTCCACCACCCTCCGCCCGGCCGGCCGCTCCAGACCGCCGACCACCCTCGCTTCCACCGCGGCCGCCAACGGTCTTCCCGCCGCCCGTCCTGTGCTATCGTGGCTTCCTCAGCATGACCCGCACTGTCGACCGCTACCTGGTTCGGGAAATCCTGCCGCCGTTCGCGCTGGCGCTGCTCGTCTTCACCTTCATGCTGATGATGCAGCCCATCGACCGCAACGCCCAGGCGCTGCTCGAGAGAGGCGTCTCGCTCGCCGTCATCGCCCGGATGCTCGCGCTGCTCATCCCGCAGGCGCTGGCCGTCACCATCCCGATGGCCTTTCTCATGGGACTGCTCGTCGCCCTCGGCCGCCTCTCGGCCGACAGCGAGTGGGTCGCGCTGCAGGCCTGCGGCGTCGCGCTCTGGCGCCTGCTTCGGCCGGTGCTCCTGCTGGCCCTGGTCAGCTGGGCGGCCACGCAGTGGGTGCTCCTCGACCTGGTCCCGCGCTGCAACCAGGCGTTTCGCGTCATGGAATACGGCGTCGTGGCGGCGCGCATGGAGAGCGAGATCAAGCCGCGCATTTTCTTCCAGGAGTTCCCGAACCTCGTCTTGTACGCGCGCGACGAGGCCGCCGGCGGACACGGCTGGAAGGAGGTCTTCGTCGCCGACACCAGCAAGGCCGGGGCCCCGCAGGTCTCGGTCGCCGGACGCGGCCGGGTGCTGCTCGACCCGGTCGGCCGCACCGTGCGGCTGGTGCTCGAGGACCGCGTCAGTTACACGATGGGCACCGACGCGGCGGGCCGGGCCCTCTTCGAGGCGAACCCGTCGCGCGCGCTGGAGACCGAGCTCGATCCCAACCAGGTCTTCCCGCAGGTCGTCCCGGTCAAGGGGGAGCCGGAGAAGACGATTCCCGAACTGCGCCAGAGCATTGTCGACCTGCGGAAGCAGGGGCTGCCGACCGACCGCCCCGAGTACTACATCCACCTGAAGTTCTCGATCCCCGTGGCCTGCTTCGTGTTCGCGCTGATGGGACTCGGCTTTGGCGTCAGCGCCCACCGCGGCGGGAAGCTGGCGGCGTTCGCGCTCGGCAGCGGCGTCATCTTCGCCTATTACCTCGTCATGTACCAGGCGCGGTCGCTGTCGCTCGGCGGACGCTTCCCCGCCTGGCTCGCGGCCTGGCTGCCCAACCTGGTTCTCGGCCCCGTCGGCGCGCTGGTCGCCTGGCGCCGCGCCCGCTCGACCGGCACCCCGTTCGGGCGCGCAGGGACCGCGCTCGGCCGGCTCGTGCACTGGCGCCCGCTGCGACGGGGCACGCTGCGGCGTGGCGGCATCGGGGGCGAAGCCGTGCCCACGCGCGAGGGAGCCGGGTGGCTGTCCGGAGGCTCGCTGGTCCAGCCCGGCATCCTCGACCGCTACATCATCACGGTCCAGCTCCGCATCCAGGCGTTGACCTTCGTGGCCCTGCTCGGGATCTTCTACATCTCCGAGTTCATCGACCTCTCCGACCGGCTCTTCCGCGGCACGACGACGGCCGGCCTGCTGCTGCGGGTACTTCGCGCTCGAGACGCCCCAGCTCGTGTACTACATCCTGCCGATCTCGGTGCTGCTCTCGACGCTCGTGACCGTCGGCGTGCTGACGCGAAGCAGCGAGCTGGTCGTGATGCGCGCCTGCGGCGTGAGCCTCTATCGCACGGCGCTTCCGCTACTGGCGGTGGCCGCGGTGTCGAGCCTGCTGCTGTTCGGCCTCGAGGAGTACGTGCTCGCCTCCTCGAACCGGCAGGCCTCGGATCTCGACCACCAGATCAGGTTCGGGAGCGCGCGCCGCGTCACCATGCTGGGCCGCCAGTGGACCGCCGGCCGCAACGGCGACATCTACCACTACGACCTGTTCGATCCCGGCCGCGGCGAGCTCCGACACTTCTGGCGCTACCAGTTCGACCAGCGGGACTGGCGCCTCACGCGCATCACCTACGCCGCCGTGGCGAGGTTCGACCCGGCGTCGCTCGACGCGACCCGTGGCGCCGGCACCTGGACGTGCCGGCAGGGCTGGGTCCGCACCATCACCCCCGACGGCAACGCCGACTACTCCGCCTTCTCCACCTCCCCCATCTCCATGGAGCCGGCTGAGTACTTCGGCACCGAGCCGCCCGACTCCGCCTCGATGACCTTCGCCGAGCTGCGCGGCTACATCGACAGCATGCAGGGCTCGGGCCTCAGCGTGCTGCCGCAGCTGGTGGACCTGCACCGCAAGGTGGCGTTCCCGCTGGTCACCCTCGTCATGACGTTGCTGGCGGTGCCGTTCGCGGTCATGACCGGGAAACGCGGTGCCCTCTACGGGATCGGCGTGGGCATCGTCTTCGCGATCGTGTACTGGACGGCGAACAACATGTTCGGCGCGGTGGGTGCGGCCGGGCTGATGGCGCCGGCGCTGGCGGCTTGGGCGCCCAACCTGCTGTTTGGGGCCGGGGCGGCCTTCCTGCTGCTCACGGCGCGGACGTGACGGCGTCTGGGCGGGCGAGGCGGAGGGTCGATCGAGCGCCGGGAGACCGGTCAGCGCGGTGAGAAGACGCGGATGTTCTCGAGGGTGACCTGTCCCGAACTGCCCGGCCGCGTGTTGGGGCCGTCAACCATGAACAGCACCGCATCCAGGTCGCGCGCCGGGGGGCGCCCGGACGCGGTCGGACCGACCGGCCGCATGTCGTCGAAGGCGACGGCCACCTCACGCGGAGTCTCGTCGAGGTAGACCGAGCGCTGCCACCGGCGCCCGTCCCCGCCCGCACCCCCTTGCACCTGAACCGAGATCCTCATCGGGCGATCGGCGCGGCCCACGAACGCGAGGCCTGTGGCCCGCGGCTCGAGCGCCTTCCGCAGGACGAGCGCCGCCCACGGTACCGCCGACGGCGCCGGCGAGCGGCGGTCGGCAAACGCGTAGTGCAGCGTGATGTCACGCGCCGTCTGCTCGAGGCCGGCGCGCCAATCGCCACAGTGCTCGACACTCCACCAGGACCCGTCGGGGGCAAGGGGGAACGCGGAGCCGGTGAGGACGACTGGCGGCGGGATTGGCGCTGCCTCCGGCATGCCGACGTAGATTGGATTGCCGACGATCCAAGGCAGGAAGCCACCGCCATGAGTCGCGGGGAGCCAGACCTCGGCGCGGTACGCGCCGATCCTGTTGCCTGCATACACGAGGCGGTCGGCCGGCGCGTCCGCGACCGGCGTTCCGTCGTGAAAGAGCACGATCCGCCCGCCGGCCGGGACGCCTGACCGCACTCGAATCGTCATCGCGCCGGCCAGCGGCAGGCGGTCCCCTTCGATGGCCCGGACTCCCCCGCTGGTCGCCGTGAATTCGAACACCCCCGGCGTGGCGACCCCGTCAACGACCGTGTGCACGTGACCGGCCCGGATCGCGTTGACGACCGCGGCGGCGTCGACGCCGGCGTCTCCCGTCAGCCGCCCCGCGAGACTGACTGTCAGCGAGAAAACCTTGAAATCGGTTTCGTAGGATGGCACCCGCAGGAACATCCCGCCCGAGTGCGTCTCAGGGTTGCCCCTCGAGCCGAGACGTGCGTGGGCGTCGGCACCCGCCATCATCACGACGCGGCGGTGCGCCGTGAGGGTGTCCGCCCGGTCCAGCGCGGCAGGCCGCTCGTAGAGCGCGGTCAGCGAGGCGACGGGGCGAAAGGCGAAAGTCCAGGCCGCCTCCGCGAGGCGCCACCGCGACGCGTCGCGCCAGACACTGTCGCCGTTCAGCCATTCGATTCCGTCGATCGGCGCCTGCCAGTCCTCCCACGCCAGTCCCCTTTTTGGCGAGAGCGGATGCGCCGCGATACCGAACCCGCCGAGGCGGTGGACATCCTCTACGACGTCTCGCGGCTCGCCAGCCAGCGGATAGGGCGCCTGACCTAGACCAAGCGCCGTGTAGTGACCGCCTGTCGTGCTGATCTCGACGGCATCGATGCACAGCACACCGTGCCGGTAGCTGGGTGCATCGGGCCTTCTCGTACCGTCACCGTGGTCGGTGACGATGGCAAACTGCAAGCCGGCCCGTTCGGCCGCCGCGGCCACGTCGTCCACCGTGCCGGTGCCGTCGGACCGCACCGTGTGGATGTGGTAGACGCCGCGGACCTCCGGCGTCGCGGGCTGCCATGACGGAGGCGACACCACGCGCGGCCCGGCCGGCAGGGCCACAAGCGTGCCCGCCACGACCGCGACGACGGCCGCCACGACAAGCCACGTGCGTCTTCGCAGATGCATGATCGTCCGCGGCCGGCTGTGGCGGCGCCTACAGGCCGGCGTCGCTGCCGAGCGCCGCGGCCACGTCGGTGCGCTCCCAGGTGAAGTCCGGGTCGGTCCGGCCGAAGTGACCGAACGCGGCGGTCTTCCGGTAGATCGGCCGCCGCAGGTCGAGCTGCTCCATGATGCCCCGCGGCGTGAGCTTGAAGTGCGCGCGAACCAGTTCGGTGATCCGGGCCTCCGGGATCCGTCCCGTGCCGTAAGCCTCGACCATCACCGACACCGGGTCGGCCACGCCGATGGCGTAGGCCAGCTGCACGAGCAGCCGGTCGGCGAGGCCGGCGGCGACGCAGTTCTTGGCGATGTAGCGCGCCATGTAGCAGGCCGAGCGGTCGACCTTCGTCGGGTCCTTGCCCGAGAAGGCTCCCCCGCCGTGCGGCGCGGCGCCGCCGTACGTATCGACGATGATCTTGCGGCCCGTGACGCCCGCATCCCCCTGCGGCCCGCCGATGACGAAGCGCCCGGTGGGATTCACGTAGATCTTCGTGGCCTCGTCCACCATGCCGGCCGGCATCACCGGCGTGATCACCTTCTCGAGAATGCCGTCGCGCAGCGTCTCCTTGTCCACGAGCGCGCTGTGCTGGCTCGACACGACGATCGCGTCGACGCGCAGCGGCTTGCCGTTCTCGTATTCGACGGTGACTTGCGATTTCCCGTCGGGGCGGAGGTAGTCGAGCACGCCGTCGCGCCGCGCCGACGACAGGCCCATGCAGAGCCGATGCGCGAGCATGATCGGCAGCGGCATCAGTTGGTCGGTTTCCCGGCACGCGAAGCCGAACATCAGCCCCTGGTCGCCCGCGCCGCCCGGGTCGACCCCCATCGCGATGTCGGGCGACTGTTCGTGAATCGACGACAGCACCGCGCAGGTGTCCGAGTCGAAGCCGTACTTGGCGCGGGTATAGCCGATCTCCCGGATGGTCTCGCGGACGATCTTCGGGAAGTCGACGTAGCAGCTCGTCGTGATCTCGCCGGCGATCATCGCCAGGCCGGTGGTCACGAGCGTCTCGCAGGCCACGCGGCCGACGGGATCCTGGGCGAGGATGGCGTCGAGAATGGCGTCGGAGATCTGGTCGGCGATCTTGTCCGGGTGGCCTTCGGTGACCGACTCGGACGTGAAGAGATGGCGGCCGTCACGGCTCATGCGTTGGAGTCCTCCGTTGTCGGATGCGCGCGGGCGAGGGCGGATCCGTTTGACTCTAGCGTCCCTCCGCCGCGCGGGTCAAGGCCGGGGATGGAACCTGTCGTACACGGCGCGCATCCGAGCGTCGAGCACGTGGGTGTAAATCTGCGTCGTTGACAGGTCCGCGTGGCCGAGCATCATCTGGATCGCCCGCAGGTCCGCGCCGCGGTCGAGCAGGTGCGTGGCGAAGGAGTGGCGGAGGACGTGCGGGCTGAGGCCGCGCGGCAGGCCGGCCCTGACGCCGTGCGCCCTCAGCAGCTTCCAGAAGCCGACCCTCGAGAGCCCTCCGCCGCGCGCGTTGACGAACAGGCGGGTCGAGGTCTTGCGCTTGAGCAGCGCGGGCCTCGCATCGCGCAGGTAGCGCCGCACCCACGCGACAGCCTGGTCTCCCATCGGCACCAGTCGCTGCTTGGCTCCCTTCCCCGTGCACGTCAGGTGGCCAGCCTCCAGGTTCAGGTCGGCGGCGCGGAGTCCGACCAACTCCGACACGCGGAGCCCGGTGGCGTACAGCAGCTCGATCATCGCGCGGTCGCGCAGCCCGCGGGGGGTGGACACGTCGGGCGCCGCGATCAGGCGATCCACTTCGTCGAGCGACAGACACCGCGGGAGCGCGGGCCACGCGCGCGGCGCCCGCACATCGTCAGCCGGGCTCGACTCCAGCCGGCGGTCGAGCACGAGGAACCGGTAGAGCCCGCGCACGCAGGCGACGGCCCGGGCCGTCGACCTCGGGGACAGGCCGGACGCCATCAGCCCCCGCACGAACGCCTCGAGATCCTGGCGCGTCAGCGCCTCGATGGGAACGCCGGCCGAGTGGGCGAACCTTGCGAGCGCGACCAGGTCGCGGCTGTAGCTCTCAATGGTCAGCTGCGCGAGCCGCCGCTCCACGCGCAGGTGGTCGAGATAGGCGTCGATGGCGGCTGAGGAATCGGTCCCGGGCATCGGGGGCTAGCTTGGTGCCTCGATGCCGCCCGAGTCAAGCGCGCGGGGCGGGGCGGCAGGCGCCGCCGCCGGCTCCGCGCACGTCCGGCACGCCCGGCGTTGCGTCCAGGCGGCAGGAGGGCTAGTATTCTCGCTTCCCCGTTGGGACGGACCTCATCATGGTTGTGCACTCGAAGTGGCAGCAACTGCCGACTGAAGCGATCAACCCGGGCAGCCTCGGACTCGACAAGCTGTCGCCGCCGGCCATCATCGACCTGATGATCGACGAAGACCGCAAGATCGTCGCGGCGGTCGCTCGCGAGAAGGAGCGCATCGCGCTCGGTGTCGACCTCATCAGCCAGGCGCTCCGGAAGGGCGGCCGCCTCGTCTTCATCGGCGCGGGCACCAGCGGCCGTCTCGCCACGCTCGAGGCGGCCGAGATCCCGCCGACCTTCGGCACCTCGCCGACGATGGTCCTGGCGGTCATGGCGGGCGGCCACCGGGCGCTCGTTCGCGCGCGCGAGGGGGTCGAGGACAACTTCGAAGAGGGCTCTCGCGCGCTCGCGCGGCTCCGCCCAACGTCAAAGGACGTGGTCGTCGGCGTGTCGGCGAGCAGCATGACGCCGTTCGTCCGCGGAGGGCTCAACCGGGCGCGGCGCGCCGGGGCCAAGATCATCTTCGTCACCTGCTTTCCGCGAACCGAGCTGCAGGCCTTCGTCGATCTCACCATCGCCCCGGCTGTGGGCCCCGAGATCATCGCCGGCTCCACGCGCCTCAAGGCCGGCACCGCAACCAAGATGGTGCTCAACATGCTGACGACGGCCGCCATGGTGCGCGTCGGCAAGACCTACGGCAACCTCATGGTGGACGTCCAGACGACGTCCGAGAAGCTGAAGGACCGCGCACGGCGCATCCTCACGATCGTGAGTGACATCGAGTACGCGGATGCGGACCGGCTCCTGAAGCGCGCGCAGTGGAATGTGAAGGCGGCGATCGTGATGCAGAAGACGGGCCTCGGCTACCGGCAGGCGCTCTCCAGACTGAGGCAGGCCGACGACGTGGTCCGCGAGGCGATTGGCGAGGACATCGAGCCGCGGCTGCGCCGTCTGATCGAATCCGGGGAGCCGCCCAAGACGCCTCCGCGCCCCTAGCGCCCTCTCAGATTGGGCTCGGCAGATTGGCCCCGCCAGCCAATTCTTCGAGTGCAAGGCGGATGGCTCCGGACGCGGGCGGCTCGTCCAGCCGCCGGACACTCGCATTCGGGGCCACGGCGGCCAGCCGCCTGGCCATGTCCGCCGCCAGGGACGCGACGGCGAAGATGCCGCCCGACAGCAGGCACGGAAAGCGCTCCCCTTCCATGTTCAAGCGGCGGATGACGGCGCCTGCCGCCAGACACAACTCCTCCGCAGCGCGGGTCATGATGTCAGCCGCCAGGGGGTCGCCCGTCTGCGCGGCCTGGCCAACCAGCGGCGCGAGGGCGGCGATCGACGCCAGCGGCAATTCGCCGTGATAGACGCGGGGCCCGATGTCGGCCGGCCGCTCGAGCCCCAGGGTGGCGAGGATCGTGGGCGTGAGGGCGGTCGCGGGCCCGCGGCCGTCGGATTCGCGCATCACCGCGGTGAGCGCCTGCCGCCCAATCCAGTAGCCGCTCCCCTCGTCGGCGAGCACGTAGCCCCAGCCACCGGCCCGCGCCGAGCGGTTGCCGCGGTCCCGGCCGAAGGCAATCGAGCCGGTTCCCGCGATCAGCACGAGGCCGGCGCCGTCGGCAGCGCCCGCCACCAGCGCAATCAGGGCGTCGTGGGTGACGACGGTTCGCGTGCCCCTGGCGATCCGGTGCAGGATCGACGTGACGACCCGGTGGTCGTCGGGCCTGTCGGCGCCGGCCATGCCGATGGCGATCACCGACGGCGCGATGTCCCGGTTGGCGAGCAGCCGGTCGATGACGTCGTGCAGCGCCTTCTCGACAGCCAGTTCCCCGCCGGTGCTGATGTTGGCGCCCGGCCCCATCGCTTCGCCGACGACGCGGCCGGACTGGTCCGCCAGCAGGCCGTGCGTCTTCGTCCCACCCGCGTCGATGCCAATCACATGGTGCATGTGCGGACTTCCCTCGGCCATACGGATGCGCCCGACGGCTCGCCGGAGCATAGGGACCAGACAGGGGGGTTGTCAACACGACAGGAGCACACGACAGAAGCACACGACAGGAGCACGGCAGGAGCATCACAGGGGCATCATGGCGACGACAAGATGTCCGTGTCTTTGACAACCCGTGTGGGGCTTGGTAAGTTTGCGTACTTTCATGCGTGGTTCTCGCGTGGGCTTCATCCGCCGCTCATACCTCGTCGCTGCTGCAGCCTCGGCCATGCTCGTGACCGGGTTACCGCTCGCTCACCTCTCGGCGGCTCCGCAGAAGCCGGCCGACCCCGAGGTTCGCGCCCTCTGGGTGAGGAGCACGTCGCTCACAAGTCCCGCCACCGTCGCCTCGATGGTGAAGTCGGCCCAGGCCGGCGGGTTCAATACGCTGCTGGTGCAGGTACGCGGACGCGGCGACGCGTATTTCGCGAGCCGGCTCGAGCCGAGGGCGGCGCCACTCATCGCGCAGCCCGAGTCGTTCGATCCGCTGGCGCTGACACTCAGGCTCGCGCACGCCCAGGGCATCCGCGTGCACGCGTGGATCGACATCGGCCTCGTGTCGAGCGCGGCGCAGATGCCCGCCTCCAGCGGGCACGTCATCTACCGCCACCCCGAGTGGCTGATGGTGCCGCGCGCACTCGCGCGGGACCTGGCTTTGCTCGACGCCAGGAGCCAGTTGTATCTCGACAAGCTGGTGCGGTGGACGCGCGCGCAGAGCGACCAGGTGGAGGGGCTCTACGTCTCGCCCGTACCCGAGGCGGCGGCCGACGCCACGGTGGCGGTCGTGGCGGACATCGTCGCGCGCTACCCGGTTGACGGCGTGCACCTCGACTACATCCGCTACCCGAGCGACGAGTTCGACTACAGCCTCTGCGCGCTCGAGGCGTTCAGGGCCGATCTGCTTGGCGGCCTCGACGCCGCAGCCCGACCGCAGAAGGAGCGCGAGATCGGCCAGGATCTCGTGGCCCTGCCCGACGCCTTCCCGGACCGCTGGCGCGAGTTCCGTCGCGAACGTCTGACCGCGCTCGTCACCCGCATCCACGACAGCGTCAAGGCCAGGAGGCCCGAAGTGACCGTCTCCGCGGCGGTGCTGCCCGACGCGGCCGACGCGGCCAGCCGCCGCCTCCAGGACTGGGCCACCTGGGTCCACCAGGGCCTGCTCGATGTCGTCTGCCCCATGGCGTATACGACGGACCGGGTCGCCTTCACCGCGCAAGTCACACAGGCCCGGCGGGCGGCCGGACCCGCTGCCGTCTGGGCGGGCATCGGCGCCTACCGGCTGTCGTCGTCGGACACGATCGAGAACATCCGCATCGCCCGCAGCCTTGGCGCCACGGGGATCGTCCTGTTCTCCTACGATGCCCTGATCGGCCTGCCGCGCGGGCTCGAGTATCTGGCTCGGGTCTCCAGCGCCGCGTTCTCACGGTAGCCGCGCCATGCCTGCCTTCCGCCGCGCGCGACGGGTGCTTCATGACGCCGCCGTCGCGCGGGTGTTTCCCTGCGCCGTGGTCGAGGTGGGCGACGCCTCGAGTGTGCTCTGGCGCGAAGCGAGTGGCCGGTTGACGTTCGACACGGCTGCCCCGCCGGCAGCCGAGGAGACTCTCTTCGATCTCGCGTCGCTCACGAAGGTCCTGGCCACCAGCGCGCTCGCCATGCGCATGGTGGACAGCGGCTCGCTCCGCCTCGACTGGCCGATTGCGGATGTCCTCCCCTCCTGGAGGAACAGCGACCGAAGCGACGTTCGGGTGATCGACCTGCTGACGCACGCCTCAGGCCTCCCCGCGCACAGGCCCTACTACGAGACGCGCGCGGGACGGGCCTCTTACGATTCGGCGATCGCCGCCGAGCCGCTCGAGTACGAGCCGGGGACGCGCAGCCTCTACAGCGACCTCGGGTTCATCGCGCTCGGTTTCCTGCTCGAGGACGTGGCGGGAGAGCCGCTGGACCTCCAGTTCGAGCGGGTCCGTCATCTGATCGAGTCGGGCGAGCCGGCAGACCGTCTGGGCGGACGACCGTTCGAGCTCGGCTTCGCCGTGCCGACAGCGGACCTGGCCCGCGTCGCGCCCACGCGCAGGAGGAACGCTGCGCTCGGCGTCGTTCACGACGAGAACGCCGCCGCGCTCGGTGGCGTCGCCGGCCACGCGGGACTCTTCGGAACGGCTGGCGCGGTCGGGACGATGGCTCGATGGGTCCTGCGGTCGGTGGTCGGCTCGGCGGGCGGTCCCCGATTGGCTGCGCCGTCCACCGCCCTGATCTTCACCTCGAAGGCCGGGGTCCCAGGCAGTTCGCGCGCGCTCGGATGGGACACCATGCTGCCGACCTCGTCGTGCGGCACGCGCATGTCGCCGAGGGCCTTCGGCCACACCGGCCACACCGGGACGTCCCTGTGGCTAGACCCGGACGCGGAAATCTACGTGGTGCAGCTGACCAACCGGGTCTACCCGGGAGGAGGGGGTGTCGACGACATTACGCGGTTCCGGCGGGATCTGCACGACGGCGTGATGGGCGAATTGGGGTCTTCAAACCAGGCGGGCTGAGCGCACGTCCATAGCAGCGGATGCGTCTGCGAACGATGTCACCGCTCGAAGCCGCGGCCGCCACGCGGAGGCCCTCCCGGGCCGCCGCCGGGACCGCCACGCCCGCCGCCCCGGCCCGGGCCGCTTCCCGCGCCGATGCCTCCCGGGAATCCCTGCCCAGGCCCGCCCCCCGTGCCCGGCCGCGCCTGGCCGCGCCCCACGTTGGCTGGCACGAACACGAATTGCCATTCGTTGTAGTGCGTGGCGCCGTTGTAGATCCGGATCGACTCCTCGGTGCTCTTGCTCCGGACGCCAATGACGCCGCCGCGAGGGCCGACGATCCCGCCCACCACACCGCCAGCAGCGCCGCCGACAGGCGTCCCCTGGGTGATCGCGCCCGACCCCGTGTCAAAGGTCAGCGGCATGCCGCCGGGCGCAGACTGGCCGGCCTGCCCGGCTCGCTGCCCCTGGCCCCCGCCGCCGGTGGCCTGCCCGGTGTTCAGCGTAAGCCGGCTGCCCTGGTAGAGGATCTCGAATTCCCCGTCCTCGACCATCGGGTCCTTGTATTTCTTGCGGAGGAACTTCTGCTTGACCAGCGTGTCGATGTCCGGGGGGTATGCGGCGGCGACTTTCCGCTGGAAGAGTTGGATCGCTCTCACGTACTGCCGGCCGCGGAAGACCAGTTCCTCTTCCTTCTCACGCCGGACCGCCTGGCGCCAGGCCGGCAGCGCGACCGTCATGGCGACAGTCATGACCGCGACGGCCACCAGCAACGCCGCCATCGCGTATCCGTCCGCACGCTTCGTCGTTTGACCGGCCCTGCTCATGAAGGTAAACTGCTAGGCGAAATCCATGATACCAGACTCACCTTCCGGTGGATTGGTGGTCAAGGTGGAACATTCCTACCCTCGTCCCGCGTTGGTTGTCCTCGTACTGCTGACCGTGCTGGCGACGGGCGCGGCATGCCACAAGTCCCCGTTGTTTGCGCCGACCGGCGCCACGATCACCCTGACCAGCAGCACGCTGACACTGCCACTCAACGGCACGGCGACGGTCTCGGCGACGCTGACCCAGAGCGGCGGCTCCGCGGTGCAGGACGGCACCACGGTCACCTTTGCGACGACGCTCGGCTCGTTCACCTCGACCGACGTGACGACCAGCAGCGGCAAGGCCGTGGCGACCTTCAACGCCGGCACCCAGTCCGGCACGGCTGTCATCACCGCCTACTCCGGCGCCGCCACGTCGGGGTCATCGTCGGGCGGGTCGACATCGACCGGGTCGGTTTCGATCGTCATCGGCGCGGCCGCCGTGTCTAGTGTCCTCGTGACGGCCAGCCCCGCCAGCGTCTCGCAGCTTGGCACGATCCCGTCCACGATCACGGCCACCGTGGTTGACGCCAACAACAACGGGATTCCCGGCGCCACGGTCTTGTTCTCGTCCAATCAGGGCTCGCTCTCGGCGGTCACGGCCACGACGAACGCGAGCGGCCAGGCCACCACGCAGTTGACGACGAGCCAGGCGGCCACGGTGACGGCCACAGTCGGCGCGAAGTCCGGTACCGTCAGCGTGGCGGTCTACGCGGCGCCGACAATTGCCATCACGCCGCCGTCCTCGCCAACCGCCCTCGTCGCATCGACGTTCACGCTTGTCGTGACGCCGGGAACAGGCGCCGCGGCCATCACCGACGTCACGGTGAACTTCGGGGACGGGACGACGGGCTCGACGGTCGATCTCGGCGCCGTCAGCGGGTCCCTCACCGTGTCGCACGCGTACTCCACTCCCGGCCAGTACACCTTCACGGTCACCGTGAAAGACGGAAGCGGCCAGACCGTGTCGGCCTCAACGCCGGTCGTCATGTATGCGGCGATCCCGTTCACTCTCTCCATGACGGCATCGCCGAGCACCGCCATCATCACAATCACCCTGGTGGTGTTCACGGCGACGCCAAATGCCGGTGCGCCCTCGATCCTGAACTACTCGTGGGACTTTGGTGACGGGAGCAAGGCGCAGACGACCGTCCCGTTCGTGTCGTACACGTACACGACCGTGCCCAACGGCCATGGTCGAGCCAGTCGGTCCTGGTGAGCGTGACGGCAACCGGCTCGGACGGCAGGGTCGGCTATGGGAGCGTGGTGGTCGTGGTGAATATTGGAAGCTGACGCAGGGTCTCGAGGGCGGACGTGCCTCAGAACTCGGCGTAGGGGCGGCCGTCGAGAGAGGTTCCCTCGGCCCCGCTCTTGACGTCCACGATGCCGATTTCGGCGGTGGGATTCGAGGGGTCTGGCTCGGCCGGGGTCGTCTGCCAGGTGTCGGTCGAGTTGGTAATCGGATCCTTGGGAACCTGCCTGAGGTACCCGTCGGTCACCATCGCGTCGAGGCTGGCCGGGTACTTTCCCTTGTCCGCGTAATACTGGTCGATGGCATCGCGCATCCGGAACAGGTCCTCGCTGAGCACCGCCTCTTTGGTGTGCCGTTCAGCGTTGTGGTACTGGGCGAGAGCCATGGCGGCGAGGACCGAGATCAGCGCCAGGACGACCATCAGCTCGATGAGCGTGAAGCCGCCAGCCGCACGACGCCGCCCAACCCCGGCAAGTGCCTGCATCCGGATCACCAGTCCTTGTACTTCGTCCCGTCGAGCCCCGTGCCCCCGCTCTTCGTGTACACGTCGAACACGTTCTGCCCGCCCCAGCTCGTCGAGTCCGAGTCATCCTGGTAGGACCTGAGCCCCCACTCGGTGCTCTTGGTCATCGGGTCGATCGGGATGCGGCGCAGGAACTTCAACTTGCGCCCCGACGCGTCGTTGACGACACGCACGCCCTCGACCAGGACCTCGAGGCTGGGCGGGTACCCTTCGGCCCCGGCCTTCAGATCGGTTCCTCCAATCAACCCCTGGTCGGCGGCGTCCTTGTAGTGGTCGATCGCCACGCGCATCTCGCGCAGCGCCCGACGCAGCTCCGTCTCGCGCTGGCGCTGAATCGTCACCTTCGCGAGCGGGAGGATGGCCGAAGCCAGGATCATCAGCAGCGCGCTGACGACCATCAGCTCGACAAACGTGTAACCCGGGCACGCCGCGAGGCCGAACCGGAGGCCCGGCCTCCGCGGTGCCCTGTCAGCCTTCATTACTTCACCGTCACCGCCGCCGGCGTGAACTGCAGCGAAACCGTTCCGCCGGGACCGTTCGCCACGCCGCTGACGCGGAAGTTGACCGCGCCAGGCGCCACGGCCTCGAAGATCACGGCCGCGAGCGTGCCCGAGCCGGTTGCCCCGACCACGTCTCCGGAGCGCGTGATGGTCAGGTCGATGCGGCCGGCGGCCTGATCCTCCTGGTGTGCGAACGCCGTGTTCGGCACACCGGCTCGCATGAAACTCCCCTCCTGCAGCGACCGGATCTTCACAGCCGCCGGATTGTAGGTGAGCGTCAGGCTGATCGTCGACACCCGGCCGAGGTTCACGCCCGACAACGCCAGCGTGTACGGTCCCTGGCCGACGCGCCAGTCGGAACCCGGAACAGCGACCACGATCTGGTTCTGAGCAGCGGCAGGCTGAGCTGTTGGCGTAGGCCGGCGCGGCCGGCGTCGGCGCTGCCTGCTGGACGGCCTGCTGGGGCGGAGCCTGCACCGGAGCCGCCGGCTGCTGGACCGGAGGCTGCGCCGCTGGCCGGCTGCGTGCCGCCGGCTGGGTGGGCGGCATCATGACGGTGCCGGGAATCGGAGAGGCTCCCGGGGGCACGACCGGCGTGCCCTGAGACGTCGGCGGGCCGACCGGCGCGCCGCCGACGAGTGCGGCACCCGGCGTCCCGTACGGTTGCGTCGTGATCGGCGGGGCCGGTCGCGCCGCGGCTGCCGGCGTTTCCGTGGTCTCGCTGCCGGATCCGAGAAGCGGCGGAGCGCCGCCGATCATCGGATTCTGCGCCGATCCGATGTAGATGCCCTCCAGGTTCCGCTCCGTGATGCCCTGCGACCGGATGATGTGCGGCGTCAGCAGCATCACGATATCGGTCTGGGCGATCTGGCTGTCGTTGGCCGAGAACAGCTGCTTGATAAGGGGCACATGGATGCCGCCGGGCAGGCCGGCCAGCATCTTCCGCTCGTCGTCACGCAGCAGCCCGGCCAGCAGGTTCGATTCCCCGTCGTGCAGGCGCATCGTCGTCGTCACCTTGCGAGAGCCGAACGCCGGCAGGCTCTGCCCGGCCACAGTGACGTCGGCGGCCTGGGTGCTGCTCTCGACCATCAACTCGAGGATGACGTCGCCGTCGAGCGTCACCCTGGGCGTCACTTCGACGTTCACGCCCACATCCTTGTAGTTGAACGACGTGA
This sequence comes from uncultured Acidobacteriota bacterium, assembly GCA_963727765.1. Taxonomy (GTDB): domain Bacteria; phylum Acidobacteriota; class Vicinamibacteria; order Vicinamibacterales; family Fen-181; genus FEN-299. Next base: position 583,458 of record CAVSGZ010000007.1, read on the forward strand.
ACGGGTTCATCGCCGTCCCGCCCGAAATGAGCGGCTGGAACGTCGTCGACGGCACCGGGATCTGGTCGCCCAGGTTCGCCGTCAGCTTCTTTCCCTCCGCCCCGCGCAGCGACGGCTTGGCGATCAGCTTGGTCTGCGAGTCCGACTCCAGGAACTTCACGACGGCCTGCGGCACCGTCGCGTAGAACATGGCCGGGTTGAAACCGTGCATCAGCGTGTTCAGGTTGAACTGGCCGTTGGTCGTCGTCGTCGTGCCCGACGCACTCGACGAGGGCGCGCCCTGCGGGGAGAACTGCAGACCGATCTGGCTGGGCAGGTTGAGGCCGTACGACTTCAGGCGCGTCCTGTTGACCTCGAGGATCTCGACGTCGATCACCACCTCGGCCCGCGGCCTGTCGTTGTTCTCGATGATGCGTGCGGCGATGGCCACCATCGAGGCCGAGCCCCGGATCGTGACGCTGTTGGCGTCCTTGTTCGGCATGATCTGCGGCCGGCTCGCCTGGGCTGTCTGCTGGACGAGCAGACCGTTGAGGATCGTCTGCATCGCCATCGGGTCGGCGTGCGAGAGGTAGAAGGTCTGGATGACCTGGTCCTCGTATTTGAGCCGGAGTTGCGCCGTGTCCGGGATCACGAGGATGGTCTTCGGATTGAGCACCTTGTAGAACAAGTTGTTGGCCGTCAGCACCAGGTTCAGCGCCTGCTCGAGCGTCACGCCGTCGAGGTCGATCGCGAACTTGGTCGTGTCCTCCTTGAACGTGTTCTCGAAGACGACGCTGATGCCGCTGGCCTGCGCGAGGAAGTCCAGGACCTGCCGGACGGAGATGCCGGCGGCGAACTTGAAGACAAGCGGCGCCCGCGACGCCGGGTTGAGCAGCGGCTCGGTCGCCTGTCTCGCGCGCTCCTTCATCTGTTCGAACTGGGGCTTGGGCCGGGCGGCTTCCGCGCGATCCTTCAGTTTCTGCTCGAGTTCGGCCGCTTTCTCGGTGGGCTGGCGGTTGGCCGTGTCGAACATCGCGGCCCGCTGGTACTCGCTGATCGCGCCCTCGAGGTCGCCCTTGGCCTCCAGTTCACGCGCCTTGTCGAGATGGCCGCGCGAAGCGGCGAGCTGCGCCCGCTCCAGGCCGATCTTGTAGACCGGCGAGCCCGGATCCGACTGCAGCGCCTGGGTGTAGTACTGCACCGCCGAATCCCAGTCGCCGTCGCGCGCGGCCTGCTCGGCCCGGCTGTACGCACGGCCCGCCGCACAGCCGGCGATCGCCGCGAGTGCCAGTGCCAGCGCTGCTGCTTTCCAGAGATCCGCTTTCAAGCGAAGCCTCCATTCCCACCGTCGCGGCCACCCGGCCCCTGTCCGACAAACTACCTGCTCACCCCGTCAGGCCGAGGCGCCGCTGCCCGCGTCCGTCCACATAGGAAATATCGATGCTTTCCACGTTGATCTTGATGATCTTGTAGCGCCCCTCGACCACGTCTCCTTCGCGCCCGTAAAAGACATCCCGCCCGTCGCTCAGCGCCGCAATCGGGCGCCCAGACCCCTGGACGATCGCGACGAGCTTGAGGGTGATCGGCGGAAGCGGCGGCGGCGCGGCGGGCGCCTGGGGTTCCTGCCCCCCACGCATCGAACCGCGGCCGACCGACGCCGGTGCGGGCGGCGGCGCCACCGGGCGCTCACGAAACGGGTTCCGACCGATCGAGGGGACCGGCATGGCCGAGAGCGTCCGCAACGCCGAAAGACGCAGTTGCGGCACGGCCGCCACGCGGTCGCGAGCGATCGCCACCCGCGACGACACACTCGCGGCCTGGACCGGCGTCGCCGGGCCGCCCGGTGTGCCCCAGGTCCGCAGTTGGTAGACCCCCACCACCGCGAGAACCACGAGCAGCACCACGAGCACGGCAGCTTCCCGCGCCGGGTTTCTAGCTGGCATCGCTTGCCACCCGATAATAGGTCGACAGCTGCAGCGTCATCACCAGCGCATCGTCATTGCGCCCGGAGTCGATGGTCATGTTGTCGATGACCAGAAACCCCGGTGCCTTCTCGAGCCCGTACACGAAGCCCCGGATGTCTTCGGTACCTGGCCTTCGAGCGTGAGGCCGATCTCCAGCCGCCCGAACCCGCTGCCCCGCTCGCGCACGGGGTTCTCCGTCCTGCGCGCCACTTTCAGGTTGCTCTGCCGGGCACGGACGGCCAGGTCCAGGTAGGTCAGCTTGTGCGCGGCGTCGAGGTCCGCCGGCAGCACGTCCCGATAGAACTTCAGCAACTCGGTTTCGGCCTTCTCCCGGCTCCTGGCGATGCCGGCGGCGGCGTCGAGCTCACGCCGGGCCTCGAGCCGCGCGCGGGCCGCGGACGCGGCGCGATTGTCGGCGTCGGCGACGCGAACGGACAACGGGTAGATGTAGCCCGCGTACACCCCGACGTCGGCGGCGAGGGCCACCAGAAGAACCGCGAAAAACCACCGATGCTCGGTGACAACGCGTCGCAACACGATGGTCAGTCCTTCCGCCCGGCGGCGGCCGCTGTCTGCTCTGCTGCAGCCGGTCTCGGCGGCTCGCCCGGCAGGTACTCCCCTTCGAGCACCACGTCGAGCAGCCCCTGCGGGTCCGTTGTCTCACTGCGCGACACCAGCCGCCTGAAAGACCCGGCCGATTCGAGCTGGTCCACGAGCTGCTGGATGTCCTCGGCCCGGCGACCCACCACCACGAGCGTCACCACCAGGCTGCCCTCGCGGTCCATTGCCGGCCGCAGCGACAGCACCCGGACACCTGGCGGAACGGTGGCCTCGAGGCTGCTCAGCAGGCCAGTCCACGAGAACACCCGGCGGTCGATCAGCGTGTTGGCTTCCTTCGCGGCCGCGGCCACGCGGTCGAGTTCGGCCCGGTCCAGGCTTCGGCGAGTGCGCTCAGCGCTGTTCCGCAACTCCGCCGCCGCCCGCTCGTCTCCACCCACCCGGGCCAGCAGCGCCGCACGACGCTCGGAGAGAGACCGCCACTGCGCCACGTTGAAGACGGTGAACGCCACCACCAGCAACACGGCGGCGGCGAGCACGATCTGGACCGCGCGCTCGTTGTAGAACGGTCTGGTCGAGAGGTTGGTGTGCAGCATCGACGTTCCGCTACTGGCCCGCGTTCCTGTCCGCCGCCACGCCCACCAGGGGAGCCATCGTGTCCAGCGCTGCGGCGCCGGCATCGATCCGGTCCGAGAACCGCACGATCTTCCGCGGATCCACCGCCTCGGTCCTCACGCCCAATCGCGCGTCCACCTGCCGGCGCACGTCGTCGAACTCGCCCGAGGAGACCCCGTCGCCGCCGCCGGCGACCAGGACCCTGGCAAACCCTCGGCCTTCCAGCCGGTCCTCGTAGTACATGGCCGTCTGGTGCACGAGGTCGGCCAGCGTGTCGTCGCTGCCTTCGAGCCGGGTCCTGAAGAAGATCAGGTCGCCGTCGCGCAGGATCGCGATGCTCCCGGAGCCCTGGCTGACGTGCACGACGAGCCAGTCGCCCTGCGTGGCCCGCGCGGACGCCAGCACGGCGTTGACCAGGCTAAACGTCGCCAGGTCGACCAATCCCGCGTGGGCTCCCGCCTCCTCGCAGACGGTCTCGTACTCACGGATGACGGCCCGCCGCGCCAGTGCCACGACGAACTCGCGGCCACCGTCGGGAAGTGGCGTACCGGCCGAGCAAGCCAGTTGGGCTTCCTCGATCGGGAACGGCGCCGCCTTGCGGACGTGCCACCGGATAAGCTGCTCGCGGTCGTGCGCGTGCGGCGGCACGGTGGCGAGGCGCACGAGCGACACCTTCGCCACGGCGTCCGGGAGAATCAGCGCGAGCCGGCGATGGCGACCGCCCAGCTGCCCCAGCACGTTCGAGACCACGCGTCCGACACCCGCCCGGTCCGCGATGTTCTGGCCGGAGAGACCGGGGACCACGGCTCCGGGACCGAGCGGCTCGGAGGCGACCGCCGACACGACCGGCGCGCCGCCGTGCCGGGCGAAGGCGACCGCCGACACCAGGCGCGGCCCGATGTGCAGGGCGGCCGAGGGCGGCGGCGTGGTCAGGATCGATGGCAGCTTCATTCGACGAACGTCACCTTGTTAATCTCGCGCAGCGTCGTCACGCCGGTGAGCACCCGCTCGACGGCGCATTCTCTCAGGAAACGCATCCCCTCGTCACGCGCCGCTTTCTTGATCTCGGACGTCGGCCTGCGGGCGAGGATCATCTCGCGGATCCGGTCCGAGAGGTCCAGCAGCTCGCAGATCGCCTGCCGGCCCTTGTAGCCGGTCCCGCCGCACTCAATGCAGCCCTTCCCCTCGTAGAAGGTGTGCGTGTGCTCGAGCTGCGGGTCCATGCCCGACTCCTCGAGGGAGAACCGGTTGACCTTCGCCGGCCGCTTGCAGTGCGGGCAGATCGTCCGGACCAGGCGTTGGGCCAGCACGCAGTTGAGCGCCGACACGAACTGGTAGGCCTCGACGCCCATGTTCAGGAACCGCCCGAGCACGTCCAGTACGTTGTTGGCGTGCACGGTCGTGAAGACGAGGTGCCCGGTGAGGGCGGATTGGATCGCGATCTGCGCCGTCTCGGGGTCACGGATCTCCCCGACCATGATCTTGTCCGGGTCGTGTCGCAGGATCGACCGCAGGCCGCGCGCGAAGGTCAGCCCCTTCTTCTCGTTGATCGGAATCTGCGTGATCCCCTGCAGCTGGTACTCGACCGGGTCCTCGATGGTGACGATCTTATCCTCGGGCGACTTGATCTCCGACAGCGCGGCGTAGAGCGTGGTCGTCTTGCCGCTGCCCGTCGGGCCGGTCACGAGCACCATGCCGTACGGTTCGGCGATGTACTTCCGGAAGCGCTTCAGCTCGCTCTCGGGGAACCCCAGGATGTCGAGGCGCAGCTCGGAGAACTGCTCGCTGATCGACTGCTTGTCGAGAATCCGGATCACGGCGTCCTCGCCGTGCACGCTCGGCATGATCGACACGCGGAAGTCGATGGTCTTGCCCGGGACGCGCAGCCGGAAGCGCCCGTCCTGCGGCACGCGCTTCTCGGCGATGTCGAGTTCGGCCATGACCTTGATGCGGGAGATGATCGCGCTGTGGAAGTGCTTCGCGATCGGCCGCATCGCGGGCTGCAGCACGCCGTCGATCCGGTACTTGACGATGACCGCGTCGTCCTGCGTTTCGATGTGGATGTCGCTCGCCCGCCGCTGGATGGCGGTGAACACGGTCGAGTCCACGAGGCGGATGATCGGGCTCGTGTCGCTCGTGAGCTTCTCGACCGTCAGGCTCTCGTCGCCGTTCTCCTCGTCGCGCAGGACCTGGAGCTGAAATCCCTCGGTGGCCTCCTCGAGCACGCGCTGCGAGCTCTCGCTCTTCTTGAGGATCGACTCGATCGCCGACCGCGCCCCGACCGTGACCTTCAGCGGCGACGCCAGCAGCACGCCGAGCTCGTCGATCAGCGGCAGGTCGGTCGGGTCCGGCACGACGATGACGAGGGAGCGCCCGTCGCGCCGGTAGGGCACGAACCCGTAGCGCAGCATCAGGTCTGCGGGGATGGACCGGAACAGCTCGTGGTCGATCCGGAACTGTTCGAAGTCGACGAACTCCAGCCCGTAGCGGTCGGCCAGGCGCCTCGCCTGGGCGGTCTCCTCCGCGTAGTCCGGGGCGGGGGCCTCCTCGCCTTCGGCGTACAGCTGCGGCAGGGCCGCCGGCTGCGTCGTCGTGCCCTTCGAGAGTGCGCCCGCTCCGATTCCTGGCACCTTGGGTTCCACGCGTCTCCCCTCCAGCCCCAACACCACAGCGCCTGCGTGCCCAGCGGCCCTAGACCGCCGACGACAACTGGAACAGCGGCATGTACAGGGCCAGCAGCAGGCCGGCGACCACGATTCCCATCACCACCAGCAGGATCGGCTCGACCAGCGTCACGAACCGGCCGAGGTCGGTCTCGATCTCTTCGTCGTAGAAATCGGCGAGGCTGTTCAGCATGTCCTGGAGGGCGCCGGTCGCCTCGCCGACCTCGGCCATCTTCACGGCCACGTCCGGGAAGACGCCCTGCCCCGCCATCGCCGCGGCGAACGACTCTCCCTCGCGCACGTGCTGCCCGACGGCCTCCATCGCCACGGCCATCGACCGGTTGCCGATCGACCGGCTCGCGATGGCGATCGAATCGACGAGCGGAATCCCGCCGCCGAGCAGCGTGGCCAGAGTCCGCGCCAGTTGAGACGTGGCGAACTTGCGCGCGGTTGGGCCTATTCCCGGCAGCGCCAGCAGCCAGCGGTCGAGCCGTTCGCTCTGGCCGGGACGCCGCAACCAGAGGTTCACACCCAGGACGAGCGCCGCCACCCCACCGACGATGATCGGCAGGTTCGCCCGCACGACGGAGGACACCGCCACGATCCCGCGCGTGACCAGCGGCAGCTCGCGGCCGAACTGCCCGTAGAACTCGGAGAAGGCGGGGACCACCCGGAGGACGATGATGCTCACGACGGCAAGCGCGAGCGTGAGCAGGACCGCGGGGTAGATGAGCGCCGACAGCGTGCGGCGTCTCACGCCAGCCACCACCTTGACATAGGCGACGTAGCGCCTGAGCACGCTCTCGAGGCTCCCGCTCTTCTCTCCCGCCATCAGCGACGCCGTGTAGACGCCGGGGAACAAATCCCCGTGCGAGGCGAACGCCTCCGACAGCGCCGTGCCGGCGCTGACCTGTGCGTGGATGTCGTCGAGGATCGCCCTGAGCGAGGGGCTCGCCATCCGCGCCCGCAGGATGTCGAGCGACTGGACCAGCGGCATTCCCGCCTTCAGCAGCGTCGCGAGCTCCTGGTTGAACACCACGAAATCGCGCACGGGGAAGGCCCGGCGCGCCGGCAGGTGGAGCGCCCAGCGGGCCAGCACGTGCCGGGGACGCAGCACGAGCACGCACAGGCCCTTCTGCTCGAACTCCTGGCGTAGGCGCGCCTCGCTGTCGGCGACGTAAATGCCCTCGCTGATTTCGCCGCCCGGCGTCGACAGCCTACAGCGGAATTCCATGGCAACCCATTGGGAGATCGGACATTGTCACGCGTCAGCCGCCGGCGATTATATCAACTTTCCGCCCGCGGGTCCGAGGCGGACGCACCCGGTCCGGCCCAGCTGGCCGCCGCGCCGGGGCGTCGGGCCAGACGCGGCGCCCGGTCAGCGGGTGATCGCCAAGCCGAGGAGGCCGAGGACCTGGCGCACGTAATTCTGTGTCTCCGGGAACGGGGGAATCCCGCCGAAGCGATCGACGGCGGCCTCGCCGGCGTTGTACGCCGCCAGCGCGAGCGGAAGCTGCTCGTAGCGATCGAGCAGCACCTTCAGGTGCTTGATCCCGGCCGCGATGTTCGCGCGCGGATCGTAAGGGTTGGTCACGCTGTACCGGCGCGCCGTATCCGGCATGAGCTGCATCAGCCCCGACGCTCCCTTGGGGGAACGCGCCTTCGCCTGGTAGGCCGACTCGACCTGAATCACCGCCCGCACGAGGCGCGGGTCGACACCCTCCCGAGTGGCCGAGCGCTCGATCATCGCCGCGTAAGGCGCCGACGGGTCTGGGGCGGGGGCGTCCGGATCGACGCCGGGTTCGCGAATGGGCATCTCGTCGGGCATGAACCGGTCGATCAGCGACGGATCACAGCTGACTTCCCCACCTCCGACCAGCGTGAGCACGAGGCGCCCGCCCTCCAGCCGGTGCGACCGGACGGTCATGGTCCGGCCAGTGGCCAGGAGCGCCATCTCCGCGGTCGACACGCCGGCGACGGCCAGCCACGCCATCAGCGTCGCGACCGACAGCAGCGCTGCCCCACGGAGCGGGCGAACCAGCTTCTCCATGTCCGCCTTCGATGGTATACCGCCTGTCAACGCGAACAGGCGCCCTCCGGCCGCTGGAGCAGCACGGCTCAGCCGGTCGCTTCACGCTGATGGGGAAGGACTTGCGCCGCCCAGACATTGACCGGCCGGCCCGGGGAATGGTATCGTTCCGCGACTCGGGCGCCTCCCGGCGCTCATGACCGAGAATGGCTGCCCGGCCGGCGCGAGCCGGGCGGACCGTGGAGTCCGAATGGGTCTTCGTTACTGGCGACCAGCGCTCGCACTTGCCGGGCTCACCCTGATACTGGCGGGATGTTCCGCCCGGTCGCAGGCCCGGCTCAGCGTCCCGGCGCCTCCTTCGGCCAGGACCCAGGCCCCGGCAGCCCCCCAGCAACCCGCGCAGACAGCCGATCCCGTAGACGCCCTGCTCGCCGAGTCGCAGCGGCATTTCGAAGCCGGGCAGCAGGAGCTGGCCATCGGGCACCTTGAGCGCGCGCGCCGCGAGTTCGACCGTGCCATCGACGTCGTGGCCGAGTCACCGTATGGGGCGCGCTACAACCAGCGGTTGCGCGAGCATTTCGATCGCCTCATCGACCGCATCAGCGCCTACGAGGCTCGAGCGCTGGCCGAAGGCGACGGCTTCACCGAGAAGCGCTCCGACCCCGCATCGATCGATGCCCTGCTCGAACAGTCCCTGTCGGCGCCGTCGACGCCGTCCGCGGCGACGACACAGACGGTCACCTCCGACTTGAAGAGCACCGAGCACGACGTGCCGATTCCCTTGAACGAGCGCGTGCTGGCCTATATCGAGCTGTTCCAGGGGCGGCTGCGCGATTGGTTCGCGGCCGGGCTTCAGCGCGGTGCGCGCTACCTGCCGATGATCCAGAACGTGTTCCGGGCCGAGGGGCTTCCGCTCGACCTCGCGTACGTGCCCCTTATTGAGAGCGCGTTCAACCCGAACGCGGTGTCCCGCGCCCGGGCCCAGGGGGTTTGGCAGTTCATGGCGGGAACCGCCGCCGAGAACGGCCTCAAGCGCGACTGGTACATCGACGAGCGGTCGGACCCGGAGAAGGCCACGCGCGCCGCGGCAGCCTACCTCCAGACCCTCGCCGGCACGTTCGACGGCGACTGGCACCTGGCGCTGGCCTCCTACAACGGCGGCCCGGGCCTGGTCCAGCGGGCGCTCAAACGGTCCGGCTTCTCCGATTTCTGGGACTTGGTGACGAAACGGCCAGGCTACCTGCCCCGAGAGACGCGCGAATACGTGCCGATGATCCTCGCGGCCATGGTGATCGCGCGCAACCCGACGCAGTATGGCTTCGAGCCGCCGAGCGAACGCCCGCTCGAGTACGAGAAAGTCGCGGTCCCCCGCCCGGTCGACCTGCGGCGCATCGCCGAGTGGGCCGGCACCGGGGTGTCGCAGATCCAGGACCTCAATCCGGAACTGCTGCGCTGGACTACGCCGATTCGTTACCCCGGCTACGAGATCAAGGTGCCCAAGGGCACCGCGGCCGCGATCGAGGCGAGGCTGGCGGAATCGACACCCGCCGACACGGCGTCATTGAACTGGTACACGGTCAAGCGCGGCGACACGCTGACGAAGATTGCCGCCAAGCTGGGCGTCAGCCGGGCCAACCTGGCGGCGGCCAACTACCTGTCGGCCCGAGCGCCGGTCAGCGCGGGCCAAGACCTCATCATCCCGCTCGATCCCGCGCAGATCCTGGCCGGACGGCCGGTACGGCCCGCTCCGGCCGCTGAAACCAGGCTGGCCTCGGAGACGGGCATGGGCGTGGCCGCCAAACCACAGACCGGCGCCGCCGGTGCGGTCAGGCTCACCTACCAGGTCAAACGGGGCGATACACTCTTCGGCGTCGCGCAGCTCTACCACATCACGGTGGCGTCGCTGAAGGCGTGGAACGGGCTGAGCAGCGACGACCTGATGCCGGGCGACCGCCTGACGGTCTTTGCCGCGAAGGCCGACCGCCGGCCGCGGCCGTAGGCTCAGGGCTCAAGCCAAGAGGCTCAAGACTCACGGCTCGAGCCCGCCTCTCGATTCAATCGACAACATCCGCTGCGTTGGGTCGGGCGATTTCTGCGATCGGCCGCGCTGAACGCGTGGCACGTTCAGACACCCGGCGTCGCGTCTGGGCGCGGGTCCGCCGAGTTTCCCCGTGATTCGACTGATAGAGCCGGCGGCCGGCTCATTGCAACGAGCGGGGGTGTGCTGGCATGCCTTCGCAGCGCCGCGGTGTTCGGCATTGACGCGCTCCCGGTGCACGTCGAGGTCGATGTTTCGTTCGGGCTGCCTTCCTTCACGATGGTGGGCCTGCCCGACCCCAGCGTCCGCGAGAGCCGCGACCGGGTGCGGAGCGCCATCCGCAATTCCGGGTTCGAGTTCCCCCCGCACCGCATCACCGTCAACCTCGCGCCCGCCGACGTGCGCAAGGCCGGCGCGTCGTTCGACCTCCCGATCGCCCTCGGCGTCCTCGCGGCCACCGGCGTGGTCGAGCGCCGCGAGGTGGAGGACACAGTGCTGCTCGGCGAGCTGTCGCTCGACGGCGGGATCCAGGCGACGCGCGGCGTGCTGCCCATCGCGGCGGCGGCTTGTCGCCACGGTGCGACCACGATTCTCCTGCCCTCGGGCAACGCGGTCGAAGCGGCGGTGGTCGAGCGCCTCGGCATCATCCCCGTCGATTCGCTGACCGAGGCGGTGACCGCCCTGAACGCTCCGGAGGCAGCCGTCCGCGCCGTCGTCGTGCCGCCGGCCCCGCCGCGGGTCGGTCCGGCGGTCGACTTCTGCGAGATTCGCGGGCAACTGGTCGCACGGCGTGCCCTGGAGATCGCGGCCGCGGGCGGGCACAACCTCCTGCTCGTCGGCCCGCCGGGCGCCGGCAAGACGATGATGGCGAGGCGCGTGCCCGGGATCATGCCGGAACTCACGCTCGAGGAATCGCTCGAGTGCACGTCGATTCACTCGGTGTGCGGCCTGCTCCCGCCGGCCATCGGCCTGCTGCGCGAGCGCCCGTTTCGGGCGCCGCACCACACGGTGTCAGACGTCGCGCTCGTCGGCGGCGGATCGATTCCGCGACCGGGCGAGATCAGCCTGGCCCACAACGGCGTCCTGTTCATGGACGAGATGCCCGAGTTCGACCGGCGCGTGCTCGAAGTGCTCCGGCAGCCGCTCGAGGAAGGCGCGGTCACCATCGCCCGGGCGGCGCGGACGGCCGTGTTCCCGGCCCGATTCATGCTGATTGCCGCGATGAACCCCTGCCCCTGCGGCTACCTCGGCGACCCGACGCGGGTGTGCCGATGCACGCCACACGACGTCTCGCGCTATCGCGGCCGGCTCTCAGGGCCGCTTCGCGACCGACTGGATCTGATTGTCGAGGTGCCTGCCGTGCCCGGCGCCGCCCTCGCCGACGAGGCGTCGGGAGAACCGACGGCCGCGATTCGCGAACGCGTGCTCCGGGCCCGGGCGCGTCAGCAGGCCCGGCGCCAGGCCAGCGGCGCGCGCCTCAACGCAGAACTGCAGGGACGCGCCGTGTGGCGCCAGTGCCGGCCGGACTCCGCCGCCAGACGCCTGCTGCTCCAGGCCGTCGAGCGCCTCGGATTGAGCGCCCGCGGCTACGACCGGGTCCTCAAAGTGGCCCGGACGATCGCCGACCTCGCCGACACAGACGCCGTGAGCGGCGAGCACGTCGGGGAGGCTCTGCAATACCGGGTCAATGACGATGCGCGGGAGATCGAACGACTCTGAACGGCTCTCGGCGGTGTCCGGCTTGCGGCTCGGCCATCGGCCATCAGCCGTCGGCCGTCGGCCTGGTGTCGCCTTCGAGCGCGGAGGCGAGGATCTGCTCCAGCCGCGGAAAGTGGGAGCCTTTCCAGTAGACGCGACGGCAGGTCGGACACCGCAGGAATTCGGCGAAGTGCGCCCGACTCCGTTCGGGCACCCCCGCTTCGATGTCCGAACGGTCGGCGATCTCGAGCACGCCGTTGCACACCGTGCAGCGCGAGAACGGGTGGACCAGCCGGCGAAGATCGAACCTCGACACCACCTCCGCGAGCTGTCGCGACGGCATGGTCGAGCGGACGAAACTGCCATGTGTGACGGCGCGGCGCTTGAGCAACCCCTGGTCCCGGGTCAGGAGGATCCGGTGCTCGGACTTCGAAACCGCGGCCAGGTGTTCGTCGTCCGCATCCCGCGCGTACGCGGTGTCGAACCCGGCGAGCCGGAGGTAGCGAGCCAGGCGGCCCAGGTGGACGTCGAGCACGAATCGGATCACCCGGAGCGGCTCGGGCCTGACACGCGTCACCGACACCACGTCGAAGGCCTCGAACACCGGGTAGACCGTCACGCGGTCGCCGTCGCCGACCAGGCACCCGAAGTCCACCGATTCCCCGTTGAGGAGGACCAGGTCAATCTCGGTGTGAGGCACCCCGCGCGCCTCGATGAAGTCCTTCACGCTCGTGCCCCGGCCGAACCGCAGTTCGAGCGTGGCATGGCGGTCGGCGGGCGGGAGGAAATCGTTGAGTTCGCCGTAGACGCGCAGCGAGGCGAGCACGGGCCGAGTGTAGCACCGGCATGGAGGATCGGCAGTCGAAGCGGGCTCGAGCAGCCTTGGCTTCAGCTCTCCAGGCTGGCCGGCGTTTCGCCTCGTCTTCGCCCGCCGGATCTTCCTCCTTTTGGCGTCCGCAAAGGCTGTGATACAGTCACTATCTTGCCGTAGGTGGCGGCGTCCTGTACCGGCTGATTCAGCCGACGCCGCACGGTCAGGTTCGCCAGGGGGCAGCAGCCAGGTGAAGTCGAAACGGTATACGGTGGTCATCGCGGATCGCACGACGGGCGTCGTGCGACGGTTCACGCTCAGCCTGCGTCCGACGCTGGCCGTGATCGCGCTGCTCTTCAGCCTGCCGGTGCTCATCGGCCTCGGGGCCCGATGGAGCGCCCTGGCCGAGGTCAGCGCCCTCCGGGCCAGCGCCACCGCGCTGCAGCAGCAGAACGAGAGCTTCCGTGCGATGACGGCTGAGTTGACCAGGCAGGTCGAGAGCGTGCAGACCGCTGTCAGCGACCTCAGCCAGAAGGCGCCGCTCGACCCGGATTCGGCCCGGGCCCTCGCCAAGCTCCCCGCCTCCGTGCGCTCGCGCGCCATGGGCGGCGGCACGACGTCGACACCCATCACCCAGTCGGTGCTCTCACCGACACTCGCTTCTCCCGAAGACACGTTCGGCACGCTGCGCGAATTGCTGGGCCGGCTGACCAGCCGCCTGGAACTCGCCGAAGGGGACCTCGATCGCCGCGCCGAGCTCCTCGGCGCGACACCGTCGATCTGGCCGACGCACGGCGCGCTCTCCGCGACCTTCGGGATGCGCGAGAGCCCGTTCGGCGACGGCAGCGAATATCACACCGGGATTGATATCTCGGCGGACCGCGGTGAGCCGGTCTTCGCCACGGCGGACGGGACGGTGGATTCGGCGGGCTGGAACGGCGACTACGGCAACATGGTGGTGATCAACCACAAGTTCGGCCTCGTCACGCGCTACGCGCATCTCTCGTCATTCTCCGTCCACCCGGGCGAACGCGTTCAGCGTGGCGAGGTGATCGGAGGGGTCGGCTCGACCGGCCGGACGACCGGACCGCACCTCCACTACGAGCTGATCGTCAACGGGCAGCTGACCAACCCGCTGAGCCTGCTGACCAGCAGCCGCCGGCCCTGACGGCCGCCACGCTCCGCCCCGCTTCCTTGACCGATCGCGCAAGCGTCTCCTACAATCGGTGGATACTTCTGTATTCACGGACCCTCTCCTTACATGCTTGGTAATCTCCTCGCCAAAGTCATCGGCCCCCAGAGCGCACGATTGCGTTGGATGCGCAAGGAACTAGAGGGGCTGAAGCCCTTCGTCGCACAGGTTGGCGCCTTCAAACCCGAGATCGAGAAGCTGACTGACGACGCTCTGCGCGCGAAGACCAACCAGTTTCGGGAACGCCTGTCGCGCGGCGAGGCGCTCGACGGCCTAATGGCCGAGGCGTTCGCGGTGGTGCGCGAGGCGGCTTGGCGCGCCGTGAGGATGCGGCACTTCGACGTCCAGCTGATGGGAGGCGTCGAGTTGCACCGCGGCCGGATCGCCGAGATGAAGACCGGCGAGGGCAAGACGCTGGTTGCCACGCTCCCCGCCTATCTCAACGCGCTGACCGGCAAGGGCGTCCACGTCGTGACTGTGAACGACTATCTGGCGCGGCGCGATTCGGAGTGGATGGGCCGCGTGTACCGCTTCCTCGGGCTGACAGTCGGCGTGATCCAGCACGAGTTGACCGACACCGAGCGGCAGGTGGCCTACGGCTGCGACATCACCTACGGCACCAACAACGAGTTCGGGTTCGACTACCTTCGCGACAACATGAAGTTCGAGCTGGCGCACTACGTCCAGCGCGGGCATCACTACGCGATCGTCGACGAGGTGGACAGCATCCTGATCGACGAGGCCAGGACGCCGCTCATCATCTCCGGCCCGGCCGAGGAGTCGACCGAGCTCTACTACGAAGTCGACCGGATCATCCCGCGCCTCAAGGCCGGCGCCGTGACGCAGGGCGACGCGAAGGCCGAGGAGCGGGAGGCGCTCGAGGCGACCGGCGACTACCTGGTCGACGAGAAGCACAAGACCGCCACGCTGACCGAGAGCGGGATGGCGAAGGCCGAGAAGATGCTCGGCGGCCGGCTCCAGCCGGGCGGGCTCTACGACCCGGTCAACATGCCGCTGCTCCACCACGTCAACCAGGCGCTGCGCGCGCACACGCTCTTCCACCGCGACGTGGACTACATGGTCAAGGACGGCCAGGTGGTCATCGTCGACGAGTTCACGGGGCGGCTGATGGAGGGGCGGCGATGGAGCGACGGCCTGCACCAGGCGGTCGAAGCCAAGGAGAAGGTGAAGATCGAGCGCGAGAACCAGACGCTCGCGACGATCACCTTCCAGAACTACTTCCGCAAGTACTCCAAGCTCGCCGGTATGACCGGCACGGCCGAGACCGAGGCCGAGGAGTTCGGGAAGATCTATAGCCTCGACGTGATGGTCATCCCGCCCAACAAGCCGCTGCGCCGGCTCGAGGAGCCGGACGTCATTTACCGGACGCTGACCGAGAAGCTCGACGCCATCGTCGCCGACGTGACCCAGCAGCAGGCGGAGGGCCGGCCGGTCCTGGTCGGCACGATTTCGATCGAGAAGTCGGAGCGGCTCTCGACGATGCTCAAGCGGCGCGGGGTGAAGCACGTGGTGCTCAACGCGAAGTACCACGCGCAGGAAGCGGAGATCGTCGCGCAGGCCGGCCGCAAGGCGACGGTCACCATCGCCACCAACATGGCGGGCCGCGGCACCGACATCCTCCTCGGCGGCAACCCCGAGTTCATGGCGCGGCAGCAGTGCCTCGCTGACGAGCTGGCAGAGAAGCTGGTGAAGGGCCAGGAGCGGTTCGTCGACGACGAGGAGAACGTCTACTTCTACCACCTCGAGCACTTCTACCGGGTGGGCCGCCAGGACTGGGAGCGCATCTTCCAACACTTCAAGAACCAGACCGATGCCGAGCACGACGACGTCGTCGGCCTCGGCGGCCTGCACATCGTCGGGACCGAGCGCCACGAGGCGCGCCGCATCGACAACCAGCTGCGCGGCCGCGCGGGGCGCCAGGGCGACCCCGGCTCGTCGCGGTTCTATCTGTCGCTCGAGGACGACCTGATGCGGATCTTCGGGTCCGACCGCATCTCCGGCCTCATGCAGCGGCTGGGGATGGAGGAAGGGGTGCCCATCGAGCACAAGATGGTCACCCGCGCCATCGAGCGGGCGCAGAAGCAGGTGGAGGCCCAGAACTTCTCGGTCCGCAAGCACCTGCTCGAGTACGACGACGTGATGAACAAGCAGCGGGAGAGCATCTACTCGCTGCGGCGCGAGATCCTCGAAGGGCGGATCACCCTCGACGGCCAGACGATCACCACGCGCGACTACCTGATGGAGCTCGGCCAGCAGCTGCTCGACTCCACCGTCGAGACCTTCTGCGGCAAGCAGATCGACCCGGAGGACTGGGACCTCGAGGCGCTCAAGCGCGAGCTGACGAAGCTGTTCGCGCTCGACGGGGGTGATTACGCCATCGCGTCGTTTGAGGCCGGCCGGTCGATCGACGAGGTGCAGGACCAGTTGTGGGCACGCATCGAGAAACGCTACGCGGACAAGGAGCAGCTGGTCGACGCCGAGCTGCTGCGCCGGGTCGAGCGCGACATCATGTTGCAGATCGTCGACGTGCAGTGGAAGGACCATCTCTACAGTCTCGACCACCTGAAGGAAGGGATCGGGCTGCGGGGATACGGTCAGCGCGACCCGCTCGTCGAGTACAAGAAGGAGAGCTACGCGCTCTTCCAGGACATGAAGGACCGCATCGACGAGGAGATGACGCGCTACCTCTGGTGGCTGCGCCCCGCCGGCGCCGACGAGGCGCCACCGGCGCGCCGGCCCGCGCGGCGTGCCGCACCCGTCACGCTGACGGCCGGCGGCGACGCGGCGTCAGTGTTCGGCTCGGCCCCGGCCGGCCGCAAGCCCGAGCGCACCGGCGGTGACGACGTCGTCAAGACCGTGCGGCGCGAGGAGCCCAAGGTCGGGCGCAACGACCCGTGCCCGTGCGGGAGCGGGAAGAAGTACAAGAAGTGCCACGGAGCGGGACAGTAGAACCCGAGGAGCTTCCCGATGGAGCTGAAGACCGCGACGCCGTCCATGTTGCAGGGTGGGACCGAGATCGCCACGGCCCTGACGTTCGATGACGTGCTGCTCGTGCCGAGGCACTCGCAGGTGCTGCCGACCGGCGTGGACGTCGCGACGCGGCTCACCCGGAACATCCGCCTCAACGTCCCGCTGCTCAGCGCGGCCATGGATACGGTCACCGAGTCGGCGCTGGCCATCGCGATGGCGCAGCACGGCGGACTCGGCATCATCCACAAGAACCTCTCCATCGAAGAGCAGGCCACCGAGGTGGACCGCGTGAAGCGGTCGGAGAGCGGCATGATCGTGAACCCGATCACGCTCGCCCCCTCCAACCGGATCTACGAGGCGCTGGCCCTGATGAAGAAGTACCGGATCTCGGGGGTGCCGATCACCGAGGACGGCAGCAAGGAAGGGCGGCTGGTCGGGATCCTCACCAACCGGGACTTGCGCTTCGAGGTCAACGTCGACCGCCCCATCTCGGACATCATGACGCACGAGAACCTCATCACGGTTCCCGTGGGGACGACGCTCGACCAGGCCCGGGCGATCCTGCACCGGCACAAGATCGAGAAGCTGCTGGTGGTGGACCAGCAGTTCCGCCTGAAAGGCCTGATCACCGTCAAGGACATCCAGAAGGTGATCAAGTACCCGGCGGCCTGCAAGGACACGCTGGGACGCCTGCGCGTCGGCGCCGCGGTCGGCGTCGGCAAGGACGCCCTGCAGCGGGCCGAGGCGCTGGTGGCCGCGCACGTGGACGTGCTCGTCATCGACACGGCGCATGGCCACTCGCAAAAGGTCCTCGACGCGGTCAAGGAGATGCGCCAGCGCTTCCCCGAGGTGGATCTCGTCGCGGGCAACGTGGCGACGGCCGAGGCGACCGAGGACCTCGTCAAGCGGGGCGTGGACGCGGTGAAGGTGGGGATCGGCGCGGGGTCGATCTGCACGACGCGCGTCATCGCCGGCATCGGCGTGCCGATGATCACGGCGGTGCTCGACTGCGCGCGCGCGGCGGCGCGGCACGACATCCCGATCATCGCGGACGGCGGCATCCGGTTCTCGGGCGACATCACCAAGGCGATCGCCGTCGGCGCCAGCTCGGTGATGATCGGCAGCCTGTTCGCCGGCACCGACGAGAGCCCCGGCGAGGTGGTGCTCTACCAGGGCCGCAGCTTCAAGGAATACCGCGGGATGGGGTCGATCGGCGCGATGCGCCGCGGCAGCCGCGACCGGTACTTCCAGGACGAGTTCGAACTGGAAGCGCCCAACCAGGAATCAGGCGAGAAGCTGGTGCCGGAGGGTATCGAGGGGCGCGTGGCCTACAAGGGAACCGTGGCCGCGATGATCCATCAGCTGGTGGGCGGCCTTCGCGCCGGCATGGGGTACTGCGGCTGCGCGAACATCGCCGAGCTTCAGGAGGACGCGCGCCTGGTTCGAATCACGCCGGCTGGCATGCGCGAGAGCCACGTCCACGACGTGATCATCACCAAGGAAGCGCCGAACTACCGATCGGAGTAATACATCCCCCTCGTAATCCTAATCTCCCGCACGTCCCCTCCGAGGTCGGCAATCTCCACGCGGACCGCGCCCGCGGGCTGATCGACGAGCTTCTCGGCCCATTCGATCGCCACGACGGCGCCCTCGGCCCCGAGTTCCTCCAGCCCAAGGTCGGCGATTTCCGCCGCCTCCAACCGGTAGAGATCGACGTGCATCAGCACGCCGCGGCCGCGACCCTCGGCAGGCGCGGCTTGGCCCGGGCTCGCCGAAGGCCGATACTCCTGGATCAGCGTGAACGTGGGGCTGCTGATCTCGTCGGGGTCGATCCCCAGGCCCTCGGCCATCCCCCGAACGAAGGCGGTCTTCCCGGCGCCCAGGTCGCCGACGAGCAGCACGACGGCCCCCGGCTCGAGCGCGGACGCGAGCCGGGCACCCACGTGTGAGGTGTCGGCCTCGGACTCCGTTCTCACGACCTCGGTCATGCCGGCTCTCCCCTGCGCCCCTTCGCCGTCAGGCCGAGCACGGCCTTGCCGATCCGCCCGAGCAGATCTCCCGCGATCATGGACACTTCCCCTTCGTCGCCCGCGGCGAGGTCGCCTGCCGCGCCGTGAAGGTACACCGCCAGCCGACACGCCTGTTCGGCGTCGCCGAGCTGCGCCAGCCAGCCGGCGATCATGCCGGTCAGCACGTCGCCTGTTCCGCCGGTCGCCATGCCCGGGTTTCCCGTCGGATTGACATGCACGCGGCCGGCCGGGGTCGCGATGATCGGTACAGATGGCCCTTCAGCACGACGAACACGCCGGCGCTCGTCGCCAGTTCACGCGCCGTCTCGACACGCCGCGCCTGCACGCTGGCAGTGGACACGCCCAGCAGGCGGGCCATCTCTCCCGGGTGCGGCGTCACGACGATCGACTGGCCCGCGCGCGTCTTGAGGCCGTCCGGTCGGCCCGCAAACGCGTTCAGCGCGTCAGCGTCCAGCACGAGGGGCCTGTCGGCACGGGCCACAAGCCCCGTCACCAACGCCCTGACACTCTCGCCTGCGCCCAGGCCTGGGCCAGCCGCAATCACCGTCGCGGGATGGGACAGCACGGCGGACAGCGCCGACGCCGCCACGACACCGTCCGAGGTCTCGTCGAGCCTCTCGGTCATGTACTCGGCGCCGAGCGCGGCCACCACCGGCTGGCAGGACCGCGGCGTGGCAGCCGTGACGAGCCCGGCACCCGACCGCAGCGCGCCAAGGGCAGCCAGGCAGGCCGCGCCGGTCTTCCCGGGCAATCCGGCCACGACGAGCACGTGGCCGAACGACCCCTTGTGAGCGTCGCGGTCGCGGGCCGGCACGAGCGGCCGCAGGCTCTCCGGCGTCACCAGGCGCAGCTCCGGCGGCTCCAAGCCGTCGACGACGTCTGCCGGGATGCCGATGTCTGCGATAACGAGTTTCCCGGCCAGTGCCATCGCCGGCAGCAGGACCAGGGGCAGCTTCGGGGCGCAGAGCGTGACCGTCAGCGTGGCGCGGATGCACGGGCCGATGACCGCGGCCGCGTCGGCCGACAGCCCGCTGGGCAGGTCGATCGACACGACCGGGATCGACATCGCGTTCACGTCCTCGACGATGCGCCCGGGCAGCCCGGACAGCGGCGACGACAATCCGGTGCCGAAGAGGGCATCCACCAGGAGATCGCGAGCGGCGATCTCGCGCGCGTGGCGCTCCCAGTCCGACTCTCCCGTAATTTCGATGACGGGCACCCCGAGATGATCGAGGCCCAGGAGGTTCGTCCGCGCGTCGCCCCTGACGTCCGCCGCGCTCCCGACGAGACACACCGACACGTCGATGTTGCGCTGACGAAGCGTTCGGGCCACGACGAAGCCGTCTCCGCCGTTGTTCCCGCGGCCGCACAGGACGGCCACCCGGCGCTCGGCCAGATTGGGGAAGGCGGCATCCATGGCGGCGACGACCTGCAGGCCGGCGTTCTCCATGAGCAGCAGCGACGGCACGCCGACCTCCTCGATCGTGCGCCGGTCGGCCTCGCGCATCTGCCTGGCGGTGAGAATTCTCATCGGGTGGCATCTTCGTCTCCCGATCGCGGGTTTGTCAACCACACTGTCGGAACCGTAGGGCCGCCGCCCGATCTCGCGATCGTGCGATATGGCGATCTTGCGATCTGGTGAGCGGGCGGGGTACGCTTGGCAGGTCGGATGGCCGCTCCCCCGGCCGATCCATCGCGCAGCCGCACTGTGATGCCGAACCAGGACATCGAACGACTCCTCCAGGACCCGCGCTCGACCCAGCCCTTTCGCATCGGCATTGCCGGCGGGATGGGCCCGATGGCGGGGGTGTACCTGCAGCAGCTGATCGTCGAGGCGACGCCGGCCGAGCGAGACCAGGACCATTTCCAGGTGGTGTGCTTCACCAACCCCCACGTCCCCGAGCGGATGCGCTCACTCGCCGAGGACGGCGGGAGCCGTTACGCAGGTTCGGTCCGCGCGAGCGCGCAGCTGCTGGCTGCCGCGGGCGCCACGCACATCGTCATTCCCTGTAACACGGCGCACGCCCGGCTGTCCGAGATCCAGAACGGCGTCGGTGTGCCGATCGTGAACATGGTGACGCTGGCGATCGACGACCTGATCGGGCACCATGGCGGCGGCCACAAGGTGGGGCTGCTGGCAACGGTCGGGACGAGGAACGAGCGGGTGTACGAGCGCGCGCGCCCAGATGCCCCGATCGAGTGGATCCTGCCAGGCGAGGACGACCAGCGCCGCGTGTCCGACGCGATTCTCGCCGTCAAGGTGAACGAAACCGCGCGCGTGGGGGCCGATCTGACGGACGTCGCCAGGACGCTGGTGCGCCAGGGCGCCGTCATCCTCATGGTCGGCTGCACGGAACTCTCGATGTGCCTGGACGTGCTGGAGCCCGCCGGCGTGCCGCTGGTCGACCCGCTCCGCGTCGTGGCGCGGCACCTGGTGAACATCGGACTCGAGCGGCGTCGCACAATCATGTAATCGCGCCGGACATCTTCATCCCGGACATCCTGCTCGGAGGCACACGCATGGCAGCTACGATCTACGTCAACGGCCGCATCACAGGCGAGCGCGACGCGGTCATCCACGTGCTCGATCACGGCTTCCTCTACGGCGAGGGTGTGTACGAGGTGATGCGCACGTACAACCGGAAGCCCTTCCTGTACGGCTTGCACATGGATCGGATGCGGCAGTCGGCGCGCATGATCAACTTGGAGGTCCCGTTCACCGACGCGGAGCTGCTCGAGCGTATCGAGCAGACGGCCGAGGTCTTCTTCGAAGGACAACCAGGCGGCGGCCAGCGCGTCGAGACCTACATCCGCGTGCTCCTGACGCGCGGCGTCGGCCAGATGACCTACGCTGCGGATGCCTGCGCGGTACCGACGCTGGTCATCATCATCAAGCCGCAGGTCGACCCGCCGGCGGAGGCGTACGAGAAGGGCGTCAAGGTCGTCCTCGTCCCCGTTGTCCGCAACCACCCGTTCTCGATCAACCCGCTGATCAAGTCGAACAACCTGCTGAACAACGCGCTGGCATCGCAGTACGCGGCGCGCGAAGGGGGGTTCGAGGCGATCATGCGGAACTACCGGAGCGAGATCTCGGAGTGCTCGCAGTCGAACCTGTTCGTGGTGAAGGACGGGGTCGTGCGAACGCCGCCGATCGACGCGGGGCTGCTGGCGGGGATCACGCGCCGGTTCGTGTTCGACATCAGCCGGGCGTGCGGCGTCGAAGTGCGCGAGGCCACGATGACCGACGGCGATCTGTTCGGCGCCGACGAGATGTTCCTGACGAGCACGACCCGGGAGATCGTGCCGATCGTCGTCGTGAACGACTCGCGGATTGGCGCCGGGATCCCGGGACCGGTCACCCGGCGCCTCCACCAGGAGTTCCGCCGTCAGGCGGCCGAGCTGTCGCGCTGACGAGGCGCGACGGCTATCAGACGCCCGGCTTCCAGCGCAGGACGGGCTTGCGCGCCGCGGTCGCCTCGTCGAAGCGGCTGCGGCGTGTCGTGACCGGCGCCTTCTTGAGCAGCTCCGGGTTGCTCTCCGCTTCGTCCGCAATCTGCCGCATCGCGTCGACGAACCGATCCATCTCCGCCAGCCCTTCCGACTCGGTCGGCTCCACCATCAGCGCGCCGTGGACGATCAGCGGGAAGTAGATCGTCGGCGGGTGGAATCCCAGGTCGATCAGCCGCTTCGCGATATCCAGCGTCGTCACGCCGAAGGCGTTCTGCTTGTGGTCAGAGAAGATCACCTCGTGCATGTTGAGGCGATCGTACGGCACCTCGTACCGGTCCCGAAGCCGCGCCCGCACGTAGTTGGCATTGAGCACGGCGTTGTCGGCGGTCGCCCTGATCCCCTCGGGTCCGAGCGACCTGATGTAGGCGTAAGCCCGGACCAGCATCCCGAAGTTGCCCTGGAAGGCCTTCACGCGCCCGATCGACAGCGGGCGGTCGTCGTCGAGCTTCATGCCCTCGCGCGTCGCCACGACGACCGGCGTGGGCAGGTACGGCTCGAACTCCTTGATGGCCACCACCGGGCCCGAACCGGGACCTCCCCCGCCGTGCGGCGTCGAGAAGGTCTTGTGCAGGTTCAAGTGCATGATGTCCATGCCGAAGTCGCCGGGCCTGGCCCTGCCGATGAGCGCGTTCATGTTCGCGCCGTCGCAGTAGACCAGCCCGCCCTTCGCGTGGACGATGCGCGCGGCCTCGCAGATGTCGGGCTCGAACATGCCGAGCGTGTTCGGGTTGGTGAGCATCAGCGCGGCGACCTCTGGCGTCATCGCCTCGGCCAGCGCCTCGAGCGACAGCGTGCCGCGCTCGCACGACTTGATCTCGCGCACCTCGTAGCCGCAGAAGTGCGCGCTCGACGGGTTGGTGCCGTGCGCCGAGTCGGGAATGAGCACCGTCCTGCGCGGGTTCCCGTCCCGCGTCATGAGGTGCTTGCGGATGAGCATCATCCCCGTCAGCTCGCCGTGCGCGCCGGCCGCCGGCTGCAGCGTGACGGCGGGCAGGCCGGTGATCTCGCCCAGCATCTCCGCCAGGGCGTGCATGAGGCCGAGCGCGCCCTGCGAGACCTCCTCGGGCGCCAGGGGATGCAGCTGGGCGAACCCGCCCATCCGGGCCGCCGCCTCGTTCAGCTTCGGGTTGTACTTCATCGTGCACGAGCCGAGCGGGTACATCCCGGTGTCCACCCCGTAGTTCCAGGTGGAGAGGCGCGTGAAGTGGCGCACGAGCCCCACCTCGCTGACCTCGGGAAACCCGTCGATGCCGCGGCGCACGAGCCCGTCGGGGATGGCCCCGGCGAGCGGACATTCCGGCACGTCACGCGCGGGCAGCGAGTATCCCTTCTGCCCGGGCGTGCTCAATTCAAAGACCAGTTGGTCGCGACGATCCGTGCTTGTCATGTCTCTGCTCCCCTGCCCGCTACCCGGCCAGCCCGGCCGCCAGGCGGTCGATGTCCTCGGCACGGTTGATCTCGGTCACGCACACGAGGAGCGAGTCGTTCAGTTCGGGGTAGTACCGTCCGAGCGGCACGCCGGCGATCAGCCCCTGGCCGAGCAGCCGCTTCTGCACGGCCGCGGCGTCGCCGAGACCGCCGACGACGAACTCGTTGAAGAACGGCGCCACAAATCGCAGCCGCCCGCCCCCGCGCGCCGCCAGGCGGCCGAACTCGGCCTGTGCGTAATGCGCCTTGTCGAAGTTCATCCGAGCGAGTTCGGGCAGGCCGTCCTTCCCGTAGGCGGCCATGAACATCGTCGCCGCCAGCGCCATCAGACCGGAGTTCGTACAGATATTGGAGGTGGCCTTCTCGCGCCGGATGTGCTGCTCGCGCGTCGCGAGCGTCAGCACGTAACCCTGGCGCCCCTCGGTGTCGGTCGCCATCCCGACGAAGCGGCCCGGCATCTGCCGCATGCACTTCTCGGAAACAGCCAGCACGCCGCAGTAGGGACCGCCGAAGCCGACCGGCACGCCGAACGCCTGCAGCTCAGCGGCCACGATATCGACACCAAGGCTGCCTGGCGGCGTCAGCAGCCCCATCGCCACCGGCTCGGTGACGACCGCGACACTCATCGCGCCGGCCGCCTTCGCGATCTCGACGATCGGGCGCGGGTCCTCGATGACACCGAAGAAGTTCGGATACTGGAAGATGACGGCGGCCGCATCCTTCGATGCCGCGGCGAGCTGTTCCCGGTCGATCGCGCCATCGGGCGCGTAACCGACCTCGACGATCGCCAGCCCCAGGTTCTGCGCGTAGGTGGCCAGCACCTCGCGGTAGTGCGGGTGCACGTTGCGTCCGACGACCACCCGGTCGCGCTTGACCAGGCGGCAGGCCATCATGGCCGCCTCGGCCATCGCCGTGCTGCCGTCGTACATCGACGCATTGGCCAGGTCGGTTCCCATTAGCTGGGCGACCAGCGTCTGAAACTCGAAGATCGCCTGGAGCGTTCCCTGCGCGATCTCCGGCTGGTACGGCGTGTACGCCGTGTAGAACTCCGAGCGCAGCAGGAGCTGGTCGATGAAGCTGGGCGCGAAATGGCGGTAGGCGCCGGCACCCAGGAACGACGCGACAAGAGACGAGTCGGCGTTCTGGCCCGCGAGCGCACCGAGGTGCGCCATCAGGTCGGGCTCGGAGAGCGCCGGCGGCAGGCCCAGATCGCGCTGGAGCCGGACGGCCGCGGGGACCGGTTCGAACAGGGCGTCGAGGCTCGGGACCCCGATGGCCTCGAGCATCCGTCGCGCGTCCTGGTCCGTGTTGGGAATGTAGCGGTGCGTCACTTCGTCAACTCGGAATACTGGGCCGCGTCGAGCAGCTGCTGCGCCTCGGCCGGGTCCGCCGGCCTGATGACGACCATCCAGCTCGCGTGCGCGTCCTGGTTGATGACCTCCGGCTTCTCGGCGAGGCCGGTGTTGACGTCGGCGATGGTCCCGGACATCGGGGCGAAGACCTCGGAGACGGCCTTGACCGATTCGACCGAGCCAATCTGTTCGCCCTTCTTCACCGTGCGGCCGATCTCGGGCAGCTCCAGGAACACGATGTCACCCAACTGCTTCTGGGCGTAGTCGGTGATGCCCATGCGGCCCGTCGCAATCTCGATCCACTCGTGGTCATTCGTGTACTTGTAAGTTTCCGGATACATCGCTCACCTCTCTGAACGGCGGTAGAACGGCAACGTGACGACGCGGGCCCGCGCGCAGCGGCCCTCCACATCGACTTCGCACAACGTGCCCGCCTCCGCGTGGGCGACCGGCAGGCAGGACAGCCCGATGGCTCTCTTCAGAGACGGCGCGTCGGCGCCACTCGTCATGGTCCCGACGCTCACGCCGCCAACCCGCACGGCGCAACCCGGTCGGGCGACCACCGCGTCGATCATCTCGACGCCCACGATGCGGCGGGCGACGCGGCCGGCCTTCTGAGCCGCCAGCACCTCACGCCCGATGAACTCTCCCTTGTCCCAGGCCACCAGTTCGTCGAGGCCTGCCTCGAGCACCGTCATCGTGTCGTCGATGTCGGTCCCGCACAGGCGAACACCAGCCTCGAGCCGCAACGTGTCCTGCGCGGCGAGGCCGACAGGTACGACGCCCTCGGACTCGCCCTCCTGCAGGATCGCCGTCCACAGCTTCAGCGCCCCTTGCGGCGGCGCCAGCAACTCGTAGCCGAGCTCGCCCGTGCGGCCGATGCGGCCAATCGTGACCCGCACGCCAGCGACTTCCCCGTGCATGAACGCGCTGGGCTCGAGGTCCGCGAGCACCAGGCTGGTCAGCGTTTGAAGGACATCTTCCGCCATCGGTCCTTCGAGCGCCACCCCCGCGTAGCGCGAGCTGGTGTCGAGCACCACGACGTCGCCGCCCGATTTCACCTGCTCCGCGATCCAGGCGATGTCGGCACCAGCCCGGGCCGCATCCACGACGAGCAGGAAGTGACTCCCGCCCAGGCGATGGACGACCACCTGGTCCACGATCGTCCCTGCCGACGTCGTCAGGGCCGAGCGCTGGGTCGCGCCGCTCGTCAGCCGGGAGGCGTCGTTGGTCGTCAGCCGCTGAATCGCCGCCAAGGCGTCCCTGCCGGCGATTTCCACCTGGCCGAGATGGCTCACGTCGAACAGGCCGGCGCGTGTCCGGACTGCCAAGTGCTCCGCGATCGCCCCGCCGTACGCTTCCGGCAATTCCCACCCCGCGAAGCCGACCATCCGGCCCCCGTTGGCCCGGTGCCACGCGTTCAGCGGCGTCTTTCGCAGGGCCGGGGTGGGTTCGGACATCGGATGGTCAGCACAGAGGGGCAGACACGCGAACGTCAGCTAACACTACTATGCGGTCTGGCAGGGGTCAAGACGCGGAGAGCGACGTGGAGAGCGTGCGGAGAGCGCACCAAGAACGAGGGCGGCAGTCGGGTTCTGCCGCCCCCCAGCGCATGCTGGCCTACAGCATCTCGAGGGCGAAAAACGCGAGCACGAATCCGATTCCAGCCACGTGAAAGAGCAGAGCCTGGGCTTCATCCGGCGGCACGCTGCCAATCCGCCTGGCGGCCCGCGCTATGGCCACGACGTAGAGGAGGAACGCCAGCACGCACAGCACCGTACCCTGCCAGAGGTCAGGCGAATGGACGGCCGGCAGCCGGGCTCGATGCGCGAAGCCTGCCATGGCGAGCACTGCCGAAGCGACGCACCCGAATCTCGCTCCCGTCAGATCGCCTCCGCCTCCGCCTCCGCCTCCATACAGACCCCGTCGTAGAGCATGGACCCCAGGATCGAGAAGATCGCGTAGATCCCTGAGCCGACTCCAAAGCTGAACATCCCCAACACCGCCGAGGAGATGCCCATCAGGTAGATGAACACCTTGAGGTCCTTGCACGTGAGCGGCGGCGGGTCGCCCCAGGATCCGCCGAAGTCGTCCCCCGGCTTCTGCCCCACCAGCCGTACCGCATGGTCTTCGAGTGGCCGGCGCCGGTCGAGTCGGTCTGCGAGCCTGGCGAGCCGTGGCACGGTCTTCCGCATGATCGACGTGATGTCCTCATGGCAGGCGAGATCGAGGGCCATGCCCGTTGCGTCGAGGTCCTCGCGCATCCGATGGGAGAGTCCGCAGCGCCTTCCCGTCTCGAGCGCGGTCTCGAGATGGCGTCCCGAGATCTCCCGGGTGAAGACGTCCCGACCCAGGCGACTGATTCCGTCCTGCAACGCCGCACTCATGCGACGGTTGACCCGGGTCTGCACCAGGTGCGCCGCCATGAGGTCGAGATTGGCCGCCAGGGCGCGGACGTGTTCCCCCTTCACGCCCCCAACGCCCTGCATTCGCTGGCCGACCCTCACAAGTTCTCGGCCGATGTGGTCCAGGATCGCGTCGACTTCCGGCTCCTGCGCAGGCATCACACCCGCCCAGGTCGACGCCGCCTGGCCGAGGGCTGCACCCGCCATCAGCGGGACGCAGCACGCCGCCCCGGCGCAGAGGAAGTGACGACGACCGATTGCGTGTGGTGGCGACTGCGGGTCGGGCCGACAGCGTGGTTGTGCGTGTGCCATGGCACACCTCCGGGTCCTGCAAACACCCCGCCTCTCCGGCGGGAGCCTGCCCATCGGTGCGCGACCTCACTGGCAGCCCAGCCTGCCTCACCGCGTCGTTGAGCCGGAGGCGCCCGGCGTGCGCAGATCGCCCTGCGCGGGCCGACCTCGCGTTCAGCTCGCTACACGCACAGCGTGCCTTCCACCTCCCCTCGTGTCGCCGCCTCCGCGGAAGACCCCGCCGGAGCACGAACGGCAGCCGACCACGGCTCGGGTACCGCTGTCGATTGAGAACGTGGCTTCCACCGCAGATACGCGACGAGCGTGTGGTAGCTGATGTCGAGAACGTCGCAGGTCTTGCGCTTGTTCCCGTCGAAGCGCTGGAGCATCAGCCGTGCGTAGCGCGCGCCCCAGGTCCGCATGGAATCCTGGTGGTCGAGCGAGTCTTGCAAGGCACCCACCGCCTCGCCCCTCAACGACTTCGGCAGGTCCTCGAAGGTGATCGTCCCGCTCACGGCCAGCGCCACGGCCCCTTCGATCGTTCGCTCCAATTCCCGTACGTTTCCCGGCCAGCCGTAGAGTTGCATCGCGTGGGCGGCTTCTGCACCGAGAGTGACGGGGCGCGGGGTCTGATAGCGAGAGAGGAAGAACGTGCACAAGTCCGGTATGTCCTGTCGCCGCGCCCTCAGGGGCGGCACGTGCAGCTCGACGCCGGAGAGCCTGTAGAAGAGGTCTTCCCGGAACCGGTCGATCGAGACCAGTTCCCGCAGGCTGCGGTTGGTCGCCACAACGATGCGCGTATCGACCTTGCGGGTGGCGTGCCCGCCGACGCGCTCGACGGTCAGCTCCTGGATCGCGCGCAACAGCTTGGCCTGCGCGGCCGGGGCGAGGTCGGACACCTCGTCGAGGAACAACGTGCCCCCGTCTGCATGCTCGAACTTTCCCCTTCGACCGCGGACGCCCGTGGCCGTCCGGTCCTCGATGCCGAACAGCTCCGCCTCGAGCAACGACTCGACGATCGCCGCACAGTTGACCGCGACAAACGGCCCATGGCGACGGTGGCTGAGCTGGTGGATCTGCCGGGCCACGAGTTCCTTGCCCGTACCGCTTTCCCCTTCGACCAAGACGATGAAATCAGTTCCGGCGACGCGGGCGATGTTGTCACGCAGAGTCAACATGGCCGGGCTGGTGCCGACGAGCGACGGCATGGCGGCTTCCGCCCGACGTGTCAGAGGTCCCGAGCAGGTGCCGGCCATCTGGCAGCGATCGACCTCCAGAACCAGCGACGCCAACTCCGCCGAGAGACCCAAGACACGACTGTCGAGCGCGCTCAACGGCGTGTGCTCGTCCAGCGTGGCCTCCAGGATGGCCGGCGGCGTCCCGCTGGCCGTCGGCACATGGACCGAGACCCGACGCGCTGGCGCCGAGTCCACTGGCATGGGGTAGGCCGTCGCGCTCGCTCTCAGTCGAACACGAGACGCGCCAAGCGCCTCCTGGAGCGCACCCTCGAAGGTCGTGCGGAGCGACCCGCCTTCGTGGCCCGAGCGGATGCGATCGGCCAACGCTTCAATCACCCGGGCCAGTGCCGTGTGACCGTCCCTCCCCCGGCCAGTCCCGACTTGAGCCGAGGTGCCGCCCAATCGAACCGTGCGCTCCTCCATCTGACTCATGGTGGCCTCCCCTGCCTGGGGTTTCCGATGGGAGTGCCAGTATCAACTTCGATGCCACGCAGACGAACGTGGGAATTGCCGAAAATGCACGATCTTCGCTCCTCCACCAGCGTGGGTTCGTCGATTGCGGGCACTCACTTCCCTGAACAGCACGCCTGAGACTACCCGTCGGGTAGACGCTACCCGCCACTGACCACGGAGGCTGGCGAGCCCCACCTGCCATCTCCACTCGTGGCAAACTGCAGGGCGGCAAGATATCTGACCTTCTGGTCCCGAGGAAGTGCCGACACGCGGCACCGGAGGATTCTGTGCCTGGCCCTGCCACTGCCAGTCGGGCAGCGTGACCCGGACGTCGATTGGGGCTCCGGGACGCAGTGGCGAGGACGCTTCCACGCACACGCCTCCGTGCGAAATGTTCACGAGCGTGGCGTCGCCCCCCGCACGGAGCCGCACAAGCCCGGGGTTCGGAGACGCGGCCGGGGTGACACGCGGGAATTGCCGCCTCTCCGCCTCGCAGGGCGATGCCACTCTCATCTCGAAGTCCACTCCCTGGTTCCGAAGTTATAGAGAAAGCTCCGGATGCGCCCGGTTCCTCCCAACACCCGAACCGCCAGTTGTCGATGTCCTCGGCCCATCACGTAAACCGACCCGCTGCTGGACGTTCCGGCCGGGCTGAACGACAGCATTCGGCTGGTCCCGAGCCTGATCGGATTCGGATTCTCGGTCGACGAGGCCCCATCGAGGTCGTACACGTCGCTGTCGAAGCCGAACCGCACGCCCGGAAACTGTTGGTCGAGGCTCTCGCGAGGCCGAAGCAGTCGGTCCACGCCGGTCGCGATCTCCGCGCTGCGAACCCCGTTGCCGTTACCGTCCACGTAGCACGCAAGCAGATAGTCGTCGGCGGAGGCCTCGAATCGAATCGCCACCTGCGCGTTCATGCGAAGGGCTTCCATCCGAACCTGTCGCAGCTGACTGACCAGGAAGTCCACGGCTCCGTCGGCGCGGAGATCGTCTCTGGCCGCCAGCAGGGCCGGCGCGCTGGCGCCACAGATCAGGAGGGCCAGCGCCAGGACCACGAGCAACTCGACGAGGGAATAGGCCCGCGACACGACGCCGACTCCTTTGCTGACCTTACTCCGGCTCGCGGCGGCCCGAGCGACGGGCACCCAGAGGCACGGCCGGCAGGCGACAGAAGCGCGGGTCCCGTATCGTGCCGGGACCACTCGGCGACCCTGCGTCCGGCGGTGCCCGTCCCGGGACCGTCGCGAACCGGAGGACCAGGCCCTGCTCGACGTGCGGGACCTGCTCAGTCGTGCTGAGTACCCTTGTCCGCCTTCGGCTGACCGACGGTGATGAGCGGCTTCAACTTGAGGAAGTTCTTCTCACCGATGCCCTGGACGCTCATCAGGTCTTCGAGCTTCTTGAAGCCGCCATTCTTCTGGCGGTAGTCGACGATCCGGGCCGCGAGCTTGGCGCCGATTCCGGGCAGCGCGTCGAGCTGCTCGGCCGTGGCGGTGTTGATGTTGATCGCGGTGGCAGGCGTGGCCTTGGTCGGCGCCGGCGTCTGCCCCGACGAAATCATGGGGGCGCCGAGCAGAACCGCAAGGACCAGGGCGACTCCGAACTTGACTCTTCGCATGGTGCCTCCTTGGCAAGGCCGGGAATGGTCCGCCCGGCAGCGACCCCGGCCGGCCACCCGGCAGTGGTTCGAGGTCGGGCACCAGCGCCGCGGTGTCCGCCGGGGTCGTCCCGGGGTGACGCAAGCCTGCTGCCGCGTTTTCGGGTTCGGCTCCGTGCCCGCAAGTGTCTCGAGCCACGGGATGTTCTCGAGGGTCGATGATCCGATCGCTGGAACGTGTCAACAGCGGCGGCGAGCGATGACGCCTGAAGTTGTCAGGCGAGAGTGGGTGTGCTGCAGGCCGCGCGCAGATCGGGCCTGAAAGACGAGGAACCGCTGGCGCCAGTCGGGAAACGGCGGTTGCAGGAGGGGCGGAAGCGACCGTTACGCCGAGCCCTGGGCGGCCTTGTACCACGCCAGCGTGCGATCGAGCCCCTCGCGCAGGTCGACGGTGGGCACATAGCCGGTCAGCCGCTGGGCACGGCTGATGTCGGCCTGCGAGTCGCGCACGTCGCCGGCACGCGGCTCCTTGTACACCGCCTTCGTACTCACGCCGAGGATCCCGCACAGCGTCGACAGCAGCTGGTTGAGGCTGATCCGCCCGCCGGTCGCGACGTTCATCATCTCGCCCGCAATCCCCGGTGCATGGCACGCGCGCAGCACGCCGTCGACGACGTTGGCGACGTAGGTGAAGTCACGC
Organism: uncultured Acidobacteriota bacterium; assembly: GCA_963727765.1. Classification (GTDB taxonomy): domain Bacteria; phylum Acidobacteriota; class Vicinamibacteria; order Vicinamibacterales; family Fen-181; genus FEN-299. The sequence goes on from CAVSGZ010000007.1 coordinate 615,000, forward strand.
GTCTGCTCGCCGTCGCCGTAGATGATCGGCTGGCGGCCATCGATGAGCGCGCTGATGAACAGCGAGATGACGCCCGAATAGGGAGACGACGGATCCTGGCGCGGGCCGAACACGTTGAAGTACCGGATGGTCACCGTGTCGAGACCGTACAGCGTCGTGAACATCGCGAGGTACTGCTCGCCCACCAGCTTCTGCAACGCATAGGGCGAGAGCGGCCTGGTCGGCATGTCCTCGTGCTTGGGCAGCGTGGGCGTGTCGCCGTACGCCGAAGACGACCCGGCATACACCACGCGCCTGACGCCCGCATCGCGCGACGCCACGAGCAGGTTGAGCGTCGCGTCGATGTTCGAGCGGTTCGACGTGATCGGGTCGCTCACCGAACGCGGCACCGACGGGATCGCCGCCTGGTGCAGCACGTAATCGACGTCGCCGACGGCCTTGCGGGCCACGTCGAGGTCCGCCAGATCACCCTCGAGGAACTCCACCGACGGCAGGTGCGCCAGGTTCGCGCGCTTGCCGGTCACCAGGCTATCCACCACGCGCACACGTTGGTCGCGGCGGACGAGTTCCTCGCACAGATGAGAGCCGATGAAACCGGCGCCGCCGGTGACAAGATAGAGGGACATAGGAATCAGGAATCGGGATTCAGGGATCAGGGATCGGGGATCGGGGATCAGAGAATACGAATTCGAAAACAGGTGCCAGGGTACCGAACCCGACACGAAAAGCGCCGCAGAGAAGCCGTAAGCCGAGTTCTGTCCCCGCCTTCGCGCTGGCTGACGCCAGCGCTACGGCGGGTGACGACCATTCCTCTAGCCCCGCCATCGCTGGCGGGGTCAAGCGACCTACCCGGAGGCTGTCGCCTCCGCTATAACTACGGCGAACCGCCGTAGCCACGGCGAAGGCGGTCGGACGGGCCGTCCTGATGACGCCTCCCTATTTGGTCTTGCTCCGTGCGGGGTTTTGCCTGCCACCGATGTTGCCACCGGCGCGGTGCGCTCTTACCGCACCTTTTCACCCTTACCCGCCTTCGCGGCCCGGTTCTGCCCGCGCCCTGGCGTGCGGCAAAACCCTTTGGTCTTGCCGCCGCACTTGAAAGGAGTTGCCGCGCGCGATCGTTCGCGCGGCTACTCCCGGTGCGCGGCACAACCGGACCGCGAAGGCGGGCGGTATATTTTCTGTGCCACTTTCCTTCAGGTCACCCTGACCGGGCGTTACCCGGCGCACTGCCCTGCGGAGTTCGGACTTTCCTCCCCGCTGCGGGGTCTCCCTCGGGGCGAACCCCTCGGGACCACCGCGGCGCGGCGGTCGTCTGGCTTCCTGCGGCTGATTGTCAAAGAACCCGCCGTCGCTACCCGTCGGTCTCCTGGCTGATCTTGTAGAACTCCAGCTTCTTGTAGAGGTTGCTGCGCGGCGTGCCGATCACCTCCGCCGTGCGGGAGATGTTCCAGGCGTTGTCCCGCAGCTTCTGCACGAGAAAACTCCGCTCGGAGGATTCCTTGAACTCGCGCAGCGTGGCCGCGGGCAACGGCCTGGTCTCCGATCCATTATCCGGGGCCTCGGGCCGCGCGTCAAACCGCACGGCCTCTGGCAGGTTCGATAGGTCGATCGCCTCGCCCTCCGTCATGATGAGGGCCCGTTCGATGGTGTTCCGCAGCTCCCGGACGTTCCCCTTCCAGCGGTACCGCTGCAGCGCCTCCATGGCGCGCGGCGTCACGCGCCGACGCCGGAAGTTGTTCTCGCCCGCGAGCTGGTCGAGGAAATGCTGTACGAGGATCGGGATGTCCGACACCCGCTCCCTGAGCGGCGGCACGAAGACCGGGATGACGCTCAGGCGGAAGAACAGGTCCTCGCGGAAGGTCCCCTTCTCGATCTCCTTCTCGAGATGCTTGTTGGTGGCGGCGATGACGCGCACGTCCACGCGGATGGTCCGCGCCGACCCGACGCGCTCGACCTCCCCCTCCTGCAGGACGCGGAGCACCTTGGCCTGGGTTTTCAGGCTCATGTCACCGACTTCGTCCAGGAAGATGGTCCCCTTGTCGGCCTGCTCGAACTTGCCGATCTGCTTCTCGGTCGCGCCGGTGAAGGACCCCTTCTCGTGGCCGAACAGCTCCGACTCGATCAGCTCCTCGGGGATGGCGGCGCAGTTGACCTGCACGAAGCGCTCGCGGCTTCTCAGGCTGTTGCGATGGATGGCGCGCGCGACCAGTTCCTTGCCGACGCCGCTCTCGCCCTGGATGAGCACGGTGGCGTTTGTGGGCGCCGCACGGCGCACCGATTCCATCACCTGGCCGATCTCGAACGACTTGCCCACGATCTCGTGCCGGCTCTCGACGGCGCGGCGCAGCTGCTGGACCTCGTCCGCCAGCCGCCGGCGCTCCACCGTGTTCTTGATCGTCACCATCACCCGATCGGTCTCGAGCGGCTTGTCGATGAAATCGACGGCGCCACGCCGCACCGCTTCCGCTCCGGTCGAGCCGGTACCGTGCCCGGAGATCATGACGATCGGCACGTCCGACACAGCCTTGATCCGCTCCAGCACGTCGAAGCCGTCCATGCCGGGCATCTTGATATCGAGAAACACGAGATCGGGCGATTCCTTCTCGAGCAGCGCGAGCCCCTCGGGGCCGGATGCCGCGGCGATGACGTCGTGGCCTTCGTACTCGAGGATCATCCGCATCGACTTCCGGACTTCCGCGTCGTCGTCTATCACCAGGATGCGAGCTTTCATGCGTCTAGTTTGTCCTCATGTCTTGATTGGACGCCATCTCGGCCGCCATGGTCTGATGCTCGCGCGATCTGGCGGGCCTGAAGGACCGCTCTACAGCAGCCCCTTCAGGCGGGTCTGAAGACCCGCCCTACTCGGTATCCCGCCCCCCGCCTTCCGCCTATCCCCGCCCAATGAGGGCGAGCAACGCCGCCTCGTCGAGGATGGCCACGCCGAGACTCTGCGCCTTTTCCAGCTTGCTCCCGGGGTCAGCCCCGGCCACGACGAAGTCGGTCTTCCTGCTCACCGAGCCGGTGACCCGCCCTCCCGCCGCCTCGATGGCCGCCGCCGCGTCGTCTCTCGACAGGCTGGAGAGCGTGCCGGTCAGCACGAACGTCTTGCCCGACAGCGCGGTCACCACGGCCCGCCGCGGCGCCTCGCCGCCCGTGGTCCGAAGGCCTGCCGCCTCCAGGCGCGCCAGCAGGTCCCGGTTCCGCGGCTCGTCGAAATACTCACGAACCGACGCAGCCACGACCGGCCCGATGTCCTCCACCGCCTGGAGCTGCTCGACCGGCGCCGTCCCGAGCGCCTCGATCGACCCGAAGGCGCCCACGAGCGCCTGGGCGCCCCGCTCGCCCACGTGGCGGATGCCGAGCGCGAACAGCAGCCGCCAGGGTTCGAGATGTCGGCTGCCGTCGATCTCGCGGACCAGATTCTCGGCCGACTTCGGCCCCATCCGTTCCAGCGACTCGAGCTGGCCGGCGGTCAGGCGATACAGGTCGGCGAAGTCCCTGACGAGGCCGGTCCGCACGACCTGGTCGACCAGCGCCTCGCCCAGCCCCTCGATGTTCATCGCCCGGCGGGACGCGAAATGCTCGAGGCTGCGCCTGATCCGTGCCGGGCAGGCCGTGTTCACGCAGCGCCAGATCGCCTCGTCCTCGGGGCGGTGCAGCCGGCTCCCGCAACATGGACACTGTTCCGGCATTTTCCACGCCACGACATCCGGCCCACGTCGCGACAGGACCGGCTTGACGACCTTCGGGATGACTTCCCCGCCCTTCTCGATGATGACGTAGTCGCCCTCACGAATGTCGCGGCGCGCGACCTCCTGCTCGTTGTGCAGCGTCGCCTTCTGAATCGTCGATCCCGACAGGCGGACCGGCTCCAGCACGGCGAACGGCGTCACCGCGCCGGTCCTCCCGACGTCCACCTCGATCGACAGCAGCCTGGTCGTGGCCTGCTCGGCGGGAAACTTGAACGCCACGGCCCAGCGCGGGAACTTCGCCGTCGCCCCGGCCTTCTCGCGAAGCGCGAGGTCATCGAGCTTCACCACGACGCCGTCGGTGTCGAACGCGAGGGCCTCTCGCCCCTCCCGCCAACGCTCGCAATAGCCGAGGACGTCGCCGACGCCCTGGCATCGCGCCCAGTGTGCCTCGACCGGGAAGCCCCACTGGCGAAGCCGGTCCAGCGTCGCCGACTGCGTGAGCGGGATGAGCCCCTCCGGACCGATCATCTGGTACATGAACGCCGACAGCCCCCGGCGCGACACCTCCCGCGGGTCCAGGTTCCTCATCGTCCCCGCCGCGGCGTTGCGCGGGTTGGCGAATACCGTCTCCTCGCGCGCCTCCCGGTCCCGGTTGATCCGGTCGAACGCGGCCCGGGGCAAATAGACCTCTCCGCGCACCTCGATCCGCCCCGACACCCGCTCGGGCAATCGCAGCGGGATCGCCCGGATGGTCCGGACGTTCGACGTCACGTCCTCTCCCCGGAACCCGTCGCCCCGGGTCACGCCGCGGATCAGTTGCCCGTCCTCGTAGGTGAGCGAGATGCTGAGGCCGTCGATTTTGAGCTCGGCGACGTACTCGACCGAGGGCGTCTCCACGCCGGCATCGGCCAGCGCGCGGCGAAGCCGTTCGTCGAACGCCGCCACCTCCTGCTCGTCGTATGTGTTGTCGAGCGAGAGCATCGGCACGCCGTGCTCGACGCTCTCGAACCCGTCGACGGGCCGCCCGCCGACGCGCTGGGTCGGCGAGTCCGGCGTGACGAGTTCCGGATGCCGACGCTCGAGCGCATGCAGTTCCGCCATCAGCGCATCGAACTCGGCGTCGGAGATCTCGGGGTCGTTCAGGACGTAGTAGCGCTCTTCGTGGTGCCGGATTCGAGCGCGAAGGTCGGCAAGACGATCGGCGGCTGTCACGGTGGCTCCTGCAGACGTGGCTCCCCGCGGGTGACGGGAGCCGGCCGGCGTCAGCGGTCGCGCGAGAGCACGTAATCAGACAACGCGATCAGCCCGTCGCGCTCGGGGCTTCCCGGCAGCGAGGCCAGGCTGGCCTTGGCCCGCGCGCCGAACTCGGTGGCCTTGCCCCAGGCGTAGTCGAGCGAGCCGCACGCGGCGAGGCCCGCCGCGATGGACTGCCACCGATCCGGCGTGAGCTGACGCTCGCGCGCCACATCGGCGGCGGCCGCCCGGGCGCCGCTGTCGCCGTGCTGCATCAGGTGAATGACGGGCAGCGTCAGCTTGCCCTCGCGCAGATCGCTCGCAATCGGCTTCCCGAGGACCTCTTCGCGCCCGGTCAGATCGAGCAGGTCGTCCACCAACTGGAACGCCACGCCGAGATTGAACCCGTAGTCGCGAAGCGCCCGGCGCTGCTCGGCCCCCGCCTGGCCGAGGATGCCGCCGATCTCCGCGCAGCCGCCGAACAGGTCGGCCGTCTTGCGCTGGATGATCTCGAAGTACTCGCTCTCGGCAATCCCGACCTCGCCGTTTTTCGAGAGCTGAAACAGCTCACCCTCGATCATCCGCAGCGTCACGTCGCAGAGGACGTGGAGCACGTCGAGCGACTCCTGAGCCAGCGCGAGCGACATCGACTTGATGTACAGGTAGTCGCCGAGCAGGACCGTGACGTCGTTCCCCCACTTCGAGTGGACCGCCTGCCGGCCTCGCCGGAGCGTCGAGTCGTCGACGATGTCGTCGTGCACGAGGCTGGCGGTGTGGATGAACTCGACGGCCGAGGCGTAGAGGACGGCGAGAGGTCCCGCATAGCCCGAGAGCCGGGCCGTCATCAGGAGCACGGCCGGGCGCACGCGCTTGCCGCCGGCGTCCTGGATGTAGCGGCCGATCTCCGGGATGAGCCCGATGTGCGAATCGACCTGGCGGGCGAACTCGAGTTCGACCTGCTCGAGGTCCTGGCGCACGGGCTCGAAGATGTGGGCGAGGGTCACAGCGGCCTTGTCAAGAGAGTGCCAAACCCAGTGATCAGACCATACTTGCGCGAAAAGTGTCAACGCTTCGGCCGGCGCTCTCGGCCCGCCCGGACCGCCCGCCCAACGCGCCTCAGACCCCGAACAACCGCGCGAAATTCGCGGCCACCGTCGCCTCGAGATCGAGGATCCCCACGCCTCGCACTTCCGCCAGCCGCGCCATGGTGCGGACGACCAGTGCCGGCTCGTTGCGCCGGCCCCGCATCGGTGCGGGCGCCAGGTACGGGCAGTCGGTCTCGACCAGCAGCCTGTCGGCGGGCACACTGGCGGCCACGGCCCTCAAGTCGTCCGCGTTGGGAAAGGTGACGATGCCCGAAAACGACAGCATGAACCCGAGTTCGAGCGCCTGCCCGGCCAGCGCGGCCGTCCCCGAGAAGCAGTGGAACACGCCCCTCACCCGGCCCACGCCCTCCTCTCGCACGATCGCCATCGTGTCCTCGTCGGCCTCACGAGTGTGGATGATCACCGGGCGCCCGATCTCGCGGGCCAGCGCGACCTGCGCACGGAAGACGCGGCACTGCACGTCCCGCGGCGAGAGATCATAGTGATAGTCGAGGCCGATCTCCCCGATCGCGCAGGCGCCCGGCGTGCTGCCCAGAGCCACCCGCACCAACTCGGGGATGTCGAGGTCCGGCTCGGCGAAGCGCCCCGCCTCGTGGGGATGCACGCCGACGGCGAAGCGCAGGCCCGGCCACAGCTTCCTGACGCGCTCGGCGGCCGCCTGCTCGGTCGCGTCGCCGCAGGCGAGGATGCAGAGGCCATCGGACACGCCGGCCTCCCGCGCACGATCGACGACCTCGTCGAGATCGTCGGCGAACGCCACGTCGGCGAGGTGGCAATGGCTGTCGATCACTTGATTCGGCTTCCGGGCGGCGGAGGATTCTCGAACCCGAGCAGGGCGGGCAGCCCCCCCTCCGGGCTCGCCGCCAGCACCATCCCGTTCGACTCGATCCCCATCAGCTTCGCCGGTTTCAGGTTCGCCACAATCACGACCGAGCGGCCGACCAGCGACTCGGGCTCGTAGGCCTCCGCGATGCCGGCGACGATCGTGCGCTGCTCGGCGCCGACGTCGATCTGCATCTTGATGAGCTTCCTCGAGCCCTTGACCTTCTCGGCCGCCAGGATCTTCGCCACACGGAGGTCGATCTTCGCGAACTCGTCGATCCCGATCTTCTCTCCCTCCGCAGGCGCGGCCCCCGCGACCGGCGCAGCGGGCGCCGCTGGCACGGCAGGCGCAGCCGGCGCGGCCGGCGTCGTGCCCCTTCCGGGCGTGGGCTCTCCAACGACTGACTGGTCATTCATGATCGTCTCCTGGGTTCGGGGCGCGGTCGCCGCGACGGGTGAGGGTGCAGCCTCCAGGCGGGGCCACAGCGGATCGCTCCGGAGAACAATCCGCTCGGCGGTTGTCGTCCACGCCGCGTCGGGGTCGAGCCTCAGTTCGTGCGGCGCACGCGTCTCTCCCATCCGGCGCAGGATCTCCGCGGCCGACCCCGGCATCATCGGCAGCAACAGCAGCGCGGCAATCCGCACCACCTCGACTTCGTCGCACAGGACCTGGGTCAGCCGGTCCTGCTCGCCCCGTCTGGCGAGCGACCACGGCTCGGTCTCGGCGATGTACTCGTTCGCGGCGTCGACGAGCGCGAACGCCGCGGCCGCCGCCTCGTGCAGCGCGTAGCCGTCCAGGGCGCGCCGGTAGCGGCGCACAACGCCCTCGGCCACGCCCGCCAGCCGGCCCGGTCCTCCGGGGGCCGTCGGCAGCCGCCCCTGCCGGTACTTCTCCGTCATCACCGCGAGGCGGTTGACGAGATTCCCCAGGTTGTTGGCCAGGTCGACGTTGTAGCGCTCCTCGAACCGCTCCCACGAAAAGTCGCCGTCCTGTCCGTAGGGGATCTCCTTCACCAGGTAGAGCCGCAGCGGGTCGGGCCCGAACTTCTCCGCCGCCTCGATCGGGTCCAGCACGGTCCCGAGCGACTTGCTCATCTTCTGACCCTTGAAGTGCACGAACCCGTGGCCGAACACCTGGCGAGGCAGCGGCAGCCCCGCGCTCATCAGCATGGCGGGCCAGATGACGCAGTGGAACCTGGTGATGTCCTTGCCGATGATGTGCAGGTCGGCGGGCCACCATCGCGCAAACTCCGCCTCGTCGCGCCCGTAGCCGACGGCCGACGCGTAGTTGACGAGCGCGTCGAACCAGACGTACACCACGCTCTGGCTGTCGAACGGCAGCGGGATCCCCCAGAGCTGCCCCGCCCGGCTGATCGAGATATCATCAAGCCCGCCTTCGATCAGGCGCAGGATCTCGTTGCGCCTTACGTCGGGCTGCAGGAACTCGGGGTGGGCCTCGAAGTGCGCCAGCAGCGCGTCGCGGTAGCGCGAGAGGCGGAAGAAGTGGTTCTTCTCCTTGATCCACTCCGGCCTGGTCCCATGGACCGGGCACACGCCCTCGACCAGGTCCTTCTCCGGCTTGAAGGCCTCGCAGGAGACGCAATAGGGGCCCTCGTAGTAGGCGTCGTAGAGATCCCCGCGGTCGGCAATCCGCTGCACCATCGCCCTGACGCCGTCGCGGTGGCGCTCCTCGGTGGTGCGGATGAAGTCGTCGAAAGACACCTCGAGCCGCCCCCAGACATCCCTGAACTCCCGCTCCATCTGGTTGCAGTAGACGATCGGGTCGAGGCCCCGCTCGACGGCGCGGCGGTAGACGTTCTGCGAGTGCTCGTCGTTGCCCATCAGGAAGTGCGTCTCGATGCCGCAGAGGCGCTTGTAGCGGGCAATGACGTCGGCGGTGATCTTCTCGTACGCCGTCCCCAGATGGGGGCGGCTGTTGACGTAATCGATGGCGGTGGTCAGGTAGAAGCGCGACATACGCGTGCGTGCCACTCCAGCGTTGGGGGTGACGGACTAGACCCGGTGCGATCGCCAGTAGGCCTCGACGGCCAGCGCCTGCACCTGCTTGATCGGCAGCGACCGCTCGGCCGCCAGGCGCGCGCAGTCGTCGAACTCCGGCGCCGCGTTCAGGACGTCGGCACCCTGCCTCGCCACCTTGAACCGCACCGGGCCGACGGCGGTCTCGACGACGACGACCTCCCGCTCCAGACAGGCGCGCGCCAGTTCCTGATAGCGTAGCCCAATCGTCGTCGTTTCGCGAAAAACGATGGTGGTCAGCCCCTCGCGGCACTCCGGCGGAGCCACGACGGTCATCAGTGTGCCGGGGCGGTTCTTCTTCATCTGGACAGCCGTGTAGAACACCTCCAGCGCCCCAGCCTCGTAGAGCCGGTCCATGAGCGGGCCGAAGATCTGCGGATTCATGTCGTCGATCTCGCACTCGAGGACGACGACGCGCTGCCCCTGCTCGCCGGCCGCATCATCGCCGAGCACGATCCGCAGGACGTTCGGCGTCCCGGGCAGCTCGCGATCCCCCGCCCCGTAGCCGATTCCCTCGACTTTCATCGGCGGCAGGGGGCCGTAGCTACTCGCGTGGCCCGTGACGAGCAGCGCACCGGTCGGCGTGACCGTCTCCATCTGCACGCCGCTCGAGTAGATCGGCACCCCCTCGAGCAGCCGCAGCGTCGCCGGCGCCGGCACGGGGAAAACGCCGTGCGCACACCGGACCATCCCGCCGCCGACGTTGAGCGGCGAGGCGAGCACGCGGTCCGCCCCGAACCACTCGAGGCCGAACACCGATCCGACGATGTCGATGATCGAGTCGAGCGCGCCGACCTCGTGCAGGTGGACCTGCTCGACCGGCATCTGGTGGATGGTCGCCTCGACCTCAGCCAGACGCTGAAAGAGGGCCGAGGCCCGTCGTCGCGCCGCGGGCGACAGCCCCGACCGGTCGATCAGGGCCAGGATGTCGGCAAGCGAGCGATGCCCGCCCTGTGCGTGAGTCTCCCCGTCGTGATGGTGCACGTGCGCACCACCCGGGTCATGGTGTGTCCGTTCACCGTGTCCCGACGGGACGCCGTCCTCGTGAACGCGGAACTTAGTGGCGGAGAGGCCGGACCTCGTCACGCGATCGGCCGACAGGCGGTAGCCGGGAATCATGAGACTCCCGAGCGCCGACTCCAGCTCTCCCAGGGGAAGCCCGGCGTCGAGGAGGGCGCCGAGCACCATGTCCCCGGAGGCCCCGGCAAAACAGTCGAAGTACAGGATCTTGGCCATGTCTACATGTACCCGGATTCCTTCAAGCTGCAGTAGCGTCCGTCGCCGAGCACGACGTGGTCGATGACGGCGATTCCGAGCAGCACGCCGGCCGCCGCCATCCGGCGTGTCAGGTCCACGTCCTCCCGGCTCGGCTGGGGATCCCCCGAGGGATGGTTGTGGAACAGCACGACGGCCGCCGCCGATGCCATCAGCGCCTGCCTGAACACCTCGCGTGGCTCCACCGCCGCGCCGTTCAGAGACCCGATGCTCAGCACCGTCGTCCGAATAACGCGGTGGCGCGTGTCGAGCAGCAGCAGGCCGAACTGCTCGACCGGCCTGGCGCTGAACTCCGGCATCAGGATCTCGGCGGCGTCGCGCGGCGACACGACCTGTCGGCGCTCGTGCGGCCGGCTGGCCAGCACGCGCCGGCCGATCTCGACAGCGGCCAGCACCTGCGCCGAACGGGCCTCCCCCAGGCCCCTCACGCGCAGCAGCTCGTCGCGACTCGTCCGCAGCAGGCCGTGCAGGCCGCCGCACGTCGACAACAGCGCCGTGGCCAGGCCCAGGGCCCCGGTGCCCGCCGTTCCGCTCCCGATCACGATGGCCAGCAGCTCGTTGTCGCCGAGCGCAGACGCACCGAGGCGCCCGAGCTTCTCGCGCGGCCGGTCGTCGCGCATGGCGGTCACAGCGCTGCCCTTACCGATCATTTATATCGCAACTGGTCCGTGCGCTTCGCGGAATGCGATGCGGACCGGGTCCGTGGATGGCTGCTGCAAGAACCGGGCGAGACGGCAACCGGGCGCGAATGGCGCACACGTTCCCGACGGAACGCGGCCGGCGGCAGGAACTGCCGCCTCCGCGGGGCCGAAGTACGCGGACTCTTCCGACCAGCCTACGGTGTCCACTCCCCGCGGAGCACGACTTCCGCCCAGCCCGTCAGGAAGAGGCCGTCCTCGCGCCACTCGACACGCTGACTGCCTCCTGGGGACACGACGCGAACATCGCGGCCGGCGCCACCGTATGCCGCGGCCGCCACAGCGGCGGCACACGCCCCCGTTCCCGACGCGAGCGTCGGGCCGACGCCGCGCTCCCAGATGAGAATGCGGACGAGACTTGGCGATTCGACTTCGGCCATTTCGACGTTGGTGCCGCCTGGAAACACCGGATGGCGCTCGAGAGCCGGACCGAGGCGATGGAGCCGGTCCTCGCTGAGAGGGGATTCCAGCCGGACGCACTGCGGATTCCCCACGTTGAGGGTGACGACGCCTACCGGCTCGCCAGCGATCTCGAGGGTCTGCCGTGCCAGTTGTGCCGGCTGCCCCATCTCGGCGCGAAACACGGGTCGCCGGCCCTCCCGGCCGACCAGCGTCAGCGTCTTCTCCCCGGCATCGGTGTGAACCCGAACCGTCCCGTCGGCCGACGCAAAGCCGAACACATCGATCAGCAGGGCGGCCAGGCCGCGGACGCCGTTTCCAGACACCTCCGCGTGGCTGCCATCGGCGTTCAGCAGGCGCATCTTAGCGCCATCCGGCGTCCGGCGGTAGAGGATCAGGCCGTCGGCGCCGATGCCGGTGTGACGGTCGCAAATGGCTCGCGCCAGCGCGACGCGATCGCGTTCGAGCGCGTTCCACTCGTCGACGTACAGGAAGTCGTTGCCGTAGGCGTGCGCCTTGACGACGGGAATCATCGGTCTTTCTCCGTGTCGAGGAGGATCGTGACCGGTCCGTCGTTGACCAGCTCGACCTGCATGTGGGCCTGGAACACGCCGGTGGCGACCGGCACACGGAGTCCGCGCAGGTCGGCGACGAACCGGTCGTACAGCTGCCGGGCGTCCTCCGGATTGGCGGCCGCGTCGAAGGAAGGCCGGCGCCCTTTGCGGCAGTCGCCGTACAGCGTGAACTGGGAGACGGCGAGCACCGAACCGCCGACGTCGGCCAACGACCGGTTCATCCTGCCGCCTGAGTCCTCGAAGACGCGGAGGCCGGCGACCTTCCCCGCAAGATAGGCTGCCTGCTCCGCCGTGTCACCGTGAGTGACTCCCAGCAGGACGAGCAGGCCGGCCCCGATTTCCCCGACGACCTCGCTGTTCACGAGGACACGGGCCGACGCCACGCGCTGGATCACGGCGCGCATCAGCCCTCGTGCCCCAGTTCGCGGGTCGTGCGCGACCGCAGCGCCCCGGGCGGGTTCAGGCGGGCGTCGAGCAGGTGCGTCGGCGCCACGTTGCGCAGGGCGGCCAGCATCGAGTTCTTCAGCCCCGGATGCTCCCGCTCGAGGTCGAGCAGCAGGCGCTTCACGCGCTGCCGCTGCAGGCTGAGGTCCCCGCACGACGGGCAGCAACAGCCGACAATCGGCAGCTCGCATTCCTTCGCGTAGGCCCGGGCTTCGGCTTCGCTGACGTAGACCAGCGGGCGGATGACGACGTGCGCGCCGTTGTCCGACACCAGGCGCGCCGGCATCGCTTTGAGGTTGCCCTCGAAGAAGAGGTTCAGCAGCAGCGTCTCGATGCAGTCGTCGGCCTGGTGGCCGAGCGCGATCTTGGTGGCGCCGAGCTCTGTCGCCACCCGGTAGAGCACGCCGCGGCGGAGCTTGCCGCACAGCGAGCAGGGCGTATCGCCGACGTCGAGCAGGTCGTCCATGACCTCGCCGATCGTGGTGTGCTCGATGCGGCACTCCCAGCCCCGCTCATCGCAGGTCTGCGAGATCAGGGCGTGGTCGTAGTCGGCGTAACCGGAATCCACGTTCACCGCGACCAGGCTGAACTTCATCTTCGCCCGGCGCCGGAGAACGTCCAGGATCTGCATCAGGGCCCAACTGTCCTTGCCGCCCGACAGGCCGACCAGGATCCGGTCACCGTCCTCGATCATCTCGAAGTCGCAGATGGCCTGCGTGGTCTTCCTGGCGATCTTGGTCTCGAGCGGGGATCGGTACGGCATCACACCACCATCACGTCGTTTGGCGAAGTCAATCGATTATACCCAGAGGGGTCGGAGCGGGCAGTGGACACCCAAAACCGACCGTGCTAGCCTTGGTTTTTCCGGCAATCCGTGCGGAACGCTTCTGTGTTCCGCGGCCCAGCTGCCTGACGATGGATTCTGAAGTTCTCACCGCCGACGTCGAAACAGGCCTCGGGGCCGATCGAACACGGACCAGACAATTTCTCTTCCTCGGCTTCAAGCTGGTCGTCAGCCTCGGACTTCTGGCCATCCTGTTCGCGCGCACCGATCTGGCCAGCCTGTGGCAGAGCGTGAAGACCGCGTCGCTGCCCTGGGTGTTGATCGCCCTCGGCATCTACATGGTTCAGATGGTGGTGTCGACGTGGCGCTGGTGGCTGCTCCTGGCCACACAGGGCGTCGCGGTCCCGGGGCCCAGCCTGCTGGGCTCGTACCTGGTTGCGGCTTTTTTCAACAATTTCCTGCCGAGCAACATCGGCGGCGACGTCATCCGGATTCGCGACACGGTTCGGCCGGCCCAGTCCAAGACTCTGGCGACCACCGTTGTGTTGGTCGATCGCTGCCTCGGGATGCTGGGCCTCGTCCTGGTGGCGGCGACGGGAGCCACGATCGCGGTCCGCGCCGGCACCGGAGCGGTGCCTGTCCTGCCGTCGTGGCTGTGGACCGGCTTCCTGCTGGCCACCCTGGTCTCGGTTCCCGCTATCCTCGCCCCCGCCGGCGTCGGCCGACTGCTGCAGCCGCTGACGGTGTTTCACCCGGAGTGGGTCGGCGGCCAGATCGAGAGGCTTACCGACATCCTCGGCCGGTTCCGCAACAGGCCGTCGTCGTTGCTCCAGACGTTTGCCGGGGCGGTCGTCGTGCAGGGAATGCTGGTGGTCTTCTATGCGGCGGTGGCCCGCAGCCTCAACATCCCGATCTCGATGTCGAACCTGGCGGTCATCGTCCCGGTGTCGCTCGTCGTGCAGATGGTGCCGGTGTCAGTGAACGGCTTCGGCGTCCGGGAGGCGACCTTCTCGTTCTACTTCAGCCGGATAGGCCTGCCCATCCACTCGGCGCTGGCCCTCTCGCTCGGGGCGACGGCCGTCGTGATGCTCTTCTCGCTCTCCGGAGCCGTCGTCTACGTGACACGGCGTCATCCCCACCGGCACTGAGGCCGGTTCCCGTTCAAGTCAGCTCTCGGTGGCGGGGCGGCGCCGATGCCACCAGGCCACGGCCAACCCTACCGCCAGCACAACGAGCGCGGCGATCAGGGCAGCCATCCTTCCGTGCTCGTCGATGTACCGCAGCGCCATGTCGCCATACCAGACGGCCAGCAGCCCTTCGATCAGGTAACGCAGCCCGCGGCCGATGCCGATGGCGGCGATGAAGTTGAGCGGCCGGATCCGCACCACGCCGGCCAGAATCACGAAGATCTTGAACGGCGCCGGCGGCGGCAGCATCGAGGGAACCAGCAGGGCCAGCAGGCCGTAGCGGCGAACGGTTGACAGCCCCCGCTCGACGCTGCCCGAGCCGAAGCGGCGGCGGACGAACGCCTCGCCCCCCTTGTAGGCCAGCCAATAGATCACGAGGCAGCCGGCAATCGAACCCAGCGTCGACATGGCGACGTAGTAGAGCACCCGCTCCTTGTGCTGGGTGACCATCCAGACGACGAGGATGTCGTTGACCTCGGGCAGCGAGAGAAACGAAGAATCCAGGAAGCCGACGAAAAACAGGCCGGGCCCGCCAAACGAGATGGCCAGGCCCTGGGCCCACATCACCAGGCGTTTCATGCGCGGCCCCGTTTGGGGCCGCAGCCGTGCGACCGGTTGGGCACGAAGCGAAGTACAATGACGTGAGACTGCAAGATCCGTTGATTATAGCCGACACCCCTCCAACGCCGGGCCGCCGTCGCGAACCGACGCCTGCCATCGCCGCCGTGGTCGCCGTGGCCCTCGGCACCTACGCAGCCTGGTTCTACGCCCGGGCTGGCCTCACGCTCAGCCACTACGACGCCAAGGCCCACCTGGTCGTCGCGCGCCGCGTCATCGACAGCCTCACGCCGGGGTGGATCCAGTTGGGCGCCGTGTGGCTGCCACTGCCCCACCTGCTGAACCTCGTCCCGGTCCAGGTCGACTTCTTCTACCGGACCGGGGCATTCGCCGTCGCGCTCTCCATCCTGTCGTTCGGCCTGCTCGCCTACGCCTGCGCCCACCTGATTCTCGACGCCACCGGCTCGCGGTCGGCGGTGGTGGCCGGCCTGTCGGTCCTCGTCCTCAATCCCGATTTGCTCTACCTCCAGGCCACGCCGATGACCGAGCCGCTTCTTCTCGGCCTCACGATGATGTCGGTTCTGGCCCTGAGCCGATGGGTTGACGAGGACGGGAGGCGGGGTCTCAATGGCACCGGCCTGCTCATGGCCGCCGCGTGCCTCACGCGCTACGAGGCCTGGCCGGTCACCGCGGCCGCGTTGGCACTCGCAGTAGGAGCCCTCTGGCGGCGGGGGGTGCCGTTTGGCGGCGCCGTGCGGCGCACGGCGGGCCTGGCCGTCTATCCGCTCGCCGCCATCGCGCTGTTCATGCTCCAGAGCCGTCTGTCGGTCGGCCACTGGTTCGTGACAGGCGGCTTCTACGTCGTGGACAACCCCGACATGGGCCGCCCGTTCAAGACCATGGGCTCGATCTGGTGGGCCAGCCATCATCTGAACGGATACGGCGTGCTGCTCTGCTCGGTGGCCGGCTTGGCGGCTGCTTTCGTCAACGGCGTCCGGGATCGAACACAGGCCCGAACGCTCGTCGTCCTCGCGATGGCCGCGAGCGCGGCGCTTCCCTGGTACGCCTTTTTCATCGGGCACCCTTTCCGATTCCGGTACATGGTGCCGCTCGTGCCCGCGTTCGCCGTATGGGCGGGGATTGGCGTCGGCCTGACCCGGCGGTTCCGGATCATCGCCGCGGTTTTGCTGGTCGCCCTCGTGCTCGTCGAAACCCGTCCGTTCGATGGGGCGGCGCCGATGGTGCAGGAGGCGCAGCTCGATCGCCAGCACAGCCTGCAGCGACGGGTCCTCACCGAGTACCTCGGACAACACTGGCGACACGAGAAGATCCTGGTCAGCCTGGGATCGCTCTCGCACTACGTCCAGGAGCTGTCCTCGATCGGCGTGCAGGTGCGGGACGTCGTCCACGAAGGCAACGGCGTCTTGTGGGCGGCGGCGATTGAGTCGCCTAGAGTCCACGTCGGCTGGATCCTGATGGACGAACTGTCGGAGGGGGGCGACGTGCTGGCCGAGCGAGCCCGGGAGTACCCAGGGTTCGTTCGCGGGTTCACGCGCGTGGCCGATGCGGGCGGCGTGACGCTCTATCGGCGCGTCGAGGAGCCGGCGCTCGCGATGCGCAGCGGCTCCCCGACTCCCGACCTGCCGCCTCAGAACTTAATGTTGAACGTCGCCAGATAGCTGATGCCGCCGAGGTCGATCCGATCGCCAAGGAACCCGACCGTCGGATCGAGCGGGGCGTCGGCCTTCAGGTATCTCACCTCACCGCCCAGGGCGAACACGTGGGCCACCGGGATGCGGATGCCCGCCATCACCATCGGGCCGACCGTCACGCCCGAGTCATGGTAGTTCGCCGTGTAGATGTTCTGGGACGTGTCGACGAAATCCCCGACCTCGGAGTACCGCCACGGGATCACGCTCACGCCGAAGCCGACGTAGGGTTGGATCGGGAAATGGCGGCCCGTCGGGAGAAACCGGAGCGAGGCGGTCACCGGGACCGTCCGCAGGCCGAGATTCTGCCTGATGTCGGCGCCGCTCTCGTCGGTCAGATCCCGATAGAAGCTCGGCACAGTCCGCGAGTAGTAGTTGACGCCGACGCCGCCCTCGAAAAACTCGCCAAGCGGAAACAGCCAATCCACGCCGTAGGTCACATTGTCGAAGTCCGACATACGGTAGGAGAGCGCGTAGGGCGACTCGGCGAAGAGGTTCGCGACCACGGTGTCACCGGGCACACGGTCGGCGATCCCGCGCACGGTGAACCACCCGACGTTCAGTGACAGCGTCTGCTGCGCCATGGCAGGCGCGGCCCACACCATGCCGACGAGCAACGCGGCAACCAGGGTTCTTGTTCGATGCATGTTGGGCTCTCCTTCGGCCTGTCAGCGGGACGCGAAACGCTCGTCCCGCGCCTGCACTGGCCACGGGTATTGAAATAGCAGGATCGATGCCAGATCGGCTACGCCGAAATACGCCAATATTTCCAGGTGGCTGATGGGACTGACCTCCCAGGAGGTCAGCTCTCGACGGCCGTCTGCCGCCCGGCGCGCCAGTCTCGAACGACCTCGAGCAGCGCGGGATGGAGGGGAGCGTTGGAGGCCATCAGCTGCCCTTGGCGGACGTCGAACGGCGACCCGTCCAGCGCCGTGATGCGCCCGCCGGCTTCGGTCAGCATCAGTGCGCCCGCCGCCACGTCCCACGGTTTGAGGTGCTGCTCCCAGAAGCCGTCCATCCTCCCGGCCGCCACGTAGCACAAATCGAGCGCCGCCGACCCGAGGCGGCGAACGGCCTGCGCCTTGGAGAGGAACGCCGAGAAAAGGCTCACCAGCTCGTCGCAGGATTGATGAACCGAGTAGGGGAAGCCGGTGACCAGGACGGCGTCGATGAGCGACGGTGTCGACGAGACGTGCATCGGGACGCCGTTCAGATACGCGCCGCCGCCAAGCGTTGCGGTGAACAGCTCGCGGCGAGTCGGGTCGTAGATCGCGCCGACGCGGACAATGCCGTCGATTTCGAGCGCGAGCGAGGAGGCGAAGATCGGCAGGCCATGCGCGTAGTTGGTCGTCCCGTCGAGCGGGTCGAAGATCCAGCAGTGCTTCGCCGTCGATGGCCCCGACGCGCCCAGCTCCTCCGCGAGCACGACGTGGTCGGGGAACCGTTCGGCCACCATGGCGCGGAACGTCCGCTCCACGGCAAGGTCGACATCGGTGACCAGATCGATCGCCCCCTTCTTCTCGACCCGAAAATTCGCGCCGAAGCTCGCCATCTGCAGGTCGCCGGCCGCGAGGACGGCCTCGACCGCGGTCGCCAGGAAGAGAGGATCCATTATGTTCGTGTGTACCGCTTCCGCATGTAGACCGCCGTGCCCCCGCCCTGCGCCGGTTCAATCCGGACTTCGTCCATGAAACTGCGCATGAAGAAGATGCCCCGGCCGCTGGCCTTGAGCATGTTCTCGGGGGCGAGCGGGTCGGGCAGACTGGCAGGGTCGAACCCGTGGCCGTGATCCCTCACGCGCACGCGCAACTCGGTGGGCTCGAC
Organism: uncultured Acidobacteriota bacterium; assembly: GCA_963727765.1. GTDB lineage: Bacteria > Acidobacteriota > Vicinamibacteria > Vicinamibacterales > Fen-181 > FEN-299. The sequence goes on from CAVSGZ010000007.1 coordinate 633,343, forward strand.
CGCCGGGACCATCGTGAAGTCGACCTCCACGACCTTCGAGGGATCGTGGTGGTTGCCGTGCTTGATGGCGTTGATGACCGATTCACGAACCGCGACCTCGACCCAGTGCTGCGAGTCCTCGTCGACGCGGAGCATCTGACCGAGCTGTTCCACAATGGCCTGGACGAGGTCGAGCATCTCGACCAGGCTGGGAAACTCGACGTGGATGTTGTGACCGGTCTCGGACATTCGGCAAATGATCGGACGACGTGGGCCCCGCTGGTTGGCTCAAAGTAACACAGGCCGCTGAAGACGGTCCAGCACCGAAACGGCGATTCCCGGCGATTTCCGCTTCCCGCACCGGCGTCCACGTCACGGACTGATGCTATAGTGCCCGGATGGTCCGGTCCGGGTCCATCGTCGTGCGGCCCGCCCGCGCCGTCAGGGGCCGCGTGCGCGTGCCAGGCGACAAGTCGATCGCCCACCGATATGCGATGCTGGCGTCGCTCGCGCGGGGGACAACGGTCATCCGCGGTTTCGCGCCTGGCGCCGACTGCCGGTCCACGCTCCGATGCCTCGACGCGCTCGGCATGGCCACGGACCGCGCGGGAGACTCGGTCACCATCATCGGACGTGGTTCGCGCCCGTTTGGTTCCCCGGCAGGCGCTCTTGATGCGGGCAACTCGGGCACGACCACCCGGCTGCTGACCGGCCTGCTCGCGTTTCACCCGTTTTCGACCAGCCTCACCGGCGACGCCTCGCTCGCGCGTCGCCCGATGCGCCGCGTCATCGACCCGCTGACGCGGATGGGCGCCCGCATCGAATCGAACGACGGCCGGCTGCCCATGACCATCACCGGTGGGGACCTCCACGCCATCCACCACCGGACCGAGGTGCCGAGCGCGCAGGTGAAGGGCGCCGTCCTGCTGGCCGGCCTCGGCGCCCGGGGAACCACGCGGGTCACCGAGCCTCGCCAGACGCGCAACCACACCGAACTGGCGCTCGGTCGGTTCGGCGCGATCGTCGAGGTGGACGGCACCACCGTTTCGGTGTCGGGCGGCCAGACACTGGCGGCGGTGGACGCAAGCATCCCCGGCGATTTTTCGTCGGCGGCGTTCTGGTGCGTGGCGGCCGCCGGTCTTTCGGGGTCGGACCTGCTCATCGAAGGCGTCGGCCTGAACCCAACGCGCACCGCCCTGCTCGACGTGCTGCGTCGGGCGGGGGCTGCCGTCGACGCCTGGGTCACCGACCCCTCCGAGGAGCCCGCCGGGACTCTCCGCATCCGTCACGACGCGCTGGCCCCGATCGTCGTCGGTCTGGACGAGGTGCCGGGACTCATCGACGAACTGCCTGCGCTGGCCGCGCTGGCCACGTTCGGCGGCGAGATGACGGTCACCGGAGCGGCGGAACTTCGCGTGAAGGAGAGCGATCGGATCTCGGCGCTCGCGGCCGGCCTCCGCTCCATGGGAGCGAGCGTCGACGAGCATCCCGACGGCTTCCACGTGTGGAGCACCCGCAGACTGCCGGGCGGCGCAGCCGACGCGGCCGGCGACCATCGCCTGGCCATGGCGTTCGCGGTTGCGGCCTTGGGGGCGTCCGGCCCGACCACAATTTTCGGTGCCGACGCGGTGGACGTTTCGTACCCGGGGTTCTTCGCCACGCTGGAGGCGCTGGCGGCATGAGGACCGACAAGCTGTACCTCGTCGGGTTCATGGGCGCCGGCAAGACGACGCTGGCCCGGGCGCTCGGCCGGCGGCTGGGCTGGCGCGTCGAGGACCTCGACGAGCTGATCGAGGCGCGCGAGCGTTGCACGGTGGCCGACCTGTTCGCGCGGCGCGGCGAACCGTACTTCCGGAGCGTCGAACGCGACGTGCTCCGCAGTGTGCTCCCTCTCCAGGAGGCCGTGGTGGCCACGGGCGGCGGAACCTACGTCGACATCGACAACCGGACCCTCATCAACGCCAACGGCCTCGCCGTCTGGCTCGACCTCCCCTTCTCGCTCGCGCTCGTCCGCGTCCCCCCGGACGGCCGACGCCCCCTTGCGGCCGACCGGGCGCAGTTCGAGGCGCTCTTTCGCCAGCGACGTCTCGCCTACCAGCTCGCCCACCTGCGCCTCGACGCCGCGGCGCCGGCCGAAGAACTGGTTGAACGAGTGCTCGAATGGCTGGGATACTAAGTCCGTGCGCTACCTGGTGCTGAGCGACATTCACTCGAATATCGACGCGCTCGACGCGGTGCTCGAAGACGCGCACCGCGTACCCACCGAGGGAGTCCTGGTGCTCGGCGATCTGGTCGGCTACGGCGCCGAGCCGGAGCTGGTGGTCTCCCGGGTCCGCGCTCTCAATCCCCTCGCCATCGTCCGCGGAAATCACGACAAGGTCATCGCCGGCATCGACAACGACGAAGGGTTCAACCCGCTGGCGCGTATGTCCGTCGAGCTCACGAGGCAGGCGTTGTCCAGGGACTCGCTCGACTACCTGGCGGCGTTGCCCCGAGGGCCGATCGTCGTCGAACCCGTCGTCGAGATTTGCCACGGCTCACCCCAGGACGAGGACTGGTACCTGCACAACGAGCTGGACGTCCTCGAGGCGCTCGAGGCGGCGGTGCGCCCCGTGTGCCTGTTCGGCCACACCCACTTGCCGTATGTGGCGACGTCGGGTGCCGACGGCAGCTTGGAAGTCTTGCCGGCAGCGGGTGCTGAAGGGGCTGGAATCTCGCTCGGCGACGGTCGTCGCTACGTGGTCAACCCGGGGTCCGTCGGCCAGCCCCGCGACGGCGACCCGCGGGCGGCCTACGGGATTCTCGACACGCAGGCGATGAGATGGGAGTTGCGCCGCGTGGTCTACCCGGTCGAGCGTGCCCGCGATCGCATCTTCGCGGCGGGGTTCCCGCGCCAGCTCGGCCTGCGGCTGCTTTCGGGGCACTAGCCTCGGGCGCGCGCCGGCGCTTCGCCGGGGCCCGTTCCTCCCAGCGCCCGAGACGGATCACGAACGCGCAGTCTTGTCTGCCACCCGCTCGGCCAGCGTGCGGATCTCCCGCTCGACCTTCAACAGCCGCCGCCAGACGGTCCACACGTACACCAGCAGCACCGCCCACACGAAGGCATAGGCCGCCATCACGAGCGTCTGCGCCGGAAGCTGCTCCGACGGCGACGGCGGCAGCGTCTTGACGGGGACGAACTGGTCCTGGGGATTCTGGGCCGCCTGCCCGACCGACGCGGACGGAATCGGCGCCGGTGCCTGGGCCGCCGGCTGCGCCGAAAGCCCCGCGGCGGTGCCACCGAGCAGCCAGACGGCCGCGCATGCCGCCACGAGCGCCGACCTCATTCCTCTCCGCATGGTCAATCCTCTCGCTTCAGGCCCTACTCTTCGTCGGCCAGGAGATACAGATGTTCCACATCGGCCCGGCGCTGCTCCAGCCGCGCGCGAAGCGCGAGCAGCAGGCCGAAGAGCACCATGAACGACAGCACGCAGAACCAGAACACGCCGCGCATGCCCGGCGACAGCGTCGGGACAACCTGCGTGGTCGGATGAATGGTCCGCCAGATGTTGACCGAGACGTACACGAACGGCACGTTGGCCATCCCGAACACCGCCATCGCCGCGGACAATCTCTCGGCGCCCGGGCCGCCGAAGCGGCGGACCAGCAGGTAGGCCATGAAGATCATCCACATCAGCAGCGTCGAGGTCAGCCGCGCGTCCCACTGCCACCACACGCCCCACGCCTTGCGCGCCCAGATCGGCCCGGTCACGAGCACGATCAGGCCGAAGACCACCACCAGCTCCGCGGCGGCGGCGGCGAGGCGATCGGCGGCCGGTCTCTTCCCGAAGAGGTAGACCGCGCTCGCGATGCCGCAGACAAACGCCGACAGGAACATCACCATCGCCGAGGGGACATGGTAGTAGAAGATCTTGTAAGAGAGGAGCACGCCCGATGTGGCGTTGGCGACCTCGATGTCCGGCGCGCTCATCAGCCAGAACGGTGCCACGGCGAACATCACGATCGCCAAGGTCACCGCGGGAAGATACAGGCGGTTCATAGGCCTCATTCCGTCATCAAGGGCTCGAACGTCCAGAGCGACAGTGTGACGAACACGATATCAAAGAACGCCAGCAGCGCCATCCACATCTGGGCCAGGTCGACGGCCGGCGTCGGCTCGAACAGCGCAGCCGTGCCCCGAACGCCGGCGATGATGACCGGGATCGTGATCGGATAGAGGAGGATCGGCAGCATCACGTCGCGGCTGCGGGCGCGGACGAGCATGGCCGCGAACAGCGTGCCCACCGACGAGAACCCGACCGTCCCGAGCACGAGCAGGCCCGCCAGCTCGACCGGCGCGCTCCCGATCGGCGCGTGAAAAAGCAGGCCAACCAGCGGCACCAGCACCGCTTCCACCACCAGCATCAGCAGGACGATCCCGAGCAGCTTGCCGACGTAGATCGCCGGGCGGCTCGTTGGCGCCAGCATCAGGGCGCGCAGGGTCTCCGAGTGGCGCTCGCGCTCGAACGTGCGCCCCAGGGCCAGCGTCCCGGCGAAGGCCACCGAGATCCACATGATGCCGGCGGCCGCGTCCTCGAGCGGACGCCCCTCTCGAACGAGGGCGAACGCGAACACGAGCACGCAGGCGACCGCGAAGAAGATCGTGGTGTAGATCACCTCGCGGCTCCGCACCTCCACCGTGAGGTCCTTGCGCATCACGAGCCACGCGACCTTCAGGAACATCGGCACCGGTTGCCCGCCTTTCCTTCGCCTGCCGCCGCCAGTCAGGACCTTGGCTCCGTCACGTGCGCCCGGTAGTGTTCGCGGATCTTCCCGTGCGCGTCGTCGAACGCGACAAGCCGGCCCTCCTTCAGGACGGCCACCTTGTCGAGAAGCTGCTCGGCGACGTCGAGATCGTGCGTCACGACCACGAGGATCCGGCCGGCGCCGCGCAGTTCCCGCAGTCTCGCCACCAGCGCCGCCACCGACGCGTCGTCGAGTCCGGTGAACGGCTCGTCGAGCAGCAGCAGCCTCGGGTCGTGCAGCAGCGCGCGCTCGAGGGCGAGGCGCTGCCGCATCCCCCGCGAGAAGCCCGACACCACGTCGTCGCGGCGCTGCACGAGGCCGGCTCGGTCCAGTGCCGCCGCCACGCGGCCCTCCACATCGTCCACGTCGTAGAGCTGCGCGAAGAAGCGGAGATTCTCGGCGGCCGTCAGTTCGGGGTACAGGTGCAGGTCGTGCGAGAGCAGGCCGAGGCACGCGCGCAGCGACGGCCCGGCCTCGGCGGCCGTCTTCGCGCCGTACCGGACCTCGCCGGCGGACGGGGCGAGCAGCGTCGCGAGGATCGACAGCAGCGTGGACTTCCCCGCCCCGTTGGGGCCGAGCAGGCCGAGCACCTCGCCCGAACGGCATGCCAGCGAGACACGGGTCAGCGCACGTCGGCGGCCGTAGCTCCGCGACACCTCGCGGACCGTCACCTCGCCGAAGTCGAAGCTCACGCCTGCAGTCCTTCCTTGCCAGCCGTCCCGGAGGCTTCGGTGTCCAGCTCGCCGTAGATCCGCTCCAACTCGCTCATCAGCTGCCCACGGCGCTCGACAGCGGCCTCGGAACCGACGGCGCCTGCCTGCCTGCTGGCATCGAGCGCGAGCAGGTCGCCGAACAACTGTTCCCGCCGCGCCTCCAGTTGCTGACGCGCCGCCATCTCCGCCGATCGGCCGCGGGTGCGCGCGGCGCCCCACGCGCCGACAGCCAGCGTCAGAAACCCGAGCGCTATCGCCGTGTCGCGGGGCCAGATGGCCGGATGTGGCAACCCGTGGATGTCGAATGCCAGGACGCCGTCCGCCGGCAGGCCCGAGCCGGTCCCAATGACGAACAGCTTGCCGCCATTACTGCCCTGCCGAATCGTCGTCAGCTGCGGCGAGGCCACCACCACCGCACCGACCTTCTCCACCATCACCGCGACCTGCGCCATCGCCACGGGCAGCTTCTGCCGAATCGCCACGCTGTCGGAAGGAGGCATCGCGAAAGTAACCTGGACGCTGGTGATCCCCGGCGGAAACGGACCCGGCACGCTCACCTGCGCGCCCTTGACCACGGCGGTCGGCGGCGCACCCTCCAGGAGACCCGCGTTTGTGGCGCCTGCCGGCAGGTCGAACACCAGCGGCTGGCGCGTCCTCACCGTTTCCGGGCCGGCGTTGATAATGTCGAACAGATAGAAGACCTGAAGTTCCTCGTCCTCGAAGACCGCCACGACCCGTGACTGGCCGCCAATGGTGACCGTGCCCTCAACGGCCGACTGCGCCATCTGGGCGGCGCCGGCCTTGTCGCTGGCCACGAGCACGACCACCATGCCGCCCTGCGCCGGAATCTGGAACTGCTCCGAGTCGATCCGCTCCCCACCGAGAGTCGCCACGGCGCGAACCGTCGCGCCCGCCGGGAGCCCGCTGACCACGGCATGGCCCGTCTCATCGGTCGTCGCGCTCTGTGACTTGCCGTCAACGATGAACTCTACCTGGGAGCCCACGACGAGATTGGTCATCACCCCTCGGACTAGCCGCACCGACACCGTGCCCGTCGGCAGGGACGGATCCATGCGCGGGATCCCCGACATCGATCGCGCGTCCGGCATACCCGAGGGAACTCCCGCCCCGCCCATCTGCGCACGGGCGGGCGACGCGACGAGCGCCCCGCTCGAGAGGGCGAGGACGATGAGCATCTTCGCTGCCGAGCGCCCGGCCGACGGCGCGCGGTCTGCGCCTCCGCCAGGGACCGATCCTCGTCCGGACGCCTTCCGGGCGTTGAGCTCGCGCTCGATCAGCTCACTGTAGGCGGCGCTCCCGCTGTCGAGCTGGCCCACGACCCGGATCGCGCGCGTCCGCAGTCTGGCCGTCATCTCCTGCCAATCCGCCTCGGACACCTTTCCCATCGCCCGGTCGAATTCGAGCTCCTCGATCGCCCTCAGCAGAAGCGCCTTGTCGCGCTCCAGCGTCGCGCGGGTCTGGCCGCCCAGCGCCTCGGGCGACCCGACCGACTCCGGCTGCGCCAGCGGCCAGACGGTCCGGTAGACGGCCCAGGCGGCCAGGCCTGAGGCCGCGACGGTCAGGCACACGAAGATGACGTTGGCCGGACGCTGGTCGCGCGTGGCCAGCGCTGCGGCCGACGTGGCGAGCAGCGTCATGATCAGGAACAGATGCCAGGGCTGCAGGCCGGCATCCGTCCCGCCGGCCGGCCGCGCCGGCGTGGTCGCCCGCTTGGTCGAGGTCTGTGCGCTCATCGTCCGCCCTCGCCTCCGCGCTGCCGGTCCACTGGGTCCGACGACGAGACGGGCACGGTCGCCACGCCCATCTTCGCCCTCTCGAAGCCGAACATCTCCTCGGGCAGCAGCGCCATCAGCGTCCCGAGACCGAGAAGGCAGAAGCCCACCCAGATCCAGTCGACCAGCGGGTTGACCACCACTTGTAGGGTCACCGACTGGTTCTGCAGATCGAAATCCGGCATCACGATGTACAGGTCTTCGGCGACGCCGCGCCGGATCGCCACCTGGCTCACCGCCTCCTGTTCGTGCTGCCGATAGAGCCACCGGCCCGGGTACGCGCTGTCGATCTGCGTCCCGTCGCGCAGCACCGTCAGGTGCCCCGTAATCATCTGCTTCTGTCCGTCGTCGGTGATGCGGATGCCGTCGTTGCGGACGACATAGTGCCCGATGGCGGCCTGCTGACCGAGCTTCAGCAGCACCTGCTGCTCGATCTTGAACGCGCCACCGGCGAACCCGACGAACATCAGCACGATCCCGAGGTGGACGGTGTAACCGCCGTAGCGCCGCTTCGAGCGCGCGATGAGCCCGGCCAGCGCGACCAGGTAGTTCGCGCCCGTCGCCTGCCGGCGCACGGCGGTGCCGCGCGCGAATTCCTGCACGATCGTGACGGCGACGAAGGCGCACAACGAGAAGCACAGGCCGACCGGCCATAGCGGGACGCGCGCGAGCGCCAGCGCCACGGGCGTCGCCACCGCGACAATCACCGGCACAAGGAACCGCGCCTTCAGGTCGCCCGGGCTCGACCTGCCCCAGGAGAGCAGCGGCCCGACGCCGGTCAGGAACAGCAGCGCCAGACCGATGGGCAGCATCCACGTGTTGAAGAACGGCGGCCCGACCGTCATCCGCTGGCCCGTCAGCGCCTCGCTGAGCGTCGGGAACATGGTGGTGAACAGCAGGAAGAAGGCCGCGAACATCATCAGCCAGTTGTTCGCCAGGACGGCGCCCTCGCGTGACACCCACGAATCCAGCTCGTGCCGGCTGCGCAGCAGCCCGAGCCGCTTGATGACGAACCCGAAGCTCACTACCAGCACGAGCAGCATGAAGACGGTGAACATAACCGCCATCGTCCGGTCCTCACCGAACGCATGCACCGACTGCACGACGCCCGAGCGGGTCATGAACGTGCCGAAGATGGTGAGGAAGAACGTCACGATGACCAGCGTCACGTTCCACCCGCGCAGCATGCCCCGGCGCTCCTGCACGAGGGACGAATGCAGGAACGCGGTGGCGGTGAACCAGGGCAGCAGCCCCGCGTTCTCGACCGGGTCCCAGCCCCAGTAGCCGCCCCAGCCCAGCACCTCGTAGGCCCAGATCATCCCGAGCGCAAGACCGAAGGACAGGAACAGCCAGCTGACGATCGTCCAGCGCCGCACCGCCCGCAGCCACGAGTCGTCCACGTGCCCGGTGATGAGCGCCGCCATCCCGAAGGCGTACGGGATCGTCATCGCCACGAAGCCGATGTACAGGGCCGGCGGGTGGATGACCATGTACGGGTTCTGCAGCAGCGGGCTCATCCCGCGCCCGTTCTCGGGCACCGACACCAGGAACGTATCGAACGGGTTCTTGTGGGCCACCATCAGGAAGAGGAAGAACATCTCGACCAGCGAGATGACCGCCACGACGTACGGCGTCAGCTCGCGATGGCGCTCGCGGTTCACCCGGATGGCGATCGAACCGAAGACCGCCAGCAGGAAGACCCAGAACATGATCGAGCCGTCGAGGCCTCCCCAGTACGCGGTCAGCTTGTAGACCAGCGGCTGGAAGCTGTCCGAGTAGTGCTGGACGTACTTGATCGTGTAGTCGTCGGTGACGAACGCATGCACGATCACCGCGGTGGCGACCGTCAGCAGCGCGGCCACGAGGTAGAACGCCCCGATCGCGCTCTCGACCAGGCTGCGCGAGGCGCGGCGGGCGCCCGCCACCGCGGCGGCCGCGGCGTAGGCCGAGACGACGAACGCGGCAAGGAGCGTGAAGGTACCCAGAGAGGCCATGGTCTACTCGCAGGCTGCACGCAGCCCCATGGTCGCGACGCGACGCCGTGCGTCGCATCGAGCCGGAGGGGGCGACAGGAAAGAGAGACGGGAATGCAATGAACGTCGGGACGAGTGACGGCGCGCGGCGACGGCCCGGCTAGTCACCGGGAGAACCGGCGGCGTTCTTCTTCGCTTCGTATTTCGACGGGCACTTCGCCACGACACCGTTTGGCGCCACATGGAAACCGTCGGTTTCGAGCTTGCCCTTCAGCACGACCTCCGCGTCGTCGGCAAACGTATCCGGCACGATGCCCGTGTACTGCGCCGGCACCACGCGGACGTCGTCACCGACCTTGGCGGTCACCTTGAACCGGTACTCGAGCGAATCGCGCTTCCGAAGAATCGAGTCCCTCACGATATACCCATGAAGCTGCAGGTTCTTGCCCTGCCACTGCGCCGGGTTCGCGAGCACCTCGTCCACGTGCTTGAAGTACTCAGTCCCCTCGCGAAGCGTCGCCCGCAGCAAGCCCCCCAACGCCAGAGCCAGCACGACGATCGTCAGCCCGATCTTGACGGCCTTGTTCGACATAGCCACTTTTTCGCAGGAACTTACCGACCAGAATACCCCCCTCGCCACGCGACGGTCAATCCGCCTGCCGGATTCTCGTCAGCGGACCGACACCGGCCACCAGCCGCCGTTCAGCCGGGCAAGAAGGCGCCAGACCGCCGCCACCGGAAGGCCGACGACGTTGGTGTACGAGCCGTCGATGCGATCGACGAACCGGGAAGCCAGGCCCTGCACGGCGTAGGCCCCAGCTTTGTCGGACGACTCGCCGGTGCCGACGTACCATGCGATGTCGTCATCGCTCAGTCGGGCGAACGTCACTGCGGTCGACTCGACCGCCGCCAGTTCCGCCTCACCGCGCCGCACCACCACGCCGGTCAGGACCAGGTGCACGCGCCCCGACAGCAGCCGGAGCATGCGAACGGCATCGGCGGAATCGACCGGCTTGCCGAGGATCTGCCCGTCTACGATCACGGCGGTGTCGGCGGCCAGCACGGCCGCCCCGGCCGGCCCCGGACACGCTCGCGCCTTGTCGCGTGCAACTCTGAGCACGTAGTCCCTGGGGGGCTCGCCGTCGAGCGGTCGCTCGTCCACTTCGACCGCTCTCGTCGTAAACGCGAGACCTGCCGCCGACAGCAACTCCGCGCGCCGCGGGGAGGCGGAGGCGAGAATCAACGTGGGAGATTCCGAGGCGAGGCGCACGACTTGATCTTACATGAGAGAATGACAGGATTGTGGAACCGCTCAAGGCCGTGATCCCCGCGGTCGTCCGCGACCTGCTCAGACAGGGTCCGATGTCGCCGGGCAAGATCCAGGCGGCGTGGCGGCTCGCGGTGGGCACGGCGATCGATCGAGCGACACGCGTCGCCTTGCGCCAGGACGGCACACTCGAAGTCGGGGCGCCGGAACTGGTCTGGAGACGCGAGGTCAGGCGGTCGCAGGGCCTGATCCTGATCCGGCTTCGCGAACTGCTCGGCCCGGACACGGTGCGCAGGATGAAAGTAGTGGCCCGAGTGGCGGAGACGGCCACCCTTCCGCTCGAGGATGCTGAAGATTCTGCCAGATGAGACGGCGACGCGAGGTGAGAGGCGAAAGTCAATACGTCTCTAACCATAGTATTTACATATTCTTAGCGTATTACAGCAATTAGCTTTCGCTTGACTTTCGAGACGGCACGCCTCTAGAATGCCGTAACTCGAGCAGGTTCATCAGAGAGGAGCCGAGATGCCCGCCGACGACCGTACCGAACGCAACAAGGCGCTGGATGTCGCCGTGAGCCAGATCGAAAAGCAGTTTGGCAAGGGTTCGATCATGCGCCTCGGCAATCGCGGCGCCGTCGCCGCTGTCGATGTGATTCCGACGGGCTCGATCAGCCTCGATTTCGCCCTGGGGATCGGCGGCATGCCCCGGGGCCGCGTGGTCGAGATCTTCGGCCCCGAGTCGTCGGGCAAGACCACGCTGGCGCTCCAGGTGATCGCCCAGGCCCAGAAGCTGGGGGGCATGGCGGCCTTCGTCGACGCCGAGCACGCGCTCGACGCCAGCTACGCCAAGAAGCTGGGCGTCGATATCGACAACCTCCTGGTCTCGCAGCCCGACAACGGCGAGCAGGCGCTGGAGATCGTCGAAGTGCTGGTGCGCTCGGGTGGCGTGGATGTCGTGGTCGTCGACTCGGTGGCGGCGCTGGTGCCGAGGGCCGAGATCGAGGGCGAGATGGGCGAAGCGCAGATGGGCCTGCAGGCGCGTCTGATGTCGCAGGCGCTGCGCAAGCTCACTGGCGTCGTGTCGAAGTCGAAGACCTGCCTCGTCTTCATCAACCAGTTGCGCGAGAAGATCGGCGTCATGTTCGGCAACCCCGAGACGACGACCGGCGGGCGGGCGCTCAAGTTCTACGCCTCAGTGCGCGTCGACATCCGCCGCATCGCCAGCATTAAGGACGGTGACGCGATCATCGGCGGCCGCACGCGGGTGAAGGTCGTCAAGAACAAGGTGGCCGCGCCGTTCAGGGAAGCCGAATTCGACATCCTGTACGGCGAGGGCATCTCTCGCGAGGGTGATGTGCTGGACCTCGCGGTCGATCGCAAGATCGTGGACAAGAGCGGCACCTGGTTCGCGTACAACGGCGAGCGCCTGGGCCAGGGCCGCGAGAACGCCAAACAGTTCCTGCGCGACAACCCCGACACCGCGCAGGCGATCGAGGACCGCTTGCGGAAGGAGTTGGGCCTCACGCGCGACGTGGTGGCCGAAGCCTAGTCGATGGACTCCGAGATCCTCGGCTGGATCGCCGCGCACCGCGCGCCGTGGCTCGACGGCCTCATGTGGGCGCTGACCGTGGCTGGCAGCGTGGGCGTCGTCTGGATCGCGGGGGCCGTTGTGACCGCCCTCGTCGATCGCCGCCGCAGGATGGCGGCCTGGCAGATCGGCGTCGCGGTGCTGCTGGCCTGGGTTGCATCCGACCAGGTGCTCAAGCCGCTGGTCCACCGGGCCAGGCCAGACGTCCGCTTCGAGGCGTCACAGGTGGTCGGCAGCCCGCCGTCTTCTCCTTCGTTTCCCTCCGGCCACGCGGCGAGTTCGGCCGCGGGCGCGCTGATGCTGTCCTCGGCGTGGCCCGCCGCGAGCCCCGCGTTCTGGGTGCTCGCCGTCGGCATCTCCGCCTCGCGGGTCTACCTCGGCGTCCACTACCCCACCGATGTCCTGGCCGGCTTCCTGGTCGGGTTGTTCGTGGCGTGGTTCGTGCGGGGCCGAACCGTGTGGCGCCTTTCGCGCCAGCGGGGCGTGCGGTGAATTCCGTCTGCGTGTTCTGCGGGTCGAGCGACGGGTTGCGGCCGGCCTACGCGGCTGCCGCGAGGGCGCTGGGGCGGACCGTGGCCGAGCGCGGGATCACGCTGGTCTACGGCGGCGGCAACGTCGGCCTGATGCGCGAGCTGGCCGACGCCGCGCTGCGGGCAGGCGGCCGCGTCATTGGCATCATCCCCGAGCAGCTCGCGCGCCGCGAGCGCGCGCACCACGGCGTGACCGAGCTTCGCATCGTGAGCTCGATGCCCGAGCGGAAGGCGCTCATGGTCGAGCTGAGCGACGCATTCGTCGCGCTGCCGGGCGGTGTCGGCACGCTCGACGAGCTGTTCGAGGTGCTGACGTGGGCGCAACTCGGCCTGCACCACAAGCCGTGCGCGCTGCTCGACGTCGATGGGTACTTCGACGATCTGGTGAGCCAGATCGAACGGGCGCGGCGGGAAGGATTCCTCGATGGCACGGCGGCCATTCCGCTGGTCGACCGCGATCCTGCGCGGCTGCTGGACCGCGTCATCGATTCGTCGAAGGCCGCCGCGCTCTCGACAACCGGGGCCGACCCACAGTAGAATTTCTGTTCCTGCAGGTGGCCAGGTAGCTCAGCTGGTAGAGCACTCGGCTGAAAACCGGGGTGTCCCCAGTTCAACTCTGGGCCTGGCCACCATATCTTCCCCGCACAACAAAGAACTCAGAGCTCAAGGCTCAGGCCTGGCACAAAACGCTTGCCTCGCCTCGAACAAACCTGACAGGATAAGCGGCTATGACTTTCTCAACGTCTCGGATATCGTTCATCGTCCTCTCGGTCTTCGCTGCCGTCGCGCTCGTACCCCCTGTCTCGGCGCTCGCGCAGGCTCCGGCGCAGCCCACCATGGCTGCCCAGGTTGAGAATCCCCCGGCGGATGCTCTGAAGACTGAATCTGGCCTCGCTTACAAGGTCGAAACGCCCGGGTCCGGCACGGTTTCCCCGACCGACAACGACCGGGTGAAGCTCGTCGGTTACTTCTGGACCAGGGAATCCGATGAGAAGAAGCCCGGTGGGCTTGGTTCGCCGGCCACTCCCATGGCGATGAGCCGGATCCTCCTTCCCGGCCTGCATGAAGCTCTGGCCCTGATGACGACCGGGGAGAAAATGCGCGTCTGGCTGCCCGAAAGACTGGCCTTTGCAGGCGCTGCCGGCAAGCCGAAGGGGCCGCTGATGCTCGAACTCATGCTCCTCAACGTGACTCCGATTGCGACACCGCCGCCTGACGTGGCTGCTCCACCCGCAGATGCCCAGGTCACCGCGTCCGGCCTGGCCAGCAAGGTCCTCAGGCCCGGCACCGGGAGCCAGCACCCGAAGGCCAACAGTGTCGTCAGCGTGGACTACACGGGCTGGACGACAGATGGCCACATGTTCGAAAGTTCGGTCGTCAAAGGGATGCCCGTCACGTTCCCGCTCGACAAGGTCATCAAGGGCTGGACCGAGGGAGTCCAGTTGATGGTCCCCGGAGAGTCGCGGCGCTTCTGGATTCCCGCCAAGCTGGCCTACGAGGGCAGCACCAGGCCGGGCGTGCCGACGGGGATGCTCGTGTTCGACATCGATCTGCTGGCCATCGACAGCAGCAAGTAGCGGATGGGCGACGATGCCCTTCCTTCCTCTCGATTCGCCGGCCCGGGCAGGTGGCGCACAACTGGTGGCCACACTCGGGCCGGCTTCCTTCGACCGCATCATCGAGCTGGCTGTCGCCGGCGCAACGGCGTTCCGGCTGAATGCGTCCCACCTCGGCCTTGATGAGTTGTCTCTGGCGCTGGCGACGGTCCGGCGACTGTGCCCGGAGGCCCCGATCCTCGTGGACCTCCAGGGCGCCAAGATGCGGATCGGGCTGCGCGCTCCGCTCACGGTGGCTGTCGACGACGTCGTGTCCTTCTCGACCGGAGAGGATGCGGATGTCTACGCGCCTCACCCTGAACTGTTCGCCCAGACGAAAGCCGGGGACACGCTCAGCGTCGACGACGGGCGGGTGAGATTTGAGATCCTACGAACGGGACCGCGGACGCTCGAGGCACGGGTCACCGAGGGCGGCCGACTTCAGCCGAACAAAGGGCTGAACGTCGTTCAGCATCCCGTCCGGCTGGAACGACTGACCGAGCGGGACCAGGCCGTGTGCCGACTTGTCGCCCACCAGTCCGCCGCCCTGGCCTACTCGTTCATGATCGACGGCACCGAAGCCGGCTGGCTGCGCGCTGCGGCGCCGGGCAGCCGCGTGGTCGGCAAGGTGGAGCGCGCCGAGGCGCTGTCCCACCTCGAGGAGATGGCCACGCGTGTCGACGCGATCTGGATTTGCCGCGGCGACCTGGGCGCGCAGCTCGGCCCCGGGGCACTGGCGCGCGCGGTCGCCTCGCTCGAACCCTCGCGCCTGGCCGTGCCCGTCCTGATGGCGGGCCAGGTTCTCGAACATCTGACCGACCACCTCGAGCCAACCCGGTCAGAGGTCTGTCACCTGTTCGATCTCGTCTCCCGCGGCTTCGCCGGCATCGTCCTCTCCGACGAAACGGCGATCGGCTTGAACCCGCCTCACGCCGTCTCCACGGCCGCTGGACTGCTGGCGGCTTTCCGCAGCTGACGCGCCCTGCGCGGCTCGAGAACGCCGGCCTCGGTGTCGGAGCCGAGCGCGTCCGGCCATCGGTTCTCTCAGCGCGTCGCCACGATCTCCGCGCGTGCCGCCTCCACCCACGCCGGCAAGTCCAGCAGGCTGCGCAGCCGCACGGCGGCCCGCGAGAAGTCCTGTCCGACCGTTGACGGACACGGCACCGCCACGCACCGGAGTCCGGCGGCCGTAGCGGCGGACACACCGTTGTAGGAGTCCTCCACCACCAGGCAGGCCTCGCCCGGCAGCCCGAGGCGCCGCACCGTCTCGAGGAAAATGTCCGGGGCGGGCTTTCCGCGCTCGACGTCGTGCCCGGAAACCACCAGCTCGAACATCCCTTCCAGGCCGAGGCCGGCCAGCGTCGCCCGGATGATCCGGGGCGCAGACGACGAGGCCAGCGCCAGACGAAGCCCGGATGCCCGCAGCGCGGACAGCGCGACCGGCACACCAGCCATCGCCTGCAGCGGACGACCGAGCAGGTGCACGACTCGGCCGATCCAGGCCTCGGCCAGGTCCGGCTCTGCCGGCTCCAGATGGTAGCGGGCGCGCAGCAGCCGGAACACGTCGCGGTCGGTGCAGCCGTAGAAGTTGTCGTTGGCCTCGTGCGTGTAGGTGACGCCCTGCTCGGCGAGCAGGGCGCGCGTCGCCTCGAAGTGGATCGGCTCCGAGTCGATCAGGACGCCGTCCATGTCGAAGATGACGGCCGCGAGCGGCATCGTGGAATCCACGGCTAGGAGCGCTTCAGCAGGCGGGAGAACGCCGCGCCCATGGCCGTCTCGACGGCGGGCCCCCGCGGAACGGCCGGCGGCGGCGCGACGGGCTTGCTGCGTCGTGGCGGCCGCGGCGGCGCGCTCTCGCGAGGCGGGCGCGGCACCTGCACGCGCGGGGCGGCCTGGGCCGGCCGCTTGTCGAACCGCATCGTGAGGGCGATCCGCTTGCGCTCGAGATCCACCTCGAGCACCTTGACGTGCACGATGTCGCCCGACTTCACGACGTCGTGCGGATCCTTGACGAACCGGTCCGCGAGGCGCGAGACGTGCACGAGGCCGTCCTGGTGGACGCCGATGTCGACAAACGCGCCGAAGGTGGCCACATTGGTCACCACGCCCTCGAGCAGCATCCCCGCCTTGAGGTCCGCCAGAATCGTCGAGCCCTTCCTTGAACGCCGCGACGCGAAACGGCGGCCGCGGATCCTGGCCTGGCGCCCGAAGCTCCGACAGGATGTCGTTGAGCGTCGCCGTCCCGATCGTGTCGTCGAGGAAGTCGTCGAGCGCGATCGCCTGCAGCGCCTCCTCGTTGCCGACCAGTTCCACCACGGGCCGCTCCACCGACGCCGCCATCCGCTCGACCAGCGCGTACAGCTCGGGGTGGATGCGCGTCGCGTCGAGCACCTGGTCTCCGCTGTGCACGCGCAGGAACCCGGCCGCCTGTTCGAAGGCGCGATCGCTCAGGCCCGGGACGCTCCGCAATTCCTCGCGGCTCTTGAACAGCCCGGCGGTCGACCGCACGGCGACGATGTTGTCGGCGAGGCGGTGGTTGAGGCCCGCCACGCGGCCGAGCAGCGCCGAACTCGCGGTGTTGAGGTCCACGCCGACCTCGCAGACGCAGTCCTCGATCGTGGCCACGAGCGCGCGCGAGAGATGGGCCTGGTTGACGTCGTGCTGGTACTGCCCCACACCGATCGTCCGCGGCTCGATCTTGACGAGTTCGGCCAGCGGGTCCTGCAGCCTGTGCGCGACATTGACGGCAGCCCGCAGCGCGACCTCGAGCGCCGACAGCTCACGCGCGGCCAGGCGCGAGGAGGCGAACGACGACGCTCCCGCCTCCGACACGATCACCTTGCTGAACCGGAGCTCTGGGAGGCGTTTCGCGACATCCGACAGCAGCCGGTCGGTCTCGCGCGAGCCGCTGCCGTTGCCGATGCCCACCAGTTCGACGCCGTGGCGGGCGATCAGCCCCGCCAGCGCCTCCGCCGACGGGTCCCACTCGTTCTTCGGCTGGTGCGGGAACATCGTCACCGTCTCGAGCACGGACCCGGCCGGATCGACGACGCCCACCTTGATGCCGGTGCGCAGACCCGGATCGATGCCCATCACGGTCCGCCGCCCCGCCGGCGCCGCCATGAGCAGATCGCGCAGGCTCCGCGCGTAGCTCTGGATGGCGTCGCGCTCGGCCTGCTCACGCAGCCAGCCCTCGATCTCGACCTGCACGTAAGGGAAGATCTTCATCTTCCACGCGCGGCGCACGGCATCGAGCAGCCACGCGTCGGCCGGCCGCCCTTGGTTCCCGATGCCGAAGTGCGCGGCGACCATCTGCTCGGGAATGCCGGGCACCTCGTGCGGCGCCTCCACCGGACCCGGCGGCTGGCCCTCACACGCCTCGGTTGCGCCGGGCGCGGCCGCGGGAGCCGCGTCGACCGGACCCGGCAGCACCAGCGTCAGGCGCAGCACGCCTTCCTTCCGGCCACGGAACAGGGCGAGAACACGATGCGCGGGCAGCGATCGGGCCGGCTCGCTGAAGGCGAAGTACTCGGCGAACTTCGCGCCCTTCTCCTGCTTCCCCTCGACCACCTTGGCCTGGAGGACGGCCTGGGCGAGCACGTGCTGGCGCAGGGCGTCGAGCAGGCGCGAGTCCTCGGCGAACCGCTCCATCAGGATCCAGCGGGCGCCGTCGAGCGCCGCCACGCGATCCGCGATGCCCTTCTCCGCGTCGACGAACCGGTCGCCCTCTTCATCCGGTGTGAGATGCGGGCTCGACAGCAGCAGGTCGGCCAGCGCCTCGAGGCCGAGCTCGCGCGCCTGGTTGGCGCGGCTGCGCCGCTTCTGCTTGAACGGCAGGTACAGGTCTTCGAGGCGCGCGCGCGTCTCGGCCGTGGCCACCTGGGCCTGCAGGTCGGGCGTGAGCCGCCCCTGCTCGCCGATGGCCTTGAGGATGAACGCCCGGCGCTCGTCGAGCTCGCGAACCTGCTGAAGCCGATCCTCCACGGCCCGGAGACAGGCGAGGGTCAGGCCACCGGTCGCCTCCTTTCGATACCGCGCGAGGAACGGCACCGTGGCCCCCTCGCTCAGCAGTCTCAGGACGGCTTCGATCTGGTCTTCCCGAACCCCGAGTTCCCCGGCTATCCGACGGACGGTCGTCTCCATAACACCACGGCTCCCCGGCACACGACCCCTGATCCTAGCAAACTTCGCGAGGGGAATTCCGCCAATTTCACCCAAGGCGGTAGCGCACGACCAGGAAGTAGGCCACGAGCAGCGCCGCCATGACATAGGCCACGACATGGACGTCGCGGCGACGCCCGCTCAGGAGCTTGACCACCGGGTAGGCGATGAACCCGAGCGCCAGCCCGTCGGCGATCGACGAGGACAGCGGGATGCCCGCCATGGTCAGGAACACCGGGACGGCCTCCGACGGATCGTCCCACGCGACGCGGCGCGCGCTCTGCATCATCATTGCGCCCACGATCACGAGCGCCGGAGCGGTCAGCGGCGGGTAGCCGGCCATCATCTTGACGAGCGGGCCGAACAGCAGGGCCAGCAGGAACAGCAGGCCGGTCACGACCGCCGTCAGGCCGGTTCGCCCGCCCGCCGCCACGCCCGCCGCGCTCTCGATGTAGCACGTGATGGTGCTCGTGCCCAGGCACGCGCCCGCGGTGATCCCGGTCGCGTCGACGAGCAGCGCGCGGCTGGCGCGGGGCAGCTTGCCGTCCTCGAGCAGGTTCGCCTGCTCGGCGACGCCGATGAGCGTGCCGACCGTGTCGAAGAGGCCCATGAAGAGGAACACGATCACGAACGGCAGGAGCTGCGGGTCGAGCGCCCGCCGGATGTCGGCCTGGAAAGCAGCCCGCCCGTGAATCTCCGGGAACCCGACGATGCCCGCAAATTGGATCTTCCCGAGCAGGAGCGCCAGCAGCGCCGACCCGAGCATGCCCCAGAGCAGCGCGCCGCGGACCTTCCGCGAGAGCAGCACGCCTGCCGCCACCAGCCCGACGGCGAACACGGCGATGTCGGCAGACGCGAGCTGGTTGGTCAGCCCCACCAGCGTCCCCGGCTTGCCGACGATGAGCCCGGCATGCTGGAGGCCGATCGACGCGATGAACAGGCCGATGCCGGCGGCGATGGCGTTGCGCATGCTCGGGCTGATGGCGTCGATGACGGCTTCTCGAACGCGCAGCCAGGTGAGCAGGATGAACGCCACGCCGGAGAGGAAGACCATGCCGAGCGCCGTCTGCCAGGGGTCCGGAACGGCGAGCCGGGCGAGCGCCATCACCACAGTCACGAAGAAGAAGTTCTCTCCCATCCCCGGCGCGAGCGCGATCGGGAAGTCGGCGAACACCCCCATCAGGATCGACGCGGCCGCCGCTCCGAGGCAGGTGGCCAGCAGCACGGCGCCCAGATCCATCCCGGTCGGGTGCCCGGCCAGGTCGGTGGAGAGGATCGCGGGCTGCACGAAGATGATGTAGGCCATCGTGAGGAAGGTCGTGAGGCCTGCCATCACCTCCATCCGCACGCTGGTGCCGCGCGACGCCAGCCTGAAGTAGCGAGAGAGCACGTCGGCCTCCTCGTCGGTGCACCGCCGTCGCGGCCGGCGCGTTCGGGGATGCTCCGGACGGGGGCGACGGTACCGGAGGGGGCAAAAAGCTGTCAAGTCCGGCGGTTTTCACTTTGCTGGTGCACGGCCTTCTGCTAGGCTAGCGGGGAGTGCACAATCCTCCTGCCAGTAGTGGGACACGCCACGAGCCGATCGAACCCGCCCGTTCATTCGTCCCTCGCAGACGTCACAGCCTGAGCAGCCAGTGTTGAGCCTCACCACGATCAGTCGTTTCATTTGATCGCCGGGCGGCGCCGTGCACGAGCCGGCGGCGCGCGAGCGAGACAAGGAGCCAGCACATGGGGCGGAAGCTGTACGTCGGGAACCTGCCGTATCAGGTGGGCGAAACGGAGCTGCAGGAGCTGTTCGCACAGGCGGGTGCGGTGGAATCGGTGCGCGTGATGCGCGACATGGCGACCGGGCGCGCGCGCGGCTTCGCGTTTGTCGAGATGGCGACCGACGAAGAGGCTCAGAAGGCGGCCACGCAGTTCAACGGGCACTCGCTCGGCGGACGGGCCCTCACGGTGAACGAGGCCAGGCCGAAGCCCGAGCACTCGGGCGGGTTCGGCGGCGGCCGCGGCGGGTTCGGCGGCGGCGGCGGCGGCGGTAACAGCCGCGGCGGCAACCGGCGCGAGCCGCGCTGGTAACCCGGAACTTGCGGCCTGGAGGATGACGGAGGCGCGAGGGGGCGCGAGACCGGCGTCCCCCAACGCGGCATCTCCATCCCGACCATTCAGAGAGAGGTACGTTGTGAAGACTCGTCTTGCGCTGATCCTGATCGCCGTGGCCGTTGTGGCAGCCTGCAAGAAGGCTCCGGCCGAACCTCCGAAGCCCGCGGCCGCCCCTGGCACGACGGCGGCGGCCGTCAAGCCGGTGCCCGCCCAGTTGCCCGAGATCGTCGCGCGCGTCAACGGCAGCGCGATCGACCGCGGGGAATTCGAGCGCGCCGTCAAGACGATCGAAGGCCAGGCCGGCGGCCCGGTGCCGCCCGACCGGCGTGACGCCATCTACCGGCAGCTGCTCGACCAGCTCGTGGCGCTCCGGCTGCTGTCGCAGGAGTCCACGGCGCTGAAGCTCAGCGTCGCCGACGCCGACATCGACAGCCGAGTGGCGCAGATCAAGAGCCAGTTCCCCAACGAGCAGGCGTTCACCGCCGCGCTCGCCGAACGCCAGATGACGCCCGACAAGCTGCGGACCGAGATCCAGAGGCAGCTGCAGGCGATGAAGGTCGTCGAGACGCAGATCGGGCCCGGCGTGACCATCACCGACGCCGACATCGCCGACTTCTACGCGAAGAACCCCGACAAGTTCGAGGAGCCCGAGGCCGTGCACGTGGCGCACATCCTGATTCGGGTCCCCGAGAACGCCGACGCGGCGGCCAAGGGGAAGGCGAAGGCCGAGGCGACCGGCGTGCTGGCCCAGCTCAGGAAGGGCGGCGATTTCGCGGCGCTGGCCAAGCAGCACTCGCAGGATCCGGGGAGCGCCGCCAACGGCGGCGATCTGGGGTTCGTCCCCAAGGGCCAGACCGTGCCGGCGTTCGAGCAGGCCGCCTTCGCCCTCAAGCCGGGCCAGCTGAGCGGCCTCGTCGAATCGCCGTTCGGCTTCCACATCATCAAGATGGTCGCTCACCGCGACGGCCGCAAGGTGCCGCTCCAGGAAGTGAAGGCGCAGGTCGAGCAGTTCCTCAAGCAGCAGAAGATGCAGGAGAAGACGGCGGCTTACGTGGAGCAGCTCAAGAGCAAGGGCAAGATCGAAATCCTGATGTAGCCCCGGCGCGAGGCGCCGGCCGACGCGGAGCAAGACCAGGGCAGGACACGGGTCCTGCCCTTCTTGTTGCGGCGCGACGCTTACAGCGGCTCGAAGCGCGCCGTGAAGTGCCGCAGCACGGTCGGCGCCGACACGATGCGGTAGCCGCGCAGACCGTCCTTCTGTCGCGCCACCTCGATGACCCCCTCGGCCACGTAGTCGATGTGCGACTGCGTGTAAACCCGCCGCGGGATCGCCAGCCGGACCAGATCCATCGGGCCGGGCACTTCCGTGCCGTCGGGGTGCAGGCCGAACATCACCGTGCCGATCTCGACGCTTCGGATGCCCGCTTCGACGTAGAGCGCGTTGGCGAGCGCGATGCCGGGGTACTGGAGCGGCGGGATGTGCGGCAGCAGCGCCCGCGCGTCCAGATAGATCGCATGGCCTCCCGACGGCCTGATGGCCGGCACGCCGGCGGCGGCCAGCTTGTCGCCCAGGTACTCGGTGGACCGGATACGGTACCGCAGGTACGGCTCCTCCACGACTTCCTCGAGCCCCCTCGCGATCGCCTCGAGGTCGTAGCCCGCCAGGCCGCCGTAGGTCGGGAACCCCTCGGTCAGGATCAGCAGGTTCCGCGCGGCCTCCGCCCAGGCGTCGTTGTTCATCGCCAGGAAGCCGCCGATGTTGGCCAGGCCGTCCTTCTTGGCCGACATCGTGCAGCCGTCGGCCAGCGAGAACATCTCCTGCGCGATCTCCTTCGGCGTGCGGTGCGCCTGGCCCGCTTCCCTGATCTTGATGAAGTAGGCGTTCTCGGCGAAGCGGCAGGCGTCGAGGAAGAGCGGCTTCTTGTAGCGGTCGCACAATGCGCGCACGCCGCGCAGGTTTTCGAGCGACACCGGCTGCCCGCCGCCCGAGTTGTTGGTGACCGTGACCATCACCAGCGGGATCCGGTCCCCGTCTTCGCGCAGCGTGCGCTCGAGCGCCTCGAGGTCCACGTTCCCTTTGAATGGGTGAATGAGCGCCGGCACCCGGCCCTCGGCGATGACGAGGTCGCGCGCCTCGCAGTCCTCCACCTCGATGTTGGCCCTCGTCGTGTCGAAGTGGCTGTTGTTGGGCACGACCAAGCCCGGCTTGAGGATGGTGTGAAACAGGATCCGCTCGGCGGCGCGCCCCTGGTGCGTCGGGATGACGTGGCGAAACCTGGTGAGGTCGCGGACGACCGACTCGAACCGGTAGAACGACCGGCTGCCGGCGTACGACTCGTCGCCCTGCATCAGCGCGCCCCACTGCGCGGCCGACATGGCCCCGGTGCCCGAGTCGGTGAGCAGGTCGATCAGGACGTCCTCGGCACGCAGCCGGAAGACGTTGTAGCCGGCCGCCTGCAGGGCGGCCTCGCGATCTTCGCGCCTCGTGAACTTGACGGCCTCGACCGACTTGATGCGGAACGGTTCGATGATGGTGCGGAAATTCATATGAGTCAGGCCTTTTCCCTTCTTCCCTTCAGCTTCTCTTCCCTGCGCCCCCACGCGAGCGCCGCCAGGAAGATCGCGACAATCAGTCCGTACCCGAGCCACTCGGGCACGTCCCAGCCGATCACGCCGACCTGGTGCAGGTACCTGGATCAGGAGCCGGAGCCCGACCCACGCGATGATGACGAACGCCCCGTCGACCAGCGCCGGGTACCGCTCCACGACCGACAGCAGCTGGCCGATCACCAGCCGCATCGCGATGATCCCGAGGATGCCGCCCGAGAGCACGACCCACGCCTTCTGCGACATCGCCACGGCCACGACGATCGAGTCGACGGCAAAGACGATGTCGGTCAGCTCGACCTTGACGACGGTCGCCCAGAACGGGGACAGCCCCAGCCACGGCCTGGCCTCGGGAACCGAACGCCGCCCCTCGGCCGGCTTCTCGCCGAAGAAATGCCGGAACGGCAGGTAGAGCAGATAGAGGGCCCCGGCCAGCTTCACCAGGCTGAGGCCGATCATGTAGAGACCGAACAGCAGCGCTGCCGATCGGAAAGCGAACGCGCCCACCACCCCGTAGCGCAGCGCCCGCTTGCGCTGCGCCTTGGGCAGCCCGAGGGCGAGCACCGCCAGCACCATGGCGTTGTCGGCGCTCAGCAGCCCCTCGAGGACCACGAGCATGAGGATGACGACGAAATCGTAGCCTTGGACGCTCACAATCGCTGCCCACCGCGGCCCGAGGGCGGCCGCCAGCCCTCATTCTACCTTTCCCGGCGGCGGCGCGACGACCCGCCACGGCCCCGCCGCCCCGCGGCGCCGTCTCACAGGTTGACATATACCGTATCAATGCCTATATTCGTCCTGTAGCAGCTTGTGGCGGGGTTCCATGAGGATGACACGGGAGTTCTACTTCATCAGCAGCGCGGCGCGCCTGCTCGGCATGCACCCGCAGACGCTCCGCAAGTACGAGCGCCTGGGCTTCGTGCAGCCGACGCGCACGGTCGGCAGCATGCGCGTCTACTCGGGCGACGAGCTCGAGCGCCTGCGGCTCATCAAGCACCTGGTCGACGAGCTGGGCGTCAACCTGGCCGGGGTCGAGCGCCTGCTGTCGGTGGCCGACTCGGTCGGGCGCCTGCGGAGGCTGAGCGCCCGCGCGGACGCCCGGCGCCGCCTGGAGCGCGAGCTCGAGCGGCTCTGCGAGATCGTCGGCCTCGGCCGCGAGGACGGGAAGGGCTGACGCCATGGAATTCAAGGACTACTACCAGACGCTCGGCCTCGCGAAGGCCGCCTCCGCCAAGGAGATCAAGCAGGCCTACCGCAAGCTGGCCCGCAAGTTCCACCCGGACGTCAATCCGGGCGACAAGACCGCGGAGTCGAAGTTCAAGGAGATCAACGAGGCCTACGAGGTGCTCGGGGACCCGGAGAAGCGCCGGAAGTACGACGAGCTCGGCGCCAACTGGCGGCAGTACGAGCAGGCGCAGCAGGCGGGCGCGTCGCCCTTCGGCGACCTCCACTGGGCGTCGACCGGCGCCGGACCGGGCGGATACCGCGCGGTCAATGAAGAGGAACTGCGGAGCATGTTCGGGGAGGCCAACCCGTTCTCCGAGTTCTTCCAGGCGTTCTTCGGCGGCGGGCCGTCGACCGAGCGCCGCGCGCGCGGGGCTCGGAGCACGCGGGTTCACGCCGGGCGGGACATCGAGGACGAGATTCAGCTGTCGCTCGAGGACGCCATCCGCGGGACGATGCGCCGGCTCTCCATCAAGCAGGAGGGGCACACGCGAACCGTCGACGTTCGGATCCCGCCGGGCGTTGGCGATGGGTCGCGCGTGCGCGTTCCCGGTGAGGGCGAGCACGGCGCCGCCGGCGGGCGACCGGGCGACCTCTATCTCCGGGTCCGCCTGGCGCCGCACCCGCGCTTCGAGCGGCGCGGGCGCGACCTGCACACCCAGGTGAGCGTACCGGTCACGACCGCCGTGCTCGGCGGCGAGGCGGAGGTCCCGACCGCCGCGGAACGCCCGCTGCGCCTCAAGATCCCGCCCATGACGCAGAACGGGCAGGTGTTTCGGCTCAAGGGGCACGGGGTGCCGGCGCTCGGCAAGCCGAACGAGCGCGGTGACCTGTATGCCGCGGTCACCGTTGTGCTGCCGCGCCAGCTGACCCCTGAACAGCAACGGCATTACGAGGAACTGGCGAAGCTCGAGTAACTGGGGTGCGGACATGAATCTCAACACGTTCACGGAAAAGGCGCAGGAGGCGCTCGTCGGGTCGCAGCAGCTCGCGCAGCAGATGAACCACGCGCAGGTGGATCCCGAGCACCTGCTCGTCACCCTGATCGAACAACCCGAGGGGATCGTCCCCGAGGTGCTGCGCACGCTCGGCGTCGAGCCCAGGCGCGTCGGCGACGGCGCGCGTTCCGCGCTCGCCCGCAGGCCGCAGGTCCACGGCGCGGCCTCCCCCGGCCTCTCGCCCCGGCTCACCGCCATCATCGATCTGGCGCAGGCCGAGGCCGGGCGGATGAAGGACGAGTTTGTCAGCACCGAGCACCTGCTCCTCGGCCTCTCGGCCGACGGCGCCAAGGACGAATCGGCGCGGCTGCTGCACGAGAACGGCGTGTCGCCCGACGGCGTGCTCCAGGCGCTGACGTCGGTCAGAGGCAGCCAGCGCGTCACCGATCAGAACCCGGAAGGCAAGTACCAGGCGCTCGAGCGCTACGGCCGCGACCTCACCGACCTGGCGCGCCAGGACAAGCTCGACCCGGTCATCGGGCGCGACGAGGAGATCCGCCGCGTCATCCAGGTGCTCTCGCGCCGCACCAAGAACAACCCGGTCCTCATCGGCGAGCCCGGCGTCGGCAAGACGGCCGTCGTCGAGGGGCTGGCCCGTCGGATCGTGCGCGGCGACGTCCCGGAGGGGATCCGGCACAAGCGGATCGTCGCCCTCGACCTCGGCGCGCTCGTGGCCGGCGCGAAGTACCGCGGCGAGTTCGAGGAGCGTCTGAAGGCCGTGCTCAAGGAGATCACCGACTCGGCCGGGCAGGTCATCCTCTTCATCGACGAGCTGCACACGGTTGTCGGCGCGGGCGCCGCGGAGGGCTCGATCGACGCGTCGAACATGCTCAAGCCGATGCTGGCGCGCGGCGAGCTGCACACGATCGGCGCGACGACGCTTGACGAGTACCGGAAGTACATCGAGAAGGACGCGGCGCTCGAACGCCGGTTCCAGCCGGTGCTCGTCGGCGAGCCGACCGTCGAGGACACCATCAGCATCCTGCGCGGCCTCTCCACGCGCTACGCGATCCACCACGGCGTGCGGTTCAAGGACGCCGCGCTGGTCGCCGCCGCGGTGCTGTCGCAGCGCTACATCGCCGACCGTTTCCTGCCCGACAAGGCGATCGACCTCGTGGACGAGGCGGCGTCGAAGCTGCGGATGGAGATCGACTCGATGCCGGTGGAACTCGACGAGGTCGAGCGGCGGATCACGCAGCTCGAGGTCGAGGCCACCAACCTGCGCAAGGAGAAGGACAAGGCCTCCACGGAGCGGCTGGGGCGGCTGGAAAAGGAGCTCGCCGACCTGA
This sequence comes from uncultured Acidobacteriota bacterium, assembly GCA_963727765.1. GTDB lineage: Bacteria > Acidobacteriota > Vicinamibacteria > Vicinamibacterales > Fen-181 > FEN-299. The sequence continues at coordinate 659,947 of CAVSGZ010000007.1, forward strand.
AGGAGGAGCGGACGCGGCTGGCCAGCCACTGGCACCAGGAGAAGGAAGCGATCCAGGCCGCGCGCCAGCTCAAGGAGGAACAGGAGCAACTCGGGCACGCGGCCGATGCCGCCGAGCGCGCGGGCGACTTCGCGAAGGCCTCCGAGCTGAAGTACGGGCGGATCCCGGAGGTCACCCGCGAGATCCAGGCCGCCGAAGCGCGCCTGGCTGAGCTGCAGCGCGACCAGCGGATGCTCAAGGAAGAGGTCGACGAGGAGGACATCGCCGAGGTCGTCAGCAAGTGGACCGGCATCCCGGTGAGCCGGCTGATGGAGGGCGAGATCCAGAAGCTCCTTCAGATGGAGGAGCGCCTCCACGCCCGCGTGGTCGGGCAGGACGCGGCCATCACCGCGGTGACCAACGCGATCCGGCGGGCCCGCGCCGGCCTGCAGGACCCGAACCGGCCGCTCGGCAGTTTCGTGTTCCTCGGCCCGACCGGCGTCGGCAAGACCGAGCTGGCGCGGGCGCTGGCCGAGTTCCTGTTCGATTCCGACCAGGCCATGATCCGGATCGACATGTCCGAGTACCAGGAGAAGCACACCGTGTCGCGCCTGATCGGGGCGCCGCCCGGATACGTCGGCTACGAGGAAGCGGGCCAGCTGACCGAGGCCGTGAGGCGCCGGCCGTACACCGTGATCCTGTTCGACGAGATCGAGAAGGCGCACCCGGAGGTGCTGAACGTCCTGCTCCAGCTGCTCGACGACGGCCGGCTGACCGACGGGAAGGGGCGTACGGTCGACTTCAAGAACAGCGTCGTGATCATGACCTCCAACCTCGGCAGCCAGTTCATCGCCGAGCGGATGACGCGCGAGGGCCGCGACCTCGACGACGGGACGCGGCGGCTCGTGATGGAGGCCCTCAGGGCGCACTTTCCCCCCGAGTTCCTCAACCGGATCGACGACGTCATCATCTTCCACCCGCTCACCCGCGAGCACCTGGCGAAGATCGTCGACATCCAGCTGCGGGGCCTGATGGCGCGGCTCGAGGCGCGCAAGATCCACGTGCAGCTCACCGATCGGGCGAAGGCCCAGATCGTGGCCGAGGGGTACGACCCGACGTACGGCGCGCGCCCGCTCAAGCGGACCCTGCAGCGGCGCCTGCTCGATCCGCTGGCGCTCGAAGTGCTGCAGGGCCGGTTTGGCGACGGCGACCGGATCGTGGCCGACGCCGATGGCGAGAGCCTGACGTTCAGGAAGGCGTGAAGGAGCATCCGTGGCACCACTCAAGAAACCCCGTCTCCCGCAATCCCGGAAGGGCCGACCGGGCCCCCGGCGGCCCGTCAGCCCTCGGCCGGTGCAGTCCACGTGGTACCTGCTCGCGCTGTTCCTGGTGCTGGCGCTCGTGCAGACCTACCTGTTCATGCCGGCCGGGCGCACGATCCCCTACAGCGAGTTCAAGAACCTCGTGGCCCAGGACAAGGTGGCCGAGCTGACGGTCAGCGACCAGACGATCCGCGGGCAACTCAAGAACGACGCAGCCGACGCGAAGACGCGAGCGTTTGTGACGACGCGGATCGAGGATCCGAAGCTCGTCGACGACCTGGACGCGCACAAGGTCAAGTACACCGGCGAGGTCGGCAGCCACTGGATGTCGGACCTGCTCAGCTGGGTCCTGCCGCTGGTGTTCATCATCGGGATCTCGAGCTTCTTCTTCCGCCGGATGAGCAGCGCCGAGGGCGGCGTGATGTCGTTCGCGCGGAGCCGCGGCAAGATCTACGCCGAAGATGACGTGAAGGTGACCTTCGCTGACGTGGCAGGAGTGGACGAGGCCGAGGACGAGCTGAAGGAGATCGTCGAGTTCCTCCGGACGCCGCGCAAGTACACGCAGCTTGGCGGACGAATCCCCAAGGGCGTGCTGCTCGTCGGCCCTCCCGGCACCGGCAAGACGCTGCTCGCGCGGGCGGTGGCCGGCGAAGCGCACGTGCCGTTCTTCAGCCTCAGCGGGTCGGAGTTCGTCGAAATGTTCGTCGGCGTCGGCGCGGCGCGGGTGCGCGACCTGTTCCAGCAGGCCGAGGCCAAGGCGCCGTGCATCGTGTTCATCGACGAGCTGGACGCGCTCGGCAAGGCCCGCGTCCAGAGCCCGCTCGGCAGCCACGAAGAGCGCGAGCAGACGCTCAACCAGCTGCTGGCGGAGATGGACGGGTTCGACGCCCGCAAGGGCGTGATCATCATGGCCGCGACCAACCGGCCCGAGGTGCTCGACGCGGCGCTGCTCCGCCCGGGCCGGTTCGACAGGCAGGTGCTCGTCGACAAGCCCGACGTGAAGGGGCGCGAGGCCATCCTGGCCATCCATGCGAAGGGCGTGAAGGTCGACCCGGCGCTCGACCTGAAGGTCATCGCCGCCCGGACGGCGGGGTTCGCGGGCGCCGATCTCGCGAACCTCGTCAACGAGGCGGCCCTGCTGGCGGCGCGGCGCAACAAGCCGCACGTCGAGATGGCGGAGTTCGACGAGGCGATCGACCGCACGATCGCCGGGCTCGAGAAGAAGCGGGTGATGAACGACCGCGAGCGCGAGATCATCGCCTATCACGAGTCGGGGCACGCGATCGTCGCCACCGTGATCCCGGGGCTCGACCCGGTCCACAAGATCTCGATCGTGCAGCGCGGCTTCGGCGCGCTCGGCTACACCATGCAGCTGCCGCTCGAGGATCGCTACCTGATGACCCGCACCGCCCTCCACGACCAGATCGCGGTGCTGCTCGCCGGCCGGACCGCCGAAGAGCTGGCGATTGGCGACATCTCCACCGGCGCGCAGAACGACCTCCAGCGCGCGAGCGACCTCGCGCGCGCGATGGTGACCGAGTACGGCATGTCGGACACGATCGGCGCCGTGACGTTCGACGACCACGCGCGAAACCGGTTCCTGGACGTCGGGCTCGGCAGCGAACGGGGCGCGTACGCGGAGGAGACGGCAAAGGAGATCGACACGGAGATCCGTCGGATCGTGGATACCGCGCACCAGAGGGCCCGGGACCTGCTCGCCGCGCACCGCCAGACGCTCGACGTGGTCGCCCGCCGGCTGCTGGAGAAGGAAGTGATCGAAGGGGAGGAATTGCGGGGCCTGATCGGACAGGCGGCTCAGGGCCTGGAACCCGGCAAGTAAGAAAGGGCCGGCCTGCGTCCCGAGAGCGCAGGGCTGAAGCCCTGCGCTATCCGGGGATTCCAGTCCGGCCGCAAGTCGTCAGGCGCCAGCCGCAAGCCGTCGCCCTACCCCATCTTCTGCATCGCGTTGAGGAACTCGGCGTTCGACTTGGTCTTCGACATCTTGTCGAGCAGCAGTTCCATCGCCTCGACCGGCGAGAGCGGGTTGAGCACCTTGCGCAGCACCCATACGCGGTTGAGGTCCTCGCGCGCGAGCAGCAGCTCTTCCTTCCGCGTGCCGCTCTTCTGGATGTCGATGGCCGGGAACACGCGCTTGTCCACCAGCTTGCGGTCCAGGTGGATCTCCATGTTGCCCGTCCCCTTGAACTCCTCGAAGATGACATCGTCCATGCGCGAGCCGGTGTCGACGAGCGCCGTCGCGATGATCGTGAGCGAGCCGCCCTCCTCGATGTTGCGCGCCGCACCGAAGAAGCGCTTTGGCTTCTGCAGGGCGTTCGAGTCGAGACCGCCCGAGAGCACCTTGCCCGACGGCGGGATGACGGTGTTGTAGGCGCGCGCCAGGCGGGTGATCGAGTCGAGGAGGATCACCACGTCCTTCTTGTGCTCGACCAGGCGCTTGGCCTTCTCGATGACCATCTCGGCCACCTGGACGTGCCGCTGCGCCGGCTCGTCGAACGTCGAGGAGATGACCTCGCCGTCCACCGACCGCTGCATGTCCGTCACCTCTTCGGGCCGCTCGTCGATGAGCAGCACGATGAGGTACACCTCGGGGTGATTGACGGCCACCGACTGCGCAATGCTCTGGAGCAGCATCGTCTTGCCCGTGCGGGGGGCCGCCACGATCAGGCCGCGCTGCCCCTTGCCGATCGGCGTCATCAGATCCATGACGCGCCCCGACAGGTTGTCGCTCTGCGTCTCGAGCTTGCACATCTCCTGCGGGTACAGGGGCGTGAGGTTCTCGAAGAACAGCTTGTCGCGGGCCTGATCCGGCGGCTCGAAGTTGACGGCCTCGACCTTGATGAGGGCGAAGTACCGCTCCCCTTCCTTGGGCGGCCGGATCTGGCCGGAGACGGTGTCGCCGGTCTGCAGGTCGAACTTGCGGATCTGCGAGGGCGACACGTAGATGTCGTCGGGGCCGGGCAGGTAGTTGTAGTCCGGGGCGCGGAGGAAGCCGAATCCGTCCGGAAGGACTTCGAGGACGCCTTCGGAGAAGATGTACCCGCTCTGCTCGGTCTGCGCCTTCAGGATCTGGAAGATCAGCTCCTGCTTGCGCATCCCGGTCGCGCCGGCGACGTTAAGGTCCTTGGCGATCTGGGTGAGCTTCTGGATGCTCATGTCCTTCAGTTCGCCGATGTTGAGCCCCTCGCCAGGACGCCGGGTGGGCGTGGTGGCAGGGTCCTGGGGTTCGGCCGTCGCCGGGGGCTCAGCCGGCACTGTTGCTGTCTGGCCGTTCGACCCGCGCGCCGACATGGGCTGGCGCTTGTTGTTGCTTGGCATAGTGTGTGATCTGCAGCTGACTCAGGAAGGTTGTGGATTCTGGAACGGCGGGGTTGAAGGCCCCCGCGGGCCACGAAACGAGGAGAGGCTAATTACCTAATAGTATAGAGGGCCATGCGCCCCTCTGTCAATAACCAGCTTTCGGCGTACGCCTTACGTCTTACGTCTCGCGGCCCTCTTAAGCCCTGAGCCTTGAGCCCTGAGCCTTCAATACGCCGCCGGGCTCTTCCCGATGCCGACGATGCTACAGGCGACGATCGCATGGAGACCCAGCGCCCTGGCGCGCTCGACGACTTCCGGGCTGTCGGCTCCGGGGTTGAACCACACCTCGCTGATGCCTTTCTTCGCGATTTCTTCGAGGATCTTCAAGCCCACGGCCGGCGCCACGTACATCGTCGCCATGTCGATTGGCCCCGGCACGTCGAGGACCGACTTGTAGCTCGTCTCCCCTTCGACTTCCGGCTCCTTGGGATTGATCGGGATGACGATGTCTCCGCGGTCCCTGAACGCGCGGAGCGCCTTGTTCCCGAACTTGCGGCGGTCGGACGACGCGCCAATGACGGCGACGATACGGCTCATGGACCGAGTATAGCGCGGCTCAGGGCTACGAGCTTCAGGCCATGGGCCAGAGGCGACGGACACTGTACCTCGTACTTCTCACTTCGTACTTCGTACATGGTCGTTCACTCGGGAAAGATCTTCCCCGGGTTCAGGATGCCGTGGGGGTCGAACGCCTGCTTGAGCCGCTTCGAGAGCGCGATCACCTCGGGCGACAGCTCGAGCGACACGAACGGGACCTTCGTGTAGCCGATCCCGTGCTCGCCGCTGATCGAGCCCTCCCGCGCCACGACCCCCTCGAACAGCAGCCGCTGCGCCCGCCGCGCCCGCTCCACCGCCGCCGGGTCTCCGCCATCCACCATGATGTTGACGTGGATGTTGCCGTCGCCCGCATGGCCGAAGCAGGGGATGCGAACGTCGTACTCGCGGCTGAGGTCGGCGATCAGTCGGAAGAGGTCTGGCACGCGTCCGCGCGGAACCACGACGTCCTGGTTCAGCTTCAGAGAGGCGACGGTCCTCAGCGCCGGCGAGAGTTCCCGCCGGACCCGCCAGAATCGCCTGGCGCTCCTCTTCGCTCGCCGCGCGAAGCACCTCGGTGGCCCCTGCGGCCCGGCAGGCCGCCTCCACCAAGTGCGCCTCGTCGGCGACCGCGTGCGGCATCCCGTCCACCTCGAGAATCAGCAGGCCGGCCGTCCCGGCCGGCGCGAGTTCCTCGCCGCCGAGGTAGCGGGTCAAGGCCGCCAGGCACTCGCCGTCCACAAGCTCGAGCGTGGCAGGCACCACCCGGGCCCGGATCAGCTCGTCGACCGCCTCGACGGCGGCCTCGATGCTGTCGAAGGTGGCGCGCAGCGTGATGTGCGCGGGCGGCTTCGGGATGAGCCTGAGCACCGCCTGGGTGATGATCCCGAGCGTGCCCTCAGACCCGACGATCACCTGCGTCAGGTCGTAGCCGACGACGCTCTTGACGGCCTTCGAACCGGTGCGGATCACGTCCCCTGTCGGCAGGACCACCTCGAGGCCGAGCACGTAGCGCTTGGTGGTCCCGTACTTGAAGGCCCGCGGGCCGCCGGCGCACTCGGCGATGTTGCCGCCGATGACGGATTCCTCGAGGCTCGCGGGATCGGGCGGATAGAAGAGGCCCAGCTTCTCGACTTCCGCCTGCAGGCGGGCGGTCACCACATTCGGCTCGGTCACCACCAGCAGGTTGCGCTCGTCGATCTCGAGGATGCGACTAAACCGCTCCATCGACATCAGCACGCCGCCGCGGACCGGCACGGCGCCGCCGCTGTAGCCGGTCCCGCCGCCGCGCACGTAGAGCGGCACGCGCAGACGGTCGCAGCTCTCGGCGACGGCCGCAACCTCGCTGGTCGTCCCCGGCATGACGACCACGTCCGGGAGGCAGGGGGACTTGAGGCCGTCCTGCCCGTAGACGGTCCGCGCCGCCTCGTCGCGCGTGACGAAGGCGGCGCCCACAATCTGCTCGAGGTCGGAGACGAACGTCGGGGGGAGCGTCACGGCTCGCGTCTCCTGCGGTGCGGACTACAGCCAGTCCCTGACCACCGTCTTGTCGCCGATCTGAATCTCCTTCGGCGTCGATGGGTCGAGCGCCCAGCGGATCCGCTTCATGCCCTCCACCACGTCGGCGGCGCTGCCGGCGTAGCTCAGGCGCAGATACCCCTCGAGGCCGAAGTCCTTGCCCGGCACGGTGATGACCCGCGCCTTGGACAGCAGGAACATCGACAGCTCGAACGAGCCCCTGGCGATCCCTTCCCTGAAACACCCGCTGAAATCCGGCAGGCAGTAGAACGTGCCCCACGGCTTGACGACCTTGACGCCCGGCACGGTTCCCAGCTCGGCCACGATCAGGTCGCGGTTCTTCTCCATGCTCTGTCGCAGCGACTCGACGCCGTCCTGCGGCCCCATCATCGCCCCTTCGGCGCCGGCCTGGCACAGGCTCGACGTACACGAGGTCGTCTGCGACTGCAGCGTGCCCATCGCCGCGATGATCTCCTCGCTGGCGATGGCCCAGCCGATCCGGAAGCCGGTCATCCCGTAGGTCTTCGCGATGCCGTTGACCACAATCAGGCTGCTCGCGTTGGTCTCCCGCGTCGTGAACTCGAAGCAGGACGGTGCCGCGACGCCGTCGAACACCAGCTTGTGGTAGATGTCGTCCATGATCGCGTGGATGCCACGGTCCTCGCAGAGACCGACGAGCGCGCCCACCAGGTCCCGCGAGAACACCATCCCCGACGGGTTGTTCGGGCTGTTGACGATGATCGCCCGCGTCCGCGGCGTCACCGCCCGTGCGATGTCGTCGAAGGAGGGTGTCAGCGTGCCGGCACGCGGCGTGACCACCACCGGGACCGCGCGGCACATCTTCACCATCTCGGGATAGCTCACCCAGTAGGGCGCGAGCAGGATCACCTCGTCGCCCGGGTCCAGGATGGTCCAGAGGGCGTTGAAGATGGCCTGCTTGGCACCCGAGCACACGATCACGTTCCTGGGGCTGACGGTCCGGCCGTAGTTCGCCTCGGTGTAATGAATGATGGCTTTCTTGAATGAGGGGACCCCGGTGGTCGGGGTGTACTTGATCTTGCCGCCGGCAAGCTGGGCTGCGGCCGCGTCAACGGCCGCCTTGGGCGCCGGGTTCTGCGGCTCGCCAATCCCGAGGTGCACGACCGACTCGCCCTGCTCCCGCAGCACTCGCGCCCGCTCGTTGAGCGCCATCGTCGGCGACTCGGAGATGCCTCGCGCGAACTGACTCACACCCATGACACTCCTCCGTGGGCCCGCCAGGGGCCCGACTCACAGCCGCGGCGCGCGCGCCTTCCGCGCTCGCCGCATGCGGGCCTCGACAATCTCGGGCACCAGGCCGGCAATCGGCCCGCCGAGCGCAAAGACCTCCCGGATCAGCCGGGAACTGATATAGGTGTAGGCTTCGGCCGGCATCATGAAGACGGTTTCGATCTCGGGCGCCAGCCGACGGTTCATCAGCGCCATCTGGAATTCGTACTCGAAGTCGGAAATCGCGCGCAGGCCGCGGACGATCACCTGCGCGCGCTCCTGGTGGGCGAAGTCGACCAGCAGCCCGCCGAAGCTCCTCACCGCGACCTTCGGCTCGTTGGCGAACACCTCGCGCCCCATCTGCACCCGTTCCTCCACCGAGAAGAACGGCGCCTTCTCCTGGTTGTGGAGGATGGCGACGATGATCCGGTCGAAGATCTGGGCCCCGCGCATGATGATGTCGACGTGGCCGTTGGTCATCGGGTCGAACGAACCGGGATAGAGCGCCACGCGCTCGGTCGCGCGCCGCGCCGCCGCGGGGGCCTTGGGCTGTCTCATGATGCACCGGCCTCGGAACACCCGGCTGTGGGGGCCTCTGCGCTGCCGTGCCGGTAGAACGACAACGCGCTGTCGCCGGACCGCACGACCCTTGTCAGGATCAGGCCGCCGGCGCCGGGGGGAGAAGTCCGGCGGCGCGCATGTTCCAGCACGAGCACGCCCCCGGCCGCAAGCCATGTCGCCGCACGAGCCACGCACCCGACGAGGTCGGTCTCGGCGTACGGGGGGTCGAGCAGGATCACATCGAACGGCTGCGAACCGTCCGGCCGGTTCACCCGCCCGATGTCCGCGGGGATAATATCATAGCCCTTCAAGATGCCGCAGTGGCGCAGGTTCTCGGCGACGAGCGCGGCCGCGCGCCTGTCGCGCTCGACGAACACCACGGCGGACGCCCCACGGCTGATCGCCTCGATGCCCACCGCGCCCGTGCCGGCGTACCCGTCGAGGACGGCGGCACCGGGAATCCGGTCGGCCAGAATGTCAAAGAGCGTCTCCCTCAGCCGGTCGGACGTCGGGCGCAGCCCCTCCCACGACGGGGTCCGCAGTCGTCGTCCTTTCAGGCTGCCGGCGATGATCCGCATGTGTCGCCCTACCCCACGCTCATCAGGCCGAACTGGCGCGACCACCGGGTCCCGATGAACGCCTCGAGGCGTCCGCCCTCCGGCCCGCCGCGCCCGACCCACTCGCGGGCCGCGTCCGTCGCCTCGATCATCAGGTCGGCGTCGCGCGACAGGTTACCCACCCGGAGCGTCGGCATGCCGGCCTGCCGCGTGCCGGCCACGTCCCCGGCGCCGCGCAACTCGAGATCCTTCTCCGCGATCGCAAACCCGTCACTTGTCGCCGCGATCGCCTCGAGCCGCCTTTCGGCTTCCTGCGACAGCGGCGCCTGGTACAGCAGCACGCACTGCGACTGGTGGGCGCCGCGGCCCACCCGGCCCCGCAGTTGGTGCAACTGGGAGAGGCCGAACCGCTCGGCATGCTCGACGACCATGACCGTCATGTTCGGCACGTCGATTCCCACCTCGATGACCGTCGTCGACACCAGCACGTGGATGTCCCCGGCCGCGAACCGGCGCATCACCTCGTCTTTGGCCTGCGGCGTCATCCGCCCGTGCAGCAGGCCGACGTGGTACGCCTGAAACACGTCCTGCGCCAGGTGGTCCGCCATCGCCGTCGCCGCCTTGAGGTCGATCTTCTCCGATTCCTCCACCAGCGGATAGACGATGCAGGCCTGGCGCCCGGCGTCCACCTGCGCGCGGATGAACTCGTGGACCTCGTCGCGCTGGGTGTCTGGGCGCACGGTGGTCTTGACGGGCACACGACCCGGCGGCAGGTCGCGAATCGCCGAGACGTCGAGGCCGCCGTAGATCGTGAGCTGCAGCGTGCGGGGGATGGGCGTCGCCGTCATCACCAGCACGTCGGGGCGCAGGCCCTTGGCGCGCAGGGCGGCCCTCTGGACGACGCCGAAGCGGTGCTGCTCGTCCACGATCACGAGGCCCAGCCTGGCGAACGCCACGTCCTCCTCGATGAGCGCGTGGGTGCCGACAACGATCTGCACCGCGCCGCGGCGCAGGGCCTCCAGCGTCTCGCGCCGCGCAGCGGGCGGCGTGGAGCCTGTCAGCAGCGCCGAGCGATAGTCCCGCTTCCCGAACCACCGCTCGATGGTCGCCCGGTGCTGCTCGGCCAGGATCTCGGTCGGCACCATGACCGCCACCTGCTGGCCGTTCTCGAGCGCCACGACGGCCGACAGCAGCGCCACGGCCGTCTTCCCCGTCCCGACGTCGCCCTGCAGCAGGCGGTTCATCTGGCGGGGCCGCCGCATGTCGTCCACGATGTCCTTGAGCGCCGCACGCTGCCCGGGCGTGAGCGGGAATGGGAGCACCGCCTTGGCGGCCGCGCGAACGCGGTCGTCGACGACCGGAATCAACGGCTTGCGCTCCCCGTCCGCGGCGAGGCGGTGCGCGACCAGCCCGCACTGGAACAGGAAGAACTCCTCGAAGATGAGGCGCGCCTGCGCCGGGGACCGGGCGGCGTCGAGCAGCGCGGCCGGCGTGCCGGGCGGCGGGAAATGCGCGTCCCTCAGCGCCGTGCGCCGGTCGGGGTACCCGTGCCTCGCCCTGAGATCTTCGGGCAGCAGGTCGTCGACATCGTCCGGGAGCCGGGCGAGCAGGTCGTGCACCATCACGCGCTGCATCCGGCCGGTCACCGGCCCCGTGCGTTCGTAGATCGGCACGATGCGCCGGGAGTGCAGCGGCTCGCCGTCCTCGTCCTCGACGATTTCGACATCGGGGCTGCTCAGCTGGAGCACGCCCCGGTACCGCACGACCTGGCCGTAGAGAACGACCTGCTGGTGCGCGCGCAGTGTGTCCTGGCGGTACGGCTGGTTGGGCCAGACGCAGAGCAGGCAGCCCGATTCGTCGCGCACGACCGCCTCGAAGATCTTGAAGCCGCGGCGGCCGGTCCAGCGCAGACGGCAGTTGAGAAGCTCCCCGGCGACGGTCACCTTCTGGCCTTCGCCGGCCTCGGCCACGGGACGGAACGACGTGCGGTCCTCGTAACGGAACGGCAGGCGCGAGAGGAGGTCGCCAAAGGTCGCGAGCCCGGCGTGCGCGAGAGCCCGCTCGCGCTGGGGACCCACACCCTTCAACGCACGGAGCGGCGTGTCGAGAAACGGAAGGTCGTCCAAGGACTCACTGCCTGACGATGGCTTCGCCCGGGCGGATGTCGATCTGCCGGATCCGCGCCGGCAGCGGGTACGGGTCGTCGAGGTTCAGGCCGCGAGGACTGTCGGGGGTCCTCGTATAGAAGGTCACCAGTTCCTGGACCAGCATCTTCGGCACCGTGATGCCGCCGACTGTCGCCCGGTCGAGCGCGAAGCGCGCGAGGCCGTTCGATGACGTGAGCCGGCCGGACACGGCCACCGCGACCGTCCCGCCCATGTAGGTGAGCGGGTCGAGCCAGCTGCGCGACTGGCGCTGCTTGCGGACCGCATCGAGATCGATCGTCGCCGTCCCCGAGAGCTTCAAGTCGGGCAGCACGGTAATCCGGGGATTGGCAAACCCCGCGGGCAGCTCGCTCTTCGCGTCCAGGGCCAGGTAGGCGTTGACCTCGCGTTCGGTGACGTGCGTCACGAGGGCTGCGGGTCGAGGCGATTGCGCGTTGCGCTCGATGGCCTCCACCTTCATGCGCAACCGCAGCGCCTCCTCGCGCGTCGGCGGAGGCGCGGCACCCACCACGGGCAGGGCCGCGCAGAGCGCGGCCGCGAGGCCGAGCAGGTGTCGTCGACGGGAAAGCACTGGATGCGTCTTCACTCGATGGGCGCCCGCACGGCAGGCGACTCCGAGTGTAGCACGGCTACCTGATGCCGATCGGGTCGCCCTGGATGCCGCGCCGCGCGCCTTGCCGCGCTCTCATGAGCAGATCGATCTTGCGGCGCTCGACGGCTTCCTCGAACAAGCGAAACCGCGCCTGCTGCGCCACGTCGAGCACGTCATCGATCGCGTCGCGCGACTTCTGCAGATCCTCCGCCGACCGGATGTCGAGGTCGTGGATCGCCTTGAGCCGCTCGCGCAGCACGGCCTCATCGACCGGCGTCGCCCTGAGCAGACCACCGAGCGTGCCGACGATCTGGCGACGCGACTGGAGGTAGCGGCGCCGCTGGTCCTGCAGCGCCTTGAGCCGCTGCACGAACTTGGGGAACTGCGCCTCGGTGAGCTTGAGCGTCTCCTGCGCCTGGAGCAGGACATAGGAATCGACCCACCGCTCGAGTTCGGCCGGCGTCATCTGGCCCGCCCCTGCCCGCATCCCGGCCCGCGGCCCCTGCTGCCCGGCGCCCTGCTGGCCTCGCCCCTGCGGAACAGCCGCCTGCTGGCCTGCCCCCTGCGTCCCCGTCTGCTGCGCGTCCGCCGGCGACCCGCCCCACGACAGGGCCACCACGAGACCACCGACCAGAACGGCTGCTTTCAGATTCATGTTCGGATCTCCGTTCGTCTTCGCCCACTCGCCGGCCTACTCCGCGGCAGGCCCTTCCCCGATCTCAGCCTGGAGCAGGCTGGCCAGGCTGGCTCGCTCCTCGGCGTTCAGTTCGTACACGCCATAGGCCACCCCGGCCGTTCCAGACGTGCCGAGGCTGTCGCTGAGCGTATCGACATCGAACTCGCCCGCCATGTCGCCCAGTATCGACCAGGACTCGTCGTCGCCCGCGTTGAGGAACGTCGTGTCCGCCGCGACCGTCGCGACCGTCCCCTCGCCCGCGGGCGTCGGCGGCGTGGCGTGCTCCGATGGTCCCCGACCAATCCAGACGGCGAGCGTCAGCGCGGCAACGCCCACGACCGACGGCACCAGCGCGCGCAGGAACCACCGGCCGCGGCGCGGAGTCTCGGGTTCAGCCGCGATCTGCTCGGCCACGCGCGCCGACAGGTGGTCCCAGAACAGCGGCGACGGCTCGGGCATCTCGCCCAGGCGGGCGTCGCCCAGCGAGGCTCGCGCCTCTTCCACTTCCACGCGGCAACGCGGGCAGGCTCTGAGATGCGAGTGGTCCGGGAGGCTGGCGGCCTCGACAAGAGCTAGACGTTCATCCAGCGACAGGTGTCTCATCCCCTGTTCTCCTCGAGCAGTCGCCTGAGATTGCGCAGCGCGTGGAAGAAGTTGGTCTTCACCGCGCCGACCGAACTCGAGAGCACCTCGGCAATCTCCTGGTGCGACAGGTCCTGGTACACGCGGAGGATCAGCGTCGCCCGTTGCGTCTTCGGCAGCTTCGCGATGGCCGCGCGCACGCGCCTCGCGCGCTCGCGCTCGAGCAGGCGGCTCATCGCGTCGGGTTCGGCGGAGGCCAACAGGTGTCGGTCCTCGACCGGCTCGGTCCGCGGCGTCCTCGCGGTCACCTTGTTGAGGCTCAGGTTCACCGCGATGCGGTAGAACCACGTGGCGACCGACGCCTCTCCCTTGAACCCGCGCAGCGCGCGGAATGCCCTGAGGAAGACATCCTGCGTCAGATCGGTCGCGTCGGCGTGGTTGCCAACGAACCGGTAGCAGAGCTGGTAGATCGAGCGGCGATGGCGGGCGACCAGCCGGTCGAACGCCTCCTGCCGTCCCGCACGGCAAGCGTCGACGAGCGCGCGGTCGTCGAGAAGGTCGAGATCCTCGCCCGGTTCAGAGCCCATCGCCATCTCTCTGCACGGAGCCGTCGCGGCCGTCAATGCCGACCACCCGAAGCTCGCGCAGGCCGTGCCCGCCCCATTCATGGACCTGCCTCTTCCCCTTCGCGCGGGCCGACACCGGGCCGGCCCGTCGCTGACTTAGACCTTGGCGGGCGCTCAAGGTTACCTGCCGCCCGACATTTCACGCAATCGGGCGACGAGCCGGTCGTGGACCCGCTCTTGACTTTCGCCTTTCCTTTGCACACAATCATGACGCCCCCGGCCACTGGAGGAATCCGTGCTGCCTCTCACCAAGCGCCAGCGAGAAATCCTCGACTACCTCACCGAGTTCATCCAGCAGCACGGCTACGCGCCGAGCCTGGAGGAAATCGGCCGGCGATTCGGCCTCTCCTCGCTCGCGACGGTGCACAAGCACCTGACCAACCTCCAGGAGAAGGGATTCATCAAGCGGGCCTGGAACCGGAGCCGTTCGGTCGAGCTGGTGCAGACACGGCCCGGCGGCCGAGCGGTCGAACTGCCGCTGCTCGGCTTCGTGGCAGCCGGCATGCCAATCGAGGCGATCGCGACGGCTGAATCGATCGCCGTTCCCGAGGACCTGGTCGGCAAGCGCGACACCTACGTGCTGCGCGTGCGGGGCGAGTCGATGATCGACGAGCAGATCCGCGACGGCGATTTCGTCATCGTCGAAGACCGCAAGACGGCCGAGAACGGCGAGATGGTGATCGCGCTTGTTGGCAGCTCCGACGTGACGCTCAAGAAGTTCTACCGCGAGAACGGGCACGTCCGGCTCCAGCCCGCCAATCCGGCGATGAAGCCGCTCATCATTCCCGCCGACCAGATTCAGGTCCAGGGCGTGGTCGTCGGCGTGATGCGCAAGTACTGACCCGCCCTGCCCAGTGATCGTGAGACGCCATGGCTGATTCCAAACAGATCAACTTCACGATTGTGCCCGCCGATCCGCCCACCGACGGGCGCGTCTACGCGAACTTCTGCGCGATCGCGCACACGCCGTTCGACATCACGCTGACCTTCTGCGAGGTGCTGCCGCTGACCGAGCGGGACCTGCAGGAGGCCGAGGCCGACCACGTCGTGCGCGCGCCCGTGCGGGCTTCAATCGCACTGCCGCTGGCGATCGTCCCCAGCCTCATTTCGGCTCTCCAGGAGCACGTCCGCGGCCTGCCCGAACAGCCGCCGCCGGAGAACTGGGGCAAGGGCCCGATCCACTGAGCGGGGCGACTGGCATGAAGACGTCAGCCAGGGCGCGCGCCATCCTGCAGACGCTCGAAGGGCAGCACCCGAACGCCGACACGGAACTGGATTTCCACAGCGCGTTCGAGTTGCTCGTGGCCACGATCCTCTCCGCGCAGACCACCGACGTGCGCGTGAACCAGGTGACGCCCGCGCTGTTTGCGCGGTACCCGGACGCCGTCGCCCTGGCGGCGTCCGATCCGGCGGAGCTCGAACGCCTCATTCGTCAGACCGGGTTCTTCAGGCAGAAAGCGCGAGCGCTCGCGGGCATGGCCCGGGCGCTCGTGGACCATCACGCCGGCCGGGTGCCGGCCTCGATGGACGCGCTGACTGCCCTGCCCGGGGTCGGCCGCAAGACGGCGAACGTCGTGCTCGGCCACGCGCTCGGCGTCCCAGGTCTTCCCGTCGACCGGCACGTCCTCCGCGTCACCAACCGCATCGGCCTCGCCAGCTCCGAGGATCCCGAAGTCGTCGAAGAGCAACTCTGCGGTCTGCTGCCTCGCGACATGTGGACGCTCGCCTCCGATACCTTCATCCTGCATGGCCGAAGAGTCTGCAAGCCGAAGCCGGACTGCGATCGCTGCGCGGTTCGGGACGACTGCGACGGCTATCGAAGTCTCACCGCGTCGCCCGCCAGCGCCCGCCAGGCCGCCGCCCGGACCACCCGGCGTGCGGCACCGGCCAGGCGCCGCGCGAAGTCATGACCCGGGAGCGCTTCCGCCAGCTCGTCTCCCACGCCATCGACACGATCCCGGTCCGCTTCCGGCGCGAACTCCGCAACATCGCCATCGTCGTCGAGGACCGTCCGTCCCCGGAGCTGCTCGAGGAGATGGAGATCGTCCCGCCCGACACGCTGTTCGGTCTTTACCAGGGCACGCCGTTGACCGAGCGCCACTGGGACCATGGCAACACCCTGCCCGACCGGATTGCCATTTACCAGGACCCGATCGAGGAGGTGTGCGACACCGACGACGACGTGGTGACCGAGATCGGCGAGACGCTCATCCACGAGGTCGGCCACTACTTCGGCCTCAGCGACGAGGAGATCGAGGAGATCGAGGACCGCTACTGGCACAACCGGACCGGCGACTTCGGGGACGAGGAGGACGGGACCGAACCCGACGACGAGGACGGGGGACAGCGATGAGAGCCCTCAAGCGGTTCGGCCAGCATTTCCTCGATCCGTCGTGGGTTGACCGGGTGGTGGAGGCGATCCAGCCGTCGGCGGCCGACTCGTTCCTCGAGATTGGCCCAGGTCACGGCGCGCTGACGATGGCCCTGGCCCGCCGTGTCGGCCAGCTGCTGGCCGTCGAGATCGATCGCGATCTGGCGCCCAAGCTGGCGGCCCACGCGCCGGCCAACGTTCGCGTCCTCGAGGCCGACTTCCTCCGCGTGCCTGGCGAGACGCTGCTTGGAAGCGGGGCGATCGTGCGCGCCGCAGGCAACTTGCCCTACAACATCTCCACGCCGATCCTGTTCCGGCTCCTGGCGCTCGCGGAACTCGGAACGCGAATCTCCGACGCCACCGTGATGCTCCAGCGCGAGGTCGCCGACCGGCTGGCCGCCGCTCCCGGCTCGCGCGATTGGGGCGTGCTGTCCGCCTGCCAGCAGCTCCGTGCCTCCGTCCGCCCGCTGCTCTCGCTGCCGCCTGCGGCCTTCCGCCCGGCACCCAGGGTCCATTCCGCGGTCGTGCGGATCACCTATCACCCCCCGGACCCCGCCGTGCGCGACCCGGAGATCTTCGACCAGCTGGTTCGCTCGATCTTCCTCCACCGCCGCAAGATGTTGAGCAATGCCTTGTCGGAGTTCGCCACCTCGCATGCCACCGACGCGCCGCGTGCTCTCCGGGCTGCCGACATCGACGCTCGCCGCCGGCCCGAGACGCTGAGCCTCATCGAACTCGGCCGCCTCGCCGACATTTTCGCTTCAGCCTAACTCCCACCTGTGCTATATTTTCGCCAGCTTTCCACTTTGCCGCGGCCATCCCAGCGGCCACGGAAACGGGAACTGTCCGGCGCCAGCCGGGCGGCCTGTTGGTCGGGTGATCGATCGCCCCTCGGGGCGGCGCTCTTGGAGCCTTGTCGGCCCGGGGCGTGCAATCGCGAGCTGGGTTCACTCGCCGCAACCTGTCCGTGATTCGGCACCTATGACGCTCGCAGTGCCCGGTGAGACCCGCACGCCCGCGCTCGAGATCGTGCCGCTCGGCGGGCTGGGCGAATTCGGCATGAACATGATGGCGGTGTCCTGGGGTGACACGCTCATCGTGATCGATGCCGGCGTCATGTTCCCGGATCCTGAGCTGCTGGGCGTCGACCTGGTGATCCCGGACCTGGCGTACCTTGAACAGCGCCCGGTCAAGGCCGCCGCGGTGGTGCTGACGCACGGGCACGAAGACCACATCGGAGCCATCGCGCACGTGCTCCGGTTCGTCGACGGCCCGATCTACGGTTCGCCGCTGACGCTGGCGCTCGCGAAGGCGAAGCTCGAGCGCCACGGTCTCGCGACCGATGCCCGCCTGGTGCCCGTCGGCCCGGGCAGCCGGGTCGCGGTCGGGGATCTCGAGATCGAGTTCCTGCGGGTGACGCACAGCATCCCGGATGCGCTCGCGCTGGCGATCCGGACCCCCGTGGGCACCGTCGTGCACACGGGGGATTTCAAGATCGACCAGACGCCGCTCGACGGCCAGCACTTCGACTTCCACCGGTTCGCCCAGCTGGGAGCCGAGGGAGTGCTCGCGCTGCTGGCCGACAGCACGAACATCGAGCGGCCGGGCTTTGCCGGCTCGGAATACGACGTGGTCGAGACGTTCGAGGAGCTGTTCGCGAGCACGCGGGGCAGACTGGTCGTAACGGCGTTCGCCACGAGCATCTACCGGATGCAGATCCTGGCGAACCTGGCGGTGGAGTTCGGCCGGAAGCTTGCGTTCGTCGGCCGCGGGATGATCGAGCATGCCCAGGTGGCGCAGGAACTGGGGCACCTGCAGGTGCCGCCCGGCGTGCTGATCCGCGAGGCCGACGTGCGCAGCTACCCGGCCCGCCAGGTGTTGTGCGTCACGACGGGGAGCCAGGGCGAGCCGATGGCCGCGCTCTCTCGGATCGCGGTGGCCACCCACCGCCACGTCAGCGTCGAGCACGGCGACCGGGTGGTCTTCTCGGCCCGTGCGATTCCCGGGAACGAGCGGGCGATCAACCGCGTCGTGAATCACCTGGCGAGGCGGGGGGCGGATGTGGTGACCGACGCGGACCGGCACGTGCACGTCTCGGGGCACGGCAGCGAGGAGGAGCTGAAGCTGATGCTCTCGCTCGTGCGGCCCCGCTACTTCGTGCCGATCCACGGCGAGTTCCGGCAGCGCTCGCGGTACGCGCGGCTCGCCGACCGGCTGACGGCGGGAACCCCCGCTCCGACGACCACGGTCGTCGCCGAGAACGGCGACGTGTTGCGCTTCGACGGGACGGCCGGCGGGGTGGCGGGACGGGTGCAGACCGGCCGGGTGCTCATCGACGGCCCCGGGCTCGGCGAAGTGGCCGACGAGGTGCTCCGCGATCGACGGCACCTCGCCGAGGACGGCCTGATCGTGCCGGTGATCGCGATCAACAAGCAGACGGGCCTGGTCGAGGGCCGGCCCGACATCATCACGCGCGGCCTGGTCCTCGAGCCGAATGCCGACGAACTGCTGGACGAAGTGGCTCGGATCATCGGTGAGGTGCTCGGCGGCACGAGCGTCGAAGAGCGCACCGACCGCGGGCTGGTCAGCGAGAAGATCCGGGTGGAACTCCGACGCTGCTTCAAGAAGCGCGCGGGACGGCGGCCGCTGGTGCTGCCGGTCATCATGGAGATATAGGCCTTGGCTGCTGGTTCGACCTTTTCCCGGCGCGTGAGCGAGTTCCTGGGCGTGGTCCTGTTCGCGGCCGCGCTCATCTGGCTCATCGCGCTGGTCACCTACGAGCCGACCGACCCGACCTGGTTCTTCAATGCCGGGGCGCAGGGGGCGCCGGCGAACTTCATCGGACGCGTCGGTGCGTTTCTCGCGGAACTCTCGTACCAGCTCTGCGGTTACGCGGCGTTCCTCTGGCCGGTCGTGCTTGGTGTTGCCGGCTGGAGCCTGTTCTGGTGCCGGCCGATCGACGCGAAGTACACGAAGCTGGTCGGCGCGGCGCTGCTCTTCGCCTGCTTCAGCGCGCTGCTGACGCTCGCGCTGGGCAAGGTGAGCTTCGCCAACGGGGCGGGCGGCTACCTTGGCTTGGTGCTGGCCAGGCTGCTCTCCGACTCGCTCAATAGCACCGGGTCGATCATCGTCCTGCTGACGCTTCTGCTGCTGTCGCTCATCATGACGACGCAGTTCTCGTTCGGTCGTCTCTTTGCTTCGATCTTCCAGGCGGTGGCCTCCTGGTGGACCGCGCTCGTGGCGCGGGCCAGGGAGCGCCGGGACGCGAAGCGCAAGGAAAAGCAGCGGCAGGAGATCGTGAGGAAGCACACGGCCCGCAACCCCGAGGAAGCCCGGGCCGCGCAGGCGAAGACCGTTCCCGAGCGCCCGGCAGCCATCGCGAGGACCGCAGACTCGAACCAGGCGACCTCGGCCACGCGCGAGCCGGCTCCGGCAGAAGCGAGGCGCACGACTCCCCAGATCGCCAAGCCCTCGGCGGCCCAGAAACGGCCCGAGAAGGCGCCCGCGCCGATCCCCGGCGACTTCGAATCCCGCACCCCCGCCGAAAAGAAGCGCGAGGGGTTCATGCTGCCGCCGCTGACGCTGCTCGACTCCCCGAAGACCGAGTTCAAGATCGACGAGCGCGAGTTGATGGACTCGGCGCGGCTGCTCGAAGAGAAGTGCCACGAGTTCTCCGTCGCCGGTTCGGTGGTGCAGATCCATCCCGGCCCCGTGGTGACGACGTTCGAGTTCAAGCCGGACGCCGGCGTCAAGTACGCGAAGGTGACAGGGCTCGCCGACGATCTGTCGCTCGCCCTCAAGGCCGAGTCGGTGCTGATCGAGCGGATCCCGGGCAAGTCGACGGTCGGCATCCAGATCCCGAACACCAACCGCGAGCAGATCTCGCTCAGGGACATTCTCGAGTCGGACGTCTTCCGCCGCTCGGGCTCGAAGCTCACGGTGGCGATGGGCAAGACGATCCACGGCGAGCCGTACGTCGCCGACCTGGCCGCGATGCCTCACCTGCTGGTGGCGGGTTCCACGGGCACCGGCAAGTCGGTGGCGATCAACGCCATGCTCACGAGCATCCTCTACCGCGCGACGCCGGACGACGTGCGGCTGATCATGATCGACCCGAAGCGGCTCGAACTTGGGATGTACGAGGAGATCCCGCATTTGCTGACGCCGGTGGTGGTGGATCCGAAGCAGGCGTCGAACGCGCTCGCATGGGCCGTGCGCGAGATGGAGGAGCGCTACAAGACGCTCGCGGCCGAGGGCGTGCGCAACATCGAACAGTACAACCGCAACGTGCGGCACGCGCTCGAACAGGGGCAGAAGCCCGATGCGGGCGAGGAGTTCCGTGCGCTCCCCTACATCGTGGTCGTCATCGACGAGCTCGCCGACCTGATGATGGTCGCGAGCAGCGAGGTCGAGGAGTCGATCGCGCGGCTCGCGCAGATGGCCCGTGCGGTCGGGATCCACCTGATCCTGGCCACGCAGCGGCCGTCGGTCGACGTCGTGACCGGCCTCATCAAGGCGAACCTGCCGGCGCGCGTGTCGTTCCGGCTGATGTCCAAGGTGGACTCCCGCACGATCCTCGACGGCAACGGCGCCGAGCAGCTGCTGGGCAAGGGGGACATGCTCTTCCTGCCGCCGGCGTCCTCGCGCCTGATTCGGCTGCACGGCCCCTACATCTCCGAGCAGGAGAGCGCGAGGCTCGCCGCGTTCCTCCGCAAGCAGGCCAAACCGGTCTACGACGAGACGATTACGTCGGAGGCGAAGCCGGGTGAGGCGGTGGAGTTCGAGAAGGACGATCTCTACGACGAGGCGGCGCGCATCGTGATCGGATCCGGCCAGGCCTCGATTTCGTACCTGCAGCGCCGCTTGCGCATCGGCTTCAGCCGGGCGGCCCGGCTGGTCGACATGATGGAGGCCGACGGCCTCGTGTCGCCGGCCTCGGGCAGCAAGCCGAGGGAAGTGCTCGTCGACAAGAGCTACTTCGACGAAGTGGACGACCAGTTGCGGTGATCCAGCATCTCTCGGCCGGCCTGATCGCGGCGATGCTGCTGACCTCCGGGGGCCAGGGGGGCCAGAGTCCGTCGCCGACGCCCCGCGACCTCTACGCCGCCGCGCTCGCGCGCGAGCAGGCCGTGCGCGCCCATGCCGGCACACCCGGTCCCACCCTGCAGGAATACCGCGAGGCCGTCTCGGCGTACGACGCCGTGGTAAGACAGTTCCCGCAGTCCGGCTACGTCGACAACGCGCTGTGGCAGGGCGGCACGCTGGCCAACGAGGCATTCGATCGGTTTGCGCAGCCTCGCGACCGGGCAACCGCCCGCCGGATGCTGCGTCTCCTCGTCAGCGACTACCCGGTCAGCCCCTTCGTGAAGAAGGCACGAGAGGTGCTGCAGCAGATGGACGACCGCGACGCGTCCGCCGCCCAGGCAGCCGCGCCGGCGCCGCAGGCCCCGATGAAACTCGCCGTCCTCCGGTCGATCACCAGAACGGTCATGCCGGACCGGGTTCGCGTGACGCTGGACCTCGATGCCGCCGCCACCTACCGGAGCGAGAGAGTCGAGGACCCGCCTCGGGTCCTGGTCGATCTCAAGGAGACCCGCCCGGGCCCCGCGGTGGCCTTGGGCACGCTCTCCTACAAGGACGGCGTCGCGAGCCAGGTGAGGGTCGGGCTGCCGATCGATCACGTCACGCGCGTGGTGGTGAGCCTCGACGGCGTCAGCGGCTACCACATCTCGATGTTCGAACAGCCGTACCGGATCATCATCGATTGCGATCGCGGGAGCGCGGCGGCGGCGCGGCCGGAAACGCCCGCGGCCCCACCCAAGCCCGCGGCCGTTGCCCGCACCGCTGATCGGCCGGCCGTCGCGCTCCTGCCGTCACGGGCCATTCAGCGGGGATCGCACGGATTGCCAGCCATCGAGTCGTTCGACGCCGCCCTGCTGCACGCGCCCGATCGGGCATCCGAACCCGTGAAGGCCACGCCGGTCGCGCCCGAACCGGTGGTCTCGGTGACCCCTCCAGCCGCGGCGGCCAAGACCGCGATCCCCCCGGCAGCGCCGATCGCCGGCGGACGGGGCCCGGTACTCGATGACGAGACAGCTGGGTCTGGGCGTTTCGAAGATCGTCATCGATCCGGGCCACGGCGGCCACGATCCCGGCGCCCTTGGCGCCGGAATCAGCGAGGCCGAAGTCGTGCTCGATGTCGCGCTCCGCCTCGAGACACTGCTGAAACAGGCTGGCGTCGAGGTCGTGCTCACCAGGCGAACCGACGAGTACGTGCCGCTTGAAGAGCGCCCGGCGATCGCCAAGCACGAGCAGGCCGACCTCTTCCTGTCGATTCACGCCAACGCGAGCCGCACGCGGACGGCCCACGGGGTCGAAACCTACTTCCTGAACTTCTCCACCGACCCGGCGGCCGAGGCCGTGGCCGCGCGCGAGAATGCCGCCACCAGCCGCACGATCAACGACCTGCCGGATATCCTGAAGGCCATCACGCTCAACAACAAGCTGGACGAGTCCCGCAGCTTCGCCGACCTCATCCAGAACGCCATGGCCACCCAGCTACGGGGCGCCAACAGCGCCATGAAGAGTCTCGGCGTCAAGCAGGCGCCGTTTGTCGTGCTGATCGGGGCGGACATGCCGAGCGTGCTCGTCGAGATCGCGTTCATCACCAACCCGCAGGAGGGCCGGCTGCTCAAGAGCAGCGCCTACCGCCAGAAGATCGCGCAAGCGCTGTTCGATGCGGTGCGGGGGTATCAGAAGTCGCTGAAGAGTGAACCGGTCGCGATGCGACACTGAACGCCTGACGGCTGCTGGCGCAGGGCTGAAGCCCCGCGCTATCTGCAGATCTTGTGGAAATCCCCCGATACCGCAGGCCTTGAGGCCTGCGCCCACAACCGCCTGCTGACCGGCCCGTGGCGCAAACCGGCGTGGTACAATCTGACCGTGCTGTTCGCCCAGCCTGCCCCGCCGCTAACGCCGATTATCGTGAAGATGATCGACAAGCCCACCAAGGAAATCAGCATGGCCGACATCCTGATGGGCTCGGCCGGGATCACCGTTCTCTTCCTCGTCGGCGCCGCCCTGCTCGGCTTCGCGCTGGGCGGGCTGTTCATCCTCTTCCGCCGCCGGCAGGCCCGGCGTGAGGCCGACCACGCATCCAGCGAGGCGTTCCAGCTTACACAACCTCCCCGCTGACGGGCGGCTCGGGCGCGGCTGACGGCTCCGGCGCCGCCGGTGGCGGCGCCGGCAGCGCGCCGTAGCGGCCCAAGCGCGTGAGCAGCGCGCCGCCGAGGCCCAGCGTCCACGCCGCATATTCGATCAGGACGCCCACGACGATCAGGGCGACGGCCGTGGCCATCAGCGGTCCGCCGCCCAGACCGACGATCCGCCCGAGCAGCGTGAGGCTCCAGATGACGGCCAGCCCGACCACGAGCATGGTGAGCGTGCCCGCCTCGGTCGCCGCTCCCCGGCGCCAGACGAGCCGCGCCAGGCCGCACGCGGCACCGGTGAACCCGAGCAGCAGCGCGACGAAGAAAGCCAGCACAACGAACGGGACGAGGATGAGCAGCGGGATCCCGATGATCGACACGGCGAGCACGACGACGAGCAGCACGAGCAGCGGGATGAAGAAGAGCTGCGCCAGCAACCCGACCACCGCGGACTTCCACGGTTGAGTCGTCACGGCATGTTCCACCCGCCGCACGCCGCGCGGAGCGATCAGCACGACCAGCGCGGCCAGCAGGCCGAAGATCGCCATCCGCACCATCGTGCCGAACAGCCTGAACGCCGGCCACACGCCGCCGTCGAACCATGGCATCCCATGAAGGTTCCACCTCGGCCGGACGTTGACCGCGGGAAACGAGACCGCCACCTCGTTCAGGCGGCCGCTGACCATTGCCCCTGGATCGCGGTCGATTGTGCCGCCGACGGTGGTCACATCGCCCTGCACCTCGGCGTGAGGCCCGAGTCGCACGCTGCCGCCGACCGCCACCACGTCGTCACGAACACGGCCATCCACCTTGATCGACCCGCCAACGGCGACCACGGCCCCGTTCACCTGTTCGTCCTTGTCGACCGTGATGTCGCCGAGTATGCGAACCCTGGCGTCGTACTGCCGGCGGAACGCCCGCTCGGGCAGAGGTGTTGCCAAGGGCTCGGGCTGTTCGGGAGGCGACGGCGGCTGCGACGGCGCGATCTCGGGACCGCCCGCGCCGGCCGGCTGTCCGGGGCTGGAGGGCAGCAGGATCCGCTGTTGTGTCGGCAGGTCGAAATAGGACAACTGCAGGATGGTCTCGCCGTCGCGACCGAGCCGATCGCGGATCTCGCCGCCTGTGACGACACGGCCATTGATGGCGATGGTTCCGTCCCGAATCTCGATGCTGTCGACACCATCGGTCTTCGCCAGCGGAACCAGGACGATGCCGTTCTGGATCGAGAGCGCCCGGTAACGCGCCAGCACGGTGTCCCGCGCCTTCTGTTCGACCGCGTTCAGACGCGCCGGTGTCGAGGATGACGTCTGCTCGGCCAGCACCACGGCGGCCGAACCCAGTAGGCAGGCCATCGCAAGGACGATGGCGCGCGTGCGGAGGCGATATGGACCGAGCATCAGAACCTCTCTTCCCTCGCAGTCAGCATGTGGGTGAGACCGGCGAACGCCCCCGCGGCGAGGGCGAGATTGATGAGGATCACGAGCGCGACAGTTCGGGTGGCGGTCACAGCCGCGGCCGCCTGACCGATGCTGACCGCCACCGGCCAGGCCGTGGCGCAGCCGTGCCACGCGAAGGAAGCGGCCGCCAGCGCGCCGTGGCCGACGGCGGCCAGTGCCGTGACGGCCGCTCCGACGGTGATGAACTGCCCGATGGTGACCAGGGCCGCCGCGGCGCCGAGCACCAGCATCGCGACGCCGACCGTGCCGCGGACCCACCAGGACGCCAGCATGGCGGCGACCAGACGCGTCCACCGCGAGTCCGCCGGCCGCGCCGTGGCGGCCAGAATTCGCGCGGAGAGCCCGGTGGGAACATCCGACATCGGCAGCCAGGCGGATGCCACGGCCGCGAAAGTCGCGTCAGCGGCGTCCCAGTCGCCGCCCGACTCCTCGGCTGCCATCCACCGCCGCAGGTCCTCGTGCCTCTCGGTCATGCCAGTGCTCTCTCGTGTGTTCCTACGCACGGCGCCCCTCGCGGGTTGCAGGTGATGGGCTCCCCTGCCCGCCGACGCCGGGTCCGAGTCCTTGCTGACGCAGGAACCCGGCCATTTCCCCGCGCGCCCGGTGGAGGTGGCTCTTGACCGTGCCGACGGGCCACCCGGTAATCTCCGCGATTCCCTCGTAGCTCAGTTCCTCGTGGTAACGCAGTACCACCACCTGCCGGTACTCCGGCCGCAGCCGGTTCATCGCGGCCTCGAGCAGCCGACCGACATCCGCGCGCTCGACCTGCTCCACGGCGGAGCTGCTGTTGGGGTCGATGAGCCATCCATTGGCGCCTCCCGTTCCCCCCTCGTCGGTCTCGTCGAGCGACACTTCCTGCGGCCCCCGCCGGCGCAGGGCATCGATGGCCGCGTTCTGGGCGATCTTCAGGACCCAGTTCGAGAACTTGTAGGCTGGGTCGAACGAACGAAGGCGCGTGAACGCCTTGAGAAAGGTGTCCTGCGTCAGTTCCTCGGCGACCGCCGGGTTGCGGAGCATCCGGACGAGGAGGTTGTAGACACGGCGCTCGTGGCGGACCACGAGCGCGCGAAACGCCTCTTCCGACCCGGCCAGGGCCTGTTCGACCAGTTGAAGGTCAGTCACAGTCAGGATGCGGTTCGGACGGTTCCGGACAGTTGACAGAAGGGGCGCTAGCCGACCCGCGCTCACCCACGGCCGCCCGCGTCCGCGCGGCCGTCGGCTGCGAGCGCTTGCCGGCCTGCGTCACGTTCACTCGGCGAACATCTCCTTCGCCTGTTGAGGCCTGCCTGACGTCCCCGAATGAGCCGCGCGCCGTTCTGACTAACCCACGCGCAGACGGGCGGCGCGCCGGCTCTATTCGGCTGTTAGCCCGCCTTCTTCCGGATCCGCGACCCTGAGGTCCTACCTGCTTCGGGCGGAAACGCCGCGATGACCGATCGCAGCAAGTCGTTGACGGCCTTCGACGAGGTGAAGACCTGAGCCACGTCCGGGTCGAGCACGACCGTGGCCGTGCTGTCGCTGAATCGGCTGGCAAAACGGTTTGGTCGCGCTCGCGAATAGTCGAATCGGTATTCGGGCCGCGTTTCGCGGACCTCTGAGGGCTGTGCTGTTCTAGCCTTCGGCTTGCTCATAGTCGTTGCGTTCCTGGCGCGTGGCCAGCCGCGCGCTGATGATGCGAATCCGTCCCGATCGCTCAGTGTACGCCACGAGCACCAGCCGATGCCTGGCCGAGTGGTCGATGATGAGTTCCCGTCGTTCGGTGTCGGAATGATCCGGACCGTCGAAGATCCTGGCATGCGGATCGGCGAAGACTGTCAGCCCTTCGTCGAAGCGCACCCCGTGCTTGGTGACGTGCTCTTCGGCCTTCGAGGCGTCCCATTCGAATTCGATCGCCATTAAGCACTCGGGAGCCTACCACGACTTGCCGCGTGCACGAGGTTCGACGGGCTAACATCGTTTTGGTGGAACGCCGGGTGTCGTTCGTTCGAAGCGCCGAGACCTGATCCGGCTGACCGCCCACGTCAGAGAGACGCCGGCATTCTCCCGCTGTTGGACGGCCGGACCCCGAGCAACAGGGCGATACCGGCTACTTGAGATAGAAGGCTGCCGACAGCCAGCCGCACCAGTGCTTGTACGACGCGGGCGCGGTGGTGCCCATCCCGGTTCCCCTGAGGGGGAGCACGCTCTCCGTATACGAATCCGAATACCGGAGGACGCTGCCAATCAACTGGCGCCCGTTCACCTTCGCGACGATCTTCTCCGACGTCAGAAGCCCGAACGGGACGGAGTACTTGCCGCACCAGAGAGTCGTCTTCATCTCCGCGACCAGGTTCTCGACCTTCTCGGGCGAAAGAACCCCGGCGATGTCCTTGCCGGCGATGCGCCTGTCGTTGGCCGTGGCTTCAGCGTGCGCCTTCGCGTCCTCTCCGTACGGGGAGTTGTCGAAGTCCTCCCCATAATGATCGGCATCGGACGAGATCAGGAACGCGATATCCTTGCCCGGAATCAGGTCGTTCGCCTTGATGTAGTCGGCGATGATGCCCGACAGGGCGTCGGAGACTTGGCCCATCTTCTCGAAGGGCATCTGCGTCACCATGATCGGCGTGATCTTCACCTCGGGATTGAAGTACTGGAGAAAGGGCAGCAGCGCCTCGATCGAATGTTCGAGACCCTGTGCCTTGTCGTCGACCACATAGTCCGACTTGTCGAGGCGCGCCTTGATGTAGTCTCTCAGCGGCGACACGGCGACGTTCCTCCCGGCCCCGGGCCAGTCCGCGAAATTGTCGAAGATGAGGATGTCGTGCCGATCGCCCGTCGCGCGCCTCACGTCGCTGTGCGTCACGCCGAAGATCACGACCTCTTTGGCCCGCAGGACCCGGTAGAGCGGGTAGTAGACTCTCGCCGCGTAGAGATAGTCATCGTGAGGCGAGATCGCAGCCACGATGTCGGGCGGCGCTGCGGGATCTGCTTCGATGCTCTTCAGGTAGCCGACGAGCCGGTCCATCTGGTGGGCATCCCAGCAGAAGCCGACGTTGTCCCTGATCGGCTTGGTGCCTTGCGCAGATGAAACCACGGGAAGCAGGACTGCCAGAGCCAGCATGATTGCCACGCGCGTCATACGCCCTCCTGTACCGACTGAAGGTAGCGCATCCCGCGCACGATTGGAATTCCCACACCTGTAGCGCGTGAGCTATGCCACTGCAATCCCGAGCCCGCGGAGTGGATCGCGAGCGATGAGCCCGGCCCGGCACGTTCAGAAGCGGGCAGGTTCGCCCTCGACCCTGAGCGCGGCGGCCGTGGCGGCCCGGACGGCATCCACGGAGCTGTCCGATGCGACCTCTCTCAGGACCAGGCCCGAGGAAGTGACGTCGATCACCGCCAGGTCGGTGATGATCCGGTCCACGACGCCGGAGCCCGTGAGCGGGAGCGTGCACTTCGGGAGGATCTTCGGCGCGCCGTCGCGGGTCGTGTGCTCCATGGCGACGATGACGCGCTTGGCGCCGGCCACGAGATCCATGGCGCCGCCCATGCCCTTCACCATCTTGCCGGGGACCATCCAGTTGGCGAGGTTCCCCTGCTCGTCCACCTCGAACGCCCCGAGCACGGTCAGGTCGATATGACCGCCGCGCACCATGGCGAACGAGTCGGCGCTGCTGAAGTAGCAGCAGCCCGCCGTTTCGGAGATGGTCTCCTTGCCCGCGTTGATCAGGTCGGGATCGACCTCCGACTCGAACGGAGACGGGCCGACGCCAAGCATGCCGTTCTCGGAGTGGAGCGTGATGTGGACGCCGGGCGGCACGTTGTTCGCCACCAGCGTCGGCAGGCCGATGCCGAGGTTCACGTAGTCGCCGTCACGCAGTTCCTCGGCCACACGACGGACGATCCGCTCGCGCTTGTCCACGCCCGCCTCCTGTCGCGGCCGCGCGCCCTCACGCCTGCCGCACCGTCCGCCGTTCGATCCGTTTCTCGTAGTCCGAGCCCTGGATGACGTACTGCACGAAGATGCCTGGCGTCGCGACGGCTTCCGGGTCGAGTGTACCGGGCTCCACGAGCTGCTCCACCTCGGCGATGGTGACCGCGGCCGCGGTCGCCATCATCGGGTTGAAGTTCCGCGCGGTGCGGTGGTACACGAGATTGCCGAGCCGGTCGCCGCGAAACGCCTTGATGAAGGCAAAATCGGCCTTCAGCGGTTTCTCGAAGACGTGCGGCCGCCCGTCGATGACGCGTGTCTCCTTCCCCTCGGCGACGACGGTGCCGTAGCCGGTCGGTGTGAAGAAGCCGCCGATGCCGGCGCCGCCCGCGCGGATCCGCTCGGCGAACGTACCTTGCGGCACCAGCTCCAGCTCGAGCTCGCCGCTCAGGCACTGGCGCTCGAACTCCTGGTTCTCACCGACGTAGGTCGAGATCATCTTCCGGACCTGCCGCGTCTGCAGCAGGACGCCGATCCCGAAAGTATCGACGCCGGCGTTGTTGGAGATGACGGTGAGGTTGCGCGTGCCGCGGGCGTGGAGCGCCTTGATGAGGTTCTCGGGAATCCCGCACAACCCGAAGCCGCCCATCATGATGGTGGCGCCGTCGGGGATCATGGCGACGGCCGCCGCCGCGTCTGCGAGCACCTTGTTCATCGAGGGAACTCCCGCCACTATGACGCCGGAAACAGCCGAGCCGTGTCAAGCGCGTTCTGCGACGAGCCGTTCCCTCCACTGGTGCGCCGACTCGAAGAGCCGATCGATCTCCTCGGCGGTGGTGAGCCGGTCGCGAAGCTGCGCAAGCGTCCGGTCGTGCTCCGCGGCAGAGGCCACGATGAGGGGTCGGGCTCCCACGCCCTCGACGAAGGCCATCAGCCGCTCGACCGTGTCCACCTGACCATCCGCGCCAGGGACGAGCAGCCAGGGACGGCCGGCAAACAGGTCAGCGCGCGCGGCCCCGAATCCTCCCCGCGCCCCGCCCGCGAGCGGGTGTCCGCCGACAAACGGCAGGCGCGCGGGCAGGCTCCGCGCCGCCTCCATGACGGCGCGCTTGGTGCTGCCCACGTCGGTCACCACGGCGCTCGCTGCGACGTGGTCTTTCAGCCGCGGCAGCAGGCGGAGGATCTCGCGGACCGGCGTCGAGAGCAGGACGAGGTCCGCCTCTGAGATGATCATCAGATCGTCGGACGCGACGTCGATCGCGTGGCGGACCATCGCCTGCTCGAGCACGGTGTTGCGGTCGACGCCTATCACGAGCGACTGCGGCCAGGCCGCGCGCGCGGCCAGCGCGACCGATCCGCCGACCAATCCGAGCCCCACGATGGCGATCCGTTCGAACGGAGCGGGCGTGGTCGGAGCCTCGGGCGTCGCCGGCGCGGCATGCTGCAGCATTGGCAGCTGGCGTGAGGAATCTGGCATGAGCGTGTGGCCTCCCCGGCCGGACGGGGTCCGGCGGCACCGACTACTCTACCGCACGCGCTTCCGCGGCTCTCTGCATCGCCTCACGGGGCGCCCGCACGCCCGTCCACCACTCGAACTGCTCGATCGCCTGCGCGACCAGCATCTCGAGACCCCCGATCGGGACGCACCCTGCGGCCCGCGCCGCGGCGAGAAGTGACGTGCGAACAGGCTTGTAGACGAGGTCGTAGACCACGCGCCCGCCTTCGAGCGCAGCCGGGGGAACGGGGCTGTCGCCGGTATCGGGGACACTCCCGACCGGCGTGGCGTTGACGAGCAGATCCCAGGAGCCGGGAACCGGGCATCCGACCCTCCCGACCGCACCGTCGGCCAGCGCCGCCACGACGTCAGCTGCCGCTTTTCGGCGGCCGTACACGGTGACCGAGGCCCGCCGCGTGCCGAGCGAGGCGACCACCGCCCGCGCCGCGCCGCCCGTGCCCATCACCGCCACACGCGCCGCCGGCAGCGCGACCCCACGAGCGTCGAGCGGCGCGAGGAACCCCGCCATGTCCGTGTTCCGCACGATTCGCCAGCTGTTGTCGATGCGTAGCGTGTTGGCAGCCCCGCACACGCGGGCGCTCTCCTCGACCTCGTGAGCCTCCTCGAGCAGCGCCACTTTGAAAGGAGCCGTGATGCTCGCCCCCGCCAGCCCGATAGCCTCGGCAAAGGCCACCGCGTCGGCCGCGTCCAGCGCCTCGAGCGGCAGATAAGCGGCGTCGATTCCGACGGCCTCGAAGGCCGCGTTGTGGATGGCCGGCGAGACCGAGTGGGCGATCGGCCGGCCGAACACGCCATACAACCGGGTCGAGGCGCTAATCGCTCGAAACCTGAACTCATCCACCAAACGCTCCAGCGCCATCTGGCCCGGAGCGATGCCCTCCCCCGCGTAAGTCCAGCAGGAGCCGAATTTCGAGGCCCACACCCGGCTCGGCAGGCCCGGCGTACTCATGGCCACCAGCGCGACCGCCTGCCCGGCCGCCGCCTCGCGCCCCAGCGCCAGCAGCGGCAGGTTGTCGGCGAGCGCGTGCGCCGTCACCGCGATCTTGACGATCTCGGCGCCAACCGCCGCCATGGCCCGGAAGCGCGCCGCGAGGTCGCACGGGATACCGGTGAAGTCGTGCATCGAAAGAACGATGCCGCGCCCTCCCCGTTCGGCGACGAGCGGACGGAAATCGGAATCGAACTCGATGTCGACGTACTCGGCTCCCAGCCGGACGGCCGAGCGAAGCAGGGCCAGACGATCACCCTCGGGGCCGTCGAAGGCGCCGCCTTCCCGCCGCGGCCTGCAGGTGACGATGACGGGGGTCCGACGACCGGCGAGCGCCGCCGGCACGTCAACGCCGCGCACGCCGTCCAGGCGGAGTTCGACGAGGTCGGCGAGTGCGGCGGCCCTGTCCCGGGCCGCCAGCAGCCCCGCCATGTTGTCCGCCGTCACCGTCACGCAGATACGAGGAGATTTCATGAGCCCCATCGTCAAAGTCAGGTCAGGCCCGGCTGCCCTGTGACGTCCGGAGTCTATAATGGAAAGGCCCTGGTTCGCATGGCCGCTCGTCGATTCAGGAAACCCCGCATGAACGCCCGGATCTTCGGTGTGCTCGCCGCGTTTGCGCTGGCCCTGGCCGTCTGGCCCGCCGCCGCGCCCCGTTACATGTCGATCGACGAGGTGCGCCCCGGCATGACCGGCATCGGCCGGACGGTCTTCGAGGGCGACAAGATCGAGGAGTTTGGCGTTCAGATCCTGGGCGTGCTGCGCAACATCAACGGACCCCGGCGCGACATGGTGCTGGCCCGTCTTTCAGGAGGGCCGCTGGCCACGACGGGGGTCATCGCGGGCATGAGCGGAAGCCCGGTCTATATCGATGGCCGGCTGCTCGGCGCAGTCGCCTACTCGCTGGGCCAGTTCCCGAAGGAACCGCTCGCCGGAATCACGCCAATCGAGGAGATGATCCAGGCGGCGGGCCCGCAGCCGCCCCGCGTGCCGACGGGCGCGAAGACCCCGCTCGAGCTGCCACTCACACAGGACCGTGTGCTGGCCTCGCTCGGCGACGCGTTCTCGCGCTTCGCGCGCCCGTTCGCCGACCGCCCCGACGACATCCGCTTCGACGGGCTGGGCAGCGTGGGCTCCGAGCGCGCTGCACAGCTCGGCGTCCTGATGCGCCCGATCGCCACGCCGCTCGCCCTCGGCGGGTTCTCCAGCCCGGTCGTCGAACGTCTCTCCGGGGCGATGCGCGACGCCGGCCTCGTCCCGGTGCCCGACGGTGCGCCGCCGTCGCGTGCTCAAGCCCCCGCCCCGCGGGCCGTCGAGCAGCCGCCGCTGCGGCCGGGCGACGGCGTCGGCGTCAACGTGATCACCGGCGACCTGATCATGGGAGCAACGGGCACGGTCACCGAGGTGGACGGCAACCAGGTCTACGCATTCGGCCATCCGCTCTACAACCTCGGCACGACCGAGTTTCCCATGACGCGCGCCTACGTCTACGCGCTGCTGCCGAGCCTCCTTTCGTCGATGAAGATCGCGATGACCGGGGAGACGATCGGGACGTTCAAGCAGGACCGCGCCACGGCCATCGCCGGCGTGCTCGGCCACGGACCCAGCCTCGTCCCGATCCGTCTCGCGATCGACACCGAGCGCGGCCTGCGCCAGACGTTCAACATCCAGGTGGTCGACGACCCGCTGTTCACGCCGCTCTTGACCTACGTCTCCGTCTTGAACTCGCTCTCGTCCTACGAGCGCGACTACGCCCCGGCGTCGTTCACCGTGACGGGCACCGCCAGGATCCACGGCCATGGCGAGGTGGCGCTCGATGATGTCTTCACCGGCGACTCGCCGTCGGTCAGCGCGGCGGCCTACGTCGTGGCCCCCCTCACGCTCCTGCTCGGCAACGACATCGAGCCCGTGAAGATCGACGGGATCGATCTCCGCATCGCGACGAGCGAGCGTCCGCAGACCGCCACGCTCGAGCGCGTGTGGATCGACGCCGTCAGGGTGCGTCCCGGAACGACCGTGCCGCTCAAGCTGCTGCTGCGCACTTACCGCGGAGAGGACATGACGCGCACGGTGCCGATCGACATTCCGGCCGGCGTGTCCGGCTCGCTGTCGATCTCGGTCACCGACGGCGGCCGGCTCGCGCAGGCGGAGGCCCGGGACATCAGGGCGGGCCAGGTCAGGTCGCTCGACCAGTTGATCCGGATCATCAATCAGGGCAGGAAGAACACCCACTTGTACATTCGCCTGCTCCGGCAGGACGCCGGGGCGGTCATCAACGGCGAGAGTCTCACGGCGCTGCCGCCGGCCGTGCTGGCGGTGATGGAATCGGACCGCAACGGCGGGAGTTTCGCGCCGCTGCGGAACGCGGCCTCCGGCGAATGGGAGGTGGCTGTCGGCTGCGCGGTCTCCGGCACGCGCACGCTGACGGTTGCCGTGCAGTGAACCGACGCATACTTCAATCTGAACCGATGTCCCACCGACACGCTACGCTGGCCCTCGCGGCACTCCTGGCGGCTGCCGCAGTCGCGATCACCACGGCGTCGACGCCGACCTTCTGGCAGGTGGCCACGCGGGCCGACTTCCTCAAGGGAGACGTGGAGAACCTGTCGATCGACAAGGACGGCCGGCTCTCGCTCGGCCCGCCGACGACGCTGCTCTACGATTCGGCGGCGCCGTTCCTGTGGACCGTTGTCACGGGAACCGACGGGGCGCTGCTGGTCGGCAGCGGCAACGAGGGAAAGGTGTTCCGCATCGGCGCCGACGGAAAGACCTCGGTCTTCTTCGACGCGTCGGAGATGGAGGTCCACGCCCTCGCGCCGGCGCCCGGCGGCGGGCTCTATGTCGCCACCTCGCCCGACGGGCAGATCTACAAGGTGGACTCGAAGGGCGCGGGCAGGCCGTTCTTCAAGCCCGAGGCGAAGTACATCTGGTCACTGGCCGTCGACGCGGCCGGCAACGTATTCGCCGGAACGGGCGAAGGCGGCGCCATCTACAAGATCTCGCCGGACGGCAAGGGTCAGGTCTTCTACAAGACCAAGGCCACCAGCGTCGTGGCGCTTGCGCTCGACCCCTCGGGCAACCTGCTGGCCGGCACCGAGTCGCCGGGACGCGTGTTCCGGATCGACCGGGACGGCCGCGCGTTCGTCCTGCTCGAGTCGTCCTACCGCGAGGTCCACTCACTGCACGTCGATGCGAAGGGCGTGATCTACGCCACGGCCGTGGCCGCCAAGTCCGGCGGCGCCGGCACGGAGGAACGAACGACGGAATCTCCCTCGACCGAGCCGGCGCGGACGACACCGGTCGCGTCAGTCTCCACCGAGATCACCGGGTTCACGGTGATCGACACGAGCGGGTCGGCGGCCGACGCGAAGGCCGGGGCCGCGAAGGCGGCGACACGCGGCGCCAAGGGAGCCATCTACCGGATCCTCCCCGACGGTCTCTGGGACACGATCTGGGAGTCCGCCGACGACACGCCGTACGACGTGGCGCCGTCGGCCGACGGCAGCCTGCTCGTCGCCACCGGGAACAAGGGAAAGATCTTCCGGCTCACCGGTGACCCGGTCCAGGTCACGCTGGTCGGTCGTGCGCCGGCCCAGCAGATCACGAGCCTGCTCACCACGCCCAAGGGCGATGTCTACTACGTCACGTCGAACCCTGGGAAGGTGTTCCGGCTCTCCGCCGGGCATGCCGAGCGCGGCACCTACGAGTCGGACGTGCGCGATACGCAGACCGTCTCGACGTGGGGCACGATCAGCTGGAGGGGCTCGACGCCGGCGGGTGCGCAGATCGAGATCAGAACGCGGTCCGGCAACAGCCAGACACCGGACGACACCTGGAGCCAGTGGTCCGAGCCCTATCGAAATCCAGGAGGCCAGCCGATCCAGAGCCCCAAGGCCCGCTACCTGCAGTGGCAGGCCACGCTGACCGGCAAGGACGCGTCGCCGGTGCTGACGTCGGTCACCGCCGCGTATCTCCAGCGCAACCTGCGCCCGCGGGTGACTTCCATTACGGTCTATCCTGCCGGGCACGTCTTCCAGAAGCCGTATTCGACGGGCGAATCCGGAGATCGCCGGGTTCGACGACAGTTGGCCCGACACCAAGCCGTCGCCGGGCACGCTCGCGGCGGGCACCTCCACCAACTCTTCGCTGGGGCCGAGCCCGCTCGGCAAGCGCATCTACCAGAAGGGGCTGCAGACATTCGCCTGGAAGGCAGAGGACGACAACGACGACATCCTCCGGTACGACCTGTTCTATCGGCGCGAGGGCGAGACGGCCTGGAAGGTGCTCAAGCGCGACATGACCGACCCGCTCTTCGTCTGGGACACGACCGCGGTTCCCGACGGCACCTACCTCGTGCGCGTCGTCGCCAGCGACAGCCCGTCGAACGCCCCGTCGCTCGCGCTGTCGGGGGACGCCGAAAGCGCGGCGTTCGACATCGACAACACGCCGCCGACGATCCGCGTGCTCGGTGTCCGCCGTGACGGCGGACGCACCGTCGTCACCTTCGAGGCGTCCGACCTCCAGTCGGTCATCGAGCGCGCGGACTACTCGACCGACGGGCTCACCTGGAAGCCGGTCTTTCCCGTGGACGGGCTGTGCGATTCCCGCACGGAGCAGTTCGAGTTGGTGGTGGAAGGCGACGTCGCGTCCCTCATGCTCCGGGCGATGGACGCGATGGACAACATCGCCACGGCGCCGGTGGACGCCACGACAAGGAAAGACCGCTGAGGTCTGCTAGACCAGACTGATACGCTGCGAGAGGGTGCGCGCCGGAACCGTGCTGGTCGAAGGCGACGGTTTCGGGAGAACCTGCAGGGCGGGCATCTTGGCCTTCACCGTCAGGCTCGCATACAGCCAGACCATGTTGACAGCCACCGGCACCCGCGACCCCGCGTAGCGTGCCGGCTCGAACCGGGCTTTGGAAATCACGTCGAGCAGCGCCAGCACGGCCTGCCGCTCACCCGGCGACAAGCCCTTCTGCCCCCCGCCCGGCTGGATCACCTCCAGTTTGGCGATGCGCCCCTCGCGCGTCACCACGGCGTCGAGCGCCAGCGCGAGGTCGTCCTGGTCGGGGAGCGCCGAGGCCGGGAAGGCCTCGTTCGACGTCGCGCTCGGCATGTCCATCCGGGCGTTCATCACCATCGGGTTCATGTTCGACCCGGCAGGGGACGAGATGGCGTAGTAGAAGATGGTGAAGATGAGCGCCAAGCAGGCCACCGTCGCGCCAGTGGCGCCCAGCACGGCCCAGAGCAGGTGCATGTCCTCGAAGAAGCGGCCGGTCACACCGCTGATCGACTGGGCGTCCTCGGCCTTCATGCGGCTGACGACCATCGAGGAGAGCCCCTGCCACTCCTCCGGGTCGGCCACTCCACCCGGCGCTCCGGCGCGCAGGCAGTCCCCGAGATCGTCCATCTCACGGACCTCTGCCGCGCAATCCGGGCATGTCCGCAGGTGTGCCTGGAGGGCGATCTGCTCGCTCACCGGCAGTTCGCCGTCGTGGAACGCGGACAACTGGCGCCGCATCTGTCGGCACATTCGCGCCATCATGTCCTGTCTGCCTCTCTGAGCTGGGCCCGGAGCGCTTCGCGCGCCCGAGTCAGCCGGGACTTGACCGTGCCCACGGCGACCCCCAGCGAAAACGCGATCTCGTCGTAACTCAACCCGTCGATCTCCCGGAGAATCATCACCGACCGCTGATCGAACCGCAGCCGGTCCAGCGCGCCCCAGATCCGCCGGGCCAGTTCGCGCTGGCCGAACATCCGGTCCGGCCCGTCAAGCTCGCTCGCCGGCAGCATGTCACCCGACTTCTCGAGGCGCTCCTCGAGCGACACCTGCTCGGCCCGATGCCGGCGCCTCCACCAGCGCTGGCGGTTGCGCGCCTGGTTGACAACGATCCGGTAGATCCAGGTCCGGAGAGCCGAGTGGCCGCGGAAGCGGCCGATGGTCCTGAAGACGTTGAGGAAGACTTCCTGGGAGAGGTCCAGGGCCTCGTCGTGGTCACCGAGCAGGTGAAGGGCGAGATGGAAGACCATGCGCTGGTACTCGTTCACCAGCTCGGCACACGCCATCTCGTCGCCGGCTGCACACCGGCTGATCAGCGCCGCTTCGCGGCTCCCGACCTCTGTCCAGCCAATCGCTGGCGCGCGTTTCACCGTGAGTTCCCCGGCCACCTGGGCGACTCCTCTCACTATATCAGTTTCCTCCACGACCGTCAGGAACACGCGACCATGCAGGGCGGCACCAGGACCGGCTCCACCCTCTGCCTGATTAGACCCCGGGGAAGCCGAAAAGTTCCTTTGTTGCTCTGCGTTTACGGATACATCGACTCTCCCCCCTCGACGTATACTCCCGGAATGCCCACGGCGAGCGGGAACACGCGCATGCTCGGGAAGATGCTCAGCCGGAAGATGCTCACGATCCTCTTCCTGGGACTGGCCTCCGGGATTCCCCTTGGCATCGTCATCACGGTCCTCCAGGCGTGGATGACGAAGTCGGGAATCGAGCTGAAGACGGTGGGCCTGGCCGTGCTGGTCCAGATGCCCTACACCTGGAAGTTCGTCTGGTCTCCCCTGATGGACCGGTTCGTGCCGCCCTTCCTCGGGCGCCGGCGCGGGTGGATGCTCATCTCGCAGTTGCTGATGATCGTGTCGATTGTCGCGATGGGCCAGTTCGACCCGGCCCGCTCCGTCATGACGATCCTGGGGCTGGCAACCCTAGTCTCCTTCGCCGGCGCCAGCCACGATATCGTCATCGACGCGTATCGGAGAGACGTCCTCGACGAGTCCGAGCTTGGATTCGGGTCGGCCGTTGCGGTCAACTCCTATCTGATCGGCTATCGCTACATCGGGGTGGTGTTGGGCCTCCTTCTCGGCGACGTGCTCCCCTGGAGCCAGGTCTTCATGGTTCTCGCCGCGTTCGTCCTCGTCGGCGTGGCCGGCACGCTGATCGCGATCGAGCCCCGCAACGCCATTCTTGCGCCGCGAAGCCTGCGCGAGGCCGTGCTCAATCCGTTCCTCGATTACCTCAAGCGTCCGGGCGCGGTCGAGATCCTGGTCTTCATCCTGCTTTACAAGCTCGGCGACAACCTGGCCAGCGCGCTCCTGACCCCCTTCTACATCAGGGTCGGGTTCTCGCTGACGCAGATCTCGGTCTACTACAAGGTGATCTCGTTTTGTGGCGTGTTCATGGGCGGCCTGGTCGGCGGCGCGCTGCTCACGCGCTACCCCATCAGAAAATGCCTGATGGCGTTCGGGGTGTTCCAGGGGGTCACGCCGCTGGCATTCGCGCTCCTGGTCGGCACGGGGCCGAACGTACTGGCCCTGGCTTTCGTCGTCGCCGTCGAGACATTCAGCCTCGGCATGGGCGCGATAGCGCTCACGGCATTCATGCTGCGGCTCTGCAACCGGAAGTTCAGCGCGACGCAGTACGCGCTGCTCACGAGCTTCATGGGAGTCCCGCGCACGGTCATCCCGGCCAGTGCGGGCTTCATCGTGGACTCCATCGGATGGGTACACTTCTACATCCTGTGCGTGGTCCTCGCGGTCCCGGGTCTGCTCCTGATCTACTTCCGCGCACCGAAGTGGGAGGAAGGGCTGCCGCCGGCGTAGGCGGCTCAGGGCTTGAAGGCTCAAGGCCCAAGCCAAGAGGCTTAGGGCTCAAGGCTCAGGGGGGCCATCACTCGATTCCGAGACGCGCCATCAGTTTGGCGAGCCCCTGTCGCGTCAGCCCCAGTTCGCCGGCCGCCTGCGCCCGATGCCCGCCAGCCCTGGCGAGCGCGGCCCGCACCATGCCGGCCTCGAACGCCCGTCTGGCATCCGCCATCGTCTGCACATTCGGGGCGGCTGACGGGCCGCCGATGGCCGGCGGCAGACGCTCAGGGCCAACACTGCCCCGCCGGCCCGCCGAGACCGCCAGCGCCGCCATCACGTTCTGCAGTTCCCGCACGTTGCCAGGCCAATCGTATTGTGCCAGCGCCGCGAGCGTCGCAGGCGAAAGCGTGCAGCGGCTGCCGAGTCGGGCTGTCGCCTCGCGCCAGAAGTGGCCGGCCAGCAGCGGGATGTCCCCGGCGCGGGTGCGTAGCGGGGGGACGACGATCCGGATGACCTCGAGGCGGTACAGCAGGTCGCGCCTGAAGACGCCCGACTCGACCGCCTCGCCGAGCGGCCGGTTGGTGGCCGCCACAATCCGCACGTCGACCGACCGGGCGAAGTTCTCGCCGACCCTTCGCACCTCTCCCTCCTGGATGGCGCGAAGCAGCTTGGCCTGAGCGCGCGCGGTCAGTTCGCCGACCTCATCGAGCACGAGCACCCCGTGGTCCGCTTCCTCGAACAGCCCTTTGCGCTCGGCGATGGCGCCGGTGAAGGCCCCCCGCGCATGGCCGAACAGCTCGGCCTCGACGAGGTCGTCGGTGAGGGCCGCGCAGTTGAGCGCACACAAGGGGCGGTCCCGCCGCGGCCCGAGACGGTGCAGCGCCCGGGCCACGAGTTCCTTGCCGCTCCCACTTTCGCCCTCGATGACGACGTTGAAGGGCGCGGCGGCTGCACGCAGGACCGCGCGGCGCAGGTCCGCCACCGACTCGCTCGTGCCGAGGATCTCGCCGACCGTCGTGTCGGGCTGGGATGCGGGAAGCGCCCTGAGGTCCACCGCCGTCCGGACGCAGGGTCCCACGGCAGCGGCGGCGGCGGTGAACAGCGGGCTGAGGGCGCCCCAGTTTGTCGGCGCTTCAGCCACGAAACGGCAGACAAACGCCCCCACGAGCGCCCCGGCGAACCTGATCGGCACGCCGGCTTCGACGCCCGAGGCAGTGGCCGTCGGCGGGATGACGAGTCCCGAGTCGATCGTGCGCCTGACGAGTTCGCCTCCGCCGACTTGGCGGCCGTCAGCCGCCAGCACGCACTCGGTGTCCTGGACCCGGCCGACACAGGCAACAGCCGCCGCGCGCGACCGGTCGCGCAACAGGGCGGTCACCCTGCCGAGGACCGCCATGTCGTCGTCGGAAGCCTGGCACACACGCAGGACCTCGATGATCGTGCTCACGGCATCCCCAACCCGAGCTGGCTCGCACCCCTGCGACACGGTCGCGGAGGCCCCAAACCGCGAACGGTGCGAGTCCGGGTGGACGCCGGCAGCCGAGGGCGGGTCGTCGCCCCGGATGACACGCTCGAGCGGCAGGCCGACGACCCTGGGCAGCCGTGTGGGGTCGAGCCGGGAGAGCCGTGCCAGCCAGCGGCGTGCGTCCCTGTCCTGTCCGACGGCCTGGAGCCCTCTGGCCATGAGAATGCGCAGGCGGAGCGCACGAAGCGGCGCATGAGTCTGCCGGGCCGCCAGCAGCCCGGTCTCGACCTCGCCGCGCACCGCCTCGATGTCCCCGAGCGCACAGTAGACGGCCGCCTTCGCGGCGCACGCGGCGGCCAGGCCGACCATGTCGTGTCCCCGCTGGGCTCGTTCACGGGCGTCGGCCGCGCTTCGCCCGGCGCGCTCGAGGTCGCGCGCAGCCAGTGCCACGCGCGAGGCCAGACAGGCGTGCGCGACGTCGAAACCAATCTGGCCAACCGCCCACGGGTCGGCGCTCGTCGCGGAGGCCTGTCGCGCCGGCGGCGCGCCGCAGAGCCGT
Organism: uncultured Acidobacteriota bacterium; assembly: GCA_963727765.1. Lineage (GTDB taxonomy): Bacteria > Acidobacteriota > Vicinamibacteria > Vicinamibacterales > Fen-181 > FEN-299. The sequence goes on from CAVSGZ010000007.1 coordinate 700,748, forward strand.
TCCCGCGCGTGCAGGACGCCGAGGTCTTCGACGATCCCAGACCGCACACGACACTCGTCCGCTGGCGCGCCATACGCCACAGTGGACGGCGACATCAGACAATCGGAAGCCTCCGAAACACGACCCTGCCAGTAGAGGCACCTGGCCAGTGCCAGGTTGGCCAGATCCGTCAGGCTCGCGAGGGCCAGCTTCGACGCGGCCAGCACGGCCGCGCGAAGCGCGGCCTCAGCCTGACCGAAGCGCCCAGCGTCGGTCCAAGCCAAGCCCACGAAGATGGCGGCATGAATGGCCGGGCCGGGCAGCGACGCGCGGCCGAACCGCTCTCTCGCCTCGTCGAGGACACGGCTTGCGCACGAGGTGCGCCCACGCACGAGCAGCAGTCGGCCCAGCGCCAGGGCCGTCGCACCGCTCCCCGCCTCTTCTCGCCGTCTGGCCAGCCGGCCGAGCCGCTCACGCAGCAACCGCTCCGCCTGGGCATGCCGCCCGCTCGCGATCGCGTCGGCGATCAGTCGTGCGGGTGGATCGCTCGCGAGCGCCGTACGGTCCCCCGGTACGAGGTATGTCGCGACCCCCTCGCGAACGACGGCGGGTCGACAGGCGTCGGCCGTGAACACCATCTCGTTCCGGACCTGCCGAGGGGAAGGGGGCTCGAGTTCGAGCCAGACATGCGAGCGGTCGCTCGAGAGGCCCAGCGAGAGATAGAAGAGCGTGACCGCCGCCACGCTCTCCGTTGTTTCACCCTCCTGGAGCACCATGACGTGGCGACGCTCGAGGAGCGCGCGCCACCGGCGCGCCGGCAGGACCGTCTCACCGGCCGTGCCGAGCAGGCGGGCATTGACCGGCACGTAGCCGTGCGACCGCGCGGTGCGTGCCGCCAGGTGTACGAGCACGACCTGGCGCGGACTGGCGGGGACCTGCAGCGCGGCGGCGCACGAATGACCGGAGACGCCGCGTTCGAATGCGTCCTCGAGACGGCAGACCAGGCTCCGCATCTCCTCCTCGCCCGCCTCGGCTCCTCGCGAACCCCAGGCACTGGCGGGAAGCGGCATCAGCCGGCGGCCGTGCAGGCCGGCCGATTCTGGCGGCGGGCAATCCCACGCCTCGAAGTACCGGTGGCGGCCGACGGCCCCGAAGTCGGCCAGCGGAACGAAGCCGGGATGCCACAGGCTCGACAGGGCGGCGCAGCGGCCAAGCCAGGTCGCGACATCGGCCGCACCGCCGGGAGCCACCGAGCGAATCCAGACCCGGCGCGCCGTCGCGAGGTCAATCGCCTCGCCGGGTTGCAGACGGACGAACCGGTCTGCGAACAGCAGCGGCGCCATGACGGGCCCAGCCGTTGCAAGATCGTCGCCGGATCCTGCCTGGCCCGCAATTCACCAGTTCAGGGCCACGTGACGCGCGAGAGCTCGTGGCAGACCGGCCCGGACCGCGCAGAAACTTCGGCTAGAATGAGGCTGTCATGCTGCGCTTTCTGACTGCGGGCGAGTCGCACGGCGAGGCGCTGGTCGCCATCCTCGACGGGATGCCGGCCGGCCTTCCCCTTTCGGGCGAGGCAATCGACCGACAGCTGAGCCGCCGGCAACTGGGGCACGGTCGCGGTCGCCGCATGGCCATCGAGGCGGACCACGTGGAGATCCTCTCGGGTGTTCGTCGCGGCGTGACGCTCGGCACGCCCATTGCCCTCCTGATCAGGAACAGGGACTGGGTGAACTGGCAGTGGACGATGGCCGTCGAGGACGAGCCGCCGGCCTCGGCCCAAGGGGCGCACCGCTCGCCTCTCACCCGCCCGCGCCCGGGCCACGCCGACCTTGCGGGAGCCTTGAAGTACGGGCACCGTGACCTGCGCGACGTCCTCGAGCGGGCGAGCGCACGAGAGACGGCCGCGCGGGTGGCCGTCGGCGCGTGTGCCGGCGCCCTGCTCGAAGCGCTGGGCGTCCGGATCGTCGGACACGTTACCGCGATAGGCGGTGTGCGGGTGCACGACGCCACACGTCACACGTTCGAGGAGGTGGCCGCCATCGAACGCGACGACCCGGTGCGATGTGTCGACACGACCTGTCGAGTCGGGATGATCGCGGCGATCGACGCCGCACGGACGTCCGGAGACACGCTGGGGGGAAGCTTCGAGATCATCGCGCGCGGGGTGCCCCCCGGCCTCGGCAGCTACGTGCAGTGGGATCGCCGCCTCGACGGGCGTCTCGCGCAGGCCCTGATGTCAATCCCCGCCATCAAGGCTGTCGAGATTGGCGACGCTGTCGCATCGGCCGCCCGGCTGGGTTCGACCGTGCACGATCCGATCCTCCCCCCTCCGACCCGCGGCGGCCGGAGCGGCTGACGCGCCCGACCAATCACGCCGGCGGCATCGAGGGCGGCGTTTCGAACGGCGAGGACGTCCGCGCCACGGCCTACATGAAGCCGATCCCGACGCTGAGGTCTCCCCTGCCGTCGGTAGACCTCGAGACCGGGCTCGACATGCCCGCGTCGGTCGAACGCAGCGATACTTGCGCCGTCCCCGCCGCCGCGGTCGTCGGCGAAGCTGTGGTCGCCATCGTCCTCGCCGACGCGCTGATCGAGGCGCACGGCGGCGATTCGCTGTCCGACATCACGCGCAGCCTCGAGGCCTGGAGGGAGTCCAGGCGGCTGCGCTTCGCCCCGAGGGCGGGCGCCGACCGGCCTGCCGGGGACGGGCCGGAAAGATGATCAGGTCGATCGTGAAGTACGGCGAGGGGCCGCTGCACCGCAGGGCGGAAGCCGTTCACAACATCACGGCAGACATCGCCGCGCTCGCGCACGACATGGTGGAGACGATGTACGCGGCGCCTGGAATCGGACTGGCGGCGCCACAGGTGGGCGTGCCGATTCGCCTGATCGTCATCGATCTCTCGCTCGGACGGGATCCCTCGGGACTCATCACGCTCATCAACCCGGAGTTCGTCGAGCGCGAGGGAATGCAGCTCGAGGAGGAAGGGTGCCTGAGCGTGCCGGGGTTCAACGCCACCGTCGCCAGGCCCGAGCGCGCGACGATCAAGGGAATCGACCTCGACGGCCACGAACGGGTCTACAGCGGCGACGGGCTGCTCGCCCGCGCGTTCCAGCACGAACTGGACCACCTCGACGGATGCGTGTTCGTGGATCGGCTGCGCGGCATCAAGCGCGACCTCATCGTCCGGCGGATCAGGAAGCAGATTCGCTCGGGCAAGTGGTGACGTCATGACGGCTCTCCGGGTCGTGTTCTTCGGTACGCCTGAGTTCGCGGTCCCCACCCTGCGCGAGGTTCGGCGGCAGGGCCACGAGCTGGCCGCGGTCGTCACGCAGCCCGACAAGCCGCGCGGACGCGGTCAGAAGCCGAGCCCCGGCCCCGTCGCGACGTTCGCCACCGAGTTCGGGTTGCCCCTGCTCCAGCCGGAGCGGATCAGGGACGAGGGATTTCTGTCGGCGCTGGCCGCGCTGTCGCCCGATCTCGGCATCGTGGCTGCGTACGGCAAGATCCTCCCGGCGCGGCTGCTCGCCATCCCCCGTCTCGGCCTCATCAACGTCCACGCGTCGCTGCTCCCCCGCTGGCGGGGGGCGTCGCCCATTCACCGTGCAGTCATGGCGGGCGACCGGGAGACCGGCGTGTGCATCATGCGCGTGGTCGAAGCGCTCGACGCCGGCGGTGTGTTCGCCGAAGCACGACGGCCGATCGGCCCCGACGAAACGTCGACGGAAGTCGAGCGCGACCTGGCCGAGCGCGGCGCCACCCTGATCCTGCCGGTGATCGATGCGCTCGCCGGCGGCACGGCTCGCGAGACGCCGCAGGACGAACGCCTGGTGACCTACGCCCCGCGGCTGACCCGCGAGGACGGCGCGGTCGCCTGGGAGGCCTCCGCGCTCGCCATCCACAACCAGGTGCGAGGCCTTCACCCATGGCCACATGCCTTCACCTCGCTGCACGGCGCCCGGGTCATCGTCCATCGCACGGCACTGACCACGGCGCCCGTTGCCTGCTCCGACCAGGCGTCGCCGGGCGACGTCCTCGCCATCGGCCGCGAGGGCATCGTGGCGCTGGCGGGCGACCGGAATCAGATCACTGTCTTGCAGATGCAGGCCGAGGGCCGGCGAGCGGTCACGGCTCGTGAGTTCGCGGCCGGCGCCCGCCTGGGTGTCGGCGCCCGGTTCGGCGCATGAAACAGACAGCGCCGGCCCGCCGGGCGGCGTACGCCGCGCTGCGCGCCGTCACGTCCAACCGCCACGACCTTCCCGATGCCCTGGCGCACGCCCGTGTCAGGCTGACCGACGATCGCGACACGGCACTCGCCGCCGAGATCACGACCGGGACGCTCCGCTGGATGGGCGCGCTCGATGCCGTCATCGAGAGCTTCGGCCGACGGCCGTTGGCCCGACTCGACCCGGAGGTGCTCGACATCCTTCGCCTGGGCGCCTACCAGTTGCTGCACCTCGACCGCGTGCCCGCCCGCGCGGTGGTGGACGACGCGGTGGAGCTGACGCGCGAAGTCCACAAGGGCAGCGCGGGCGCGATGGTCAACGCGCTGCTCCGCCGCATCGACCGGGAACGGACGCGCCTGCCGCTGCCGGCGAAGCCGGCGGCGCCCAATCGCGATGCTGAAGTCGAGTACCCTGTCGATCACAGGCTCACATCCGCGTTGGCTCGTCGGACGCTGGGTCGACCGGGAGGGGTTTGAGGCGGCTGACGCCTGGGTCCGCTTCGACAATTCGCCAGCCCCGCTCACGCTGCACGCCAACACGCTGCTGAACACGCGCGATGAGCTCGCCGGGCGGCTGGCGGCGGCGGGCGTGAAGACGACGCCCACGCGCTACGCGCCCGAGGGCCTGGTGGTCGTCGAAGGCCATCCCCTGACGACGCCACTTCACGACCAGGGTGCGTTCTTTGTGCAGGACGAGGCGTCGCAGCTCGTGGCGCTCGCCGTGGGCGCGCAGCCCGGCGAGCGGGTGCTCGACGCGTGCGCATCGCCTGGCGGCAAGACGGTCGCAATGGCCGGTCGCATGCGAGACCGCGGCCTGCTCGTCGCGGGCGACATCCGGCCGCGACGCGTGGACTTGCTCGAGCGCACGGTCCGGCGCAGTGGCGCGACGTGCATCCGGCTCGCCCGGTTCGACGCCGAGGCCCTGCCTTTCGGTGCTGTGTTCGAGAGAGTCCTGGTCGACGCGCCCTGCTCGGGCCTGGGCACGCTTCGCCGCGACCCGGAGATTCGGTGGCGGCGCTCCCTTGCCGAACTGCCGGCATTGGCCGCGCGCCAGCGGCGGATGCTGGAGCGGGCGGCCGCGACCGTGAAGCCGGGCGGGCGTCTGGTCTACGCCACCTGCTCGAGCGAACCCGAAGAGAACGAGGAGGTCGTGAGTGCGTTTCTCCTCGGTCACGACCAGTTCGAGGTTGAGGCCCTGCGGGAGGTCGATCCCGGCGTCGCGGGACTCGTGTCCCTGCTGACGCCGGAGGGATACCTGCGAACCCGCCCGGACCGCCACCGTCTCGAGGCCTTCTTCGCGGCGGCTTTCCGGCGTCGCCGCTACTTGGTGAATCCAAAGCACTTGTAGTACAGTCGGTCAACCGATGGCACTCACCACCCGCGTCGTGGGCGCGGGGAAATTCCTCCTCATCGTCGCCGCATTGCTGGCGACCTATCTGCTCTCGGCCGCTGTGGCGGCGAGGATCGCGCTGCAGGCCCGGGAGGTCACCGTTCCTTCGCTCCTCGGCCAGCCGCTGAGTTCGGCGAGCGCGACCGTGAGCGATGTCGGCCTGACGCTGAAGGTGGACGAGGCCCGGCGAACGGACCCTGGCGTGGGCGCGGGACGGATTGCGCAGCAGGATCCCCCGGCGCAGACGGTAGCCCGCAGGGGGCGCTCGGTCAGGGTATGGCTGAGCACGGGTGGCGTGGCGGCAACCGTGCCCTTGCTGGTCGGCCAGACCGAGCGGACTGCGAGCCTCCAGCTTCAACAAGGCGGCCTGACGCTCGCCTCGGTGTCGGAGATCCGGTCAAGCGACGCGGCGGCCGATGTCGTCGTGGCGCAGGATCCTCCGGAAGGCAGCCGGGCCGCGGCCGTGTCGCTGCTCGTCAACAGGAGCGAACGCGCGGCCGCGTACGTGATGCCCGACCTGATCGGCCTCGACGCCGCGCGCGCCGCCGACGTGATGCGCGCCGACGGTTTTCGGGTGGCGATCGTCGGCCAGAGCCCGTATCCAGGCGTTCCCGCGGGCACCGTGATTCGCCAGGCACCCCAGGCTGGGTTCCAGGTGACGCCCGGGGACGCCGTTTCTCTCGAGGTGAGCCGGTGACCATTCGCCTGGCCCCGTCGATTCTGTCCGCCGATTTCGCCGCGCTCGGCGAGGCGGTGGCCGCGGCCGAGAGCGGCGGCGCCGATTTGATCCATGTTGACGTGATGGACGGCCATTTCGTGCCGAACATCACGATTGGGCCGCCGATCGTGCGGTCGCTCAAGCGCGTGGCGCACGTGCCGCTCGACGTGCACCTGATGATCACCGACCCGGACCGCTATGCCGAGGCGTTTGTCGAGGCCGGAGCCGCCATGCTGACGGTACACGTGGAGGTGCTGCCCCACCTGAACCGCACGCTCTCCTTCATCAAGCAGCTCGGCGCGAAGGCCGGCGTCGCGCTCAACCCTGCGACGCCCGTGGTCGCGCTCGAGGAGGTGGCCGCCGACCTCGACTACGTGCTCGTCATGTCGGTCAACCCCGGCTTCGGCGGGCAGGCTTTTCTGCCCCGATCCGCGTCTAAGGTGAGAGCCGTCCGCGCGATGCTCGACCGGGCGGGAAACCGTGCGCCGATCGAAGTTGACGGCGGCATCGACGTCAAGACCGTCGGCCCCATCGTCCGGGCTGGCGCCGAAATCCTGGTGGCCGGCGCGTCTATCTTCAAGACGCCGGACGTCGCGGACGCCGTGCGGGCCCTGAGGCGGGCCGCCGAGCGGGCTGCGGTGACGCCAGGCGTCGAGATACCCGATCGATGACGTTCCCGCTGAGGAACGACCGCGCGTCGAGCGCGCGCATCCGTGTCCGGTACCCCGAGACGGACACGATGGGCGTCGGCTTCGATGACCGCCCGCGCCGCCTGCCACTGCTGGTGAGGAGGGTGTTCGAATGAAGGCGTTGGTCACCGGCGCTGCCGGATTCATCGGGTCGACACTGGCCGGGCGCCTGCTCGAGCAGGGCGCGAGCGTGACGGGGATCGATTGCTTCACCGACTACTATCCCCGCGCGATCAAGGAGTCGAACATCGCAGCCCTGGCGCGGCATCCCTCGTTCCGATTCGTGGAGTCGAGCATCCAGGCCGCCGATCTCGCCGCCATCCTGGCGGGCACGACGCACGTGTTCCACCTGGCGGCGCAGGCTGGTGTCCGCAAGAGTTGGGGCCGCGATTTCGAGGTCTACACGACCAACAACATCGAAGCCACGCAGGTTCTGCTCGAGGCGTGCGTCGCGACGCGGATCGAGAGGTTCGTGTACGCGTCGAGCTCGTCGGTCTACGGTGACGCCACTCCGCTGCCGATGTCCGAGACCGCGCTGCCCGCGCCGCTCTCGCCCTACGGCGTCACCAAGCTGGCGGCGGAGCACCTGTGCAATCTCTATCACGCCGTTCACGGCGTACCCTGTGTCTCGCTCCGCTACTTCACCGTCTACGGACCTCGCCAACGCCCCGACATGGCGTTCAACCGGTTCATGCAGGCCGCGATGACCGGCCAGGCGATGGCGCTCTACGGTGACGGAGAACAGACGCGCGATTTCACCTTCGTCGCCGACGCCGTCGCGGCGACGGCCCGTGCGGGGACGCACGGCATTCCCGGGCGCGTGTACAATATCGGAGGCGGATCACGCGTGTCGGTCAATCAGGTGCTCGCCGTCATCGCCCGGCTGGCCGGCCACCCGCTGGACGTCCGGCGGGAGGACGTGCAGAAGGGCGACATGCGTGATACCTACGCGGACACCAGTCGGGCTCGCACCGACCTCGGCTACGCGCCGACCGTATCGATAGAGGAGGGCCTGGCGGCCGAGTACGCCTGGCTGGAGACCGCGCTGACGCGCGCGTGACGGAAAGCTCATGCACTTGATTCGATTGTTTCGTGCCCCTGCCGTGGTTTTGCTGCTGGCGCTCGCGCCGATCGCATTCTCGGGCGGCTGCGCCTCGAAGACGAAGAAGGCGCCGGCCGTCCCGGCGGTCGACGCCGACAAGTACCTCTACGACCAGGGGACCAGCTACCTGAACAGGAAGCGGTGGCTGCGCGCCGAACAGTTCTTCAAACAGGTCGTCGACAACTACCCGCAAAGCCGGTACCGGCCCGAGGCCAAGATCGGCCTCGGCGATGCGTATCTTGGCCAGGACTCGGGCGGTTCGCTGATCCTCGCCGCCAACGAGTTCCGCGAGTTTCTCACCTTCTTCCCGACCCACGAACGCGCCTATTACGCGCAGTACAAGCTGGCGCTGTCCCACTACGCGCAGATGCTCGCGCCGCAGCGCGACCAGACGCAGACGAAGGAAGCCGTCAAGGAGTTCGAGACCTTCGTCGAGCGGTATCCCGAAAGTCCGCTGATCGCGGAGGGCCGGGAGAAGCTGCAGGAGTGCCGCGACCGCCTGAGCGACGCCGATTACCAGGTCGGCGTGTTCTATTACCGCTCGAGGTGGTATCCCGGGGCGGTCGTCCGCATGAACCGGGTGCTCAAGGACAATCCCAAGTTCGCCAGGCGCGACGGGCTCTACTACTACCTGTCCGACACCTACGTCAAGTTGGGGCTGGCGGCCGAGGCCGTACCGCTGCTCGACAAGCTCGCCACCGAGTTCACGAAGAGCGATTATTTGCAGAGGGGCGCCAAGCTGATGGCCGAGATCAAGGCCGGCACGGCCACTCCGCTGCAGGGGAAGGCCCAGAAAACGAAGAAGAAGAAGGCCGACGGGAAGTAGGAGCTGCCGACGAGACCAGCCGGGCGGCTAGGCCCCTATCCCCGCATGAATTTCCGGTAGTACTCGCTGGCGGACACCACGGCGGCCACCAGCGCGATGTAGAGCGCCCACAGCCCGAAGACGGCGAGCCGGGCCTGCACTTCCTGCCCCAGAATGAGGCCGAGGATTCCCACCACCTCGGCCACCATCTTCACCTTGCCCATCGGTGACGCCGGGATGCTCAGCCCGCGCGAGTAGGCGATGCTGCGCAAAGCGGTCACCGCCAGTTCCCGTCCGATGATGACCGCCACGATCCAGGCGGGAACCAGGCTGTTGACCTGCACGAGCGAGATGAGGGCCGCCGAGGTCAGCAGTTTGTCGGCGAGCGGATCCATCATCTGTCCGAGCGGGGTGATCTGCCTCCGCCGGCGCGCGAGGTACCCGTCGAGCCAGTCGGTGGCCGACGCCACGGCGAAGATGGCGGCCGCCACCAGGTCCTTGTTGATGCCGAGGATGTTGCGCCCCTCGAACTTGGTCAGCAGGACCACCACCAGGAGCGGCACCAGGAAGATGCGCGACAGCGTCAGCGTATTCGGGAGGTTCATCGGCGAAACCCGGGCGTCGGCAGATCCGGTGCCATTGTATCGCGCCGACGCCCCGGTCAAAAGGGCCGAGGCGAACGCGGCAAGTTGCGATATGATCGACCCTCGCTATGAAAGCGATCCTTCTTGCCGGCGGGAAGGGCACGCGCCTGCGCCCCCTGACCATTCACACGCCCAAGCCGATCGTCCCGATCTTCGGCCGGCCGTTCCTCCACTACCAGATCGATCTCGTCAGGAAACTGCCCGAGATCGACGAGGTGATTCTGAGCCTGAATTACCAGCCGCGCCGGATCGAGGAGATCTTCGGCCACGGCGACGGCCTCGGGGTCAAGATTTCGTACGTCGTGGAGGCGGCGCCACTCGGCACGGGCGGGGCCATCAAGTACGCGGGCGGCACGCTCGATGAGACGGTCGTGGTCTTCAACGGCGACGTCATGACGCAGGTGGACTTGTCCGCGGTCCTGCGTCTCCACCGCGAACGAAAGGCGAAGGCCACCATCGTCCTGACGCCGGTGGAGAACCCGTCGGCATACGGGCTGGTCGAGACCGAGGCGGACGGGAGCGTGCGGCGGTTTCTCGAGAAGCCGAAGCCGGAGGAGATCACCTGCAACACGATCAACGCCGGGATCTACGTGCTCGAGCCGGACACCTTCGACCGGATTCCCAAGGACACGGCCTGGTCGATCGAGCGGAGCTTCTTCCCCTCCCTCGTCGAGCGGAAGGAGACGTTTGTCGCCTACGTGTACCACGGCTACTGGATTGACATCGGCGCGCCCGACAAGTACACGCAGGTCCACCGCGACATCATGGACCACCGGTTCGCGGCCCCGCCGTTCGAGGGCGCGCCGCGCGACTTCGCGATGGTCTCGCCCGAGGCGCGCATCGAGGACGGCGCGAAGGTCGAAGGCCCCTGCTTCATCGACGAGGGCACGGTCGTCAAGGCCGGCGCCCACGTGGCGCCCTACTCGGTCCTCGGCCGGCAGTGCCAGATCGAGGAGGAAGCGCGCATCGAGGGCTCGATCATCTGGGCGAACACCCGCATCGGGCGCGACGCACTGGTCCGCCACTCGATCCTCGGCCGCCAGTGTCACATCGGCCGCAACTCCAGCCTCGACGGCGGCATCGTCCTCGGGGACAAGTCGGTGGTGACCGACTACAGCAAACTGTAAGACCGAGGCGGCTGCCGATTCGGGAGAGGCTCATGAGTTCGAGACCGGTGAACCCCGACATCTTCAAGGCCTACGACATCCGCGCCACTTATCCCGACCAGATCGACGAGGGGATCGCGCGCGACATCGCCCGCGGCTTCGTGTCGTATCTGGGCGCCGACCGCATCGCCGTCAGCCGCGACATGCGGCTGTCGTCCCCGTCGCTCTCCGCGGCGTTCATCGACGGCGCCGCCAGCCAGGGTGCCCGCGTGGTGGACTACGGCCTGGCCGGCACGGACATGCTCTACTTCGCCGTCGCGTCCGGCGGCTTCGACGGCGGCGCCATGATCACCGCCTCGCACAATCCGAAGCAGTACAACGGCATGAAGCTGGTCCGGGCCGAGGCGTTCCCGCTGAGCGGAGACGCCGGGATCTCGGACATCCGCGACATGATCGTCGGCGGTACGCTGCCCGCGCCGGCCGCGACCCGCGGCACGGTGACGACGGCCGACATGCTGGCCGACTACGTCCGGCACGTCATGGGCTTCATCGACCCGTCGGTCATCGAGCCGTTCGACGTGGTGCTGGACGCCGGCTGCGGGATCGGCGGACTGGTCGCGCCGGAGCTGTTCGACAGGCTGCCCTGTTGCACGACGCGGCTGTGTTTCACGATCGACGGCAACTTCCCCACTCACGAGGCGAACCCGCTCATCGAGGAGAACCGCCGCGACATCGTCGAGGAGGTCGTGCGCCGGAAGGCCGACATCGGCATCGCCTGGGACGGCGATGCGGACCGCTGCTTCTTCATCGACGGCCAGGGTGAGTTCGTGCCGGGCGACTTCATCACGGCGCTGCTCGCCGAGGCGTTTCTCATCAAGCATCCCGGCTCCACGATCATCTACGACCTGCGCGCGAGCTACGCGGTCAGGGACGTGGTGTCGCGCTACGGCGGCAGGCCGCTGATGAACCGCGTGGGGCACGCCTTCATCAAGCGGCGCATGCGCGAGGAGAACGCGATCTTCGGCGGCGAGGTGACCGGCCACTACTACTTCCGGGACAACTTCTACGCCGACAACGGCTTCATCCCGGCCCTGCTGCTGCTCGAGCTGATGTCGCGCAAGAAGCAGACGCTGGCCGAGCTGCTGGCCCCGCTGCGCGAGAAGTACTTCATTTCTGGAGAGATCAACACCAAGGTCTCGAGCATGGCCGCCTGCGACGAGAAGATCGCGGCGCTCGCCGCGCGGTACCACGACGCGAACGTCTACCAGCTCGACGGCGTGTCGGTGGAATACCCCGACTGGCACTTCAACGTGCGTCCGTCGAACACCGAGCCGCTGCTGCGCCTGAACCTCGAGGGAAAGACGCCGGAGCTGATGGCGGAAAAGCGCGACGAGGTCGTCGCCATCATCAGGGGATGAATCCAGCCCGTCGCTGTAATAGAATGAGAATTCGTCTCGAGCGGGGTTGGCCTATTGGTTGGGCAAGGGCTTCCCAAGCCCTCTAAACGGGTTCGATTCCCGTACCCCGCTCCACCTAACTGCTGTCCACTCAGTCACTTCGCAAGAGCCCCCGAAGCCGTCTCCACGGTCTCTCCACGGCCAGGGCCCAGCCGGCACCACCTGGTCGAGCAGCCGAATCGCACTCTCGAGCGCCGCCGGAGTCAAGTGCATGTACCGCTGGGTCGTTCCCAGGTCGGCATGTCCCGCGAGCTCCTGAATCGCCCGCGCCGGCGCGCCCCGCATCGCGAGATGCGAGCAGAACGTGTGCCGCAAGACGTGCACACCGTCCCGCGTGAGGCCCGCCCGCCGCGCCGCGAGCCTGACGAACCGCTGGACCGCCTTGAGCTCGAGCGGCTTCCCGTCGTCGAGCGTGAGCACTCGTGGCCCGCGCAGGTGTCGCGCCGCCCGCAGCGCCGCGGCCAGCCGGACCGTCAGCGGCACGTAGCGCAACCGCCCGCCCTTCGGACTCGTGACCTGCCCTCGCCACTCGGAACGCTCCACGCACAACTGCCGCTTCGTCAGATCGACGGCGCTCCACTCCAGGGCCATGGCCTCTCCGGCCCGGAGTCCGGCTTCCCCACCGAGCAGCACGATGAGCTGCGCCCGAGGGTCGATCGCCGCGGCGGCCGTCACCAGGCGCTCGAAGTCGGCGAAGTCGTGAAACGACGCCGAAGGCTTCGGCACTTTCAGCAGCCGGACCGCGCACGGCACGCGGTCGATGACGTTCCACTCCACCGCTTTCTTGAGCAGCGTGCTCAGCACGCTCAAAACGTTGTTGACCGTCTTGGGCGCGAGATGCGGCCATCGTCTGCTTCAGCCGCTGGACGTCCTCGTTCGTGATGGCGTCCAGCCTCTTGGTGCCCAGAGACGGCACCAACCGAGAGCGGAGCGCCACCTGGTGCGCGTCGAGCGTGCTCGGCTTGAGGCGGTTGGCGCGCGCGTGGCCGTCCAGGAACCGCTCGACGAACGCCGCGAGTGTCGGCACCTCCTTTCGTCGGCCCGTCTGCAGGCCGTTGGTCAGCAGTTCGCGCTCGCGGGCTTCGGCCCACCGGACGCCGCACTCTTCGACGACACCGTCGCCTTCCGCCGTTCGCGCACCTGCTGGCCGTTCGGGAGGCGGAACCTGATGTCCAGCTCCCAGCCGCCGCCGCGGAATGGTCGGACCTT
>CAVSGZ010000008.1:0-1018795 GCA_963727765.1 uncultured Acidobacteriota bacterium
GGCTACGAACCAGGAGGTCGCAGGTTCGAGTCCTGCAGGGCGCGCCACTTCCCACAGCACAGGCTCAGGGCTCAGGACTTCGGGCTCAAGGCTCAGACTGCGCCGCCCTCCGCTGCAAACAGATCTGCCGGGGATCGTCGATGGCCGCAGCCTTGTTCGACAGCGCCTCTTGACATCAGATTCCGTTGTTTGTATATTGTCTGTAGACAACAGACAATGACAGAGCCGCCCATCCTCCGCATCGACCTGGCCTCAGAGGTTCCGGCCTACCGGCAGATCGCCGCCGGCATCCGGGCCATGCTGGTCGCCGGGGCGTTCACACCCGGCGACCAGTTGCCGACCATCCGCCAACTCGCCACCGACCTCGCCGTCCACCCGAACACCGTCGCCGAGGCCTACCGCCTCCTCGCGGAGGAAGGCTGGGTGGACCTGAGACGGCGTCGAGGTGCAACCGTCCTCGAACGCGCCATGCCCGCCGCGGCGCCGGACGTGGCCAGCAGCTTCGGGCGGCGGATCGAGGAGCTGGTGGCCGAGGCGGTCGCGGCCGGCGTGCCCGCTCGCAGACTGGCATCCCGGCTGTCCGACATCGCGCGAACGCTCGACCGCACGCGGAAATCATAAGGAGGCGCCGCCATGGATCCAACCTTCTGGCCCCTGTCCATCGTCGTCGTGCTGGTCGGTCTGCTGTTCCTGCTGATGCCCAGCCTGACGCGCCCGGACGTCTTCTTCGCGGTCACCGTGGAACCGGCCTTTCGCGCGACCGCGGAGGGTCGCCGCGCCACCGCGATCTACCGTGCCGTGTCGCTCGCGTCGAGCGTGCTCGCGCTTGCGGCGATCTGGCTGACCGCCCGCAGGGATGTGCCCGAACCGTGGGCCGTGGTCTCCCTGCTGGTCCAGGTCGTCGGCGCGACGGGCGGCTTCCTGGCGGCGCGTCGGCTGGTGCAGCCGCACGCGGTGGAGCCTGCCGCCACGCGCGAGGCGGTGATGGTGCCCGCTCGCGCCACGCTCCTCGGAGGGTGGCCGGTGCAGGCGATCCCCTTTCTCGTCCTCGCCGCGGTCGCCGTGGTAGTGGGGATGAACTGGACGGCCCTGCCGGCGCGCGTCCCGGTCCACTGGAACCTCGCTGGAGAGGCCGATCGCTTCGTGGAGAAGACGCCGGCGGCCGTGTTCACGCCGATTGCGACGGCTGCGGTGATGTGCGGCCTGATGATGCTCACCGCGATCGGCCTCCTGCGCTCACGCCGCGTGCGGGCCACCGGCGCCGCGGCGCCGGGCGAGGCCTCGTTCCGGCGCATCACGACGATTGTGCTGTTGGTGGCCGAACTGCTGATCGCGCTCTCGGTGTCTCGCGCCGGGCTGCGCGAGATCTTCCCCTCGAGCGGCCTCGACCGTGGACTCATCGTGATGACCACCTGCGGCCTGGCCGTGGTGGCCTTCCTGGTCGTGCTGATGGTTCGCCTCGGCCAGGGGGGATCGCGCCGTGCGCCGCTGCCGGCCGGCGAGGCGCCGGTTGGCGACCGCACGCCGGACTCGGCGTGGATCCTGGGGATGATCTACGTCAATCACGACGACCCGGCGCTGTTTGTCGAGAAGCGATTCGGGGTCGGCTACACGCTCAACTTCGGCCACCCGCTGGCGTGGGTGCTGATGGGGCTGCTCGTCGGGATCCCCGTGCTGCTCGGACTCGTGCAGCACCGCTGAAGCCGGCGTCCAGCAGCGCCGCGCCAACGATTGGAAGGCCGAATCCGTCTAACCCAGGATATGAGCGGCCTTCCCGGCTCCGTCCGATACGCGTTCCGCCAGTTCCGGTTGTCCCCCGTCTTCACCGCCGCCGCCGTGCTGACGCTGGCGCTGGGCATCGGCGGCACGACTGCCATCTTCACGCTGATCCACGCCATCATGCTGCGGTCGCTGCCGGTGTCCGACCCGACCCGGCTCTACCGGATTGGCGACGGCGACGACTGCTGCGTCGAAGGCGGCCCGCAGGACCGCTGGGGGATGTTCTCCTATCCGCTCTACGAGCGGCTCGAGGCGGCGGCGCCCGAATTCGAGGAGACGACGGCGTTCCAGGCCGGGGGCGCGCGGCTGAGCGTGCGCCGCGAGAGAATCGACACGGCCGCCAGGCCGCTCCGGTCCGAGTATGTGACCGGCAGCTATTTCTCGGTCCTGGGGGTCCGCCCGTTCGGCGGCCGTCTCTTCACCCCCGACGACGACAGGCGGGCCTCCTCGCCCGTGGTGGTGCTCAGCCATCACGCCTGGCAGAGCACCTACGGTGCCGACCCGACGGTAATCGGTTCCACGTTCGTGATCGAGGGCCATCCGTTCACGGTGATCGGCGTGGCGCCGCCGGGGTTCATCGGCGAGACGCTGCGCCCCGACCCGCCCGACCTCTGGGTCCCGCTGCAGCAAGAGCCGCTCATCGACGGCGGGGGCGCGCTGCTCGATCAGCCGGTCTCGGCCTGGCTGCGCGTGATTGGCCGGCTGCGGCCCGGCGCGACGACAGGCGGCATGTCCGCGCGCCTCACGACGCTGCTCCGCTCGTGGATCCAGCACGAATCCGGCTATCCGGCCAACTGGATGCCGGACATCATCCGGATGCTGCCCAGGCAGGTGATTACCGTCGTCCCCGCCGGCGCAGGCGTCGCCGAGATGAAGGAGGAGTACGGGCGCAGCCTCCAGATTCTCCTCGCGGTCTGCGGCCTCGTGCTGCTCATCGCCTGTGCGAACGTCGCCAACCTGCTGCTCGCGCGGGCCGCCGCGCGAAGGCCGCAGACGGCGCTGCGCCTGGCAATCGGGGCGACCCGGCGGCAGATCGTCACGCAGGCGCTGGTCGAGAGCAGCCTCCTCGCCGTGGTGGGCGGGATGGCCGGCCTAGTGGTCGCGGCGGGCGCCGCCCGCCTGCTGCTCGTGCTGGCGTTCCACAGCTCACGGTTCCTGCCGATCAGCGTTCAACCCTCCCCGATGGTGCTGATCTTCGCCTTCGGCCTGGCGCTCGTGACTGGGGCCGTGTTCGGTGCCGTCCCCGCCTGGTTCGCAACGCGCACGGCGCCGATCGACGCGCTCCACGGCCTGGGCCGCGGCGGCGGCGACCGCTCGTCGCTCGTCCGCACTGGGCTGCTCGTCGTGCAGGCGACCGTGTCGGTCGTGCTCGTCGCGGGCGCGACGATGCTGGCGAGAAGCCTCGACAAGCTCGAACACCAGGACTTCGGGTTCCGCGTACCCGGGCGCGTGCTCGTGGCCCTGAACAAGCCGCCCGCCACGTATTCGCTGCCGCAGCTGCAGTCGCTCTACCGCGAGGTCGAGTCGCGCCTGGACCGCCTGCCCGGCGTGCGCGGTTCGGGGCTGGCGCTCTACAACCCGCTTACCGACAACTGGGGCGAGCTGGTGTTCGTGTCCGGCCATCCGCAGGGGAAGCTGAGCGCCGAGTCGGGCTCGTCGTGGGACCGTGTCAGCGCCAGCTACCTGCAGAATCTCGGCGTGTCGCTCGTCCGCGGCCGGTATTTCAGCGCCGCCGACAACGAAACCGGCGAACTGGTGGCCATGGTGAACGAAGCGTTCGTGAAGCGGTTCTTCAAGACCGGCGAGGACCCGCTCGGCCAGCACTTCGGCCTCGACCTGCCCGAGAACGCGGGCACGTTCCGGATCGTCGGCGTGGTCGGCGACGCGAAGTTCGCGGGATTCGCCCTGAACCGGCCGGCGCGCGCGATGTTCTACGTGCCGCTCGCCCAGAGCGTCACGTATCCGCAGGACCTGATGGCTCGAATCGAGCTGCAGTCGCACTTCATCGAGGGGATCCTGCTGGTGACCGACATGCCGCCGGGCGCGCTCGAGCCGGTGCTGACCAAGGCGCTGGCCGAGGTGGACCCGAACCTGACGGTGATCCGTGTGAGGACCTTGCAGCAGCAGGTCGACCTGTCGTTCGATCAGGAGCGGGCGGTGGCGACCCTGGCCGGGCTGTTCGGCGTCGTGGCGCTGCTGCTGGCCGCCGTGGGCCTCTACGGCGTGACCGCCTATACCGTGACGCGACGGACCGGCGAGATCGGCATCAGGATGGCCCTCGGCGCCGACCGCGGATCGGTCGTGGGCCTCGTCGTGCGCTCGGCGTTCAAGCGGGTGGCGTTCGGGCTCGTGCTGGGCCTGCCGCTGGCGGTGGGTGCCGGCCGTCTCATCTCCACGCAGCTCTACGGCGTCTCGTTCTGGGATCCCCTCGCGCTGATGCTGGCCGTCGTCGCGCTCGGAGCCTGCGCGTTCGTCGCGGCCATCATTCCGGCTGCCCGTGCCGCCGGCGTGTCGCCCACAAGCGCCCTGAGAGCCGAGTGATGCCTCTGACAGCGATCACCAGATAGAGCAGGCCTTCAGGCCTGCTCGTCACCGCGCCAGCGCTCCCAGGACGATGGCCACCGCCCGATCGCCGGGTGGCACGGGGCATTCGGCGCGCCGGCCAGCCCACAGGTCCATGGCGAGCCGGATGTTGTCCTCGGTTCCTTCGGCGGCCGAGCGCGGGCGGAACGAGGGGCTCACGTCGTGGCGCGCCTCGGTCAGTGTTGCGGCGAGCGGATCGGGAGACGGCCGAGGCCCGCAGGCATCGACGAGCCGCAGCGCGCCCGACAAGACTTCGCGGCTGCGCGCGTATCGCTCGGAGATGCGAAGACCGCGGGCCCTCGGGTCGAGCGCAAGAACGCGGGCGCACAGCGCCGCCTTGTCGCGCGACGACGCGTCGCCCGCGTCGAGGCGAACGGCCTGAAGGTAGGCGTCCTCGGCCGCGCGGAACTGGCTCTCGGCAAACTGGGCGTCGCCAAGCCCCGCGTAGGCCGGCGCGCTGCCCGGGCTGGTGCGCGCCACCTCGCGGAACAGGTCGCCGGCCTGGCCCACCAATCCGGCCGACAGCAGACCGCGTCCGACGCGGACCAGCACCGCCGGGTCCTTCGTCTGCCCGGCCAGCTGGAGCAGTTCGGCGATGGCCTGGCGGGAATCCCCGCTCGCCTCGAACATCCCGACGAGCTCGAACGCCGCGTCCAATCGACTCGCCTGGCTCTCATGCGGCCACGCGCCGCCGACCGCCTTCCGGTACCACATCGCCGCGGTCGTCGTGTCGCCGCGCCCCTTCGCGATTCGCGCGAGCGCGAGATTCGCCGGACCGTTGGCCGGATCGGTGCGGAGCACCTCCTCCAGGTAGAGCGTCGCCTCCGCTCCACGGTCGGCGCGCGCCAGCGCGAGGCCGAGGGCGAGCCGGTACTGCTCGCCGTGGGTGAGCGACAACGCCGCGCGGAACTGTTCGGCGGCCTCGACGTTGCGGCCCTGCCGGGCGAGATCGTTCCCGGCGCGGAAGTACTTCGCCGCCGTCTCGGTTCGGACCGTGTAGTAGTGGTGGGTCAGGAACCCCCCGAGAACGACCAGGCCGAGCACACCCGCGACCACCATCGCCAGCAGCGCCCGCGGTGATGCTCCGCTTTTCTTCGCCGCTCTCGCGGCCAGGACGGCGTGCCCCTCCGCCACATACGCCTGCGGGATGTCGGCGAGCGCGACCACGCCCACCAGTTCGCGCACGTCGTTGCGGCTGACAACCGGCAGGAGATCGAGACCCGACTGGCCCATCCGCTTGAGCGCCGTGTGCAGCGGCTGATCCGGGTGCACGTGCACGAAGGTCTCGGCGGTGACGCGCCCTTCCGGCGCGTTGACGACCTCCGAGATGGTGGCCCCGGCCCGCCCGGCCGCGGCGGCCTCCTCGAGCTGCCGGACCGTGAGCATCCCGACGAAACGGCTGGCATCGACGACCGGCCAGGGGCCGAACTCGCGCGTCTCGGGCTGGCGCTCGCGCAGGGCGGCCAGGCGGTCGCCGACGCGTTCGTCTGCCGCGGCCCGCTCGTACCCTTCGCGCAGGACCTCGCCAACCGTCGCCGGCGCCTCAGCAGGTCGCGGGTGGGGAAGGCGGATGCCGTCCTGATCCAGCAGCGCCTCGTACACCGGCACCGGCTGCAGCCGCTCCGAGATGAAGTAGCTGAGCAGGTTCGCCACCATCACCGGGACGATGATGGAGTAGTCGCGGGTGATCTCGAAGATCATGATGACCGAGGTCATCGGCGTCCGCACGATGCCGGCGAAGGCCGTTCCCATTCCGACCAGCGCGTAGGCGCCCGCGCTGCCGGTCACGTCGGGGAACCAGCCGTGCACGATGCCGCCGACGGTTCCGCCGAGCATCGCCCCGATGAACAGGCTCGGCCCGAAGATCCCGCCGGCGTTGCCCGAGGCGTAGGCGCCGGCCGTCGCGACGAGCTTCAGGACCAGCAGCATCGCCATCATGCTGACGGCCATGCGGCCGTTGAGCGCCTCGCCCACATGGTCGTAGCCGACGCCGAGGACGAAGGGCACGAAGATCCCGAGCACGCCGACGAGCAAGCCGCCAAACACCGGCTGCAGCCACACCGTCGACTTCGGGAGCGACAGGAAGCGGCGGCGCATCCCGAGCAGCAGCTTCACGAAGGCGGTCGACACGAAGCCGCCGGCAATCCCAAGCGCGGCATAGGCGAGCAGTTCGAGCGGCTGAACCAGCTGGTA
This sequence comes from uncultured Acidobacteriota bacterium, assembly GCA_963727765.1. Taxonomy (GTDB): domain Bacteria; phylum Acidobacteriota; class Vicinamibacteria; order Vicinamibacterales; family Fen-181; genus FEN-299. The sequence continues at coordinate 6,556 of CAVSGZ010000008.1, forward strand.
GGCGGGCACGTGGAACAGCGGCTCGTCGCCGAGCAGCAGGTGCAGCACGGCCCAGGAGGTGACCGAGCTGATGACGATCGACCCGAGCACCGGCGCGTGAAGGTCGCCGAGAATTTCCTCGAGGGTGAACAACACGGCCGCGATCGGGGTGTTGAACGCGGCGGCCAGCGCGGCCGACGTGGCGGCGGGAATCAGCGCCCGGATCCGATCCGGCGCGAGGCCGAGCCGACGGCCGACGACCGACGCGATGCCGGCGCCGACCTGCACGGTGGGGCCTTCGCGGCCGAGCGCGATCCCGCTGGCGAGCGAGAGCAGCGAACAGCTGAACTTGCCGAATACGGTCTTGAGCTTGATGTACCCGTCGTGGAGGAACAGCGCCGTCTTCGTCTGGGGGATTCCGCTGCCGCGGGCGTTGGGGAAGTAGCGCGCGAGCAGCACGCCGCTGGCCAGCGCCCCGAGTGTCGGGACGATGACGCGGCGCACCGCCGAGCTGCCCGCCGGGAGCAGGAGCGCGGCGAGGCGCTCGGTGGCGACGATGAATGCGACGACGGCGAGACCGACAGTGGCGCCGATGAGGAGCGTCACGACGAGAAGCATCTTGTTCTCGTGACGCCGAAGGCGCTCGGTGTCCGTCAGGGCGCGCAGCCGCTCCGCCCACCGATCCGGGCCGATGTGTCCAAAGTCCATGCGCGTGGGTTGCCGATCTCCGCCGTCGAGCAGTGTACTACGGCAGCGCCGTCTTCACCCGCTGGCACAGGCCGTCAATCTTCACCAGTTCACTCTTCACCGCCTCTTCGCCGGAAGCGTGCAGGACGCGGGCTCGTGCGAGCGCGCGCTCCGCGCTCTCCACCAGGTACGAGATGCGCGCGCGGATCTCCGCCGTGAGCCGGCGCTGGCTCTCCTCGACGCGGGCCGTCAGGTCGTTCGCCATCCGGGCGCTGTTGGTGGTCATGAGCCGGTCGAGGTACCCGCACGCCTGGCGCACCGACGACCGCAGCAGCGCGCCTCGCGGCGTGACCCGGTCGAGCGCCCACGCCCAGAAGCCGGGCGCCGCCACCGTGAGCAGGCTGGTGAAGAAGAACCGTGCATCCTGGCTGAACCCTCGCTCGACGACGAACGGGTCCGGCGCGAGGCTTCCCGCAGAGTCCGCCGGCCCCAGGCGGACGACGAAATCGTTGGCCAGGACCACGAAGCGGGCAACCGCGTCGCCGTACAGCGCCTCGGCCTGCGGCTCGATCTCGCGCACCCAGGTTGCGACCCGTCGACTGGCCACCTCGTGCGCGAGCTCGATGACCCGCGCGCGGCACGACGAACCCGGCAGGCGCGGCTCCGCACGCGCGATCCGTTCGAGCTCGGCCCTCGCTTCCGTCCCCTGTTCCGAAAGAAACTGCCGCCGCAGGGCGGCGAACCGCTCGGCGAGCGCGACCTGTTCGACACGCATCCGCGCCGCGAGCTCGCGCAGCGCGCAGTCGGCCTCCGTGATGGTCCTGTGCAGCGCGGCCAGCCGGCGCTCGGTCTGCTCCAGGGGCTGCACGAGCGCGGCGCGCTGTTCGTCAAGTTCACGGAGGAGCGTCCGCGCGAGTCGCGCGAGGCCTCGTGCCGTGGCGGCCTCGACGACGGCCGCCGACTTGCCGGCCAGCGCTTCCAGCGCCTCCTCCAGGCGCGGCCAGTCACGCGTCGTCGAGCCCGAGGCTTGTTCGAGGGCACTGACACGGTAGACCGGGCAAGCACCGCGCCGCACGCGGTGTTCGACGATCCGGCTCGTGAAGGCCGCGGCCTCCAGGCTCTCGCCATCGTTCACCCGGTCGCACTTGTTGAGGACCAGGACCAGATGGTCGACCTGCGCGGCGACCTGCTCGACCAGGGCGAGCTCCTCCCCGGAGATCGGCGGGTCGGTCCCCAGCACCACGAGCGCCGCGTCGATCTGGGGCACGAACGCGCGGGTCGTCTCAGCGTTGGCGGCAAAGACCGACCCCAGCCCGGGCGTGTCCACCAGGCACATGCCCGACGCGAGAAGCGGACTGTCGACGGTGACCTCGACGAAAGCCACGCCCTTGCGGTTCTCCGGGTTGTTCGTTTCGGAGACGAACTCGGCCAGCGCCTCTGGAGCGACGGGGAATTGACGGCCGTCGGCCAGGCGGACCTGCGCACCCGGCGCGGGGCCGTACCGGAGGATGGTAACGACGGTGGTTACCGGCAGGACGCCGGTCGGCAGGATCTCGCGGCCGACGAGAGCATTGAGCAGCGTGGACTTGCCGCGCTTGAACTGGCCGACGCAGGCGACGAAGAAGCGGCCGCGAGCGATGCGCTCGGCGAGGTCCGATGCGTCGCGGGCGAGACGATCGGCCCCTGCCTCGGCGGCGACGCCGGCCAGCGTTTGAAGGACCGAGTGGCGTTCGGCTGAAGCCTCGCCTGTCACTGTCAGATCTGCCAAGAGTCACCAGATACCGCAGGCCTTCAGGCCTGCGCTTCACCTACGGCTCGTCCCGATGCGTGTACCGGATCACCTCGACGTCGGACACGGCGACCAGCCCCTCCTTCACCATCTCCTGGAGTGTTGGCAGGAACCGCTCGATCTTCGCGGCCTCGTCGACAATCGACACCATGATGGGCATGTCGGAGGAGGTCAGCAGGTGTTTCCGGTGGATGCGCGTGCTCGCGCCGTATCCCTCGATGCCCCGGTACACCGTGGCCCCGGCGAGGTCCTGCCGCCGCGCCTCCTCAACGATGGCCTCGTAGAGCGGCCGGCCGTTCCAGCGGTCGTTCTCGCCGAAGTGAATCCGAACCAGTTTCGCGCGCCCGGCGAGTTTCATGCGCCCTCCGCGTGAACGCGGTGCGTGTAACGAATCACCTCCACGTCCGACAGCACGACGAGCCCTTCCTGGACGAGATCCTCGAGCACCGGCAGGTAGTCGCGGATCTTCTGCTCCTCGTCCACCACGGCGAGCATGATCGGCAGGTCCCGCGACATCGCGAGCGGCTTCTCGCGGTGAAACCGCCGGTGCGCGCCGTACCCGTAGATGCCGCGATAGACGGTCGCGCCCGCGAGGTCGTTGGCGCGCAGGCTCTCGGTGATCGCCTCGTAGAGCGGCTTGCCGTGCCAGCGGTCGTCCTCGCCGATGTAGATCCGCATCAGCTTGGCCCGCCCGTGCAGCGCGACGCGCGGCAGCTCGGCAACCGGTTCCTCCGACGGCGGCTTGACGACCGTCGTTTCCTGAACGTCGATGATCCCGGGACCGACCAGCTCGTAGAGCGTCGGAAGCAGCCCGTCCACCTTCTCGGCCGTGTCCACGAACTCGATCCGGACCGGCAGGTTCTCGGCCAGCCGCACGATCCGGTTCGTCCTCAGCTTGTGGTCGGCGCCGAAGCCGGCGATCCCCTTGGTGACGGTGGCGCCGGCGACGCCGCGGTAGAAGAGGAAATTGAGCACCGCGAGGTAGAGCGGCTCCCCGTGGTGGTGCACGTCCTCGCCCACGCACACGGTCACGCGCCGGGCCGGACCTTGTTTGAGCATGCGTTCCCTCTCACGCCGGCTGCGCGCCGGCTTCCGCCCCGATCAGAGCAGCGCCCTCGTGCCGACGATGCCGGCCACGGTGGCGGCGAATCCGGCGACGACGCTGGCCGCCACGTTGGCAAGCGCGATCAGCCATCCGCCCTGTTCGATCGCCCGAAACGTCTCGTATTCGAATGTCGAGAATGTCGTATAGGCGCCGATGAACCCGACCGGCACGAGGAACCTCCAGCTCGGATGGACGACGCCCCGTTCGGTGAGCAGCGTCATCACGACGCCCATCACAAGGCAACCGCTCACGTTCACCACGAGCGTGCCGTAGGGGAAGCGGGCGCCGGCCCACTCCTGCACCAGACCGCCCAGCGCGTACCGGGCAATCGCCCCGAGCGCGCCGCCGGCGGCAATCATCGCATAACGGCTCACAAGATCTCCCACCGGTCGACAGCGGCGCAGCCAGGCGGACGCGGCGCATCCGCGGAGGCTTCCAGACAACGAAATGCGGCGCAGGGGAATGCGGTCGGCAGGAACCCCTGCGAGCGCGTGCCCGTAGGAGTCATCTTCCCGGACGGGAGGCCCGGGCGGTTGAAGGCGAACTCCAACGCCTCTGTCTGGATCAGGATAGCATGGCGAGGCCTGCGCTTCAGTAATTCGCCCGCCCCTGTGTTAGATTCGACGTCAAGGTCATGACTCCACACGCCACCACCGCACGCCGTCTCTCTCTGGCCCTTGGACTCGTCGTTGCGCTCGCCGTGGGCGGCGCCGCTCCGGCCGCTCGCGCGCAGATCACCCGCGACAACTGGGGCCGGGTCGTCTCACCGGTTTACGGCTCCGCGGACGCGGACCGCCACGGCGCCGAACGGTTTGCCGGGCCGAAGCAGTTCGGCGACGACTACTACCACGGCGTGCTCCCCAACGGGCGGATCGTCCGGCCGGCCGGGCAGAGCGTGCAGGTCGGCATGAACCCGCTCGGCGTGCGGCTCACCCCCGACGGGAAGTTCCTCGTCACCACCAACGACAACGACGAAAACGCGGCCCTGACCGCCCAGCACGACGCCGCAAGCACGGTCGGCTACTCGCTGTCGGTCATCGATACGGCAACGATGAAAGTCGTGTCCCGAATCAACGCGGCCGGCCGGTTCTTCATCGGACTGCAGATCACCGGCAGCGGTCCCTACACCGTCTGGGCTTCCGGCGGCGGCGACAACGACGTGAAGCGGTTCGCGCTATCGCCAGACGGCGCAATTACCGCGGCGGGCCGCGTGGGCATCGCCCCCATTACGCCGGCCGCAGCCGGCTTCGTCTCCCACTACAAGCCGGGCGCGGCGCTGAACACGGCCGACGCCGAAGGCAACAGGCCGCCGGCGCCGACCGGCTTCAACCGCACCGCCGGCGCCGGGACGACGTTTCCGGCCGGCTTGGCGCTCAGCCCCGACGGCCGGTTTCTCTACGTCGCCTGCAACGGCGACAACAGCCTCGCCGTCATCGACACCTCGTCGCTCGAAGTCGTGCGCCAGGTCGCCGTGGGGTACTTTCCCTACGACGTGACGCTGAGCGCGGACGGCCGCTGGGCCTTCGTGTCCAACTGGGGCGTCACCGAGTACACCTTTGCGAAGCCGACCTACGGCGCCGACGGCACGCTCAACTCCATCGCTCCGATCGAGGGCAACCGGCCGGCCGGGTTCTTCGTGCCGAAGACCGACACCGCCGGGTCCACGCCCAGGACCTCGTCGGTCTCGATCGTGGCCCTGCCCGACGGTGACGGCGCCCGCGCCGCGCTCGTGCGATCGGTGTACGTCGGCAAGCCGCTCGACGCCCTCAACCAGGTTGGCGACACGCATCCGAGCGCCACGGCGCTCGTCGTCCGGGGGGACAGGCAGTACCTCTACGTCACCAAGTCCAACAGCGACGCCGTCGGCATCATCCGTGTGCGAAGAGCCGCGGCACGCGACGACGGTCCGGTGGTCACCGACGTGCTCGGCGACCTGGACCTCTCGCCCGTGAAGGTCGGCGGCGTGGAGCCGGTTCTGCACGGCGGCGCTCCCAACGCGATCGTCGTGTCTTCCGACGGCACCCGTGCGTATGTCGCCGAGGCCGGCATCAACTCGGTGGCGGTGCTCGACACTAGGAATCCCGAAGCGCCGGTCCTGGTCGGCCGGATCCCGACCGGCTGGTATCCGACGGCCGTCGAGTTGAGCCGCGACGGGAAGTCCCTCTACGTGGCCAATGCAAAGGGAATCGCCGAGGACCTGTCGGCCTCGGGCGCGCAGAGACCTCCCTCGAAGGTGATGGGAACCACGGGGAGCCTGGTCAAAGTCGATAGCAACTACATCTTCGGCAGCGTGCAGAAGGTGGACGTGGCGGCGACGCGCCCGAGCAGCCAGGCGGTGCTGGCCGCCAATTTCGCCGTCGCCCCCGCCGTCGACACGCGCGTCGTCCCGGCGGGAGGCGCCGCGTCGCGCAAGATCACGCACGTCTTCTTCATCCTCCACGAGAACAAGACGTTCGACTCGATGCTCGGGAACATGGCGCAGTTCGGGCCCTTCGCGAGCCTGACCTACACCGACAGCTCCGGCGCCGCGTTCACCGACGCGCAGTACACGGCCGTTTCGAAAAACGCGCAGGCGCTCGCGGCGAGGTTCGCGGTGGGCGTCAACTACTACAGCGATGCCGAGGAGAGCGACGCGGGCCACCAGTTCTCGGCGTCAGGAATGGCCAGCGACTACACGGAGAAGACGCTCAGCGACAAAGCCGGGCGCGGACTCCTCACCAACAAGAACATGGACGCCGAGGACTACCCGGAGTCGGGCTATATCTTCAACAACGCGGCCCGGCACGGCGTCTCGTTCAAGGACTACGGTGATCTCATCCGGATCATCGGCACCGACACCGGAGCGAGCGCGCCCACCGCGCTCGACGATCCGACGAGCGGCAAGGCCGGCTACCCGGCGCTGCCCATCACCTCGCCAGTCAGGAACCAGGGCGACGTGGACTCGGCCTTGCGCGGGCTCGGGCAGTCCTACTTCATGAACAACCCGATCCTGGCCGTGCTCGGGAGCCCGAACGCCAACGGCGAACCGCGCGTCGATTTCAACTACCCGGGATTCAACTTCAACATCTCGGACCAGCGCCGCGCCGAGGAGTTTTGCCGCGACTTCGACCGGATGGTGGCCGCGGGCACGCTGCCGCAGTTCCTCTACATCTACCAGCCCAACGATCACATGGGCACCGTCCAGGCGAAGAACCTCGCCGAGCGGGTGCCGGCGATGCAGGTGGCCGACGGCGACGTCGCGCTCGGGATGGTGATCGAGCACATCATGCGAAGCCCCGTCTACTACGACCCGAAGACGGGCGAGGGCAGCGCCATCTTCGTCACCTGGGACGACGCCCAGTCGACGCTCGACCACATCCATCCGCACCGGACGCCGCTCGTGGTGGTGAGCCCGTACGCGAAGCCCGGTCCGGCGACGCGTCACTACAGCACCGCCTCGATCGTGAAGACCGAGGAGCTGCTGCTCGGCCTGCCGCCCAACAATCTGGGCGACCTGTTCGCCACCGACCTGCGCGACCTGTTCCAGCCCGCTTACAACGGCGTGACGGCGGACCAGTTGACCTTCACGCGGACCTACGCGTACGCCGCGTCGGACGAAGGCTTGAAGATCTGGGCGCTCGTCGGGAAGCTCGATCTGTCGGGTCCCGACCGCGACAGCAGGCGCCTCGGCTCGCTCGCGCGCCTCTCGATGCTGGCCGACAGGCTGCACGCGGAGGCCGAGAAGCGGCAGGCGCTCGGTGACGGGTCGTACGTCCGCCGCCAGGCGGAACTGTACGAGCTTGCGGTGGAGATGGTGAACGGCGGAGATCGGGACGACGATCGCCGGCCCTGAAGGGCCGGCCTACACACGGACGATCTGACCCGACAGGACCGTACGTAGGGCGGCCCTTCAGGGCCGCCTGAAACAGCCGCTGGGTCAGCGCGCCGAACCGGGCGCGAGGAACTGCAGCATGCCGCCCAGGGGAAGGAACCCGTCGTGGCGGCGGACCAGCTTGCCGTCGGCGTCGAGGACGAGGACTGCAGGAATGGCCGGCACGTTGTAGAAGTCCGAGAGGGAGTTGTCCTTGTCGATGTCGACCTTGACGGGGACGAAACCCGCCGTGACCGTTGCCGTGACCTTCGGATCGGGCCAGACCTCGTGCCTCATCGCGATGCACGGGGGGCACCAATTCGCGGAGAACTCGACCAGGACGAGCTTGTGCTGCGAGCGGGCCTCGCCGAGCGCCGACGGGAGGTTCGTCCGCCACGAGATTCCGGTGGTCGGTTCCGGCGAGCCGGCCGCGCGATAGTACCAGCCCTTCAGCATCGGCCACTGGGTGCTGACAGCGAGCGCAACCAGGAGCACCCAGAAAACCGGCTCCCTGCGCTTCCACGCGGCACTGATCAGGCTGCGGGCATCTCGCACGATCGTCCCCTTCGGCCAGCTTGGTGAAACGGCCGCCCGATCATAAGACACAGAATCCGCCCGCGACGTGACAGCGTGCGGCTTTCGGCCATCGGCGTTCGACCCTCGGCGGTGTCGCGCGTCTTGCACAGGTTCGCCGAAAGGCGACAGCCGACAAGGCGAAAGCCGACAGCCGAAGGCCGCGAGCCGCCATGTTATGCTCTGCCCGTATGCCGCCGCCAGCCTGGGTCATCGTCTACACGGGCAACGCCACCGACACCGCGATGCTCTACAGCCTGCTCGAGGCCGAGGAGATCCCGGTGCGCATCGGCGACGAGATCATGGGCACGCTGGCCCCCTACGCCGTCGGCAGCGAGAGGGCGGCGGCGGTCAAAGTGCTGGTGCCCGAAGACCGTATCGAAGAGGCCGAGGAGGTCGTGAACGAGTTTGTCGACGACGTCAGGGCCCAGGCCGACACCCCGTCGCCCTCGTTCCGCCCCTGGACCTGTCCGTGCTGCCACGAGCAGAACGACGGCACCTTCGACATCTGCTGGAACTGTCAGGCTGAGCGGAGCACGGAGTAAACAGCGGCCGGGAGGACACATCGTCATGTCGGATTCGTCGCACCCCACCTTCCGCGACCGCCTCGCCCGGCGGGAACCGCTGCTCGGCACGCTGCTGACGCTGCCGTCGCCCGAGATCGCCGAGTTGCTGGCCGGAGCCGGCTTCGACTGGCTGTTCGCCGACATGGAGCACGGCCTGCTCGACTTCGAGATCGTCCAGCGGATGGTGCAGGCCGCCGGGTCCGCGTGCCCCTGCCTCGTTCGCGTCGCGCACAACGATCCGATCCTGATCGGCAAGGCGCTCGACACCGGGGCGGCCGGCATCATCGTCCCGCACGTGGGAACGCCGGAGGAGGCCCGGGCGGCGGTGCGGGCGGCGAAGTACCCGCCGCTCGGCGCGCGGAGCATCGGCGTCGGACGCGCGCAGGGCTACGGCCGCCGGTTGCAGGAGGCGATCGCCGGGGACAACGACGCCACGGTAGTCGTCGTGCAGGTCGAACACGCCGACGCGGTGCCGCAGATGGAGGAGATCGTCGAGGTCCGCGGCGTGAACGCGGTGTTCATCGGCCCCTTCGACCTGTCGGCGAGTTTCGGGAAGCCTGGCGAGTTCGACGCGCCCGACGTGCGGCAGGCGATCGAGGCCATCGTGTCGGCCTGCGCCGCCCGTTCGCTTCCATGCGGGCTGTTCGCGGGCAGCGGCGACGCGGCGCGCCTGGCGTTCGCTGGCGGGCACTCGCTCGTCTGCGCAGCGACGGACACGCTGCTGATCGGCGAGGCGGCCGGCCGGCTGAGAGCGGCGGCTGGCGCGCCGGGTGGGAGCGGGACACGTGGCTGAGACCGACCACGAGCGGTTCATGCGCGCGGCGCTCGAGCAGGCGAGACTGGGCGCCGAGGCCGGCGAAGTGCCGGTCGGTGCCGTTGTGGTCATCGACGGAGTGGTCGCGGGCGCCGGGTTCAACCAGCCGATCGGAAGCGTCAATCCGACGGCGCACGCCGAGATCGTGGCGATCCGGGATGCGGCCCGCCGGGTCGGGAACTACCGGCTGACCGGCTCGACGCTGTATGTGACCGTCGAGCCGTGCCTCATGTGCGTCGGCGCGCTGGTGCACGCGCGCGTCGGCACGCTGGTCTACGGCGCGCCAGAGCCCAAGAGCGGTGCCATCGAGTCGGCCGTGCGGGCGCACGAGACGCCCGGCCTCAATCACGCCTTCGAGGTCGTGGTCGGCGTCCTCGGCGAGGAGTGCCGGGAGATCATCCAGGCGTTCTTTAGGGAACGACGCTGACAGCCGGGCCGAGGGCTGAAGGCTCAGGGCTCAGGCAGTGCCGCGGGCCGCAAGTCGCGAGCCGCGAGCCCGTGCCGTGCGTGCGTATTGGTGTATTCGCGGCTGTCGGCTACAATAATTGACTGCGCATTCCCACCGCGGAGAGGTACCGAAGTGGTCGTAACGGGGGCGCCTCGAAAGCGTCTTGTCGCGTAAGCGGCACGTGGGTTCGAATCCCACCCTCTCCGCCATCCTTCGCCACACGCTCGCTTCGCTCGCGGCTCCGGATGGCTTCGCCGCGTCCGCGAGCGTTCGCGAAGGATGCCCCCCGTAGCCAGCGAGCGCAGCGAGCGCTGTCGGCGAAGGGGGGCTGTCCGTAAGCCCCGCCACACGCTCGCTTCGCTCGCGGCTCCGGATGGCTTCGCCGCGTCCGCGAGCGTTCGCGAAGGATGCGACGTCAATCCCGGTTTCGCATGCCGAGAATTGCGTACTCGCCAGGGGCGGACCCCGGTTTCCCGCGAGTTCACGACAGATCCCAGCTGGCACCGAGTTCGCTCACGGACTCGTGTGACCCACCCAGCCAAGCGATTCGTCTACATCATTCGCAGCGTGGACAACCCCGATCGGCGCTATGTCGGCGTCACCGCTGACCCCCCGGCGCGCGTGGCCGCGCACAATGCCGGGCAGAATCGGTCGACGGCCCCGTGGAGGCCCTGGCTCATCGATGTGTGCGTCGAGTTCCGGACCGAGCGCGTGGCGAGCCGCTTCGAGCAATACCTGAAGTCCGGAGCCGGGCACGCGTTCGCGGGCCGGCATTTCGTCGATGAAGGCTGACGGACACCCACCGCGGCCGCCGTTACCGTTTGTGACTCCCGGTATCTCGAGGCGGATGGCATAGCACTGCCGTTGCCCTGCTTCGGGCGCGCCAGCTGACCTGGGAATCGGGGCGAACGCCCGCGCGCGATCGCGACCGCCGCAGACCCTACCAGAGGCGCCGCACCATCGTTGCTCCATGCCACACCTGATACACCCCGCACCCCGCCAGCGCGAGGGCCGAGAGGCCGACGAGCGCGCGGCCGACCCGTGGTCCGAGCACGCGGGCGGCCGCGAAGGCCGACAGCAGGATCGCGGTCGAGACGATCATCGTCGCGTAGAACGACGCCACCAGCGCCACGCCGTACCGGGGCGCCAGGCGCCAGGCCCGTCCATCGTCCAGCGCGCCGTGGCCACCCAGAGCGGCACGATCAAGGCCGAGAACGCCGACGACGGCGGATTGAAGATCACGCTCACGTTGCCGATTAACCCGAGGTAGACCCGCCTTCTTCGCCGCGCGGCGGCTCCCCTACAAACCTTTACGTTCCCCTTACCCAGTCTTACCGGGTTTACCAGGCGGTCGTCGTCTAACAGCAATAGAGGTTGCCCACGCTGCCGGACATGACCCGGGCGACCGAAGACACGACCATGAAACGAGCGAACAGCATGCCGAACACTCTGGCCCGCGCCGGGTGCCTGTCGAGGGCGGCCGTGGCGTGCGCGGTGGTCCTCGCGATTTCCGCCTGCGCGACGATCCGCGCCACGCCACAGGCGCCGCAGAAGCCGTCCGTGCCCGAGGCCTGGAGCCAGGGGACAACGGGTGTCACGACCGCCAACGAGGACCTGGCGCGCTGGTGGGAGCGACTGGGTGATCCGACGCTCAGCCACCTGGTGGAGCAGGCGCTGCAGAGCAGCCCGGACATCCGGACCGCCCGGTCGAGCCTGCGAAAGGCGCGTGCCCAGCGCGACCTCGCCCTCGCGAACCGGCGGCCCAGCCTCTCGGGTTCGGGCTCCGGTTCGAGCGGCACGGGAACCGATAGCGACGCGAAGGCGTCCGCTTCCGTCGGCATCGACGCCAGCTGGGAGATCGACGTGTTCGGCGGCCTCAAGCACGCGGTGACGGCGGCCGAGGCGGACCTGGCGGCGACGGCCGAGGACTTCCACAACACGCAGGTGAGCCTGGTGGCGGAGGTGGCGACCAACTACCTCGACCTCCGGAGCGCCCAGGCGCAGCTGGAGATCTTGCGCAATAATCTGGCCAAGCAGATGGAGACCCTGCAGCTCACCGAGTGGCGCGCCCAGGCCGGCCTGGTAGGCAGTCTGGATGTCGAGCAGTCGCGCACCACCGTCGAGCAGACCAAGTCGCAGATTCCGACGCTCGAAACCAGCATCGCCGAAGCCGAGCACCGGCTCGCGATCCTCATCGGCCTCGAGCCGACCGCCCTCGAGGCGCAGCTCGACAAGGCGGGCGACGTCCCGGCGGTCCCCGACGCGATCGGCATCGGCATTCCTGCCAACATGCTGCGGCAGCGGCCCGACCTCCGGGCGGCCGAACGGCGGGTGCTGGCCGAGACGGCGCGCCTGGCCAGGACACGCACCACGCGCTATCCCAGCTTCAACCTGAGCGGCTCGCTGACGACGACGGCCGTCACCGGAGCGTTGACCGGCGGGACCTCGGTCCTGGCGTCGATCGTGGGCAGCGTGGCACAGACTCTCTTCGACGGCGGGCGAATCACACAGCAGATCGAAATCCAGAGCGCCACCCAGGAACAGGCCGTCATCAGCTACGAGTCCACGGTGCTCACGGCCCTCGAGGAAGTCGAGAACGCGCTGGTGTCGCTCGAGAAGACCCGTCAGCAGCTCGCCTCACTGCAGGCCGCGGCCATCGCGGCCCGCAACGCGGCGCTGCTGGCGCGCAACGAGTACACCGCGGGCCTCGTGGATTTCCAGACCGTCCTCGACACGGAGCGGACGGTCCTGACGGTCGAGAACAGCGTGGCGACGACGCAGGCGAGCCGGACGTCGGCCCTTATCCAACTCTACAAGGCGCTGGGCGGCGGCTGGTCGCCGACCCAGCAGGCAACGACGACAAGTAGCCAGGTAGGCAGGTCATGAAGAAAGAAGAATCGAACAACCAGGATCTGATGGCCGCGATTGGCGCGGAAGGCAAGGGCTCGGGTCCCAAGCGGCGGCTCCGCTGGATCGGCCTGCTGCTTCTTGTCTTTGTCCTCATCGTCGGCGGCGGCATGGCCATGCGCTCGCAAGCGAGCGGTGCCGCGCCAGCCTACCTGACCGAGGCCGTGACGCGCGACACGCTGAGCGTGACCGTGACTGCGACCGGCATCCTGGCGCCGACCAATAACGTGGACGTAGGCTCCGAAGTGTCGGGCCTCGTCGAGAAGGTGCTGGTGGACGAGAACGACACGGTCAAGACGGGCCAGGTGCTGGCCATCCTCGACACGTCGAAGCTGAAGGACTCGGTCACCAAGTCCGAGGCGGCGCTGCGTTCCGCCGAGGCTTCGCTGGCGCAGGCCAACGCCACCGAGAAGGAAGCGGCCGCCAGCATGTCGCGCCTGCTCGAAGTGCAGCAGTTGTCCGGCGGCAAGGTCCCGTCGAAGACGGAGATCGAGAGCGCGGAGGCGACGCTCGACAAGGCTCGCGCCTCTCAGTTGGCCGCGAAGGCCGACGTGACGCAGGCCCAGGCGGCGCTCAACACTGACAACACCAACATGACCAAGGCATCCATCAAGTCGCCCATCGACGGGGTCGTTCTGACCCGCTCGGTCGAGCCGGGCCAGACCGTGGCCGCTTCGTTCCAGGTCGCCACGCTCTTCACCATCGCGCAGGACCTCCGCGAGATGGAGTGCAAGGTGGCCGTGGACGAGGCCGACGTAAGCAAGGTCCAGGATGGCCAGGCCGCCACCTTCACCGTCGACGCCTACCCGAACCGGAGATTCGCGGCGAAGGTCAAACGCGTGAACTACGGCTCGACGACGACCGACAACGTCGTGTCCTACACGACGACGCTCGTCGTCAGGAACGACGACCTGAGCCTTCGGCCTGGCATGACCGCCACCGCGCAGATTGCCACGGTGACGCGTGAGAACGCGCTGCTCGTGCCCAACGCCGCGCTGCGCTTCACGCCGGCCACGTCGGCCGCGGCGCAGCAGAGCGGCGGCATCATGCGCAGCATCATGCCCGGGCCCCCGCGCCGCAACGAGACCACGAAGAAGGTCGAGACCCAAGGCGAGCATCAGCAGGTGTACACACTCCGCAACGGCCAGATCGCGAACGTCCCGATCGTCATCGGCGAGACCAACGGCCGACTGACCGAGGTGAAGAGCGGCGACCTTCGCGAGGGCATGGAGGTCGTAACGGACACGGCAGCAGCGGGGACAGCAAAATGACACTCGCACGCACGGCGCCCGGCGACGACCGCATCGGCGTCTCCCCGGAAGGGACCGCGCTGATCGAGTTCTCGGGCGTCACCAAGACATACGGAGAAGGACAGGCGGCGCTCCAGGCGCTGCGCGGTGTGGACTTCCGGATCAACGAGGGCGAGTTCGTCGCCATCATGGGGCCCAGCGGCTCCGGCAAGTCCACCGCCATGAACATCCTGGGCTGCCTCGACACGCCAACCTCGGGCGAGTACCGCTTCAAGGGCATCCACGTCGAGGCGTTGACGCGCAACCAACGTGCGCTGCTGCGACGGCACTGCCTGGGCTTCGTCTTCCAGGGGTTCAACCTCCTGGCCCGCACGACGGCGATCGAGAACGTCGAGCTCCCGTTGCTCTACCGGGGCATGCCGCTGCATGAGCGCCGGGAGGCCGCCCGTGCGGCGCTCGCGGACGTCGGCCTCAACGGCTGGGAGACGCACACGCCCTCCGAGCTGTCTGGCGGGCAGCAGCAGCGCGTGGCTATCGCCCGGGCGCTCGTCAGCAAGCCGGTCGTCCTGCTGGCCGACGAGCCGACTGGCAACCTCGACACGCACCGGACGAGAGAAATCATGGACCTGCTGACCGCCCTGAACCGCGACCGCGGCATCACCATCGTCATGGTGACGCACGAGGCCGTCACGGCGAGCTACGCGGCCCGGGTGATTCACTTCATCGACGGCCAGGTGGAGAGCGATCAGCTGCAGGAAAGGGCGTCGTGATGTTGTGGAACACAATCGCGCTCGCACTGAAGGAGATGCGCCGCAACAAGATGCGCACCTTCCTCACGATGCTGGGCATCGTCATCGGCGTCTCGGCGGTCATCACCATGGTGACGCTCGGCAACGGCGCCACCAAGCAGGTCTCCGACGAGATCTCGAGCCTCGGCAGCAACCTGCTGATGGTGTCGCCGGGGCAGCGCGGCGGTCCGGGCGGCCCAGCCGCGTCGGCGCCGCGGTTCAAAGAAGCCGACGTGGACGCGCTGCGGCAGCAGATCACGGGGATCCAGGCGCTGGCGCCGCAGGCCAGCTCCAGCGTGACCGTCGTCTGGGCCGCCAGGAACTGGTCCACGACCGCTATCGGGACGAACAACGACTACCTGATCGCCGGCAACTGGACGCTGGCTTCCGGGCGGGCGTTCACGGATGCCGAAATGGCCGCCGGCGGCCCGGCCTGCATCATCGGCGAGACGGTGAGGCAGAAGCTCTTCGCCAGCGAGGACCCGGTCGGCAGCGAGATGCGCGTCAAGTCGTTCTCGTGCCAGGTGGTGGGCGTCCTCAAGTCGAAGGGCCAGGCGTCGATGGGACGCGACCAGGATGACACCGTGCTCATCCCGATCAAGACCCTGCAGCGCCGCCTGAGCGGCAGCCAGGACATCAACATGATGATGGTGTCGGCGCGCCCCGAGGTCTCGACCGGCGTCGTCAAGACGCGCATCGAGAAGCTCCTGCGCGAGCGCCGGCACATCACCGAGGGCAAGGAAGACGACTTCAACGTCCTCGACACGAAGGAGATCGCCACGACCATGTCGGGCGCCACGCAGGTGCTCACGGCGCTGCTCGGCGCGGTGGCGGCCGTCAGCCTGCTCGTGGGCGGCATCGGCATCATGAACATCATGCTGGTGTCGATCACCGAGCGAACGCGCGAGATCGGCACGCGCCTGGCCATCGGCGCGCTCGAGCGCGAGGTGCTGCTGCAGTTCCTGGTGGAGGCGGTGACGCTCGCGTCGGCAGGTGGGCTCGTGGGGATCATCCTGGCGACGATTGCGTCGATCGGGCTTACGAAGATCATGGGCCTGCCGTACGTCTTCAACGCCCACATCAACCTGCTGGCGTTCTTCTTCTCGGCAGCGATCGGCGTGCTGTTCGGCTACCTGCCGGCCAGGCGCGCCGCGGCGCTCGACCCGATTGAGGCGCTCAGGCACGAATAGCGACAGGAATCGGGATTCGGGATTCGGGGATCGGGAATCGGGGATCGGGGATCGGGAATCGAGACCGGGCCGTTCGGCTGTTGCCGAGCGGCCCGGTCGTGTCTTCAGAACTGACGCAGGGGGACCGGAACTGACGCTGACGGCCGTTGGCCTGCTCCCTCCAGATTTCCCGGGCGCGGTTGTCTCGTTACCTCACGCGGCTGCCGGCAGGCGTCTCCCCCGCGCACACGAAGTTGGCCGCATCGTCGGTGCTCCCGGCGCCCTTGTAGACGGCCACCTTGGGATACGCGCACAGCGGGTGCGTACGGGTGACCTGGCCGTTGACCACCTTCGACGCGACGATCCTCTCGGGGGCCTTGCCGCTTTCCACCCAGCTGTCGATGACGTCGAGCTTGCTGAACGTGTCGCAGCCGGCGCCGCCAAAGCAATGCCCCATGCCCGGGATGGCAAAGACGCGCATGGCGTCCCGGGCGCCGGGCCCGACCTTCTTCAGCACGTCTCCGTAGTAGTTGAAACTTTCCACCGGGCTGTTGCCGTCACCCCAGCCGTGGTACATCAGCAACTTCCCACCGCGATCGAAGAACGGCGAGAGGTTCGGGTTGTTGGCCAGGTTCACCGTGCTCAGCACCTTCTCGCCGAAGGCGATGTCGGTGTCGATGTTCAGCGTCTTCCAGTCCCACCCGGGGTCCTGGAAAACCAGGTTCTGGAAGAGCCCGGTCGCGACGCCCATCGGACTGCCTCCGGAGAGATTGCCGACCTCGCCAGGCGGCATCGGCGCGTGCATCAGCTCGCCCGTGCGCGAGTTTACCGGGCCGGCATACAGCTTCTTCAGCAAGTCGACCTGCGGCGCCGTCAGGCAATCGGACGTGTCTGCGCCCTTGCACAGCAGTTCCCGCGGGTCGAAAGCGCAGCGCCACGGGTCTTCGAGGATGCCGTCCTTCACGCCGTCGAGGGCGTCGCACTTGTCGAGGATCGTCCGGCTCACCATGGCCGCCTTGCCCTGGGGGATCGCGCGCGCCGGGTCCTGGTTGATCAGCACCGAGGGCCAGATCTGCCACGCATTCAGGCGGACGATCGGACTGGCCGGCGCGCCGACGACGATACCGTCGTAATCGCCGGGGAAGCGCTGCGCTTCGGTGAGCCCCTGCTGTCCGCCGAGCGAACAACCAACCCAGTAGGAGTGCCTCGGCTGCACGCCGTAATAGGCCCTGATGAGTGCCTTCGCCTGCAACGTCATCTCATGGTTGGCGCGATAGCCATAGTCCACGACCTTGTCGGGATGGCCGAGGCCGAACCCGCCCGTCCCGCCGCTGGCATCGTGCCCCGTATCGTTGTTGGCGACCGCGTAGCCGTTCTTCACGCCGAGGACCAGGCCGTCGTACATGATCGACCCGCCCCATCCGAAGCTGCCCGCGCCGAAGAACTTGCCGTTCCACGTCTCGGTTGGCAGCCAGAGTTCCATCTTGATGTCCGAGTCTCCACTCGGCTTCATCGTGATGGCGACCCGGCAGAAGGCGGGTTGAATCGCGTCGGTCGACCCGGACGACTGGAAGGGCTGCGGACCGCCCCTGCCGGGGCCGCCGGGGCGTCCCGGACCCGGCTGTTCGAGTGAGCCGCCCTGTCCCGGCACCGCGCCTGCACCTTCCGGCGCCCCCGCGCCCTGTGTCGGCGCCTTGAATTCCCCCGGAGCGACCATCTTCGCCATTGTCACGGTTGCTTCCCGCAACTCCAGCTTCGTCAGGCTCTCGCAAGACACCACGGGCTTGGTTGCCTGGCCGAAGCCGGAACTGGCGGACGAGAGCAGGATCAGTCCTGCGACCGCCGAACATCTCCATCTACTGATCATGCCGATCCTCCCTGGTGCTGTTCTCGTCTGGCTCCGCACGCGCGATCGCCGACACGGCGTGGTCAACGGAGGCACTTGGCGGCCAGTCTCTGACCCGCCGTACGTGATCGTGCATTACCACCCAGTGCTACCAGAAGCGTCGAACGATGGTCATCACTCCATACCACAGCTGATAGCCCCCCACCCCCGCCAGCGCGAGGGCCGAGAGGCCGACGAGCGCGCGGCCGACCCGTGGTCCGAGCGCGCGGGCGGCCGCGAATGCCGAAAGCACGATCGCGGTCGAGACGATCATCGTCGCGTAGAACGACGCCACCAGCGCCACGCCGTACCGGGGCGCGAGGTGCCAGGCCTGGAGCAGCGCCGGGCCGATGACCAGCGACCAGCCGAGATACGCGTTCGGATTGAGCAGGTTGACGACGACCGCGTTGAGGAGGGGCCGCCCGGCCGGACGGGACGCCTCGGGACGCGGCCCCTGGTCGTTGCGGAACGCCCGTGCCGCGCCGACCGCCAGGTACAGCAGGAACAGGCCGCCGACGACCCTCAGCGCGTCCACCGCCACGGCCGGGACTTGCGTCAGGACGAACAGCGTCAGGCACGCGATGGGAATGTCGCTCAAGAGGGGCGCGAAAACGGCCGGCAGCGTTCGCCGCCAACCGTGCACCAGGGTCAGCGAGATGAGGTACGCCTGGAACGGCCCGGGCTGCACCGCCGCCGCAAACGCGTAGGTCACGCCCGTGGTCAAGTAGCCAGGCATCGCAGTCGGCCCCGAGCGGCGCCGCTCAGGCGGGTCACCTCGCTAATACCCCGCCTTCGGCTTGACGAGAATCTCGTTCGGCCGGGCCGGGTTGCGGTACCCGCCCACCGTGCCGTCGTAGGTCTCGAGCGGCATGTTGTAGTAATGACCCGTTTGCGCGTCGTACATCCGCTCGTAACCCATGGTGCCTTCGCGGCGCGCCTGCGAAATGCGGTCCTCGGACAGCCCCTTCTGGCGCCACGACTCGATCAAGGCCGAGTTGTCGAGCGGGTGGTTCTGCGGCAGCAGGACATGGCCGCCCACCGGCCCGGTCGCCCGGATGGTGTGGGCGATGGCCGCCAGGTAGAGCGCCGACTGGTCGAACGTGTTGGGTGGCGCCTCGTAGCTCATCACGTAGGCGTCGTAGCTGACTCCCATGACGTTCACCACGCCAACGACCCACGTCGCCCGGAGCGCCCGGCCGCGCGCCTGGTACGTCACGTCGTACTCCTGCGACTGCCAGGGGATGCGATAGCCGGACATGATCGCGGGCAGGTCCCGCACGGCCAGGACCTTGATGTCCGCGGCTCCGATGGCCAGGCATCGCATCAGGAAGTCCCGTGGAGTCGTGCTGCCGGGCGTCCGCATCAACAGCGCGGACTGCACCACCGTCACGCCGTCGGGGCCGACCAGTTCGACGCCGGCCATCGTGTCCGAGCCGCGCCACCCGTCGGGCACCGCCCAGGCGAAGTGTTGCCCCTGCTGCTCGAACAGCACCGGCCGCGCGGTGGCACGCGCCTGGAGCGAAGCCGGCGGTGTCGCGCCCTGTCTGCCATGCGCGGGCCCCGCCATCGGCGCCTGCGGCCGGCCTGCAGGGGGCGGGGCCGGGGGTGCGGCCGGAGGAACGGCGCCGCCGCCGATCTTCCGGACGGCCGACTCCGCCAGGCTGCGCAGGTTCGGAGACGGATCGTTCCGGGACATTGCCGTCAGGGCCGGCAACGCCTCCCGGGCCCCCGGGCCGATCCTGGTCAGCGTCGTCACGGCGGAATCGCGCAAGTCCGGGCTGTCGGACTTCAGCAGCGTCACGAGGGCGCTCGTGGCCGGGGCCGCCGCCGGCCCCATCTCCATCAGGCGTTCGCAGATCTGCGTCTTGGTCGCCACCGGCGTCCGCGGGTCGGCCAGGCGCTGCGCCAGAGCGGCCACCGTTTCCTGGGCGCTCGCGGCGCCGGTCTGCACGACGAGGATCAGCGCGAGCAGGACGGCCGGAACGCGAACGGCGCGAATCATGGACATCTTCATATCGCCTCCGTCGGCTCGTCGTGGGGCGTCAGGCGCAGGCCGTAAGGCGCGAGCCGCCCGTTCAGCGGTTCGCCGCGCGGATGCGCCCGATGAACTCGTCGACCGCCTTCTTCACCGGGCCCATCACGGCGTCGGCGTGCGTGCCGATTCGCCCGCCGGCGATCCCGCCACTGTGCAGCAGCTCGACCTGCACCAGCGTGGACCCGCTCTGGTAGGGCAGCGGCGCCACCGTGTTCGTGTAGAGGAAGACGTCGTATCGGGACACGCACAGGCCGCCCGACCCGCTGGTGGTCATGACCTGCACGTAGAGATAGGTGTCCTCGTCCGAGTTGCGGAGCACCTTGAATCCGGCGTCGGTCAGGCTCCTCACCGTCGCCGACTCGATAGCCTGCTGGCTCAGGCCGCAGGCGACCGCCTGCTCGTTGAGATCCTCGACCACAATGCCGAGCGTCGCAAGTCCCCGCAGCCCCGCGTCGGGTCCCTTCGCAGCTTCAGACGTCGTGCCGGCGCCGGGCTGCCCGGCCCCCGCGGGTGACGCGGGATTCAGCCGCTGCAGATCGGATGCGGGGACGGTCGCCGGCATCTGCCCCGGCTGGCGAGGCGCGGCTCCTGGAGGTGCGGCGCCGGCAGGCTGGCGCGACGCAGGCGCGGCGCCCGCTGCTCCCGCAGCCGGCGGCGCCACCGTGCGCGGCTCGCCCGGCTGCGACGGATCGTAGACGAGCGTGACGACGTCCTTGCCGCCGCGCTCGATGAACCGGACCTGCACCACCAGCTGCGGAGGCGTCTCGCTGCGCGAATAGGTGTAGCGCAACTCCCTGCCGCGTGAGATCGCGTATCTCACTTCGAGGCCGGTCCCGTCCCAGCGGCTCGTCGTGACGACCGCTATGCCGCCGAGATCCTGCGCCTCCTCGCGACCGTTCGGGTGGAACACGCGCGGCCGGCCGCCTTCGTTGGTGACGACCACCTCATCGGCCGTCTGCGAGATCGTGACGTTGGACGGCGGGGTCCTCACCTCGTCCACCAGCAGGGCCCGACGCTTCGCCTCGTCCTCGCTCTCCTGGAACATGATCGCGGCCGGCGACTCGTTGATTCCGCCCGCGTTGGCGGCGCCTTTCGCCGTGAACAGGTCCATCCCGAACCCGGCCTCGCGCGGAATCCGGCTGACCTTCGGGTTCAGTGTCCAATGGCCGGACAGCTCGGGCGTGTCGTCGGCCGCCCGCGTCGCCTGCGTGGGGACGAGCGCGAGGACCGCCGCCGCAATCAGTGCCGTCACGCGCGTTCGAGTCATAGGTGCCTTCCCCGGTCCACGATCCCCGACCCCTGATCCCCGATCCCTTATAATACCGCCCCAGAGAGATAGCGGGCGCGTGACGCCCGATGGTCGGACATCATCAGACAGGAGTGGTCTTCATGCCCAAGTACAAGATTGCATGGCTCCCCGGCGACGGCGTCGGCGTGGAGGTGATGGAAGCCGCGCGGATCGTCCTCGACCGGATCGGGCTCGACGCCGAGTACATCCACGGCGACATCGGCTGGGAGTTCTGGCGGGCCGAGGGTGATGCGTTCCCGGCACGCACGATCGAGCTGCTCAAGAACGTCGACGCGGCCATGTTCGGCGCCATCACCTCGAAGCCGCTGAAGGCCGCCGAGGCAGAGCTCGTCGACTCGCTCAAGGGGAAGGGCCTCAGCTACCGCTCGCCGATCGTGCGGATGCGGCAGCTGTTCGACCTCTACATCTGCCTGCGCCCCTGCAAGGCGTACCCGGGCAACCCGCTCAACTTCAAGGAAGGCCTCGACCTCGTCATCTTCCGCGAGAACACCGAGGACCTTTACGCCGGCGTCGAGTTCAGCCCGGTGCCGCCTGAGCTGGCCGACACGCTGGGCAAGCTGTCCAAGCCGTTCGCGACGTTCGGCAAGCTGCCCGGCAGCGAGTACGCCGTCTCGTGCAAGATCAACACGCGCAAGGGGTCGGAGCGCATCGCCCGCGCGGCCTTCGACTTCGCCCGCAAGTTCGGCCGCAAGAAGATCACCGTCGTCCACAAGGCCAACGTCGTCCGCGCCACCGACAACCTGTTCCTCGAGCTGTGCCGCGAGGTGGCGAAGGGGTTCCCCGAGATCCAGATGGACGAGGCCAACATCGACGCCCTGACGATGTGGCTGCTCAAGAACCCGTTCAACTACGACGTGCTGGTGGCGCCGAACCTCTACGGCGACATCGTGTCGGACCTCTGCGCCCAGATGGTGGGCGGCCTCGGCTTCGGGTGCTCGGGCAACATCGGCGAGAAGCTGGCCGTGTTCGAGCCGACGCACGGGTCGGCGCCCAAGTACGCCGGGCTCTACAAGGTGAACCCGATCGCGACGATTCTCGCGGCCAAGATGATGCTCGACTGGCTCGGCGAGACCGAGAAGGGCACGCGCGTCGAGCAGGCGGTGGCCGCGGTCATCGCCGAGGGCAAGGTCCGCACCTACGACATGGGCGGCAAGGCGACGACGCTCGAGATGGCGCAGGCCGTCGCGGCCAAGCTGTAAACAGGGATCAGGGATCGGGGATCGGGGCCAAACCCTGATCCCCGGTTCCGCCATTACGAGCCTCGACGCCTGCGTCACGCCTGCACCAGCCGAGCACCCACTCCGGGAATCCCCCAGGAACAACCTGAGCCTTGAGCCCTGAGCCTGAATCGGGCCAACCAAATATCCGGGCCCGTCGTCTGAATGTGCATTGGCGGCGACAAGCCGGCCAGTTGCATGCCCTGCAGGAAGGAGACGGTAGAGTCGCATAGCGAACGAATCGACACGAATAGATGAGCCCGTCGGGCTGACGCGCCGCTGGTCCACTAACCGCCCTTCGCGCCGACGACCGCGGAGGTTCCACGCGGTGACCTGCAGTTCCTTCCTCTCGGACCAATCGCGACTCCCGACGGGCATCATCGGGGCCTACCGCAAGCTGAACGTTACCGTCACCGTCAGGATGACCGAAACCGGCGTGCCGCTGATGAGCGTCGGCGTATAGCGCCACTGCCTGACCGCCGCCAGCGCTGCCTCGTCGAGCAGCGGCTTCGACCTCAGCACCTTCGCCTCCACCACGTCGCCGGTCGGCCCGATGACCGCCTCGATGATCACGACGCCCTGCACGTGCGCGGCGAGGGCGAGCGCCGGGTAGACCGGGCTCACGTCGCGGATCTTGACGGGAGCCTTGATGAGCGAGCTGACGCGCATGGGTGCAGAAGGGGCCGCCGGCGGGCGCGTGTCGATCTCCACCGTGTCGATCCCGCCCGGAAGTCCGACCCCGGGAATCGAGCCTGAGGCCTCGGGGGCCGCCGCGTCGACCGGGGCGGTGGCCGGCCCGAAGCGCTCGCGGCCGATCCCGCTGGGCGCGTTGACGGGTGCCGCCGCGGCGTCGGCGGAGTCCAACGCCGGCGCGCGCCGCACGGCAGGGACGGGGACGGATGGTAGCGCCGGATGGACGATGACCGGCATCACGAGCGCGTCCGTGCCGCGCACGATGGGCAGGACGTCGCTCGCGAGCAGCGGGATCACCACCAGCGCCGCCAGCACGATCGCATGCACGAGAAGTGACACGGGAAGGGCGGACACGCGACTGGCGGGGGCCGACGGCCGGGCTTCGACGATCTGGCGGAAGAGGTCTGGTGACACGGCTCACCTCCTGTGTGGGTCGTCGCTCGGGCCGGTGCCGCGATGGACGAACCGTTGGAGGAGAGCGCTCTCTGTTTCTACTGTGTTGGACACCGCGCGCGGGCAGTTGTTCCACGCGCCCGGGTTGCGATGTGACCGGCTTGCGCCTCGCGACTTGCGGCTGGCGGCCAGCCACAGGGTGACACGTGTGACGCCGCCGCAAGTCGCAAGCCGCCGGTCGCGGGCCTACGTGCGAAGTCCTGTCACTGGTTAATTCGCTGAATCGTGACCTTCGTCATCACGACCGGCGTCAACGGCCGATCCTCTGCGCCCGTTTTCACGTGGCCGATCTTCCGGACGACGTCCATGCCCTCGACGACCTCGCCGAAGATGGTGTGCTTGCCATTGAGCCAGGTCGTGGCGTCGAGCGTGATGAAGAACTGGCTGCCGTTGGTGTTCGGCCCGCGGTTGGCCATCGCGAGCAGGCCCGGGCGGTCGAACTTCAGCGCGGGGTCGAACTCGTCGGCGAACGTGTAGCCTGGCCCGCCGCGGCCGTTGCCCAGCGGGTCGCCGCCCTGGAGCATGAATCCGGCGATGACGCGGTGGAAGATCAGGCCGTCGTAGAAGGGTTTGAACTGGCCCGGCTTTCCGGTGGCGGGGTCCTTGGTGCCCTCCGCGAGATCGACGAAGTTGGCGACCGTCTTCGGCGCTCGTTCGTCGAAGAGTCGGACCGTGAAATCACCCTCGGTCGTGGCAAACCGCGCATAGAGTCCTGGCGTCAAGGTCGGCTCCTTCCGGGTAATGGGCTTCGCCTGCTGGCCGCCACGGGCGGGCGCCTGGGCGGCGGCCGGTCCGCAGAGGATCGGCGCCGACAGCAGGGCCGTCAGCACGAGGGGCAGGGCAGGCAGTCGCATGGCACTGGCGAGTATCCCGTCATCCCGGCCCGGTCGTCAATCGCCGCGGCGGTTTCAGGTAGAATGAATCGTTGGTTTTCGCGTGACTTGCCAGGTTGAGGAGGTCATCAGCATGAAGATGTTCCGCACGCTTCTCGTTCTCGCCGCGATCGCGGCGCTCGCCGTCTCCGTGGCCAGCGCGCAGGCGCCAGCCGCCAAGCCGAACCTGAAGAACCCGGCGGCCTTCAAGGATCAGGCGCCGCCCATGTACAAGGCCTCGTTCGAGACGAGCGCCGGCACGTTCGTCGTCGAGGTGCATCGCGACTGGGCCCCGAAGGGCGCCGACCGCTTCTACAACCTCGTCAAGGGCGGGTTCTACGACAACGTCCGCTTCTTCCGCGTGATCCCCGGCTTCATGGTGCAGTTCGGGATGCACGGCGACCCGGCCGTCCAGTCGGCGTGGACATTCGCCCGAGTCCCGGACGACCCGGTGAAGCAGAGCAACAAGCGCGGCTATATCACCTTCGCCATGGCCGGCCCCAACACGCGGACCACGCAGGTCTTCATCAACTTCGCCGACAACGCCGGCCTCGACGGGCAGGGCTTCGCGCCGTTTGGCAAGATCATCAGCGGGATGGACGTGGTCGACAAGCTGAATGCGACTTACGGCGCCACGCCGGGCAACGATCAAAGCAACATCGCGGCCGGCGGGAACGCGTACCTCGAGAAGACGTACCCCAAACTGGACTTCATCAAGAAGGCCACGATCGAGCAGTAATATGGACCCGGTTGCTGCGGTCGAGCACGGCGTCAACGCTGATCCCTTCGCCGTGCTCGGTCCTCACCGGGCCGTCGTCGATGGCGCGCCGGCGCTCGTGGTGCGGTTCTTCCACCCGGGCGCCGAGAGGGTGACGCTGGTCGCCTCGACCGCGGGGGCCGGGATGACGATGGCACGGCGTCCGGGCAGCGACCTGTTCGAGGCCGTCGTGCGCGACTTTCCCGGCGAGCCGCACGAATTCGCCTACCGCCTCCGCGTCGCGTGGAAGGACGGCCGCTCGGGCGAGATGGACGACGCCTACCGGTTCGGTCGCGTCCTCAGCGATTTCGACCTGCACCTGCTGGCGGAGGGGACGCTCCTTCACGCCTACCAGACACTCGGCGCGCATCCCATGGAGATGGGCGGCGTCGCCGGCGTCCACTTCGCCGTCTGGGCGCCAAACGCCGAACGCGTCTCGGTCGTCGGCAACTTCAACGGCTGGGACGGACGCGCGCACCCGATGCGGCTGCTGCTGCCGCACGGCGTGTGGGAGATCTTCGTGCCGGGCCTCGGGCAGGGCGAGCTGTACAAGTTCGAGCTGCGGGCAAAGTCGGGACAGGTCTTCACGAAGGCCGATCCTTACGGGATGCGGTTCGAGACGCCGCCGCGCTCGGCGTCGATCGTGTGGAACCCGGGGCAGCACGAGTGGGGCGACGGCGAGTGGATGAAAGCCCGCGCGGCGCAGAACGGCTGGCTCGATCGGCCGATGTCGGTCTACGAGGTGCACCTCGGCTCGTGGGCGCGCGGGGAGGACGGCCAGCGGTTCCTCTCCTACCGCGAGCTGGCCGAGCGGCTGGTCCCCTACGTGCGCGACCTCGGCTTCACGCACATCGAGCTGATGCCGGTGATGGAGCACCCCTTCGCCGGGTCGTGGGGCTACCAGGTGATCGGCTTCTTCGCGCCGACGAGCCGCTTCGGCGAGCCCGACGATTTCCGGGCGTTCGTGGACGCGTGCCACCGCGCCGGGATCGGCGTGCTGCTCGACTGGGTCCCGGGGCACTTTCCGAAGGACGCGCACGGCCTCGCGCGCTTCGACGGCACGGCGCTCTACGAGCACGAGGACCCGCGCAAGGGCGAGCAGCAGGACTGGGGCACGCTCATCTTCAACTACGGGCGCCACGAGGTGCGGAGCTTCCTGCTGAGCAGCGCCCTCTTCTGGCTCGAGCGCTGCCACATCGACGGCCTGCGCGTGGACGCGGTGGCGTCGATGCTCTACCTCGACTACTCGCGCCAGGAAGGGCAGTGGGTGCCCAACCAGTTCGGCGGCCGCGAGAACCTCGAGGCGATCGATTTCCTCCGCACGCTCAACACGCTGACGCACGGCGAGCAGCCGGGCACGATCACGGCAGCCGAGGAATCGACCGCGTGGCCGGGCGTCAGCCGGCCGGTGCACCTGGGCGGCCTTGGGTTCACCTTCAAGTGGAACATGGGCTGGATGCACGACATCCTGTCCTATATGCAGAAGGACCCGGTCCACCGGCGCTGGACGCACAACCAGCTCACCTTCTCGATGCTCTACGCCTATCACGAGAACTTCATCCTGCCCTTCTCGCACGACGAGGTGGTGCACGGGAAGGGGTCGATGATCGGGAAGATGTCGGGCGACAGCTGGCAGAAGGCGGCCAACCTGCGCGCGATCTACGGCTTTCTGTTCACGCACCCCGGCAAGAAGCTGCTGTTCATGGGCGACGAGTTCGGCCAGTGGCCCGAGTGGAACCACGACGGCGGACTCGAGTGGGCGTTTATCGAGGAGACGCCGCACCGCGGCATCAGGCGGCTGGTGGGGGATCTCAACGGGCTCTACCGCCGCGAGCCGGCGCTGTTCGAGCTGGACTACGACCCGACCGGGTTCCAGTGGATCGACTGCAGCGACAACGAGAACAGCGTGGTGTCGTTCATGCGCCGCGCGCGCGACCCGCGCGACTTCGTGGTCGTCGTCCTCAACCTGACGCCCGTCATCCGCTCCGGCTACGTCGTCGGCGTGCCCGAGGCGGGCGTGTACCGGGAAATCCTCAACACGGACGCCGAGATCTACGGCGGATCGAACCAGGGGAATGCGGGCACTGTCGCAACAGCGGCGACACCCGCGCACGGGCATCCACACCGCCTCGAGCTGCTGCTGCCGCCGCTCTCGTGCCTGATCCTCAAGAAGAACTGAGCACGGCCTACGTCCGCCGTTTTCGGGTTGCACTCGCCCGGTTGCCGGCGATAATCAGCCCCGTGTCAGAGTCGGACCGGACCGTGTCGGAGCCCGCTCGGAACCCGCCGTGGCTGCTGCCGACCCTCGTCGCGCTGGTGGCGCTCACGTACCAGCCCGTCTGGCAGGGCGGGCTGCTGTGGGACGACGACCATCACCTGACCGCGGCGGCGCTCCAGTCGCTCCACGGCCTGTGGCGGATCTGGACGGACCTCGGCGCCACGCAGCAGTACTACCCGCTCGCGCACTCCGCGTTCTGGCTGGCGCATCGGCTGTGGGGCGCGGATCCCACGGGCTATCATCTGCTGAACATCGGGCTGCACGCCCTGTCCGCGTACCTGCTGGCCGTCCTGTTGTGCCGGCTCCGCGTGCCTGGCGCATCCGTGGCGGCGGTGCTGTTCGCCGTGCATCCGATCAACGTCGAGTCGGTCGCGTGGATCAGCGAGCTGAAGAACACGCTGTCTACGGTCGCGTACCTGGCGGCCGCGCTCGCGTATCTCCGCTTTGCCGACACGCGACGGCGCGGGCACTACGCCCTCGCGCTTCTGCTCTTCTTCTGCGCGCTCTTGAGCAAGACCGTGACGGCCACGCTGCCCGTCTCCGTGCTCGTCGTCCTCTGGTGGCAGAAGGGCCGCCTGACCTGGCGGCGTGACGTGGCGCCGCTCGTGCCCTTCGTCGCGGCGGGCATCGCGGCCGGCCTCGGCACGGCGTTTGTGGAGCGGCACTTCGTCATCGGCGGGCAGGAGGGCGACTTCCATCTGTCGCTCGTGGAACGCCTGCTCGTGGCGGGCCGGGCCGTCTGGTTCTATGTCGGGAAGATCGCGTGGCCCGCGAACCTCGCGTTCGTGTACCCGCGCTGGCGCCTGGACGCGGCGGCGGTCGCGCCGTACCTCTTTCCCGCTGCCGTCGTCGCCGTCGCCACGGCGCTCTGGGCGGTGCGCGGCCGCTCCCGCGCGCCGTTCGCCGTCTTTCTGCTCGTCTGCGTGTCGCTCGCGCCGGCGCTCGGCTTCTTCGACGTGTTCCCGTTCCGCTACTCCTTCGTCGCCGATCACTTCGCCTATCTCGTGGGGCTTCCGGCGATGGCCTGCGCGGGCGCCGCGCTCGCGTGGGCGGCGGGCCGGACCGGTCTCGTGCCCGCGCGCGCCGCCGTCGTGGCGGCGATCGTCGCGGGCGCGCCCCTCGCCCTGGTCGCGCATGCGCACGCCCGGGACTTCGCCGGCGCGGAGACCCTGTACCGCGCGACGATCGCGCGCAACCCCGACGCCTGGATGGCGCACAACAACCTCGGCCTCCTGATGATGGCCGACGGCCGCGTCCAGGAAGGGCGCGAGCAGATGCTCGAGGCGCTGCGCCTGCGGCCCGACGCGCTCGAGACCGAACTCAACGCGGCGCGGGTGCTCATCGAGGAGGGCCGGCTGGACGAGGCGACCGCGCTCCTCGGCGACGCGATCCGGCGCGCCCCCGGCCTTGCCGACGCGCATAGCAACCTCGGCGTTGCGCTCCTGCGCGCGGGCCACGCGGCCGAGGCCACCGTCGAATTCGAGGCGGCCCTTCGACTCGCACCAGGTCACCTGCAGGCCCGCGCCAACCTCGCCGCGGCGCACCAGCAGCTCGGCGTGGTTGACGCGCAGGCGGGACGGATGGCCGATGCGCTCGCGCACTTCGAGACGGCCGTCCGCGACGCGCCCGACGATGCCGCGATTCGCTACAACCTGGGCACCGCGTACCTGGCGACGGGACGGCCGCGCGAGGCCGTCATCCAGCTGGAGGAGGCGCTGCGCCTCAATCCGGGACTCACCGAGGCGCGCGCCAACCTCGACGCGGCGCGACGCGCGGCCCGGCTCTCCACTTCTACTGGGCTTCAGGCGACGCCGGCAGCGGCGTCACCATCTGCATGACCGCCCGCCACCGGCCGTTGCGCTTCGTGAAGACGCGGAAGTAGCGGACCAAGTTCGGCACCTTCGCGCCGCCCTGCTCGATGCGCGTGCCCGTGGTCCTGGCCACCAGAATCGCGGTCTCTCCGAACACGCGCACCGTCACGTCACTGATGCCCAGCCCGAAGTACTTGCGTGTCCCGGTGCGGTAGGAGGCCATGATCTCCGGCTTGGTCTGCATCTGGCCGCTCGTCGTGTAGGCCACGTAGTCGTCGGCGACGATGCGGTCGTAGGTGGCGAGGTCGCCGGCGGAAATCGCGGCGACCAGCTCGCGTTCGAGGCGGTCGACGGCGGCCGCGGTGGTCTGGTCCGCGGGACGCGTCGCTGTGATGGCTGTCTGCGGGGCGGTCGAGGCTGGCGGCGCCGCCCCGACAAGAACGGTGAATCCCGCGAGCGCGAGAACGACAACGGCGGCGAACGTCTTCACGGGGTACCTCCTGTGGGGCGATCGGCCCCGCGGGGAGAGAGTGCGCGCGCGGCGCGCAGATCCTCGATCTCTCGCAGGATGCGCTCAACGAGCGCCTCGACAAGCTCGCGTCCCTTCTCTCTCGTCGCCAGGGTGGCGTCACCGAAGACGCCGCTCGCGGAGTAGGTTCCTTTGCCGCCCGGATTCCTCGTGAGCGGCGAGGGGCCCGGGTGATAGTCCTTGACGGCCTTGCTCATGTCGACCGATTGCGGGGCGATGTAGAGCATCATCGACGTCTCGATCTCGTCCGCGTGCGTGCCGCCCTCCTCCTTGCGCACCCGATTCTCGACATCTTCGTTGATGGTCAACATGTTCGTGAAGCGCAGCAGGATTCCCTCGCCGGCGAGGATCTCGGCGGCCGGCGTCAGCGCGCGCACGGTGGAGACGCCGGTATTGAGCGCGTAGAAGCGACGCGGGCCGTAGCGCGCCAGGCTGCGGCAGATGTCGACGACCATGTCGCGTGCCGTCTCGAGCCGGAGCGTGGTCGAGCCGGGGTATTCCACGAACGCCGGGTAGAAGTGGTAGTTGATCGTGGGCGCCACGATCACCTTGGAGGCTGCGAGCACGCGGTTCTTCAGGTACTCCGCCATGAGCCAGTCGTTTCGCAGCTCGAGGTGCGGGCCGTGCTCTTTGGCCTCGGCGCCGATGGGGATGACGACCACCGAGTCGGACGTCAGCACCTTCTCGGCCTCCTGCCACGTGAGGTCGCCGAGCAGAATGCCTGGCCGCTGGGCGGATCGGGAGGCGGGGCTCACCGAATCGGCGGCCATCGATACTGACGCGGCCACGGCCGCGGCTGCTGCGAGCGCACGAAGACTTCCCATCACGACCTCCTCGCCTGAGGTGCTGGCGGCGTTGTCGAGCCTCGCGCATAGTCTAGTCCGGTTTGGCCGTGGCGCTCGACGGGCGCGGCGAAGCACGTTACACTGCTAGCTCCACTCGCGCGGCGCGGCGTGAGCGAGCGCAGCAGCTTGTCCGCCGTAGCCGCGTCGCGGCGAAGGCGGAAGCCGAACGGAGAGATGGCCGAGTGGTTGAAGGCGCACGCTTGGAAAGCGTGTGTAGGGGAAACTCTACCGAGGGTTCGAATCCCTCTCTCTCCGCCAACCTTCGCTCGCCTCCGGCCTGCCTCCCTCCTCGGTGAGCTGCGGTTGGCAAGCCGGTCAACCACTAATCCGGCCCCCGGGGGACCGCATGAAGATCGCGGACGTTCCGTTCACCACTATCGATTGGAGCACCGTGCCCGTCACGACCCATCCCGGCACGACCGGGACGGCGACGTGGCGAACGTTCGAGGCGGGCAATATCCGCGTGCGGATGGTCGAGTACTCGCCCGGCTACCTCGCCGACCACTGGTGCGAGCGTGGGCACGTGCTGCTCGTGTTCGAAGGGGAACTCGTCACCGAGCTGAAGGACGGCCGGTCGTTCACGCTCACACCCATGCAGAGCTACCAGGTGGCCGACGGGACCGCGCCGCACCGCTCGCGCACCGCCACGGGCGCGAAGCTGTTCATTGTCGACTGAGGATGACGTTCACTCTTGGGAGGTCTGGCATGCGCCGGATGTCGCGCTGGATGGTCTCGTTCGCCGTGATCCTCGCCGTGATGTCGCTCTTCGCCTCCCGCCCCATCACCGCGCAAGCGGCGCCGAAGCCCGAGACAACGTCGCTGCTCGGCGTGCCGCTCTATGCGCCGCCGGTCGCGCCCGAGGCCAAGCAAGCCGCCGACGAGAGGATCCGCCTGGCCCGGGAGGCGCTGGCGAAGGCGCCCGGCAGCGCGGACGCGATCCTCTGGCTTGGCCGGCAATTGGCTGGTGCGGGGCAGGTGCGCGAGGCGGTCTCCACGTTCACGAACGGCATCGCGAAGTTCCCGGCCGACGCGCGGTTCTACCGTCACCGTGGTCATCGCTACATCACCTTGCGCGAGTTCGACAAGGCGATCGCGGACCTGACGAAGGCGTCGCAGCTCATGGCCGGCAAGGCCGACGTGCAGGAGCCGACGACGGCCGACCCGAGGGTGATGTCGAGCGAGACCCTGGATTACGGGATCTACTACCACCTCGGCCTGGCCTACTACCTCAAAGGCGAGTTCACGCGCGCGCTGCCCGTCTACCGGCAGTGCCTCGCGGTGGCGAAGGGTCCGATGGGCAACGACGATCAGATCGCCGGCGCGAGCGACTGGCTCTACATGACGCTCCGGCGCGCGGGCCGCGCGGATGAGGCCGCGAAGGTGCTCGAGGGAATCGTCCCGGGCATGAAGGTCAAGGACGACCAGAACTACTACGACCGCCTGATGATGTACAAGGGCCTGCGGACGCCGCAGGAGATCATGGCCACCGCGAAGGACCCGATCGCCGAGGCCACGCTTGCCTACGGCGTCGCCAACTGGCATCTTTACAACGGGCGCAAGGATGAAGCGATGCTCATCTTCGAGCGCATCGTCAAGGGCCCGAACTGGATGCCGTTCGGCTTCATCGCCGCCGAGGTCGAGCTCGCGCGGATGAAGTAGGCGCCGGCGTTCGATCCCTTCGCGCCGATTCGGGTGCGGCGGGACATTCGCCGGGCAGCAC
This sequence comes from uncultured Acidobacteriota bacterium, assembly GCA_963727765.1. GTDB lineage: Bacteria > Acidobacteriota > Vicinamibacteria > Vicinamibacterales > Fen-181 > FEN-299. Next base: position 38,885 of record CAVSGZ010000008.1, read on the forward strand.
GACACACGCGACAGCCACGATCGGCGCACCGGGCGACCCCACTCCGTACAGTGGGCTGGCAAGAGGCCCACTTGTCGCACACGCCGCCACACGCCCGAGTGCCACTCACGGGCTCGCCACAGTGATGAATAAGATTCATCAACAAAAGAAAGACATATCGTTTCTCTCATGACGTCAGATCGCGCTATCGTGTCCCGGATCCCCACGGTGCGGCGGAGTGGCATGAACAACATCGTCTTCGGATTCGAGGTTCCGGCCAACGAGCCGGTGAGATCGTTTGAACCCGGCAGCGCGGACCGCGACGCGGTCCGGCGAGAACTGGCCGACCGTTCCTGCCGGGAAGAGGAGATTCCGCTCGTGATCGGCGGCAGGGAGGTGCGGACGGGGGTGTTGGCCGCCGTGCGCAACCCCTGCCGGCACGGGCAGGTGCTGGCCCGCGTGCACCAGGCCGGGGAGGCCGAGATCGAAGCCGCGATCACCGCCGCCCGCGCGGCCAAACGGGACTGGGAGACGATGTCCTGGGTCGAGCGGGCGTCGATCACGCTCAAGGCCGCGGACCTCGTCGCCACGAAGTACCGCTACCGGATGCTGGCTGCGACCATGCTGGGCCAGGGCAAGAACGTCTATCAGGCCGAGATCGACGCGGCCTGCGAGACGATCGACTACCTCCGCTACAACGCCTTCTTCGCCTCGGGCATCTACGCCGACCAGCCGCGGTCAGGGTTCGACCAGCTCAACCGCCTGGAGTACCGTCCCCTCGAGGGGTTCGTCCTCGCCGTGAGCCCGTTCAACTTCACGGCGATTGCCTCGAACCTCAACATGGCTCCGGCGCTGATGGGCAACACAACGGTCTGGAAGCCGGCGTCGACCTCGATCCTGTCGTCGTACCTGCTGATGCAGATCTACCGGGAGGCCGGCCTGCCCGACGGCGTCGTCAACTTCCTGCCGGGCAGCGGGTCGCTCATCGGCCGCGTGGCCCTCGGGCACCGGGAGCTTGCGGGCCTGCATTTCACCGGCTCGAACCACACGTTCAACCAGCTCTGGCGCGGCATCGCCGAACACCTCGAACAGTACCGCGCCTACCCCCGCATCGTCGGCGAGACCGGCGGCAAGGGGTTCATCTTCGCGCACAGGTCCGCCGACGCCCGCGAGGTCGCGACGGCGATCGTCCGCGGCGGCTTCGAGTATCAGGGCCAGAAGTGCTCCGCAGCCTCGCGCGCCTACATCCCTCGATCATTGTGGCCGTCGGTCGAATCGGCGCTGCTCGAGACGATCCCCCGCATTCGGGTCGGTGAGGTCGGTGAGTTCGGCAACTTCATGAACGCGGTCATCGACGAGGCGTCGTTCGACAACATCCTGCGGTACATCGAGCGGGCGAAGACCTCGCCTTCGGTCCGGATCGTGGCCGGCGGGTGCGGTGACAAGTCGCAGGGCTACTTCATCGAGCCGACGATCGTCCTGACGACTGACCCGCACTTCGTGACGAGGGAGGAAGAGATCTTCGGCCCGGTGATGACGATATATGTCTACGAGGATGCGGACTGGGCGGCCGCGCTCGAGCTGTGCGACACGACGTCGCCCTACGCGCTGACCGGCGCCGTGTTCTCGCGGGACCGTTACGCGTTCGTTGAAGCTTGCCGGGTGCTGCGGCACGCGGCCGGCAACTTCTACCTGAATGACAAGCCGACGGGTGCGATGGTGGGCCTTCAGCCGTTCGGCGGCGCGAGGGCCTCGGGCACCAACGACAAGGCTGGTGGCCCGCTGAACCTGCTGCGCTGGGTCAGCCCGCGGACGATCAAGGAGACGTTCGTTCCCGCGACGAGTTTCGAGTACCCTTTCATGGCTGACTGAGCGCGCGGCGAGGCGCCCCGCTTCGCTGCCTCCACGAGGGGAGTGTTCTCCATGAACGTTCGTAGAGACTTCTTGCCGGCCGCGCTCGTCGCGTGCGCCCTGGTTGCCATGCTCTCGCCGCTGTACTCGGCGTACAAGGGCCACGCGGACGACCGCGACATCGCGGCCGTGCTGTCGGTCTATCCCGCTTTGAAGGGCACGCCGGCCGATTCGTGCGCCATCTGCCACGTGAGCGGCGTGGTCAGGGACAAGGCGTCCGCGGGGGGCATGCGCCGCGAGAGCCACTGCGACTACTGCCACTCGGTGTTCGTTCGCGGCAAGGGGGACGTCAAGCGGACGCTCAACCGCTTCGCGCTGGACTACCTGGCCGCCGGCCGCGGCGCGCAGGCCGTGCGGGCGCTTGCCGCAAAGGACTCGGACGGCGACGGGTTCTCGAACGAAGCGGAACTCAAGGCCGGCACGAACCCGGGCGACGCCTCGAGCAACCCGTCGGTGCCGCGCGCGCCTTCGAGGACCTACACGGCGGCGGCGCTGCGGAGCCTGTCGCCCGTGCTCGATCTGCCCGTGCTGCTCAATACCCCGAAGAGCAAGTCGGGCGACGCCTACAACGACTACCGCGGCAACGCGCTGTGGGCGATCCTGCAGGCGGTGGGCATCTCCGAGACGGCCACGTCGGTCGACGTGCTCTCGGCCGACGGCTACGAATACACGTTCACTGTCGACGAACTGAAGAAGTCGTGGCCGCAGGGGCCGCCCGTCATGGGGCTCGGCAAGCAGGATCTGGGTGCGTGTGGATGGGTGTCGTACGCTTCGTCCCGACTCGAAGCGGGCAAGGCGCTCCCTGACGCGCCGATCATGTTGGCGTTCGAGGAGAATGGGAAGCCGCTCCAGAAGGCGCGGTTCGACGAGGCGACGGGGCGGCTTGTCGGGCAGGGGCCGGTGCGCGTGATTGCGCCCCAGTTCAAGATCTCGCCGCCGGATTTGCCGCAGTTCGCCGATCCGTCCTGCAGCGAGAAGGTGGCGCCCGCCTACCGCTTCCACGAGGACTACGAGCACAACGGCGGCGCCAGTTCGTACGGTGTTGTCGCCGTCCGGGTGACGCCACTGCCCAAGGGCACTCGCGACGTCGACTGGCAGACTGGGGCGCCGCGCTCGCTCGCCAGCGAGGAGATCACGTTCTTCGGGGCGCTGAAGGCCGGGCGCTAGGGTTTCGCCGCCATGGCCACCGCCGGTCAGAAGCTCACGCCGACCGACAGGTTCATCGTCCGCACGCCGTCAACCGACGTCGGCTGCCCGAAGAACGGCGAGGTCTGTACGCCGGTGTAGCCGAGATAGTTGGCGTGATTGGTGATGTTGTTGATCGACGCGCTGAACGAGATTCTGTAACGTGGCGCGTCGGCCTGGTTGAACGTGCTCAGGCTCAGGCCGCCGCCCGAGGAGGTGAGCGTGATGCCAGGCGGCAGCGGCACGGTGCGCTTGCCGACGCCGAGGGTGTAAGTGAAGTACGCCGAGGAGTAGTACTGCCACCCCGAGCGGAGCGCGTTGCGGCCGACCCCGACGGGGCGGTCATTGTAGAGGCCGTCTCCGTTCGCGTCCAGACCCGTGGTCCAGTTGTACGGCCGGCCGCTGTTCGCGCTCACGTAGAAGCTCGCGCTCAGGTTCTTGAGCGCGCCGGTCAGGGCCTGGACACTGAGACGCTGGCGAACATCGCCAGACGAGTACGCCCACTCGGTGTCGATCGTGCCGGTCGGCGACGGCGAGAACGCGCCATCCGTGTTGTTCTGCGATCGCGCGAGGCCGTAGTAGCCCGAGATCTGCAGGCCGCGCTTCCACTTGATCCTCGGCTCGTTCTTCGCGCTCGTGCCGGGCCCCCCGAAGGACATTCCCGAAGAGCCCGTGAAACTGAGCGTCCCATTCACGGTGAGCGACTGCGCGTGCGAACGGCCGATCGAGTCGGCTTCGATGATGTTCTTCCACGTCGGGTCCGGGTACACCCCGGCCACCGGCGCGTTGAGGTTGGTGCCCGCCAGCAGGCCGTTGGCCCGCGTGTCGGCGAAGGTCGCGCTGACCCTCACCAGCTTGGTGAGCTGCTGGTCGATCCCGGTGCTCATGCGGAACGTCCTGGCCATCCGCACGTCCCCGCCGAGCAGGTAGCGGTTGGAGGGCAGGGCGTTCAGCGGCCCCGGGTCCGGGTATGGGATGACGAGCGGGTCGTCCTGCGACTTTCTCGCCAGCAGCACCTCCTGCTGGTGGTATCCATCCATGCGGACCGTCTGCTCGTAAGTGCCCGAGCTCAGCCAGTCGTAGAAGTACCCGATGCTGGCCCGCAACGTCGTCTTGCCGCTCTTGAACGGCGACCAGGTGGCGCCGAACCGCGGTCCGACGGTGAGGGGATCGTTGATATGCGTCTGCGCCTCGAACCGCACGCCGGGGCTGAGGGTGAGCCCCTTGCGGACGCGGATGTCGTCCTGCGCGTAGAGCCCCGCCTGCAGGTTCCAGTAGGCGATGGCCGGATCGCCGATCACGCGCCGGTACGAGAGCGGCGTGCCGGCGTCGAAGGCGGCCTGGGACGCGAACGTGTAGGTGCCGAGGTAGTTCGAGACGGCGTCGGAGCGGTAGCGCCCGCCGTCGAACTGGACGCCGCCGCGGACCGAGTGCCGGCCGCGCACGTAGTCGAGGTCCGACATCAGCGAGAAGGTGCGGGTGTAGCGGCCGCCCTTCATCTGCGCCCCGCCGGAGTTATACCCGCCGACAATCATCGTGGTGAGCTCCTCGGTCGCCGAATGTGACACCGAATCGCTCCAGTTGAGCGCGAAGCGGGTGTTGGTGAAGAACCGGCGGCCCAGCGGCCCAACCTCCTGGACGCGCACGCTGTAGCCGGTGTAGTCGCTCGAATAGGCCCGCGTGATCTCGTCGAACACGCCGACGCCCTGGTTCCCGTTCGTGTAGCCATACCGGCTCGCCGACAGCCGCAGCGTCTGGTCCTTTGTGACGGCGTAGTCCAGGTTTCCGCCGATGGACAGATAGTTGTTGGTGGCCCGCAGGTCGAGGTTCTTCGCCTGCACGCCGCTCACCGACACTCCCTGGAGCAGGTTCGGCGTCGTGTAGCTGCTCGTTTCCGCGACATACAGCGAGAAGCTGCTCTTGTCCTTGATGAGTGTCCCGCCGAGGCTCAGGCTCAGGTTGCGGCTCTGCGCCGGCCCTTTCCGGGGGACCATCGGGTTGCGAGCGTCGAACGCGCTGTCGTAGAGGCCGAATCGCCCCTGGCCGCGCAGCGGACCGATCCCGGGCTGCGTCACGATGTCGATGAAGAGGCCGAAGGCCGAGTGGTTCTCGGCGGCGAACGCGTCACGCGTGATGTGGATCGATTTGATCTGCGACTTGGGCGGCAACTGCTGTCCCTCGAACGAATCGACGCGGATCGTGGCGTCGGGGCCCGCCAGCCCCTGGAGCTGTCGGGCCATTTCGTCGGGATCCTCCGAGAGCGCCTCCATCTGCTCGCGCGTCAGCGCGGTCCCGAACGCCGAGGCACGATCCGAGGCGGCGGTCTGCTTGTCGCGCTCCACCGTCACCTCCGCGGTGAACCCGGCCAGCGGCAGCACCAGCAGGTGCTTGTTGTCGCCCGCCTTCAGGCGGATATCGCGCAACAGCCCCATCTCGAAGCCGGGAAATTCCCCTTGGACCGAGTAGCGGCCCGGCACCAGGCGCTCGAAGGTGGCCAGCCCTTTCTCCGACGACTTCTCCGGCGGGATCGTCGACTTCTTCGTGGCGTCTTCGAGGCCGATCACCGAGACGGCGGCGTTCGGGATCACGGCGCCGGTCTGATCGACCACCGTGACGATGAGGCGCGCATCGCGGGCCGCCTGCGCGAGCGCGGGCAGGCCTGAGGAGCAGAACAGGACAACCGCCAGGACGGTCCACGCGATGCGACGCGTCATGCAGTACCTCGGGGGGGCTACTTCAGCGTCTCGAACTTCCGCGGATCGATCCGCGGGTTGATCTTGAAGGCGTCGAAGTTGGTCTCCTCGACCGTCTCGCCGGCCACCGCCTTGCGGAGCCGGAACGGGAACTTGAGGCCGTTGCCAATGTCACGGTAATCGGCGAAGTAGATGCGCGTTTCGACCGGCCTGGCGCCGGCCAGCGCCTTCTTGCGCAGATCCTGCACGTCCTTGGCGTACTGGTCCTGCTGCTCCTTGGGCGCTGTCGTCGGCGGCCGCGCGAGAGCCTGGACGATGATCGAGCCCGGCGCGACGTCTTTGGGCGCCGGCTGGCCTGGGTCGGTCAGCACGACATTGGTTGCCGGGCTCGTCCAGCTCACCATGATCGGCAGGTGCGTGTCGGCGTTGATGAAGAGGCGCAGCATGAACGTGCCAGGGCCCTTCGCGTCGAGGACGTCGGCCTTACCCTGCGGCGCCTCGGCCTGGCCGACGAAGGTGAACGTCAGCGGATAGCTGTCGAACGAGGCGGCGAACATTCCGAGCGCCAGGCGGACAAAGTCCTGCTTGAGCGAGATGACGCGCGCCTTGCGGGGATCGGGCGGGGGGGTGGGAGGTCTGACCGTAGCGCCCCCGGGCTGCTCGGCCGGCTTCGGGATCTGGATCAGCCCCTCGCCGTTGAATCCCGACGTCGTCGGCTCGCTCTCTTGCGCAGGGACCTCGTCCTTCCGCACGTACTTGTCGGGCAGCTCGCAGGCGATCTCGAATTCGATCGGCACGAGGTTCTGCCCGCGGATCTGCCGGGTCCGGCCCGTGGCGACGAACGCCTTCACGGCGGACAGCGCCTTCTCGCCGCCGAGTGCCTCACGCGCCGACGCGAGCACGGCCGACGGGTCCTTGCCTGGATCTCTCCCGTCGGCCAGCATCCCCACGCCCAGACAGACGGCCGCAACAACCGGCAGCATCACACGCATGGGTGTCCTCCCCCGCCGCGCACGTGCACATGGACGTTCCAGGGACCGATTGGTTGGGTATTGTCGCCAGATCTTCTAGAAGACCCGGGAACCTGGCTCCGCCGCGCCGACTGCCGCCGCTGTCTTCGATCGCCGTCAAACCGGGCGGCGCCTGCACCGCCCGGATCCTTAGACACCGAGTTCCCGCCCGCGGGGTGCTCGGCGCCGCCGAATCCACTTACGATGCGGGCAGCGGGATTGTTCCGCCGCCATCGCACGCGTGCGCATCTTGCCAGAATCCAGTTACACTGCAGCGATGATCCGCGGGCAGAAGGTGGTCGTCGTCCTCCCGGCCTACAACGCCGAGCGCACGCTCGAGCGGACCTACCGCGAGATCCCGCTCGACATCGTGGACAGTGTGCTGCTGACCGACGACGCGAGCGCCGACCAGACGGTGGCCGTCGCGCGGCGGCTCGGCATCGAGACGATCGTCCACGAGCGGAACCGCGGCTACGGCGGCAACCAGAAGACCTGCTACCGCGCGGCGCTCGACGGCGGCGCCGACATCGTCGTCATGCTGCACGCCGACTACCAATACACGCCGGTGCTCATACCGGCGATGGCGCACCTGCTGGCCTCGGGCGAGTTCGACGTCGTGCTCGGCTCCCGGATCCTCGGCGGCCAGGCGATTCGCGGCGGGATGCCAGTCTACAAGTACGTCAGCAACCGCGTCCTCACGCTCCTGCAGAACCTGCTCATGGGTGCCAAGCTGTCGGAGTACCACACCGGGTACCGCGCCTTCACGCGGAAGGTGCTCGAGGCGCTGCCGCTCGAGAGGAACTCGGACGACTTCGTGTTCGACGCCGAGATGCTGTCGCAGGTCCTCTACGCCGGGTTCCGCGTCGGAGAGATGACCTGTCCGGCGAAGTACTTTCCGGAGGCGTCGTCGATCAATTTCTCGCGGAGCCTGCGTTACGGGCTGGGCTGCCTGTCGACGGCCGCGAAGTTCCGCCTGAGCCGGTGGGGGATTGGGCGCTTCCCGCTTTTCAATGTCCGGCCGCCCCGTCCCTGAGCCTTGAGCCCTGAGTCCTGAGCCTGTATCATCCCTGCCTGACTCATCCTTAGCGAGGGAGGCTGTATGAATCGACCGATGCGGGGGGCCGTCGTCGTGCTCCTGGTGGCGGCGGCCGCGATGGCCGCCACGCTGGTCGCCGCGCCCGTCTCGAAGGTGCAGTTCAGCGACACGAAGCTCAAGAACGGCCTTCGCGTGATCATCGTCGAAGACCACACCGCGCCGGTCTTCTCGATCGCGATTACCTACAACGTCGGCTCGCGCAACGAGCGGCCGGGCCGGACCGGCTTCGCCCACCTCTTCGAGCACATGATGTTCAAGGGGTCGGCAAACGTCGGCAGCGGCGAGCACTTCATGCTCGTCTACAACAACGGCGGCGACATGAACGGGTCCACCAACAAGGACCGCACCAACTACTTCGAGCGCCTGCCCGCCAACCAGCTCGACCTCGCCCTCTTCCTCGAGTCCGACCGGATGCGGTCGCTCGACATCACGAAGGACAACCTGCAGAACCAGATCAGCACGGTGAAGGAGGAGCGGCGCCAGAGCGTGGACAACCAGCCCTACGGCAAGACGATGGAGGCGTTCGACGACCTCGCCTACGAGAACTTCAACTACAAGCACTCGGTCATCGGGTCGATGGCCGACCTCGACGCCGCCACGGTCGGGGACGTGCAGGCGTTCTTCCGCACCTACTACGCGCCGAACAACGCGGCGCTGGTGATCGTCGGCGACGTGAAACCGGCCGAGTGCCTGGCGAAGGTCCGCCAGTACTTCGAGTCGATCCCGTCGCAGACCGCGCCGCCCGCGCCCGACATGACCGAGCCGCCGCAGGTGAAGGAGAAACGGCTCACCATCGAGGATCCGCTGGCGCGCGCCACGCGCCTTGACATCGGCTGGCACATCCTCTCGGGCGCCTCGTTCGACTACGACGCCCTGTCGGTCCTTGGCAGCGTGCTCTCGAGCGGGACCAGCTCGCGCTTCACGCAGACGATCGTCCGCCAGAAACAGGTGGCGCTTCAGGCGTTCGCCGGCCCGATGGAGAGCCGTGGCCCCGGGCTGTTCCGGGCGATCGGCATCCTGTCGCCCGCGCCGGGCAAGACGGTGGCCGACCTCGAGGCGGCCATCTACGAGGAAATCGACAAGGTGAAGACGGGGCAGATCGAGAGCTGGGAGATCGAGAAGGCCCGGAACTCCGCCCGTCGCAGCTACCTGAGCGGCCTGACCAGCTCGCTCCAGCGCGCGGTGCTGATGTCCCAATACGCCGTCTACTACAACGATCCGAACCTGATCAACACGCGGCTGGACCGCATCATGGCGGTCACAACGGCTGACGTGCAGCGCGTGGCGCAGAAATACCTGACGCCGGAGAACCGGATCGTGGTGATCACGGTGCCCAAACCGGCGGCCGCGACGAAGGGAGGCCTGTAATGGTGAAGCAAGTCCTGACCTCCGCGGCATTCGTCCTCCTCTCCCTGACGGTGACGACGGCCCAGACGCCGGTCACCCAGGGGATGTCCCCGACCAAGGGCGTCGTGATCAAGGGCAAGGCGCCGGTTTCTGAAGCCGTCCTGAAGGTCGTGCTGCCCAAGGCGCAGCACGCCGACCTGGCGAACGGCGCGCACCTGATCGTGCTCGAAGACCATCGGGTGCCGCAGGTGTCCATCCAGATCCAGATGCGCGGGGCGGGTGGCTACTACGACCCGGCGGACATGCCCGGGCTCGCCGCGGTGACGGCGGCCATGCTCTCGGAGGGCACCAAGACCCGGACCTCCCAGCAGATCGCCACCGCACTCGACACGCTGGCGGCGAGCGTCGGGGCTGGGACAGCCTCCGCGTCGGAGACAACCGCGCTCAGCATGAGCACGATGACCGAGCACCTCGACGAGGTGCTCGACATCGCCAGCGACATGCTGCTGGACGCCGACATTCCCCGAGCAGGAGCTGGCCCGCTACAAGACACGGATGAAGGGCAACCTCTTGCAGCAGCGGGCACAGCCCGGATTCCTGGCGCAGGAGGCTTACAACCGCGTCGTGTTCGGGGCCCACCCGGCGGGCCGGATGATGACGCCGGCGGCGCTGGACAGGATCACGCGCGACGGGGTCGTCAACTTCTACACGACGCGCTACGCACCGGACGAGGCCATCATCGGCGTGGTCGGCGACGTGACGCTCGCCGACATCAAGAAGCGGCTCGAGAGCAGGCTCGCCGGCTGGACGAAGAAGGGGAACCTCCAGCTCGGCGTCGTCGATCCGCCCGAGATGGGCCCGGCCAAGGTCACGCTCGTCGACCGGCCCGGGTCGGTCCAGACCAACCTGATTGTCGGGACGCAGATGATCAGCCGTACCAGCCCGGATTACGACGTGCTGAAGCTGGCCGATTCGATCATCGGCGGGGGGCCGACGGGGCGGCTGTTCCTCAACCTCCGCGAGGACAAGGGCTACACCTACGGCGCGTACAGCCGCATGACCACGCTGCGCTACCGCGGCGACTGGTCGGCGAGCACCGAGGTGCGGACCGATGTCACCGAGCCGGCCCTCACCGAGATGATGAAGGAGATCGCGCGGATGGGCGGCGAGCGGATCCCGGACAAGGAGTTCGCCGACAAGAAGCGGTCGCTCGTGGCCAGCTTCGCGTTGTCGCTCGAAACGCCGGCCGCCATCCTCTCAAACTACATCACCAGCTACATCTACAAGCTGCCCTCCGACTACTGGGACAAGTACCCGGCGCGGGTGATGGCCATCACACAGGAGCAGGTGCAGGCGGCGGCGAAGAAGTACCTCGACGCGTCGGGGCTTCAGATCGTGGCGGTCGGCGACGGCAAGAAGATCGCCGAGGGGCTCAAGAAGTTCGGCAAGGTCGAGACGTTCGACGCTGACGGGAAGGCGATCCAGCAGTAGGCGAGCCCTGACGTTGTCGTGGTCAGTGGCTAGTGGTCAGTGGGTCACGCGTGATCTACCGGCCACTAGCCACTACCCATCCCCCTGCATCCCGTCCTCAAACTCGTGTTATGATACCGACCGGTAGGTATCTCGGATCTGGCCTAATAACACTCCAGAGGAACTTCTTGACCGGCCAATCCGTAACAAGCCTCTGATGCTTCCTACCGGTCGGTATGCCGGCCAGTTGTCGGCAGCCTCAGGGACAATCATGAACACCGTGGACACCGACACCGTTGTCGCGCCCGCTCCGACGGAACAGGACCACCAGACGCGCAGCCGACTGTTGTGCGCCGCGGTGGACGTCTTCGACCGCAAGGGATACGCGGCCGCCTCTGTCCGCGAGATCGTCGAACTGGCCGGCGTCACCAAGCCCGCCCTCTACTACCACTTCGGCAGCAAGGAAGGACTCCTGACCGCCGTCCTTGGAGAGGCCGCCACGGCGTTCGAGCGGAAGATGGACGTCGCGATGACCCGGTCGGGCACGGCTCGAGAGCGGCTGTTCGCGCTCTGCGCCGACCTTTACGACATGTTCCAGGAGCACGTGCCGGTCGCGCGCGTCGCCCACTCGGTCTTCTTCGGCCCGCTCGAGGGGATGCCGAAGTTCGACTTCACCGTGTTCGACCGCCACGTGGAACGCGTCGTCAGGCAAGTCGTCGAGGAGGGACAGGCCACGGGCGAGATTGCGGCCACCACGTCCGCCGCCGACGTCGCGCTGATGATGATGGGCATCATCGGCGTGTTCACCATGAGACAGCTTCACTACGGCGTCGCCCGGATCGACCGCGAGACGCTTCAACGTCTGGTCGGACTCCTGTTCGATGGCGCGCTCGCGCAGCAGAGGCAGCAAGGAGAACCACGGTCATGACACGCATCGCACGATCGATCGCACTCATCTCTCTCGTCGCGGCAACTCTGGCGGCGGCGTCCTGTTCGAAGACGACCAATCCGCAGCAGCAGGAGGCCGGACGGCCGCCGGTGGCGGTCACCATCGAGCCCGCGGCCCTCGCCGAGCTCCAGGAGAGCGTCGAGGTCGTCGGCACGCTCGAGGCCAAGTTCTCCGCCGACATCAAGTCGGAGGTGACCGGCGTGGTCAGCGAGGTGTACGTCACCGAATGGGTGCCGGTGAAACGCGGCGCCCGTCTCGCCAAGCTCGACACGCGCGAAACGGAGGCGGGGATCGACGCGCTCAAGGCGGCGCAGGCCCAGGCCGTGGTCGGAGAGAACCACGCGCGCCGGGAGTACGAGCGGGCGCAGCAGCTCAAGCAGTTCGGCCTGATCACGCAGCAGGCCCTCGACGACGCCAAGACCGCGGTGGAGGCGGCCCAGACGGCGACCGCGTCGGCGAACGCGCAGATCCGCACGGCGGAGACCCGGTTGGCCAAGTCGTTCATCACCTCGCCGATGGACGGGATCGTGGCCTCCCGCGGCATCAGCGTCGGCGACCGCGTCGAGAACATGGGCGGCACCTCCTCGATGTTCCACATTGTCGACACGCGGCTCTTCGACCTCACCGTGTCGGTGCCGGCCACGCGCCTGGCCGCGGTCCGCGTGGGGCAGTCGCTCCCGTTCTCGACCGACACCGTCCCGGGGCGGTCGTTCACCGGCAAGGTGATGTTCATCAATCCGGCGATCGACGCGGCGACGCAGTCGGCCAGAGTCGTGGCCGAAGTCGCCAATCCGGACGGCGTGCTCAGGGACGGCGCCTTCGTCAAGGGCCGGATCATCGTCGGCCAGCGGGCCGGCGTGCTGCAGATCCCGAAGGAGGCGCTGCTCAACTGGAACCTCGAGAGCCGGCAGGCCGACCTGTTCGTCGTGGCGGGCGACAAGGCGCAGAAGCGCACCGTCACCACCGGGTTGAGCAACGGGCTGGCGGTCGAGATCGTGTCCGGCGTCCAGCCCGGTGATCAGGTCGTGGTCCGCGGCGGCTTCCAGCTGCGCGACGGCGACCGCGTCATGGCCTCGAAGGGCGAGGGGGCGTAGCCATGTTCCTCTCGAACCTGTCGATCAAGCGGCCGGTGGTGGCCACCGTGATGATCCTCACGCTGGTCACGCTCGGCATCTTCTCGGCCCGGCGGCTGCCGATTGACATGATGCCGGACGTCGAGATCCCGGTACTGTCGATCATCACGGAGTACCCCGGCGCGTCGCCCGAGACGGTCGAGCGCGAGGTGACCAAGAAGATCGAGGAGGCGGTCAACCCGATCGCGGGCGTCAAGCACATCCAGTCGGTCTCGCGCGAGGGCCTGTCGACCATCATCGTGGAGTTCAACCTCGAGGTGAAGGTCAACGACGTCTCGCAGGAGGCGCGGGCGAAGATCAACGCCGTGCGGCGAGACCTGCCCGACGGCATGAAGGAGCCGGTCATCGAGAAGTTCGACTTCGGCGCGATGCCGGTCATCTCGCTGGCCATCCAGTCGTCGACCATGGCCCCCCGCGAGCTGACGACGCTGGTCGACCGGACGATCAAGCGGCGGCTCGAGAGCATCTCCGGGGTGGCCAAGGCGAAGCTGGTCGGCTCGTCCAAGCGCGAGATCGCGGTCAACATCGACCCGGCGCGCCTGGCGGCGTACGGCATGGGGATCGACGAGGTCGTCGGCGGCCTCTCCAGCGAGAACGTGAACACGCCGCTCGGACGGCTGACGCGCGGCGACACTGAGGTTCCGCTGCGCATCAGCGGCAAGCCGCGCGACGCGGCGGGCTACCGCACGATGGTGATCGCGCGGCGCGCCGGCCAGCCGATCCGCCTCGGCGACGTGGCCACCATCGTGGACGGGGTCGAAGAGCAGCGGTCGCTCGCCCTCATCAACGGCAAGCCGGCGGTGGCGATCGACATCACCAAGCAGACCAAGGCCAACACGGTCGAGGTGGTGGACGCCGTGCGCGCCGCCGTCGGCAAGCTCCAGGTCGAGATGCCGCCCGGCACCGAGATCCAGATCGTACGCGACACGTCCACCTTCATCCGCGAATCGGTCAGCGACGTCTACAACACGCTGATCCTGGGCGGGCTCCTGACGATCGTCATCGTCTTCTTGTTCCTGAACTCCTGGCGGTCGACGGTCATCACGGGCCTGACGCTGCCCATCTCGGTCATCTCCTCGTTCATCGTCATGTACTTCCTGAACATGACGATCAACGTGCTGACGCTGATGGCGCTCTCACTTGCCATCGGCCTGCTCATCGACGATGCGATCGTCGTGCGGGAGAACATCGTCCGCCACCTGGAGCGCGGGCAGGACCACTTCGAGGCCGCGCGGGAAGGGACGTCCGAGATCGGCCTCGCCGTGATCGCCACCTCGATGTCGATCATCGCGGTGTTCGTGCCGGTGGCCTTCATGAAGGGAATCATCGGCCGGTTCTTCTACCAGTTCGGGCTGACGGTGGCGTTCGCCGTCCTGGTGTCGCTGTTCGTCTCCTTCACGCTCGACCCGATGCTCTCGTCGCGGTGGTACGACCCGGCGATCGAGCGGGCAGGGAAGCGGAACCTCCTGCAGCGGGGGCTCGACCGGTTCAACGAGTGGTTCGAGCGGATGGCGGAAGGCTACAAGCGGGTCATCGCCTGGTCGCTCGATCACCGCCTCATCGTCGTCGGCTCGGCGGTCCTCGCGTTTGTGGCGGGCCTCGGGGTGTTCGTCCTGCTTCAAACCGAATTCGAGCCCCAGATGGACCAGGGCGAGTTCGCGCTGAAGTTCAAGAGCGCGCCCGGCTCGTCGATAGAGGAGACGCGCGGGCGGCTGGATCGCGTGTTGAGCGAGCTGAAGGCGTTCAAGGAAGTGCGCTACACCTACGCGTCGATCGGCGCCGGCGACTCGGACACGGTGCGTGACGCGACGGTCTTCGTCAGCCTCGTGCCGAGGAACGAGCGCGCGCTGAGCATCAAGCAGTTCACGCACATGGCGCGCGAGCGGCTCGAGAAGATCCCGGGCGTCGTCCTCAATTTCCTCGAGGATCCGAGCTCGTTCCAGAAGCCGCTCTCGATCGGCGTCCAGGGCGACGACATCGCCGTGCTCAAGCAGTACGCGGCCCGGCTGAAGGACGCGATGTACAAGATCCCCGGCATCGTCGACATCGAGGCGACGATGGAGCAGGACCTGCCCGAGTACCGGATGACGGTGGACCGCGACCGGGCAGCCGCCACCGGCGTCGGCAGTAACAGCGTCGCCAACACCGTGGGCATGCTCGTCGGGGGGGAGGCCGTCACGACCTACGAGGACGAGGAGGGGGAGGCGGTCAACGTCCGGGTGCGCCTGCCGCAGGCGCTGCGCGGGGACATCGCGCATGTCGACAACCTCAAGATCACCGTGCCCGGCCCGGACGGCACCGCACTGGTCCCGCTGGCCGACCTGGTGACCTTCGCCCGCGCCACCTCGCCGGCCGAGATCAGCCGGCGCGACCTGAACCGGCAGGTGACCGTCGACGCCAACCTCGACAACCTGCCGCTCGGCACCGCGTCCAACCTGTCCATGAAGGCCGGGGAGGGGCTGAACATGGCGCCCGGCTACAGGCTCGTGCAGGCCGGCGACACCGAGATGATGATCGAGTCGTTCGGCTACATGGCCGAGGCGCTGCTGCTGGCGGTGATCTTCGTCTACCTGATCCTCGCGGCGCAGTTCGAGTCGTTCATCGACCCGCTGTCGATCATGCTGTCGCTCCCGCTGTCGATCGTGGGCATGGCGGGCATGCTGCTCCTCACCGGCGACACGATCAACATCATGTCGCTCATCGGGCTCATCATGCTGATGGGGCTCGTCACCAAGAACGCCATCCTGCTGGTGGACTATACGAAGGTGCTGCGGTCGCGCGGCCTGGACCGGCGGACCGCGCTCATCACGGCCGGCCGGACCCGGCTGCGGCCGATCATGATGACCACCTCCGCGATGATCTTCGGCATGCTGCCGCTCTTCTTCGCGCTCGGCGAGGGGGCGGAGCTTCGCGCGCCGATGGCGCGGGCGGTCGTCGGCGGCCTCATCACCTCGACGATGCTGACTCTCATCGTGGTGCCGGTGGTCTACTCGATCCTGGACGACATCGGGGCGTGGATCGGCCGCCATGCGGCGCGCCACGCGCGGGCGGCGGCGGTGGGCCTGCTGCTCGCGGCCTTCGTGGCGGGCCAGTCGGTGCCCGCGTCCGGGCAGTCGGCGTCCGGCGGGCCGCTGTCGGCCTCGATCGACCAGGCTGCCGGGCAGGCGGCGACCCAGGCCTCGGCGCCGGGCGCGGTGAAGGTGCTGACGCTCGACGAGGCGCTCGCCATCGCCGCGTCGCACAACCGGGACATCCAGAAGGCGATCGAGTATCAGAAGTGGGTGCAGGGCAAGTACCTCGAGGAGCGCGCCAGCGCGCTGCCGCAGGTGGCGTTTGCCGGGTCGTTCGTCCGCAACTTCGACAACCGCGAGAAGGACCTCTTCAACCTGTTTTCGACGGGCAGCTCGTCGAGCACGACGACGGATCTCACCGAGATCTTCAGCGGGCGCCAGGACGCGCTGACCGGCCAGGTGAGCGTCAAGCAGGTGATCTTCACCTGGGGCCAGGTGGGCGCCGCGATCCGCGCCGCCAGGCTGGGGTTCGGCGTGGCGGACCAGCAACTCCGGCAGTTCCGCCAGGCGGTGACCCGTGATGTGACGACGGCGTACTGCGACGCGCTAGTCGCGCGGGACCTGGTGACGATCGCCGAGCAGGACCTGGCGCAGAAGCAGCGGCACCTCGACGAAACGGTCAAGCGCCAGTCGGCGGGCACGGCCACCGACTATGACGTGCTGGCGGCGCAGGTGGCGGTCCAGAACGCGGAGCCGGCCGTGATTCGCGGACAGAACGCGGCGCGCGTGGCCCGCATGCAGCTGGCCTTTCTGCTGGCCGAGACGGGCGAGATCGACGTGACCGGGGCGCTCGCGGTTCCGATCGAGTCCGTGCCGGCCTACGACGCGGTGCTGGCGCAGGCGCTGGCCCACCGCCCCGAGCTGGCCGTGCAGGACAACACGCGCGGCGTCTACAAGGAGCTGCTGACGATCGCCAAGGCGTCGAGCAAGCCGCGGGTCGACTTCTCGGCGGCATGGGGCATGGGCCGCATTGCGTTGCCGTCGGTGTCGTCGAGCGGCTACCTCTGGAACGCCGGCGTCTACGCCTCGGTGCCGCTGTTCGACGGCTGGCGGACCAAGGGCCAGGTGGCCCAGGCCCAGACGGATCTCTCGCGCGCGGAGCTGGACGACAAGAAGCTGCGCGAGGGCATCTCGGTCGCGGTCCGCACCGCGGTCGACGCGGTCCACGAGGCGTCGGAGATCGTGAAGGCCGCCAGCGGGACGGTGACGCAGGCCGAACGGCTGCTGTTCCTCGCCGAGAAGGGGTTCGAGCTCGGCGTGAAGACGCGGCTCGAAGTGCAGGACGCGGAGCTGAACCTCTCGTCGGCGCGCGTCAACCTCGCGCAGGCGCAGCACGATTACCGCGTCGCGCGCGTCAACCTGGAGTGGGTGGCGGGGACGCTGGACAAGTAAGGGCTCAAGGCTCAGGGCGGTGTCACGGTGATATGAAACGCCTCCTCGTCACGCTGCTGGCGTTCACTGCGATGAGTGTCTCGGCGGCGGCGCAGCCGCCGCGCCCGTTGCCCAGGCACACCTTCTCTCTCGGTCCATCCGACTTCCTGCTCGACGGCAAGAGGTTCCAGATCATCTCGGGCGAGATGCATCCCGCGCGCATCCCGCCCGAATACTGGCGCCACCGCATCAGAATGGCGAAGGCGATGGGCTGCAACACCATCGCCCTCTACGTGTTCTGGAACTACCACGAGACGGCCGAGGGCATCTTCGACTTCCACTCGCCCTCGCGCGACATCGCCCGCTTCGTGCGCATCGCGCAGGAGGAGCGGATGTGGGTGATCCTCCGCCCGGGCCCCTACGTCTGCGCCGAGTGGGACTTCGGCGGCATCCCGTCGTACCTCCTGCGCTACCCGGATCTGAAGGTGCGCTGCCTCGACCCGCGCTACATGGCGGCTGCCGAGCGCTACATCGCGAGGCTCGCCGCCGTCGTCAGGCCGCTCCTCGTTGATCGCGGCGGGCCGATCCTGATGGTGCAGATCGAGAACGAGTACGGCAGTTACGGAGACGATCGCCAGTATCTCGAACGGCTGCGGATGGCCTGGGAGCGCGCCGGCGTGCCCGGGCCGTTCTACACCGCCGACGGCCCGACGACCTACATGCTCGAAGCCGGCCACCTGCCCCGCGCCGCGGTCGGCCTCGACTCGGGTTCGAGGGAGAAGGACTGGGACCTCGCGCGCCAGGTTGCGCCAGGCGTTCCCGTCTTCTCGTCGGAAACCTACCCGGGCTGGCTCACGCACTGGGGCGAGAAGTGGGCGCGCCCCTCGCCCGACGACCTTCGCAGGGAAGTGGCGTTCCTGCTCGGCGCGGGCAAGTCGTTCAATCTCTACGTCGTGCACGGCGGCACGAACTTCGGCTTCACGGCCGGCGCCAACTCGGGCGGCAAGGGGTACGAGCCCGACGTCACCAGCTACGACTACGACGCGCCAATCAGCGAACAGGGGCGCCCGACGCCGAAGTTCATGGCGCTTCGTGAGATGATTGGCGCTTCCCGACCCGGCGGAGAGCGGCTGCCGGAGGTTCCGGACCCGATCCCGACGATCGAGGTGCCCGAGATCGCCATGCGGGCGGCCGCCTCGATCTGGCGCCACCTGCCGACGCCGGTGAAGTCGGTGCAGCCGCGGCCGTTCGAGGCCTACGGACAGAACCAGGGGTTCGTGCTCTACCGGACGACACTGATCGGCCGCACGAGCGGCCGGCTGGCGGTGACCGACCTGCACGACTACGCGCTGGTGCTGGTGGACGGCAAGCTGATCGGGACGCTCGACCGTCGTCTGGGCGAAAATTCGCTCGAGTTGCCGCGCACGACGAACCGGTCGCCCGTGCTCGACATCCTGGTCGAGGGGATGGGTCACATCAACTTCGGCCAGGCGATGATCGACCGCAAGGGGATCACCGACCGCGTCACGCTCGGCGGCATGACGCTGATGAACTGGGACGTCTTCCTGCTGCCGCTCGGCGGGCAGTGGGCGATGTCCCTTGCGGATGCGAAGGTCGACGACTCGCGGCCCGGTCTGTTCTTCCGCGGGACGTTCCGCGTCGAGAAGCCGGGAGACACCTTCTTCGACATGACCGGCTACCGAAAAGGAGTGGTCTTCGTCAACGGGCACAATCTCGGGCGATACTGGGATGTCGGCCCGCAGAGCCGGCTCTACTGCCCGGCCTCGTGGCTGAAGGCCGGGGAGAACGACGTGGTGGTGTTCGACCTGCACCAGACGCAGGCCGCGCCGCTTCGCGCGGTCAGCGTACCGGAGTAGGCGGGCACGCGTAAGGCGTGGGGCGTAAGGCGGAGGGCGATCTGCGAGGAGGCGACATGTTGCGGCTTGAAGGCAAAGCGGCGGTGGCGCAGGGCGGCGGCCCGACGGCGGTCATCAACCAGAGCCTGGCCGGCGTCGTGCTCGAGGCCAGAAAGTACCCGTTCATCACGCACGTCTACGGGGCCCGCTACGGGGTCCGCGGGATCATCAACGAAGACTTCCTCGATCTCTCGCAGGCCACCACGCACAACCTCGAGATGGTCGGCATCACCCCGTCGTCGGCCCTCGGGTCGACGCGCGACAAGCCCGACGCCGCCTACTGCGAGCGGATGGTCGAGGCGTTCCAGCGCCACGACGTCCGGTACTTCTTCTACATCGGCGGAAACGACTCGGCCGAGACCTGCCGGATCGTGTCGACTTTCGCCGAGCAGAAGGGCTACGACCTGCGCGTCATCCACATCCCGAAGACGATCGACAACGACATCCTGGTGACCGATCACACGCCGGGCTTCGGCAGCGCCGCCAAGTTCGTGGTGAGCGCGTTCGCCGGCCTCGACCTCGACAACTTCGCCATCCCCGGCGTGTTCGTCGGCGTGGTGATGGGCAGAAGCGCCGGCTTCCTGACGGCCACCTCCGTGTTCGCGAGGCGGTGGCCCGACGACGGGCCGCACCTCATCTACGTGCCGGAGGCGCCATTCAACATCGACCGGTTCCTCGACGACGTCGACCGCGTCTACAGCGAGCACGGCCGCTGCGTGGTCGCGGTCTGCGAGGGCATCGTCGCCGAAGACGACGTGCCGATGCTGCTCAAGCTTCAGGACGTCGAGGAGCGGGACCAGTTCGGCAACCTGCAACTGTCGGGGCGCAGCACGCTCGGCGACGCGCTGTCGGACGCCGTGAAAGCGCGGCTCAAGATCACGCGCGTCCGGTGCGACACCTTCGGCTACCTGCAGCGGTCGTTCCTCGGCGTGATCTCGCCCATCGACGCCAGCGAGGCACGCGACGTCGGCGAGACCGCCGTGCACTTCGCCGTGCATGGCAAGCGGAACGGATCGGTCGCCATCCGGCGGACGGGCGACTACTCGGTGGACTACTTCCTCACGCCGCTCGAGACGGTGGCCGCCAACACCAAGCCGCTGCCGAAGGAGTTCCTCAAGGGGACCAACGACATTGACGAGTCGTTCAAGAGCTACGCGCGCCCGCTGATGGGGCCGCTGCCGCAGTCGGACCGGCTCATCGCGCCGGCGGTCAGGGTGAAGTAGGAGGCCGTGGCGCAGGCCTGAAGGCCTGCGTTATCGACTGCGGATAGCGCAGGGCTTTAGCCCTGCGCCGGGTCGTCAGCTCTCGGTGATATCATCTCGGACCAGACGATGGCCAACGGTCATTTCCTTTTCTGGGGCTTCCGCGCTCCGCGCGAACTGATCGGCGCCCGGCTCGGCACACTCGAGCGGCGCGTCATCGAGATCGTGTGGGACAGCGGAGAGGTGACCGTCCGCGACGTCCACGCGCGCCTCGAGGGCCAGGTGGCCTACACCACGGTCATGACCACGCTGGACCGGCTGTTCAAGAAGGGGCTGCTGGCCAGGACCAAACGGGCGCGGGCGTTTGCCTACTCGGCCATCGCCACGCGCGACGAACTCGACGCCATCGTGGCGAACGATGTGGTCTCGGGCCTGCTGTCGAACGACTGGTCGGCGCCGATCCCGTTTCTCTCGAACCTCGTGGATGAAGTGGGCAAGCGGGACGGCGCGCTGCTCGACGAACTGGAGCGGCTGGTCAGGACCAAGCGGCGGGAGCTCGGCCGCAACGGCGCGAAACGTGGAGGATCCGGCGCGGACCAGGAGGAGCCGTGAGCGAACTGCTCTTCATGCTCCTGCTGGCGCTGGCCTGGTTCGCGGCCGTGAACCTCGCGCTGTCGGCGCTCGCGGCGGCGGTCTTCCCGCGCCTCGCGCGCGGCGCGTCGAGGCTGCCGCCCTCACGCGCGGCGGCCGTGCTGCTGGCGCTCAAGCTCGCGCCGGGTGTGCTGGCGCTCCTCTTCATCTTTGCCCTCTTCCTGCCCGCCCAGTGGCAGTTCGAGCCGAGGCACGCCGAGGAGTCGGCTGGCTACACACTGGCGGCGCTCGGGCTGCTGGGCGCGCTGACGCTCGCGCTGGCCGCGCGGCGCACGATCCGCGACTGGCGTGCCACGCGCGCGCTCGAACTCGAGTGGCTGGCCCGCGCGGGGGCCCCTCAGGCGCCCGCCGCGGGCGGCCTGCCGATCTACTGCCTGCCCGACGACGCGCCGATCGTGTCGATGACGGGCCTGGGCCGGGCGCGTGTGTTCGTGTCGCAATCGGTGATGGACGCGCTGACCGACGACGAACTGGACGCCAGCCTGGCTCACGAGCGCGCGCACCATCAGACGCGCGACAATTTGAAGCACCTGCTCGTGGCGTGCTCTCCCGACTGGCTGAGCCTCTGGGCTGGCGGCCGTGAAGTCGAGCGGCGGTGGCGTGAGGCGGTGGAACTGGCGGCCGACGCCCGCGCCGCCAGCGGCGGCGAAGGGCGGGGATTGCTGCTGGCCTCGGCGCTCATCAAGGTGGCCCGCCTGGCGCCGGCAGCCAGCTCCGGGACCGTCGGCAGCGGGTTCTACGACGGCGCGTCGATCTGGAACCGGGTCAGCCGCCTGCTCGCGCTCGAGATCGACGTGGAGCCGGTGCCCCGGCTGGGCCGCGGCTGGTCCGTCTCGCTGTGCGGGATGATGCTTGTCGCGGCCACCCTCGCCGCCGAGGGCGCGTGGCTCACCGTGCACGTGGTGACCGAAGACCTGGTCCGCCTGCTGCCGTAAGTCGCTCATCCCCCCAAGCTCAACTACGAGTGCTGGTAGTAGTCGCGCCTCCCGATTCACCATCCCTACGCCCCTCTTCCTTTCATTCCGGAGGTTTTTCCTCATGCTCAGGCACGCAACACGCCGGACGGGCGCCCCGATGTGGCTGGCCGCCGCCTGTCTCTGTCTGTCGACGGCCTCGCTCGCCGCCGCCCAGAATCCGTCACCCGCAAGCCAGAACGTTCAGCCGCCTGCCTCACAGGGTCAGACGGCGGCCGACCAGAAGGCGACGCCAGCTCCGAGTGCGACCGAACAGCAGCCGGCGGCCGGGCAGGCCGCTGCGGGCGCGAATCAGCAGCAGGGCGAGACGCAGGTGCCCAAGCTGGCCATCGACGTGACCGTCACCGCGCCGCGCGTCGAGATCCCGCTCAAGGACAACCCGGCCGCGACAACCGTGGTGACCCAGGACGAACTGCAGTCGATGCCGCGAACGGTCGGCGCCGAAGAAGCGCTCATGCTGGTTCCCGGGGTCAAGGTGGACAATCAAGCCGACGGCGAGCGGGTGCACCTCTCGATCCGCGGCCAGGGGCTGCTCACCGAGCGAGGGGTCCGCGGCATCACGGTGCTGCTCGACGGCCTGCCGCTCAACGATCCCACGGGCCTCGCCCCCGACCTGTTCGACGTGGACTGGGCGTCGGTGAACCGCATCGAGGTCCTGCGCGGCTCGGCGTCAGCGCTCTACGGCGGCGGGTCGTCGGGCGGCGTCATCAACATCACGACGCGCGACGGCGGCGCCGCGCCGCTCTCGGGCCAGGCCTCGCTCGAGGCCGGCGAGTACAGCTTCTTCAAGCCCTACGCCGAGGTCGGCGGGACATCGGGCGACGTGAACTACCACTTCACCGCGTCGAGCACCACCGGCGACGGCTACCGCGTGCACACCCAGTTCGACGCCTACAACCTGTACGGCAAGGTCAAGTACACGGTGAGCGACAAGACAAAGCTCACCTTCATCGTCGCCGGCACGCACTACTACAACGACAACGCCGAGGGGCTCAACCTCACTTGGCTCGCCGAGGACCGGCGCCAGGCGAACCCAGACGCCCTCACCTACAACGAAGGCCAGCGCACCAACCGGATGACCGTCGGCATGTCGGGGCAGACGCAACTGGCGAGCGACAGCGCGCTGACCTACGCCATCTACTACCGGCGGACTGGCTGGTGGGAGGCGGTCCCGGACTCGGTGCAGCACCGGACCTATGACACGCCGGGAGGCACGATCCAGTACACGATGGACTCGAAGGTGGCGGATTACACCAACCACCTGTCGCTCGGCACCGATATTTCCCGGCAGACGATCGCCGAGTACCGGACCGCGAACCTTGGCGACGCCGTCGAGGGGCCGAGCCGACTGACCGACCAGTTGATCACGCAGACCGGCGTCGGCGCCTACCTGATCGATCGGCTCGAGTTCACGCCGCAGATCTCCGGCATGTTCGGCCTCCGCTACGACCACATCAACAACGACCTGACCGACAACCTGAAGCTCGACGGCATCGACATGTCGGGGTCCGCAAACTTCTCGAAGGTCACGGCCCGGGTCGGGGTCACCTACACGCCGCTGCCCGACGTCGGGCTCTACGCGTCGTGGGGTCAAGGGTTCCTGCCGCCGACCACCGAGGAATTGGCACAGAACCCCGACGCGCAGGGCGGGTTCAACTCACACTTGGTGCCCGCCACCTCGCGCGGCGAGGAAGTCGGCGTGCGCGGCGGTTTCCATGGGCTAGCCTACGACGCCGCCGTCTTCTACCTGAACACCGACAACGACTTCGGCCGGTATCGCGTAACCAGCCGGCCGCTCGAGACCTTCTACGGCAACCTCGGCCAGAGCCGGCGCTACGGCCTCGAGACCTCGGCAACCTACTCGCCGGTGCCGGAGGCAACCTTCCGCCTGGCCTACACGTACAACAACTTCCTCTACACGAGCATCCAGAGCCTGTTCGGCAGCTTCACCAACAAGGTGATGCCGAACTCACCCAAGCACCAGCTGGCCTTCGATGGGGCGTACGTCTACGACAAGCGGATGGAGTTCGGCCTCAGCATCTTCGCGCAGAGTGGCTGGTACGTCGATCAGACCAACGTCGCGTCGGTCAGCGGCTACACGCTGGTCAATCCGCGCGTGACCTACAAGCTCGGCAAGGCGCCGTACAGGACCGAGCTGTTCCTGCAGGTGCGGAACCTGTTCGGCACCGACTACATTGCGTTCACCGAGCCCGACCCGGATGGCAACTCATACCAGCCGGGCCCGACGCGCGAGATCTTCGTGGGCGTTCGCGTGCATCTGGGCCGATAATATCGGCCCATGACGACGAAGGGCCCGGTGGAACCGGGAAGGGCGTGGCGCGCACTGCTGCCGGTGACGGTGGGTGTCGCCGTGGCGCTCGTCCCCGTACCGCCGGGCCTCGCGCCGAATGCCTGGCGCTACTTCGCGCTCTTCTTCGCCGTTGTGGTGGGCCTGGTGGTGGAGCCGGTCCCGGCGGCCGGGGTCGGCTTCATCGGCATGTCCCTCGCCGCGGCATCCCGCCTGGCCGCTCACGATCCCGAATCATCGCTGAGGCTTGCGCTCGCCGGGTTTGCCAACCCCACCGTCTGGCTGGTGTTCGCGGCCTTCATGTTCGCGCTCGGCTACGAGCGGACGGGGCTCGGCCGGCGGATCGCGCTGACGCTCGTCCGCCGGATCGGAGGCCACACGCTCGGCCTCGGCTACGCGACGATGTTCGCGGACCTCGCGCTGGCGCCGTTCACGCCGTCCAACACGGCGCGTAGCGCCGGGACAATCTTCCCCGTCATTCGGCACATCCCGCCGCTCTACGACTCGCAGCCCGGGCCAACCGCGCGCCGGATCGGCGCCTACGTGATCTGGACCGCATTCGCGACCACCGCCGTGACCAGTTCGATGTTCGTGACCAGCCTCGCGCCCAACCTGCTCGCGCTCGGCCTGGTCGAGAAGACGATCGGCTACCGGTTCTCGATGGGGGAGTGGGTCGTCGGGTTCCTCCCGATCGGCCTGCTGCTCGTGGCCACGCTGCCGTGGCTCGTCTACAAGGTCTATCCGCCGGAAGTGACCGGCAGCGCCGAGGTGCCGCGCTGGGCATCGGCGGAGCTCGAAGCGATGGGACCGGTGAGCGGGCGCGAGAAGACGATGGCCGCCCTCGCGCTGGTCGCCATCGGCCTCTGGATCTTCGGCGGCCGGGTCATGGAGGCGACCACCGTGGCGCTCATCGTCATTTCGCTGATGCTGATGCTGCGGGTGGTGACGTGGCAGGAGATCGTCGCCAACAGGGACGCGTGGAACGTGCTGGTGCTGCTGGCCACGCTGTTCGGGCTCGCAGACGGCCTCAACAAGGTCGGCTTCGTCGGCTGGCTCGCGGACCTGTCCGCCGCGGTGCTGACCGGCTTCCACCCGACCGTCGTGACGGCCGGCTTGCTGGTGATGTTCTTCGTCGTCCACTACATGTTCGCGAGCATTACCGCGCATGCCGTCGCGGTGCTGCCGGTCGTGCTCGCCGCCGGGGCGGCCGTGCCCGGCGTTCACGCCAGGCCGCTTGCGCTGCTGCTCTGCTACTCGCTCGGCCTGATGGGCATCATCACGCCCTACGCCACCGGCCCCGCGCCGGTTTTCTACGGCAGCGGCTACGTGTCCCGGAAGGCGTTCTGGGCGCTCGGTCTGACGTTCGGCCTCCTGTTCCTTGCCCTGCTGATCGTGATCGGAATCCCGTTTCTGCTCTACCTGTATCCGTGACGCTCGCTGAATCCTGAGTCCTCCTATGTCCACGATGTTCGTCATCTCCAGCGACAGCCTCGGCCGGGGCGACGACGACCTCGGCCGACGGTTGATGGTCAAGTTCGTCCAGCAACTGCTGGCGCTGACGCCACGGCCGCATGCCGTGGCGTTCTACAACGCCGGAGTGAACCTGTTGCGGCCCTCCTCGCCGGTGGCGGACGCGTTCAGGAAACTGGAGGTTGATGGGGTGGACCTGATCGCCTGTGGGACCTGCCTCGACCATTTCCAGATTCAGTCGACGGTCGCAGTGGGCCGCGTGTCGGACATGCGCGAGATCGTCGGCGCGATGGAAGCCTCCGGCAAGGTCATCGTCGTCTGAAGGTTGCAAGGCCGGAACCGGCTCGTCCGCGTCATAATCAGACATGGGGCTTTGTGACTCGAGTATGACCCGACCGCACCTCGC
This sequence comes from uncultured Acidobacteriota bacterium, assembly GCA_963727765.1. GTDB lineage: Bacteria > Acidobacteriota > Vicinamibacteria > Vicinamibacterales > Fen-181 > FEN-299. The sequence continues at coordinate 65,027 of CAVSGZ010000008.1, forward strand.
GACAATCCGCCGGATGGCCGTTCTGGCGCTGCCGGCACTGGCATGGTTCTTGGCGTCTTCGCTGGCGGTGGCGCAGGTGTCGCAGGCTCCGGCTGGCGCGCAGGCGACGCCTCCTCCTCTCCCGCCGCCGCAACTGGCGGGCCGATGGGACTTGAACGTGCAGGCCAGCGACCCGACGCCGTCGCAGGATCCGCAGCAGGGCGAAGGCGACGAGGATCGGAGCGGTGGCGGCGGTCGCAGTGGCGGCCGCGGTGGATACAGCGGGCGTCGAGGAGGCGGCAGCGAAGGCGCGCGCCCCAGCAAGCAGCCGGAATCGGAGGCGGTGCGCCAGCAGATAGAACGCGCGCTCGAGGCGCCGCGCTTCCTCATCATCGTCCAGCGCGAGAATCACCTCAGCCTGACCGACGACGAGGGGCGCGTCACGACGCTGAAGCCGGACGGCACGAAGGTCGTCGAGCAGCAGGCCGGAGCATCGGTGGAGCGAACGACGAGGTGGGACGACCGCTCGCTGGTGACGACGGCGAAGCTTGGCGACGGCGCGAAGGTGACGCAGACGTTCACGAAGGTGTTCGACGGGCTCCAGCTCGTGATCATCACGCGGGTCGAGGGGAGCCATCTCCCGCGCCCGGTCGAGCTCAAGCGGGTCTACGACCAGGCCTTTCAGTAGCGCTCAGTCTCAAGGCCATCACGGCTAGGCCGCTCGCGAAAGACGATCCACAGCGCGGCGGGCAGCGCCGTGAAGTCGGCAAGCATCGCAAACGCAAAGGCGGCCGCCGTCAGAATGCCGAACTCCCGCATGGGCGGCAGGCTCGACAGCGTGAGCGCCAGGAAGCCGCCGGCGTTGATCACCGTGGCGAACACAATCGCGTGGCCGGCCACGCGAACGGCGTGAACGAGCGACTCCTCGGTCGACGCCCCTCGCAGGCGCCGTTCCTGGAAGTGGTAGAAGAAGTGAACCTGGTCGTTCTCCGTGGCCCCGAGCACCGTCGTCGCGATGAGGATGGTGGCCACGTTCAGGCCGATTCCCGTGACGCGCATGAACAGGAACATCGCCAGGATCGCAAAGAGCGACGGCACGGTGGCGATGACCCGGGCGGGCCCGCTGCGGAAGACGATCAGGAAGGTCACGAAGATCAGGCCGAAGGTAATCGCGAAGCTGCGGGTGAGCGTCGGCACGAGCTGCCGGCTGATCCGGTCCTGAAGGACTCCGGTGCCGACGATCCGGTAGGAGCAGGAGGCGAGGACCGGCGATGAGCGGGCGGCGTCCCTCCAGGCTCTCGCCACCGCCTGTTCCAGGCTGGTGAAGTCGTCCGTCCCGCCGGCGCGCGCGGTCACCGTCAGGTAGGAGGCGCCGAGGTCTGAGAGATCGACCCACTGGGAGACTGTCGGCTCCTGCAGCATCAGCGGCTCGATGTCCGCGGTGAGGCGCGCCAGCCCGGCGCTGTCGGCCGGCCACGTGTCGCCCTGTCCAGCCGCGTAGCGCCTCAGACGCAGCACGGTCGGCAGGCCGACCACCGAACCCACCTCCCGCTGCGCGCGCAGCGAAACCGAGAGATGCTCGAGCGCGTCCAGCACATCCGGCTGGAGCACGGCGCCCGGCTGCGTTCTGACCCACACGTCCACGGAGGTCAGGCCCAGGACCCGCTCGGAAAACATCCGAGTGTCGCGCGCCACCGGCTCGTTCGGATTGACGTAGTCCAGGGCGCTCGTGGCCAGGCGCATCGGCGCCATTACACCGGGGACGCCGACGAGCGCGCCGAGGCCGGCCGCGGCCACCACGGCCGCCACCGCCAGTACGCTCCACCGCCAGCGGAAGGACCAGGACGGCAGCGTGGTCGCCAGCCCGATCACCCAGCGCCCCGCGATAGGACGCTCGGCTCGCGTCGGGGCGCGCAGGACCACCTGCAGCGCCGGGTACAACGTGAAGCACACGAGCCAGCCAATCACGAGCCCGGCGGACGTCCAGATGCCGAGTTGCCGGATGGGCTCGATTTCGGAAATGCCGAGGGCCGCGAATCCGACGCCCGCGGCGAACATCGACGCCGTGACGGCGAGGAACTTGTTCTCGAGCGCGAGCAGCCGGTGCCGCTCGACGGGGTCGGCGGGCGCCCGATCCACGAAGCGCGAGTGCAGGTAGATCAGGCTCGCGGTGACGGTGATCAGGATCACCAGCGGCACGAGCGACGAGACGACCGTGAAGCTGAACCCGGCAAGCTGGCCAAAGGCAATGCCGAGCAGCACGGCCGCACCGAGCGATCCCACGATGGCTGCGAGCGCGCGCCAGGATCGGTACAGGCCAAAGGTCAAGGCCAGCAGAAAGGCGCCGAACAGCGGGAAGTAGCGCAGGCTCGACCGGGCCGTCTCGTGTTCGAGCCAGGACTCGAGCCACGGCGCGCCGACGTAGTGGACACCGGTCAGGCCGGCGCGTGGCCCGACGGCGCGCAGCGTCTCGTTCACCACGCGGGTGACGCCGGCGAGCGCGGCGTCGCGCTCCGCCGCGTTCCCGACATCGAGGGCGAGCACGATGGTCAGGAAGTGCTCGCCCACCAACCCCTGGTCGCGAAAGAAGCGCGTGCCCGATACGAAGCCCGACAGCGCGGCGTCATCGTCCGAGGCGTGTGCGCCATCTGCCGCGGGCCAATCCCCACGGCGGGTGGGGGCGATCCGGTCCCACACCGTGAGGACCGAGTACGTGGTGACCTTCGGCACGCGACCGAGCTCGGCCTCGAGCGTCCGCACGCCCTGCGCGGCCGCGCCTGACAGCGGACGCGGCGAGTCGACGAGCACGAGCGCCATCGTGTGCTGGGGAAAGACCTTCTGGAACTCGTGCGTCGCAGCGACCGCGGGGTCCGATGCCACCACCATCCGCTCGATGGCGCTGTCGTTCGGGATCCTGAACGTCAGCCAGACGGCTCCCGGGGCCAGCGCGGCGTACGCCGCGATGATCCACCAGCGAAGGCGAACGACCTGTGCGAAAATGGCGACGAGTCGAGTGGGTGTCGTCGGGTCGGTCAGATGGGAACATTCTAGCCGCTCAGAGGTTCAATGTTGTCCGATCGTCGACATTCTCCTGTCGTGAAGATCCTGGTCGCCGCCCTCGGCGCGGCGGTCGGCCTCTCTGTCGCCGTGGCGAGCGTCGGGGCTCAGCGTGGCGCGATCACGCTGGTCGTCTGCGCCCCCGGCTACCCCGGGTCGACGTCGGAAGCGCAACCCGCCATGGACGCGCTGGCCTTGGCGGTCGCGGCTGGAGCCGGGTGGAAGCCCGGCGAGCTCCAGGCGGTGTACTTCGAAGCCGAGAAGGACGGCCTCGACCGACTGGCCGCCCCGGACGCGGCCGTTCTGCTTGCGGCTCTTCCTTTCTGGCTTCAGCATCATGAAGCTCTGAAGCTGGCGCCTCAACTGCAGGTGGTCGAGCAGGGAGGCGAGGCTTCGGAAGCCTGGACGCTCGTTGCTCCAACTGGCGTCGTCAAGGCGCCGGCCGGCCTGGCCGGGTTCGAACTGGTGTCGAGCGCCGGCTACTCGCCGAACTTCGTGCGCGGGCCTGCGCTCGGTCCCTGGGGCGCGCTCCCGCCAGACCTGCGGATCACGTTCTCGAACGGTATCCTCACCGCGCTCAGGCGGGCGAGCCTCGGCAACAAGGTGGCCGTGCTGCTGGACCGCGCGTCGGCGGCGGCGCTGTCGACCTTGCCGTTCGCGTCGAAGCTGCAGGTGATGACCAGGTCCGGGCCGCTGCCGGTGGCCGTGCTGTCGACGGTCGATGACCGTCTGCCGCCCGCCAGAGTCAAGGCCCTCCTGAAGAACCTGCTCTCGCTCGACTCGACGCAGGCGGGCAAGGACGCACTGACCGGCGTCAGGCTGAGCCGGTTCGTCGCGGCCGACCAGGCCGCGCTCAATCGGGCGCAGACCCTCTTCGACCGGGCGCACAAGTGACATGCGACGAGTGACCCTGGTGCCGCTGGTCGCGATGCTCGTGGCGTCGGCAGCCTGTGCGCGCGCCCTGCACGAGCCGCCGTCGCTCGCGAGCATTGGCGACGGCTCGACAAGGCCGGGCGGCTCCGCAGCGTCGTCCGCGCCGGCCGAGGTCGACCAACTGCTGCAGGAGGCCGCCGCGGGATTCGACAGGCGTCCCGACGCGTCTGCCGTCGCGTCGGCGCGCGACCTGTACCTGCGCGCCGCGCGCGCCGACGAGGGCCGCGTCGAAGCGCTGCTCGGCGCGGCTGCCACGACGGCCTGGATCATCGAGCACGAACCGAACGCCGCCCGTCGGGAGACGCTCGCAACGGAGGAAGTGCAGCTGTGCCAGTGGTGCGTGCGGCGCGCGCCTTCGAACGTCGAATGCACGTATCGCCTGGCGCTGGCCATCGGACAGCAGGCACGCGAGCGTCGATCGACGGCGATCGATGGCCTGAAGCAGATGGTGCCACTGCTCGAGCAGGTCATTGCGCGGGCGCCGACGCTCGACCGGGCTGGCGGAGACCGCGTGCTGGCGCTTGTTCTCCTTCGTGCTCCCGGGTGGCCGACCGGCCCGGGGGACCCCGACAGCGGCCTGGTTCACGCACGTCGCGCCGACTCCCTCGTGCCTGACGATCCGGAGAACCTGAACGTGCTCGGCGAGGCGCTCGCCGCGACCGACCAAGTCGACGACGCGCGCGCGGTGTACACGCGCGCCGAATCGCTGGCCCGGGCTCTCGCTGTCCGCGGCAATCCCGACGCGGCCGAATGGGCCGAGACCGCGGCCGGCGCCCTTCGCCGACTCCCTCCTCGGTGAGATATTGGATGGACGTCCCGTCGTTGGGACCGGGCATCGTTCACGTGGAGAGAAGCATGACGGACTTTCTCGCGCTTCAGCGCCGGTTCTACGCGGAAGAGATCGAGGCTGTCGCCTGCCTGCGGACGCCGGCGCTCGTCGACGCGCTGGCTACCGTTCCGCGGGAGCGATTCCTGCAGCCGGGCCCGTGGAAGGTGGCAAGCCAGGGCGACTTTCAGGCGGGTTCCCGGATGCCAGACGTCTGGCGAACCACGCCCGACGACGACCCGCGTCACGTCTATCACAACATCTCTGTCGCCATCGATCCCGCGCGGCAGTTGTTCAACGGCCAGCCCGCGCTCGTGTGCTCATGGATCGACATGCTGGGACTGGCGCCGGGCAGCCGCGTCCTCCACATCGGCTGCGGGCGCGGCTACTACTCAGCCCTGATGGCGCACATCGTCAGTGCGCAGGGCCGAGTTGTTGCCGTTGAGGTCGACGCTGAACTGGCGGAGCAGGCCGCGGCGGCGCTCGCTCCGTGGCCGCAGGTCGACGTGCGCTGCGGGGACGGCAGGATCGATCCCGGCGGGGAGACGTTCGACGCGATCCTGGTCAACGCCGGCGTGACTCACCCGGAGGCGTGCTGGCTCGACGGGCTGGCGAAGGGCGGACGGATGCTGTTGCCGTTGACCGTGTCGATGCCTGCCATGGGAACGCTGGGCAAGGGCCCGGCGGTGCTGCTCTCGAGCGATGGCGAGGCGGGTTCGTTCGGCGCGAAGCCGGTCGGCTTCGTGGCGATCTACTCCGCCGTGGGCCTTCGCGACGAGACGCTGAACCGCTTTCTCGGCGAGGCCCTGAAGACCAGCCCGTTCCCCCCCATCAAGAAGCTGCGTCGCGACGCGCACGAGCCGTCGCCGGCGTGCTGGCTGCACGCGGCGAGTTTCTGCCTCAGCGCCTGAGGACCCGAGAGGAGTTCACTGTGCCTGAAGAGACCGAAGTTCCGACCGAGAAACTGCACGAGGCGATCCACGAGGAGCTCGAACACGAAGGCGGGCTCTTCCTCAAACAGATTGCGCTGACGACGGCGCTGCTCGCGGCGTGCGCGGCGGTGGCGTCGCTGCTGGCCGGCGCCACGGTCAACGAGGCGCTCGTCCTCAAGACTGAGGCAACGCGTCTTCAGGCCCAGGCGTCCGACCAGTGGGCCTTCTACCAGGCGAAGGGGATCAAGCTGGCCGTCGCCGAAGCCTCGCGCACCTCGTGGCTGGCGATTGGCAAGGAGCCGCCGGGCGCTTACGCCGAGGCGCAGGCACGCTACGCGAAGGAGCAGGAGGAGATCAAGAAGGCTGCCGAGGAGAAGGAGCGGCAGCGCGACGAGAGGGAGCGCGAGGCCGATGCGCTGCTCCATCGCCACCACGGTTACGCGAACGCCGTGGCGCTCTTCCAGGTGTCGATCGCGCTCGGCGCCGTCGCGGCCCTGACGCGCACGCGTTTGGTCTGGCTGGCCTCTGGCGCGGTGGGGATCGCCGGCATCGCCCTCAGCGTGCTCGCGGCGCTGCGCTGACGGCGGATCCGGCAACCCGGGTCGCCCGCCGCCAGTTGGACGGACCTCGCGGCGGTGGCAGTCGGAGGAGACGGACAGACGCTGCTACCTGACACAAACGCCTGCGATCGGCCGACACGAAAGGTTGCAATTAGCCGGCACACAAAGTTGCGATCAGCCGAACATCGGGATTACGATCAGGGGGCATGGCCGCCGCTGATTTTTATCCGCGCCACATCGTCCCGCGCCTGCTCGATGCGCTGGCCGACTCCCCGGTCGTGCTGCTGCACGGCCCCAGGCAGTGCGGCAAGACGACCCTCGCGCGCCAGATCGGACAGCGCGAGAACTACGCGTACTTCAGCTTCGACGACCCGGTAGCTGTGGCGGCGGCCGAACGCGACCCGGTCGGCTTCATCGCCGATTTGCCGGAACACGCGATCCTGGACGAGGTACAGCGCGTGCCGGCCGTCTTCACGGCTCTGAAGGCCGAAGTCGATCGGCGGCGCGTGCCGGGCCGATTCCTCTTGACGGGCTCGGCGAATGTCCTGTTCGTGCCTGCCCTGGCCGATTCGTTGGCGGGACGGATGGAGATCGTTCGCCTGCATCCCCTCGCGCAGGCCGAACTCGCGTCGGCGAGGGCGCCGACGTTTCTTGAACGGCTCTTTCGCGGAGCGTTCCAGGTTTCGAGGTTCACTCGTCTGGCGGCCGATCTTCCTGAACGCATTGCGGCCGGGGGCTACCCGCCGGCATTGGCGCGCACACAAGCTCGACGGCGGGCTGTTTGGTACCGGGACTACATCGAGACGCTGGTCCAGCGCGACGTCAGGGACCTCTCGCGCGTCCGGCAGTTCGAGGCGCTCCCGCGGCTCCTTTCGGTTGCCGCGGCCCAGACGGGCCGGCTTCTGAACGTGACGGAACTCGCGGCACCGTTTCAGGTGAGCCGGCCCACGATCCACGACTACCTGGCGCTGCTCGAAAGAGTGTTCCTGCTCGACATGCTGCCGTCATGGCACATCAATCGGCTCAGCCGGGCGGTCAAGACCGCCAAACTGCACATTGGCGATACTGGAGTGGCTTGCGCCCTGCTCGGCATCGATGGAAGCGCACTCGCCGGAGATCGACCGCTGCTCGGGCAACTCCTCGAGACGTTTGTATTCCAGGAACTGCGTCGGCAGGGCGGTTGGCACCAGCAGGAGATTCGGTTCTTCCACTTCCGCGACAGAGACGGGGCCGAGGTGGATATTGTGCTCGAGCGCGGGGCCAGGGAGGTTGCGGGCGTCGAGGTCAAAGCGGCTGCGAGCGTCAACCCGGCCGACTTTCGAGGACTCCGGAAGCTGCGTGCGGCGGCTGGAGCGAGGTTCACGGCTGGCGTTGTGCTCTACGATGGAGAGATCAGCGCGTCGTTCGGCGACGGGCTTCACGCCGTGCCGATCCGCGCGCTCTGGGAGTTGGCCTGACGCACGTCAGAACGTGAGGATCTCGCTGATGCTCAAGATCGCCACCTGGAACGTCAATGGCATCCGCGCGCGGCAGGCACAGTTCGAGGAGTGGCTCGCCCGCGAGCAGCCCGACGTCGTCTGCCTGCAGGAAATCAAGGCGGCGCCCGACCAGATCCCGATCTCGTTGTGGGAGATGGACGGCTACTGGTGCTGCTGGCACGGCGGGAAGGGCTACTCCGGTGTCGGCCTGCACGTGCGAAAGGCGGCGTGTCCCGAGCGGCCCGACTTTTCGCACCCGCCGTTCGACTTCGAGACGCGCGTCATCGTGGCGACGCTGCCAGGCCTCGTCGTCGCGTCGCTCTACGTGCCGAACGGCGGCAAGGACTTCCAGGCCAAGATGCGCTTTCTCGGGGCGCTCGACGACTTCGCGCGCGAAGCCCAGGCGTCGGGCCGCGAGACGGTGCTCTGCGGCGACCTGAACGTCACGCGCACCGACCAGGACGTGCATCCGAAGGAGCGCAAGCCGAACACGATCGGCCAGCTCCCGGAGGAGCGGGAGATGCTCGAGCGGATCCTGTCGCGCGGTCTGGTAGACCTTGGGCGCGCCCTCGATCCCGACAACAACGAGCTGTTCACCTGGTGGCCGCCGTGGCGGAGCATGCGCCAGAAGAACATCGGCTGGCGCCTTGACTACATCCTCGCCAGCCGAACGCTCGCCGCCAGGGCCACGTGTTGCCCGGCCTACCGCGAGGTCGGCACGAGCGACCACGGCCCGGTGGTCGCGGAGTTCGCCTGAGCCCTGATATCCTGAGACGTGGCCCTGACGACGATCTTCCTCGATGCGGGCGGCGTGCTGGTGACGCCCAACTGGCAGCGCGTGAGCGCGGCACTGGCCGCTCGCGGCGTGCACATCACCCCCGATGCCTTGCGCGCGGCGGACCCGTTTGCCAGGCGTGACATCGACCTCGGCCTTGGATCGGCCGCAAATGATCAGCAGCGCGGCTGGGGGTACTTCAACCTCGTCCTCGAGCACTGCGGTGTGCCGCCGTCAGCGGCCACCGGCGCGGCGCTCGACGAACTGCAGCGCTATCACGCCGAGCACAACCTGTGGGAGACGGTGCCGGACGGCGTCCCGGAGGCGCTCGACAGGCTTCGCGCGATGGGCCTGAGGCTGGTCGTCGTCTCGAACGCCAATGGCAAGCTGAAACTGTTGCTCGCGCGGCTCGACCTGGCGCGGCGATTCGACGTGATGCTCGACTCGGCGGAGGAAGGCGTGGAGAAGCCGGACCCCCGGATTTTCGAACTGGCGCTCGAGCGGTCGGGCGCGCGCCGCGAAGACACGGTGCACGTGGGCGACCTCTACCACGTGGACGTGGAAGGCGCCAGGGCGGTCGGCCTGCAAGCGATCCTGCTCGACACGGCCGATCTCTACGCCAGCTTCGACTGCCGCCGCATCAACACGCTTGGGGAGTTGCCGGCGCTGGTCGCGACGCTCTGATCGGCGGGGCTGAAGCCCCGCCCTTGTATCTTGACAAACAGAACGAGTACCTACAGAATCTGCAGCTCGGCGAGGCGGTAGCCCGATCCGCCCCAGGTCTCCAGACCGCTGTGTAGCGGGGGCGCCGCCATCGCCTCGTCGTCAGCCCGAACGGTTGAAAGGGCTTCGAGCCCGCATGCCACAAGGTCGGGTGATCACGACGTCGCCGCGCTGCGGAGGTCCCATGCCCATCAGCGCCGTCTACGTCGGCATTGACGTCTCGAAAGCCCAGCTCGATCTCGCGGTGCGTCCCACCGGCGAGACCTGGTCGTGTCGCCAAGAGGAGGCCGACCTCGGGCGCCTGGTCGCCCGCCTCCACGCGCTCGCGCCCACGCTCATCGTGCTCGAAGCCACCGGCGGCTACGAGGTGCCCGTCGCCAGCGCCCTCGCGGCGGACGGGCTGCCGGTCGTGGTCGTCAATCCGCGCCAGGTCCGCAATTTCGCCAAGGCCCTGGGGCGCTTGGCGAAGACCGACCGGATTGATGCCGACGTGCTCGCCCTGTTTGGCGAGCGCGTCCAGCCGGCGATCCGTCCGCTCCCCGACCCTGCCCTGGCGGCGCTCACGCCCGTGGTGGCCCGGCGGCGCCAATTGGTCGAGATGCTGGTCGCCGAGCGCAATCGGCGCGCCCAGGTGAAAGACTCCGGGGTCCGGCGCGAGATCACCCAACACATCCGGTGGCTCGAACGCCGCCTGGCCCACCTCACCCGGGACATCGGCCGCCTCCTCGAAACGACGCCGGCCTGGCGTGTCGAGGACAACCTGCTGCAATCGGTCCCCGGCGTCGGTCCCAACACGGCGGCCGTGTTGATCGCCGACCTCCCCGAACTCGGCCGCCTCAGTCGACGGCAGATCGGGGCGCTAGTCGGCGTCGCGCCCTTCAACCGCGACAGGGGCACGCTCCGCGCGACCCGGCACCTCTGGGGCGGCCGCGTGACCGTGCGCGGCGCACTCTACAGGGCGACGCTCGTCGCCACGCGGTGCAATCCCGTGATCCGTGTCTTCTATGGCCGCCTCGTGGCCGCCGGCAAACCGAAGAAAGTCGCTCTCGTCGCCGCGATGCACAAACTCCTGACCATCCTCAACACGATGGTCAAACACCAACAGTCCTGGAGGCTCGCCACCGACTAGCGACACTCCTTGACTTCACAGACGGTTGCTACACACGGTCCTGTCCTGTTGTAGGCCGTCCCTTTAGGGGCGGCGCGCGACGGCGATTGTCCGCACCATCCATCCGATCAGCGCGATCGCCGTCAGCAGCAGGACGAGAAAGACGACGATCGCTCCCCATTGCGGCTGCACCCAGGCAGCCGGCTGCAGGCCCTCTGCCGCCAGCTCCGCGCGCCGCGCTGCGTCGCGCACCATCACCATGCAGACCAGCGTCACCACCAGGCTGCCCGCGCCGCCAAACAGCAGCGACCGCGGGTCCTTCGCCATGATGGTCGGGATCATGTGGCCGAACGCGGCGAGCGCCGCCACGATCCCCAGGACGAGCCAGGTCGTTGCCGCCGGCCCGCGTCCCATGAACAGCAGCATCGTCTGCAGCGGGAGAGCCGCCAGCCACCAGACGCCGAGCATGACGTTGAGCGCGGTCGCCGCGACAAACCACAACGCGCCCTGCTTGACCATCCAGGCCGACAGTTCCGCGTCCGCCTTCCGCTTGAGATAGCCGGCAATTGCCACCGCGACGCCGGCCACGGCACACGCGCCGACGACGACATGGAAGAAGCGGGGCGCCAGCGTCGGATCACCCAGGTTGAGGCGCAGGCCGTTCGCGCGCGCGGCGAACCACGACACCAGGCGCACGGGGTGCAGCACCGCGCTCATCACGTTGGCCTGGACGAACGCGACGAAGACGACACAGAAGGCCACCGTGAAGGATCCAAGGCCGACGAGCCAGGCGCGCGTCTTCGGGCTTCGGGTGACGTACGCCGCGTAGTAGCCCATGATGAGCGCCGGCACAACCAGGAACCAGGGCACAGCGAGCAGCACGGCCGCGCTGAAGAACGCCCGCCCGTAGAGCACCTGCAGGAAGAGCAGCGCGGCGACGCCGAGCGTGAGCGTCGCCGCGAACAGGACCGGCAACACGCCCGCGATCTCGCGGGCCAGCGCCGCCGAGCGCCCGTCCTTCTTGCCGCGCAGGCGTGCAACCAGCGCGATGATCGACCCGCCGAGCAGCAGGTTCATCGGCAGCACGTGCAGGAAGAAGGTCAGGGAGAGCAGCGCCGAGAGCAGCCACACTGGAGCCGGCAGCGGCAGCGGGTCGAGCGCGGGCAGCGGCGTCACCGGGCACCTTCCTTCTTCTGCGCCGCCGGCAGCGAGGCCACGTACTCCGCGAGCGCATGCCGCAGCTCGTCGCTGCCTTCGAAGGTCGGCATCACCGGGTTGACCGTGGGCAGGTGGCCGATCATCTCGTAGACCTGATCGGCCGTCAGGCCGCGTCCGCCGATCTGGTAGTCGGCCCCCGGGCCGTGGCACGGGGAGCAGTTGTCGTTGAAGTACGCCTGGCCCGGGCCTGCCGCCCCGCCAGAGCCGGCTACGGCGGGCAGGTGCGGCACCGTCCCGCCAAGCCGGGCGAGGTAGATCGCCACTGCCTCACGCTCGGCGTCAGTGCCCGGGAACGGCGGCATCCGCCGGCCTCTCCACGTCCACAACGCGTTGGCGTTTGCCGGCTGCCGGTCGGCAGTCGTCAGTCGCGCGAGGACCGACGAGATGGCTTCCTGGCTTCGGCCCGCCACCAGCGGGCGGATGGCCAGGTAGCCGTCGACCGTGTGGCACATCGTGCACGACAGGCGGAACACCTCGCGGCCGTCGGCCTCCGCGCGCTGCAGCGGATCGGCCGGCGCCGTCGCGGCCGGGAGCCGCGTCCACGACGCGGACCTGAGAACACCGGCCTCGCGCAGCGCGGACAACTCGAACCGGTCGTCGCGCACGGCCGGCTCGGCGGCCGCAGCCGCGCGCGTCCATTCCGGCGCGAGGCGAGCCCCGTTGACGAACATGTAGCGCCCGATGACGTACGGTTTCCGCAAGTCCTCCCGCACCCACTCGCCGCCGCCCATCGCCGCCATCGCGGTCGCCAGCAGGACCAACGCCGCAGCCCGGCCGTAGGCGCGCGGTTGCACGTAGGCGTTCGCCAGCGTCAGCAGCAGCGTCGCCATTGACGCCACGATCACCGTGCGCGCCGCGATGATGGCCGGCGGATAGCCGGAGGCGCTGCCCGAGGTCAGCACCGCGATGATGTCACTCACCGACGCGGCCTTCAGGCCGAGCACCTCCAGCACCTGGACGCCAGCGTGCGACGCGGCCCACAGGAACCAGACGACCGCCAGCGGCAGGGCGACCGTCATCGGGAGGATCCACTTCGCCGCGTACCTCGTGACCTTCACCTTCAGGTCGCGATTGGCGAGGCCGGCGGCCGTGAGCATCACGTAGAGGCCGGCCAGGCCGACCGCGGTGAACGTGCGCGCCAGGAGCGAGGGCCAGTAGGTCGGGTTCAGCAGCCCGTCCCACATGTTCCCGGTCTGGAGCCACGCCCCCGGCGTCAGCATGAAGGTGAGGATCCCGTTGATGACCACCAGGCTGAGCCAGGCCGCCGCGAAGTAGATCCAGCCGACCAACTGGTGCGTGGCCGCATCGAGCCGGTCCCAGCCGTAGTAGTAGACCATCGCCGCCGCGATCTCGACGACGAAGAAGGTCCACTCGATGGCCCAGGCCCAGACGAAGATGAGGATGAGCGACGAGGTGGCCTGCGGGTGGACCAGGCCGATGGTGAACCAGATGCCGACGCCGGTCACCGCGCCGAGCACCAGCGTCAGCAGCGCGAAGAACGCGCTGTGCCGACGCACGTAGCCGAGCATCTCGTCGTCGTGCTCCCGCCTGGCCTTGCGCTCGGCCAGCACCAGGAAGAGCCCGCCCCCGACGGCGAAATGCGAGATGAAGACGTGAAGGATCGCGACGCACGCGATCAGCAGCCCCGGGGCGGGGAGGGACCAGAGGGGGTAGTTCACGCCGTTACTTCACCCGCCCTTCCACCGCTCCCCAGTTGATGTTGGCGAAGAACGCGGCGATGTAGTCGGCGCGCTTGAGGCCGTAGTCGAGCATGAAGGCGTGCTCGAAGACGTCCATGATGAGCAGCGGCACGCACCCGGCCGGGTGCGCCACGTCGTGCTCGTTAATCCAGAAGTTCATCAACCGGCCGCTGGCCGGATCCTGGTAGAGGATCGTCCAGCCGATGCCGCGCATCGCGCCGGTCGCCTTGAAGTCCTTCTCCCAGTTCTCGTAGCTGCCGAAATCGACGGCCATCTTTTTGGCCAGCGCGCCGTTGGGGCTAAAGGGCTTCGCGCCGAGGTTCTCGAAGTAGAGCTCGTGCAGCCGCATCCCGTCGAATTCCCAGCCGAGACGCCGCTTGAGCTCGGCGTACTCCGGAGTGCCGGTCTTGCCCTCGTTCAGCATCGCGCCGAGCAGGTCGAGCACCTTGTTGGTATTGGCGACGTAACCCTGGTAGAGCGTGAAGTGGTTCTTCAGCAGAGTCTCGCTGAAGCCGGGCATGCCGACGAGCGCCGAGTAGTCCTTCGCGGTGTAGGCCATGGTGTCCTCCTGATTGAGGTTCAGTATAGACCAGCCGGCTAACACACAAACTCCCTGACGTCGTACTTCGCGATCTGCGGCGGGCGGCCGTCGAAGACGAGCCCTGCTCGAAGCGCTTCCGCCTGCACCAGCCGCTCCCCGAGAGGCAGCGGTTCGACCCCGTCCGCGCCCGCCACCCGGGGATAGGCCGTGCCCGGCACCTCGACCAGCTCGCTGAAGAACAGCAGGTCTCCCGCGCCAAGCTGCATGGCGTTGATCGCGGTCACCGTGTCGCGCACGTGCCCCTCGGCAAAGGCCCGTCCGCCGAGGCCGATCATCACGATCACCCCGACCGAAGCGCCGCCCGCCTTGATGGCCCGCACCGCGTCGACCGCCTGCCCACGCGACGCGGGCTTCCTGACGTAGGCCAGCAGGGGATCGTGTCCCGACTCGAGGCCGAGATACACCCTGCCGAGGCCGCGTCGTCGCAGTTCCGCGTAGTCGGACGCTTTCTTGCGAGACCCGGTGAATCCGTCCACGAACGCGTGGATGGGCCGAGGCGCGCCGCCGAACGGCCCCGGCAGCTGGTCGAAGAATTCCAGGAGCCTCTCGGTCGGTACGGCCAGCGCGTTGGCCGCGCCGAGAAAGAAGGACCGGGCGCGGAGCAGGGCTGAGTCGCCGAGGTAATCCCGCACCGTGGCCACGTGCTGCCGGAACTCGTCAGCCGACTTCACGCGGTAACTGCCGCCGTAGAGGTCGCAGAACGTGCACGTGCCAAACGAGCACCCCTCGGTTGCCTGCACGACGGTGGAGAGGTATTGGTCCGGCGGCAGAATGCCGACCTGCCCGTACACCTCCGCAAATCGCGTCGCATCCGCCCTGGCGGCCGCCGCGTCGAACGCCGCGCAGCGGTCGACCGCCGCCGACACGTCCGCACCCGGGTGATGACCGTCAGCGGTCGTCCAGCCCCTGGTGTCCCGTTCGAGCGAGCGCTGCAGCAGCCGCGCGTGGTCGGCGATCTCTTCCACGATCACGTCTGCCGCCCTGCCTTCGAGCGGCACCCGCTCCCGCGTGTCGTCGGACCCGGACGGCTTGTGCAGCAGGCGGCCGCTGAGGCCTCGGCGGTAGGTGTGGCCGCCCTTCCAGAGGCTGTAGAGCCGCCCGCCGAGATCCCATGCGGCGACCCACTGCGCCTCGAATGCGAGCGAAATGGAGGTATCCTTGACGCTCAACATCGCCGGCCGCTGGCCCAGGGAGCCGTGGAAGATCATGGGCTTAGGATAACGTAGGCTCGGGGCTCACGCTAAGAGGCTCAGGACTCAAGGCTCAAGGGCGCAAGGCGTAGGGCGTAAGCCGGAGAGATCATGCCACCCATCGATCGTCGCCATTTCCTTCAGACCGGCGTCGCGGGAAGCGTGGCTATCGCGGCCGCCAGGATTGCCGGCGCCGGCGCAGGCGCCGCCGAGGCGGCGTCGCGTGCTGTCGACGTTCAGCCCTTCGGCCTCGAGGAGGCGACGCTCGCTGACTTGCAGAAGAAGATGCAGACGGGTGGGGAGTCCGCGAGAATCGCTCGTCGAGAAGTACCGGCGCCGCATCGAAGCGCTCGACAAGCAGGGGCCGGCGCTTCACGCGGTGATCGAATTGAACCCGGATGCCGATGAGATTGCGGCCAGGCTCGACGCCGAGCGAAGAAGCCAGGGGCCTCGCGGCCCGCTGCACGGCATCCCGGTCCTCATCAAGGACAACATCGGCACCGCCGATCGGATGACGACCACGGCCGGGTCGCTGGCGCTGGAGGGTTCCATTCCCGCGCAGGACGCGTTCGTGGCGCGCAGGCTGCGCGAGGCCGGGGCGGTCATCCTCGGCAAGACGAACCTGAGCGAGTGGGCCAACTTCCGGTCCACGCACTCCTCGAGCGGCTGGAGCGGGCGCGGCGGCCAGGCGAAGAACCCGTACGCGCTCGATCGCAACCCTTCGGGATCGAGTTCTGGCACCGGTGTTGCCGTCGCCGCGAACTGCGCCGCGGTCGGCATCGGCACCGAGACCGACGGGTCGATCGTCTCGCCGTCGAACAACTGCGGCCTGGTCGGCGTCAAGCCGACCGTCGGCCTCGTCAGCCGAGCGGGCATCATCCCGATCGCGCACAGCCAGGACACGGCAGGCCCGATGGCGCGCACGGTGACCGACGCGGCCATTTTGCTCGGCGCGCTCGCCGGCGCCGACCCGGCCGACCGGGTCACCGTCGCCGGCGCGGCGAAGGGGCAGCGCGACTACACAAGGTTCCTCGATCCGAACGCGCTCAAGGGCGCCAGGATCGGCGTCCCGCGCAAGGCCTGCTTCGGGATGAGCGTCCCGGCGGACGGGATCGTGGAGGAGGCCATCTCCGCGCTGCGCTCCCTGGGCGCTGTCATCGTCGATCCGGCCGATCTGCCTTCCCAATCGAAGATCTCCGAGCCCGAGTTCACCGTGCTGCTCCACGAGTTCAAGGCCGACCTGAACGCGTATCTCGCCGGCCTCGGCTCACGGGCGCCAGCGCACTCGCTCCAGGATCTGATCGTCTTCAACGAGCGGCACAAGGACCGCGAGATGCCGTACTTCGGCCAGGAGATCTTCCTGCAGGCCGAGAAGGCCGGCCCGCTCAGCGACCCGAAATACAAAGCCGCGCTCGCGGCCAGCCGCCAGTGGGCGCGCACGCTCGGCCTCGATGCCGTGGCGGCGAAGTACCGCCTCGACGCGTTCGTGGCGCCGACGAGCGGCCCGGCGCCGCTCACCAATCTCGTCAACGGGGACTACGGGCCGAACGGCTGCTCGACATTCGCGGCCGTGGCCGGCTACCCGCACGTCACCGTGCCGGCCGGCTTCGCGTTCGGCCTGCCAGTCGGTCTCTCGTTCTTCGGTCAGGCGTTCACCGAGGGCAAGCTGCTCGGTTACGCGTTTGCGTTCGAGCAGGCGACGAAGCACCGGCGACCGCCGCGCTTCCTGCCAACTGCTGAGATGTAGGGCGGGAGGCGGAGGGTGGGAGGCGGCCGGCGGAGGGCGCTGGAGGGAACCCTCGCGTCCTGCCGTGCGTAACTCACCTCAGAGCCGGGCGGGCCGGCCTTGAAGGAGAGCCATGTCTAACCTGCTGCAGGACCTGCGCTACAGCGTCCGTCTGCTGCTCAAGAACCCCGGCTTCTCGCTGACCGCGATCCTTGTGCTCGCGCTCGGCATCGGGGCGAACGCCGCGGTCTTCACGCTGGTCAACACCCTCTTCCTCCGGCCGATGCCCGGCAGCGAGCGCCCGGGGCAGGTCGTCGGGATCTACAGCCACGACCACACCAAGCCCGATTCGTACCGCGGGTTCTCCTACCCGGGCTACGTCGACATCCGGGACCACAGTCGCAGCTTCAGCAACGTGATGGGATTCTCGCTGGCGTTTGTCGGCATCGGGGAGGGTGAGGCGACCCGGCGCTCGTTCGCCTCGGCGGTGACCCGCACCTACTTCGCCACGCTCGGCGTCGACCTGCTGGCCGGCCGGAACTTCACCGAGGAGGAGGAGCGACCGGACAGCAAGGCCGCCGTCGCCATCGTCAGCTACGCGTACTGGAAGGCCCACGGCGGCGACCTCGGCATCCTCGGACGAACCGTCCGCATCAACGCGCGGCCGTTCACCATCGTCGGGATCGCCCCGCGCGGGTTCACGGGAACTTCCTCGCTGGCGGCGCCAGAGGTCTGGGTGCCGGTCGGTGCGAACGAGCTGATCGAGAACGACTTCATGCGCGACGACACGTCGGCCACCTCGATCGCGGATCGCCGCGCCGAGGCGCTGATGCTGGTCGGTCGGCTCAAGCCAGGCCTGACGGCCAAGGCCGCAACCCCGGCGCTCAAGCAGCTGTCCACCGAGCTCGAGCGCGCCTACCCGGCCGAGAACAAGAACCAGTTGATCTCGGTGCAGAAACTGGCGCGCGCGTCGATCTCCACGAGCCCGCAGGACGACGGCGACATGGGCGGGACGTTCGCCATGCTGATCGGGATGGCAGTGATCGTGCTCGTCGTCGCGTGCCTGAACCTGGCCAACATGATGCTGGCCCGCGGCTCGGCGCGGCGGAAGGAAATCGCGATGCGCCTCGCGCTCGGCGGCAGCCGCGGCCGGATCGTGCGGCAACTGCTGACCGAGGGGATGATGCTCTCGCTCGTCGGCGGCGCGTTCGGCCTGCTGCTCGGCTACTGGGCCATCAACCTGCTGGTGGCGACGCTGCTGCCGCTCTCGCCGGTCCCGATCGCCTTCGACGGCACTCCAGACATCCGCGTTCTCGGCGCGACGCTGGCCTTCTGCGTGCTGAGCACCACCGTGTTCGGCCTCGGGCCGGCGTGGAAGCTGTCGCGCACGAGCGTCGTTCCCGAGCTCAAGGAGCAGACCAGCGAGGATTCGCGGAAGCGCCTCCGGTGGTTCTCGGCCCGCAACCTGCTGGTTGCCACGCAGATCGCGCTCTCGCTGGCCCTGCTGACGACGGCCGGCCTGTTCACGCGCGGCGCAATGAAGGCCGGGCAGGCCGACCCTGGCTACAGCTACGAGGGGCAGGCGCTCGTGTCGGTCGACACGAGTCTGGCCGGATACAGCGCGGAACAGGGCCGCGATATTTACCGGCGCCTGATGGACAGAGTGCGCGGCATCCCCGGCGTCAGGTCCGCCAGCCTCTCGTCGATTGTCGCCTTCGGCGGCATGACGGAAGGAAAGACGGTGCAGAAGCCGGGGGCCGAGAACGCCCGCGGCAAGGACGGGCGCGCCGCCGGCGTGTCGGCGGTGGAATACATCGTCGGGACCGACTACTTCTCGACGCTCGGCCTGAAGATCCTGCGCGGGCGCGACTTCACCGCCGCGGAGGAACAGGACAAGGTGGCCACGCAGGTGGCGATCATCGACGAGCCGCTGGCGCGCAAGTTGTTCGGGATTGAGAACCCGGTCGGCCAGCAGATCCAGTTTCCCCCTCGCGACGAAGCCGGCCCGACCAGTGGGAACGGCGTCGTGATCGACAGCTCCAAGGACCGGCGAGAGGTGATGGAAGTGGTGGGCGTCGTGCCCGGCCTCAGGCACGACCTGTTCGACAAGGGGCCGGTGGCGCATGTCTACCTGCCGTTCGGCAGTCAGTTCAGGAGCGGCATGAACGTGCACCTGCGGCTCGGCTCGACCACGCCCGCCGCCCAGGCCGCGCTGCTCCAGGCCGTTCGGCGCGAGGTCCGCGCCGTGGACGAGCGGCTGCCGGTGCTCGACCTGCAGACGATGGAGCACTTCAGGGATTCGAGCGTGATGTACTGGGTCGTCAAGGCCGGCGCATGGCTGTTCGCCGTCTTCGGTCTGGTCGCGGTCTTCCTCGCCGTCGTCGGGCTCTACGCGGTGAAGGCGTACGTCGTGGCGCGGCGGACGCGTGAGATTGGCATTCGGATCGCGCTCGGGTCGACTCCAGGCAACGTGCTCTGGCTGGTGCTGAAGGAAGGGCTGGTACTGACCGGCGTCGGCCTGCTCGTGGGGTTCTGGCTCGCGGCCGGCATCGGCCTGCTCGTGGGCAGCGCGCTTTACGAGGTCAGCGCGTTCGATCCCGTCGTCTTCGTCCTGGCGCCGCTGCTGCTCGCGGCGGCCTCGCTCGCGGCGTGCTACCTGCCGGCGCGGCGGGCCACGCGGATTCAGCCGACGGTGGCATTGAGGATGGAGTGAGCCTCAGCCCTGAGCCCTTCCTAGTGGTGTCCCGCCATGCCGCACGCTGAGGGTCCGCCGGGGACGCCGCATGAGGCGCACGGGCTGTCGGCCGGGACGCTCGCGCCAGACGCCGACGCCGGCACGTTGACGGCAAACACTGACAACTGCTTCTCGAGCTTCTCGCCCTGGCACTTCGGACACGCGGGCACGACTCCCTCGCGGGCCAGGTGCTCGAAGTGGTGACCGCACGACTCGCATCGATACTCGAACAGAGGCATCCCGGGTTCCCCTCTCACTCCGGCTGACGGCTGACGGCTGATGGCCGACGGCTGACCTACGACCGTGATACGCTGACGGCCGCCCCACATGATTACCGAGGTTCCATGATGACACGAGCACGCGGTTCCCGTTTTGCCTGGATGTTCGTCGGCGTGCTGGCCCTGTCCTCCACACTGTTCGCGCAGGGGGCGCGACAGGCCCCGTCGGCCGATCCGCTGAGCGAAGAGCGGCTCATGGCCGACATGCACTCGATCACGAGCCGGACGCTGTACGACTACGTGAAACTGATGGCCTCGCCGAAGTACGAGGGCCGGCTCACCGGCACGCCCGCCTTCGACGCGATCGCGAAGTGGGCCGCCGACCTGCTGGCGTCCTGGAACATCAGGCCGGCCGGCGACCAGGGCACCTTCTACCAGAAGTTCCCGAATCCCTACACGCTCGTGCTCCCCGGCGGCGCGCTCTCGCTCGACATGAGGCTGAACGGCGAGGCGATCAGGAAGCCCTACGTACTCGAGGACGACTTCTTCCCGGGTTCGACCTCCGATTCCGGGACGATCACGGCCGAGGTGGTTTACGTCGGTTTCGGCACGACGGCACCCGAATTGGGCTACGACGACTACGCGGGCGTCGACGTGAAAGGGAAGCTGGTGATGGTGGAGCCGGAGTCACCCGTCAGCCCCGACCGCGACGCCGAGCTGTTCAAGAAGTGGCGGCCGTACTCGTTCCACGACTACAAGGTGCAGAACGCCGCGAAGCACGGCGCCGCGGGGATGGTCTACAACTACCACATCGCCAATCCCAACTGCATCTTCGTCAAGGGGTTCGGCCTCACCTACGTCGGCCCCACCGTCTGGAACGACGTCTTCGCCGGCACCGGCCGCAAGCACGACGACGTCGTGAGGAACATACGGACGACGCTCAAGCCGGCCTCGTTCGCCACCGGCAAGGTGATGACAATGGTGAATCGGACCGAATACCACGCCGAGGGGATCGGCTCGAACGTCGTCGCCTGGATCGAGGGGACCGACCCGGCGCTCAAGCAGGAGGCGATTGTCATCGGCGCCCACCTCGACCACCTCGGCTTCAATCCGCTGCTCATGCCCGGGGCGCACGACAACGCGTCGGGCGCGGCCGTCCTGCTCGGCGTCGCCCAGGCGCTGGCTGAATCGAAGATCTCGTTCAAGCGCTCGATCGTGTTCGTGCTCTTCGGCGCCGAGGAGCAGGGCGTCAAGGGCTCGGAGTTCTACGTCGCTCACCCGTTCATCCCGAACGGGAAGACGAAGGCGATGCTCAATCTCGAGAGTGTTGGGCGCGGCGAGGCGATCAGCGCGGGCTCGGGGCGCAACTTCCCGGCGCTGTGGGAAGTCGTCGATCGCGAGAACAAGCAGTACATCCACAGGCCGGTGACGCCGACAGCCAACGCGAATCTCGCCCGCCCGCGGCAGGACGCGGCGCACTTCCTGTGGGCCGGCGTGCCGACGATCTCGTTCGGGACCGGCGGCGCCAAGCCGCTGCCGTTCGCCTTCTACCACACGTCGAAGGACTCGATCGACATCATCACGCCCGAGATCATGGAGGATCTCTCGCGGCTGCTCTTTCTGACGACGGTTGAACTGGCGGCCCGATAGGAGACGGCCGGCGAGGACGCCGGCCCTACCCGATGAACCGCCGGACGCGGTTCTCGACGTCGGCGCGGAACCGGGCCACCACATCCCGGCGATGAACTTCACCGGGTCGAGCAAGTCGTCGACGACGAGCGGCATCAGGTCGAGGGCGTAGCTGCACGCGGTGGCGCTGTCGGTGCCGTGGGGTTCGGCGTAGGTCGCGTTCGCGCGCCGCCGCCCCTCGGTGGCGAGGTCGTACCGCTTGCCGCCGGCGACCTGCGATTCGAACACGCTGACGAGCGCCACCCGCAGGTCGTCGTGGGCCGAGAGGTCGAAGATCACCTTCTCCTCGTCGACCACCCAGTCGAGATCGCGCCAGACCTCGCACCCGTAGAGGCGCGACGGCCGCTCGGCGGCCGGCAGGCGCCGGATGGCGGCAATCGCGCGCAGCGCGACAGCCACGTGCGTGTCGTGCTTGTCGGCGAGGTTGTGCGTGTAGACGACCGTCGGCCCCGCGGCGCAGAGGATCTCGACGAGGTCTTCGACCGGGCGCGTGTCCGTGGGATTCCGTACAACGGCACTCGGGTGGTCGAGTTGGAGAACGGCGGAGTACTCGCCGATCTCGGCGGCCCTCTTCTGTTCGGCGCGGCGAACCTCGCGCATCTGGGCGTCGGTGAAGTCCCGGTAGCGCCCCTCTCGCGGAGAGCCAGCCCCGTCGGTGACGACCACGCCCGTGAACCAGCGGTCGGGCTGACGGAAACAGGCCAGGATGCCGTCTGCCGCCATGATTTCCAGGTCGTCCTGGTGGGCGCCGATGGCCATGTGCGTGGTGCGGGAAAGCGCTAGCGCAGGGTCGACCCTGTCGGGCACGTAGAGGTCCGCCGTCGGCAGGCTGAGGTTCATGGCCACCCTCAAATCACTGAAACCAGGGTCCTGGGGTGAACTTCCTCAGCGTATGATACGTCTCCCCAGTAGACAACGCGTCACCCGGGCCCGTCCCACCTCCGTGTCTCGAGGAGCGGCACATACTCATGGCTTCACAAGGTCTCGCCTTCGCGGCCCGTTCGCTCTGGAAGAACAAGGGGTTCACCCTCGCGGCCTTCCTGACGCTCGCGCTGTGCATCGCCGCCAACACGGTGCTGTTCAGCATCGTGCACTCGGTGCTGCTCAAACCGCTTCCGGTGCCTGATTCGGACCGGCTCGTTCTCGTCTACAACAGCTATCCGGGAGCGGGAGCCGTACGTGGCAGCAGCGGCGTGCCGGACTACTACGACCGCGTCAGGGGAATGAAGGCGGCCGAGAGCCTGGCGCTCTACGACACGCGGAACCGCAGCACGGGCGAGAGCGGGAGACCCGAACGCGTCGTGGTGATGGCGGTCACGCCGTCGTTCTTCCGCGTGGCGCGCGTGCAGGCCGAGCTGGGGAGGACGTTCGTCGAAGAGGAAGGAGAGCCGGGGCACGAGGACAAGGTCGTGCTCAGCCATGGGTACTGGCGGGAGCGCTTCGGCGGCGATCCGCACATCCTGGGCCGGCAGATGCGGCTCGACGGGCGCCCGTTTACCATCGTCGGCGTCATGCCGGCCGACTTTCAGTTCCTGGAGACCGAGTCGCGCGTGTGGATCCCGCTCGCGTTCACGGCCCAGCAGAAGTCAGACGACGCGCGTCACAACAACAGCTGGACGAGCATCGGGCGGCTGCGCGACGGCGCCACCATCGCCCAGGCGCAGGCGCAGGTCAACGCGCTCAACGCCGCGTCGCTCGACCTGATCCCGGCGCTCAAGCCGCTGCTCATCAACGCCGGCTTCAACACGAAGGTCGTACCGCTCAAGGACGATCTCGTGCGCAACGTGAAGAGCCGCCTCTACCTGCTCTGGGCCGGCACGCTGCTGGTCCTGCTGATCGGGTGCGTCAACGTGATCAACCTCGCGCTGGTGCGGACGCATGCGCGCTCGCGCGAGCTGGCGACGCGGTTGGCGATGGGCGCCGGGCGGGCGGACGTGGCCCGGCAGTTCTTCTCTGAGAGCCTGCTGCTCACTGTGGCGAGCGGCCTCGCCGGGCTGTTCGTTGGCTGGGCCTCTCTCCGCGCGCTGACCGGCCTCGACCTCGCGCAGATCCCGCGCGGCGCCGAGATCCAGCTCGGTCTCATGCCGGTGCTCTTCACGCTCGGGTTGTCCCTGTTGCTCGGCCTGGTGATCGGGGCTTTCCCGCTGGCGAGCGCCCTCACGCTGGACGTCAACGCCGTGCTGCACGAGAGCGGGCGGACCGGCACGGGCGGGAGGGGACCGCGGCTGCTGCGACGGGGGCTCGTCGTCACGCAGGTGGCGGTGGCGTTCCTGCTCCTGGTCGGCACGGGCCTGCTGCTGGCGAGCTTCCGGCAAATTCTGGCCGTCGAGCCGGGCTTCGACCCCCGGCACGTGCTGACGGCCTGCGTCAGGCTTCCGGCCTCACGCTATCCCGGTGACAAGGAACTGCGCGGGTTCACCGATGAGGCGGTGCGCCGGCTTCGAGGCCTGGCTGGTGTGACGGCCGTCGGAGCCACCGATTCGATCCCGCTGACCGGCGACCACAGCGACAGCGTCATCCTCGCCGAGGGGTACCAGATGAAGCCGGGCGAGTCGGTCATTTCCCCGACACGTCTCCAGGTTGCAGCCGGCTACTTCGAATCGATGCGGATCCCGCTCGTCCACGGCCGGTACTTCGACGACCGCGACTCGGCCGACGGGCCGCTCACCATCATCGTGGACACGCGGCTCGCCAAGCGCTTCTGGCCCGGCCAGAACCCGGTCGGTCGGCGCATGTACCGGCCCGACAGCGCGGAGGACCTGCTGGGTGTCAACGCGAAGACGCGCTTCCTCACCGTCGTCGGCGTGGTGGGCGAGGTCAAGCAGGACGGCCTCGTGGTCTCGACGACGCCGGTTGGGGCCTACTACCTACCGATGGCGCACGACACGACCCGGTTCATGGCCTTTACGCTCCGGTCGGCCGGGGACCCGCTCGTGCTCGCCGCGCCGCTGCGCTCTGCCATCGCCCAGCTCGACCCCGAGCTTCCGGTCTTCGACGTGAAGACCATGGAGCAGGTGAGCGACGAGTCGCTCGTCACGCGCCGGTGGCCGATGCTGCTCTCGATGGGGTTTGGCGTCGTGGCGCTGCTGCTGTCGGCGCTTGGCATCTACGGCGTGCTGGCGTACCTCGTCACCCAGCGCACCAAGGAGATTGGCATCCGCATGGCGATCGGGGGCACGCCGCGGACGATCTTCGATCTCGTGTTGAAGGAAGGGCTGACGCTCCTCGTGGCAGGCCTGGTTGCCGGCAGTGTCGGCCTGCTGTGGCTGAGTCGGGCGCTGGCGTCACAGCTCTACGGTGTGCGCCCGAGCGACCCGGGAGTGATCGCGCTGGCCGCACTGGCGCTCGGGGCCATCGCCCTCATCGCCTGCGTGGTCCCGGCGCGCCGAGCCACGCGCATCAATCCTGTCGTGGCGCTGAACAGCGAGTAGACGCTTGCAGACCGACGGCTGACGGCTGATGGCGGAGGGCCGGTTCGCGGCTGGCGCCTGAGAGGGATTCCCCATCGTCAGGTCTCGATTCTTCTGCGTTCCGCCTTCGTCGCCAGCGCGACTTCGGCGGACAAGCAGCTCCGATCCCTCTGCGAAGCCCCCGATTGACAATCGTCAGTTCCGATTACGCCAGTTAACCTCCCGTCCTCGCACAGCGTATTAATCGGCAGAAGGAGATCCTGCCGATGCCCGCGCTGATCCGACGTCGATGCACCGCTGTCCTGGTTGCGCTGTTGGTCGTCTGCACGTCAGCCCTCGCGCTCGGCGCGCCCCAGGCGCCCCAGGCGCGGCCCCCGGTTGCACCGGCCGCCCGGCAGGCTGCGCCACAGCCGACCGTCGTTTACGCGCCCTCGGAGGACGCCAAGCAGACGCGACAGGCGCTGAAGCAGGTGCTCTCCCGGTACAGCCCCGCGCTGGGTCACGTGCTGGCGCTCGACCCACAGCTGCTTCAGAACGCCGCCTACATGGAGCCGTACCCCGAGCTGGCGGCGTTCCTTGCCCAGCACCCCGACGTGGCGCACAACGCGTCGTACTACTTCGGTCAGTTCGAACCCGGCTACTACGAGACGCCCGACCGCGACACCCAGATGCTCCATATGTGGAGCGGCTTCCTGGGAGGCATGACCGCTTTTCTCGTCTTCTGCGTGATCACCGGCCTGCTCGTCTGGCTCATCAAGACGGTCACCGACAACAAGCGGTGGACCCGGTTGCTCAAGACGCAGACCGAGGCGCAGAACAAGCTGTTCGACAGGTTGGGCACTAACGAGGATCTGCTGGCTTACATCGCGACGCCGGCCGGCAAACGGTTCCTCGAATCGACACCGATCGTGCTCGGCCCTACAACCGCTTCCGTCGGGGGGCCGATGCGGCGTATTCTCTGGGCAACCGAGATTGGCATGGTCCTGGCGTGCGGAGGGGGTGGCCTCATGATCGCCAGGCGAACCCTGCCGTGGGACCTGTCGCAGATGATGTGGCTGGTCGCCGTCTTCGCCATCTCGCTCGGCATCGGGTTCATCCTGGCGGCCGGAGCGTCGTACCTGCTCTCGCGCCACATGGGGATTCTGGGTCCTGCGATGTCCCGCGACGAGCGGACGACCGATGCCCACCCGGCCAAGTAGCCCGGAGGATTCAGGCGTGGCGCGAGATCTGGTTGTGGCGGGAATCGGTCGCCTCGACGAGCGGGCGATCGAGGCTGCCGACCCACCCCGCTTGGATGAAGACGCCTTCCGTACGTTCTACGACCTGACCTCGCGCGCCGTTTGGGCCTATCTCTTCCACGTGACCGGCGATCCGCACGCCGCCGACGACCTCCTGCAGGAGACCTACATCCGTTTCCTCGGCGTCAGGCACCGGTGGAAGAGCGAATTGCACCGGCGCAACTACCTGTTCCGCATCGCCACGAACCTGGTGCACGACCGCCGTCGACGCGACGCGCGGCGCGAGACGCGGCCTTTCGACGAGAAGCGCGACGCGGCCGACGCGGTGGCGCCGGGCTTCGAGCGCGGGCACGAGGAGCGCGTGGACCTTCGCCGCGCGCTCGGGCGCCTGTCGACCCGGGAGCGTGAGCTGTTGTGGCTGGCTTACGCCGAAGGCGCGTCGCACCAGGAGATCGCGGACGCGCTGGGGTTGAGGACCGGGGGGATCCGGGTGCTGCTGTTCCGGGCCCGGAAGAAGCTCGCGGTGCTGCTGCGGGGATCTGGGAACGACTTGTCCGCCGTAGCCCGGCTTGTCCGCCGCAGCCCGACGGGCGAAGGCGGAAGGGCGAAGGCGGAGGAGTGAGGGAATGAGTCGCGAGTGCCTTCGATCGAGCGACGTGGCCTCGGCCGCCATTGCCGGAGAACTGTTGAACCCGGCCGACGGCGAGCTCGGCCGACACCTGGCCGAATGCGAAGCGTGCCGCGACCTTGCGCTCGTGGCATCGGCCCTGCGCGGCGAGCGCGACCGGATTCGGCGCTCGGCGCCGGCGCCGTCGGCGGGTCTCGTCTGGTGGCGGGCCCAGCTGCGCGCGCGACAGGAGGCCGAACGCCGGGCCGCCGCGCCCGTCACGCTCGTTCATGCCGCCGCGTTCGTCGCAGGGCTGGTCGCTGCTGTCGTCTCGTTCTTGGCGTTCGCGCGATGGATCGGGCCGGCGTCGCTGACCGAGTTCCTTCCGACCTTCCCAACCTGGTCCGAGACCGCCCAGTCGTTGGCCGACCTCTCGCCCGTTCTCCGATGGGCGCTCGCGCTCGGCGCGAGCGCATGGCTCATCCTCGGTCCCGTCGCGCTGTACCTCACGCTGCGGCGAGACTGAGGACGGGCGTAGCACGACGGCTGGCGACTCGCGGCGTGCGACGGGCGGCCTCGAGGCCGGCGGCGACTTCCCATCGTCAGTCCCGACTGCTCAATCGTCAGGTCTCGACTCCTCTTCGTTAGTTCCGACTCCTCATCGTCAGTTCCGATTACCTGCCGGTGTATGGCTGCCCATTCACGATCCAGTCAGCGGCCGGCTCCCCCTTGAGGTAGTGGTCGAAGTACCTGCTTCATCTTGATCGAGTAATCGAGCTTGTTCGGGTACTTCTGCAGGTGGTGCGGCTCTCCGCGATACTGCAGCAGGATCACGTCCTTGCCCTCCCGCCGCAGCGCAAGATAGAACTCGATCCCCTGGTACCACGGCACCGCGCCGTCCTCGTCGCCGTGCTCGATGAGCACCGGCGTCGTCACGTGATCGACGAAGAACAGCGGGGAGTTCTCGAGGTAGAGGTCCCGCCTCTCCCAGAGCGACGCGCCGATGCGGCTCTGGCTCTTCTCGTACTGGAACTGCCGCGCGATGCCCGTCTCCCAGCGGATGCCGTCGTAGGCGCTCGTCATGTTGGCCACCGGCGCGCCCGCCACGGCCGCGGCGAACATGCCGGTCTGCGTCACCATGTAGGCCGTGCCGTAGCCGCCCCACGAGTGCCCGTGCAGGCCGAGCTTCTTCGGGTCGGCGACGCCCATGTCCACCAGCTTCTGGACCGCGGGCACGAGGCACTTGACGAACGACTGGCCGGGATGCCCGGTCGTGAACACGACGTCGGGGAGGAAGATGGCGTAGCCCGCGCCGGCGTAGACGGGAAACGACGGCCGGTGGTTGACCACCGGCTCGTTGAACGCGTAGAGCAGCTGCGATTCCCGCTCGTAGAAATACGTGATGACCGGGTAGCGCCTGCCAGGCACGTAGCCCGCCGGCTTGATGAGCACGCCCTGCAGCGGCACGCCGTCCTGGCTCTTGTAGTCCACCAGTTCCGCCGTGCCCCACGCGAAGTCGGCGAGCTGCGGGTTGGCGTCGGAGACTTTCTTCGGCGCCTTGAAGAACAGGTCGGCTGCCCACACGTCGGGGAACTCGCCGTAGTCCTCGCGCGAGAAGAGCACGACATCGGCCTTCTTCGCCTTCGCGATGAACTTGAAGAGCTTCTTCTCGTCGAGGCGGCGCTCGACGCCGGGCTTCGAGAACGAGGCCGCGTAGAAGCCCCAGTTCTTCTCCCGGTTGTGATACGCCGTCAGCAGCAGCGGCTCTCGGCTCGACAACGACGACTCTCCGCCCCCGCGCCCGCCGGGCCCCCGCTCGCCACGCTCGAGCGCGACAACGCGGAAGGTGATCTGCGCGGCGCGCCCGGCCCTGCCTGTCAGGTTGACCGGCTCGCCGCCCGAGGTCGGGATCCGCCAGATATCGAAGCGGTCGTAGACCAGCAGGCTCGCTCCATCGTCCACCCAGCCGCCGAGGCCGTAGGCGGGCGCCGCGTCGGGCGTGTCGTGCTCTTCGTCGGTGAGGATCACCTTCAATCCGGCCGTCACGACACGCGCCGTCTTCGTCGAGGTGTCGAAGAGTCGCCAGTTCGTGCCGTCGAAGAAGGCGACGAACCGACCGTCGGGCGACATCGACGGCTGGCCGTTCAGTTTCCTGACGACGAGTGTGCGCGCGCCGGTCTCGAGATCGACGACGAAGACGTCCCGCCCGCCCTCGCCCCAGGTCGTCTCCTTCAGGTAGGGGACGTCAGAGGTCGCCAGCGCCAGCTTCGCGTTCTCGGGCACGGCGACGTCCGGCAGGTCGAGACTGCCCAGTTGAACGATCTTCCCGCTGTCGAGGCGCAGCACCGCGCGGTAGGTCCGGTCCTTCTCGCGGTTCCACATGATCTTCTGCTGCGGGATGATGCGCGGGTCGTTCCAGTGCCACACGTCGCCCTCGACCTTCGCGAGGATCGCGTCGAAGTCGTACGGATCGGGTGCGGCGTCCTTGTCGGTCTTCTCGGCGTTCTCGGTGCCGGCGGCCGCGGCGCCCTTCAGCGGCGGCTTGAAGCCGAAGAACAGGCACTTGCCGTCCTTCGACCAGGCGAGGTCGTTCTTGAGCGGGAGCGTCCAGCCCTTTGGCGCTTGTTCGGACGCCGCGACCTGCCTTGCCTGTTTGGTGGCCGCATCCCAGATCGAGAGGGTCGCCGAGCCGGCGGGTTTCTCGAGGCCGGACAGGAAGGCCAGCGCGTGCCCGTCCTTCGCCCAAGTGAGCGTCTCGTAGTGGATCTTGTCTGCCTGCGTCGCGGCCACGGGTGCGGCCGCCGCGTCGGAGAGTGAGTAGACGAACACGCCATTTCCCTTGCCCTCGGCGCCTGAGACGACGACAGCGAGGAACTTCGATGACGGGTCGAGCGCGAAGGCTGCAACCGACGCGATCTCGCGCTCGGTGCCCGTCGTGAGATCGCGGAGCTTCAGTGGGCTCCCCACCTTCGCGGCCTCCGTTCTCGAACTCGAGGCCGCTTCGGCGGGCGAGCCTGCCCTTGCGCCGGCGCCGCGTGCCGCAGCCTGGCCCGCCGGCCGGTCGCCGTTCCGCGCCTCTGCCGCGGCGATGAGGTAGGCGAGCCAGCGCGAATCGTCCGAAAAGGCGAACTTCTCGACGTTTTCGAACTTGGTCACCGTGCCGGCGGCGACATCGACGAGCGCCATGCCCGGCTTGGGCTTGTCCCGGCCGGTCTTCTCGCTGAGTGCGAACGGCACTTTGAGCACCATCGCGACAAAGCGTGCGTCCTTCGAGATGGACGGCGAACCGCCGAGCGGGACGTGCACGGCCTTGCCGGTCGCGAGCGAGTGCACGACCGCTTCACCATCGCCGCGGTCGGGCTGAAGGCCGTAGGTCAGCACCGTGCCGTCCTCGGAAATCGTCGTCCCGCCGATGGCGCGGAACTTCATCAGGTCGGCGAAGGTGATCGTCTTCGTGCCCGGGGCGGCGGCAGCGAGCGCGACAGCGAGCAGGAGACAGAGCGCGGTCGTGAGAGCAAGACGTCGAGCGCCGGTTGCGGTCATGGTGCGGTCCTTCGAGGGGGATGAAGTGATTCGAGCAACAGCCGGGCCGCGATCGGGGCCGGCCCGCGGATCATATCAAAGGTGGCGCCGGCCGGCGGGTTTGAAGACCCGCTTCACAACGCCCGCAATGCCCTCGCCGGATCCACGCGGCTCGCGCGCCAGAGCGGCCCCGCGGCGGCGGCTATCGCGAGCAGCGCGAGCACCGCAACGGCGCCGGCGATCGTGGACGGATCCCAGGGCACGACCCCGTAGAGCTGGCTGGTCAGCGCATTGGCAACCCACAGGCCGCCCACGCCTCCGGCGGCGAGGCCGACGCCAACCGCCGCGGCCAGGTGCCGCGAGGTGAGCGCGACCACGCGCGCGCGGCTGGCGCCGATGGCGAAGCGGATGGCGAGGTCGTGGGTGTGCGACGCGACGAACTGCGCCAGCGCGGAGGTCAGGCTGAGGGCCGTGATGAGCAGCACGATGGCGGCGAAGCCGCCGATGAGACCGAGGATGCGCCGCCGCTCGGCCACCTTTCGCGCGAAGAGCTGCGAGAAGGTCCGCGGGTCGTCGAGACAAGCCGCGTTGTCAACGAGCAGCAGTTCCTTGATCGCCGCGTCGGCCAGCCTGCCGGGGTCGCTCGCGGCGCGCACGACCAGGAAACTCCACGAGGGCGGCCGCTTGAAGGACTCGTAGAGCAGGTACGCCGTTCCGGACCTGGCCATCGCCGAGAGATGTTCCGGGTCCCGCTCGGTCGCCTGGCGCACGTCGCCGACGACGCCGACAATCGAGAGGTTGCGGTCGAACGCCAGCGTCGAGGCGAGCGGATCCGCGCCCCGGAGGTAGGTGCGACAGAACACCTCGTCAACCACGACCACCGGCGCGTTGGCCTGCTCGTCGGCGGGGGAGAAGAAGCGGCCGCGGACGAGCCTCATGCCGATCGACTCGAAGTAGCCTGGCGTGACGAACTGTCCGTTGAGACGGCTGAGCGCCTTCTTCCCGGCGGGCGTGGCCACCTCTAAGTCTCCGCTCAGCATGACACTGGTGTCGGTGAGCGGTGGCGACACGCTGACACCGGCCGACACGACACCGGGCAGGGCGCGCAGTCGCGCGATCGCCCGCCGGAAGTACTCGCCGCTCGCGGCGGATGTCGGGTACTTCGACCGGGGCAGCCGGACCTGGATCGCGAAGCCCTTGTCGATGTCGAACCCGCGGTCCGCCGAGACGACGTTCCACATGCTGTGCACGAGCAGCGCGGCGCCGAATGTCAGGGCCGTGGCCGCCGCAACCTGCAGCGCGACAAGCGCGAACGTCACCCTGTGGCTCGTCCGGCCTCCCGACGTCGTCTGGCCGCCTTCACGAAGGACGTCCACCAGGTTGCGCCGCCGCAGGGTCCAGGCGGCCACGCTTCCGGTGGCGAGGCCGGCGAGAAGCGTCAGCGCCAGGCCCGCCCCGAAGACCGCCGGGCCGAAGGCCACGCCCGCCACCTGGTCGGCCCCCGCCGAAGCGCCCCATCGGATCGCCGCGATGGTCGCCTCGGCAAAGAGGAACCCAAGCAGCGCGCCGGGCAGGGACCACAAGACGGCGCGAACGAGCACGACGCCCACCAGTTGCGCCGACCCTGCCCCGAGCGCCTGGCGGATGCCGAGCTCCGCCTGGTGCCCGATCGTGTCGGTGAGGACCAGTCCGGCCGCGTTGGCGCACGCGACCAGGAAGGCGAGCGCGGCGGCCGCGGCGAGCAAGACCAGCAGCGGGCGGACTTCCGCCGTGCGCCACTGGTCGAGCGAGACGGCTCGCAGCCCGCGCTTCGCGTTGGTAGCCTTGTTCTGCTCGCGGATGCGGGAGCCGAGGTTGGCCACGTCTCTGTTCGCCGAGGCGAGTGTCTGCGCCGGCTGCAGCCGGCCGAGCACGCTCAGCGCGGGGCTGTCGCGCTGCGTGGCCTGGTACTTCAGCAGCATCTCGCTCTCGCCGCGCGAGCCGGCCACGAGAGGCGTGATCACGCAGCGGTCGAGGCGGCCCTCGTCGACGAGTTGCTCGCGCGGCTGGAGCAGGCCGAACACGCCGGCGGGAATGACGCCGACGATGGTGAACGGCTGATCGTCGAGGCGGACCGAACGTCCAGTTGCGCCGGGGTCCGACCCGAGGGCCGTGCGCCAAAGCCCGTCGGTCACAAGCGCGGTGGGCGGAGCGCCGGGCGCGAAGTCGGCGGGGCCCAACAGCCTCCCGCGCAGCACTGCGGCACCGAGCGTTTCGAAGAGGCCGGGCGTGACATAGACGCGGCACACGCTTCTCGGCCGCTCGCCGCCGGTGAGCACCGACACGTGACCGTCGCTGAAAGCTCCGACCGATGAGAGGCTCCGCTGGCCCGCCCGGACGTCTTCGAAGTCGGGCATCGACACCCGGGCGTCGGTCAACCCCTCCGAGACGTTGCCGTTGAAGAAATACGGGCCCGTGTTCTCGACCATCACGAGCCGCGAAGCATCGCGGTAGGGCGCGGCCGGAAAGAAGACCTCGGAGAGCAATGCGACGATCGCCAGGTTGGCCCCGACGCCGAGGCCAATGGTCAGAGCGACGCCTGCCGCCAGGCCGGGCGACCGGCGGTATTGACGCAGGCCGAAGAGGATCTCACGCCACAAGTCGCCGGTCATGCACCCCTCCGTTTGAGGGATTAGACACCGGGCGAGGGCCTACGCTCCCAGCTTCTTCGCCTCCGCCTTGATCGCCGCGAGTTCCTTCTCGAGTTCTGCCAGATACTCGAACGCGCTCCGGCCGACCTTCTGATCGGCGCTGCCGGCCATGCGCGCGAGGTTCGACAACTGGTCGATCAGCATCGGCTCCGGATACGCTCCGCCAGCCGTGACGAGCTTCGCGTGGAGCGCTTCGAGCGCCGAGACGCTCGCCCGGTCCGACGATCGGGCCCGGATCGCCAACTCGATCAGCGTTGCGGTCTCCCGCGCGTCGGACGACGCGGCCTGGATGCGGCGCAGCAGGTCGAACTGCTCCTGGAGATCGGCGATGGTCACGCCGTCGGTGGCCACGCGCGGATCGAGCTTCACCTCGAGCGGCTTGGTCTCGACCAGATCGCCCGCCTTCGCTGGTTCTGTTCTTGGGGTCGCGCCAGCTTCGGCGGGCAAGCCCACCTTCAGCCTGACCTGATAGGTGCCCGGTACCACCAGCGGCGCGCCGCCGCGGCCCGCGTCACCCGGAACGGGCGCGACGCGAAGGTCCCACACGAACCGGTGCATCGCTGCCTCTCTCGACAACCTGACCGGCGGCACCGTGCCGCGGCGCGGCGAATCTTCGTCGCCCGTCTCGACCCGCGGCACCGCAACCGCCCGCGCCGGCGCCTCGCTCGAGAAGGTCCGCACGACCTGGCCCTTCGCGTCCAGGATGTCGATGGTCACCGGCCCGGTCGCCTCGCTGGCGAGGAAGTAGTCGATGTAGGCGCCCGGCGGCGGATACTGCGGCTCGTCTGGGCGGCTGCCCATCGCGTTGTAGCGCATGCGCCACGCGGCGCGCAGGTCTGCCAGCCCGGACTTCCACTGCACCGGCCCGCCATGCGCTGCGGCCACCGCCGCCGCCACCTGCTGCAGCGGCAGCACGTCGTCCATGATGAAGAACCCGCGCCCCATCGTGGAGAGCACGAGATCGCCGTGGTGGATGCGGAGGTCAGTCACCGGCGTGACCGGCAGGTTCTGCTGGAACGATTGCCAGTGCGCGCCGTTGTCGAAGGAGATGAAGAGGCCGAACTCGGTGCCCGCGTAGAGCAGCCCGGCATATCCCGGGTCCTCGCGGACCACCCGAGTCGGGAAGTCGCCCGGGATGCCGTTCGTCCCGTCGGTCAGCCGCGTCCAGGTCGTGCCGTAATCGTCGGTCAGGTAGATGTAGGGCTGCCAGTCGTTCAGTAGGTAGCGGTAGACGGCGATGTAGGCCGAGCCCTTGCGGTGCGGCGAGGGCTCGATGTTCTGCACGCGGCCGCCGGGCGGCAGGCCCTTCGGCGTGACGTTCTTCCACGTCTTCCCGTTGTCGCGCGTGACGTAGACCGGTCCGTCGTTCGACCCAGTCCAGATGACGCCGGGCTCGAGCGCCGACTCGCGGATTGAGTAGAGCGTCGAGTACATCTCCTCACCGGTGATGTCGCGCGTGATCGGCTCGCCCGAGATCCCCTGCTTGTCGGGTTCGGACGCCGTGAGATTCGGGCTGATCACCTCCCATGTCACGCCCTCGTCGCGCGTGCGGTGCACGAACTGCGAGCCGTAGTAGATCACCTTCGGATCGGCGGGGGAGATCTCCATCGGCGACACGCGCTGGAACCGGTACTTCAGATCGCGCGCCGCCTGCCCGTAGCGGTTCTCGGGCTGCACCCAGCGCTGCTGCTCCTGGCCGACGTGCATGTTCATCCGCGTGAACTCGCCCTTGCACGAGCCGTACACGATCGTCGGGTCGCCGGGCTTCGGCATGACGGGCCCGGTCTCGCAGCCCGGCCCCTGGGTCCACGTCTGGATAGGCGAGTCGTACGACACCCCGCTCGGCGGCAGGCTGGGGACGATCGCCGTCCAGCCGGTGTCCTGCTGCGCGCCGTAGATCCGGTACGGGAACTGGTCGTCGAGCCCGACGGCATAGATCTCAGCCGTGTCCTGGTTGAGCTGCGAGGACCACGACTTCCCACCGTCGAGCGTGACGTTGGCGCCGCCGTCATTCGACTGGATGAAGACGTTCGGGTTGTCGGGGTTGATCCACATGCCGTGGTTGTCGCCGTGCGGCGTCGGGCGGCTGCGCCAGCTCTTGCCGCCGTCGGTCGACTTCCAGAACGACAGGTTGTTGACGTAGATGACGTCCTCGTGCTGCGGGTCGACGTTGACGTAGGTGTAGTAGAACGGCCGGGCGATCAAGCTGGCCTGGCTGCTCACCTGCTGCCACGTCGCCCCGGCATCGTCGGACCGGTAGACGCCGGCCTCGGTGCCAGGGGCCTCGAGAATCGCGTAGACCCGCTTCGGGTTCGACGGCGCGAGATCGACGCCGGCCTTGCCCACCAGGTTCCGCGGGAGGCCTGCCGTGAGGTGCGTCCAGGTCTCGCCGCCGTCGAGCGTCTTGTAGATGCCGCCTTCGCTGGCCGGGCCGCCGCTGATGATCGTCCACGGCTTCCGCTCGCCGCGCCACGCGCCGGCGTAGATCTCCTTCGGGTTCGACGGGTTCATCGAGAGCGACACCGCGCCGGTGTGGTCGTTGATGTAGAGCACCTTCTTCCACGTCAGCCCGCCGTCGGTCGTGCGGAAGACGCCGCGGTCGGGACTCGATCCGAACGGCTGGCCGAGCGCCGCGACGTAGGCGATGTCGGGATTCCTCGGATCGACCTTGAGCGAGCCGATCTGTCCGACGGTCTTCAGGCCGACGAACTTCCAGGTCCTCCCGGCGTCGGTCGACTTGTAGACCCCCTTGCCGAGGATGACGTTGCTCCGGATCGCGGCGCTGCCGGTGCCGACGTAGACGACGTCGGGATTCGACTCGGCGACGCCGATGGCGCCAATCGACGCGGTGGCGAAGAAGCCGTCCGACACGTTGAGCCAGGAGTGTCCGGCGTCGGTCGTCTTCCAGACTCCGCCGCCGGCGGCGCCCATGTAGAAGGTGTGCGGCTGGCGGCGGACGCCGGCCACGGCGGTCACGCGACCGCCGCGGTGCGGTCCGACGGACCTGAAGCGAAGCTCCTTGTAGACGCTCGGATCGACGATCGTGTTCGTGTCGGCCCGGGCGATGAGCGGCGCGCGGGTGCCGAAGCCGCCGGTGAGGATCAGGAGTGCAACGATGAGAGGGCCGAGCAGGAAGCTGCGGCTGAGAGTTCGATTGGTCGTCATCCCGGCGAGTATACAGCGACGCCCGAAGCCAGGTGGCGCCGCGATGTGTCTCGTCAGATAATGTCGGCACCGTGATGCCGAACCGACTCAGCCGGTCCATCGTGACGCTGTCGCTCGTCCTTGCGGCCGCGGTCGTTCCGTCGATCGCGCCGGGGCAGGAAACCGCCTCGCCGCCGCCGGCGCCGTTTGCCGACTGGCTGGCGGCGCTGCGCCAGGAAGCGCTGGCGCGCGGGATCAGCGAGCGGACGGTCGATGCGGCGCTCACCGGCCTCGAGCCGCAGCCGATCATCGTCGAGCGGGACAAGACCCAGCCCGAGCGCACGCAGACGATCGGTGAGTATCTGAAGCGCCACGTCGACCGGAAGACGGTGAAAATGGCGCGCGACATGTCCAGGCGCCATGCGGCGCTGCTCAAGAAGGTGTCGTCGCAGTACGGCGTGCCGTCGTCCATCATCGTCGCGGTGTGGGGCCTCGAGTCGAACTTCGGCCGCTTCAGCGGCGTGCGGCCGACAATCGCCGCGCTCGCGACGCTCGCCTACGACAATCGCCGCGCCGCGATGTTCCGCGAGGAGTTGTTCGCCGCCCTGCAGATGGTCGATCGCGGCGACATCGACCTCGCGAAGATGAAGGGGTCGTGGGCGGGCGCGATGGGGCAGCCGCAGTTCATGCCGTCGAGCTACCTGAAGTTCGCCGAGGATTTCGATCGCGACGGCGTGCGGGACATCTGGGGATCGGCGGCCGATGTCTTCGCGTCGATCGCCAACTTCCTGAAGCAGAACGGGTGGAAGCCGGGTGCGGGGTGGGGCATCCTGGTCGTCGTGCCGGCCGGGACGGCCGAGAAGATCGCGGCCGCCGCGCCTTTGCGCGCCGAAGGGTGCGAAGCCGTCCGCCAGATGACCGGCAGCCTGACGCTCGCGCGCTGGCGCGCGCTCGGCGTCCGGGGAAGCGGGCGCCAGGCGCTCCCCAATACCGCGACGACGGCGTCGCTCGTCCGGGCCGGATCGCGCGACTTCCTCGTCTTCGACAACTACTCGGTCCTGCTGCAGTACAACTGCGCCCACGCCTACGCGCTGGCGGTCGGACTGCTGGCGGATCAGATTCAGTGACGCCGGCCCTGAAGGGCCGGCCTACATCCGGACGATGTCGTCTTGCACAAGCGGGTGGAGGGCGGGGCTTTAGCCCCGCCGGTTACGAAACCCCGTAGAACGTCTCAACGGGAACCGGCACTCGCGCGCGGACGAGATCGGCCACGTGGTCGAGCTCCACGTCGGAGAGGGGAGTGACGGTCGGTTCGGCAGGCTTCCTCGCGATCGTGTAGAGCTGGATCCCCTTGAGTTGCCCGCCGCTCGCGAGCAGTGAGTTCAATCTGCCGCAGTAGGCCTCGATCTCGGCGTCAGGGAACGGCTCTCCGTTCACACGCATGAACAGCGACTGGATCACGACCGGCCGGACGCGGGCGGCGTCGAGAATGTTGTCCAGCACGTGCTGCAGTGGCACGTTCGGGCGGTCGATCAGCGTGAAGTAGTCCTCGGATCCGGCGTCGAGCTTCGCCCAGATCTCGCCATTGTTCGCGTCCATCACCGCGAGTGCTTTGCGCACCGCGGGCTTCGCGAGGTACGCCGCGTCGGTGATGAGGACGATCTTCGTGGCCTCGAGAGCGAACCGGCGGCGGGCGGCGGCCGCGATCTCCACGGCCTCCTCGAACTTCGAGTACGTCGTCGGTTCCCCGTCGCCCGAAAACGCGATGTCGCGCACCTCGCGCCGGTCGGGCGGCAGCGCGTCGAATGGCGGCGCCAGGTAGAGCGTGCCGTCGGCGGCCGCCTGCAGCACGGCGTCAAGCTCCGCGGTCAGCCGTTCGAGATCCACAGAGCGCGTGCGCGGCGGCACGTCGCGGTCGACCTGGCAGTAGATGCAGTCGAAATTGCAGGCCTTCGACGGGTTGAGGTTGATGCCCACCGACACGCCGTGGCTGCGCCTCGACACGACGGCGTAAACGAACAGGTTGTCGGCCCATCGCCGCTCGTGCCGCTGCCAGGCCCGCCGGAGCGCGGGAGTAACGGCGTCCATGCCCCCATGCTACCGCAGGATGGTCGCCTTCACCTCGACGCTCTGCTTCCGCTCGACGTTGCCCACATAGTCGCTCGACTCGCCAACGATGAGCGGCTTGCCGCTCTCGAGGACCAGCGACAGGTTCTCCGAGAACGTGGGAAACGACGGCGGCCGGCCGGCCAGGTCGGCCGACTTCTCGTCGATGGCGCTGAATTCGACGCTGAGGAGCAGCTTGGCCTTGTTCCCCTGGATGTAGACATTGCCCGCATCGACGTTCAGGCCGACCGACTTGTAGTTGAACGAGGTCAGCGGCGCCGGCACGGCAGGCATGCCGGCGTCGGGCTTGATCGATGGATTCACCGGCTGGTACGACGTCGACGGCACGGCCACCTGATTGCCCGACCGGAGATAGCCGCGCCCTTGATCGGCGATCGTCAGCGTCGCCGTCCGTCTTACCGGCGCGGCGTTGCCGACCTGGTAGGTGATGGTCACTTCGATCTTCACGTTGGCGGCCTCGGCTTCGCCGGATCCCTTCAACGAAGGCGCAAGCTGCGGCGCCGGCGGCTGGACGGCGGGCTTCGGCGGAACCGGACCCTGCGGCGGAATCGACGCCCTCACGGTCTGTGCGGACTCCTGCGCTGCGGCGGGCAGGACGCCGCACGTCAGCGCGACGACGCCGGCGACGATGAACGACAGAACCAATCGAGTCTTCATGGACGGTCTCCTTCGGACTTGCCGGGACCCGACGGATCCCGAGTGATCTCACCAACGGTTGGGGTGGGGCTCGTCGGCGGCGCCAGCGTAGACACAGGGGGCGCCTCGACGATGGGGGCCGGCGCAATCGGCGGAATGGCGATCGGCCGCGGCGCCGGGATCGGCTTGATCGGATCCCCGAGATCGCCGCCCATCGCGCCCGGTACCGGGGATTCGGCCGGTTCAGCCTCATCCCCGAACAGGACGCTGTCGGCGGTGACGCCCCTGGGCGCGCTCATGGCGTCGATGTCCAGGAGCGAGGCTGCGGCGACCCGCTGGCCGGCCGCGGGGAGCGGACGTTCGAGGGCGGGCCTGGCGGCGGCCACGGTGGCCGTTGGGGCAGCAGCGCGCCTGTGGCTTCTGCCGGCGGGGACGGCGGACGGCGGCGCGACCGATGCCTGGGCCGGTGGGACCTTCGCCTTCGGCGCGAGCGCTGCACCGGGTCTGGCATGAGCGACGCTCGCGGCAGGATGCGGAGCCCCAATCCTCGCCAGCGTGTCGTCCGCGTGCTGCCACGTGAGGGCGACACCAATCACGACCAGCGCCGCGCCGGCTGCGGGGAGCAGGGCCGGGCGAAGCACGAATCGCCACCAGGCGGCGGGGACATCGGCGGGCTCGTCGATCCGCGCCAGCACGCGCTCGCGCAGGTCGACGGTGTGAGCCCGCATCGCCGACCCGAGCGCCTCGTCGATGGCGTCGTCGAGCGCGTCGCCGGGTCGGTGCTCGTCGTCTCGACGTGAACCCGCGGTCATGATCCCGCTCCTGTCGTGTCTTCGCTCGCGAGCTTTTCGCCGCCGAGGCCGCGGCCCACGAGCTTCTTCCTGAGCAGCCGCCGTCCCTGCATCGCCCGCCACTTCGCGGTCCCCGTTGGGATGCCGAGCAACCGCCCGATTTCCTCGAACGTGTGATCCCCGGATGCCGAGAGCAGCAGCGCGTCACGGTAGCGGGCCGGCAGCGTCCTGAGCATCCGCCGCACGTCCCGCCGTGCCTCCGCGGCGATCATCGTCGCCTCGGTCGACTGGGCCGCGGAGGCCACGTCGAACTCGCGGCTCTCGTCGCGCCCGACGAAGCGATGGAGCCACTCGCCGAGCCGTCGCCGGCGGTCCATCGCGCGGTTCCAGGCGATCGTGAGGAGCCAGGTCTTGAAACTCGACTCGCCGCGGAAGCTGTCGAGCTTGCGGAAGGCCAGGAGCAGCGCGTCCTGGGCCACCTCCTCGGCGTCCTCGCGCGAGCGGAGCGCGGCAAGCGCGGCGCGAAACACCACCTGCTGGTACCGTTCGACGAGGGTGCCGAACGCCGCACGATCGCCGTTCCGGGCCAGCTCGATGAGCTCGGCATCGCTCACACTGGCAGTAGACCGTGCCGGGGAGGTCACGGTTGGGAATTATGACGGAAGACGGGGACCAGGGGTCAGGGATCGGGGGTCGGGGACCGCTGGACCATTCAGGCGGCGCGAAGTACACTGAATCACTCCATCGGGGGCGGGCCGCACCGCGGCCCGGATCCTGTGCAATGTCAGCCTGTGAACCGCGTCAGGGCCGGAAGGCAGCAGCGCTCAGCAGGGCCTGTCATGTGCCGCAGGGCCATCCGGGTCGCGGTGGGGCCCGCCGCCGGGCGCGATGATCTCCAGATAGCGCAGGGCTTCAGCCCTGAGCCTTGAGCCCTGAGCCTTCCGATGTCCTACCAGGTCCTGGCC
The DNA here is from genome assembly GCA_963727765.1 of uncultured Acidobacteriota bacterium. Classification (GTDB taxonomy): domain Bacteria; phylum Acidobacteriota; class Vicinamibacteria; order Vicinamibacterales; family Fen-181; genus FEN-299. The sequence goes on from CAVSGZ010000008.1 coordinate 105,604, forward strand.
CGCAAGTGGCGTCCGCAGCGCTTCGACGACGTCGTCGGGCAGGGCGGGGTCACCAACACGCTGAAGAACGCGATCGGCAGCGGCCGCCTTGCGCAGGCGTTCGTCTTCGCCGGCCCGCGCGGCGTCGGCAAGACGACGACGGCGCGGATCCTCTCCCGTGCGCTCAACTGCCAGAACGGGCCGACCGCGGAGCCGTGCGGCACGTGCGACGCCTGCGTGGAGATTGCCGCGGGCCGCGACATGGACGTGCTCGAGATCGACGCGGCCACCCACACCGGCATCGACAACGTCCGCGACGTCATCATTTCGGGCCTGGCGATCCCGCCCGCGCGGGACCGCTACAAGATCTTCATCATCGACGAGGTGCACCAGCTCTCGAAGCCCTCGTTCGCCGCGCTGCTGAAATCGGTCGAGGAGCCGCCGCCGCACATCGTCTTCATCATGGCGACGACCGAGCTCGCGAAGATCCCCGAGACGATCATCTCCCGCGCGCAGGTGTACGAGTTCCGCACGATCTCCGAGAAGGCGATCGCGGCGCAACTCCGGAAGATCGCCGACGCCGAGCGGCTCGAGGTGTCGGCCGCGGCCCTCGCCCTGATCGCACGGGCGGCCGACGGCAGCATGCGCGACGGCCTGACGGCGTTCGACCAGGTGCTGGCGTTCGCCGGCGACAAGGTCTCGGAGGAGGACGTCGCCTCCGCGCTCGGCATCGTGGGGCGCGACCTCCTGCTCGACATCCTCGACGCGGTGGCGGCCGAAGAGGCGGCGGCCGCGTTCGATCTCGCCAACCGGGCGATCGAGACCGGCTACGACCTGCGCCTGCTTTGCAAGGACCTGTCTCGGCTGGTGCGCGACCTGATGCTGATCTCGGTCGACGGGGGGCACCTTGAGGACCCCGAGGTCGTCCCGGAGGGGGAGCGCGACCGGGTGGCGGCGCTCGTAAAGCAGTTCTCGCGCGAGGATCTGCTGCGGTCGTTCGATCTGATCACCCGCGCCGAGTCGGATCTGCGGAACGCGGCCGAGCCGCGGTATCACCTCGAGATGGCGCTGCTCAAGTGGATCCACCTGCGGAAGCTGACGCCGCTCGCCGATCTGATCGAGCAGCTCCGGCAGGGCGGCGCCCTGCCGCCGGCGGGCCGGGCACCGTCCGGATCGGGAGGCGGAAGCGTTTCGCCGGCGTCCCGCCGCACGTTCCCACCGGCCGCGCCGGCCAGGCCGGCGGCGGCGCCGGGCCGGCATGCGCCCGTTGCGCCGAAACCCGTGCCCGCGCCGGTCCGCAAGTCGGCGCCACCGGTGCCGGAACCGGTGTTCGAGGCGGATGCGGAGTACGAGTCAGAGGAGGCGTTGGAGACGGTGTCGGCGCCGGCTCCGCCCTCGCGCGTCGAGGTGCCCGTTTCGCGGGCGTCGGCGTCGACGTCCGGCGCCGCCAGCGGCATCCAGGGGGCGTTTCTCGAAGAAGTGCGCCGCGCCAAGGACAGCTTCTACAAGATGTACCTGTCGCTCGCGCGGCGGGTCGACGTCGAGAGCGACCGGATCGTGTTCGTGTTCGCTCCGTCCAGGCGCGCGGCGAAGGACGCCGTCGAGAAGAGCCGCGCGTGGCTCGAGCCGATCGCGGCGCGGGTGGCCGGCCGCACGATGCTCGTGACGGCTGCGCTGGAGGAGCCAGGCTCGGCTCAGGCCGGTCCGGCGACTGGCGACAGCAGCGACTCTGTATCGACGGCGACGCTGCCCCTGTCCGACGAGCTCAAGGCCAAGGCCATGAGCGACCCCGGCATGCAGACGCTGCTCGAGCTGATGCCGCTCGACATCAAGAGCGTGGAACCGATCTAGGCTGACGGCCGACGGCTTGGCCGGTGATTGAGAGAACGACTTCTCAGCGAAGAAGCCGACTACTCGGCGAAGGGCCCGACTACTCAGCGAAGTATCCGACTACTCATCGTCAGAGCCGACTACGGTATGAATATTCAGCAGATGATGAAGCAGGCGCAGCAGATGCAGGACCGCCTGCAGAAGCAGATGGCCGACCTGCGTGTCGAAGCCACGGCCGGCGGGGGCATGGTGAAGGTCGTGATGAGCGGCCAGAAGCAGCTGCTCTCGCTCGCGCTCGACCCGGAAGTCGTCTCCAAAGACGACGTGGAGATGCTGCAGGACCTGATCGTCGCCGCGGTCAACGACGCCCACCGGAAGGTGGACGAGGCGATGTCGCAGCAGCTCGGCGGCATAATGGGCGGCATGAAGATCCCGGGGATGTTCTGACGCCATGCAGCAGCCCGAACCGCTCACCCGCCTGATCGAGGAACTGCAGCGCCTGCCCGGCATCGGGCGCAAGAGCGCCCAGCGGCTCGCCTTTCACATCCTCCGCTCGCCGCGCGAGGACGCCGACCGGCTCTCCGAGGCGCTGCGCGACGTGAAGGAGAAGGTGACGCACTGCTCGGTCTGCAATTCGATCACCGACATCGACCCCTGCACCTGCTGCGGCGACGACGCGCGCAACCACCGCGTCATCTGCGTGGTCGAGGAGCCGCAGAACGTCAACGTGATCGAGAAGACGCGCGAGTTCAAGGGGACCTATCACGTGCTGATGGGCGCCATCTCGCCGCTCCAGGGGATCGGCCCAGACCAGCTGAAGATCAAGGGGCTGTTGGCGCGGGTGGCCGACCACGCCGTAGAGGAGGTCATCCTCGCCACCAACCCGAATGTCGAGGGCGAGGCGACGGCGATCTACCTCGCGCGGCTGCTCAAGCCGCTCGGCGTGCGCGTGACGCGGATCGCGATGGGCGTCCCGGTCGGCAGCGATCTCGAGTATGCCGACGAGGTGACGATGAACAAGGCGATGGAGGGACGACGGGAGGTCTGATGCTGCCCGGCTCTTACCAGATTCCGACCGGTGTCGTGTTGATGCTCGTGGGCCTGGTGGCCTGCTTCGCGGGCTACCGGTTCTTCCGCGTCGTGCTGACCGTCTACGGCTTCGTGCTCGGCGCGCTGTTCGCGAGCACGTTCGTCCGCCCGACCGACACCGCCGCACTGCTCGTCGCGCTCGGCTTCGGCGGCCTGCTCGGCGCGGCCGTCCTGTGGTTCGGGTACTTCGTGGGCGTGGCGCTGGCCGGCGGGGCGTTCGGCGCCGCCGTCGTCCACTCCGGCTGGCTGGCGGTGAAGGGGAGCGAGCCGGGCTTCCTCATCGTCGCGTTCGCGGCGGTGGTCGGCGGGGCGATCGCGGTGACGTTCCAGAAGCACTTCGTGATCCTGGCGACGGCGTGTGTCGGCGCCGAGACCGCCATCGCCGGACTCATGGCGTTCCTGACCAAGCGCGGCGACGGCCGCCCCGGGTTCGACGACGTGTGGGTGGGGCACCTGAGCTTTCCGGCGCCGGGCCGGCGATGGACGTTTCTCGGCTGGGTGGCGCTCGGGATTGTCGGGGCCTTCGTGCAGTTCCGGACGGGCGCGGCGCCGCGGCGTTTTGGCGGGCGCGCGGCGAAGAAGGCAGATTGACCGGCCGCGGACCTATCCGCTAACATAATCTGTCTGCGGGCCGGAAGGTCCGCGCGCACCTGCCAGCGTTCCTCAGTAGCTCAATGGTAGAGCACCCGGCTGTTAACCGGGGGGTTGTAGGTTCGAGTCCTACCTGAGGAGCCACCTTCTTTTCCCTCGAATCCCTAGCGTTTCGCTCGATTTCGGCCTCACGGCACGGTCGCAATAACCCACACCCGGAGGGTCGGCAAGTGCCATTTGGGTTTCCGTTGGGTTTTTCCGGGGGCTGAACCCGGGTGGAACGGCGCTGTCTTGGGCCCCGGAGGCGGGGCGCTCCACCCCGGCGTCGGGGACCTCAAGCACAAAGGGTCTGGAGCCGGACGGGCGTCGCAGCGGCGCGTGTTCCTCGCGACCCGACACGGGTTCGAATCCCCAACGGGCAGCGCGGACGTGTGGCACGTGCCGTTCCGGCTGGCGGCGTAGGCGGTCAAGAATTCGGGCGTGAAGACCCGGTCGATGGTCTACTCGACCGGCTTGCCGGAAGCGTCAAGCGCCCGGGTGTGGCTCCTCTATCCTGGCGAGCCCACTGCCAGGACGCCGAGCTGCTTCAGTAGTCCCGTGAAGTCGTAGAACCGCCGTTCCTCTTTGATGAGGAGGTCAGTGCCAAGTTCGAAGAGCGACACCCCTTCGAAGGTGCACCGCCTGCCGGTCCCAGCGAGCCCCCTGAACTCGCCCTGGTGGGTGGCGGTGGCCGAGTAGTACATCGCCACCCGGAGGCCATCCACGATAGGCCGTTCGAAACGGATCTGCCAGTCCGGGAATGCAGTGAACAGGGCGACGTAGCTCTCGCAGATCTGCGGCCGGCCTTGGACGCGATCGAACATGGGGCTCACGATCACCCCGTCCTCGGCATGGTTGTGACAGAGCGCGTTCGCATCCCGCCTGTTCCATCCATCGACGTGGCGACTGACTAACGAGGTGATCTGTTCGTTGGTCATCGAGCCCTCCCTCCCCGGGTGGCGGATTGTCCACGGCTCGAACGGCCCGAACGAGGATGGCGATCTGCGACCGATTATAGCTCGGAGGCCAGCTGGACATAAAAAGGCCTGGAGACAACCTGACCGTCCGCCGGGCCGCGTAGTTCAGGAAGAGTGATCACGTCCCCAAGGAGACATACCCAGGTGGAACTGGTGGGCGGACGGCTGCGGCGGGCCGCGTAGTTCCAGCGGGTCGGTGGCGTCCCCAACGGGATTCGATACCTTCGGAATACCGTTATTGCGCCTATTTCGGGCGGCGTGACTCGGCAAGACCGACCCTCATGGACGGGCGCAGCGTCCGGCAACCGCCGTTTGCCGTCCGTCGGCCCCCCGCTGATACCTGCTATCGCCGGTTCTTGGAGACGAGGGAAGCGGCGGCACCGAGCATCCAGGGCAGCACTGAAGGTATGAGCAAACCCACTTTCGCCGCCGTCGGGGAACCGCCAAGGTGGTGCGTGACGAGCAGATAGACGAGGAGCGCTCCCGCGCCGGCGCCGCCGGCGCCAAAGGCGACGAACGCTCTCAGCGCGGACTCCCGTGCGTCCATGAAGAGGTACGGCAGGCTTGCGGCGAAGCCGAAGACAACGAACCAGCCGATGATGTAGCCGAGGAACAGCGCGAGGCCCGATTCATGTCCCGTCATGCCTTGCGTCGCGACCAATGTGAGAAAGGCCAGGGCGCTGGCCACTGGCGCGGTAATGAGGTGGCCGAGTTTCATCAGGGTAGTCCCCGCGGTCACGGTTGGCGCTGCAGCCGGCTGCAGTGCGCATTCTACCTCAGCCGGGAGAAGTGGACGGGACGCTGGTCGGTTGGTGTCGCTGGTCGGTTGGGGGCATCGCACGGGTTCGAGAGTTCAACGGGCGAGGCGTCCTTTTCCGCCCGCGGATCCGCCCTGCGGCTGGTGGCCTACTCTGGTTGGGTTGATGGCGTCCCCAGCGGGATTCGGAATCCTTACCGCACGGGGAGCAGCGGCGGCCGCTCGCGTGGATGGAGAGTCATCCCGGTAGAAGAAGAGAACGAGTTCCGCCGCGTCCCCTTGAAGGTGCTCAGGCAACCAGTCCTTTCTTCCTGCATCAGCTTGCGACGGCGGCTCGGGCAGATATACTTGCGGCGGTCAGGAAACCGTCCTGCAGGTCCTGGTTAAGAAGATCGCAGGAAACAGGAAGCAAGAACGTCCCATATTGGCCCAACGAGCAAAGACCTGCGGCATGACGGAACCAGCCCAAGGTCGCACTCCTGGCCTTGCGTCACCGGCTCGAGTCCGTTGGTTCGGTAGAATTCAGAATCTAGTGGAGGGTCGCGATGAGACGCTGTGCTTATTGCCTGATCTCGGTCGTCCTGGTGTTCGCGATTTCGCTTGTGCTCTCACCCCGGGCCAGCGCCCAGGCGAAATACCCGGTCGTCGAAGTGAAGCATCTGACCAAAGCCGACAGCGTGGACTTGTCGGCCGACTACCTGAATTACTCCTATGACAACCTGCGCGAGCAGCTGGCCAAGAAAGGTCCATTCGGAAAAGTCGTCGGAGATGGCGACAAGATTGCCGATTCGGATGCTGCGAATGCGGTGGTGCTGGAATGCAACATCGTCGAGTTCAAGCACGGGGGCCTGATGCCGCCTTACATCATCGTGGATATCAAGCTGTCGAGCCGCACCGATCATGGGGTGATTAAGCAGTTCACCAGCAGGAAGCTCCCGCTCAACAATGGCGGCCACGTTCCCTCCGACGAAGTCAAGGCTAAGAACACCGGGCGTTTCCTCGCCTCGGAACTCGAGCACGAACTGAAGTAGAGCGTGGGTGCCTCGTGGCGCACTCATGCCCCACTGTTGCCCAGTCCCGCGACATTCTCTATAGAGTGTCTCGGGACCGGGCGTCGCGTTGGCCTGGGTGAGCAGGCTGCCCTGCGCGCTGAGTCGTCAGTTCCTGACTTTGATTGCCTGCCCGCGCCACTCTGACAGTCGCCCTTCGCGTGTACGGCCGTGCCGCCAGCCTGGGTTCGTGCGCTACCCCGGTCCGCGCTGTGAACCGGACAAATCATGTACTCCCTACACGGCAGAGTCCCTTCGTTGACAATCTTCACGCCGGGCGTAGACTGAAATCGTCCCACCCCAAGTTCGGCAACCAGCGCACCACGGAGTTTGTTGATGCGCAGCTTCTGTTGTCCACCGGATCGCCGCCGTTCGATCCATCCGACCTCACGGGCTCTGACTCGTCACTCGGCACAAAGGAGCCTGGCGTGAAGAGACTGCTCGTTGTCGTCGCGTTGTCGGTGCTGGCGGTGCCCTGCCTTGCCTTCGGGCAGGTGCCCGTGCAGAAGGGCCAGCCCGCCAAGGGGCAGACTGCCAAACAAGAAGTGGGCGCGCTCGAGCGTGCGTGGCTCGATGCGTCCCTGAAGGACGACGCCGCGCGGTACGCGCGGCATATCGCCGACACGATGGTCAACACGGACGAGGAAGGAGTGGTGACCGGCAAGCCCGCCATGCTGGCGGATGTGAAGAGCCATGCCAACAAGTACGACACGCTCACGATGGATGAGCTGAAGATGCAGGTTTACGGTGACACGGCCGTCGCCACGGGCATCGTCGTTTTCAAAGGCACTTACCTGGGCAAGGCTCTCGTCGGCAACGCGAGGCGGTAAACGCTGTACAACACACTCGCGGATCTCGTCCTGTTGATTCATCTCGCCTTCGTGGCCTTCGTCGTCATCGGCGGCGCGGCCGTGCTCCGGTGGCGGAGACTGGCATGGGCCCACCTTCCCGCAGTCGTCTGGGCCGTGCTAATCGAGTATGCGGGCTGGATCTGCCCGCTCACGCCGCTGGAGAACGCGCTGCGGCAGGCAGCCGGAGAGACCGCGTACGCGGGCGGGTTCGTCGAGCACTATGTGGTTCCCGTGCTCTATCCTGCCGACCTCACCCGCATCGTTCAGGTTGTGCTCGGGAGCGTGGTGCTGCTGCTCAACGTGCTGGTGTACTGGCAGGTGGCGCGGCGGAGAAGGGCACCACGCATGTGAATCCCCGTGCCGACGTTGACGCCGCGCCGGTCCAGTTGTCGACCCCGTGCGTCCGCCGGCCTCCCCCTGGTGTCTAAGAGGACAGGGTCGAGGGTCGAAGAACCGGCGGCTCACTCCGCCGTTGTCGTCAATCGTCAGGACAGGAGGCCACGATGCCCGCCACGAATCGGTCGCCGCTCATCACCCTGGGATGGCAGACCTGGTCGATCCTTGCCATCGTGTTCGCGCTCGTGCTCGCCGCGGCTGCGTATCTCGTGCTTCGCTGAGGACCCTCAGTCTCGTAGCTTCAGGTCACCGGCGGTCAGGTGCACGTTCAACTCGTAGGTGCCGGGACCTCGCCAGGAGAACGAGCGAAACAGGCCCCCCTTCGAGACGTGGAACGCCGACGCGCTGAGATCACCGCGGTGACGCTGGCTTTCACTGTCCGGTAGTCTTCGGCGCGGCCGACGTCGATGGTGATGTCGCCGGCCCAGACGCGGATGTCCTTGCTGCCAGCCACGCCGTGGATATTCAGGTCGCCTGCGCTCAGGCGCGTGGTGAGATCGGTCCGCGCCGGGAGTTCGACGACCACGTTGAAGTGGTTCCTGGGCCCGCTGGCGACGAGCGTCGCCCCGGACCCTCTGACCGTGAAGTCCACGTGCACCTCGTCGGCATCGCCTGACTGGGTGTTCCAGCGGACGACGATCCGATCGTCGCGGCCCGCCCGAATCGTGTAGCTCCCGGCCGACAGTTCCATCCGGACCCGCTGACCGGGTGCGAACGTCTTCTCGGTCGCTCCCTCGGCCGCCATGGCCGACGTGGCCCAGGCCACGCCGCCGAAGACCACCAGAGCGGCAACACCGCGGCGCACGACCATCATCATGCCTCCCTGTTGAACATGACGTCCCGCCCGGCCAAAAGGTTCACGGAAGCCGGCGGTCCACCTGGCCAGCCTCGTGGCTTTCCCGCGAATTGCCTTGCGGGCGTCGCGCTCGCATCGCGCTCTATGGCGCTTCATCGTGCTCCGGATTGCCCCAAATTGCCTCGCGGTTGGACCCACACCCGCATGCGGTCCGTTGGAGGTGGATCGTGCCGCACGACACGCTGGCGCCCGCACGCGTTCACCAGACCGGGGGCAGCAGCCTCCATGTGGCGCGGCGGTAGTCTTCGTAGGCCGGGCCGAAGTGCTCCGCCATGGCGCGCTCCTCCACCCGGATCCGTAGCAGCAGGGCGATGGTCGTGAAGAGCGGGGCTGCCACCAGCGAGACGCCATTGGCGAGGAGGGCACCCAGTCCGACGAGGATCAGGATCTGTCCGAGGTAGGAAGGATGGCGGACATAGCGGTAGGCTCCCTCGCGGATCAGCGTGTGGTCCTGCAGCATCGTGACGCGGGAGGTGAACTGCTCCGCCAGAGTGCGGACCGCCTGGATGCGGATTCCAGCGCCCGCGAGCATGACGAGGAGGCCGGCCCATTCCCAGCGGTGCGGGTGCCGGAGGACCGCGTATCCAGAGAACGCGAACACGCAGGCGATCGTCATGCCCGTCGACACGGAGAGTGAGATCCACAGGAAACTGCCCTTGTCCTTCTCCTGAGAGGCACTCTCGTGCTTACGGCGATTGCGAATGGCGAAGAACTGCTCCGCAAAGCCCCAGACGAACGAGAGGCCCATCGCCAGCGCCTTGATCCAGATGTCTTGGGGAATCCTCATCGGCGTCTGTCCCCGGATACGCAGATCACCGTGGATAGTTCCTGGTTCTGCACGATGACTCGCTCCGCAGCGCGATCAGCGGGTCGACCTGCGTCGCCCGCCGTGCCGGCAGGTAGCTGGCGATGAGGGCCATCGCCGACAGGGCACCTCCGGCCACCACGCCGGGCAGCACCCAGGACATGCTGCGGCTGATCATCAACCGTCGCACATCCCGGCGCAGTGCGCCGAGCGCGGCGCGAATCCCGATCTCGTGCGCGCCAGGCGTCTGGGGTCGCACTTGACCACGCTGTACTGGGGCTTCCTGCGCCCTGACCCACTCTATCCTATCGGCCGTTGCCAACGCCCCGAGTGCTATCGGCCCGGACATCCAAGCCGATGGCATCAGCACCGTCAGCCGCACCATCAGCGTCAGAGGAGTTTCATCGCAGATAGGCCGAAGTACAATTGAGGCTTGCGACACCCACGCGAAAGGCGATCGTGCTTTCTCCCAATGTCTCGCGCCGAGATGACGGCGCGCGGGTGGGTCGAGCTGGATGTGCTCATCATCACGGGTGACGCCTATGTGGACCATCCGTCGTTTGGCGCGGCGCTCATCGGGCGCGTGCTGGAGGCGATGGGTTACCGCGTGGGCATCACCGCGCAGCCGGACTGGAGGCACGTCGAGTCCCTCCACACGATGGGGCCACCGCGACTCTTCGTCGGTGTGACGGCGGGCAACCTGGATTCGATGCTCTCGAACTACACCGCGGCGCGACACAAACGGAAGGAGGATGCGTACAGCGAGCGTGGCGTGCCAGGCCGTCGTCCCAACCATGCGGCGGTGGTCTACTCGCAGATGGCGAAGCAGGCGTTTCCAGGCGTGCCCGTGGTGCTCGGCGGCGTGGAAGCGAGCATGCGCCGCGTGGCGCACTACGATTACTGGGAGGACAAGCTCCGCCCGTCCATCCTGGCGGATGCCAAGGCCGACCTGCTCGTGTACGGGATGGGCGAACGGGCGGTGCGCGAAATCGCGCGGCGGCTGGATGCGGGCTGCCCGGACCTCAGCGGCATTCCGGGCACCGCATTGCTGCTCGGCGCCAAGGCGACCGCGACGATGGATGTCAGCGATGCCGTCATGCTGCCGTCGTGGGAGGAGTTGCAGGCGGACAAGACGCACCTGATGCGGTTGACGAAAGTCGTCGAGGCCCAGCAGTCGCCCTTTTGCGGCAAGCGCATGGTGCAGAGGCACGGCAACCGCGCGGTCGTGATGGAGCCGCCCGCGATGCCCGTGGATGGTCCGGACCTCGACGCGCTCTACGAACTGCCATTTCAGCGCCGGCGGCATCCGTCCTATGTCGACCCCGTTCCGGCATTCGCCACGGTCAAGGACTCCATCATCGTCTCCCGCGGGTGTGCGGGCGGCTGCACGTACTGCGGGCTGGGCTTGCACCAGGGGAAATTCATCTCCAGCCGCAGCGTGGATTCAGTGCTCGGGGAAATCCGCACGCTGGCCGCGTCGGACATATTCCGCGGCACGGTCTCCGACCTCGGCGGTCCCACCGCGAATCTCTACGGCGCGCGCAACGGGCACGTGGATGGGTGCAAGGTGTGTCGCCGTCCCAGCTGCCTCTGGCCGGCGATCTGCCCGCAGTTCGGCATCGATGAACAACGCGGCATCAACCTCCTGCGCGGCGCCCGCGCGCAACCCGGCGTCGAGCACGTCTTCGTACAATCCGGCATCCGCATGGACGTGGCGTTGCGCACCCCGGCGTACCTCCGAGAGCTCGTGCGACACCACGTCTCCGGTCACCTCAAGGTCGCGCCCGAGCACATGCACCCGGCCGTGCTGCGCCGGATGCGTCGAACCTCAGGCGACTTCCCCGCGTTCATGAAAACGTTCTCCGAGGAAAGCGCGGCGGCGGGCAAGAAACAGTACCTCGTGCCCTACTTCATCTCGAGCTTCCCCGGTTGCACCGACGAGGAGATGGCGGCGGTCGAGGAGTTCCTGCGGAAGGAGAGATGGAATCTCCAGCAGGTGCAGGACTTCATCCCCTTGCCCATGACCGTTGCGGCGGCGATGTACGTGACTGGCCTCGACTTCGACTCCGGGCAGCCCATCCAGGTCACGCGCCATGCTGGAGAGCGCGAGCGTCAGAAACGAGCCCTGCGCCCCAACCGGGCGCCGCGATCCAGGACCAGCCCACTGGATACGGTGGACTGACGCCGGTGCGACAAGTACCACGAGCTGTGAGCAACGACCCCCAAGCGCCCCGCCCCGCCGGCTGCCCGCTCCGTCAGGGGGACGGTCCCTCGCCGCACCACCGCTGGCCAGCGTGTTCACTCTTGTACAGACCCTCCCCTCGTGCCTGAACAAACGTATGCGGTAATGCTCAAGAAAAAGAAGACGGCCCGTGTGACGATTCCGCCTGTTATCGCCGCCGTCGTCCGGCCCGTCAACACCCGTCTTTCTCGGATGGAGGACCTGTTGATCGAGATGCGGCATGAGCAGGATGTCAAGCTCAAGAAGATCAACAAGCTCCAGCAACAAGTCGACGAGCTGGCGGCAAGCCTACGGCAAAGACGCGTTCGGCGGTAGCCCGACGGCCTTCGCGTGAGAGTGCGCTGTGGGCAGATGGGCCGCGGGCCGAAGGGCAGCCCGTGGCTATGCGGCCGGTGGCGGGTCAGCTTGAAGTCAACGGAAACTCGTAGTCGAAATGGCGCTCAACGTTCTGGCGGCTGAAGGGGTATACCGCATGCGGCAAGACGACTGAGTAGACGACCTCGTGCCCGGCAATCTGGGCCGTCAGAAATGCCAGCCCTTCTGAAAATTCCTGATAGGTGAATTTCACGACCCGACCGCCCGAACTCACCGTCCTCCATTCGTCGTTCATCGCCTCACCCTTCGGCGGCTTGAGAGCCGCTTGCCTGGGCCAATATCGCAGGCTGGCGCCAGCGGCGCAAGGCGCGCGGATTTCAAACTGACCCACGCCCGGGAAGGGGCGGGGCTCAAAGTCACCGGCTGTTCGGCCAGTTCCAGTGTGTGGAGGACGACGAGGCAACGAGCTTCTTGCTCTTGTGGTAATAGGAGAAGTGAGTCTTGCACTTAGGGCACTCCCACTGGCCCTGAGCGGCCGTCGATGGTCCGACAGGGCGCAGGGGAGTGTTGGGCACACACTTCGAATTGAGACAACGCAGCACCGGAACTGCGTCGGCCATGGTCGGTATCTCCAACCCGTTTAGTGAAGTCGGTACGAGAGGGTGGTTATCTCCGCACCGGCATGTTGAACCGCAGAGGACGATGCGTGACGGGAGCTATGCCGGCCCCCGCCCGGGCGAGGGGTCCTCTCGCCGCTCCTGCCCGTTATGGCTGGGCACAGGCTTCTCGGGATGGTCGGCGGCATCCTCGATGCCCTCCTAGATTCCCGCTTCGTAATCCTGCCCCGCGTCGGCGAGTTCCTCGACGGCCTGTCCCTACCAAAAACTCAATCGGCCGGTTTGACGTCCAGCAGCCACGCACCCGAATGGTACCGCACGCGTCAACCGGAGGTCAGCGAGTCGGCGAACGAACGTCCTGCACACCCATCCGCACCAACCACGAGCACACGACGGCCGCAACTCACCGGTGATCGACAGGGAGTTGAGGCGTTCCAGCGGTGATCAGGCGGCGCGTCGCTCGTAGTGATGGTGCAGGCCGCCGACTTCGGGGACCTGCACGACCGGGCCAGTGGCGGGTGCCTGCGTGGCGCGCGGGATCGCCGCGTCCTTGTCGAGCGAGAGGTGCGGGCGCCAGGTGTGATAGTAGGCGAGGTACCGCCGAAGGTGCCGACGCAAGCCGCGCTCGTTCCAGATGATCACGTGGTCCAGGCACTCGCGGCGAATCGAGCCGATCACGCGCTCGACGAACGGGTTCTGCCACGGGGCGTGCGGCGCGGTGACCACCTCCTCGATGCCCATGTCCCGCAACGTGCGGCGGACGGTCCACCCGTAGATGCCGTCGCGATCCCGAAGCAGGAACGCCGGCGGTTCGTCGTCGGGCCAGGCCTCGCGTAGCTGCTGAGCGGTCCACTCGGCCGTCGGATGGGCGGTGACGTTGAGATGCACGACCCGCCGGCGATCGTGCGCGAGGATGACGAGCACGAACAGGACCCGGAACGTGGCCGTGGGCACCATGAAGAAGTCCATCGACGCGAGCTGTGCCGCGTGAGTCGTCAGGAACGTACGCCAGGTCTGCGACGGCGGCCTCCTCGGCCGGCGCAGGTACTTGGCGACGGTGGCCTGCGAGACCTCGATGCCCAGCTTGAGCAGTTCCGCGTGAATCCGCGGCGCGCCCCAGAGGGGATTGGCCTGTTGCATCTGGCGGATGAGGTCCCTGGTCTGCCGTGCGATGGATGGCCGGCCCGGGTGACGCGGCTTGGACCGCCAGCGCCAGTAGAGGGCGAAGCCCTGGCGGTGCCACGCGACGACGGTGTCAGGCGTGACGATCTGAACAGCGTCTCGCCACCCACGCCACGCGCGGGAGAGGAGCACCCAGACCACGCGGTCCACGCGGCGCACGCGCAGGCGCTTGGGTGCCTACCGGCGCAGAACCGCCAGTTGATGGCGGAGGGCAAAGATCTCGGCGGTCAGTTCGAGGCGCGACCGGGTAGCGGAGCGCAGGGCGGCGACGACGGCGGCGGCGAGCAGCATCGTCTGAGCCTCCGGCGCCGCCAGGTGGACAAATATTACAAATGATGTAATAGTAAGGCTGACCCTGACGGAGGAACCTGAGGATGTCCGGGACTGATGTGGCACGGGCTCGGAAGGCGCGCGGCTGGACACAGCACGATCTCGCCGGCAGGCTGGGAGTCTCCCAGCCCTATGTCTCGCTGCTCGAGAGAAACAGGCGTGCCGTGCCGGATCGGCTGGCGCTGCGGCTGTCGAAAGCACTCGGCCTGCCGCCGAGCACACTCCCGCTCCGATCGGTGACACAGGCGTTGGTGTCTCACCGCGCGGCCTCTTCCCTCGGGCGAGTCGGGTATCCGGGCTTCGCCTACCTGCGTGGCGGACACGTGCTGAATCCCGCCGAGGTGCTGGTCGGGACGCTCAAGGCGGAGAATCTGGACGCGCGGCTGGTTGAAGCCCTGCCGTGGGTGCTGGCGGCTTACCCGGACCTCGACTGGGCCTGGCTGGTGCGTGAAGCGAAGCTGAACGACTTGCAGAATCGGCTGGGACTGGTCGTCACGGTCGCGCGGGAGCTGGCCGAGCGGCGTGCCGATTCCCGGACGGCCGAGACACTGTCCCATTGGGAGCGCGTGCTCGAACGCTCTCGGCTGCAACGGGAGGAGGCATTCCGGGAATCGCTGACCGACGCAGAACGCGAGTGGCTGAGAGCGAATCGCTCGCCGGAAGCGGCCCGGTGGAACGTCCTCTCAACCCTTGCCGACAAGACTGTGCCAGATGCCTCCTAGGCGACTCCGAGAACCGTGGCGATCGTTCCTGCACGCGCTCGACGGCCAGTTGAGCCAACCGACAGCGCTGCACTGCCTGGGCGGGTTCGTGATCGCCGAACAGTACGACTTGACCCGTTCGACCGGCGACATCGACATTGTCGAAAGCCGGGGAACCGATCCGGGAACGATCGCTCGCCTGGCCGGCAAGGGCAGTCCCCTGCACAAGCGATATCGGGTCTGCATCGACATCGTGGGCGTCGCGACCGTGCCGGAAGACTACAAGCGCCGTCTCACCACAGTCTTCGCAAACGAGTTCGAGCGTCTCCGGATACGGACATTCGAGCGACACGACCTCGTGCTGGCCAAACTCGAACGCAACAGCGATCGTAACCGCGAAGACGTCGAGAGGCTGGCGCGCGGCCCCGGGCTCGACGCGTCCATTCTGAAGAGCCGGTACGAACGGGAACTGAGGCCCCTGCTCGGAAGGCCCGATCGAGAAGACCTGACGTTGTCGCTCTGGTCCGCGATCGTCGAAGAGGTGAACAAAGAGCGAGCGACCTGAGGTCCATTCCGAGCACATGGGTACCACTCTCGGGCTGATGACCGTGCCGACCGGGCCGATCACTCACCAGCCTGCGGGCACTGGTCCGCGAGGTGCTCGGCCTTCCACTGCATCGCGGCGTGGATCCGGTTCCGGCCGCTCGGGTGGTCGTAGAAGATCCACTCCTCCAGCCGGCCGGGACTCATCTTCCGATACTCCGACAGGTGTATCGCCGCCTGTGCCATCCCGTCAGGCTGCGCGCTCGCGTTGATCCCGAACATGTCGGCTTCGACTTCCTGCACGCGGACGAAGGTGTTCATCACGGGCGTCATCACGAACCCAAACACCGAGATCAGCAGGACGACGAGCGGCAGCACGGCCGTGTCGCCGACGCCGCGCACGCCCCACCGCGCGCCCCACCGCGCGAGCGCCGCCTGCAGCGCCCACCGCAGATACGCGAAGGCCACCACGATCACGATGAAGAAGAACATCAGCATCTTGTAGATGTGATTGAGGACGTAGTGCCCCATCTCGTGCGCCATCACGGCCTCGATCTCCGGGAGCGATCCCCGCCGGAGCAGGTTGTCGTTCAGCGAGATGCGCATGGTGCTGCCGAAGCCGCTGACGTTCGCGCTGATCCGCGTGGACTGCCGCGACTGGTCCACCTCGAACACGTCGTGTGCCGGGATCCCGTTCGCGCGCGCCAGCCGCAGGATCGGCGCGGTGACGCGCGCGTCCTTCAGCGGCGTCACGCTGTTGAAGAGCGGCGTGATGTACACCGGCGCGATGAGCATCGCGATCACGAGGAAGAGCAGGGTGACGACCGAGCCCCAGATCCACCACGTCCGCTGGAGGCGGCGCACGACGCCGAAGAGAGCCATCGCGGCGAGGCCGCCAAGCACGACGCCGACGAGCAGCGCCTTCGCCTGGTCCCCCATCCACGGGCTGAACGTCTGGTTGGCCAGGCCGTACTGGTGCTCGCGGAAGAAGTCCTGGTACACGGTCAACGGGAAGGTCAGCACCGAGGTGACGACCAGGAACTGGATCCAGTAGAGGAGCGTCTGCAGCGGCTTGAAGCGCGTGAGACGCTCGGACAGGTTGCGCATCGCCGCGGACCACCCGAAGAAGAGCAGCGCCAGCGACACGGCAGCGCCGTACAGGAAGTCCCAGAGAATCAGCCAGTACCCGCCCTCGAAGTACGCGTCCGACCTGGCCTTTGCCGACGCGGGAATCTGCGCGATGTAGGCGCTTGTCGCCGCCTCGACATCGAAGTGCGGCGAGGGTTGCGCGGCGGCGGGCACGCTTGCGCTGTCGGGCTGGGCCTGCGGCGCGGCCTGGGCCGAGACGACCGCAGATCCCGAACACACCAGGACGGCCGTCAGGACGGTCGGGAGAGCAACGGCACGGAGGAACCAGGCGTGACAGTGTGAATGCATGAAGAGAACTCCCAGACAGCATTGCGGGGCTGCCTTCGACTTCGCTCAGGCCAAGGAAGCCCCGCCCTACAAGCGGACTTGCCCGGCAAGCCGCGCGATCCAGACAACGAGCGACAGCGCGAAACCGGCGACGAGCAGCGCGTTGCCAAGGCGGCCGCGGAGCGACTCCCGGATCGGCCGCCCGTGGCACGCTTCGGCGGCCGACCAGAGCATCCAAGCGAGCAGCGCGAGCGCGACGAGCGGGCCGGCCGGGTGGTAGACAAGGCTCTGCGACCAGTCGCCGCGGACGACGTGGCACAAGGACCGCGTCAGCCCGCAGGTGAGGCAGGGCAGGCCGGTCAGGTGCTTGAAGCCGCACACGTCGAACGGCAGCGGGCGATCGGCATCGGCCAGCCTCGCGCCGACGAGCACCGTCGCGATCGCTCCAGCCTGCCAGGCCTTCGCGCGGCGTTGCGAGGCATCGAGCAGCCTCGGAGGCGCCTCGCTCATGCGGCTTTCGCGGCCTGCTTCGCCTGGAGGAACCTGTAAGCCAGCGCAATCGCGGTGTAGATCACCGGCTGGGCGATGAAGATGCCCACGAAGCAGGCCAGGAGACCGAGCACCCCCACGACGACGCAGGCGAGCAGCAGGCAGAACACCTGCCAGCGGTAGCCGGCCGTCAGCCCCACGCTCGCCTCCATGGCCGGCCAGAAGCCCAGTTCCGTCTCGGCCAGCACCAAGTACACGAAGATCCACATCGTGGTGAGCAGGGCGGCGATGACCAACGCCACCGTTCCACCGACGGCCAGCAGCGGCACCGCCAACAGCAGCCTCCCTCCCGCCAACGCCAGCGCGATGATGCCGGGGCCGACGCAGAGCCCGACGCAGACGACGGTGAGGAGGGCCATGGCGAGCATCGCCAGGAATGCCTGGCCGAAGCGGTCGAACCCCTGGAACATCATGCCGATGTCCGGCGTCCTCCCGGCGATCATGCCCAGGATGGCCCTGTTGATGCCGACGTAGATGGCGCCGCCGATGATGAAGAACACGCACCCGCCAATGTAGGGGACGCACCCAATCGCCGTCGTCAGGAAGAACATCGCCGCCAGCGGCAGCCAGTTCGGCTTCACGAGATCCCAGGCCTGGCCGATGAAACTCCAGGACCGGAATTCGGGAGGGAGCCCAACCACGGCGGCAACTGGCGGCACCGCGGACGCCGGCGCGGGTGCGAAGGCGATCGCCAGTTCAGGCAGCGTCTCGGCCGGCACCAGCTCCGCGCCGTTCTTGCGGACCGGCGTCGTCTTGAGCACGCGGCTCTGGCTGATCCATTCGAGCAGCCCCGCGAGGTCCACGGGTCCGTACTCTTTGCCATCGCTCGACACGACGAAGTACTGGTCCATGAGCGGTGCCTCCAGATTGGGCAGACTGTAGTCGAGACAGCCCGGCGGCGCAAGGACGCCCCCCGCGTCGCGCTTCGTCCACGCCGCGCTCTGTCGTATCATCTGCCGCAAGCGGTCACAACCCTGGAGCCGTCATGCGGTCGGTCGTCCCGAAGAAGGCCTCGGCGTACCTCGCAGACCCACGCATCCTGCTGGGCCTCTACCTGCTCGCCGCCGTGGCCGTGGCGCTGCAGAAGATGGCGCTCGGCGGCATCGAGGCGGGCGGGCGGATCTACCCGCCGTTCCAGAACTACGTCGCCTTCAGGAACGCGTTCTTCCACCTGCTCGCCCGCCAGGATCTCTACGCGGCGTTCCCGCTGGAGCAGGGCGACCTCTTCAAGTACACGCCGACCTATGCGCTGTTCATGGCGCCGATCGCGGTTCTTCCGTACCGCCTCGGCGCAATCGTCTGGAACATGATCAACGCCGCGGCGATCTTCGGCGCGGTGGTGTGGGTGCCGACGCTCGACGCGCGGCGGAGAGCCTGGGTCCTGTGGTTCGTGTTCCTCTCCCTGGTCAGCTCGATGCAGACCGCGCAGAGCAACGGCCTGATGGCGGGACTCATGCTCGGTGCGTTCGCGGCGAGGGAACGCGGCCGCCCGGCTGTTTCCGCGCTGCTCGCCGTGGCGGCAGGCTTCACGAAGCCGTTCGGCCTCTTCGCGGTGTTGGCGTGCCTCCCGCACGAGGGGCGAGGACGGTTCCTGGGCTGGGCCGCCCTCTGGGCGATTGCACTCCTGCTCGCGCCGCTGGTCGTCGTTCCGCCGCAGCACCTGGCGTTCCTTTACCGGAGCTGGGTCACTCTCCTCCTGAACGATCACGCCACGAAGGCAGGCTTGTCGGTGATGACTTGGCTGGACGCGTGGTTCGGCCTGAGGCCGCCGAAGGACCTGGTGATCGCCGCCGGCCTGGTGCTGCTGCTCCTGCCGCTGGCCCGGCCGTCGCGGCTCGGCGACGCGGTTTCGCGCGCGCGGCTCATGGCCTCGGTGCTCGTCTTCGTCGTGATCTTCAACCACATGGCCGAGTCGCCCACTTACGTGATCGCCATCGTCGGCGTGGCGGTGTGGTACTTCAGCCAGGCGCCGACGCCGCTGAACACGGTGCTCCTGGCCGCGGTCTTCGTGCTGTCCTGCCTCGCGGCCACGGACTTGGTCCCGCAGTCCGTTCGCGCGCACCTCGTGGCGCCGTACGTCCTGAAGGCGGCGCCGTGCATCGCCGTCTGGATCAAGCTGCAGTACGATCTGGTCCTGCGCCGGCCCCACGTCATCGCCCGCCAGCGATGGTAGGATGCCGCCATGGTGCGATCGACGCGCTCGAAGGTGCTCGCCCTCGTCGTGACCGTCGCGGCCGCCGTGGCGCTGGCCTGCGCGGCCTCGACCCGCGCCGTCGGTCCGCCCACGACGCCTGCGCCGGACGCCGCTCCGGTCGATCTCCTCATCCAGGGCGCGGTCGATCAGGAAGTGATGCCGCTCGTCGAGTCGCTGACCGGTGCCACGCGTGTCCAGATCGCGGCCTGGACGTTCTGGCGCGGCCGCCTCGAGGGCCGGGACGTCATCGTCTCGCGGACCGAGGTCGGCCCGATCAATGCCGTGTCGGCGACGACGCTGGCGATCAGGACATTTCATCCGCGGTTGATCGTCAACCAGGGCACCGCGGGAGCCACCGATCCCGGCCTTCACGTCTTCGACATCGTCGTCGGGGAGGCGACGGTGGATTACGGCGCCTTCCGCACGGCGCATGCCGATGCCGGCAAGGGATCGGACCAGGGCACGTGGACGCCGATGTTCCACCGCTTCAGGCTCGACGGCGAGACGGCGACGGCGATGACGGTCTTTCCGGGCGACCCCGCCGCGATGGCCTTCGTGCTGGCGCAGCCCTACGAACACGGCCGCGTCGTCAGGGGCGTGATCGGGTCAGCCTTCCAGTTCAACCAGGAGGTCGAGCGGCTGCGGTGGATCCGCGAGAAGTACGGTGCCGTGTCGGAGGACATGGAGAGCGCCTTCGCAGCGGGCGCCGCGCTGGGATTCGGCACGCGGTTCCTCGCCGTCCGCATCATTTCCGACTCGGACTTCTACGCCCCCGGCATTCACCCCGAGGCCGCCGGCTACTGCGCCAGGTTCGTGGCGGGCATCGCTGGTGGCTTGCCGGCGGGCCGCTAGTCCGCCGGCTTCACACCTCACCCGAGCGAGGCGGCGCCTGGAACACGGCGATGCGGTGGAAACGGTCCCCGGAAATCTTCAGCTCGGTCGCGCCGAGGCCGCCCAGGAATCCGCGCGCCCAGTCCATCGTTACGGGCCCCTCGGGGTGCGTGCCCCCTTCGGCGGCATGCACGCGCGCCACCATCTCGAATCCCTCCGTCGAGAAGTCCGCGAGAACGATCCGGCCGCCCGGTCTGACCACGCGCAGCAGTTCGGTCAGTACGGGCCTGCCCGCGTCGAGGTGATGGAGGACATCAACCGCGACGACACACCCGAAATGGCCGGCGGGGAACGGCAGCCTGGCAGCGTCCGCGATGCGGAAGCCGATTCGCCGGCGCAGCTCGGGGTCGCTCGTCAGGTACTCGGCCACCTGCTGGTCGTTCGCGTTCATGTCCACGCTGACGACGTCGAAGCCGCGGGCGGCGAGCGCGCGGGCGGTAAGCCCCATGCCCGTGCCGACGTCGAGGACCGGCCCTTCGAGCGCGCCGGCCTGGTCCAGGATGAACTCAGGGGTCCCGAACCGATCGTAGCCGGCCGCCGCGAACCGCGCGGTGCGATCCGTGAAGCGCGCCTGCTGTGTCTTGAGTTCCTCGAGCGTCAGCGGCATTCGCGTTCCTCCATCCGCCCATTGTCCATCGGCCGGACGGCTGAAGTCGATCAGTGACGGGCCGGAATCCCGCGCCGGACCCATCGCGGCCCGATCTGTGAGATCCTGCGTGCACGGAGCCCCGCTTGCCGGGGGCCAGGATCGATCTCATGGCACACATTCACAGGCCGACAACTGACGGTGGACTCGACGGCCGGCTCCTGATGAGCCTGGGCCTGAACGTCGTGATCACGGTTGCCGAGGTCGTCGGCGGCCTCATGGCGGGCAGCCTGGCGCTACTTTCAGACGCCGCGCACAACCTGAGCGACGTTGCCGCGCTCGGCCTGGCGGTGGGCGCGCGCCGCCTCGCCCGTCGTCCACCGACGCCGCGCCACACGTACGGTTTCAAGCGAGCCGAGGTCATCGCGGCGCTGACCAACGCGGTCACGCTGGTGGCGGTGACGGCGCTGATCGCCCGTGCGGCCATCGAGCGTCTGCAGCACCCCGCGCCGGTCAACCGCGGTCTCATGCTGGCGGTCGCGCTGGTGGCGCTCGGCGCCAACGCCGGGTCGGTACTGCTGCTGCACCGGCACGATGAGCACGACGTCAACGTCCGCAGCGCGTTCCTCCACCTGGCGCAGGACGCGCTGGCCTCGCTGGCCGTCGTGATCGCGGCGCTGCTGGCCGGCACGCCCGTCGGCCCGTACCTGGACCCGGTGGCGGCGCTCTTCGTGGGCGCCGTCGTGCTTCGAGGCGCCCTGCTGCTCGTATGGGAGACGATGATGACGCTGCTCGAGGCGACGCCGGCCGGACTCGACCTCGACGCGCTCGTGGCTGCCGTGGCCGAGCGATTTCCGCCGGCCCGCATTCATCACGTCCATCTCTGGGAGATCGCGCCGGGCCAGCGACTGCTGACGGCGCACGTGGATCTCGGCCAGGAGATGGAGGGGCGCGCCATCGAGGCGCTGTTCGGTGCCGTCAAGGCGATGCTCAACGAAGAGTGGGGCGTGAACCACGCGACGCTCGAGCCCGAGGTGCTCGGCTGTGGAAACGGCGACACGCTGGGGCGCTGGGATGAATTCCACTCCTGAGCGCGGCGTCGCCTCCGAGTGAGAATCTGTTGAAGGGAGATTGTTCCATGGTGACTGCCGCAGCGCTTGACCGTCTCGTCGCGAAGCTCCGCCTGACCACGCCGCTTATCGGCGTCTACGACGCGCCGCCGTCGGCCGCCTTCGCGCCGCTCGTCGAGACCGAGGGCACTTCGTGCTGTTTCTGGTACTACCCGCGCTGGACGGCCGGCGAGACGCTCGTCCTCAGCCGCGGCGGCGCGGGATGCCAGGGTGCCTACCGCGCGCTCGGCCTCGAGAAAGGCTACCCGCCGTTCATGGCGCACTTCCTCAGTGACGGCGTCGGCGCGCCGAAGGGCGAGGGGTTGAAGGCGACGCCCGAGATCGCGCAGGCCTTCCTCGACCGGGCGCGGCCGCTCGACGTGACGTCGGGCTATATCCTGATCGGGCCGCTGCGCCTCGAGCAGTGGGACGCGCTGCGCAGCGTCACCTTCTTCGTCGATGCCGACCGCCTCGGCGCAGTGATGACGCTGGCTGCCTACTGGTCGGGGGAGAACGTCGTGTCGGCGCCGTTCGGATCGGGCTGCTCGATGTTGTGGCGTGAGCTGAGCGACAACGGCCGGGAGCGTGCGGTGCTCGGCGCGACCGACATCGCCATGCGGCAATACGTGCCGCCGGACATCCTGTCGCTGTCGGTGACGCCGCAGCGCTTCGAGCGAATGGTGTCGTTCCCCGACGAGGCGTTCCTCAACCTGTCGTGGTGGAACGAGCTGATGGACGCGCGGGCGGGGGAATAGTCGGAACTGGCGCTGAGGAGTCGAGACTGACGCTGAGGAGTCGGAACTGACGCAGAGGAATCGGCACTGACGATGAATAGTCGGTTGGGTCTGCAGGGAACCTGAACCATGTCCTTCGACCCCGGCTGGATCATGTGGGAGCTCGTGCTCGGCGGCGTGGGCTTCGTGCTCTTCACCTACGGCCGAAAGCAGCGGCGAACCCCTCAGCTGGTGGTGGGCCTGCTGTTCATGATCTATCCGATGTTCGTGTCCGGCCTGGTTGGGCTCCTCGCCGTCGGGTGCCTGCTCGGCGTCGGATTGTGGCTGGCCGTCCGGCGCGGGTGGTGAGGAAGGGCCGTGTGTAGAGGGGCTTCAGAGCCTGTGAACAAATCGGACTCAAGCCTCAAGCCTCAGGCACCGGACACCTGGCAAATCTGCTTGAGCCTTGAGCCGTGAGCCCTGAGCCGGCTGATTACTTCACACGCTCTCCAGGCCCGTCGGCGTTGTGGCAGAGTAGTGGCGACGATGAACCTCAACGCTATCGGCCACGACCCGCGCGTCACCGTGCGCCGCGCCGGAGCCCCCGACGCCTCGGGCCGCTCGGTCGTCTACTGGATGCAACGCGCGCAGCGCGCGATCGACAACCCGGCCCTCGATCTCGCCATCGCGGCCGGCAACGCGCTGGGGAAGCCGGTCGTGGCGTTCTTCGGCCTGGTGCCGTACCCGCACGCGAATCTGCGGCACTACCAGTTCATGGTCGAGGGACTGCCCGACACCGCGGGCAGGCTGGCCAAACGCGGTGCCGGGTTCGTCATTCGCCGGCACCCTGACGCCGACCTCGCGGCGTTCTGCGAGGAGGTTCGGCCCGCCCTTGTCGTGGGCGATGAGAACCCGCTGAGAGAACCGGAGCGATGGCGGCAGACGCTGGCCGCCCGGCTGCGCGTGCCGTTCTGGACGGTGGACGCCGACGTGATCGTCCCAACCGGGCTCATCCCGAAGGAGCACTTCGCCGCCAGAACGATCCGTCCGAAGATCCATGCCGAACTCGAGCGGTTCCTGGTTCGAGGAAGCGAGCCGAAAGCCCGCGTGGAATGGACGGCGCCGCGCGGGCTTCATTCGCTGCAGGCGGCCGAGGACCTGCTCGACGGATTCCTGCTGGACCGCCGCGTGGCGCCGGTCACCGGCTTCCGCGGCGGCACGACCGAGGCGCTGAAGGCGCTGCGCGACTTCGTCGGACGCCGGCTTGCCGGCTACGGGGAGCAGCGCAACAAACCCGAGCGTCAGGGCACCAGCCGGCTTTCGCCGTGGCTGCACTTCGGCCACATCGGCCCGCGCACCGTGGCCCTCGCCGTGCGCGACGCCGACGCGCCGCCGGCGGAACGCGACGCGTTCCTCGAAGAGTTCATCGTGCGTCGCGAGTTGGCGGTGAACTTCGTCCGCTACAACCCGCGCTACGACTCGCTGGCGTCGGCCGAGCCGTGGGCCGAACGGACGCTCCGCGAGCACGCCAAAGACAAACGCCCCTATCTCTACACCGAGCGGCAGCTTGAACGGGCCGAGACCCACGACCCGTTGTGGAACGCCGCCCAGCGCCAGATGGTTGCCACCGGCTGGATGCACGGCTTCGTGCGGATGTACTGGGGGAAGAAATCCTGGAGTGGAGCCGAACGCCCGAAGAAGCGTTCGAGGTGGCGGTGCGGCTCAACGACCGCTATGAGCTCGACGGCCGCGACCCGAATGGGTATGCGGGCATCGCGTGGGCCAT
The DNA here is from genome assembly GCA_963727765.1 of uncultured Acidobacteriota bacterium. Taxonomy (GTDB): domain Bacteria; phylum Acidobacteriota; class Vicinamibacteria; order Vicinamibacterales; family Fen-181; genus FEN-299. Next base: position 129,997 of record CAVSGZ010000008.1, read on the forward strand.
TGCCGGCAAGCACGACCGCGCCTGGGGGCCCGTCCGCCCCATCTACGGCATGGTCCGCTACATGACCCTCGCCAGCACCTCGAGGAAGTTCGACAGCCGGGCGTACATCGCCCAGTTCGAGACGGCACCGCGACAATTGCCGCCGTCCCGCCCCGTGTAACCTCCGCGGCCTCGTGCTTCACTTGGCGGTAACTGGCGCCGGTACGTTGTCGCTCGGTGGGAATCGGAGGAAAACTGTCGCCCCCTGCCGAGACTTCCGCGGCGCCAGTCGTCAATTCCCGTGCAGTGCGGGGCGCGGTCCAGTGGTTCCGTTTTTGCAGAATTTAGATCCCTACCTGCGGTTGTCCGTGTTCGGCCGTCGAGCAATCTCTTGTCGTCGCGAGGAGAATCCAGGGTCTTCATCGGCTCTTACGATGCCCGAAAGGAGGCGTCATGTTCTCCAGGCTCAATGACAGGCGGGGCGTGCGAGTGTTGGGGGTCCTGTTCGTCGCGGCGGTGTTCGTGCTCGGCGTCGCGGCCGCGCCGGCCTCGGCGGACAGCGGCAGGCGGGTCATCAAGGTGATGACCTACAACATGGACGCAGGGACGGATTTCGGCTACTTCTTCACGCCGGGCTACGATTTACAGGCGGCCGCGGCCGCGACGATCGCGGAAGTTGAAGCCGACAACTTCGTGGGCCGGGCCGGGCTGCTGGCCGACAAAATCCGGGCCGAGAAGCCGGACCTCGTCTCCCTGCAGGAGGTGACGATCTGGGACTTCGTGTTGACCGAGACCGGCGCGCGCGTTGATCTCGTGGCGGACCAGCTCGACCTGCTGACCGCGGCGCTGAAGAAGCGGCACCTGCCGTACATGGTTGTGGCCGTGCAGTGGCTGACCAACCTCCAGCTGCCCCTCGGGAACGGCACGAGCTTCCACTTCCTCGATCGGAACGTGATCCTCGCGCGGACCGATTGCGAAGAGGGGCTCGAGCTCTCCAACGTACAATCGGGGAACTACCAGGCGGACGTGACGCTGCTCGGCTTCTTCCGCCAGGTCAACGGCTGGATGTCGGTCGACGTGAACTTACGCGGCAGGACCATGCGCCTGTTCGCGACTCACCTGGAGACGGCGGTGAGCGCGGAGGACCAGACGCAGATGCTGCAGGGAAGTGAACTGATCGGCATCATGAACCAGTCTCCCTATCCGGTGGTGCTCGCCGGCGACCTCAACTCGGACCTGAGCGGCCTTGACCACGGGCCGGACCTGACGCCGACCGCGTCGTGGATTGTCGACGCCGGGTACGCGGACTGCTGGACGGCATGGCACGCGGCGGGCGAAGGACTGACATGGTCGCTCTTCCGGGAGGACATCTACACTCAGTACCCGCCTCCCTGGCCCATACCGTCCGAACGCATCGACCTCATCTTTGCGAAGGGGCTCGGGGTGCTGAACGCGAAGACGGTCGGCACGGTGGCGCCGTTCCCGTCCGACCACGCCGGTGTCGTGGCGACGCTGAGTCTTGGCAAGTAGTCCGGCGAGAAGAGACCGCGCCATGCGCAAACTCGTTGTTCTTGCTGCGGCCAGTGTTGTACTGGCCGCAGCGTCCGTTGTGTGGGGCCAGGCCGCCGAGCCCAGACCCGGCGTTTACATGGTCGTCTACCGCACGCCGGCGCACGTGAGGGCCTCCAAGCAGGAGGTCTTCCACGGCTTCGCGCAGGATCTCATGGCGTGGCTGCGCACGAGCGGCGTGCCGATCGTCGTCGACCCCGAGCGCGGCTCGATCGAGAGCGAGTCGGAGATGTCGGTGGCGAGCATGGTGAACATCGCCAGGCAGCTGCGCGCGACCTCGCTGCTGTTTGTGACCGTCGATCGTCCGGTGACCAAGTGGATCAAGGTGACCGTGTGCGCGTATTCGCTCGACGAGAAGCTGTTGTGGAGCGAGGATGCGTCGGATGCGGGTTCGCTGACCGGCAAGGGTGGGTATTCCAAGACGCTGAAACGCATCCAGGACGACCTCGCCAAGCGGTTGGGCCGGGAGGGCCTGCCGGTCGTCAAGGAAGGCGCGGCGGGGGAGAAGCGGCCATGAAGACGACGGTGGCCATTGTCACGCTGGCCGTCGTGCTGCCGGGCGGCCTGTGCGCCGCCCGGGAGCGCCCGCAGGCGCAGGGCCAGCAGCCGCCCGCGGCCGCGGCGCAGCAGGAGGCCGCCCGCCCGGCCGCCGTCCGCGTGCCGCAAGGCACCCCCATCAAGCTGAAGTTCGCGCAGTCGCTCACCTCCAAGCACGTGGTCGTCGGCGATCGCGTGGAGATGGCGGTGGCCGAAGACCTCATGGTGGATGGTTGGGTGGTTGTGCCGCAGGGCACGCGCGTGCTCGGCACGGTGACGGTTGGCAAGAAGAAGGAGAAGTACGGCAACGCGCACGACCTCGGCATCCAGATCGACTACATCGCGATGGGCGACCGCCACGTGAAGCTTGGCGGGCAGCACTCCGCCAAGGGCAAGGCGGGCACCGACACGCTGGTGGCCGGCACGTTCTTTCTCGGGCTGTCCGGCCTCCTCATCGCGCAGGAGAACCGCGAGGCGAAGATCCCCGAGGGGACCATGGTGATGGCGTGGGTCGACGAGGACATTGATCTGCCTCCGATCCGCCCGCCGGGCCCACCCGTGGCACAATGAGCGGATGGCGTTGTCCGACTTCGTGCCCTGCCGCACCCGCCTGGTGCGGACCGCCGTTCTCTGCGTCCTGACTGCGCTGCTCGTTACCGGGTTGGCTGCGGCGCAGCAGCGCCCGCTCCAAACACAGGATCCCGAGCCGATCGGCGGGGGCAACGTCCTTGTCGCCGCCGGCTTCGATTCCGGCACCGACGTGCTCTTCCCCGCATCGGGACTCAAGGGGACGCTCACGCAGGTGCCCGTCATCGGACTGACGTTCGGCATCAGCCCGATCGTGGACATCGAGTTGTCGGGCGGACCCTACCAGCGGCTCGACATCACCGACCGGTATCTCGCGCCGCTGGCCGGCGAGGTGACCGCCGCCGGGAGCTCCACGCACTCGGTCGTGGACATCTCGATCGGCGCCAAGGTGCGCCTGCTCGCCGAGACCTCGACTCGCCCGTCGGTGGCGTTCCTCTTCTCGACCAGCCTGCCCAACTCGAAGCACCCGAGCGGCATCGGCCTCAACACGACGAACTTCTTCACCGGATTTGCGGTCGGCAAGACGCTGGCCGGATTCCGCGTGGCCGGCAACCTCGGCCTCGGGATCCTGCCGAGCCCGGTGGACGGCCAGTCGCAGAACGACGTGCTCACCTACGGCCTCTCGCTGACCCGGCGCGTCTCCAGCCGGGTCGACCTGCTCGGCGAGATCGCCGGCCGATCGAGCACGCGCCGCGGCGAGCCGCCCCCGGGCACGGGAAGCCGCCGGTCGGTGCTGATCGGCGCGCGCTACCTGCGGGGCGCCATGCGCCTCGACGGCGGGATGACGTTTGGCATGACGGAAATGGACGCGACGGTCGGCGTGACGGCCAGCGTCAGTTGGATGTTCAAGGCCTGGAGTCTCTAGGAGGTAATAGGTCATGCGTCGGATCTTCATCGCTCTCATCGTTGCTGCGGTCTGCGCCACCGCGGCAGGTCTCTCGGGCCAGTCGCCCAAGGCGATCGACCCACGGAACATGGACACCTCCGTGAAGCCGTGCGACGACTTCTACGAGTACGCCGACGGCGGCTGGATCAAAGCCAACCCGGTCCCGGCCGACAAGAGCCGCTGGGGCAGCTTCGAGGAGCTGGCCGATCGCAACCGCGACACGCTCAAAGCCATCCTCGACGAGGTCAGCGCGAAGAAGAACTGGCCCGCCGGCAGCATCGAGCAGAAGGTCGGCGACTTCTACGCCAGCGGCATGGACGATGCCGCCATCGAGAAGGCGGGAATCACGCCGCTCCGCCCGTGGTTCGCCGTCGTCGACGGGGTCAAGACCCCGGCCGACCTCGCGCCCGTGCTCGGGCGGCTGCGCGCCTCGGGCCTCGGATTCGGGTTCGGTTTCTCCGTCGCGCAGGACCCGCGCGAGAGCACCCGCTACATCGGCACGCTCAACCAGGGCGGCCTCGGGTTGCCGGACCGCGACTACTACCTCAAGGACGATCCCAAGTCACAGGAGCTTCGCGACAAGTACGTGGCACACGTGGCGAAGATGCTCGAACTCGCCGGCCACCCGCACGACGCCGCGGCGGCCGAGGCCAAGGTCGTGCTCGGCATCGAGACCAGGCTCGCGAAGGTCAGCCTGACGCGCGTCGAGAACCGCGACCCGCAGAAGACCTACAACAAGATGACGCTGACCGAGCTTCAGGCGCTCGGCGCCGGCTTCGACTGGGCGGCCTACTTCAAGGCGCTCGGCGTGGCCAGCGTGCCGGCGCTCAACGTGAGGCAGCCGCAGTTCTTCAAGGCGTTCGATGAGATCGCCGCCAGCGTGCCCGCGTCCGAGTGGCGGACCTACCTGCAGTGGCACCTGGTCCGCGGCACGGCTGACGCGCTCACCGTGGCGTTCCAGGACGAGGCGTTCGCTTTCAACGGGAAGATCCTGAACGGCGTCCCGCAGCAGGAGCAGCGGTGGATGCGCGTGCAGGCGGCCACCGACCGCTCGCTCGGCGAGGCGCTCGGCCAGCTCTACGTGCGCCGCGCCTTCAGCCCCGAGGCCAAGGCCAAGATGGTCGCGCTCGTCGCCAACCTCCGCGCGGCGCTGAAGGAGCGGATCGAGAAGCTCGACTGGATGGGCCCCGAAACCAAGGCGCAGGCGCTGCGCAAGCTCGCGGCCTTCGGCGTCAAGGTCGGCTACCCTGACAAGTGGCGCGACTACTCGGCGCTCACCATCACCCGCGCCTCGTACGCCGAGAACCTGCTCCGCGCGCAGAAGTTCGAAGCCGCCCGCACCCTCGCCAAGCTCGGCCAGCCGATCGATCGCACCGAGTGGGGCATGACGACGCCCACGGTGAACGCCTACTACAGCCCGACGATGAACGAGATCGTCTTTCCGGCCGGCATCCTGCAGCCGCCCTTCTTCGATCCGAAGGCCGACGACGCGGTGAATTACGGAGGGATCGGCGCGGTGATCGGCCACGAGATGGGGCACGGCTTCGACGACAGCGGCAGCCAGTTCGACGCCGACGGCAACCTGAAGAACTGGTGGACCGCGGAGGACCGCGCCGCCTTCAAGGCGCACACCGATCTGCTCGCGAAAGAGTTCGACGGTTTCGAGGCGCTGCCCGGCGAGCACGTCAATGGCAGGCTGACGCTCGGGGAGAATATCGGCGATCTCGGCGGCCTGACCGTCGCTTACGTGGCGCTCGAGAAGGCGCTGGCCGGCAAGCCGCGCCCGGCGCCGATCGACGGCTTCACGCCCGAGCAGCGGTTCTTCCTCAACTGGGCGCAGGTCTGGCGGCAGACGATTCGCCCCGAGGCGCAGCTCGTGCGCCTGAAGACCGATCCGCACAGCCCGGGCAAGTTCCGCGTGATCGGCCCGCTCGGCAACATGCCCGAGTTCTTCACGGCGTTCGGATGCGCGCCCGGATCGCCGATGGTCCGTCCGGCAGACGTCCGGACCAGCATCTGGTAGGGGGCTCAAAGCACCTTGTCGCAGCCGCGTCCTGTCGAGCTGTCGTATCCTGAACTGCGGACCCAACCGCTCTTCAGTCGCACCAGACCCGCGCGCCGTTCACATCGGCCCGTCTCAGATGGAGGCGTTATGAGGCATTGGATGTGGCGTGTCGTTGTTGTCGTCGTTTGTCTTCTGGCAGCGGCGTGCCAGCAGGGCGTCCTGTCCGACCAGGACAAGGCCGCCATCCAGAAGTCCCACGACGAGTACGCGAAGATGGTCACTGCGGACAAAGTCGACCCCGCGGCTCTCGCGAAGATGTATTACACCGACGACGCGCAGGTGTTGCCGCCGAACATGCCCATGGTCGAGGGACAGGCGGCCATCGCGCAGCTCTATACGGCGCTCGGGCAGGCCAAGACGTTCAAGTTCGGCCCGCTCACGATCGAAGGCTCCGGCGGGACCGCCTGGGTGGAGGGAACCTACGAGTTGACGGGGCCGATGCCCGGCACCGGGGAACCGGTGTCCGAGAAGGGCAAGTTCATCGAGATCTGGCAGAAACAGTCGGATGAGAGCTGGAAGGCGAGCCGCGACATGTGGAGCGCCGACACGCCGCCGCCGGGACTCGCGGTGGCGGCCGGAGCGCTGAAGATCGGACGCGAGCGCCGAACTCAAGAAGCTCGACTGGTTCGCCGGCAAGTGGGCGTTCGAGGTCGAGGCCAAGACCGCGTCGCCGCTCTCGCCGGCCGGCAAATCGACGCTGGCGATGGAGTGCCGCTGGTCGCCCGGCGGGAGCAACTTGCTCTGCGCCAATGACGGCATCACGCCGGTCGGGCCCTACCACGAGGTGATGATCTTTACCTACGACGCCGACACGAAGGGCTACCGCGGCTTCGACTCGGACAATACAGGGTTGGCCTCGCCCTTTGCGCTCGTTGCGGGCAAGGACACGTGGACGTTCGGTTACGACCTGAAAGTCGGCGGCAAGACAGCGAAGGGCCGGATGACGCTCTACAACCTGTCGAACGACGGCTGTCAGTTCAAGCAGGAGATGTCGATCGGTGGCGGGCCGTTCACCCCTGTCGCCGAGGGCACCGGCAAGAAACTGCCGGGCTAGGACAGTGGGCTCAAGACTCAAGGCTCAGGACTCAGGCACGGAACTGCCTCGGTCCTTGAGCCCTGAGCCCTGAGCCCCGCTTCTGTCACACTTTCGTCACGCCCCTGTCGCACCGCGGCCACCGCTTCGGTCGTCGTATTGGATGGGCAGGATCTGCCTCCCGCATGGTGACCCTTTATGGATGAGTTGCGAACCACAGCCATTGTTTCTCCTTCTCACCAGTCCTCCGCGGCGCACCGACCTGGAGCCGCAGCCTCGCGGGGCCGTCGTCTGGCATGGCCGCTGGCCGTCGCTGCGATCATCGTGGCCATCGGCCTGTGGGCGTTCCGGGGCGACGCTCCGGTCTCGGCCCAGGGCGCGCGAGGGCGTGGGGGCGCCGGGGCCGCAGCCGTTCCCGTCGTCGCCGTCACGGCCCGCCAGGGTTCGATTGGCGTGTATGTCGACGGCCTGGGCGCCGTGACGCCGCTCGCGACGGTGACGATCACGAGCCGCGTCGATGGCGAGCTGCTCGCCGTGCATTTCAAGGAGGGTGAGCTCGTCCACAAGGGCGACCTGCTCGCCGAGATCGACCCGCGGCCGTACGAGGTCCAGCTCACTCAGGCCCAGGGCCAGCTGGCCAGGGACCAGGCGCTGCTCGATAACGCGCGCACGGACCTGGTCCGCTACCAGGACCTGGTCAAGCAGAACGCAGCTCCCGAGCAGCAACTCGTGACACAGAAGGCGCTGGTGGCGCAGTACCAGGGGGCGGTCAAGACCGACGAGGGGGTGATCGCGTCGGCGAAACTGAGCCTGACCTACAGTCGCATCACCGCTCCCCTGACCGGGCGCATCGGCCTTCGCCTGGTCGATCCCGGCAACATCGTGTCCGCGGGCGGCTCGGGCGGCCTGCTCGTGATCACGCAGGTTCAGCCGATGAGCGTGATCTTCTCGATCGCCGAGGACCATGTCGCGCCGGTGGTCCGGAAGGTCCAGTCCGGAGCCACCCTGGTCGTGGATGCCTATGACCGCAATGGGAAGACGAAGCTCGCATCGGGAAAACTGGCCACCATCGACAACCAGATCGACCCGACGACCGGCACGCTGAAGCTCAGGGCGGTGTTCGACAACGCCAAGAACGAGTTGTTCCCGAACCAGTTCGTGAACGCGCGGCTGCTGGTCGAGCAGAAGCAGGGCGTCACGCTCATCCCCACGGCGACCGTCGAGCGCAACGGCCAGGCGACCTACGTCTGGCTGGTGAAGCCGGACTCCACCGTCACCGTGCGGCCGATCACGATCGGCGTCAGTGAAGGCACCGACACGGAGGTGACGTCCGGCCTCGATCCGGGTGCCGTCGTCGTGATGACGGGGATCGATAAGCTCCAGGAAGGCGTGAAGGTCCACGTGCAGATGGACGGCGCGTCGAAGCCGCCGCAAGCCAAATGAGCGGCCCCTCGCGCCCGTTCATCCTGCGGCCGGTCGCCACGACCTTGCTGATGGTCGCCATCCTGCTGGTCGGCGCCGTGGCCTACAAGCAGCTGCCGGTCTCCGCGCTGCCGGAGGTCGACTACCCGACCATCCAGGTCACGACGTTCTACCCGGGTGCGAGCCCCGATGTCATGGCGTCGTCGGTGACGGCGCCGCTCGAGCGCCAGTTCGGCCAGGTGCCGGGCCTCAAGCAGATGACGTCGATCAGCTCAGCGGGCAGCTCGGTCATCACGCTGCAGTTCAACCTGAGCCTGAACATCGACGTGGCCGAGCAGGAGGTCCAGCAGTCGATCAACGCGTCGGGCACGTTTCTGCCGGCCGACCTGCCGACGCCGCCCATCTACAGCAAGATCAATCCGGCCGACACCCCGATTCTCACGCTGGCGCTGTCGTCCTCGTCGCTGCCGCTGTCGGCAGTCGAAGACCTGGCCGACACCCGCCTGGCGCCCAAGATCTCGCAGTTGCCGGGCGTCGGCCTGGTGTCGATTAGCGGCGGGCAGAAGCCGGCGGTTCGGATCCAGGCGAATCCGACCGCGCTGGCCTCCCGCGGCCTGAACCTCGAGGACCTGCGGACGGCGCTCATCGCGGCCAATGTCAACCAGGCGAAGGGGAGTTTCGACGGCCCCCACCAGTCGTACCAGATCGGCGCGAACGACCAGCTGATGTCGAGCGCGGACTACCGGCCGCTGGTGGTCGCCTACCGGAACGGTGCCCCGGTCAAGCTGACCGACGTGGCCCGGGTCATCGACGACGTCGAGAACGTGCGGCAAGCGGCGTGGATGAACAACACGCCGGCGGTCATCCTGAACATCCAGCGGCAGCCGGGCGCGAACATCATCACGGTGGTCGATCGGATCAAGGCGCTGCTTCCGCAGCTGACCTCGACGCTGCCGTCGTCGATCAACGTGCGGATCCTGACCGACCGCACCACCACCATTCGCGCATCCGTCTCCGACGTCCAGTTCGAGCTGCTGCTGACGGTGGCGCTGGTCGTGATGGTCATCTTCCTGTTCCTGCGCAACATTCCGGCCACCATCATCCCCAGCGTCGCCGTGCCGCTGTCGATCGTCGGCACCTTCGGGGCGATGTACCTGCTCGGCTACAGCCTGAACAACCTCACGCTGATGGCGCTCACCATCTCGACCGGCTTCGTCGTCGACGACGCCATCGTGATGATCGAGAACATCGTGCGGTACATCGAAAAGGGCGAGACGCCGCTCGCCGCCGCACTGAAGGGCGCCGAGCAGATCGGCTTCACGATCGTGTCGCTGACGATCTCGCTGATCGCCGTGCTCATCCCGCTCCTCTTCATGGGCGATATCGTCGGGCGACTATTCCGGGAGTTCGCCGTCACCCTGGCCGTCACGATCCTCGTCTCGGCCGTGGTCTCGCTGACGCTGACGCCGATGATGTGCTCGCGGCTGCTCAAGCACACGCCCGAGGAGAAGCAGACGCGGCTGTTCCGGGTCACCGAGCGCGGGTGGAAGGCGATCATCGGCTTCTACGATCGCACGCTGCAAGTGGTGCTGCGGCACCAGTTCACGACGCTGCTGGTCGCCATCTCGACGCTGGTCCTGACCGTGTACCTCTACATCGTCATCCCGAAGGGGTTCTTCCCGATCCAGGACACGGGGGTGATCCAGGGGATCTCGCAATCGGCGCAGGCGGTGTCGTTCCCCGAGATGTCACGGCAGCAGCAGCAGTTGGCGCGCATCATCCTCCAGGATCCCGCGGTGGAGAGCCTGTCGTCGTTCATCGGCGTCGACGGCACGAACACGACGCTCAACAGCGGGCGCGTGCTGATCAACCTGAAGCCGATCGACCAGCGCGACGGTTCGGCGGGCGACGTGATCCGCCGGCTGCAGCCGAAGCTGGCCGACGTGCCTGGCATCACGCTGTTCATGCAGCCGGTGCAGGACCTCTCGGTCGAGGACCGCGTGAGCCGGACGCAGTTCCAGGTACTCACTGGAGGATCCGAGCGCCGAGGAACTGGGCGTCTACGCGCCGCGGATGATCGAGCGGCTGAAACAGGAGCCGGAACTTCGCGACGTGGCGAGCGACCAGCAGGTGCTCGGGCTCGAGGCCACGCTGCACGTGGACCGCGTCGCGGCGTCGCGCTTCGGGATCACGCCCTCCTCGATCGACCAGGCGCTCTACGACGCCTACGGCCAGCGGCAGATCTCGACCATCTTCACGCAGCTCAACCAGTACCACGTCGTGCTCGAACTCGAGCCGTCGTTCCGGACCGGCCCGTCGGACCTGCGCCATCTGTTCATCCGGAGCAGTACCCGGAACCTCGGGCGCCACCGGCGTGGTCAGCGGCGGGACCGGGGCGACGCAGGCCTTCGGGCCGTCGAGCGTGTCGGCGGCGGCGCTGAATGCCAATGCGGCCACGACAGTGGGCGCGGGTTCGTCGATCGCGTCGAGCACCGTGTTCGGCGCGGCGCCGTCGTCGGCGGCCGTGTTCCCGAACCAGGGGCAGGTGCCGCTGTCGGCGTTCACGAGCTTCGAGACGCGGACGACGCCCATCGCGATCAACCACCAGGGGCAGTTCCCGGTGGTGACGCTCTCGTTCAACCTGGCCCCCGGCGTGTCGCTCGGCAGCGCAGTCGCCGCCGTGAACCGGGTCGCGCAGGACGTGGGGCTGCCGCCGAGCATCCGGGCGGAATTCCAGGGAACGGCGCAGGCGTTCCAGTCGTCGCTCGCGAACGAGTGGATCCTGATCCTGGCGGCTCTCATCACGGTCTACATCGTGCTCGGGGTCCTGTACGAGAGCTACATCCACCCGGTCACGATCCTCTCGACGCTCCCGTCGGCCGGCGTGGGGGCGCTGCTCGCGCTGATGATCACCGGCAACGACTTCAGCGTCATCGCCCTGATCGGCATCGTCCTGCTCATCGGGATCGTCAAGAAGAACGCGATCATGATGATCGACTTCGCGCTCGACGCCGAGCGCCAGGGAGGCCTGGCGCCGCTCGACGCGATCTACCAGGCCTGCCTGCTGCGGTTCCGCCCCATCATGATGACCACGATGGCCGCGCTGCTCGCCGGTGTGCCGCTGGCCGTCACCACAGGCACCGGCTCCGAGCTCCGGCGCCCGCTGGGCATCACGATCGTGGGCGGCCTGCTCGTGAGCCAGATTCTCACGCTCTACACGACGCCGGTGATCTACCTGTACTTCGACCGGCTGGCGCGGCGGATCTCAGGCCGCTCGCAGGCCCTGGCCGGCGCGCGGCAGGTGCCGTCGGAGTAGGCGATGAACGTCTCGGCACCTTTCATCCACCGTCCGGTCGCCACCACGCTCCTGACGGCGGCCATCGCGCTGGCGGGAGCGGTGGCGTACCAGCAATTGCCGGTGTCGCCGCTGCCGCAGGTGGACTTCCCGACGATCTCGGTGTCGGCGAGCCTGCCTGGCGCCAGCCCGGAGACGATGGCGTCGGCCGTCGCCACGCCGCTCGAGCGGCAGTTCAGCCGGATCGCGTCGGTCACCGAGATGACCTCGTCGAGCGCGCTCGGGTCGACGAGCGTCACGCTGCAGTTCGACCTCAACCGCAACATCGACGCCGCGGCGCGCGACGTCCAGGCGGCCATCAACGCGGCGCGCGGGAACCTGCCGACCAACCTGCCGAGCAACCCGAACTACCGCAAGGTCAACCCCGCCGACGCGCCGGTCTACATGCTCGCGCTGACCTCGGATGAGTTGAGCCGGGGCCAGATCTACGACGCGGCCTCGACCATCATGGGGCAGAAGCTGTCCCAGGTGGCCGGCGTCGGACAGGTGATGGTCGCCGGCGGGTCGCTGCCGACCGTGCGCATCGAGCTGAACCCGCTGGCCCTGCAGAAGTACGGGATCGGCTTGGAGCAGGTGCGCGCCGTGCTGAGCGCCGCCAACGCCAACACGCCGAAGGGCCAGGTGGCCGACGATCACCGCACGTGGCAGATCGGCGCCAACGACCAGATCTTCAAGGCCGTGGACTACCAGCCGCTCGTGGTGGCGTACCACAACGGCAGGGCCGTGCGAATCGGGGACATCGGGAACGCCATCGATTCAACCGAGGACATCCGCAACTCCGGCTACGCCAACGGGAAGCCCGCCGTCCTGGTGATCATCTTCAAGCAGCCGGGCGCCAACGTGATCGACACCGTCGACCGCGTCGAGGCCCTGGTGCCGCAGCTGCGGGCGGCGATGCCCCGAGAGATCGACATGCGGGTGGCCATGAACCAGACCACGACGATCCGCGCGTCGGTCCGCGACACGGAGCGGACGCTCGTCATCTCGGTCCTGCTCGTGATTCTCGTCGTGTTCCTGTTCCTGAGGAATCCGCGGGCGACGCTCATCCCGAGCATCGCCGTCCCGGTGTCGCTCATCGGCACGTTCGGCGTGATGTACCTGCTCGGCTACAGTATCGACAACCTGTCGCTGATGGCGCTGGCCATCTCCACCGGGTTCGTCGTGGACGACGCGATCGTGGTGATCGAGAACATCACGCGCTACCTCGAGCGGGGGATGCCGCCTTTCGAGGCGGCGCTCACCGGGGCGCGCGAGGTGGGCTTCACGGTCATGACGATCAGCACGTCGCTCATCGCGGTGTTCATCCCGCTCCTGCTGATGGGCGGGGTCGTCGGGAGGCTATTCCGTGAATTCGCGGTCACGCTCTCGGTCGCGGTCGTCGTGTCGATGGTGGTCTCGCTGACGACCACGCCGATGATGTGCGCGCACCTCCTGGACGCGCACGAGACGCACGGGCGGCTCCATATGGCCACCGAGCGACTGTTCCACAAGGTGGTGGAGCTGTACGGGCGCTCTCTGACCGTCGTCCTGCGTCATTCGTTCGTCACCCTGCTGGTGCTGCTGGCGACGATCGCGCTGAACGTCTACCTGTACATTCGCGTGCCAAAAGGGTTCTTCCCTCAGCAGGACAACGGGCGCGTGATGGGCTCCATCCTGGCCGACCAGGACACCTCCTTCCAGGCGATGGACCGGACCCTGCTGCCCATGGTCAAGACGGTGGCGGCCGATCCGGCGGTGGATACCGTGGTCGGCTTCGCCGGCGGCGGCACCGTGAACACGGCCCGCATGTTCGTCTCGCTCAAGCCGCTCGCCGAACGCGGCGTGTCGGCTGACGGCGTCATCAACAGGCTGCGGCCGAAGCTCGCGCGCGTCCCCGGGGCGACGCTCTTCCTGCAGGCCGCGCAGGACGTGCGCGTCGGCGGCCGGATGAGCAGCGCGCAGTACCAGTTCACGATGCGGGGCGACAACCTCGCGGACCTGACGAGGTTCGCGCCCGCCATGCTCGACCAGCTGCGCAAGGTGCCGCTCATCGCCGACGTGAACAGCGATCAGCAGAACAGGGGCATGCAGACGTTCGTGGAATACGACCGGCAGAGCGCCGCCCGCTTCGGCATTTCGACGCAGCTCATCGACGCCACGCTGTACGACGCCTTCGGCCAGCGGCAGGTCTCCACGATGTACACGACGCTCAACCAGTACCACATCATCATGGAGGCCGCGCCGCAGTTCTGGCAGAACCCGCTGATCCTGCACGACCTCTTCGTCCGGTCGCCGTCCGGGTCGATGGTGCCGCTCGACGCGATCGCCACCCACGCGCCCGCCACCGCGCCGTTGACGGTGCCCCACCAGGGGCTGTTCCCGGCCGTGACCATCTCGTTCAACCTCGGGCCCGGCGTGGCGCTCGGCGATGCGGTCGACGCGGTCTATGCCGCGGCACAGAAGGTCGGGCTGCCGGCCACGATCCACATGGGCTTCTCGGGCACGGCGCAGGCGTATCAGGACTCGCTCGGCAGCGAGCCGATCCTGATCGCCGCCGCGCTGATGGCCGTGTACATCGTGCTCGGGATGCTGTACGAGAGTTACATTCACCCGATCACGATCATCTCGACGCTGCCGTCGGCCGGTGTGGGGGCCCTGCTGGCGCTGATGCTGACCCGGACCGACCTCAGCATCATCGCCATCATCGGTATCATTCTGCTGATCGGGATCGTGAAGAAGAACGCGATCCTGATGATCGACTTTGCCCTGGTGGCCGAGCGCGAGGGCGGGAAGAGCTCCCGCGACTCGATCTTCGAGGCCTGCATGCTGCGGTTCCGGCCAATCCTGATGACGACCATGGCCGCCATGCTCGGCGCGCTGCCGCTGGCGCTCGGCCGGGGCGTCGGCTCGGAGCTGCGCCGGCCGCTCGGCATTACGATCATCGGCGGCCTGATCGTGAGCCAGGTCCTCACGCTGTACACGACGCCGGTCGTCTACCTGTATCTCGACCGATTCCAGCACTGGTGGTCCCAGTGGAGACGCTCATGAGATGGAAACCCGATCGTGGCCGCGATGCGCGGCACGTTGTACTCCTCGTCGCCATCTCGCTGGCGCTCTGTTCGAGCGGCTGCGTCGTCGGCCCTGCCTACCATCGCCCCGAGGCGCCGGCGTCCCCCGCGTTCAAGGAGGCGCCGCCCGATGGGTGGAAGCACGCCGAGCCGTCGGACGGCGTGATTCGCGGCCCGTGGTGGTCGATCTACAACGATCCGGCGCTCGACGAGATCGAACGGCGGATCGACGTGTCGAACCAGACAGTGCTCGCGGCCGAGGCCAATTACCGTGCAGCGGCCGACGCCGTGCGCGCGGCCCGCGGCGCGCTGTACCCGAGCGTGAGCGGCGGCGTGTCGGCGACCGAGGCGCGGCCGACCACGGCGGGCCTCACCGGCGTGTCGTCGGCAGTCAGGACGACGCTACAGGTGCCGACCGTCGACCTGTCGTACCAGGCCGACGTCTGGGGCAGTATCCGGCGGACCGTGCGTGCCGCAACGGCCACCGCGCAGGCGAGCGCCGCCCAGCTCGAGAACGCCAGGCTGATCATGCAGGCCGACCTGGCGATCGATTACTTCACGCTGCACGGTCTCGACGGAGATATCAACCTGCTCGAGAAGACCGTGGCATCGTACACGGAGTACCTGACGCTGACCAGGAACCGGATGACCGCCGGCGTGGCGAGCGGAGCCGACGTCGCGCAGGCCCAGGCCCAGTTGAGCACCGCCCAGGCTGAGTTGACCGACCTCGGCGTGGCTCGCGCCCAGTACCGAGCATGCCGTGGCCATCCTCACCGGCCGGCCGCCGGCCGAGGTCACCATCCCGCGGCGGACGCTGTCCGCCGCCCCGCCGGCCGTTCCCGTGGCCATGCCGTCCGCGCTGCTCGAGCGCCGGCCGGACATCGCCGCCGCGGAGCGACAGATGGCGGCACAGAACGAGCAGATCGGGATCGCGCAGGCCGCGATGTACCCGAGCATCGGGCTGAGCGGCGCGGCCGGCCTCCAGGGCACGTCGCTGTCGAACGTGTTCAGCGTGCCGGCGCTGTTCTGGTCGCTGGGCGCGAGCGCCACCGAGCTCATCTTCGACGCGGGGCGGCGGCATGCCGTCACCGACCAGCAGCGGAACCTGTTCGACGCCTCCGTGGCCAACTACCGGCAAGCCGTGCTGACCGCGCTCCAACAGGTGGAAGACGCGATGGCGGCCCTCCGCATCCTCGAGCGCGAGGCCGTCCAGGTGGACGATGCCGTGAAGGCCGCCCAGCAGTCGCTCGACATCTCTATCGCCCAGTACAAGGCCGGAGTGGTGAGTTCGCTGCAGGTCATCACCGCGCAGACGACGCTGCTCCAGAGCCAGCGGTCCGCCGTGGACCTGGTGACGCGGCGGCTGGTGGCCAGCGTGCAACTCGTCCAGGCGCTCGGCGGCGGCTGGGACGCGTCGCGGCTCCCTTCGGTCGCAAGGTAGCCCCTACACCCCGCCTTGACCCCGCCTCGCGACCGGCGTAGCATCCCGCACGCTACCCGAGTCCTGATTTCCGATCGAGGTACAACCATGATTCGCAGAGCTTCACTGGGTTTCGCCATCCTCATCCTCGCCCTCGCGGGCGTATCCTGGGCGGCGCCGGTGCGCCTGGCCCGCCATCCCGACTACCACGCCGGGAAGATCGCTTTCAGCTATCTCGGCGACATCTGGGTCGCCAGCGAGGACGGCTCGAACGTCGTCCGGTTGACCGACAACACGGGGCGTGACGTCTACCCGCACTTTTCGCCCGACGGCCGGTGGATCGCCTTCTCGTCGAACCGTTACGGCAGCTACGACGTGTTCGTCATCCCGGCGTCCGGCGGTGCGGCGAAGCGGCTCACCTGGCACACAGGCAGCGACGAGGTGGTCGGCTGGTCGCGCGACTCGAAGTTCGTGATGTTCCGCTCGGCGCGCGGCGACGGGGCGTTCCCGACCGTGACGACGCTCTACGAGGTGCCGGTGGACGGCGGCATGGAGCGCGCGCTGCCGGTCGACTGGGGCTACTGGGGCGCCTACTCGCCGGACGGAAAGCAGATCGTCTTCAACCGGCATCCGAGCGTCTGGTCCCGCAAGCACTACCGCGGCAGCTACGCGGCCGACCTGTGGGTGGGCGATCTCGCGCAGAAGACCTACCGGAAGATCCAGGGCGACGAGCGCTACAACCGCTACTGGCCGATGTGGGGGCCCAACGACCAGATCTACTACGTCGCCGACCCGCTGCCGAACGACAAGTCGGTGAAGCCGGGCAGCCCCGAGGTGCGCCAGAGCGTCAACAACATCTACCGGGTCGGCGTGAACGGCGGGACGCCGGTCCAGGTGACCAGGCACACGTCCGGCAGCCTGTTCTGGCCGTCGATGTCGAGCGACGGCAAGGTGATCGTGTACGAGGAGGGCTTCGGCATCTGGAAGTTGGATGTCGCCTCCGGCCGCACGACCGAGATCAAGCTCGACATCGTCAGTGACGACAAGGAGAACGAAGCCAACGTCGAGCGCGTGGACAACGAACTCGACGCCTTCGACCTCTCGCCCTCCGGCCGGCGCGCGGTCATCGCCACGCGCGGGCAGATCCTGACGATTGCCACCGACCGCGGCGACATCACGCGCATCGCGCCCGACGCGATGGGCTCGCGCAGCCAGTCGCCGAAATGGTCGTTCGACGGCAAGTACATCGCGTTCATCTCGGACCGCTCCGGCCGCGACGAAGTCTGGATCTCGGACCAGGACGGCAAGGGACTCAAGCCGGTGACGGCGCTCGACAACGAGAAGGGGGCGCTCGTCTGGACGCCCGACTCGAAGATGCTGCTCTACACCGCGGCGGACAAGAAGCTCTACGCCTACTCCGTCGCCGACGGGAAAACGTCGGTCGTCACCTCGAGCGACGTGGCGCGGATCGGGAGCGTGGCGGTGTCGCCCGACAGCAAGTGGGTCGCCTTCTCGAAGCAGGATCGGACGATGAGATCGCACGTCTACATCGCGCCGATCACGGGCGGCGAGGAACGGCACGTCTCCGACGACCGCCTGCTGTCCGCCGAGACGAGCGCCGTGTGGACGGCCGACGGCAAGTACCTCGTGTTCATCTCATCGGCCGGCACGAACACCGGCGTGGCGTCGACGGGCGCCCGCTTCCCGAACACGATGCAGATGTGGGCGCTGCCGCTGCGCGACCAGGACAAGGATCCGCTCAACCGCGATATCGACAACGAGGCGCAGGGACTCGCCGCCGAAGCCGCGTCGCGGCAGGGCGGGGGGCGCGGTGGTGCGGGCGGCGGTGGGGCGGCACAGCCGGTCGAGGTCAAGATCGACTGGGCGGGCCTCGCCGGGCGCGCGCGGCGGCTCAACGCGCCGGGCGACATGTTTGGAGGCCTGACCGCGGCGCCCGACGGCCACTCGGTCGCCTTCACGTCGTCGACGGCGTCGACCACCGGCGGCGCGCCGGGTGGCGGCGCGGGCGGGCCGGCCATCTACGTCATGAATGTCGAAAGCGACCAGGCCAGCCGGGTGCCGCAGCCGGCCGCGGAGGCGGCCACTACGGGCCGCGGCGGGCGGGGCGGCGGCGGCGGATTCGGCGGCGGCGGGGCCATCGCGTTCACGCGCGACGGCCGGACGATCTACTTCCGCTCGGGCAGCGGGCTCTACGCGGCTTCGGTGCCGAGCGGCGGAGGGGCCGGAGCCGCGGCGGCGCCCGCAGCGGCAGCCGGCGCCCGGGGCGGTCGCGGCGGCGCAGGCGGCGTTGCCGAAACCACACCGGCGGCCGGCGGCGCATCGGCCCGGCACGTCACCTTCAGCGCCACTTTCGAGATCGACCACAAGGCGCTGCGCCGGCAGGTCTTCGAGGAGGGCTGGCGGATCATGAAGAACCGGTTCTACGACGCGAAGATGAACGGCGCCGACTGGAACCTGGCCAAGTCGACCTACGAGCCGCTGCTCGATTACCTGGTTGACGAGGAAGAGCTGCACACGGTGATGATGATGATGATCGGCGAGCTCAACGCGTCGCACACGGGCGTGAGCGGCGGCCCCGCCGACGCCGAGCGCTCGCCGGCGCAGACGCGGTACCCGGGCTTCGACCTCGTGGCCGACGCGTCGGGCTGCTACCGCGTGGGTCACATCTACAAGACCGGACCGGCCGACCACGACTACCTCAAGATCAAGGAGGGCGACTTCATCATCAGCCTCGACGACCGCGAGCTGAAGACCTCGGACAACTACTGGAAGTACCTCACCGTCTCAACGGGTCGGAAGTTCCATTTCCTCGTCAACAGCAAGCCGGCGAAGGACGGTGCGTGGGACGTGACGATCGAACCAATTGCGGCCACCGCCTTCGGCAACCTGCAGTACGCCAAGTGGGTGGACGACCGGCGCGAGATGGTCGACCATCTGAGCAACGGTGAGTTCGGCTACCTGCACATCCGCGCCATGGACGCCGCCTCGCTCCGCCAGTTCGAGCTGGACCTGGCGGCCAACCGCACGAAAAAGGCGCTCATCATCGACCAGCGCTTCAACGGCGGCGGCGGGATCGACCAGGAGCTGCTCGGCATCCTCGCCGGCCGGAAGTACCAGTTCTCGGTGGCCCGCGACTCGGACGTCAAGGTGTGGCGCCCGCAGAACTTCTACGGGCCGATGGTGGTGATGCAGAACGAGCGCTCCGCGTCGGACGCGGAGATGTTCCCAGAGGGGTTCAAGGACCTCGGCCTCGGCAAGACCGTCGGCGTGCCGACGATGGGCGCGGTGATCGCAACCGGGTCCTACACGCTGCTCGACGGGTCGAGCATCCGGACGCCTGGCAGCGGCGTCTGGACGGCCAAGGGCGAGAACCTCGAGAACTACGGCGTGCCGCCCGACGTCTACGTCGACAACACGCCGGGCGACTTCGTCGCCGGCCGCGACATGCAGGTCGAGAAGGCGGTGGAGGTGTTGAAGGCCGAGCTCGCCACACCGAAGAAGTAGCGGCTCGCCGGCGACACCGGCTCTCGGCTCTCGACGTTCGGCTTTCGGCCGTGTCACGGGTCTCTCGTGGCACGGCCGTCAGCCGTCAGTCGTCCGCCGCCAGTCGCAAGCCGTGAGGCGTAGGGTGTCAGGCGCGAGCCGCGCGCTAGAGAGGCTTCCTCGCCCGGATGAAGCCGCTGAAGAACCGGCCGTCGACGAGCGGGGCGATGGCGTCCACGTCGAGGCCGTGGCCCGACAGGAACTCCCGCGCCTCGGCGACGCGGTACACCCGTGTCGGCTCGATCGACACGTCTTCGAAGCCGGCACGCCTCAGGCGCGCCACGTAATCCGACTCGTCGAGCGCGCCCGCCAGGCATCCGACCCACAGTTCGACGTTGCGGCGGATGTCAGCCGGGATCTCCCCGCGCACCACGACGTCCGAGACGGCGAACCTGCCGCCGGGCTTGAGCACGCGGAACGCCTCGGTCAGCACCCGGTCCTTGTCGGCCGACAGGTTGATGACGCAGTTCGAGATGATGACGTCCACGCTGTCGTTCGGCAGCGGGATCTGCTCGAATCTCGCCCTTGAGGAACTCGACGTTGCTCAGACCCGCCTGGCGCTGGTTCTCGCGCGCGAGGGCCAGCATCTCGTCGGTCATGTCGAGGCCGTACGCCTTCCCCGACGGGCCGACCCGCCTGGCCGAGAGCAGCACGTCGATGCCCCCGCCCGAGCCCAGGTCGAGGACGACCTCGCCGGGGTTGAGCGCGGCCAGCGCCGTCGGGTTCCCGCAGCCAAGCGCGGCCAGTACGGCCTCGGCCGGGAGCCCTTCGGTCTGCTTCCGGTCGTACAGGTTGACCGTGATCGGGTCAACCGCGCCGGGGACCGAGCAGCAGCTCGACCTGCAGCCGCAGGAGGTCTTGCCCTCGGTCACGCGCAGCGCGGCCTTCCCGTACTTCTCCTTCACGACCTCTTTGATGTCCGCCATGATTGCGCTCCTTGCGTTTGGTTCCGCGCTCAACACCGCTTGCAGGACCTCGTAATCGTTTCCGGCTGCACCGCCCGGCTCCGCGAGCAGCATTCCGCATACAGGAATCCCAGCAATTCCTCGAGGGCCTCTGAATTCGCCGTATACCGAAGGTAGGTGCCCTCCCGGCGCACGCTCACGAGGTCCTCGTTCCTGAGCTTTTCCAGGTGGTGGGAGAGCGTGGGGCCGGGGATCCCCAGTTCCTCGGCGATCTCGCCCGCCACCAGGCCGTCGGGGTGCGCCGCGAGCAGCAGGCGCATGACCCGCAGGCGGGGCTCGGTTCCCATCGCGGACAGCATGTCGGCGTATCTCGCCACGGTGTCGGGGGGGACGACCTTCTTCATGTCTATATTTCTACAACTATCGAAATATTCTATCAACACAAATTATGGGCCTGTCGGGCTGACGTCGGGGATGGTATGGCGCAGGCCTGAAGGCCTGCGCTATCTGGGGCCCCACTCGGGATCGTCGGATAGCGCAGGGCTTCACCCCTCGACGTTTCTCGGGGTGCCCTGGGCTTGTCGAAGGGCAGCCCGGCGCGTGAGGGGCGCGGCGTCAGGCGCGAGGCGTAGGCCGCGCAGTCTACGGGCAGAGCACGATTCCCTGCGCCCACGGGCATTCGCCGCACACGGGCGCAGAGTTCCCGTAGCAGTCCTCCTGGTTCGTCTCGGTGAAGTGGCAGCCCCCGCAGTGGAAGCAGGGGGGGAAGTCGAACTCGCGGACACGTTGACGGAAAGCCACGAATGCCTCGCCGCGCCAGATGTCGGCGAGCGGCCCGTCGTCGACGTGGCCGACGACGAACGCGTCCACGCGCCTGGCCTGGTGGTTGATGAACTCGGCGTGGGTGTGAAGCAGCGAGAGGCAGGGCGTCACCCGCCCGTCCCAGCCGACCGCGCACATCCCCTCGTGCGCGAAGCGGCAGTAGCTCCTCCACGCGGCGGGATCGGCGGAAGGAGGCGGATAGACAAGGCCGCGCTCGGCGAGCGCGGCAGCCAGCGGGCGCGTCACCTCTTCCATGTCGAAGCGTCCGACCTGCAGTCGCGGCCGCCAGGCGGCGGGCCGGAACACGGAGGCCCACCCTGCCCGCTCCCAGAGGATCTCGCGGGCCATCTCCTCGGTGTGCGGCACGAGGTTGCCGACCGAAACGAAATCGAGCTTCAGGTCCGACGCGCACTCGAGCAGCATCGGCAGGCTCGCGGCATTGCTCCGCGTCACGACCGCCGCCACCCCGATCGCCATCGGCTGCCGCGTTCGACGTCTGGCGTCGCGCAGGTGATGGATCGCCGCCAGCGCGTCATCCGCATCGGCGCCGCGCATCCAGGCATAGGCCTCCGCGTCGCCGCCGTCGAACGACACGGTCACCTGGCCGACGCCGAGGTCCACCATCGCCACCGCTGCCGCCGGATCCAGCAGCAAGCCGTTCGTGATGATCTCGACGCCCAGGCCGCGCGCCCGGGCCGAAGCCATGAGGCGCCGCCACTCGGGGTGGACGAGCGGCTCGCCGAAGCCGCCGAAGGTGATCGTCACCGGCGCGCCGGACACCGTGGGGAGGCCGGCGATCAGGCGCTCGAACCGGTCGACGCTCATGCGGCCGAGCGGTTCACGCCACCCGTGCCGCACGCACATCCGGCAGTCGAGGTTGCAGTGGCTCGTGCTCTCGACGTAGACCTTCCTCAGCGGGTCGCGCGCGACCCGCGTGCGGTCGGCCGCCGCCCCTACGGCGCCGTCACCCACTCCCGCACCTCATCGCTCTGCGGGATTCGGCCCGCGATCTTGAGGATGCCGTCGATGCTCACCGCCGGCGTGGCGACGACACCCGCCTCCGCCATGGCCCGATAATCGACGACCTTCTGCACGTCGGCGCTGACCCCTGCCTGCTCCACGACCTGGCGCACCACGCGCTCGGTCTCGCGGCACCGCGCGCACCCCGGACCGTAGATCACGATCTTCATGAAAGCCGCTCCTTAGAAGAGGAAGTTGAACAGGTATCCGACGATGAGAATGCCGGCGCCGACGACGCCGATGAACGTCGCGATCAGCGTCGGCTTCAGCACGCGGCGCAGGATGACCGTTTCGGGAAGCGACAGCCCGATGACGGCCATCATGAACGCCAGGACCGTCCCCAGCGCGGCGCCCTTGCCGAGCAGCGCCTGGACCACCGGAATGATGCCCGCCGCGTTCGAGTACATCGGGATGCCGATGGCGACCGCCAGCGGCACGCTCCACCAGGCGCCCTTGCCCATGATCGACGCCATGAAGTTCTCCGGCACGTAGCCGTGAATGGCTGCGCCGACCGCGATGCCGGCGAGCACGTAGGGCCAGACCTTGCCCACGATCTCGATCATCGCCCGCCACCCGGCCTCGAGGCGCGCGGCCCAGTCGAGCCGCTCCTCGACCGGGCCCCGACCGGCCGACCGCGTCGTGAACACCCAATCCTCGACGTGGCGTTCGAGTCGCAGCCGCCCGATCGTCCAGCCGGAGACGATCGCGATGAGGACACCGGTTCCGGCGTAGATGGCGGCAACCCGCCAGCCGAACAGGCCGAAGAGCAGCACGAGGGCCACCTCGTTCACCATCGGCGCCGAGACCAGGAACGAGAAGGTGACGCCGAGCGGGACGCCGGTGGTCACGAACCCGATGAAGAGCGGGACGGCCGAGCAGGAGCAGAACGGCGTGACGATGCCCAGCAGCGCCGCGAGCACGTTGCCCGCCGACTCGCTCCTGCCCGCCAGCGCCCGCCGCGTCCGCTCCGGCGTGAAGAACGAGCGGACGATGCCGACGGCGAAAACGACCAGCACCAACAGCAGCAGGACCTTGGGCGCCTCGAAGACGAAGAACTCGACGGCCGAGGCGAGGCGCGAGCCGCGGCCAAGGCCGGCCACGCCGTAGGTCAGCCAGGTCGCCAGCCGCTGCAGCACGGCGTAGAGTCCGACCCAGAGCACCAGTGCGCCGGCGCAGGCGGTGAGGTAGACTCTCAGCCGGGCAGCGGAAGCTTCTGCAACGTCTTCAGTCATCGCACCACACGACCCGTGTCAGGCGCCTGGCGCTGCTGCGGGTGCCGCTCTGAAATACCGTTTCTGAAACGCCAGCGCGACATTCACCAGCGTGATGAGTGCCGGGACTTCGACGAGCGGGCCGATGACGGCCGCGAACGCCGCGCCCGAGTGGATGCCGAACACGGCGACGGCCACCGCAATGGCCAGCTCGAAGTTGTTGCTGGCGGCCGTGAACGAGAGCGTGGCCGTCTTCGAGTAGTCGGCCCCGAGCCTGTGCCCCATGTAGAACGACACCATGAACATCACGACGAAATATATGAGCAGCGGAATCGCGATCCGGATGACGTCCATCGGGAGCTGGACGATGTACTCCCCCTTGAGCGAGAACATGACCACGATGGTAAACAGCAGCGCGACGAGCGTCAGCGGGCTGACCCTCGGGACGAACCGCGTCTCGTACCACTGCCGCCCGCGTGCACGAACCAACGAGAACCGGGTGAGCATTCCGGCCAGGAACGGGATCCCCAGGTAGATGAAGACGCTCTTCGCGATCTCGCCGATCGAGACGTTGACCACAACACCCTTCAGGCCGAACCACTCGGGGAGGACCGTGATGAAGACCCACGCGTAGACCGAGTAGAAGAGCACCTGGAACACCGAGTTGAACGCGACCAGGCCGGCGGCGTACTCGGTGTCGCCCTTCGCCAGCTCGTTCCAGACGATGACCATCGCGATGCAGCGCGCGAGGCCGATCATGATCAGCCCGACCATGTACTCGTGATTGGTGACCATCGCCGCCGGCGAGGCGCCCAGCGCTGTCGGCACCACGTGCAGGAAGATCACCGCCAGGACGAACATCAGGACCGGGCCGATCACCCAGTTCTGGACGAGCGAGAGGGCGAGGATCCTGGTGTTCCGGAAGACCTCTCCGAGCTCCTCGTAGCGGACCTTCGCGAGCGGCGGGTACATCATCACGATCAGGCCGACGGCGATCGGGATGGAGGTCGTGCCGACCTGGAACGTCGTGATCACGCGGACGACGCCGGGGACGAAGTACCCGGTGCCCACGCCCACGGTCATGGCGAGGAAGATCCAGAGCGTGAGGTACCGGTCGAGGAACGACAGGCGGGAGGCAACGTGTTCGGACATGTCAGGGCTCCAGTCTCGCAATCTTCCACCCTCGTGATTCGAGCAGGGCCAGGACCCGGGCGCGTATCTGGTCACGAATCGCACGCACTTCGTCGATGGGTCGCCCCTTCGGGTCTGGCAGCGCCCAGTCGTCGCGCTCCACGCCCGGCACGTAGGGGCACTCCTCGCCGCAGCCCATCGTCACGAGCAGCGCCGCGCCGCGCGCGAGCTCGGCGGTGAGCAGGCGGGGGCGGGCCGACGCGAGGTCGATGCCGACCTCCCGCATCGCGTCGAGCACCTCGGGATGCACGCGCTCCGCCGGCCGGGTCCCCGCCGACAGGGCCTCGGCCTTCGCCGGGTCGGCGAGGGCGGAGAACCAGGCGGCCGCCATCTGCGAGCGGCCGGCATTGTGGAGACACGCGAAGACGACGATGGCTGGCGACATTCAGGCCTCCGCTCGGAACCGGGCGCGGCCGCCCGAGGCGGACCACCCCCTGGCCCAGGACTTCGGCTCCTCGTGGCACTCGCCGGCCGCCCTGATGCGTTCCAGGTCGCGGATGTCGCCGCCGTAGTCCGCTTCGGCGGCGAGATGGGCGCGGACGGCCGCCAGCACCGCGCGGGCGAGCCGCGACTCCTGGTCAGACTGGCGGTAGAAGGTCCGCATCCCGTCGCGCCGGTCGAGGATCAGCCCGGAGGACTTGAGCAGCGCGAGATGCCTCGAAACGCTGGACTGCGGCTGGCGCAGGATGCGCTGGATGTCGCACACGCACAGCGGGCCCCGCGAGAGCAGGTTCAGGATGCGGAGCCGGGTGCGGTCGCCGAGCGCGCGGAAGAGCCGGGGTGGGGTGGCGATCATGGGTGAGCCTCTCATCCGAATATCCGGATGAAGTATAGGCGCCAGCCCCCGCCCGCGTCAACCGGCCCGGGCGGGCGTGACACGGGCCGGACGGGAGGCGTATAGTATCCGAAGTTGTATAGACAACATCACCGTTGGAGAACGAGCATGAGCACGCCGACCACGACAGCCCAGGACCCGCGCTACGACGCGACCAGGGTCGTCCGCGCCCCGCGCGGCCCCCAACGCACCTGCAAGAGCTGGCTGACCGAGGCCGCCTACCGGATGATCCAGAACAACCTGGACCCGGAGGTGGCCGAGAACCCCAAGGCCCTCGTCGTCTACGGCGGCATCGGACGCGCCGCCCGCAACTGGGAGGCCTTCGACGCGATTCTCGCCACGCTCCGCCGGCTCGACGACACCCACACGCTGCTCATCCAGTCGGGCAAGCCGGTCGGCGTCTTCGAAACCCATCCCGATGCCCCGCGCGTGCTCATCGCCAACTCGAACCTGGTGCCAAAGTGGGCCACGTGGGAGCACTTCCACGAGCTCGATCGCAAGGGCCTGTTCATGTTCGGCCAGATGACCGCCGGGTCGTGGATCTACATCGGCAGCCAGGGAATCGTGCAGGGCACCTACGAGACGTTCGCCGAGGCGGGCCGGCAGCACTACCGCGGCAGCTGGAACGGCCGCTGGATCCTCACCGCGGGCCTCGGCGGCATGGGCGGCGCCCAGCCGCTGGCGGCCACCTTCGCCGGCGCCACCTCGCTCATCGTCGAATGCGACCCCGAACGGCTGGCCATGCGGCTCAGGACGAAGTACCTCGACGAGCAGGCCGCCGATTTGGACGATGCGCTGGCGAGAGTGGAGAGGCACTGCGAGCGGAACGAGGCGGTGTCGGTCGGCCTGGTCGGCAACGCGGCCGACGTACTGCCCGAGATCGTGCGCCGCGCGAAGACCGGCGGTCTCCGCCCCGACCTCGTCACCGATCAGACCAGCGCGCACGACCTGGTGAACGGCTACCTGCCGATCGGCTGGACGCTCGAGCGATGGCGGGCGGCGCAGGCCGACGCCTCGCAGCACCAGGCGCTCAAGGACGCGGCGGGCCGGAGCTGCGCGGTGCACGTCCGCGCGATGCTCGACTTCAAGACGATGGGGATCCCGGTCGTCGACTACGGCAACAACATTCGCCAGGCCGCGAAGGACTACGGCGTGGCTGACGCGTTCGCGTTCCCGGGCTTCGTCCCGGCCTACATCCGGCCGCTGTTCTGCGAAGGGAAGGGGCCGTTCCGCTGGGTGGCGCTCTCGGGCGACCCCGAGGACATCTTGAAGACCGACGCGAAGCTCAAGCAGTTGTTCCCGCACAACACGGGCGTGAACCGCTGGCTCGACATGGCCGAGGCGCGCATCTCGTTCCAGGGGCTGCCGGCGCGCATCTGCTGGCTGGGCCTGGGCGAGCGCCACGTCGCCGGCCTGGCCTTCAACCAGATGGTGCGCACTGGCGAGCTCAAGGCGCCGATCGTCATCGGGCGCGACCACCTCGACACCGGGTCGGTGGCCAGCCCGAACCGCGAAACCGAGGCGATGATGGACGGGTCCGACGCGGTGTCGGACTGGCCGTTCCTGAACGCCCTGCTCAACACGGCCGGCGGCGCGACCTGGGTCAGCATCCACCACGGAGGCGGCGTCGGCATGGGCTACGCCCAGCACGCCGGCCTCGTCATCGTCTGCGACGGGACCGAGGCGGCGGACCGGCGGATCACGCGCGTGCTGTGGAACGACCCGGCGACCGGCGTGATGCGGCATGCCGACGCGGGCTACGAGCTGGCGCGGCAGACGGCCGAGGCGGCCGGCCTCGACCTGCCGATGCTGGGGAAGCGGTAAGGTGTCCGCGACACCGAGACGGCGTCAGACGGACGACCGCCCGCGTGGCCGGACGGCGAAGGCACCCGTGAGCTACAAGGCCGTCAAGGAGTACGTCCGCGACCGCATTCGCCGCGGGACCTGGCGGCCGGGCGCGCGCGTCGCGTCCGAGCACGACCTGGTGGCGGCGCTCGGCGTCTCGCGGATGACGGTCAACCGCGCGCTGCGCGAACTGGCCGCGGGCGGCGAGGTGGTCCGCTTCGTCGGCATCGGCACGTTCGTCGCCGAGGAGAAGCCGCAATCGGCGCTGCTCCGCGTGGCCAGCGTGGCGGACGAGATCAGGGGGCGCGGACACGACTACGCCTGCGACGTGGCCCGCGTGAGGCGGGAGCGCGCAGCCGCCGATGTCGCGGCCGCGCTCTGCCTGCGCCCGGGAGACACGGTCTATCACTCCGTCTGCGTCCATCGCGAGAACGGCGTGCCGATCCAGCTCGAGGATCGCTACGTCAACCCGGCCGCGGCGCCGGGCTTCGCCGGCCAGGACTTCACGCGCGTGCCGCCGGCGGAATACCTGCTCAGGACCGTCCCGCTCGACGAGGTGGAACACATCGTGGACGCGGTGATCCCGGGGAGGGAAGAGGCGAGGCTCCTGGAGATCCGTGCGGGCGTCCCGTGCCTCGTGCTGACACGGCGCACCTGGTCGGGCCGGACGCCGGTCACCTGGGTGCGGTGCATCCACCCCGGCCCGCGCTACCGCCTCGGTGCGCGCTTCAAGGCACACGACGCACACACGTTCGCGTAAGATTCACCAAAGAAGGAGAACGACCATGCGCTCACGACTCATCGCGGCGTTTCTGGTGGCCGCTGTGCTCGGCATCGGCGGCTGCGGTGGCCAGGCGCCCTCACAGGAGTTCGGCAAGCAGGATGTCGACCAGGTCAAGCAGATGATCCAGGGGTTCGTGGCCGCGTACAACGCCAAGGACGTCGAGAAGATCGGGACGTTCTTCTCGGCCAACGCCGCGCTGATGCCGCCCAACGGGAGCACGCTGCGCGGGGTCGACATGGTGAAGGGGTACTACGAAGGGCGGGTGAAGGACCAGGGAGCGACCGACCTTCAGATCGAGCCGCTCTCGATCGACGGGCACGGCCCCATTGGATTCGTGGCCGGCACGTTCAGCCTGAACCTGAAGGGCGCGGACGGCTCCAAGAACCAGCACGACCGCGGCAAGGTCCTCTGGATCATCCACAAGTACGCGGGCCAGTGGAAATTCGAGTGGCAGATCATGAGCAGCGACCTGCCACCGGTCCCGTCGGCGCAGTGACGAGAGGACGGGAGAGGGGATCGGGGGTCGGGGATCAGGGACGCGCGGCGACCATCAGGACTGCGACCGGCAGAAGCAGTTGACGGCGCGCATTCAGTCAGAGGGCACCGATCGCGCTCGTCGGTGGGCGTTCATGTACCTTTCGCCGGTCCGCCGCAAGCTCGTTACCGCTGGTTGCGAGCATGAAGCGTTACAACGTCATAGCGTATTGACGCCATAGCGCTTAACCGGGCTATCCTGGTTGCACGGGTGACTCCAGGCGTGCGACTGTCTACCTCAACGCCGACCTGCACCGCGCGCTGCGCGTCAAGGCCGCCGAGACCGACCAGAGCCTGTCCGAGCTGGTCAACGCCGCCGTCAGGCAGAGCCTGCTCGAAGATGTCGAGGACCTGGCCGCTTTCAACGAACGGGCGCGTGAGCCGAACCTCGACTTCGAGACGATGATCAAGGACCTGAAGCGGCGTGGCAAGCTATAGCCTTCTGATCAAACCGTCGGCCGCGAAGGAACTCGAAGCCCTGCCTGGCAAGGAACGTAGGCAACTTGTCGCTCGAATCAGCCAACTCGCTCTCGATGCCCGCCCGCCAGGTTCTGAGAAGCTGTCCGGCGAAGAGAAGTACCGTCTCCGCCAGGGCAACTACCGCATCGTGTATTCCATCGACGACGCCGACTCCTGTGTCGTGGTTGTGAAGATCGGGCATCGCTGCGACGTGTGTCGTTGATGTGTCCGGCGGTCCGTGAGCGCTCGCAGCGGGCGGCGCTCCGCGGTAGACTGATCCCCGTCACGCCCCCGGAAAGGCCCGTCATGCTTGCCCGAAGGTCCTCTTGGCTCACGATGATCGTGGTCGGCGTGGTCGTCTTCTCGGGCGCGCTCTCGGCCCAGGAGCCGGCCCCCATCAAGCTGCCCGCGCCGAAGGTGGCCGGCGGCATGCCGCTGATGCAGGCGCTCAAGGCCCGTCACTCCGAGCGGGAGTTCGGCGCGCAGAAGCTCCCTCCACAGGTGTTGTCCGACCTGCTGTGGGCGGCGTGGGGAATCAACCGGCCGGATGGCCACCGCACCGCGCCCTCGGCCAGCAACAAGCAGGAGATCGAGATCTACGTCGCGCTGCCAGACGGCGCCTACGTGTGGGACGCGAAGACCAACACGCTGAACCCCGTGGCGGCAGGCGACCTGCGCGGTGCCACGGGCACTCAGCCGTTCGTGGCGACGGCCGCGCTGAACCTCGTCTACGTGGCGGACATGAGCAAGGCGGGGCGGCCGGCGACCGACCCACAGCAGGCCATCAACGTCGGCGCCGACGCCGGCGTGATCGTGCAGGGCGTCTACCTGTTCTGCGCGTCCGAGGGGCTGGTCTCCGTGGTGCGCGCGTCGGTGCCGAAGGACGCGCTGGCCAAGGCGCTGAAGCTGCGCGACACGCAGCTCATCGTCCTGGCGCAGTCGGTGGGGTACCCGAAGAAATGAGTCCGTCTTCTCCGATGAGGTACGCCATCAGTGCGATCGCGTTGGCACCGATCTGCAGTTCCCGCGGATTCACCGCGTCGATCGTGTCGCGGCCCGAGTGGTGGATGTCGAAGTAGCGCTGTGAGTCGGGCACGAGGCTGATGAGCACCGTGCCCGATTCGGCGAGCGGCCCGATGTCCTCGCCTCCGCCGCCAGGGCGGATCCACTGGAGCCCCACGCGCTCAAAGAGCGGCTCCCAACTCTTGATGCGGGCGAACGCCTCACCAGGCGCGCTGACGCCGAACCCGAGCGGCAGGAATCCGCCGCGGTCGGTTTCGATGGCCGCGAGGTGGCGCTCGGCCCTCCGGTTCTCAGACCGGGCGTAGGCGCGGCCGCCGCTGCCGCCGTTCTCCTCGTCCATGTAGAGCACCGCGCGGATGGTCCGCTTCGGCTTCAGCCCCAGCTCCCGCAGCAGCCTCAGCGCCTCAATCGTCTGCGCGCATCCCGCCCCGTCGTCGTGCGCGCCGACGCTGAGGTCCCAGCTGTCGATGTGCCCGCCGACCGCGACGACCTCGGCCGGCCGCTCGGATCCCGTCAACTCACCCATGACGTTGTGCGTCGCGACCGGCGGAAGCGTGGCGCACGACGTCCGGATGAACAACCGCGCGTCGGGCTCGACGCGGAGCAGCGCATCGAGCCGGTCGGCTGCGGCGGTCGAGATCGTCACGGCCGGGATCTTCGGCACTGCCGGGTCGTAGCTCATCGTGCCGGTGTGCGGGTCGTCGTTGATGGTGAGAGACAGCGAACGCACCACGACTCCCACAGCGCCGACCCTTGCCGCCGCC
This sequence comes from uncultured Acidobacteriota bacterium, assembly GCA_963727765.1. Taxonomy (GTDB): domain Bacteria; phylum Acidobacteriota; class Vicinamibacteria; order Vicinamibacterales; family Fen-181; genus FEN-299. The sequence continues at coordinate 160,855 of CAVSGZ010000008.1, forward strand.
ACCGCGCCGCCAGACCGCTGCGGCACCGCGCCGCCGTAGGCCGGGAACGTGTCGAGCAGCGTGGGGTCCATCGCGCCGTTGAAGAAGACGATCTTCCCTCGTGCCCTCTCGCCCAGCTTTTCCGCCTCGGCGATCGAGCGCACTTCGACGATGCCGGCGGTGAGGCCGGTGGGCGGCGTGGCGATGCTGTTGCCGAGCGCGCGCACCTTGACCGGGATCGTGCCCGACGTCCTCGAGAGGATCCGGCCTTCCTCGACGGTGCCGCGAACCCAGTGCCCGACCGTGACCGGCTCGGTCCGCACGCGGTCGAACCCGAGCGCGGTCATGTGCTCGGCCATCAGGCGCACCGCCGCGTCAGCCTGCGCGGACCCGGTGAGCCGCGGCCCGACCGAGAGCAGTTTCTGCAGCGTGGCGTAGGCACCCTGCTCGCGCAGGCCGGCCTGCGACAGGCGGGTGGCCACGTCCTGGTAGGGCGTGACCTCGTCCGCCCGCGCGCGGGTCGAGGCCGGCACGACGAGAGCAGCGGCCGCCGCGCACGCGGCGGCCGCCGTGAACCATGGTGAGAATGAGTGGCGCATCCTGTGTCCGATCCGGTTACTTCTTGCCTGCTGCCGTGCTCTCAGGGAACAGCGTGACCCGCACGTAGTTCGCCGTGTCGAGGTACCGCCGCGCGGCATCCTGGATCACGAGCGGGTTCAGCTTCTGATACTCGGCGGGCAGGTTGAAGAACTCCATCACGTCGTCGCCCTCTTCGTATCGCTCGGAGATCCTGGCAACGAGCCGTGGGTTCTCCGCCGTATCGGTCTGGTGGCCGACCATCAGGGCCTGGCGCGCGTCGGCCACCTCCGCGTCGGTCGGACCCTGCGCCTTCAGGCGCTCGACCTCGCGGAAGAGCGTGGCCACCAGTTCCTCGGTCCGATCCGGGTCGCAGCCGAACTGGATCGTGATGCTGTAGCGCGGCTCGGGGATCTTCGTGGCGCGGGCGTCCACCTCGACGCCGTAGGTGCCGCGCATCGCCTCGCGGAGGCTCCGGCGGAGCCGCCCCTCGAGGATGACGCCGAGGGCGTCGAGGGCCACTTCGTGCGGCGAGTCGAACGGGAACCCGCCCGTGAAGACGATGGCCGCCTGGCTCTTGGGCTCGATCCCCTTGCGCACCACCTTTTCGATGACGCCTCTGGGCGGCGTGATCCCCTCGTCCTTCCAGGTTTCGTGGCGCCGGAGCGACGGCAGCGACGCCACGTATCGCTCGACCAGCGGCCGGATGGTGGAGTAGTCGAAGTTCCCCGCGAACACGAACGTGAAATCGCTCGCATCGGCGAAACGGTCCTTGTAGAAGGCGTACGACCGCTGGAGGTCCATCTCGTCGACCATCGCCGGCGTCATCGGCCTGGCGCGGTAGTGGTTCTGCGCGAGCGTCGTGTTGAGCGCCTGCTGGAACGCCCAGTCGGGGCTGGCCTGCTGGTTGGCCAGCATCGCCTTCATCTCCGACGTGAGCACCGAGAATGCCGACTGGTCCGCGCGCGGCTGGGTGAACGACAGGTAGATCAGCTGGAACATCGTCTCCAGGTCCTTCGGAGACGCGCCGCCGGCGAGCCCCTCCTCGTCGCTGTCGATGAAGGACGAGACCGACGCGGCCTTGCCGGCCAGCGCGTTCCTCAGCTGGACCACGTTGAACGGCCCCAGGCCGCCCGCGCCGACCACCTGGGCCGCCGTCGTGGCGGCGATGTAGTCCTTGTCGGAGGCGAGCGAGGTGCCGCCCGGGCTGAACGCGCGGAAGACGACCTCGTCCTGCCTGAACGTCGTCGGCAGCAGGATGACGCGCGCGCCGTTACTGAGCTGCCACTGGACCAGGCCGAACTGGCCGAGCATCGTCGCGTCGACCACCGAGCCCGGAGAGGGCAGCGTGTCGAGCAGGGGCTGTGACGACGACGCGTCCACGTACGCCGTGATCGGGGCGGCGAGCGCAGCCTTCATCGCCGTGGCCAGCTGCGCGGCGGCTGGCACGACCAGCCCCGGCTTCTTCGGCGCCTCCACCATCACGACGCGGCTGCCGCTGGTCCACTCCCGGGCCACATGGTTGACCTCGTCGAGCGTGATGTTCGGCACGAAGCGCCGGACGAGGCCGTATTCGTAGTTGATCCCCGGCGTCGGCTCGCCCTGGGTGTAGGCGCGGATGAACTCGGCCGCGAGAATCGGCCGACTCCTCCTTGTCGCGCTCCGCGAAGGCGCTCTCGTAGCCGCGCAGCATCTCGGCCTTCTCGCGCTCGAGCTCGCCCGCGGTGAAGCCGAACTTCGCCGCGCGCTCCGACTCGGTGACCAGCGCGGAGAGACCGCGGAGGATCCCGTCGTCCTTGACGAGCGCCCTGGCCACGGCCGCTTCCTTGGTCTTCACGAAGATGCCGCGATCGACGCCGGCGCGCATGAACGGCGCGTCGGGCTTCAGGGTCAGCTCGGCGAGGCGCGCGTTCAGCATCCCCGTGTACAGCCGCTCGACCTGGTGCTGCCGGTACGACCCGACCGTCGCCTGCTCGCGAAGCGGCAGCATGTTGTAGAGCGCGACCGTTGTCATCGTGGCTTCAGGGTCGGTGGCGATCGCGTAGAGCGTCTCCGCGTGGTCGGGCACCGGGTACGAAGGCCGCGGCTTCCGGTCGGCCGGGACCGGGAGGCTGCCGAACTGGTCCCGGATCATCGTCTCGACCTGGGCCTTCTCGAAATCGCCGACGGCGATGACCGCCATCAGGTCGGGCCGGTACCAGTCCTTGTAGAAGCGCTTGAGCGCCGCCGGCTTGAACGTCTCGACCGGCTCGCGGCCGCCGATCGGGTTGCGCTCGGCGTAGCGCGAGCCCTTGAGCAGGATCGGCGTCTCCTCGTCCTGCATGCGCGCGTCGGCGCCGCGGCCTTGCCGCCATTCCTCGACGATGACGCCGCGCTCCTTCTCGATGGCGTCGGGATCGAACGACAGGCCGTGGGCGATGTCGGCGAAGAACAGGAAGGCCTTCCGCATCGCTTCCGGCGTGTCGGTGGGGACGTGCAGGACGAACACCGTCTCGTCGAACGACGTGTTGGCGTTGACGCCGGGCCCAAGGCGCATGCCGATCGATTCCATGAACGTGATCAGGTCCTGCTTGGCGAAGTGCTCGCTGCCGTCGAAGGCCATGTGCTCGATGAAGTGTGCGAGGCCGCGCTGGTCGTTGTCCTCGAGGACCGACCCGGCGTTGACGACCAGGCGCAGCTCGGCCCGCTGGTACGGCCGGCCGTTGGCGCGCACGTAGTAGCGGAGGCCGTTCGCGAGGTAGCCGATCGTGATGCGCGGATCGACCGGGACCGGCCGGTCGAAGCCGATGGTCTCCGGCGGCGGGATCGTGGAGCGGTCCTGTGCGGACACGCCCGCGAGCGTCGCCACTGCCAGCGCCAGGCCCAACACGAACCGAGCGCGTTTGCTGAGTCGCAGGGATGAAGGGTTCACTCTACGAGCTTACCTGCAATCGAGGCGCAATGGCCACTCGGCCGGGGGCTTGTCCGCCGAAGACCGATGGGCGACACTAAGGCCGGGCTTGTGTTGAACGACGAGGGCAGCCAACCATGGCGCACGACGACCGCGTACTCGACTCCTTCAGGCGCTGGGGATACCTCGAGGCGGCTATCGACCCGCTCGGGCTGAGGACGCCGCGGCCGCACCCGGACCTGGCGGCCAGCGGCGAGGAGGCCGCACAGGCGAGGCGCTGGTACTGCGGCTCGATCGGCGCCGAGTTCATGCACATTCCGGACCCGGAGCGCCGCGAGTGGGTGCGGGAGCGGATGGAGCAGCCGATCCCCGGCATCGACGGGCCTGCGGTGCTCGAACGCCTGGTCCGGGCCGACGTCTTCGAAGAGGTGCTGCACGGCCGCTACCCGGGATCGAAACGGTTCTCGCTCGAAGGCGTGACCGCGCTCATCCCGCTGCTCGACGAGGTGCTCGAGACCGGCGCGGCGGAGGGGCTCGAGGAGGCGCTCATCGGCATGAGCCACCGCGGGCGGCTCAACGTGATGGTGCAGACGGTCGGCCGTTCGGCGCTCGACGTCTTCGCCGGCTTCGAGGACCCCGACCCGAAGAGCGTGCTCGGCAGCGGCGACGTGAAATACCACATGGGGGCGACCGGCAGCTACCGCACGCGCGCCGGCCGCGAACTGCGCGTCAAGCTGGTCTCCAACCCGAGTCATCTGGAGGCGGTCTACCCAGTCGCGCTCGGGCGGACCCGGGCCCGCCAGGCGCGCGAGGGCGCGGACGCGCGACGGCGCATCATGCCGATCGTGCTGCACGGAGACGCGGCGTTTGCGGGCCAGGGCATCACGGCCGAGGCGCTCAACATGGCCGACCTGCCAGGCTTCTCGGTGGGTGGCAGCATTCACGTCGTCGTCAACAACCAGATCGGGTTCACGACCTCCGAGGAGGAGCTGCACTCGTCGCCGCTGGCCACCGACGTCGCCCACCGGCTGCCGATCCCGATCTTCCACGTGAACGGCGAGGACCTGCCGGCCGTGGCGCGCGTCGCGCGGCTGGCCACCGCGTTCCGCTACGCGTTTGCGAGCGACGTCGTCATCGACCTGGTCGGGTACCGCCGCCACGGCCACAGCGAGGTCGACGACCCCACGATCACGCAGCCGCGGATGTACAAGGCGATCCACGCCCATCCGCCGCTCTGGCAGGTGTTCGCCTCGCGGGCGGGGATCGACGCCGGTGATCAGCCGGCCAGGATCCGCGCGGAGTTCGGCCAGGCACAGGAGGAAGCCAAGAAGCTGACCGGCCGCGTGGCGCTGGCCCAGCTGCCCGCCTACTGGTCCCGATACAAGGGCGGCTGTCACGATGCCGCCTACGAGGTCGACACGGGTGTGCCGCTCGGGACGCTGCAGGAGATCGGGTCGGTCCTGACCTCGTGGCCGGACGGCTTCAACATCCACGTCAAGGTGCGCCGGCTGCTTGAGCAGCGCGCGGAGATGGCGGCGGGGAAGCGGAAACTCGATTACGGCTGCGCCGAGGCGCTCGCCTTCGGGAGCCTGCTGCGGCAGGGCCTGCCGATCCGTCTGACTGGGCAGGACAGCGAGCGCGGCACCTTCAACCAGCGGCACGCGGTGCTCGTCGACACCGAGACCGAGCGAAAGCACATGCCGCTCGCCGGCCTGGCAGAGGGCGGCGCGTTCTGCGAGATTCACAACTCGACGCTCTCGGAGGCGGCCGTGCTGGCCTTCGAGTACCGGCTTCAGTCGCGACTACCCCGAGGCCCTCGTGCTGTGGGAGGCGCAGTTCGGCGACTTCGCCAACAACGCGCAGGTCGTCATCGACCAGTTCCTCAGCGCGGGCGAGGACAAGTGGGGCCTGCTCTCGGGCCTGGTGCTGCTGCTGCCGCACGGCTACGAGGGCCAGGGGCCCGAGCACTCGAGCGCCCGGATCGAGCGCTTCCTGCAGCTCTCCGGCGAGGACAACCTGCAGGTCTGCCAGCCGTCGACCGCCGCCCAGTACTTCCACCTGCTCAGGCGTCAGGCGCTTCGCGAGTGGCGCAAGCCGCTCGTCGTCTTCACGCCCAAGAGCATGCTGAGGCACGCCGTCTCGTCGTCTTCCATCGAGGCGCTCACCACGGGGCGTTTCCACACGGTCCTGCCGGATCCGGACGGCCCCGCCGCGGCGCGACGCATCCTGATCGGCACCGGCAAGATCCTCCACGAGCTGAGGGCCGAACGGACACGGCGTCAGGACGCGATGACGGCGATCCTCGGCCTGGAGCAGATGTACCCGTTCCCGAGGACGCCGCTGACGAGGGCGATCGAGGCCTATCCGGAGGCGCGGGAAGTCGTATGGGTGCAGGAGGAGCCGAAGAACATGGGCGCGCACTTCTACGTCATGCCGCGCCTCAAGACGATCTTCCCGCGCCCTGGCGTGATGTCGGTGAAGCGGCGCGCGTCGGCGAGCCCGGCGACCGGGTCGGGCAAGGCGCACCAGCTCGAACAGCAGGCGCTTGTCTCGCTCGCCTTTGCGGGGTCGATTGCCGAAGAGTGACGCCGGCGCCGCACAAACCTGCGGCGCCGGTTTGCGTCTAAGCCAGTGTGATCCCTGGCAGGGCTGCCATCCGCGCCCGCGACGCCCGCCCGCGGCGGCTGTGCCCGTCTCCCCTGGAGTACTCGATGAAGCATCTTCTCACCGCCATCCCGGCCCTCGCTTTCACGCTCGCGCTCTCCGCACAGGCGCCGCAACCGCTGACCGGGCGGTGGCTCCTGACCTGCGACTACTACGGCACCACGCGCTACTACCGGCTCGACCTCGACGAGCAATCCCGCGAGGTCAGCGGGACGCTCAACGGGACGAAGCTGAGCGGGAGCCTCACGGGCGGTCACCTCACGCTCTCCGGCCAATCGGACAGTGGCGCCGTCACCGCCATCGCCGCCACCGTCCAGGGCGCCGCCTTCGCGGGCACGCTCACGTTGGCCACGCCGAGCGACGTGCCGCTCGCGTTCCGGTTCAGCGCGGCGCCAGTTCCGCCGCTCGTCCGGACGGCGCCGACGCGGCACGAGTTCGTGCCGACCGTCTTCTACCGCGAGTACTCGCCGTTCCACAAGCCAGTGCTCACGGTCAACCCGGGTGACACCGTACACACCACCACGGTCGACGCAGGCGGCAACGACGAGCACAACGTGAAACGGGTGGCAGGCGGCAACCCCCAGACCGGCCCCTTCTACATCCGGGGGGCCATTCCCGGCGACACGCTCGTGGTGCACCTCGACCGGTTGCGCCTCAACCGGGACACCGCCGGCAGCGACGATCGCCTGGTGCAGACCGCGCTCGCACCCGACCTCGCGATCACGACGCGCGACAACGACAGCTCCATCCGCTGGCATCTCGATTTGGCGCGCCACACCGCCACCCCCGACCCAGCAGCCGGGCACCTGAGGGACCTCGCCGCGCCGCTGCACCCGATGCTCGGCTGCATCGCCACGGCGTTTCCGCCGGGAAACGCTTCGCCGGCGACCGGGGATTCGGGCTTCTTCGGCGGCAATCTGGACTTCAACGAGATCTCGGAAGGCGCCACCGTCTACCTGCCCGTGACCAATCCCGGCGCTCTCCTGTACCTGGGCGACGCCCACGCGCTGCAAGGCGACGGCGAGCTGAACGGCAACGCGCTCGAGACCTCCATGGACGTCGAGTTCACGGTTGACCTCATCCCCGGCAAGCGGACGTCTGCCGTGCGCGTCGAGACCGCGCAGGCCATCATCGCGCTCGGTTACTCGGGTTCGCTCGACGACGCCTTCCGCGACGCTACCAGCAACATGGCTCAGTGGATCATGGAGGACTACAAGCTCACGCCATCCGAGGTCGCCCAGTTCCTCGGCATCGCCGCGCAGTACAAGGTGACCGAAGTGGCCGACCGCAACTCCGGCATCGCGCTGAAGATCGATAAGGCGTTGCTGCAGCAGTTGAAGCGCTGATGGTAGGACGCCCGGGCGCGCGGGTCGGATAGCGCCCCTTCTGCCACCTCCCCGGTTGCCGACCGTCGGCATCTGTCACCGGCGGCCACGGGGCAGGTCCATCACTGGTCCCATCGACGTCCGGCCAGACGACCAAGACTGTCAACGTTCTCACGCGACAGTGTTCCTCTTCCGTCAGACAGGCCCTGCCCTCTGATCGAGAAGCACGGCCTATGGCCCGGTTGCCACAATGACGACTGAAATCGCCGGGGAGGGGCTCTCGAGTTGCTCGAAGCCGGAGTAATACGACGCCAGCTGCAGGGTGTGTGATCCCACCGTCAACGGCGGCAGTGAAGCACTGCAGGCGTAGGTTCCCTGCGAAGAGCTGGCGGCGCACTGCGCGCCACTCAGTTCGTAGCGGGTGCCGTCGACATAGACCGCGAACCGGATCGACGCCATCTCTGCGTCGGAAGCGGCTGCCTGGTTCCAGTACAGGCTCTTGGTGACCACGGACTGCGACGTGGACGTTGAGTGTGTCGCTGTCGAGTTACCGCAGGCGTAACAACTGATGGCAGCGACAAACACCCAGACTGCCCACGGTTTCATAGCTTGGATCATGGTAACCGAAATGCCCGCCACTGCAACTTCTCGCAACCTCGGCTGTTTCGATCGCCAGACCAGACCATGCTACGACCTTCGTCTCTCGTGGCCGCGACGCGATGCTCCAGAGGGAGAGGGGCCGGACACCGCCGAGAGCCGAGAATCCAAGACCCAGAGCCGGCGCGCTAGGCCGGCCCCACCAGCGCCGCGGCGACGAACCGGCCGTCGTGCGAGAGGCTGACGTCGAACCCCGCGAGCGGCTGCCCCTGCCTGGAGACGACAGGCGGACTCCACCTCCACGCCCGCCACATCCGGACAATCTCGGCGCCCTGGACATCCCAGCGGGCCATCAGCTGCCGCGCCAGCAGGCGCGCGCGCTCCGACGCGGTCGAATGCACCGACGCCCGCTCGGCAAGGCTCAGCGAGCCGCCGAGTCCCTGGGAGTTGCTGACGATTCCGGCGAGCAGACGGCGGGACCAGTGTGGAGCCTCGGACCCGGACGGTGCGACGTCGCTGCCGCGCCGCGCCAGCCGCCCGATGCAGTGGATGTACTCGATCGCCGTCTCCCACCGGACCTGCATCTCGAGGTCCTCGAACCGCACGCTGACCCAGTTCCCCGTCGCAAGACCGGCCGCGCCGGTCGAGTCGTCCGCCATGTCGGAGCCCACCTCGAAGCGCCGATGCGCGAAGATCACGCCCTCGCGCAGCTTGCTGGCGATCTTGAACGCGGTCTCCTTGGCCGTCCACGCCCGCCACAACGCCAGCGTCGGCGCGGCGGCGTCGAGGATGCGCCGGCGCTCCACGGGCGTGAAGACCCGCTCCATGAACCGCAGGTCCCGCTCCTTGCCGGCCACGCCCGGCTCGCCGAGATCGACGATGTCGTTACCGATCCAGGTTCGCGTGTGCAAAGTACTCCCGCTCCATTTCGACCAGCCGCCCCACGATTTGCATCGCGAGGTCCCGATCGGCCCTCATCCCCTGGTGCGTCGTGGCGGGCTCAAACGCCGAGAGCCGCACGAAGAACGACTCTCCCGGCTGCGGGTAGTTGCTGTACTCGCGCTGGCCGACGCCCCGCGCGTAGACGCACAGGACGTGCGCGTCCGGCGCCTCCTGCAGCATCCGCCCGATCCCGTACATCACGCGGTCCGGATCCACGCGCCCGATCCTTGTGCGCCCCCCCTCGGGGAACACCAGCACCGACTGGCCGCGCAAGAGCAGGAACGCCACCTTGTCGAGCGTGCGCCGCGCGTCCTCCGGGGGCCCCTTCCGCAGCACCGGCACGCACTTGCCGAGGTAGCCGAGGATCCGCAGGTACCAGGTGGCCGAGATGTTGTGCCGGTCCGGCAGGTTCCAGATGAACCCACGCGGCCTGAACAGCAGTTGCCAGCCCGGCGCGAGCGCCCACTGGATGACGAGCGAGTCCACCAGCGTGATGTGGTTCGCGCACACGAGCAGCGGCCCGCGCCGGCCCCGTTCGAGCGCCGCGAACTCGGCGCGAAGCCTCGCCAGGCCGGGGATCCGGTACCGCCGGTACCGCAACCACCCGAGCAGGCTGTAGTAGGTGAGGGGGACGAAGGCCTGCGACAGGGCCTCCTGCATCCGCAGCCCGAGGCGCGCCCTGAAGGACAGCACGGCCGGCCGTCAGTGCGCCGCCGCGGTCTTCTTCTGGATCATCTGGACGGCGTCGCCCAGCGTGCGCACCTTGTCGGCCGAGGCGTCATCCACCTCGATGCCGAACTCGTCCTCGAACGCGAGGATGATGTCGACCAGCCGGGCCGAGTTCACCCCGAGGTCCTCGATGATCCGCGTCGCCTCGGTCGGCCGCGCGAACGCCTCCTGGTTCTTCACGAACGGTTTGATGATGCCAACGACCTTCGCGAAGGCTGCCGCGTTATCCATCTCAATCTCCTTACTGTGCGTCTTCCCATTTGCCAAAAATAAGGCACCCGTTGACGTCTCCGAACCCGAAGCTGGCCTTGGCCACCACGCGAAGCGGCACCTCGATGGTGTCGTGCGGGATCCTCGCCGCGAACGGCGCAATCTCCGGGTGCACGTCCTCGCAGTTGATCGACCCGTGCACGAAGCCGCGGCTCAACTGTAGCACCGACGCGACGGCCTCGATGCCGCCGGCTGCGCCGAGGCCGTGCCCGACCAGCGACTTGGTGGAGTTGATCCACGGGAACTCCTCGGGCCGCCGCTCGAGGGTCCGCTGCCACGTCGCCACCTCGAGCGGGTCGGCCATGGTCGCCGTCAGGTGGCCGTTGATGAGGTCCACCCGGTCCGAACCGAGGCCGGCCAGGGCCAGCGCCGCCAGCACACACCGCCGCGCGCCCTCCGGGTTGGGCGCCGTCATGCTGCCGCCGCCGCGCTGGCCGCCGCAATTGACGTGCCCGCCGAGGATCTCGGCGTAGATGCGGGCGCCGCGGGCCCGGGCCGACGACAGGCTTTCCACCATCAGCAGGCCGGCGCCCGACGAGGGCACGAACCCGCCGGCCGTCGCGCTCATCGGGCGCGAGGCGGCCTCGGGCCTGTCGTTCGACTGCCGCGCCAGAACGCGCATCGCGTCGAACCCGGCCCAGATGTAGTGCGACGACCCCTCGGTGCCGCCCGCGATCACGCGCACGGCGCGGCCCTCGCGCACCTTGTGGAACGCGTCCACGATCGCCTCGGTGCCGGTCGTGCACGCGCTGCTGTTGGTGGTCACCTGGCCGCCGAGCGCGAGGAAGCCGCCCACGCACGCGCTCACCGAGCTGGCCATCGTCTGCTCGACCGCCGTGCTGCCGAGACGCCGGACCTTCCCCTCGTTCACGCGCGGCACGACCCAATCCCCGACCGTGTCGACGCCGCCGATCCCGGTGCCGATGATCGCGCCGGTGTCCCAGTCCACCTCGCCGCCGCCGGGCTCAGGTACCGCGAACCCGGCGTCGCGCCAGCAGTCGATCGCCGCGATCCCGGCATACACCATGCTGCTGTTGAGCGCCCGAAGCGTCTCTTCCGAGAAGTACTCGCGCTTGAGCTCCTCGCTCACCTCGGGCACGCCGCCCACCTGGCAGGCGAACCCGAGCTCACGCAGCTTCTGGAAGAAGCGGATGCCCGATCGCCCCTCGCGCAGGGCCCGCTCGAAGGCGCCCAGGCCATGCGCGTTGGCCGCAACGACGCCCATGCCGGTGACAACGACGCGCTCACTCATTCCGTACTCCCAGTCCTGATGCCGTGGTCTGCGCCACCAGCGTCCCGTCGGCGGCGAACATCTCGATGCGGGCGCGGAGCTTGTGCCGCCGCCAGAAGACCCGCTCGCCGCGGATGGTGACGGTCTCTCCCGGCAGCACCGACCTCAGGAACTCGGACTCCGCGTCCACGAACAGCGTCGTGTAGGCGCGAGCCTCATCGACCGTACGTTCCAGGGCGAACAGGTAGATGCCGAGCGCCACCACGCCGACCTGGCACATCGACTCGAGCAGGATGACGCCGGGCGTCACGGGGCGCCCGGGGAAGTGGCCGGCGTAGAACCACTCGTCCTCGCGAAACCGGTAGCGCCCGACGATCCGGTGCTCGTCGACCTCGAGGATCTCGTCCACGAACCGGAACGGCCGCTGCTGCGGCAGCAGGTCGAGGATCTCGGCGGGGGTCAGATGCTGTTGCTCCATAACCTGCCTCGCGGCGCAGGGCTAAAGCCCTGCGCTATCCGCTCACAGGAGAACGGATACGGCCCGCTCACAAGAGAACGGATACCGCAGGCCTTCAGGCCTGCGCCTCACGGCCTACTGCCTACTCATCAGCCCGCCCACCGAGTTGGCGGACGGCGCGGGATAGTCGGCGTAGCGAATCCCGCGGAAGACCCCGACCTTGGCGTCCTTCACGAGGTAGATCGGCTCGCCATCGACGAGGACGCGTCCGGTGCCGATGGCGATGGCGGCGCCGGTTTCGGCCAGCTCGGCGTACCGGCGGATGTCGATCTCGTAGCGCACCAGCTTGTTGTACGGCCGGATCTGGCCCGAGAACTCGATCTCCTTCGCCCCGAGCGCGCGCCCCGCGCCCCGGGCTCCGCGCATGGCGGCGTAGAACCCGATGAGCTGCCAGATCGCGTCGACGCCCAGGCAGCCCGGCTGCACGGGGTCGGACCGGAAGTGGCACTGGAAGAACCAGGCGTCCATCAGCACGTCGAACTCGGCGACGATGCGCCCCTGCGGCCCGCGGTGGGCGATCTCGACGATGCGATCGACCATGAGCATCGGCGGTGCGGGCAGCGCCGCGAGGCCTTCGACGGGCGGGTCCTCGACCAGCGTGCCGTGCGCCAGCCCGAGCACCTCCGCCTTCGAGAACGCAGTCCGTTGCAGGAACTCGGCGTACTTCACGAGGCCCTCCCGACGTCGATCAGCAGGCCGCCCCAGGTGAGGCCGGAGCCGACCACGACCAGCGCGATCTCGGCCTCTGAGGGCAGCGTGTCCCAGTGCTGGGAGAGCACGCCGGGCGCGCCCGCCGCGCCGCAGTTGCCGAACTCGTCCACGTTGAACAGGTGCCTGGACGGATCGACCCCGGCCCGCTGGCACACGGTGTTGAGCATCATGAGGTTTGCCTGGTGGCCGATGAACCACCAGGTGCCGCGCGCGGGGTCGGCGTGCGCGGCCAGCTCGTGCAGCGTCGCGACCGACTTGCGGATCGCGAATCCCTGGACGGCCGGGCCCTCCTGGATGAAATGGCCCCCGGCGGGAATCACGACCTTGTTCCACCCGGCGGGGTCCGAGTGCACCACGCTGTACCGGATGCGGACGGGGGCAGGGACGCGCGCCGAGACCACGGCGGCGGAGCTGCCGTCTCCCCACAGCACGGCCGATCGTCGGTCGCTGTAATTCACCGTCCGCGTCGTGTTCTCGACGTTCACGACGAGGACGTAGTCGGGCAGCGCCTCGGGCCGCTGCCCGCGCAGGTGGTGCATCTGCACCGCGAAGCTCGAGCAGGCCGAGGTGATGTCGTAGGCCGGCGCCGAGATGCCGAGCTCGGCGGCCACGAGGCAGGCCTCGGCCGGAATCGAATACTGCGGCGAACAGCCGCCCGCGACGACCAGACCGATCTGCGACGGGGTCACGCCGGCCCGCTCCAGGGCGAGCCGCGCGGCGCGCGCCCCGGTTTCTGCGTTGGTGTACACCGACCACCGCGCGGAATCGGCGGGGTGCTCGTTCCGCGTCCGGACGATGTAGTCGAGCGCGAGGACTGTGCGGCGGCAGCGGATCCCGACGCGCTCCATGATCCACGCGTCGTCGGTGCCGATGTGGAGCGAGGTGAGAAACGCGTTGTCGATGCGGTTCTCGGGGTGGAAGTGCCCGACGCCGTGGACGAAGAGGTCGCCAGACAGCGGGGCGTGCCTATGCAATGTGTTCCCCTCCGTCGGCGCGGATCAGGGCGCCGTTGATCCAGTGGGCTTCGTCGAGGCTCAGCAGGTAGACGACGTCGGCCACGTCTTCCGGCGTCGTGAGCCGGCCGAACGGATTGCGGCGCCGTGCGCCGGCCTTCATGCGGCCGCTGCCGGGAATCACGCGCAGCGCGGGCGTGTCGGTCACGCCGGGCTGGATGATGTTCGAGCGGATCCCGTGGACGGCGAACTCCACCGCGATGGCGCGCGACACCGATTCGAGCGCCGACTTGGCGGCCGCCACCGCGGCGTAGCCGCGCCAGGCGACGGTGTTGCCCTCGCTGGTCAGACCGATGACGCGCGCGTCGGCCGCGAAGAGCCCCGCGGCGTGGATCCGCTGGACCCAGGTCAGCAGGCTCGTGCCCATCGAGTAGATCGTCCGCGCCATGTCCTCGTCGTCGAGCACGCCTGCGCCGTAGTTCACCGGCTGGACCGCCTGGAAGACCCCATCGCCGCCGTCGGCCAGGCGGTCGACCGCCTCGTAGACCTGCGCCGCGGGGAGTCCGAGCGCGTCGGCCAGCCGCGCGAAGGCCGGCATCGGCGCCTCCGGGATTCCCTGGACGATCGGTTTCAGGTTGCCGTAGGCGATGGAGTGGAGCAGCACGCGCACCCGCCCGTCGGGGCCGAGGCTGGATCTGAGCGCGTCGAGCACGGCGGCGATGCCATCCGGCGCGAGCGCGTCGAGATTGAGGCTGAAGAAGCCGTGGCCGTGGGCGCGGATCTCGTCGAACTCCTGGTTGATGCGGTCCATCGCGCCCCGCCGATCCCGGTGCACGACGCACACGCTCATCCCCTCAGCGCCCAGTTTCTTGGCCGAGGCCAGACCGAACCCGCTGGACCCCCCCAGCACCACCGCCCACTGCTGCCTGGTGAATCGAGTCATGAATCGCCCGCCGCCTCCACCCGGGCCCCGAGGGGACCCGCGCATGCTCCGGAGCAGCCCTCCAACGAAAACGCGCCCGCCCTTCGACGCAAGTGCCCGGCGTCGGACGGGTACGTCGCCGTGATCCTGTCCGGTGTGAAACACCCATTCTAACGCATGACGGCGCGTCGATGCGCGGCGCCTTGCCCTCGCGCCCTCTTCGAGCGAGAATCGACCGTTCCCCGGCGCACGGGAGAAGCTCAACCGGGCCGTTGCCGACCCGAATCAGCCCGAGAGGTCACGGATGCCTGCCCTGATAGAAGCGATCGATCTCAAGCGCAAGACCTTCTTCGAGGTCGACGGCGCGCCGTTTGTCTGCCTCGACGTCGAGATTTCCACCCCGACCGCGCGCGGGGGCCAGACGCTCGTCCGCGTCAAGATGCGCAACCTGAAGACGCGCGCCGTCTTCGACAGGACGTTCAAGGCGGGCGACAAGTTCAAGGAGCCCGATCTCGCCCAGACCCCGGCGAGCTATCTCTACAGCGACAGCCAGGGCTCGCACTTCATGGACCAGGAGAGCTACGAGACGCTGACGCTGCAGGGGGACATGCTGGGCGACGCCCTCGACTTCCTCGTCGACGGACAGATCGTGCAGGTCCTGCTCTTCAACGGCTCGGTGATCGGCCTCCAGATGCCGCAGCAGGTGGAGCTGACGGTGACCTACACGGAGCCTGGGATCCGGGGCGACACGGCCAGCGGCAGCGTGAACAAGGCGGCGACGCTCGAGACGGGCATCGAGATCCGGGTGCCGCTGTTCGTCAAGCAGGGCGAGAAGGTGCGCGTGCACACCGAGACGCGCGAGTTCATGGGGCGGGCCTGACCCAATCGTCGGATAGGCGGTGGTTCCAAAGGAGGAGCACCGATGAGGCGCGCGGTTGATCTCATTCTGGTCGCGCTCGCGCTGCTCGTGCCGCTGGCGCCGGCGGCGTCGGCCCAGGGCGTGCTGCCCCAGCTGCCGACCTCGGCTCCGGCCGCCGCGCCCGCAAGCGGGCCGGGCGATCCCTACGGGCGGCAGACCCCGGCAGGCACGGTGATGGGATTCCTGGCCGCGGGATCGAGCGGCGACTGGGCGCGCGCGGCAAAGTACCTCGACACCAGACTGTCCGAGCCGGGCGCCGATCAACTCGCGCGCGAACTGAAAGTGCTCCTCGACCGCGGGCTGACGGCCGAGCTCCTCGGTCTGGTGAGCCGCAAGCCGGAGGGGGAGCAGGACCAGAGGGTCGGCAAGGACCACGAACTGATCGGCTCGATCGACACCCAGTCGGGCAAGCTGGACATCCTGCTCGTCCGCGTTCACTACGGCGACCAGCCGCCGTACTGGCTGTTTGCGTCCGAGACGCTGCGCGAGGTGCCGGCCGCCTACCAGGAATACGAACCGTCGTTCATCGAGGCGTGGCTGCCGAAGTCGCTGGTCAAGGGGTACGGCGAGCGGTACCGGCTCTGGTCGTGGGTCGTCATGGCGGTGGCGGGCGTAGCGGGCCTCTTCCTCGCCGCGCTGCTCGCGCGGCTGCTCAGGCTGGTGGTGTACCTCGCGCTGCGTCGCGCGCCGGCCGGGCTCTCGTTTGCGAGTGTGAAGGGGTTGCTGCGGCCCGCCCACTGGCTGATCTTCGGCGCGACGCTGCAGCTGATGTCGGGATACCTGCTCACGCTCAGGCAGCGGTATCTCGGCGGCCGGCTGGCGACGCTGCTGATCATCGCCGCGACCACGTGGCTCGGCGTGACTTTCATGGCGACGACGATCGGCCGATGGGTCCGCACGCTCGAGCGGCGGGGCACCACCGAGCGGGTCGCGCTCGTCCGGCTCACCGGCCGGCTGCTGCAGGCGGTGGCGGTGGTGGCGGGCGTCCTGATCCTGCTCGGGGCGGTCGGCTTCAACCTCACGCCCGTCCTGGCCGGCCTGGGCGTCGGCGGCATCGCCGTCGCGCTCGCGTCGCAGAAGACGCTCGAGAACCTGTTCGGCGGGATGATGGTGATCGGCGACAGCCCGATCCGGATCGGCCACTTCTGCCGCGTGGGGACGATGACCGGCACGGTGGAGGACATCGGGTTGAGGTCGACGCGCATCCGCACGCTGGAGCGGACCGTCATCTCGATTCCGAACGCCGATCTCGCCAGCCAGAGCATCGAGAACTTCGCCGCCCGCGACAAGATCCTGTTCAACCCCGTGATCGGGCTGCGCTACGAGACGACACCCGAGCAGCTTCGCTTCGTGCTGGCCGAGATGCGGGCGCTCCTGTACCGGCACGCGCAGATCGAAACCGCCTCCGCGCGGGTTCGGCTGCTGCGCTTCGGGCCGTCGGGCCTCCAGGTCGAGATCTTCGCCTACGTGACCGTCACCGACTACCTTGAGTTCCTGGGCATCCAGGAGGATCTGCTGCTGCGGCTGATGGAGGTCATCGAGTCGGCCGGGACCCGGCTGGCCTTGCCGTCGCAGACGACCTACCTGGCGCGTGACTCGGTGTCGAAGCGGCCCGGCGGGAGGGTCTGATCGGCGTCGTCGCATCTCTCCGGCCCGGCCGTCGCGGAATCGGTCTACAATCTCGCCCGATGCCCTGGATGGTCGCCGGCGGCGCGCGCCTTTACTACGAGCTTCACGGCCCGGAGCAGGCGCCCGTGCTCGTGCTCAACAACGGGATCCTGATGAACGCGGCCCAGAGCTGGGCGCTGCAGGCGCCGGCCTTGTCGGCCAGGTACCGGGTCCTGCTGCACGACTGCCGTGGCCAGGGCCTGTCGGAACATCCGGGCGGGCCCTACTCGATGGCGCAGCATGCCGACGACCTGGCAGCGCTGATGTCGGCGCTCGGGATCGGATCGGCCCACGTCCTCGGCATCTCGTACGGCGGTGAGGTCGCGCAAGCGTTTGCGCTGGAACACTCGAAGCGGGTGCGCAGCCTGATCCTCGCGGACACGGTCAGTGAGGTCGGCCCGGGTTTGCGCCTCGTCGTCGAGGGGTGGAAAGCGGCGGCGCTCACCGGGGATCCCGACCTGCTTTTTCTCGTGACCGCGCCCTGGAACTTCTCCCCGGCCTTTGTCGCTGCGCGAGGCGCACTGATGGACGCGGCACGGGCGCGCTACCGGGACGTCGACCTCGCGGCGTTCGTCAGGCTGTGCGACGCCTTCCTCGGAGTGGATTTCACGGCGCGTCTCGGCCGGATCGCCGCGCCGACGTGCGTCCTTGTCGGCGGAGAGGATCGGTTGAAGGGCGTGGAATACGCCGAGCGGATTCACCGCGCGATTGCCGGCAGCCGGTTGCGCATCCTGCCCGGGGCGGGACACGCGGCCTGCCTGGAGTCGCCGGCGGCGTTCAACGAAGCCGTGCTGGGTTTTCTCGACACCGTGGAACACGATCTTGCGGAGGCCGGGTGACGACCATGACCAAGCTCGCACGATTCAGCTGGGGAGTGCTGGCGTACAACCTCGCCGTGATCGCGCTCGGGGCCTACGTCCGGGCGACCAGGTCCGGGGCGGGATGCGGGGCGCACTGGCCGTTGTGCAACGGCGAGATCATCCCGCACGCGCCGACCATCGACATGATCATCGAGTTCTCGCACCGCGTGAGTAGCGGGCTGGCGATCGTCGCCGTGGCGGCGCTGCTCGTCTGGGCGTGGCGCGCCTGCGCCCCCAGGCACCCGGCCCGGCGCACGGCGGCGGCGGCGATGGTGTTCATGGTGGTCGAGGCGGGCGTCGGCGCGGCGCTCGTGCTGTTCCGGATGGTGGCCGGCGACGCGAGCATGGCTCGCGCCTGGTGGATGGCCGCGCACCTCACCAACACGTTCCTGCTGCTGGCCTGCCTGGCATGGACCGCCTACCACCTGACGCGGGACACCCCCGCCCGCGCACGCCTGCACCGGGCGGCGATCGTGGAGTTCGGTTTCGGCGGCGCGGTCATCCTGCTGGCCGCGGTCAGCGGCGCCGTGGCTGCGCTCGGCGACACGCTCTACCCGGCCGGATCGCTCGCCGAGGCGCTCGGCGCGGAATTCTCCTCGGCGTCGCACCTGATCATCCGGCTCCGGCTGCTGCACCCCACGATCGCCGTGTTCATGGCCGTCGGCCTGATCGTGGTCGGCATCAGGATCGGCTACGCCGCGAGCGGGTGGACGAGGAGACTGGGGTTCGCGCTCGCCGGCGCCGCCGCCTGGCAATCGCTCGTGGGCCTGACCAACGTCCTGCTGCTCGCCCCGGTGTGGATGCAGATCGTGCACGTTCTGAGCGCGGACCTGGTGTGGATCGTGTTCGTCCTGCTTGCGCTCGACGATTCGATGGCGACGGCCTGACGAGCGGCTGGCGGCTTAGGGCTTGCGGCTCTGGAGGAGGATGCCGGTGGAGTTTCTCAATCTCGTCGTGATCCTGGTGACCGCGTATCTCGTCCTGCGCAAGCCGCACAAGGAGCGGCTGGCGTTCGGGCTGCTGATCTTCAGCGCGCTGCTCATGGTGTTCCTGTTCTCGATGGCCACGCGGACCGGGTTGCTGCCCGGGGTGAACTACTGACGGCCCCGGCCGGAAGGGGACGCTTGTGAGACGAGACGCGCTCTATACCATCCTCGCGCTGGCCGTGCTGGCGCTGGCCGTCGTGCCAATCGGCATCGCGGTGTTCGTGCTGGGATTCGCCTACGGCGACTCCCCATGCGTCATGTGCTGGGAGCAGCGGATCGGCATGGCGCTCGTGGCACTCATCGGCCTGTTCGTCCTGCGTTACGGCCCGAAGCCGAAGTACATCGGCATGGGCGTGCTCGTGGCCGCGTGGGGCGTGTTCATGGGCCTTCGCCACACCGGCATGCACGCGGCGCGCGACGTCGGCCAGGGGTTCAGCGTCGAGATCCTCGGGGCCCACACCTACACCTGGGCGCTGCTGATCTACTGGGTGGCCGTCGCGCTGATGGGCCTCCTGCTGACGATGACGAGGAGGCAAGACATCGAGGATCAGCCGCGCACGCTGAGGCCGCTCGAGGCGCTGGCCGGCGCGGCGTTCATGATCGTCATCGCGGCCAACATCGTGCAGGCCTTCGCCAGCACCGGCCCGCCGCCGTTCATGGGGCAGAGCGACCCGGTGCGGTTCTCGTTCTCTCCGAAGCACTGGGTCTGGTCCACGGAGGAATGGAAGCCCGCGCCCATTTCGTTGCGGGGTCGCTGGTCCATCGACCCGCCGCAGCTCGCCGGCCTCTCGTCCGATCCGGCGCGCGGACCGCTCGTGAACCTCCCGGTCCTGCCCGTCGCCCGTCGGCTCCGCATCGGGCTCCCGCTCAATGGCACCCCCACGGACCTGGCCTACGATCCGGCGACGGCGCAGTTCCTGGTCACGACCCAGCACGGCCTCTATCTGGCCGACGACACGCTGGCGACGATGAAGCGGTACACGATCGTCGATCCGGGCTATTCCGTGGATCTCGGAACGTTCGCCGGCGCGGCGTTTCTCGACAAGGGCGCGCTGCTCGCCGTTGGCGAGAACAAGAGCTTCGTCGTGGTCCGGCCGAACGACAAGGCCGACGCGGACGCCAATTTCCGCTCCTTCCTCGAGTCGGCCGGCGCGTTCGACGAACTGTCGCGGTCGCGGTTCGGCACCGTCCGTGCGCGGATGATGTACATCGAATCGGCGGCCTTCGACGCGGCGACGGGATCGATCTCCACGGTGACCGTGCCGAACAACAAGGTGAAGCGGCTCATCGTCTCGCGCTTCGACCGACGCGACATGACGCTGTCGGAAGAGTTCGCGCCGACGCTGGCGCCCGGCGCGGGGCTCGCGCTCGCGCCCAGGCGCACGCTCGACGAACTCGTCGTGACAGGCGCCACCGTGGCGGACGGTTCGCTGTATGCCATCAGCGCGGCCTACAACACGCTGCTGAAGATCGATCTCTCGACGCACCGCGTGGTCGCCGCCTGGTCGGTCCCCGGCCTGGTCGCGCCGACGGGAATCGCCGCCCGAGGAGACGAGCTGTACATCATTGGCAGTGATGGGACGGTGTGGGTGGTTGGCAGAAAGTAAGAAGTCCGAAGTAGGCGGTAGGTGGTTGATCGTACGTCGGCCGGGCCTTCAGGCCCGGCGCGACGGCGGGGCTGCCTTCGACTTCGCTCAGGCCAGGGAAGGCCCCGCCCTACAGGGCTGCCTCCTACAGCTCGCGGAGCGCGGTTACAATCGGCAACCGCATCGCGCGGATGGCGGGGAAGATGCCGCCGAGCAGGCCGAGCACCAGCGCCCAGCCGACACCGAGCACGAGCAGCGCAGGGGTGACGCGGAACGCGAAGCCGATGCTGCTCATGTTCTGCCAGTTCATCGTCGCGGCCTCGTAGCCGTTGAAGGCGAAGTAGGCCACCGCGGCGCCGACGGCGCCCCCGACGAGCGCGAGCATCATCGACTCGACCAGCACCGAGATCACCACCGGGCCGCCGCGGAATCCGAGCGCCCGCAGCGTGGCGATCTCGCGCGTGCGGCTTGCGACGGCCGAGTACATCGTGATGATGGCCACAAACAACGCGCCGATGCCCATCAGCACGCCGATGATCCCGCCGATCGTCTCGATCGTCCCCGACAGCATCTGCGACTGCCCGGCGTAATACTCCTGTTCGCGCATCACCTTGAGCTTCACGCGCGGGTCTGTCGTCAGCCGATCCTTGAACGCCGCGTACGCCTCCGGCGAAGTCAGGCGCACGTAGACCGCCTGCCGGCTGCTTCCCCGGCGGTACAGCGGCGCGAGCACGCCGGCGTCGCACCACAACTCCGAGTCGGGCACCGTCCCGCCGGCGTCGAAGATGCCGACGATGCGCCAACGGTTCTGCCCGAGCTTGAGCTCGGCCCCGACGTCGAGGCCGCGGTACTCGGCCGACGCGGCGCGACCGACGATGACCTCGTTCCGGCCCGGCTCGAACCTCCGCCCCTTGATCATCTTGAACTTGCGCACGGCGAACGCGGCCGGCTCCACACCGCGCAGCGGCGCGTTGGCCGTGGTGCCCGTGCTCGCCTTCACCAGGTCGACGACGACGAACAACTCGGCCGAGGCGAGCGCGCCGACGCCCGGCCGGCGGGCAATTCCCGGCGCGTCCTTGATGGCGTCGAGGTCGTCCTGCATCAGGATGCTGGTCATCTCGGCATCCGACCCGGTCCTGAGGATGATGGCCGAGTCCGGGGACCCGGTGTTCGACATCGTGGCGCGGATCCCCTCCGCGATCGACAGCACCGAGACGAGCACGCCGACCACGCCCGCCATGCCCACCACGGCGACGGTGGAGGCCGCCAGCCGGCCGGGCAGCGTGCGCAGGTTGAGGCCCGTGACGACGACGGACTGGACGAGGCCCGAGAAGATCCACATGGCGGTCACACCCTCCTGAGCGCGTCCACGATGCGCAGGCGCATCGCGCGAAGGGCCGGAAAGATGCCGGCGACGACACCCAGCCCGAGGACCAGCGCGATGCCGGCCGCGAGCGACGAGGTGGGCAGATACAGGTTCGGGAGGAGGTTCGCCGTCGGGATCCTCGGCACGACGAGCCCGGCCAGGCCGAGGCCCAGGAACCCGCCGACGCCCGCAATGAGGCACGACTCGGTGAGGACCAGGACCAGCACCAGGCCGTCAGTGAAGCCGAGCGTCTTGAGCACGGCGAATTCGCCCGTCCGCTCGCGCACCGACTCGGCCATCGTGTTCGCCGTCACGAGCAGGATGATGAAGAACGCCATCGCGATGATGCTCTGGACGATCAGCGCGATGTTGCCGACCTGGTTGGCGAACGCCTGCATGAACGCCTTCTCGGTCGTCGTCTTGGTTTCGGCCGGCGAGTTGGCGAACTGGCTGTCAATCGCCTGCGCGATCTGCGCGGCCTTCGAGGCGTCGGCGATCCGGATGACGTACCACCCGACGCTGCCCTGCCCGAACAGCCGCGACTCGTCGAAGTACTTGTAGTGGAAGAAGAACTGGGTCTCGTCGGTGCCTTCCTCGGCCCCGCTGTAGATCCCGTCGAGGTTGAACTCCCAGCTCGTCGAGTTGTCCTTCTTGCGCCAGATGGTCGCCTGGATCGGGATCCGGTCGCCGACCTTCCAGCCAAACTTCTGCGCCGTCACGCGGCCGACGATGGCGCCCTGGCGGTCGGCGAACCAGGCCTTCTTCTGCGCCTCGGGCAGCTTGAACTCGGGGTACATCCGCAGCATGCACTCCGGGTCCACCGGGACCTGCATGAAGAAGTTCTTCGGATCCTGGTAGATGCCGCCGAACCACGTCTGATGGCACACGTCGACGACGCCTGGCGTCGCGCGGATCTGCTCGAGGTAGCTGATGGGCAGCAGCTGGATGATCGACACCTTGTGGATGAGCACGAGGCGCTCGTTGCCCGCGAGCTCGATGCCCATACCGAAGGCGGCCTTGATGGCCACGAGGAAGCCGTACAGCGTGAACGCCACCAGCACGGCCAGCAGCGTGAACACCGTGCGCACCTTGCGCCGGAACAGGCTGTGCCAGAGCAGCGGCAGGAACTTCATGAGGCCGGCTCCGTCGAGAGCACGCCCTTGTCGAGGTGCAGCACGCGGCTGGCGCGCGCGGCGGCGTGCGGGTCGTGCGTCACCATCACGATCGTCTTGCCGTTCTCGCGGTTGAGCGCCTGCAGCAGGTCGAGGATCTCGTCGCCGGCCTTGCGGTCCAGATCGCCGGTCGGTTCGTCGCACAAGAGCAGCGTCGGGTCGATGACGATGGCGCGGGCGATGCCGACGCGCTGCTCCTGGCCGCCCGAGAGCTGCCGCGGGTAGTGGCGCGCGCGGTCCGACAGCCCGACGACGCGCAGGGCGGTCTCGACGTGGCGCTTGCGCTCCTTGCGCGAGAGCTTCGTGAGCAGCAGCGGCAGTTCCACGTTCCGCTCGGCCGTGAGCACCGGCAGCAGGTTGTAGAGCTGGAAGATGAACCCGACGTTCGCGGCACGCCAGCGGGCCAGCTGGCCCGACGAGAGCCGGTCGATCTGCCGGCCGGCAATCGTGATCGTCCCCCGTGTCGGCGAGTCGAGGCCGCCGAGCAGGTTGAGCAGCGTTGTCTTGCCCGAGCCCGACGGTCCCATCAACGCGAGGAACTCGCCCTTCGGAATCTCGAGGTCGACGCCCTGGAGGACGTCGATCCGCTCGCCTCCGCGCCGGAACTCCTTGTGCAGGCTGGATGTGCGAACGAGGATGTCGTCGGGCATGGCTGCTACCTCACCACGATGCGGGCGCCGTCTTTGAGGGCCGCCGGCGGGTCGAGCACGATGCGCTCGCCCGGCGCGAGGCCGGAAATGACTTCGACGCGATCCTCGCGCGCGGCGCCGAGTCGCAGCGCCCGACGCTCGACGCGGTCGCCGCCCAAGACGACGAAGACCACACGGCTGCCGCCGTCGGTGCGGACGGCGCCGTTCGGGATCGTCACCGGCGGCTCGCTCTTTGCCGCCGCCGTCTCGGTGCCGAGGAAGGCGACCTTGATCCCCATGTCCGGCAGGATCCGGGGATCGAGGCGGTCGAACGCGATCCGCACGAGGACCGTGGCCTTCTGCCGATCGGCGGTCGGCACTACCGTGATCACCTTCCCGGGGATCTGCCAGTCGGGATACGCGTCGAGCACGGCCGAGATGCGCTGGCCGGGACTCACGCGGTTGATGTAGCTCTCGTTCACGTCGACTTCGATCTCGAGCGAGGACATGTCGACCAGCGAGCAGATCCCCGTGCGCGTGAACCCGCCGCCGGCCGAGACAGGCGAGATCATCTCGCCCGGCTGGGCGTCCTTCGACACGGCCACGCCGTCAAACGGCGCGAGGATGACCGTGTCGGCGACGTCGTTCTGCCGGAGCGCCACCTGGCGCTCGGAGACGCGGACCTGTTCCTCGGAGAGGGCGAGCCGCGCCTCGAGCGCGCGCACCTCGGTCTCGGCATTGTCGAGATCGGCCTGGTTGGCGATGCCGTCGCCGCGCAGCGACTTGAACCGCTGGGCGGTCAGCCGCGCCAGGTCCAGGCGCGCTCGGTTTTCGGCCACCCCGCGGCGCGAGGCCTCGAGCTCGGCCTCGGCCAGCGCGAGCGCCTTGTCGTACATCGCGGCATCGAGCCGGGCGAGCACCTGGTTCTTTCGCACCGGCATGCCCTCCTCGACCCGCACCTCCATCACCCGGCCCGTGATCTTCGACGACACAGTGGCCCGCCGGCGGGCCACGACATACCCCGACGCGTTGAGCACGGCGCCGCCGCCCTGGCCAGCAGCAGCCGGCTGCTCCACCACCGCGGTCTTCACCTCGACGGGTCGTGGCGCGCGAATCCACAGCCAGGCGCCGGCCCCGGCGGCGACAAGCACGACGACGAGCGCCCAGACCCAGAGGGGAACGGCGCCCGAGCCGCGGGCGCTGTGATCGATGCGGAGGTCTTCGAGGGCGCGCGGGTCACTCGACATGATCGGCAATATTACCGGAAGCCGCGCCGAACGGGGTACGAACCAGCCCGTCCCGCGTCATAATGAAGTTCCTCGCACAATCAGGCCGTGACAGACGCCTTGTCATGATGTTGTCACTAATCTGTCACGGGCGCGACATGAAGACGTCGTATCAAGACTCTTTGAAGGCAGGCCCCGACACGGCGTTTCCGGCAACACTTTCGAGGTTCACGACATTGAGGCTGACGCGTTTCTGCTCCTTCCCGCGCCTTACGCGCCTGTTGCGGCCGGCCGCCCCGCTGGTGGTCCTCGTGCTGCTTCCCATCGCCGTGCCCGGACTGCTGGCCGCGTCGTTCGGCGCCGCGGCCCGGCAGGGCGCGCAGGGCGGAAGCGCCGCCGCGTGCACGATCACGGGCGTTGTCGGGGCCGGACAAACCCGGCTGCCCGGCGTGCTGGTGACCGCGACGCCGCACGGCGGCGGTATACCGATCGTGACGTCGACCGGCCTCGACGGCGTGTATGCGCTCGCGCTGCCTGGACCGGGCGCTTACGACCTCAAGGCCGAACTGGCCGCCTTCGCGGCGGTCACGAAGGAACTGGCAGCCGACAAGGTGTGCGGCACCCGCCTCGACCTCCTCATGACGCTGGCCTCGCGCGTGCCGGCGGCCCAGACGCCGGCGCCTGCGGGTCAGCCGCAGGTACCCGCTGGGGCGGCCGCGGCGGCCAAGCCCGCACCGGCCCAGGCGGCGCGCCCGCAAACAACCGCGGCCGGCCAGCGCGGGCAGGGCCCGCAATTCCAGCGGGTCGGCGCAAACGCGACCGGGACCCAGAGTGAGCAGCTGAGCGTGACGGCCGAGGACGCGAGCGCCGTCGCCCAGCACCTCAACCTCCCGCCGGGATTCACGGCCGACACGATGACGGACACGGTGACGGCGTTCGGGCAGACCGGCCAGACCAACGAGTCGATGCTGTTCGGACCGGGCGGCGAGGGCCTGTTCGGGGGGCAGCGTGACGGCATGCCGGGCGTGCCCGGGATGCCGGGCACCGGTGACGCCAGCGCGGCTGGCGCGGGCGGCGCCGGCGGATTTGGCGGCGGCGGCCGCGGCGGCGACATGGGTGGATTCGGCGGCGGCCGCGGCGGCCCGGGCGGCGGCGGCCAGCGTGGCGGTGGCGCGCTCGGCGACCGCCTGGCGTTTGCCAACCGGATGCGCCAGGGCCAGCTGCAGGGGCAGGTGTCCTACACGCTCGGCGGTTCGCCGCTCGACGCGGCGCCGTACTCGCTCAACGGGCAACCGGTGAGCAAGCCCGGAACCCTGCAGCAGCGCATTGCCGCGTCAGTCGGCGGCCAGTTCAAGATCCCGCACCTCTTCGATCTGGGCCCGCGCACGTCGTTCTTCCTGAACTACACGGGCAATCATTCGAGCAACGCCTACTCGGCGTACTCGACCGTTCCGACCGACGCCGAGCGCGCGGGCATTTTCTCGGCCTCTTCGGTCCAGCTGATCAATCCGTTGACGGGCCTGCCGTTTCCCGGCAACACGATCACGAATATCAACCCGACCGCGCTCGCGCTGCTCCAGTACATTCCACATGCCAATCAGCCGGGCACCACCAGGAACTTCTACTTCTCGACGACCACTGCAACCTCGGCCGACGACGTCAATTTCCGCTTCATCAGGCAGTTCGGCGCCCAGACGCGCCGGGGCCAGCGCGGCGGCGCGGGCGGCGGCGGATTTGGCGGGGGCGGCGGACGCGGAGGCGGAGGAGCCGGCGGCGGCACGAATCTGAACTTCTCGATCCACTACCACCGGCAGGTGTCGACCCAGGCGACGCCCCTCGGCACTTCGTCGGGCACGTCGGCGCAGACCGGGTGGGACATCCCGGTCGGGATCTCCTTCATGACCAAGGGGATCATGAATCAGGTCAGGGCCGACTACAACCTGAACGACACGTCCACGATCAACTCCTACGCGGGCGTCACCAACGTGGCCGGCCAGGCCGGGCTCCAGGGCGTTTCGACCGACCCGTTCGACTGGGGGCTGCCGACGCTGTCGTTCTCCGGCTTCAGCAGCCTGACCGACATCACTCCCTCTTCGCGCCACACGCAGACGGTCTCACTGAGCGACGCGATGATCCGTACGGTCAAACGCCACAATCTCCGCTGGGGGTTCGGAGTCTCGGACACGCACCTCGACAGCCGGACCGACGCCAACGCGCGGGGATCCTACGTGTTCACCGGCCTGTTCACGACCGGGGCGACGGCGGCCGCGGGGAGCGGGGCAGACTTCGCGGACTTCCTCCTCGGCATGCCGCAGCAGGCCTCCGTTCAGTTCAGCCCGGGGACCGACCGGTTCCGGTCACAGTCGGTGAATGCCTACTTCCAGGACGACTGGCGGGTGTCGTCCAATGTCACGCTCAACTTCGGCATCCGGTACGAATACCAGGTGCCCTATAGTGAAGTGAACAACCAACTGGTCAACCTCGACGTGTCGCCAGGATTCACCGCCGCGGTGCCGGTCGACGCCGGCGGGACGGGCCCGTACTACGGGGTCTACCCGGTGACGCTCGTCAACCCGGACCGGGACGACTTCGCCCCACGCATCGGCCTGGCGTGGCGGCCAAAGCCCAAGTGGGTGATCCGCGGCGGCTACGGCATCAACTACAGCTCTGTGCCGTATCTGTCGATCGTCCAGAAGCTGGCCAGCCAGCCGCCGTTCGCGACGACCGACACGATCATCGGCTCGGCGGGGTCGCCGCTGTCGCTGGCCACCGCCCTGCTGACGCCGTCGACGGGAACGACGAACAATTTCGGCGTGGACCCGAACTACCGCATCGGCTACGTGCAGCTCTGGAACGCCGACATCCAGCACGACCTGTCGCAGACGGTCAACGTGGGCTTCAGCTACATCGGCACGCACGGGTCGAGCCTCGACATCCTGCGCGCGCCCAACCGCGGGCCCGACGGCACGACGATCACCGGCGTCGCGCCGTTCATCTGGGAGTCGTCCGGGGGCATTTCGAACATGCACGCCTTTTCGGTCCGAGCGCGCAAGCGGCTGTCGATGGGGTTCCAGGTCGGCGGCACCTACACCTATTCGCGGGCGTTCGACAACGCGTCGAGCCTCGGCGGGGGCGGCGGCGTGGTGGCGCAGAACGACAAGGACCTGGCCGCCGAGTACGGGCCATCGAATTTCGACGTGCGGCACCGGATCACCAGCGACTTCAGCGTCGAGCTGCCGTTCGGATCGAACCGGCGGTGGCTGACCAAGGACGGCCTGGCCAACGAGATCTTCGGCGGGTGGATGCTGAACGGCACCCTCTCGTTCTCGTCCGGCTCGCCGTTCACGGCGCGCGTCTCCGGCGCCGTGTCGGACGTCGCGGGCGGCGTCAACGGGACGCTGCGCGCCGACTACAACGGCCAGCCGATCGCGCTGTCGGACCCGACCATCACCGAGTTCTTCAATACCGCGGCCTTCAGCGTGCCGGCCGCGGGCACCTTCGGCACGGCCGGGCGGAACACGATCATCGGGCCGGCGCAGCGGTCACTCAACATGGCCCTGATGAAGAACTTCACCGTGCGCGGGCTGCGCACGCTGAGCCTGCGGATCCAGGCCAACAACGTGCTGAACATGGTGGTCTGGAGTTCGATCAACACGACGGTCAACTCGCCCACGTTCGGCCAGGTCACATCGGTCGGGCAGATGCGGTCGGTGCAGATCGTGCTGCGAGCCGGCTTCTGAGGTCAACGCGCGACATGGCATTTCATCTTCGATCCCGTATGGTTCGAGCGGCGTCGATCGCCGCGACGATCGGCGTCCTGCTGACTCCTGGCGGAGCGCGGGTGCTGGTGGCGCAGGGACAGGGGACGGCCCCGCAACGCTCCAACGCCGTCTTCAGGTCCGGCGTCGATCTGGTTACGGTGAACGTTGTCGTCCGCGACAAGAGCGGGAACATCGTCCGCGGGCTGACGCGGGATGACTTCACGGTGACCGAGGACGGCGAACGGCAGGGCATCCGCACGTTCGACTTCGAGGAAGTGACCACCAAGCCGATCGAGGCGGCCCCCACGGCGGTGACGACGGTGCTCGGCAGCGTCGGCCGCGCGCCGGCGGCGGCAGCAGCAGCCGCGGCGGCCCCAGCCGCGCCGGTCATCGACCTGCACGGCCGACGGCTGATCGCGATGCTGTTCGACCTCAGCTCGATGCAGCCCGAGGAGATCAAGCGATCGGCGGCCTCGGCGCGCGACTACATCCAGAACAAGCTGACGCCGTCGGACATGGTGGCGATCGCCACCCTGTCGACGACGCTCCAGGTGCCCCAGGACTTCACCTCGGACCGTACCCTGCTGCTCCAGGTGCTCGGCCGGATGACCGGCGACGAGGGGATGGGATTCGAGGAGATCGTGGCGGGCGATCCGACCGACGACTCGGCGACGGGCTTCA
This sequence comes from uncultured Acidobacteriota bacterium, assembly GCA_963727765.1. GTDB lineage: Bacteria > Acidobacteriota > Vicinamibacteria > Vicinamibacterales > Fen-181 > FEN-299. Next base: position 190,015 of record CAVSGZ010000008.1, read on the forward strand.
CCGCCGACGACAGCGAGTTCACCCTCTTCAACACCGACCGCCGGCTGCAGGCGATCCAGGCGCTGACCGAGGCGATGGCGCCGATCGAGCAGAAGAAGTCGCTCATCTACTTCAGCAGCGGGATGACGCAGACCGGCCTCGACAACCGCGTCGCCATGCGCACGGTGGTCGACAAGGCGGTCAGGAGCAACGTGTCGATCTACGCGGCCGACATGCGCGGCCTGCAAGCGCTCGGGCCGGCGGGAGACGCCAGCCAGGCGAGTACCAGAGGCCAGTCGGCGTTCTCGGGAGCGGCCGTGTCCGGCCGGTTCGACACGATGTCGGCCTCGCAGGACGCGCTCTCCTCCCTCGCTCAGGACACGGGCGGCCGGGCGTTCTTCGACCTGAACGACTTCGGGGCGGTCTTCGACAAGGTGGTGGCCGACACGTCGGCGTACTACCTGCTCGGGTTCTCGAGCACCAACCACGCGAAGGACGGCCGCTTCCGGCGGATCCGCGTGACGCTCAAGCGCCCGGACCTCAAGCTCGAGTACCGCGCCGGCTACTACGCGCCGCGCGACTTCCTGCATGCGGGCCGCGACGACCGCGAGCAGCAGCTCACCGAGCAGCTCTTCTCCGACCTGTCGGTGACCGACGTGCCGGTCTACGCCTCGTCGGCCTACTTCCGCATGAAGGGCGACCGCTACTTCGTGCCGCTCTGGATCATGGTGCCGGGTTCGGCCGTGCCGTTCAACAAGTCCGGCGACAAGAGCAAGGCCACGATCGACATCGTTGGCGTCGTGCGAGATCCACAGCAGCGGCCGGTGGCTCGGATCCGGGATACGGTCAACCTGGCCGTGTCGGCGAACGAGCAGGTCGAGCGGAAGAACGTGCAGTACCAGACCGATCTCGAGCTGCCGCCCGGCGTGTTCAACCTGAAGGTGGTGGTGCGCGAGAACGAGACCGGGAGCATGGGGTCGTTCGAGGCGTCGATCACCGTGCCCAACCTGGCGCGCAACCCCATCAAGCTGAGCTCGGTCATCGTGGGATCGCGTCTGCAGTCGGGCATCAAGAAGGATCCGCGGAACCCGCTGCTGCAGAACGGCACCGAGCTCATCCCGAGCGTCGCGCACGTGGTGACCGCGGGGCAGCCGCTCTACCTCTACTACGAGGTGTACGACGCGGCGGAACCCACGGCGACCGGCCCCGCCAACGAGGCGAAGCCGGCCACGCCGCCCTCCGGCGGGATCCGCGTGGATTCCAATGTCCTCTTCTTCCGCGGCCAGCAGCGCGTGCTCGAGACGAGCCTGGTGCAGGCCACCGCCGTGACGGTGCCCGACCGCAAGGCGACGACGTTCCAGCTCGAGGTGCCGACAACCGACCTCAAGCCGGGCCTCTACACGTGCCAGGTCAACATCGTCGACGACGTGGCGGGGACGTTCGCGTTCCCGCGGCTCGCGATCTACGTGAAGAAGTAGACGGCTTCCGGCTGATGGCCGACGGCTGACGGCAGTGCCAGGGTCTTTCGTAGGGCGTGGTCTTTAGACCCGCCGGAGTCGAAGGGCAGGGCTGCCTCTGTGAGGCGCAGGCCTGAAGGCCTGCGCTATCTGCCGCGCGCGCCCCATCCCCGGATAACGCAGGGCTTCAGCCCTGCGCAGTGCCGGCTTCAGCCCTATGCGTCGCCGGGGTCAGCCCCTCATCCCCCGCCCCAAACACCAGCGTGCTATCATGCGCGGCTCGGAGACCAATAAGGGCCGCGCGGCGGTCGGGTGAAGGGGGCGTCGGGACGATGTCGGCGCAGAATCAACTCAGAGGCTGGAAGGACATCGCGGGGTTCCTCGGCACGTCCCTCAGAACGGCGATGAGATGGGAAGACGAACGCGGTCTCCCAATCCACCGCCTGCCGGGCAGTGGGAAGGACTCCGTGTTCGCCTTCGAGGAGGAGCTCGAACTCTGGGAGCGCTCGAACCCCGGGCGGACGGACGCCGATGCCGCACCGGCGCCGCCGCCCCGCAGCCTGGGAGGCCACGACTCGGAGGGTCCCCACCCGATTCCCGGTGCGCTCGAGGGGCGACCACCCCAGAGCCATCGCCGCCGTCTCCTGGCCGGCGGCAGCATCCTCGGTACTCGCGGGACTGGCGGCTTGCGCCATCTGGATCATGGGATGGCCCGGCCGCGTGCCGCTGCAGCCTGGCGCGGTTCACGAGCGTCCCACCACGCGAGCGCGGACGGCGAGCGAGGCGGCCCCGGTGATCTTGCCCTACGTCCAGCTCGAAGTCGCGAAGCCGGATGGATGGAAGACCACGATCCGGGTGGCCGATGGCGGGGCGGCGCAAATCGGTCCCTCGCCCGACCATCCAACCGTGATCCTCCGCCCCCGTCTCACGGGGACCAGCCTGATGCTGGAGATCGCGCGAGCCGACGGCAAGCCGGTGAAGGACGGAGGGCCCGCCTCTCAACCTCTCGTGCTCGTGCTCGATCCGAACGTAGTCGTTCGAGTCCGCCAGCCCTTCCCGTTCTCGGTCCGGTGGGTAAGCGCCGAACCTCCTCCGGGGTAGCACTCCCGGGGCGCCGTCCTCATGGCATCCGCTTGACGCTGCCGTCCGGGCAGCCGCACGACGCGGCACAACAGTCCCCACACGGGGTTACGACGGCGCACCCGCAGACCACCTCCGAACCGCAGGCCACGCAACAGCGTTCGCCGCCCGCGCCGGCGGCCGACGCTCCGCTCAGAACCGCAGTTGCCACCGTCCCCAGCCACTTCACCGTGATCGGGAAGGTGGCCTCGGAGAAGCTGGTCGTCTGTCCTGGCCGAAGGACCTGGCGCTCGGCGTCCCCGGTCGTGAAGGAGTTGGTCGCCGGATCCCAGGCGAGCGGGGTGACGGTGATTTCGACAGTCCCGTCGTCGTTCAGCGTGGGCGACAGGTCCAGACCCGGCCCGTTCACGACACCCACCGAGCCGTGCTTCCCTGAAGGGACTGTCAAGCGGTTGATGGTTCCGCTCGGCATGGTCACCCGCAGGACGATCCCGGGCGGCGGCGACACCATCACGTTCTGGCCCGTTCCCATCTGATCGCCAGTACCCACGCCGCGAGCAGCATCACCATCGAATCCTCCACCGGAGATGCAGCGGGCGGAATGCCCGCTCCGGTTGGCGATTCTCGCGGCCCGTCGCCCGGCGCCACAACGGTCAAATGCGGTCAGATGCCGCCAAATGCCGCCATTCGCCCGTTTGGCGGCATTTGACAGTTGCGGGGATCGCGCGTTTCGCCGAGCCTGACCGCGGCCGAGATCACACCCCGGTGCCGTTCTGTTTCTTCCTGGAGGCCGGCGTGCCCAAGCCCGATGCGTCTTCCCCCCGCCGTTACGCCGCGCGTCATCGTGAAGCCCAGGCACTCTTGACGGTTCTCGGCGCACTCTTCATCGTTCTCACCGTCGCCTCACTGCCGGCGGTGGCACAGATCAACCGGTATGAGACGGCGCGGGAGAAGGGTGCGCTGCCCGAGCACGGCCCCATCAGTCTGGCGCCCTGGGAGGTGATCGACCCCTGGAGCGGCAACGTCATGCTGTCCTTCGTCGATTTCGTGCTGCCGGGCAACGCCGGCTTCGACCTCACCGTGAGGCGGGTGTACAACACCAAGGACGGCGGAGGATGGCTCTTCGACATCGGGATGCCGCACATGCGGTTCACCTCTGGCGGGTATCCGGTCAGTATCGTCAACGGAGACGGCAGTACGACGTGGCTCGCTCAGAACTATCCCAATACCAACATCTTCCGCTCGACCTCGTTTGGGCGCTACACGTGGTCCACGCGCGTGCTCGAGACGCCGGCAGGCGTGACGTACACCTTCGACTCGTCTGGCCGGCCCCTGACCGCCACCGACGCATTCGGGAATCAGCAAATCGTGACCTGGAGCGGTGGACGGATCGACCACATCGTCCAGACGCTCGGCAACGGGCAGAGCCGGGAACTCGACTTCGGCTACGATACCCAGGGCGACGTCTCGTCGCTCTCCTGCCAGGGCAAGACCTGGCAGTACAGCTGGGCGTCCGGTCAGTTGGTCGAAGCGACCCCACCCGCGGGGCCGTCGTGGGCCTTCGGCTACTCGCGCTCAGTCGTCGGCACGGAAGATCAGTCCGCGATCACCGTCACGACGCCGACTGGAGGCTGGGTGCAGTACGTGTCGCGCATGCACCTGGACGCCTACCCCAACGGCTACGATCCCCGTTGGGACAGCTTCACCGTGCGGTCGCGGCAATCGGGCGGAACCGGCGTCGCCGCCGGCACGTGGCAGTTCACCTATCCGACGGATGGGACGCCGACCACCACCATCGAGGGGACGAGCGGCGCTACGTACCATGCGCAGTACACGTTCCTCAACAACGGGACATTCTGGACGGTCCCGCTCGCGTCCGTGACCTTCGGGATCTACCCAACCCAGCAAGAGACCGACTACGCGTGGCAGGAAGGCGTCCTGCTGGGGTCGACGTATTGGGACTACGTGAACGGGCAATTGGTGCCGTTCGGTCCCACGCACGCGCTGCTGCCGTCGTCGGTGACGGTGACTCAGAGCGGAAAGACCTACAGCCGTTCCTATCAATACGACATCTACGACACGGCCCATTTCAACCACTTCGGCCAGCCGACGCACATCTCCAGCACCGGAGACTTCTCGAGTTCGAGCGACGTTTTGTACCAGTCCTTCTCCGGCACCACCTACCTCGGCGACAAGCCCACCTCCGTCACCGTGGACGGGATCACCGGATCGGCGCAGTACGACCCGAACACCGGGTTCCTGCTCTCGCGGACGGCCCGGCTCCTGACCACGTCGTTCACGCCCGACGCCTACGGGAACGTCCACGTTCAGAACGTCGGCGCAACGCCGCCCACGACGATTGACCACACCTGGGGCGTCGTCAGTGCGGTCACCGCGCCCCAATCGAGCCTGACCTACACGATTAGCCCGGACGGCAGCGTGGCGACCGCCACGGAGAACGGGCACACGACCACCTTGGGTTACGACGCGGCCGGCCGGCTGACGAGCGTCCAACCGCCGGTGGGGAATCCCCTCGCGATTACCTATGCCGCTGACGGGAGTGGAGTGACGAAGAGCCGGGGCGCGGCCTGGACGACGGTCTGCCTGGATGGATTCGGGCGCACCGCCTTCACCTTCGACAGCACGGGTGCGCGCACCGACGTGGAGTACGACGCGATGGGGCGCGTCGTCCGCCAGAGCCTGCCGTACACGACCACGCCCGCGCCGAGTTCGTGCTCGAGCCCGCCCGCCTCCGCGCCGCCCTCGACGCACCTCCAGTACCGATGCGCTCGGGCGGCTGACCACGCGGACGAACCCGAACAACACGACCGTGACGTATGCCTTCGGCGCCACGACGACCGGCCTGCTCACGACGACGACCGACGAGTTGGGCCGCACGACGACGCAGGTCTTCCAGGCATCTGGTTCGCCTTCAAGCGCTCGCCTCAAATCGGTCACCAACGCCGACAACAGGACGACGACGTACTCCTACAATGACGCCGGCCAGCTCACCCAGATCCTGGCCCCGAACAACTTGGCCAAGACGTGGACGTACAATCAACGGGGCCTGGTGTCGGAGACCCAGCCCGAGTCTGGCACGGTGTCGTACACCTACGACGCGCTCGGCCGTGTCGCAACCCGCACGGACGCGCTCTCCCACGTCACGACCTACACCTACGACTCCAGCAATCGCATCGTCGGCGTCACGACGCCGTGGAATGCCGCGTACAACGCGGCCGTGCAGTACGATGCGTCGGGCAGCCGGACATCGGCGTCGAACGCGTACGTGACGAGCCAATTCGAATACGATGCCGGGAGCCGGCTGACCAGGCGCATCGACGAGATCACGGGGCATCGCTTCGAGACGAGCTTCGGCTACGATGCCAACGACAACCTGACCGATCTCTGGTATCCGTCGGGCAACCGCGTGACGTACGACTACGACTCGAACAACCGGCTGGTCCGGGTCTACGATACGGAGCGGGGCTTGGAGTTCGCGCGGGACTTCGTCTATCGGCCGTCGGGCGCGGTGGCGTCGTACACGAGCGGCAACGGGATCGTCAACGCGGTGCAGTACAACGACGTGGAACAGCCCACCCACATCGGCTCGAGCGGGGGCGTCGTGGACCTCAGCTATACCTATGACGATGCCGGCCACGTCACGGGGATTGCCGACCCGCGACCGGGCCAGAGCGCGACGTACGCCTACGATGCGCTGAGCCGGCTCCTGACCGCCACGGGCCCCTGGGGCACGCTCACCTACGTCTACGACTCGATCGGCAACCGGACGTCCTCGACGCTGAACGCCACGACGACGGCGCACACCTACAGCGCGACGACGAACCGCCTGCTGTCGAGCATCAGGGACGGGCAACAGTACCGAAGGCTTCTTCCATGACCCGCTCGGCCGCCTGACCGAGGACGGGCGGATCCAGGAATACACCTACACGCCCGCGAACCTTCTTGAGACGGCCCGGACATGGTCCGGAGCGCTGAACACCTCTCGCTACGATGCGGACGGCCAGCGCGTGCTGAAGATCGCGGGCAGCGAGACGAGTCGCACCTATGTCGTCAACGAGCTGAGCGAGTTCAGCACGGAGGGCGGGCCGATCCGCTGGACGGTGGATTACGTGACGGCGGGGTCACGCCTCCTGGCCGCGGTGCGGCCGGCGGCGGGCACGCTCTACCCGCTGACGGTCGCCAAGAGCGGAGCGGGCGCCGGGCGGGTCACCGCTGATCCGGCCGGCGTGGACTGCGGGCCGGACTGCACGGCGCGCTATCTGGGTGGGACGATCGTCACCCTGACCGCCGCCGCTGCCGACGCCTACTCGTCCTTCACCGGGTGGGGCGGGAGCTGCAGCGGGACGGCGTCAACGGCGACGGTGACCGTGGATGCCGCCAAGAGCTGCACGGCCACCTTCACGCGGGTCACCTACACCCTGACCGTCCAGAAGACCGGAGACGGCAGTGACGACAGCTGGGTGACGAGTACCCCAAGCGGGATCGACTGCGGAACCTCCTGCTCGGCCCCGTTTGGCGGAGGCGGAACCGTCCAATTGACGGCCGACCCGGCGGACGGGTACGAATTCCTGTACTGGGCCGGAACCGGGTGCACGACGGGCACGGTCAGCATGACCGGAGCGCGGACCTGCACGGCGGTGTTCCAGGGGCTGCCGCCGACCTGCGATCCAGACGGATGCCTGCAGGCGGCGTGTCGGGCGTTGGGCGGGGCCTGGTGGGACGAAGAATCATGCAGCTGCCAGTACAACTGGGAGGACCCGCTGGTGCTGACCCTGGACGGCTCGCCAATCCGGCTGACCGCCCTCTCGGCCGGCGTCTCCTTCGACGTGGATGGGGACGGGGTGCGGGAGCCGATCGCGTGGACGCGGGCCGGCTCGACGGCGGCGTTCCTGGTGCTGGATCTCGACGGTGACGGCGCGATCGCGACCGGCGCGGAGCTGTTCGGCATGCCGGTCGCCGCGCCGCGGCGCCACAAGCCGGCGGCGGGCGAGAACAGCTTCACGCTGCTCGCGGCCTACGACACCCCGGCGCTGGGTGGGAATGGCGACGGCATGATCAGCGCGGCGGACGCGGTGTTCAGCCGGCTGCGGCTGTGGGTGGACGCGAACCACGATGGCGTGTCGCAGCCAGGAGAGCTGGTGCCGCTGGCGGTGGCCGGCATCGAGTCGATTGAGCTGTCGTACCGTGTCACTGGCCGGCGGGACGGGCACGGGAACTTCTTCCGCTCTCGCGGCGTCGTCCACCTCGCCTCAGGGCGCCGCGTGCCGATCTGGGATGTGTTCCTGGCGACGGGGCCGGGGGTGGGTGGTACACCGGAGGCGCTCGAGGGCACGACGCCTTTCGACGACGAGGCGGCGTCAGTGGCCACGGGTCTCACGCAAGAGGTCGGACTCGGGGACGGGGCTGACGGTGACGGCCTCGTCGCGCCCGGGTCTGCCGCGCCGGATCCGCCGCCCACGCCGTTGCAAGTCGTGGAGTACTATCACCTCGATGCGCTCGGATCCGTCCGGGCGGTGACCAACGCGCAGGGCCAGGTGATCGCGCGGCACGACTTCCTCCCGTTCGGTGAAGAGGTCAACCCGCAGTTCCCGCCGCACGACCGGAAGCTGTTCACGGGGCAGGAACGGGATTTCGAAACCGGGCTGGACTACTTCCACGCCCGGCAGCTGCGGGTGGACTTGGGGCGGTTCACCGCACCCGACCCGCTGACCAACCTCGCGTGGACGGACGCCACGCTGGGCGCGACGAACGCCTACGGATATGTTCTGAACGACCCGCTGGGGTTTATCGACCCTGATGGCCGCGCCTACATCGGGTAGTGTCTCGATAGTGGTGGAAAAGTAGAAAACGCGTCATCATCCGGCGCTGTAACCAAAACAGTGCGCCCGCTTGGCGGCGGGTGCCGGAGGATGACGCGATGGCTGACGATACCAAGAAGCTGGTCGGGACGGAAGCGAAAGTGACGTGGAGTCCGGAGGCGCTCGAGACCGTGATTCGGGAGCGCATCCGGGCGACGATCGAGGCCGTCCTCGAGGCGGAGCTGGATGCGGCCCTGGGCGCCGGGCTGTCGGCCCGGGTGGGCGATCAACGACGGGGCTATCGGCACGGTACCCGGACACGGACGCTGACGACGAGCACCGGCCCCACCGCGGTGGAGGTCCCGCGAGCCCGGCTGCGTGAGGGCCCCCGGATGGTGGAGTGGCGCAGCGAGACGCTCCCGCGGTATCAGCGGCGCACGGCGCGGGTCGATGAGGCGATCCTCGGCGTCTATCTGGCCGGCGGGAATAGCCGGCGCATCCGCGGGGCGCTGGCGCCGCTGTTGCGGGGCGGGCCGCTGTCGAAGGATGCGGTCTCGCGCCTGGTCGGGCGGCTGGCGGCCGATTTCGAGACGTGGCAGCAGCGCGACCTGGCTGACGACGCGATCCGCTACCTGCTGCTGGATGGCTGGTATCCCAAGGTGCGGCTGGGCAAGCGCCGAGTGCGGGTGCCGGTGCTGGTGACGATGGGCGTGCGCGCCGACGGGCAGCGGGTCGTGATGGACATGCGGCTGGTGGGGGACGAGATACGGCGGCCTGGCGGGACGTCGTGCAGCAGCTCCAGGCCCGCCGGATTGGCACGCCAGTGCTGGCCGTCATCGACGGCAATCCTGGGCTGGCGACGGCGCTGCGCGAGGCGTGGCCCGCGATCGGGATCCAGCGGTGCACGGCCCACAAGCTGCGGAATCTGACCGCCAAGGCGCCGGCCCGCGTGCGGGAAGCAGTCGCGGAAGACTTCCGCCGCGTCATCTATGCGGAGACCGCGGCTCTGGTGCAGCAGCGTCGGGCGAGCTTCGTGCGGAAGTGGCGGCTGCAGTGCCCGGCCGTCGTCCAGAGCTTTGAAGAGGCCGGCGACGAGCTGTTCACCTTCCTCCGCTTTCCGCGGTCGCAGTGGAAGGCGTTGAGGACGACGAACGCGCTGGAGCGGATCAACGAGGAGTTCCGTCGGCGCACGAAGACGCAAGCGAGCCTGCCGAGCCAGGACGCCGTCCTCTTGCTGCTGTTCGGTCTGCTGCGCGCGGGTCACATCAGGGTCCGGAAGATCGACGGGTGGCAGGAGATGCCGCAGGTGGCCGCCGCCGCGGTGGCGGCATAGGTGGTCGAGAGCGCCGGGATCATGACGTCAGACTTTTCCACCACTTGACAGACACGACCCCTACATCGTGTGCGCAAGAGTAGGTGGTCAAGGATGCCAGAAGGTGAACAATGACGAATGGTTGAATGATTTGATCCAGGGTGGGGACAACTTCTCTGTTGGCCTCGACGGGCGGTTATGGGCGTTAGATAACGGAGTGTGGGTGGAGGCGGGAACCGTCACCTATGTCCCTGACGCCCAAGCACAACTGGTCCAAGGCCCACAAACGCCGGAAGGCCCCGCCGGCGGCGGAGGGGGAGGCGGGGGCGCGGGGCAGGGAAACATGGCGCCGAAGATGTGTGGGTTGTATCCGTGCGGACAGACGGATATCGCCAACCAATGCGCTGTCACCGCCTTGACCGCCCTTCTCCCTGATCCCGTTGGCCTCGTGGATAATGCCGTCGATGTCGCCCACAAAACAGCGGACTTCCTGAAGAACCCAGGGCTGGTTGGTTTGGCCGCGACGCAGGTGGGCATGAGTATTCGCAACGTGTCCGGGGCAATAGAGGCCGCCGCGAAGACTGGAACGTTCTTGGGCAAGTTCGCCACGATTGTCGCGGTAGCATCCGGCGCATGGGAGTATCAGAAGGCCCTCGGTGAGTGCCTAGATCGGGCTGGCTACGCTTCCGCCAAGAAATTCTAGGGCTGTGAGGACCAGCCTTGACGAGGAACCATGGCCGACAACAGAAAGAGTCTAACGTCTGGAGATGATTCGAACTCCTACGGGAAGAGTGTGCTAATCGGCCTAGGCTTGGGAGCGCTGTGTTTCGCGAGCCGTGGATGGCTTTCGGAACGTGGGTTCTTCTGGGCCGTGATTACTGTCGCATTGTTCTATTGCGTTATCGCCCCTTTTAGGAGCTACTGGGCGAAACCGAGGTTCTGGTGCGCACTGTCGATCTTGTTCGGCGGTCATGCTGCCCTTCTAAGATATGTTGACGGCCACGTACTACAGTGGAGCTTCTGGGAGGTGATGAAACTGGGTGCTCCAGAGGGCCTAGCCATGATTCTGATTCTGGGGTGGGTTCTCGGAGACAACTATTTCACGCGGGATACGCGGCGAGAACGCGAGCGCGAGGCTACCCAGGAAGACGCGGGTGAACGCGCGCAGCGCCAGAAGCAGTCTCGCGGTACGGCCGGCCCGGGTCAGCAGAGTTCGGCCGATAAGGACGGCTGAGATCCAATACCGTCGTTTCAGTGAGGGTGCCCTGCCCCGCAGAAGTGCTGATCGTCCCTTCCACGCGGTCGATGTGGGCCCCGGCCTTGGCGGGTGAGGCAACGTAGCGTGCGTCCTGTCGCGATCAATCCCACGGCTAGGGAGCTGCGCGCGTTCCAATCGGTCGCGGCTGCCGCCTCATCCGGCCGAGGCAATTTGGGGCAATCGAGAGCGCGATGAAGCGCGATGGAGCGCGAGGCGAGTGCGGGCGGTGACGAATGCCCAGGGCCAGGTCATCGCCCGGCACGACTCCTGGGGTGGTCCGGGTCTACGATACGGAGCGGGGCGTGGAGTTCGCGCGGGACTTCGTCTATCGGCCGTCGGGCGCGGTGGCGTCGTACACGAGCGGCAACGGGATCGTCAACGCGGTGCAGTACAACGACGTGGAACAGCCCACCCACATCGGCTCGAGCGGGGGCGTCGTGGACCTCAGCTATACCTATGACCTCGCTGGCCATGTCACGGGGATTGCCGACCCGCGACCGGGCCAGAGCGCGACGTACGCCTACGATGCGCTGGGCCGGCTCCTGACCGCCACGGGGCCCTGGGGCAGCCTCGCCTACGTCTACGACTCGATCGGCAACCGGACGTCCTCGACGCTGAACGCCACGACAACCGCGCACACCTACAGCGCGACGACGAACCGCCTGCTGTCGAGCATCAGGGACGGGCAACAGTACCGAAGGCTTCTTCCATGACCCGCTCGGCCGCCTGACCGAGGACGGGCGGATCCAGGAATACACCTACACGCCGGCGAACCTCCTCGAGACGGCCCGGACGTGGTCCGGGGCGCTGAACACTTCTCGCTACGATGCCGACGGGCAACGTGTGCTGAAGATCGCGGGGAGCGAGACGAGCCGGACCTACGTGGTCAACGAGCTCAGCGAGTTCAGCACGGAGGGTGGGCCGATCCGCTGGACGGTGGACTACGTGTCGGCCGGGTCACGCCTGCTCGCGGCGGTCCGCCCCGCGGCGGGCACGCTCTACCCGCTGACGGTCGCCAAGAGCGGGGCGGGCGCCGGGCGGGTCACCGCTGATCCGGCCGGCGTGGACTGCGGGCCGGACTGCACGGCGCGGTATCTGAGTGGGACGATCGTCACCCTGACCGCCACCGCTGACCGATGCGTACTCGTCCTTCACCGGATGGGGCGGGAGCTGCAGCGGGACGGCGTCAACGGCGACGGTGACCGTGGATGCCGCCAAGAGCTGCACGGCCACCTTCACGCGGGTCACCTACACCCTGACCGTCCAGAAGACCGGCGACGGCGCCGACGACAGCTGGGTGACGAGTACGCCAAGCGGGATCGACTGCGGAACCTCCTGCGCGGCCCCGTTTGGCGGAGGCGGAACCGTCCAATTGACGGCCTACCCGGCGGACGGGTACGAATTCCTGTACTGGGCCGGAACCGGGTGCACGACGGGCACGGTCAGCATGACCGGGGCGCGGACCTGCACGGCGGTGTTCCAGGGGCTGCCACCGACCTGCGATCCAGACGGATGCCTGCAGGCAGAGTGTCGGGCCTTGGGCGGGGCCTGGTGGGACGACGAGTCGTGCAGCTGCCAGTACAACTGGGAGGACCCGCTGGTGCTGACCCTGGACGGCTCGCCGATCCGGCTGACCGCCCTCTCGGCCGGCGTCTCCTTCGACGTGGACGGGGACGGGGTGCGGGAGCCGATCGCGTGGACGCGGGCCGGCTCGACGGCGGCGTTCCTGGTGCTGGACCTCGACGGGGACGGCGCGATCACGACCGGCGCGGAGTTGTTCGGCGTGCCGGTTGGGGTGCGCCGGCATCACAGGCCGGCGGCTGGGGAGAACAGCTTCACGCTGCTGGGGGCCTACGACACGCCGGCGCTGGGCGGGAATGGCGACGGCGTCATCAGTGCGGCCGACGCCGTCTTCAGTCGGCTGCGCCTGTGGGTCGACACGAACCACGACGGCGTGTCGCAGCCCGGAGAGCTGATGCCGCTGGCGGCGGCCGGTGTGGTGTCCATCGAGCTGACCTATCGCACCACCGGCCGGCGGGACGGCCATGGGAACTTCTATCGGTATCGCGGCGTCGTCCACCTCACCTCGGGCCGCCGCGTGCCGATCTGGGACGTGTTCCTGGCGACGGGGCCAGGGGTGGGCAGCGCACCGGAGGAGGCCGAAGGGACGATGCCTTTCGACGACGAGACGGGGTCAGTCGTCAGCCGCCTGGAAGCGGCTGGACCGGCGCTCGCCGGAGACGGCGACTCTGTCGCAACGCCCGGTCCTGCCGCGCCGGATCCGCCGCCCACGCCGCTCCAGGTCGTGGAGTACTACCACCTCGATGCGCTCGGATCCGTCCGGGCAGTGACCAACGCGCAGGGCCAGGTGATCGCGCGACATGACTTCCTCCCGTTCGGCGAGGAGCTCAACCCGCAGTACCCGCCGCACGACCGGAGACTGTTCACGGGGCAGGAGCGGGATTTCGAAACGGGGCTGGACTACTTCCACGCCCGGCAGCTCCGGGTGGACCTTGGGCGCTTCGCCACGCTCGACCCGCTGACGGACCTCGCGTGGACCGACCCCACGCTGGGCGCGACGAACGCGTACGGCTACGTCGCAAACAACCCGCTGCGCTACGTCGATCCAGACGGGCGCGATGCGATCTTCGTCAATTTTAGCCAAGGTGCGGCCATAAGCGGACACCGCTTCGGCCACAATGGAATTGCCGTCGTGTTCCCAGATGGTTCTGTTTTCTTCTCTGACTTCGGACATACCGGTGACCCTGGGATACTCGCGGATCCGAAGGTGACCATACAACCACTGGACACTCATATCGAGTTTGGTATCAACGGGGCTCCGACTACTGATTCGCTGGAGGCCCTCGCGCATGAACTCGAGGGCTTCGAAGTAGCGCCCTCGAACTCGGTTCGCCTCGCGTACTTCACGACCACCGTTTCGCAGACTGCAGCGCTCGGGATCTGGATGGCGAGCTCTCCCGACACATGGCAGAACGCATGGTATTCGAAGTTCAGCTTGTTCGGTCGGAACTGCGCGAACTACGCGCGGGAAGGGATGGCGCGTATCGGCAGAGGTTGGCCTGGTTCCGCGTCCGGCGTTGCTGTCCCGAACCTCGACTGGCTGATGTTCAGGATGTTCTCGGACTGGTCCTACACGCCGACGAGGGCCGGCGTCACAACGGAATGGAGCTGGAAACTCCAGAGCTCGACGTCCAAGTGATGGTGAAGGCCATGATATCTGATGTCTTTCGCGCGGCACGTCTGCTGCTCATCGTCGCCCTCCTGCCCGCCTGCTCAATTTGGCCTGAGGTGCCCCCCCGTCCCCCGAACGTGCCGCCGGATGCCGTACGGCTCCGTGGGGGCGAGGCGCAATGGTGGGTCAAGTGCACGTGTAGGTCGGGGGCGGACCTGTGCACCGTCTTCAATTCCGCCGGTGTGGTGCTCCACGAGAGTGCCGAGTATCGGCCGTACGACGGGGGCACGCCAATCCCGGAGCAGGAGCTTCGAATCGACCCGAAGCAATCCATGCCCAGCGTGCTCTACCTCGAAAACGGTCGCGTTATCATATCGGTCAAGGGGTTTGACTTCCTGAAGCAAGTGGTCGACGCGAGCCGTGGGCGACCTCGTTGATTCTCGACGAGAGAACGGCGGGTTTCCGCCCGCTGGCGCCCGCGAGTCTTCTCGCGACCGCCACGACGTGGTCCGGGGCGCTGAACACCTCTCGCTACGATGCGGACGGCCAGCGCGTGCTGAAGATCGCGGGCAGCGAGACGAGTCGCACCTATGTCGTCAACGAGCTGAGCGAGTTCAGCACGGAGGGCGGGCCGATCCGCTGGACGGTGGATTACGTCTCCGCCGGTTCGCGGCTGCTCGCGGCGGTCCGCCCCGCGGCGGGCACGTTCTACCAGCTGACGGTCGCCAAGAGCGGGGCGGGCGCCGGGCGGGTCACCGCTGATCCGGCCGGCGTGGACTGCGGGCCGGACTGCACGGCGCGCTATCTGGGTGGGACGATCGTCACCCTGACCGCCGCCGCCGCCGACGCCTACTCGTCCTTCACCGGGTGGGGCGGGAGCTGCAGCGGGACGGCGTCAACGGCGACGGTGACCGTGGATGCCGCCAAGACCTGCGTGGCGACGTTCACCCGGGTCACCTATACCCTGACCATCCAGAAGACCGGAGACGGCAGTGACGACAGCTGGGTGACGAGTACCCCAAGCGGGATCGACTGCGGAACCTCCTGCTCGGCCCCGTTTGGTGGGGGCGGAACCGTCCAATTGACGGCCGACCCGGCGGACGGGTACGAATTCCTGTACTGGGCCGAAACCGGGTGCACGACGGGCACGGTCAGCATGACCGGAGCGCGGACCTGCACGGCGGTGTTCCAGGGGCTGCCGCCGACCTGCGATCCAGACGGATGCCTGCAGGCGGCGTGTCGGGCGTTGGGCGGGGCCTGGTGGGACGAAGAATCATGCAGCTGCCAGTACCAACTGGGAGGACCCGCTGGTGCTGACCCTGGACGGGTCGCCAATCCGGCTGACCGCCCTCTCGGCCGGCGTCTCCTTCGACGTGGATGGGGACGGGGTGCGGGAGCCGATCGCGTGGACGCGGGCCGGCTCGACGGCGGCGTTCCTGGTGCTGGACCTCGACGGTGACGGCGCGATCACGACCGGCGCCGACGTGTTCGGCATGCCGGTCGCCGCGCCTCGGCGTCACAAGCCGGCCGCCGGCGAGAACAGCTTCACGCTGCTGGCGGCCTACGACACACCCGCACAGGGCGGGAATGGCGACGGCGTCATCAGTGCGGCCGACGCCGTCTTCAGCCGGCTGCGGCTGTGGGTGGACACGAACCACGACGGTGTGTCGCAGCCAGGAGAGCTGGTGCCGCTGGCGGCCGCCGGTGTCCTCGTACCGCGATCCGCTGAGGCCGCCGCCCACCCGGCGAACACCCGCTGGCCGGACTCGTGGGCCGGGTGAGCTATGATATGCGCGAGAGGCCGAACGATGAATCACAACCTGCCGATCGATCCGGAGGAGGTGTCGGCATTCTGCAAGCGTCATCACATCGCGCGCCTCGCGCTGTTTGGTTCCGTACTGCGGGAGGACTTCAGACCCGATAGCGATGTGGACGTCTTGGTGGAGTTCTTGCCCGGTCATGTCCCCGGCCTGCGGTTTGTCACGATCGAGCGCGAGTTGTCCGGGCTCCTGCGCGGTCGACGGGTCGACCTGGTAACACCGAAATTCTTGAACCGGCGCATTCGGGACCAAGTCCTGAGATCTGCCGAGCCGTTGTATGTCGCCGCGTGACCTCCTTTACGTCGGACACATGCTCGACACGGCGAGGAAGGCCGTCGGGAAAGCGATCGGGCTCTCGCACGACGACTTCGAAACTGACGAGAACCTGCGCCTCGCGCTGACGCACCTGGTCCAGGTTATCGGCGAGGCGGGGTCTCGTGTTTCCTCTGATTTCGCCATTCAGCACCCCGAGATACCGTGGCAGGAGATCGTCGGCATGCGCCACAAGGTGGTGCACGATTACCTCGGCGTCGATGAGGACATTGTCTGGCAGGTGGTCACCGAAGACTTGCCGCCTCTGGTCGCCCTGCTCGAGAAGATGCTTGTTGCCGATTCTGGCACGGGCTCGTCGGGTGAGCGTGGCCGGAATTGAGACGACGAGTACTGACCATTTCAGGAGAACTTCCGGGCCGCCGACCTCGTCTCATCCGGAGATGGGGGCACTTCTGCGTACGGCGCATCCCCGACGGCGAGGGGTCCTGGCGGCGGCCGGAGTGATGCTGGCCGCGTGCTTGGTCCCTGCCAGTTCCACTCCGCAAACCCCCGCCGCGAAGGCCAACGACCTCGACGCGTTCATGGCCAAGGTGCTCGAGAAACGCGACGAGAACTGGCGCAAGCTGCACGACTACATCCTCAGCGAAACCGAGACGTTCAAGATCAGCACCTCCGGGCGGCTTCCGGTGTGGTCGAACAACGAAGACGGCCTGCCGCTCAACGGCTTCCGCCGCGAGTACATGTGGTACGTCCGTGACGGCTACCTGATTCGCAGCCCTCTGCGCTACGACGGCGTGGCCCTCTCCGAGACCGAGCGGCGCGCGTACGAGGCCAAGTGGCTGAAGGAAGAGCAGGAGCGCGAGAAACGGGCGCAAGAAGCGGCGGCGAAGAAGGAGCAGCCGGACCAGGCTGCCGCGGCGCCGAACAAGACCGACGCACCAGCCCTGAAGGAACTCGTCGACCAGCGCGGCGAGCCGAGGTTCGTGTCGGAGGCCTACTTCCTCCGGTTCAAGTTCGAGCCGAAGCACTACTACCTGGCCGGGCGCGAGACGTTCGAAGGGCGGCAGGTGCTGAAGATCGAGTACTACCCGACCGAGCTGTTCCGGGATGAGAAGGCGGAGGGCGGAGGGCGGGGGGCGGAGGGCGGGAAGGCAGACGAGCCGGGCCAGAAGGGTGCCGCGGCCAGGCCCGGGAAGGCGAAGCGGCCGTCGGAGGAGGTGGAAGACCAGAAGATCGAACGGAACCTGAACAAGGTGGCGCTCGTGACGCTGTGGGTCGAACCGACCGAGCACCAGATCGTCAGGTACACGTTCGACAACATCGACTTCGGCTTCCTGCCCGCGCGGTGGCTGGTCCGCCTGGACCGGGTCTCCGCGTCGATGACGATGTCGCGGGTGCTCGACGGCGTGTGGCTGCCGGGGCGAATCTCGGTGCAGGCCGGCCTGACGTTTGCGACCGGGAGCTACGGGATTCGCTACGAGCGGACGTTCTACGACTACAAGAAGGCGGAGACCGGAGCGCGAGTTCGCATCCTGCCCCCGAAGCGGCCATGAGGCGGCTGGCACCGATGGTCGTCATCGCGCTGCTCATCCTTGGTGGGGCCGCGGCGGCGCAGCAGGCGGCTGCGACGACGCAGGGGGTCGCGGCGCCCGACGTGCTCGCCGAGGTGCGGGTCCACGGCAATTACGCGACGTCGGACGGCGAGGTGCTCCGCCTGGCCGGCCTGACGATCGGCCAGCCGATCGATGACGCGGCGATCGACGCGGCGACGCGCCGGCTGAAGGAGAGCGGGCGGTTCGAGGAGATCGAGATCCGCAAGCGCTACCGGTCGCTCGAGCCCGGCGGCGAGGTTGCGCTCGTGATCGTCGTCCGCGAGCATCCGCTGGCGGACGTGTCTACGGAGGGGCCGGCGGTCGCCCGCCCGTTCCGGCGGCTGTGGGCCAGCGGGATGGTGATGCCGATCCTCAGCTACACCGATGGCTACGGCTTCACGTACGGAGCGCGCGTCAGCTTCGTCGATGCCCTTGGCCGGGGAAGTCGCGTGTCGGTGCCCCTGTCGTGGGGCGGCACGAGGCGCGCCGCCGTCGAAGTCGATCGCCCGATATCGAGCGGCCCATTCGATCAGATTGTCGGCGGGGTGTCCGTGTCGGGACGCACCAATCCGTTCTACGAGATCGACGAGAACCGCCAGGACGTCTGGGTAGGCGCGTCGCGGCGGCTTACCGACCATCTGCGCGCCGGCGGCCAGATCGGCTTCGGCCACGTGCGCTTCGGGGGGATCGACGAAGACGTGATCAGCTACGGGGCCGACCTGACGTTCGACACGAGACGCGACCCGGTGTTTCCCCGGAATGCGGTGTTCGCGTCGGCGGGATGGGAGCGCCTGCAGCCGAGCCAGTCCGCGTCGGTCAATCGGTTCGAGGCCGACGTGCGCGGCTACCGGGGCCTCGTCGGGCAATCCGTACTCTCGCTGCGCGTGCAGTACGCCGGGGCCGACGGCCCGCAGCCGCTCTATGCGCGCAACCTGCTCGGCGGGGCGAGCAGCCTGCGCGGCTACCGCGCCGGGTCGTTCTCGGGCGACAACCTGCTCGGCGCGACGGCCGAACTCCGGATCCCGCTGAACTCGCCGATGAGCTTCGCCCGCATGGGTGTGACGCTGTTCGCCGACACCGGGACCGTCTGGGACGCGGGCACGCGGCTCTTGGACTCGCACTTCAGGACCGGAGGCGGCGCCGGTGTCTTCCTGCTGGCGAGCCTGTTCCAGGTGAACCTCGACGTGGGCTTCCGGCAGGGCGGCGGCGCCCGGGTGCACTTCACCACCGGCCTGCAGTTCTGACGCCGAATCTACTTCACTGTCGGCACCTGACCGGTTGAAAGAACCGCCAGCCTCGTGCGCATGCGGTCCTGCTCGGTGCAGTCGGGCTGGCTGCCGGCGTCGCACGCTTCCTTGTAGAGGCCGAACGCCTTGCCGTAGAGACGCGTGGCTGCGGCGAGATCGCGCGGCACAGCGGACTCGGCGCCGAGATACAGCGTTCCTGCCGCCACACAGCTGTCCACGCTCTCTCCGTCGCACGCCTGGGTGTAGAGCGCAAGGGCTTTCGGCACGTCCTTCGGCACGCCGTCGCCCTGTTCGTAGGTGGTGGCCAGCTGATGGCATCCCGGCGCCCATCCGCCGTCGCAGGATTTCTGGTAGAGCGAGAGGGCTTTCGTCTTGTCCTCGCGCGCGGCGGCGAGCAGGCCGAGGCGCAGGCACCCGTGCGAGCTGCCCAGATCGCATGCCCTGGTGAACAACTGTTCGGCCCGAGGCAGACCGCCCTCGGCGACGTCCATGCGCTCCACGATTTCGCCGAGCGTGGTGCAGACATCCGCCGCCCCGCCGTTGCATGCGCGGTCGTAGGCTCTCGCCGCGCGGCCGAGATCGCGTTCGACGCCGCGGCCGGACGCGTACATGTCGCCAACCTTGGTGCAGACCACGACATCGCCCGCCATGCACCGGGCGTCGAGGCGCGACGCCTGGCTGCAGGCCGCCAGGAGGGCGGCGGCGCAGGCCACCGGGACGGCCCGGAGCATCAATCGGACCACCGTGACGCCGAACATGCGAACCTCCTCGGGCCGCCAGGATGCCTGGCGGCATTCACCCGCCATCCTACTCGGCAAGCCCTTCGACCGTGTCGTCCGCCGGCCTCCCGGCCACGAGGGCCGTCGACGCCAGCATCAGGTTGCCGCACACCCGCCCGAGCAGGATCGCGCCGGCCGCTGCCGTGGCGCCGACCAGGCCCAGGACGCCGATGCCGACGCCCAGCGCCACCACGATGGCCGCGGCCTCGACGAAGGTCGCGACCGTGATGATGCGCGTCCTTCTCATTAAGACGAACCGGGCGCGCTGAAGGCTGAGCATGTAGTCGAGCGCCGGCACCAGCGTGAGGACCCGGGCCGGCCAGGCCGCGAACGCGGCGAGGCCGGCCGTCAGGCCGGACACGGCGACGAAGTACCCGCGGCCGAGCGGCGTGAACAGGATGCCGCCAAGCACCACGGTCGACAGGGCGGCCAACTGGATCGCCACGCGGGCGATGCGGCGCTCGCGCTGGGCGTCGCCGCGGGCCAGGGCCACGGCGACTTCCTGATATGCGATCGCGCCGCTCCTGAAGACGAACACGAACCCGGTGACGACCGGCATCACCGCGAGCGACTCGATCGGCGCCCGGCTGCGGCCGAGAAAGAACGTCACCAGCGGGTTGACGACGATGGCGAGCAGCGAGGTGAGTGCCAGGGGGACGTAGAAGCGGCCGATCTCGCGCTGCGTCGGCCCCGTCTGGGCGGCGTCCGGTCCCGCCAGCAGGCTGGCGACGATCCCCCGCGCCATCCACCGGCTCGCGGCCGCCTCGGCGAGGACGCCGCTGCCGAGCGCGAGCGATCCGATGAGCGCGCCGGGCAGGGACGTGAGCAGGGCCAGCCCCGCCGCCATCAGCGACATCGTCGCCAGGCGGAGGACCGTGCCGTAGGCCACGCGGCGCGGCATGTGGTGGCGGACGAGGATGCCCTGGTAGAAGCGCCGGTAGCCGATCGCCCCGGGCCAGAGCACCAGCAGGCTCGTGCCCGCGTGCGCGAGACGCTCCACATCCGGCGGGAGGCCGATCACCCGCCCGGCGACGAGCCGAAACACCGGCGGCAGCACCCCGACGATCATCCCGGCCGTCAGCGCCAGGTTGAGGCGGGAGGAGAACCGGCGCAGCGCGATGAAGGACCGCCGGTCGGACACGAGCGCGTTGGCCGCCGTCATCATCATCGCGATGGGGGCCTCGGACATGAAGGCGAACGAGAACGCGACGCCGTAGGCCGCGAGGTTGCGCGTGGCGTCGGGCAGGCGGGCGATGATGGCCGCGACGTAGGGGCCCTCGATCGCCATCATGAGCCAGGTGGCGGCGAGGGGTGCCCAGAACGACAGGATCGTACGGGTCCCGAGCGGCGGCGTGGCTGATTCTGCTGGCGGCACGGACGCGAGGGTCTCCAAGGGACGCGCCCTATTCTACGCGCCCATCGGGGACGCCGACGAGGCCGGCGTCTGGGACGGAGAAAAGCGGGGGCGGGGGCCGACGCGTGACGACAGCGACCGGCGCCGGCTCGGCCGGCGCGACGGTCGACGAGCCGTCAATCGACGGCCGTCGGCCGAGGCTGGGGACCACGGGCCGTGGGCGAACGACGGTAGCCGAGGGGCTTTCGGGTGTAGCGGGAGTATAGCACAGGGGCTCTGGCCGCAGGCTGACGGCCGATGGCTGATGGCCGGCGGCCGCATCACGCATGTCGCGCTGATCACAGCCGCAAGGCGTATGGCGCGAGCCGCGAGCCCGCAATTATGCTATCCTCCGCCAAGGTTTTCCTGTTGACGCTGCGGCATCCGTTTTTGGAGATGACCATGACCAAGATCGACCTCACGCTCTCAAACCTGAACGCGTTGTTTCCGTCGAGCTTCACGCAGGAACAGCTGGCCAAGGCCAAGACGGCGTTCCTCAAGGAACTCGCCCTCCAGGCGCACAAGTTCTACGGCGGCAAGATGGTGACGATGCCCAAGGCCGGCATCTACGGGTTCAATTGGTTCAACGTCTGGTACACGCCGGGCGTGTCGGTGGTGTCGACCAGCATCCGCGACAACCACGACGCTTCGTTCGACCTCACCAATCGCGGCAACTTCGTGGCCGTCGTCTCCGACTCGACCCGCGTGCTGGGCGACGGCGACTGCTCGCCCTCGGGCGGCCTCGGCGTGATGGAAGGCAAGGCCTTCCTGATGAAGTACCTCGGCGGCGTCGACGGCGTGGCGCTCTGCGTGGACAGCTACAACAAGCAGGGCAAGCACGACCCCGACAAGATCATCGAGTTCGTGAAGATGCTCCAGCCGAGCTTCGGCGCGGTGAACCTCGAGGACATCTCGCAGCCCAACTGCTTCAAGGTGCTCGACACGCTGCGCGAGGAGTGCGACATCCCCGTGTGGCACGACGACGCGCAGGGGACAGGCAGCGTGACGCTGGCCGGCCTCATCAACGCGCTGCGGATCGCCGACAAGCCGATCGACAAGGTCCGCATCGTCTTCTACGGCGCCGGCGCGTCGAACACGACGATCGCACGCCTCATCCTGATGGCCGGAGCGGATCCCGGGAAGATCGTGATGTTCGACACCAAGGGCGGCCTCCACAAGAAGCGCGAGGACGTGAAGGCCGACACGGCGTACTACCGCAAGTGGGAACTGTGCGAGAAGACCAACCCCGACTGCGTGAACGACATCGAGAAGGCGCTCAAGGGCGCCGACGTGCTGATCGCCCTGAGCACACCGGGCCCCGACACCGTGAAGCCGCAGTGGATCAAGGGGATGGCCCCGAAGGCGATCGTGTTCGCCTGCGCCAACCCGGTGCCCGAGATCTACCCCTACGCCGCGAAGGAAGCCGGCGCCTATATCGTCGCCACCGGCCGCGGCGACTTCCCGAACCAGGTGAACAACTCCATGGGGTTCCCGGGGATCCTGAAGGGGGCGCTGCTCGTCCGCGCGCGGAAGATCACCGACGAGATGGCCATCGCGGCGGCGTACTCCGTCGCCAACTTCGCCCAGAAGAAGGGGATCAACCCCGACTACATCATGCCGACGATGGACGAGACCGAGGTGTTCGCCGAAGAGGCCGCCGACGTGGCCATGACCGCGATCGCCAACGGCGTGGCGCGCATCACGCCGACGCGCGAGGAGGTCTACAAGGGCACGCTGGCCGACATCAAGGAGGCCCGGGCCATCATCGACCTGCTCATGCGGGAGAAGTTCATCGCCCCGCCAGCACCGGAAATGCTCGAAGCCGCCGTGGCCAAGGCCGTCGCGCTCGTGACCAAGTAGCGGCTGAGGACATCGCGCATCGCTCGACTCGCTCGAAGGCCGTCGTGCCAGGCTGGCGCGGCGGCCTTTTTTCGTGCGCCCGGTCGTCATCGCCGAATGCGCGTTCGGGCGCGGAGCGAAACGAGGCGATCAGCTATACTGAACGACGGGACTGCCGATAGATTGAGTAGGGCGCGGCGCCGGCACGGCGCGATCGTGGTCGGCCGCGGCGCTCGTTCGAGAGGGGACGATGGGGGACGGCGCGGAAGGCCTGGTCGACGCCCAGGCACGCATCGAGGACCGGCTCGCAGAACTCGAGCAGGCGCGCATCCTGTCGCGCCGTGTCGTGAAGGATCCCGATCTCGAACAGCGCCTGCAGTCGCTCCGCCTCGCCCGCACCGATCTCCAGCGCCAGGCCGACAACGGCGCCAGCCCCCGCCGCCGCGAGCAACTCGTCGGCGCCATCGCCGAACTCGACCGCCGCATCGCCGCCCTGACGGCCTGAATCCCGAATCCCGATCTCAGAACTTGTAGACGATGCTCGTGATGAAGGTCACGTCGTTGCGGACGAGCGTCGGCGACGAGGGGCGCGTCTTGTAACTATCGAGCGCCTCGACCTTGAGCTGCGCCTTCCCGACGAGCGTCGACGTCAGGTTCACGCCCAGCAGGTAGAGCCCGTCGCCGAAGTCCGCGATGTCCCAGAGTGTCGAGAACGACTGTCCGATGGCCGCCGCGGACGAGAGCTTCCGCGAGAACTTCTCCTCGAACGTCACGGCGCCGGTCTTGCTCATCCCGACGTCGTAGTCCTGCTCCCAGGCGCCGCCCACGCCGGCCGACACCGACAGCGTCGTGCGCTTCTCGTTGACGATCTTGTAGCCGCCGCCGGCTGTCGAGGCGACCAGGTAGCGGATCCCCTTGAACCGGTCGTGCAGGTAGCGGACCTCCGCGAACACGAACGCGCGCGTGTCGACCGTGTACTCGTCGCGGACCCACAGCCGGGTACTGCTCGTTTGAAAGCTGGCCGTCGGTCTTGCCGTACAGGAACAGCCCATTGCTCTTCACGACATTGCGGGGCCGCTGGTCGAACTTCAGGTCGTAGCTGCCGTTGAAGGTCAACGTGTCCGTGTTGCCGCTGGTCAGCCCGAGACCGAAGCTCACGTTGCCCGACAGCAGGGACGGAGCCGGCGCCTTGGCGGCCGCGGTCGGCGCGGGGGCCTGGACCTGGGCGAATGCCGGGAAGGCCCAGACCAGCAAACCGAGGGTGGCCACCGCCCGCATTCCGTATCGCATGATGACGTCCTCCGTGACCGCGGCGCAGTTCGCCCCGGCCACGCCGATGATTCTAACGTGTCGGGCGGCCGGGCAGTGCTGCCAGGGACGTGGAATCCGTGCAGCGCGTCCTGCGCTGCGTCCTTGACTCACCGGCGGGAACACCATAAAGTTTCCGTGCTTTTCGCACTCCCGCGCGATGCATCCGAGGAGAACAGACATGAACGTCAGACGACTGATGGGCCTGGCCACGGTGACGCTGGCCGTCGGCTGGCTGAGCGTGACGGCCGGCGGACAGGAGATGAAGCTGTCCGACCAGGTGATCGAGCGCACGCTGCCGAACGGCTTGAAGGTGCTGATGGTCAAGCGGCCCGAGGCGCCGCTCATCCGCTGCATCCTCGCCTACCGCGTCGGCTCGGTGAACGAGCGGCCCGGCATCACGGGGATTTCCCACTTCCACGAGCACATGATGTTCAAGGGCACGCGCTCGATGGGCATCAAGCCGGGCACGCTCGCCAAAGACGACGAGTACAACCGCCAGATCGACGCCCTGATGGACCAGGTGGCCGCCGAGGACTCGAAGGTCAAGGGCCGTGACGAGGCCAAGGTGGCGGCGCTCAAGAAGCAGGTCTCCGCCCTGATCGACCAGGAGAAGAAGGAGACGATCGCCAGCGAGGAGATCTGGAGCGCGTACCAGGAGGCCGGCGGCACCGGGATCAACGCCTCGACCGGCCAGGAGATGACGCAGTTCTACGTCACCCTGCCCAAGAACGCCCTCGAGCTCTACCTCGCGCTCGAGGCCGACCGGATGGTCAACCCGGTGTTCCGCGAGTTCTACTCCGAGCGCGATGTCGTGGTCGAGGAGCGGCGGCAGAGCGAGAACCAGCCCGGCTTCTTCTTCCAGGAGCAGCTCAACGCCACCTTCTACGCCGCCAGCCCGTACCGCTGGGAGGTCGTCGGCTGGATGTCCGACCTCACCAAGATCACCAAGCAGGAGATGATCGACTACCGCGAGCAGTTCTACCGCCCCGACAACGCGACGCTGGTGCTGGTGGGCGACCTCGAGCCCGACCAGGTGATGCCGCTTGTGACCAAGTACTTCGGCTCGATCAAGGCGAAGGGCAAGTCGCCGCGCGTGCGCACCGAGGAGCCGACGCCCGAGTACCTACCATCGGACCATCAGCCCGAACTTCAAGGCGCCCTACATCGAGAAGCGCGTCATCGGCCGCGCCGCGACCAACCCGCAGGTCACGGTGATGTTCCACATCCCGCCGATCTGGCACGACGACCTGCCGGCCCTCTACATGCTGGGCCGTGTGATGAGCGCCCGCACCGGCAAGATCTACATGGATCTGGTCGAGAAGCAGCAGCACCTCACCAGCTTCAGCGCGAACGCGTCGAACTCCGAGTACGACGGGCGCTTCCAGGTGAGCGCGACGGGCCGCGAGGTCCAGGGAGAGCTGACGGTGCCGCTCGACCAGATCGAGAGGGAGACGTGGTCGTACATCGAGGACGCCAAGGTCACCCCGGCCGACGCCCAGCTGCTCCAGCGCATCAAGAACTCGGTCGAGGCGCAGTATCTCCAGAGCCTGGCGGGTACCGGCATTGCCTCCGCGCTCGCCTCGATGGAAGTGGCGTACCGCTGGCAGCACCTCGAGGATCAGTTCAAGGCGCGCATGGCCGTGACGCCGGACGACATGATGCGCGTGGCGAAGAAGTACTTCACCCGCGACAACTGCGTCACCGGTGTGATGGAGCGCGAGAAATAGCGGCGCCCGTGCGCGTCGAGAAAAGGATATGACCATGCGTAAACACGTTCTGGCATTGCTGATCGTCGCCCCGCTGCTGGTGGTCGCCGTGCACGCGGCCGGGCAGCAGGCGGCCAAGACGCCGCCGCCCTCCGCCAAGGCCGCGGCGCCCGCCGCCGCGCCGGCCCAGGGGCCGAGGCCCGAGCAGTTCCTCGGCAAGTTCCCCCCGCTCGGCTTCAAGCCGCCCAAGCCGTCCGCGTTCCGCCACACGCTGTCGAACGGACTGGTCGTCTACATCGCCGAGGACCACGAGATTCCCTGGTTCGAAGCGACGCTGCTGACGCCGGTGGCCGGCGGCGGGGGCGGCGGCTTCGGACGCCGCGGCATGGAGGACGAGTACGTCTTCGCGCCTCAGCGCCCCGGCGGCGGGGGCGGCGGCGGCCCGCGCTCGTTCCTCGAGCCGGCCGACAAGCTGGGGCTGCAGAACCTCTGCGGTTCGGTCATGCGGTCGGGCGGCACGACGTCGATGACCGCGGACCAGATCAACGAGCGGATGGAGTTCCTCGCCGGCAGCGTGTCACCGACCTCGCTCTCGATCCACATGCGTCACGTCGACGAGGGGATCAAGATCTGGCTCGACATTCTCACCAACCCGGCCTTCCCAGCGGACCGCATCCAGCGCGAGAAGACGGCGATGACAGCCCCGCTCAGGAACCGCAACCGGAACCTGACCGGAGTGGCGACGCAAGTATGGGACCGGCTGATGTACGGGGAGGACTCGCCGATCACCGCCGAGGTCACCGAGAAGACCATCGGCAACATCACGCGCGACGACGTCGTGGCGTGGCACAAGAAATACTGGGGCGCCAACAACGCCATCCTCGTCGTCGCTGGCGACTTCAAGACGGCGGACATGCTGGCCAAGCTCGAAGCGACCTTCGGCAAGTGGCGCAACGCCGAGGCCAAGGCCACGCCGCCGTGGCCGAAGGTGACCGGCGTGGCTGCCAAGCCTGGCGTCTACATGGTGCAGCCGCTCGGCGTGACGCCCAACCAGGGCGTCGTCCGGATCGGCACGCTGAGCATCACGCAGGACGATCCCGACTATCCGGCGGTGGATCTGATGAACTACACCCTCGGCGGCGGATCGTTCTCGTCGCGCATCACGCAGGTTGTCCGCAACGACAACGGCCTCGCCTATTCGGCCAGCTCGAGTGTCGGCTCCGAGCTGCACTACCCGGGGGCGTTCGCCGCGTTTACACAGAGCAAGAACTCCACGGTGGTCTTCGCCACGCAGCTGATGATGAGCGAGATCGAGCGGATGTACAACGGGGACGTGACCGAGAAGGACCTGCGCTTCGCGAAGGCGGCCAGGGTCAACGCGTTTCCGTCGATGTTCTCGACGACGTTCGGGAACATCACCAGTTTCGCCCGCCTGGAGCTCGAGGGCCGTCCGCGCGACTACTACGACACCTACCTGGAGCGGTACCAGAAGGTGACGCTGGCCGACATCAAGCGTGTCGCGAAGAAGTACCTGCAGCCCGAGAAGATGGTCGTGCTCGTCACCGGCTACATCGACGAGTGCAGGGCGGGCGCCGACAAGTCGCTGCCGAACCAGGGAGCCATCGACGCGATGGCGGCCAAGTACGGCGGGCGCACCATTGACGGCCTTGCCGTGAAGCTTGGCGACGGGACGGTGCACGTGGTGACGCTCAAGTAGGATTCGGGATTCGGGATTCAGGATTCGGGATTCAGGGTTCGATCCCTGACTCCTGATTCCTGAATCCTATTTCTTCAGCGGCTTCAGGAACACCAGGTAGGTGCCCCATCGGCTCGCGTAGCGCTCCAGGTTGCCCCGGATCGCGAAACTCACCGTCCCCTGCAGAAATGTCCCGAACGGACCGGCGATGCCGATGCTGGCGTCGAGCCCGTCGAACTGCCTGACGCCCGGCCCCTCGAGGCGGTTGGTCGTCCAGGCGTGCGTGTAGTACCCCTCGAGCTTGGCGAGGTCCGCCACGTTGAACCCGTAATACCCGCTGAGCGTCGTCACCTGGTCGAATGAGTCTACGCCGCTCGGAATCCCGTGCATCGTCGGGCGCTGGAGGAACGACGGCGAGTACTGCGAGAAGCGATCGAGATGGCTCCCGCCGAAGTACCCCACCGACACGCCGCCTCGGGTCAGCTTGCCCACGAAGAGGTGCTGGCTCAGCTCGAACGAGTAGCGGGTGTAGTCCGGGAACGTCACCGCTGGGTCGTCGGCGTAGCCGAACGGGCGCCAGCCGAGACGCCGGCCGTGCTGGAGCGTGGCGATGGCGGTGAAGCTCTTGCGCACGTACTTCGCCTCGCCGTACGTGTCCAGCGTGAACCCGCTCGCCGGCAGGCGGTAATCGGGGCTGGTCACGTCCGCCGCCCGGTAGAGGTCGTAGAGAAGATCGGCCTGCAGCGAGAGATCGAGGCCCGAGGTCGCCTGCCAGTTCACCAGGCCCCCGACGTATTGCTCGAAGTCGCGCACGCGTTGCGCGGTGATCTCCGTGTTGCCGGAGTAGTCGTAATAGCTGAAAGGCAGCGCGATGAGTGAGAGGTCGACGCCCCAGCGCAAGTTCTTGTTGACCTGCCGCGAGAGGTTCCCCACGAAGATCGGTCCGGCGAAGAAGGCGGACAGCTGGACTCCGGTCTTTCGCCAGTCGAAGTCTACCCAGCTCAGGCCGGCCAGCGGGATCGGAAAGCTGTGCGACCCGTCGTAGATCAGGCCGCCGACCAGCGCCCTGACGCGCTTGCCGCCGACAGACTCGACCACGCGCTCGCCGGCCGCGTTCTTGCGCAGCGCGCGCAGGCCGTCCTCGGTGTCCCGGAACATCGGGTCGTTCGATGCCCGGGCGGCCTTCAGCCGCTCCGAGAAGTCGGGCGCGTTGATCGAGTACTCGCCGAACAGGTACCGCTTTTCGACGGTGATCGACCGCCCGGCGAGGTTGAGCGAGTCCTCGGCGTAGATCGATCGGACCAGGTTGAACGGCCGTCCCTTCCCGTCCTTGATGATCTCGAACTCCTGCGTCTCGACGTGCGCCGCGACGTTGTTCTTCCCGTCGCGCTGCTCGAGCTTCAGGCGGACTTGGCGGAAGTCCAGGCCGTCGATCCAGACCTTGCCGCTGTAGAGCGACTCGCCCGGCTGCGTCGGCCTGATCGAGACGGCGAAGCACACCCGGCCGTTGACGGTCTCGGTGCCGAGCAGTTCGTAGGCGTACTTCTCGTCGATGCGCAGCTCCAAGGGCCTGGTCACCACCTTGTCCGGCTCGATCTGCGGCAGCGGGAACTCCTGGCCCTTCCTCAGCTTGACGCCGTTGACGCGGAAGGCCGTCTGCACCCAGTCCTGCACGCCTGAGCGGTCCACGAACTCGCGCAGTTCGAGCGCGACGTCGAACGTTTCGGCGAGATTGGTGATTTCGAAGTGGATGCTGAGGAAGCAGGGGACCGAGTAGTGGTCGAGGACGAGGCGCTGCATCTCGCGCGCCGCCTGCCACCTGGCGATGATCTCCTCGACGCGCAGGCTCGACCGGCCGGTGACACGTACCGCCTCGAAGAGCCGATCGTCGCCGGCCGGCACCGTCGCCTGCAGCAGGACGTAGTCCGCATCGGTCCTGCAACCAGGGGACGAGGCGCTGGCCGTGCCGGCACCGAGGCTCCGGCCGCCGAGCACGTCCACGCAGGCGACACGAACGGTCTTCGTCTCCGCCGCATCGGCCGTGAGCGACAGCTGCCGCGGCATGCCGGGCGTCGCGCCGGCCTTCAGCAGGAACGCGATGTCGGCCGTCTGGCTGCCCACAAAGGCCACTGATGGCGAGACGGTATGTCCATCCGCCACGACAGCAACCGGCGCCCGTTCGGGCGCCGTCATTTCGAGACCCGACCCCAGTGATCGCAGGACGACGCGGACCGAGTCGCATAGCGCGCGGAGCGACTGGAGGTTGCCCGCCTCGACCCACACCGTCGCGGCGGACGCCGCGCCAGGCGTCATCAGCAGGTCCAGCCACGCGCGCACGGCCGGGGAACGCGGCGTGCCGTCATCAGTCCCGCCACCCGCGCGGACCACGATCGGCTTGCCCGCCGCCACCGCCTCCAGCCTGGACGCGCCGAACCCCGGCAGGGTGCTCGCGGGAATCACCAGCCAATCCGCGTACGCCATCAGGCGCGCGGCCGCGTCGAAGGAACGATCGGCCATTCCGTCAGGCAGCACGAGCGCCATCTCTAGCGACGGGCTGCCGCCCTTGAGTCTCACCATCAGCATCGCCAGCGCGAACTGCAGGACATCTTCCGGCGCGTCAGGCCCCGAGGGCTCGACCACCACGCCAGCCACCCCCTGGCGATCGACGCGGAGCGCGGCGACGATGTCGTTCAGTTGCCGCTCGACGAGCGATTCGCGCTCGCGGCCGGAGCCAGGAACGGGACCGATCTCGAGTCGCAGGTGAAGGAAGAAACGCCCGTGGGGAAGTTCGAGCGGAACTGGAAGCGCGGCTTCGCTTCCAATGCGCGCATGGACTGCGGGGAGGATGACGACGGGATCCGCGGCACCAGAGGCTTGGATGACGCGAAAGGCCTCCGCCGGATCGACCCCGCGAGCGATCGACACCGCCAGGCGCGGGAGGGCGCCGGCGACCGCGTCGCGCGGGATGGACGCGCAGACGAGCAGCGCGAGAGCCGGGAGCAGCAACCGGGTCGGGGTCTTGGCTGGCATGGGCGGCGACCTGAAGAACATGCCTGAAGCGGTATGATACGTCGAACCACGTCCGCTTCATGGAGCAGCCTGCCATGCCGAAATGTCTGACGTCGCTCGTTCTCGCCTTCCTGCTGGTCTGTTCATCCGCCGCCCACGCTGCCGCGGGCGCGCCGACGCGTCCGCTCTCACTCGACGACCTCGCGAAACTCCGCGCCGTTTCCGACCCTCAGGTCTCACCCGACGGCAAATGGGTCGCCTACGTCGTCGGCACCACCGATGCCGAAAAGGACACCCACGACAGCGACCTGTGGATGGTGAGCTGGGACGGCACGCAGCAGATCCGCTTGACGTCCACGACCGAGAGCCGCGAGCGCGCGCCCAGGTGGAGCCCGGACGGGAAGTACCTGGCGTTTCTCGCCGCGCGCGGCACCGAGGAGGAGAAGAAGAAGGGGGCGCAGGTCTGGCTGCTCAATCGGGCCGGCGGCGAGGCCCAGCAGCTGACCGACATCAAGGGCGGCGTGTCCGCCTTCGTCTGGTCCCCGGACAGCTCGCGGCTCTGCCTGGTCGTCGACGACTTCGACCCGTCGTCCGACCCCGAGAAGCTCGAAGGATGGAAGCGGAAGACGGAACCGCCCATCCTCATCGACCGCTACCACTTCAAGTCGGACGAGGGCGGCTACCTGACGCGGCTCTACTCGCACCTGACGCTGTTCGACGTGGCGACGAAGAAGGCGGAAGTGCTGACCAAGGGATCGTTCGACGATCAGTCGCCGGCCTGGTCGCCCGACGGAAAGTCGATCGCGTTTGTGAGCAACCGCACGCCCGATCCCGATCGCAACGAGAACTCGGACGTCTACGTCGTCGAGGCGCGGCCAGGGGCCGAGGCGAGAGCCATCACGACATTCGTGGGGCGCGACGAGGGGACGCCGTCGTGGAGCCCTGACGGCAAGTGGATCGCCTACTTCCAGGCCGACGAGACCAAGCTCACCGCGTACTACCTCGACAAGCTGGCGATCGTGCCGTCGGCCGGCGGGGCGGCAAAGGTGCTGACCACCGCGCTCGACCGCGCCGTCTTCGGGGACATCCTCTGGTCGCCGGACGGCCAGAGCCTGCGCGTGGTGGTCGAGGACGACCGGACGATGTACGTGGCCAAGGTCTCGGCGGCGACGGGGGCGGTGGAGAAACTGACAACAGGGGAGAGGACGGCGACGTCGATCTCGCCGCGAGGGACGGACGGCAGTCTCGCGCTTGTCGTGGACTCGCCGGCGGCGCCAGGCGAGGTCTACGCGTTCGAGAAGGGCGCGCTGCGCCAGCTCTCGCACCAGAACGACGCCTGGCTGGCCGACGTGCAGCTCGCGACGATCGAGAATTTCACCTGCAAGGCGAAGGACGGGACGGTCGTGAACGGCATCGTGTGGAAGCCGGTCGGCTTCACCGCCGGGAAGAAATACCCGACGCTGCTCATCATCCACGGCGGCCCGAACGGGCAGGACGACGACACGTTCGACTTCCAGCGCGAGTGGTTCGCGGCCAACGGCTACGTCGTGCTGGCGGTGAACTACCGCGGCAGCTCGGGACGCGGCGCGGCCTACCAGAAGGCGATCTACGCCGACTGGGGCAACAAGGAAGTGATGGACCTGCTGGCGGCGGTGGACTGGGCGGTGGCGAGCGGCTTTGCGGATCCTGACCGGCTGGGCATCGGCGGGTGGAGCTACGGCGGCATCCTGACCGACTACACGATCGCGAGCGACACGCGCTTCAAGGCGGCGATGAGCGGCGCGAGCAGCGCGCTCCAGATGTCGCTCTACGGCGTCGACCAGTACATCATCCAGTGGGACCTGGAACTGGGCCAGCCGTGGAAGGCTGCCGACCTTTACGCCAAGGTGTCCTACCCCTTCTACCACGTCGACCGCATCAAGACGCCGACGCTGTTCATGTCAGGAGACAAGGACTTCAACGTGCCGACGGCCGGCGTGGAGCAGATGTACCAGGCGCTCAAGAGCCTGAACTCGGTCGAGACCGAGCTCATCATCTACCCGGGCCAGCACCACGGCCTGACGATGCCGAGTTACATCCGCTACCGGCTCGAGAAGTGGGTCGGGTGGTACGACAGGTTCTTGAAGAAGTAAGAGGATTCGGGAGTCCTCCTCTACGCCCTGAGGTGGTCCGCCCGCCACCTCTTCACCATCTGCTTGATGGCCTTCCGGTCCTCGATGCGCTTCTCGAGCACCTCACGCGCCAGGGCGGGCAGTTCCTCGTCGCTGGCGAAGCGCAGGCTGACGAGCTGCGCGACGGCGAATTCGTCGATGCGCGGCTGCAGGTCGGCGGGCAGCAGCGCGCGCATGCGGAGGCGCTCCTCGAGGCGGATGACCCGGTCCTGGACGGTCATCGCCATCATGCGCACCGACAGCGCCAGCAGGATCAGCGCCACGGCCAGGACGATGTCGAGGTGCGCAAGCAGGCCCCGAGTCGTGACGGCCGCGTAGATCGTCCCGATGAAGTAGACCAGCAGCAGTGGCAGTACCGACGAAGTGAAAGACCGGCAGATATCGCGCGTGGTTCTCGAACGTCTGGGGCTTGTCCTGGGCCATCGTTCGCCTCCTTGATGAGTGGGTGTCTCCCCATTATCCCACGGTGGTGCGCGCGGCTGAAGCCGTGCGTTATCCGACAACGGGATCGGATAGCGCGGGGCTTCAGCCCTGCGCCGCGTCGCGCGCCATGGTAGAAATAGATAAGAGGTGCTCATGGCTGTCGTGACCGAATCCGCCGTGCTCGACGCGCTCCGTTCCGTCAAGGACCCCGATCTCCACCGTGACATCGTCACGCTCGGCTTCGTGAAGGATCTGAAGATCGATGGCGGCCGCGTGGCGTTCACCATCGAACTGACCACGCCCGCGTGCCCGGTGAAGGACGCGATGCGCGAGCAGGCCCGCGCTGCGGTGGCCGCGGTGCCAGGCGTGTCGGCGGTCGAGGTGAAGATGACGGCCAGCGTCCGGACGGCGCGGGCGATCGACGCGGACCTGGCTGCTATCCCTGGCGTGAAGAACATCGTGGCGGTGGGCGCCGGCAAGGGCGGCGTCGGAAAGACGACGCTCGCCGTGAATCTCGCGGTGGCGCTGTCGGGGCTCGGGAGCCGCGTCGGGATGATCGACGGCGACATCTACGGGCCGAACGTGCCAATCATGCTCGGCCTGAAGGGCCAGCTCGAATCGGACGGCGAGAAAATCCTGCCGGCCGAGAAGTTCGGCATCAAGGTCGTGTCGATGGGGTTCCTGGCGACCGACGACTCGCCGGTCATCTGGCGCGGGCCGATGCTGCACAGCGTTGTCAAGCAGTTCTTCCACGACGTGCGGTGGGGCGAGCTCGACTACTTGGTGATCGACATGCCGCCGGGAACGGGCGACGTGGCGCTGAGCCTCAGCCAGACCGTCCCGGTCGCCGGCGCGATCGTAGTCACGACCCCGCAGGAGGTGTCGCTCGCCGACAGCCGGCGCGCGGTGCGGATGTACCAGAAGCTGAACATCCCGGTGCTCGGCCTCATCGAGAACATGAGCTACTTCGTCTGCCCGAGCTGCAGCCACGAGAGCGACATCTTCGGGCGCGGCGGCGGCGAACGGACCGCGGGGGAGATGGACGTGCCGTTCCTCGGGCGGATCCCGATCTACGAGCCGATTCGCCAGGGCAGCGACACCGGCCAGCCGCTGGTCATCGCGGAGCCGGACTCGCCAGTCTCACGCGCCTTTTTCGCTGCGGCCGAGCAGTTGGCGGCCCAGGTGTCGATTGCGAGCTACCGGAAGCCGGTCATTCCGATCGCGCCGGTGAGCTGAGAGCCTCAGGATTCAGGAGCCGGGATTCAGGATTCGGGGGTGGACTCTGCTGAATCCTGACTCCTGATTCCCGAATCCCGCTAGAGGGATCGCCTTCGTCGTGTGAGCGGCACGAGCATCGGCACGCGGCGGGCGTACTCGCCATACGCCTCCGCTCCGAGCTCTTTGCGCAGGAACTCCTCCTCGAGCCGCGCCTTGATCACCCAGCCGGCCGTCATCACGCACGCCCCGACCCACGCGAGCGTGGTACCTCGCATCGCGGCCGTCGCGGCCGAAGCGAAGATGATGCCGGTATAGATCGGATGCCGCACGATTCCGTACGGTCCCGTATCGACCACGTGGTGATCCGCCTTGCGCGTGACACTGCTCGACCAGAGCCGTCCCAGGTGGATGCGCGCCCACCACGTGAAGAGCAGGCCGGCGAAGACGGCCCACACCATGGCCCATGCGAGCGCAACCGGCGTGCGCCACAAGATCATCTCGGCCCGACGGTCGTGCCGGTAGAGTCCGAACAGGAGCACTGCGCCGAGGCCGGCCAGGATCCGGTAGAGCACCTGATGCCGGGCCGAGGGTCGCTTCACGGCGCGATCGCTCCAGGCTGCTGCCGCCAGCCAGGACACCCACCACACCAGCCAGATCGTCTGAATCGTGACCTCAGGAGTCATCATCGGGTGCCTTGTCCGATCAACTCGGCCGGTCTCGTGGGCCTGAATCCTGAATCCTGACTCCGGATTCCTGAATCCTGCGAAGCCGCCCCATGGCCCACGCCCCGAACGCCGGGCCGGGCACGAGGACCAGGAAGACCCACCGCCAGCCGACCACCGCCGCGAGCGACGGCACGACTCGGATGGTGAGCATCGTCAGCAGGTAGCCGCTGCAGGTTTCGACGGTGAGCGCCGTGCCCACGTACTCGGGCCGGCTGTTGTCGGCGACCAGCGCCGAGAACTGCGCGGAGTCGGCCACCACCGCCGTGCCCCACACGGCGACGAACAGGTAGAGAATCGCGGGGTGGGCGCCGAAGACGAACGCTGCCAGGGCCGCGCACAACCCAGAGACGCGAAGCGCCGCGCCCGCGACGGTGGCCTTCCCAATCCGATCGGCGGCCAAACCAGCCGCGAGGCAGCCTAAGGCGCCGGCGCCGACGCCGACAAACGCCGCCGCCGACGCGGCGCGCGCCACGTCGACCGCGCCCCGCGCCGCCAGGCTGGCTGCGGCGAACGCGCCGATCCACGTCCACATCGCGTACAGCTCCCACTGGTGCCCGAGGTAGCCGAACACCGCGTAGCGCGTGCGGCGGTCGCCATAGACACGAAACGCGGCATGGCGGTCGAAACGGCCGGCCGGCACGTCGAACGGACCCTCGCGCACGAAGGTCAGCACCACGACGCCGCCCACCACTGCCAGCGACGGGGTGAGCAGCAGGAGCGACCGCCAGTTGGACGGGCCGGCCAGTGAGGCCAGCAGGTGCGGGAAGGCCTGGCCGACCGTCAGCGCGGCCACCAGGACCGCGAGTCCTGTCCCGCGCCGTTTCAGGAACCAGCCGGCAGCGATCTTGAGGCCGGTCGGATAGACGGCAGCGAGCGCGACTCCGGTGGCAAAGCGCAGGAGGATTGCCTGGTTCGGCCCGTGGGCGCGCGTGATGGCGGCCGTGGCCACCGCGCCCAGCACGCAGCCCACGGCGAAGAGCCGGCGTGCGCTGAGCAGGTCCGCGAGATTGAGCAGCGCGCTCACCAGCGTGCCGGCAACGAAGCCGCCCTGCACGGCCATGGTCAGCCATGCGGCCTGCCCCGTCGACAGCCGGAACTCGGCAACCAGCGCCGGCGTGACGGCGGTGGCCGAGAACCAGAGCGTCATGCCGAGGAACTCGCCCGCGGCCAGCAGGGCGAGCATGATCCAGGGCCGAGCCGAGCGGGGTACGGCAGTATCGGGTTCGAGACGCACGATGAACTGGGTTCCGGAGGCCCGAACATCATCTCCGATCTGGCAGGACAGCGCCAGACCAAACCCGGTGCCCGGGACACCGGTCCGTCAGACGTGGTAGCGTTGAATGAACTGGCGATGGACATCCCCTACACGAAGCGCACGCTCGCCAACGGTCTGCCCGTGCTCATTCACGAGGATCACCGCTGTCCGATCGTGGCGGTGAATCTCTGGTATCACGTCGGCTCGAAGGACGAACAGCCGGGACGAACCGGGTTCGCGCACCTGTTCGAGCACCTGATGTTCGAGGGCTCGGCGCACTACGACCACGGCTTCTTCCAGCCGCTGCAGCAGGCGGGAGCCGTGCTGAACGGATCGACGAACTCCGACCGGACCAACTACTGGGAGGTCGTACCGACCGCCGCGCTCGAGCTGGCGCTCTGGATGGAGTCGGACCGGATGGGCCACCTCCTGCCGGCGCTCACCGAGGACAAGTTCCGCAACCAGCGCGATGTCGTCCTCAACGAGCGGCGCCAGAATTACGAGAACCGCCCCTACGGGATGGCGGGGATGGTGATCGTCGACGAGTTGTTCCCGCCCGACCATCCGTACCACTGGCTGACGATCGGTAGCCCGGACGACCTGCGCGCGGCGAGCCTGGACGACGTGCGCGCGTTCTTCACGCGCCACTACCATCCGGCCAACGCCTCGCTGGCGCTCGCGGGGGACGTCGATCCGGCGGTCGTGCTGCCGATGGTGGAGGCGTACTTCGGCGCGATCGACCCCGGGCCACTCGCCGAGGCCGTGCCGCACGACGAGACGGGCGTGCGCTCGGCGCGGCTGGTCATGGAGGATGCCGTCGAGCTGCCGCGCCTCTACCTGACCTGGGTGTCGCCGGCGATGTTCGACCCGGGCGATGCGGACCTCGACCTGGTCGCCGACATCCTCGGCGACGGCAAGAGCTCCAGGACCTACCGGACGATGGTGTACGAGCGCCGGATCGCCACCGACGTAATGGCGATGCAGCACTCGCGCGAGCTGTGCAGCCTCTTCCAGGTGGTCGCGACGGCCGCTCCCGGCCACGGTCTGGCGGAACTCGAATCGGCCATCGACGCCGAGGTATCGAAGTTCGCTGAATCGGGTCCGAGCGAGGCCGAGATGCGGCGCAGCCTCTCGCAGGCGGAGGCCCAGTTCATCTACCGCGTGCAGACGGTCGGCGGCTTCGGCGGCAAGTCGGATCAGTTGAACCAGTACAACGTGATGCTGGGCGATCCCGGCTACCTCGGCCAGGATCTGGAACGGTACCGGGCGGCGACGCCGGCGTCGGTCACGCGCGCGGCGCGCGACGTCCTGCACGCGGTGCCGCGCGTGGCGTTGAGCGTCGTGCCGCGGGGCCGGCTCGATTCTCGCGCTGCCCGACTCCCGGAAGGTGGTGCGCTCGTGAGCCCGGTGGACCGCTCGCGCCTGCCGGTGCCGGGTGCCGACCCCGCCTTCCGCTTTCCCCAGGTGTCCAGGCGCCGGCTCCCGAACGGCCTGGGCGTTCACACGGTCGAGCACCACGGCGTACCGGTCGTCTCCTTCGCGCTCCTGCTGTCGTCGGGCGCGGCCGCCGACCCGTTCGAGAAGCCGGGGCTTGCCGCGCTGACAGCCGACATGCTGGACGAAGGCAGCGGCTCTCGGTCGGCCCTCGACATCGAGGACGCCCTGTCGTCGCTCGGCGCCCAGTTCGAAACCGAGGTCGGCGCCGACGCGACGGTGCTGTCGCTGCTAACGCTGCCGCGCTTCGCCGACGAGGCGCTGGCGCTACTCTACGAGATCGCGGCACGTCCGAGCCTCACCGCCGGGGACTTCGACCGGGTCCGCGACCTGCGAATCAACCGCCTCCGCCAGCTCCGGAAGCTGGCGCCGGCCGTTGCCGATCTCGCGCTGTCCCGCCTGCTCTACGCCGGCCATCCCTACGGGCGCATGCCGCTCGGCACGATGCGCGGGCTCGAGGCCACGAGCCTTGGCGACGTGACCCTCTTCCACCGCGCCATCTGGCGGCCCTCGCTCGTGACGATCGTCGCCGTCGGGGATGCCAGCCACGACGAGCTGTTCGGCGCCGTAGATCGTGCGTTCGGCGGCTGGCAGGAGCCGCCTGCCGCCGCCACCGCGATCGACCTGGCTCCCAGCGTGATGACGGTCGCGGCGCCGCGCCGGCCGATGGCCCCGCTCGCGCTCGTCGATCGGCCGGGTGCGGCGCAGTCCGAGATCCGGATCGGCCAGGTGGCCGTGTCGCGCCTCACGCCGGACTATGCCGCGCTGCTCGTGCTCAACATGATTCTGGGCGGGCAGTTCGTCAGCCGGCTCAACCTGAACCTGCGCGAGCAGAGGGGGTTTACCTACGGCGTCAGGAGCGGCTTCGAGTTCAGGCGCGCTCCCGGACCCTTCGTCATCCAGACGGCCGTACAGACGGGCGTGACCGCCGAAGCCGTACGCGAGGTGCTGCGCGAGGTGGAGGCGATCACCCTCTCGCGCCCAGCGACGCCGGCCGAGCTCGACCTGGCGAAAGCGGCGCTGACGCGTGGGTACCCGCGGAGCTTCGAGACCGCCGGACAGATCGCGCGCGGCCTGGCGCAGCTCACGCTGTACGGGCTGCCCAACGACACGCTCGAGCAGTTCGCGCCGCTCGTCCGCGCGCTCGATCTCGAGGCGGTCGCCCAGGCCGCAACGCGCCTGGACCCGGCAGCGATGACGGTGGCAGTGGTGGGCGACCATCAGGCGATCGGGCCCGGCCTGTCCGAACTTGGCCTCGGGGAGCCGGTCCTGATGGACGCCGAGGCCGAGGCCTCCGAGGTCTGCCCGGCGGTGCCCGCAGGGATTCCCGGCTCGGACCGAACCAGTTGAGCCGGCGGCGCGTCTAAGAAGACGTCGCGGTGCTACACTGGACCACGCATGAGCGGCCTTGGCCGGACCAGCCTCAGCCTCTTCGGCACGATTGCCATCGTCGCGGCCATCCTGGCATCTGCGACGATCTGGCTGGTCTTTACCGACCCGGTAACCGTCGCCAACTCGGTCAACCAGGGCGATGTCACCCCTCTTGTCCGCGAGCTGGCGTCGTCGCTGCTCGAGGCGCTCAGGGGGTTGTTGAAGTACCTATAGGTTCCGGACCAGGAACTTCGTCAGGATGTACCCATCCAGGTACTTAAACGGCGCGAGCCCTGTCGTGTAGTGCCCGCAGGGGAGCACGGCCAGCTCGTACGGCACGTTCAGCCGGTCGAACTCCTCGACGAGCGCGCGCGACAGGTGCACCGGGAACGAGGTGTCGTAGCGGGCGTAGAGGAGCAGCGTCTTCTTGTCGCGCACGCGCGAGACGTACGCCTGTGGGCTGATCGGCATCCACAGCTCGCGCAGCCGGTCGAGCGTGATCTGAGCGTCGAGGCCCGCCCGCACGTGCTCGGTCGACAGCCCTTCCCACACCACGTCGGCGAAGTACCGCGAGATGTGATTGAGCGCCTCGGCCTTGATGAGCGGCTCGTGCGCCGTCGTCAGCATCGCCAAGCAGGAGCCGAGGCTCGTCCCGAGGATCCCGATCCGCTCGTACCCTTCGCGGGCCAGCCACGCCACGGCTCGCCGCGCGTCCACCACGGCCTGGCGGCACACCTGGACCGTCCGCCCGACGTTGGCGCTGACGATGAAGTCGGCGCGAGTGAGGATGGGCGGCATGCGCCGGTCGTGATAGGGGAGGCTCAGTCTGAGAGCGTTCACGCCGAAGTAGGCCAGCAGCCGGCACAGGCCGACGTGCGCGTCGCCGTCTCCATTCCACTGCGGCAGTACGACGACCGCGCGGCGGCGGTCCTCACGACCGCCCTTGAGGCGCCGCGCCGGGAACAAGCGGCCGTAGACCGTGTTGTTCTCGGGATGCGGCGTGGTGATGACGCTGGGGAACGTGACGGTTCCCGCGCAGGTTCGATCGCCGGTTGACTCGGGCTCCCAGGAAAAATCGTCGGTCGGCGGCGCGTCGAAGAACCGCGGTGAATCGGCCAGCGCCGTTCGCGCCCAGTCGGCCAGCGCGACATCGGGCGGCGCGGCCGGGCCGTGCCCGTTCGCGTCCATCCAGTCGAGCCCCCACTCGAAGGGGCGGACCACGCGGTCGTCGGTGCGCGAGAAGAGACGCCGTTCCCAGGCGGAGAAGAGGCGGTCGATCATCGCCGGATCATTGTACCAGACGGGGCCAAGCCGGCCGGCCTACACCGCCAGCGCCCTCTCGACCGCGGCGGCGACGGCGAGCAATTCCTCCGTCCTGCCGCGCCGTCCGACCAGCTGCAGGCCGACCGGCAAATGGTCCCTCGACCGCCCGCAGGGGATGGTGATCGCCGGATGCCCCGTGACGTCGAACAGCTGCGTCAGTCGCAGCATCAGCGCGCGGACCGAGTGCTTTGCGCCGGCGATGACGAGCGACGTCGCGCCGAGCGGCGGGGCGACGATCGGCACGGTCGGCAGCACGAGCGCGTCGACGCCGTCGAGCGCCGCATCGACCTCCCGCGTCAGCACGCGGGCGCCGAGCCGCGCGCGGGCATAGTCCTCGCCCATCACGTAGCGCCCCATCTCGAGGCGCTGCCTGACCGGCGGCGTGTACCGATCCGGGTGCGCTTCGAGCATCGGCGCGTGGTAGGCCGACGCCTCGGGCAACTGCAGGTGCAGGTAGACGGTGGCGGTGTCGGCGGCGTGCCTGACGGCGCGGTCCGCCACCCTCGCGCCCCCCTTCGCGAGGCGTGCGCACACGTCTTCGAACCTAGCGCCAACCTCGTCGTCCAGGATGTCGAGGAAGTACGGCCGCGGCAGCCCAAGGCGGAGACGGTCCGTCAGAACGTGGTCTGCCGGAAACGTGCCGGGATGTGCCGAGCCCGCCATGGCCTGGAAGAGCAGCCACGCGTCGGCAACCGAGCGCGCGAGCGGGCCGACGTGGTCGAGCGTCCAGCTGAGGGGGATGATGCCGTCGCACGGCAGCTCGCCGCTCGTCGGCTTGAGGCCCACGCAGCCGCACACCGCGGCCGGAATGCGAATGGACCCGCCGGTGTCAGTCCCGATCGAGGCCGTTCCCATGCCGCTGACCACCGCCGCGGCCGACCCGCCGCTCGACCCGCCCGCCGATCGCGCCGTGTCCCACGGGTTCCTGACCGGGCCGAACGCGGAGTCTTCGCTGGTGGTGCCAAAGGCGAACTCGTGCAGGTTGCACTTGCCGAGGAAGATCGCCCCGGCCTCACGGAGGCGCGCGGTGACGCCGGCGTCGGCGCCTGCCACGTGGCCGTCGAGCACGCGCGAGGCAGCCGTTGTCGGCACGCCGGCCAGGTCGATCAGATCCTTCAGCGAGATCGGCACGCCGTGCAGCGGGCCGCGGTATCGTCCCGCGGCGATCTCGGCGTCGGCGCGCCTTGCGTCCTGCCGCGCCTGGTCGTCGAGGACGGTGATGAAGGCGTTGAGCCGGCCGTTCTGCGCCGCGATCTGCGACAGGCAGGCTTCGGTGATGTCGAGGCTCGACGTCTCGCGCGCCGCCAGGCGTGGAGCGAGTTCGGCGATCGACAGGTCGTGAAGCGGCGTCATTGTCAGCCCTCCGCCTGTCCGCCCGTCGGGACGTAATCGTTCCACTCCGCCGCCCGCAGCTGGCGCACGGAGGGAACCAGGCCCTCGAGCAGAGGTGCGAGCTGCGGCAGGCCACGCCTCTCGGCGTCCGCCACCGCGGCGCGCAGCCAGGCCTCGATCGGGTCGATTCGCACTGCAGGTCCAGTCACATCCGCCATCGTACACCCCGCAAGATTGTACTCCTTGAGCCCCGAGCCCTGAGCCGGTATAGTGCGCCAATGACCTCGAACAGTCCGTCGGGAGCCGATTCTCACTGGGCTCTCCGTGTCGTCGTTCTGGTGGTGGTGGGACTGCTGACCTACGGCAGTTACTTCGCCTACGACAGCGTGGGCGCGCTGGCCCCGACGCTCATCCGGGCCTGGAACACTTCGCAGAGCGGCATCGGGTGGCTGTACACGATCTACAGCGTGGCGGCCATCCTCTCGGTCTTCCTCGGCGGGATGCTCACCGATCGGATCGGCACGCGCTGGGCGAGCCTGCTGTTCTCGGTGCTGATTGTCATCGGCGCCAGCATGGTCGCGCTCTCGTCGTCGATCCCCGTCGCGTGCGCTGGGCGCTTCGTGTTCGGCGCCGGGTCCGAGTCGCTGGTCGTCGCGCAGAACGCGATTCTCGCCCGGTGGTTCACGGGGCGGATGCTGGCGATGTCGTTCGGGATCACGCTGGCCCTCGCCCGGCTCGGCACGCTGTTCAGCTTCAACACGATGTCGCTGACCGCGAACCGGTTCGGGTGGCGCGGCGCGCTGTGGGTGGCTGCCGGGCTCTGCCTGGCCAGCCTCCTCGCCAACCTCGTCTACTACATCCTGGACAAGGCGAACGAGAAGCGCCTGGGACTCAGCGAGAGCGAGGCCGGCGACAAGATCGTCTTCGCCGACATCAGGAAGTTCGGGGCGTCCTACTGGTACGTCGTGGCGCTGTGCGTGACGTTCTACTCGGCGATCTTCCCGTTCACGGCGCTGTCGACCGACTTC
The DNA here is from genome assembly GCA_963727765.1 of uncultured Acidobacteriota bacterium. Lineage (GTDB taxonomy): Bacteria > Acidobacteriota > Vicinamibacteria > Vicinamibacterales > Fen-181 > FEN-299. The sequence continues at coordinate 233,118 of CAVSGZ010000008.1, forward strand.
TTCCACGAGAAGTGGCACCTGCCGCTGAGCGTGGACTCGGGCCACCTGGGCTTCTTCGCGGCGGCGTTCCAGGACTTCCTGCACATGTTCTCGACGGCGCCGGGGACGTCGTCGATCATCATCTTCGCCTCGATGTGCTTCGCCCCGTTCGCCGGGGGCTTCGTGGACCGGGTCGGCAAGCGGACGAGCCTCATGATCCTCGGGGCGCTGTTGATGATCCCGTGTTATCTGGTGCTGGGGTTCTCCTCGATCTCGCCCGCGCTCCCGATGATCCTGCTGGGCGCGGCCTTCGTCCTCGTGCCCGCCGCGATGTGGCCCGCCGTGCCGCTGATCGTCGAGAAGAACCGCGTGGGCACGGCGTTCGGCCTGATGACGATGATCCAGAACATCGGTCTGGCGACCTTCCCCGTGCTGAACGGGTGGCTGCGCGAATGGACGAAGGACTACCGGGCCAGCATGGTGATGTTCTCGCTCCTCGGCTGCGCTGGACTGGTGTTCGCCGTTCTGCTCTGGCGCGCGGACTTGCGCGTGGGCGGGGTGCTGGAGCGGTCGCGGTCCTGACCTGACGTCCATGCCCACACGCAACCAGCTCGGCCTCGAGCAGTCCATTCGGATTGAGTGCACGCCGACGCGCGTGCTGGCCGCGTTCTTCGAGCCCGCGGCGCTCGAGGCGTGGGCCGACGTGGCCGCGGCCATCGCCACGCCGAGGCCGCTCGGAGTCTACGCGATCCAGTGGCAGGACACCGGACTCGTCGACGACGTGCTCGGCCCGCTCGGCGGCGTCTTTCACGGCACGGTGATCGACTTCCAGGCCGGCCGCGGCTTCTTCGTGGCCGATGCCTACTGGCTGCCTCCCGACGGGGACCCGATCGGACCGATGGCGATGGAGGTGACCTGCACGCCGGCCGACCGTCCGGCCGGGAGGCCAACCGCGGCGCTCGCCACCACGCTCCGCGTCGTGCAGCGGGGCCTCGAGGACAGCCCGCGCTGGCTGCGGTATTACGAAGTCGCCGGCGAGTTCTGGGCCACGGGCCTCGAGCGGCTCAAGGCCTACCTCGAACACGGCCGCGGCGCCTGGGATCTCCGGGCCTACTCGTAGCGTCTGCTATCGTAAGCTCATGGACCAACAACCGCTGGCCTACCTGAGCCGCGCGTTCGTCGAGAGCGACGAGGGGCGGCCGGTCCGCCTGCTCGCCGAGTACCTCGACCCGCTCCGCCGGTTCCGCGAAGAGCACGTTCAGGACACGGTCGTCTTCTTCGGCTCGGCGCGGACGATGAGCCGCGAACGGGCCGAACGCGCGCTGCGCGCCCTCGAGCACGACCCCGGTCTCCGCGCGGACGATGAGGCGGTCGCGCGGGCCCGGCGGGCCCTCGACTGGTCGCGGTACTACGAGGACGCGCGCGAACTGGCGCACCAGCTGACCGCCTGGACCGCAACACTCAAGACGCGGCACCACCGGTTCGTCGTCTGCTCCGGCGGCGGGCCGGGGATCATGGAGGCGGCCAACCGCGGCGCGCGGGAGGCGGGCGGCAAGACGATCGGCCTGAACATCCGCCTGCCGCTCGAACAGGGCGCCAACCCGTACGTGTCGGAGAACCTGCACTTCGAGTTTCACTACTTCTTCATGCGGAAGTTCTGGTTCGCCTATCTCGCCAAAGCGCTGGTGGTCTTTCCGGGCGGGTTCGGCACGATGGATGAACTGTTCGAGATCCTGACGCTGGCGCAGACCGAGAAGCTGTCGAAGAGGATCGAGGTCCTGCTCTACGGCCGCGAGTACCTGGGAGCGCGTCCTGCGCTTCGAGCCGCTGGTCGAGGCGGGCGCGATCTCGACGCACGACCTCCAGCTGTTCAAGTTCGTCGATTCGCCGCCGCAGGCGTTCGAGTGCCTGAAGACGCACCTGCTCGAGTCCTGCTTCGAGTGCCGGCATCCCCAGGAGACGCTCGCGCCAGGCCTGGCCAAGACGCGGACGTAAGAAGGCTCAAGGCTCAATAGAGAAGGAACCGATCGCGGATGGCGCCGAACGCCTCGACGCCGGCCAACCACTCCGCGGCGATCTCGCGCGCCGGCACGTCGGCCTCGACCGCCTGCCGCAGCCGCCCCGACCCGGCGAGGATGTCGATCGGCATCCGGTCGTGGACATACTCGTAGGGCGGCTCGCGCCAGGCGAACCGGTCCCGCGCGGCGCGGTGGAAGGCGCCCATCGCGGCGACCGCCGCGAGCACGGGCCGGAAGCGAGAGCGGTCGGTGACGTGGGTCTGGCAGCCGCCGCACGACTGGCCCGCGTGCTTGTGGAAGGTGGGCTCGAAGACCACCGGGCGGAAGAACGCCCCCTCGACCCCGAGCCCGTTGAGGCCCGCGGCGAGCGCCTCAGCCTCGATTCCCGGCATCCCGAGCAGCTCGAACGGCCTCGTCGTGCCCCGGCCTTCCGACATCTGCGTGCCCTCGAAGAGGACGGCGCCCGGATACACGATCGCGGTGTCGAGCGTCGGCATGTTCGGCGACGGCATCACCCACGGCAGGCCGGTCTGATCCCAGTACATCTCCCGCCGCCAGCCGCCGAGCGGCACCACCTCGAGCTTGGCGCCGAGACCGAATGCCTCGTTGAAGAGCCGCGCCAGCTCCCCAATCGTCATGCCGTGCCGCATCGGGATGGGGAACATCCCCACGAACGACTCGTAGCCCGGCTCGAGCATCGGCCCTTCCACCGCCACGCCGCCGATCGGATTGGGGCGGTCGCAGACGTAGACGGGCACGCCGTGCCGGGCGGCCGCGCGCAGGCAGTTCGCCATCGTGTACACGAAGGTGTAGATCCGCGCGCCGACGTCCTGCAGGTCGATGACCAGCGCGTCGAGGCCGGCCAGCATCTCGGCGGTCGGCTCGCGCGTCTCGCTGTAGAGCGAGTGGACCATCACGCGCCGCGCCGCGTCGCGGGCGTGCGGCGACTCGATCATGTTGTCCTGCAGGTCGGCCTTGAAGCCGTGCTGCGGGCCGAACACGGCCGCGAGCGTCACGCCCGGCGCCGCCGCCGCGCGATCGACGACGTGAACGAGCGCCGCGTCGACCGAGGCCGGGTTGGCCACGACGCCGATGCGGCGGCCCTTCAGCGCGCCCGAGTCGAACAGACGATCGGAACCCAACGTGACGCTCATCGTGTATCCCCGATCCCCGACCCCCGCTCATCGAAACAGCGGGCCGAGCGAGACGTACAGCCGGTGATGCCCCGACGGCCCGATGCTGCCGCCGGCGAACACCGGCCCGATCAGCGAGTCGATGATGATGCCGGTCGAGACGTCTCCGTGCCACTCCGCGTCGGCGCGCGAATCGAAGGCCGAACCGGTCTCGACCCACACCGCGAGATAGGCCTGGCCGCCGACCCAGGCGGGCAGGCGAGGCAGCTGGCGCATGTAGCCGACGCCGGCGAAGGCGAAGCTCGTGCCCGTCAGCTCGTCGTTGCGAAACGCCGACATGCGGAACGGGCCGCCGAGCGAGAAGCGCTCGAACCAGGGCTGCGCGCCGAACGACGTCCCCGCGGACGCGAGGATGAACACGCGGTCGCGGCGGGTCGGCGCACAAAACACGGACACGTCGAAGTCCGCCTGCGAGAACCGCTGCGGGCTCTCGATTCCCGAGACGGTCGCGGCGTCCCCGGTCGGCGAGGGTGCCTCGAAGAACCGGCGCGTCCGCGCCCTCGCGTACACGCCCCGCGACGGCACCACCGGGCTGTCCTGCGTGTCCACCACGGCCTGCAGCGTCGCCACGCGCTCAGCGCCGTCGGTGTCGGGCAACGTCGGGTCGCCCACGCGAAGCGACTCCGATACATGAATCACGTCGACGCCGGCCCGCAGCTGCGCGACGCGGCCGACCGTGATGCCGAGATCGGCGCCGACCCCAGCCTGGGTGAGGCCGTACTGGCCTACGAGCTGTTCGGCTTGGAAGCGGCTGCTCGTCCCGTGGTCGACGAACGCGTGCGGGGCGGCGAAGAGCCAGCGCGGGCGGAAGGGCCGATACAGCTCGGCGCCGGCGGCCTGTCGCGTGCCCAGGGCCATGTCGAGGCGGATCTCGGACCCTTCGCCGACGACGTCGTACACCGTCGTCCGGCCGACGACGTTGGTGGAGAAGGTCGACGCGTCGGAGTTGTTCAGCTCGACGCCGAGCGTCAGAAAGGCCGGCCCGTTCGCCTTGGGGCGAACGCGGACTTCGAGGCGCTCGCCGACCCGATCCGGCGCGAGGTTGTAGGTGACCAGTTCGTAGCGATCGGTGCCGCTCAGCAGGAGGACGCTCCGCGCCAGCCGATCGAGATCCAGCCTCTGGTTCGGCGTCACGGCCACCTGCCTGAGAACAGCGGCCCGATGGCTGACGGGCACGCCCTCGATGTCGACGGCCACGGGCACGATCGGCGCCGTCCGCCGCCGGGCCAGCCGCGCGGCCTCATGGGCGTCGTACTCCTCCTGGCTCACCGAGTACTTCATCAACGCGGCCGCCTGCGCCTCCGCAGCCCGGTAGCCGCGGTCGCGCCACTCGTCGACGCTGTTCCAGTCAAGGCCGGTCAGATGCGACAGGTCCGGCGTGACCACGACATCGGCCGAGGCCACGGCCGCCCTCGCGCCGGCCATCACGACGGCATCGATCGCGCGGTTCACCATCGAGAACGCGGTGATGTCCCCCTCGGCCGCCGGCTTGACGCCGACGTCGACGGCAATCACCACGTCCACCTGCATGCCGCGCGCGACGTCGGCCGGGACGTTGTCGGCCATGCCGCCGTCGACCAGCAGGCGGCCGTCGATCGTCACGGGCGGGAAGAGGCCCGGCAGCGCCATCGTCGCCCGCAGCGCCTCGGGCAGGACGCCCGACCCGAGCACGACGCGCTCGGCCTGGTTCACGTCGAAGGCCACGCAGCGGAACGGCGTCGGCAGGTCGTCGAAATTCCGCAGCCCTGAGTAGGGCGCCGTCATGTGGTCGAGCAGCAGCGCCACCCGCTGGCCCGGGTTCAGACTCCGCGGGAGCCACAAGCCGCGGCGGATGCCCAGTTCGAGCCCTGCGGGAAAGGCCCGCCGGTCTTCCTTGCGGCGGAACGTGTAGTCGCCAAACGGCGCGCCGGTGGCCATGACCCCGTCCCAGTCGATGTCGTGCGTCATCGTCCGGATCTCAGGCGCGGTCATGCCGGTGGCGAACGCCCCGCCGATGAGGCCGCCCATGCTCGTGCCAGCCACCGCGTCGATCGGGATGCGGTGCTCGTGCAGCCACTCCAGCACGCCCACGTGCGCCAGGCCGCGGGCGCTGCCGCCGCCGAGCGCCAGGCCGATGCGCGGGCGCCGCGGCTCAGGCCGCGGAGCGGGCGAGGGACCGGCGACGAGCGGAACCGGCTGCGCCAGCGAGGCGAAGAGGAGGAGCGAGACGGCGACGTGTCGGAGTCGGGAGATACACGGCATCGCGGTGTGCGGGCGGCGCGAACAGGCGGCCGCGTCGGCGGCGACCCCCTATTGGATGTGCGTCAGCGTGACGTCAATCGTCCGGGTCCCGTGCGGCGCGCGATGCCACTGGACCAGGATCGTGCTCTGGTAGGTGCCCTCGACCAGCGATCCCTTCCCGGTCCCTTCGTCGGAGACAAGCAGGCTCACCGAGCGCTTCATCCGCAGGAACCGGTTGGCCGGCACCGCCATCGTCCTGGCGAGGAGGCGTTCGACCAGCGACTCGCTGAGGCCGAGGCGCTCGACGGCCCCGTTCATCAGCCGGACCAGGTCGTATTTCGCGTACTCGAGCGTCTTGGCGGGGACGGCGCGCGGGTTGGCGATCGCGTGGCGCCCTTTCTCGATGGCGAACCTGAGCGGATCGCGCAGGACCTCGGGCAGATCGTGCCGCATCAGCAGCGTCTCGTACTCGTTCACCGTCAGCCCGGCATGCCGCTCGCCGGCGTGCAGCGACAGCCTGAGCCGCCCCTTCGGCACCCCCTGGCGGCGCACGAACTCGGCCAGCTCCTCCTGGATGCCCAGCCTGGAGTCCTTCAGGTTGATCGAGTCGACCGGGTGCTTCGACACCGGCACCTGGATCTGGTGGCGCGCGACGACGTCTTCGCGGTGGAACCCGATGACACGCGTGTGGCGGCATCTCGGCCGCCCAGCGTTCACGCCGTCGAGATCCACGAAGCACACTGGCTCGTCGGGCCGGTTCGCATAGGTTACGCACGTGCGCAGTCCCGCGGCGATGAACGCCAGGTGCGAATCGGCGTTCTTCGGCTCGACTTCACGCTGCTCGGGGGCGAGTTCGACGCGCCGGTCGAGCCGATCGTGCTCGTAGTCGGCGCCCTCGGGGAAGATCGTGCGGAACGTCTCGATGTAGGCCTCCACGCCGGGCTTCTCGAGCAAGCGCGAGGCCACGCTGCGGTCGAGGAATCCGGCCGTCGTGTGGGACGACCAGTAGAGACATTGCGGGTAGGCCGCGAGCGCCGAGCCGTGCGTGGCGGACACGAGTCCCCGCAGGTCCACCATGTCGAATCGGGACCTCGGGACGACGTCGAGCTTCAGGTCGAGAGGGTGAGACGCCATGCACGCCTCGAGCAACGCCCGGGATCAAACGACCTATAACACTACCATACTTCCGAACCGGGTCAGGGCGCCTCCGGGAGCCGCGCCGCCGTCCGGTGCACAGCGGCTCGGGACTTTTCTTCCGCGTCGCACCCTGCTATGGTCTGCATGTCCAGCGCACCGCCATGTCGGCGGCGCCGTCTCCACACGAGGCCTTCGATGAACCGCCCGCGAGTGTCCACCATCGCGCTGTCCGCCGTGCTCTGCCTGGCCGTCACGGTGTTCGCGCAAGAGAAACCCAAGGATCCGCCAAAGGATGCTCCGGCCGTCGACGTGACCGGAACCTGGGATATGGCCGTCGAAACGCCGCAGGGCACCATGACACTGGCGTCGACCTTCAAGCAGGACGGCGAGAAGCTCACCGGGACCCAGGCGAGCCAGATGGGAGAGTTGCCGCTCGAAGGCTCGGTCAAGGGGGCCGACATCGTCTTTGCGGTCGTCTTCAACATGCAGGGTCAGGACATGACGATCACCTACACCGGCAAGATCGACGGCGATACGATGTCGGGCACGATCGAATTCGGGGGTTTTGGATCGTCGACCTGGACGGCACAGAAGAGGAAGTAGGAAGCAGGCGCGAGGCGAAGGACGCCTAGAACGGACCGAACCTGACCGCGACGCTGGCGAAACCACCCCTGAGGCGGCTGTCCCATGCGCCGGCACACCCGATGACGCGGTAGCCGCCCGCGATGTCGATCGCGACCCTGTGCCCGATTCGCGCGACCGCGCTGACCTGCGGCTCGAACACGACGAAGTTCTGGTTGCGCCACTCCGGGAGGACACAAGGTACGAAGCCTCCCGCGGGGGACGCGCACATCGCCGGCAGGAAGTCCGGCAACCGTGCCTCCCCGCCCCCGAACAGGCCGCCAACGCCGATCCGAACCGACTTGCCGGCCGGCATCGTGAAGCGGCCGACGATTCCCCCGTAGTTCATGCCGACGCCGTTCGGTCCAGACACCAGGCCGTACCCGCCGCCGCCTATCAGGAACGAATCACCGAAGAGCCAGCCGGCGTAGCCCCCAAACTGGGTGCCGGCAGACCCGTCGATCCTGGTCAGCCGCACTTCCGGCGCGAACACGAAGCCGCCTTCGATCGACTGGAGAAGGAGCGGCCCCGGCTGTGCCGCAGCCGCCTGGGCCGGGCCCTGACTGGGAGCTTGCGGGTCGGCCGCCGCCGCGACCGACGCGGCGGCGACCAGGAGGAACAGCGACAGAACAGCCAACTCCGACTGGACGGCGCCACCCTTCATCGCGCGTCCCCTTCGACTATTGGCTTTTCGGCAGACTCACGTTGATCGGCGCGGTCTCGCCGTTTCTGACCTTCACCGTCGTCGAAAACGGAACGTAGCCCTCCTTGCGGATCTCCACGCGATGAGACCCCTCCGCCACTTGGACGACCAGGCGCTCGGAGCCCTCGGGGCCCTGCCAGCGCTCGCCGTCGATCACGACATCGGCGCCGGCCGGCTGGACCCTGATCACCAGTGAACCGTACCCCTCTCCCGCCACGACCTCGCCAGCGGGCGCCATCGGCGCCTCAGGCGGAGCAGCCGCCGGTCGGGCCGGTCTTGCCGGCCTTGGCGGGCGCTGCGGCTGATCCGGCGCGCCAGGCTGCTGCGGCGGGTAGCCGTAGCCCTCCTGGACCGTCGGCGGCGCGGCCGGCTGAGGTTGCGGTTCGTTCGCCTCACCCGGCCCGAGCGGCACCATGTCGAACTTGATCTTCGAGTCCTGGCCCACGCTCAGGAAGAGATTCTGCCGGACGGTGCGATAGCCGGGCAGGTAAAGCGCCAGCTCATGGCGTCCCGGCCTGACGTGCAGCCGCTGGAAGGTCCCGTTGAAGTCGTCCACGATGCCGGCGTAGTAGCCGTCAACGTAGACCTGCGCGGCCTTCGGCCTCACCTCGAGCCGCAACTCGGCGCTGTCGTCGTAATACCCGGGCTCCCAGTAGCGGTAGTAGGGGAATCCCCAGTAGGGGCCGTACCAAAGCGGATCCCACCAGAAGCCGCCCCAGGGGCCGCCCCAGTACCCGCCCCAGTACCCGCCGCCGCCGATGATGATTCGGGTGCCGCCGCCGTGCCAGTATCCGCCGCCACCACCGCGGACCGCGACACTGCCGCCGCCTCGGACAACCGCGCCGCCGTGGGCCTGCGCGTCAACCGTGACAGGGATGAGCGCCAGCGCCACCGGAATCACGGCGACGAGCATGATCAGTCTCAATTTCCGTCGCATGTGACAAACCTCCCGGTAGGGTCCAAAGCAATCTCCAGGCCAGTCGAAGCCTGCCCGAAACGGCCTGAAAACAGCCCATTTCAAGGAGTCGCACCCGTTGCCGCCCCGGCCGCTGTCTCAACCGGACGACAGCGGTGTCTGGCCTCGGAGACACCCGCGGGCCAACGGGGCCTCAGTGGCTCTATCTTACGCCCACACGGCCGGCCCGATCCCGTCTGGGCAGGGCTCACCGACCGACGGGCTCACGCGCCGGCGATGCTATACTCCGCGGCACCATCGGAGGCTTCTGCATGCCGACCCGGCACGACGTCCGCAACGCGTCTCATCCGTTCAGCCGCATCCTGCGCGCGGTTGCCGCCGCGTGCCTCCTTCTCTGCCTGTCCGCCTCGCGGCTCGAGGCTCACGTCGTCCGCATCGTCGTCGATTCCCGTCAGCCGCTGGCCAGCGGGAAGGCGTTCGGCGCAGCCGGCGCCTACGAGCGGGTCGTGGGGCGCGTGTTCTACGCCTTCGATCCGTCGAATCCCTACAACAAGCAGATCGTCGATCTCGCGCTGGCGCCGCGCAACCAGGCCGGTGAAGTCGAGGCGTGGGGGGACATCGTCATCCTGCGGCCCGTCGATCCGGCGAAGGCCAGCGGCCTGACGCTGGTGGACGTCGTCAATCGCGGCGGGCAGACGACGTTCGTGTTCAACCTGGGTGCGCGGCGCGACCTGCCGCCCGACTCGCCCGAGTATTACGGGGACGCCTTCCTGTTCAACCGCGGCGTCACCGTGGTGGCCGTCGGCTGGCAGTTCGACGCGCCGGCGGAGGCAAGCCTGCTGCACTTCTCCGCGCCGCCCGTGGGCGACAAGGACCATCAGGTGACGGGGCTCGTGAGAAGCGACGCCACGATTGACCTGCCGACCAGGACGATGTCGCTGGGCCACACGGTGGGGAACTCCAGGGCCGTGGCCTACCCGGTGGCCGACCCGAACGATGTCGAGAACGTGCTGACCGTGCGCGACGACCCGGTGGGGGAGCGGCGGGTCGTGCCGCGATCGGCATGGAGGTTCGCGCGCGAGGAGCGGGACGGGACGGTGGTGGACGACCCGCGGTCGATCTTCATGCGCAACGGGTTCGAGCCCGGGAAGATCTACGAGGCGATCTATCGCGCGAAAGACCCAGTCGTCGTCGGAACCGGCCTGGCCGCCGTGCGCGACGTCATCTCCTTCCTCAAGCACGACCCCGGCAGCCCGGCGCCGACGCGCTACGGCATGGCCTACGGCGTGTCGCAGACCGGGCGGTTCCTGCGGCACTTCCTCTACCAGGGATTCAACACCGACGAGCAGGGGCGGAAGGCTTTCGACGCCGTCTTCGCGCACACGGCGGGCGCCGGCCGGGGGAGCTTCAATCACCGCTTTGCGCAGCCCTCGCGCGACGCGCAGCCGTACACGACCTTCTTCTATCCCACCGACGTGTTCCCGTTCACGAGCACCGAGGAGTCCGACCCGGAGACGGGGATGAGCGGCGGCCTCGTGACGGCCGTGGCCGACATGCCGAAGGTGTTCTACGTGGACGGTGGCCACGAATACTGGGGCCGCGCCGCGTCGCTGACGCACACGACGGTCGACGGGCAGAAGGACGTGCCGTTCACCGATAGCGAGCGGCGCTACGTCATCGCGTCGGCACAGCACTCGAGCCCGGCCGCGTTTCCGCCGTCTCCCGCGTCGCGCGACGCGGGCGCGCCCTCGTATCGCGGCGACGTCCTCGACCAGCGGCTGGCGCTGCGCGCGCTGTTCGTGGCGCTCTCCGACTGGGTGACGCGCGGGACGGTCCCGCCGCCGTCCACCTATCCGACGCTGGCGAACGACGAGCTGGTGAAGCCGGCCGGCCGGTCGTTTCCGGCCATTCCCGGCGTGCCGGCGGCCCGCATCCCGATGCAGCCGTACCGGCTCGATTTCGGCCCCCGCTGGAATGACGGCATCATCGAGGTCGAGCCGCCGACGCTGGGGAAGCCCTTCACCGTCCTGGTGCCGCGCGTCGACAGGTTCGGCAACGACGCGGCCGGCATCCGCAGCATCGAGCTGCGCGTGCCGCTGGCCTCGTATCTCCCGTGGCGCCTGCGGACCGGCATGCCGTCGGGCACCGACCGGCTCGTCAGCTTCACCGGGACGTTCGTGCCGCTGCCGCGGACCGAGCAGGAGCGGACCTCGGCCGGCGACGCGCGTCCGAGCATCGAGAGCCTGTACCCGAGCCGGGAGGCGTTCCTGAAGCAGGTCGATGCGGCGGCGGCGGCGCTGGTGGGCGAGCGCTTCCTGCTGCAGCAGGACGTCGCGGCGGCGCGTCAGCGGATGGCCGACACGTGGGATTTCATCGCGCGCCAGGCGAAGTGACCCCAGCAGCTCGGGCCGCGGCCCGGAGCCGCTTCGCAGCCAGCGCGGCGTAGCCGGCTTCGCGCTCGATGCCAATGAACCGCCGGCCGAGCTCCAGCGCGGCCACGCCGGAGGAACCCGAGCCGGCGAACAGATCGAGGACGAGATCCCCGGGATTGGTGCTCGCCCGCAGGCACCGCGCGACCAGCGCGACCGGCTTCTGCGTGGGATGCCTGCCGAAGCGCTTCTCCGCGCCGTTCGGCGTCGGCAGCCGCCAGATGCTCTTCATCTGCTTGCCGCCGTTTTCGGTCTTCATCGCCTCGTAGTTGAAGGTGTATCGGGCCTTGCTTCCCCGGCTCGCCTTGGTGGCCCAGAGCAGGATCTCGCTCGCGTGCGTGAAGCACCGGCAGCCCAGGTTCGGCGGCGGCGAGGGCTTCTCCCAGACGATGTCGTTGAGGATGCGGAAGCCGAGCTCCTGCATGGCCATGCCGACGCTCAGGTAGACGTGCAGCGTGCCGCTGACCCAGATCGTGCCGCCCGGCGTGAGGAGGCGCAGGCACTCGGCAAGCCACGCGCGGTTGAACTCGTAGTCGAGCGCGATGCCGCGGCTGCGGTCCCACTCGCCCTTGTTCACCTTCACCATCTTCCCCGACACGCAGGTGATGCCGTCGTTCGAGAGCAGGTAGGGCGGGTCGGTCCACACACAGTCGACGCTTCGGTCGGGCAGCGTTCGCAGCACCGCGAAGCTGTCACCCTGAAGGAGGCGTGAGGCGCCGTCTGCCGACCGCCACGCCACGCGTCCTGCCGTTCTCTGGCTCATCGATTCTGGTCTCCGTGTGCGGCCGCTCACGGCCTACTGCCTACCCTTCGACTCGCTTCGCTCGCTCAGGGCAAGCCGCCTACCGTTTCGCCGCGCGGGCCTGCAGCTCCCGCGCGTAATCCAGGTTGCGTCTCGCTTCGTCCAGGTTCGGCTGCAGGCGCAGCGCCTCGGTGAACTGGACGACCGCCTCATCGTATCGGCCCAGCGCCGCCAGCGACGAGCCGAGATTGACGCGGGCCTTGACGTAGCCCGGCTTCAGGCGGACGGCCTCGGCGAACTCGGTGACGGCGTCGCTCAGGCGACCTTCCCCGGCGAGCAGCGTGCCCAGGTCGAAGTGAACCTGCGCGTTCTCCGGCTGCAAGCGGATGGCGGCGGCGAACTCGCCGCGCGCCTCGTCGCCGCGCGCGGCGCGCGCCAGAGCGGTCGCCAGCCCGGCATGAACGGTCGGGCTCGCGGGCTCGCGCCGCGCGGCCTCTGCCAGCAACCGGATTCCTTCCTCCGGCTGACCGAGTCGGGTCAGCGCGGTGCCGAGTCCCGCGAGCGCCGGCACGTTGTCCGGGGCGAGACGGAGCGCATCCCTGAACGCGGCCGTGGCCGCGTCAGGCCGGCCCGCCTCGGCGCTGGCGATGCCGAGATTGACGTGCGCGTCCACCAGGTCGGGGCGCAGCCGCAGCGCTTCGGCCAGGTGCGGCAGCGCCTCGGGCACGCGGTCCTGGGCCATCAGGATCTCGGCCATGTTGTTCTGCGCCTCGGCGTAGGCCGGACGAATCGCCAGCGCCCGCTCGTAGTGGGCGAGCGCCTCGTCGAGGCGGCCCTCGCTCCGCCGGACCAGGCCGAGGGTGAACTCGGCAACGTAGTTGCGGCCTGTGACTTCCATCGCGCGCGTGAAGAGCGTTTCGCTGGTCCGCCAGCAGGGCAGCAGCCCCCAGGTGACCGCGTCGGCGGCCACGCAGGCCGCGGCCGCGAAAGCCGCAATCCCCATCCTGTACCGGGGCCAGCGCCCGGCGACCTCCGCGAGACCCCATGCGGCAGCCACCGTGAGGCCGATCGACGGGATGTAGGTGTAGCGGTCGGCGTGCGACTGCGCTCCCACCTGGATCAGCCCGATGACGGGCACCAGCGTGCCGACGTACCAGAACCAGCCCACCGCCACGTAAGGGCGACGGCCAGCGGCGCGCACGACCCCGATCGTGACCGCGACGAGCGCCGCGGCGGCGGCGAGGGCGATCCACGGATCGGTCGGCCGCAGCGGATAGAAGACCGCCAGTCGGGCGGGCCAGACCATGTCGCGAAGGTAGACCACGTAGGACACGACGGCGTTGGCCGCACGCTGGCTCAGGGGCACCGCGTCAGCTGCAGCCACGGCGCCGCCCGACCGCTGCACGAGGAAGGTGACGACCGAGGCCACCGCCGAGAGCGCCAGCAGCGGCAGCTTCTCGCGGATGAGCGACATCACCATCGCCACGGCGCGTCGGCGATCGCCGGCGGGGCTCCAGCGTCCGAGCGGCCACCAGTCGAGAAGCAGCAGCACCAGCGGCAGGGTGACGAGCATCGGTTTCGCCATCAGGCCGAGGCCGAACGCCGCCAGCACGAGCGCGTAACGACCGCGTCCCGGCCGCTCGACGTAGCGCGCGTAGGCGAGGAGCGTCAGCATCCAGAAGAGGCCGCTCAGCACGTCCTTGCGCTCGGCCGCCCACGCCACCGATTCGACGTGAAGCGGGTGCAGGGCGAAGAGGCACGCCACGAGCGCCGACGGCCACCGGGCCCCCGTCATCCGCCTGAAGACGGCGAACAGCAGCAGCGCGCTGAGCAGGTGCAGGACCAGGCTGACCAGGTGGTGCGCGCCGGCGTTCAGGCCGAACATCTGGACGTCGGTCATGTGCGACAGCCACGTGAGCGGGAACCAGTTGGCGTCGTCACGGGCCGTAAGCGCCCACGCGGCTCCCGCCGTCGTCAGCCCGGCCGTCACGTGCGGGTTCGCCGTGACGTACTCCGGATCGTCGTACGTGAGGAAACCGTGCGTCCGCACTTGGGCGTAGACGAGGATCGTGGCCGCGACGAGCACGCCCGCGATGGCGAGGTCGATCCACTGAAGAGGCGCGCGTGTGCGGGCCGGGAGGACGAGCGGCGTGCGGACCGGACCGCGATCCGGTGCCGCCGCCTGCGAGGGTCGCTGGCGCCGGCGATGGCTCATAGAGTCGGGTGTGTTGCGAACCGAGCACCCACAGTCTACAGGCAACCAAGGGTCGGCGCCATCGATGGCCGCGCGATGACCGCGCGGGGATCGCGTGGTGACCGGACGGGGCCGCTTCGGCGTTTCGCGTGACGGGGAACGGTGGTAGAGTCGCGTCACATGCCGCAACGCACCCGTCGAATCAAGGCGCTGCCTGTCCGGCAGGAAGGAGCGGCCGGCGGCGACACGCGGGTCTGGCGCCGATGGGGGCCCGTCGCTGCGCTGATCGCGATTCTCGTGTTCGTGGCGGTGATCCGCCTCGGCGCGGCCGGCGCCCCGCTCGAGCGCGACGAAGGCGAGTACGCGTACGCCGGCCAGTTGATCCTGAAGGGCACGCCTCCCTACGAAGCGGCCTATAACATGAAGTTCCCCGGCGTCTATTATGCGAACAGCCTCATGCTGGCCGCGTTCGGACAGACGCCGGAAGGCATCCGGGAAGGCCTCCTGCTCGTCAACGCGGTGACCGTCGTGCTGGTGTTCCTCGTGGGCCGCCGGTGGCTCGGCTCGTGGGCGGCCGTGGCGGCGTCGTGGGTGTTCGCGCTGCTGTCGCTCTCGCCGCAGATCATGGGCCTGTTCGCCCATGCCACCCACTTCGTCCTGCTGCCGCTGATGGCGGCCGTGTGGATCGTCGTCGGCCGCGCGCCGACCACGTGGCGGCGCGCGCTGCTCGCCGGCGCGCTGGCCGGCCTCGCGGTGCTGATGAAGCAGCACGCCGTGGTGTTCGTGCCGCTTCTGGCGGCGTTCGTGCTCTGGCGCGACTGGAGGTCGTCCGGGGCCGGAGTGTCGAAGCTGGCGGCGGCGGCTCTCGTGCTCGCCGGCGCGGCGGTGCCCTTCGCAGCGACCTGCGCAGTGCTCGCCTTCGAGGGCGTCTTCGGCGCGTTCTGGTTCTGGACGATCGACTACGCCCGCGCCTACGTGTCGACCGTGCCCCTGCGGGAGGCTCCGAGGCTCTTCGCGGAGGGCTGGACGGCGGCCACCGAGTCGAGCCTGCCGCTGTGGATCGCCGGGGGCGTGGGGTTCATCCTGATGTGGGCCGGCCGCTGGCCGGCCGAGGCCAGGGTGTTCCTCACCAGCTTTGCCGTCGCGTCGTTCGCCGCCCTGTGTCCCGGATTCTACTTCCGCGAGCACTACTTCATCCTGCTGCTGCCGGCCGTTGGCCTCCTGGCTGGCGTCGGCGTCGAGACCATGAGCCGGTGGCGATGGCGGATCGTGCCGCGCTGGTTCTTCGGCGGTGCGGCGGTCGCCCTGCTCGCCGCGTGCTCGGCCGCGCTCATCGTCGGTCAGCGCGCGGCGCTCTTCGCAGCCTCGCCCGACGACGTGAGCCGGGCGGTCTACCGGTCGTCGCACTTCATCGATGCGCGCCAGGTGGCGCAGTTCGTGCGGGACGCCACGGCCCCGGGCGACCGGATTGCCGTGCTCGGTTCGGAGCCCGAGATCTACTTCTACGCCGACCGTCGCGCCGCGACCGGCTACATCTACACCTACGCGCTGATGGAGGCGCAGCCGTACGCGGCGCGCATGCAGGACGAGATGATCCGGCAGGTGGAGGCCGCCCACCCGAAGTTCGTCGTGGCGGTGCTCCACCGGTCCTCGTGGCTGATGGGCCCGGAATCGCCGCGGCGGATCCTCGACTGGATTCCGCGCTACCTCGAGAGTTGCTACGACCGCGTCGATGCGGCCGGACCGGCCAGCGCGGAGGGGGCGTTCGAGGTCTACCGCTGGAAGAGCGACCACGAGTGCCGCGCCGGCTCGTGAGGATTGGCTCGCGTGGCGCTGCGGAGAAGCACTGTGGATGATCTAAGTGCGCTGCGCGCGTCGCTCCCCGGCACGCGCGTGTCGCGCGCGGTGGCGGCGGCCCTGGTGGTCAGCGTCCTGACCGCGTGGTTCAACCGCGGCTTCCTGACCTCGGACGAGCACTGGCAGATCATCGAGTTCGCCTGGCACAGGCTCGGACATGAGCCGGCTTCGGCCCTCCCCTGGGAATTCGCCGAGCGGATCCGCTCCGGGTTCCAGCCGTGGCTGGCCGCCGGCCTCTTCACCCTGCTCGAGCGGGCCGGCGCGTTCACGCCCTTTCTGGCCGCCTTCCTGCTGCGTCTCGCGTCCGCGCTGCTCGGCCTGTGGGTGTCGCTGCGGTTGTGCGCGCGGCTCCTGCCGACGATCCGCCGGCAGGCGTACCGCCGGCTGGCCTTCTACGGCACGCTCTTCCTGTGGATGGCGCCGTTCCTCCGCGCGCGCTTCTCGGCTGACGGCTGGGGCGCGTCGCTGACGTTTCTCGGCCTGACGCTGCTCCTCGATGCCGCCGACGCGTGGCCTGCGGATGAGCGTGGCGCCGGCGCGCCCATTCCGGCGCGCGCCGTGGTGCTGGCGGCGGGCGCGGGCGTCGTCTGGGGGTTCGCCTTCTTCGTCCGCGTGCAGATGGCCCCCGCGATCGCCGGCGCCAGTCTCTGGCTGCTGGTCTACCGATGCGGGTCGTGGCGGCCGATCGCCCTCGCAGCCGCGGCGTCTCTTGTGGCCGTCGCGGCAAACGTCGTCATCGACCACTGGCTGTACGGCGCGTGGGTGTTCACGCCGTTCCGCTACGTCGACGTCAACATGATTCACGGCGTTGCCGCCCAGAGGGGGACCTCGCCGTGGTGGATGACGTTCGCGCCGGCCCTGCTGCTCCTGCTGCCGCCGTTCGACGTGCTGGCGCTGGCGACGCTGCTCGTCGGGGCCTGGACCTGCCGGCGCCACCTGCTGGCGTGGATGATCCTGCCGTTCGTGCTCGCGCACGCCGCCAGCGCGCACAAGGAAGTGCGGTTCATGATCCCGATGCTCCTGCCGATCGCGCTGGCGCTCGGCGTGTCGCTCGACCGCCTGCCCGCCCGGCTGGCCGCATGGCTCGACGCCCCCCGTCTCAGGGCCGTCCGCGCGGCGTCGGCGTGGACGGCGGCCGTCGCGAACGCCGTGGCGCTGACGGTCGTGACGTTCCTGGCCGCGTCGCCGACCTTCCCGCTGGTCGAGAAGGTGGCCGAGATTGGCCGCGCGGGCCAGACGCGGCTCTATGTCATTCCCGGCCGGCCGTCGCAGAACCGCCTGGACGACTGGCAGGGCATGGCTTTCTATCGGCCGGACACCGTGTCGGCGAGCCTGATGCCCGACGGCCCGGATCTCGTGCGCGCCGCCCACGCGCCGGCCGGCACGTCGGTGCTCGTGCTGCGGACCGGGCCGGTGCCGCCCGCCTCGCTGACCTCGGCCGGCATCCGGTGCGTGCGCCGCCTCGCCACGCCCGGGCGATTCACCGACCGCTTCGACGTGTTCGGACTGATCGCCGACAAGCCGGTCTGGACGCTGTGGGAGGTCGAGCGTTGAGGCCGCCCGGGAACCCCGGGATGCCGTCCTGCGTCTACGGTCACGAGGACACCGGATGACTCTCCTGCAGGATCTGCGCACCGCCATCCGCGGACTGATCCGCGATCGCGCCTATACCACGCTCGCCGTGCTGTCGCTCGCTTTCGCCGTCGCCGCCGTCACGCTCATCCTCTCGCTCGTCGACGGGGTGCTGCTCCGGCCGCTTCGCTACCGCGAACCCGACCGGCTCGTGAACGTCAACGAAGTCGTGGTCGAGCTGGCGAAGACCTATCCGAGGCTGCCCGTCTCGGCGCGCCACTACTTCGAATGGAAGGAGCGGATCGGGTCCTTCTCGCAGGTTGGGATCGTCGACGGGCGGCGCGCTGTCCTCACCGGCACCGGCGACCCGGAGCAGGTCGAAGCGGCCAGGGTATCGTCGACGCTGCTGCCGATGCTCGGCGCGAGAGTCCGGCTCGGCCGGCTCTTCCGGGACGAAGAGGACCAGCCCGGCCGCAACCCCGTCGTCCTGCTGACCGAGGCGCTGTGGAAGAGGCGCTACGGCGGCGATCCCGCGGTCGTCGGGCGGACGATCACCGTCGACGGCACGCCGCGCACCGTCGTCGGCATCCTCGAGGCCGGCTTCCACCTGCCGTCCAGCCGTCCCGGCCAGGTGGTGGCCATGCCGGACCGGGCCCAGCTCTACACGCCGATCGCGTTCGACAGGAACGCGCAGGAGTGGGGAGGCCCGTTCAACTACTGCGTGATCGCCCGCCTGAGGCCGGGGCGCACCCTCGCGCAGGCGGCGAGTGAACTCAACATCCTGCAGGCGGACATCTCGACGCACATCCCCGAGAAGATGCACGTCGCGGCGGTGCTCACGCCGCTTCGCGACGAGGTGACCGGGAGTTCGCGGGCGCCGCTGCTGATCCTGCTGGCCGCGGTCGGCGCGGTGCTGCTCATCGTGTGCGTGAACCTCGCCAACCTCGCGCTGGCGCGCGGCGCGGCGAGGGCTCGCGACATCGCGATCCGGCGCGCGCTGGGCGCCACGAGGTGGCAGCTGCTCAGGGCGGCGCTCGTCGAGAGCCTCTGCCTCGGCTTCGCCGGCGGCGCGCTCGGCATGCTGGGCGCGTGGGCCGGACTAAGGGTGCTGGTCGCGAAGGCGCCGATCGACCTGCCGCGCCTCGACGAAGTGACGCTCGACGCGAGGATCCTCGGCTTCGCCCTCGGGCTGTCGATGCTGAGCGGCCTGCTGTTCGGCCTGCTACCGGCGTGGAAGGCGGCGCGGGTCCCGCCCCAGGCGGCGATGGGCGGCGAGTCGCGGACCGTGACCGACGGGCGCGGCGGACGGCTCACTCGCAACCTGCTGGTCGGCGCCGAGACGGCGCTGAGCGCCGCGCTGCTGGTGGTGGCCGGCCTGCTCATGATGAGTTTCGTCCGGGTACTCGGCGTCGACGCGGGAATCCGTCCCGACCACGTCGTGACGACGCAGTTGACGCTGCCGAGGAAGGCGTATGCCACCAAGGAAGCGCGGGAAGCGTTCTACCGGAAGGCCCTGGACCAGGTGGCCGCGATCCCGGGCGTGTCGAGCGTGGGCCTGACCTCCCAGCTGCCGCTCGAGGGGGAGACGTGGGTGGACCTGATCCGGCGGCCCGGGGACAACCGGCCCGCGGCCGAGCTTCCCCGATCAACTTCCGGTTCTGCAGCCCGGAGTACTTCCGCGCGATGGGCATCCCCCTGGTGGCGGGCCGGAGCTTCACGGAGGCCGATCGAACGGGGAAGGTGGCCATCATCTCGGAATCGACCGCGCGCCTCATCTGGCCGCACGAGGATCCGGTCGGGCAGGCGTTCGGCCGGGGGCTGGCCAACGGCGAGCCTCCAATGATCGTGGCGGGCGTCGTCCGCGACGTCAGCGTCGGCCTCGAGTCGCGGCCCGTGCCGACACTCTACCTCTACTGGGACGCGGGCGAGATCCCCGACTATTACATGGTCGTCCGCCAGTCGGGCGCGGCGACGCTCGCGCCAATGCTCCGGCGCGCGGTCTGGAGCGTCGATCGCGACGTGGTCGTCAGCGGCGTGCGGACCATGAACGACGTGCTGTCGGCGTCGGTGGCGGTGCGCCGCTTCCAACTGTCGCTGACCACGATCTTCGCCTGCTCGGCGATGCTGCTGGCCTGCCTCGGGATCTACGGCGTCGTGTCGTGGTCGGTGACCAGGCGCCGCAGCGAGATCGGCATCCGGATGGCGCTCGGCGCCGGCCGCGGGAGCGTCCACCGGATGATCGTCCGCGACGGCATGCGGCCCGTGCTCGCGGGGCTGGCCGCGGGCCTGCTGGCCGCCTGGCTGCTTGGCCGCGTCGTGGCCAGCCTGTTGTTCGCCGTCAGCCCGCACGACATTGCGACCATGGCCGAGGTGGCGGCCGTGCTCACGCTCGTGAGCGCCGCTGCCTGCTACCTCCCCGCGCGGCGCGTGACCCGCGCCGACCCGGTCCGGGCGCTGCGCTACGAATAGGGATCAGGGGTCAGGATTGCCGGGGGTTCCGTTCTTTCGGAAGGAGGACGCCGCATGGCCCGAGCCCAGTCGTTTCTCGTGGACGTCGCGTACTTCCTGCTTCGCCTGCTGAGCGGGCTGCTGTTCGCGGAACATGGCCTGCAGAAGACGTTCGGCCTGCTGGGTGGGACTCGGATGCCGCTGATGTCCGAGTTGGGCCTGGCGGGCGTGATCGAGCTCGTCGCTGGCCTGATGGTGGCCCTCGGCATCTTCCCGCGCTGGGCGGCCTTGGTTGCCTCCGGCGAAATGGCGGTGGCCTACTTCACCGCGCACGCCCGTCAGGGGTTCTGGCCGGTCCAGAACCACGGCGAGCTGGCCGTGCTCTACTGCTTGGTCTTCCTCTTCATTGCCGCTCGCGGCGGCGGGCAGCTGAGTCTGACGCGGGACTGACATCGGCGGGCCCGCTGCTCGATGTCCAACGGTGGCGGAGATTCCTCCTGCCCACGTGCAGTTGACAAGCGTCCGGCCGCCCGGATAGCGTAGCAGCACCCGCCCCCCGAGGCGCCCCTGGCGCCGCGAGCGTGGACCTTCATGGTGCACTCGCAGCAGATGCCAGCCACGCGACCATCCTACGATCGTGCCGCCCAATTGACGGTCCGACGTGCCGGTCAGGATCTGGCCAATCGGCCCCTGCGGGCCGGCGGTGACATCGCGCCGGCTGCGCATCTCGCCGTCCTCCTGTTTACCACCCTGTTTCTCGGCGTGTTTGCCGTCGCTTGGCCGTACTCCGAGGCGAGCGTCGACCGCTGCGAGCACGCACGGTGTTCCGGCTTCCGGTATCCAACGATCGCGGCCGCCACCCGGATTCCGCCGGCGGAGGAGCCGCCTGCCGGCGATCCGACCGATAGTCTCGGCGACGGCTGGCTGCTCGGCGGCCGCCGGCATCAGGCGGTCGACCCGCTGCAGGAGCGATCGTCGGGTCTGCTCCGCCGCGTGGCGTCGGTTCACGACCGCTCGCTCGACCGCTCCACACTTCGTGTTCCGCCGACCTCATTCAGTGCTCATGAGCCCTCGCCTGTCGGACGCGTCGTGATGAACGACGTGCTCGGCCGCGGAGTCTTCTATGTCAGAACGTCTTCCTCTCGCGGGCCGCCGACTGGCCGCCTGGACTGCCGCCATTCTGCTCGTCATCTCCTGCCAGTCAGCATTCGCCCGGCAGGCCGGCGATCCCGCAGGTCAGTCTCCGCCGCCGGCCGCTCCGCCGTCGGCACCCTGGTACCAGACGATCTCGTTCAACGGGCTCGTGTCCACGTCTTACGTGGCCGACCTCAACGCGCCGGCGTCGCGCACGATCCCCTTCCGGGTCTTCGACTCGGATGACCGATCGATTGAGCTCGACGTCGTGGAGTTCGTCGTGCAGCGCCCCGTGAGCAAGCCCGGCGACGTGGGGTTCCGCGCCGATCTCACATTCGGGACCCTGGAACCGCGCGTCACCGCCGCTCTGGGCCTCTTCCGCGACGCCTCGGGACACGCCGGGGACTTCGACCTCCGGCAGGTGTTCGTGAGCTACGTGGTCCCCGCCGCGCGCGGCATCAAGATCGACGCCGGGAAGTTCGTCACGCACGTCGGGTACGAGGTCAGCGACGGCTACGACGGATTCAACGACAATCACTCGCGCGGGCTTCTGTTTGGTTACGCCGAGCCGTTCACGCACACGGGGCTCCGCGTCAGCTATCCCTTCAGCGACCGGGTCTCGGCACAGCTGCTGGTCGTCAACGGCTGGGACAACGCACGGGACAACAACAGCGGGAAGTCGATCGGCGCCCAGGTGGCGCTGACGCCGTCGCCGCGCGTGTCGCTGACGGCCAACTATCTCGGCGGGCCCGAGCAGGCGAACAACAACTCGAACCTGCGCCATCTCTTCGACGCGGTCGCGATCTTCAAGGCGACGCCGGCGCTCACGCTGACGGCGAACTACGACTACGGAAGGGAGGCGGCCGTGACGCTGCCGGTCACCGCCGGCGGCGGCGTCAGGGATTCGACCTGGGAAGGTCTCGCCGGCTACGCGCGCTATGCGCTCTCGCGCCGCACGGCGATCACGCTCCGCGGCGAGTGGTTCGACGACCCCGAGGGTGCGCGCACGGGGTACGTCCAGACGCTGAAAGAAATGACGCTCACACCGGAATTCCGCCCGCATCCGATGCTGATCGTCCGCGGCGACCTGAGGTGCGACTGGTCCGACCGGGCCGTGTTCGAACTCTCCGACGGCACCTTCGGGCTGAGCCAGGTGACCGCCAGCGTCAACGCGCTGTTCGTGTTCTGAGGGCTGCCGGCGACCGCCGGCTCGTTCACGCCGTGGTCATGTGTTCGTGTTCAGGAGGAAGCCACCATGCACTGGGACACTGGGAACATCGGATTCATGCTGGTCTCGACCAGCCTCGTCATGCTGATGACCCCCGGCCTCGCGTTCTTCTACGGCGGCCTGGTCGGCCGCAAGAACGTGCTCACCATCATGATCCAGAGCTTCGTCTCGATGGGGGTGACGACGGTGCTCTGGGCCATCTGCGGCTACTCGATGTGCTTCAGCGGGAGCTACGGAGACGCCGCGAACCCCGACTTCTTCGGCGTCATCGGAAACTTCCATCACGCGTTCCTGATGAACATCGGGCCGACCACCGACTTTCCGGCTTCGCCCACGCTGCCGCTCGTCGTGTTCGTGGCCTACCAGATGATGTTCGCGCAGATCA
The DNA here is from genome assembly GCA_963727765.1 of uncultured Acidobacteriota bacterium. Lineage (GTDB taxonomy): Bacteria > Acidobacteriota > Vicinamibacteria > Vicinamibacterales > Fen-181 > FEN-299. The sequence goes on from CAVSGZ010000008.1 coordinate 255,894, forward strand.
CCCCGGCGCTCATCACCGGCGCGTTCGCCAACCGGGTCCGGTTCAAGGCGTACCTGCTGTTCCTCGTCGCGTGGCTGCTGCTCGTCTACTTCCCGTTCGCGCACATGGTGTGGGGAGGCGGCATCCTCCAGAAGAGCGGCGTCCTCGACTTCGCCGGCGGCATCGTCGTGCACTGCATCGCCGGGATGGCGGCGCTCGCCGCCGTCTTCTACGTCGGGCGCCGGAAGGTGCAGGACAAGGGGCCGCACAGCATCCCGCTCGTCGCGCTGGGCACCGGGCTGCTGTGGTTCGGGTGGTACGGCTTCAACGCCGGCAGCGAGCTGAAGGTGGACCCGGTGACGTCGCTCGCCTTCCTCAACACCGACGTGGCGGCGTCGTTTGCCGCCATCACGTGGCTCGTGCTCGCCTGGATCATCGAGAAGAAGCCGAAGTTCGTCGGCCTGCTCACCGGTTCGATCGCGGGCCTGGCGGCGGTCACGCCCGCGGCCGGCTACGTCAGCACCGCCACCGCCATTCTCATCGGCATCCTCGCCAGCATCGTCTGCTACTACGCGATCTGGCTCAAGAACCGCCTCGACTGGGACGACGCGCTCGACGTGTGGGGCGTGCACGGCGTGGGCGGCGTTCTGGGCGTGGTCTGCCTGGGGCTGTTCGCCTTCAAGGCGGTCAATCCCACCGGCGGCGCTGACGGCCTGCTGCACGGCAACGTGGATTTCTTCTTGAAGGAAGTCGGGTCGGTGCTCTTCGCCGCGGTCTACGCGTTCGTGTTCACCTACCTCATGCTGATCGTGATCAACCGGATCACGCCGGTCAAGGTGAGCAAGGACGAGGAGGAACTCGGCCTCGACGAGGTCGAACACGGCGAGGTGGCGTACCTGTAGCGCGACGGCCGGTGTTGGCGGCCGGGACTGCAACCGGCCGCCGACGCGCTACAATGTGCGGCCATGACCCGATCCAGCATCTGCCTGACCGCCCTGGCGGCGGCGTGCGCCGTGGCGCTGCTGTCCGCCCAGTCGAAGCCGAAGACGCCCGCCGTGCCGCCGGACCCGCCCGCGCCGTTCACGATCGTCGAGGCGACGATCCCTGAGATGCGCGCGGCCATGGAGCAGGGGCGCGTCACCTCGAAGGAGCTGGTGCGCCAGAGCCTCGAGCGGATCGCCACCTACGAGAAGCTGCTCAACGCCACCATCTCGGTCAATCCCCGCGCGATCGAGGAGGCCGAGGCGCGCGACGCCGAGCGCGCCCAGAGGAAGATCCGCGGGCCGCTGCACGGGATCCCGATCGCGCTCAAGGACAACATCCACACGACCGACATGCCGACCACCGGCGGCGCGCTGGCGTTCGCCGGGTTCGTGCCGCCCTACGAGGCGACGCTCACGAAGAACCTGCGCGACGCCGGGGCGATCATCATTGCCAAGACGGTCATGACCGAGCTGGCCAACTGGGTGGCCGTCGGCATGCCCACCAACTACAGCGCGGTTGGCGGGTACGGGATGAACCCGTACGACCCGCGGCGCGACCCGCGCGAGACCGCCGACGGGCGGCCGATCCTCCAGACCGGCGGGTCGAGTTCGGGCATCGGCACCGCGGCCAGCTTCTGGGCGGCCAACGTCGGCACCGAGACATCGGGCTCGATCCTCAGCCCGTCGAACCAGAACATGCTCGTCGGGATCAAGCCGACCGTCGGCCGCATCAGCCGGTACGGCGTCATCCCGATCACGGCCGACCAGGACACGCCCGGGCCGATGGCGCGCACCGTCACCGATGCGGCCATCATGCTCGGCGCGCTCGAGGGAGCCGCGCCCGACCCGAACGACGCGGCCACCAAGACGTGCACGCCGCCGCCGGGACGCGACTACACGCGCTTTCTGAAGCCCGACGGGCTGAAGGGCGCGCGGATCGGCATCCCGCGCGCGTCGTTCTACGAGCGCGTCACGCTGCCCGGGGCCACGCAGCCCCGCGGCGGGCTCAACGCCGACCAGGCGAAGTTGATGGCCGAGGCGATCGAGGCGCTCAAGCAGCAGGGCGCCGTCATCGTCAATCCGGCCGACATCCCCAGCGTGGTGGCCAAGGAGGCGCAGGACAACTTCCTCATGTGGTCGACCTGCGGCAGCCTCGACAGCGGGAAGGGGAAGGACGCCGACTGCTCGATCGTCCTCAAGTACGGGATGAAGCGCGATTTTGGTGCGTGGCTGGCCTCGCTCGGGCCGACGGCACCGGTGAAGACGCTCACCGAGCTGCGGCTCTGGAACGTGGCGCACCAGCGGGCGAATGCGATCAAGTACGGCCAGGCGCTGCTCGACATCTCCGACGAGATGGATGTGCGCGCCGACCGCGCGCGCTACCAGGCCGACCGCGCGAAGGACATCCGGCTGAGCGCGACCGAGGGGATCGACGCCGTCATGAAGCAGTACAGCCTCGACGCGCTGCTGTTCCCCGGCGGGAACGGCGCGGCGATTGCCGCCAAGCCCGGCTACCCGACCGTCATCGTCCCGTTCGGCTTCGTGCCCAACGCGCCCGGCGGAGGGGCGAGGGGAGGCGGCGGGGAAGGGGGCGGCCAGTCGGCGCTGCCGGCCGGCTTCGACCCGAAGCCCTCGCCGTTCGGCGTGAGCTTCACCGGCACGGCGTGCAGCGAGCCGAAGCTGATCGAGATCGCCTACGCCTTCGAGCAGGCCACCAGGAAGCGGGTCCCGCCGAAACTCAAGTAGTAAGAGCGCCGGCCTACGTACCGCCTTGAGTCCTGAGCCTCGAGCCCTTTAGGCGCGCGCCCAGATCGCCGACAGCACCCGCACCGCGTTCCCACCGAGGATCAGCGAGATGTCCGCGTCGCTGTAGCCGCGGCGGATCAACCCCTCAGCCAGGTCGAGCATCCGCTTCGGGTGGTCGAGTCCCTTGACGCTGATGCGTCCGTCGGCGTCGGCGTGGTACTGATACCGCGCGAAGTTCGGCTGTGAGGAGGGCTGGAAGCCGCCGCCCTTCACCGCGTTGGCATTGCCCACGATGTCGAGGTCCGACCCCACGGCGAGATGCTGCACGCCGACCAGCCGCGCGACATGGTCGAAGTGATCGAGCACGTCCTCGATCGTCACCGGTTCGGCGCCGCGGTTCATGAACCGCAGGAACCCGATCCCCATCACGCCGCCCGTCTTCGCCATCTTGCGGATCATCTCGTCGGTCTTGCACCGCAGGTGACCGGGCATGAGCGCGCGGCAGTTGGCGTGCGTGATCACGATCGGCTTCTTCGCCGCCTCGAGCGCGTCGAGCGTGGTCTGGTCGCCGCAGTGCGACACGTCGACCGCCATGCCGACCTGTTCCATCCGCGCCATGATCGACGCCCCGAAGACGGTCAATCCGCCATCGCGCTGCTCGAGGAATCCGCTGCCGATCCGGTTGTCGAAGTTGTAGGTCAGCTGCGACAGCCGCTGGCCCATCCCGTAGAACGCGTCCACGTCGTCTGGTCCGCGGAAGTGGATCGCATCCTGGAAGGTGAGCAGGATGCCGATCTTGCGCGCGGCGCGGGCCTTCTCGAAGTCGCCCGCCTTGTCGATGCGGAGCAGATCGTCGGGGTAGGCGGCGATGAAGCCGTTCCAGTCGGCGAAGAACCGCACGCCCTCCTCGTAATCCCTCGCCCCGTCGCCGAGCGCGAACACGTTGATTCCGGACCCGTGATAGACGGCCGCGTCGGCCGGGGTGAAGCTGCCCGGCACACGGAGCCAGCGCTCGCTCTTCGGCGGATGTTCCGAATAGTCAGGGAAGCGAAACTGGTTGAGCAGGTCGACGACGACCCCCTGTCCGAGAAGACTGATGGCGCGCGCCGAGTACTCCCGCGGCGAGTCGGCGAACACGCGGCGCCTACCGCGCAGGACGGCGGGTGCGGCGACGATGGCCGCGCCGAGCGTGCCCAGCGCCGCGCGCCTGGTGACTTGAGCCATGACGATCACCTCTTCGGATCGGGCTCGCGCACGACGGCGCCGCCCTGGATGACGTAGCGGATGCTCCGCGTGTTGAGAATGTCGTCCGCTGGGTTGGCGCCGAGCAGAACGATGTCGGCGACGAAACCGGGCGCGATCGTGCCGCGCCCCGGAAGCCCCATCACCTCGGCCGCGTTGCGCGTCGCGGCCGAGAGTGCCGCGAGCGGCGGCAGCCCGGCGCTCGTCACGAGCAACTCCAGTTCCCGATGCAGTGTCGGGAGATCGTCGCCTCTTGTCGTCATGCCGTCGGTGCCTGCCACGATGGTCACGCCGGCCGCGTAGGCGCGGCGGGTCACCTCGGCGCCCCAGCGGATGCGCCGGTCGGCGAGGCCATCGGCGGCCGGATGGTCTGCAAACACCCAGAGCGTCGGGTTGAGCGCCACGTGGCGGTCGTGCATCGCGCGCAGCAGACGATCGATCACCGGCGAGTCGGGCGGCACGCCGGCGAAATCTCCCTGCGCGCGCTTCTGGAACTCAAGGCTCGGCGGGCTGCCTTCCCAGGCCAGATAGGCCGCGTGCGCCAGCATGTCCACGCCGGCGTCCACCAGATCCCCGGGCTTCGCCGGAAACACGGTGCCGTGGGCGACGACACGCAGGTGCTGGCGGTGGGCTTCCGCCGTGATGCGGCGCACCGTGGCGGCGTCGAGGGCCGCGTAGAGCTTCAGGGCATTCGCGCCCGTCCCGCGCGCCTCGGCCACAGCCTGGGGGAGATCGAGATTGGGCGTGACGGCGCGGGCCCACGGCGCGTCGCCAGGCCGGTAGCCGGCCGACGCCTCGATCACTCGCGGATCGGTGAAAAACGCCGGGCCCGACATGAGCGCCGCGTGGAAAATGGCGGGCGATGCGATCTCGCCGACCAGCGCCTCGCGCGAGAGTTCCGAAATGACGCGGGCGTCGCCCGCGAGGTCCCACGCCACCGTCACGCCTCCTCGAAGCGCCGTGCGCAGCGACGCCACCTGCTCGTCCCTCGGACCGCCGGACAGGTGGACGTGCGCGTCGATCAGGCCAGGGATCGCCACCAGGCCGAGGCCGTCGATGACGCGATCGGTACCTGCCGGACGGGCCGCGGCGGCCGGCACGACCGAGACGATGCGGCCGTCTTGAACGAGGAGGTCGACGCCCGGTTGAGGCGGCGCACCGGTGCCGTCGATGAGGGTCACGTCGGTGATCAGCAGCGAAGGCGGGGCAGCCTGAAGGGCCGCGGCAGCGGACACCGACGCGGCCACCGCGACCGCGCGCAGCAATCTGGACATCATGCGCGACATCTTACCCCGCCAACGCAAGATATGCTCTCGCAGGGGCCGACGCCGTTCCGATTCTGGATGGGGACCTCGGTCGATGCTCGACGAGGCCTGTCGCGTGAGGCGAGGACAAATGCGGGGGGGGCGCTGGCGGGAGAGCGTGGCCCGGGGGCGGAACCCGCCGGGCCACGACTTGCGATTACTTCTTGGCTTTCTTCTGACCCTTGACGATGGTGTGGGTGTGCTTTTCCTTGGCGGCGTAGACGAGATAGCCGTCCGCGCCAGGCAGCCAGACCTCCGACAGATAGTACGTGGTTCCGACCTTGTCGAAGGTGATGTGGGTGTCGTTGCCCGGCGGCTCAGGTGCGGCCAGCCGCGTCACGACCGAGACAAACTCGCCTTTGCCCTTCGGCTCGGCGGTCAGCGTGAAAGCCGTCTCGTCGCCGTTTACCTGCAGCTCGTACTCGCCGGCGGGCATGGTCTTGCCCTGGGCGATGAACGGGAAGCCGATGTTGACGACGGCGGCATCCTGCGCGTAGCTCACGGCAGGGTGGATGACGAACATCAACGCCGCCGCGGCCAGCATGACGAGAACTCGATGCTTCATCGTTCGCTCCTCTCCGGGCTTCGCCCCCCCGGACGTGTCGACGGTTCTACTAGTGGATGAGCTTAGTATACGCCTGCCCGGAGATCGTAGGGCGTGGGCACGGCCTGAGGCGTGACCGGCCAAGTCCAATGGCGTTAGAAGGTGTAATGGAGAGTGGCACGGTGAACGTTCGCACGTCACGCACCGCGATCTTGGCACCACACCCCATTATTCTATAGCGGCCTCGTTGAGTCGCCTTGTCCGACAGAGCATCCATGGATGACCTGGCGGATAGCCGACATCAACCCGTCGGCGGACCAGGCGGCCACGGGTCGTCCCGATCGCGTGCCGTGACCCGTCACAGTTCGTCCGGCGTCCCGCGTCCGGAGTTTCAAGATCGACAGCCGGCCCCCGATTCGTCAATCACGGGGACCATGACCGCGAGTTCGACCCGCCCGTCGTGCTCGTTCCGGTAGAAGTCCTGAAACGTGATCTCGCCCGACCTGATGACGTCCGGGATGCGCCGCAGAACGATGGAAGACAAGGGAGGGGCGCGCCGCGCCAGCGAGGAGAAAGCGGTGTTGTGGAACAGCAGGGCGCCATCGGCGACGCGCTCCTGGCGCCACTGTGCGGTCTCGGCGACCTTGAGGTCCGCGATGGAGAGAAGGGCCTGGTCGACCTGGGAACGGTAGGCCTTCTCGTGACCCGAGAAGTAGAAGTACCCCGCTGCCAGGATGCCCGCCGTCACGCAGGCGAGACTGAGGGCCAGCACCCACTCGGCGCGGCGGGAGTCGGGCTGCCGGTCCTTCATGGTTGAGGTTTCTGATCGGACGCGAGCGGGGGGGATGTGGAGCCTGGCGCCGCCCCGCGAAGCCACGGACCGCCGAGCAGCTTCGCCAGCGGACTGACCTCGCGGTCCTGGTAGGTCGCGCAGATTTCCACGATCTCGCCCTCGATGGCCAGGAACGCATCCACCACCGCGGGGGCGAGCTTCCCGCCCCGCAGCCCGCGTACGACCTCCAGTGAGGCTTCAAGCGAACAGGGCTGCTTGTACGGGCGCTTCGACATCAGCGCATCGAAGGTATCCGCCACCGAGACGATGCGCGCGGCCAGCGGGATCTCCTCGCCTCGCAAACCCTGCGGATACCCGCTGCCGTCCCAGTTCTCGTGATGCGAGAGCGCGATCACGCCGGCGAGCTTGATCGCCTCCGACACGGACCCGGAGAGGATCCGCGCGCCGATCGTCGTGTGCTGCATCATCAGCTCCCACTCGCCGGCGTCGAGCGGGCCCGGCTTCAGCAGCACCCGATCCGGAACCCCGATCTTCCCGATGTCGTGCATCGGCGCCGCGCGGAGAAGCGCCTCGACCTCGTCCTCCGGCAGCCCGAGCCGGCGGGCGATGGCCTCCGAGTAGTAGCTCAGGCGCAGCACGTGCTCGCCCGTGTCCTCGTCTTTGTATTCGGCTGCCCACGAGAGCCGGATGATGGTCTCGAGCGACACCTGGCGAACCTGCTGCAATGCCGCCTCGAGTTCAACGGTCCTAATGGCGACCTGGTGCTCGAGGGTCAGGTTCTGCCTGACGATCGTCTCCTTCGCGGCCTGGAGCGCGAGGTGCGTCCTGACCCGCGCCCTGATCACTGCCGGGTCGAGCGGCTTGGCGACGTAGTCGACAGCGCCGAGTTCGAACGCCGCCGCCTCGTGTTCCTTGTCGCCGAACCCCGTGATGAAGATCACGGGGGTGTCGCGCCAACGGTCGTCGGCTTTCAGCGTTCGGCAGAGGGCGTACCCGTCGACGCCCGGCATCACCACGTCGAGAAGGAACAGATCCGGCTCGGCCCCAGCCTCCAGGATCGCAAGCGCCTCGGCCGCGCTGCCCGCCGACACGGGCCGGAACTCCGAGAGGATCCGCGCCAGAACTGCACGCGCCTCGGCGGTGTCGTCCACGATGAGGACTGACTGCTCACGCTCGCTCACTGGGCGCCTCCTGAGAAGGGAGAATCCAGGACGGCCCGCACCTTGTCGAGGAGCGCCTGGGCCGTGAACGGTTTCTGGAGGCACGGAATCCCCGCGACCCCGTGGCGCACCATCGCGTCTTCGGTGTATCCCGAAAGGTAGAGGACCCTGACCTCAGGCGACGCGCGCCGCAGCCAGGCCACCAGCGTCGGGCCGCTCATCTTCGGCATGACGACGTCGGTGATGATGATCTGGACGTCTGCGCGCCGCTGCTCGAAGACGGACGCGCCTTCGGTTCCGTCCGCGGCTTCGAGCACGTCGTACCCCTTGCGCCTGAGCGCGGTGGCGACCAGCGTCCGGACGGCGGCGTCGTCCTCGACGAGCAGCACCGTCTCGGAACCGGCCGTCGGGCTCTCGGGTGTGGAGGGCTCCAGTTCCTCCTGCGGTTCCTCCACGCGAGGCAGGTAGATCGTGAACGTCGTGCCCCGGCCGACCTGGCTGTTCGCCACGACTCGACCCATATTCTGGGCGACAATGCCGTACACGGTCGAGAGGCCGAGACCGGTCCCCTTCCCCTTTTCCTTGGTGGTGAAGAACGGCTCGAAGAGATGTGACTGCGTCTCGTCGTCCATTCCGCAGCCGGTGTCGCTCACGGTGAGCTGCGCGTAGTCGCCCGGCGGAAGGCCGATCAGCCCCAGGGCCAGCGGATCCTGGAGCGTCACGACGGCAGTGCGGATCTCGAGAGCGCCGCCGGTCGGCATGGCGTCGCGGGCGTTCACGGCCAGATTCATCACCACCTGCTCGAGGTGGCCGCGATCCGCCCTGACGTGCACGGGATCGCCCGCGATCTCGAGGCGGATGTCCTCGCCGAGCAGGCGCCGCAGCAGCGGCGCCATCTGGGTCGCGAGCTCGTCGAGGCGGAGGAGCTGCGGCGTGACCACCTCCTTGCGGCTGAACGCCAGCAACTGGCGCGTCAGGTGCGTGGCGCTCTCGGCGGCGCGCTGGACCTCCCGGATGTCCGTGGCCCAGTGATCGTTGGGCCCAGCCTGGCTCAGGGCCAGGTCGGTGTAGCCGAGAATCGCGGTGAGCAGGTTGTTGAAGTCGTGTGCGATTCCCCCGGCCAGCCTTCCGACGGCCTCCATCTTCTGGGCGTGACGTAACTGGTTCTCGAGCGCCCGTCGCCCGGTGACGTCCTCGGCGACCATCTCGAACCCGTCGAGACCGGTGTCTGGATCGCGGAACCGGGTGCCGCTCAGGCGCAGGACAATCGGCCGGCCATCCTTCCTCTTCCACTCCACCTCGGTGGCTTCGAGCACCTTGTCCCGCGGCAGCGTGGCGAGCAGGCGCTGCCGCTCATCCGGGTCCGAATAGAGCGCCCAGATTGGTGTGCCGAGCAGCTCGGCTTCCGAAGCGTAGCCAAGCATGGCGCACAGCGCGGGATTGACCGCCAGGAACCGGCCCTCCGACGTCACGCGGTACATCCCGATGACGGCATGGCGAACCAGGCGCGTCAGTGAATCCTCGGCTAGCCGCTTCTCGCGCCGCAGTCTCGCCGATTCGAGCGCCCTCGTGACCGCGCCGCCGAGGCGGGACAGACGGTCCTTCAGCAGGTAGTCATCGGCGCCCGCTTGCATGGCCCGGACACCCAGGTCGTCGCCGATCGTGCCCGAGACGATCAGGAACGGGACGTCCGGATCCCGCTCGCGCGTGAGCGCCAGCGCGCGCATGGAGTCGAACTGCGGCATCGAGTAGTCGCAGAGGATCAGGTCGGGAGCAGGGGTCAACGCGGCGAGAAACGCCGCCTCGGTGTCCACGCGAACCCAGTCGGGCTGGAAGCCGCTGCGTTGCAGCGTGCGAACGATCAACTCCGCGTCGTCGGGGCTGTCCTCGACAAGGAGCACGCGCAAGGCCACGGGCATCAGAAGATTGTCCTGTCTGTCCAGTCGAGCAGGTGCCAGCGGGATTGTCAACCTGATTGTCGGATCCTTCTCTATAATGGCCACGTTCACCCGCCGGCCCGGAGGGTCCTCCATGGAGCCGAGCACTGCCGTCGAGCCCCGCTTTTCGGCTCGCGCTTCCCGGCGGCGGGATGTCGCCTGGGTCGCGGCGATTGCGCTGATCTACTTCGCGATTGCCCGGCTCAGCCTCCTGCTCGTGTTCGAGCCCGAGGGGATTGCGGCCATCTGGCCGTGCTCGGGCGTGTTCCTGTCCGCCGTGCTGCTGACGCGGCGCGGCCTTCGCCCGTACCTCGTATTGGTCCTCTGGGCCACCGACTTTACGGCGGAGTTGCTGGCCGGGACGCCGCCCCTCGTTAGCGCGGTCTACTCGCTGGCCCTCGCTGCCGACGCCGCGTTGAGCGCCTGGCTGCTGTCTCGCTTCGTCGGGCAGCCGATCACCTTCAGGCGGGTTCGCGAGGTCGTCGGCTGGCTTGGGCTTTCGGTCTTTCTCAGCAACGGCCTGACGTCGCTCGCGCCGCCGCCGCCGTGACTGTCCCCGGAGGCCTTTCGTTCTGGGACTCCTGGCAGGCGTGGGCCACCTCTGACGGCATCGGCAATCTGCTGGTGACGCCGTTCATTCTGGGCTGGGCCGACGTGGTGAGGAGCGGCGGGAGCGCCTTCGGCCGGAAGCGAGCGCTTGAAGGAACAGCGCTGTTCGTCGTCCTGGTACTGGCAGTCGGCGCCTTCTTCGTCCAGGCCGGCGGGCACCAGTTGTTCCCGCTGTTCCTGCCGTATGTGTTCTTTCCGTTCCTGTTGTGGGCGGTCCTGCGATTCGAGATGGCGGGCTCGGCGACGGCGACGCTCCTCATCGGGGTGGTCGCGGTCTTCTTCGCCAGCACCGGCCGCGTTCCAGCGTTCTCCCTGGGCCCGGGCATCGTCGACGACGTGATTGTCGTCCAGCTTCTTCTGGGCGCCACGGCGGTCCCGGTGCTGTTCCTCGCGGCGGCGGTCGCGGAGCGTCACCAGGCAGGTTCGGCGCTTCGCGACTCGGAGACCCGGTACCGACGGCTCTTCGAAGCGGCCAGGGACGGCATCCTGATGCTGGATGCCGCGACCGGGACGATCGTCGACGTGAATCCGTTCCTGATCGAGCTGCTGGGGCTGTCGCGCGAGGCCTTTCTCGGGAAGACGATCTGGGAGCTGGGGTTTCTCAAGGACGTCGTCGCCAACGAGGCTCGCTTCGAGGAGCTGCAACGGCAGGGATATGTGCGGTACGAGGACCTGCCGCTCGAAACCGCCGACGGGAGGCAGGTCGCGGTGGAGTTTGTCAGCAACGTCTACCTGGTGAACGGCCGCAAGGTGATTCAGTGCAACATCCGTGACATCACCGAACGCAAGCGGGCCGAGGACAACCTGCGAACCCAGCTGGACGAGCTCCGTCGCTGGCAGGAGGTCATGCTCGACCGCGAAGACCGCGTGCAGGAGCTCAAGCGGGAGGTCAACGACCTGTGCCGCCGCGCGGGCGAAACCGCGCGTTATCCAAGCCAGGAAGCCGGCACGAGCAGTGAGGACGACGGCACGGGAAAGGTCGGGGCATGAAGGGTCAGGGCACCGAAGACCGCGTGGCCGTTCTGGACGAGGCGGAGCGTTCCCGCCGGGCGATGCTGAGCGTCCTGGAAGACCAGCAGCGCAACCTGGCAGCGCTGCTGGAGAGCGAGGAGCGCTTCCGCCGGGTCTTCGAGGATGGGCCTCTCGGCATGGCGATGTTGAGCGCCCCCGACGGGAAGTTCATCCGTGCCAATGCCGGCCTCTGCGAGATGTTGGGATACGCGGAAGAGGAGCTCAAGCGCCTCTCGTTCGCAGATGTCACCCATCCCGACGAGCGCACGCGGGACGTGGAGGCGGTGAAGCAGCTGTCGGCAGGGCAGATCGCCCGCTACCAGGTCGAGAAGCGTTACGTGACGAAGACGGGCGAGACGCTCTGGGCATCGCTCACCGCGTCGATGGTGTACGACGCAGACGGGGAGCCACTGTACTCCCTGGCGATGATCGAGAACATCGATGAGCGCAAGCGGGCCGAGGAGGAGCGGGCGCGGCTCGAAGCCCAGCTTCGGCAGGCCCAGAGGATGGAGTCGATCGGCCGGCTGGCTGGCGGCGTCGCCCACGACTTCAACAACATGCTGGGCGCCATCCTCGGGCACGCCGAACTCGCCCTCGCGCGGCTCGACCCGGCCGACCAGGTCCATGCCGACCTCGAGGCGATCCGGAAGGCCGCGACGCGTTCAGCCGACCTCACCCAGCAGTTGCTGGCGTTCGCCCGCAAGCAGACCGTGGCGCCCAGGGTTCTGGATCTGAACGAGGCCGTGGCCGACATGCTCGGCATGCTGCGGCGGCTCATCGGCGAGAACGTCGATCTGGTCTGGCAGCCGGACCCCGATCTCTGGCCGATCACGATGGATCGGTCGCAGATCGACCAGATCCTGACCAACTTGTGCGTGAACGGGCGTGATGCGATCGGCGGCGTGGGCAGAGTCACGATCGAGACGGGTCGCCGCACGTTCACCCGGGAGGAGTGCGCCGCTCACCCGGGCATCACGCCCGGCGACCACGCGCTGCTCGCCGTGAGCGACACGGGCGCCGGCATGGACGAGGAGACGCTGTCGCACCTGTTCGAGCCCTTCTTCACGACCAAGCCGGTGGGCGAGGGCACGGGTCTCGGACTGGCGACCGTCTACGGCATGGTCCAGCAGAACAGCGGCGCGATCGAGGTCTCCAGCGAGCCGAGTCGCGGTACCACGTTCAGGATCTACCTGCCCAGGCACGTGGGCCCGGACCAGCCGAGGCGAACCGAACACGCCACCGCGCCGGCAGCACGCGGCCGCGAGACCATCCTGCTCGTGGAAGACGAGCCGGCCGTCCTTGCGGTCGCGAGGAGAATGCTCGCAGGGCAAGGCTACACGGTGCTGGCGGCCGGCATGCCCGGCGAAGCCATCCAGATCGCCCGGGAACACGCGGACGAGATCGACCTCCTGGTCACCGACGTGGTGATGCCCGAAATGACCGGCCGGGCGCTGGCGACGAACCTGCTCTCGCTCCATCCGCGCCTCAAGTGCCTGTTCACGTCGGGCTACACGGCTGACGTCATTGCCCACCAGGGCGTGCTGAACGAAGGGGTGCAGTTCCTCCAGAAGCCCTTCACCATCGCCAGCCTGAACGCGAAGGTCAGGGAAGTGCTCGACAGCGACTGAGGTCGAGGGCACCCAGCCGTGTAACCCCCGTTCCGCAATCCGTCAGACATGCCGAGAGAACCGCGCGAGCCGGCGGGCCTCTGGTATATTCTTCCGTCGCAAACGACGATCGCCGCGGAGCGACCATGGCGCCAAGCCGGTTTCGATACGTTCCCAATATCGTCAGCGCCCTGCGGCTGCTCGCCGTGCCGGTGCTCGTGTGGCTGGCCTGGCACCACGAGCAGCAGGCGTTCGCCTGGCTGCTGGTCGCCTCGCTCGTGTCGGACATCGCCGACGGTCTGATCGCGCGGATCTTCGGGTTTACATCGAAGCTCGGCGCGCTGCTCGATTCGACGGCGGACATGCTGCTTCTGTTCACGGCCGGCTACGGCGCGCTCGTGTTCTATCCGGCGCTGGTTCGGACGCACTGGCCGGCCGTGGCGCTCCTGCTCGGGTTCTGGCTGTTAGAGGCTCTGGTGGCGCTCGCCCGGTACGGCCGGTTGTCGAGCTTCCACACGTATCTGTCCAAGGCGGCAGGCTACGCGATGGGCATCTTCATCGGCGTGCTGTTCCTCTTCGATTTCCATCTCTCTCTGCTCTACCTCGCGGTGGGCTTGAGCGTCGCCGGCAACATCGAGGAGTTGTGGCTGCTTCACAGGTTGCCAGCATGGGAGCCCGACGTGAAGGGCTCCTGGTGGGTACGGCGCCGGGGGGCCACCCGATGAGCGGCTGGCTGGTCATCGTCAACCCGGCGGCAGGGAAGCGGGGCGACGCCGAACGCGCGCTGCGCGTGCTGACCGAGCGGTCGTCACTGGCGCCTTCGTTCGAGACGACGACGGCGCCGGGCCATGCCACCGAGCTGGCGCGCGGCGCGGCAGAATTCCGCGGCATCGTCGCGGTGGGGGGCGACGGCACGATCTCAGAGGTGCTGGCTGGCATGGACCTCGCGCGCCAGCGGCTCGCGGTGATCCCGGCCGGCCACGGCAACTGCCTGGCAAGAGACCTCGGCTTCCTCCATCCGCACGAAGCCGTTGCGGCGCTCGACGAGGGGCACGCCCGGCCGATCGACCTGATGCAGGTCGAAATCGAGTTCGCCGACGGCCGGAAGGAGAGCCGACGGGCGGCGAGCACCGTGGCCGTCGGCTACGTGTGCGACGTCGTGAGACAGGGACTCCGGCTGCCGTGGCTCGGCCGCCGCGCGTACGCCGCCGCGGCCGCCGTCACCGTCCCGCGGGAACTCGGCGCGCGATTGTCTCTCCTGGATGGGGCGCAGAGGCTGCCGGGGCTGACCGGAATCGTGATCAACAACACCGCGCACCTGGCCAACTTCCGCGCCTTCGTCGGGGCGAGCCTCGACGACGGCCGGCTCGAGGTGATGGAGAACGCGGCGCGCTGGCCGAGGCAGATGCTGCACAATGCCGCCGTGCTGGCCGGCAGCCGCGCCTTCGGGCCGGCGCGCCTGCGCCAGAGCCCGCGGGCGACGATCGAGCTCGACGCGCCGGGCGCACTCATGATCGACGGCGAGATTCTCGACGCCGTCTCCCGCCTCACGGCGTCCTGCCGGCCGGCAGCCGTCGCCTGCATCGCGGCCGACCGATGATCGGCCGCCTTCTCTCCATCACACTGCCCGGCTTTGCCGTCGGCGCCCTCATGATGGCGATGAGCGGCCGCCGGGTGGCGCCGGCCGTCCGGCGCGAGCGCTGGATCAAGTTCGTTGTCTATTTCGCGATCGTGCACACGGTCCTCGCCGCGGCGGCAGCCGGCAGGTGGTGGATCGAACTGCTGGCGTGGCTGATCGTGGCCGCGGGCACGTTCGAGATCGGGCGAGCCGCGAGGCCGCTCGGCCCGGCCGCGAGGGCTGCGGTGTGGAGCGTGTTCGTGCCGATCGCGGCGCTGCTGCTCCTCAACGTGTCGCGGCTCGCGCCGGCGACGGTCGCGTGCCTCTACGTCGTCGTCGCCGTCTACGACGGTTTCAGCCAGGTGTCGGGCCAGCTGTTCGGCCGCCGGCGGCTCGTCCCGCGTATCAGCCCGGGCAAGACGGTGGAAGGGCTCGTGGGCGGCCTGGCCGGGGCGATGCTCGTGGCGGCGATCCTGCACGACATGTTCGGAACCGGACTCGCCGGGGGGCTCGTCCTCGGCCTCGCGACCGGCGTGACCGGACTTGCCGGCGATCTCGCCGCGTCGTGGGTCAAGCGCGCCGGCGGGATCAAGGACTACTCGAATTTGCTGCCCGGCCACGGCGGTGTGCTCGACCGGTTCGACAGCTTCCTCGCCGCCGCCGCCATCGTCGGCACGTTTCTCTAAGTACGAGACCGCGATTCGGAGTCACCTTTGTACGTAGGCCGGGGCTTCAGCCCCGGCAGGCGGGCAAGGCCGGCGGGGCCAGGGCGGCGCCGGTCCTTTAGCGCAGCAGAAAGTCCAGCAGGCCGCGGGCCGAGGAAATGCCCAGATGCCGGTCTTCGTGGCTGAAGACCGCGTCGCCCGCGCGAGGGCCGGTGGTGCGTGCCGCCTCGGCGGCCTCGAGATCCCTCTTTCGCTGTTCGAGATCGGCGACTTCGCGAGCCCGCGCGACGTCGAGGCCGCCGCCGCGGATGAACTCGACGATGCGCCGGAGTTCGTCCTTGTCGAACCAAGTGCCGTGGGCCTTGCACACGTCGACAACCACGCCGGAGCAGCGGGCGAAATTCAGCCGGTTCATGAGCTTGCCACAGCGCGGGCAGGGGAC
Organism: uncultured Acidobacteriota bacterium; assembly: GCA_963727765.1. Classification (GTDB taxonomy): domain Bacteria; phylum Acidobacteriota; class Vicinamibacteria; order Vicinamibacterales; family Fen-181; genus FEN-299. The sequence goes on from CAVSGZ010000008.1 coordinate 271,534, forward strand.
GTAGCGGACGACCTCCGTCGGGGTCCCGGCTCCGGCCTCGGGCAAGTGAACGGCCGAGCCGAGCACCGCCGACTGGCGCTCGCGGTCGGCGCAGATCTGCTCGAACGCCGACGTGTCCGCCCAGATTCCCCCGCAACGCGGGCACTCCGAGAGCCCGGCGCCCCCGATAACCACCGCGTTCATCTCCACGCGGCAGCGCGGGCAGGGAAGCGGGCCAGCGGCTGAGCCTGTGGCCGGTTCCGCCCTGGCACCGCAATGTGAACAGAACTTCGCGCCGATAAAGATCGTGCCGAAGCACGAGGGGCAGACCGCCGTCGCCAGCGGCGCCCCGCAGTGGTCGCAGCGGGTCGACTCGGTGGAGGCCGGGGCCCCGCACATCGGGCACTTCAGTGTCTCGGTCGGCATGGTCGCTACCAGGCTGAGATTATACTTCGCGCAATCATGGCGCGGCTCGATGACGGCCGCGCGAGGAGGGGTGGCGGTATGGGCCTGACGGACTACCTGAAGACACAGTTCCTCGAGTTGATCCAGTGGGAGGACGACTCCCGCGACACCATCTCATTCCGCCTTCCTGATCTGGACAAGGAGATCAAGCGCGGCGCCCAGCTCATCGTGCGCGAATCCCAGGTCGCCCAGTTCGTCTACCTCGGGCAGTTCGGCGACACCTTCCGGCCGGGCCGATGGACGCTCACGACCGACAACATCCCGATCCTCTCGACGCTGAGGGGCTGGAAGTACGGGTTCGAGTCGCCGTTCAAAGCCGATGTGTACTTCGTCAGCACCCGGCTGTTCACCGGCAACAAGTGGGGCACCGCCAACCCGGTGATGATGCGAGACCCGGATCTTGGTGTGGTGCGCGTGCGCGCCTACGGGACCTACGACTTCCACGTCGTGGATGTGAAGACGTTTCTCCGGGAAGTCGCCGGCACCGACGACCACTTCCGCGTCGACGAGTTCTCCGACGCCATGCGGTCCCGCATCGTCAGTGTCTTCAGCGACGCGCTGGCGTCGGCGAACGTGCCGGTGTTCGACGCGGCGTCCCGGTACCAGGAACTGGGCGAGGCGCTACTGCCGCTCATCAACCCGCAGGTCCGCTCGAAGTACGGCATCGAGTTCCCGAGCTTCATCGTCGAGAACATCTCGGTCCCGGAGGAGGTCGAGCAGGCGATCGACAGGCGCACCAGCATGTCGGCCGTCGGCAACCTGAACGACTACGTGAAATTCCAGATGGCCGAAGGCATGACCGCCGCGGGAGGCGGCAGCGCCGCGGGCGCGGCCGCGCAGCTCGGCGTCGGGCTGGCGATGGGCCAGCAGATGGCGCAGGCTCTCAGCACGTCCGCCGGCACATCGCCGGCAGGGCTCCCGGAGATGCTGAGCCCGGCCGACGCCGCAAGGGCGCTCGGCGTCGCCGAGAGCGACGTCCTGAGCGCGCTCGCGGACGGCTCGCTCAAGGGCAAGAAGATCGGCGCAGCCTGGCGCATTCCGCGGCCGGCGCTCGAGCAGTTCCTGAAGAGCTGAGGCCCCGCTACAGGCAGCCCAGCTTCGACTTGAGCGTTGCCGCCGCGAGGCCGCCGATATCGGGAACGAACTTCGGGTCGCTCGTCGTGCCCTTGATCTGGAACGGCACGGTCATCCCGCCCTTGCACGTGCCGCCGGTGGCCTTGGTCAGCAGTCCCTTGAGGCCGCCCGGCATCAGCCCGCCGAGGCCCCCGGAAGTCGAAGGGGCGGGGCTGGCGTTGGCCGGGGTGGAAGTGGACTTGGCCAGGTTCGCCACCATCTTGAAGTCCAGGCCGTTCTTCGCATCGACCGTTCCGGCGCCGGCCAGGCTTCCAAGCCCGGTGACGACTGCCAGGAAGTCCGAGGCCTCGATGCCGCCTGGCGCGACGCGCAGCGTCGTCGTCAACTTCTCGATGTCGAGATCCTTGCCTGTCTTGAGGCCGGCCAGCGAAGCCACCGCTGACATCTTCGATCCGAGGTCGAACCCCGCCAGCCTTGCGTTGACCATCCCGACATTCCCGCTGGTGACCAACTTGTCGACGGGGCCCGCGATCTGCAGGTCGGCGCCGAGCGTGCCGGCCTGCAGTGACGATCCCGTCGGCAGCGTGAGGTTCAGCGCCGGGAGAAAGGCCTGCAGGTCTTTCGCGGGCATGCCGGCGGCGTGCATCTTGACCTGGACGACCGTGGCGTCGCCCTTCGTGTTGTAGGTGCCGCTCAGCTGCGCGGCGGCGTCACCGACCTTGAGAAGCGACGGGTTGAGAATGCCCACGTTGCTCTTCAGGCTGTACTTCGTGTCGAAGTTCACCGTCACTGGAACGCCAGCCGGCGAACCGCCCGCGACGAGGACGGCTTTCGACAGCGTCGCCGTGCCCTTGGTCACGGCCTCGCCGCCGCTCGACTCGAGCGTGCCGTCGAGATCGAAGATGCCGCCGAGGCCGGCCGAGGCATCCAGGAGACCGGTCGAGGCCACATTCAACGACTTGATCACGAGCTTGGCGGTGACCGGGGTCAGCGACTCGTCTGCCCGGTCGAGCGGGCCGGCGCGGCCGTCGAGCGTCAGCCTGCCGCCCGATGGCAGGTCCGCGGACAGGGCGATCGGGAACGCGGAGGTCATCGACACGTCCGAGGCCGTCAGCGTGACGTGATCGTAGGTGCTACGCGTCGCGGAGCCCGTCCTGCCCACAATCAGGCGCCCATTGAGCAGTTCCAGTTTCTTGATCGTGAAATCCGGGACGGCCTGGGATTGTGCCGTGTTCGACGCCCCGCCGCCGCTGCTCGCCAGCGACGCGAAGTTCCACTGGCCGGCGGGCGTGCGCAGCAGCGTCACCTCGGGGCTGTCGATCGTGATCCCTGTCACGTGCAACGTTCTCGAGAGGACCAGCGGGAGGATCTCGACGCCGACCTTCAGCGATTTCGCCGTCAGGAACGGCGACGAGCTGAACGCGGGGTCGTCGCCGATGGCGAGATCCTCGGCGGAAAGCGACCCGCTGAAGATCGAGAGGCTCAACTTGCCCAGGTGCACGCTGCGCCCGAGGGCAGCTGCTGCCTTCTCTTCGATGGTGGGGCGGAACCTGTCGACGGAAATGACGAAGGGCGCGATGGCCAGCAGGACGACGAGCAGACCGACGACGATGAGCGCGACGCGCAGGACTCGACGCATGATGGCCTCCATTCGTGAAAAGCCCGTTCCTCGCGTGATCGCGCGCGAGGCCACCCGTCAACGCGGACCCGACCACGAGAGGCCGATCCTACCACGGGGATGCGACAGTGATTCGGGGGCGCTGTTGACGACCCGTTCAACGCAGGTATAATTGGCCCACTATTGCGTCCTTCCTCCTCACCGGTTCGGAACTGGGGCTGCTCGGCATTATCGTCGTCTGCCTGACCACCTACGCGGTCGTCTTCCGTCAGCAGCCGCGGTGTCTGATCTGCGTCTTCGTCCTCGGGTGCCTGTGGGGCGCGCTGGTGCAGCCGCTCCTCGGTCGGCAGATGAACCGCTACAACGCGAACGTGTCGCTCTACGTGTCCTACGTCAGCGTAGCGGTCGTCCTCGTGTGGGGCATCGCGCTCTCCTCGGTCTACTCCGCGCACCTGCTGCTCGCGCGCTTTCTGGGTGCGCGGCCCCGGTTCCGGCACTACGCGGCCGTGAGCGCGCCGGTGGTCACCGCGGTCGAAGTCGTCGGGTCGAATGTCGTCCACATCAAGCTGTTCGACCACGGCCGGTACCAGCCGCTGATGCCCGCCCTCAACTCGATGCACGCACCGGCCTGGCTGTACCTGTTCTACCTGGTCGTCGGCGCGCTCTTCTACCTCGTGGTTCTGGCCGTCAGGCTCGACGCCGGCGATTGGGCCGTGAGCGTGTTCTCCAGGGCGGCCACCAGGAGAACGGCGCGCGCCCGCGTGGGGTTGGCGGCGCTCGTGTTCCGGGGATCCGACGATGCCGAGTCGTGATCTCCGCCCGCGGTTCGGCTCCGCGGCGGTGTCGGTCGCGCTGATCCTCGCGGGTCTCGCCGCGGGCGCCGGCCTTGCGGTCGCCGCGGCGCCGCCGGCCGGCGCGATCGACCTGGCCCTCACCCACATCTACAATCTCGACTTCGGTGGCGCCAACCGGGTGCTCGACGAGTGTGTCGCCGCCAGCCCCGACTCGGCCCTCGTGCACTCGGTCCGCGCGGCGGCCATTCTGTTCGAGGAGTTCGACCGGCTGCACGTGCTGCAGACCGAGTTCTTCCTGGACGACGACAAGATGACCGACCGCAGTCTGCTGAAACCGGATCCGGCGGCGCGGGCGCGGCTGACGAGCGCGCTCGCCAACGCGCGGCGGCTGGGCGAGCGTCAGTTGAAGCTGAATCCGAGGGATCGCGAGGCGATGTTCGCCGTCGGCATGGCGGCCGGCATCGAGACGGAGTACGTGCTGCTCGTCGAGAAGCGGCACTGGAAGGCGTACTCGCTGTCGAAGGAATCGCAGCGATGGGCCCGGAAGATGATCGCGCTCGACCCGCCCGTCTACGACGCCTATCTCACGCTCGGATCGATCGAGTACATCGTCAGCAGCCTGAACCCGCTCTTCCGGTTTTTTGCGAGGTTCGACGGCATCTCGGGGGATCGGACGGTGGCCGAGAGCAACCTGAAGAGAGTCATCGAGCGCGGCCGCTACTACCCGCCGTTCGCGAAGATCCTGCTTTCGGTGGTGTACTTGCGGGAGAAGCGGACGAGCGACGCGCAGGCACTACTGACCGAACTCGGGCGCGACTACCCCTCGAACCCGCTCTTCGCGAGGGAAGTCCGCCACGCCGCCGCCCTGTCAGGAGCGCGCTAGGCCCGTTCATCCGGGAGCCCATAGAGGCCCTGCACCGCGGGATCCATCGCCACGTCGAGGACCGTCGGCACGCCGTCCCGCCTCGATTCCACGAACGCGGCGGACAAAGCCGGTCCGAGCCGCTGCGGATCTTCGATGCGTTCGGCGCGGCAGCCCATTGCCCGCGCGAGGCCGCATAGATCGAGGCCGGGCAGGTCGAGCCCCGGGATGTTCTTGTGGCCGGCGTTTGCGGCGAAGGCCTTCAGAATCCCGTACTGCGCGTTGTTCAGCACCAGGTAGACCACGGGCGCCCGTTCCTGCGCGGCCGTCCAGAGCGCCTGGATGCCGTACATCGCGGCGCCGTCTCCCACCACGCAGACCACCGGCCGATCGGGTCGCGCGAGCTGCACGCCCACGGCCGCGGGCAGCGCGTAGCCCAGGCCACCGCCCGCCGTCGCGAAGTAGGCTCCAGACTCGCGAATCAGCAGATTGGCCAGCAGCGCCGGCCGGCCGGACGGGGCCTCATCCACCACCAGCGTGCCCTGCGGCATGACGGCCGAAAGCGTCTGCATGGCGAAGTCGTAGCCGATCGGCCTCGTCGGAGGCGCCGGCGCGGGCATCCGGCGCGGCGGCGGCATCGGCCGATCGGACTGCGGCAGCAGGTCGGCGAGCCGTTCGAGGGCCAGCGCGATGTCGCCGACGATCGAGTCGCCGGCCGCGGCGCGCGCGGCTTCGTCCGGGTCGTCGGTCAGATGGACCAGCCGCGTTCCCTCGGGCACGATCTCGCCGGGCACGTACGGGTAGTACCTGAAGATCGGTGCGCCGATGACGACCGCCACGTCGTAGCCGCGCAGTTGGTCGGCGACCGGTTTCATGGCGAGCGCCAGGGATCCCCTGAACAGCGGATGATCCTGCGGGAAGCCGAGCCGCTCGGCGGCCGGCGCCGACCACACGTCCGCGCGCGTCCGCTCGGCCACGCGGATCATGTCGTGCCACGCCCCGCAGCGGTCGATGCCGCCGCCGGCGATGAGCGCCGGGCGCCTGGCGTCGCCGAGCAGCGCGGCCAGTCCGGCCATCGCCGCCGGGTCGGGCCCCGTCCTGTGGACGACCTCGCGCGGCGCGATCGGCAGCGCCTCCTCGCTCCAGTCGTCCATCGGGATCGACACGAAGGCCGGACCGCGCGGACCCTGCATGGCGATGTGCCACGCGCGCTCGATCGCCGACGGCACGTCCTCCGGGCGCGAGGGCTCCGAGGCCCACTTCACGTACGGCTCGGGCAGTTCGACCGCGCGGCGGCTGGTCAGCCACGGCTCGATCGCGAGCATCGCCCGCACCTGCTGGCCGGCGGTCACGACGAGCGGCGTCCTGGCGTGGTACGCATTCACGAGGCTGCCCATTGCGTGGCCCATGCCGGGCGCCGTGTGCACGTTGACCAGCGCGGCGCGCCCCGTCGCCTGCGCGTAGCCGTCCGCGATGGCGAGGACAACGGCCTCCTGCAGGCCGAGGACGTAGTGGAAGTCGGAGGGGAAGTCGTCGAGGAACGCGGATTCGCTCGACCCGGGATTGCCGAACACCGTCGTCATGCCCAGGCGGCGGAGCACGTCGTAGGTGACTTCGCGGACGGTCGGCATGGTGAGGCCTCGATCTCCATCCTACGCCGTACCGTGCGGAATTCGGCTAGGTTCGGCTGGCGCGGTCCCCGCGAAGTGCCGGAACGAGGGCCGCTCGCAACTCCGCCGCCGAAGGGAAGCGATCTCGAGGCATCGGCGTCAGGCACCGTCCGAGCACCGCGTCGAGCGCCGCGTGGTTCGACACCTCCGGCGGCAGGTGGTAGTCGACGCCGACGGCCGCCTCGTCAGCGAACGGCCGCGTGCGCGTGAGCATCTCGACCAGGATCACGCCCGCCGAATACACGTCCGCGCGGGCGTCGACCTCGCGCCCACGGAACTGTTCGGGCGCCATGTAGGCCAGCGTGCCCAGCACGACGCCGGACTCGGTGGCGCTGTCGGCGGTCGGCGCCGCCGACGGCCGGGGGCGGATCTTCGCCAGGCCGAAGTCCAGGATCGTGACGGCCAGCCTGCCGTCCGCGCCGCGCCAGCCAACGACGTTCTCGGGCTTGAAATCGCGGTGCACGATCCCCTGTTCGTGCGCCGCGGCGAGGCCGTCCAGCATCGGCTCGAACCACTCGGCTGCCCCGACCGGCGAGAAGGCGCCGATGCGCGTCATCTCGGCGCGCAGCGTCGTGCCCCGCAGCCGTTCCATCACCAGGTAGGCGCCCCCGCCCTCGAGCTCGCCGAAGTCGTAGACCGCCACGATGTTCGGATGGTTCAGCCGCGCCACCGCCTGCGCCTCGCGGCGGAACCGCCGCAGCGCGCTCTCGTGGCCGAACGCCCCGCCGAGCATCACCTTGAGCGCGACCTCCCGGTCGAGCCGCAGATCGCGCGCCTCGTAGACCGCGCCCATCCCGCCCCGGCCGATCAGCCTCTCGAGGCGGTACTTGCCGTCGATGATGCGGGCCACCGGCAGCGTGAGCGTCAGCGCGCTCCCGTCGTGCGGGCAGTCCTCGGCGTCCGAGTCGTAGCACGCGCCGCAGGCGGGGCATTCCTTCAGCAGCCTGACGAGGCCGCGATCGAGACGGGCCAGCACGTCGTGCCGGATCCGCTGCTCGTCGATCACCTGCCCCTTGAGCCGGAGATTGTCGAGCATCAGCGCCGCCGCCTGGACCATCGCATGCGCGAGCTGCGCGTCGCCCGGCGTGTACGGCTCCTCGGCCTGTTTCTCGCCGAGCATCAGCACGACGTCGACGCGTTCGGTCCCCGAGACCGGCACGATCAGCCGCACGCCGCGCTCGGCCAACCACCTCGCATCTCGGCCGGACGCCCCGCTGCCGCTCGGCAGCGGGACCTGCGCCGTCTTGCCGAGCCTGGTCAGCCTCTCGATGAGGCTCTCGCTGACCGGGAGCGGCGCGCTCGGAAGCGTCGGGTCCGTCGTTTCCGCCATCGTCATCACGCCGCTCTGGCGCCACCAGAAGTACATCGACTTGGGGTGAAGCGACCGCGCCAGTTCCTGGCAGAGGAATCCCGCCATCTGTTCGGCCGAGTCGAAGCGGGTCACCTTGTCCACGAAGTCGAGGACGAGCCGCTCGCTGTCGTACTCCTCGTGGAAGAACTTGTGGTCGAGCCATCTCAGGATCGGCGCGCGGAACCGCAGGCTCAGCGCCAGCGCCAGGATCCAGAAGAGCGCGTCGCGGCTCCCGGTGACCAGTTCGGCGATCGTCCGGTGGCGCTCGCGGACGACGGCGACGAGCAGCACGCCGACCGGCACGGCGAGCAGCGCCTGGAGAGCGCGGCGGGCGAGCAGGTACTGCAGCCCCCGCCTGATCGCGACCTTGACGCCCCACACGCCGTGCTTGACGACGACGTAGGCGACGCTGAGGGGGATCGCGATGCTGAGCCCGGTGGCGATCATGTCGAAGACAAGCCAGGAGCGTCCAGGGAACAGCCAGGCGGCTGTGGTGGGACTTACCGGCAACGACATCATCGCGCCCTGCACGGCAGAGGGGACAAGCCCCACGACACCGCCGATCGCGACCCAGTGGAACCGGCGGCGCTTGTCGGCATCGGTGAGCACGCGGTACTTGAGAGCGGCGAGGATGACGGCGCCGAACATGGACGTCATCCCGACCGCCAGCGACACCCACCCGATCAGCGCTTCGATCGGGCCGCCAGGCCACGGCAACGCCGCGCGAGGCCCGACGGCGAACTGGAACCACATGACGCCCAACGTGTTCGCGATGCAGATCGCGGTGCCGGCGTAGAGCAGGCGCAGCACCGTTCTCCATCCCCTGGCGCGGGGCGGGTCGCCGGGGAACAGGTAGAAAAAGTGGAAGCCCAGGACGACGTGCAAAGGCTCCAGGGCATAGAAGTCCGGCATCTCGGTGAGCTGCACGAAGACCAGCCCGGTGAGGGCCGCCGCTCCGAACGCCAGCCTCGCCATTCCTTCTTCCGGGCGCGCGAAGCCGATGAACAAGCCGATGGCGCACCACGTCAGGCTCGTCAGGAAGATGAAGATCTCATACGTCAGGTCGGCGCCCGGCCGCGAGATGTGCCAGGCGGCGTAGCCGAAGGCGACGACGACCACCACGAGCGCGGACCAGACGACCGAGACGAAGGGGTGCCGACGGGCCACCTCCTCCGCGCCGGACGGCGCGGCCGCCGGCTCGCTCTCAGGCCGGTCGTCCGCCCGCCAGGCAGGGCGTTCGAGGAAGGAGTCGTCGCTCGTCCGTGCGAGCAGCGATCGCACCTCGTTCAGTGTCTCCGGATCGTTGCGGCACGTTTCTTCGAGGAAGGCGTCCCGCTCGGCGGGCTGGCGGTCCAGCGTCGCGTGATAGACGGCCTTGACCCGGTCCCATCTCTCGGACTGCATAGGCTCGAGACCCTGACAGCCGCGGGTCCGCCGTACGAAGACCTTCAGCCGGCCGATTGGCCCGCGCTCGATTCGATCTCCCGCCGCAGCCAGGCCTTCGCCAGCCTCCAGTCCCGCATGACGCTCTGCGGCGAGACCTTCAGCACCTCGGCCGCCTCGTCAACCGACAGCCCGACGAAGTAGCGCATCTCGACCACCTGCGCCTGGCGTGGATCGAGTCGGGCCAGGTGTTCGAGCGCCTCGTGGATCGCGAGGATCTCGTCGGCCCGCGCGGCGCCCATGTCGGGAACCCGGTCGAGGTCGAGGTCCACGGGAGGGGAGATGCGGCCGCCGCGCCCGCCCCGTTTCAGCGAGCAGCGGGCGCGAGCGGCATCCACGAGGAGACCCCGCATGATGCGGGCCGAGACGGCGAAGAAGTGCGCCCGGTCCTGCCAGCCGACGCTGTCCATGTCCACGAGCCTCAGATACGCCTCATGGACGAGCGCCGTCGTCTGCAGGGTGTCGCCGGTTCTTCCCCGGGTGTAGCGACGCGCCAGCCGCTTCAGTTCGCGGTAGACGACCGGTATGAGGTCGTCCAGCGCTCGGGACTGCCCGGCCTCCCAGGCTCTCAGCAGGGCGGTGATTTCGTGGCTCGTGGCCGCGGGCATTGGGGTGCGGAATGGATGTGTCGGCCGACATTGTAGTTCCAGTCCGCTCTTTACGGTAAAGGGATTGACAGGTCGTGGTGTCGGCCGCGGCGCTGGCCGGCCGGGCAGTGTGTGCTCCGATTGAACGCGCCTTTGCAGGAGGTGGGATATGAACGCCATCGTCCGCTGGCTGGCCGCGGTCGCCTTGGTCCTGATGGTCTCGTCGTTTGGCCTCGCGCAGGGCCACCTCGCCATTCCCGACGCCGCCCGCCTGGGGGCCGACGTCGCCCTCGGGCACGTGCAGCGAACCGTGCTCGTCGACGACATCGTGCACTATCGCTGGACGGTGCGCGTCGGCCCGGGCAAGCACGACGTCATCGGTCTCCACAGGGTCGTCGAGGAGTCCCACGGGCGCCGCCAGGCCGAGCCCGAACAGGCGGTGATGTTCTTCGCCGGCTCGCCCACCTACTTCGAGGGGCTCTACCTGACGCCGCTCATCTCGGAGGTGCCGCCCCGGGACCGCGCCATCGCGATCTACCTTGCGAAGCACGGTATCGACGTGTGGGGGATGGACTACCGGTGGGCCATGGTGCCGGAGAACACCACTGACTTCCGGTTCATGAAAGACTGGGGCGTGAGCCGCGACGTGGAGGACGGCCAGATCGCGCTTACCATCGCCCGCTGGATCCGCGGAGGAGGAGAGCGGCCGTCCGGTCCGCTTTTTGTTGCAGGCCTGAGCTACGGCGGCGAGATCAGCTACGCCGTGGCGGCCAACGACACCCAGCGCCCGCGAAAGCTGAGGAATGTCGGCGGCATCATCCCGCTCGACTACGGCCTGCTCTTCGAGGGCACGGACTACCAGGCCGAGCAATGCGCGTACCTGAATGACGTCCGGCAGATGAGGAAGAGCGGCACCTACAACTGGGACAACCGGTACATGTGGGACATCGGTGCGCTGGCCATTTCCGACCCGACGGGCACCTCACCCTTCGACGCCGGCTTCGACAACCATCACTTTGCCCTGGGCGTCGGCGGGTGGCCGGAGGACGCGGTGATTCCGTGGCACTTCGTCGGCAGCTACCTCGACGAGAACGGCAACCCGACGGGCCTGCGGTTCACCAATGAGCGGTTGTTCTTCGACCTGCTCGTCGCCAACGAACCCCCCTACAGCCCGACCATGCTCAATCTCGAGGATGCCACGGTGGCGTGCAACCCGACGCACCGGGCAGGCACGTTCGCCGACCACGTCGAGGACATCACCGTGCCGATCTTCTACGTCGGGGCGGCCGGGGGATTCGGACACTGGGGCGAGTACATGACGACGGTAACGGCCAGCCAGGACGTGACGATCCTCATCGTCCAGCGGCTGCACGACGACATGCGCGACCAGGACTACGGGCACGCTGACCTGCTGACGGCGGCAAGTGCCGAGTCGCTGGTGTGGCAGCCCATCCTGAACTGGATCCGGGCGTACAAGTGAGCGCCTGCCGGCCGGACGCCTCGTCGGCTGCGTGGTAGCATGATGGCCGGTCTGCCGTGGTGGCAGGCCGGCCTTCTCGAACCAGGCGCCTGAGATGCTCGCCCGGCCTCACCCTCTTCGCGGACTGCTCGTCGTTCTGGCAATCATCCTCGCCGCGGTGACCGCGCTGGCGAGTGCGCTGTGGATGATCGCATCCAGGCCGCAGGGGCCGCCCGTCGCCGTCGAACTCGGCTTCACCAACACCTTCGTCGAATCGGTGCACGCGCAGAGAGTCGACGGCGTGACGGCCGACAGCCCGGCCGAGCGGGCGGGCCTTCGGCCGGGCGACCGGATCGTGGCCGTCGATGGCGAGCCGATGGCGGACTCGTCCACGATTACGTTGATCTGGAGTCGGCATCGCCCCGGGGACGTCGTGCGACTCTCGGTGTTACGCGTGGGCGCCACGGGGCCCATCGACCTGTGGGGAACGTTTCGACCGCTGGCGGCTGCTTCTCCTGCCAGTGCACTGGCCCAGCAGATTCACGACCTGTTTCCCATCCCGTTCGTCCTGGTCGGGCTGGCCGTGCTGTTCCTGCGGATCGAGGACCCGCACGCCTGGCTGCTCGCGCTCCTGTTCGCGTGCATGGCGCAGACGCCCGGCGTGCCCAACGAGTATTCGATCTACAGCCCCGGCGTGCGCGCCTTCGCGCTGGCCTACGCGTCGATCTCGATCGGCCTGGTGGGGCCGATCTTCTACTTCTTCTTTGCGGTGTTTCCCGTCAGGTCCCGGCTGGATTGGCGGTGGCCGTGGCTGAAGTGGGCGATGGTGCTCGCGAGCTTCGCGTTCTCGCTGCCGGGCGTTGGCTCCGGCGGCCTGCGGCTGCCGCCATGGGCGGCCCGGCTCACGGGCGGGGCCCTCTCCGCCGAGATCCCGGTCGCGTTCGTGATTGCGTGCTTCGTGCTCGGACTGGTGGCGCTCGCCGAGAACTACGCGCTCGGCCGCGACGCGGAGGCCCGCCGCAAGATCCGGGTAATCCTCTGGGGCACGCTCGTCGGAGTGGTGCCCGGGCTCGCGTTCCTGGCCATCCAGAACTTCACGAAACTCACGCCGCCGGCCTTCCTGGGGTCGCTGTCGCCGGTCGCCTCGTTCTTCTGGCCCGCCGCGTTCGCCTACGCCGTCGTCAGGCACCGGGTGCTCGAGATCCCGGTGCTCATCCGGAGGAGCGCGCGCTACCTGCTGGTCCAGCGCGGGTTCATGCTGCTCGTGTCGGTCCTGAGCATCGCGCTCACGCTGCTCTTCGCCTCGTGGTTCACGCGGTACCTGCCGGCGACTCACGAGTCCGCCGGCGTCCTGCTTGGTGCCGGCTTCGGCACGGCGCTCCTGTGGGGCGGGCTCAACGTCCAGCGGCGCGTGAGCGAACGGATCGACCGGGCCTTCTTCAGGAGCGCGTACGACGTGCGCGTCATCCTGGAGGACCTGGCGGCGAGGACCGGCACCGCCACCGATCGCGAGGCGATCGCCCGCATGCTCGAGCCCCACCTTGTCGAGGCCCTGCACCCGGCCTGGCTCATGGCCTACCTGGAGCAACCGGATGGGAGCCTGGCGGTGGCGACCGGCACCCTGCCCGGCGCTGCCGAGGTGCTCGCGACCGATGACGCGGTTCTCGTGAAACTGATCCAACGCGGCCGGCCCTGGGAGGGCTCGTCTCTCGCGCTCGGCACCGGCGGAGCGTTGTCGCCGCTCGACGCGCTTGGCGCGGAGTGCCTGGTGCCGATCCTCGGTCGAGGCCGGAGGCTGGTCGGCCTGATCGCGCTCGGCCGGCGGCTTTCGGAAGAGCCGTATTCAGGTGAGGACCTCAGCCTGCTCGCCTCCGTGGCCGCACAGACCGCGACGGCGCTCGAAAACATCGGCCTGGCGGAGGAGATCGGGCGGCGCATGGAGTCGGAGCGGCGGGTCGCCCACGAGATGGAGATCGCGCGCCAGGTGCAGGCCCGGCTGCTGCCCGGTGCGCCGCCGTCGCTTCAGACGCTCGACTGCGCCGCGCGCTGCGTGCAGGCGCGCGATGTCGGCGGCGACGGCTACGATTTCATCGACCTCGGATCGGGCCGCATCGGGTTCGTGCTGGCCGACGTCTCGGGCAAGGGGATCCACGCGGCCCTGCTTATGGCGAACCTGCAGGCGCACATCCACAGCCAGAGCGGCATCGCGCCGCTCGACCCGGTGCGGGTCCTCTCCGAGGTCAACCGGCTGGTCTTCGGATCGACGGCCACCGAGCACTACGCGACCGTCTTCCTCGGTGTCTACGACGACGGGACGCGGCGGCTTCGGTATGTCAACGGCGGACTGCTTCCGCCCGTGCTGCTGCCGGCACGCGCGGGCGCCGAACCGGTGCGGCTGCAGCCGACCGCCCCCGCGATCGGCCTGTTCGAGGAGTGGCAGGGATCGTATGCCGACATCGCGGTGGCGCCCGGCGACGTGCTGGCGCTGTTCAGCGACGGCGTGACCGAGGCGATGCGCGGCGAGGACGAGTTCGGCGAGGCGCGCTTCATCGAGGAACTGGCCGCGTGCCGCACCATGCCGGCGGCCGAGATCGTCGACACCATCCTGACGAGCGTGCAGCAGTTCAGCGCCGGCACGCAGTACGACGACCTGACGCTGGTTGTCGCGCGAGCGCGGTGATCACCGCGACGGTCATGCCCGCCGGAACACGTCCGTGCTCAGGTACTTGAGGCCCGTGTCCGCCATGAGCGTGACGACGCGGGCGCCTGGTCCAAGCCGCTCCGCGACGCGAATCGCCGCGACGACGTTCGCGCCGGAGGAGGTTCCGGCAAACAGCGCCTCTTCGCGTGCCAATCGCCTGGTCATCTCCTTTGCCGCGTCGGTCGGAACCGGCAGGATCTCATCGACGAGCGCGGGCTCCCACAGCGGAGGCACGTAGCCGATTCCCACCCCCTCGATCTTGTGGGGGCCGGCCTGGCCGCCGAGCAGGACCGACGACTCCGCCGGTTCCACCGCCACGATCCGCACGTCCGGCTTGTGCCGTTTGAGCACGGTAGCCACGCCCCGCAGGGATGCAGCCGTCCCCACGCATTGGACGAAGGCGTCGATGGCCCCGCCGGTCTCCCGCCAGATCTCCTCGCCGAGCGCGTGATAGCCCGCGATGGCGTCGTGGTTGTTGAGTTGGTCGGTCCAGTAGGTGCCGGGCTGGCGGCTCAGCGCGCGGGCGGTCTCGATCATCTCCAGGATCAGCTTCTTGGTCGTGCGGCCGCCCTCGCTCGGGACCAGCGTGAGTTCCGCACCGAGCGCCGCCATGTGGTCGCGCTTCTCCTGGCTGAACGCGTCGGAGGTGACGATCTGGAGGCGGTAGCCCCTGGCGGCGCAGACCAGCGCGAGCGAAGTCCCCGTGCTGCCGCCCGTGTATTCGACGACCGCGCCGCCGGGCTTCAGTCGGCCGTCGGCCTCGGCCCGCGAGATCACGGTTGCGGCCATGCGGTCCTTCATGCTCCCGGTGGGGTTCTCCCACTCGAGTTTGGCGAACACTTCCGCGCACTGCGGCGGGACCACCCGGCGAAGCCGGACCATCGAGGTGTTGCCGATTGCCGCGAGCACGTCCATGAGTTCCTCTCCTTGCGCTGTCGCTGGGCGCTGACCCTCCGAGGCGACCCATCGTTGTTGGCCGGAGCGGCCCAGGAGGTGGAGGAAGTATACCCGGGCGAGCGTGCTGACGCCGGGTGCCCAGACGGGCTCGTCCAGCGGCGCCGGCGCCGATGGTATACTTGGCGCGCTCTCGGGCGTCTTCACGACGCGTCGTCCGCCACGTCCGGGTTTTCAGGCGAGGATCCTATGTGGCTCATCCTGATCGTTCCGCTCGTCATCGTCGTCTGGGCCATGGCCGTCTACAACCGTCTCGTCGGGCTGCGCAACCAGACGACGAACGGGTGGCGGCAGATTGATGTGCAGTTGAAGCGCCGCCACGACCTGATCCCGAACCTCGTCAGCAGCGTGAAAGGCGTGATGGAGTTCGAGCGTGACACGCTGACGCAGGTGGTGGAGGCGCGGGCGAAGGCCACCACGGCAACCGGGCCTGCCGATGCGGCCGTCAAGGAAGGCGTGCTGACCGAGGCGCTCGGCAAACTGTTTGCGCTCGCCGAGAACTATCCGCAGCTGCACGCCAACGAGAACGTGAAGGCGCTGCAGGAAGAGCTGTCGTCCACGGAGAACAAGATCGGCTTCGCGCGGCAGTTCTACAACGACATCGCCACCAGCTTCAACACGGCACAGCAGACGTTCCCGGCGAACATGATCGCCTCCTCCTTCGGCTTCACGCCGGCGGAGTTGTTCGAGGTCACCGACGCCGCGGAGCGCGCCGTGCCGACCGTCGACCTGTCGATGAAGAAGTAAGACCAGACCGATGAACCTGCTCCAGCAGCAGGCGCGAAACCGCCGCCGCACCTGGATGGTGATGAGCGTCTTCATCGCCTTTCTGTTCGCGCTCGGCTACGGTTTCGACCTGTTCTACCTCGGGACGCCGGTGCCTGTCGCGGGCCTGCTTGCGCTCGTCGTCGGCATCGGGTCGGCAGCCTCCGGCTACTACAGCGGCGACCGTGCCGTGCTGGCCTCGTCGCATGCGGTGCCGCTCGAGGAGGCGACCGCGAGGGCCTCGAGCCCCGACGCCCGGCTGAAGCTCACGCAGGTGGACCACGTGGTCGAGGAGATGGCCATCGCCGCCGGGCTGCCCAAGCCGCGCGTGTTCGTCATTGCCGACGCCGACCCGAACGCCTTCGCGACCGGCCGCGATCCCGAGCACGCCTCGATCGCGGTCACGCAGGGCCTGGTCGACGCGCTCTCGCGCGAGGAGCTGCAGGGCGTCGTCGCGCACGAGATGAGCCACGTGCGCAACTACGACATCCGGCTGATGACGCTGGTGGCCGCCCTGGTCGGCGCGATCGTGCTGCTGTCGGACTGGGCGACGCGCGGCATGGCGTGGGGCGGCGGGCGGCGGGGCGGCAGCCGGGAACGGGGCGGCGGCAGCCTGGGGATCCTCTTCCTCGTGCTGTGGCTCGTCGGCATCATCCTGGCGCCGATCGTCGGCCAGATGCTGGCGATGCTCGTCTCTCGCCAGCGCGAGTACCTGGCCGACGCGTCCGGCGCGGAGCTGACGCGGAACCCGCGGGCGCTGGCCGCGGCGCTCGACAAGATCGAGTCCGCCGCCGAGCCCACCACGTCGATCAAGCGCGGCACCGCGAACCTCTGCATCGCCGATCCGCTGGGCCGCCGGATCGGGCTGCGCGAAGGCGCCGTCGCCAACCTGTTCGCGTCGCACCCGCCGATGGCGAAGCGGATCGCCGCGCTGCGCGCGATGGCCTACGAGCAGGCCTAGGCGGTCCGATGGTTCCTCTCATGGCGGTCAGGCAATTCCGGTAGACTGACGCGATGACCCCGTCATCGGTCGTCGCCGGAGCCCGTGGAACGCATCGTGCGTGACCTGGTCGTCTACGCCGCCGGCGGGGGCATGCGCGGGATCTTCGGCGCCGGGGCCTTGCATGCCCTGTCCGGGATGGGCGCACGGGATCCTGGCGCACGCGACGCCGGTCGGGCTGATCCGGGGCGAGGACGCCGTCGATGTCCCCGAGGCCGCCCGCGTGCTCGAGACCGAGCACCTGCTCGACGGCGAGGCGCTGTCGCGCTGTCCCATCCCCGTCTCCTTCGGCGTGGTCGAGCGCGAGGGATTGGGCTTCCGGTGGATCGACGCCCGCCGCCCGGATGCCATCCGCGTGCTGCTCGCCTCGTCGTCGGTCTTCCCGTTCGTCCGGGAGGGCGTGGTCGTGGACGGCGTGTCGTGCATCGACGGCGGTTACCGGGAATGGGTTTGCCACACGCGGCTGCGCCGCGAGCACCCCGACGCCAAACTGCTGCTCGTCCTCAACGGCAGCGAGCACGAGTCGATCGTCCGACGGGTCGTGGTCGGGGCCATGCTCCGGCTGCGCGACGAGCGTCTGGCGGGGGTCTGGCTGGACTCGATCGACCACGGACCCGCGGAACTCGAGGAGGCGCTCGCCGATCCGGATACGCTGGTCCTCAGGCCGGACGACTCGTTCCCCGTGCAGTTCACCACGACGCACCCGGCCGTACTCGCCCACGGATTCTGGCTGGGCTATAGGGCAGTCCTGACGCAGCGGGACGAACTGACCCGGTTCCTGGACCGCTAAGCGCACCGCCGCACGATCAGGCTGCAGCAGGTCACACCCCCCTCGGCTTTCGCCAGTTCATCCGCCTCCACCGGCACGATGGGCCGGCCCAGACGCTCGAGGCGTTCGCGCGTTCTCGGATAGGCGGCCGGGAAGACGATCGTGTCGCCGACGAGCAGCGCGTTGGCCGAGTTTGGTTCCGACGGATCGATCTCCACGAACTGGAAACCCGGGAAATGCACGCGGCTCACCATGGCGGGGTCGATGAGCAGCGTCGTCTCCGCCACGCGCGTGACGCCCGTCTTCAGGTGCAGGCCGCCCCTCACCGGCACGCCCTCGACCGAGTAGCCGAACGGTGCGACGAGCGCGCGCAACTGGCCCACGGCCGCAAAGGTGCTGCGCGACGACAGGCCCACGTAGATGGAGCGCCCGACGACGAGCACGTCGCCGCCGTCGATCGTCGCCGGGGCGGTCACGCGGAGGAGCGGGCGAAGCGGAGCCAGCGCGCGCGCGACCGAGTCCACTTCCGGCTTGCGGGAGTCGGCGCCGGGGTTGGTCAGGACGGCCACCTCGTCGAGGACGATGGCGGCGTCTTCCACGAAGACGGAGTCGGGAAGGTCGGGCTCTTCAGGGAGGCACACGACGTCGAGCCCCAGCCGGCGCAGTGCGTCACGGTATTGTCCGTGCTGGGCCCGGGCGCGCGCCACGTCGATCGGCGTGCGCTCGAGGCAGGTCAGCTCGCAGCGGGCGATCGACCGGCTGACCTCGCGGGTGATGGCGACGGGCGCGGATGCCATGCGTGAAGGTTACGATTCAGCGCAGGGACTTGCAACGGGCGAATGTGTGGCGTTTCCATGCACACGTAGCCTTCGCTGCAAGACGCTCGGGTAAATGGAATGAGGAGTTGCCCTTCGACTCGCTTCGGCCTTCGACGGGCTCAGGCCGCCCTGAGTTCACCGAAGGGCGCTCGCTCAGGGCATTCGCCTCGGTCGCCTGCCAAGACAGAGCAGCGGCTGGGCGAGCCAAGGGCTCGCCATGAGCGAGGGAGCGAACGGAGTGAGCGACCGAGTCGAATGGTGCGGAAGAGGGGATTCGTCAGGGTGGGTGTCAATGTCTGTCGGCGCTTGTCGGCTGGTGTCGTTTAGGGCCGATTCTCCGGTGGTTCTCTCTGCGGTCGAACCGTCGCGCGCCTCCTCGTGGCGGCTCGTGTCGAAGGGTTCGTTAGCCGTCTGTTAGCCGTCACGCCTCACACGTGAAGCAACGCACCCAACGTCGCTGCGGCCTGCTGCTGCATGTCCGGCAGCACGTGAGCGTAGATGTTGAGCGTGATCTCCACACCCTTGTGACCGAGTCGATCCGAGACGACGTGGACCGGCTCGCCCGCCTGCAGCAGCAACGTCGCGCAGGTGTGCCGCAGCCCGTGGAACTTGATCGGCCGCACGCCGGCCGCCTTGGTCAGCTTGGCAAACGACCGTTGCCCGAGATTGTTCATCTGCAATGGGTCACCGAGCACGTCATGCTGACGCTGCAGTTCGCCCCATTCCTTCGCAAAGACGAGCCCGTGATCGTGGTACGTGGCACGGTTCGCCATCTTCAGCTCGGCCTGGTGGCGCTTGTGGGCTCGTAACAGCTCGACCGTCTCGGCGGCGATCGTGATCGTCCGCGGACGCCCGTTCTTCGGTGGTCCGAACACCGGGACAGGCCCCGGCTTCGTCAACTGCTGCACGAGAGCCACCCTTGGCGCGTCGAGGTCCACATCCCGCCACTGGAGGCCGCACAACTCGCCCTTCCTGGCGCCAGTATCGAGTGCGAGGGCGTAGAAGGCTCCAGCCTGCGGGCCGCTGGTCTTGGCCGTTGCGAGGAACGTTCGGGCTTCCTGTGCCGTCCAGGCGTGCTGGCGGGCATCTTCACCGGTCTTGCTCGGCTTCGGGCGACCGTCCAAGTCTGACGCCACGTTCACAGTCAGAAGCCGGTCCTTCACCGCCTTGCGGAGCGCACGGTGGAGGACTGCATGATGAACGGCCAGTGTTGCTGGCGCCGCGTGGCTGTCGGCATAGTACCGCTCAATGTCTGACCCCCGTAGCTTCTGAAGCGGAATGCTGGCGAGCGCCGACTTGAGAATGTGGTTCTCGACGATGCCCTTGTACCGCGCGTAGGTCGCCGGCCGTCGCAGGGGCGGCTTGACAGCCTTGTCCAGCCAGTCGGTCAGCCAGACGCCTAGCGTCATCTTTGACGGCTCGACGAATTCGCCGCGGTTCGCCGAGCGCACCCACTCGGTCAGCCGCTCGCCGGCCTGCTTCTTCGTGCCGCGGAACGTGATCCACTTCTGTTTCCGCTGCAGCTTCCCCGTCGCCGGGTCGGTAACGTACCCGAGATCGAGGATCAACGACCAACTCCCCTTGTACCGTCGCTTGATACTCCCTCTCATTTGCTTCCCCCTGTCATTTCAACAACGTATCGACCCTGACGCCGAGCGCTTTCGCCAGCCGCTCCAACAGGTCGATGCCCGGCACGCGCGTGCCGCCCTCGAACTTCGCGATGCTGATCGGGTGTGTGCCGGCGCGCTCGGCAAGCTGAACCTGCGTTAGCCGCCGCCGTTCCCGCAGCCGCCTCAACGTGTGTCGGTTCCACGGCATAACCTCACATTAGCGCATGCGCTAACTACTGTCAAGTAAGCTCGACCAGGGCTGCCTGTCCCGCCGGATAACCTGTTATCCGCCGTTGTCCGTCGCCTGCCCCGGCGGCATTTCGGGGCCGTCCCGGCCGAGCTGGGGTAGGATGGGCCGCACACCGGGAGGCAGCGATGAGCCACTTCGTCGCCGTGGACGTGGAGACCGCTAACGCCGACCTCGCGAGCATCTGTCAGATCGGCGTCGTCGTCTTCGACGACACCGGGCCGGCGAGTACGTGGCAGTCGCTCGTCAACCCGGAGGACGTCTTCGACGCCGTGAACGTATCGATCCACGGCATCACCCAGGAAGCGGTCAAGGACGCGCCCACACTGCCGGCGGTCTGCGACCACCTCCGCGCCGCGATGGCCGACCAGATCGTCGTCTGTCACACCGCGTTTGACCGCATCGCCGTCTGGCGGGTGTGCGAGAAGTACCAACTGCCGCCCATCGAGTGTCACTGGTTGGACAGCGCGCGGGTCGTGCGGCGGACGTGGCCGGAGTTTCGAGCGCGCGGGTATGGTCTCGCGCCCGTCGCCGAAAAGCTGGGCATCACCTTCGAGCACCACGTCGCGAAGGAAGACGCCCGCGTGGCCGGGCTGATCGTCCTGCGAGCGGTCGCGGAGTCGGGCGTGGGTGTTGAGGAGTGGCTCGCCCGTGCGATGCGCCCAGTCGCCGACCTTGATCCCATTGCCCGCGAAGGCAACCCGCAGGGCCCCCTGTTCGGCGAAATCGTCGTCTTTACCGGAGCGCTCTCGATGCCTCGCCACGAAGCCGCCGCGCTGGCCGCCGACCTCGGCTGTACCGTCGCCGAGGGGGTCACACGGGAGACAACGCTGCTCGTGCTCGGCGATCAAGCCGCGTGGAAGTTGGCCGGCCACACCAAGAGCGGCAAGCGGCGCAAGGCCGAGGCGTTGATCGCCGACGGGCAGCACATTCGCATCGTGGGCGAACAGGACTTTCTCGCGCTCGGTGAGGCCGAGGTAACGAGCTAGCGCGTTGGGGGGCATCAGCATGTCTGAGCATCTACACCGCTCGATCCGTGAACCTATCCGCGTCGGCCTCACGTGGGAGGAGCGATGGCACGGCCCCGACGCCGGGCTGATCGCCTGCTGGGAGAGCGGGCGGGAAATGCGTGACGAGAAAGCCACGTGGCCGACGAAGCCGGAGCCAAGCATGGAGCCGGAGCCCGCTGCCGCATACGCGGATCGCGGCGAGTTACCACCGTTGCCGTGGAAGGGCGGCTTGTCCGAAAAGCTCAAGGCGGGCACCAAGTACGGCACGCTACAGGTACTTGGCGATGTGGCAGGGTCTCCGGCACCGGGATCTCGATATCGTCATGACTGGAGAGACCGTGCTCGTCTGTACGCGCACGGGGCAGGAGGTCATCTTCAAGCGAGACCTGCCCCCAGAACCGGAGCAGTAGCCGCCCCGTCGCGATGTACAAATATGGACTTGCACTGTCAGAACAAGAACGCGGTTCCCGACCACGTCATGCGCCGACCGCCTCATCCCTGAGCCCTCTTGCCAGCGTTGACGAACCGAGCAATCGCGGCGCGCGGAACGCGAACCAATCGGCCGAGGCGGACGTGTTCAACCTCTCCCCGCCGCACGAGGTCGTAGGCCTTTCCCCTGCCAACGCCCAAGAACCTCGCAAGCTCGGGGATCGTCACGAGCTGCGGCAAGTCCTCAACGCGCGTAAACCGGGTCACGATTCCTGATTCCTCGCAAAGCGCGGTCATGGTCGCATCTCCCATCGTTCCGCCTGCCTGTGGACTGACGAGACGGGTGGCGGTGCCTGAGTCCCGCTGCACATTCGGCTACCCCTGTGGTCGCTTGGGGCGACGATTGCGATATGGACGCTTGGGGCTCACTTCGCTCGCCCTTGTACCTACGCGCTCGCTCTCGTCGTCGTCCTGACCCGATGGAACAGCTCGGCAACCACCGGCAGCAAGCCAGCTGCCACCGAGTGATCGGACCCACCGCTGGGTCGACGGGTCCGCCATTTGCTCGCAAGAGAGGGCAGAGACCGTTGGGGACGGACCAAACGCGAAAAGCCCAAAATGCAGGACCAATCCGCAGCGCCAGCAACGAAAGAGCTGCGTGCGGTCGTTGAAGCCCTCGGGCTGGTCTTCCAGACCCGCCGACTGCACTGCACCGCATCCCGGGCACTCGATGTCGAAACCGCGAAGTCGTGCGAAGAACCGATCACAAGAGGCCGGCATCGCTCCACCTCCTTTGCTGTTGGGTGAGAAGCCGTAGCGCTCGCTGTCGCACTCGGCGACCGCGTCGCACCCCGCGGCGACGTCGAGCGAGCAGGCGCTCCAGTCGTTCGCTCGGGTCGCCTGCCTAGCCCCTGAGCCCAAGCAGTTGCGCCAGTTGTCGGACCCAATAGCGGCCCGGGTAGTCCCTCAGGTAGACCGCGCCCCAGCACCGGCGGCACGCAAAGGGCGAATCAGGCCCGGGCGAGAGCAGCACGCGGCAGGCGCGCCAGCACGCCGGGCAGCGCCACCAGAGACGCTCTCCGCCGAAGTGCTGGCGCGTGGGAACGACATCGAGGTCGATTGTCGTCCGCCGTCCAGCCTCACCGCCGCTCCACCAAAGGGCGAGCTGCACGCGTGAGGCATCGGCGACCCACCAGGCCGTTGCCCGGGTCCACCGCGGCTCCGCGTCTATCCGGGCGCAGTCCTCAACGAAGACTCGCGAAGAAGACTGCGGTCGGCTGGTTCTTTTCCGCTTCATGGGCGCTTCCCCGCCAGAACTCCCTCAAAGCCGAACCAATAGCGGTCTGGGAACCTAGCGTTGCCGCGGTTGTAGTCACCGTAGTCAGGGATTCGCAGGATTGCCTCCCGTGCGGGCCGGCGCGCCGGTAGTCGCTTCCTCGCCATACCGCAGAACCTCGACCAGAACGCCCCCACGAGTGACGGGTATGACGGGTTTAGGTCCGATCTACTACCGCTCCCAACTTCATTAGGTACGCGAGACGGACCCCAACTTTCACAGGAAACCCGTCATTCCTTAGGAAGAACCCGTCACTCTTACCGGCGCGCCACCCCCGAATAGACCCATCCGTGAGCCGTTTTGTGCCGCTCGAACGTCTCGGCCATCCGGCGACCGAACGCGGTCGCGGTGAGCCGCTCGCGCTCGCTCAGACCTTGCCGCTCGGCCCAAGTCCGGTAGAGCGCATACAGGTCAGCCGCGCCCATCTCGGCGGCCGGGTCGCGTTCGATCCCCCCGGCCACGAAGTCGCCAAGAGGATCGGAGTCGCGTTCATAGTCACCCGTCGCCGCTTCCACGTCGGCCGGGGCCCGGAGCTCACTCGCTTGCCAGGAGAGACAGCCTTCGACCGCCCAGGCCAGGATGCCCGGCCCCTCCGCTTCCAACTTGGCCGCGAGGGTCGGATCCGGGGCGAACGTGCGTGTGAAGGGAATGAGCCGGCACCGTCGCCAGAACCCGACGCTCGAGTCTCGAACCACCGGCTTGTGGTTCGTGCAGAGCAGGAGTTTCAGGTTCGGGGTGAATGAGAAGAACTCATGGTTGAGGAACCGCGCCGTGATCGTGTCGCCGCCCGTCAGTCGCTTGATCAGTGCCTCATTGATGCGTGTGCCCTCGGTGGCTTCGCTAGCCTCCACGAGCCGCCGCCCCGCCAGCGCCGCGATGTCGTTCGGCACGGAGCCACGCGGATGCAAGGCGAACGTCTCGAAGGGACACGAGTAGCCGTAGTCACCCAGGATCGCCAGGAGCGCCCGAACGAGCGTCGTCTTTCCATTCGAGCCGAGGCCCACGAGGATCCAGAACGCTTGCTCGACGGTCAGCCCGGTCAGCAGGTAGCCCACAACCCGGTGCAGGTAGTCGACCAACGCTTCGTTCTCGCTCAAAACCTCGCGCAGGAAACGCCGCCACCGCGGACACTCGGCGGCCGGATCGAACTTGGCGCCGGCCTGTAGCGTGATCTTGTCCGCCTGTCGGCCGTCGCGCAGGCGTCCCGTCCGCAAGTCGACGACGCCGTTACGCACTCCAAGCAACCACGGATTCAGATCCCACGAATCGCCGGGATCGGTCAGGGGAATTAGGTTCCGCGCGAGCGCGAGCATGTTCTCGACCTTCGCCCGCGCCTCGAACTTCAGCGCCCACTCGAACACGGCGCTTTTTCGCCGAGGGTCCGCCAGGTCGACCGCTTCCCGCTGCCAGCGTCGCGCACACTCGAGCGCGATGCGAAGCGCCCGGCCGTTCGTGTCCGGTGTCCACCGATGCTGATCCCACACGAGCCAGCGGCCGCGCCGGTGGTCGTACCGGAGCTGATTTCCCACCTCCAGGGCGAATCGGCGCGCCGCGGCCGCCTCGGTTAAGTTCAAGTCCGGTTCGGAAACCGCCGCCGTTGCCCCGGCATTCGCCGGCGCCCAGGTTGACGCCTCGGCCACGAGCGCGAGCAGATCCTCGCGTGTGTGCCCAGCCCGTAGCCACCACCGCACGTCTTCGCTGACTGGCAAGCCCGGCAGTTCCACGACCTTGACGACGATCCCCAGTGCCGCGCACGACCGCGCCACGTCTTCCGCGTATCGCCGGCCCGGATCGTCGTTATCCGGGAAGACGGTCAATCGCAAGCACCCCGCCTTGTGGAGCTGCTCCGCGTAGCGGCCCTTCCGCCATGCCTTCGCGCCACCACACGTCGTCGTGGCCACCAGCCCCAGCGCCCGGAGCGCCGCCACGTCCTCTTCGCCCTCCGCCAAATACGTGTCCGTCCGGTCGATCAGGTCCGGGAGCCGATACAGGACCCGCTCGACACCAGCGAGATTCCAGATCCACCCGCCCTTGCCGTCCGGCCTTCGTTGCCGAAAGTCCTTCGTCGGTTCCGCGTAGCGGCACACCTGATTCACCAGCGCGCCCGCCGCGTTGCAATAGTCGTAAGTCGCGACGATCGGCCCGAGCTTCGTTGGCGGTGATGTTGCGCGCGGCTTCGACTCATCGAAGAGATCGCCCATCGTCAGCCCGGCCGCGGCGACCACCGCCTCTTTCGTGCAGCCCGCGTGACAATGCAGCAGCACCTTTCCGCCGTCGGCCTTCACGCTGAGGGACCGACGGTGCCCGTTGCCGTCCGCCTCGTGAGCCGGGCACCAGGCCGAAAACTCGGCGCCCGACTTCTGGACCCCTGCGAGCTTTCCGAGCACGCGATCGAGGGCCGCGCCGTTCATAGCTTGCCTCCACCGGCCACGAGCGCCCGCGGCGTCCGGCTCACTTCCGGAACTCCTCGCGGCAGAGGCGCTCCAACTCCTGTTCGGACACCCGAACAGCCCGACCGATCCGCACGACGCGCAATCGCCCGAGCCGTTGTAACTTCTTCAGGAACTCCGGCGACACGTCCAGCTTGGTCGCCGCCTTCTTGATCGTGAGCAGTTGGTCCATGTCGGGCCTCTCCGCGAACGTCGGTCGTGACGCTCGGTAGTTGACTGGTCGCCGCCAGCGTCGTATGTTCGCCCTTAATGAATCCGGAATGGGACATCGGCCAGCAGTCGCAGGACCTCCGGGTGATAAGTCACATAGCAGAAGTCGTTTGCGGGCTGCCGGACGATTGCAGATGGTCAGGTGACTGGGCTGCTGAGCGGGAGTCCCTACGGGCGCGTTGCGGGCCGTCGGATGATTGCAGCTGGTCGGACGACTGGATTCCAGGGCGCCACGCGCTGGAGGTGAGGGGAGAAACTATTCGCGTTCGGGTGTGGTTCGTCCCTGACAGGATTCTGGACAAATCGTATCGGGCGCGTGCTCTGGGAGAGCGGCGAGCCGCCCCGCGGTACCGAGGCGGCGGTGTTCGCCATGCTCAAGAGGGTGCAATTCAGCTGGACGTCAAACTGGGGTCGAGTAGGGGTCCGTGGCCGCGAACCTGGAAGCCGGACAGTCGGCCTTGGACTCTGTCAGTTCGTTGTGACGTTGAAGCTCGAAAAGACAACATTTCGCGCAGATACAAGAAACTCGGAAAGGCGTTGAGAAGGGGGTTGGCGGAGACACCGGTTCCACCCGGAGCGTCGACTTGGCGCAAGACCGGGCACTTGTGGTTCAGGCCGAAACGCGAAAGCCGCAACGTCAGGGATCTGACGGCCGAGATTGCCGTCTTTGTCCTTCACACTGATCTGCCGTCCGAAACCAGCCGCGGGCAAATCCGGGAGTGGTTGCATTCGTACGTGAAGCGAGACTTCCGGGCCACCGACACTGAGGCGGAGCAGACGGTCGCGGCCCTTCGCTATTTCCGCCCGCCGGGTGCCAAGTCGTGGAGGGTGTACGTTCGCAGGTGCCTGTACCACACCATGGCCCGACGTGAGCGCCGCCAGAGGGTGTTCCGGATTTCAGTCGGTGAGATATCCTCCGGAGCAGACACTAGGCGACCGACTGGTAATGGCCGGTCCGACACCCCGATTCAGCGGGCGGCGACCTCGGCCCTCAGCCTCAAGGAGGCGGCAGGCGCACTCGGTGTCGGTCGGAGCACGTTGTACGAGCTGATTCAGAAAGGGCGTGTGGTGGTCCAACCGCGTTCCGTAGGCACCAGTCGCATCCTGATCGCGCCAATCGAGGTCGCGCGCCTCAAGGCGTCACGTCTCCCTAAGCCGAAGGCGGCAATCGAGATGAGGCAGAGAAGTACCGGGTGTTCGCGCGGCGCTGCGCGAAAGTGGGTGTACCGTCAGCTGCAAAGGGGGTCAAGAATGGAGGAAATCACAGGTCGCCTGGCGTCCCGGCCGCGACTCGTGAGCAAACCGAAATGACCCATCGAGCGCCCACTGGTAATGTGCAGGAACGCGCCTCGCTCGATACTGTGCTTGGGCCAGAAGTTCCAGTTGGGCGGGTTCGAGCAACCGAATGGTCGTAGCGTGCTGCCGCTGGAGGCGGATGGTACCTGCACCGCCTGGGTTCCCTCTCGTTCGATTCGCGCTTCAATCAGATCCAGCTGCAGTCCGGCGATGTGTGTGAGGGGGATGAAGGCAGGGAAGGGTGTCGTGGGAACACCGCACCCGCGTGGCTCGGGGCCAGCCCGGCCGTAACGTGGTCGAGCGCCCCGAGGAGGCTCCGTAACGTAGATGACATCATGTTAGACATTATTATTGACATTACGTAATATCACATTATAATTTGCGCGTTTCTTGATGACATCACAAATGACAGAACAGCGGGAATATGAACGTACCCACCCGTGGATCGATTTCAGTGTCGATCTCAGGCGGGCACCGATCGAGTTGTGGATGTTGCTTGGCGAAGCCCAGTCGAAGGTGGAGCATATCGCTGGGGTCCCGTTGCAGCCAGACGTGGCAAAGCGACTCCATCAACTCTATCTGGCCAAGGGGGCGCTTGCGACGACGGCCATCGAAGGGAACACCCTGAGCGAGGCAGAGGCTCTCAACGTGGTGGAGGGAACAGCGAGCCTGCCGCCGTCGAAGGAGTACCTACAGAAAGAGATCGAGAACATTCTACAAGCGTGCAACAGGATGTTGCCTGAAATGGCGAGCGGCAATCTAGCTCCGCTCTCCGTCGAGTTGATTTGCGAGTACAACCGAACCGTGCTTCAGAATTTGGACCTTGGAGATCCCAAGATTGTACCGGGCGAGATCCGGCAGGTACTCGGTTGGCGTAGGTCGCTATCGTGCCGCGCCGGCTGCGGATTGCCGCTACCTTCTCGAACGTCTATGCGAATGGCTCAACGGCAGTGACTTCGACCCGCCCAGTTCGCAATGGGTCCTTGCCTACGCAGTAATCAAGGCAGTCATCGCGCATCTGTATATCGCATGGATTCACCCCTTTGGAGACGGAAACGGCCGAACGGCCAGACTGGCCGAGTTCAGGATCTTGGTATCGTCTGGGTTCTCGGCACCAGCCGCTCACATCTTATCCGACCACTACAACCAGACACGCGCCGAATACTATCGACGACTTGAGCAGTCGAGCCGTGGCGCGGGAGACGAAGCGACTTTCGTCATCTACGCGGCGCAGGGATTGGTAGACGGACTTAAGCAGCAGCTTGACCTCATTCAAGCGCAACAGCTCGTCGTGATGTGGCACGACTACGTACATGAACGGCTGCCCGGCCCTGGTGCCGTTGAGCATCGGCGCCGAACGCTCGTGTTCGCGCTCCCCGACAGTCCCGTGGCGGTCGAGCAGATAACACAACTGCCCACGCTTGTCGGCGCCTACCAAGAGCGCACCCCCCGCACGCTCGCGAGGGATCTGTCGGCCCTAACGAAACTCGGACTTATTGAGCGAACCAAGGGCGGCTATCGGACGAAGCGCGACATCATTCTTGCGTTCCTCCCGCTGCGTCGCCGGTCACGGCCTGCCGCTTCTGACGCGGCCAAAGCAAACTGACTCACTACCCGGCGGCTGGTTGTCTGGCGGCTGGTCGTCTTGACGTCTGGCGTAGGCCAGGGCCACACTTGGGTCGCTCTGAGGGGCGTGCGGCGCCGTTCACTTATGGAGCCGGAGGTGCGTCATGGTCGGCGAGGCAGTGGATTTTCAACTTCGAGAACAGCGCCCGGCCTTGCATCGTCACGGCCGACCGCTGCCAACGACCGTAGGTCCTTACTTCATGTCAGCGCTCTTGCTCCTTGTTCTCCTAGCAACGACACCAGCACCAGCCCGGCCTGCCGAGACCTCCATGAAGGGACCAATGACCCCGGAGTCGAGCGAGCGCGGCATCGTTCAGACGGCACAGAGCTCGCCAACTCAACCCGGCCCGAAAGTAAGCATCCTCTGGCTCCGTCAAGCCGTGGCGCGTGAGCCGGGGAACGCCCAGCGTCACTTCGCGCTTGCCGCCGAGCTTGAGCGCCAGGGCGATCTGGAGGGTGCCACTGAGGAGTTTCGCGAGGCCCTCCGCCTGAAGCCCGATGATCCGGAAATCCGTACGGCCTTGGGCGTGGTCCTGTTTCTGAGGTCAGAACGCGGCGCTGCGACTAAAGAACTGACTGAGGTGATCAAGTCGAACCCTGACTATGGCCCTGCGCATTATGAAATCGGGACGATGTGGTACAAGTCGAACGACCTGAGCCGAGCCATTCGCGAACTGCGTGAAGCGGTTCGTCTGATGCCCGGTGAGGCTTCGCCTCATTTGGTCTTTGCCCAAGTGCTTGATGCCGACGGTGACCGACAGGGTGCCATAACTGAGATTCGATTGGCAATTCAGTTGCAGCCGGACAACGCAGCCGCCCATCGGTTCCTCGCGACGGAACTTGCCAAGATAGGCGATCCCAACGGCGCCGTTTCAGAGTACCGGGCCGGACTGCGTATAGAGCCGGACGACGCCGACGCCCGCTTCGCCCTCGGAGAGCAGTTGTACGTGAAGGCCCTGCAAGCAGTAGCAGCTGCGGCAAAGGCGGCCGACCCACGGGGCTCCAAAGAGGCGTTCCAGCTTGCCTTGTTGAGTGCGCCCCTCTTGGGACCGACACGTGATGCGGTTGCCGAGTTCCGCAAGGCGGTAAGTCTGAGACCGGACTGGGCTAGAGCGCACTTTGCGCTGGCGCAGGCACTTGACCTCAACCGGGAGACATCTGCGGCACTTCTAGAATGCGCGAGCGCGATAGCCCTGGAGCCGACCAATTCTGAGTTCCTCGACAAGTTTCATCTGCTGGTCGAGAATCTCGCTGAACAGCAAAGGAGGCGAAAGTAACATGCCGGAGCCGTCAAGCGTCTTCGCAGCTTGCAACGAAGGGAGTTGAGGCGACGTGAACAGACCAGGAACGGACAGACGCGCAGTTCTGGTGCGTTTGACCAGTTGTGTGGTCATCGGCCTGAGCGGATGTGAGCAAGAGCCAAAGCCCGCCGCCACGGCCACCCTTGTGAACAACGAGCAAGTGAAGGCAGCGATGAATGAGCTGTCTAGCGCCATTGACGGGCTGGAGAGCGGTGTGGGGCAGTTTCAAACGGAGAATTGGAGGGACGTAGTGCCTGAAGTCGTCGCTGCATCAAACAACGTGGCAAGCGCCTTCTTAGGGCTGCGCAAGGCATTGGGCTACACCGACGCCAAGTAAGGCACACCGGCACCCAACTCACCGGCCGTCCTGCCGCTCGCGGGCTGGAGCATCGCGACGTCGCATTTTCCCACAGGGGGACTTGGAAGCCGAGACGAAACGAACAGCGAACAAAAGGCGAACTGGCCGCTGTGGACCTCGATGCTATCGGCGTCTTCTTCATATACACGGCCTATGGGCACCGGCGAAGAAGACGAGACAGAAAAAAAGACAGAGATCTCCGTTCGGGTCGCGTTTTCGCGCCTCTCTGCAGCCCCCACACCCCGGACAATGCACCGGACATGCAGAACCTGCGGCCCGCCAAGACCCCGCTTCGACGCTCCGGCTGTGCGGTCGTTCAAGGGCCGTCTGAAACGCTCCGTTAGCTATTCGTTAGCCGTTCGGCCCGCGTACAACGAAAAGGCCCCGGTTCACGGGGCCTTTGTGGTTCTGGTGCGGAAGAGGGGATTCGAACCCCTACGCCCTTGCGGGCGCCAGCCCCTCAAGCTGGTGCGTCTGCCAGTTCCGCCACTTCCGCAATCTGAGGGGAAAAGCTACTTCTTCACGGGCGCCGGCGCCGCCGGGGCGCTCACCGGAGCCGCCGTCTTGCCGCTGACGACCGACGAGCCGCCGCCGCGCTGCCACAGGATGCCCAGGCCGATCGCGCCGATCATGAACAGCACGGCCGTCACGGTGGTGACCCGCGTGAGCAGCGTCGCCCCGGCTCGCGCGCCGAACGCCGTCTGGCTGCCGCTGCCGCCGAACGCGCTCGCGATATCGCCGCCGCGCCCCTGCTGCAGCAGGATCGCCATCAGCAGCACCAGGCACACCACCACGTAGAGCACGGTCATCAAGTATTGAACAACCACGGCTACTCACCTAAGTCCCGGGGAACGTCCCGGGCAATTGCCCTACAAGGCTCAACAACCCTGGGCGCCGCACCGCGAGGCCCAAGAGCCCATTATTATATCCTGCCCGGCCGGCTCGCTGCCACGATTTCCGCGAACGCTTTCGGATCCAGGCTCGCGCCGCCCACGAGCGCGCCGTCTACGTCGGCCTGGCTCACCAATTCCCTCGTGTTCGCCGGCTTCACGCTCCCACCGTAGAGGATGCGGCACGCATCGCCGGCTTCCGCCCCGAACCACTCCCGCAGCCGCCCCCGGATGTGCGCGTGCGCCTCCTGCGCCTGCGCCGCCGTCGCGTTGCGGCCGGTGCCGATCGCCCACACCGGCTCGTAGGCCACCGCGAGCGCGGCCACCTGGTTGGAGGACAGCCCGTCGAGGCCTGTCTGGATCTGGCGGTCGAGGACCGCGAGCGTCTCGTTGCGCTCCCGCTGCTCGAGCGTCTCTCCGATGCAAACAACCGGCGTCAGGCCGCCGGCGATCGCCGCCTTCGTTTTCCGGTTGACGTGCTCGTCGGTCTCGCCGAACTTGGTCCGCCGCTCGGAGTGGCCGACAATGACGAAGCGCGCGCCCGCCTCGCGCAGCATGCCGACGCTGACCTCGCCCGTGAACGCGCCCTCCGCCTCCCAGTAGAGGTCCTGGCCGGCGACGCCGATCCGCGTGCCGCGCGCCGCCTCGGCCGCCGCATGCACGGCCGTGAACGGCGGCGCCACGACGATCTCCACGTCGTCGAGGTCGGAGACCAGGCCGGCGAACTCGCGGACGTAGGCGACCGCCCCGGCGACGGTCTTGAACATCTTCCAGTTGGCGGCGACGAGCGGTGTGCGCATAGGTGCTCTACTTGTTCGCGAGCGCCGCGACGCCCGGCAGCGTGCGCCCACCCAGGAATTCCAGCGACGCGCCGCCGCCGGTGGAAATGTGCGTGATCCGGTCGGCCACGCCCGCCCTAGTCACCGCCGACACGGAGTCGCCGCCGCCGACGATCGTCGTCCCCTTCACGTCGGCGACCGCGCGCGCCAGCGCGTTGGTCCCGGCGTCGAACGGCGGGATCTCGAACACGCCCATGGGCCCGTTCCACACCACGGTTTTCGCGCCCGCCACCAGTGCCGAGAACGACGCGATCGTCTCGGGCCCGATGTCGACTCCGATCCGATCGCCGATCGACGCGTCGGTAACCGCCAGCGTCGCGTGCGGCGTGCCCGCCTCGAGCCTGTCGGCCACGACATGATCGGTCGGCAGCGCGAGCTTCACGCCCCGGTCGTGGGCGTGGCCGGTGATCTGCCGCGCGGCGTCGAGCTTGTCGTCCTCGACGAGCGACTGGCCGACGCCGAGTCCGCGCGATTTCAGGAACGTGTACGCCATCGCCCCGCCGATGCAGAGCGCGTCCACCTTGCCCAGCAGGTTCTCGATCACCTCGATCTTGTCCGACACCTTGGCGCCGCCCAGGATGGCGACAAACGGCCGGTCCGGCGCGCCGAGCGCCATGCCGAGGTAGCGGACCTCCTGCTCCATCAGCAGGCCGGCCGCCGGATGGGGCAGCAGCTTTGCGATCGCCTCGACCGACGCATGCGCCCGGTGGCTCGACCCGAACGCGTCGTTGACGTACGCGTCAGCCAGCGCCGCCAGCTGCGCCGCGAAGCCGGCGTCGTTCTTCTCCTCCTCGGGGTGGAACCGGAGGTTCTCGAGCAGCACGACGCGGCCGCCCTGCGCCGCCCGGGCCACGGCGGCCTCGGCCGCCGGCCCGACGCAGTCGTCCGCGAACTCGACCGGCCGCCCGAGCAGCTCAGAGAGCCGCGCGGCGACCGGCCTCAGCGTGAACTCGGCATTCACCTTGCCCTTGGGGCGCCCGAGGTGCGAGGCCAGGATCACCGTCGCGCCGTGGTCGAGCGCGTAGACGATCGTCGGCATCGACGCCCGGATGCGCGTGTCGGAGGTGATCCGCCCGTCCTTGATCGGGACGTTGAAGTCCACGCGCAGGAACAGACGCTTGCCGGCGAGATCGAGGTCCTTGATCGACAGCTTGGCCACGGGCACCCCCACGGTGAAAGGCCGAATCAGAGTCCCTTCTTCTCGATCAACCGCAGCAGGTCGACGCAGCGGCACGAGTAGCCCCACTCGTTGTCGTACCAGGAGAGGACCTTCACGAAGTCGCCGTCCATCACCTTGGTGTACGCCGAGTCGAGCATCGACGAGTGGGAGTTGCCCCGGAAGTCGATCGACACCAGCGGCTCGGTGACGTATTCGAGGATCCCCTTCAGCGCGCCGTCGGCCGCCGCCTTGAACGCGGCGTTGATCGCTTCGCCCGTCGTCTTCTTGGAGACGATGACCGCGAGGTCGACCACCGAGACGTTGGGCGTCGGCACCCGCATGGCGAACCCGTCGAGCTTGCCCTTGAGCGCCGGGATCACCTCGCCCAGCGCCGAGGCCGCCCCGGTCGTCGTCGGGATCATGGACAGCGCGGCGGCGCGCGCGCGCCGCAGGTCCTTGTGCGGGAAGTCGAGCAGGTTCTGGTCGTTGGTGTAGGAATGGATGGTCGTCATCCAGCCCTTCACGATCCCGAACTGCTCGTGGAGCACCTTGGCAACCGGCGCGAGGCAGTTGGTCGTGCACGAGGCGTTCGAGATGATGTGATGGCGGGCGGGGTCGTACTGTCCGTCGTTGACGCCGAGCACCAGCGTCACGTCCGGCCCCTTGGCGGGCGCCGTGACGATGACCTTCTTCGCCCCTGCCGCCAGGTGCTTGGCGGCGTCGTCGCGCTTGGTGAACTTGCCGGTCGACTCGAACACCACGTCCACGCCGAGCGCCTTCCAGGGCAGTTCAGCCGGGTCCTTCACCGAGAGGACGTCGAACGTGTCGCCGTTCACGCTGATCGAATTGCCGTCGGCCGAGATGCTGGCCTGGAGATTGCCGAGCACTGAGTCGTACTTCAGCAGGTGCGCGAGGGTGGCGGCGCTGGTGAGGTCGTTCACGGCGACGAAATCGATGTCGTCGTGGGCGAGCGCCGCTCTCATGATGTTCCGGCCGATCCGGCCGAAACCGTTGATGCCAACTCTGATGGCCATTCGTGCCTCCTGCAGGAAGTGAGAAGCGGGGTGGTCGAACCGGTGCGCGCGCGAATCCCTTGTATTATAGCGAAGGACCAGGCGGCCGGCGTTTTCTCGCGCGGCTGCGTCCGCCCTGTTCCATGTACTTCCTCTATACCAGCGCCACCATCGTCCTGTTCGTCGCCCTGGCGCCGTATTTCGTCTATCAGGCGCTCCGGTACCGGAAGTACGTCATCAACCTTCGCCAGCGCTTCGGTTACCTGCCGGTGTCGTTCAACGTGGACGGCGAAGCGTCGATCTGGATCCATGCCGTCTCGGTTGGCGAAACGCTGACCGCGCGGGCGCTGGCCGCGGACCTGCGGCGGCGCTACCCGGGGCTCCGCCTCTTCGTGTCGACGACGACGATCGCCGGCCAGCAGGTGGCCTCTCGCGACATCCCGGAGGCCGACGCGGTGTTCTACTTTCCGCTCGACCTGCCGCACATCGTGAAGCGAACGCTCCGCCTGGTGAAGCCGCGCCTGTTCGTCGTGATGGAAACCGAGATCTGGCCGAACCTGCTGCGGGCCTGCCACCTGGCCGGCGTGAGGACGGTGATGGCGAACGGCCGGATCTCGAACCGTTCGTACCCGCGCTACCGGCGGGTCAGGCGGCTGTTTGCGCGGGTCCTGGCCGACGTCGATCGGTTCTGCATGCAGTCGCGCGAATCGGCCGACCGGGTCATCGACCTCGGCGCCGACCCCTCCCGCGTGACGGTGACCGGGAACCTGAAGTTCGACTCGTTGAGAGCGGTCGCCGCCCAGGCGCCGGACCGGGGGATGCCGCGGGCGCTCCGCTTCTTCCGGTTCTCGGAGAACCGGCCAGTCGTGATCGCCGGATCGACGATGCGCGGCGAGGAGGTGGCCGTGCTGAGGGCGTTCGGGCGCGTGCGGGCCAGTGTGCCGCGGGCCCTGCTCATCGTCGCGCCGCGCCATCCCGAGCGGTTCGACGAAGTCGAGCGACTGGCGCGCGAGGAGGGATTCCGGACCGTGCGGCGATCGTCGCTCACCATCGACGACGAGCCGGCAGCTGACGTGGTCCTGCTCGACACGGTCGGCGAGCTGGCGGAGTTGTACCGCATCGCGACGGTGGCCTTCGTCGGCGGCAGCCTGGTGCCGACCGGGGGCCACAACATCCTCGAGCCGGCGGTTTTTGGGAAACCGGTCCTGTTCGGGCCGCACATGGAGAACTTTGGGGAGATCGCGGCTGCCTTCCTCGAAGCCGGGGCGGCAGTACAGGTGAACGACGAGTGGGAGTTCGAGGCCGCGCTGCGGGATCTGCTGCGCGACCCCGACCGGCGGGCCG
Source organism: uncultured Acidobacteriota bacterium (assembly GCA_963727765.1). Lineage (GTDB taxonomy): Bacteria > Acidobacteriota > Vicinamibacteria > Vicinamibacterales > Fen-181 > FEN-299. The sequence continues at coordinate 306,961 of CAVSGZ010000008.1, forward strand.
CGCTCGGCCGGGCGGCGCGGGCGATCGTCGAGACCAACCACGGGGCGCGCGAGCGCACGCTGGCGGCGATCGCCGAACTGCTGCCGCCGGGCGGTGCGCAGCCGACCCGTCCGTTCCGGGTCGTTCGCCGGTCGGGTCAGCAGGATCGTGTGTAGCAACCGTCTTTGAAGTCAAGGAGAGTGGTCAGTCGGTGGCCAGCCTCCAAGACTGTTGATGTTTGACCATCGCGTTGAGGATGGTCAGGAGTTTGCGCATGGCGGCCGTCAGGGCGACCTTGGGTTTCTTGCCCGCGGCGACCAGGCGTTGGTAGAAGACCCGGATCACCGGGTTGTAGCGGGTGGCGACGAGAGCGGCCATATAGAGCGCCCCGCGGACGGTCACGCGGCCGCCCCAGATATGTCGCGATCCGCTGAGCGTGCCACTGTCGCGGTTGAAGGGGGCGACGCCGACCAACGCGGCGATTTCGCGCCGGCTCAGACGCCCGAGCTCGGGGAGGTCCGCGATCAGGACCGCGGCGGTGTTCGGGCCGATGCCGGGGACAGATCGGAGGAGGTCCTCCTCGACCCGCCAGGCGGGGGTGGTTTCGAGCAGCCGGCCGATGTCGCGGGTCGTCTGCGCGAGCCGGCGTTCGAGCCAACGGACGTGCTGGGTGATGTCGTGGCGGACGGTGGAGTCCCGCATCTGGCTGCGGCGATGCCGCTCGGCGACGAGCATCTCGAGCAGCTGCCGCCGCCGGGCGACCAGAGCCGCGAGCCCCTCGAGCGCCGGATCAGGAAGCGGCCGAACCGGGGGCTCCACGCGTTCGGCAAACAAGGCGAGCACGCCGGCGTCGAGCCGGTCAGTCTTCGCCAGCAGGCCCAGCGCCTTCGCGAAGGCGCGGACCTGGCGCGGATTGACCACGACGACGGGCAAGCCGACCGCGGCCAGCGCGCTCACGACGGGGATCTCGTAGCCCCCGGTGGCTTCGAGCACGATGAGGGTGGGCGCCAGCGCCTGCAGGCGGGCGACCAGGGCGGTCAGGGCGGGCTCGTCCATGGTGGCCGACCAGGTCTCGCCGGACGGACGGACGGCGACTTCCAGCGAGGCTTTCGCGATGTCGATGCCGACATAGACCGGAGCGGTCGTCATGGGACCTCCACAGCACGGCGACGTCGACACCGCCCGGCCTTGTGGCATGCGGGCTCGTGGCCCCTTCAACCGTTCGGGCTGACGACGTGGCGATGGCGGCGCCCCTGCTACACAACGGTCTGAAGACCGGGGGCGATGCGGGCTACCGTCTCGCCGGGCTGTAGATCCAGTAGTACGCGTTTTGATCGTCAAGATACAAGGGCCTACAAGTTCTCTTATGTCCCTGGCCAGCACCATCTACGCCGGCCTCGCGCGCCAACGCCGCCGCTGGTACGCGCGCCGGCCGGACCGGCGCCGGCGGCTGTCCTGTCCCGTCGTCAGCGTCGGCAACGTGGTCGTCGGCGGCAGCGGCAAGACGCCGGTCGCCGCGCTGGTGGCTCGCCTGCTCCTGGAGGCCGGCCAGCGGCCGGCCATTCTCACGCGCGGCTACGCCCGCGCCGCCGCGTCCAACGGCGTGACTGTCGTGAGCGACGGGCGGCAGGTGCTGGCCGATCTCGGCCACGCGGGAGACGAGCCGCTCATGCTCGCGCGCCAGTTGCCGGAGGTGCCGGTGCTCGTCTCGGCCGACCGCTACCTGGCCGGCCAGCTCGCGGAAACACGCCTCGGGTGCACGATCCACGTGCTGGACGACGGGTTCCAGCACTTCGAACTCGAGCGCGACGTCGACCTCGTGCTGCTGTCGCCGGAGGAGGTCGAGCGCCCGACCACGCTGCCGTCCGGGCGGCTGCGGGAGCCGATCGACGTCGTGCGCGCCGCCTCCGCGGTGATCGTCGGCGATGCCGACGAGTCGCAGGCCGTGGCGGTCGGGCAGGCGGTTGGAGTTCGCGATGTGTTCCGACTCGAGCGGAGCCTCGATCGGCCGCGGCCGCTGGACGCCTCGGCGAACGGGGTGGCGCCGGACGCCGGCGCCCGCGTCTTGGCCGTCGCGGGCATCGCCAGGCCGGAGCGCTTCTTTGCCGCCGTCGAGGCTGCGGGCTGGGTCTTGGCGGACCGCCTGGCGTTCGCCGACCACCACCGCTTCACGCGCGCCGACATCGACCTCATCGCCGCCGTACTGCGCACGGCGCGGGCCGACGTCGTGCTGACGACCGAGAAGGACGGCGTTCGGCTGGAACCGCTGCGCCCGCTGCCATTCGCGGTTGCCTGGGTGCCGCTGCGGGTGAGCGTAGAGCCGGCGGTCGAGTTCGCCGCGTGGCTCTTGGGGCGGCTGGGCAGCGGACAGCGGATCACGGTCGACGGGCGGGAAATGGCATAGCTGGCAGCCGATGCGTCATCGTCTCGAATACTGGCTCGTGGCCCTCGCGGCCTTCGTCATCCGCCTCCTGCCGTGGCGCGTTCTGAGCGCCGCGGGCGAGTGGGTGGGGCTGGGCTTCTTTGCGCTCGGCGCGAGCCGGCGGCAAGTCGCGCTCGGCAATCTCGCTCGCGCCTTTCCCGAGCGCCGTCCGTCAGATCGCGCGCGAATCGCGCGTCGCGTCTTCCGGCACTTCGGCCGGATGCTGTTCGAGCTGCTCAAATTCAGCGCCCTCTCGCCCGACCAGATGCTGGCCCGGGTCGAGGTCGAAGGCGTCGAGAACGGGCGGGAGGCCTACGCCGCCGGGAACGGCGTCTTCTTCCTGACCGCGCATTTCGGCTCCTGGGAGGTCGACGGCCTGATACACGCCCTGGTGCTGGCGCCGATTGGCGTCATGGCCCGCCGGCTCGACAACCCCCGGCTCGACGCCATGCTCGAGCGCATCAGGCAGGGCACCGGCAACTGGGTGATCTACCGTAGCGGCGGCATCCGCCGCGCGCTGCGCGCGCTCGAGGCGGGGCAGGGCGTGGCGATCCTGATCGACCAGCACGTCCTCGGCGCCGACGCGACGACGGTCGATTTCTTCGGCAGGCCGGCGGCCACGACCACCGCGCTGGCCGCGCTGGCGCTCCGCACGGGCGCGCCGGTCGTCCCGGTCTTCTCGATCCCCACGGCGCCGGGGCGATACCGCATCGTGTACGAACGCCAGGTCGAACGGCCCTCGCCCGACACCGCGGACCCGATCCGCGAGTTCACCGGGCGCTGCACGGCCGTGCTCGAGACCTACGTCCGGCAATACCCGGAGCGGTGGCTCTGGATGCACCGGCGCTGGCGCGACCCGGAGAGCACGGCTTCGAGGCCCGATGCCGATGCCTGAAACCATCGTGGTCCTGACGCCGAACTGGCTGGGTGACGCCGTGATGGCGCTGCCCGCGATCGGAGCCGTGCGTCGGCGCCATCCCGATGCGCGACTTGTCGTGGCCGCCCGCGACCGGCTGGCCGGAGTCTTCCGGATGGTGTCCGGAGTCGACGACGTCCTGGCGCTGCGGGCGGAGTCCGGGTGGAGAGCCGCGACGGCGTGGCGGGCCGACGCGGAGACGCTGGCCCGTATCCGCGCGGAAATCGCCGTGCTCCTGCCGAACTCGTTTCGCAGCGCGTGGACCGCACGCCGGGCGGGGATTCCCGAGCGCTGGGGCTACGCGGCCGACTGGCGGACGCTGCTGCTGACGAGATCCATCCGGAAGCCGCGCAGGCTCGTGCATCAATCGGAGTACTACACCGCGCTCGTCTCGGCGCTCGGCATGCCGGCCGCTGGCGAGCCGGCGAGGATTCTGGTCCCCGATGACGCCAGAGAACGGGCGATGGCGGTCCTGTCGGGACACGGAATCGGAACGAGCGCCGTGCTCGTCGGGATGGCGCCGGGAGCGGCATACGGTGGCGCGAAGCAGTGGCCGCCCGAGCGGTTCGGGCGTGTCGCCGGACTGTTGCGCGAGCGGCACGGCATCCTCACGGTCCTGGTCGGCAGCGCCGCCGACCGCGCGGCCGTCGAATGCCTGGGCCGCCGGCAAGGCGCGATCGACCTGATTGGCCGGACCGACCTGCCGCTGCTTCTCGGCCTGATGACGCGCTTCCGCGCATTCGTGACCAACGACTCAGGCGCCATGCACCTCGCGGCGGCGGCCGGCCTCCCCGTGACCGCGATCTTCGGTCCGACGCGTGAGCGCGAGACGGCGCCGCTCGCTTCCGCCTCGCCGTCGGTAGCCCCTCATGCGATACTCACTGGCGACGCGTGGTGCCGCCCGTGCATGCTGCGCGAGTGCCCGTTCGATCACCGCTGTATGACCAGCATCGAGCCCGAGCGGGTCGCGGCGGCCGTCGAACGCCAGGTCGAACACCAGTCTGCGAGAGTCGACGCGTGAAACCAGCCGTGTTCCTCGACCGTGACGGCACCGTGATCGAGGAGGTGGGGTATCTCAACCGCCTCGACCGGGTCGCCTTCTTTCCCTGGAGCGTGGACGCGGTCCGCGTCCTCAACGACGCCGGCCTGCTCGTCATCGTGGTCACCAACCAGGCGGGGGTGGCACGCGGGTACTTCGACGAGCAGCTGGTCATCGACACTCACGCGCTCATCGACGAGCGAATGCGGAACGGCCGCGCGCGGATCGACGGCTACTATTACTGCCCGCACCACCCGGACGGGAAGGTGGAGGCGTTTCGCGAGGTGTGCGACTGCCGGAAGCCGAAGCCAGGCATGATCCTCCGCGCGGCTCGCGAGCACGACATCGACGTCGCCCGCTCCTTCGTCGTCGGCGACCGCTGGCTCGATGTCGAGATGGGGCGGGCCGCCGGCGCGACGACGGTGCTGGTGAAGACCGGGTACGGCCTCGAAGACGACGACCGCCCGGACGGCCTCGAGGCCGACAGGGTGGCCGAGAACCTGATGGACGCGGCAGGATGGATACTTCGGAGAATCAAGGAACAGGCCTGACCATGCAGAACTCCCGTTCCGCTAGTGCCCATGCCGCCGACCGCGACCGGCCGTCGCGCCTGCTCGCCGTGGTCGATTGCTTCGCCGATCGGCGCCTGGCTGTCGTCGGCGACATCGTGGCCGACGAGTTCCTGACCGGCCAGATCTCGCGCGTCTCGCGCGAGGCACCGGTGCTGATTCTCAAGTATCAGTCGACGGCGATCGTCCCGGGCGGGGGCGGCAACGCCGCCAACAACGTGGCCGCGCTCGGGGGCACCGTGGACCTGTTCGGCCTGGTCGGCCAGGACGACGGGGGGCGGGCGCTGCTCGAGGCGTTTCCGCCGACGGTGCGCCAGCGCGGGGTGATGCGGCCGGCGGCGTACCGCACGCCCACCAAGACGCGGGTGCTGGCGGGCGGCATCCACTCGGCCAAGCAGCAGATCGTGCGGATCGACCGGGAGCCGGCCGACCCGCCGCCCGCGCCGGTGCTGCAGGCGTTCACCGAGAAGGTGCTGGCGTCGATCGGCCGGGCGGACGCCGTGCTGCTCTCCGACTACGGCTACGGCGTCGTCACGCCGCTGCTGGCGGGCGCGGTCGTGCACACGCTCCAGTCGTCGCCGCGGTCCGTGCCGGTGCTCGTCGACTCCCGCTACAACCTGAGCGCGTTTCACGACGTGACGGCGTGCACGCCGAACCAGTTCGAGGTCGAACAGTTGCTCGGCATGCGCATCGGCGACGACCCCGAGGCGCTCGAACGCGCCGGGCGGACGCTGCTGCGGCGGCTGCGGATGAACGCGGTGGTCATCACGCAGGGCAGCCGCGGCATGTCGCTCTTCGAGCCGAAGCTGCCGACCGTGCACATCCCGATCTACGGCAGCGACGAGATCGCCGACGTCACCGGGGCCGGCGATACGGTGATGGCGACCCTGGCGCTGGCGCTTGCGGCCGGCGCGTCGTTCGAGGACGCGGCGCGGCTCGCCAACTACGCCGCCGGGATCGTGGTCATGAAGCGCGGCACCGCGACGGTGTCGGCCGACGAACTGCGGCACGCCATCGAGGCCGATTCACGGTGAGTCCCCGCCATGGGCGTTGTCACTGAGAATCAGCTCGACGTGCTCGTTGCCGCGGACCGCGCGGCGGGAAGGCGCATCGCCTTCGCCAACGGCTGCTTCGACATCCTGCACGTCGGCCACGTGCGCTACCTGGCCGCCGCCGCCACTCAAGCCGACCGGCTGATTGTCGGGGTGAACGACGACGAGGCCACGGCGGCGCTGAAGGGGCCGGGCCGGCCGGTGCTGGCCGCGAGCGCGCGGGCGGAACTGGTGGCGGCGCTGCGCGGCGTGGATTACGTGGTGATCTTCCCCGACCGGACCGTGACGCGGCTGCTCGAGCGCTTCCGCCCGGACGTGCACTGCAAGGGGACCGACTACACCGTCGAGACGGTGCCGGAACGCGAGACCGTCCTCGCTTACGGCGGCCGAATCGCGATCGTCGGTGATGCCAAGGACCATTCGACGACCGAACTGCTGAACAGGGTCAGGGAACACCCCTGAGCCTTGAGTCCTGAGCCTTGAGCCCCAAGATTCTGATCGTCCGCCTCGGCGCGCTCGGCGACATCGTGCACACCCTGCCGGTGGTGGCGGCGCTAGGCGAGCGCTACCCCGATGTTCGGATCGACTGGCTGGTCGATTCCCGCCACACCGCGATCGTCGACCTGGTGCCGGTCATCAACCGGCGGATCGCGGTCGAGAGCCGGAAGATCCTCGACAGCCTTCGAACGCTCGGCATGCTCCGCCGCGAGCGGTACGACGTGGCGATTGACGTGCAGGGGATCCTGAAGTCGGCCGCGTTCGCGCGGCTCTCGGGTGCCGCGCGTGTCGTCGGCTTCGACCGGGCGCATGTGCGCGAGCGGGTTGCCTCGCTCTTCTATACCGACCACGGCCATCCCGGCGACGGCGCGCACGTCATCGACCGGAACCTGTCGCTGCTCGAACCGCTGGGCATCACCGATCGCATTCGCCGCTTCCCGATCGCGGTGCCCGCGTCGTCGGCGGTCGAACCGGTCGCCGCCCGGGTGGCGCGCGATGGACGGCGGGGGTTCGCGCTCGTCAACCCGGGGGCAGGATGGCCGAACAAGCGATGGCCTGCCGAGCGGTTCGGTCAGGTGGCCTCGTGGATCGCCGGGTCTCACGGGCTGCTTCCGGTCGTGCTGTGGGGGCCGGGCGAGCAGCCGCTCGCCGAGCGGGTTGTCGGCGGGGCGCGGGATGTCGCCATGCTCGCGCCGCCGACGCGGGTCGGCGACCTGCTGGCGCTCGCGCGCGGGGCGCGGCTGATGCTGTCGGGCGACACGGGGCCGATGCATCTGGCGGCGGCGGTGGGCACGCCGGTTGTCGCGCTGTTCGGCCCGACCGACCCCGTGCGCAACGGCCCATGGGCTGCTGCCGACATTGCGCTCTCGCGGTACGGCGAATGCGCGTGTCGCTACACGCGGCGCTGTCGCCGGGACCGGCAGTGCATGGAGGACATCTCCGTTGAAGACGTGTGCGAGGCGATCGACCGCCGGCGATCATTTTCCTCTCGCTGAAGACATGGTTCTGGCTATAATTAAAGGCTCTGCCGGCAGCGGGCGGTTAGCTCAGTGGTAGAGCACCGGCTTTACACGCCGGCTGTCGCAGGTTCGAATCCTGCACCGCCCACCATGGGTTGTGCGGGTTCGGTCGCGCGAGCCTCCTGGCTCGCGAGTAACGTGGCACCGGTGGGCGCAGGCGGCGTGGACAGACGCCGCGCGGAAGAAGCGGCCGCCGATGACCTGCCCGGGATGCGGGGTCGTAGTTCAGTTGGTTAGAACGCCGGCCTGTCACGCCGGAGGTCGCGGGTTCGAGTCCCGTCGACCCCGCCAGCCTTCGCTCACCGTCGGCTCACCACTTCCCTCCGGTGAGCTTCGGCCAGGCAAGCCACGCGAAGGGTGTCCGCCGCAGCCTTGGCGAAGGCGGACCTCATTTCTTCCCACAACAGTAGGGCTCAGGGCTCACGGCTTAGGGCTCCTGTTTTCGCCCGGGCCGAACAGGCTCACGAGCACCACCCGCACGTGGTTGACGAACGTCACCGCGCTGTGGCCCTCCGGCACCTCCGCGTAATCGACGACGTGACCGGCGCCTGCGAGCGCCTGCCGAAGGCTGCGCGCGGTGGGGACGTTCGCGTGGTCGTACAGGCCGGCGAGGATGGCCACACGAAGACGGCGGCTGCGTCTCGCGGCGAATCGTTCGATCTCCTCGCGGCCGATCCTGCGGCCGGGGATCAGCAGCCCCACGCGGTCGAACGCGTCGGTCCGGCATTCGGGCGCAGCGGCCGACGCTCGGGACGCGCCCGCGTCGCAGCTGAGGGCGGCGTCGAGCGCGTCCTTGGCGCCTAAGGAAATGCCGACGATCGCTCGCCTGCCCGCGCTCCTGGTGACGCCGTAATGCGATGCCAGCCACGTGAGCAGTTCATCGGTGAGGAACGCCCGCGAGCCCCAGGGGTCGTGGACCCCGCCGCCCGCCGGCGGGTCCGGGCCGCGCATCTCCGGGTCCACGAACACCCCCACGAGCGGCTCGATCGCCCGATGGGCGATCAGCCAATCGAGCACGCGCGGCACCCGGCCCCCGCGCGTGGTGCTGAGAAACACCGCGACCGGGTAGTCACCGTCCCTGCGATAGCCCGCTGGCGTGTAGACGCTCACTCGGCACGAGCCGCGGAGCGCCCGGCTCTCGACGATGGCTTCGGTGATCCGGCCTGCGGGTGACGCCGCGGGGTCTTCGAGTTCCTGCGGCGGCACGTAGCCGGGCATCACGAACTCGGAGGCCGGAGCGCCCCCGACTTCAGGCCCGGCTGACCGTCGCGGGTTGTGGGGATCGAACCGGTAGTCGGTCAGCCCGTACGCGATGCGATACTCGACGCGCGCGCCGGAGACGACTGTCGCCTGGAGGGAATACCAGTCCGTTCGCCCGACGCGCGTCATCGTGCCGACCGTGAAGTCGAACGTGCCGTCGATGTGCTCGCCCCAGCCCGTGACGTCGGAGACGATTCGCGGCGCGCGGTCGCCGACGCGCCGAGCGAGGAACGTCACCGTCGCCTCTCCGCCGGCGGTCGCCTCGCCGACGAGCGGCGTCGTTCTGCGCCCTGCCTCGACCTCGGCGATTGCCGCCTCGAGCGCGGCAGTCGTGAGGGCGGGTTCGCGGCGCCGCTGCGCTCCGACGACGAGCCAGACGCACACGCCGAGCGCGAGTACCCCGGCACCGGCGAGAATGAAGCGGCGTGGATGGTGACGCCCGGCGGAGGACCACCCCGCCGGGCGAAGGTCCGTGAGCATCTCGTCTCCTGGTGCGTTGGACACCGCGACCAGGAAGGTGGTTCCGGCCTACTTCACCGGCTCCTTCACCTCGTCCTTCTCGAGGAACGGCACCCCCTCGGTCAGCCACTTCGGGGCCGGCGCACCCTTCAGGTAGTGGTCGAAGAACTCGAAGAAGCGGACGGTCAAGTCCCGCTGGTTGGCGAGGTGGTCGAGGTGGTGCCCCTCGCCCGGGTAGGCGAGCAACACCGCCTTCTTGTTGTTGTAGCGGAGCGCGTTGTAGAAGGCGAGGCCGTTGATGAACCCGACGGTCGGGTCGGAGGTGCCGTGCATGATCAGGAACGGCGCCGTCGCCTTTGGTGCCCACGTGAGCGCCGACTCGTTGTGGTACCGATCGGGCTGGTCCCACGGCGAGAAGCCCCACCGCCCCTGGTCGTAGAGATAGTAGTTGAAAGCGGTGTCGCCGCTGCCGCCCTGCGCCGCGTACGACCAGCCCCAGTTCATGTTGAAGTCGTTGGCGAGATCGACGACGCCGGCGCCCATCCCGATCGCCGCGAACATCTTCGACATCGTCCCGATGTAGGCCACGCCCTCGCCGCCGTAGCTGTGGCCGATGACGCCGATGCGCTTCGGGTCGGCGTAGCCCATCTCGATCACCTTGCGCGTGGCCGCCTCCACGCACTCCAGCATGTCGCTGTGCGAGGAGCCGGTGCGGAAGTGCACGTCCGGCAACATGGTGAGGTAGCCGTCGCTCACCGCCTGCGTGGGCATCCGGCCCATGCTGACCATGTAGACGGGCGGCGTGTAGACGTGCATGTTCTGCGAGTTCTTCTCGTAGAAGGTCACGATCATCGGCCGCTTCTCGCCCGGCTTGTAGTCGTCGGGGACGGCGAGGATCCCCTGCAGCCGCAGGCCGTCCTTGTTCTTGAAGTCGAACAGCACGCGGTGGCCCCACAGGTAGTCCTTCTGCTGAGGGTTGGCGTCGGTGATCTTCTTCGAGTCGGCGAAGCCGGGGCCCGAGACGCGCAGGTCGGGGAACTCGACGAACGTCTGGCGCGTGAACAGGAACCGGTCGGCCTTCCGCGCCTTCACCGGCGTGCTGAAGTCGGCGTCCTCGTACACCAGTTCCTTCATCTTCCCGCCTGCCAGCTCGTAGAACCCGTCCTTCTTGGTCCACTCCCCGTAGGCCGACAGTGTGAGCGGCTTGGTCAGGTCGAACGTCCCGCGGGCCCTCGCGGCGCGAGGCTCGGTCGGGTCAGGCGGCGTGGTCCGAACAAGGCGGAACCTGATCTCGTTCTTCGTGCCGAGCCCGCCGGTCAGGTTGGTCGCCGCCGAACCGTCGAGCGGCAGCAGCCACAGGTCGTACCGGTCGTTGACGATGACCGCCCTGCCGTCGCTCGCGTAGCCGGCGACGCCGTACGACGGCTTCGTGCCCGGATGGTCGTACTCGACATCGACGAAACTCGGCGCCGCGGCGCCGCCCAGCGCCCGCGTCGTGTTGGCCGTTCAGGTCGTACGCCTGGAACTTGCTGTCCTTCCAGTAGAGGAAACAGGCGCCGTTTGGCGCGATGCCGAACACGTGCGCGCCGGTGAGCTGTCCCTTCGCGATGAGCGCCCGCTCGCCGGTGGTAGTGTTCACCCGGTAGAAATCGGCGGCGGGCAGCTTGGTCTCGTCGCGGAGGTAGGCGCGCGCGTCGCGGCCGACCGCCCACGTCCCATCCGGCGCCACCTCGAGCTCTCGCATCGACTCGTCGGCGAGCTTGACAAACCGCCTGGCGGAGACGTCGAACGCCTCGCGGAAGGTGAAGTTGCGGTCCTGGTTCGCGCGGTTCATCTGGAGCGACTGCACGCGGTCGTCGGCCGTGTTCCACACGTCCACGTCGGCCACTTCGTCGGTCGAACGGCGTGTGGTGGTGTCGACCGAGGCCGCCTGCTCCTTCATGCCGAAGAACACGCGCTTGCCGTCTTCGCTCCACGACAGCCCGGCGCGGTCGCTGACGACCCAGCCCTTTGGGAAGCCCTCGGCCTTGGCTGGATCGAGCACCACCGGCACGGGAGCGGCCGCGCCGTCCTTGAGCGCCGACGCGACGTCGGAGAAGGCGAGCAGCTCGTTGTCCTTCTCCCTCATCTTCTCGACGTCGCTGCCCCGAAGGACCGCGAGCGCCGTGCCGTCGTCGTTCCAGGCCAGCCGGTTGTAGCGCTTGGCGTCGCTGTCGAAGACCGTCGTCCGGCCGCTTCGGGTGTCGAAGACGAACAGGCCGTTGACGTCCTTCACGGCCGCGTCCACGGTGTAGGCGAGCAGTTCGCCGGTGCGGTTGAAGGCGATGTCGGCCACGTTGCCGAGCGACTGGTATCGCCCGGAGCGGAGGTCGAGCAGCACGGTGTCCTGGCCGCGCGACGCTGTCGCTGCGCCGGGCGCGGCCGCGGTCTGGCCGGTGGCGGCCGGCGGCTGCGCGGGAGGCGCGCCACCGCCGCCGCGACGTCCACCTTCTGAGGGCGCCTCACCCCCGCGCCGGCGAAGGTAGAGGTGCGTGGACGTCGCCGAGAAGGCGAACGTCCCGATCTCCTGCCACGAGCGAACGGCACCGGTTGAGAGGTTGCGCAGTTCGACGCGACGAGGCGGCGTCGCCGGCGTTCCTGTTCCGCCCGAACCGCCCCGGCCGCCACGCCCGCGTTGCGCGGCCGCCGGGTCCACGTGGTAGGCCACCCACAACGAGTCGGGCGAAAAGGTGGCGCCGGTGGCGTCGGCCACCGTGACGTCTTCGTTGGTCTCGAGGTTCAGAAGATGGAGGACCGGCTTCGACTCGGCCGGCACCACGTTGGTGAGCTGCAGCGTGTAAGCAACCCACTTGCCGTCGCCGGAAATCTGCTGGCCGACGATGGCGCGCCACCTGGTGTAGTCGTCGATCGTCAGGGCCTTCTTGACGGGGGTCTGCGCCTGCGGCACGGCGTAGGCGGCGATCGCCATCGCGACGGCGACCGCGAGAACGGCGACACGGCGGAACTGGGACGAGGTGTGTGGTATCGACGTGTTCATTTGGGTTCCTTGGTGCACGAGTGATGAGGTCCGCGGCCTCCGGGGCGTGATTCGAGCAGAGTCTAGCGGGGGAAGGCGCGGACCGCCAGCATTAACTCGGGGATCGGGGGTCAGGGGTCGGGGATCAGGAATCAGGGGACAAAGCTGAAGGCTCAGCATCCAGGGATGTTCGGCAGTTGTCGTGGCAATTCGGCCGTGTGACAATGCGGCGTCACGGCACCGGAGCGAGACGATGGGGGAGCCATGTATCTGATCGTCGACTGCGAGACCAGCGGGCTACCGAGGGACTGGAAGGCGCCGGTCACCAACGTCGAGAACTGGCCGCGGGCGGTCCAGATCGCGTGGGCCCTCTACGACGCGCAGCAGAGGCCGGTGCTCAACGCGACGCACATCATCCGGCCCGACGGGTTCAGGATTCCGGCCGACGCCGTCCGGATTCACGGCATCACGACCGAGCGCGCGTTCGCCGAAGGGCGCCCGATCGCGGACGTACTCGGCGACCTGTCGTCGGCGGCTTCATCGGCGAAGGTCGTGATCGCCCACAACGCCGCCTTCGACGCCAGCGTCGTCGGCGCGGAATACCTGCGACTCGGGCAGAAGCCGCCGTTCGCCGCGCGGTCGATGATCTGCACGATGCGTCAGAGCGCAGATTTCTGCCGCCTGCCCGGCCCCTACGGCTACAAGTGGCCGACGCTCGAGGAACTGCACTCGATCCTCTTCGGAACCGGCGTCGGCGGCGCGCACGACGCGGGCGCGGATGTCGCCGCGTGCGCGGCCTGCTTCTTCGAGCTCGTCAAGCGCGGCGTCGTCACGGTCCGCGTCGGCCCCTGACGGCCACTTGGCGAATTTCACGATAACGGGAGATGATATCTGGTGCGGACCGACGTGTGTCCCGGCCCGCAACGTCACTTAGTCGCCAGGCTGGCGATCAGAACCGGAGGTCGTCCGTGAAGAAGATCATCGTGCTCGGGGCAGGTCTGGTCGGCAAGGAAATGGCCAAGGACCTGACGAATTATTACGACGTGACCGCTGTCGATCGGAGCGCGGCGGCGCTCGTTTCGGCGTTCCAGGGCTATCCGGGCATCAAGACGATCGTGGCCGACCTTTCGGATCCCGCCGCCATCACCCAGCTAGTCGCGCCGTACGACATCGTCGTCGGCGCGATGCCGGGATTCCTGGGCAAGGCGACGCTGAAGGCCGTCCTCGAGGCCGGCCGCGACATCGTCGACATCGCGTTCTTTCCGGAGGACCCGTTCGACCTCGACGGCCTGGCCAAGGCGAAGGGCGTCACCGCCCTCGTCGACTTCGGCGTGGCTCCGGGCATGAGCAACATGTTCGCGGGGTACCACCAGAAGCAGATGGCGTCGCTGTCGCGGATCGAAATCCTCGTCGGCGGGCTGCCGGTCGTCCGCGAGTTCCCGTTCGAGTACAAGGCCGTCTTCTCGCCCATCGACGTCATCGAGGAATACACCCGCCCGGCGCGATACATCGAAAACGGCCACGAAGTCGTCCGGACGGCGCTCAGCGACCCGGAGCTGCTGTTCTTCCCGGGTATCGGCACCCTCGAGTCGTTCAACACCGACGGCCTGCGGTCGCTCGCGAAGACGATCCGGTGCCCGAACATGAAGGAGAAGACCCTCAGGTTCCCGGGCCACATCCGGCTGATGGAGATGCTGCGCGAATCAGGGTTCTTCGACAAGACGCCGATCGACGTCAACGGCGTGATGATCTCGCCGCTCGACTTCACCTCCCGCGTCATGTTCCCCAAGTGGCAGCTCAAGCCCGGCGAAGAGGACTTCACCGTGATGCGCGTGATCGTCGAGGGCGACGATGAGCAGGGGAGGCGCCAGACGGTGACCTACGACCTGCTCGACCGCTTCGACGCAAAGAACAAGGTCACCTCGATGGCGCGGACGACGGGCTACACGGGAACGGCGGGCGTGCGCCTGCTCGCGGATGGGAAGTTCAAGCGGCCCGGCGTCAACCCGCCCGAACTTGTCGGCGAGGTGCCGGCGTGCCTGGAGTTCGTGCTCGCCCACCTGGCCGAGCGCGACATCCACTACGAGAAGACGGTGAGCCGCGGGTAGCAGGAGGGCCCTCACCCCATCTCCACGTCGGCCACCGGCACGTCCCAGTGGGCGTCGACGAGTTCGAAGCGCCGGCGCTCCTCCCGCTTGAACGTCTCCTGGTCGGGGAACAGCCGGCGGGCAATCTCGTCTTCGCCCGACGGCCCAGCCAGCGCGGCCGCGTCGCGGAAGGTCAGCTCCATCACGAACGTCCAATCGGCCCGCCCGTCGCCGTGGTAGACGGGCACGAGCGGCCGGATCGCGGTGATGCGTCCGCCGAGCTGCGCCTTCAAGACGGAGTAGTGGTTCTTGCGGAAGAGGGCGAGGAACTCCTCCTGCGCGCCCCACTTCACCTTGTAGAAGTACCAGACGCTCTTCCCGGTCATCCGCATCCTCCTCGGGCGATCGCCCCAGGGCCGTATTGTCACACAGTGAGAACCAACAGGGGTCGCCGGTCACGGTTCCTGCTCGACCGCTTCGCTCGCGCGCTGCAGGTCGAGCATCCGCCTGAAGTAGCCCGAGGCCCGGCGCAGGTCGGCGGCCCGCCCGCGCTCCACGACCTCGCCATCCCTCAGGACCAGCACCTCGGCCTCGTCGGCGATGCGCGTTACCCGGTGGGTGACGACGAGCATGGCCTGGCTGGCCGAGGCGCGCCAGACTTCCTCCATCACATTCCGCTCGGTCAGCACGTCGAGATTGGCCGTCGGCTCGTCGAGCACGAGGAGCGGCGCGTCCCTGAGAAACGCCCGCGCCAGCGCCAGCCGCTGGCGTTCCCCGCCCGACAACTGCAGGCCCTGCTCGCCGATCCAGGTGTCGTAGCCAGCGGGCCAGGCGCTGACGACCTCGTGCAGGTGCGCGCGCGTCGCCGCGCGGACCATCTCGGCGTCGCTGGCGGAAGGGCATGCGAGCAGGAGGTTCTCGCGCAGCGTGCCCGTGAACAGGTGGGTCCGCTGCGGCACCACCGCGACTTGCGCCCGCACGTCGTCCGGATCGCAGGCGCGGACGTCGACTGCGCCGATTCGCAGGTTGCCGCCCTGGAGTTCCATCTGCCGCAGCAACAACCCGACGAGGGTCGACTTGCCCGAGCCGCTTGGGCCGACGATGGCGACGGGATGGCCGGCCTCGACACGGAAGCTCACGCCGGTGACGGCGGGGCGGTCAACACCGGGATAGGTGAACATGAGCCCGGACGCCTCGATGGCGGGCGGGTCTGGAATCGGTGCCGGCATGCGCGGCGCCGCAACCGCCGGCAGCGTGTCGGCCAGTTCGAAGATCCTCCTGGCGGCGGCCCGGGTGGCACCGAGTTCCTGCACGCCGGATGGGAGCGCAAGAACGGCCTCGAACGCGGCGAGCGTGACGAGCGTAATGGTGGTGACCTGCACGATCGTCAGGCCGCTGAGGGCGACGCGCGGGACGGCGAGCGCGAGGAGGGCTACGACGGTGAGATCGGCTGCGAGGCCGGCCAGGCTGGACCCGAGCGCCGAAGCCGAGGCGGAACGCACCTGTGCCGACCCGAGCGAGCGAGTCAACGACGAGACACGTCCGACGTGGTCGCGATCGCGCCCCAGTGCCAGCAGGTCGGCGGTCCCCTGGACGCCGTCCACCAGCGCGGACTGCAGGTCGGCGCGAAGGCTCACGCTGTCCCGCGCGGCACGGTCACCGGCTGCGGACGCGGCGAGCGGCATCGCGAGACCGGCGGCGGCGAGGCCGACGAGCGTGAGGAGGGCCACGCTCGTGCCGAACGGAAATAGGATCGCGGCCACGACCATGGCGACGAGGATCGCGCCAAGGCCGGGAACAAGCACCCGAACGGGAAGCCGATCCAGCGTCTCCACATCCTCCACAAGGCGCGCCAGCACATCTCCGCTGTGGCGCGTGGCCGGCAGAGAGAAGGCCACCGGCACGAGCGCCTCGAACGCCTGCACGCGCAGCCTCGACAGGAACCGCAGCGTCACGTCGTGCGACACCAGGCGCTCGACATAGCGGAGCAGGCCGCGGCCGATGCCGAAGAAGCGGACGAGGACGATGGCCACCTGCAGCGCGGCGATGCCGGGCAGGCCCGCCGCCGTCGCGAGCAGCCAGCCCGACGTGCCCATCAGGCCGACGCCGACCAGGGTCGTCGCCGCCGCGAGCAGCGACGCCAGCAGGAACGCGCGCCACTGCCGCGAGAGCAGCGGGACGAGCCGGGAGATGGGGCCGGTCATGCCGGTGCCTCCGACGCGGCCAGCATCCGCGCGTAGAGGCCGTGCCGCGCCGCCAGCGCGGTGGGCGATCCCTGCTCGGCCACCCTCCCGCGCGCGAGGACAACGACGTGGTCAGCGCCGGCGACCGCCGTCAGGCGATGTGCGATGAGCAGGACGGTGCGCCCCCGCGAAAGCTCCCGCACCGCGTCCGTTACCAGCGCGTCGTTCTCCGGATCGAGCTGCGAGGTCGGCTCGTCGAGCACGAGGAACGGCGCGTCTTTCAGGAACGCCCGCGCCAGCGCGACGCGCTGCGCCTGGCCGCCTGAAAGCCGCGAGCCGCTTTCGCCGATCTGCGTGTGCACTCCCTTCGGCAGCGCGCGGACGAACTCGTCGGCATGTGCGAGGACGATGGCGCGTTCGATCTCGGAGTCGGAGGCATTGGGCCGGGCCAGCTTGAGATTGTCGAGGAGCGTCCCGTGGAACAGGTGCGGCCGCTGCGGAAGCCACGCGACGTGGCGACGCCAGGCGTCGGCGTCGAGCGTGTCGAACGGACGGCCGCCGACGAGCAGCCGGCCGGCGCCCGGCTCCATGAATCGGAGCACGAGATGCGCGATCGTGGACTTGCCCGATCCGCTTGGGCCGACGAGCGCGAGGATCGTTCCCGGCGCCACCTGGAACGACACCCGGTCGAGTGCCGCCGGGCGGTCGGAAACGTAGCGGAACGACACGTCGTCGAGGACAAGGCCGGCGCTGGCCAGAGCCGACCCGTCGAGGGGCGCAGCCGGGACAGTGGTGACCACGGATGCCGGCTCCGGTTGGTCCAGCAACTCCGACATCCGCGCGCCCGCCTCGCGGCCGGTCATGGCGGCGTGGAACGCGGCGCCGAGCGCCCGGAGAGGGCGGTAGAACTCGGGCGTGACGAGGAGGACGAACAGCGCCGCCTCGAAGCCGATGTGCCCGGCCAGCAGGCGGAGTCCCAGCTCGACGGCGACGACCGCGGTGCCGAGCGTGGCCAGCCACTCGAGTGTCAGCGCCGACAGGAACGCGACCTTCAGCACCTCCATCGTCACCGCGCGGTACCGCTCGCTCGTCGACTTGGCGACCGCGGCTTCATCGCTCGCCCGGCCCAGCGTCACGAGCGTGGCGATCCCCTGGACCGTGTCGAGGAACCGCGCGCTCATTCTGGAGAGCGCCACCCACTGCGCGCGCGAGCGCCGGCGCGCCATCCCGCCGATGAGGTACATGAACAGCGGGATGAGCGGCCAGGTGGCGGCGAGGACCAGGCCCGAGAGCAGGTCGGCGCGAAAGACCGCGGCGCCGACCAGGATTGGCACGAGAAAGGACAGCGCGAACTGGGGCTGGTAGCGGGCGACGTAGGCGTCGGTCGATTCGACGCCGGCGCCGAGCGTGCCAGCCAGTTCGCCCGTCCGTTCGCGGGAGACGAAGCGAGGTCCGAGCGCCATCACCCTCGAGGCGAGAGCCGTGCGGAGCGCGAGCCGAACGTCGGCCGCCGCGCGGGCTGACGCCGTGTCCGACGCCCATGACGTGACGGCGCGGAGCACCGCCACGCCAGCCAACAGCACGAGCAGGGATGTGAGGGAGGCAGACAACGAGCCGCCCCGGCCCACGCCGGCGATGACCTGGGCCAGCAGGGCGGCCTGGGCGACCACCAGCGCCGCAGAAGCCGCGCCCAGTCCGATGGCGGCGATGAGAGCGCGGCGGCCGGCCCGGCCGGCGGGCAGCGGCCGCCGCTCGAACATCATGATGGCCTCAGTACCTCGAGCTTGGTCCGGGCGCCAATCCGCTTGCGGAACACCCAGTAGGTCCAGCTCTGGTACACGAGGACGATCGGCACGAAGATGAGCGCCACGATGCTCATCACCTTCAGCGTGTACGGCGTGGACGACGCGTTGTAGATCGTCAGGCTCCAGTCCGGGTTGAGGCTCGAGACCATCACGCGCGGGTAGAGCGACATGAAGATCGTGATTGTGGCCAGCGCGATGGCCAGGCACGTCATCACGAACGCCCACCCCATCGCCCGGCGCGCGACGAACACTCCGGCCGCGAGCATCACGGCCACGGCCGCGATCGGGACCAGGCCCGGGTTGACGCCGAGGCGCGAGAACGAGTCGGTCCACAGGTAAGTCGCCGCGACGAAGAGGGCGACGAGCACGGTCGCCACCGGGCCCACGCGCTTGACGGCCTGCATCGCCCGCGCGCGGATCGGGTCGTCGCTCTTCAGCTCGAGGAAGATCGCTCCGTGCGTCGTGAAGGCGCCGAGCGCAGCGAGGCCGGCCACCAGCGGGTACGGGCCGAGCAGGTTGAAGAAACCGCCCACGTAGGTCTTGTTCGCGTCGATCGGCACCCCCTTGAGCAGGTTGCCGAAGGCGACGCCCCAGAGCAGCGCGGGGACCAGGCTGCCGGCGAAGATCATCCAGTCCCACGTCGCGCGCCAGGCCGGGTGCGAGTCCTTGCTGCGGAACTCGAAGGCGATGCCACGGAGGATCATCGCCGCGAGCATCAGGAAGAGCGCAAGGTAGAAGCCGCTGAACAGCGTCGCGTACCAGTGCGGGAAGGCCGCGAAGATCGCGCCGCCGGCCGTCAGGATCCACACCTCGTTGCCGTCCCACACCGGGCCGATCGTCGCGATGACGCGCCGGCGCTCGGTGTCGTCGTGCGCGAGGAAGGGCAGCAGGATGCCCACGCCGAAGTCGAACCCCTCCAGCACGAAGAAGCCGATGAAGAGGACCGCGACCAGCACGAACCAGAGCGTGTTGAGATCGAAAGCCATGATGTCCTCCCTACGCGTTGGCGGTCGCTGCCGCGGGGTCTGATGTCGCCGGTGCCTCCGCGGGCAGGCCGGCCATCGCGTACTTCTTCAGGAGGTAAATGTCGGCGGCCATCAGGACGCCGTAGATGAGGGTGAAGCCGACGAGCGTGATGAGGAGCTCGCCGACCGAGACGGCCGGCGAGACTCCGGCGGCCGTCTTCTGCAGCCCGAAGACGATCCACGGCTGCCGGCCCATCTCGGTGAAGAGCCAGCCGGTCGAGTTGGCCACGTAGGGCAGCGCGATGGCCGGGACGAGCGAGGCGAGCAGCGCGCGGCTGGCGCCAATCCGCTCGCGCATCACCTCGAGCGAGGCCCACGCGGCGAGCAGCAGCATCAGCGCGCCGGCGCCGACCATCGCGCGGAACGTCCAGTAGGTCCACATCACCGGCGGCGAGTAGTCGCCCGGGCCGTACTGCTGCTCGGTACTCGGCCTGCAGCTCCCGGATCCCCTTTACCTCGCCCGTGAACCGGTTGTAAGCGAGGAAGCTGAGCAGCCCCGGCGCCCGGATGGCGAAGACGTCTTTCTGCTGCTCTTCGTCGCCCCACGTGAACAACGACATCCCGGCCGGGTTCTCCGTCTTCCACAGCGCCTCGGCCGCCGCCATCTTCATCGGCTGCACCTTGACCATGTACTGCGCCTGGCCGTGGCCGACGATCATCACCGCCAGCGATGCCGCCAGCGCGTAGACGGCCGCGAAGCGGAACGACCGCCGGAAAGCGTCACGAGTCTCTTCCTCACGCGCCCGCAGCAGGTGCCAGGCGCTGATCCCGAGCATGAAGAAGGCCGCCGTCACCATCGCCCCCGTGATCACGTGCGGGAACTGGACCCAGACGTGACCGTTGAGGACCAGCGCCCAGAAGTCGTTCATCTCCGCGCGGCCGTTGCGCAGCACGTAGCCCACCGGCTGCTGCATGAACGAGTTGGCGATGAGGATCCACAGCGCCGAGAGGTTCGACCCGACGGCCACGAGCCAGATCGCCGCCAGATGCACCTTCTTCGGCAGCGCGTCCCAGCCGAAGACCCAGATGCCGAGGAAGGTGGACTCGAGGAAGAAGGCGAGCAGCGCCTCGATCGCCAGCGGCGCGCCGAAGATGTCGCCGACAAAGCGCGAGTACTCGGACCAGTTCATCCCGAACTGGAACTCCTGCACGATCCCCGTCACGACGCCCATGGCGAAGTTGATGAGGAACAGCTTCCCCCAGAACTTCGTCAGCCGCCTGTAGACCTCGCGGCCCGAGGTCACCCACAGGGTGTTGAAGATGGCGACGACCCAAACGAGGCCGAGCGTCAGCGGGACGAAGAAGAAGTGGTAGACGGTGGTGATGGCGAACTGCCATCGGGCGAGCGACAGAGCATCCATATCAGGTCTCCCGGGTGAGATGACTGGAGCGACACGACCGGCCCGCGAGGAAGGCAACTATCGTACCCCAGACGCGCACTCCCTGCGCGGGAGCGCGCCAATGCGCGAAACCAATGCGCGAAGCTCTTGCATTCAATCTGCTTCGGTGGTATCACTCCGAAACCACTCCAGAGTTGCTCGCTGTCCGACCACCATTCGGGAGGTTTCCCATGCTGACGCACATTCGTCGCGGGACCCTTTGTGCGGCGCTCGTCTGCCTGGTCGTTCTGCTGGCGGCGCCGCCGCTTGTGGCGCAGACCTTCCGCGGCGGCATCCAGGGCACCATCACCGACGCCACCGGCGGAGCGCTGCCCGGCACGACGATCACGGTGATCAATGCGTCCACCAAGCTGATGAGGACGACGGTCACCGACAAGGACGGCAACTACTTCATCCCTGAACTGCCCCTCGGCGACTACTCGCTGACGGTTGAGCTCCCGGGGTTCCAGTCGAAGACGGTGACGGCCATCAAGGTGGAGGTGGGCAGCAACCGCCGCGTCGACGTGCAGCTCAGCCCGGGCGGCGTGCAGGAGCACGTCGAGGTCACGGCGGCCGCGCCGATGATCGACACGACGGGCAACACGATGGGCGGGAAGCTCGAGGCGATGGAGATGGCCGCGCTGCCGATCAACGGCGGCGACTTCACCAAGCTGCTCGTGCTCGTGCCCGGGTCGGTGGGCGACCCGAGCGGCGCGATGGACTCGCCCGGATCGTTCGGTCTCTTCAGCCTGAACGGGAGCCGCGGCCGGTCGAACAACTACCTGATCGACGGCACCGACATGAACGACGGCTACCGGAACCTGCCGGCCATCAACGAAGGCGGGGTGTTCGGGACGCCGGCCACCATCCTGCCGGTGGACGCGGTGGCCGAGATCAACGTGCAGTCGGGCGGGCAGGCCGAGTTCGGCCGCAACTCGGGCGGCATCGTCAGCATCGTCACCAAGTCGGGCATGAACACGCCGCACGGCAGCGCGTACGAATTCTTCCGCAACGACGCCCTCGGGTCGCGCAACTACTTCAACCCCTCGCCGCAGCCGAAGAACACGCTGCACAACAACCAGTTCGGCGGGTCGGTGGGCGGGCCGATCGTGCGCGACCGGACGTTCTTCTTCGCCTCCTACGAGGGGCAGCGGGAGGCGGTGGGTCTGCCGAGCCTCAGCATCGTGCCGAACGTGACAGCCGCGGATGCGACGAACGCGGTCATCCAGAAACTGCTGGCGCTGCACCCGTGGCCGACGCCGAACATCACCGGCGCCGGCCCGGGCGAGGCCAACCTGCTGTCGACGACCAACGCCAGCAACCGGATCGACAGTTTCATCGTGAAGCTCGACCAGCACGTCGGCAAGGCCGACCTGTTCACCGGGCGCTATTACATCGGCGACAGCTTGCAGAGCTTCCCGCTGGCGGTGCTCGGCGGGAACGTGCTGCCCGGCTACAACACGGTGACGCCGACGCGCGTGCAGATCGTCTCGCTGTCATACATCCACACGTTCTCGCCGCGGCTGCTGATGGAAGCCCGGGGCGGCTACAACCGGTTCGTCGAGAGCTTTCTCCCCGAGGACGGCACGTTCGACCCCTCGTCGATCGGCCTCGACACCGGCGTGTCGGCCCAGGACTTCGGGCTGCCGCAGTTCCGCATCACCGGCTATGCGCCCATCGGCACCAACGCGTCGGTGCCGCGCGGACGCACGGACATCAACCTGCAGTCGGTGCTGGCGCTCAGCTACAGCGCGGGGCCGCACAACCTGAAGATGGGCTACGAGTTCCGACGGACCTCGGTGGACGCGTACTTCGACGCGGGTTACCGCGGCGTGCTGAACTTCGACACGCTCGACGACTTCCTGGCCGGCAACGTGGCCAGCGGCCGTCAGGTGATGGGCGATTCGCGCCGGCAGACGTTCCAGAACAGCCACGGACTCTACGTGCAGGACAGCTATACAGCGACGCGGACACTGACGGTCGACCTCGGTCTGCGGTGGGACTACATGGGCGTGCTCGGCGAGGCGCAGAACCGGCTGAGCATCCTCGACCCGACCAGGGGCCTCGTGCAGGTTGGCACCAACGGCTTGAACAGCCTTTATCCGCCTGACTACCGGAACTTCGCGCCTCGCGTCAGCGCCGTCTGGGACCTCAGCCGCAAGGGCCAGACGGTCGTCCGGGCGAGTTGGGGGATCTACTACGACTCGTACTCCCAGGACTACTTCGTCGGCCAGCTCCCCTGGAACACGTTCAACGCCGGCCCGGCCTACAACGGCATCGGCCCCTCGCCGATTCTCTTCAGCTACTCGCCGGTGTCGACGCTCGCGCTGAGCACCCCCGTGTTCCCGTCGTCCGGGTTCGGGGCGTCCGATGTGTTCACGGTGTCGCAGACCAACATGCGCACGCCGTACATGCACAACTTCAACGCCAACGTCGAGCAACAGCTCGGCCCGCACGCCGCGATCCAATTTGGCTACGTCGGGTCGCTCGGCCGCCGGTTGTACCGCTTCCGTGACATCAACCAGGCCGACCCGGCGACGGGCGTCCGGCCGTTCGATGACGGGCCGTTCGCGCCCGATGGTTCGACGTTCGGCTACGTGAACCAGTTCGAGGCGACGGCCCATTCGACCTACAACGCCTTCCAGGCCGCGTTGACGCTGCGCAATCTGCACGGTTTCACGGCGCGGGCCGACTACACCTGGTCGCACTCCCAAGACAACGCGAGCGACGGGCAGGACTACGTGCCCAACGCGGCGCAGCCCGACAACAGCTTCAATCCCAACGCCGAGTGGGCCGACTCGAACTTCGACGTCCGGCACCGCTTCACGATGACGTTCAGCTACCAGGTGCCTGCCTGGTCGAAGGCGCCGCAGTTCACGCGCGGGTGGTCGCTCGACGGTGTGCTGACGCTGGCCAGCGGGCAGCCCTACAACCTCAACTACCTGTTCGAGGGGGATTTCAACGGGTCGGGCGAGTACTTCGGCCGGCCGGATGTCGTCGGCGATCCGTTCGCGGGCACCAACGGCACCGACAAGTTCCTGAACTTGGCGGCCTTCCAGGTGCCGTGCACGTGGGATGCGGAGGCCGGGGACTGCGTGCCCGGCACCCAGCACTTCGGCAACCTGCCCCGCAATGCGTATCGGGGCCCGGGCTACAAGAACTTCGACCTGGCGGTGTCGCGCTCCTTCGGGCTGCAGAAGGGCATGAAGCTGCAGCTCCGGGTGGACTTCTTCAACCTGTTCAACATCACCAACTACTCGAACCCGCTGATGCCGAACTTCAGCACCGACTTTCTGATGAACGGGCTCAATTCGAGCAACGGGCGCGGAGTGGGCTACCTCGCGCTCAGCGCCACGCCCGACGTGGCCGTCGGCAACCCGTTCCTCGGCGGCGGCGGGCCGCGCAACATCCAGCTGTCGGCGAAGCTGACGTTCTGAGGAGGGACGAGGGACGGGGAACGAGGGACGGGGGGCGTGGGATGTGGAAGTGGGGTGTGAGGCGTGACGCGTGAGGCCTGAGGTGTGGCGCGTCAGACGTGATTGCGCAGCATCAACTCGCGCGGGTGCGGGTCGAGGTACACCTGGCCGGCTAGGTACTCGACATGGTGTCGGCGCACGTGGTGCTTGAAGAGCGTGACCGGCACGATGAGCGGCACGAGCCCCACACGGTAGTCCTCGATGCCGGCCAGCAGTTCGGCACGGTCGTCGGCCTCGAGCCGCTGCTTGAAGTGGCCGAGCATGTGCATCAGCACGTTGGCGTGCTTGCGCGTGGTGGCCATGCGCGCCAGCGCGTCCATGAAGCGCGTGCGGTACTGCCGCTCGAGTTCCGAGCGGCTTGTCGACGCCGCGCCGGCGACCAGCCGGCCCATCCCGTAGTAGATGTCCGGCGCGTGCGCGAGCAGCGTTAGCTTGTGGGCCGTGTGGAACTTCACGAGGCCGCCGACGGTCCAGCGGGTCTCGAAGAAGGCGCGCAGCCTCGCGTAGGCGAAGACGCGCTCCACGAAGTTCTCGCGGAGGCGTGGGTCGGAGAGCCGGCCCTCCTCCTCGATTGGCAGGTGCGGAAATCGCGCGATGAGCGCCTCGGCGAACAGGCCGCGGCCGTTCTTCTCGGCCATCCCGGCCTCCGCGTAGATCCGGACGCGCTCCATCCCGCAGCTCGGCGAGTCCTTCTTGAGCACGTAGCCGACCAGGTGCTCGGGCGCGAGGGCCTCGGCGCGCGTGCGAGCCCAGGCGCGCATCTCGTCGGTGATGTCGCGGCCGCTCCTCGAGTTCACCATTCGCACGGCGTCTTCTCTGCGCACGAGGCGGAGCGATTCTCGCGGCGTGCCGAGGCCCAGTTCGACCTCCGGACAGACCGGCACCCACTCGACAAGCGGGCCGAAGGTGTCGACGAGGAACGAGTCGCGCTTGTGGCCGCCGTCGAACCGCACCGGCTCCCCGAGCAGGCAGGAGGAGATGCCGATGCGAAGGGTGTCGGGCGCGCTCATGGCGCCGATGATACACCGGCCCTCCGTGGCCGCGGGGCGCCTTCGGGATTAAGATAGGGTCGTGGCACTTGACGAACGCGCGCTCTTCACCGAGAAACCGGAGACCCGGCCCGCCCGCTACCAGTGTCCCCGGTGCCGGCAATCCGCCGACTACACCATCCGCTGGGTGCGGAGGGTTAAGCGAGACCGGCCGCCTGGCGGGGCGGACGAGGCCGACCGGGCCCGGTTCGCCAAACTGCGCGACTACCTGCTGCGCGTGGACGACGAAGTGGTCTGCACAGCCTGCGGGAAGAAGTTCGAGATCCCGTCGCAGCACTCGCTGTTGTTCACCGACCAACTCGACGGCCTGCCCGATGCGGACGCGCTCGAGCGGGAAATCGCCGCCGCGTCGGGCGAGTCGGCCCCCCCGCCCGACGCCAAGCCGGCGCTGGCGCCGCGGTTCACCCGCAAGTCGGGCGGCTGGAAGTAGCGGCGCCCCAGCCGGAGGTTCAGCACTCCGTGCCCGGCCGCTGATCCTCCGGCGGCGCCGGTGCCGGGTCCGCCTGGGCCGGCGTGCCCGCCTGGCGCGCGATGAGCGCCATCGCCTCGCGGCGGCTGCCTCCTTGAATCTCGCGCTCGAGCTTCTCGAGCGCGACGCGCACGACGTCGCGGTGGTGCACGTCGATGCCGACCTCCGCCACCGCCTCCAGCCACAGCCGATGAATCAGGTCCATGTCCTCGCGCGTCAGCGTCGGCGCGTGAGGCCCGAGCGCGTACGTCTGGATCTCGCCGCCGACCGTGTACGCCACCAGCCGCGTGCGCACCCGGTCGCTCCCCTCGACGCGTTCCCAGGCTTCGCCGAGCAGCCGGGCCTGGTCTGCTGCCGAGAACTTCGCCGAGTCGCCGAGCACGATCTCGGTCGACGCCAGCCGCACGGCCGTCTGGGCGATGGCATCGAAGACGTTCGACGAGGGGACGACCAGCAGCTTGACCGGGCGCCCCTGGCGTTCGGCGACCGCCACGACCTTGGTGAACAGGAGCTGTTCGTAGTCGCTGAAGATCTCGTCCTGCCGGAAATCGCGGAACCCCGAGTCCGGGTCCTCCACGCGTCGGACGGTCATGGCCACGATGTCGTGGCGCCCGATGTCGACGTGGCCCAGGGCCCATTCCAGGTGCGCGAGCGTGTTGTAATCGCGGACCGGGACCAGCACGCTGCCTGGCCGCGCCGCGACCTCCGCCAGGCCGAGATCCGCCGCCGGGAGGAGCTGGAACTGGTCGAGGCCGCTCACCGAGTGGGCGGCCTTCCGCCGCCTCACGTTGTGGCGTTCGGAGGCGATGAAGACGACGTAGAGCACCGCCGTGAAGGTCACGCCCCAGATCGTCGCCAGTTGCTTGGTGAAGAGGTTGACGACGGCGATGGCGAACAGCGCGACCGTGATCAGGCCGAGGCCGACGGGCAGCTCCACCCGCCCGATCCGGACGTTGAGCGGCACGCGCCATTCGCGCGGCCCCGGCTCCCGGAAGCGCAGGACGAGCACGGCGAGGCTCTTGAGCGCGAAGCTCCACACGACGCCGAACGCGTACGCCTCGCCGAGCACGTAGACGTTGCCGCGGCTGAGGACGATCGTCAGCAGCTGCAGCGCGGCGATGACGTTCAGCACGCGGTAGGTCGTGCCGAACTTGTGGTGCGGCTTGCGGAACCAGTCGGGCAGCACGCCGTCCTCGGAGATCCGGTTGACGACGGCATTGGACCCGACGATGGCCGTGTTGACCGCGCCGGCCAGGATCAGAAACCCGACGATGACGACGAAGCCCTGGAACGCCAGCCTGAGCGTCAGCGGGCCGGCCAGGTTCATCGCGAGGCCGGAGATCAGGTTGTCGTAGAAGCGGGAGCGCACCGGGTCGGGGATGAGCGCCACGGCCAGGAAGCTGACGGCCGCCGTGAAGGTGACGCTGTAGACGAAGATGACCAGCCCGGCGCGGCGGAGGTTGGCTGGCTTCGGGTGCTCGATCTCGCGGTAGACCTGGGCCAGCGACTCCCACCCGCTCATCGCCAGGAACGAGTGACCGAGGCCGACGAGCACCGCGATGGCCGTGAAGCCCGGCCACATCGTGCCGCGCAGCCAGCCGAGGGCGTCGCTCGAGAAGCGGAGGTGTTCGAGCGTTGGCGCCGGCGCGAGCTGGCCGCCGCGCGAGAGCAGCGTCCCGACCGCCCACAGCAGGAGGACCACGACCATGACGGAGGTCACCTGGACAATCCGCAGCGCGTCGGTGCTCGACTCGCGGATCCCCTGGGTGTTGCGCCACCAGAAGTAGATCACGACCGCGGCGGCGAGGGCGGCCGAGGTCTCGTTGGGCGGCAGATGGAACGAGGATCCGAAGCGCAGGGCCAGATCGTTGAGCAGCCCGACGATGTACTGGCCCGCCGAGGTGGCGCTGATCGGGCCGGTGAGGACGTAGTCGAACAGCAGCGCGGAGACCGACAGCTTGCCGAGCGTTCCGCCCATCGCCTCCTTGACGACGCGGTAGACGCCGCCCCGCACGAACATGATCGAGCTCTCGATGTAGATCGCCCGAACCGCGTAGGAGAACAGCATGACGCCGAGGATGAACCAGGGCGCCGCCTTGCCGACGGCCTGCTCGGCGATGCCGCCGGCGTAGAACGCCGACGAGCCGAGGTCGGAGAGCACGATGGCCGCCGCGCGCCAGAAGGAGATGAAGGACAGGAAGACCGTGGTGGCGACGACGACCTTGACGGGCCCGCGCCCGGGGGCTTGCTGCGACATGCACGACCTCGAACAGGCGGCGCCCGGGTGCGACAGTCCGGCCGCGCATCCATGCCGCCAAACCAACTATTATCTGTCTATTCACGGGGCGAAGTCATCACGACGGATGGGCTCAAGGCTCAGGGCTCATGGCGCCCGGCCATGAGCCTTGAGCCCTGAGTCATGAGCCTTGCGGTTTGACAGCCCCCCGCCGCTCCATTACGCTCCCACCGAGGAGGCCCTCCCTGGCGCATCGCGCCTTGTTCTTACTCCGGCTCACCGTCGCGGTCGGCGCCGTGCTGGCCGTGACGGCGGTCTACTTCTTCTTCATCCACGTCAACCCGACCACCGTGACGCTTACCTACGTCGTGACGATCCTGCTCGTCGCGAGCGGCTGGGGCGGCGTCGAAGCGACGGTGGCGTCGGTTGTGGCGACCGTCTGCCTCAACGTCTTCTTCCTGCCGCCGGTGGGGACGCTGACGATCGCCGACCCACAGAACTGGGTCGCCCTGGCGGTCTTTCTCGTCACGACGCTCGTCGCCAGCCAACTGTCGGGCCGAGCCCGACGGCGGCAGGTCGAGGCGGTCTCGCGCCAGCGCGATCTCGAACGGCTCTACGCGCTCAGCCGCGCACTGCTGCTCTCGCCGGGCGATCCGTCGATTCCCGCCGCGATCGCCCGCCACATCGCCGAGGCGTTCGACTTCCCGCTCGTCGCGATTTACGACCAGCGGGCGGACATCGCGTCCTGGGCCGGTCCCGGGGACGCGGCCGGCCTCGACGAGACGCTCCGCGCGGTGGCGCGTCAGGCGGTCACCATGCGCGAGGGCGATCTCTCGGTGGTGGCCATCCAGCTGGGTGGCGTGCCAATTGGCAGCCTCGCGCTGCCCGCGGGAAGCCTGAGCGACACGGTCGTGCAGTCGATCGCCAACCTCGTGGCCATCGCCCTCGAGCGGGCGCGGGGCCAGGAGGCGGCCGCGCGTGCCGAGGCTGCGCGCCAGAGCGGCGAACTGCGCGCGACGATGCTCGACGCGCTGGCGCACGAGTTCAAGACGCCACTGACGTCGATGAAGGTGGCGGCGGCCGATCTGCGCGTGAATGCGGGTGACGACCGCAACCGTGAGCTGGCCGCGATCATCGACGAGGACCTCGACCGGCTGCGGGCGCTGGTGACCGACACCGTGCAGATGGTCCGCGTCGACGCGGGGGCCTTCACGCTGCGGCTGAACGACTGCCGGCTGTCCGAGCTGGTGGCGGCCACGCTCCGGCAGTTCGAGCCGCGCCTGGGCGGCCACCGGGTCGTCGCCAGCGTGCCCGACGACCTGCTCCTGCGCGCCGACCACGATCTGCTCGGCCTCGCGCTCCGGCAGCTGCTGGACAACGCCGTCAAGTACTCGCCGGTGACCTCGGCCATCGAGATCACCGCCGAGGCAGGGGACCCGGTTGAAATCTCGGTGCGGAATTCCGGGCCGCCGATCCCCGAGCACGAGCAGTCGCGCCTGTTCGAGCGGTTCTACCGCGGGTCCGCGGCCCACCGGGTGCCCGGCACGGGCATCGGACTCGCGATCGTGCGCCAGATCGCCGAGGCGCACGGCGGCAGGCTGTCGGTCGCGAGCACGGCTGAGGCCGGCACGGTGTTCGAGATGTCGCTCCCCCGCGAAGGAGTCCGTCGATGAGCGCCGCCCGCATCCTCGTGGTCGACGACGACCCGCAGATCAGGCGCGTGCTGAAGGTGACGCTGAGCGGCCAGGGTTTCGAGGTGGACGACGCGAAGAACGGCGAAGAGGCGCTCGAGCGGCTGCGCCAGCACCGGGCCGACCTGGTGCTGCTCGACATCAACATGCCGGGGATGAGCGGCCTCGACGTGTGCCGCGAGATCCGGTCCGCCTCCGAGGTCGCCGTCATCATGCTGACGGTTCGCGACGAAGAGGCCGACACCGTCGAGGCGCTCGATGCCGGGGCAGACGACTACGTCACCAAGCCGTTCAAGCCGTCGGAGCTCTCGGCCCGGATTCGGGCGGCCCTGCGGCGCTCGCCGGCGGGCCAGGGGCCGGCCGGCCGGCTGGTGCTGGGGCCGGCGACCATCGACTTCGACACCCGCCAGGTCACCTCGCGCGGCCGGCAGGTCCGGCTGACGCCGAAGGAGTTCGACCTGTTGCGCTACCTGGTCGCCCACGCCAACAAGGTGCTCTCGCACCGCCAGCTCCTGCAGGCCGTCTGGGGACCGGACTACGGCGACCAGGTGGACTACCTGCGCGTGTTCGTGAATCAGCTTCGGAAGAAGATCGAGCCGAAGCCGTCGAACCCGGTCTTCCTGCTCACCGAGCCCTGGGTCGGATACCGGTTCAACCTGCCGGCGGATCCGCGCTGAGCCCCGCACGAATTCTTGAGCCCATCCTAATGACTTCCTAACCCCCGGCCTCCTACGCTGGAGCCCTGGGAAGAGGTCATGACCGAGGTCATTTCGATCACGCGGGCCCGGACGGGCGGTTTCGCGATCGCCCAAGTGGACCGGGGACCGACGACAGAGGCACCGCGCCAGGTCTACGTCCTGTTCACCGATCTCGACGAGACGCTGCGCGCCGTCGGGGTGGCCGCGCAACTCTCGAGCGCGACCGGGGGCGGCGTCACCGTGATCCACTTTCGGTCGATCGGATTCGGGGCGCCGCTGGAATGCCCCGCCGGCCTGTCGCCAGTCGAAACCGACGCGTTCAAGGCCCGGCTCGCGGCCGAAAAGTGCGATGTTCGCGTTCGTGTCTGCCTGTGCCGGGACACACGCCAGGCGATTCGGTCGGTGATCGACCGGCGTGCGCTGGTCGTCATCGGGGCGCGACACCGCCTGTGGCCGACGCCGGCAAGCCGGTGGCGACGCATGCTCGAAGAAGAAGGCTACGTTGTCGTCTCCGTAAACGGCGCGACGGAGGAGCGACGAGGCGATGGATGACAGGAGACACACCGTGCTCGACTTGTTCTACCTCGCGATCGGCGTCGTCGGATTCCTCGCGCTCTGGGCGATCGTGAAGCTCTGCGAGCGGGTGTAGGAGGCGGGCATGTTCGATTACCTCGTCTCCGGCGCGGTGGCAGGGTTCCTCCTCGTCTACCTCGGGTGGGCGATGTTCAAGCCCGAGAAGTTCTGAGGCCTGCGATGACCGGCACCGGCGTCCTGCAGATTCTCCTGTTCTTCGGATTGATCCTCCTCGTCACCAAGCCGGTCGGGCTGTTCATGGCGCGGCTGTTCGAGGGCGAGCGCACGTTTCTCCATCCTGCGCTGAGGCCGATCGAGAAGTTCATCTACAGGCTGTGCGGCGTTCGCGAAGACGACGAACAGCGCTGGACGCAGTACGCCGCGTCCCTGCTGTCCTTCAGCCTCTTCTCCTTCCTGTTCGTGTACGCCTTCCAGCGGCTCCAGGGGCATCTGCCGCTCAATCCGCAGGGGTTCGGGGCGGGCCAGGTGCCGCCCGACCTGGCGTTCAACACCGCCGTCAGCTTCACGACGAACACGAACTGGCAGGCGTACAGCGGCGAGTCCACGCTCAGCGACCTCGTCCAGATGGCGGCGCTGGCCGTGCAGAACTTCGCCTCCGCGGCCGCGGGCATCGCGGTGGCCGTCGCGATGATCCGCGGCTTCGCGCGGCAGGAGACGGACCGGATCGGCAACTTCTGGGTGGACTTGACGCGCGCGACGCTCTACGTGCTCATTCCGATCTCCGTCGTCGCGGCCCTCGTCTTCTGCTCGCAGGGCGTCATCCAGAACTTCCATCCGTATACCGTGGCCCGGACGGTCGAGGGCGCGACGCAGACCATCGCGCAGGGGCCCGTCGCGTCGCAGGAAGCCATCAAGCAGCTCGGCACCAACGGCGGCGGTTTCTTCAACGCCAACGCGGGGCATCCCTTCGAGAGCCCGACGCCCTTCACGAACCTCGTGCAACTCCTCCTGATCTTCGTGCTCGGGGCGGGCCTCACCCACACGTTCGGCCGCATGATCAGGGACACCAGGCAGGGCTGGGCGTTGTTTGCCGCGATGTCCGTAATGTTCCTGGCGGGCGTCTTCGTTGCGTATCCCGCCGAGCAGGCGGGCAACCCGATCCTCGCGCGGTTGGGCGTCTCGAGCGCCCAGACCGCCACGCAGCCGGGCGGCAACATGGAGGGCAAGGAAACGCGGTTCGGGATCGCCGGCTCGGCGCTGTTCGCGACGGTCACCACCGACGCGAGCTGCGGCGCGGTGAACAGCTGGCACGACAGCTACACGCCGCTCGGCGGCCTGGTGCCGCTCTTCAACATGCAGACCGACGAGGTGATCTTCGGCGGGGTCGGGTCGGGGCTCTACGGCATGCTCCTCTACGCCATCCTGGGCGTCTTCATTGCCGGCCTGATGGTCGGCCGGACGCCGGAGTACATCGGCAAGAAGATTCAGCAGAAGGAGGTCAAGATGGCGCTCTTCGCCATCCTGGCCACGTCGTTCCTGATCCTCGTCTTCTCGGGCATCAGCATCGTGGCGCCGTTGGCCAGCGGAGGTTATTGGAATCCCCAGGGTCCCGCGATCGCCAACCTGAACAACTCGGGGCCCCACGGATTGAGCGAGATGCTGTACGCGTACACGAGCGCCACCGAGAACAATGGCAGCGCGTTCGCGGGGATCACCGTCAACACCCCGTGGTACGACCTCACCCTCGCGCTCGCGATGCTGTTCGGCCGCTTTCTCTTCATGATCCCGGCGCTGGCGATTGCCGGGAGCCTCGCCGGCAAGAAGGCGATTCCGACATCGGCCGGCACGCTGCCGACGCACGGGGCGCTCTTCGTCGGCCTGCTCGTGGCGACAGTGGTCGTCGTCGGCGCCCTGACGTTCTTCCCGGCGCTCTCGCTCGGCCCGATCGTCGAGCACTTCCTCATGCACCAGGGGAAGCTGTTCTCGACCGTGTTCGTGTCGCTCCCGGCATGGAGTTGAGCGATGGCCACCACGACCGGCGTACCCGCCTCTCCGATTCCCGCCGCGCCGACGCCCATCGACGAGACGGCGCTCATCCCCAAGAAGCTCGTCCGGGCACGACCGCTGCTCGACGCCGAGATTCTCCGCCGCGCGTTCAAGGACTCGGTGGTGAAGCTGAATCCCGTCACGTTGATGAAGAACCCCGTGATCTTCGTCGTCGAGGTCGGCGCCGCGCTGGTGTTGTTGTTCCTCGTTCGGGACATCGCGACCGGCGCCGGGGGGATCAGGTTCGAGCTGCAAATCGATCTCTGGCTCTGGTTCACCGTCCTGTTCGCCACCTTCGCCGAGGCGATGGCCGAGGCCCGAGGGAAGGCACAGGCGGACACCCTCCGCAAGACCCGGAGCGACACCATCGCCAACCGCGTAGTGGGCGGCGGACGGCTGGAGAAGGTCTCGTCGTCGAAGCTTCGGGCCGGGGACGTCGTGGTCTGCAGTGCGGGCGAGATTATCCCCGGAGACGGCGAGATCGTCGAGGGGATCGCGACCGTCGATGAGTCGGTGATCACCGGGGAGAGCGCGCCGGTCATTCGTGAATCGGGGGGCGATCGCAGCGCCGTCACCGGCGGCACCCGGGTGCTGTCGGACCAGATCTCGATCCGGATCACCTCGAATCCCGGCGAGACGTTCCTGGATCGCATGATCGCGCTCGTCGAGGGCGCGGAGCGGCAGAAGACGCCGAACGAGATCGCCCTGAACATCATGATCGCGGGGCTGACGATCATCTTCCTCTTCGCAGTCGCGACGCTGGTGCCGTACGCGGTCTACAGCGTGAGGTCGGCCGGTGCCGGCACGACGCCGACGATTGCCGTCTACACGGCCCTGCTCGTCTGCCTCATCCCGACGACGATCGGCGGCCTGCTGTCGGCGATCGGGATCGCCGGCATGGACCGCGTGATGCAGCACAACGTGCTCGCGATGAGCGGGAAGGCCGTCGAAGCCGCCGGCGACGTCAACACGCTGCTGCTGGACAAGACGGGGACCATCACCCTGGGGAGCCGTCAGGCCGTGGCGTTCCTGCCCGCTGTCGGCGTCACCGAGGGCCAGATTGCCGACGCGGCCCAGTTGTCGAGCCTGGCCGACGAGACGCCGGAGGGGCGGTCGATCGTCGTGCTCGCCAAGGAGAAGTACCGCCTGCGCGGCCGTGATGTCGCCGCCCACCACGCGAAGTTCATCCCCTTCTCGGCCTACACCAAGATGAGCGGCGTGGACATCGAGGGCCGCCAGCTGAGAAAAGGCGCGACGGACGCGATCGTGAGGTTCGTCAAGGAACAGGGCGGGCGAATCCCGCCGGAGGTGACGGAGCTGTCCGACAAGGTGTCGCGGACCGGCGGCACGCCGCTCGCCGTGGCGGACGGCCCAACGCTTCTGGGGATCATCCACCTCAAGGACATCGTCAAGGTGGGGATGAAGGAGCGCATCGCGCAGCTCCGGGCCATGGGGATCCGCTCGGTCATGGTCACCGGAGACAACCCGCTGACGGCGGCGGCCATTGCCTCCGAAGCGGGCGTGGACGATTTCCTCGCACAGGCCACGCCGAAAGACAAGCTCGAGTACATCAGGAAAGAGCAGGCCGGCGGCCGCATGATCGCGATGACCGGCGACGGCACCAACGACGCCCCCGCGCTCGCCCAGGCCGACGTCGGCCTGGCGATGAACACGGGGACGACCGCGGCCCGCGAGGCTGGCAACATGGTCGATCTCGACAGCAACCCGACGAAGCTGATCGAGGTCGTGGCGATCGGCAAGCAACTGCTCATCACCCGCGGGGCGCTGACGACCTTCTCGATCATGAACGACGTCTCCAAGTACTTCGCCATCATCCCGGCGATGTTCATGGCGACCTACCCGGCGCTCGGCAGGCTCAACATCATGTACCTCCGCACGCCCGAGAGCGCCGTGCTCTCGGCGGTCATCTTCAACGCCCTGATCATCGTCGCCCTGGTGCCGCTTGCCCTCCGAGGGGTCAGGTACCGGCCGCAAAGCGCGCCGCAGATGCTCCGCCGCAACCTGTTGATCTACGGGATCGGCGGTCTCGTGGCTCCCTTCCCGTGCATCTGGGCGATCGACCGGATCCTCGGCCTGCTGCACCTGGCGTAGGAGAGCGCGACATGCTCACGGCACTCAAGCCCGCGTTGATGATGATGGTGGTCATGACGGTCCTGACCGGCCTGGTCTACCCGGCGGGCGTCACCGCGGTGGCCCATCTCGCCTTTCGCGATCAGGCCGACGGCAGCCTGATCGTCTCGGACGGGCACGTCGTCGGATCGCGGCTGATCGGGCAGGCGTTCACCAGGCCCGAGTACGTTCATCCGCGACCATCGGCGGCCGGCACCGGGTACGACGCCACCGCCAGCGGGGGTACGAACCTGGGGCCGACCAGCGCGAAGCTCCTGAACGGGACGATCAAGCTGGACGACCAGGGGCACGAGGTCGTCGACTTCGACGGGATCAAGGACCGCATCGTCCACTACTGCCTCGACAACGCCATCCCGTATCGCTCGTCGAGGCCTCTCGACGCGTTCACCGACGCCCAAGGCCATCTCGACGACGTGAAGCTCATCAAGGCGTTCAACGACCACAAGGCGCCGCTCGTGTTCACATCGAGCACGCCGATTCCGGCCGACGCGGTCACCGCCTCGGAATCCGGCTTGGACCCGCACATCAGTCCGGCGAACGCCCAGGCGCAGGCGGCGCGCGTGTCGAAGGCTCGCGGAGTTCCGGTGGAGCAGGTGCTGGACCTGGTTGCGCGGCACACGGAGGGCCGGACGTTGGGCATGCTCGGCGAGCCTCGCGTGAACGTCCTCGAACTCAACTTGGACCTCGACGCCACGTTGCCGAAGCAGTCGCTGACGCCGGCGCTCCGGAGACCACGTACAATGCCTCACGATGGCCACCGGTGAAGGCACGTCGTTCGGGAGACGGGATCCGGAGGCGCTGCTTCGGGACATCGAAGCGGGGGAGCGCGCCGCGCACGCCGGGCGGCTGAAGGTGTTCCTCGGCTACGCGCCGGGCGTCGGCAAGTCGTTCCGCCTGCTCGACGAAGGGCGGCGGCGCCACGAGCGGGGCGAGGACGTGGTGGTGGCCGCGCTGCAGCCCGACGTGCCGCCCGACGCGGCGCGCGTCATCCACGACCTGGAGCGGGTCCCGCCGCGCGAGGTCGACGGCGTCTCGGTCCTCGACCTCGAGGCGCTGCTCCGGCGCCGGCCGCGCGTGTGCCTGATCGACGGACTGGCTTACGACAACCCCCCCGGCGCGCGTCACCCCAGGCGCTACCAGGACGTCGAGGAGATGCTCGAGGCCGGCATCTCGGTCCTGACGACGATCGGACTCGAGTACATTGCCGAACAGCAGGACTTCGTCCGCCAGGTGGTCGGCCATGCGCCGGTCCAGGCCGTCCCGCAGGCGTTCGTGGGCCGAGCCGACGAACTGGTCGTCGTTGACGCGCCGCCGGAGGCCGGTGCCGACGCCGCGACCTCCGACGAGCTGAACGCCCTCCGGCAGCGCGCCCTGCTGCTCGCGGCCGAGGTTGTGGACCGCCAGCTCGAAGACTACCTGAGGAGGCACGGCATCGAATCGGCGTGGGCGGCGCAAGAGCGGATCCTCGTCTGCATGACGCCGCGCGCCAACGCCGCGCGGATGCTCGCGGCGGCGCGCCGCGCCGTGGATCACTTTCACGGCGAGCTGTTCGCCACCTACGTCGTGCAGGATCACCTGACCGAGGAGGACCGTTCGGCCAACGAGCGCAACGCCACGCTGGCGCGGGCGCAGGGGGCCCGCCTGGACATCCTCGAGGGGCACGACCCGGCGGCCGCGATCCTCGAACACGCCCGGCGGCTGGGCATCACCCAGCTCTACGTCGGTCACTCGCTGGCACGCTCCTGGACGGCCAGGCTCCGCCGCACGCCGCTCGAGCGGCTCATCCGCGGCGCCGGGGAACTCGACGTCCGGGTCTTCCCGCACTGACGGCCATGGCACAGACGACCTCCCGTCGCGGCCGGCTCAAGGTCTTCCTCGGCTACGCGGCCGGCGTGGGCAAGACCTACCAGATGCTCAGCGAGGCGCACCGCCTCGTGGAGGAGGGTGTCGATCTGGTCGTCGGCTACGTCGAAACGCACGGACGGCGCGACACGACCGCGCTCGTGGAAGGGCTCGAGTGCGTCCCGCGCACGGCCACCAGGTACCGCGACGCATGGTTCGAGGAGATGGACGTCGCGGCAATCGTCCGACGCCAGCCGCGGGTCGTGGTCGTCGACGAGTTGCCGCACACCAACGTGCCAGGCTCGCGGCGGACCAAGCGCTGGGAGGACGTGCATTACCTGCTCGACGCGGGCTTCGACGTGTGGACGACGATGAACGTCCAGCACCTCGAGAGCCTGAACGACCAGATCTGGCAGAGCACCGGCGTCCGCGTGCGGGAGACGATCCCGGACTGGGTCCTGAAGCAGGCCGACGAGGTGGTGATGGTGGACCTGACGCCCCAGGCGCTGCTCAACCGGCTCGCCCGCGGTGCGGTCTACCCGCCGGACCGGGCGCGGGCGGCGCTCGAGAATTTCTTCAAGGAGTCCACGCTGGTCGCCCTGCGCGAACTGGCGATCCGCCAGGCCGCCTACGTCGTCGAATCCCGGCTGGCGGCTGACGAGGCGCCACGGCTCATCGGCGAGCCAGGCGGAGGCGGCGCTCGCGAGCGCTTGCTGCTGCTGCTCGGGCCCGACCCGTCGACCGCGGCGCTCATCCGGCGCGGGCGCCAGATCGCGGATCAACTGCGGGCCGAGTGCCTGGCGGTCTACGTGTCGCCGACGGGGGACCTCGGGCAGCTGTCAGAGCCGGACCGGGACCATGTCGAACGCCACCTCAACTTCGCGAGAGCGCTCCAGATCGAAACGCGAGTGCTCGAGGGCCGGGATGTCGCCGATACGCTGGTGGGCTTCGCCCGCCTCAACGAGGTCACGCAGATCCTGCTGGCGCGTGAACGGTGGAAGCCCGTCCGCTGCTGGCTCGCGCCGTCGCTCGTCGACCGGATCGTGCACCTCGCCAAGGGACTGCAGGTGACGGTCGTTGCCGATCGATCGCCGCGGCGCCCAGCGTAATCGGCTCAGCCTTCGCGGTGCCCGTCACACTCTTGTCATCGCGGTGCCGCAGCGGCTCCACAGAGATGGGGTTCGATGGGAAGACGAATCTGAAATCCTGGCGCCTCAGCCTCTTGAAGGGGTCCTCGTGAACCTGACCAGCAGGGGCCGGCCGACCGACGCCACGTCCGCACGCTCGCAGCCTAAGAGGCGGTGGACGACTGCCGCAGTTGTGGTTGCTCTGCCGCTCATCTTCTGGTTCGATCTCATGACCGGCGACGCACCCGTCCAACACCTCTACTACGCGCCGATCATCCTCGCGGCCGCAGTCTTCGGCTGGCGCGGCGCCCTGCTGACATCGGCGGCGGCCGTCATCCTCTACCATGGAGCGAACCTGGAGAGGATAGCCGTCCACTACGGCGAGGCGGACGCCATCCAGGTCGGGTTGTTCGTGGCCGTCGGCCTGATCACGGCCCGGCTGGTGGCCGACGCACGCCGGCTGCGCCACCTCGCGATGACCGACGACTTGACGGGGCTCCACAACCTGCGCTCGTTCGAGGCGCGACTCGATGCGATAATCGAAGAGGCGCGAGCGGCCGGCACGCCGGTGTCGATGCTCGTGATCGACGTCGATCGCCTCAAGGCGATCAACGACGCGCACGGCCACCTGACCGGCGCCGATGCGGTGCGCGAGGTCGGCCACCTCATCGCCGGAACGATGCCGGCCGACGCGGTGGCCTGCCGGTACGGCGGCGACGAGTTCGCCGTGGCGCTGCCCGGGCTCGCGAGCCCCGAGGCCGTCAGGATGGCTGCGCGGCTCTGCGAGAAGGTACGGGCGGCGGCACCGGAACTCGGAGGACGGGCGTTCGCGGCCGGGACGCTGTCGGTGAGTGTCGGCGTGGCCAGCTGGCCGCGCGGCGTGAGGGCCGATGCGTCTTTGCCGGTCGATGGTCCGGCCAAGGCTGGGGAGTGGCTGTTCCGTGCGGCCGACGCGGCGCTCTACGCCGCGAAGGCAGGCGGGCGCAACCAGGTCGTTGCAGAAAGGTGGGAGTCATGACCACTCGTCTCGGGATCTTCGGAATCCTCGTCGCGGCACTGGCCATCGCCGGGGGCGGCACCGCCAGCGCACAGGCCGTTGCCGCGAAGGCCGCGCTTCAGCAACCGGCGCCCCCTCAGGCGGCCGCCGCCGTCTGCTCGACTCCGCTGCCGACGCTCTATGACGAGGTGTCACCCGCGGTCGTGACGATCACGTCAATCTCGATCAACCCGTACGAGATGGAGCACCGGCTCGACCGGGCGCTCGGCTCCGGCGTCATCATCGACGAGTCCGGCCTGATCCTGACCAACTCGCATGTCGTGTTCGGCCGGCAGGTCCTCACCGTCACGCTCGACGACGGGACGACGCTGGCGGCCAAGTTCGTCGGGGCGGACCCGATCTTCGACGTGGCGCTGGTCAAGAATCCCGCCGCCCAGCCAGGGCACGCTGCCAGTGGCCAGGCTCGGCGACTCCGCCACCCTCGTGGTCGGAGAGGAGGTCTACGTCATCGGCAACCCGCTCGGCCTCGACCAGACCCTGACGCGCGGCATCGTGTCGGCGGTCAACCGCATGCTGCCGGGGGCGGCCTGGTCGCTGACCGAGCCGATGATCCAGACCGACGCCTCGATCAACCCGGGCAACTCGGGCGGCCCGATGATCGACCCGTGCGGGGCGGTGGTGGGGGTCACGACCGCGATCCTGCCCGACGCCCAGAACATCGGCTTCGCGGTGCCGGTCAATCTCGTCAAATCTGTCATGCCGCAGTTGATCGAGAAGGGGCGGATGATCCGGCCCTGGCTCGGCGTGCAGGGCCAGTTCATCGTGCCGGGCCTCAAGGAGCTGCTCCGCGTGCCGCTCGTCGATGGCTTCCTCGTCGAGGCCGTGGAGCCGGGCAGTCCCGCCGAACAGCAGGGGCTGCACGGCGGCCTGTTCGAGCTGACGATCGACGGCCAGCCGATCCTGCTCGGCGGCGACATCATCACGCACGTCAACGGTGCGAAGCTCGACGACCCGAACAAGCTCGTGCAGACGCTGGAGCAGCTGAAGGTCGCGAGCACGCTCAAGCTCACGATATTCCGGGAGGGCAAGTCACAGGACGTGGAGCTGACGCTCACCGAGCGGCCCATGCTGCTCTGGGACATGCCGGGCCGCCGGACGGGATCCAGCGGCACGACCTCCGCGCCGGGCAAGGTCGCCGGCACACCGGCCCCGTCACGCAAGACGTTCGTCTTCTAATCCCGCAGGGGTCGGAGCTCCGACCCCGCGGAGCTGTCAGAACCCGAAACGCACCATCAGCTGCACCATCCGTCCCGGGTCGATGTTCGCGAGACCGGCGCTCGCCTGCCCGAACGTCGCGAGAGGCGTGGCGGTGTTCCCGTAGGTCCCGTTGCGGCCGAGGACGTTGGCGCGATTGAACAGATTGAAGCACTCGAGGCGGAGCGTCAGCGCCCCGCGCGACACGGGCACCCGCCCCTCGGCGAACACGGCCGTGTCGTAGATGGCGGTGCCGCGGAAGGTGTACCGGCCCACCACCTGCCCGTCGATGACGGGGCGGTCGTTGTTGACCCCGTCACCGTTGTTGTCCACGCCTGTCAACGCGTTGAACGGCCGCGCCGACGCCAGCTGCGATACCAGCCCGGCAGTGATGTCGTGCGGGAAACGGTAGGTCGCCGTGATGACCGCCCGGTGCCGCTGGTCGAGGATGCTCGGCCCCCGCTCCTGCTCGCCGAGCTGGTTGTAGTCGTTCGGTCCGGCGGCGTTCCCATCCGGTTCCGTTGTGTTGGTCGCCTTCGACAGCGTGTAGCTCGCCGACACGAACGCCCGCGCCCCCTGCCATCGCAGCGTCGTCTGCAGGCCGTCATAGTCGGCCACGCCGAGGTTCTCGATCACGTTGATCTGACGGTAGCCGCCGTTGACGGGCGTGATCGGACGCGTGGCGTCGGCGGCGGCGACCGTCCGCACCTGGCCGGCCGCCGTGCGCACGAACAGCGACGGCGCGTTCAAGTCCACCGTCCGGTCGAGGCCGGTCCAGTGCTGCTTCACGTAGTCGATTGAGAGAAACGCCCGCGACCCGAGCCGCCGCTCGACTCCCACCGACGCCACCTGGCTCATCGGGTTGTCGAACGTTGCCGAGGCGTAGCCGGGCAGCATGGAGACGTCGAAGAACTGCGCGTAGTAGGACGCCATGCCCGGCCGGATCGTGATGTTGCGGGCGGGCAAGGTGCTGGCGGCCGCGTTGGCGTCGTAGACGACCGGCGTGCAGGTGAGGCAGGTCGGGAACCCCGTCTGGCCCGGCGCGGCCGCGTACGTGAAGATGCCGGTCGGGCCGCCGAGCGCGAAGCTCGCGTCGTTGTTGGCCCGAAGCTCGGTGTAGTAGATGCCGTAGCCGCCGCGCACCGCGGTCTTCGTGTCGCCCCGTGGATGCCAGCCGAACCCGATCCTCGGCGCGAAGTCCTTCGTGCTGTCGCTGAAGGTCTGCCGGTCGTAGCGCAGCCCGAGATCCAGCGTCAGGTCGTC
Source organism: uncultured Acidobacteriota bacterium (assembly GCA_963727765.1). Classification (GTDB taxonomy): domain Bacteria; phylum Acidobacteriota; class Vicinamibacteria; order Vicinamibacterales; family Fen-181; genus FEN-299. The sequence goes on from CAVSGZ010000008.1 coordinate 348,502, forward strand.
GTTCACCCGGAACTTGTCCTGCACGAATCCGGTCAGCAGCCACTGCGTGAGTTGATAGGTTCCGGCCCCGAGGTTGAAGCTCTGCTGGTAGCGCGTCATGTCGGCCAGCGTCAACTGGCCGAGCGGCACGGTGGTCGCGCTGTTGACGGTGAACTGGCCGAGCACGTAGGCGCTGCCGAACTCCGTGCCGTCCCCGCCCGAGACCGACCGCGCCGCGCTGCCGCCCATCCTGAGGAAGTGGCGGCCCCGCGTCCAGGACACCGTGTCGGAGAATTGCCACTGGTTGCTGTAGATGTGCGCGTACCGCGACTCGCCGGAGGTGAACGGGGCCGACCCGGTCCGCACGAACTGCGTGGACGGCGACACCGGATCGAACGCGGTGATCGGTTCGCCGTGCTCGTAGACCACCCGCGCTTCGTTCAGCAGGTTCTCGCTCAGGACCGTCGTCGCGTTCGCCTGGGACGACCACGTCCGGCGCGCGAACGTGCGGCCGGCGCTCGGCAGCACGTTCCCCGACACCGCGTCCTGCGGGTTGTCGTCGGAGAACCGATCGACGTTCACCCGGAACATCACCGACGTGCGGTCGTCCACCTTCTGGTCCAGCCGCCCGTCGAACAGGAACTGGCGGTAGTGGCCGACGATGGTCGGCGACGGCGACATCGGGGAGGTGATGGCCGCGGTCCGGTCCTGGTGCGTGTAATCGGCCGCGACGAAGTAGTGGGTCAGGTTCTGGACGATCGCCCCGCCCAGCGCGATCGATCCCTGCGCGAGCGCGTCCGGGATGTCCGGCGGGATGATGGGAGAGGCGACGCCGCCGGTCGTCGGGGCGACGCATGTCGACACCGACGGGGCGCACTGGTTCTCCGCCGACATGGTCGTCGGCTGCAGGCCGCCCGGCCGGGACAGGAACAGCGCCTCGCCGTGCGTCGCGTTGGCGCCCGACTTGGTGACGATGTTGACCGCCGTGCTCGACGTCCAGCCGAACTCGGCCGAGAGGGCGCGCGACTGGATGTTCATCTCCTGCACCGACCCGGTCGGCAGCGTCGAGAACATCGTCTGGCGGCCCCAGAACTCGTCGGCCGTCGCTCCGTCGACGACGAAATCGGCCTGGCGCCGGCCGCCCGCGCCAGTGACGAAATAGACGGCATTGATGAAGAGGTCTCCCGTCCCCTTGGCGGGCCGGAACGCGGCGTTCTGTAGCGGCAGCGCCGTGATCTTGCGGCCGAGCACGGGGGTCTCGTCGATCCGCTGGGCATCGAGACGGACGCCCAGTTCGGCGTCCGCGCGCACGCCGCCGGCCGTGCCGTAGACGGTCACGTTGCTCTGGCCGCCGCTCGCGACGAGCTGCACGCGAACCGTCGCGGTCTCGCCGGCGCGGAACGTGAGATCGGCCGCCTGCCCGTCGGCGAAGCCGGCCTTCGACACGACGACCACGTAGCGGCCGCCCACGGGCAGGGCCGTCACCGTTACGGAGCCGTCCCGCCCGGTCGTCGCCCGGCGCTCGGCCCCCGTCGTCGGGTTGATGACGGCGACCGTCGCGTCGGGGACGACGGCGTCGGACTGGTCGATGACGACGACGCTCACGGCAGCCGTATTGGGCGACTGCGCGAGGGCCGGGGCCGCAGCGGGCAGGGCGGAGATGACGATGGCAACTAGAATCCAAGCGCTGTTCAGTCTCATTTCGAACTCCTCGACGTGCTGCCACAGGCCGCCGTACCATGCCGCGGCGACGCACTCTTCATCCGGCACCTGTCAGCGCGGGCTGACGACGTAGTCCTTGAAGTAGCTGGTGCTGTCGGTCTTCGACCACAGCCCGATGCGGCCCGCGACCGGCGGTCGCAGCACCGGGTTGTTGGCCGGATAGAGGTCCGGGCTCGGCGGCCCTCCGCGGCGACCCGGGCCCGGCGCGCTGCCGAGCGTGTACTCCAGGCCGAGCTGGCCGTCGATGAACCCCTTGACCTCGGCGCCGGCCACCGTCAGTTTCAGCTCGTGCCAGGCCGCGCGGTCGAGCACGAAGTCCCCCTCGCGCCCGAACTTCACCGGGCGGCGCAGCCCGTTGTGGAACTCCCACAGCGCGATGTTGTGCTCGGTGTCGTTGTAGCGGATCGCCAGCCAATCACCGCTCTCCTTGACGTTGAAGAGAATGCCCGAGCAGCGGTCCGCGTCGCCGGCCACGGTCTTGAACTTCACGGCAATCGTCCCGTTGCTGAACGAGGCCAACCCCTTGAGCAGCGCGATCGGGTAGTAGGCGAACTGCTTGGCATTGTCCATCAGCTCTTCGTTCGACGTGCCGTAGAGCTTCCGCGCGCTCTCCACGAGCAGCCGCGTCGGGTTGTCCTTGCTCGCCACCCACGGCCGCCCGTCCACCATCACAACCTTGTCCGGACCGTCCTGGGCGATGACCCAGGTCCCGACAATCGGTTCGAAGACCGAAGGGGGCCGGCCGACGACCTCCTTCCCGAGATCGACCTTGACGTCGGCTGCCAGCAGCGGAACCACGGCCAGCAGCACTGCAGATCCAAGAACGCCCCACGAGAAGCGTGCAGTCATTGGTGTCTCCTGTGAACGAAAAACGCGATCCCGATGATGAGGGCCGGCCAGGCTGCGTAGAACACCCATGCCGCGCCGCGCGGCGGCACGGCCAGCGGATGGCCGCGGAAGTCCGCCTGGTCGGAGGCGGCCGGCGAAGCGACGCCCGCCAGGCGGTAGATGATCTCGAGCACCCCCTCGACCGTCGTCGATCGGCTCATCGCGCGGCGGCCGCCGACGTCGTACCAGATCTCGCCGTAGTGCGGGCTGGTCTGCTCGAACAGACCGATCGACGTGGACGACACGTACCGCACGTCGGTGTGCGGCAGCACGCGCCGCAGCTTGCCGAGCACCCGGCGCTCCAGATCGACGCGCCGTGGATCCTCGGGGGCCAGGTGGACTTCGATCGACAGCGGGGCGGCGACGAGGGCGAGCGCGGCCTCGTCGGCCCTGGAGAAGGAGTTGGCGCGATCCTCCGAGAGGTCCCAGCTCGGTGTGGCGAGCGTCGCAACGGCGATCGCGAGGGACGCAGCCGCCGCCAGCGCCGCCGATTCCCACGCCCGCCGGCGCGTCGAGACGCCGCTTCGCAGCCAGATCGCGGCCAGGGCCAGGCCTGACACGGTCAACATCGCCGCCACCAGCACCACCGCCAGCCGGACGAGGCCGTGCTGGAACTCGGCCACCATCGCCGTCGGCGTGTAGCCCGCCACCCGTTCCCACCAGCCGCCGTTGACGGCCGCCACGAAGCTGACGATCCAGGTGCCCACCGTCGCGCCGAGCGTGAGGATGGCCGCGGTGGACGGGTGTTCGGCGAGGGCGGACATGGCGGCGGCCAGCGCAATCGTGAGGCCCGCGTTCAGTAGGTGCCCCGTCGCGACCGCTGCCAGTTCGGGCGGGTAGATCCAGCCGCCGTAGATCTTCCAGAGGACGACGGCCGCAATGGGCGCGGCCAGCGCGATGAGCCAACCCAGCGCCAGGACGAGCGCCTTGGCCGAGACCAGGACGATCGCCGGCATCGGCTGCTGAAGCTCCAGCCGGAGCGCGCCGCTCTGCCGGCCGCCGGCGACGAGCCTGATCGCGACAAACGGCAGCAGGAATACGGCGGCGAGTTCGCAGGCGCTGAAGGTCGGTGCCCACACGCCGACCAGCGGCGAGAACGCCTCGCCGACGCCGGCCGACGTGCCGCCCAAACCGCTCGCCTCGGCGTAGGTCCGGACGGCGCTGATGAACGAGAATCCCACGAGCGGACCCACTACGGCGAGCAGGATCCACCAGGACCGGGCCGCCATCAGCTCGCGCCATTCCTTTTCGAGGAGCCAGGCCCACGCGCCCTTACGCCAGCGCAAGGAACACCTCCTCGAAATCCGATGGCGCGCGGCCCTCGAGCCGCGCGGCGGCCCGCGCCGACAATTCGGCGGCCGTTCCTTCGGCGCAGACCCGGCCGTCGCTCAGCAGCACGAACCGGTCGCAGATTCTCCCCGCATCGTGAATCTGGTGAATCGAGACGAACAGCGTCCGGCCGGACGCGGCATGCCAGCGAAGCGTCGCCTCCACCTGGCGGCTCTGGCGCAGGTCGAGTCCTTCGAATGGTTCGTCGATGAGCAGCACGGGCTGCGAGGTGAGGAGGCCGACGGCGAGCAGCGCGCGCTTGCGCTGGCCCTTGGAGAGCGTGCCGATTCTCGATGTCAGCAGAGGGCCGAGCGAGAGGCGCTCGACGATCTCGTCGCGAAGGCCCTCGCGGCCCCCGAGGAAGCCCACGGTGAACCGGAGGGCCCAGTCCACCGTCTGGTCGGGCCACGGCGCAATCCCGTCGGGCAGATAGAAGAGGACGTCGGAGCGTCGATGGGCGCGCGCGCCGCCGCCGACGGTGACGCGCCCCTCGCCGGCCGGCAGCAGGCCGGCCAGGCACTCGAACAAGGTCGTCTTGCCGGCGCCGTTCGGGCCGATGAGTCCGAGGATCTCTCCGGCGCGCACGGAGAAGGAGACCTTGTCGAGGGCGACGAGCGAACCGTAGGCCTTCGACAGGCCCTGAACAGCGATGACGACACTGGATGCACTGACGCTTGGACGCATGGAGGCCGACCGACGGGCGCTTGGATGTTAGGAAAACCCCAATGTCAGACTATCCCCCCGCCCTCATCTACTACCAGCGGCAGTAGTTCGACGGTCGAGCTCGTCAGTCGCCCGCCGGGCCATCAGTACTTCGCAAGATCGCAAGACGGCAAGATCGCAAGATGAGATGGTGCTTCGCGGCCGTCAACGTCCTGCGGCCGCTCGAACCCTGACCCCCAGCATCACCGGCACCGGCCGCGGTTCCTTTCCCGACGGGCTGTTCACGGTGCGCACGCCGGCTCCGGGCTCCTGGACGAGCATGATGCTGCTGCCGCCGCCATCCAGGTTGATCGCCTGGGTGCAACCGTGCGCCTTGAGGATCCCGGCCAGCTCGTATAACGTCACCCCCTCGCTGAAACCGGGTTGGCGCCCGTCGACGACGACCAGAAGCAGCCAGGTGCCCGTGTCGTCGAAGCCGAGGGCGGTGCGCGGATGGAGCGTCTGGGTTGCGGGATTGGGGATGATCTTGGAGTCGACGAGCAACTCGGAGGTCCAGTCGGCCACGGCGGTGACGACCGTGTCGGTTGGCTTTGGCGTCCCGATGTGAGGCTTGCCTGCGCCGTCAATCCAGAACGAGGTCCGGCCCTTTTCCACCGGGCTGATCACCTGGCCGCCCGACACCACGAGCCCGTGCATGTCGACCGGTCGGCCCTCGAACCAATCGGCATCGTCCGGCTTGGCGTTCAGTCCCGAAAACGCGTTGGCATTCACCGCAGCCAGCGCATGGAACTTCCTGAATAAGTCGATCGGTGGTGTCAGCTGGCTCTCTGCCGGGCCGGGGCCGTCGGGATCGTCTCCGGGCAGCGTGAAGACCTCCAGTTTCGGCGAATTGAGCGCCACCTTCAGGTAGTAAATCCTGAGCGGCCTCGGCGCGGACCGGGTCTCGGTCCAGCAGGTGAGAGCACCGGGCTGGTCCGGGAAGAGGTCGAGAACGCTCTGGCCAAGTGCAAGGCCTGAGAACAGGACCAGCGCGAGAACGGCGAGAGTCTTCTTCATGTTCATGTCGTGCAGCCTGCGCGTCACGTCTCCTGGGCCGGGCGCCATGGTAGCAGGAAGACGGGGCGCGCGTAGCGGGAGGGTCAGCCTTCAGCGGGCAGCGGATCCCGGAGGGAGGATGGAGACCGACGCGAATACGGGTTATGCTCTCCCGTACCAGGCCCCACGACCCGCTTCGCTAGTGGAAGCGTCGCTGTCAATGGAACCGCTCATGAACACCGTCGTTACCCCGCCTACTCCCGCCGGGCGGTCGAGGCAGTACGCCACGATCGTCAAAATGGCGGTCATCGCGATCCTGGTCCTGCTGCTGATGATCCCGATGGTGCTCATCTCTTCGGTTCTCTCCGAGCGCCTGCAGCGCCGCGACAGCGCCATCCGCGAGATCACCGGGACCTGGGGGGACGCGCAGACGATCGCCGGCCCCATGCTCGTCGTCCCCTACCGCTACAGTGTCAAGACGTCGAAGGAGCAGGCTGTCAAGGGCCGAACGGAACGCGTGGAGGCGGTGGAGACGGCGGTGGCCCACGCCTACTTTCTGCCGGCTTCGCTGAAGGTCAGTGGAAACCTGAAGCCGAGCCGCCTGCACCGCGGCATCTACGAAGCGGTCGTCTACAGTGGGACGCTGCAGCTCCAGGGGACGTTCGCCCCGCCGTCGTTCGACGAATGGAACGTGAAGCCCGAGGACGTGATGTGGAGCGACGCCGTCGTCGCGCTGGTGGTCTCGGATCTGCGAGGCGCCCGCGAGGCCCTCGTGATGAAATGGGGCGACGCCTCGTTCCTGCTCGCGCCGGGTTGGACGCTCGGCGGCTTCGCCTCCGGCGTGAGCGCCCGCCTCAAGGGCCTGACGCTGCCGGCGGCGAATGTCCCGTTCTCGTGCGCGCTGACGCTCAACGGCAGTCGCGGCATCAGCATCGCGCCTGTTGGCGTGCACAACGACGTCTTTCTCTCCTCAGCGTGGCCGGACCCGAGCTTCCGGGGGGCCTTCCTGCCCACCGAGCGGACGATCTCCGCGTCAGGTTTCGAGGCCAGGTGGCAGGTGTCCTACTACGGCCGTTCCTACCCGCAGCAATGGACCGACCAGACCGACCCCGCGCCGTTGACCAGGTCATCAATCGAGGCCTCGCTGTTCGGGGTGGACCTGGTCTCGGTGGTCGATTCCTACCGGTTCGTCGAGCGCTCGATCAAGTACGGCGTGCTGTTCATCGCGCTCGTCTTCACGACCTTCTTCCTGTTCGAGGTCCTCGCGCGCATCCGGATCCACCCGTTCCAGTACGCGCTGGTGGGCGCAGCGCTCTGCCTGTTCTACCTCGCGCTGCTCTCCCTCTCCGAGTTCATCTCGTTCGGCGCCTCGTACCTGGCCGGCGCGGCGACAGCCTCGCTGATGGTCACGCTCTACAGTTTCAAGGTGCTCAGAAGCGGCGCGCGCTCGCTCGTCGTGACGGCTGGCCTCGCCGTGATCTACACGTTCCTGTACGTGATCCTGCGGTTGCAGGACTACTCGCTGCTGCTCGGCACGGCCGGGCTCTTCCTCGTGCTCGCCGTCATGATGTACGTCACGCGGAACATCGACTGGTACGCGCGGGACCGCGAGGGGTGAGCGACGCGAACTTCGGACGGCCGACGTCCGCCCGGGACGGCGATCCGGGATGAACGGCGCGGGACCGCTGTGTTCTATCTTCCGCCCGAGCGCGCGACGATGCCGAAGGAGAGCCGCAGATTGTGCTGCGTGTGCTACCGCCCGGTGACTTCCATCCGCTCGGTGACCTCCAGCGTCGGCCAGCCGGCCTTGTTCGAGTCGGTTGGGGTCGCGGTGATCGTGAAACGCTCGTTGCCGGTCACGGCTGCGGTGAACGTGTAGCCGCGCTGCTCGGTGCCGCCTGGCAGGAGTCCGTCCTGGCCGAGTTGCTCGAGCGTCGCGTAACTGCCGTGCGCCACGAGGTATTGCCGCTCCGCCTGGCCGATGGCCAGCAACTGCTGTCGGATCGCCGTGGTGTCGACCTGCTCCTGCGGCGCCTTCCCGCCGGGCCCGATGTTCACGGACCGGTTGAACAGGTAGAACCCGACGCCGAGGGCGACGATCAGGCCAACGAGGCCAAGGGCTCGCATAGATCCTCTCAGAACTCCGCGCTCTTCGGCGCCCGCGGGAACGCGATGACGTCGCGGATGTTGGCGAGGCCGGTGACGTAGTTGAGCGCCCGCTCGAAGCCGAGGCCAAAGCCCGCGTGCGGCACGGTGCCGTAGCGCCGCAGGTCGCGGTACCACCAGTAAGACTGCCGGTCGAGTCCGACTTCGTCGATCCTCGCGTCGAGCACGTCGAGCCGTTCCTCGCGCTGGCTGCCGCCGATGATCTCGCCTATCCCTGGGGCCAGCACGTCCATCGCCGCCACCGTCTTCCCGTCGTCGTTCAGGCGCATGTAGAAGGCCTTGATCGTCTTCGGGTAGTCGGTCACGACGATGGGCCGGCCCACCAGCTCCTCGGTCAGATAGCGCTCGTGCTCGGACTGCAGGTCGATGCCCCAGCGGACAGGGTAGTCGAAGGATCGGCCCGACTTCTCGAGCGCCGCGATCGCCTCTGTGTAGGTCATCCGCTCGAAGCTGGACTTCAGGAACGTCTCGAGGCGCGTGACGCAGGTCTTGTCCACGCGCTCGGCGAAGAACGCCATGTCGTCCTGGCGCTCGTCGAGCACGGCGCGGAAAATCGCCCGAAGGAATTCCTCCGCGAGCGTCGCATTGTCGTCGAGATCGGCAAACGCGATCTCGGGCTCGATCATCCAGAACTCGGCCAGGTGGCGGCTCGTGTTCGAATTCTCGGCCCGGAACGTTGGCCCGAACGTGTACACGCGGCTGAGGGCCAGGCAGTACGACTCGACGTTGAGCTGGCCCGACACGGTGAGATACGACTGCTTGCCGAAGAAGTCCTGCGTGAAGTCGACGCCGCCCTCCGGCGTGCGCGGCAGGTTGACCAGATCCAGCGTCGACACGCGGAACAACTCGCCGGCCCCCTCGGCGTCGCTCGCCGTGATGATCGGCGTGTGGACCCAATAGAACCCGCGCTCGTGGAGGAAGCGATGAATGGCCATCGCCATCGCGTGACGGACGCGCGCCACCGCGCCGAACGTGTTGGTGCGCGGGCGCAGGTGCGCCACCTCGCGCAGGTATTCGTAGGTGTGGCGCTTGGGCGAAATCGGATAGGTGTCCGGATCCTCGACCCACCCGACGACGCGAACCGCGTCGGCCTTGATTTCGAACGCCTGGCCCTTGCCCTCGGAGGCGACGAGCGCGCCATCCACTTCCACCGAGCAGCCGGCCGTCAGCCGCGCGATATCGGCCTGGTAGTTCGCGAGAGACGACGGGATCACCGCCTGGATCGGGTCGAAACAGGTCCCGTCGTTCACGTGCAGGAACGAGAGGCCCGCCTTCGAGTCCCGCCGGGTCCGAACCCATCCCTTGACGGTGACCAGCGTGCCCGCCGGCACGCCACCGCCGAGGAGGTCGGCAATCTTGTACCAAGCCATCGCAGCGCTCCTCGAGAGCCTGAGAACCAACCAGGCTCTCGGGCTCAAGGCTCAGGACTCAAGGCTCAGGCACGAGAGAGGTTCGAGACGCGGCTTGAGCCCCAAGCCCTGAGCCGCCACCAACTCTCGCGTTGCTGGACGTCCGATCATACCGCTAACGAACGGCGGCCCGCGCCTTCCAGTACGCGGGCACGTCGTTGTCCATCACGGCGCGGTACGCCACGCGCGCGTCCGTCAGGTCCTTCTCGATCGTCGCCAGCACCGCGATCGACGTGTCGGTTGGCTTGAAGTTGAAACCGCCCGCGACATCGCCCGCGCCCGGCCCGACCTCACCGGCGAGCCACAACAGGTTCATGTAGACGCGGTACGCCTGCTGGTAGTACTTGTCGTCGCTCAACCGCGCCGCCGGCTCGAGCAGGCGATCCTCGACCGCGACCAGCTTCTCCATGAGGGCGGCCGTTGCCTTCAGGGCGACCTCCCGGTGCTGCTCGGCCGGCAATCCCCGCTGGATCTCCTCGAGCGCGCGGCGTTCGATCTCGATGCGGTTGATCATGTCGGCCGTCTCGCTGACGTCCTCGCGGATTCGGAGCTGGAGCTTGAGCGACGCCGCGAGGTCGGCGTCGCTGCCGGGCGTTCTCGGATCCCGGAGAATTTCGAGCGGCGCGGAGACTGACTGGCCGTCGACCGTCAGCCTGACGGAGTATTTCCCGGGAATCGCATAGGGTCCCGCGCCAGCGTCCTCGAGACCCCAGTGCGTGACCGGTCGCGTCTGCTTGCCGCGGAACCGGGGCTCCTCGAACAGGTACGGGTTCTCCGGCGGCGTCGCGCGCAGTGCCACCAGGCGCGGTCCCTCGTAGCGGAGGTCCCATGCGACGCGGCCCAGGCCGGTTCCCGCCCGAGGCTTCAGCATCCGAACGAGCGCGCCCTGGTTGTCGAGGATCTCGAGTGTCACCGGGGTCTTCGGGGTCGCAGCGAGTGAGAAGGTCACGAGCGCCTGCCCGCCGTCGATGTACCGGTAAGTCGGCCGCGGGTTGAACAGGCGGACCGACGACTTCTGTGGGTCAGCCACCATCTGCTCGAGTGGCGAGACGTCGTCGAGCACGTAGAGCCCACGTCCGTACGTGGAGACCACCACGTCGTGGTACGCCTTCTGCGTGGCAATCCAGGTGACGGGGGACGGCGGCAGTCCGCCCTGCAGCCCGGTCCAGTGCGCGCCGTCGTCGAGCGAGTAATAGAAGCCGTGCCCGGTGCCCGCGAACAGCAGCCCCCTGCGGTTCGGCGATTCGGCGACCGAGCGGACGTAGTCCAGCGGGTTGCCGTTCGGGAGGCGGTCACTCAACTTCCGCCATGTCTGGCCGTAGTCGGTCGTCTCGTAGATGAACGGATCGCGGTTGTCCATCAGGTGGAAGTCCACCGCGATGTACGCCGTGCCGGGATCGAAGTGCGATGGTGCGATCTGCGTCACGGTCCCCCAGGCTGGCAGCCCGACGATCCCCTTCGTCACGTTGGTCCACTCGCCGCCGCCATTTCGCGTCAACCACACCTGCCCATCGTTGGTGCCGGCCCAGATCAGCCCCTTCTGCACCTCGGAAGGCGCAATCGCGAACACGACCTCGCCGTAGAACTGCCCGAGGTTGTCGCCCACGATTCCTCCGGACGACACCAGGCGTTTCGGGTCGTTGGTGGACAGGTCCGGACTGATGGGGCGCCAGCTCTGGCCGCCGCTGGTGGTCTCGAGGATCACCTGGCAGCCGTAGAGCACGCGGTTGTGGTCGAAGGGGTCAATTGCCAGCGGTGCGCTCCAGTGGCAGCGGTACTTCGCGTCGCCCGGCGGCGAGTCGAGCGTGATCTTCCACGGCGCGACCGCCCGCACCACCTTCGAACGGGCGTCGTACCGGGTAACCTTGTTGCCGTAGCAGCTGGCCCACACGACGTCCGGGTCGGCGGGATCAGGGATGGTGAACCCCGACTCGCACCCGCCGAGGTGGTGCTCCCACGGCTGGCCGGTGAAGTAGGCGGTGGGCAGCAGCTCGGGCTCGTTGACCGGCCCTCGCATGGTCCCGTCGTCCTGCATGTTGCTGTAGACGTGGTAGGGCGCCTCGTTGTCGACCGCAACGTGGTACATCTGGCCGATCGGCAGCAGCGGCCTCATGAAGCTCCGGCCGTGCTGCTCGGTGATGATGAGGCCCCCGTCGTCGGTAATGACGAAGCGGTCGGCGTTGCGCGGGTCGATCCAGATGTCGTGCGTGTCGCCACCCCACGGTTTCTCGTAGAAGCTCTGGCCGCCGTCGGTCGACACCCAGAACGAGCTGTTGGCCACGAGCACCTCGTCTGCAGAGGCAGGCGATACGGCGAGGCGGATGTAGTAGCCCGCGCGGCCGATCAGCCCGCGCTGCCAGTTCACCACGCGCCAGGAGTTGCCGCCGTTGTCGGAACGCCACAGCGATCCCTGGTCGCTCGTCTGGATGAGCGCGTAGACGCGGCTCGAGTCGGAGGGGGCGAAGGCCACGTCGATCTTGCCGACCGGGGACTTCGGCAGCCCGTGCTCTTCGATGCGCGTCCACGTCGTGCCGCCGTCGTGCGAGATGAAGACGCCGCTGCCGGGGCCGCCGCTGAACTCGGCCCACGTGTGCATCTCGACCTGCCAGGCGCCAGCCACGAGCGTCCGCGGATCGTCTGGGTCCATCGACAGCCCTGAGCACCCGGTGTTCTCGTCCACGAACAACACGCGCGCCCAGTGCCGGCCGCCGTCGGTTGTGCGGAACACGCCACGCTCCTGCTGCGGGCCCGTCGCACGGCCCACCGCACAGACGAAGACGATGTCGGGGTCGCGGGGGTGGACCAGCACCCTGGCGATCCGGCCGGTCTCGTCGAGGCCCATGTGTGTCCATGTCTTGCCGGCGTCGGTCGATTTGTAGACGCCGTCTCCCATGACGTCGATGTCGCGGATGGCCCAGGCCTCGCCCGTGCCGGCCCAGACGGTGGTCGGCTCGGAGGGCGCCACTGCGAGCGCCCCAATGGCGGCAACAGGTTGGTCGTCGAAGACCGGCTTCCAGCTCAACCCGCCATCGACAGTCTTCCACACGCCACCCGACGCGGCGCCGACGTAGTAGACCTCGGGCTTGCCGGGAACGCCGGCGATCGCCGACGCGCGGTTGCCGACCGCCGGCCCGAGGAAGCGGAACTGGAGGCCGGCCGGCCCGGCGGGGCTCTCCTGCGACTGCGCGAAGACGACAAGGCTGGCCGCGACGGCCAGCGCCATGCCGGCGGCGAGGCGGAACGCTCGAGTGTGATGCATATGGCGAAGATCCCAGTTGCAGAGCCGATCCGCATTGTGGCACAGACGTGCCGTCACGGCTGGAGAGGAGAGACCGACTCGCGGGTGCTGGCAGACCATCGCTCGAAGAGCCAGCGGGGCAAGGCGACAGGGCAACGCCCCCGGCTCTACCAGTCGGAGCCGCTGGCCTTCACGTCGAATGTGCGGCGGTTCGCGTCTCCCGCCAGCTTGTACTTCGCCGGCCCGATGAGGGTCGCCCCTCCGCCGGCGATGGTCGCCGCGAGCCACTTCTTCGCCTGGGCCTGGTCCGCGCCCTCGAAATGCAGCCCTGCCAGCGTGCCGAACAGCCGAAGGCACAGCGCGTCCTTGGCCGGGCCGCTCTGCGTCACGACGGCGTTGATGTACTCGATCTTGCCCGGCGTGATCCCGTAGAAGCGGACCTGGTAGCTCACCAGCGGCGTCCCGGACTCGCACATCCAGACGTTGGTGCGGTTCTCCTGCATCGGCCCCTTGCACGTGAGCCCGATGGCCGCGAGATCCGCCCGGATGTCGTTGGCCCACAGCCCGCGGAGCCACCGAGTCTCCATGGCGGGCGCTGCCGGCTTCGCGGCCGTCGCCGCCGATGTCTGTGGAGTGCCGCTCGGTCCGCCGCACGCCGCTGCGGCGAATGCCCCTGCCGTCAGGAAGATGGCCAGCCAGGTTCGATGCATGAGAAGACCTGCCTCGAGAGAATGTGCCCCGACAGGACACGAGAATCCGCGTCAGCGCGGATGGACGACGTAGGACACCGCCACTTCGTCGAGCAGCCGATCCGCCGACCGGCCCGCCACCCACTCGCACGCCGGGTTGAAGCGAAACACGTAACCCTCGGCCGCCGGGGCGAGCCTGGCGGGGGTACGATACGTCCACTCCTCGGTGGCCGTCTGCTCCTGATCCTGAAACGTGCGCATCGAGTCGGGCGCGCCGTAATGCTGCCCCATGCGGATGTGCTTCTGCTCGTCGGGCTTGCCGAGCACGAGAAAGGTCCGGCCGCAGTCGTTCCACTTCTTGCCGCTGACCAGGAACCGCTTCTCGGCCGCCGCGATGCGGCGCTCGAACTCGGCGCGGACCGGGTTCCCGGGGTTCGACGGATCGGGGTTGCGCGCGCGCCAGAAGTCCTCCTGGAACTTCGCGCGCTCGGAGGGCGCCGTCGTCCTGGCTTCCTTGCGCTCGGCCTGCAGCATCAGAGGATCCACCCGGTCGAGCCAGCGCTTCCAGTCGTTGTTGGAGATCGCCGCCGGGGCCTGGGCGCTCGGGCCGGCCCACATCGCCGCCAGGAGAAACGCGGCAAGAAGCGCTCGGTGCATGCGCTCATGATACGCGGATTCGGGGCGGATGGAACGGCCGGGCGATGTACAATCCGGGCCATGCCCGACAAGCGGCGGCGGGAGCCGGCCGAGTTCGATGTGTTCGTGTCGTGCGCCGACAGATCCGACGCCGAGATGCCTTCGACGGTCGCCGCCTACCTGGCCCGCGCGGGCTTTCACGTCCGGATGGGCGGTGTTGTCGTGGATGCCGGGCCCGAGGCGTCAGGGCCGGAGTTGGTCGACGAGTCCCCGGACTTCATCCTGCTGCTCACCCCGGCGACCGTGGGAGCGTTGGCCGATCGGACGCACGCGGTCCACGCCGAGGTGGCCCACGCCCTTTCGACCAAGCGGAACATCGTCTGCGTGATTGACGAAGCCGCGGCATCTGGGGCCGGCCTTGACGGCGGCAGCGACCTCAACGGGCTTGCCGACCAGCGCCGCGTGAACTACAACCCGGACCGCCTCGCCGAATCGCTGTCGATCCTGCAGCACAGCCTGTCGAGCGAGCCGACTGTCAACGAACGCCACGACATGCGCCGGACGCGTCGATGGTTCATCTTCGCGGCGCTGTTCGTGCTCGCGGGCTTCTCGTGGCAGACCGTGCCGATCCTCATCAAGGCCTGGCGTCAGCCGAAGCCGCTGCCGCCGGTGGCTCCGTTCACGCTCTACTGGACGAGCTTCGCCGAGCGTGTCGAGGGCGGCGTGCCCGTGGAATTCCAGTTGCAGCCAGGCGTGGCCCTCGCGGGTGGGGAGTTGGTGCGGATTGCGTTCAGCCCGAGCGCGGACGGGTTTGCCTACGTGATCGGAAAGGACTCGCGCGGACGGGTCTCGGTGCTCTTTCCGACCGACGTGGTCAAGGGCGCCAGCCGCGTGCGCGCCGGACAGGTGTATGGGGCGCCGACAGAATCGGGCTGGCTGACCATCGACGCGCAGACGGGCCTCGACACCATCTACGTCTTTGCCAGCTACGACCCGCTGCAGAATCTCGAGGAGTTGGTGGAGGAACCGGAGACGCCGGCCAATCTCGGCGCGCGCCGCGAGCTGGTGGACCAGACGGTTGCGGGCCTGCTCGACGGCCGGCATTTCCAGTACGGCCGGCGCGTGTCGATCCGGACCACCGCCTTCATCGACCAGGCGCTTTCACCGCCGCGGGGGCCGGCGACGTTCAGCGCGTCGGCGCCCGGGGGGCCTACGCTGACGCACGCAGCCCGAGTTCAGCCCGGCCTCGTCAGCGCGCTGGCGGAAGTCCGCGTGAGGTTCGCGCCTGCCAAATAGGGGTCAGGGGTCAGGGATCGGGGGTCAGGGATCAGGGGCGGGTCACGTACGTCACGCGTGAATTGTCCCCGATCCCTGACCCCCGATCCCTGATCCCCGATCCCCGATCCCTACTTCGAAGGCACGAAGTTCCAGTTGAGCAGCGAGTTGAAGATCATGTTGAACTCGCCCAGGTTCTGCCAGCGGTAGACCGGGTTGCTGGCGAACAGGATGACGCGGCCCCTGCCGTTGCACGCGTTCGGAATGTCGACGGCGAAGACCTTCTGCTTCAACTGATCGGCTCCGACCATCGCCCCGCTCATCACCGACGAGTCGCCGCCGGTGTAGCGCGCGAGGACGTTGGGCTGGTCGGCGACGCCGACGCGCAGTGTGAACCCGCCGTTGTACTTGATCGGGACGGATGTCCCGGTGTAGCCGTAGAAGGCCGGGTGCTCGGGTTTCGCGATCTCGCCCTGCACGACAGGCCGCTCCGCCGTCACCCCGTTGATGGACTCGGCATCCACCGTGTGCGCCCAGCCGAATTCGATCGGGAAGCGCGCGGCGGCCGCCGCGGCGATGAGCGTTCCGCCGCCCTCGAGGAACTTCGCGAACGCGTCGACGCCAACTTGGCCGAAGCCTCCCGACATGTCAGGCGTCGAGCCGTACATCCCGAGGAACTTGTACTTGTCGGTCTTCTGATACGGCTGCGGCCGCGCGGAGGGCGCCTGGAGGACGACCTGCCTGTTGATGTTCTGCGCGGCCATCAGGATCACGTCGTATTTCGCGCGCAGATCGCCGCGAGCGACCTGTTCCTTGTAAATCAGATCGTAGGGGATGCCGATCCGGTCGAACGCGAGGCGGTACCAGCCGAGGTCCTGCGTCGCCGACCACTGCGAGTAGACGGCAATCCTCGGCGCGGGCGCGTCGTGCATCGGCACACCCGGCAACTCGGACAGCGCGGCGGCCGTGAGCCCCAGCTGCTCGGCGGCAGCGCGCCACTCGGCGGCCGGCGCCCCGATGATGAGGAATGAGCCGGCAGGGAAGTCCACGCCGGAAGCCGTGAAGCTCTTCTCGACGATCCGCATCGGCGTGGCGCGGAGCCGGTAGCGGAACGCGATCATGTTGAGCGAGCCGTAATGCGCCACCGCGAAACCGGCCGACCCCGTCCCGGCGACCGTCCCCTTGACCGTGACTGTCGTCACCGGTGTGACCGGCACCTTCAGGATGGCGGCGTCGGCGATCTCCTTGACGTCCACCCCCATCAACAGGCCCATCGTCCAGCCGCTGTCGTCGTAGGTTGTCAGCCTGGTGTCCGGGTAGACCTGTTTCTCGAGTAGGTTCTTCGCGAGCCTCCCATACGGCTGGTCGCGCTTGACGACGTAGGAGCCGGCCGGGTAGGTGGCGCCATCGATCTTGAACTCGGCCGTCGCCCGGCCGATCTCGATCCGCTGGATGCGCAGGACGCCGAGCAGTTCGGCGACGCGCGTCATGTCGCGCTGCACGGGGATGACGTAGCCGAACGGCGCCTTCGTGCGCCCTTCCTCGAGGGCGTTCCGCGTCTTGACGTAGAAGTTCTCGACCAGCGTGGACGGGAAGAGCGCGGTGAGCTGGAGCGACGAGAGGACGCCGGTCTCCATGTAGTTGGCGTTGTCGCGCCGCGTGAACGACGCCGTCGCGCCTGAGGGCACCGGCAGGCCGCGATACCACTCGCGGTCCTGCGATCCGCCGCGGCCGGTCGGAATCGGCGGCGTGCGATCGGCGCCGCCGCGCGGGGCCTGCGTGGCAGGCGGGGCAGCGGAGGTCCCCGGGTCCCGTCCCGACTGCGTCTCGTACATCTTCATCACGCCGTTGTGGTTGTAGACCACCGACGCGTAGTAGCCCGGCGACCACCCGTCCATGAAGGCGTACGTGTAGACGCCCGGCATGCCCCACTTGGTCATCTGCGCGAGTTCCCAGCTTGCGAACCACGGCAGCTCCGCGAACAGCAGCGGGTCGAGATTCGGGTTCTGGGGCGGGCCGCCGCTGAAGGTGTACATCAGCGTCATCGACTCGTGCAGGTCGTGCATGACGGTCGGATGCGCCGTGAAGTACCAGTCGACCAGCGCCCGCGCCTCGGTGAGCGCGAGATTGATGTCGCGGTTGTTGTCGTGGAAGACGTACCTGCCCCAGTAGGGGACGGCCATCGACCCGCCGCCCCGCTGCCCGCGCGGCGGCTGGTCGGCCTCGCCTCCACGCTGACCACCCCGCTGCCCGCCGCGCTGGCCGGCGGGGGCCTGGACCGCGGTGTCCGGTGTCCGCCCGGCTTCGGCGGGCCGCGCGCTGCCCGACGGCCGAGCGGCCTGCGCGCTGGTCGACGGCGGAGTGGCCTGCGCGGCGGCCGCCGCCTCGAGACCCTGGTAGAACGAGTCGACGTAGCGGTCGCGCCCGTCGGGGTCGGCCACCGGCGTCACCGACACGTAGACGTTGTTGCGGATCTCGGTGATGAGGGGCGAGGTCTCGGTGGCGAGCCGGTAGACCAGCTCCATCAGCATCTCCGACGGGCCGCTCTCGCTGCTGTGCAGGCCGCCGATCACGTGATAGTGCGGCTTGGCCACCGCCACGATCTGCCGGACCTCGGCGTCGGACAAGCCCCTCGGGTCCGCGAGCTTTGCGAGCCGGTCGCGGTTGGCCTGCAGCCCCTTCATGTTCTGCTCGGAGCTGACCCACACGACGACCAGTTCGCGCCCTTCCTCCGAGCGCCCGATGGTCTCGACCTTCACGCGCGGCGTCGCCGCGGCGAGGGCGCGGTAGTACTTCAGGATGTCGGCGTAATAGGTGAGCGTCTTCGGCGCGCCGATGTAGTGGCCGAGGATGTCCTTCGGCGTCGGCACGCCCTTGACGAGCGGCAGGTGGTCCACGAGCGGGCTGCCGTAGCGGGCCTCACCGATCCATTCCTGGTACAGCTTCGCGAAGGCCGGATCCTGTGCCTGCCGCGCGTCGATGGCGTCACGAGTCGATTGCTGCGCCTGCGGGAACGCGACGGTCAGCGTCAGCAGGCAGAGGCCGAGCAGGAGACTCCGCAGTCCTGGGGTCCCAACCGGAACGAGTCGCATAAGTAGCCGCCGTGTCTCACCGGGCCGTGATGGCCTGGGCAATGAAGTTCATGTCGGCAAGCCGGCCGGCCTGGTCTGCGATGGCCTGCGACAGGTTGCCGAGTTGGTGGAGCGTGGCCAGGTCGGCCGGGTCCACCATGGCCGTGGCCGACATCATTTTCAGGATGCGCACCGGCACGCCGACGGCGATCTCCGAGGCCCACACGCGCGACTGCCCGAGCGTCAACGGGTCGCCCTTCTTGGCCGCCACCTTTGCCAGCGCCACCGCGGTCTCGACGTCGGCCATCGCCGTGGCCAGCTCGAACATCGCAAACTGCTCGTGCGTGAGCTTGTTGCGGAACGCCACCATGGTGGCCTCCGACACCAGCCGCGCCGCCCTGGCGACGAGCGGGCCACCGGCCTCGGTCAATCCCTCCACCTCGGCGGCGAGGCCGTCGTAGAACTTCCCCTTGGTGCGTACGTTCTCGCGCAGGCGGAAGATGCTGATGATGTTCTGCTGGATCTCGGACGTCCCCTCGTAGATCCGCAGGATTCTCGCGTCGCGCCGGATCTTCTCGACCTCGTAATCGACGCAGTACCCGTATCCCCCGAGCGCCTGCACGGCATCGTCGGCGGCGATGTTGCCCACCTCGGTGGCGAACAGCTTGGCGACCGAGCCCTCGATCTGGCGATCGAGCGTGCCCGAGTCGAGCAGGTCGGCGACGTATTCGATGTAGGCCTGCGCCGCGGCCAGCCGAACGCTGTTCGGCACCAGCAGCTTGTGGGTATATCCCTGCTTCTCGCACAGATAGGTGCCGAACTGCTTGCGCTCCTTCGAGAAGGCAATCGCCTTGTCGAGCGCCGACACGCCGGCGCCCAGGCCGAAGGCGGCCACCATCAGCCGCGTGTAGCCGAAGACTTCGTTGGCCTGCTTGAGCCCGTCGCCCTCCTTCTCGCCGACGATGTTGAAGGCGGGGATGACGACGTCCTGGAGCACTACCTGCGCGGTGTCGGAGAGGCGAATCCCGTGCTTGACCTCGTGCTTGCCCGGCGCCAGCCCCGGCGTGTTGCGCTCGACGACGAAGAAGGTCGGTCCGTCAGGAGCCTTCGCAAGGATCGTGTAGAGGTCGGCGATCGAGCCGTTCGAGATGAACTGCTTGACGCCGTTCAGCTTGTAGTGGGTGACGCGGCCGCTTTCGTCGGTGATCCGCTCGGCCACCGTCTTCAGGCTCGACACGTTCGAGCCGGCCTCGGGCTCGGTGACGCCGTAAGCGACGATGAGCCCCTCGTTCGCGATCCGTCTGATCCACTTCGCTTGCTGCTCGTGCGTGCACCCGACCCGAATCGGGTCGGTTCCGAGCGCTACCGCGAGCATCGCCGTCGCGAGTCCCAGGTCGACCTTCGCGAATTCACATGACAGCCGGTAGACGTCGTACGCTCCGCCGCCCATACCGTCGAACTCCGACGAGAGGAACGCCAGGTGGAGGCCGACATCCGGGCCCGACATGGCGCGGATCACGCTCTCGGGGCACACGTCTTCCTCGTCCCACGCCAGGCGCTTGTCGAGCGGCGCCTCCCGGTCCACGAATTCCTTCAGGGTCTTCAGGATCAGATCGAGATCTTCAGCGTCCAGACGCGCAAACTGCTGCATGCCGGTCCTCCCGTAGTAAGCCGTAAAGCCTAGCACAAAACGCGAGATTGGCCATGAAGTAGGTCATTTGACATAATTGATATAACTGACACCCCACGAGCTGACAATTCAATTTAGTTGTAGCGCTCCGCTTTAGGCTGTGGCATTATGAAGCGCAATGTCAGCATGTTCAACGCTTGGTACGCGTTGATTAGTGTTTGACAATGTTGTGTGGGCCGTTAATTCTGTCGTCGAATAGAGGCCGCCATGGAAAAGACAGCGCTCCGCGAGTTCCTGGAAATCCCCTACGACAGGCTGGAGGAGATGAACCTCGAGGCCAAGCGCCAGCGGCTCAACCGGGTGCCTCTCGACCGAATCCGGGAGGAACGCGAGCGCTACCTGAGGGATGAGAAGCGCATCAAGGCGGTGACGGTCTGTTTCACCGACCTCGAGGGCCGCTTCCACATGCTCGACTACGACAAGAAGTTCCTCCTGCCCTCGGTTGACAACCTAACGTTCGATGGGTCGTCGATCCGCGGGTTCTCGCAGCAGGCGGAGTCCGACCTCCGACTGGCCATCGACTGGTCGGCGTTCTACTGGCTGCCGGCCGACGTGTTCGGCCCGGGCAAGGTGCTGGCCTTCGGCCTGGTCGAGGAGCGCGACGGCACGCCCTATCACGCCGACATGCGGACGCGCCTGCGGATGTATGCCGACCAGCTCCATGAGCAGGACGGGACCATCGCCCACGTGTCGAACGAAATCGAGGGGTTCCTCTTCAAGGGCCGCGATGCGGAGCGCAACTACCACGTGGCGCGGCAGTTCGAGTTCCTGTCGACCGGCGGCTACTACCACTCGCTGCCCGGCGACGCGCTCCGGCAGTTCATCGACAGCTCGGCCGAGGTGCAGCGCGCGCTCGGCTTCGCCAACGAGAAGGACCATCCCGAGGTGGCGCCGTCGCAGTTCGAGATGAACTACGCCTACACGGAGGCGTGCGTCGCGGCCGACCAGGTGCAGCTCTACAAGCTCATCTGCCGCCAGGTGGCGCAGACGATGGACATGACGGCGTCGTTCCTGCCCAAGCCGGTGAGCGGCGTGAACGGCAGCGGAATGCACACCAACCTGTCGCTGACGCGCGCGGGCCGCAACCTGTTCTGGGACGAGAGCGGCGAGGATCATCTCTCGACGCTCGGCTGGTCGTTCATCGACCGGCTGCTCATCAGCGCCAACGACATCTGCCTCGTTCTCAACCCGTCGGTCAACGCGTATCGCCGGCTCGACCCGCACTTCGAGGCGCCGAACCAGATCAAGGCGTCGGCCATCAACCGCGGCGCGATGGTGCGCATCCCGCTGGCCAACGAGAAGTCGGCCCGGATCGAGGTCCGCTCGATCAGCCCGGATGCCAATCCTTACATGGCCATCTACACGATCCTCCGGACCGGCCTCGAAGGGCCGCTGCCCAAGGACGGCGACAAGGAGATCAGGCAGTCGCGCACGCGGTTCCTCCCCGACAACATCTACGACGCGATTCGCCAGTTCAAGTCGAGCCGTCTCGCGGGCGAGATGCTCGGCGAAGCCGTGCAGGAGAAGTTCGCCGAGGTCAAGCAGCAGCAGGCCGACCGCTGCCCGAGGGCGCTCGGGTCGCAGATCAAGACGAACGAGGTGCAGTTCCACCACGAGGTCACCAACCAGTACCTCTGGAACCAGTTCTAAGCGGGTGGCAGCACATCGGTGATAATCCCCCCGTCGTACGCAAGCGGGAGGCATCATGTCCAGGCGCATTGGCATCGTGACCGGCGGCGGGGACTGCCCGGGGCTCAACGCCGTGATCCGGGCCGTGGCGAAGGCGGCGAACCGGCGCGGCTGGGAGGCTATCGGGATCGTCAACGGCTATGAGGGGCTGCTCGAGCCGCTGCGGACCGTGCCGCTCGACTACCGCGTGCTCGACGGACTGCTGGTGCGCGGCGGCACGATCCTCGGCACGGCCAACCGCGGGCGGTTCTCGGCCAAGACCGGTTACGGCGCCGAACGGCAGCTGCCCGTGGAGCTGCTCGACGCCACACGGCGGGGCGTCGAGGCGCTTGGTCTCGATGCGCTCGTGGCGATAGGCGGCGACGGGTCGCTGGCGATCGCGCAGCAGATGTACGAGCATGGGATCCCGGTGGTGGGCGTCCCGAAGACCATCGACAACGATGTCAGCGGCACGGTCCTCACCTTCGGCTTCGCCTCGGCCATCGACTTCGTCACGCTCGCGATCGACAAGCTGCACACCACGGCCGAGAGCCACGGCCGCGTGATGATCGTCGAGGTCATGGGCCGCTTTGCCGGCTGGATCGCCCTCTACGGCGGCATCGCCGGCGGCGCCGACGTCATCCTCATTCCCGAGATCCCGTTCCACTACGACAGCATCGTCTCGAAGATCCGGGAGCGCGAAGCGGCCGGCAAGCACTTCACGATGGTCGTGGTGGCTGAAGGCGCCCATGCACGCGACGACGGGTTCGTCACCGCGTCGGGCCGGTCGGACAACGGCGAGGCGAGGCTTGGCGGCATCGGGGCCGTCGTGGCGGCCGAGCTGGAGACGCGGACGGGGAAGGAGGTGCGGACCTGCGTACTGGGCCACCTCCAGCGGGGCGGCACGCCGTCGGCCATCGACCGGATGCTCTGCTCGATGTTCGGCACCGAGGTGATCGAACTGGTCGCCGCGGGCGAGTTCGGCAGGATGGTCTCGTTCTCGGGCACGCACGTCGTGGCCGTGCCCCTCGCCGAGGCCGTGTCGAAGCTGAAGACCGTGCCGCCCGACGGCGACATGGCGCGGACGGCGCGCGCGCTCGGCGTCTGTCTCGGGGCCTGACCCCTACCTGCGCCTGTCGACCAGCGCGAGCAGCGCCGGCACGAACACCAGCGTAATCACCGTCGACACGGTCAGACCGCCGATGACCGCGATGGCCAGCGGCTTCTGCATCTCGGCGCCCGCGCCGATGCCGAGCGCCAGCGGCAGCAGCCCAAACAGCGTGCAGAGTGTCGTCATCAGGATCGGCCGGAGCCTGATGGCGCCGGCGCGCACGAGCGCCTCGACCCGATTGGGCTCACTCTCCGAGATGACGTCGGCGTAGTCCACCAGGATGATCCCGTTCTTGACGATGAGGCCGATGAGCAGGATCAGCCCCATGAACGACGAGACGTTGAGCGGCGTGCCGGTCAGCAGCAGCAACCCGAACGCCCCGACGAGCGACAGCGGCGCCGCCGACAGGATCACGAGCGCCGAGGTGAACCGCCGGAACTGCGCCACCAGGACGCCGAACACCAGCAGGATCGCCACGGCCATCACCATCACCAGCGACCGGAACGACTCCTGCTGGCTCTCGTAGAGGCCGCCGAGCTGCCACGAGTAGCCGAGCGGCAGTGCGACGGTCTTCATCATCTCGCGGATGTCGGCGACCGCGCTGCCCATGCCCCGCCCCTCGAGCCGGGCCGTCACCGGCACCATCTGCTTGAGGTCCTCCCGGTGCAGCTCTTCCTGCCCCTCGGCGCTCGACACGTCGGCCGTGGCCGACAACGGCACCACGGCGCCGCCCGGGCTCGCCAGCGGGAACTCGCGCACCCAGTTGTAATCGAAGCGGTACTGGTCGGCGAACCGCACGCGCACGTCGATCAGCCGGTCGCCCCGGCGGAAGGCGGTGGGCACGTTCCCCAGCAGCCCGGTAGCCAGCTGGCTCGACACCTGGTCGACGGTGAATCCGGCCTTGGCCGCCCTCGTCGGGTCGACGCGCACGTCGATCTCGGGGTTCCCCCGCTGCGGCGCGACGATGTCGACGACGCCGTCGATCTTCTTCATCTTCCCGGCGACGCCGTCGGCCAGTCGGCTGAGCGTCGGGACGTCGTCGCCGAAGATCTTGACCTCAATCGGCTCCGGCGCGCCCTCCAGATCGCCCAGCATGTCCTGCAGCAGGAGGACGAACTCGATCGTCATCCCCGGCATCTCCTTCTCGAAGGTGCCCCGCAGGTCGTCGACCACTTCCTCCGACGTTCGCTTGCGCTCCGATCGCGGCTTGAGGCGGACGACGATATCGCCCGAGTTCTGCGGCGTGGCGAACAGGCCGAGCTCGGTTCCGGTGCGGCGCGCGAAGCCGGCCACTTCCGGCGTGTCGGCCAGCACCGCCTCCACCCGCTTCACCATCCGGTCGGTCTCGGGCAGCGACGTGCCGGTCGGCGTGAGGTAATCGACGACGAAGCCGCCTTCGTCCATGTCGGGCAGGAATCCGGTCTCGAGATGGTAGTAGAAGACGACGCCGACGCCGGCGAAGACGAGCGTGACCAGCACGACGAGCATGGGCCGCTTGAGGGCGCGCCTGATCCACGCCTGGTAGCGCCTCGACAGCCAGTCGAGGTGCGCGGAGTGTTCTTTGCGGTCGCGCAGGAAGCGCGCGGCGGCATTCGGGATGAACAGCAGCGCGTAGACCAGCGACAGCAGTACGGCCGAGGCCAGCGTCAGCGAGAGCGCCGAAAAGAACTGGCCGACGACGCCCCGCAGCAAGCCGAGCGGCACGAAGACGACGACCGTCGTCAGCGTCGAACCGGTGACGGCTGCAATCAATTCCTGCGTGCCCTTCTCGGCCGCGTCGGTCACGCTCTCGCCCGCGGCCCGGTGGCGGTGGATGTTCTCGACGACGACGATCGCATCGTCGATGACCAGGCCTATGGCGATGGCCAGGCCGCCGAGCGACATCAGGTCGATCGTCCCGCCGAAGATCCGCAGGATCCAGAACGTGCCAACCAGCGTCAGCGGCAGCGATGTGGCCGCGATGAACGTGATGCGCCAGTCGCGCAGGAAGGCGATGAGCACGAAGACGGCGAGCAGGCCGCCGATGATGATGGCGTCGCGCACGTTGTAGACGGCGCTCCGGACGAACTCGGCCAGGTCGTAGACGACCTTCCACCTCACCGTCGGCGGCAGCGACGCGCTGTAGCTCTGGATTGCGGCGCGCGCCCCGTCGACCACGTCGATGATGTTGCCGTGGATCTGGCGCGCCACGCTGACCAGCGCCGCCGGCTTGCCGTCGCCCGCGACGAGCAGCGTCCGATCGGTGACGCCCTCGCGCACCTCGGCCACGTCGCGCACGTAGATCGGCGTCTGCTGCCGGAACGCCACGACGACGTTCCGCACGTCGTCGAGCGTCGTCAACTCGGCGGTGGCGAGCACCAGGTACTGGCGGTAGTCCTTGGCCAGGCGGCCGACCGAGTTCACCTGATTGGTGGCCTTGAGCGCCTCGGCGACCTGGTCAATGGTGAGCTTCGCCGCGCTCAGCCGCTCGGGGTCCACGATGACCGAAATCTCGCGCTCCTCGCTGGCGAGCACCTCGACGCTGGCGACGCCCGGCACGCGGCTGAGCAGCGGCCTGACCTCGAACTCGGCGAGATCGCGCAGGTCCCTGGCCGGGATCTGGCCGGTCAGGTTGAGCATGAAGATCGGGAAGAGCGACGGCGTCATCCGCTCGACCTGGAGCTGTGTGCCGTCCGGCAGCTCGCCTTTGACCTCGTCGGTCTTGCCCTGCATGAGCTGCAGGGCGTACTTCATGTCGGCGTCGGGGTTGAAGAGGACGGAAATCTCGGTCGCGCCGCGGATCGTCTTCGAGCGGACACGGCGCACGCCGAGCACGGAGCGGGCTGCCTCTTCGAGGGGGCGCGTCACCGAGAGCTGCATCAGGCGCGGCGAGAGGTCGCCGGCCTTGGCGACGATCACGATGCGCGGGAACTCCACCTCGGGGTAGATGCTGCTCGGCAGGCTTCCCATCGAGTAGAAGCCGGCTGCGGTCAGCAGCACGACGCCGAGCAGGATGGCCCGCGCGTTGCGCGAGGCGAATCGGGCGACGTTCATACGGCCTTCCCGAGCCTGGCCTTCTCACCGAGACCGTGCACGCTCGACGTCAGCACCGACTGACCCTCGCTGACGCCCGACAGCAGTTCGATCGCCTCCGAGGTCTCGAGGCCCGTTCTGACCACGGTGCGCTGCGCCATGTCGCCGCTGACCACGTAAACGGCCGCCTCGCCGCTCTCGTTCCTCTCCACCGCCGACGGCGGCACCGTGAGCGCCCCCTTGCGCTCGCCGACCACGATGCGGGCCTGGGCGAACATGCCGACCTTGAGGGCGGCGTCCAGGTTCCGCACGCGGATGCGGGCCAGGGCCGCGTTGGTGGCGGGGTCGACGGCCGGCGCAATGGCGATCACGTCGCCGGCAAATGCCCGGTCGCCGAAGGCGTCCGAGACGATGTCAGCCTTCTGGCCGACACGAACCGCTGCGATCTGCTCGGACGGCACGTTGGCTGCCAGCTCGACAACCTCGACGTTGGCCACCTCGACGAGCGGCTGCGCGGCCGTGCCGTCGACCTGTTCGCCGACGTTCACCAGGCGCTTGACCACGTGCCCGGCGATCGGCGTGGTCACCTTCGCGCGCGACAGGTTCCGCGTCGCCGTGTCGAGCGCGGCGAGCGCCGTCTCGACGCCGGCCTCGGCGGAGGCCTGCTGCGCGCGGGCGTCCTCGACTTCCTTGCCGGCGGCGATGCCGCGCTTGAAGAGACGGTCGGTTCGATCGAAGTTCTGCTTCGCGTTCTCGAGCG
This sequence comes from uncultured Acidobacteriota bacterium, assembly GCA_963727765.1. Classification (GTDB taxonomy): domain Bacteria; phylum Acidobacteriota; class Vicinamibacteria; order Vicinamibacterales; family Fen-181; genus FEN-299. The sequence goes on from CAVSGZ010000008.1 coordinate 374,843, forward strand.
CCGCCCTCGCCTGGGAGACGGCGGCGTCGGCCTGCCGCTTCTGGTCCTCGAGCGGCCGCGGGTCGATCTCCGCGACCACCTGCCCGGCGGCCACGACGTCACCCTCGGCGACCCGGAGCATCATCACGCGCCCCGGCACGAGGGCGCTGATGCGGACGTCCTGGTTCGGCACGGCGGCGATCGTGCCGCGCACAACCAGATGGGCGACCAGGTCCTGCCGTGTGACCTTGCCGACGTCGGCGACAATGGTCGGCACGTCGGCGGCCGCCCCCTCCTCCTCGGCCTTCTTGGCGCAGCCGGGACCGAAGACTATGGCGGCGAGAGCGAGCAGACCCAGCGCGGCCCGAATGTTCGCTGTAGGGCGAGGCCTCCCTGGCCTGAGCGAAGTCGAAGGCAGCTCCGCCTGACGGTTATGCGATCGGTCCACCGATGACCTCCTCGAGATCGGCAAGGGCCGCCTGGTAATCGAGCAGCACCTGCAGGTAATCGCGCCGGACGTCTCGCAGGCTGCGCTGCGCGTCGAGCAGCACGAGCACGGAGTCGCGTCCCGCCTTGTAGCTCTCTTCCGCGAGCGCGGCCAGTTCGACCGCCGCGGGAATCAGCCGCGTGCGGTACGAGTCCAGCTGCCGGCGCTGGGCGTCGATCCGGGCCAGCGCGGCGAACACCTGGCTCTCCACCATCCGGTGGGCGGCCTCGCGCCTCGCGTGCACCTGGTCGATGGTGGCCCGCGACTCCGCGATCTCGCCCTGGTTCCGGCTGAACAGCGGAATCGCCATCGTGATCCCAAGGCTCTTGCCGACGCTGAACTCGTCGGGGGCGTGCATCGGCAGGCCGAAGGTGAGCGTCGGCGTCGGGACTCGGTCAGCCTTCAGCAGATCCAGCCGGCGCCCTTCGACGGCGGCTTCGCGGTCGGCCGAGAGGATCTCGACGTTCGACGCGTCGGCCAGCGTCATCGCGCGCGTGAAGTCGGGGATCGACGGCCCTTCCGCCAGGTCGCCGACGACGGCGACGGCCTGCCCCGGCGGCTGGTTGAGCACCGCGTTCAGGTCGGCGAGCGCCGACGCGCGCTCGGACCGGGCGAGGTCCGCGTCCGCCTGCGCGCGGGCCAGGCCGAGGTCGGCCTGGAGGACTTCCAGCCGGGGGGCGGCGCCCTCCTCGAAGCGCGCCTGGGCCACCGCCTTCACGCGCTCGGCGAGGCCGGCCACCTCGCCGGCCAGACGCGAGCGCTCGTCGGCGGCGAGCAGCCCGTAGAAGGCCTGGCGCAGGTTGCGCCGCAGGGTGGCCATCTCGGTGCGCACGTCGAGGTCGGCGAGCGTGAGGGCTTCTTTGGCGACCGCGATGCGGCGTCCGCGCTGGCCCCCGATTTCGATCGGCAGGCCGAACGTCAGGTTCTCGTGCGGCGTGTCCTGGGTGGCCTCGAACCCGACCTCGGGATTGGCCCACTGGCCGGCCGTCCGCAGCTGCGCCTCGCGGATAGCGCGCTGCCGGCGGGCAGCCTCGAGGCCGAGGTTGCGCGAGGTGGCCAGCTCGAGCGCCGCGCTGAAGGTCAGGGGCCCGCCCGCCGCCTGCGGCGGCTGGCCGGCGCGCACCGGTGCGGCGCACAACGCGAGCGCGGCCGCGACCCGAATCGTCGTCTTGAACACCTGGAGACTCCGTCGATGGAGGATCCTTATTACTTGATCAGCTCGTACACCATCACCCTGAAGCTGCCCGGTACCATCGTCGGACGCCCCGGCTTGCCGTCGGCCCCGACCGGACCCGGCGTGAAATCGGCGGCAGCCGCGTAAAGCCGATGCGTCGCCGGATCGAGCGTCATCGTCCGCATGGCCTGCGGCGTCGCGAGCGTCTGCACCACCGTCAGCTTGCCGGCCGCGTCCACCTTGGCCACCGTCATCGTGCCGTCGCTCGCGGAGGCAAAGACATAACCGGTGCCCGGGTCGTACGCCGCGGCGTCGGGCCCGTCTCCGATGGCCAGCGTCCCGAGCACTTTGCCGGTCGTGCTGTCCAGCATGACCATCATCTTGTCGCACACGGTAAACAGGCGGTGATGGGCCAGGTCGATGGCGAGGCCCGAGGCCTCTTCGCCGGGCGCGATCGGCCACGTGTTCACGACCTGGTGTGTCGCGGTGTCGATGGCCACGATGGTGCTGGCGTCCTCGATGTTGTTGTAGATGCGGCCCGCCTTGACGTCCACCACTGCGAACTCCGGCTTGCCGGGCAGGGCGATGGTCGCCTTCACGGCGCCGGTGACGGCGTCGATCACCGTGGTCGACTTCCCGCGGCCGTTGAAGGTGTACACCTCCTTGTGCGCGGGCTCGTAGACAATGGCGTCCGGGTTCGCGCCGGTCGCGACTCTCGCCACGATCTTCAACGTCTTCAGATCGACAACGGCCGCCGTGTTCTCGCGGCCGTTGCTGACAAACGCCTTGCCGAGCTCGGGCGCGACGGCGATGCCGTGGACGCCGGGCGTCGGCGCGATCTCGCCGACCACCGTGTTCTTCGCGGTATCGATGACGACGACCGAGGTGCCGTGGGACACGAAGAGCCGGTTGCCCGCGGAGTCGACCGAGGCGTAGTCCCAGCCGCCGGCGGTTCCGATCTTGATCTCGGTCAGTAGTTTGTAAGGGCCCTCGGCCGCGCGGACGGGCGCCTGCCACCCCGCGACGGCCGCCACCAGCGCCACACCCGCAAGCCCCGCACAGACTCTCTTCATCTCCGATCTCCTCGACGAGGACGCGCCGACGCCGACCGCCTCGTAATCAGCTCCCGCTTGCCGTCACTTCTTCTTCCAGGACACCAGCTCGAGCGTACCGTCCTTCACCAGGCCCACGCCGGGCGCGTACACCTTGTACTCGCGGGTGCCCGGTTCAAGCGGCGTGGTCTCCTCCGTTTTCAGACATCGAGTGAATGTCCCTGCCGGGACGGTGATCGTCTCGGACACGCTCACCACTTCCGCCCTGTCCATGGCGACCCCGGGAGCCTGCTCCTGGTAGTAGCGCATGCCTGGGGCCGGCAGTCCCGGCAGCATCATGCCGAACCGCGCGCCGCCGGTGCCGTGATGCCATGCGCCCTCGTGGTTGACGACCTTCCCGTTCTTGTAAGTGTCCACATCCTCGCCGAAGTAGTACAACGTGCCCGTTTCCTTGTCCACGGCGAAATAGTTCCGGGACACTTCGGCGAGCGCCCCGCCGTGCGTCTCACGCTCCTCGACGACACGCGTCTCGATGCCGCCCACGATCTTCGTCTCGTCGAGCATGGTGACGACGAGGCGGACCATCGTGCCGTCCTCCTGGCCCTCGAGCGTCAGCTGGTAGCCGGGCTGGAGGATGAAGTACGGGTTCTGGCCGGCCGTGCCGAGGCTGGCCGGGCGGACATCGAAGGTGCCGGTCCACGCTGGCGCCGCCGGTTTCTGCTGTGCCACCAGCGCAGGCAGGGCGGCGACGAACGCGACGGCAAGGCATCCCACCACTCTGTCGGGTCGCAACCTGTTCATGGTCTGATCCTATTTCTTTTCCGGCGCTTCCGGCGGCACCAGCTTTCCGTCCGGCATGAAGGAGACGCTCTTCTTTGCGGCGCCCTTGATCGTCAACTGGTACTGGACCGTCGTCCCCTCGGTCACCTTCTCGGCCACGGCGATGGTCGCTGTCGGATAGAGCTTCTTCAACGAGGCCGTCACCGGAGCGGGCAGATCGCTGGGGCTCATCTCCTCTTCGATCTCGGTGACGTGGCCGTCCGCGGTGTAGATGAGGTCGCGCGCCTTGCCGTTCTCCACGCTCTCCACTTCGTAGACCGTCTTCCCGTTCTCGGTCTCTGTGGAGGTGCCCCTGATCGTCGCATTCGGATAAGTCTTCTTGAAGGCCGCCGTGACCGGCGCGGGCAGTTGGGCGGCGATCTTGTAGGTCTTCGCTGTCGCCGGTTTCTGCGTCGCCGGTTTGGTGGCCGCCTGCTGGGCCGCCAGCAGGCCGCCGGCCGCCACGATGAACGCTGCGAGCGCGCCCAGAGCCCAGAACTTTCTCATGATGTCCTCCGTGAGTGTTGACCGAGACTTGAGCCGGCACGAGGCGCCGACAGCACGATGCGGAACAGGCTTCCGCGACCCTCCTCCGATTCCACGTCGAGACGCCCGCCGCATGCGCCCACCGCCCACTGCGCGATGGAGAGGCCGAGCCCGGCGCCGCCGCTCGCCCTCGAGCGCGCCCGGTCGGCGCGGTAAAACCGCTCGAAGACGTGGGGCAGATCTTCTTGAGCGATCCCGGGGCCGTTGTCGACGACCTCCAGAACGGCGTCGGTCCCGGACCGGCGCACCATCACGCGGATTTCGGCTTCGTCCGGGCTGTGCTTGATCGCGTTGTCGAGCAGGTTGAGCACGGCCTGGCGCAGTGTCGGCCGGTCGGCGACGACATCCACCTCGGTGTCCGCGACGACCGAGACCTGCTGACGCTTCTCCTCGGCGAGCACGTCGAGGTCGGCCGCGACCTCGCGCGCCAGTTCGGCGAGGCCGAAGGCAACCGGGTGGAGATCGGCGCGGCCGGCGTCTGCGCGCGAGAGCAGCAGCAGGCTGTCCGCCATCGTCGTCAGGCGCTGGGCCTCTTCGAGGATCGATCCGATCGTCTCCCGGTACTCCGCCTCGCTGCGGCGCTCGCGCAGGCCGACCTCGCCGACGCTGCGGATGGCGGTGAGCGGGGTGCGAAGCTCGTGCGAGGCATCCGCGGTGAAGCGGCGGAGCGTGTCGAAGGCGCGCTCGAGGCGGGAGAGCGCATCGTTGATGACGCCGGCCAGCTGCCCGAATTCGTCGGCCGGGTTCTCGACCGGCAGCCGCTCCTCGAGACGGTCGGCCGTAATCTGCCGGGCGCGGGCCGTCATCGCCGCGACGGGCGCCAGCGCGCGCCGGGCCAGGAGATAGCCCGCTCCAACCGCGACGGCGAACGCGAACGGGAGGCTGAGGCCAAGCACGGTGGCGAACTCGCCGAGCTCCTCCCGGGCGAACCGCTCGCTGCGGCCCACCCGGACGTACAGCGTCTGTCCTCCGGCGGTGGTCGGCCGGACGAGCGTCCTCACGTGATGGCCGTCGGCCAGACGCAGGCTGGCCGGCAGGCGCGGCCAGGCGGCCGGCGGCCCCGGCGGCGCGGGCAGACCGGGCTGGCGTCCCCGCTCGAACACACGCTGGCCCTCGGGCGTCCAGGCATCCACCCAGACGATGTTGTTATGGGCATCCGGTGCGGCGGCCGAGCCCGGCGGCGGGCCGGCAGGCGGCGAAGCCACCGCGCCGGACAAATCCTGCTGCAGCCACTGCACGGCGAGCGCCTGATCGCCGCGGAGCTGCCCGTCGAGCGACTCGTACATGTCGTCGCGCACCTGGATCAGCACGGCCACGGCGTAGACCGAGACGACCACCAGAAGGGCGAGGCCGTGCCAGAAGGCCAGCCGCGCGCGAACGCTTCTCGGCCAGCTCATGCCTCCTCCTCGCGGACGACGAATCCGACGCCGCGCACGGTGTGGATGATCCGGGTCCCCGGGGCGCTGTCGACCTTGCGGCGGAGCCGCATGATGTGCACGTCGATGACGTTGTCGAGCGGGGTTCCGCGGGACGGCTCACGCCACACTTCGCGGGCAATCTGATCGCGCGAGACCACCTCGCCCTGGTGCCGCACGAGGTACTCGAGCAGGATGAACTCGCGGGCCGTGAGCGGCAGGATGTGCCCGGCGCGCGTGGCGCGCCGGGCGACGGGATCGATTTCGAGGTCCGCGACCAGGAGACGCGGCGGCACGTCCGGGCGGCCGCGGCGAAGCAGTGCGCGGATGCGGGCCAGCAGCTCGGCGAACGCAAACGGCTTCACGAGGTAGTCGTCGGCGCCGGCGTCGAGGCCCGAGACCCGGTCGGCCACCGTGTCGCGCGCGGTGAGCACGAGCACCGGTGTGGAGTCGCCGGCGCGCCGGAGTTCGGCCAGCACCTCGAGGCCGCTGCGACCCGGCAGCATGAGATCGAGGACGACGAGGTCGAACGGCGCCGCGCGGAGCAGTGCGAGACCGTCGTCGCCGGTCCCTGCCACCGCTGCGTCGTAGCCCTCGGCCCGCAGGCCGTCACCGACGGCGTGCGCGACCTTGGATTCGTCCTCGATGATCAGGATGCGCGTCACGGCAGGGATCTTGTAGCTCAGGACCCGGCGGCAGGGCTACTGAAGATTTCCTGAAGCCCGGCTGACGGCCGACGGCTGACGGCCGACGGTCTCCTAGCCTCTCGGCCTCCCGCCCTGAGCCGGGTCTGAAGACCGCGGCCTACACCCGGTGACACCGCCGTGAGCCGTGAGCCCTGAGCCTTGAGCCTCCTGACCTGAGCCTTGGGCCTCCGGCCTTGAGCCCGGCCTTGAGCCCGCTGGCCTTCACCCGACGATTCAGTGTAATCTCTGAGACGCCTGCACGCGTCCCGACCGATGCCGGGAATCCGGCGCCATCTTGGGTCACTTGTTCGCGGCAGGACCTCAACAAGCGTCGCAACACGTGTGGTTCGATGCGGTTACAGTGCTGAGCTCCGGGCCGGAACGGAGCTTGCTCGAGTCAGTCGTATGCCAGAAGCCAATCGTCGTGTGCGCGGGGTGGTGGTGATCCACGCGGAACGGTGCAAGGGCTGCGCGCTCTGCGTCGAATTCTGTCCGACCGACGTGCTCGCGCTGTCGAGCGCGTTCACATCGAAGGGCTACCACCCGCCGGAGATCGTCAGGCCCGAGGCTTGTTCGGGCTGCGACCTGTGCGGGATGTACTGTCCCGATTTCGCGATTTACGGTTATCGCTTATAGAGGAGGATTCGGGACTCCCGAATCCTGAATCCTGAATCCTGATTCTGATTCCGAGGGTTCACATGCATGCCGATCCGGCTGGCGTCCTGACGGGCGCCCACTTTCTCGATGGCGACCACGCGTGCTGCGAGGGCGCGCTCGCGGCGGAATGCCGCTTCGTCGCCGGCTATCCGATCACGCCGTCCACGGAGGTCGTCGAGCGCATCGCGCAGCGGTTTCCGCAGGTCGGCGGCGTCTTCATCCAGATGGAAGACGAGCTCGCCTCGTCAATCGCCATCGCGGGCGCGGTCTGGGGCGGCAAGCGCGCGATGACGGTGACCTCGGGCCCCGGCTTCTCGCTGATGATGGAGCACCTCGGCTTCGCGGTCATGACCGAGACGCCGTGCGTGTTCATCAACGTGCAGCGCGGCGGGCCCTCCACCGGGCTGCCGACGCTGCCGGCGCAGGCCGACATGATGCAGGCGCGGTGGGGCTCGCACGGCGACTACGAGATCATCGCCGTCTCGCCCAACTCGCCGCAGGAGTGCTTCGACCTGACCATCAAGGCCTTCAACCTGGCCGAACAGTACCGGGTGCCGGCACTGGTCATGATGGACGAGTGCGTCGGCCACATGATGGAGCGCGTGGTCATCCCGAAGGCCGAGGAAATCGACATCTACCCGCGGCGCTTCACCTCGGCCCCGCTCGACGAGTACCTGCCGTTCGCGCCCGAACAGGACATGGTGCCGGCGATGGTGCGGGCCGGCCAGGGGTACCGCTTCCACATGACCGGCCTCACGCACAACGAGAAGGGCTACCCGGACATGACCGTCTCGGGCCAGGCGCGCCTGCTCGGCCGGCTGGTCGACAAGATCAAGAAGAACGCCGTGGCGCTCACCGACGTGGTCGCCGACCAGGTCGAGGGCGCCGAGGCGGTGGTCGTCTCCTACGGCATCACGTCGCGCGTGGCGATGAAGGCCGTGCAGATGGTGCGGGCCGGAGGGCGGCGCGTCGGGTCGCTGCGGCTGCGCACGGTCTGGCCGTTCCCCGAGCACGTGATTCGCGACCTCGCCCCGAACGTGCGGGCGCTGGTCGTGCCCGAGCTGAACCTCGGCCAGATGGTGCGCGAAGTGGAACGCTGCGCGAACGGCACCCGGGTGGTCGGTGTACCGCACGCGGGCGGCACGGTGCACGACCCGGCGGTCATTGCCCGGGCGATTACGGAGGCCCTCCGATGAGCGTGGAAAACCCTGTTGAACGATATCTTCGCGTCGACCGCATGCCGCACATCTGGTGCCCGGGCTGCGGCATCGGAACCACGGTGAACTGCTTCACCCGCGCCATCGACGAGAGCGGCATCCCCATGGATCGTCTCGCGGTGGTCTCCGGGATCGGCTGCACGGGCCGTGTCGCCGGCTACATGCACGTCGACTCGTTCCACACGACCCACGGCCGCGCCATCCCGTTCGCGACGGGGCTGAAGCTGGCCGCGCCCGACATGAAGGTGGTCGTCTACTCCGGCGACGGCGACCTGTTCGCCATCGGCGGCAACCACTTCATCCATGCCGCCCGGCGCAACCTCGACATGACGGTCATCTGCGTCAACAACCTGACCTACGGCATGACCGGCGGCCAGTTGACGCCGACGACGCCCGAGGAGGCGATTGCCTCGACGTCGCCGTACGGGAACTTCGAGCACCCGTTCAACCTGCCGTACCTGGCCGAGTCGTGCGGCGCGGTGTACGTCGCGCGGTGGACGACCTACCACGTCACGCAGATGAAGAAGGCGATGAAGGAGGCCCTGCTCAAGAAGGGCTTCTCCTTCGTCGAGGTCATCTCGCCGTGCCCGACGCTCTACGGGCGGCGGAACCGGATCGGCGATTCGCTCGACGAGATGAAGACCTACAAGACGCGCAGCCAGATCAAGAACGGCGCCGACACCAAGGACGTGGACCTCGGCATGGGCGGCCCGATCGTCGTCGGCAAGTTCGTCGACCGCGAGCGGACGACCTACCAGGACGCGATGGAAGCCTTCTATACGCGCAAGCTGGGCGACCGGTACGCGCGGGCGAGTCACTAAATGGCGCAGACGCAAATTCGCATCGGGGGATTCGGCGGCCAGGGCGTCATCCTGAGCGGCATCATCATCGGCCGGGCGGCCGCGATTCACGGCGGACTCCACGCCACGCTCATCCAGAGCTTCGGCCCCGAAGCCCGAGGCAGCTCGTCGAGCGCGGAGCTGATCGTGGCCGACGAACCGATCCTCTATCCGTACGTGAAGGAACTCGACATGCTGGTCGTCCTCTCGCAGGACGCCTACGCGCGGTTCACGCCAGCGCTCAAGAAGGGCGGCCTGCTCGTCACCGAGGCCGACCTGGTCAACCTGACGCTGCCGGTGCCGGTGGCCAAGCACTTCGTCGTGCCCGCGACGCGGCTCGCGGAGGAGATCGGCCGGAAGATCGTCCTCAACATCATCACCGTCGGCTTCTTCGGCGCCGTCAGCCAGCTCATCCCGCTCGAGGCGCTCGAGCAGGCCGTGAAGGAATCGGTCCCGTCGGGCACGCTGGACCTGAACCTGCGGGCGTTCCGCAAGGGGTACGAGGCCGGGCTCGCGGCGCTCGCCGAGGCCAAGGCCACCGTCTAGGGGAATCGCGCGCTCGCACAATGTGGTGATGGAGTCCGATGCCGTTCTCCGAGGTGTACGGCCACGCGCGTCCGCTCGGGCTGCTGGCCCAGGCCCTCGGCCGCGGCAGCCTGCCGCCGAGCCTCCTCTTCTGCGGGCCCGACGGAGTCGGCAAGCGGCTCGCCGCGCTGGCGGTGGCCCAGGCGCTGAACTGCCTGTCGCCGGCCGGGTCCGACGCCTGCGGCCGCTGCGCCGCCTGCCGGCGGATCGCCACGGGCCGGCATCCTGACGTGCTGGTCGAGGAGCCGTCGGAGACCGGCCAGATCAGGATCGAACCGGTCCGCGCGCTGATCACCGCCGCGGCGTACCGCCCGTTCGAGGGACGGCGCCGGGTCATCATCATCGACAACGCGGAGGGGCTGAACGACGACTCCCAGGACGCCCTGCTCAAGAGCCTCGAAGAGCCGGGTCCGTCCTCGGTCTTCGTCCTGGTGACCTCGAAGCCCGAGACCTTGCGGCCGACCGTGCGCTCGCGCTGCGCCCGGGTGATCTTCGGACGCCTGTCGGCCGACGAGGTGGCGCGGGCGCTCGTCGAGCGCCATCACTACACGCGCGACGAGGCTCACGCGATCGCCGCCATCGCGGACGGGAGCCTGGGACGGGCGCTCGCGGCCGGATCCGCGGGATATCTCGAAGCGCGTGCCGCCGCCCTGGCCGCGCTCCGGACGGCCTCGACCGGCGCATCGCCGAAGGCCCTGCTGCAGGCCGGGGCAGGGCTGCTGCCGGGCAAGTCGACGGCCGCGGCGGACCGGGAGGCGCTCTCCGCGCGCATCATCGTGCTCAGCTCGCTGCTCCGCGACATCGCGCTCGTTTCGCAGGGCGGAGGCGCCGGCCAGTTGGCCAACGGCGACCTGATCGCCGAGATCGGCGAGATGGCGCCGGCATTCGACGTCGATCGGGTGCTCAGGGGGTACGCCGCCACGGATCGGGCGCTGGCCGCGATCGACCGGAACGCGAACGTGAAGCTGGTCGCCGCTTGGCTGGCGGTGAGGTTGTAGCAGGACGGCATGAACGCTCGACAGGACGACACGATCGTGCTCGTGACGCTGGGCTGCAGCGGCAGGCCGCAGGCCTGCGCCGTCGCCCGGAGCGTCGTGGAGAAGTCGCTCCGCCGGGGCATGCCGGTCGTCGTCGAGACCGAGACCGGCCTCGCGTTCGGCCGCGTCGAGGGATTCCCGCCCTCCGCCGACGGCGAACACAGTCCGCGGCCGGCTCCCTGCATGCGCCTGCTGCGTGCGGCCGCCGAGGACGACTGCGCGATCCGCCGGCGGCAGCAGGCGAGGGAGCGCGAGGCGTTCCGCATCGGCCTCCTCAAGATCCGCGAGCGCGGCCTCGCCATGAAGCTGACGCGGGTCGAGCAGCTCTTCGACGGATCGCGTCTCGTGTTCTACTTCACGGCCGAGGGGCGGGTGGACTTCAGGGATCTGGTCCGCGAACTGGCCGCGGAGTTCCGCACGCGCATCGAAATGCGGCAGATCGGCGTGCGCGACGAAGCGCGCATGATCGGCGGCTACGGGTCATGCGGCCGGCAGCTCTGCTGCAGCGCGTGGCTGCAGTCGTTCGAGCCGGTGTCGATCAAGATGGCCAAGCAGCAGGATCTCAGTCTGAACCCGTCCAAGCTGTCCGGGCTGTGCGGCCGGCTGAAGTGCTGCCTCCGCTACGAGCTGCCCGAGGGCAAGCTGCCGCGGAAGTCCGGAGCCCGCGACGAGACGCCGGACGAACACGACAACCGGCCGGAATAGCCACCACGCCCATGCCGCTGCCCCGCGTCGCACTCACCGTCGGCGACCCGGCCGGCGTCGGGCCCGAGCTGGTCGACAAGGCCATTCGGGACCCGCACGTGCTGGCCGAGTGCGAGCCGGTCGTCTACGGCCCGCCCGACCTGCGGCGCTTCGTGCCAGGCGTGCTGTCTGCCGACGCGGGCCGCGCCGCCTACGACGCGCTCGTCCGCGCGGTCGACGCCGCGCGCGCGGGCCGGGTGCAGGCCATCGCCACAGCCCCGATCAACAAGGAGGCCTGGGCGCTGGCCGGCCTGCCGTGGCGCGGCCACACCGAGCTGCTGGCGCACCTGACCGGGGCGCCGCGCGTCGCCATGATGTTCTACTCGCGCCACTTGAGGGTGGTTCTGGCCACCGTCCACGTGGCGCTGGCCGACGTGCCGCGGCTGCTGACGTCGGAACACCTCGTCGAGATCATCCGGCTGACGGCACGCGAACTGCCGCGCTTCGGGTTCCCCAGTCCCCGGCTGGCGCTGGCCGGCCTGAACCCGCACGCCGGCGAGCACGGCGTCATCGGGCGCGAGGACGACGAGACGCTGCGGCCCGCGGTGGAGCAATGCCGCGCGGAAGGCATCGCGATCGACGGCCCGTTCCCGGCCGACACGCTGTTTGTCCGCGCCGTGCGCGGGGAGTTCGACGCGGTGGTGGCCTGCTATCACGACCAGGGGCTGGTCCCGATCAAGCTGGTGGCCTTCGGGCACGCCGTCAACGTGACGCTCGGCCTCCCGATCATCAGGACGTCGGTCGACCACGGGACGGCCTTCGACATCGCCGGCAAGGGCGTGGCCGATCCGGCCAGCCTGATCGAAGCCGTGAGACTGGCGGCGAAGCTGGCTGCCGCACGGCACGCGTGAACGGGACGGAACCGACATGGCCGAGAAGACCGAGCGCCAGAAGGCGGAGAAGAACGTCGCCGAGAACCGGAAGGCGTTCCACGACTACGACATCCTCGAGACGTTCGAGGCCGGCGTGGCGCTGCTCGGCACCGAAGTCAAGGCGATCCGCGAGGGGCGCGTCAACCTGCGGGACAGCTACGGCCGCGTCGAGGCCGGCCAGGTGTTCGTCCTCAACGTGCACATCAGCCCGTACAGCCACCGCGGGTATGCGGACCACGAGCCGCTGCGTCGCCGCAAGCTGCTACTGCACCGGCAGGAGATCAGGAAGCTGGTCGGCAAGACGACCGAGCGGGGCATGACGCTGGTGCCGCTGCGGATGTACTTCAAGAACGGCCGCGTGAAGCTGGCCCTCGGGCTGGCGAAAGGCAAGAAGGAATACGACCGGCGCGAGACGATCAAGCGCCGCGAGATCGACCGGGAGACTCGCGCGGCCGTCAAGGAACGGCAGCGCTAGCGTGGTGACCGCCGCTCACTTGGACTGAGTCTGCGAGCCGGCTTTCTGCTTCGATGCCGCCGTCGCGGCCTTCACGGCCGGCGCGTTCGGCAGCGGCTCGGCGGCGTGGATGAGCGCGCCGGTCTCGTTCGTGCCGGCAATCCACACCTTCCCCTCGCCGTCCCAGTAGATCGACCGTTCCACCGCGAACGGGACCCCGTTGGTCGATTCGACCACGGTGCCGAACTGCTCGCCCCACTGCAGCGGGAACTCGGTGGAACTGAGCGTCAGCCTCGAGTTGGCCTTGACGGTGGCCTGCACGCTGAGGGGCGCCAGGCCGTTGTCGCGCAGGAGCGTCAGCGTCACCGCGGCGTCCTGGCCGTTCGGGTTCGCGAACAGGAAGCGGCTGACGACGTTGTGCGCGCCGCCGGTCTCGCCCTCGGAGAGCACCCACTTGGTGCCCAGCGACGGCATGCCCGCGCTGTTGTGGCCCTCGTACCACTGGCCCCACTGGCCGGGCCAATACATCGACCGCTCGGCCACGATCGGCAGCGTCGATGTGACGGTCGCCGCCACCTCGGTGTTCTCGAGGCCGGGGACGTCGTTGACCACCACCGTCAGTCGGCTGGTGGGCGCGAGGGGATAGGTCTTGGTGACGCTGGCCCCGGCGGGAGTCAAATACCGGACGGTCGCGGTGGTGGGGGCGGCGTTCGGGTTCGCGAGCAGCAGGTACTCGGCGAACGTGTCCCCGGTCTGCCCCTCGGCCAGGTACCATTTCGTGGACGGCGCTTCGACGCCCGGCGATTCGTGAGCGCCCTTCAAGGCCGTGTCCGTCGTGCTGAAGTACATCGACCGCTCGGCCGCGATCGGCGCGGTCGCTCGAACGGACATGCCGAACGAGGTCTGGCCCAGCCCGGGGACGCTGTTCAGGTAGATGGACTGGCGACTGTCGGCAGGCAGGGTATAGCTCGCCTGCAGGGCCTGACCGCCGGCGGGCAGGAAGGTGACCGTGGCGTTGACGTCGACCGAGTTGGGATTGACCAGCAGCAGGTACGTGTCGAACACCGTCGTGTCGCCTTCGGCGAAGTACCAGGTGGTCTGCGCGCTCTCGACGGCCTTGCCTGCGTGCGCCGAGTCCAGCATCTCGGGGCCGCCCCAGGTGACCGTGCGCTCGACCAGTACGCCCCCGCGCTCGGTCGTGACCTCGGCGCCCACCGCCACGTCCTGAAGCCCCGCGATGTCGTTCACGATGATCGTCTGCCGGCTCTGGGCGGGGACGCTGTACTGCTGCACGATCGGCGTGCCGCCCTGCGGCAGGAACCGGATGGTGATCTCGGCGGGATCGGTCCCAGGGTTGGTCAGCGCCAGGCGCGTCCTGAAGTTCCCGGTCAGTCCTTCGGCGAGCAGCCAGGTGTTGGAGATGAACGGGTCGGTTCCGTTCAGGAACTCGTCCATGTTGCTCACGCCATCGCCGTCCGGGTCAGCGCTCATGTCGGTGATGCCGAACCGGGCCTTCCACTGGTCGAGCGTCTCGCCCGAGGGCGAAGTGAGCGGGACCTCGGCGCTGACCTCCTGCGACACCGGGCTGCTCATCCCGTCGGAATTGATCGCTCGGACGGCGACGAAATAGGTCTGGCCCGCCTTCAGGTTGGTCAGCGTGGCGGTGGTGACATTGCCCACCTGCCGGGTGAACGTGTAGACGCCGGACTGCGTGCCGTAAAGCACCACGTAGCCGACGACGTCAGACTCGGGATTGGCGTTCCAGCCAATCGTGACAGAGCCCGCGCACAGCATCGTCGGGGTCAGGACGATCGCGGATATCAAGGCCAGAAGGCAGGCGAATCTGCGCACGGCGGCTCCCGTTCGGTGGGTCGACACGCTGTCTGCAGGGGCAAGGGCAGTGCCACCGGGGACCGGGAGAGAGCCAGGCAGAAAGACGCGTGGTTTTGGCCAATTCCGACAAGGCAGCGCCGCCGCCGCACGTGGGGGACCTTCAGCGGATTACGAATTGGTAATCAGGATCCAGTGATCGTGGGAGGCGAGGCGGCCCTCGGGGGGTTTTGGCGAACGGGAGGCGAGGGGTGTACCATTTCCGCCCATGCCATCTCAGGTCACGTCGGTTCCACTCCTCGATCTCCAGGCGCAATACCGGCCGATTCGCGACGATCTGCTGGCCGCGATCACGCGCGTGTGCGACAGCCAGCGGTTCATTCTGGGACCGGAAGTCGAAGGGCTCGAGGGCGAGCTGGCCGCAATGCTGGGTGTCACCGACGCCATCAGCGTGTCCTCGGGGACCGATGCGCTGCTGGCGGCCATGATGGCGCTCGGCATTGGCGCGGGGGACGAGGTCGTGACGACCACGTATTCGTTCTTCGCGACGGCCGGGTGCATCGCGCGGCTTGGCGCGCGGCCCGTCTTGGTGGACATCGATCCGGTCACTTACAACCTCGATCCCGCGGGTGCCTTGTCGGCGTTGACGCCGCGGACGAAGGCGATCATCCCGGTGCATCTCTACGGATGCAGCGCCGAGATGACGCCGATCCTGGAAACGGCCACCAGAGCGGGCGTCGCGGTGATCGAAGATGCCGCGCAGGCGATCGGCGCCCGCTACCATGGCCGGAGCGTCGGCAGCCTCGGCGCCCTTGGCTGCTTCTCGTTCTTCCCCAGCAAGAACCTGGGGGCGTTCGGCGACGGCGGCCTGGTGACCACGAACGATCCGGCGCTCGCGCACCGGGTCCGGCTCATCCGCAACCACGGAGCCGAGCCGAAGTACTTCCACAAGATGGTCGGCGCCAACTTCCGGCTCGATGCGCTTCAGGCCGCCGTGCTGCGCGTCAAGCTCCCTCACCTGGCCGAATGGACGGAGGCGCGCCGCCGGAACGCCGACCGCTACCGCGAACTGCTCGCGCCGCTGGTCGTGAAAGGCCGCCTGCAGCTGCCGGTTGAGCCGGACGGCTGTTTTCACATCTACAACCAGTTCGTGATTCGGGTAGACTCGCGCGACCGGTTGAAGGCGGGTCTCGACGCGCGGCGCGTCGGCACCGAGATCTACTACCCGGTGCCGTTCCACCTGCAGGAGTGTTTCTCGCACCTCGGGTACCGGAAAGGGCAGTTCCCCGCGGCAGAGGAGGCCGCGGACCAGACTCTGGCCCTGCCGATCTACGGCGAGCTGACGGAGGCGCAGCAGCGTTACGTCGTCGAGTCGATCGCGCAGGTCATCGGCTGACCACGCGCCGGCCCCGGGGGCCGGCACCGCTTCGGACCAGGGACATCATGGCCATCACACCTATCGACACTCCGCAGCCCGCCGCACGGCGGCGGCTGCGGATGCCGAGCGTCACGACGCAGATCTTCATCGGTCTCATCCTCGGGATCGTGCTCGGGTACGTGTTTCCTTCCCGTGAGGTCGGCGGCACCCACGTCCTCGGTTTCGCCGAGCAGTTGAAGCCGCTCTCGACAGTCTTCTTGCGCATGATCAAGATGATCATCGCGCCGCTGCTGTTCTCGACGCTCGTGATCGGCATCGCGGGCACCGGCGACATGAAGGCGATGGGGCGGATCGCCGTGAAGGCGCTGGTCTTCTTCGAGCTGGCGACGACGGTGGCGCTGTTTCTCGGCCTCGGCCTGGTCAACTTCTTCCAGCCTGGCGCCGGGCTGTCGCTCCCGTCGGAGAGCGCTTCCGTGGTGTCCGCGATCGCGGCCAGGCCGCAGACCGGCTGGGACATCCTGATTCACCTCTTCCCGACGTCGATCTTCGACGCGATGGCGACGGGCGACATCCTGCAAGTGGTCGTCTTCTCGGTCTTCTTCGGGATCGGCCTCGCCGCGGTGGGGAAGCGGGGCCAGCCGGTGCTCGACTTCCTCGACGGCGTCGCGCACGTCATGTTCAAGTTCACCGGCTACGTCATGGCGTTCGCGCCGATGGGCGTCGCGGCGGCCATTGCGTCGACGGTCGGCAGCCGCGGCCTCGGCATCCTGATGACGCTCGGCAAGCTGGTCGTGCTGATGTACGGCGGGCTCTTGCTGTTCATCGTCGTGGTGTTCTGGATCACGTGCCGGCTGGTGCGGGTGCCGTTCCTGCACTTCCTGCGGGCGAGCCGGGAGCCGAGCCTGATTGCCTTCACCACGGCGAGCAGCGAGGCGGCGCTGCCCAAGGCGCTGGAGCTGATGGAGCGGTTCGGCGCGCCGAAGAGCATCGTGAGCCTGGTCATCCCGACCGGCTACAGCTTCAACCTGATCGGCACGACACTCTACCTGTCGCTGTGCAGCGTGTTCGTCGCGCAGCTGTTTGGCGTGCCGCTGTCGTTCGAGCGCCAGCTGGTGATGATGCTGACGCTCATGCTGACCAGCAAGGGGGTGGCCGGCGTGCCGCGTGCGGCGCTCGTCGTGCTGCTCGCGACGCTCACCTCCTTCAACCTGCCGGTCGAAGGGGCCGCCATCCTGCTCGGCATCGACCAGATCATGGACATGGGCCGGACCGGGGTGAACGTCATGGGCAACTGCCTGGCCACGGTCGTGGTCGCCCGGTGGGAGGGCGTATTCGACGACGGGCAGATGCGAGCGTTCCATGACCAGCGGGCCGAGTGAGATGAGGATCCTGGTGATCGGCGCCGCCGGCCGGCTCGGGTCGGCCGTGGTCCGGCAGTTCGACACCTGGGCCGACGTGACGGCGACGACGAGCGGAGGCCTCGACGTCCGCGACCACCGGGCCGTCATGGACCGGGTCGCCGCGCTGCACCCGTCGGCCATCGTCAACTGCGCGGCCTACAACGACGTGGACCGCGCGGAAGACGAGCCGGTCGAGGCGCTGAACGTCAACGCGTTTGCGGTCCGGAACCTGGCCGAGGCCGCCAGGTCGGTCGGCGCCGCGCTGGTCCACTACAGCACCGACTTCGTGTTCGACGGGTCGGCCACGCGGCCCTACAGCGAAGAAGACGCGCCGAATCCACGCAGCACCTATGCCTGTTCAAAGCTGCTCGGCGAGTGGTTCGCGGCCGGCGCGCCGCGCCACTACGTGCTGCGCGTCGAGAGCCTGTTCGGATCCCCGGAGGGACAGGATCGGCCGACCAGCGTCGACCGGATTGTGGAGGCGATGCTCGAAGGCCGCGACGTGCGGGTGTTCGTCGACCGCACGGTGTCTCCCAGCTACACCGACGACGTGGCCACGGCCACGCGGGCGCTGCTCGAGTCGGGCGCGACGAGCGGCCTCTATCACTGCGTCAATTCGGGTTCGTGCACGTGGGAGGAGCTGGCGATCGAGGCGGGGCGGCAGGTCGGCATCCCGCCGCGGCTGGTGTCCGTCCGGATGGCCGACGTAGCGCTGCGCGCCTCGAGGCCACTCTACTGCGCGCTGTCGAACGCCAGGCTGGCCGCCGCGGGCGCCCCCATGCCCACGTGGCAGGACGCGTTGAGGCGCCATCTCGCCGGGCGCCGTGCGGTGCCCTCTGGTGCCCTCCGGGCTTGACCCTGCCCGCGCTCGCCCGTAACATGCTCGCGGCCCCTGTTCCGTGCCGACGAGGGCCGGAGGCACATGTCCAAACGCGCCGTCATCAGCGGCATCACCGGCCAGGACGGGTCGTACCTGGCGGAACTGCTGCTCGAGAAGGGCTACGAGGTCACGGGGATCGTCCGGCGCGCGAGCGCGCCCAACCTGTGGCGGATCGAGCACCTGCTCGATCGGATCACGCTGCGCCCGGCGGACCTGCTCGATCAGCTCTCGCTGATGCGCGTGATCGGCGACGTGCGGCCTGACGAGTTCTACAACCTGGCGGCCATGTCGTTCGTCCCGGCCAGCTGGGACCAGCCGATGCTGACCGGCGAGTTCAACGCGCAGGGCGTCACCCGGGTGCTGGAGGCGATCCGCCAGGTCGACCCGACGATTCGGCTCTACCAGGCGTCCTCGAGTGAGATGTTCGGCAAGGTTCGCGAGGTGCCGCAGACCGAGCTGACGCCGTTCTATCCTCGGAGCCCGTACGGCGTGTCGAAAGTCTTCGGCCACTACATCACGGTCAACTACCGCGAGAGCTACGGGCTGTTCGCCTGCTCGGGGATCCTCTTCAACCACGAGTCGCCGCGGCGCGGGCTCGAGTTCGTGACGCGCAAGGTGAGCGACGGCGTCGCCCGCATCAAGCTCGGGCTCGCGGACCATCTCGGGCTCGGCAACCTCGACGCCCGCCGGGACTGGGGCTTCGCCGGAGACTACGTGCGGGCGATGTGGCTGATGCTGCAGCAGGACGAGCCCGACGACTACGTGGTGGCCACCAGCCTCGCGCACTCGGTGCGCGAGCTGGTGGAGATTGCGTTCGGCCACGTGGGCCTCGACTGGCGGCAGCACGTGCGGTCCGATCCCGCGTGCCTGCGCCCGGCCGAGGTCGATCACCTGATCGGCAACCCGGCGAAGGCGCAGCAGATCCTCGGCTGGCGGACGACGATCGACTTCACGGCGCTGGTCGAGATGATGGTCGATGCCGACCTGGCGCGGCTCGCGCAGCCGCGGCCGGTCGGGGCGAACGCCCTGGCGTAGTTTTCCCTCGATTCCACCGTGATCGGCCGCCGATCGGTTCGTTGACTTGCCCCGCGGTGGTCCGATAGGATCGTGGCGTTTCCCGTTCTTGCACCATCATCCGGACGGCGGGCCGTGGGGCCCGTCCTCCTTGGGAATTCGTTCACATGCAGGGCTGGCTCTCAATCCTCCTGTTGGCCATCCTCGGTGTGGGCTTTGGCGCGGGGTCGATCGTCATGTCGACGCTGCTGGCGCCGCACAAGCCCTCGCCCGAGAAGCTGGCCCCCTACGAATGCGGGATGCCGGCCGTCTCCGACGCCCGGGAGCGCCATCCGATCAAGTTCTACCTGATCGCGATGATCTTCCTGCTGTTCGACATCGAGGTGGCGTTCCTCTACCCGTGGGCGATGGCGCTGCGCGACCTGGGGTGGACGGGTCTCGTGCAGATCGTGGTCTTCTTCGCCATCCTCCTCGCCGGCTACACGTACGTGTGGAAGAAGGGCGCCCTGACGTGGGACAAGCCGTGAGGCGGGGATCCGCGTGGGTGGCCCTGTTGGGACGGTAGCGACGGAGCAGAACAGGTCGGTCTCATGGCTTTCGACGTCGACATTCCGGTACTGACGACCACCGTCGAGAAGATGGTGAACTGGGCGCGAAAGTCGTCCATCTGGCCGGTGACCTTCGGCCTGGCCTGCTGCGCGATCGAGATGATGGCGATGAGCGCGTCGCGCTACGACATCGCGCGCTTCGGCGCCGAGGTCTTCCGCGGGTCGCCCCGCCAGTCGGATCTGATGATCGTGGCCGGGCGGCTCTCGCGGAAGATGGCCCCGGCGCTCCGGCGCGTCTACGACCAGATGCCGGAGCCGAAGTGGGTGATCTCGATGGGCGCCTGCGCCTCGTGCGGCGGCGTGTTCGACAACTACTCGATCGTGCAGGGCGTCGACCAGATCGTCCCGGTCGACGTCTTCGTTCCCGGCTGCCCGCCGCGGCCCGAATCGCTCATCTACGGCATCATCCAGCTCCAGAAGAAGATCAGCGCGTCCAAGCTCGTGGTGAAGGCAGGATAGCCGCCGTGGACTCCCCTTCGATCATCCGCGCGCTCGCCTCGGCCGTGTCCGACGCCGAGGTCCAGGCGATCGACGCCTCCGACGAACCGACGCTCGTCGTCCCGCGCGAGCGGCTGCTCGCGGTGGCCGGGCTGCTGCGCGACCACCCGTCGTTGAAATTCGACGTGCTGGTGGAGGTGACCGCCGTGGACTGGTGGCCCTCGGAGCCCCGCTTCGAGGTCGTCTACCACCTGCTCGCGACGTCCGTCCCGGCGAGGCTGCGGCTGAAGATCCGCGTCGGCGGCGACGACCCCAAGGTGCCGTCGGTTCACACGGTCTGGGCCTCGGCGGACTGGCTCGAGCGGGAGGTGTGGGACCTGTTCGGCATCGTCTTCGAGCAGCACGGCGACCTGCGCCGGCTGCTGATGCCCGAGGACTGGACCGGGCATCCGCTGCGCAAGGACTACCCGGTGCAGATCTCGATGACGCCGAAGGTGTACGAGCCGCTGCAGATGACCGAGCAGGAATTCCGGGCCAGGATTGCCGCCGACCGCGACGCCCGCGGCGGATCGACGCCGCCGGAGGGCTGAGACACGATGACCGCCGCCGACACCGAGCGTCTGATCGAAGGGGCTTTCGCCGAGACGGCCGCGGTCCACGACCGCGCGCGTCGCGCGAACCAGGAGTCGCTGCCCGCGGCGGCCGCGGCGCTCGTGGCGGCGCTCGCGGCGGGACGGAAGGTGCTGGTGTGCGGCAACGGCGGCAGCGCCGCCGACGCCCAGCATGTCGCCGCCGAGCTGGTGGGGCGCTTCGCGAGGGAGCGCCGGGCGTTTCCGGCGCTGGCCCTGACGGTCGATTCGAGCGTGCTCACGGCGGTCGGCAACGATTACGGATTCGACCGGGTGTTCGCCCGCCAGGTGGAGGCGCACGGGCAGGCGGGCGACGTCCTGGTGGCGATCTCGACGAGCGGCGCGTCGCCCAACGTGCTCCGTGCCGTCGAAGCGGCGCGCGCCCGCGGGCTGGTCACCATCGGCCTCACGGGTCGCGACGGGGGGGAACTGGGCCGTGTCGCCGACGTGCACCTCAACGTGCCGTCCTCGTCGACGCCGCGGATCCAGGAAGCGCACGCCACGCTGTTGCACGTGCTGTGCGAGCTGGTCGAGCGGGAACTGGTGACCATCGATGGCTGAGCTCCGAACCGAGACGATGACCGTCAACATGGGGCCCCAGCACCCCAGCACGCACGGCGTGCTGAGGCTGGTGTTGCGCCTCGACGGCGAGAACGTGGTCAGTTCGGCCTCGACGGTCGGCTACCTCCACACCGGGATCGAAAAGACCATCGAGCAGAAGAAGTTCCAGCAGGTGATCACGCTGGTCGAGCGGATGGACTACCTGAGCGCGCAGTCGAACAGCCTGGCCTACGCGCTGTCGGTCGAGAAGCTGCTCGGCATCGAGATCCCCGAGCGGGTGCAGTGGATCCGCGTGCTCCTGGCCGAGCTGCAGCGGCTCAACAGCCACCTCGTGTGGCTCGCCACGCACGGGATGGAAGTCGGCGCGGTGACGATGATGCTCTACTGCTTCCGGGAACGGGAGCTGATCTTGAACATCAACGAGCTCATCGCCGGTTTCCGGATGTTCCCGAGCTACATCCGGATCGGCGGCCTCCGCGAGGACCTGCCGACAGGGTTCCACGCCGCCGTGAAGGAGATCCTGGACCGGATGCCGGCCAAGCTGGTCGAGTACGAGCGCCTGCTGACGCACAACCAGATCTACCTGAAGCGAGCGCGCGGCGTCGGGGCGATCTCGCTGAAAGACGCCCTCGACCTCGGGCTGGTCGGGCCGATCGCCCGCGCCGCCGGGTCGACCTACGACGTGCGGAAGGCGTTCCCCTACTCGAGCTACGAGACGTTCGATTTCGATGTGCCGGCCGGAAGCTGCGGGGACGTCTACGACCGGTACCTGGTCCGCGTCGAGGAGATGTACCAGTCGTTGCGCATCTGCCGCCAGGCAGTCGATCGGATCAGCCCGACCGGCGTCTGGGCCGCGGCCGACACGCGCGTGGTGCCGCCGCCCAAGGACAAGGTCTACACGGAGATGGAGGCGCTCATCCAGCACTTCCTGATCTTCTCGGAGGGCTTCAGGGTCCCGGCCGGCGAGGCCTACGTCCCCGTCGAGGGGCCGCGCGGCGAGCACGGGTGCTACGTCGTGTCGGACGGGTCGAACCGGCCGTGGCGCGTCAAGATGCGCTCGCCGTCGCTGATGGCCTGCCAGGCGCTGCCCAAGTTGATTATCGGAGGCCTGATCGCCGACGTGATCGCCGTCATCGGCTCGATCGACGTCGTGTTGGGAGATGTGGACCGGTGAGCTTCCACCCGGACATGCACTACGAGTCGCCGCAGCACGTGTCGAAGCGCGAGCTGCGGCTCGAGGGCGAGCCATTCGCCTTCACCCCGGAGAACCGGGAGCGCCTCGAGCGGATCGCGACGCACTACCCGCCCGAGCACCGCCGCTCGGCCGTCATCCCGGCGCTCTACATCGTCCAGGAGCAGCAGGGACATGTCACGGCGTCGGCGATCCGGCACGTCGCCGAGGTGATCGGGTGCACGCCCGCGGAAGTCGACGACGTGGTGACCTACTACGCGATGTTCCACCGCCAGAGGGTCGGCAAGTACGTCGTCCAGGTCTGCCGGACGCTGTCGTGCGCGCTGCGCGGGGCCGAGCGCGTCACCGAGGAGATCTCGCGGACGCTCGGCGTGAAGGTGGGCGAGACCGATCCGACCGGGACCTTCACCCTGATGGAGATGGAGTGCCTCGGCGCCTGCGACCGGGCGCCGGTGGTGATGGTGAACAACGAGCACTGGCACGAGTGCCAGTCGCCCGACGCTGCCGTGCGGCTGCTCGAGGACCTGAAGGCCAGGGGCCCGGCGGCGCTGACGGGGTGCCACTTGGCCGTGGAGAAATAGGGACGATGGAACCAGTCCTGACCTCCCACGTGCGCGAGCCCAACGGCCACACGCTCGGCGCCTACGTCGGCCGCGGCGGGTACGAGGGGCTCCGCAAAGCCCTCGGCCTCGCGCCCGCCCAGATCATCGAGATGGTCAAGGTGTCGGGGCTGCGCGGCCGCGGCGGCGCGGGCTTCCCGACGGGGATGAAGTGGCAGTTTGTGCCGAAGGACTCGCCCAAGCCGAAGTACCTCTGCTGCAACGCCGACGAGAGCGAGCCGGGCACGTTCAAGGACCACGTGCTGATGGAACGCAACCCGCACCTGCTGCTCGAGGGATGCCTCATCGGGTGCTACGCCGTCGGCGCGAAGGTCGCCTACCTCTACATCCGCGGCGAATTCGCCCACGTTCAGCGCGTGCTCGAAGCCGAGATCGAGGCGGCGCGGGCCGGAGGCTACCTTGGCCGGGACATCTTCGGCTCTGGCTTCGACTGCGAGATCTACGTGCATCCGGGCGCCGGGGCGTACGAGGCCGGCGAGGAGAGCGCGCTGCTCGAGTCGCTCGAGGGCAAGCGTGCGCAGCCCCGGATCCGCCCGCCGTTCCCGGCCGTCGTCGGCCTCTACGGCTGTCCGACGGTGATCAACAACGTCGAGACGCTGTGCAACGTGCCGGCCATCGTCACGCGCGGGCCCGAGTGGTTCGCCGGGCTCGGCCCGGTGAAGAACGGCGGGCCGAAGCTCTACTGCATCAGCGGCCACGTCGAGAAGCCGGGCGTGTACGAAGCGCCGATGACGGTCACGATGCGCGAGCTGATCTACGGCTACGCCGGCGGCGTCCGCGGGGGCCGCAAGCTCAAGGCCGTCATTCCGGGCGGGTCGTCGACGCCGGTGATCCTGCCCGACCAGCTCGACGCGCAGGCGAGCTTCGACGGCCTCGTTCAGGCCGGGGCGATGCTCGGGTCGGCGGCCGTCATCGTGATGGACGAGACGACGTGCATGGTGTGGGCGGCCGAGAACCTGCTGCACTTCTATCGCCACGAGTCGTGCGGCAAGTGCACGCCGTGCCGCGAGGGGACCGACTGGCTCTACAAGATCCTCCGGCGGATCGAGCGCGGCGAGGGGTCGATGCGCGACATCGACCTGCTGAACGACGTAGCGAACAACATCGGCGGCAAGACGCTGTGCCCCTTCGGTGACGCGGCGGTGGCGCCCGTGCTCAGCACCATCCAGCATTTCCGCGCCGAGTACGAGGCGCACGTCCGCGAGGGGCGATGCACGTGCCCGGCGGACTGGCGGGCGATGGGGTCATGACGTCCTGAGGGGGGAGCGCGAGAAACGCTTGTGCCATCTCTGACTGTGATCGTCCAGCTCGGCCTCGTGTTCGCGGTCTTCGTGATGCTGATGCTGTCGTCGGCCGTGATGGTGTACGCCGAGCGCAAGGTGGCGGCGTTCATCCAGCAGCGCGAAGGGCCGAACCGGGTCGGCCCGCTGGGACTCTTCCAGCCGTTCGCCGACGTCATCAAGCTGATGTTCAAGGAGGAGCTGTGCCCCGGCGGGGCGGACAAGGTGCTCTTCCTGCTCGCGCCGGTCATCTCGGCCACCGCGGCGTTCACCGCGTTCGCCGTGGTGCCGTTTGGCGCCGAGACCACCTTCTTCGGCCTGCTCGAGCAGCCGATCAAGCTGCAGGTGGCCGACGTGAACGTGGCCGTCCTGGTGGTCTTCGCGATCACGTCGATGAGCGTCTACGGCATCGTCCTGGCGGGGTGGAGCTCGAACAGCAAGTACTCGCTGCTCGGCGGCCTGCGGTCGGCCTCGCAGATGATCAGCTACGAGCTCTCCTACGGCCTGGCGCTGGCCTCGGTGCTCGTGCTCGCCAACTCGCTGTCGCTCACCGACATCGTCAACCGCCAGGCCGGCTACTGGTTCGGGTTCATCCCGCGCTGGTTCATCGTCGTGCAGCCGGTCGGGTTCCTGATCTACATGATCTCGGGGGTGGCCGAGACCAACCGCGCACCGTTCGACTTCCCGGAAGCCGAGCAGGAGCTGGTGGCCGGCTACCACACGGAGTACTCGAGCATGGCGTTCGCCATGTTCTTCCTGGCCGAGTACATCAACATGGTGACCGTGTCCGCGGTGGCCACGGACCTGTTCCTCGGCGGGTGGCAGGGGCCGTGGCTGCCCGAGTCGCTCGGCTGGATCTGGTTCCTGCTCAAGATCTCGGCGCTGTTGTTCTTCTACATCTGGATGCGGTGGACGCTGCCACGGTATCGCTACGACCAGCTCATGCAGTTTGGATGGAAGATCCTGCTGCCGCTGGCCGTGCTGAACCTGCTGGTGACGGCCGCGGGGGTGATTCTCCTTGGGGCTTGAGCTGCCGCTCTTCTACGTGTTCGCCGCCGTGGCGGTGGCGGCGTCGATGCTGGTCATCGGGCAGCGCAGCCCGATCTACAGCGTGATGCTGCTGATCGTGTCGTTTGCGGCGCTGGCAGGGCTCTACATCCTGCTTGACGCGCCGTTTGTGGCGGTCATCCAGATCATCATCTACGCCGGCGCCATCCTGGTGCTGTTCCTGTTCGTGGTGATGCTGCTGAACGTCCCGAAGGAACTCGTCGGACTGGAGAAGCGCCGCGCGCTCGGGCCGCGGCGGTTCGGCGTCGCGCTGGCGGTCGTGTTCGCGGCCGAGCTGGTCTGGGCCGTGTGGCACGCGGCGACGGCCCACGAGATGGTGGGGGCGGCGGCGTCGGCGCAGGCCGTCGAATCGGTGCGGAAGATCGGCCAGGTGCTCTACACCGACTATGCGTTCCCGTTCGAGGTGACCTCGCTGCTCATCATCGTGGCGATGGTCGGGGCGGTGGTGCTGGCGAAGAGGCGCGTGTAGCGATCCTATGGTGACACTGGACCATTACCTGATTCTGTCCGCGATCCTGTTCGCCATCGGGACGACCGGCGTCTTCCTGCGGCGGAACATGATCACGGTCCTGCTGTCGATCGAGATCATGCTCAACGCCGCGAACCTGTCGCTGGTGGCGTTCGGCCGGTATTGGGGCTCGGTGGACGGGCAGATCATCGTCTTCTTCGTGGTCACCGTGGCGGCCGCCGAGGCCGCCGTCGGGCTGGCGATCGTCATCGCCATGTTCCGCATCAGGGAATCGCTCGACCCGGACGCCTTCACGTCGCTCAAGTGGTGACCAGTCGCATGCTGCTGCTGATTCCGCTTCTCCCGTTCCTCGGCTTCGTCGCCAATGCGGCGGTCGGGCGCCGGCTGTCCAAGGCCGCATCGGGTGCGCTGGCCGTGGCGGTGATGTTCGCCTCCTTCGGCGTGTCGGCCGCGATGTCGTGGTCGCTGGTCGCGACGGCGGCGGGGAACCGGGTGATCGACCAGGGGGTCTTCACGTGGATCGCCTCGGGCGATCTGCAGGTGCCGTTCGCGCTGCGCCTCGACCCGCTGTCGATGGTGATGATCCTGGTGGTCTCCGGGATCGGGGCGCTCATCCACCTCTACTCGATCGCCTACATGCACGAGGAGCGCGACAGCGAGTACGCCCGCTACTTCTCGGTACCTGAACCTGTTCGCGGCCTTCATGCTGCTGCTCGTGCTGGCCCCGAACTTCCCGGTCATGTTCGTGGGGTGGGAGGGGGTCGGTCTCTGTTCGTACCTGCTGATCGGGTTCTGGTACCAGAAGAAATCCGCCGCTGACGCGGGCAAGAAGGCGTTCGTCGTCAACCGGATCGGCGACTTCGGGTTCCTGCTTGGGATGCTGCTCCTGTTCGCCCACTTTGGCACGCTCGACTTTCGGGCGCTCGGACAGGTGGTCTCGACCTACGCGCCGGAGACGGCGGCGTTCGGCACGCTCTCGGCGGCCGCGCTGCTGCTGTTCCTGGGCGCGACCGGGAAATCGGCCCAGATCCCCCTCTACATCTGGCTCCCCGACGCGATGGAGGGTCCGACGCCGGTGTCCGCCCTCATCCACGCCGCGACGATGGTGACGGCCGGCGTCTACATGATCGGCCGCAACGCCGTGCTCTACTCGCACGCGCCCGGCGTGCTCGAGATCGTGGGGATCGTCGGTGTGGCTACTGCCGTCGTGTCGGCCACGATCGGGCTGGTGCAGAACGACATCAAGCGCGTGCTGGCCTACTCGACCGTGTCGCAGCTCGGCCTGATGTTCGTGGCGATGGGCGTCGGCGCCTACGCGGCCGGGATCTTCCATCTCTATACGCACGCCTTCTTCAAGGCGCTGCTCTTCCTCGGATCGGGCGCGGTGATCCACGCGCTGGCGGGGGAGCAGGACCTGCGGCGGATGGGCGGGCTCCGGAAGGCGCTCCCGATCACCTACTGGACGTTTCTCGTCGGCGCGCTGGCGATTGCCGGCGTCCCGCTGCTCTCCGGGTTCTTCAGCAAGGATGAACTGCTCTACCGCGCCTACTCGAGCGGGCACTGGTACCTCTGGTTCTTCGCGAGCCTCGCCTCGTTCCTGACCGCCTGCTACATGTTCCGCCTCGTGTTCCTCGCCTTCCACGGCCAGCGGGCGCCGCAGGAGGCGGGCGTCGAGCCGGCGCGCGGCCATGCTGCGGCCCCGCACGGCGGAGCGGCCGGCCACTTGCACGACGCGCCGAGGCCGATGGCCATCGCGCTCGTCGTGCTCGCCGTGGGCGCGGTGCTCGCGGGCTACGTCGGCGTACCGGGCGTGCTGGGCGGGGAGAACCGGATCGAGCGCTTCCTCGAGCCGAGCTTCGTCGCCGCCCCGGCGGACCGCGGCGCCTGGTCGGCGGCGGCGGGCACGGTCGGCGAGACGGCGGCGTCCGCCACGGGGCCGGCCTCGGCTGAGCCGTCTACCGAGGCGGGGGATGCCGCCCTCGAAGGCCAGCTGATGCTGACCTCCACGCTGGCCGCCTTCGCCGGGATCGGCCTCGCCTGGCTCTTCTTCCTGAAGCGGCGCGACCTCTCCGACGCGGCGGCCCGGCGCTTCAAGGGGCTGCACCAGTTGCTGCTGCACAAGTACTACGTGGACGAGATCTACGACGCCGGGATCGTGGAGCCGATCCGGATCGTCTCGGAGCAGGCGCTCTGGAAGGGCGTGGACGTCGGCCTCATCGACGGTGCCGTGAACGGTGCGGGTGTGACGGTGCGCGGGGCGAGCGGTTGGCTTCGGCTCCTGCAGACCGGGTCGATCCGCGCCTACGCCGCATCGCTCATGGTGGGGACGCTGCTGATTCTAGGGTATCTGCTGTGGCCGAGATAGTGACAGAGAACAGGGCCAACTGACGTGCTGACAACCATCGTCTTCCTGCCGCTGGCCGGTGCGGTGCTGCTGCTGCTCATCGAGAACCACGACGGCCGCCGCGACGCGGTGGTCCGCTGGACCGCGCTCGGCGCGTCGCTGCTGGTGTTCGCGGCCACGCTGCTGCTCTGGAGCCGCTTCGATCCGGCGCGGGCCGACTTCCAGTTCATCGAGCGTCACCCGTGGATTCCCGCCTTCGGCATCCAGTACTTCGTGGGCGTCGACGGCATCAGCCTCTTCCTGCTCGTGCTGACCGGCTTCCTCACGCCGCTGGCGCTGCTGTGCTCATGGAAGTCGGTGGGCCGCAAGGTGAAGGAGTTCTCCGCGTTCCTGCTCGCGCTCGAGAGCGCGATGCTCGGCGTCTTCGTCTCGCTCGACCTGTTCCTCTTCTACATCTTCTGGGACGCGATGCTCGTCCCGATGTACTTCCTGATCGGCATCTGGGGCTACGACCGGCGCATCTACGCGGCCGTCAAGTTCATCCTCTACACGGCGGCCGGCAGCGTCCTCATGCTGCTGGCCATCATCGGCCTGGCCTGGCTGCACAACTCGATCACCGGCACCGGCTACAGCTTCGACCTGCTGAAGCTCTACGACCTGCGCATCCCGCCGCAGTTCGAGTTCTGGTTCTTCCTGGCCTTCACGCTGGCGTTCGCCATCAAGGTGCCGTTGTTCCCGTTCCACACGTGGCTGCCCGACGCGCACGTCGAGGCGCCGACGGCCGGCTCGGTCATCCTGGCTGGCGTGCTGCTGAAGATGGGAACCTACGGCCTGGTGCGCTTCGCCTTCCCGCTGTTCCCCGCGGCCGCGACCTGGTTCGCCCCCTACCTCGCGGTGCTCGCCGTCGTGGGCATCATCTACGGCGCGCTGGTCGCGATGGTGCAGCCGGACCTGAAGAAACTGGTGGCCTACTCGAGCGTCAGCCACCTGGGCTTCGTCGTGCTCGGCATCTGCGCGCTGAACTTGCAGGGGCTGCAGGGCTCGATCTACCAGATGCTGAACCACGGCATCACCACCGGCGGGCTCTTCCTCATCGTGGGGATGCTGTCGGACCGGCGGCACACGCGGGAGATCGCGGCGTTCGGCGGCCTCAAGGCGGTGATGCCGCAACTGGTGGCCGCGTTCATGCTGATCACGCTCGCGTCGATCGGCCTGCCGGGAACCAACGGGTTCGTCGGCGAGTTCCTGATCCTGCTCGGCACCTTCCGCGCGGATCCGCGCCTGGCGGCGTTCGCCGCCACCGGCGTGATCCTGTCGGCGGTCTACATGCTGTGGATGTTCCAGCGGGTGAACTACGGCAAGGTCGTGCACGAGGAGAACCGGACGCTCCCCGACCTCTCGCCGCGGGAGCGGTGGGTGATCGTGCCCGTGGTGGCCATGGCCATCTTCATGGGCGTGTTCCCGGGCGTGTTCCTCAAGCCGATGCAGCCGTCGGTCGAGCGGTTCCTCCAGCGGATGGGCCGCCCGACGGTCACGAGCGCGGTCCGCCAGCCGACGCCCGACGGCGCGGCCGCCGCGTGGCGCGGCGTCGCCCCGACAGACGCCAGGGTGAAGCACTGACATGTCATCGTCTTCGATTACGGCCATCGTTCCCATCCTGTGCGTCACCGCCGCCGGCATCGCGGCGATGCTGGCCGAGGCCTTCCGGTCGCCCGGCGAGCGGCTGCCCATCGCCGGTCTTGGCCTCATCGGCCTCGCCGGCGCCGGGGTCAGCGCGTCGCTGCTCTGGGGCCGGCACGCGTCGGGCTTTGGCCTGGTGTCGGCCGACAACTTCGGGCTCTTCTTCGTGATGATCTTCGTCGTCATCGGCGTGATGACGATGCTGCTGTCGCCGTCGCTGGCCGAGCGGGAGGCGCTGCCCGGAGGCGAGTACTACGCGCTCACCCTGTTTGCGATCGCCGGGATGATGCTGATGGCGATGGCGACCGACCTGCTGGTGATCTTTCTGGCGCTCGAGGTGATGTCGCTGGCGGTCTACGTGCTGACGGCCGTCAGGCGGGACGCCGAGGCATCGATCGAGGGGGCCTTCAAGTACTTCATCCTCGGCGGGTTCTCGAGCGCGTTCTTCCTGTACGGCCTCGCGTTCGCCTACGGGCTGACCCGCACCACGAGCCTCGACCGGGTGGGAAGTGCGCTGGCCGAATCGTCGGCCGCGCACCCGACGTTCGCGCTGCTCGCGCTCGGCTTGCTGCTCGTCGGCTTCGGGTTCAAGGTGTCGGCCGTGCCGTTCCACATGTGGACGCCCGACGCGTACGAGGGGGCGCCGACGATCGTGGCCGGGTTCATGTCCACCGGCGTGAAGGCGGCGGCCTTCGCCGCACTGGTTCGCGTGATGGCCGTGGCGTTCCCGTCGATGCACGGCGTGTGGTACCCGGTGCTCTGGGGCATGGCCGCGGTCACCATGATCCTGGGGACGGTGGTGGGCGTCGCGCAGACCAACCTGAAGCGCATGCTGGCCTATTCCAGTATCGCGCACGCCGGCTACCTGCTGGTCGGCCTGGTGGCCTCGAATGACACCGGCCGGGGCGCGATCCTCTTCTACCTGCTCGTCTACGGCGTCACCAACCTCGGGGCGTTCGGCCTCATCGGCCTGCTGGCCACGCGCGACCGGGCGAACGACGACCTCTCGAGCATGGCCGGCCTCAGCGACCGCAACCCGGCGCTGGCCGCCGTCTTCTCGGTGCTGCTGCTGTCGCTGGGCGGGATCCCGCCGACGGCCGGTTTCGTCGGGAAGTGGTACATCTTCAGCGCGGCCATGCGTTCGGGTGATTACGGCCTCGCCATCATCGGCGTGCTGACGAGCGTCGTGTCGATCTTCTTCTACCTGCGCGTGATCGTGATGATGTACATGGCGCAGCCCGGCGACGCGCCGCGCTCGCCCGAGCCCTCGCGCGCTGCCGTCTTCACCCTGGCGGCGACGCTGGTCATCACCTTCTATCTCGGGATCCTGCCGACGAGGCTCCTGGACCTGGCCGCCCAGTCGATCGGCAGCTTGTTTTAGTCCGGCACGGCGGCCAGCGCGTCGGCCACGACCTCGTCCTCTCCGGCGAGCATGGTCCTCGGGTCGAGCAGCAGGCAATCGTTCTCGATCCGCCCCACGATGCCGGGCTCCCTGCCGCGCAGCCAGTTGTCCAGCCAGTCCACGCTCCGCTGACGGTGTCGCAGCGACACCACCCACGTCGGCAGCTCGACGCCCGGCGTGGTGCCGCCGCCGACCTTTGAGGCGGCCGGGATGACCCCAGCATCGAGCGTCCCCGCGTCCGCCGCACGCGCGGCCAGGGCCTTGGCCCTGGCCTCAATGGCGTGCGGCTCGGCCAGGATCATCTGCAGAATCGGAAGCGTGCGGCTCGCGCGGCCGGCCGCGTACTCCGCTAGCGTGCCCTCGAGGGCCGCGTAGGTCAGCTTGTCGACCCGGAGCACGCGCATCAGCGGGTGCCGGCGGACGCGGGTCACCAGGTCGCGGCGTCCCGCGATGATGCCGGCTTGCGGCCCGCCGAGCAGCTTGTCGCCGCTGAAGCAGACGATGTCGAGGCCGCGCTCGAGGCTGGCCTGGACGCGGGGCTCGCCGCCGAGCAGGGCGTCGAGGCGCGCGTCGCTCTCTTCTCCGACGAGCCCGAGGTAGCCGCTGCCGATGTCCTCGGCCACCGGGACGCCGTGCTCGCGGCCGAGCGCTACCAACTCCTCGAGCGACGGCTGCTCGGTGAACCCGTCGATCCGGAAGTTCGACCGGTGGACGCGCAGCAGCAGCGCCGTCTCGCGCGTGATGGCCGCGCGATAGTCGTCCACGCGCGTCCGGTTGGTCGTGCCGACCTCGCGCAGTCTCGCGCCCGACTGCGCCATGACCTCCGGCAGGCGGAAGCCGCCGCCGATCTCCACCAGCTCTCCGCGCGAGACGACGACGTCGCGTCCCGCGGCGAGCGCCGCCAGCATCAGCAGCGTGGCGCCCGCGTTGTTGTTCACCACGACGGCGGCCTCGACGCCGAGCAGCCGGGTCAGCAGGGCCTCGGCGTGGGTGTCGCGGCTGCCGCGCCGGCCCGACTCGACGTCGAACTCGAGATTCGAGTAACGGCCCGCCAGCACGCCGAGCCGATCGATCGCCCCGTCGGCGAGCGGCGCCCGCCCCAGGTTGGTGTGGACGATGATCCCCGTGGCGTTGATCAGCCGGCGCAGCGACGGCCGGCCGGCCGCCTGCAGTGCCTGTCGCGCGCGCCACTCGATCTCTCGGGCGGCCGCCTCGGAATCGGCCGGCTGACCCTCGGGCGGCCCGTCCCCGACGAGGCTCGCGCGCAGGTCGGCGGCGGCGGCACGAAGCGCCTCGACGATGGCGACGCGCCCGAACTCGCCCTCGAGGGCGCGGACCCCCTCGCGCTGGCGCAGGTGTTCGATCGAGGGAATGATGCGGAAGTCGGTCATGGTGGTTGCCGCTCGCGGCGGTCTCAGGATACCATCACCGGTGGCTGCCCGTGCCGACGCCACCAACGGCCGTCACCTGTCGGCGAGGCCCCTGAGCGAGCCGTGCCTCAACACACCGACCTCGGACCAGACCTGCAGCTGGTCGAAACGACGCTGCGCAAGCTCGAAACCGAATACAACATGTACTTCGCGGGGCAGTCGCCCAGGCCGCCGCTCGGGACGCGGCGCCGCCTCGAGCAGTTGCTCGGACGCCTCGACCGCGGCTACGTCACCAGCTCGGTCGATCGCTTCCGCCTCGGCACGCTGCAGTCTCGGTATGCGACGTTGGCCGAACTGTGGGATCGCGCGCTCAGGGCCCGCGAGGAAGGCCGTCCCGGACCGTTCTCCAAGCCGGCGCGCGCGGCGGATCCCGTCGGCGCTCCGCCCTTGCCGGCGGCCGCGACCGCCTCCGCCGAGCGGGTCTTCGGGGCCGCCATGTTGACGACAGCGCAGGCCGAGGGCGACGAGCTGAGGGAGCTCTACGAGTCGCTCTTGGAGGCGCGAAAGGCCGTCGGCGCGGCGGACCCGTTCCCCTTCTCCAGGTTCTCCGACATCGTCAAGGGGCAGGTCGCCAAGTTCCAGCAGTCGGGCTCAGACACGGTGGCGTTTCGCGTGTCGACCAGGGACGGACGGGTTGTGTTCACGGCGCAGGGCCGCAAGACCACGGACGGAAACCAGTCCGACTAGATGCGCGGTTCAGAGCGGGAAGCGGTGGGGCCGGCGGGGAAGGGGAAAAGGGTGAACAGGAGCGCCCGGCGTTCACCGGGCGCCCCCGTGGTGTGTCGACGCTACACCTTGACGACGTTGCCGGCCTGCGGGCCCTTGGGGCCGTCAACGATCTCGAACTCGACGGCCTGGCCTTCCTCGAGCGACCGGAATCCGCCATCACTCTGAATCGCGGAGTAATGGACGAACACGTCGCTGCCGCCGTCGCGTTCGATGAACCCGTAACCCTTGGCGTTGTTGAACCACTTGACCTTGCCTGTGATGCGCATTCTTTCCCTGCCTTGCAGTGTTGCGGCGCCTTGCGCCGCAGGACCGTCCCACCCCCGCGCCACCACGTGGAGCCGGGGGCATAAAAAAAAGCCGCACCGTCGCGGCTCGGCGCCGGGGCCCATCGAAATCCAGCGCCACTGGAAATAATAGCGGGCGCTCGAGATGGGTGTCAAGGAGACGACTCGGGTCCGGAAGGGAGACCGACGATGGCCAGAGCGTTGTTGAGCGTATCCGACAAAGCGGGGTTGTCCGAGTTCGGCCATGCCCTGGTGGCCCGGGGGTTCGAGCTGGTCTCGACCGGCGGCACGGCCCGGGCGCTGGCCGCCGCCGGGCTGAGGGTCCTCGAGGTCTCGCAGATCACCGGGTTCGCCGAGATGCTGGACGGGCGGGTGAAAACGCTGCACCCCGCCGTCCACGCCGGCATCCTGGCGCGTCGCTCGCGCCCCGACGACCTGGCCGCCATCGCGCAGCACGGCATCCGCCCGATCGACATGGTGGTCGTGAACCTCTATCCCTTCGCGCGCACGGCGGCCCGGGCCGACGTCGCGTTCGACGACCTGGTCGAGGAGATTCGACATCGGCGGCCCGAGCCTCGTCCGGGCCGCAGCCAAGAACTTCCGCGACGTGCTCGTCGTGGTGTCGCCCGACGACTATGGCCTCGTGATCGACCACCTCGACCATCCCGGCTCCAACCCCGCCGAATTCCGCTTCCTGCTCGCGGGCAAGGCCTTCGCACACACGGCCGAGTACGACGCGACCATTGCCGCCGAGCTCGCGTGCGTCCGCTGCTCGGGTGATCGGTTTGAGCGGACGGCGGCCGCGCGCGGGCTGCCCGAACGGCTGTTCGTGCCGGCGGTCAAGGCGAGCGATCTCCGCTACGGCGAGAACCCGCACCAGGCCGGCGCCTGGTATCGCACGGGCGGGAGCGGCCGGCTCGACGTGCTGCAGGGGAAGGCGCTCTCGTTCACCAACCTGCTCGACATCGACTCGGCGGCGCGCATCGCGTGCGAGTTCGACGAGCCAGCCGCCGTCGTCGTCAAGCACACGAACCCGTGCGGCGCGGCCACCGGCGCGTCGCTCGCCGAGGCGTACGTCCGGGCCCGCGACGCCGATGCCCTGTCGGCGTTCGGCGGCATCGTCGGCCTCAACCGCAGGCTCGACGTCGAGACGGCGCGCGCCATTGCGTCCACCTTCATCGAGGCGGTGATCGCGCCGGGGATCGACGATGAGGCGCTGGCCGCGCTCTCGGCGAAGAAGAACCTGCGCGTGGTCGTGGCCGACCTCGCGCGGGCCTTCGACCGCGGGAGTCGGCGGTTCGACGTGCGGTCGATCTTCGACGGCCTACTGGTGCAGGATCGCGACGCGGTCGTCGAGGCGTCGATGCCGTGGCCGGCGCCGTCGGACGCCGCCGCCGCGGCCGGGCTTCGCGTCGTCACCCGGAGGGAGCCGACGCCGGAGGAATGGCGCAGCCTGCGCTTCGCCTGGCGCGTGTGCGCCCATGTGAAGTCGAACGCCGTCATCTTTACCGGCGCCGACCGCACGCTGGCCGTCGGGGCGGGACAGATGAGCCGCGTGGACGCGGTCAACGTGGCCGTGGCCAAGGCGGCGGAACGGACGGCCGCGGGCGCGCTGCCCGGGGGGCTGGCCGGATCGGTGGCGGCCTCGGACGCGTTCTTCCCCTTCAGGGATGGCCTCGACGCCGTGGCAGCCGCCGGGGCGACGGCCGTCGTCCAGCCGGGCGGGTCGGTGCGGGATGCCGACGTGATCGCGGCGGCAGACGAGCGGGGGCTGGCGATGGTGTTCACCGCCCGCCGGCACTTCAGGCACTGAGGACGGGCGACGCCGGAGTACGCGGCGCGTCAGCCTTGAAAGGCGTCCGAACCGCTGGCGCGAGCGACGGCCGCGACGAGTTCGTCCTGGGTGAGCGTCGCGGGTCCGAATTTCTGGACCACCACGCCGGCCGCCTGGTTAGCCAGCCCGCAGGCGTCCTTGAGCGAGGCGCCCGCGGCGAGCGCCAGGGCGGTGGTGGCGACCACGGTGTCTCCGGCCCCAGTCACGTCGGCCACCTCGCGGGCGGCCGTGGCGTAGTGCACGACATCGGGTCCGTTCAGCAACCACATGCCGTGCTCGCCGCGCGTGATGAGCACGTCGAAGCAGGCCGCGCGCTCGCGGAACAGTCGCGCCGCGGCCTCGGCCTCCTCTGGTGTGCGGATGCGCTGGTGGGTGGCGACTTCCGCTTCGTGGTGGTTCGGGGTCACCAGCGTGGCGCCCGCGTAGAGATGGAGGTGGGGGACCTTGGGATCGACGAGGACGGGGATTCCGCGCGTCCGGCCGGCGGCCATGATCTTCTCCATCACCGCCCGCGTGATCGAGCCCTTCAGGTAGTCCGAGACCAGCACGGCGTGGGCGCGCTCGATGAGCCGCCCCACCTCGCCGACCAGCAGTTCCTCCACGTCGCCCGACACCTCGTGATCGCTCTCGTAGTCGATTCGGGCCACCTGGAGGTGTCTCGTCGTCACGACCCGCAGCTTCGTTGTCGTGCGGCGGGAGGGATCCACCACGAGGCCGGACGTGTTGATGCCGC
Source organism: uncultured Acidobacteriota bacterium (assembly GCA_963727765.1). Classification (GTDB taxonomy): domain Bacteria; phylum Acidobacteriota; class Vicinamibacteria; order Vicinamibacterales; family Fen-181; genus FEN-299. The sequence continues at coordinate 411,209 of CAVSGZ010000008.1, forward strand.
ACCCGGCCATGAGCTGGCGCAGGCGCTGGCCGGCGCTGTCGGCGCCGGTGACGCCCACCAGTTCGGCGTTCCCTCCGAGAGCACGGACGTTGTTCGCGACATTGGCGGCCCCGCCCGGCCGGTAGTCGTCCCTTTCGTACTCCACGACGGGGACGGGCGCTTCCGGCGAGATGCGGCCCACCTTGCCGACGACGAACTGGTCGAGCATGACGTCGCCGACGATGAGCACCGTGGCCGAGGAGAAGTGGTCGATGACTCGCTGAAGCCGGTCGAATGTCGTGGGCATGGTCGCCAGGATTGTACTCGGACAGGCCTGCCGGGAGCGGATGAGCGGGAGGTTCACCGCCCGCGGCGCCTGGTCAGTCCTCGATGGTCGCCTCGTCGGGCAGCATGTTCGGGATGCCGTTGTCGCTGACGGGATAGACCCGCCGGCACTGCGGGCATTTCAGGCCGGCCCCCTCGCGGACGGGCTGCACAGGCACGCGGCAGTCCGGGCACACCAGGATTTCGAGCAGTTCGGGAGCAACGGGCACGTCTTCCTCCGGTGATGGTCTGAGCGAACTATACCAAAGCTGCGCCACTATCCGCGCCCGGTCTTTTGTGGAACAATCGATTCGATGATCGCCCACAGTTCCGTTGGGTTCCCGCTGCGGGCCGCCGTGGCCCTTGGCCTCCTCGTCGCCGTGGCGCCGGCCTTCGGTCAGGCTGTCGGCGCCAAGCCCTCGTCGTCGGCCCGCCAGACGGCGGCGCCGGCGGCGCCGCCGCGTGCCGAGGCCTATTACCAGTTCATGCTGGGACAGGCACCTCGAAGGCGAGGGGGACATCGACGGGGCGATCACGGTGTACGGCGAAGCCGCGAAGCTCGATCCGAAATCGGCCGAGATCGTGGCGGAGCTGGCCGGGCTCTACGCGCGGGAGAACAAGGTCCGCGAGGCGACCGACCGGGCGCAGGCCGCGCTGGCGATCGACCCGAACAACGTCAGCGCCAATCGCATTCTCGGGATCATCAACGCCAGCCTGGCTCGCATCGACCAGGGGACGGGCCCGCTCGATGCCGAGGCCATGGCCTACGCGTCCAAGGCCGCCGAGTACCTGGAAGCGGCGCGGAAGGCGAGCGAACTCCCCGAGCCGGGCCTCGACATGATGCTGGCCCGCATCTACATCCGCATGCGAGAGGGCGACAAGGCGATCGGGGTGCTGAGCCGGGTGGTCGTCGAAGACCCGGGCCAGCCTGAGCCGGTCCGCATGCTCCTGCAGCTGTACCAACAGGCCGGCCGCGACGCCGATGCGGTCGCCCTGCTCGAATCGGTGGTGGCGGACGAGCCATCCTTCTACGCGCCGCTCGGCGAGCTGTACGAGAAACAGCAGCGGTGGGACGACGCGGCTCGCGCGTACGAGCAGGGGATGACGCAGAACACCGGCGGCCCGGATCTGCGGACCGAGTTGGCCCTCGCCTGGCTGTCGGGCGGCGACCCGGCGAAGACGGCCCGCGCGGTCGGCCTGCTCGAGCAGGTGCGGAAGGAGAACCCGGCCGACACCCGCGTTCTCTATCTGCTGTCGCAGGCCCAGCGCGCCGTGGGCCGTCTCGACCAGGCCGAGACCACGGCCCGCGAGCTGATGACCATCGCTCCCGGATCGCTCACCGGGCCGTACGCGCTGGCCCTCGTGTTCGAGCAGAAACAGCAGTACCGGCAGGTCGTCGACACGCTGGCCCCGATCATCGACAAGCAGGCGGCGAGCCAGGCCCGGTTTGGTCCCGAGTTCGGTCCGCTGCTGCTGCGCCTCGGCGCGGCGTCGCTCAACCTCGGCGAGGCGGATCGGGCCCTGTCCTGCTTCGAACGAGCGCGCACGGTGCCGCCAGCCAACCCGTCGATCGACGTCTACATCCTGCAGGCGCAGCTGGCCGCCCGGCACTACGAGGACGCCGCGGCGCTGGCCGCCAAGCTGCGCGTATCGAGGCCAGGGGACGCGCGGGTGCTACGGCTCTCAGCCGACGCGCTTCGACAGGTCGGGCAGACCGACGAAGGAGCGGCGTTGCTGACGGGCGCGATCGAGCAGCACCCCGACGACGTGACCGCGTATTTCGCACTCGCCGAGTTCGACATGCAGGCCCGGCGCTTCGACGACGCCCTGCGCGTGCTCGGCCAGGCGTCGGCGAGATTCCCGTCCAACGTCGATGTCGCCTTCCAGACCGGCGCGGTGCTCGAACGGCAGAAGCGGTTCGCCGACGCGGAGCAGAAGTTCCGCGAGGTGCTGGCGCAGAACCCGCGCCACGCGCCGGCGCTCAACTACCTCGGCTACATGCTCGCCGACCGCGGCGAGCGGCTCGACGAGTCGATCGGGTACATCAAGCGGGCGCTCGAAGTCGACCCCTACAACAGCGCCTTCCTCGACAGCCTGGGGTGGGCCTACTTCCGCCAGAACAAGCTCGACCTGGCCGAAGAGAATCTGACGAGAGCCGCCGATCAGCGGGTGCACGACTCGGCCATCCAGGACCACTTCGGCGACCTCCTGTTCAAGCTCGGACGATACCAGGACGCGGCCTCGGCCTGGCAGCGCGCGCTCGACGGCGACATGGACCAGGTCGACCGCGCCACCCTCGAGAAGAAACTGCGGTCGGCCCGGGACAAGACGCGGAAGCACTGATGCGCCGCCGCCTGCTGCTCACGGCGCTACTGCTCGGCGGAGTGACCGCCTGCGCCGGGCGCACCGTCACGCTTCCGACCGGCGAGGGGGCGCCGTTTCCCGACTACACGCTGGCGTGGCAGGACGCCACGAGCCGGTGTCGCGAGGTCCGCTCCTTTTCGGCCGAGCTCTCGATCTCGGGCCGCGTCGGACGACAGCGGCTGCGCGGCCGCGTGCTGGCGGGGCTGGCGGCGCCGGACCGAATCCGTCTCGAGGCAGTCGCTCCTTTTGGCGCTCCGCTGTTCATCCTCGTCGCCGACGGGGCGAAGACCACGCTGCTGCTCCCGCGGGACAACCGGGTGCTCGGAGGTGAGCCGCCCTCCGCGATCCTCTCCGCGCTCGTGGGGCTGGACCTGGATCCCGCGGGCCTGCTGGCCATCCTCTCGGGGTGCGTGACGGCGGGCGCGGGCGCGGTCGACGGCCGGCTGTTTCCATCCGACTGGTCCCGGATCGATCTGTCCGGCGGTGCCTCCGCCTACCTCCGGCGCGAAGGCCGGTCGGGATGGCGCGTTCGAGCCGGAGCGCTCCCGGCGCTCGCGTTCGATTACGACTTCGACGCGGACGTCCTGCCACTGTCCGTCCATCTGCGCGCCGACGGTACGGCAGGTCCGGTTTCGGACATTCGCATCAGCCTCTCCCAGGTGATCGTCGGCCAGACGTTCGGCGCCGGCGTGTTCAGCGTGCGCGTTCCCGCCGACGCGGCGCCGATCTCGTTGAGGGAATTGAGGGAGGCGGGTCCGCTCGGGGAGAAGCGATGATTCTCCGCGCCCACGCCAAGATCAATCTCAACCTGGCGGTGCTGGGCGCGCGGCCCGACGGGTATCACGAGCTCGAGACGGTCTTCCAGTCGCTCGCGCTTCACGACACGCTGTCGTTCGACCAGGCCGTGAGCGGACTCTCGTTGACGTGCGACGTGCCCGGCGTGCCGCTCGACGCTCGCAACCTGGTCTGGAAAGCCGCGCGGCTCGTCTGGCAGGCGGCCGGACGCGGCGGGGAACCCGTCGGGCGGGCGCACATCGTCAAGCGCATCCCGGTGCAGGGCGGCCTCGGCGGCGGCAGCGCGGACGGCGCCGCCGCGCTGGTCGGCTGGGCCGGTGTGTGGGACGCGCGTCTGTCTGACGACGCGCTCGGCGAGCTGGCGGTCCGCCTGGGCGCGGACGTGCCGTTCTTCCTGTGTGCGGGCACAGCGCTGGGACGTGGGCGCGGTGACGAGCTGCGTCCGCTGGCGGACGCCCGTCCGCGCTGGGTCGTCCTGGTGATGCCGGCCTTCGGCGTGTCGACGCCGCAGGCGTTCCGGTGGTGGGACGAGGATGTCGGGCATGGCGTCACGCCGGCGCCGGGCGCGGCGGCCGAGCCGGGCCGTGATCTCCTCGCGGTCTTCAACGATCTGGAGCCGCCGGTGTCGCGCCGGCATCCGGAACTGGCCGAGATTCGCGAGCGCCTGCTGGGCGCCGGCGCCTCTGCCGCTGCGATGACAGGCAGCGGATCGACGATGTTCGGGCTCTTCGAGACCGAGGCGCAGGCCGGGCGAGCCGCCGACGAGATCCGCGGTGCCCGATGCCGCGTCGATCTGACGCGCACGGCGACCCGCAGCGAGGCCGGTCTCGGTCTGGCCGTCAAGTGAAGCCTCGGCTTGTCTGATCCGGCTGCTCTCGTATAGACTAACTGTTTGCGCCGCGGTTGTCGGGCCACGCCTTGGGGCAGAACCTGTCCCGGAGCGGGTTGAGAACCGACCCGGTCGGGTTGTGCGCGGGGCCCCGGGCGTCTCCCCGTGACGGTTCACGAGGGAGGATCCTGGTTCCGTGGCCGGCCTGGGATGGGGCGTGGCCAAGTGGTAAGGCACGGGACTTTGGATCCCGTATCGAAGGTTCGAATCCTTCCGCCCCAGCCATCTGCGACACGACGGACCCCCTGGGAGGACGCGGCATGCGACGCTCGAAGGTGCGGGCATGAGAGTGGGTTTCGCCGAACTCAAGGTGTTTTCCGGAAGCGCGCATCCGGCCCTGGCGGCCGAGATCGCGGGGCACCTCGGCATTCCGCTCGGCCAGGCGCGGCTCGGCCGCTTCCCGGACACCGAGGTGTCGTTCCAGATCGAGGAGAACATCCGCGGCACCGACGTGTTCGTGGTCCAGCCGACCTGCACGCCGGTGGACCAGAACCTGGTCGAGCTGCTGATCATGATCGACGCGTTCCGCCGGTCGTCGGCGGCGCGGATCACGGCGGTGATCCCGTATTACGGGTACGCGCGGCAGGACCGCAAGGACAAGCCGCGGGTGCCGATCTCGGCCAAGCTCGTGGCGAACATCCTCGGCGCGGCCGGGGCGAACCGCGTGCTGACGATGGACCTGCACAAGGCGCAGATCCAGGGGTTCTTCGACATCCCCGTGGATCACCTGTTCGCGGCGCCGGTCATCATCGACTACCTGGCGCGGCAGAAGCTGAGCGACGTCACCATCGTCGCGCCCGACGCCGGCGGCGCCGAGCGCGCCCGCGCCTACGCCAAGCGCCTGGGCGCCGAACTGGCGATCGTCGACAAGCGCCGGTCGCAGGAAACCGGCGCGGCGGAAGTGATGAACGTCGTCGGCGACGTCGAGGGCCGCACCTGCGTCCTGCAGGACGACATCGTCGACACGGCGGGGACGCTGCAGAAGGCGGCGACCGCGCTGATGGCCAACGGCGCCTCGCGCGTGCTGGCCTGCGCAGTGCACGGCGTGCTGTCCGGCCCGGCGCTGGAGCGGATCGAGCAGTCGCCGATCGAGCAGATGATCGTGACCAACACGATCCGCCTCGAGGACAAGCAGGCCCGCTGCCCGAAGATCGTTTCGCTTTCGGTGGCGAGGCTGCTGGCGCAGGCCATCCGCAGCATCCACGAGGAGAGCTCGGTGTCGTCGTTGTTCGTGTAGGAGCCGCTTCGGCAAGTTCCCCGTGCGTCGCAGAGCGCTCGCCGGGTACCTGGAAGGACACGATTGAGTCATGGAAGCAGTACTTGAAGCCACCCCCCGAACCCGGTTCGGCAAGAACGAGGCGGGCCGCCTGCGCCGCGAGGGCCAGGTCCCGTCGGTGCTCTACGGAGGCGCAACCGACAAGTCCGGCCGGCCCGAGGCCCTGCCGATCTCGGTCGAGCCGAAGGCCCTGCTGCGGATCCTCCACTCGCAGTCGGGCGCGAACACGCTCATCACCCTGAAGCTCGGCGCCGAGGCGCCGAGGGTGATGCTGAAGGAATTCCAGCTCGACCCGGTCACGCACGCCCTGCTCCACGCCGACTTCTACCGCGTGGCGATGGACAAGGCCATCACCGTGACGGTGCCGATCGTGCTGCGCGGCGAGGCGCCGGGCGTCAAGCAGCAGAGCGGCCTGCTCGACTTCGTGCACCGCGAGATCGAGATCGAGTGCCTGCCGGCCGACATCCCGCAGAGCATCGAGGTCGACGTCTCCGGCCTGATGCTCAACCAGGCCGTCCGCCTGCGCGACATCCTGGGCACCATGGCGTGGAAGCCCGTCAGCGATCCCGACATCATGATCGCGCACGTGGTCGCGCCCAAGGCCGAGGCCGAGCCGGTCGTCGCCGAAGCCGAGGTGGCCGCCACGCCGGCCGAGCCCGAGGTCATCAAGAAGGGCAAAGTCGAGAAGGAAGACGAGGCCGAGGCCGAGGCCAAGGGCAAGACCGAGGCCAAGCCGAAGAAGTAATGAAGCTCATCGTCGGCCTGGGCAACCCGGGGCGGAAGTACCGGGACACGCGGCACAACATCGGGTTCGCCGTGGCCGACGAGCTGGCCCGGCGGGGCGGCGTCACCTTCGAGGCGGCGCCGGCCGACGCGATGATCGCGAAGCTCCGGGCGCTCGGCCCCGATGGCACGCTGCTGCTCAAGCCGCTGACGATGATGAACGCCAGCGGGTTCGCGGTGTCGGAGGTCGCCCGGTACTTCCGGCTCGCCATCGACGACATCCTCGTCGTGGCCGACGACGTGAACCTGCCGCTCGGGAAGCTCCGGGCGCGGCCGTCGGGCTCGGCCGGCGGCCACAACGGCTTCCGGTCGATCATCGAGCAGCTCGGGACCACGGGGTTCGCGAGGCTCCGCGTCGGCATCGGCCGGGGCGACCCGCGGCGCGACCTGGCCGATTACGTGCTCGCGGGGTTCGACGCCGACGAGCGGCCGATGGTGAACGAAGCAGTGGGGCGGGCCGCCGACGCGAGCGAGCTGTTCGTCGCCGAGGGGATCGAGCCGGTGATGAACCGCTTCAACGGGTCGGAGGTCGAGGCGGACCCGACGGCGGAGTAGCGCGGGCTTTCCGTCGTAGGGCGAGTCTTTAGACCCGCCGGCAAGCGCGAGCGAGCAGTGGCTAGTGGAACGTCAGCCAGGAGCGAAGCCAGCCGAGTCATTCTGCAGGGAATTGACAATTCGGCTCCTTGCCACCATTTCGGTGGCCGTTGAACGACGACGTCCAGAAGGAGAAGCATGAGCACGTCCAGACAGTACGAACTCGTCTACATCGTGTCGCCGGACGCGACCGAGCAGGAGGTCACCGACCTGCACGCGCAGGTCGAGGCCATCATCGCCCGGATCGGCGGCGAACTGGTGAAGTCCGAGAACTGGGGCCGCCGCAAGATGGCCTACGAGATCGGACCGCACAAGGAGGGCGTCTACGTCCTCGAGCTGATCAACGGGTCGGGCGAGCTGATGAAGGAGCTCGAGCGCCGGCTGAGGGTCAGCGAGAAGGTCCTGAGGTACCTCGTGGTCCGCGTGGACGAAGAGCTGCGCGCGGCCGAGCGAACCCGGTCGCGCCGCAAGGTGCGGACCGGCCCGCCCGCAGGCGAGGGTGAGGCAACCGGCATCACGGCCGACAACAACGGCGGCTTCTTCCGCGACGAGGTATAGCCATGGCTGACGAACAGAGACGGGGCGGTGGCGGTGGCGGACGCGGGCGCGGCGGCGCGCGTGGCGCGAGCGCCGACAAGGGACCCGGGCAGCGGCGGTCGCTCTTCCGGCGACGGAAGGTGTGCAAGTTCTGCTCCGAGAAGATCGACTACATCGACTACAAGGACGTGCGGATGCTGATGCCGTTCGTGCCGGATCGCGGGAAGATCCTCCCGCGCCGGATCTCGGGCGTGTGCGCGCCGCACCAGCGCGCCCTGCAGACCGCCATCAAGCGAGCCCGGCAGCTCGCCCTCGTGCCCTACGTGGCGGACTGAGAGGTGACGGATCATGGAAGTCATTCTGCGTGAACACGTCGAGAATCTCGGGCGCCGCGGCGACGTCGTCAAGGTGGCCGCCGGCTACGCTCGGAACTACCTGCTGCCGCGCAAGCTGGCGCTGGCGGTCAGCGAGCAGAACCGCCGCCAGATCGAGCGCGAGCGCAAGGTGGCGGAGGCGCGCGAGCTGGCCGAGCGGCAGGACGCCGAGGCGATGGCGCTCAAGCTGGCGGCGGCCGAGATCGTGCTGGCCCGCCGCGTGGGCGAGAACGACACGCTCTACGGCTCGGTGACCTCGGCCGACGTCGCCGAGGCGCTCGCCGAGAAGGGGTTCGAGATCGAGAAGCGGAAGATCGTGCTCCACGACCCGCTGAAGCAGCTGGGCGAGTTCGAGGTCGCGGTGAAGATCCACCACGACGTGCCGGCGCACGTGAAGGTGAAGATCGTGGCGCTCGGCGCCGCCAAGCCCGAGGGCGAGGCGACGTCCACGCCGGCGGCCGAGTAGTCTGCACGTTCGACCGTAGGGCGGGTCTTCAGACCCGCCCTGAAACCGACGACAGAGTGCTACACTGCGCCTGTGGCTGAAACGCCAGCCGTCGCCGAACGGACCCTGCCGCACAACCTCGAGGCCGAGCGATCGGTCCTGGGGGCGATCCTCATTCAGAACGCCACCTACAACGTGGCGGCGGCAGTGGTGCGTCCGGAGGACTTCTACCGGGATGCGCACCGGCGGATCTTCGCCCGCATCATCGACCTCGCCGAGCGCCGCGAGGCCGTCGATTTCGTCACGCTCAAGGAGGAACTCGGACGCTCCGGCGAGCTGGACGCGGTGGGCGGTCCGGCCTACATCGCCTCGCTCGTCGACGGCGTGCCGCGGGCGACCAACGTCGAGCACTACGCCAAGATCGTCAAGGAGAAGGCGGTCCTCCGGAACCTGATTGCCGCGGCCAACACCATCCTCTCGGACGCCTACGAGGCCGACCAGGACGCGGCGGACATCCTCGACCGCGCCGAGCACTCGATCTTCGACATCGCCGAGGGGCGGATCCGGTCCGGATTCCTGTCGCTCGCGACCATCGCCGAGGCGGCAGCGGAGTCGATCCAGAAGGCGCACGAAGAGAAGAAGCTCATCACCGGGGTGCCGACCGGCTTCAACGACCTCGACAACCTGACGTCGGGGTTCCAGCGCGGCGACCTGATCATCGTGGCGGCCCGGCCGTCGATGGGCAAGACCTCGCTCGCGCTGAACATCGCCCAGCACGTGGGGACGAAGACCGACCACACCGTCGGCCTCTTCAGCCTGGAGATGTCCCGCGAGCAGCTGTTCCTGCGCATGTTGTCCTCGGAGGCGCAGATCGACGGGCACGCGCTGCGCACCGGGTTCCTGCGCAGCGATGATTGGGGCCGCCTCACCGAGGCGCTGGGCGTGCTGGGCCAGGCCCGGGTCTTCATCGACGACACGCCGTCGATCGGCGTGCTGGAGATGCGCGCCAAGTCGCGGCGGCTCGCCGCCGAACACGGCCTGCACCTGCTCGTCGTCGACTACATCCAACTGATGCAGGGCCGCGGGCGGTTTGACAACCGCACGCAGGAGCTCGGCCAGATCTCCCGGGCGCTGAAGGGGCTGGCGAAGGAGCTGAACATCCCGGTGGTCGTCATCTCGCAGCTGAGCCGGGCGCCGGAGTCGCGGTCCGATCACCGGCCGCAGCTGTCCGACCTGCGCGAGTCGGGCGCGCTCGAGCAGGACGCCGACGTCGTCATCCTCATCTACCGCGAGGACTTCTACAACCAGGACAGCGCGAGCGGCAGCGTCGCCGACATCATCGTCGCCAAGCAGCGCAACGGCCCGACCGACTCGATCAAGCTCGCGTTCATCAAGGAGCGCACGCGCTTCGAGAACTACGATCCGGGCGCCTGACCGGGGGCCGCCCGGCGGCGCGCCGCTCAGGTTCCGCATGGTTCGTTCCACCGTCGCCCACGTCGATCTCGCCGCGCTGCAGGCCAACTTCCGCGCCGTCGAAGCATTCCTGGCCGCCGGGACCCCGCCGTCGTGTCGCCCGCCCGACATCATCGCCGTCGTCAAGGCCAACGCCTACGGCCACGGGGCGCGGCACGTCGCGCTGGCCCTCGAGCGGGCCGGGGCCTCGATACTCGCCTGCGCCGACATCGAGGAGGGTGTCGCGCTCAGGCGGGCCGGCGTCCGGGGGCGCATCCTCGTCTTCGGCGCGCTGAGCGTCAGCGATCTCGCCGGGCTGTTCGACTACGACCTGACGCCGACCTGTTCGACGCCGGGAGCCGGCCGCGCGCTTCAGGCGGCGGCGGCTGCGCGGGGCAGGCGGCTGCGCTACCACCTCAAGATCGACACCGGCCTCAACCGGCTGGGCTTCAGGCACGACCATCTCGAGGCCACGCTGCCGGGCCTGTTGGCGAGTCCCAACCTCGATCTGGCGGCCGTGTACACCCATTTTGCGACGGCCGACGACCCGGCCCATCCCCTGTTCGACGAGCAGCGCCACCGCTTCACCGAGGCGCTCGAGCGAATCGGAAAGCTGGGCGTGGCTGTCCCGGCCCGGCACGCGGCCAACAGCGCCGCCCTGCTTCGCGAGCCGCGCGTGTGGTACGACCTGGTGCGACCGGGCCTGCTGCTCTACGGCGTGTCGCCGGCCGCCTGGGCGGCGACGTTCCCGCTTCGACCCGTGATGTCGCTGCGCAGCCGCATCGTGTCGGTGAAGAACGTGCGTTCGGGTGAAGGCGTGGGCTACGGCGCACGCTTCACGCCCGACACGCCGCGTGTCATCGCCACCGTGCCGGCCGGCTACGCCGACGGCCTCGATGCGAGGCTGGGCGGCCGGGGGCATGTGCTTGTCGGCGGCCGCCGCGCGCCGATCGTCGGCGCGGTGTCGATGGACATGCTGGCGGTGGACGTCACCGGCGTCCCGGTCGATCCCGGCGACGAGGTGGTGCTGCTTGGGGAGCAGGGATCCGAGCGGATCACCGCGACGGCGATGGCCGACGCGATCGGCACGATTCCGTACGAGATTCTCTGCCGGATCGGCTCGCGCATTGAGCGGGTCTATGATGATGCACTACGGTGACGAGCAACATGAAACCTCCTAAGAGCGTCTTCGTCTGCCAGGAATGCGGCGCGCAGGCGCAGAAGTGGATGGGCCGCTGCGCCGACTGCGGGGCCTGGAACTCGCTCGTCGAGGAGCGGATGGCGGAAGGGGCGCCGGCAGCCGGAGGCGCGGCGGCCGCGCGCTACGCGCTCGGCGGGGGAGCGGGCGCCCGGCTGTACGCCGACATCCAGCTGGCCGACGCGCCGCGTCTCGCCACCGGCATCGAGGAGTTCGACCGTGTGCTCGGCGGCGGCATCGTGCCCGGTTCGCTGGTCCTGCTCGGCGGCGAGCCCGGGATCGGCAAGTCGACGTTGCTGCTGCAGGCCGCCGCGTCGTTCGCCCGGAAGGTGGGGCCGGTGCTCTACAGCTCGGGCGAGGAGTCCGAGCACCAGGTGAAGTCGCGCGGCGAGCGGCTCGGCGTCGGAGACGCGCCCATCTACCTGCTGGCCGAGACCTGCCTCGAGCGGGTGCTCGAGGAGGCCGCCCGCATCAAGCCCGCCCTGCTCGTCGTCGACTCGATCCAGACCGTGTTCTCCCTCAAGCTGCAGTCGGCGCCGGGCAGCATCGGGCAGGTGCGGGAGGCGGCGACGCAGTTGCTGTTCTCCGCCAAGGGCCACAATCTGCCGACCTTCCTCGTCGGCCACGTCACCAAGGACGGCAGCCTGGCGGGTCCGAAATCCCTGGAGCACATCGTCGACACGGTGCTCTATTTCGAAGGCGAGCAGCACCACGTCCACCGGATCATCCGGGCGGTGAAGAACCGGTTCGGCGAGGTGTCGGAACTGGGCGTGTTCGAGATGACCGGGACCGGCCTTCGCCCGGTGCCCAATCCCTCGCAGCTGTTCCTGGCCGAGCGCCCGGCATCCTCGCCCGGCTCGAGCGTCGTCTGCTGCATCGAGGGATCGCGCCCGATCCTGGTCGAAGTGCAGGCGCTCGTCAGCGGCAGCCTCTACGGCAACGCCCGGCGCATGGCGATCGGGATCGACCAGAACCGCCTGTCGCTGCTCGTGGCGGTCCTTGAGAAGCGGGCCGGCCTCAGCCTGGTGGGCGAGGACGTCTTCGTCAACGTCGCCGGCGGGATGTCGATCGACGAACCGGCTGCGGACCTGGCCGTCGTGGCCTCGGTCGCCTCGAGTCTCAGGAACCGCGCCGTGCGCCAGAAGACCGCGGTGTTCGGCGAGGTGGGACTCGCCGGGGAGGTCCGGGCGGTCACCCAGGCGGCGCGACGGGTCAGAGAAGCTGCACAGATGGGGTTCACTCGCTGTATCCTTCCCAGAGGCAATCTCGATCCCCGAGACCTGCCTGCCGCCGATTCGTGCGAGGTGGTCGGGGTGTCGTCGGTCGGGGAGGCGCTCGACGCGTTGTTTTCGTAGGCGCGGGCGGCCGGGGTTCATTCATCCCACCCGGCCGTCTCGGCGCATTACTTGAATCCGGAACCGGGGGCTGCCCATGACGTGGTTCATACTCGCCCGGACGCTGATCATCGCGGCGATCGCCTTCACCTCAACCCTGCTGCAGCCGCTGGCGGGCTTCGGGTTCGCCGCCGGGACGACCGGGCTGGTCGTGAACGCGGCGTTCGGCCTCGTGCTGGCGCTGCTCATCATCGTGTTCGAGCTTCGCCTCAAGGATGTGGCCGTCACGACCACGCTGGGCGCGCTCATCGGCGGCACGACCGGGCTGGTGATCGCGAGGACGATCGAGACGGCGCTCACGTGGACCGACTCGCGCGACCCGCGGGTGCTCTTCCTGCGCAGCGTGGTGCTGCTCGTGCTGCCCTACATCGGGACCGTGATGGGGGCGCGCAAGGGCGAGTGGCTGGAGCCGGCGCGGCTGATTGGCCTCTTCCGCGCGGCCGGCCCGCAGCGCCGCTACAAGGTGCTCGACACGAGCGTCATCATCGACGGCCGGATCGCCGACGTCTGCGAGACCGGGTTCATCGACGGAGCGCTGGTCATTCCCCAGTTCGTGCTCAAGGAGCTCCAGTTCGTCGCCGACTCGGCCGACGCGCTCAAGCGCAACCGCGGCCGGCGCGGCCTCGACATCCTCCAGAAGATCCAGAAGATGTCGGGCGTCGAGGTCATCATCTCCGATGTCGACTTCCCGGAGGTTCGCGAGGTCGACCTCAAGCTGATCGAGCTGGCGCGTTCGCTGCAGGGCAAGATCGTCACCAACGACTTCAACCTGAACAAGGTGGCGCAGCTTCGCGGCGTGGACGTGCTGAACGTCAACCAGCTGGCCAACTCGCTCAAGCCCGTCGTCCTGCCGGGCGAGACGATGAAGGTCTTCATCCTCAAGGAAGGCAAGGAATACAACCAGGGCGTCGCCTACCTCGACGACGGCACCATGGTGGTGGTCGACAACGCGCGCAAGCTCATCTCGAAGACGATCGACATCGTCGTGACGAGCGTCCTCCAGACGACCGCGGGCAAGATGATCTTCGGCCGCTACATCGAGGCCGGCCCGTCGGCCTCCTCGCCGGCAGCGCCCGTTGCCGTGGCCCCGGTTCCAGCCGCCACGCCGGCGGCGACCAGCGGGCCGCAGCCGCAGGCCGCGGCGCCGTCTGCCGCGGGCCCCGCCGACAAGGACGACGCGAAGGGGCGGACGCGGTGAAGGTGCCGCCGTTCCACTGGTGGCGGACCGTCTTCTTCCTGATCCCGGCCATCGCCGTCTACTCGATCGTTCTGGGCACGCTGTCGATCGCGTCCAGCCTGTTCCAGCGAAGCGGCTACTTCGCGCACCGCTGCGCCCGCGCCTGGGCGTGGCTCATCCTGGCCACGACCGGCGTCGACGTCGAGGTGCACGGCCTCGAGCGGCTCACGCCCGGCACGACGTACATCTTCGTCTCCAACCACCAGAGCATTTACGACATCCCCGTTATCTTCTGGCACGTGCCGTGGCAGCTCCGGATCATCGCCAAGGCGTCGCTCGCGAGCTTCCCGTTCCTCGGCTGGCACCTCAGCCGGACCGGCCACCTGCTGGTCGACCGCCACCATCCCGACCCGCTCGGCATCCTCAGGCGGTGGAAGGGGCTGGTCTCGCGTGGGCTGTCGCTGATCGTGTTCCCCGAGGGCACGCGAAGCCCCGACGGGAACGTCGGCCGGTTCAAGGGCGGCAGCTTCCTGCTCGCGATCCAGGCCCGCTTGCCGCTGGTGCCCGTGTCGGTGAGCGGCAGCCGTCACGTAATGCTGAAGAACCGGCTGATGACCTGTCCCGGGCACGTGCGTCTGGTCGTGCACGACCCGGTGCCGACCACCGACCTCGAGGCGAGCGCGGAGAGCGCCCGCCGCCTGGCCGAGCAGATCCGCGAGACCATCCGCGCGGACGTCGACGATCCGGACGGCGACCCGTCGCGTCCATGACGTTCACCCTCGCTCCGGACCTGGCGCCCGTCATTCAGCCCGCCGCGCTGGTGGTCGAGGGCGTCAGCGTGGCCGAACGCGACGGCCAGCTCGACGCGCCGCTCGCCGAAGCCGAGGCTCGCGTCCGCCGTGCGGCCCCCGCACAGCGCGAAGCTGTTCGCGCCATGTATCGCCACGTGGGCCTCGACCCCACCCGGCGCCGCCCCTCGTCGGAAGCGCTGCTCCGGAGGGTGACGAGAGGCGAGCCGCTCCCGCGCATCAACTCCCTCGTCGACATCTGCAACTGGTGCTCGCTCGAGCTTCAGCTGCCATACGGGCTCTACGACCTCGATCGAATCGACGGTGACGTCCTCCTGCGCCTGGGCGCAGAGGGCGAGGAATACGCGGGGATTCGAAAGGACGTCGTCCACGTCGGCGGCCGCCTGACGCTCGCCGATCGCCTCGGCCCCTTCGGCAACCCGTCGTCCGACTCGCTCCGCACGATGGTCACCGCCGGGACCGCGCGCGTAATGGCGGTGATCTTCGCCCCGCGCGTGCTGGCGCCCGAGGCGGTCGCTGCGGCGCTCGACCTGACGTCCGAACGGATTCGCACCTGCGCCGGCGGCGTCGAGACCGGCCGGTTCGTCATATAATTGAAGGTTGCTCCTCTTGTCGGAAGCCGCCCATGCACGTATCCGCCATCATCGCAGCCGGGGGACGCGGACGCCGCGTGGGGGCGGGTCTGCCCAAGCAACTGCTCGACCTTGGGGGCCGGCCGATTCTCCAGTGGAGCGTCGACGCGTTCCTCTCGTGCCGGCGCATCGATGACCTGGTCGTCGCGGTGCCGCCCGAGTGGATTGACGACCCTCCCGCCTGCCTCCGACACGAGCGGATTCGACTCGTCCCCGGCGGCGAGCGGCGCCAGGACTCGGTGGCCAGCGGCTTCGCGGCCTTGTCGGACGCGACTGACATCGTGCTGATCCACGACGCGGCCAGGCCACTCCTGGACCCTGCGTCCATCGAGGCGGTGATCGAGGCCGCCGCCGACGCCGGCGCGGCGATCGTGGCGCTCGCGGCTCGCGACACGATCAAGTGGTCGTCGGAGCAGGCGGCCGACGCCGCCGGCGCGCGCGCCGTCGAGCGCACACTGCCTCGCGAGCGCGTCTTCCTGGCGCAAACACCGCAGGCGTTTCGCCGGGAGGTGCTGCGCGCGGCCGTGGCGCTCGGGCAGAGCGGCGTCGAGGCGACCGACGAGGCGGCCCTCGCCGAACGCGCGGGCTACGGCGTGCGGCTCGTCGAGGGGAGCGCGCGGAACATCAAGGTGACGACGGCCGAGGATCTCGTCATCGCGGAGGCACTCGTGATGGCCGAAACGAGAGGCGGCACGCAGCCTGCCCGCACCGCGGGCCACTCGACGTTGAGGGTCGGCACGGGCTACGACCTGCATCGGTTCGCCGACGGGCGGCGGCTGGTGCTGGGCGGTGTCGAGATCCCGTTCGACCGCGGCCTGGTCGGGCACTCCGATGCCGACGCCCTCTCCCACGCGGTCACCGATGCCGTGCTCGGGGCGGCGTCGCTTGGCGACATCGGCACGCACTTCCCAGACACCGACGAGCGCTGGCGCGGCGCGTCCAGCGTGGCGATGCTCCGACACGCGGTGGATCTGGTGGCGGGGCAAGGACTCCGCCCCGTCAACGTCGATGCCACCATCGTCGCCGAGCGCCCGACGTTCGGTCCGCACCGCGCGGCGATCGTCGCCTCGCTCGCGCGCGCGCTCGGCCTGCCCGCGTCGGCCGTGAGCGTGAAGGCCAAGACCAACGAAGGCGTGGACGCAGCCGGGCGCGGCGAGGCGCTCGCCGTGCACGCGATCGCGCTGCTGCAGCGTGACAGCGTGACCGACTGACCACGAGCCACTGACCACTAGCGACTGATATGCGCGTCCGTTTCGCCCCAAGCCCCACCGGCCACCTGCACGTCGGCAACGCGCGCACGGCGCTGTTCAACTACCTGATGGCGCGCGGCTCGGGCGGCACGTTCATCCTGCGCATCGAGGACACCGACGTGGGGCGGTCCACGCGCGAGTCCGAGGCGGCGATCCTCGAGGATCTCCGCTGGATGGGGCTCGGCTGGGACGAGGGACCGGACATCGGCGGGCCCCACGGCCCGTACCGCCAGTCGGAGCGTCTCGGCGTGTATCGCGATTTCGCGGAGAAGCTCGTCGCGTCCGGGACGGCCTATCACTGCTTCTGCTCGGCCGAGCAGCTCGAGGCGAACCGCCAGCGGGCGCTGGCCTCCGGGCGGCCTCCGAAGTACCCGGGCACGTGCCGCGCGACGGCGGCGGCGACGGCGCGCGAGCGGATCGCGCGCGGCGAGAAGGCGGTCGTCCGTTTCAGGGTGCCCGAGGATCGGCTCGTCGCATTTGCCGATCTCGTCCGCGGCGAGGTGACGTTTCACACCAGCGTGATCGGCGACCCGGTGCTGCTGCGGTCCGACGGCCACCCGGCCTACAACTTCGCCGTGGTGATCGATGACGCGCTGATGGAGGTGACGCACGTGGTCCGTGGCGAGGATCACATCTCCAACACGCCGCGCCAGATCCTGATCTACGAGGCGCTCGGCTTCACGCCTCCCGCCTTTGCCCACCTCGCGCTGGTGATGGGGCCCGACCACTCGCCGCTCTCCAAGCGCCACGGCGCGACGTCGGTGGCCGAGTTCCGCGCGAAGGGGTACCTGCCCGAGGCGCTGGTCAATTATCTCGCGCTCATCGGCTGGTCGCCGGGCGGCGACCAGGAGCTGCTCCCGATCGACGAACTGGCGAGGCGGTTCTCGATCGGCGCGGTGGGGCACAGCGCGGGCGTGTTCGACGAAGAGAAGCTGGCCTGGGTCGACCGCCACTACCTGAGGACCACCGGCCCCGCGCGGATCGTGGAGCTGGCGCTCGACTACTTCAAGCGAGGTGGCCTCGCCGGCGACGTGGGGCCGGCGGCGCTCGAGTACCTCGCGGCCGTGGTGCCGATGGCCGCGGGGTCGGTCGACCGGCTCGACGAGATCCCGTCGCGGCTGGGATTCCTCTTCGCGTACGAGCCCGCCCGGGCGGCGCGCGACCCCGAAGTGGCCGAGGTGCTGGCGCACGACGGAGCGCGGGAGGTGATCGAGTGCCTCGCGCGCGAGCTGTCGCGGAGCCCGCGCCTGATCGACCGCGACCGATTCCGTGCCGTTGTCGGCGCCGTGAAGCAGCAGACGGGCCAGAAGGCGAAGGGGCTGTTCCACCCGATTCGCGTCGCGCTGACCGGCGCGGCGGGAGGGCCCGAGCTCGACCAGGCGGTGCCGGCGATCGACCGCGGCGCGGAACTGCCGGCGTCGGCTGGCCTGGCGCCGATCCTCGGGTGTCGCGAGCGCGCGGCGGCGTTTGTCGAGGCTCTCAGAAATGCGTAGCGGGCAGTGGCCTGGAGCCTGAAGCCCGAAGCCTGGAGCCCAAGTGATCATCTACGGCATCAACCCCGTGCTCGAGGCATTGCGCGCAGGACGAGTGCGGAGCCTGAGGGTGTCGGCGCGGGCCGACAGGCGCGTGCAGGAGGTGCTCCGGCTGGCCTCGGAGGCGAACCTCCGTGTGCAGCAGGTCGACCCGGCGGAGCTCGAACGCGTCTCTCGAGGAGGGCTGCACCAGGGGGTGGCGGCCGACGTCGAGGAGGCTCCGCAGTACGACGTGTCCGACCTCGTGCGGACGCCGGGACACGCGCCGCTCATCGTCGTGCTCGACGGCGTCGAGGACCCGCACAACTTCGGCGCCATTCTGCGCGTCGCGGACGCGGCCGGCGTCGACGGCGTGATTCGACAGACGCGGCGGGCCGCCGCGATCGACGGCATCGCCGCCAAGGCCTCCGCGGGCGCGATCGCCCATGCCCGAATCGCCAGCGTCGTGAACATCGCGCGGGCGATCGAAGATCTCAAGGCGGCGAACGTCTGGACCGTGGGACTCGCCGGCGATGCGCCGCAGCGATACACCGACCTGGACCTGACGCTGCCGACGGCCCTCGTCCTCGGGGCCGAGGGCGAAGGGTTGAGACGGCTCGTTCGGGAGCGGTGCGACCGCACGGCCTCGATCCCGATGCTCGGTCACGTCAGCAGCGTCAACGTCAGCGTCGCGGCCGGCATCGTGCTGTTCGAGGCGGTCCGGCAGCGGACGGCCGGCCGACTTGTCGAAAAGGCCAGCTCAGCAGGACGAACAGGGCCTGTTGACGAGGTTTCGTGAGCGTCTGCAGCACTTGTCGATTGGCATGGGACGTGCTACGATAAATCCTTTCGTCTGGCTGGCGTAGCTCAGTCCGGTAGAGCAGCTGATTTGTAATCAGCTGGTCGGGGGTTCAAATCCCTCCGCCAGCTCCATCGACTTGGCGCCAGGACGCGGTGTCGACGGCAAGTGACGCGGCCGGCCCGCGCGGCGGAAGACGGCCGGGTGGACGAATCCGGTTCGTGGTGTGGCGAGGTTGCAGAGCGGTCAAATGCAACAGACTGTAAATCTGTCGCCCAAGTGGCTTCGGAGGTTCGAATCCTCCCCTCGCCACCATTCGACTCGGCCGGCAGGCCGATGTCGGATCGTGAAACCGGGCGGCGCGGCCCGCCCGTGCGGATAGCCCCCAGGGAAGGCTCGGTGAGCGGGAGTAACTCAGTGGTAGAGTCACAGCCTTCCAAGCTGTTGGTCGCGGGTTCGATCCCCGTCTCCCGCTCCAACCTTCGCTCGCAATGCAGGCGAAGGTTGTCCGCCGTAGCCCGACTTGTCCCGCCGAAGCCCGAAGGGCGTAGGCGGAAGGGCGCAGGCGGACGGACTAGCGAGCTTCGGTTGGCAGGCCAGTGACGCCGTCGCCTGAAGGGTGTGGGCGGACAGGCAACCGGTGGGCAGCGCGACTGCCCGAGCAACAGGTCCCGTGCCGATGTAGCTCAGTAGGCAGAGCGCGTCCTTGGTAAGGACGAGGTCACCAGTTCGATCCTGGTCATCGGCTCCAGTTCAGTCCGCCGCAGCGGGCGCCGTTGATGCGGCGTCCGCGAAGGCGGATCGAGGATCACGCGCATGGCGAAAGAAAAATTTGATCGTACGAAACCGCACGTGAACGTGGGGACGATCGGGCACATCGACCACGGGAAGACGACGCTGACGGCGGCGCTGACGAAGGTGGCCGCCGACAAGGGGTGGGCGAAGTACGTGTCGTATGACGAGG
Organism: uncultured Acidobacteriota bacterium; assembly: GCA_963727765.1. Classification (GTDB taxonomy): domain Bacteria; phylum Acidobacteriota; class Vicinamibacteria; order Vicinamibacterales; family Fen-181; genus FEN-299. The sequence goes on from CAVSGZ010000008.1 coordinate 430,755, forward strand.
TGGCGAAGGCGTCGGAATCGCAGGGGCGTCGGGACGCGACGAAGATCCTGACGATTGCGACGAGCCACGTGGAGTACAGCTCGGCGAAGCGGCACTACGCGCACGTGGACTGCCCGGGGCACGCGGACTACATCAAGAACATGATCACGGGCGCGGCGCAGATGGACGGGGCGATCGTGGTGGTGTCGGCGGTGGACGGGCCGATGCCGCAGACGCGGGAGCACGTGCTGCTGGCGCGGCAGGTGGAAGTGCCGTGCCTGGTGGTGGCGCTGAACAAGGTGGACGCGGTGGACGACCCGGAGCTGCTGGACCTGGTGGAGCTGGAGGTGCGGGAGCTGCTGACCTCGTATGGGTTCCCGGGGGACGACGTGCCGGTGGTGCGGGTGTCGGCGATGAAGGCGCTGGAGGGGGAGCCGGAGGCGGTGGCGGGGATCCTGACGCTGCTGGAGGCCCTCGACAGCTACGTGCCGCTGCCGCCGCGCGAGGTGGACAAGCCGTTCCTGATGCCGATCGAGGACGTGTTCTCGATCTCGGGGCGGGGGACGGTGGTGACGGGGCGCGTGGAGCGGGGCAAGGTGAAGGTTGGGGAAGAGGTGGAGATCATCGGGTTCCGGCCGACGATGAAGAAGATCGTGACGGGCGTCGAGATGTTCAAGAAGCTGCTCGACGAAGGGGTCGCGGGGGACAACATCGGGGTGCTGCTGCGCGGGACGGAGAAGACGGACGTGGAGCGCGGGCAGGTGCTGGCCAAGCCGGGGTCGATCACGCCGCACACGAAGTTCAAGGCGGAAGTGTACGTGCTGTCGAAGGACGAGGGCGGGCGGCACACGCCGTTCTTCAACGGGTATCGGCCGCAGTTCTACCTGCGGACGACGGACGTGACGGGGTCGATGTTCCTGCCGGAGGGCGTGGAGATGGTGATGCCCGGGGACAACACGAGCATCCGGGCGGAGCTGATCACGCCGGTGGCGATCGAGAAGGGGTCGAAGTTCGCGATCCGCGAAGGCGGCCGGACGGTCGGGGCGGGGACGGTGACGGAGATTCTGGAGTAGTCCGAAGGATTCAGGAATCGGGATTCAGGATTCGGGGGAGTGCCTGATTCCCGACTCCTGAATCCCGAATCCCGATTAGCGAGCGAAGCGAGCGCAGTAGTTATGCGAGACATCATCATCCTGGCCTGCACCGACTGCAAGCGCCGGAACTACAACACGACGAAGAACAAGAAGAAGACGACCGAGCGTCTCGAGCTCAGCAAGTTCTGCCCGCACTGCCGCAAGCACACGGCACACCGGGAGACGAAGTAGGCCGGGGCTTCAGCCCCGGTGGGAGTTACAGGCCAGTAGCTCAACTGGAAGAGCACCGGTCTCCAAAACCGGGGGTTGGGGGTTCGATCCCCTCCTGGCCTGCCAGTTATCAGGATTCAGGAGTCAGGAATCAGGATTCAAGGGGCCGCGGGACGCGCCGAATCCCGAATCCCGAATCCCGAATCCTCCGTGATTCGGATTGGCGGTGAAGGCCGTGGCAATCATCGATAACGTCAAGGACGCGGGCGGCAACGTGACCGGGTCGTGGGGAACCTTCAAGACGTTCCTCGTCGAGGTTCGCAACGAACTCAAGCGCGTCACCTGGCCTTCGCGGAAGGAAGTGTACGCGACGACGGTCGTCGTGATCCTCACGTCGATCTTCTTCGGGGTGTACCTGTTCGTCGTGGACTACGGCCTGAACAACGCGTTCCAGTGGATCTTCAAGTGGTTTGGTGTGGCATGACCGACGACCGGACGAAGCAGTGGTACATCGTCCACACCTACTCGGGGTTCGAGAAGAAGGTGTCCGAGTCCCTCCGGCAGCGCGTGCAGGCGTACGGGCTGCAGGATGAGATTGGGGAGATCCTCATCCCGACCGAGATCGTCGTGGAGATGCGCGGCGGGCGCAAGGTCGAGACGCCCAAGCGCTTCTTCCCCGGCTACATCCTCGTCGAGATGTACATGTCGGACAACGCCTGGCACGTCGTCAAGAACACCCCGAAGGTGACCGGTTTTGTCGGCGCCGGCGCGCGGCCCACGCCGCTCACCCGGGAGGAAGTCGACCAGATCCTCCTTCAGGTCACGACGGCGGCCGAGAAGCCCAAGCCCAAGTACTCGTTCGAGAAGGGCGAGCGCGTCCGGATCAACGAGGGGCCGTTTACCAGCTTCGAAGGCACGATCGACGAGGTCAACGTCGACCGGAATACGCTCAAGGTGATGGTGACGATCTTCGGCCGGTCGACGCCGGTCGAGCTCGAGTTCATGCAGGTGGAGAAGTTGTAGGACGGAGACCAGGGTCTTATGGCGAAGAAAATTCAGGCGGTCGTGAAGCTCCAGATTGCAGCCGGCAAGGCGACGCCGGCGCCTCCCGTCGGCACCGCGCTCGGCCCGCACGGGCTGAACATCATGGACTTCTGCAAGAACTTCAACGCGAAGACCGCCAAGGACGAGGGGCTGATCATCCCGGTCGTCGTGACCGTCTACGCCGACCGCAGTTACAGCTTCATCACCAAGACGCCGCCGGCCGCCGTGCTGCTCAAGCGGGCCGCGAACATCGCCAAGGGTTCGGCCGAGCCGAACAAGAACAAGGTCGGCACGGTGACGGTCAAGCAGGTCGAGGAAATCGCGCGGCTGAAGATGCCCGATCTCAACGCCGAGAACCTCGAGGCGGCGGTCAAAACGGTGTCCGGCACGGCGCGGTCGATGGGGCTGGATGTGATTCAGTAAGAGGATTCAGGAGTCGGGATTCAGGATTCAGGGACGCCCCCGAATCCTGAATCCCGATTCCCGAATCCCCGGTTCGTTCGTCACGCGTGTGGGAGGGTCCGCTCATGCGGGCCCGCTGACCACAGGGAGGGTCGATGAGAAAGTCAGGCAAGAAGTTCAGCGCCGCCAAGGCGCAGGTCGGCGACCGGGTCTACGTCCTCGACGACGCCGTGCCGCTCGCCCAGAAGGTCAAGTTCGCGAAGTTCGACGAGACCGTCGAGCTCGCCTTCCGGCTCGGCGTCGATCCCAAGCACGCCGACCAGATGGTGCGCGGCACCGTCGTCCTGCCGCACGGCCTGGGCAAGACCAAGAAGGTCCTGGCCATCGCCGGCGGCGAGAAGCAGAAGGAAGCCCAGGAGGCCGGCGCCGACATCGTGGCCGGCGAGGAGATCGTCGAGAAGATCCAGGGCGGGTTCATCGACTTCGAGGCCGTCGTCGCGACGCCGGACATGATGAAGTCGGTCGGCCGCCTCGGCAAGGTGCTCGGCCCGCGCGGCCTGATGCCCAACCCGAAGACCGGCACCGTCACCTTCGACATCGGCAAGGCCGTCCGTGAGATCAAGGCCGGCAAGGTGGAGTTCCGCGTCGACAAAACCGGGATCGTCCACGCGCCGGTCGGCAAGGCTTCGTTCCCGACCCAGAACCTGCTGCAGAACGCCCACGCGCTCGTCGAGGCGATTGTGAAGGCGAAGCCCGCGGCGGCCAAGGGCAAGTACCTCAAGAGCCTCGTGCTGTCCACGACGATGGGCCCGGCGATCAAGATCGACACGGCCACCGTGGACGTCGCGAAGAAGTAGGGAAGAAGGTGCAGCAGTCATGGCGTTGACGAGAAGCGAGAAGACGGAAACGCTCGAGCAGGTCGCGGCGGCGCTCCAGGGCGTCGACACGGCGATCCTGTTCGACTACAAGGGCCTCAACGTGCCTCAGGTGACCGAGCTGCGGCGTCAGGTCCGCGCGGCCAAGGGGCACTACCGGGTTGTCAAGAACACGCTCGCCCGCCGTGTCCTCAAGGGCACGCCGTTCGAGCCGCTGAGCGAGTTCTTCCAGGGGACGACGGCCATCGCCTACACGGGCACCGACCCGGTGGCGCTGGCCAAGACGCTGACGACGTTCGCGAAGACGGCGCCGCAGCTGACCATCAAGGCGGCCGTGGTGCAGGGGCGGACGATCCAGGCCGCCGAGGTGTCGGAGCTGGCCCAGCTTCCGGGCAAGCCGGAGCTGTACGCCAAGCTGCTCTTCCTCCTCAACGCGCCGATGGTCCGTCTGGTCACCGTCCTCAACGCGGCGCCGCAGGGGCTGCTGAACGTGCTCGCGCAGGCGGAGAAGAAGAAGGGCGACGCATAGACCTTGGCGGGTCCCACGACCTGTCCTACACCCGCAGGGCCGGCGGCCCTGCACCCGTAGGGCGGACCACCGGGTCCGCCAATGCGGCTTTCATGAGCTAGGAGAACTGACATGTCGGAACTGAACCAGCAGCAGGTGGTCGATTACATCAAGGGCATCAGCGTGCTCGAGCTCTCGCAGCTCGTGAAGGCGCTCGAAACCGAACTCGGCGTGTCGGCGGCGGCGGCGATGCCCATGGCGATGCCGGCGGGCGGCGGTGCGGCGGCGGCGGCCCCGGTCGAGGAGAAGACCGAGTTCAACGTCATCCTCACCGAGGTGGGCGACAAGAAGATCAACGTCATCAAGGTCGTCCGCGAGGTCACCAGCCTCGGGCTGAAGGAAGCCAAGGACCTGGTCGAGGGCGCGCCGAAGCCGATCAAGGAAGGCGTGCCGAAGGACGAGGCCGAGTCGATCAGGAAGAAGTTCGAAGAGGTCGGGGCCAAGGTCGACATCAAGTAGGGGCGGACGCCGGGTCCGACCATACGTCGGCCGGGGGATGGGCGGTGCGCCCGCTCCTCCGGCCGGACAAACGCGAGCCTTCTGCCGCAGGAGGGCCGCGTCCCCGAACGAGCGGCTTCGGGCCAGCGCAAGCGGCCCGAAGCGCGGCCATCCGTCGCGTCCCGCCCACGCGGGACGCTGCTTTTGAGACCTGCACAGGATGTACAGCCTTCCCACGAACGTTTACCGAGAGCGCATCGACTTCTCGAAGATCAAGACCACGATCCCGATCCCGAACCTGATCGAGATCCAGAAGAACTCGTACGAACGGTTCCTCCAGATGAACCGCCTGCCGGCCGAGCGGGACGACGCCGGGCTGCAGTCGGTCTTCAAGTCGGTGTTCCCCATCTCCGACTTCCGGGAGAACTCCTCGCTCGAGTTCATCGACTACTCGATCGGCAACTGGGAGTGCAAGTGCGGCAAGCTCGTCGGCCTGCACCACCTGCGCAAGCCGTGCGCCAGCTGCGGGACCACGCTCGTCGTGGACCAGTACGGCGACAAGGACGTACTGTGCCCGCGCTGCGGCCGCGCCAACGCGGTGCGGGGCGACGCGTGCGACATCTGCGGGCAAACGGTCGGGCTGAAGCTCAAGTACGACGTCGACGAGTGCCAGGAGCGCGGCATGACCTTCGCCGTGCCCCTCAAGGTCACCATCCGCCTCGTGGTCTGGAACAAGGACCCCGAGACCGGCGTGAAGACGATCCGCGACATCAAGGAGCAGGAGGTCTACTTCGGCGACATCCCGCTGATGACCGAGAACGGCACGTTCATCATCAACGGGACCGAGCGCGTCATCGTCTCGCAGCTGCACCGGTCGCCGGGCGCGTTCTTCCACTCCGAGGACAAGACCCTCTACATCGCGCAGATCATCCCGTACCGCGGGTCGTGGGTCGAATTCGAGTTCGACGCCAAGAACCTGCTCTACGTCCGCATCGACCGCAAGCGCAAGTTCTTCGCCACGGTGTTCCTCCGCGCCCTGGGCCTCCAGAGCACCGAGGAGATCATCCGGACCTTCTACAGCGTGGAGCGGCTCTACCTCAAGCCGGGCGTCTACTGGAGCGTCGGCGAGAGTCTGGTCGGCCTCCGCGCCGGCGAGGACATCGAGGTCAAGGGCTCCGACATCGTCATCCACAAGGGCAAGAAGATCACCAACTCGGCGATCCTGGCCCTGCGGAAGGCGGGCGTCGAGGCCGTGAAGATCGACGACGCCGAGCTCGAGGGGGCGCACGCGGCCCAGGACGTCGTGGACATGGAGACGGGCGAGGTGCTCGTCCAGGCGAACGAGGAGCTGGCCGCCCGCCAGATCTCGATCCTCCAGGAGAAGGGGATCGAGAAGGTGGACGTCTTCTTCCCCGATCGCGACGAGATCGGCCCGATCGTCTCGCAGACGCTGCGCAAGGACACGATCCAGAACCACGTGCAGGCGCTGGTCGAGATCTACCGCCGGCTGCGGCCGGGCGACCCGCCCACCGAGGACAGCTCGCGCTCGCTGTTCGAGAACATGTTCTTCAACCCGCAGAAGTACGACTTCTCGCGGGTCGGCCGCCTCAAGCTGAACACCAAGCTGGGCCTCAACACCCCGCTCGACGAGAAGATCCTGCACCCGCAGGATTTCTACGAGGTCATCAGGTTCCTGCTGAAGCTGCGCCGGAACCTGGCCGCCGTCGACGACATCGACCACCTCGGCAACCGGCGCGTGCGCTCGGTCGGCGAGCTGCTCGAGAACCAGTTCCGCATCGGCCTGGTGCGGATGGAGCGGGCGATCAAGGAGAAGATGTCGGTCTACCAGGAAATGGCGACCGCCATGCCGCACGACCTGATCAACGCGAAGCCGGTCATGGCCGCGATTCGCGAGTTCTTCGGGTCCTCGCAGCTGTCGCAGTTCATGGACCAGACCAACCCGCTCTCCGAGGTCACGCACAAGCGCCGGCTGTCGGCCCTCGGGCCGGGCGGCCTCTCGCGCGAGCGCGCCGGGTTCGAGGTGCGCGACGTGCACCCGACGCACTACGGCCGCATCTGCCCGATCGAGACGCCGGAAGGCCCGAACATCGGCCTGATCTCGTCGCTGTCGTGCTACGCGCGGATCAACGAGTTCGGCTTCATCGAATCGCCCTACCTCAAGGTCAGGGACGGCCGGGTGGTCCACTACGTGCTGATCCAGGACGGCGCCGGCACGAAGTTCAAGGCCGGCGACATCGTCGAGGTGGCCACGCTCAACGAGGAGAACGCCCAGGCGAAGAGCCGGCGCAAGAAGCCGGCCGAGTGGGAGCCGCACTCGTTCTACCTGTCGGCCTGGGAGGAGGACCGGTACGTCATCGCCCAGGCGAACGTGCCCCTCGACGCCGACCTGCGGCTCACGCAGGATCGGGTGAACGCCCGCAAGGAAGGGGACTTCATCCTCGCGCCGCGCGAGATCGTCGAGTTCATCGACGTGTCGCCCAAGCAGCTGGTCTCGGTGGCGGCCTCGCTCATCCCGTTCCTCGAGCACGACGACGCGAACCGGGCGCTGATGGGGTCGAACATGCAGCGGCAGGCCGTGCCGCTGCTCCGCGCCCGCGCGCCGCTGGTCGGCACCGGGATGGAGTACATCACCGCACGCGACTCGGGCGCCGTCGTGTCGACCCGCCGGTCGGGCACCGTCGACTTCGTCGACAGCCAGCGCGTGGTCGTCCGCGTGCACGGCGAGGGCGGGGACGCCGGCAAGGAGATGGGCGCCGACATCTACAACCTCACCAAGTTCAAGCGCTCGAACCAGAACACCTGCATCAACCAGCGGCCGATCGTGAAGGTCGGCCAGAAGGTCGCCAAGGGCCAGGCGCTGGCCGACGGGCCGTGCACCGACCTCGGCGAGCTCGCGCTCGGGCGGAACGTGCTCGTCGCCTTCATGCCCTGGCGCGGCTACAACTTCGAGGACGCGATCCTCGTCTCCGAGCGGATGGTCAAGGACGACTACTACACGTCCATCCACATCGAGGAGTTCGAGATCGAGGCGCGCGACACCAAGCTCGGGCCCGAGGAGATCACCCGGGACATTCCGAACGTGCCCGAGAGCGCGCTCAAGGACCTCGACGATAGCGGGATCATCCGGATCGGCGCCTACGTGAAGTCGGGCGACATCCTGGTCGGCAAGGTCACGCCCAAGGGCGAGACGCAGCTGACGCCGGAGGAGAAGCTGCTGCGCGCGATCTTCGGCGAGAAGGCGGGCGACGTCCGCGACGCGTCGCTGGTCTGCCCGCCAGGCATCGAGGGCATCGTCGTCGGCGTGAAGATCTTCTCCAGGAAGGGCATCGAGAAGGACGAGCGGGCCAAGGCGATCGAGCAGGACGAGCTCGACATGATGGAGAAGAACCTGCAGGACGAGGTCCGCATCCTCCACGACGAGGTGAAGAAGCGGATCGTCCAGATGGTGCAGGGCCAGACGCTGCGCGCCGACCTCCACGACGAGTACGGCCGCGAGCGGCTGCTCCGCAAGGGGACCGAGCTCACCGCCGAGGCGCTCCAGCCGGTCCCGTACGAGTCGATGCTGCGCCTGAAGGTGAGCGGCGACGACGCCCGCCTGCAGGACGAGCTGCACGGCCTCGAGGAGCGCACCGAGCGGCAGGTGGAGGTCATCCGCCAGCTGTTCGAGGAGAAGAAGGAGAAGATCCGCCGCGGCGACGAGCTGCCGCCCGGCGTCATCAAGCTGGTCAAGACCTACGTCGCCATGAAGCGCAAGCTGTCGGTCGGCGACAAGATGGCCGGCCGCCACGGCAACAAGGGCGTCATCGCGCGCATCCTCCCCGAGGAGGACATGCCGCACCTGCCCGACGGCACGCCGGTCGAGATCGTGCTCAACCCGCTCGGCGTCCCCTCGCGAATGAACGTCGGGCAGATCCTCGAGACCCATCTGGGATGGGCCGCGCACGCCCTCGGCCTCCACTTCGCGACGCCCGTCTTCGACGGCGCCACCGAATTGGAGATCAAGGCGTGGCTCGAGAAGTCGGGCCACCCGCGCTCGGGCAAGACGCGGCTGTTCGACGGGATGACGGGCGAGCGGTTCGAGCAGGAAGTGACGGTGGGCTACATCTACATGCTCAAGCTGTCGCACCTGGTCGACGACAAGATCCACGCCCGGTCGATCGGGCCCTACTCGCTCATCACGCAGCAGCCGCTGGGCGGCAAGGCGCAGTTCGGCGGCCAGCGGTTCGGCGAGATGGAGGTCTGGGCGCTCGAGGCCTACGGCGCGGCGCACATCCTCCAGGAGCTGCTCACCGCCAAGTCCGACGACGTCACGGGCCGGGCCAAGATCTACGAGGCCATCGTCAAGGGCGACGCCTCGTTCACGCCCGGGCTGCCCGAGTCGTTCAACGTCCTCATCCGCGAGCTGCAGTCGCTCTGCCTCGACGTGGAGCTGATCCCGATCAAGAAGCGGCTGCCGCCGGCGACGCCCGACGCGGCACCGGCGCTCGAGGAAGCGTAAGACCAGGGAACCCGGCGACGCGGGGGCGGGCCAGGCCTGCCTCCGCCGGAACATAGAAGAAGGCACATGAAACCAAGCTTCCACGACAAGGGCGCGCTGATGGCCGACTTCGACGCCATCCGCATCAGCCTCGCGTCACCCGAGCGGATTCTCGGCTGGTCGCACGGCGAGGTCACCAAGCCGGAGACGATCAACTACCGGACGTTCAAGCCGGAGCGGGACGGCCTGTTCTGCGCCAAGATCTTCGGGCCGATCACCGACTGGGAGTGCTTGTGCGGCAAGTACAAGCGCATGAAGCACCGCGGCGTCGTCTGCGACAAGTGCGGCGTCGAGGTCACCCAGGCCAAGGTCCGCCGCGAGCGCCTCGGGCACATCGCCCTGGCGACGCCGGTCAGCCACGTGTGGTTCTTCAAGGGGCTGCCGAGCCGCATCGGCCACCTGCTCGACATCTCGCTGCGCGACCTCGAGCGGATCCTCTACTTCGAGGCCTATGTCGTCGTCGACGCCGGGAGCACCGACCTCAAGCCCAACCAGCTGCTCACCGAGGAGCAGTTCCGGAAGGCGCGCGAGGACTACGGCGCCACCGCCTTCCGCGCCCAGATGGGCGCCGAGGCGATCAAGGAGCTGCTCAAGCGGGTCGATGTCGAGCAGCTCTCACTCGAGATGCGCGACAAGATGCGCCGCGAGACCTCCGCGCAGAAGCAGCTCAAGTACGCCAAGCGGCTGCGCGTGGTGGACTCGTTCCGCAAGTCGAACAACAAGCCCGAGTGGATGATCCTCGAGGTCGTCCCGGTGATCCCGCCCGAGCTGCGCCCGCTGGTGCCGCTCGACGGCGGCCGGTTCGCCACCTCGGACCTCAACGACCTCTACCGCCGCGTCATCAACCGGAACAACCGGCTCAAGAAGCTCATCGAACTGAAGGCGCCCGACGTCATCATCCGCAACGAGAAGCGGATCCTCCAGGAGGCGGTCGACGCGCTGTTCGACAACGGCCGCCGCGGCCGCGTCCTGCGCGGGGCGAACAACCGCCCGCTCAAGTCGCTCTCCGACACCCTGAAGGGGAAGCAGGGGCGCTTCCGCCAGAACCTGCTCGGCAAGCGCGTCGACTACTCCGGCCGCTCGGTCATCGTCGTCGGCCCCGAGCTGAAGCTCCACCAGTGCGGGCTGCCGAAGAAGATGGCGCTCGAGCTGTTCAAGCCGTTCATCTACAACAAGCTCGAGCAGCGCGGCCTGGTGGCCACCATCAAGCAGGCCAAGGAGATGGTCGAGCAGGCCAGCCCCGAGGTCTGGGACGTGCTCGAGGAGGTCATCCAGGAGCACCCGGTGCTCCTCAACCGCGCGCCCACGCTGCACCGCCTCGGCATCCAGGCGTTCGAGCCGGTGCTGGTCGAGGGGAAGGCGATCCGGATCCACCCGCTCGTCTGCACGGCGTTCAACGCCGACTTCGACGGCGACCAGATGGCGGTCCACATCCCGCTGTCGCCCGAGGCGCAGATCGAGGCGTCGGTGCTGATGATGTCGTCGAACAACATCCTCTCGCCGGCCAACGGGGCGCCGATCGCGATCCCGTCGCAGGACATCGTCCTCGGCTGCTACTACCTGACCAAGGCGCGCCCGGGCGCCAAGGGCGAGGGGCGGGCGTTCAGCAACATCGACGACGTGGTGCTGGCGCTGCACGCCGGCGAGGTGGAGACGCTCACGCCGATCCGCCTGCGCTACACCGGCCCGCTGATGGACCTGGCCGCCATGCCGCGCGACGACCAGGACGTGCTGCACGCCGACGTCCAGCACGTCGAGAACAAGATCGTCAACACCACCGTGGGCCGCGTCATCTTCAACGACGCGCTGCCCACGCAGGTGCCCTACATCAACGGCCTGCTCAAGCGGAAGGGGCTGCAGCAGCTCGTCAACCGCTGCTACCTCGACTTCGGGCACGTGCTGACCGTCGAGATGCTCGACAGCCTCAAGAACCTCGGCTTCCTCTACGCCACCCGCTCGGGGCTGTCGATCGGCATCGACGATCTGGTCATCCCGAGCGAGAAGCCCGCGCTGGTCGACGCCGCGCGCGAGGAGGTCATCAAGGTCGAGCAGCAGTACCAGGAAGGCGCGATCACCAACGGCGAGCGCTACAACAAGGTGATCGCCATCTGGTCGGACGTCACCGAGAAGATCGCCGACGAGATGTTCACGGAAATGGGCGAGATGGACAGCGAGGGCAAGAGCTTCAACGCCGTCTACGTCATGGCCGACTCCGGGGCCCGCGGCTCCAAGCAGCAGATCCGGCAGCTCGCCGGCATGCGCGGCCTGATGGCAAAGCCCTCGGGCGAGATCATCGAGACGCCGATCACGTCGAACTTCCGTGAAGGCCTCACGGTGCTGCAGTACTTCATCTCGACGCACGGCGCCCGCAAGGGGCTGGCCGACACCGCGCTCAAGACCGCGGACTCCGGCTACCTCACGCGCCGGCTGGTCGACGTCGCCCAGGACGTGATCATCTCCGAGCACGACTGCGGCACGCTCGACGGCATCGAGGCGAAGGCCATCATCGAGAGCGGCGAGATCATCGAGGCGCTGCGCGACCGGATCGTCGGCCGCGTGTCGCTCGAGAAGATCGCCGACCCGGTGACCGGCGAGGTGATCGTCGACGCGAACGAGGAGATCACCGAGGACCTCGCCTCCAAGGTGCAGGACTCCGGCGTCGAGAAGGTCAAGATCCGCTCCGTGCTCACCTGCGCGTCGCGCCGCGGCGTGTGCGCCCGGTGCTACGGTCGCGACCTCGCGTCCGGCCAGCTGGTCGAGCTCGGCCAGGCCGTCGGCGTCATCGCCGCCCAGTCGATCGGTGAGCCGGGCACGCAGCTGACGATGCGGACCTTCCACATCGGCGGCACGGCGTCGCGCGTGACCGAGCAGTCGACGCAGGAGGCCAAGAACGCCGGCACGGTCAGGTTCCAGGGACTGCAGGTGGTCGAGAACAGGAAGGAAGGCCGCCTCGTCGTCATGAACCGCACCGGGTCGCTGGTCGTCCAGGATGCCAAGGGCCGCGACCGCGAGCGCTACCCTGCGGTCTACGGCGCGCGCCTGAAGGTCAAGGACGGCCAGCAGGTCGAGCAGGGCCAGGTCCTGGTGGAGTGGGATCCCTACACGTCGTCGATCCTGACCGAGGAGGGCGGCGTCATCCGGTTCCGCGACATCATCGAGGGCGTCACCGTCCACGAGGAAATGGACGAGGTCACCGGACTCTCGCGCTACATCATCGTGGACTCGCCCGACGAAAAGAAGCAGCCGGCGGTCGAGATCCGCAAGGCCGACGGCAAGACCGTCCTGCGCAAGTACCACATGCCGTCGCGCGCGCACATGATGGTGAGCGACGGGGAGACGGTCGAGCCGGGCCAGGTGCTGGCGAAGATCCCGCGCGAGACCACCAAGACCAAGGACATCACCGGCGGCCTGCCGCGCGTGGTCGAGCTGTTCGAGGCGCGCAAGCCGCGCGACCCGGCGGTCATCAGCGAGATCGACGGCATCGTGAAGTACGGCCCGACGGTCAAGGGACTTCGCAAGATCCTGATCGCGCCCGACGAGCCGGGCGCCGAGGAGCGCGAGTACTCCGTGCCGCGCGGCGTGCACGTCAACGTGCAGGAAGGCGAGCACGTCCGGGCGGGCGACCCGCTGATGGACGGGCCGCGCAATCCGCACGACATCCTCAACGTCCTTGGCGAGAAGGAGCTGCAGGCCTACCTGGTCAACGAGATCCAGGAGGTCTACCGGCTCCAGGGCGTGAACATCAACGACAAGCACATCGAGGTCATCTCGCGGCAGATGATGCGGTGGGTGAAGATCGAGAAGGAAGTCGGCGACACCGAGTTCCTCATCGACGAGGTCGTCGACCGGTTCCGCTTCCTCGAGGAGAACGAGCGGGTGCTGTCGGCTGGCGGGCGGCCGGCCGAGGGGCGGCCGGTGCTGCTCGGGATCACCAAGGCGTCGCTGTCGACCGAGTCGTTCATCTCGGCGGCGTCGTTCCAGGAGACCACGCGCGTGCTGACCGAAGCGTCGATCTCAGGCAAGGTCGACTACCTCCGCGGCCTCAAGGAGAACGTCACGATGGGCCGGCTCATCCCGGCCGGCACCGGGTTCGAGTACCTACCGGACGGTGCGGATCCCGGCCGACGAGCCGCCGCCTCCGCCACCGCCGACCGAGGAGGAGCTCGAGCTCGAGCGCGAGATGGAGTACTTCGTCGAGCCCGAGGAGGGCGTGCTGCCGCGCGTCGGCGACGCCGGGGAGTAGGGCACGACGTTCGGCGTGACGATCGACGGGCGGGGTTGCCGGCAGCCCCGCCCGTTCTGTTTCTCGGGCCGGACTCCGGCCGGGACTCAGGAATCAGGAGTCGGGATTCAGGAGATTGGCCGGCCTCCGGCGTGAGCTATGATCGGCGTGACGGACGTAACGTCCCTGAATCCTGATTCCCGAATCCTGATTCCCGAATCCCGCCCATGCAGCACCGCGTCCTCCGCAAGCAAGCCAACTCCAAGATGTGCCTGGTCTGCGGCCTGACCAACGCCGCCGGCATCCAGGCGTCGTTCTACGACCTCGAGAACGGCCAGACCGCGGGCCTCTTCACCGCCCGCGACGAGCATCAGAGCTATCCAGGCCGGCTGCACGGCGGCCTGGTCACGGCGATGCTCGACGAGGCGATTGGCCGGGCGGTGATGGCGTCGGTCGGCAACGAGCTGTGGGGCGTGACGGCCGAATTCACGACCCGGTTCAAGAGGCCGGTGCCGCTCGGCGTCGAGTTGCGCGTGGTCGGACGCGTGGTCAAGCAGGAAGGGCGGGTGTACGAGGGCTCGGGGGAGATCCTGCTGCCGGATGGGGAAGTCGCGGCCTCGGGTGTCGGCCGCTACGTGATGCTCCCGCTCGATCGGATCGCGGAATTCGAGGCCGGGGACCAGGAGTGGGGTGTCGTCCCGCTGGCGACCGACCCGGTCGAATTTCCGCTGCCGTGAGGGCGCTTCCGGCGAGCCTCTTGCATTGACCAGGGAGAGAATGGTATATTCGTCAGGTTCTCCGGCACTAGGAAACCCTATCTAGTGTCTGGACCGCGCGAAGCGGGCGAGCACGGGCAGCCATCGCGGTGTGCCGTGTGCCCCTTCCACTCGAGGTTCCTGCCGTTCCGAAGACGGCGAAGCCTGCGGCGAGTCAAACAATTTCTATAGGGTAACCGTTCCGGGTGCCAAGCGCCGGCAGCCACACGCCGGCAGCCGCTTCTAGGCCCGGGACAACGTTAGGCCAGCCTCGCCAAAGCGCGCCGACGCCTGAGAAGGCGAAAGCGAGTGAAGGCGGGGAGGCCGTTCTCGTTGGGGGAACGCGGGCAGGCCGCCCGCGCGCCGCGAGACGCGGCGGCGTTTCCCCGAGGACGGAGTGATCGTGCCGACTATCAGCCAGCTGGTTCGCAAGGGCCGCGCGCAGATCGCGGTGAAGACCAAGAGCCCGGCGCTGCAGGACAACCCGCAGAAGCGCGGGGTCTGCGTGCGCGTGTTCACCCAGACGCCCAAGAAGCCGAACTCGGCCCTCCGCAAGGTGGCCCGCGTCCGGCTCACCAACGGGATCGAGGTCACGACCTACATCCCGGGCGTCGGGCACAACCTGCAGGAGCACTCGCTGGTGCTCATCCGCGGCGGCCGCGTCAAGGACCTGCCGGGGGTGCGCTACCACGTGGTGCGCGGTACGCTCGACGCCGTCGGCGTCCAGGGCCGCAAGCAGGGCCGGTCGAAGTACGGGGCCAAGCGGCCGAAGGCGTAGACGGGAGAGCCATATGCCACGCAGACGAGAGATTGCCAAGCGGGAAATCGCGCCGGACCCCGTCTACAGCAGCGCGCTTGTGACCAAGTTCGTCAACACCGTCATGAACGCCGGCAAGCGGAGCACGGCCGAGCAGATCCTCTACCGCAGCTTCGACATCATCAAGGAACGCACGGGCGACGACCCCCTCAAGGTGTTCAAGAAGGCGGTCGACAACGTCAAGCCGAGCCTCGAGGTGAAATCGCGGCGCGTGGGCGGGTCCAACTACCAGGTGCCGATCGAGGTCAACCCCAACCGGCGGCTCTCGCTGAGCATCCGCTGGCTGGTCGGCTACGCGCGCTCGCGCGGCGACGGCAAGACGATGGAAGAAAAGCTGGCCAACGAGTTCATGGATGCGGCCAACCTGCGTGGCGGCGCGGTCAAGAAGCGCGAGGACACGCACCGGATGGCCGAGGCCAACAAGGCGTTCGCGCACTATCGCTGGTAGTGGTTCCGATGCCCCGTTCAGTCCCGCTCGATCGCACTCGGAATATCGGCATCATGGCCCACATCGATGCCGGGAAGACCACCACCACGGAACGGATCCTGTTCTACACCGGGATTACGTACAAGATTGGTGAGGTCCACGAGGGCACGGCGGTCATGGACTGGATGGAGCAGGAGCAGGAGCGGGGGATCACGATCACCTCCGCCGCCACCACCTGCCTCTGGCGCGACCACCGCATCAACATCATCGACACACCCGGCCACGTCGACTTCACCGCCGAGGTGGAGCGCTCGCTGCGCGTCCTCGACGGCGCTGTGGCGGTCTTCGACGCGGTCTCGGGCGTCGAGCCGCAGTCGGAGACGGTCTGGCGCCAGGCCGACAAGTACCGCGTGCCGCGCATCTGCTTCGTCAACAAGATGGACCGCGTCGGCGCCGACTTCCGCGCCACGCTGGAGCAGATCGAGCGGAAGCTGCAGGCCAACCCGGTCGCCATCCAGCTGCCGATTGGGTCCGAGGAGCACTTCGCCGGCGTCATCGACCTCATCGGGATGCGGGCCATCCGCTACAAGGACGAGACGCTCGGCGCCGAGTACCTCGTCGACGAGATCCCCGCCGACCTGGTCGAAGAGGCGCGGCACTACCGCGAGATCCTCGTCGAGAAGGCCACCGAGGCCGACGACGCGCTGCTCGAGAAGTACGTGGCGGGCGAGACGATCAGCGAGGACGAGCTTCGCGCCGCCATCCGCAGGCGCACCGTCCGGTCGGTCCGCCACGAGAAGCGGCCGTTCGTGCCGGTCATCTGCGGCTCGGCCTTCAAGAACAAGGGCGTCCAGCCGCTGCTCGACGCGGTGGTGGATTTCCTGCCGTCGCCGGTCGACATTCCCCCGGTCGTGGGGCTCGACCCGCGCAAGGCGGAGGAAACGCACGTCGAGCGCCCCGCGGCCGACGATGCGCCGTTCTCCGCGCTGGCCTTCAAGATCATGACCGACCCGTTCGTCGGCCAGCTCGCCTTCATCCGCGTGTACTCGGGCGTGATGGCGTCGGGCTCCACGGTCTTCAACGCGACCCGCGGCAGGAGCGAGCGCGTCGGCCGTCTGCTCAAGATGCACGCCAACAAGCGCGAGGAGATCAAGGAAGTCTACGCGGGTGACATCGCCGCCGCCGTCGGCCTGCGCAGCGTCACCACCGGCGACACGATCTGCGAGGAGAAGCGCCCCGTCGTCCTCGAGTCGATGGTGTTCCCCGAGCCGGTCATCACGCTGGCGATCGAGCCGCGGACCAAGGCGGACCAGGAGAAGCTCGGCCAGGGCCTCGGCAAGCTGCAGGCCGAGGACCCGACCTTCCGCGTGCGGACCGACGCCGACACCGGCCAGGTCGTCATCAGCGGAATGGGCGAGCTACACCTCGAGATCATCGTCGATCGCCTGAAGCGCGAGTTCGGCGTCGAGGCCAGCGTGGGCCGCCCGCAGGTCGCCTACAAGGAGACCCTCACGCAGCCGGCGCAGGCCGAGGGCCGCTACATCCGCCAGACCGGCGGCCACGGCCAGTACGGCCACGTCAAGATCCGCCTCGCGCCGCGCAAGGCGGGCGAGGGGTTCGAGTTCAACAACGAAATCGTCGGCGGCGCGATCCCCCGCGAGTTCATCAAACCGGTCGAGGAGGGGATCCGCGAGGCCCTCTCCACCGGTGTACTGGCCGGTTACCCGGTCGACGACGTGTCGATCACGCTCTACGACGGATCGTCCCACGACGTGGACTCGTCGGAACTGGCGTTCAAGATCGCCGGGTCAATGGCGTTCAAGGAAGCCGCCCGGCGCGCGGGCCCCGTCCTGCTCGAGCCGGTGATGAAGGTCGAGGTGGTGGTGCCCGAGGAGTACATGGGCGACATCATGGGCGACCTGAGCGCCCGCCGCGGCCGCATCGTCTCGATGGAGGCGCGGGGCGGGACGCAGATCGTCAACGCACGGGTGCCGCTGTCGGAGATGTTCGGGTACGCCACCGATCTGCGGTCGCGCACCCAGGGCCGCGCAACCTACACGATGCACTTCGAACGATACGAGCAGGCGCCCCAGAACGTGAGCGAAGAGGTCGTCGCGCGCATTCAGGGCAAGTGACCGGAGACATAGAGCCATGGCGAAAGAAAAATTTGATCGGTACGAAACCGCACGTGAACGTGGGGACGATCGGGCACATCGACCACGGGAAGACGACGCTGACGGCGGCGCTGACGAAGGTGGCCGCCGACAAGGGGTGGGCGAAGTACGTGTCGTATGACGAGGTGGCGAAGGCGTCGGAATCGCAGGGGCGTCGGGACGCGACGAAGATCCTGACGATTGCGACGAGCCACGTGGAGTACAGCTCGGCGAAGCGGCACTACGCGCACGTGGACTGCCCGGGGCACGCGGACTACATCAAGAACATGATCACGGGCGCGGCGCAGATGGACGGGGCGATCGTGGTGGTGTCGGCGGTGGACGGGCCGATGCCGCAGACGCGGGAGCACGTGCTGCTGGCGCGGCAGGTGGAAGTGCCGTGCCTGGTGGTGGCGCTGAACAAGGTGGACGCGGTGGACGACCCGGAGCTGCTGGACCTGGTGGAGCTGGAGGTGCGGGAGCTGCTGACCTCGTATGGGTTCCCGGGGGACGACGTGCCGGTGGTGCGGGTGTCGGCGATGAAGGCGCTGGAGGGGGAGCCGGAGGCGGTGGCGGGGATCCTGACGCTGCTGGAGGCCCTCGACAGCTACGTGCCGCTGCCGCCGCGCGAGGTGGACAAGCCGTTCCTGATGCCGATCGAGGACGTGTTCTCGATCTCGGGGCGGGGGACGGTGGTGACGGGGCGCGTGGAGCGGGGCAAGGTGAAGGTTGGGGAAGAGGTGGAGATCATCGGGTTCCGGCCGACGATGAAGAAGATCGTGACGGGCGTCGAGATGTTCAAGAAGCTGCTCGACGAAGGGGTCGCGGGGGACAACATCGGGGTGCTGCTGCGCGGGACGGAGAAGACGGACGTGGAGCGCGGGCAGGTGCTGGCCAAGCCGGGGTCGATCACGCCGCACACGAAGTTCAAGGCGGAAGTGTACGTGCTGTCGAAGGACGAGGGCGGGCGGCACACGCCGTTCTTCAACGGGTATCGGCCGCAGTTCTACCTGCGGACGACGGACGTGACGGGGTCGATGTTCCTGCCGGAGGGCGTGGAGATGGTGATGCCCGGGGACAACACGAGCATCCGGGCGGAGCTGATCACGCCGGTGGCGATCGAGAAGGGGTCGAAGTTCGCGATCCGCGAAGGCGGCCGGACGGTCGGGGCGGGGACGGTGACGGAGATTCTGGAGTAGTCCGAAGGATTCAGGAATCGGGATTCAGGGACAGCCCTGACTCCTGAATCCTGATTGCGAGCGGAAGCGAGCGAGTGAGTATGTCAACACAGTTTGGCGACAAGATCCGCATCCGCCTGAAGGCGTACGACGCCCGGGTGCTCGACCAGTCCACGGCCGAGATCGTGAACACGGCGAAGAACACGGGCGCGCGGCTGGCCGGCCCGATCCCGCTGCCGACCGAGAAGAACAAGTGGACGGTCCTCCGCTCGCCGCACGTCGACAAGAAGTCGCGCGAGCAGTTCGAGATCCGCACGCACAAGCGCCTGATCGACATCTTCGAGCCGACCTCGCAGACCGTCGACGCGCTGATGAAGCTCGACCTGCCGGCGGGCGTGGACGTCGAGATCAAGGCGTTCGGCAGGGAGAGCCGGAAGTAACGAAGGATTCAGGAGTCGGGATTCGGGATTCGGCGGGATTGCAGGAACCGGGATTCGGCGTGATCGACTGAATCCTGAATCCTGGCTCCCGAATCCTGGCGCCGAGATTGACTATGGTGACAGGAATCATCGGCAGGAAAGTCGGGATGACGCAGCTGTTCTCCGAGGACGGCACCGTTCGCCCCGTGACCGTGATCAAGGCGGGCCCGTGCGTCGTCGTGCAGGCGAAGGACGCCAAGCGCGACGGCTACGAGTCGGTGCAGCTCGGCCTGGTCGAGGACCGTCCCGCGAAGGTGACCAAGGCGCTGGCCGGGCACTACAAGAAGGCCGCCGTGCCGCCGACGCGCGTGCGCCGCGAGGTGAAGCTGGCCACGGGCGGCGAGGCGATGAAGGCGGGCGACCAGGTGATGGTCTCGATCTTCAGCGCCGGTGACCGCGTGGACGTGATCGGTACCAGCCGCGGCATGGGGTTCCAGGGCGTCATCAAGCGCCACCACTTCCGCGGCGGCGCCGCCACCCACGGATCCATGTTCCACCGGGCGCCGGGGTCCATCGGCGCGTCGTCCTACCCGTCGCGCGTGGTCAAGGGGATGCGCGCCGCCGGCCACATGGGCGACGAGCGCGTGACGACCCGGAACCTGCGCGTGGAGCGGATCGACGCGGACAACCACCTGCTGATGGTGCGCGGCGCGGTGCCGGGCGCGGACGGCGGGTACCTGATCATCCGCAAGGCCATTGCGGCCAAGCCGGTGCGTGTGCCCCAGGTCGAGAAGCCGAAGGGCAAGAAGTAGCGAGCGAGAGCCATGAACCTGGACGTCGTCAACACTCAGAACGAGAAGGTCGGCACGCTCGAGGTGAGCGACGAGCTGTTCGGCGGGCGCATCAAGGGCCACTTGGTGTGGGAATCCGTCGTGCACGCCAACGCCGCCGATCGGCGCGGGACCCACATGACGAAGACCCGGGGCCTGGTCAGCGGCACGGGCAAGAAGCCGTGGCGCCAGAAGGGCACCGGACGGGCGCGCGTCGGCGAGGCGCGGAACCCGCTGTGGCGCAAGGGCGGCACGGTGTTCGGGCCGCAGCCGCGGAGCTACGACTACCGCGTGCCCCGGAAGGTCGAGCGCGGCGCCCTGATCGCGGCGCTGTCGGCGCGGCTGCAGGGCGGGACGCTGGTCGTGGTGGACCAGCTCGCGGCCGAGACGATCAAGACCAAGGCGGCCGCCGAGATGCTCAAGCGCCTGGGCGTGACCGGCAAGGGGCTGCTCGTCGACCTGAAGCTCGACGAGAAGCTGGTCCTCGCGGTTCGCAACCTCGACGGCGTGCGGTCCGTCGAATCGGGCCGGCTGACGGCCCGCGACCTGGCTGATGCCGGCCTGGTCGTGATGACCCGCGCGGCCCTCGAGCGGCTGCAGGAAGTGCTGGGGTAGCGAGCCATGAAACTCACAGACGTCATCAGACGGCCCCTGATTACCGAGAAGACCACGATTCAGCGCGAGGACGGCCTGACGATCGTGTTCGAGGTGGCGGCCGGGGCGACCAAGGTCGAGGTCAAGCAGGCGATCGAGAAGCTGCTCGGGCCGAAGGTGGAGAGCGTGCGGACCACGCTTGTGCACGGGAAGGTGAAGCGGCAGGGCCGTTTCTCCGGGCGCCGTTCCGACTGGAAGAAGGCGTACGTGCGGCTCCGTGACGGCGAGAAGATGCCCGAGTTCCTGGAAGGGGCGTAAGGAGAGCCATGCCCATTCGCACATACAAACCCACGTCGGCGGGGCGGCGGTTCCAGACGGTCCACGTGTTCGACGAGATTACGACCGACACGCCGTACAAGCCGCTCACCGAGCCCCTCCACAAGTCGGGCGGGCGCAACAACCGTGGCGAGCTGACCATTTGGTGGCGGGGCGGCGGCCACAAGCGGATGTACCGGGTGATCGACTTCAAGCGCGACAAGCGCGACATCCCTGGCACGATCGTCACCGTCGAGTACGACCCGAACCGCTCGTCGCGGATCGCGCTGGTGCAGTACGCCGACGGCGACAAGCGTTACATCCTGCAGCCGAACGGCTTGAAGGTGGGCGACACGGTGGTGTCCGGCGACAACGTCGACATCCTGCCGGGCAACGCCCTGCCGCTCAAGAACATTCCGCTCGGCACGACGATCCACAACGTGGAGCTGCGCCCCGGGCGCGGCGGCCAGGTGGCGCGCGGCGCCGGATCGTCGGTGCAGCTGGTCGCCAAGGAAGGCGACTACGCGACGGTGAAGATGCCGTCGGGCGAGCTGCGCAAGATCAACATGGAGTGCCTGGCGACGATCGGGCAGGTCGGCAACATCGATCACGAGAACGTCTCCCTGGGCAAGGCGGGCCGCAGCCGCTGGCTCGGCAAGCGGCCGCACGTCCGCGGCGTGGCGATGAACCCGGTGGACCACCCCCTCGGCGGCGGCGAGGGCAAGACGTCCGGCGGCCGGCACCCGGTGACGCCGTGGGGCATGCCGACCAAGGGCTACAAGACGCGCAACCGGAAGTCGACCGACCAGTTCAGGGTGCAGAGGCGACCGAAGTAGGCGGCCGGGAATCGAACTTATGAGCAGATCACTCAAGAAGGGCCCGTTCATCGACACCCCCTTGCTCGAGAAGGTGGAGGCGATGAATCGCGGCGGCGACAAGAAGGTCATCAAGACCTGGTCACGGCGCTCGACGGTGGTGCCCGAGATGGTCGGCCACACGCTCGCGGTGCACAACGGCAAGAAGTTCGTGCCCGTGTACGTGACCGAGAACATGGTAGGCCACAAGCTCGGCGAGTTCGCGCCGACCAGGACGTTCAAGGGGCACACCACCAAGAGCGAGAAGGCGGCGGCAGCGGCGGCGGCCCCGGCGGCCCCGGGCGCGGCGCCGGCCGCGGCGGCTCCCAAGCCGGCCGGGGGTAGCGCATCATGATCCAGGGTGAAGCGACCGCCAGATACGTCCGCACGTCGGCCCAGAAGGCCGGGATCGTGCTGGATCTCATCCGCGGCTGCGACGTCAACAAGGCGCTCGCGCTGCTGCAGTTCTCGCGCAAGCACGTGGCGCGCGACATCACCAAGGTGCTGCGCTCGGCCATCGCCAACGCGCAGCAGAAGGAAGGGTTCGGCGGCGACGTCGAGCGGCTCTTCGTGTCGGCGTGCTACGCGGGGCAGGGGCCGACGATGAAGCGGATCCGCCCCGCCCCGATGGGCCGGGCGTTCCGGGTCGTCAAGCGCACGGCGCACCTGACGGTGCACGTGACCGAGAGGCCGCAGGCGGTCCCGGCGGCGGCGCCGGTCAAGCCGGTCCGGCCGCGCGCGGCGAAGAGCCAGGCGGCCGCGACGAAGAAAGCGGCGGCGAAGTAAGTCACAGGCGGACGGCGGAAGGCGGGCGGGCCCGCCGGCCGCACCCTCCGCTGCCCGGTAATGCAGGGCGGGCCCCCGGGCCCGCCACCCGAAGGAGCGTCTCGTGGGTCAGAAGGTTCACCCGTACGGATTCCGGCTCGGCTTCAACAAGACGTGGCGGTCGCGGTGGTACTCCGACCGCGACTACGCGAAGCTGCTGCACGAGGACCTGGCGCTCAGGGCCGAACTGAAGCGGCGGTTCGCGCACGCGGGCGTCTCGCGGATCGAAATCGAGCGCGCGGCCAACAAGCTGAAGATCGACATCCACACGAGCCGGCCCGGCATCATCATTGGCCGCAAGGGCGCGGAGGTCGACAAGCTGAAGGAAGAGGTCAAGCGCCGGACCAGCCGCGAGGTGTTCATCAACATCCAGGAGATCCAGAAGCCCGAACTGGATGCCCAGCTGATTGCCGAGTCGGTGGCCATGCAGCTGGAGAAGCGCGTCGCCTTCCGCCGCGCCATGCGCAAGGCGGTCGAGTCGGCGCTGCGCTTCGGAGCCCGGGGGATCAAGGTCCGCGTCTCCGGCCGCCTGAACGGCGCCGAGATCGCGCGCTCGGAGTGGTACCTGCACGGGCAGCTCCCGCTGCAGACGCTCCGGGCCGACGTGGACTACGGGTTCGCCGAGGCGCACACCACCTACGGCCAGATCGGTGTGAAGACGTGGCTCTACAAGGGCGAGCGTCTCGAGCCGCGCGTGGGCCGCGAGGAAGACTACAGGGTGCCGCGCCGCCAGCCGAGGGGCGAGGCTCGGGGATAGAGGCAGGTTGTCTATGTTGATGCCGAAGAAGGTCAAGTACCGCAAGCAGCAGCGCGGCCGCATGGCGGGGAAGGCGTGGCGCGGGTCCGACGTCGCGTTCGGCGACTTCGGGCTCAAGGCGATGGAGCCGTGCTGGATGACGGCGCGCCAGATCGAAGCGGCCCGCGTGGCGATGACGCGGTTCATCAAGCGCGGCGGCAAGATCTGGGTCCGCGTGTTTCCCGACAAGCCCGTGACCAAGAAGCCGGCGGAAACCCGCATGGGCAAGGGCAAGGGGGCTCCCGAGGAGTGGGTGGCCGTGGTCCGGCCCGGCAAGATCCTCTTCGAGATGGAGGGGGTCACCGAGGCGGAAGCGCGGCAGGCGATGCGCCTGGCCTCCGCCAAGCTGCCGATCAAGACCCGGTTTGCCGCCCGCTTCGCCCAGGAGGCTGCTGTATGACGAGCGCCCGCGAATTGCACGAACTGAACGAGGACGACCTGAGGAACCGCGAGCGCGACCTCAACGACCAGATCTTCCGGCTGCGGATCCAGAAGGCCATGGGGCACCTCGACGTCCCGCTCAAGCTGCGGCAGGTGCGCCGCGACCTGGCGCGCGTCAAGACGGTGCTCCGCCAGAAGACCGCCCCGGCGGGCAGGAGCTAGCGAGATGGCTGACAAAGCACGCGTGCAAGGGGTCGTCACCAGCGACCGCATGGAGCAGAGCGTCGTGGTCGCGGTCGAGCGCCAGGTGCGCCACCCGCTCTACGGCAAGATCCAGCGCCGCACCTCGACCTTCCTCGCGCACAACGAGGGGAACGAGGCGAAGCTCGGCGACCTGGTCGAGATCGTCGAGGGCCGCCCGATGAGCCGGCGCAAGCGCTGGGTCGTGACGCGCATCGTCCGCAAGGCCGTCGACGTCAAGGCGCGCGAGGCCGAGGCGCAGCTCGCCGCCGAGCCTGAGAAGGCGGGAGGGGCGTCATGATCCAGATGCGATCGATCCTCGATGTCGCCGACAACTCCGGCGCCCGCAAGATCGCGGTCATCAACCCGATCGGCGGCTCCACCGGGCGCTTCGCCCGGCTGGGCGACATCGTCACGGCGTCGGTGAAGGAAGCCGTGCCCGAGTCCAACGTCAAGAAGGGCTCCGTGGTGAAGGCGGTCATCGTCCGCACCCGGAAGGAGCAGCGGCGCAAGGACGGCAGCTACATCCGCTTCGACCGCAACGCGGCCGTGCTCATCAACGACCAGAACGAGCCGATCGGGACCCGCGTGTTCGGTCCGGTGGCCCGCGAGCTGCGCGAGCGGAAGTTCATGAAGATCATCTCGCTCGCGCCCGAGGTGCTGTAGTAGCGGACGCAGTAGGATCCAGGAGCCAGGATTCAGGAATCAGAACCGAATCCCGAATCCCGAATCCTGAATCCTGAGGAACTTCGATATGTCGCGTCTTGAAACGCCAATTCGGAAGAACGACAACGTCGTCGTGACGACGGGGAAGGACCGCGGCAAGCGAGGCCGCGTGCTGAAGGTCGAGCCCGCCGACAACCGTCTGCTGGTCGAGGGCGTGAACTTCATCAGCCGCCACACGAAGCCCAACCCGTCCAAGAACATCAAGGGCGGCATCGCGAAGCGGGAAGCGGCGCTGCACGCGTCGAACGTCCAGCTGGTCTGCCCCGAGTGCGGCAAGCCGACCCGGATCGGCCGCCGCGTCCTGGGCGACGGGCGGAAGGTGCGCTTCTGCCGCAAGTGCGAGGGAGTGGTGGACAAATGACCCGGCTGAAGGAACGCTACCTCAAGGACGTCGTCCCCGGCCTCAAGAAGGAGTTCGGCTACACCAACGTCATGGCCATCCCCAAGGTGGAGAAGGTCGTGGTGAACATGGGGCTGGGCGAGGCGACGCAGAACGTCAAGCTGATCGATCTCGGCGCCGACGAGGTCGGCCGCATCACCGGCCAGCGCCCGGTCACGACGAGGGCGAAGAAGTCGATCGCCGCCTTCAAGGTCCGCAAGGGCATGCCCGTCGGCACGATGGTCACGCTGCGCGGCGACCGGATGTACGAGTTCCTGGATCGCCTGATGAACATCGCGCTCCCGCGCGTCCGCGACTTCAAGGGGGTCTCGACCCGGGGGTTCGACGGCCGCGGCAACTTCACGCTGGGGCTGCGCGACCAGTTGCTGTTCCCCGAGATCGACTACATGAAGGTCGACAAGGCGCGGGGGATGAACGTCTCGGTGGTGACGACGGCCAGGACCGACGAGGAGGCGCGGCGGCTGCTGCAGCTCCTCGGGATGCCGTTCAGGACAGCCTAAGGCTCAAGGCTCGAGGCTCCAAGGCTCAGGCCGGCCCGCACGGCCTGGAGCCCCCTGAGCCCTGAGTCCTGAGCCCTGAGCCGACAAGGATTGAACATGGCGACGACCGCGAAGAGAGTCAAGGAACTGAAGACGCCGAAGTACAAGATCCGCCTGCGGCACCGCTGCCGGCTGTGCGGGCGGCCCCGCGGGTACATCCGGAAGTTCGGCCTGTGCCGTCTGTGCTTCCGCAAGCTCGCGCTCGAGGGCGACATCACGGGCGTCATCAAGAGCAGCTGGTAAGAGCGCGGCCCCCGGCCGCCGAAACCCCGAACTGTTCGCGAGAGCGGACCACCCGGGAGAACGACAAGGTTCACGAGTTATGACTGATCCGATTGCTGACATGCTCACGCGTATCCGCAACGCCGTGGGGGCCAAGCGGCCGCGCGTCGACATCCCGGCGTCGAAGCTGAAGGTCGAGATGGCGCGCATTCTCCAGGCCGAAGGCTACATCCAGGGCTACAAGATCGTGGAGGAGACCCCCGAGGGAGCCCGGACGCCGCAGAAGTTCGTGCGCCTCTTCCTGAAGTACGGCGCGCGCGGCGAACGCGTCATCACCGGGATCGAGCGCATCAGCCGCCCTGGCCGGCGCGTCTACTTCGGCCACGACGAGGTGCCGCCCGTCCTCGCCGGTCTCGGCATCAGCATCCTGACGACGTCCAGGGGCCTGATGACCGGCCGCGAAGCCAGCCGGACCGGCATCGGCGGCGAGGTGCTCTGCAACGTCTGGTAGAACCGGTCAGCGGTCAGCCGTCAGCCGGCAGCGGATCCGCTGCCAGCTGACCGCTGCCAGCTGCCAGCTGTGAGAGAGAATCATGTCCCGTATTGGAAAGAAACCCATCCCGATCCCGAAGGGCGTCACGATCCAGGTGACCGAGGGCGCCGTGGAGATCCAGGGGCCCAAGGGCAAGCTGCGGCAGGCCTGCCCGCCCGGCATCGCGTTTGAAGTGCACGACGGGCAGCTGCTCGCCAAGACGATCCGCGAGGACAAGGCGCTCGGCAAGTTCCACGGCCTCGGCCGCAGCCTCGTCGCCAACGCCGTCACCGGCGTGACCCAGGGCTTCAAGCGGGAGCTCGACATCGTCGGCATCGGCTACCGCGCCGAGCTGAAGGGCCGCCAGGTGGTCTTCGCGCTCGGCTACTCGCACCCGATCGTGTTCGACATCCCCCAGGGGATCGACATCGCCATCGAGAAGCAGACGCACGTGACCGTGACCGGCATCGACCGGCAGCTCGTGGGCCAGGTCGCCGCCGACATCCGCCGGATGCGGAAGCCGGACCCCTACAAGCAGAAGGGCGTCCGCTACACCGGCGAAGTGCTGAAGAAGAAGGTCGGGAAGACCGGCGCGTGATGACCACGGGGCCGGGACGGCCCCGTGAAGACACAGAGCAGGACCTATGAAGATTCGCACCAAGGAAGACCGTCGCGACCGCATCAAGCTGCGGCTTCGCAAGCGGATAGTCGGTTCGGCCGAGCGGCCCCGCCTCACCGTGTTCCGCAGCCTGGCGCACATGTACGTCCAGGCCGTCGACGACGCAACCGGGCACACGGTGGCGTCGTCGTCGACCGTCGAGCCCGCCGTCAAGGCGAAGATGGGCGAGAAGATGCGCGGCGGAAACCTGGCCGGCGCCGAGATCGTGGGCCGGGTCATTGCCGAGCGCCTGATCGAGAAGGGGCTCAAGCAGGCGGTGTTCGACCGGAACGGGTTCCTCTACCACGGCCGCGTGAAGGCGGTCGCCGAGGCGGCAAGGAAAGCGGGGTTGGAGTTCTAGGATTCAGCCATATGATTCGAACACGCGAGAAGATCGACCCGTCGCAGCTCGACCTCAAGGACACCGTAGTCGCCATCAACCGCGTCACCAAGGTCGTCAAGGGCGGCAAGAACCTGAGCTTCAGCGCCCTGGTGGTCGTCGGCGACGGGCACGGCGTGGTGGGCTTCGGCGTCGGCAAGGCGCGCGAAGTGCCGTCGGCCATCAAGAAGGGGATCGAGGCGGCCAAGAAGGGCCTGATCCGCGTGCCGCTCATCGGCACCACGGTGCCCCACGAGATCGTCGGCCGCTACGGGGCGGGCGCCGTGCTGCTCAAGCCGGCGCCCGACGGCACCGGCATCATCGCCGGCGGCGCGGTGCGCGCGGTGGTGGAATCGGCGGGCATCACCAACATCCTCACCAAATCGCTCGGGTCGGACAACGGCCACAACGTCGTGCGCGCGACGTTCGCTGGGCTGCTGGGCCTCAAGGACCCGGTGTCGGTGGGGCGGTTGCGGGGCAAGTCGCTCGAGGAGATGACCGGTCGCCAGGCGGCGCCCGCGTCTGCTCCCGCGGCGGCCCCCGAGAGAACGGACGCCTAGCCTCCGGGCCGAGGAGGCGGGCGCGCGGCTGACGATCCGCGCGCGAGATCGCGGAGGCGAGGACGGCTCATGGCAATCAAGAAGACGGCCGGTGGCAAGACGCTGACCATCACGCAGGTGCGCAGCACCATCGGTTACAACAAGAAGCAGGGCGAGATCGTGCGGAGCATCGGCCTGCGTCGGATCCGCCACACGATCGAGGTCGCCGACACGCCCGAGATGCGCGGCATGCTGCACAAGGTGCGGCACATCGTGGAAGTGAAGTAGGGACGCTATGGACCTCACCAATCTCAAGCCGCCCAAGGGCGCCAAACACTCCAAGAAGCGCGTGGGACGCGGCCAGGGCTCCGGCACCGGCGTGACCGCCGGCCGCGGGGAGAAGGGCGCCAAGTCGCGCTCCGGCTTCCACCACAAGCGCGGGTTCGAGGGCGGCCAGATGCCGCTGCACCGGCGCGTGCCCAAGCGCGGGTTCTTCAACCTGTTCCGCGTCGAGTACGCCGTCGTCAACCTCGACGCCATCGCCGAGCGGTTCGACGCCGGCACGGTGGTGACGCCGGAGCTGCTCCGCGAACGGGGGCTCGTCAAGGGCGCGGCCGACCAGCCGATCAAGGTGCTGGCACGCGGCGAGGTGGCGAAGGCCCTGACCATCCGCGCGCACAAGTTCAGCGGCAAGGCCGCCGAGAAGATCGCCGCCGCGGGCGGCACGGCCGAATCGATCGCCACAACCGAGGCGTAACCCATGGTTGAGAGCCTCAGGAACATCTTCGCGGTCAAGGACCTCCGCAACCGGGTGTTCTTCACACTCGCGCTGCTCGCCGTCTACCGCGTGGGCCATCACATCCCAACGCCGGGCGTGAACACCGCCGCCCTCGCCGCGCTGGCCGAGCAGGCCAAGAACAACCTGTTCGGCCTCTACGACATGTTCTCGGGAGGGAACCTGTCGCGCGTGACCATCTTCGCGCTCGGCATCATGCCGTACATCAGCGCGTCGATCATCCTTCAGCTGCTGACTGTCGTCTGGCCCTACCTCGAGCGCCTCTCGAAGGAAGGCGAGCTGGGACGGCGGAAGATCACGCAGTACACCCGCTACGGCACGATCCTCCTCAGCGTGGTGCAGTCGCTGGGGATCGCGATCTATCTGGAGAGCCAGACGAAGGCCGGCGGCTACGGCCTGGTCTTCAACCCCGGCATCGGGTTCCGCCTGATGACGGTGCTGACGCTGACGACCGGCACGACGTTCATCATGTGGCTGGGCGAGCAGATCACCGAGCGTGGCGTCGGCAACGGGATGTCGCTCATCATCTTCGCGGGGATCGTCGTCGGCCTGCCGCGCGCCGTCATCGCGACGTTCGAGCAGTTGCGGACGGGCCAGATGGGCCTCATCCGCCTGCTGCTCCTCGTCGTTCTGATGGTGGTCGTCGTGGCGGCGATCATCTTCGTGGAGCGCGGCCACCGGCGCGTGATGGTGCAGTACGCCAAGCGCGTGGTGGGACGGCGGATGTACGGCGGGTCGAGCACGCACATCCCGCTGAAGGTGAACACCGGCGGCGTCATCCCGGTCATCTTCGCGTCGTCGATCCTCGCCTTCCCGGCGACGATCGCGGCCATGCTGAAGGTGGCGCCCGGCGGGTGGGCGGACCGGTTCATGCAGCAGCTGGGCTGGGGCTACCCGCTCTACAACCTGCTCTACATGGTCGGGATCATCTTCTTCGCCTACTTCTACACGGCCATCATCTTCAACCCGGACGACGTGGCCGAGAACATGCGGAAGTACGGCGGGTTCATCCCGGGCATCCGGCCGGGCAAGCGGACGGCCGAGTACATCGACACGATCCTGACGCGTATCACGCTGGCGGGCGCGATTTACCTCGCGCTGGTGGCCATCCTGCCGCAGTGGCTGATGTCGGGCTTCAAGGTGGCCCCGATCCCCTTCATCGGCGAGCGGCTGGACGCGGTGCTGCCGAAGTTCATCACCGAGGGCATGAACGTGCAGTTCTACTTCGGCGGCACGTCGCTGCTGATCGTCGTCGGCGTCGCGATGGACACGGTGCAGCAGATCGAGTCGCAGCTGATCATGCGGCACTACGACGGGTTCATGAAGAAGACGCGGCTGCACGGGAGACGGGGATAGGGCAGAAAGGCTCAAGGCTCAGAGCTCAAGGCTCAAGCGAGCCTGAGTCCTGAGCCCTGAGTCCTGAGCCAAATACATGGCACTCAACTTGGTGATGCTCGGGCCGCCGGGGGCGGGCAAGGGGACGCAGGCGAAGCGGTTCGCCGCCGTGCGGCGGATCCCGCACATCTCGACGGGTGACATGCTGCGCGAGGCGGTGGCGGCCGGGACCGAGATCGGGCGCCGCGCGAAGGCGGTGATGGAGCAGGGCGGCCTGGTGAGCGACGAGATCATCCTCGGCGTGGTGCGCGAGCGGCTGGCGAAGCCGGACGCGCAGGCCGGGTTCCTGCTCGACGGCTTCCCGCGCACGGTCGCGCAGGCGAGGGCGCTCGACGGGATGATGGACGGGCGCGGGCCGCTGCTGGTCGTGGACCTCGCGGTGGCCGACGAGGAGCTCGTGCAGCGGCTGACCTCGCGACGGGTGTGCAGTCAGTGCGGCGCCAACGCGGAGTTCCCGGCATCCGGGCGCCCCGCGCCGACCGCGTGCGCGAAATGCGGCGGGGTGCTCACCCAGCGGCCGGACGACCGCGAAGAGGTGATCCGCGAGCGCCTCCGGGTCTACGCGCGCGACACGCGACCGCTGGTGGACTACTACGGCGAGCGGCCGACGTTCCGGGCGGTGAACGGGGCGCAGGCGCCGGAGCAGGTCGCGCGGGACCTGGCGACGGCCGTGGATTCGGCGGCAGGGGCCGCCTGATCCATGATTGTCTGCAAGTCGCCGGCCGAGATCGAGCGGATGCGCGCGGCCAACGAGGTGGTGGCCGCGGTCCTGACCGACCTCGCCGGGGCGATTGCGCCGGGCATCAGCACCGGCGAGCTGGACGAGCGGGCCGAGGCGCTCATCCAGGCGGCTGGCGCGACGCCGGCGTTCAAGGGATACCATGGGTATCCGGCCACGCTGTGCGTCTCGATCAATGACGAGGTGATCCACGGGATCCCCTCGCGGAAGCGGCTGCTGGCCGAGGGCGACATCGTCTCGGTGGACGTCGGGGCGGTGCTCGACGGGTTCGTCGGCGACTCGGCGGTGACCTTCCCGGTCGGCCAGGTCTCCGAGCGGGCCGCCGTGCTGATGCGGGTGACGCAGGAATCGCTCTACCGCGCGATCCTGGCCGTCCGGGTCGGCGGGCGGGTGTCGGACATCGGCGACGCGGTGCAGCGCCACGTCGAGGCGCACGGCTGTTCGGTGGTCAGGGAGTTTGTCGGGCACGGAATCGGCACGGCGATGCACGAGGAGCCGCAGGTGCCGAACTACGGGCCCGCAGGGCGCGGCGCCAGGTTGACCGAGGGCATGGTGCTGGCGATCGAACCGATGGTGAACCTCGGACGCCCCGCCGTTCGGGTGCTCGACGACGGGTGGACGGCGGTGACACGGGACCACAGCCTGTCGGCGCACTTCGAGCACACGGTGGCGGTGACCGAGGACGGGCCGCTCGTGCTGACGGCCCGCGGCGACGAACGGTTCGACGAGGTCTTGGCCTCGGCCGGCCTCGCGACCCCCGACGCGGTGGAGACGCGGTGGCGAAAGAGGACACGATTGAAGTAACCGGCGTGGTGCTCGAGTCGCTGCCGAACACCATGTTCCGGGTCGAGCTCGAGAACAAGCACCAGGTGCTGGCGCACGTCTCGGGCAAGATGCGGAAGAACTTCATCCGCATCCTCACGGGCGACCGGGTCCTGATCGAGCTGTCGCCCTACGACCTGACGAGGGGCCGGATTACGTATCGGTACAAGTAGCTGGTCCGCCTTCGCCAAGGCTACGGCGGGACAAGCAGCAAGGAACGCGAGTCATGAAAGTTCGAGCATCAGTCAAGCGCATCTGCGACAAGTGCAAGATCGTCCGTCGCCGCGGGGTCGTGCGGGTGCTCTGCACGAACCCGAAGCACAAGCAGCGGCAGGGGTAGTCGAGAGGGAACAAGCTTATGGCACGTATCTCAGGGATTGACCTTCCGCGGACCAAGCGCGTCGAGATCGGCCTGACCTACATCTTCGGGATCGGCCGCACGCGGTCGAACAAGATCCTGAAGGAGGCGGGTGTCGGTCCCGACGTTCGCGTGAAGGATCTGAGCGAGGACGACGTCCGCAAGATTACGCGCGTCATCGAGGACCAGGGCGGGGTCGAGGGCGACCTGCGCAAGGACGTCTCGATGAACATCAAGCGGCTGATGGACATCGGCTGCTATCGCGGCCTCCGCCATCGCCGGGGGCTCCCGGTGCGTGGCCAGCGGACCAAGACCAACGCCCGCACGCGGAAGGGTCCGCGGCGCGGGGCGGTTGCCAAGAAGAAGACGGTGTAGTGCATGGCCAAGACTGAAGCGACCGAAGCGGCGGGACAGAAGCCCGAATCCACCGGGAAGAAGCCCGCGAAGAAGACGTTCAAGAAGCGTGGTGAGAAACGCATCATCCACCACGGGATCGCGCACGTCCAGGCGTCGTTCAACAACACGGTGATCACCCTCACCGACACCGAGGGGAACGTCGTGTCGTGGTCGTCGGCCGGCGGCATCGGCTTCAAGGGCTCCCGCAAGGGCACGCCGTTCGCGGCCACGCAGGCGGCCATCAACGCCGCCAACGCCGCCAAGGCATTCGGCATGCGGTCGGTCGAGGTGCGCGTGAAGGGGCCGGGCGCCGGGCGCGAGTCCGCGATCCGCGCGCTGCAGACGGTCGGCCTCGAGGTGAAGTCGATCCGCGACGTCACCCCGATCCCGCACAACGGCTGCCGGCCGCCCAAGCGGCGGCGGGTGTAGGGCGAGAGAGAGGAATACCGAGAATGGCCAGATACAGCGGTCCAGTGTGTCGCCTGTGCCGGCGTGAAGGCATGAAGCTGTTTCTCAAGGGCGAGCGGTGCTACACCGAGAAGTGCGCGATCGAGAAGCGCAACTTCCCGCCCGGGCAGCACGGCAAGCGCCGCGCCGCCAAGCTCGCGGGCTACGGCCTGCAGCTGCGCGAGAAGCAGCGCGTCAAGCGGATCTACGGCGTGCTCGAGGATCAGTTCCGCCTCTACTTCGAAAAGGCCGAGCGGCAGCGCGGGATCACCGGCGAGGTGCTCCTCCAGCTGCTCGAGCGGCGCCTCGACAACGTCGTCTACCGCCTGGGGCTGGGCACCTCGCGTCCGCAGGCCCGGGAGCTGGTCCGCCACGGCCACTTCGCGGTGAACGGCAAGAAGGTGGACGTGCCGTCGTTCCTGGTGAAGTCCGGCGACACCGTGACGGTGCGCGAGCGGAGCCAGAAGAACGTGACGATCCAGCACGCGATGGAAGAGGTCAAGGGGCGGGGCGTGCCCGAGTGGCTGCAGATCCAGCCCGAGAAGTTCGAGGGCCGCATCGTGTCGCTGCCGACGCGCGCCATGATCAACCTGCCCATCCAGGAGCAGTTGATCGTCGAGTTGTACTCGAAGTAACGCGGCGTTCTTCCGAGGCAGTCCGGCCCGACCCGCCGCCGAGCGCGGCGGGCGCGGAGCCGACGCGCAAGAAAGGACTGATCGATGCTGTGGAAAGGTTTCCAGCGGCCCAAACGGCTGGAGTTCGACCGCGAGACGCTCACCGACCGATTCGGCCGGTTCTACGCCCAGCCGTTCGAGCGGGGATTCGGCACGACCATCGGCAATGCGATGCGACGCGTGCTGCTCTCCTCGATTGAAGGCGCGGCCATCACCGCCGTCAAGATCGAGGGCGTCCTGCACGAGTTCTCGCCGATTCCGGGCGTGGTCGAGGACGCGACCGACATCATCCTCAACCTGAAGCAGATCCCGCTGAAGGTGCATGCCGACGCCACCAAGACGCTCTACGTCAAGGTGGACCGGCCCGGGGAGGTCAAGGCGAAGGACATCGTCGCCGACGGCGACGTGGAGATCCTTGAGCCGGAGGCCCACATCGCCACCGTGTCCGAGCACGGCGCGCTCCAGATGGAGATGCGCGTCAAGCGCGGCCGCGGCTACGTCGCCGCCGACCGCAACTTCGACGACGACCTCGGCATCGGGTGGATCCCGATCGACTCGGTCCACTCGCCGGTCAAGAAGGTTAACTACCTCGTCGAGGCCGCGCGCCTCGGCCAGACGACCGACTACGAGAAGCTGACGGTCGACGTCTGGACCAACGGCGCCGTGACGCCGCGCGACGCGGTGTCGAATGCGGCCAAGCTGGTGCGCGAGCACCTGAACATCTTCATCAACCTCGAGGACCTGGTCGAGGCGGCGCCAGAGGCCGAGGCCGAGCAGGCGCTGGGCGCGGCGTCGAACGAGAACCTCGACAAGTCGGTCGAGGAGCTCGAGCTGTCGGTCCGCTCCTACAACTGCCTGAAGAACGCGAACATCAGGACGATCCGTGAGCTCGTGCAGAAGACCGAAGGCGAGATGCTCAAGACGAAGAACTTCGGCCGCAAGTCGCTCAACGAGATCAAGGAGATCCTCCAGACGATGGGGCTGAGCCTGGGCATGCGCCTCGATCAGCCGGCGCAGGGACAGACGGAGTAGCGGACCCGGCGCGAGGTCGGCCGGACCTGAGGATAGAGGTTCATCAATGCGTCACCGAGTAGCCAATCGAAAGCTGGGGCGGGTCACCGAGCACCGGATCGCCATGCTGCGCAACCAGGCGCAGGCCCTCCTGCAGCACGGGCACATCGAGACCACCGTGCCCAAGGCCAAGGAACTGCGCCCGTTTGTCGAGCGCCTGATCACGCTCGCCAAGCGCGGCCTCGCCGACGGCGGCGAGGGGCGGGCCCTCACGGCGCGGCGCGAGGTGCTGCGCGACATCCCGAACCGCGACATCGTGTCGAAGCTGTTCACCGAGATCGCGCCGAAGTACGCGTCCCGGCCGGGCGGGTACACCCGGCTGTTCCGCATCGGCTACCGCCAGGGGGACGCGGCCGAGCTCGCCCAGGTCGAGCTGCTCGGGTTCGAGTTCGACCCGAAGGCCAAGGCCGAGAAGACCGAGAAGGACGAGGCGGCCGGAAAGCGCAAGAGCGTCGGCGGCCGGCTCAAGAAAGCGGCCGACCGGCTCCGCGGCAAGCGCGCGGCAGAGGTGGCTGAGGGCGAGGCGGCAGCCACCGAGACCAAGAGCCAGGCGCGCGCCGCGGCCAGGAAGGGCTCGGGAAGCCGCAGGGGGCCGAGCGGGAAGTAGGAAAGGGCTCAAGGCTCAGGGCTTCCGCCTCCGCCAGAGGCTACGGCGGACCCGCCGAAGCGCTTCGCGCGAAGGCGGGCAGGGCTCAAGCAGGGAAATGTGGGGCGACCTTCCTGGGTCGCCGACGAAGGGCCGCGTGGCGTCACCGCGCGGCCCGTATTGCGTACGCGCGGACCGGCCTGCTCTCGGTTGGCGTGATCGACTGGAGGCCCCTCGTCCCGGTCGGATTACTTCCGAAACAGGTTCTTCATCACGTACGCGCCCATCATCGGATTGGCCGCCAGGCGCCGCTTGCAATAGGCCACCGCGTACTTCCACTCCTCGGCAAATGGCACGTAGAGGCGCATCACGCAGCCGCTCTCGATGATGCGCGACTGGATCGCCTGTCGTGGGACCCCCAGGAGCATCTGGAACTCGTACGCGTCCTTCGGGCACCCGCGCTTGTCGAGGTACTCGAGGCACCGCTCGATGAGCGGCTCGTCGTGGGTGGCGATCTCCGGGAAGTGGCCCTTGTCGAGCAGCAGCTGCACGTACTCGAACAGCTGGTCCTTCATCGCTGGCTTGTCCTGGTACGCGATCGCCTTCGGTTCCTGGTAGATGCCGATGCAGATCCGCACACGGCACGGCTTGGTGTGCAGCGCCAGGATGTCGTCCTTCGTCCGGTAGAGGCGGGACTGGATCACCGTGCCGACGTTGTCGAACTCGTTGCGGAGCGTCGTGTAGAGGCGGAGGGTGACGTCGGTGAAGGCGTGGTCCTCCATGTCGACGGTCACCCGCGTGCCGCCTGCGGCCGCGCGGGCGACGATCTGCCGGATGTTCCCGAGGCAGTAGGCCTCGCTCTCGTGGATCCCCAGCTGCGTCGGCTTGCACGAGATGC
Organism: uncultured Acidobacteriota bacterium; assembly: GCA_963727765.1. Taxonomy (GTDB): domain Bacteria; phylum Acidobacteriota; class Vicinamibacteria; order Vicinamibacterales; family Fen-181; genus FEN-299. The sequence goes on from CAVSGZ010000008.1 coordinate 466,906, forward strand.
TCACGTAGGGCCGATCGCGAAGCTGGTCCACCATCCCGAAGTAGGTGGCGACGGTGGCTTCGACGTCTTCCCGTTTGAAGACCTCTTCGCCGAGCAGGTCCAGCGTCGACGACAGTCGGCCGGCCTTCCAGATCTCGTCCGCCTTGCCGACGCCGCTGTCGATCCCCTTGCCCGCCACGTACGGAGCCGCGAAGAACCGCACGATCGGCCCCGGGGCCAGATTGACAACCGCCTTCTTGACGTCCACCCCGCCCCTCCGCCTGAGCCCTGAGCCTTGAGCCCTGAGCCCTACTCCTCTTCCTCCGCCGCCTCGCCCTTCTCGGCCTTGTGGGCGGCGATGATCTTCTCCTGGATGTGCCTCGGCGCCTCTTCGTAGTGCGAGTACTCCATGTGGTAGGACCCGCGCCCGCCGGTGGCCGAGGTGAGCTGCTGCTCGTAGGTCAGCATCTCCGACATCGGCACCTGCGCCTTGATCACCGTCATCCCGCCGCGCGTGTCCATCCCGGCGATCCGGCCCCGGCGCCCGTTGAGGTCGCCCATCAGGTCGCCCGCGAAGTCGGACGGCGCGTAGACCTCGACGTTCATGATCGGCTCGAGGATCGTCGGCCTGCACCGCGTCATCGCGTCCTTGAACGCGAGGCGCCCGGCCATCTTGAACGAGAGCTCGTTCGAGTCGACGTCGTGGTACTTGCCGTCGATGAGCGTCACCCGGAAGTCGACGACGGGGTAGCCGGCCAAGTAGCCGCGGACCCGCGTATCCTGGATCCCCTTCTCGACCGCGGGCCGGAACGTCTGCGGGATGGCGCCGCCGAAGATGTCGTCCACGAACTCGAAGTCGGAGCCTCGCGGCAGCGGCTCCATCCGGATGGAGCAGTCGCCGAACTGGCCGTGGCCGCCCGTCTGCTTCTTGTGCCGGCCGTGGGCCTCGGTCGCCGCCGTGATCGTCTCGCGATACGGAATCTTCGGCGGCTTGAGGTTCACTTCGACGCCGAACCGCCGCTTGAGCTTGGCGACGGTGACCTCGATGTGGAGTTGGCCCTGGCCCGAGAGAAGCAGCTCCTTGGTCTGCGAGTCCCGGCTCGACCTGATTGTCGGGTCCTCTTCCTGCAGACGCTGGAGCGACGAGCTGATCTTGTCCTCGTCGCCGCGGCTCTTCGGCTCGATGGCGTACGAGAGCACCGGCTCGGGGAACTTCATCGGCGCGAACGAGACGCCGCCCTTGTCGGTCAGCGTGTCGTTGGTCACCGTCTCCTTCAGCTTGGCGACGGCGCCCATGTCTCCGGCCTTGATCTCGGGCACGTCGGTCTGCGTCTTCCCCTGCATCAGCGAGAGGTGGCCCAGCCGCTCGGGCGTCTCCTTGGTCAGGTTGTAGACGGTCGTGTCGGCCTTGAGCGACCCGCTCATCACGCGGAACATGCTGATCCGGCCGGCGAACGGGTCCGCCACCGTCTTCCAGACAAACGCCGCGTACGGGCCGCTGTCAGACGCCAGCACCTCGACAGTCTGGCCGCCCTTGGTGCCCGTCATCGGGCGCTCGGAGGGCGCCGGCACGTAGGCGATCATCGCGTCGAGCAGCGGCTGAATGCCGATATTGAGAATCGAGGACGTGCAGAAGAGGGGAAACACCTTGCGGCCGAGCACCGCCGTGCGCAGGCCGCCGACCAGCTCCTCCTGTGTGAGCGTGCCGACCTCGAAGAACTTCTCCATCAACGCATCGTCGGCCTCGGCCACCATCTCGATGAGCGCGTCGCGCGCCGCCTGCGCGTCGCCGGCCATCGCGGAGGGCACCGGCTCCTCCTTCATCTTGCCGCTGCCGTCGGTCTCGAAGACGTAGGCCTTCATCCCGACCAGGTCCACCACGCCGCGGAACGACTTCTCCTCGCCGATCGGCATCTGGACCGGGATCACGAATCGTCCGAACGCGGTGGTCAGCGACTCGAGCGTCCGGGCGAGGCTCGCGCGCTCGCGGTCCAGCCGGTTCACCACCACCAGCCGCGGCAGCGCGTATTCCTCGGCGGCCTGCCACACCTTTTCGGTCTGCACCTCGACGCCGGAGACCGCGTCGACGACAACCGCGGCGGCGTCGCAGACGCGCATCGCGGCCAGCGTGTCGCTCAGGAAGTTCCCGAACCCCGGCGTGTCGACCAGGTTGAGCTTGTGCTTGTTCCACTCGGCGTAGGCGAGACTGGCGGCGAGGGTGTGCTTGCGGGAGACTTCCTCTTCGTCGAAGTCGGTGACCGTCGTCCCGTCATCCACCTTGCCGAACCGGTTGACCATCCCCGCGTCGAAGAGGATGGCAGCGGCGAGCTGCGTCTTGCCCGCGCCGGAATGCCCGGCGAGGGTGACGTTCCTGATGCTGGCGGCGTCGAAGACCTTCATAGGCGGCAATCCTCCTGCCCGGCGCGCATAGCGCGCAAACGCTAATCATATCATCGGATTGCAACGGCTGGCCGGCTCATGGGCAGTGGCGCAGGCCTGAAGGCCTGCGCTATCTGGGAACCTCCGCACGATCCACAGATACCGCAGGGCTTCAGCCCTGCGCTACTCGTACCTGAGAGCCTCGATCGGATCGAGCCGCGACGCACGGAACGCAGGGAAGAGGCCGAAGAAGATGCCGACGCCCCCCGAGAACGCGAACCCGATGGCGAACGACCACCAGGGCATCGAGACGGGGAGCGGGGTGAACGTGCGCACGCCCAGGCCGACGCCGGCGCCGATCAGGCAGCCGAGAATGCCCCCCACGGAAGTGAGCACGACCGCCTCGAGCAGGAACTGCCAGAGGATCTCGCGCCGTCTGGCCCCGAGCGCCTTGCGCACGCCGATTTCGCGGGTTCGCTCGGTCACCGAGATCATCATGATCGCCATGACCCCGATGCCGCCGACCATGAGCGCGATCGACGAGATGACGACCAGCGCCAGGTAGATCGCCCCGGTGGCCTCGTCGAAGAACTTCATCGCCATGTCCTGCGTGGCGACGTCGAAGTCGCTCGGCTCGTTCAGCTTCAGCCGGTGCCTGATCCGCATCGTCGTCTCGACTTCGCGCATGGCCACCTCGCGCGACACCCCGTCGCGCGGGACGGCGAAGATCTGGACCGATCGGCCGATGCGCCGGTTGTCGCCTCGGGAGACGGCACCGAAGGTCTTGGCGAAGCTGGTGTGCGGGATGACGGCAATCGCGTCCTGCTGGTTGCCGAGGCCGCCGACCGACGGACGGGGCGCGGCGATTCCGATGACGGTGTACTCGGTGTTGCCGATGCGGACCACCTTCCCGAGCGGATCCGTGCTGATGAAGAACGCCTTGTACGGCACCTGGCCCAGGACGACGACGTTGCGGCCGTGGCGGACCTCGTTCTCCGTGAAGGAGCGCCCCTGCTCGATCTTGACGAAGTTCACGTCGATGTAATCCGCGGTCGCGCCGAGGATGGCAATCGACTGCGTCCGCTCGTTCCGGTAGAAGATCCGCTGCTGGCCCTGCACGATGGCCGCCACCGACTGCAGGTCGGGGATGTCCTGCTTGAGCACCGTCGCGTCCTCGATCGTGAGGTTCGGGCGCTTCATCAGGATCTTCCGATCGATCCCGGACCCGGCGCTGGCGAAGCTGACGCGCGCCACGATGATGGTGCTCGGGCCCAGCTGCCGGATCAGATCGCGGAACGAGTTGTCGAACCCGCGGATGATCGAGCTCATGCCGACAATCGCCGTGATGCCGATGACGACGCCGAGGACGGTGAGCGCCGAGCGCATCTTGTTCGCCCGGATCGTCCCCAGGGCCATCCCGATGGTGTCGGTGATGAGTGCAACGCGTACCATTATTCCCGCCTCAGCGCCTCGATCGGATCCAGGCGCGCCGCTTTGATCGACGGATAGAGCCCGAAAAACAGGCCCACCATGGCCGTCATGCCGATCCCCATGGCCACCGAGTAGACGTGGACCGAGGCGGGCATCGGCGTGAGCTTGGTCACCACCCACGCGGCCGCGAGCCCGAGCAGCGTTCCGACGACGCCGCCCAGCGTCGACAGGGCGATCGACTCGACGAGAAACTGCCAGATGATGTCCTTTCGCTTGGCGCCGAGCGCCTTGCGCAGCCCGATCTCGGCCGTCCGCTCGCTGACCACCATCAGCATGATGTTCATGATGACGATGCCGCCGACCACGAGCGAGAGGGCGACCACGCCGATGAGGACGCCGAAGATACCGCTCGTGATCTGGTGGAACATGTCGAGGAACGTGTCCGAGGTGACGATCCCGAAGTTGTCCTTCTGGCTGGGCTTCAGCCGCCGCTCGGCTCGGATCGCCACCGTGGCGGCGTCCATCGCCTTGTTGGTGTCCTGCGGGCTCCAGGGCTTGGCGGTGAGGGAGATCGACTGCCGGGCGCCGAACAGCTTCGCGCTGAGCCCGATCGGAATCAGCACGAACTGGTCCTGGGAGTTGCCGAAGAACGACCCCTTCTTTTCGTTGACGCCGACGACTCGCACGTGACTGCCGGCGACCGAGATGATCTTGTCGAGCGGGTCCTCGTCCGGGAAGAGCTTGTCGGCGACGTCCCAGCCGATGATGGCCACCGGGCGCTTCCGGTCGATCTCGGCCGGCGTCACCAGACGTCCGCGCTCGACCTTGTACCCGCCGAACTCCGCGTAATCGCGGCTCACGCCGTTCACCGACACCCCTTCGAGCAGCCGGTCCTTGTACCGGATGTTGGCGCTCGAGTCCGCCTCGCTCATCACGGAGGTGACTAGGTCGGCCGTGCGCACCGCTGTCGCGTCGCGCTCGGTCACCTCCGGGTTGCTCAGCATCTTCTCGAAGTCGTCTTCGTTCTGGATCATGCCGTAGCGCTGGACCGAGAAGGTGCCGACACCCAGATCGCTGACGATGGCGTCGGAGACGTAGTCGTTGATCCCCTGGATGAGCGACACCACGGCGATGATCGAGGTGACCGCCACGATGTTCCCGAGCACCGTCAGGAACGACCGCAGCTTGTTCGCCCAGATCGCCGCGAGCGCGATCTTGATCGATTCGAGGATCAGGTACATGGGAAGCCGATACGGATGGGCCCGTGGCCCACGCTACTTGCTGGCGCCCTCGATCTTCACCTGGCCGCCGTCGGCCAGCGTCCGCACGGAGGAGAACGGTCCGGTGATCACCCGGTCCCCGGCCTTCAGGCCCTCGAGGACCTCGAAGAACTTGTCGCCCGCGATGCCGGTCTTCACCGGGACGAACTGGGCCTTGTTCTCCTTGTCGACGGTGAAGACGCCTTCGGTCTCCTTCTTCTTGAAGCCCGGTTTGAGCTCGGCGGCCTCGGCCGCTCCGCTCGGAGGCCGCGCGCCCTTCTCGAGCTTCGGCGGCTTGACCACCTTGCCCTGCGGGTCGTAGGTCAGCTCGCGGACGGTCAGGGCCTGGATCGGCACCGACACCGCATTCTCCCGGGTCGCGGTGGTGATGTCCGCGGTGCAGGTGAAGCCGGGGCGCACCTCCGGTATCTGGCCGTCGAGCGTCACCACCACCTTGAACGTCGTCGCCTGGCGGACGGCCGACGACGTCGTGGTCGCGTTGATCGGGCTGTTGCCGATTTCGGTGACCTTCGCCGTGAAGGTCTTGTCGGGCAGCGCGTCGATGGTGACCTTCGCCGTCTGACCGAGCTTCACGTTGGGGATGTCGGTCTCGTCCACCTCGATCTCGGCCTCGATGATCGACATGTCGGCGACGATCAGCAGGACGACGCTCGGGTTGTTGGTGAACCCGACCACCGCCTGTTCGCCTTCCTCGACGTTCCGCTTGGTGACGATGCCGTCGATGGGCGACTCGATGGTGACCCGGCTCAGATCGTGCTGCACGGATTCGAGGTCGGCCTGCTGGCTGCGGATCCGCTGTTCGACCGCCGAGACCTCCTGTTCGGCCGTCCTGACCTCGCCGCGCCGAAGCGTCGCGGTGTCGCGCGCCTGCTCGAGCGCCTGCTTGGTCGCCAGCGCGTCCTTGTCGAGCCGCTGCTGCCGGGCCAGCTCGTCGTCGGCGAGCTTCTGGTTGATCTTCGCGTTCTCGAGGCTCAACCGGGCCTGCTGCAGGGCGATCCGCTGTCCCTCGAGCGAGGCCTCGCTGATTTGCAGCCGGCTGCGCACCGCCCGCGGGTCGATCTGGAGTAGGAACTGCCCGGTCTTCACCCGGTCGCCTTCGTCCACCGACAGCTTGACCACCTTGCCCGAGACCTCCGAGGTGATGTTCACCGTGCGCCGCGCGCGGATGGTCCCCGAGGCCGACACGACCGATTCGAGGCTGCGCGTCTTGATCGCCTCGACGGTCACCGTCGGCCCCTCGGTCTTCTTGAACGCGAAATTGGCCCAGATCATGGCGCCGATGAGTGCGACCAGCCCGATTCCGATGAATACCTTCTTACGCGTCATGAAGAACTCCGCATGGCCATGAAGGCCGCAAACGCCATCGCGATCACCCCGTACACCGCGAACAGCCCGACCGCGACGTTCCGGGTCTTCTTCCGGTAACACACGGCCAGGCCGATGGCCAGGACCATCACCCACCAGACAAGGAAGATGTCCACCATGCCCGCCAGCCGCGCCAGGAAGCTGCTGTCGGGCAAGAACGGGAGGAACACGCCGAGGTTGGTGGCGCTCGACAGCGACTCCCGGAAGTAATTGACCGGCGTCATGACCACCGCGCCGACCGCCGAGACGGCCGACGCGTGGACGACGACGGCGAAGACCTGCTTGAAGGCGGCCTGCCCCCCGAACGCCGAGAAGACCAGGAACAGGATCCCGGCGATGACCACCCACATGATCAGCGGCGCGACGACGACGGTCACGGCCGACAGCACCAGGCGCCACGTCGGCGGCTCCATGATGCTCTCGCGGACCTTGTCGTAAGCGGCGCCCTCGAGCTTGAAGCCGAACGACTCGCTCTTCCGGACCGTTTCGTCGAGCGTCGCCTGGCGCCCGATGTCGGTGGACTGGAACCACATCTGGCTCCCGCCGGCGAGGACGACCACGATGAGCGCGACCACCAGCCACGTGGGCTTGGCCACCACCGTCCGAAACGTCTCGGTCGGCGACAGCAGGATGCCGAAGAACCGCGAAACAGGATCCTTGTCGGGCACGGGTGTCGTCGGGGCGGTCGTGTCGGTCATGGCGCGAAGTCCTTCCTTCGGGGGCAAACGCGCAATTTTACCCCTTCTTGGCATATACGGAATCTCCGGCCCCGATGTTTCCATCTGGCGGCCGAAATCGCACACCGCCCGCGGCGCGGCGGCTGACCTCTGGACCGACGCCATCTCTCTTGCCGCCAAGGAGTTGTCACTTGAGAGGGGGGATTCTCGCCCGGCTCTACAGCGGTGGACCCGGCCGACCGACAAGATCACAGACTGCGGGGGTCGGTGTGTCCCCGTGCGTCGGGACCCGGCCGGGCCCGCCGAGCGCGGTCGCCGCTCGCGGGGACGACGACCCACGTCAACCGTTGGATTCCAGGTTGTTGCAGACCATGGCGGTTCGGATAGGCGAACTCCTGCTGAAGGAGAAGCGGATCAGCCCCGAGCAGCTCCAGGAAGCCCTCAACGCCCAGAGGGTGACCGGAGGCAAGCTGGGGTCGAACCTCGTCAAACTCGGTTTCGTGGCCGACGACGAGATCACCGAGATCCTCAGCCACCAGTACGGGGTGCCCTCGATCAGCCTCGAGGACTTCGAGATCGACCCGTCGGTCATCAAGCTGGTGCCCTTCGACACCGCCCAGAAGTACCAGGTGCTCCCGCTCAGCCGGTCCGGCGCGACGCTGACGATCGCGATGACCGACCCGACCAACGTCTTCGCCATGGACGACATCAAGTTCATGACGGGATACAACGTCGAGCCGGTCGTGGCCTCCGAGTCAGCGGTGCTCGCGGCGATCGCGAAGTACTACAACCAGGGCTCGAAGATCAACGGCGGCAACGGCCAGCCGAGCGCGCTCGACTTCGCCAACCAGGCGCTGCAGGACCTGCCGCTCGTCGACGCCTCCGAGGTGGAGGTGCTCGAGGAACTCGAGGAGATCAGCGTCGAGGCGCTCGCCCGCCAGGGCGAGGAGGCGCCGGTCATCCGCCTGGTGAACGTGATGCTGATGTCGGCCATCTCGCGCGGGGCGAGCGACATCCACATCGAGCCCTACGAGAAGGAGCTGCGTGTCCGGTACCGCATCGACGGCGTGCTCTACAACATCATGGCGCCGCCGCTGAAGCTGCGCGACCCGATCGTGTCGCGCGTCAAGATCATGGCGAAGCTGGACATCGCCGAGAAGCGGCTTCCGCAGGACGGGCGCATCAAGATCCGCTTCAACGAGGGAGGCCAGAACAAGGAAATCGACTTTCGCGTGTCCTGCCTGCCGACCCTCTTCGGCGAGAAGATCGTCCTCCGCCTGCTCGACCGCGACAAGCTGATGCTCGACATGACCAGGCTCGGTTTCGAGCCCGAGTCGCTCGAACGCTTCAACGACGCGATCGACCGACCGTGGGGGATGGTGCTCGTGACGGGCCCGACCGGCAGCGGGAAGACCAACACGCTCTACTCGTCGATCTCGAAATTGAACACGCCGGGCACCAACATCATGACCGCCGAGGACCCGGTCGAGTTCAACCTGGCGGGAATCAACCAGGTGCAGATCCGAGAGGGGATCGGCCTCACCTTCGCCGCGGCCCTCCGCGCGTTCCTCCGGCAGGACCCGAACATCATCCTCGTCGGCGAGATTCGCGACTTCGAGACGGCCGAGATCGGGATCAAGGCGGCGCTGACCGGCCACCTCGTGCTCTCGACGCTCCACACCAACGACGCGCCGAGCACGATCAACCGGCTCATCAACATGGGGATCGAGCCGTTCCTGGTGGCGAGCTCCGTCAACCTCATCTGCGCGCAGCGCCTCGTGCGGCGCGTCTGCAAGGCCTGCGCCGAACCCGTGTCGGTGCCGGTCCAGACGCTCGTGAAGATCGGGTACACCCCCGACGCCGCCGCCACCGTGAAGCCGGTCAAGGGCCGCGGCTGCGACGTGTGCGGCCGGACCGGCTTCAAGGGGCGCGTGGGGCTCTACGAGGTCATGGTCGTCGACGACGAGATCAAGGAACTGATTCTGCTCGGCTCAAGCGGGCTGGAGCTCCGACGGAAGGCAATCGAGCGCGGCATGGTCTCGCTCCGCCAGAGCGGCCTTCGCAAGGTGAGGGACGGACTGACGACGATCGAGGAAGTGCTGCGGGAAACGGTGACGTAACGATGACCACCCTGCCTGAACTGCTGAAGACGACCTTGGAGATGGAGGGATCGGACCTCCACCTGACCACGGCCACACCGCCGCAGGTGCGCGTGAACGGGAAGCTGGAGCGACTGCCGCTGCCCGAGCTGACCGCGGCCGACACCAAACGGCTCATCTACAGCGCGCTCACCGACGCGCAGAAGAAGCGTTTCGAGGAGATGCTGGAGCTCGACTTCTCGTTTGGCATGCGCGGCCTCGCGCGCTTCCGGTGCAACGTCTTCAACCAGCGGGGCGCGGTGGCCGGCGTCTACCGCCTCATCCCGGAGCGGATCCCGTCGCTCGACGAGCTGGGCCTGCCGCCGGTCATCGTCAAGCTGGCCGAGAAGCCGCGCGGCCTCATCCTGGTGACCGGGCCGACCGGCAGCGGGAAGTCGACGACGCTGGCGGCGATGCTCGACAAGATCAACCGCGAGCGCCACGACCACATCCTCACGATCGAGGACCCGATCGAGTACATCCACCCGCACAGGGGCTGCCTCGTCAACCAGCGCGAGGTGCACAGCGACACCCAGTCGTTCGGCGCCGCCCTGCGCGCCGCGCTGCGCGAGGACCCGGACATCGTGCTCATCGGCGAGATGCGCGACCTCGAGACGGTCGAGTCGGCGCTGCGGATCGCGGAGACCGGGCACCTGACCTTCGCCACGCTGCACACCAACTCGGCGGCGCAGACGATCAACCGCATCGTCGACATCTTCCCGGCGCACCAGCAGGGGCAGATTCGGACCCAGCTCTCGCTGGTGCTCGAGGGGATCGTCTGCCAGGCGCTGCTGCCGCGCGCGGACCGCCCGGGGCGGGTGGTGGCCACCGAGATTCTCGTGCCGACCTCGGCGATCCGGAACCTCATCCGCGAGGACAAGGTCCACCAGATTTACTCGTCGATGCAGGCCGGCCAGGAGAAGGCCGGGATGCAGACGTTCAACCAGTCGCTGGCCACGCTGGCGCTCAACCACAAGATTACGAGGGAGGCGGCCATCAGCGCCTCCTCGCATCGCGATGAGTTGATGGAAATGCTCAGCCGCGGCGTGGGCGTCGTCGCCGGGGCGGGGCTCGGGCGGGTGGCGAGACCGGCCGTGCAGCCGGCGAAGAGGTAGGAACCCAGGCCGCGGCAGGACAGGGGAGATCAGAGTCATGGCTACTTTCAAGTACACCGGACGGACACGCGGCGGAGAGACCGTCACCGGCGAACGGGTTGCCGATTCGGTGGAAGCGGCGACGGTCGCGCTGCGCCGCGAGCAGGTCCTCGTCACGAAGATCGTCCCCGTCAAGACGAAGGCCGAGAAGAGCGCCGGCGGCGGGAAGATCAAGGACCGGTCGGTCGACTCGAAGAACCTGGCCGTGTTCACGCGCCAGTTCTCGGTCATGATCGACGCCGGCCTGCCGCTCGTGCAGTGCCTCGACATCCTGGGCAACCAGGAGGAGGACAAGCGCTTCTCGCACGTCATCCTCGACACACGCGGGGACGTCGAAGGGGGCGCCTCGCTCGCCGACGCGATGCGGAGGCACCCGAAGGTCTTCGATCCCCTCTACACCAACATGATCGCGGCGGGCGAAGCGGGCGGCATCCTCGACACGATCCTGAAGCGGCTGGCGGTCTACATCGAGAAGAACGTCAAGCTGAAGCAGCAGGTCAAGTCCGCGATGATCTACCCGATCGCCGTGCTCCTCATCGCCGCCGGGGTCGTCACCGTGATCCTCTGGAAGGTCATCCCGACGTTCGCCGCGATGTTCGCCGGGCTCGGCGCCGAGCTGCCGCTCCCGACGCGCGTCGTCATCTGGATGAGCAACACGCTCATCCGCTTCCTGCCCTTCATCGTCATCGGCCTCGTCGCCGCCAGCGTGGCCTTCCGGCAGGACCTACCGCACCGACAAGGGCCGGCACGTCGTCGACCGGATCGTGCTGCGCCTGCCCATCCTCGGGATGATCATGCGCAAGATCGCCGTGGCCCGGTTCTGCCGGACGCTGGCGACGCTCATCAGCTCGGGCGTGCCGATCCTCGACGGCCTCGACATCACCGCCAGGACGTCCGGCAACGCCATCGTCGAGGACGGGATCCTCAAGACGCGCAAGAGCATCGAGCGCGGCGAGACCGTGTCGGCCCCCCTCAAGGAGACCGGCGTGTTCCCCGCGATGGTCACGCAGATGATCGGCGTCGGCGAGGCGACCGGCGCGCTCGACACCATGCTCGCCAAGATCGCGGACTTCTACGAGGAAGAGGTGGACACCGCCGTGGCGGGGCTGCTGACGCTGATGGAGCCGGTGATGATCGCCTTCCTCGGCGTCGTCGTCGGCGGCATCGTCATCGCGATGTACATGCCGATCTTCTCCATGATCAGCAAGCTGTCGTAGGCTTCACGCGCATGGCTCCATCCGAGCGGAAACATCGCCTCCTCTGGCTGATTGCGGGCCGGGCCGCGATGAGCTCCTTGCTGCTCGGCTCGGGCGTGCTCATCGAGCTCAACCTGCCGGGCACGCTGCCGGTCAACGCCTTCTACTCGCTCATCGGCCTCACCTATTTGCTGACCGCCGTGTGGGCGGCGCTGCTGCCGAGAGCCGACCGGTGGCCTTGGCAGGTCGACGTTCAGCTGGCCATCGACGCGCTGATCGTCTCGGCGTTCATCGTCGTGACCGGCGGCATCGGCAGCTACTTCTCCCTGCTCTACGTGCTGCCGATCCTGGCGGCCGCGTCCCTGATGCGGCGGCGCGGGGCCTTGATGATGGCCGCGCTCTCGTCGCTGCTCTACGCCGGCCTGGTGCTGCTGCAGTACCAGGGGAGCTTCGCCGGGGCCGGGGCCTGGATCGCCGAGCCGGCCGGGCTGCCGGCGACACGAGTGGCGATCTACCAGGTGGGCATGCACATCGTCGCCTTCCTGTCGGTCGGCGCGCTCGCGAGCTCGCTGGCCGAGCGGCTTCGCATGGCCGGGGCGAGCCTCGAGGACGCCTCCACCGAGATCGCCAACCTGCAGGCCTTCAACAAGGACGTCATCGAGAGCCTGACGAGCGGGCTGGCCACCACCGACATCGGCGGCCGGGTCCTGACCTTCAACCACGCGGCCGAATCGATCACGGGCCACCAGGCGGCCTCCGTGATTGGCCGCGACGTGGTCGCCGTGCTGCACCTGCCCGAGAGGCTGCGCCAGGTGGTCGCCCGCGACCTCGAGGGAGCGCGGAGCCGGAGAGAGGACTTCCTCTATCCGGCAGCAGACGGACGGACCGTGGAGATCGGGATGGCCGTCGCGCACCTGATGACGCCGGGCGGGAAGCTCGGGTTCCTCTTCACGTTCCAGGACATCACCGAGATGAAGCGGCTCGAGCGGGACGTGCGCCTCAAGCAGCGGCTGGCCGCCGTCGGCGAGATGGCGGCCGGCATCGCGCACGAGATCCGCAACCCGCTGGCCTCGATGGCCGGATCGCTCCAGGTGCTTCGCGAAGAGCTGCCGCTCAACGACGACCAGGCCCAGCTGATGGACATCGTCCTGCGCGAGTCGCAGCGGCTCAACGACACGATCCGCCACTTCCTCAGCTACGCCCGGCCGCAGCAGACCAGCGTCGCGCGCCTCGACCTGGGCAAGGTCGTCGCCGACACGGTCAGGCTCCTGCGCCACAGCAGCGAGGTGCAGGCGAGCCACGCGATCGAGGCCGACGTGCCCGGATCGCCGGTGTGGTTCGACGCCGACGAAGGGCAGGTCCGGCAGATCCTCTGGAACCTGGCCACCAACGGCCTGCGCGCCATGCCCTCCGGCGGACGCCTGCGCCTGTCGGTGGCGGCGGCGGGCCAGCCCGATTTGGTCAGCCCGGAGGGGCCGAGCGCGACGATCGAAGTGCAGGACGAAGGCGTCGGCATCCCGCCCGAGGAGATCGACGGGATCTTCCAACCCTTCCACGGCACCTTCGCCCGTGGCAACGGCCTCGGCCTGGCCATCGTCCACCGCATCGTCACCGACTACGACGGGGAGATCCAGGTGAGGTCGGAGGTGGGGAAGGGGACGACGGTGAGGGTGAGGTTGGGGCAGGGGAGGAGCTGACAGCGGACCACGGTCTGAAGCCGGGGACCAGAAAAGCCGGCAGCTGGCAGCGGGGGATGGATCTCGCCTGCGAAATGTACCACTTGACAGCCGGCTTTCCTCGGGACGAGATGTACGGGTTGACACGCCAGCTCAGAGAGTCTTCGGTTTGGGTGGTTTCCAATGACCACTAGCCACTGGCCACTACGATGACCTCAACGATGAGTCAGCTGCCCGTGCCGCGAATCCTGCTAGTGGACGATGAACCCTCCATCCGCCAGTTGCTCTCCTACCGCCTCAAGCGCGAGGGGTTCGACGTCGTGCTGGCCGAGAACGGGCGCGAGGCCATCAAGCGGCTCGAGGCCGGCGGGATCGACCTGCTCGTCTCCGACATCCGCATGCCCGACATGAGCGGCATCGAGGTCCTGCGCACCGCGCGTCAGCTCGATCCCGACATCCTCGGGATCATGATCACCGCCTACGCGTCGAAGGACACCTCGGTCGAGGCGCTCCGGCTCGGCGCGTCCAACTACGTCGAGAAGGGCGGCCCCGAGTTCCCCGCAGCTGTCGTCGAGGTCGTCAGGAACGCGCTCGAGCAGCGGCGGCTGCGCCAGGACCGGCGCCAGCTCCAGCAGGAGAACCTGCTGCTCAAGCGGACGCTCGGCACCTCGCACCAGTTCTGCCACATCATCGGCCGCAGCGACCAGATGGCCGCCATCTTCCGCCTGATCGAGACGGTGGCGCCCACGATGAGCACGATCCTCGTGACCGGCGAGTCGGGAACGGGCAAGGAGCTCGTGGCCCGCGCGATCCACTACAACTCGCCGCGCCGAGACCGGCCGTTCGTCGCGCTCAACTGCGGCGCGCTGCCCGAGACGCTGCTCGAATCGGAGCTGTTCGGCCACATGCGCGGCGCCTTCACCGGCGCGGCGGCGAACAAGAAGGGGCTCATCGAGCTGGCCGAGCGCGGCACGGTGTTCCTCGACGAGATCGCCGAGATGACGCCGATGGTCCAGGTCAAGCTGCTGCGCGTGCTCCAGGATCGGAAATTCCGCCGGCTCGGCGGCCTCGAGGAGGTCGAGGCCGACATCCGGATCATCGCCGCGACCAACCAGGACCTCACGAAGGCCGTGGCCGAGAACCGGTTCCGGGAAGACCTCTTCTACCGGATCAACGTGATTCCCGTGCATCTGCCGCCGCTGCGCGAGCGGTGCGAGGACATCCCGCTGCTCGCCGACCACTTCCTGCAGCGCAACCGCGAGCAGATGGGGAAACCGGTGACCGGTATTTCGGGCGAGGCCATGGCGATGCTGCAGGCCTACCGGTGGCCGGGCAACATCCGCGAGCTCGAGAACGTCATCGAGCGCGCCGTAGCGCTCGAACGGACGCCGGTCGTCCTGCCCGACAGCCTGCCGCCGGGCGTTCGTGGCGAGGCGCCCAGGCCGGATGCCTCAGTCGTCCTGCCCGACGACGGATTCCGGCTCGAGGCGCACGTCGAACAGATCGAGCGCGCGTACCTGGCCGAGGCGCTGCGCAAGGCGGGCGGCGTGCAGTCGCGGGCCGCGGAGATCCTGGGGATGTCCTTCCGTTCGTTCCGGTATTACGCCAAGAAGTACGACATTACGTAGGACGCGGCGTCTCGGGGAAGAAATCCCGGCTCGAGTCTGACAGACAATCTTGGTGCATTGTGATGAGAATTGTCGCTCGCCGGGGCAGTGCGAGTGGGTCTGGACGAGCGGACCGGGCCAATATGCCGAAAATGGCGGGGTTTCCATAGGATACGGGCTGCGTGCCTGGTGGCACACGGCTTGCTCTCTGGCTGGCCAGCGGACGCGAATGGCGCAGGCGGAACGCGGCACAGGACTGACGCCCCACAATGTCGCCGGTAGCGCCGCCAGCCGCGCCAGGGGATCCAAGGAGTCCATCATGAAGAGGGACGCAGGGTTCACGTTGATCGAGTTGCTCATCGTCGTCGCGATCATCGGCATCATTGCCGCCATCGCGGTGCCAGGCCTCATGCGCGCCCGGATGTCGGGCAATGAGGCGTCGGCCATCGGCTCGCTGCGCGCCGTCAACAGCGCGGAAGCGACCTTCTCGTCCTCGTGCGCGCAGGGCAACTACGCGACCACGCTCCAGGCCCTGGGCCTGGGCGCGGGCGGCACGGGCGCCGGCTTCATCAGCCCCGACCTCGCGGCCGCTGCCATGCCGGTCCTCAAGAGCGGCTACAACATCACCGTCGGCGCCGGCGGCGCGGCTGCGGCGACCACGACCACCTGCAACACGTCGACGGCGATCGCCTCCGGCTACATGGCCTACGCCGACCCGGCCACCCTGGGCGTGACGGGCACCCGGTACTTCGGGACCAATACGACCGGGACGATCTGGCAGGGCACCGCGACACTGTCCGGCATTCTGGCCGCTGACACCCTGCCGGCTGGCGGCACGCCAATCCAGTAGACTTGCCAACCGCTCCGCGGTACGCTTCAGGACGGCTGCGACCTCCGGCAGCCGTCCTGTTCTCTTTTTGAGCCTGTCATAGCGGCCGCCCCTCCCAGCCAGGTCGTGACACACAACGTCAGTTCATTGTGACGAAAATTGTCACTTGCCGGGGCAGTGCGAGTGGGTCTGGACGAGCGGACCGGGCCAATATGCCAAAAATGGCAGCGTTTTGATTTGATTCACGCGTGGTGCCTGGTGGCACACCGCTTGCTGTTTAGCTGGCCAGCAGACGCGAAAGGCGCTGGCCGAACGCGGCACAGGACAGACGCCCCACAATGTCGCCGGCAGCGCCGGCAGCCGCACCAAGGATTTCTAAGGAGTCCGCCATGAAGAGGAACGCAGGGTTCACGTTGATCGAGCTGCTCATCGTCGTCGCGATCATCGGCATCATTGCCGCCATCGCGGTGCCGGGCCTCATGCGCGCCCGGATGTCGGGTAATGAGGCGTCGGCCATCGGCTCGCTGCGCGCCGTCAACAGCGCGGAAGCGACCTTCTCGTCCTCGTGCGCGCAGGGCAACTACGCGACCACGCTCCAGGCCCTGGGCCTGGGCGCGGGCGGCACGGGCGCCGGCTTCATCAGCCCCGACCTCGCGGCCGCTGCCATGCCGGTCCTCAAGAGCGGCTACAACATCACCGTCGGCGCCGGCGGCGCGGCTGCGGCGACCACGACCACCTGCAACACGTCGACGGCAATCGCCTCCGGCTACATGGCCTACGCCAACCCGGCCACCCTGGGCGTGACGGGCACCCGGTACTTCGGGACCAACACGACCGGGACGATCTGGCAGGGCACCGCGACACTGTCCGGCATTCTGGCCGCTGACACCCTGCCGGCTGGCGGCACGCCAATCCAGTAGACTTGCCAACCGCTCCGCGGTACGCTTCAGGACGGCTGCGACCTCCGGCAGCCGTCCTGTTCTTTTTTGAGCCCACCCCATGGCGATCGTCTCCCCAAGTGCGAACGCTGCTTCCCCGGACAGCCGGCCGTCTCCGACGCTTGCCACGAAGATCATCCGGTGGCGAGGCTGGTGGGCGACGCTCGCCGTCGTCATGGCCACCCTGCCGGTGGCCGGTGTCCTTTCCTTGCACCGGATTTTTCCCGTTCGCGACTTGAGCCTGTTCTTCTGGGGCCGCTATCTCTGGCTGCGGCGCAGTCTGCTCTCCGGCCAGTGGCCGCTCTGGGACCAGTATGCGGGCGCCGGCCAGTCGGCCGTCGCCGACGCGCTGCACCAGATGTTCCTGCTGCCGGTGGTGGCGCTGCGCCTCATTGGCAGCGAGGTCGTCGGCTTCAACCTCTGGGTCGCGCTGCCGTTTCCTCTCGCGGCGTTTGGCGCCTACCTGTTCGTCCGCGGACGGTTCTCGCGACCTGCGGCGGCGCTTGGCGCTGTGGCCTTCTCGGTCTGCGGACCGGTCGTGTCGACGGGCAACACGCCGAACCTGTCATGGTCGGTCGCGGCCATGCCGTGGGTGTTCTGGGCCGTCGATCGCCTGCTGGCGAGGAAGCGCCCGCGCGACCTGGCGCTGCTGGCGGCGTCATGTGCGTTTCAGGCGCTGGCCGGTGAGCCGGTGACCTTCACGGCGACCGCGGCTGTGGCCTTCGTGTACGCGTGGTGGGTGGGGTCGCCGACTGAGCAGCCCACGCTGGCCGAGCGGTTGCGCGGTGCGGCGCTCACCGCTGCGGGACTGGCGCTGGGGATCGCAGGAGCCGCCATCCAGTTGCTGCCGCTCGCCGCGGCAGTCCGTGATTCCTGGCGCCCTTATGGCGTCGGGACGGATTTCTGGTCGTTCCACCCGCTCGCGCTCGCGGAACTGTTCTCGCCGCACCTGTTCGGCGACTACTTCAGCAGTTCGAATTACTTGGTCTTGCCCTGGATGCCGCCGCTCAACAGCGGCCGCGACCCGTTTTTCTATTCCGTGTACTTCGGCACGGCGCTGGTTGCGCTCGCCGTGTTCGGCGCCGTTGCCGGCTGGCGGCGGCGGTGGTCTGCATTCTGGATGGTGACAGGTGGCGTGGCGCTGCTGGCGGCCTTCGGCCCCCACACCCCGTTCTATCCCTTCGTGCGCGCCCACGTGCCGGTGATCGGGTCGTTCCGCTTTCCCGTCAAGTTCCTGCTCGTCCTTGCCCTGGCGCTAGCCGCGCTCGCTGCGGCCGGCTGGGACGCGTTGGCTGGCGAGGATCGGCGCACGGCGGCCCCGGGCCGATTCCAAGCGGCGCAGATCTGTGGAGTGGCGTTCTCGGTACTGATCGCCGCCGCGACCTACGTCCTGTCCGGCGCGTGTCTGTACGTGCCGGAATCGGCAGCGCAGGCGTTCTTCACGCTGGCGGCGTATGTCGGCGTGGCCGATCCGGTCGCTGGCGCCGCCTACATGCTGAGGGCGCTGCCGCAATCTTCGACGCAGGTGATGCTTCTGGCTTTCGGGGGTGCGCTCTTTCTGGGGGTGGCATCGACCGGCCGGAGGGAAGCGAGGCTCGCACGAGCGGCGCTCTACGTGCTGATTGGCGTGGAACTGTCGGTCGCCGCATGGGGAGTCAACCCGACGTTCGATGCCAAGTACATCGCGCAGCCCTCGTGGATGGGCGCGATGCGCGGAGACTCGCAGAGCCGATTCTATTTCGGGGGGAAGTTCGACGGCACGCTGGTCGAGCACGACCTGGACGGGCCGCGAAACTTCGTGCGGCCGTTCGACCTGTCGCCTGTCGAAGGCCGCAGCGCCCTCTCGGTCCAACTCGCCTTCGCCCCGGGGGCTTGGCGCGCGCGCGAGATGCTCTCGTACGATCTCGCCGTGCTCTGGCCGCGTATGTTCGACTTGGCCGTGGATCGCTTCCGCCAGTATGGTCGCGGGGGGCGCGACCGGTTCCTGTGGGCGACGGGAGTCCGCTACCGTGCCGTGCCGCTGCCGGTAGGAGGCAGCCGCCGGTCGGTCCCCGTCCAGTACTTCACCGACATCCGTCTGTTCGACTGGGGGCCGGTGTTTCCGCGCGTCTCCGTTATCCCGGAAGCGATTGTCGTCCCGGACGTGCGCCGGCAGATCGACCTGCTGTTCGACCCGGCGTTCGACCCCGCGAAGACTGTCGCCCTGGCCTCGCCGGCGCCGAAGGCGTGGGGAACCCCGGGTCCGCAGGTCGATGCGACGGCGCGGGTTCTCGATGAGCGGGCGAACCGGGTAACCGTCGAGGCAGGGGTGCCCTCAGGCGGGGGCTACCTGCTGCTGCTCGATTCCTTCGCTCCGGGCTGGAGCGTCAGCGTGGACGGGACCGCCGCCACGGTCCTGCAGGCCAATGCGCTGTTTCGGGCCGTGCGCCTTGTGCCGGGCCGCCATGCGGTCGTCTTCCGCTACCTACCGACATCCTTCCTGGTCGGCGCCGGCGTCTCGTCGATGTCGGGACTCGTGATGCTGGCACTGTGGCTGGCGGGAAGGCGGGGCACCGCACGACGCGACTTGTCACAGGGTGCGGCCCGTTACTGACAATTTGTGTCAGTCCGGGTTGTCATCGAGGGGCGGGAGTTCCGGAGCGATGACGAAAAAAGCCTTGTTTCTTTGGCTTTTCGGCGTAGTCTAAGGACGGTTCCGGGTTGGCGTCCATTTTGCGTACCCATGCCACAGAGTGGTTCGCAACCTGCGGGCAGGCTGCGCGTGAGGGCGATACATCATGGATCGCAAGTCGAAACACGGCTTCACGCTGATTGAAGTGTTGTTTGTGGTGGCGGTGATCTCGATCCTGGCCGCGATCGCGACCCCCGGCCTGACCCGGGCGAAGATGGCCGCAGACGAAGCATCGGCGATTGCCTCGCTCCGCGTGGTGCACAGCGCCGAGCAGATGTTCTGGGCCAGCTGCGGAAGCGGCAACTATTCGCCCTCGCTCCAGAACCTCGGCCAGCCGGTTGCCGGAGCGCCGGGTTTTCTGAGCGCAGACATCTCCGGCTCGGCGCCCGTCGTCAAGAGCGGCTACGAGTTCGACCTCGACACGAAGAACCCGACGGTGGGCACGAGCTGCAATGGCGGGGCGCTGGTGGCGAGCTACCACGCGACGGCCGACCCACTGCCCGGGCGAGGGACCCGGTACTTCGGCTCCAACACCAGCGGTGGCATTTTCCAATCCTCCGGCACACTGTACGGGACCATGCCCGACACCGGTGCGGCGCCCGCGCCCGCGGTCCCGATTTCGCAGTAGAAGCCTGCCGCCCACTGTCCCTGTATAATACCGGGCGGAGCCGAATGCCGATGTCTCCTCTTGCCCGACGTCTCGTCTGGGTGCTGGCGCTGGCCGGTCTCGCCGTGTCGCTCACCTCGCTCTACGTCCACTACCAACTGCTGGCGAACCCCGGCTACGCGAGCTTCTGCGACGTCAGCGAGACGGTGAACTGCCAGCATGCGTACCTGAGCCGGTACGGCAGCGTGTACGGCGTTCCGGTGGCGCTGTTCGGCAGCATCTGGTTCGTGCTCGTGCTGCTCCTCGCGTTTCTGGATCTGGCGGCGCCCGCCTCGGTCCGCGAGTCGGTTCCGCTCTACCTGTTCACGTTCTCGACCGTCGGCCTGGCCGTCGTGCTCTACATGGCCTACGCAGCCTTCTTCGTGCTCAAGGCGCTGTGCGTGCTGTGCCTGGCCACGTACATCGCGGTGATTGGGCTGTTCATCGTGTCGGGCCTTTCGCGTTCAATGCCTCCCATGCTTACACTGCCCCGTCGTCTTGTCAGCGACCTTCGGGCGCTCGTTTCGCGTCCACTCGTGCTGTCGGTCGTGCTCGCCGTCATCGCCGGCGCGGTGTCGGCGGTGGCGTTCTTCCCGAGCGAGGCCTCGCTTCGCACGGCGCGGGCGCAGCAGGCGGCGCGCCCGGCGACAGACGACGAGCGGAGCGAATTCGTCCGCTACTGGGAATCGCTGCCGCGCGTGACCTTGCCCGTGCCCACCGACGGCGCGGCGGTGGTCATCGTCAGGTTCAGCGACTACCAGTGCCCGGCCTGCGGCCAGTCGTTTTTCGACGACCGGCCGGTGCTGTCGAGGTACCAGTCGCAGTACCCCGGCATGGTGAAGTACATCACGAAGGACTACCCGCTCCAGCCCGAGTGCAACCCGAACATCCTGCGGCCCTTCCACTCTGCGTCCTGCGACGCGGCGGTGGCGGTCCGGCTCGCGAGACCGCGCAACAAGGGCGAGGCGCTCGAGGAGTATTTCTACGGCCACCAGGCGTTGATGAGCCCGGTCACTGTGCGCGAGGCCGCGCGGACGATCGGCGGCGTCACCAACTTCGACGAGGGGTACGCCCGGGCGCTCGACGGGATCAAGGCCGACGTGGGGCTTGCGACCCTGCTCGGCGTGCGCTCCACGCCCACGTTGTTTGTCAACGGCGTGAAGCTCGAAGGCCCGACGGTGAGGGTGCTGGACTTGGCCATCGCGTACGAGCTGAAGAAAGCCGGAAAGATCAAGTAGCCTCAGGCCGTGCACGCAATTGACACCGAAGACCTGACCAAGGACTACGCGCTGGGCTTCTGGCGCAAGCGTCCGTACCGCGCCCTCGACCGATTGACGCTCGCGGTCGAGCCGGGAAGTGTCTTCGGCCTGCTGGGGCCCAACGGCGCCGGCAAGACGACGACGCTGAAGCTGCTGCTGCAGTTGGTGTTTCCGACCGCCGGCCGCGCCGAGATCCTCGGGAGGCCGGCGGGCGACGTGTCCGTCCGCCGCCGGATCGGCTACCTGCCCGAGAATCCCTACTTCTACGACCACCTGACCGCGGTCGAGTTGCTCGACTATTTCGGCTGCTTGCTCGGCCTCGACGCCTCCCAACGCGCGGCCCGAATCCCGCGCCTGCTCGACCAGGTCGGCCTCGGCGCCGAGCGCCGGCTGCCGTTGCGCCGTTATTCGAAGGGCATGCTGCAGCGAGTCGGCCTCGCGCAGGCGATCATTGGCGAGCCCGAGGTCGTCTTCCTCGATGAGCCGATGTCGGGCCTCGATCCGATCGGCCGCCGGATGGTCCGAGAGCTGATCCTGGCGCTGCGCGACCGCGGGGCCACGGTCTTCTTCAGCTCCCACATCCTGTCGGACGCCGAGGCCGTCTGCAGCCGCGTCGCCATTCTTGCCGGCGGGCGGCTGGTCGCCTCGGGACGGCTGACCGAGCTGCTCGCGTTCGGCATCAAGGGATGGGAGGTCGTGGTCGACGGGGTCGATGCCGCAGCGGTCGAGCGCGTGAGGGCGATGGCAGCCCGCCTGACGCCGATTGCCGAGCGGCGATACGCCGTGGAGTTCCCGTCCACGGCCCGGCCGGACCTCGTCATGGCCGGGCTGGTGGCTGCCGGCGCGTCGGTCGTCTCGATCAACCCCCTCCGCGACACGCTGGAGGACTTCTTCATGCGCCAGGTCGCCGAGCACGGCCGCGAGCGCCAGGTCCGGCTATGACGGGGACGAAGGTCGGTGCCGTCGCCCTGAGCGTGTTCCGCGAGTCGGTGCGCGACCGCGTCTTCTACAACCTGCTCCTGTTCGCCATCCTGCTCGTCGGCGCCTCGGTGCTCGTCGGCCAGATGACGGCGGGGCAGGACATCAAGATCATCAAGGATCTCGGCTTCGCGGCCACCTCGCTGTTCGGCCTCTTCATCGCGGTGTTCATCGGCATCGGCCTGGTGTGGAAGGAGCTGGAGCGTCGCAGCGTGTACAGCCTGCTGGCCAAGCCTCTCCGGCGGACCGAGCTCGTGCTCGGCAAGTATCTCGGCCTGGCCTTCACGCTGCTCGTCAACGTGGCGGTGATGGCGGCCGTGCTCTACCTGGTGCTGGCCTGGATGCGCTGGACCGCGCCCGAGACGCTGCGCGAGGCATGGGAGGCGCCGGCCCTCGACCCGGCGCTGCTCGTCGCCTTTCTGCTGATCTACGTCCAGCTGCTGCTCGTCACGGCCGTGGCGCTCTTCTTCTCGACCTTCTCGAGCCCGATGCTGTCGGCGGTGCTGACCTTCGGCTTCTACGTCATCGGCCACTTCAACGCCGACCTGAAGCACTTCGAGACGGTCGTCGCCTCAGCGCCGCTCGTGTGGCTGACGCGGGCGCTCTACTACCTGCTGCCGAATCTCGCGCCGTTTGACGTCACCGCCCGCGTCGTGCACGGGCAGGCCGTGCCCGCCGGCTACGTGATGATGACGATCGGCTACGCGTTGGTGTACATCGCCTTTCTGCTCGCGGCCGGCGCGCACATCTTCGCGAGGCGGGACTTCAAGTGACGACGCACCGCGCGGCGAGGCCGCTGGCGTTCGGACTCGCGCTCGTCGCGCTGGTGGCCAGTTTCGTCCTGATCGAGGTGTGGCGCGACCGGGTCTATGGGGAGCCCGCGCCCGGCGAGTCCGTGCTTTACATCCGGTCCGGGGACGCGGTGCGCCGGATGTCGCTCTCCTTCACGCCGATCGTCGCGGATCTCTACTGGGTGCGCGCCGTGCAGTACTACGGCGGCATGCGGCTTTTCCGGTCTCCGAACAAGCGGTACGACCTGCTGTACCCGCTGCTCGACATCACGACCGCGCTCGATCCGAACTTCAACGTCGCCTACCGGTTCGGGTCGATCTTCCTGGCCGAGAGCTACCCCGGAGGAGCGGGCCGGCCGGACCTCGCCGTCGCGCTGCTCCAGAAAGGCCTGCGCGCCGACCCGACCCGGTGGCGGTACATGCAGGACATCGGCTTCGTGTACTACTGGTGGGTCGGGGACTACCAGGAGGCGGCCCGATGGTTCAACAAGGCGGCCGGCATCCCGGGAGCCCCGTGGTGGCTGAGGTCGCTGGCCGCCGTCACCAGGGCCCAGGGGGGAGATCGGCACGGGTCGCGGCTGCTCTGGCAGTCGCTGCGCGACACGGCGGACAGCGACTGGCTCCGCAGCAACGCCACGTTCAGGCTCGAGCAGCTCGACGCGCTCGATGCGATCGATCGGCTGACGGCGATCGTGGCGGCGTTCAAGGCGAGAACCGGGAAGCCTCCCGCGTCGTGGGACGCGCTCGTGAGGGCCGGGCTGCTGCGGGCGCAGCCGCTCGACCCGGCCGGGGCGCCGTACGTGCTCGACCCGGCGACCGGCGGCGTCCGCCTGGCGGCCGGCTCACGACTCAATCCGCTGCCGGCCGGTGCGCAGGCCGGCGTGGCCGCGCGCTGAGAGACTCCCGATGGCCTATCTGATCGCCGCCCTGTTCGGCCTCGTGATCGGCAGCTTCCTCAACGTGTGCATCTATCGCCTGCCGCTCGACCAGTCGATTGTCTGGCCCGCCTCGCGCTGTACGTCGTGCGGGCGCGCGCTGAGCTGGTACGAGAACATCCCGGTGCTGAGCTACGCCGCGCTCGGCGGGCGCTGCCGCACGTGCCGCGCCCGCATCAGCCTGATGTACCCGGCCATCGAAGGGCTGACCGCCGTGCTGTTCGTGGCGACCTGCGCGGTGTTCGGCTTCTCGTGGCTGCTGCCGATCCGGATCGTCTTCGGGTGCGCGATGCTCGTGCTGCTCGTCATCGATCTGCAGCACCAGATCCTCCCCAACGAGATCACGCTCGGCGGCATCGTGGTCGGGATCGCGGCCAGCCTGATCGCGCCGCCCGGCTGGCGCGACGCGCTCATCGGCGCCGCGGCCGGCGGGGGCATCCTCTGGCTGGTCGCGTGGGGTTACCGTGTCGTGCGCCGGCAGGAAGGGCTGGGGTTCGGCGACGTGAAGATGCTGGCGATGATCGGGGCGTTTCTCGGGTGGAAGCTGATGCTGCTGACTCTGGCCTCGGCGTCGATCCTCGGATCGCTGACTGCGGGCGTGCTGATGCTCGGGGGCCGCGCCAGCCTGCAGTCGAAGCTCCCGCTCGGCACGTTTTTGGCCGTCGCCGCGATCTTCGCCAGTTTGTTCGGGACGCCGGTCGTCGAGTGGTATTTGTCGTTCTACAGATAGCTGGCAGCGGACTTGGCCGTCAGCCGTCAGCCGGATGAGTCGCCGCCATGTCCCATTCCGCCTACGTGCTCGTCGGCATGACGGCGCTGGTCGCCGCGCTGGTGGCCGTCGTCGTGTTTGCCGCGCTGCGCTTCGCCGGGGCTGTCCGCAGCGTGAAGGGCGCGCTGCGGGAGGACCGTGGCCAGCCGAGTTTCGTGGCGGCCGCGCTCGAGGATTCGCTCCGCCGACTGCGTGAGCAGGAGCGGCTGATGTCGGCCCGCGCCGAGGAATCCGAGCGGCTGAACAGCGAGATCGTCTCGAGCCTCGCGTCCGGCCTGCTCGTCGTCGGTCTCGACGGTTCGGTTCGAACCCTCAATCCGGCGGCACGCCGGATGATCGGCCGGCCGCAAACCGAACCGGGGGTCCAGTTGCGCGACCTGCTGGCCGGCGCCCTCCCGCTCGCTGAGGCCGTCGAGGACTGCCTGTCGACCAGACGGCCCGTCCTGCGGCGGGACGTTCGGATCGAGCAACCGGACGGCAGCCACACGCACTACGGCGTCACCGTGTCGCCGCTGTTCGACGCGCAGGGAGCGCTGCAGGGAGCCATCAGCCTGTTCACCGACTTGACGTCGGTTGTCGCGCTCGAGGACCAGCTGCGGCTCAAGGACAGCCTCGCGAGGCTTGGCGAGCTGACCGCCGGACTCGCGCACGAGTTCCGCAACGGTCTCGCGACGGTCCATGGCTACGCGCGCCTCATCGACCCGGCGCAGGTGCCGCCGCCCTACGCCGCCTACGTGCAGGCAATCCGCGATGAAACCGACACGCTCGGCCGCGTCGTCGGCAACTTCCTCAACTTCGCGAGGCCGGTCCAGCCGGCGATGGCGCCGGTCGAGGTCGGGGAGCTCGTGGCGCGAACGCTCGACGAACTCCGCCCGGATGTGGAGGCGAGGGGGGGCGTCGTCACGATGGCGGGGGAGTTCGGCACGGTATCGGGCGACGAGATCCTGCTGCGGCAGGCGCTCGCCAACCTGGTCAGGAATGCGGTCGAGGCGTGCGCGGGCGCAGGCCTCGCTCCCCGCCTGCACGTCGAGGGCGCGCTGGACCGCACCGACGGCGCGCTTCGCCTCACCATCGCCGACAATGGGCCCGGCGTGCCAGCCGACCTGCGCGAGAAGGTGTTCCAGCCGTTCTTCACCACCAGAAGCGATGGGACTGGCCTCGGCCTCGCGCTGGTGCAGAAGATCGTCGTCGTGCACAACGGTCGGATCACGCTTTCGGAGTCGGAGGCGGGCGGTGCGGCCTTTCATCTCGTCCTCCCGCTCTCCCGCACGACCGGCTGAATTTCCTGCCACCCGGCCCGCGTCCGCGATTGTCAGGTCCGCGATCCGATCGGCGGCCATGCAGCGGGCTCGCGAGAAAACGCCAGGAAATCGAACGCTCTTGGTGGCGGTGCCCCCGGCGTGCCGATTGCAGTGCGATTGGCGATGACGCACCCGACCGACGCCGCCGGCCGGCGCGGGTTCACGCTGCTCGAGGTCGTCGTCGCGCTCGCGCTGCTGGCCGGCGGGTTTCTCGCCGTCGCGCAACTCATGGCGGTCGCCGCGCGGGCGGCCCATCTCTCGCGGGCGACGACGCTCGCCACGAACCTCGCGACCGAGAAATTGGAACGCCTGCAGTCACTGGCGTGGGGATGCACCGGGGAGGGAACTCCAGTCGGTGACCTGATGCTCTCAGCGTCCGGCGCGCTCGCGGCCGACACGGCCGGCTTCGTGGACTACCTGGACGGTGAGGGAGCGGCTGTCGGAAGTGGGTTCTCACCGCCTTCTGGCGCGATGTTCACACGTCGCTGGTCGATCGAGCCGGACGAGGAACGCGTGCCGCCGCGGAGGCTGGTGGTGCGGGTGGTCGTCCTGCGTCGCGAGGCGTCTTCGACGCGCAACGTCGGCGGGGCGTCCGCGTGGATCGAAACGACCCGCCTGGTCGCCGTGCGAACCCGGAGGCCCGACTGATGGGTCGGCAGGGATTCTCGTTGCCGGAGTTGTTGATCGCGACGGTGCTGGCGCTTCTGACCGCGACCGGTGTGCTGTCGGTCGTCAGCTCCAGTCGGGCAGTTTCGAGCGCCGGCGCGGAGACCATCGACTTCGAGCAGCGGCTGAGGGCAGTGACCGAAGCGGTCTCGGCCGATCTGGCGGCCGCTGGCGCGGGACCGGTGACGGGCGTGTTCGGCCGGCCGCTGGGCGCGGTGGTGCCATGTGTGCTGCCGTTCACCGTCGGGTCTGGTGGCGACGCGGCAGGCACGGCCAGGACCGACGTCGTCACCGGTACTGACGTCAACGCCTCGTGGTGCGGCCGTGGCGCTGGCAGCGGCCTTCGTTCCAGCGATCGGCGTCGCACAGCTTGCGGCCTCGCTCGGCTGCGTTCTGGGGGACGCGACATGCGGAGTGCGCGCGGGCGACGTCGTGCTGCTCGTGGATGGCGGAGGGCAGGCGGACCTGTTCGACGTCGCCTCGGTCCTGACGTCGGCCGTCCAGCTGCAATCACGTGGGGTCACCTCCGGGCGGCCCTTCCCGGCGGGCTCGTGGCTGGTTCCCGTGGCCCTGGTCAGCTACTCCCTCAAGGCCGGAACGACCGCTGACGGCCCTCAACTCATGTCGGGCAACGGCGGGACGTCCGACTTGCCGTTTGTCGACCACGTCGCCCGCCTGGAAGTCCAGTTGTTCGGCGATCCACAGCCGCCTCGCCTCGGTTCGCCCGGTCTGCCTGGCGGACGGGCGACCTACGGACCGACGCCGCCGTTGCCTGGCGTCGACAACGCGCAGGACGTCTGGCCGGCGGGCGAGAACTGCATGTTCCTCGTCGTGGACGGGGTTCAACAGAGCCGGTTGTCTCCGCTCGGCGGCGGAACCGATCTCGCGCCGCTGCCGCCTCGCCTGCTGACCGACGGGCCGTGGTGTCCGGACCAGGCGGCGCCCAACCGCGTGGATGCCGACCTGTTTCGTGTTCGCGAGGTGAGGCTCGTGGTCCGGCTCGAGGCTTCGTCGCCGGCGGTCAGGGGCGTCGACGGGACGCTGTTCGCGCATCCTGGCGGGGCGCGCGACCCCTTGCGCTGGGTCCCCGACCGGCAGGTGACGATCGATGTCGTGCCGCGCGCGCTCCACATCGGACGCTGAACGCCGAACCGGCAGCGCCCTCGTCATCGTGCTGCTGGGAATGGCGTTCCTGATGGCGTTGACGGCAGCCGCGGTCCTGCTGGCGGTCTCAGACATGCTGGTCGCCACCCGCCAGCGAGACGCCAGGGTTGCGCTCTCGGCGGCGGACGCGGCGCTCGAACGGGCGGCCGGCGAGATTGTCGAGATCCCCGACTGGAACCTCGTCCTGTCGGGCGCGCTCGTGTCGTCGTGGGTCGACGGCCCCGCGTCGAGCCCGCGTGTCAGCATCGGCGGCCGAACGCTGACGCCCGAGCAGGTAGCGAACCTGGCGACGTGCGCCGCCACGACGGCGTGTTCGTCGGGCGCGAGCGCGGCCGTGACGGCCGAACGGCCATGGGGGGCGAACAACCCGCGGTGGCGGCCCTACGCCTTCGGGGCTGTCGATTCGGCCACGCCGGGTCAGGCCGCCACCTACGTCGTCGTGCTCGTTGGGGACGATCCATCCGAGAACGACGGCGATCCCGGACGCGACGGCGTGGCGCCCGGCAACCCGGGGGCCGGGATCGTCTTTCTGCGGGCGGAGGCGTTCGGAGCGTCGGACACGCGCCGCATC
Source organism: uncultured Acidobacteriota bacterium (assembly GCA_963727765.1). Classification (GTDB taxonomy): domain Bacteria; phylum Acidobacteriota; class Vicinamibacteria; order Vicinamibacterales; family Fen-181; genus FEN-299. Next base: position 495,306 of record CAVSGZ010000008.1, read on the forward strand.
GTCGAGGCGACCATCGTGCGTGTCGCGGTGGCATCCGGGGCGACGCTGCCCAGATTCCTCTCCTGGCGCGAGGTGCGATGACGCGCCACTGAATCTCGCGATCGTGCGATTTGGGGATCTTGCGAGCTGGCAGATCGGGCGCCACGTCCCTACTTCGCACGATCGCACGATCGCACGATCGCAAGATCGCACAATCTTCCTGATCTGAAGTCGTTCGGCCAGACGACCGATACCCACAGTGCGGATCTGTAGCCCGATGATGCCTTCCCCTGTCACCCGACCGCCCATCCTGGTCGTCGAGGACCGTGACTCCTTGCGCACGATGCTGGCGCGCACGCTCGAATCGCACGGCCATACCGTCGTCGAGGCCAGGGACGAACCGGAGGCGATCGAGCGGATGCGGGACAGCGGGCCGGGGGTCGTCCTGTCCGACCTTCGCCTGCCGAGGGGAGACGGGTTCGGCGTCATCCGTGCAGCGAAGGAGTACGACTCGGAGATGCCCGTGATCGTGATGACGGCCTACGGCAGCATCCAGGATGCCGTGGCGGCGATCAAGCAGGGCGCGCTCGACTTCCTCGCCAAGCCGGTTGACCCGGATCACCTGCTGCTGCTCGTGGACCGGGCCGTCGCGCAGCGGCGGCTGGTGGCCGAATATCTCTTCCTCAGGGAAGAGCACGCCGCGCGGCGCGGCATGCCGACGATCGTCGGCAGCGCGCCGGCGTTGAGGGCGGTGTCGCTGGCCGTGCAACGCGCCGCGGGCAGCGACGTCACGGTCCTGTTCGAGGGAGAGAGCGGCACGGGCAAGGAGCTGTTCGCCAGGGCCGTGCATGCGCTCAGCCCGCGCAGCCGGGGGCCGCTGGTGGCGATCAACTGCGCGGCGATCCCGGAAGGCCTGCTGGAGAGCGAGCTGTTCGGCCACGAGCGCGGCGCCTTCACCGGCGCCTCGGGGCGCAAGATGGGCAAGTTCGAAGTCGCCGACGGCGGCACGATCTTCCTCGACGAGATCGGCGACCTCTCGCTGCCCCTCCAGGCGAAGATCCTCCGGGTGCTCGAGACCCGGTCGTTCGAGCGCGTCGGCGGTCTGGCGACCATTCACGTCGACGTTCGGGTCGTGGCCGCCACCAACCGCCACCTGAGAGCCGCCGTGGCCGCCCGTCAGTTTCGGGAGGACCTGTTCTTCCGGCTCTCGGTGTTTCCGATCCGAATCCCGCCCCTCCGCGAACGGACAGAGGACATCCTGCAGCTTGCGAGGCACTTCGTCGAGCGCTTCTGCCGCGAGATGAACAAGCCCGTGATGACGATCGACGACGCGGCGGACGAACGGCTGAGAGCCTATCGGTGGCCGGGCAACGTGCGGGAGTTGCAGAACTGCATCGAGCGGGCCGTGATCCTCTCCGATGGCGGCCGCCTCCTGCCGCACCACCTGCACCTCGAGGCCGGCCCCGATCTTCCACGCTGACCTGGCGCCCTCAGGCGGCGGTCCCGCTGGCGTCGAACCCGACAGCGGCCAGCGCTTCCATCAGTTCGCCCTCGGTCACGTCCCCCGCGATCGACGTCGTGCCGATGCCGGTCGGCAGGACGAAGTTCAGACGGCCGTCGATGATCTTCTTGTCGAGCCGCATGGCCGCCACCAGATCGCCGGCCGCCAGATCGGCGACAGGCGGGAGCGGCCCCAGCTTCATGATGAGCGCCCGCAGCGCCTCGGCGTCGGCTGCGGCGAGCAGCGCCCGGGAGACCGCCACCTGCGCGGCCACCAGCATGCCCCAGGCCACCGCCTCGCCGTGGCGGAAACGCTCGTATTCGGTGACCACCTCGATGGCGTGCCCGGCCGAGTGCCCGAAGTTCAGCACCCGGCGCGGGCCGTGTTCCCGCTCGTCCGCCGACACGATCGCGGCCTTGATGCGGCAGCACTCCGCGATGATCGGGCCCAGCGTCTCCTCGTCCGCCTCGGCCAGGTGCGGCACGACGGCCTCGACGCTCCTGAACAAGCCGCCGCTGCAGGCCATGCCGTACTTGATCACCTCGTAGAGCCCGGCGCGGTACTCGCGCCGCGGCAGCGTCTGCAGCACCGACGGATCGGCGGCCACGAGCAGCGGCGGGTGGAACGCGCCGACCAGGTTCTTGCCCGCGGCGAGATTCACGCCGACCTTGCCGCCGATCGACGCATCCACCTGCGCCAGCAGCGTCGTGGGCACTTGCACCACGCCGATGCCGCGAAGATAGGTCGCGGCCGCGAAGCCCGCCGTGTCGCAGGTCACGCCGCCGCCGACGGCGACGATCACCGAGCCGCGGTCCGCCTCGGCGCGGACCAGCGCCTCGTAGATGTGCGACACCGACCCGAGATGCTTGTGACGTTCGCCGTCGGGCACCAGGATGGCCTCCGGCCGGCCGAGGGCCTCGCCGATCCGGTCACCGTGGATGCGCCAGACGACGGGGTTCGAGACCACAAGGCGCCTCGGGCCGACGCCGTAATCGTCGAGCAGGCGCCCGAGGCGGCCGGTCAGACCGTCGCCAATCAGTATGGGGTAGCCGCCGCTTGCGGCCCGCACATCGATACGCACCGGTTGCATCAGGGCCTCGCGGGTGGGACGAGTGTTGATGGTAGGATAACGTAATGGATGAGCGCATGACATCGGGCGGCGAAAAGAAGGGCAAGGGCGACGCGAAAGCGGGCTTGTCCGCCGAAGCCGCGAAGGCGAAGGCGGGCGGGGCCGAAGGCCAGGTGACCGAGATCACGCCGAGGAGCGAGGACTTCTCGCGCTGGTACACCGACGTGATCCGGCGCGCGGAACTGGCCGACTACTCCCCGGTCAAGGGGTGCATGGTCATCCGCCCCTACGGCTACGCGATCTGGGAACTGATCCAGCAGGGGCTCGACCGTCGCATCAAGGCCACGGGCCACGTGAACGCCTACTTCCCGCTGCTCATCCCGCAGAGCCTGCTGACGAGGGAGGCCGATCACGTCGAGGGATTCGCGCCTCAGGTGGCGTGGGTCACCCGGGGCGGCACCGAGGAGCTCGAGGAGCCGCTCGCCATCCGGCCGACGTCGGAAGCAATCATCGGGACGATGTACGCGAAGTGGATCCAGTCCTGGCGTGACCTGCCGATTCTCATCAACCAGTGGGCGAACATCGTGCGCTGGGAGAAGGTGACGCGCCTGTTCCTGCGGACGACCGAGTTCCTGTGGCAGGAGGGGCACACGGCCCACGAGACGGCGGAGGAGGCCCAGGAGGAGACGATCAAGATCCTCGGTCTCTACCGCGAGTTCGTCGAGACGGAACTGGCGATGCCGGTCATCGAGGGGCGCAAGACCGCCGCCGAGAAGTTCGCCGGCGCCGCGGAGACCTATTCGATCGAGGCGCTGATGGGCGACGGGCGCGCGCTGCAGGCCGCGACCTCGCACAACCTGGGGCAGAATTTCGCCAAGGCGTTCGGCATCCAGTTCCAGGCGCGCGACAAGTCGCTGCAGCACATCTGGGGCACGTCGTGGGGGATCACCACGCGCCTCATCGGCGGCGTCATCATGATGCACGGCGACGACAACGGTCTCGTCTTCCCGCCGCGCATCGCGCCCTACCAGGTGGTGATCGTGCCGATCCCGCGCGGCGACTGGCGCACGACGGTGCTGCCGCACGCGAAGGCGATTTTCGACGAGTTGACGGCGCAGGGCGTGCGCGTGATGCTCGACGACCGCGACGCCTACACGCCGGGCTGGAAGTTCGCCGAGTGGGAGATGCGCGGCGTGCCCGTGCGGCTCGAGATCGGGCCGAAGGACATCGAGAAGGGGCAGGTGATGCTGGCCCGCCGCGACACTCGCGAGAAAATGCCCGCCGGCCGCGATGGCCTGGCCGCGCGGATCGTGGATCTGCTGGCCGATATCCAGCGGACGCTCTTCGAGCGGGCGGTGAGGTTCCGCGAAGAGCACACGTCCGAGACCACCTCCTACGACGAGTTCAAGCAGATCATGGAGGGCCGTCCCGGCTTCGTCCTCGCGCCGTGGTGCGGGTCGGCGGAGTGCGAGGCCCAGATCAAGGCGGACACGCAGGCGACGGTCCGGAACCTGCCGCTCGAGGAGAGCGCCGGCGGGGTGTGCGTGCGCTGCGGCCAGCCCGGCATCGCGCGGGCGCGCTTCGCCAAAGCCTACTGACAGTCGGGGCGGTCTGGCCTGAGCCCTGAGTCTTGAGCCCTGAGCCTCTTCTACCGTGGCGTGCCGATCAGGGCGATGGCGGCGTCCGGCCAGCGGGAGCGCAGCCGTCTGGTGATGGCGTGCCGCTCGTTCAGCTTCTCGCGAGCCGCGATCGTCCTGAACGCGATGGCGAGATGCTCCCGCCACCAGTCATCCTCGGGCGTTCTCGGCTTCGGTGACCGGCGCTCCGGCTGGCCGAGCAGGCGGGAGTAGGCCGCGGCAATCGGCTCGAGGCAGGTCTTGTCCCCGATCTCGGCGATCGCCGCGAGCATCTCGACCGGCGCCCGTCCGCCGCTCTCGATGGTCTCCCTCAGGTCGTAGAGCGCCACCGTGCTGCCCCGCGCCGCGAGCACCTGGTGCGCCACGGCCCGGGCGGTCATCCACTCGGTTCGCCGAATCTGGTCCTTCGACTGGCGCTCCCGCTCGCGCACCCGCTGGATGATGCTGTGCAGCGTCGGCAGCGGCGCGTCTGCTCCCGCGGCGGCCAGCCACTGGCGCAGCGGGTCGGCGTCCTCCGGCAGGTGCCCGGCGGCCGCCTGCTCGAGCGCCTCGAGCGGAGGCCTGACGGCGGGTCCGCCGCCGCCGGTGACCGTGGCGCGGACGGCCTGGCTGGGATTGTCGCGCAGCCGCGCCGAGATGAGGCCGAGCGCCGGCCCCGGCACGTGTCTCAGCGACTCGAGCGCGGCCAACCGTGCCCCGTCGGCGCGCGCCGTGTCGACGGCTATGGCGGCCAGCCGGTCGAGCACCGAGGCGCCGCGCGGCGATTCGAGCAGGCGCCGCAGCACGCCCGCCGCCGCCGCGCGCACCGTGGCGTCCTCGCCCTCGAGGCACTCGAGCGCCGCATCGGCGGCCCGCGGATCGCCGATCGCCTCGAGCGCGGCGAGGGCGGCCGTCCGGGATGGCGTCGCCGGGCTCGACTTCAAGAGCGCCAGCAGCCCCTCGACGGCTCTCGTCCCGATGACCGACAGACGCGCAACGGCCGCATCACGCGCGACGTCGGTCCCCGACTCCAGGTCCTGGAGCAGCGCGGACACTTCACGGGCGGATGAACGTCTGATCACCACGGCGTCATTCCTCGACTGGCTGCTTCCGGCGAGGCTTCCCGAAGATCCAGGCGATCAGGATCGAGATGAGGTAGAGCCCGATCATCGGCAGGGCGAACAGCGTCTGCGTCAGCATGTCGCCGCTCGGCGTGATCACCGCGGCGAGGATGAAGATGATCAGGATGGCGTACTTGAAGCTCTTGATGAGGAACCGCGCGGTCACCAGGCCTATGCGGGCCAGCGCGTAGACGATGGCCGGCATCTGGAACACGAGCCCCATGCCGAGAATCATCTTGACGTACAGGTCGAAGACCGGCTCGATGCGCGGGAGGAAGGTGAGCTTGTCGGTGGCGAAGCTCGCGAAGAACGTCCACATCCACGGAAAGAGCAGATAGTGGGTGAACGCGGCGCCGGCCAGGAACCCCACGGTCGCCAGCACGATGAACGGGATCGCGAGCTTCTTCTCCTTCGCGTAGAGCCCCGGCGCGATGAACAGCCAGACCTGCCACACGATGATCGGCATCGCCAGCATCAGGCCCGCCAGGAACGCCATCCACACCCAGAGGATGAACGCCTCGGTCGGTTCGGTGTAGATGAGCGCGCTGTGCTTGGGGAGCAGCGCGTAGAGCGGGTCCATCACGAAGCTGTAGATCTTGTTGACGAAGGCGAACGCGATCAGGCACCCGACGGCGATGGCCGCGAAGCTGACCATCAGCCGCTTCCGGAGCTCGTCGAGATGCTCCAGAAATGTCATCTTCGCGCCGCCGCCTTCGGGCTCCTGGTCACCCCAGGCGCCCGAGGCGGAGGACGAGTCGTCGGCAGAGCGGGGAAACGGCAGAAGCGCCATCAGCCGTGCTGGATCGTGTTATCGGGGGTCGGGACCGGGGTCGGCGGCTGGGCCGCCGCCGGGGCAGCCGCGGTCTGGGCCGGAGCGGGGACCGGGGCCGGCTCGGGCGCGACCGACGGCGCGGCCGGCTCGGGAGCGGGCGCGGGGGCCGACGCCTGCGCCGGCGTCGGGGCCCAGGAGGAGGCCGTGCGGGCCTTCTGCTGGTCGTCGACGCGGATCTCTTCCTCCAGCGTGTTCCGCAGCTCGTTCGAGGCGCGCTTGAACTCGGCAATGCTCTTGCCGAGCGACTTGCCCAACTCCGGCAGCTTTCTCGGGCCGAAGATGATCAGCGCGATCACGAAGATGACGATCAACTCCTGCATGCCGATGTTGCCCATCGCCTGCACTCCAAGCCCGCCCACGCGCCCCACCAGACGCGCGCGAACCTTCTCAGACGGCCGGACAAACCACGGCCGTTTCGGTGTTCCTGGTCTCTGCCCGAGGCCCTGCAACCTCCCTCGCATTATAGGAGTCGGCCGCGGAAGGGGTCAAGCTCCGGCCGGGGTCGATAGCGCCGGAAGTCATTGCGACACCGTGGTTTATCTGCTAGCATCGATTTCATGCGCAGGTACGGAATCGCCTCAGCCGCCCTGTTCGTGGTCGTCGTGTGCGCCCTGGTGGGCGGCTTCCTCGGCCGGCGTACGCTGGCCACGACCGACCGCGTCCCCGATTACCGGGAGTTCACGACGGCGCTCGGCGCCGTCGAGGCCAACTACGTCGACCAGGTCGATTCCTCCCGCCTCGTCTACGGCGCCATCGGGGGCATGCTCCAGACGCTCGACCCGCATTCGAACTTCATGGATTCCAAAGTACTACGCGCAGATGCGGGAGCGTCAGGAAGGTCACTACTACGGCCTCGGGATCTCGATCCAGGTCGTCGATCTCGACATCAACGTCGTGTCGCTCTTCGAAGGCACGCCGGCCTACAAGAAGGGGATTCGTCGCGGCGATATCATCACCCGCATCGCCGGGGAGGACACCCGGTCGTGGAAGGACGACCAGGGCAAGCCGCTCTCGGGGGCGGCGCTTTCCGACCGCGCCGTCAAGATGCTGAGGGGCCCGAAAGGCACGCTCGTGCAGGTCTCGCTCAAGCGCGCGGGCTACGATCGTCCCATCGACATCCAAGTGCCGCGCGACGAGATCACGATCCCGTCGATCACGGCCTCGTTCATGGTCGACCCCCAGACCGGCTACGTTCGCGTGCAGGAGTTTGCCGAGAACACCGATCACGACCTCGGCGTCGCGCTCGGCGAGCTGAAGGCGAAGGGGATGAAGCGCCTGCTGTTCGACCTCAGGGACAACCCCGGCGGCGCGCTCGATCAAGCGATCAGGGTCTCCAACCGCTTTCTGCCGGAAGGCTCCCTGATCGTGTACACGCGCGGCCGCGTGCCGAACTCCGACCAGGACTACTTCGCCACCGAGCGCAGCGCCTACACCGAGCTACCGATCATCGTCCTGACCAACCGCAGCAGCGCCAGCGCGTCGGAGATCGTCAGCGGCGCGATCCAGGACCACGACCGTGGCCTCATCGTCGGGGAGACGACGTTCGGCAAGGCGCTCGTGCAGTCGGTCTACCGGATCAGCGAGGGAGCCGGCCTGGCGCTCACCACCGCCCGCTACTACACGCCGAGCAAGCGCCTGATCCAGCGCCCGTGGGACGGGACCTTCGACGACTATCTCAACTACAGGCTCCGCGACCAGATGCCGCGGACGCACCCGGCCGCCGACCTCCGCTACACCGACGCCGGTCGGAAGGTCTACAGCGGCGGCGGGATCGAGCCCGACGAACGGCTCGACGGCCCGGTCGAGGGTTTCAATCCGACGCAGTTCGGGCGCACGATTTACGCCCGCCAGACGTTCGGCAATTTTGCCGAGCGGTTCGTGGCCGAAGGCGACAACCGGATCGCCCCGCGCGCCGACCAGAAGCGCGTCGCGCGCGGGTTCGTAATCGACAACGCCACGCTCGACGAGTTCAAGACGTTCCTGGTGTCCCAGAAGGTCAAGGTGGATCAGGAGGCGTTTGCCAAGGACACCGAGTTCATTCGCGCCATGATTCACTACGAGGTCGACATGGCGCTGTTCGGCCTGTCTGAGGCGCGCCGCAACCTGCTCGCCAGCGACCCCCAGGCCCAGTTCGCCATGAAGCTGTTCCCGGAAGCCGACCGCCTCCTCCTGCTGCGGAAAGGGAAGGGGAGCAAGACCGTCAGTCACTAGCCGTAGGGCCCTTTCGGGCGCTTGCCACAAGAGCTTGCAGTTGTTAGACTGGCCGACGGTTGACCTGTCGGATATCGTCCAGCCGCGCGAGCGGGCGACCGCCCGTCTTGGGCGGCTGGTGTCGTTTCTAGTGAGGCGGGCCTGCCCTTCGGCACGCTCAGGGCGCCCCGAGCGGAGTCGAGGGGTGAAGGCGCGCCCTACCTACCTGGCCGTACGTAGGCCGGCCCCTCAGGGCCGGCGCAAGGGGTAAGAGTTCAGATGCGCCTGCAGAAGCTTCAGATTTCCGGGTTCAAGTCGTTCTCGGACCGGTCCGAGCTGGCGTTCGACCGGGGCGTGACGGCGATTGTCGGGCCCAACGGGTGTGGCAAGAGCAACGTCGCCGACGCCATCGTCTGGGTGCTGGGCGAACAGAGCGCGAAGAGCCTGCGCGGCGACCAGATGCAGGACGTGATCTTCAACGGTAGCGAGGCGCGCAAGGCGACGGCGGCGGCGGAAGTCCGGCTGATGCTGTCGGGCGTGACGTCGGCGAGCGAGAAGGCGCGGCTGCCGCTCGATGACAGCGGAGACGCCGAGCCGATCCTGGCGCGCGACGTCGAAGTGACGCGGCGGCTCTATCGCTCGGGCGAGAGCGAGTACCTCATCAACGGCGAGCTGGTGCGGCTACGCGACGTACACGAGCTGATGATGGACACCGGCCTTGGCGCCAAGGCCTACGCGATCATCGAGCAGGGGAAGATTGGGCAGATTCTGAGCACCCGGCCGACCGACCGGCGGCAGCTCATCGAAGAGGCGGCCGGCGTCACCAAGTACAAAGCCCGCCGGCGTGCCGCCGAGCTGAAGCTCGAAGCCTCGCAGCAGAACCTGACGCGCATCGACGACATCATCTTCGAAGTGGAGAAGCAGCGCGCCGCGCTGAAGCGGCAGGCGGCCAAGGCGCGTCGCTACAAGCGGCTGCTCGAGGAGCTGCGGCGCTGGGAGAAGGTGCTCTTCGCCCGGAAGTACCGCGTGCTGGCCGCGCAGATCGAAGCCGGCCGGACCAAGCTCGCCGAGCGGCGTGAGGCGGCGACGATCGCGTCGGCCGCGCTGTCCTCGGCCGAGGACCGGCTCGCCCGGACGCGCCTGGAGCTGGCGCAGGCCGAGGCGCACGCGAACACGGTGCGCGAAGACGCGCACGCGCGGGAGATGGAGATCGACCGGCGGCAGAACGCGGTGGGCTTCAGCGAGCAGCAGTTGACGGGCCTCGGGGCGCGCAGCCTCGAGATTGCCGACGAACTCGCCGCGATCGAGGCCCGGCGCGGCCCGGCGCACGACGCCCTGGTCGAGCGCCGCGGCGCGGCGGAGCAGGCGCAGTGCGCCCGCGAGCAGGCGGCCGCCGTGCTGGCGTCGGAGAGCGCGGCGTACGATACAGCCTACGGCGCCTTGCAGGCGCTCGAGGCCGAGGTCGAAGAGAAGCGTCAGGCGGTCTACCTCTCCCTCACGGCGATCAGCTCGCTCCAGCACGCCATCGAGAATGCGGAGGCCGCCAGGCAGCGCGTCGAAGACGAGCTCGCGCGGCTCGATGCCGAGCGGTCGGACGTCGAGGTGGAAGACCGCCGTTCGGTGGCCGCGTTCGAAGACGGGCGCCGTCAGGTGGCCGACGCTCAGTCGGCGCTGGAGCGGGTCCGCGCGGCCGGTGAGTCGAGACAGGCCGAGCTGGCCGAGGCGCGCGAGCAACAGGAGCAGTGCCGCCAGGCGACGCGGGCGCGCGAACAGGAACTGGCGAGCGTCGAGGCCCGCCTGCAGTCGCTCGAGGAACTCGAAGCGGCCCGCGCGCAGTACGGCGACGCGGCGCGGTTCCTGCTCGCGAGCGGCGAGAGGCGCGTGTGCCACTTCGGCTCGCTGGCCGATCACCTCGACGTGGAGCGCGGCTACGAGCGGGCCGTCGAAGCCTGCCTCGGCGACCTGCTGCAGCACGTGCTCGTGCCGAGCCACGATGAGGCGGCACGCGGTCTTGCGATGGTCCGCGAGCACAACGCCGGGCGCTGCGGGTTCCTCGTGGTCGGCGGGGAGGCGTCGGGCGCGGTCCTGCCGCCGGCTCCGCCGGCAGCGGGGCTGGTGCCGATGGCGTCGGTGGTCCGCGCCACCGGCGAGCATGCGCGGTTTGTCGAGCAGGTCGTCGGGCACGCGTGGATCGCCGGCTCGTTCTCCGACGCCGTGTCGGCCTCGCTGGTCACCGATCTTCCCGTGGTCACGTCGGAAGGCGACGTGCTTCGCGGCGCCCGCCTCGTGTATGGCGGCGCGCGCGAGGAGTCGCGCGGCATCCTGTCGGCCCGGCGCGAGGTCAGCGAGCTGCGCGACCGGGCGGCCGAGATCCGCGCCGCGCTCGGGCGCCTCGCCGAGCAGACGACGGCCGGCGGGGCCGCGATCGATCGGCTGACGCAGCAGATCGCAGCGCTGGTGGCCGACGCGCACGAGCGCGAGAAGGTGATTGTCGGGCTCGAGGCGCTGGTGGCTCGCGCCACGGAGAACCGCGAGCGGCTGGTGCTGAGATCCGACGTGCTCACGACCGAGCGCGCGCGGGCGCAGGAAGAGCGGCGGACGCTCGAGACCCGCGAAGCCGAGGCGCGCGCGTCGGTGGCCCGGCAGGAGGAGACGCGGCGCGAGGCGGAGGAGCGGCTGTCGGTTGCGCAGAGGCAGCTGGCCGACGCCCGCGAGGGCGCCGAGATCATCAGCCGGCGCGCGGCCGACGCGAGGGCCGCGCACGCCGGCCTCGTCGAGCGGGCCACGGCCCTCGCCTCAGAGGTGGCGCGCCAGCAGGAAGCCATCGACGAGCTGGAGTCGCGCTTCACCGCCCGCCAGGAGGAGGCGCGCCAGAACGAGCAGCGACAGGTGGAGCTGCGACAGGCCATCGAGGACGGCAAGCGCCAGCTCGATCTCGATCTCCAGGCCCTCGAGACGCTGCGCGGCGAGGTCCGTGCCGCCGACGACCAGCTGTCCGTGCTCCACGTCCGCGGCGACGAGGAGGACACGGAGATCCGCGTGTGCCGGCGCGCGCTCGACGACGTTCGCGCCGAGGTGTCCGACCTCGACCTCGCCCGCGTCACCGCCGAGTCCGACCTCGCCCACCTGGCGTCGACCTGCGTCGAGGCCGTGCAGGAGACGCTCGACCAGGTGCTGGCGGAGGTGGAGCAGGCCGAGCGTGAGGGACAGGCCGCGCCGGGCACGGCGATGGTCGAAGAGCCCGAGGAGGAAGCAGGAGAGGAGGGCGCCGAGCCCGAGGGCGAGGCCGCAGCGCCGCTCGAGGCGCCGATTCTCGCGGTGGCGTCCGCGCCGCCGGCATCGGCCGACGAGGCCATCGCCGAGCTGAAGGGCAAGATCGACCGGCTCGGCCCGGTCAACATGATGGCCATCGAGCAGTTCGACGAGCTCGAAACGCGGCATACCTTCCTCACCGTGCAGCGCCAGGACCTGCGCGAGTCGATCGCCGCCACCGGCCAGGCCATCAAGCAGATCGACGAGACCAGCAAGGAGCGCTTCCGCGAGGCGTTCGCCGTCATCAACGACAATTTCCAGGACACCTTCGCCGTCCTGTTCGGCGGCGGGCGCGCCGGCCTGACGCTGATCGACGAGACCGACGTGCTCGAGAGCGGGATCGAAATCGTGGCGTCGCCGCCGGGCAAGCGCCTTCAGAGCGTGCAGCTGCTGTCGGGCGGCGAGAAGGCGCTGACGGCCATCGCGCTCATGTTCGCCATCTTCCGCTACAAGCCGAGCCCCTTCTGCGTACTCGACGAGATCGACGCGCCGCTCGACGACGCCAACATCGGGCGGTTCATCGAGATCCTCAAGCAGATGCAGGAGCAGACGCAGTTCATTATCATCACCCACAGCCGCAAGACGATGGAGATCGCCGACCGGCTCTACGGCGTGACGATGGAAGAGCCGGGCGTGTCGAAGCTGATTTCGGTCAAACTGAATTAGGGTCGGACCGAACGCGGCAGCGCCCGGTAACGTATAGTCCAGCAGGAGGAGCACCTGCCATGTACGCCAGGGCATCGGTCAGCAGAGTCGTCGGCGTGCTTGCGGTCGCTGCGGCGGCCGTCGCCCTCGCCGCCTGCGACGTCGTCATCAACAGCATCGACGTGAAGGGGCGGGCCACCGACCAGTGGACCAGGACCTACCAGGTCGCCCCGACCGGTCAGATCGAGATCGCCAATACCAACGGCGGAATCGACGTGACCGGGGGACCTGGCGACAAGGTCGAGGTCGTCGCCGAGCGTACCGCGAGAGGTATGACCGACGAGGACGCGAAGAAGCTGCTGGGACAGGTGCAGGTCGTCGAGGAGTCGGCGCCGGCCAAGCTCCGCCTCGAGATGAAGGCCCCGGCCGGCGAGTCGGGCCACTTCGAGGTGAAGTACCGCGTCAAGGCGCCGGCCGGCGTCAGCGTGCGACTGCAGACGACCAACGGCACGATCTCGGTCATGCAACTGACGGGCGGCGTGAACGCCGAGGTCACCAACGGGACCGTCCGCGGGCAGGATCTCGGTGGCGCGGTGGAGGCCTCGACGACCAACGGCTCCGTGCGGCTCGACATGGCGGCCGTGGCGCCTGGAGGCATCAGGGCGGAGACCGTCAACGGTGCGGTCGACCTGACGATCCCGTCCGGCACCAAGGCCGACGTGGACGCCAATTGCCTCAACGGCCGGATTTCGGTCAACGGGATGAAGCTGGAAGGCCCCGAGGCGACGCGTCGTCACGTTGGGGGACGCCTGAACGGCGGCGGCCCCCGGATCGCGCTCGACACGACCAACGGCGGGATTAAGATCACCGCCAAGTGAACGAAGACCGGTCTGCCCGGTACCATCGAGTCGGTCGCCGGGCAGCCATCGCCTCCATGGCGTGGAGCGCGGGGCTTCTGCTGGCACTGACAGCCCCGCCTCTGTCCCTGCCCCTGCGTGGCCTCGCCGAGGCTGCGGCCGGGCACCTGCCGGCCCTGCTTCGTCCGATCGCGACCGTCCTCGCCTTCGTCGCGCTCATGGGTGCCGCGCACCAGGTTGGTAAGCTACCGCTCGACTTCTTCCATTCGTTCGTCCTCGAACATCGCTACGGCCTGTCCACCGAGCGGTTCCGCCATTGGGCGGTCGACCGACTGAAGGCGGCGGCTCTCGGCGTCGTCTTCACGTTCGCGGCGGCGGCGTGCCTGTACCTGGCAATCTGGCAATGGCCGGACTGGTGGTGGGCCGCGGTTGCGGCGGGCTACGCGGTTGTCGTCGTCGCGCTGACCGGCCTGGCGCCGGTGGTGCTGCTGCCGATCTTCTTCACGTTCAGGCCGCTCGAGAAGCCGGACCTGCGGAGCCGGCTGATCGACCTGTCGCGTCGCGCGGGTGTGGCCGTGAGTGACGCCAGCGAGTGGCGCGTCAGCGACCGGACGAAGAAGGCGAATGCCGCGCTGACCGGCCTGGGCAGGACCCGCCGGATCATCGTGTCGGACACGCTGCTATCCCGCTATTCGGACGACGAGATCGAGGGGATCCTCGCGCACGAATTGGGACACCTCGTGCGCCACGACATCTGGCGGGGGATGGCCCTGCACGCGCTCGTGGCCAGCCTCGGTTTGCTGGCGGCCAGCCGCATGCTGTCGGCCCTGGCCAGTCCTCTCGGGTGGAAGGGCGTCGGTGACGTGGCCGGGCTTCCGGTCCTGCTGCTTTCGGCAGGTGCCGTGTCGCTGGCGCTGCAGCCGCTGGCCAACGCCTCTTCGCGGCGGATGGAACGGGCAGCCGACCGGTTTGCGATCGACCTGACAAGAAACCCCGAGGCGTTTGCGAGCGCCATGGAGCGGCTCGGCACGCAGAACCTCACCGAGGAGCGCCCCCCTCGCCTGGCGCGGTGGTTCTTCTACACGCACCCGCCCGTCGCCGAACGGGTGGCGGCGGCCAGGTCTCAGACCCAAGACGCACAAGGCTGAAGTCGCCGAACGCCCTCTACACACGAAGGGCGGGCCCGGAAGCCCGCCCTTCGTGATCCTGACTTGATGTAGGCCGTTCCCTTCACCCCTCGACTACGCTCGGGGTGCCCTGAGCTTGTCGAAGGGCAGGGCCGGCGCAAGGCGGGGTTGAAGCCCCGCCCTACGTACGACCTGCAGATCCGAACTAGTGCCTGCGGTGGCCGCCGCGGTCGCCGCCCCTGGGGCGCGGCGGACCGTCGTGGCGCGGACCGCTGTGCTCGCGCGGCGGGCGCGGCGCGCCCGTGTCGCCGCCGCCCTCGTCCGGCCCCTCGAGCAGCGCCTTGCGGCTCAGCCGCACCTTGCCGCTCGGGTCGATGTTGATGACCTTCACCATCAGCTGATCGCCTTCCTTCATCTCGTCGCGCACGTCGTTCACGCGGTGCTTGGCGATCTCCGAGACGTGAAGCAGTCCGTCGATGCCCGGCATGATCTCGACGAAGGCGCCGAAATCGGTGATGCGCTGCACCGTGCCGAGGTACGACTTGTTCAGCTCGGGCGTCGCCGTCAACTCCTGGATGATCGCGATGGCCCGCTGCGCCGAGTCCTCGTCGGCCGACGCCACGTTCACGCGCCCGTCGTCCTCGACGTCGATCTTGACACCGGTCCGCTCGATGATGCTGCGGATCATCTTGCCGCCCGGCCCGATGACGTCGCGGATCTTGTCGACCGGGATCTGGATGGTCACGATGCGCGGGGCGTAGGTCGAGATGTTCGATCTCGGCGCCGTCAGCGTGCCGTGCATCGTCTCGAGAATCTGCAGCCGCCCGAGGCGGGCCTGCTCGAGCGCCTCGCGCATGATGGCCTGGGTGACGCCGGTCACCTTGATGTCCATCTGCAGAGCGGTGATTCCCTCGGCCGTGCCGGTGACCTTGAAGTCCATGTCGCCGTAATGGTCCTCGGCGCCGGCGATGTCGGACAGCACGGCGTACTTGCCGGTCGCCTCGTCCATCACCAGGCCCATCGCCACGCCCGCCACCGGGGCCACGAGCGGCACGCCGGCGTCCATCAGGGCGAGAGATCCGCCACAGACCGTCGCCATCGACGAGGAGCCGTTCGACTCGAGGATGTCCGACACCACGCGGACGGTGTACGGGAACTTCTCCTCGGCGGGGATCATCGGTGTCAGCGCGCGCTCCGCCAGCGCGCCATGGCCAACCTCGCGCCGGCCCGGGCCGCGGAGGAACGCGACCTCGCCAACCGAGAACGGCGGGAAGTTGTAGTGGAGCATGAAGCGCTTGTACACCTCGCCGCTCACCATTTCGACCTTCTGCTGGTCCTCAGCCGTGCCGAGCGTGGCGGTGACGAGCGCCTGCGTCTCGCCGCGGGTGAACACGGCCGAGCCGTGCGCGCGCGGCAGCACGCCGACCTCGATCCAGAATCGGGCGGATCTGGTCGAAAGCGCGGCCGTCGAGGCGCACGCGTCGATCGAGCACCGCATCGCGGAGCACCTTCTCCTTGAGTTCCTTGAAGATTTTCTTCGCCTCGCTGCGGCGCTCGACCTCTTCCTCGGGCATCGAGCCGACCAGTTCCTCGAGAATCTGGTCGACGGCGGCGTAGCTCTCGATTTTGTCCTGGATCTGCATCGCCTCGCTGAGCGGCAGCAGGACCTTCTCCTCGACCTCGCGGTAGAACTCGCGGTCGAACTCGCGCTTGGGGGCCGCGACCTTCTTCTTGCCGGCCTCCTGCGCCATGCGGTCGATCGTGTCCACGATCTGCTTGATGGCGGCGTGCCCGGCCTCGAGCGCGCTGATGACCGTGTCCTCAGTGACCACCTTCGCGCCCGCCTCGACCATCACCAGGCCGTCGCGGCTGCCGGCGACCACGATGTCGAGCCTGGCTTCCTTGCGCTGGGCGTAGGTGGGGTTGATGACGAACTGGTCGCCGATGAGGCCCACGCGGACGGCCGCAATGGTCTTCTCGACGGGGATCTCGGACAGCGCGAGGGCGGCCGACGCGCCGGTGATGGCCAGCACGTCCGAGTCGTTGTCGGAGTCGGCCGAGAGCACCAGGGCGACAATCTGCGTCTCGTGGTGCCAGCCCGTCGGGAACAGCGGCCGCAGCGGCCGGTCAATCATGCGGCTGGTCAGGACTTCCTTTTCGGCCGGCTTGCCTTCGCGCTTGAAGAAGCCGCCGGGAATCCGGCCCGACGCATAGGTGTATTCACGGTAGTCCACCGTCAGCGGCAGGAAGTCGATCCCCTGGCGTTCGGCGGAGGCGTAGCAGGCGGTCACGAGCACCACGGTCTCGCCATACCGGACGATGACGGAGCCGTTGGCCTGCTTGGCCAGCTTGCCTGTCTCGATCGACAGGACGTGCTGGCCGATGGTCACTTCGCGCTTGTACATAAGACGTGCCTCGATGGCGGGACGCGTGCGTCCCCGTGATGTGTATGCGGGGTGGACCCTCGGGCGCACACCACGGAGGCAGCGGCGGGATGTCGCTGTTGCCGCGGGGAGGGTCGTACGGTGATGAAGGGCACGTTCCGGAACGTGCCTCGACGGACAGCCGCCCCCGGCCCGTTGCCAGGGGCAGCCGCAGACCTGATTCGGGCTACTTGCGGATCCCGAGCCGGCGGATCAGATCCGCGTACCGCTCGGCGTCCTTGCGCTTGACGTAGTCCAGCAGCCGGCGCCGCTGGCCGACCAGCTGCAGCAGGCCGCGCCGCGAATGATGATCCTTCGCGTGGACCTTGAAGTGTTCGGTCAGGTAGTTGATCCGCTCGCTGAGAATCGCCACCTGCACTTCCGGCGACCCGGTGTCACCCTCGTGCGTCTTGTAGGTCCCGATCAGTTCCGCCTTGCGTTCCTTGTTCAATGCCACGAGTCATCACCTCCACGTACGGCCCAGATCGGCAGAATTACCGGGACCGGGCCGCCGTTCATCCCACACGGTAAACAGTAGACAGTGGACGACACGCCTGAGCGGAACATCCTGCCAGGCGTTCCGACCACTGCCTGCTGTTTACATGGAACCGCTTTACTCCAACAGATCCAACATTTTACTTCAGGACAACGGCCGGATGCAAAACTCCCGGCCGCTCGGTAGGCCTTGCGATCGCAAGGAGGCTGCCGTCCGGGCCGAACAGCCGGACCAAGGCAGCGCCGGCGAGCCGGGCGTCATCCGCCAGGCCACCCGGGGCCGTCACCTCGTTGCCGTGCGCCGCCCGCCTGGCGTCGGCCTCATCGAGACGGAGCGCCGGAAGGTCCGGCAGCAGCCGTTCGAGCGGGACCAGGCGAGCCGCCGCGATCGCCGGATCTGCCTCGAATACCGTCAGATCGGTGGCATCCGCCAGTGTGAACGACCCGCTGGCCGTGCGCCGCAGGCTCTCGAGGCAGGCGCCGCACCCGAGTGCCCGGCCGAGGTCCTGCGCGAGCGAGCGGACGTAGAAACCCGCCGAGCACCGCAGCCGAACCCGGACCAGCGGCGGCTGGAGAGTGAGGATCTCGCACGCGTGAAGCTCGACCGTCGCCGGCTCGACGCGGACCACTTCGCCCCGCCGGGCCAGCCGGTGGGCCCGCTCGCCCTCGATCTTCTTGGCCGAGAAGGGCGGCGGGGTCTGAAGCCTGATGCCAGCCATGCCGGACAGGCTCGACTCGACCGTCGCGGCGTCAGGCCATGGTCCTTCGTATGCCGGTGACGCCGCGGTCCCGGTCCAATCCCAGGTGTCGGTGCTGACGCCGAGCCGGATGGCCGCGTCGTAGGCCTTGGGTTGGCTCGACAGAAACTGGGCCAGCCTCGTCGCCCGTCCGATCACGAGGACGAGGACGCCGGTAGCCATCGGGTCGAGCGTGCCCGTGTGGCCGACCGCACGCGTGTCGAGGCGGCGCCGGCACCAGGTGACGACGTCGTGGGAGGTCGGGCCTTCGGGCTTGTCGACGACGAGAACGCCGTCCATCAGCTGGATGCCTGAAGCGCCCGGTCGATGGCCGCCAGCGCGAGCGGGGCCACCCGCTCCCGGACCGATGACAGGTCGCCCGGCACCGTGCAGCCGGACGCGTTCTTGTGGCCGCCGCCACCGAACCGCCTGGCGACCTCGCTCACGTCCACCGCGCCCTTCGAGCGGAAGCTCACGCGGGTGACGCCCGGCTCCGCCTCCTTGAAGAGAGCGACGGCCTGAATTTCCCTGACCGTCAGCGGCACGTTGATGAGCCCCTCGGTGTCGTCGTACCGGCCGCCGGTCTGCCGCTCCATCTCGCGCGTCATCAGCAGGGTCGCCAGCCGGCCGGAGGCGTCGACCTCCATCGAGGAGAGCACGGCACTGAACAGGCGGATCCGCCCGACGCTGTTGTCGTCGAACACCGTGCGCGCAACGGCGACCGGGTTGGCGCCGGCCTCGAGCAGCTGCCGGCAGATGTCGAAGGTCCGCGGCGAGATGTTCGAGTAATGGAACGAGCCGGTGTCGGTGAGAATCGCCACGTAGAGGTTGGTCGCCATCTCGGGCGTGAGCGGCACGCCGAGGCTGGCGATGACGTCGAAGACCATCTCGCCGCAGGCCGCGGCGCCCTGGTCGAACCAGTTGACCGCGCCGAAGAGCGTGTTGCCCGGGTGGTGGTCGATGTTGATGATGAAGTTCGGTTCGAGGCCCAGGACGCCGGTGCGCGACAGGTCCGGGCACTCGACGACAATCACCGCGTCGTAGCTCCCGTCCACGCGGCCCGCCACCTCGATGTCGGCGACGCCTGGGAAGGAGGCGAGCGATGGCTGCGGCGAGTCGCAATTGACGATGCGCGCGGTCTTGCCCAGCGCGCCCAGCGCCAGGGCCAGCGCCACCTGCGAGCCGATCGAGTCGCCGTCCGGCTTAGCGTGCGACGTGATGAGGAACGTCTGCCGGGCGAGGATCTCGTCGCGGATGCGGCGCAAAACGTCGGCGTCAGTCGTCGTGGCGGTCGGGGTCATGGTCCTCATCGGTGTGGGCGGCCTCGGCCTGGTGGATCTCCTGCAGCAGGCGCTCGACGCGGTCCTGCGTCTCGATGGCCTTGTCGAACACGAACTCGAGCGCCGGGACGCGCCGCAGCCGCAGGCGCTGGCTGATCTGGCGCCTGAGGAACGGCGCCGCACGGCGCAGCGCCTTGTCGGTGGCGCGGCGCTCGGACTCGGTGCCGAGCGTCGTGTAGAAGACTCGCGCCACCTGGAGGTCCGGCGACACGTGGACGTGCGTGATCGTCAGGAAGCCGATGCCGGGGTCGTGGACTTCGCGCGCCAGCATCGTGCTGACCTCGGCGCGAATCTGGTCGGCGACGCGGTCGGGTCGATGGCCTTGGGGCATAAACGGCTTTCGGCTCTCGGCTCTCGGCCCCGGGCCGGACACGGCCAAGAGCCCAGAGTCCAGAGCCCAGAGCCTGTATTCGGCTACGCAGCCTCGCTACGTGAGCATCTCGAGGCTGGACCGGGTGATGGCACCCGGCTCGAGGCGTTCAATCTCGTCGGCCGCGGCGGCCAGTTCCTGCTCGGCATGGATCCCGGTCGTGCTGACCGTGACCAGCGCGAGGCCCGCCCGCTGCCACAGATCGTGGTGCTCGACCTCGGCGACCGCGACGTTGAACTTCGCCAGCCGGTCCTTCAGCCGGCGCAGCACCATCCGCTTGTCCTTCAGCGATTGCGCGCCGGGCAGGAAGAGCTCGACCGACAGCAGCGCGACGACCATAGTGGGCTCAGGGCTTCTGGCCCAAGGCTCAGGATAAGAGGCTCAGGGCTCATGGCGGCTCATGGCTGGGGCCATCGGCAGCCAAGGTCCTGAGCCCGCTTGAGTCCTGGGCCCTGAGCCCTGAGTCTCAGAGCCCTAAGCCGGAACCGGTGCGATCACCTTCTCGATGACGAACACCTCGATGACGTCGCCGACCTTGATGTCGTTGAACCGCTCGAGGCCGATCCCGCACTCGAAGCCCGACTTGACCTCGGCGACATCGTCCTTGAACCGGCGCAGCAATCCGATCTTCCCCTCGAAGACGACCACGTGATCGCGCAGCAGCCGCGCCTGCGCGTCGCCGCTGCGCTTGATGACGCCGTCGGTGACCAGGCAGCCGGCGATCGACCCGACCTTGGGCACGCGGAACACCTCGCGCACCTCGGCCGACCCGAGCCGCACTTCCTTGAACGTCGGCTCGAGCAGCCCCGCCATCGCCTTCTTCATCTCGTCGATGACGTTGTAAATGATCGAATGGAGCCGGATCTCGACGTGCTCGCGATCGGCGACCTCTGAGGCGTTGCGGTCCGGCCTAACGCTGAAGCCGATGATGATGGCGTTGGAGGCCGAGGCCAGCAGGACGTCCGACTCGTTGATGGCGCCGACGCCCGAGTGGATGATCCGCATCTTGACCTTCTCGTCCGACAGCTTGGTGAGCGTGTCGGCGAGCACCTCGGCCGAGCCCTGGACGTCGGCCTTGATGATGATCGGCAGCTCCTTGACGTCGCCCTCGGCGATCTGCTGCTGCAGCGACTCGAGCGTGAGCCGTGACGTCTTGGTAAAGGCGACCTTCTCCTTGGCCTGCGTCTGGCGAAACAGCGCGACCTGGCGGGCCTTGGCGGCGTCGTTGATCGCCTGGAACGAATCGCCCGGCTGCGGCAGCGCCGCGAGGCCGAGGACCTCGACCGGGATCGACGGCCCGGCCAGCTTGACGTGGCGGCCCCGGTCGTCGATGAGCGCGCGGACCTTGCCGAGCACCGGCCCGGCGATGACGGTGTCGCCGACGTGCAGCGTGCCGTCCTGGACGAGGATCGTGGCCACCGGGCCCCGGCCCTTGTCGAGCTCGGCTTCGAGCACCGTGCCGACGGCCGCCCGCTTCGGGTTCGCCTTGAGGTCGCCCATGTCGGAGACGAGCAGGATCATCTCGAGCAGCAGGTCGAGGTTCTGCCGCTTCTTGGCCGACACCTCCACCATGACCGTCTGGCCGCCCCATTCCTCGGGCATCAGGCCGAGGTCGGCCAGCTCGCGCTTGACGCGCTCGGCGTTGGCGTCGGGCTTGTCGACCTTGTTGATGGCGACGATGATCGGCACGCCCGCCGCCTTCGCGTGGTCGATCGCCTCCCTCGTCTGCGGCATGACCCCGTCGTCGGCCGCGACGACGAGGATGACGATGTCGGTGACCCTGGCGCCGCGGGCGCGCATCAGGGTGAACGCCTCGTGACCGGGCGTGTCGAGGAAGACCACGTGGCGGCCGTTCACCTGCACGTGGTAGGCGCCAATGTGCTGCGTGATGCCGCCGGCTTCGCGCTCGGCGACGCGCGTCTCGCGGATGCCGTCGAGCAGCGTGGTCTTGCCATGGTCGACATGGCCCATCACGGTGACCACCGGGGCGCGTGTGACGCGATCCTCCGGGTGGCTGTCCACGACCTCGACTTCGAGCAGTTCCTCCTCGAAGCTGCGCAGCTGGACGTCAGCGCCGAACTCGCGGGCGATCATCGTCGCGGTCTCGACGTCCAGCGTCGTGTTGATCGTCATCATGATGCGCTTGTCGAGCAGCTTCTTGAGGACGTCTTTCGTGCGCAGTTCCAGCTTGTCGGCCAGGTCCTTGACGGTCATTCCCTCGGCGAGGGTGATGGTCCGCGTGATCGGGGGCGGCGCCACCGGGATCGAAATCGAAGGCACGCGCGGCGCCTCGCGGCGTGGTCCGCCGTGAGGCCGCTGGCCATGGGTTGGGCGGCCGCCCATCGGCGGGCGCGGCGGGCCGGGACGGGCTCCTGACGGCTGGGCCGGCCGAACTGGCTGTGACGGGAGCGGCCGCGGACCGCTCGCCGCGGAGCCGGGACGAGGCGGCAGGGCTGGCGGCCTGGCGCTTCCATACGGCGGGCGGGCACCGGTCGTCGGACCGCCCGGGCGCGGAACGGGACGGCCCACCTGGCCGATGGGCCCGGTCGCCGCCGGCGGTCTCTGGACCGGCGGCGCGACAGTTCTGGGCGTCAGCCGCGTGGTCGGCGGAGGCGTCTCCTCGACCCGCAGCCGCATCTGCGGAGGCACGACGCGCCCGGGCGGTGGCATCACGGGACGCGGAATCGGAGGCGGCACGGCCGGCGCGACATCCGCAGGCGTGGCGCCTTCCGACGGGAGCGCCGGCTTTGCCGGCGCCGGATGGTGCACCAGGCGCGGCGGGCCGGGTACGCCCGGCTTGAGGCCTGTCGGAGCCGGCGCGTGGGCAGTCGGCGCGTGGGCGGTCGGGCGATGTGCCGCGGCCGGCGCGTGAGCGGCCGGCGTCGCCGGAGCATGGGCCGCCGGATGCGAGATCTCGGGCTTCGCGGCCGGGGCGGCAGGCGCCGTCTCCTGCGCGGCGGCTTCGGGCTTACCGGCCTCGGCGGCGGGCGCCGGCGCGGCGTGCTGCTTTCCGGCGGCGGGAGTTTCGACCCTCGCCGCGGGCTTCGCGGCCTCGGCCGGTTCGTGCGGCTCCGGCCTCTTGGCCGGCGTCGGCTCGGGGGCCGCGGTCTCGACTCGAAGCGTCCGCGCAAAGGGGGCGACGACCGGCGGCTCGTGGGGCGCGGCGGCCTCGGCCGGGGGGGCCGGTTCAGCCTCCAACGTGGCCGCAGGCTCCTCCGCCTCCTCGAGCGGCTCGCCGGGCTCCGCCTCGGGGGCTTCGGCCGGCTTGGGCCGCAGCGTCTTGATGAGCCTCGGCGGCGGCAGCGCCGGCGCGGCCGGCTTGGGCGGCTCCGGCTTCTTGGCGGCGCTCGGCTTCTTCGACTTGTGGACCGGCGTCTCGGCGAACATGTCGCCGCCGGGCAGCGAGACCCCGCGCTGCCGCGCCATCCGATCCACGAACTGCCTGGCCACGACCTCTTCAATCGTGCTCGACGCGCCCTTCACCTCGATCCCGTGATCGCGCTTGAGGAGAGCGACGACTTCCTGGCTGGTCGTTCCCAGCAGTTCCGCGACTTTGTAAATCCGGACTGTTGCCAACGGTGACCTCGACTGGCGTGTGTTACTCGGACTTCACGTGCTCGTCGTCTTCCGTCGCCGGCGCCTCGCCGGCGTCGCCAGGCTCCGCCTCGACCGGGCTCCCGGCTTCCGCTTCAACCACGGTGGCGGCGTCCGCCGCAACGGCGTCCGCTTCCGCCTGCTGGCGTGCCGCCTCGGCGGCCTCCACCTCGGCGCGCGCGGCAGCCAGCACGCTGTCGGCCGTCGCCTCGTCGATGCCCGGCAGCGCGGTCAAATCCTCGACCGACGCGCCGAGGACCATCTCGGCCGAGGTGTATCCGGCCTCGCGCAGCGTGCCGACGACCTCGTCGTGGATGTCGGGCAGCGTCAGGACCGGCTCCGGCACCTCTCCCGTCTCGCCGCCCTCGCCCGGCATCTCGAGCCCCTCGAGTTGCGCCTCGACTTCCTTGCGCTTCTCTTCCTCGCTCTTGATGTCGATGCGCCAGCCGGTCAGCTTGGCGGCCAGCCGGACGTTCTGTCCCTTCTTGCCGATGGCCAGCGACAGCTGCTTGTCCTCGACGACGACTTCCATCACCCGCTCGTGGTCGTCCACGATCGAGACGCGCTGCACCTTCGCCGGGCTCAGCGCGTTGGTGACGAAGGACACCGGGTCCTCGGACCACTCCACGATGTCGATCTTCTCGCCGCGCAGCTCCCGGATGATGGCCTGCACGCGCGTGCCCTTCATGCCGACGCAGGCGCCAACCGGGTCGACATCGCGCTCGCGCGAGAACACGGCGACCTTCGCGCGGTCGCCCGCCTCGCGCACCGCCCCCTTGATGACCACCGTGGCGTCGTAGATCTCCGGCACCTCCTGCTCGAAGAGCTTGATGAGCAGGGCGGCGTCGGTGCGCGACAGCACGATCTGCGGCCCCTTGGCGCTGCGGTTCACGATCCGGATCACGGCCCGGATCCGCTCGCCGGGGGAGTAGCTCTCGGCGCGCGACTGTTCCTTGCGCGGGAGCACGGCTTCGATCCGGCCCAGTTCGAGGATGATGTCGCCGTTCTCGAACCGCTTGACCGTGCCGTTGACCACCTCACCGACCCGCTGATTGTACTCGGCGAAGATGTTCTCGCGCTCGGCCTCCCGCACCTTCTGGAAGATCACCTGCTTGGCCGTCTGCGCGGCGATGCGCCCGAGCACCTCGGTCGATTTCGGGAACTCGATCTCCATCCCGACCTCGGCCTCTTCGCCGTAGAGCTGCTGGGCCTCGGTGAGCGACACTTCGGTGGCCTCGTTGGTCACCTCGGCCACGATCTGCTTGACCGCGAACAGCTCCACCTGGCCGGTCTCGAGATTGAACCGCGCGTGCAGGTCCTCGTTGGTCTTGTAGTACCTCCGCGACGCGGTCTTCACCGCCTCCTCGATTGCGGAGACAATGACCTCGGGCTCGATCCCCTTTTCCTTGGCCAGCGCCTCGATGGTCTGTTGCAGTGTTGGATTGCTCATAACTCTCTAAACCCGCCTGGCGCGTCAGAACTCCACATCGAGCCGCGCCCTCGACACCAGGGTCAGCGGCACGCGCACCTGCTTGCCGCTCTCGTACGCCAGCACGACGTCCCCTGCGTCGACCCCCTGGAGCCTCCCGCGGAAGTGCGTCTGGCCCTCAACCGGCTCGGACGTGACCACCTGGGCCATCCGCCCGCGGAACCTGTCGTAGTCGCCCGCGTGCCGCAGCGGCCGATCTAGCCCGGGCGAACTCACCTCGAGCGTGTAGGCCCGTTCGATCGGGTCCTCGACGTCGAGCAGCGCGCTCAGGTCGCTGCTGACGTGCCGGCAATCGTCCACGCCCACCGAATCGGCCGGCGAACCGGGCTTCGCCTGGGTGTCGGCCACGCCAGCGCGGTCGATCGTGACCCGCAGCACCCAGCCCGACGCCTCGCGACGAAACTGCACGTCGAAGATCTCGAGCCCGTAGGTCCGGGCGACACGCTCGGCGAGTTCGCGAACGTAATCGAGGCGCTCCACGGTCACCCCAAAACACAAAAAGTGGGCACCGGCCCACTCCAGTTGTCTCCAAGCCTCGACACCCGAAGCAAGTCAGTATATCACGCGGTTTTTCCCCCCGGCAACGGACGGACGACCAGATCATACCCGCGAGCGGCCACGACCTCGCCGTCGATCAGCGAACCTGGCCGGCACAAGGCCGGGTCGGCTTCGGAGAGGTAGACCATCGGGTCGATCTCCGGCGCCTGCGAGGCGAGGCGGCCGCCGAGCACCAGCGGGTGCTCCGCCGACGGGCCGTCCACCAGCACGCGGACCCGCCGGCCGACCAGGCGCCGGTTGGCCGCCGCCACCCGCCGCATCTGGCTGGTCATCAGCGCGCGCTGGCGCGCCCGCTTCACCCGCCGCGGCACGTCGTCTGTCATCCGCCCGGCCGTCGTGCCCTCTTCGTGGGAGTAGGTGAAGACGCCGACGTGGTCGAACCCAGTCTCTTCGACGAACCGGCGAAGCTCGGCGAACTCCGCCTCGCTCTCGCCGGGAAAGCCGACGATGAACGTCGAGCGCAGGGTGACGCCGGGAATCGCCGCGCGGATCTTCTGGATGAGGCGGGTGTAGCTCGCACGCGTGCCGGGCCGCCGCATCCGCCGCAGGACCGAATCCGAGGCGTGCTGGAGCGGGAGGTCTACATATTTGCAGACCTTGTCACATTCCGCCATCGCCTCCAGCGTGTCGGTCGTGATCGTCGTGGGGTAGAGATACAAGACGCGGATCCACTCCAGCCCGTCCACCCTGTCGAGCTGGCGCAGCAGGCGCGCCAGGGCACCTCGTTCACCGCGGTCGGTGCCGAAATAGGTGCTGTCCTGCGACACCAGGATCAGCTCCTTCACGCCGCGGGCGGCCAACTCGCCAGCCTCGCGCACGATCGAACGGACCGACCGGCTCCGGTACGCGCCGCGCAGCCGCGGGATGATGCAGAAGGAGCACTTGTAGTTGCAGCCCTCGGCGATCTTCACGTAGGCCAGGTGCGGAGGAGTGGTCAGTGTGCGGGGCGTGAGGTCGGTGTAGAGATAGGTGGGCGCGGCGCCGGCGTGGCGCAGGCCTGAAGGCCTGCGCTGTCTGGTGTTCTCGGGCAGTGATGCGGAGTCACTGGCGAGGGCTTCGACGATCCGCGGAACCTCACCGGTGCCCAGGACGACGTCGATCTCGGGGATCTCGGCGCGCAGCTCGTCGCGGTAGCGTTCGGCCATGCAGCCGGTCACCACCAGGCGCTTGCAGCGGCCGCCGGTCTTGTGCGACGCCATCTCGAGGATGGCCGCCACCGATTCCTCGCGGGCAGACTCGATGAACGCGCACGTGTTGACGACGAGCACATCCGCTTCCGCGGGATCGGCCGTGAGCGTGTGACCGGACCTCTGCGCGAGACCGAGCATCACCTCGGAGTCCACGAGGTTCTTGGGGCAGCCGAGCGAGACGAGACCAATCTTCATCGGGATTCAAGAATCAGGATTCGGGATTCAAGAGCCTTCGGTCAGGACTCGGGAGTCAGGACCTCGGAGTCGGCGCCCAGGATAGCTTCGAAACGCTGCCGGGCGGCCGAAGCCTTCTCGAGCGACTCGCCGGGCCGGGCGGCACTCGCCAGTTCGAAGATCAGGGCGCCCTCGTAGCCCGCCTTCTGCATCGACATCAGCGCCGTCGCCCAGTCGATCCGCCCGTCGAACGGCACGAGATGATCGTCCCACCGTCCCCTGTTGTCGTGCACGTGCGTTGTCACCAGCTCGCCGGAGACGGCGTCGATCGCGTCGGGGAGGTCGCCCATCAGCGCTGCGTGCCCCATGTCGAGGCAGATGCCCACGCCCGGTGCCGGGAGTTCGAGGTCGTCCTCGATGAGCTCTATCAGCCGGTCGGGTGTCGACAGCGCGTTCGGGATGACTTCGACGGCCACCTGTACGCCGAGCGGCGCGGCGGCTGCCGCGATTTCCTCGAGGCTGCGACGGGCGGCGGCCGGGGAGTTGTCGTCGGCGCCGGGAGAGAACACGTCGGGACGGCCCAGGTGGATGACCAGGAAGCGAAACGGGATCCGGCGGGCGACGTCGAGCGCCGACAGGCACTCCGCCACCGCCTGCTGCCGTACCGATTCCGACTCGGCGGCGGTGGAGAGCTGCCGACCCCACGTGCCGCTGTCGATCCGGTCCACGATAGGCGCGTGCACCGAGTGGAGGCTCAGGCCGCTCTCGGCGAGCCAGCCCGCCAGCGCCTCGACCGCGGGTGGCTCGTGATAGTCGAAGTGCCCGCGCGCCGCGAACAACTCGACTTCCGGGAACCCGAACCGGGCGATTTCGGCAAGGTGATGCGGGCCGAGCTTCGTGTCGTGGTAGAGATGAGTCGAGATTCCGTAACGCACGTCGCGGTAGCCATCCTCTGGTGAACGCGTGGATACCTGATCTTATCGCACCTACCGCAGCGCCTCGATGAACGTGGCCAGCAGGTCCCACAGGCGGCCGAAGCGCGGGTAGCGCTCGAGGTTGCGCCGCACGTTCCGCAATGTCCGCGGCATGTACTGGATGTACACGGGGTTCTGCCTCGTTGTTGTCTGGTACCCGAAGGTGCCCAGCGCCTTGAGGTTGCGCTGCAGCGACATCAGGTCGAACCGGCGTCTGAAGTCGGCCTGGTACAGCCGCATGGCGCCGGCGTCGCCGCCTCTGTCGCCCTGGCCGCGCAGGGCCAGAAAGAAAGCGACCAGCTCGTCGACGGTCTCCTCGGTGAAGTCGACGTACGAGTCCCGAAGCAGCGAGGCCAGGTCGTAGGTGTCAGGTCCGAGCCGGGCGTCCTGGAAGTCGATGATGTAGAGAACGCCGCGGTGCGGCATCAGGTTGCGGCTGTGATAGTCGCGGTGGCAGAGCACGTGCGGCTCGGCGGCCAGTTCCTCGACAATCGCCCCCCACTCCGCCCGGATCGCCTCCCGGGTCGCCGCCGGCACCTGGACGCCGCGGTAGGCCTCGATGAAGTGCTTGACGAAGAACTCCAGTTCCCACGTGAGCTTGTCGACGTCGAAGGCCAGTGTGTAAGGGGTGAACCGCTCCGACCGAAGCTCCGCGCCGCGACGCTGCAGCACCTCGATGAACCCGACGGCCTGGCGGTAGAGCGCGGCATGCTCCCCGGGCGACGCGACGCCCAGATGCGCCTGCATCGTCACGTCGCCGAGGTCCTGCAGGCGGAGCAGCC
This sequence comes from uncultured Acidobacteriota bacterium, assembly GCA_963727765.1. Classification (GTDB taxonomy): domain Bacteria; phylum Acidobacteriota; class Vicinamibacteria; order Vicinamibacterales; family Fen-181; genus FEN-299. The sequence continues at coordinate 523,681 of CAVSGZ010000008.1, forward strand.
CGAGAATCGTCGGCGTGATCGAAGATCGCGGGCACCGGCAGCGGCACGCGCTCGAGCAGGTCCGCGACGTTCACAAACGACAGTGTCTCGTAGTGGAACGGCGCGGCGTAGAGCGCCAGGACCGACGTCGCCCCGGACGGGTCGAACAGGCGGAAGTAGCGGCGGTCGGACGCATCGCCGGTCAGCGGGACGATGCGCGTGGACTCGCGCTCGAAGCCGCGGCGGGCGAGATACGCGGCAATGGGCTCGGGAACGGGAACGGCAGCGGGATGTGCGTTGAGGCTCATAACGAGGTGGCTCGATCGAGAGGAGCCAGCAGCAGATCACTGATCACTCTGTCGCCCGGTCTGGCGGGGCAGCAGCGGGCGGGGACGACAGCCGTTCGCTGCCACCGGACGCCGGCCGGAATCTGGACGCCGTCGCCGACGATGCACTCGGTCAGCGAGGCGTCTTCGCCAATCACGACATCGTCCCACAAAACGGTGCGGACCAGGTGCGCCGACGCCGGGATCTGGCACCGCGACCCCACCAGCAGGGATTCAGGTACAACGGGCTCGGCAGCGGCCTCGCCGGCGAGCGCCAGGGAGGTCGCCAGGTAATCGGCCGGCGTGCCGATGTCCGAAAAAGCCGCATCGGTGATCGCCGCTCGAACGCACCCCGGCTTCGCCGAGATGAGCCTCGGGTACCACATGCCGATCGACTCGGCCGGCCGGTCCTCGGCGAGGTCCGCGAATGCGCGTGCCTCGGCGACCTGCACGCCGATGAAGTGCCACGAGGGCCTCTGGCTGCCCCGGCCGACGAAACCAACCACCCGGCCGTCGTCTTCGACGAGCACACCTCCGTAGCGGTGGGGTTCCGTGTTGGGGACCACGGCGAGCGTCACCAGCGCCCCGGAACGGTCGTGCCGCTCGATCAAGCCGCCCAGCGGCAGGTCGGTGAGGGTGTCGCCGTTGATGACCAGGAAGCGCTCGGCGGCCAGTAGGGGCAGCGCGCGCCTGGGGCCGCCCGCCGAACCGAGCACCGGGCTCTCCCGGGAATAGCGCGCGCGCAGGCCGAGGTCGGCGCCGTCACCCACCACGGCACACACGGTCTCGGGCAGATGGTTCAGGTTGAGGACGACGTCGTCGACGCCCTGGGAGGCCAGCCACCGGAGGATTCGGCGAACGAGCGGTTGGCCGGCCACCGGCACCGCCGGCTTGGCCCGCATCGACGACAGCGGGCGCAGCCGCGTGCCCAGGCCGGCGGTCAGCAGCAGCGCAGGAAGCATCTCGCCTAGTCTAGTCTTCGAACACCATGTCACCGACCGGCCTGCCGGCCGCCGTGCAGTGCTGCACGTAGAGGCCACGGTAGGAATCGACGATGTAGTCGGCTTCGCCTCGGCCGAGTTCGACGGCGATCGAGGCGATGGCCTGCTCGCTTCCCTCGATCTCGACAAAGGTGCCGATCGGCGTCTCGTCGAGCGCGATCACGGCGTCGAGCGCTCCGAACTCTTCGCGGTACTTTTGGTAGCGAAACCACACGGTGAGCCCGAGCTGTTCGAGAATGTAGAGCATGGTCTCGCCGTCGGCGAGAATGGTCTCGCGCTCCTCCCTGAGCTTGAACGGCGACGGCTGGACGGGGCCCTTGTAGGTCAGCAGGCTGCGCCCCTGGTCCGAGCGGACGCGCAAGATCGAACGGCGGCCGCGCAGGCGCTCGTCGGCGGTGTCGACCAGGCAGTCCTCCTGCAGCCGCCGGCCGCGGAGCGGCGTGGCCTTGGTCCGCAGGATCGCCTCGCGCGCCTCGTCCGCGCTCGCAAACCGCAGCTTGATCTCGCGTTCGAGCGTGCTGGTACTCATGAACTCTCCGGTCTAGGTCAGGCGGCCGCCGTAGCATAGTCCCTGCAGCCGGCCGGCGTCGACTCCCTTCGAAAAGACCATGACCTTGAGCGTGCTGCCCATGCCGCCCGGCATCAGCAGCGTTTTCAGCGCGAGGCGGCGCCTGGCTTGGTCGGGCGACGCGGGCCCGTCGGCAAGGGTCCGCCCGGCCAGGCCGAGCAGGAAGTAGGTCTGGTCCACGATGCCCAGCAGGCGCAGGCCTGCCTCTTCGCCAGCACGCGTCACGCCGGTGAGGTCTACGTGCGAGGTGATGTCGCGGTCGCCCGGTTCGAGCAGCCAGCCGGGGCCGTCCTCGCGGCGCTCGGCCGCGTGGCGCCGATAGGTCGTCAGCGTGCCGGTCGCATGGGACGCCGAATAGAGCGTCGAGGCTTCCTGCCCGTAATCGATGATGACGAGGAACCCACGGGTGAGGGCACGGCCGGCCTGGCGGACCCAGGCGGCCGCGGCCAGGTTCACCTCGGCGAACCAGCCCGGCTGCAGGCGCGCACCGACGCCATCAAGATACTCGGGGATCTGCGCGGAGGACACCGGGCCCTCGCGCGTGACCAGCCGTTCGCCATCGGCGTCCACGTAGACCTCGCGGAGGCCCTCCTCGCGCATGACCACGAGGTGAGGAGGGAGCGCGTCGAGCAGTTCGTTGGCGTAGATGACGCCGGCGACACCGGCGGGCAGGTCGGGCGTCGACGCCGCGAGACGAGGGCGATGGGCACCCAGGACGTCGGCCTGCGCGGCCCGGGCGCTCGGGCTGCGCTCCACCAGGTGCAGCCGTGCGGCGCGGTAGAACGCCGGGTGCCGCGCCGCCGCCGCGTCGAGGACGTCGCGCGCGAGCCGTCCATTGCCCGCGGCGGCTTCGACCAGGTCGAGACAATCCCCGCCCGCTATGTCGTCCTCTCCGGGCCCCCCGGACAGGATGGACCACATCTCTGCGAACTGCTCCGACAGCAGCTCGCCGAACACGGGGCCGACGTCCACGCTGGTGATGAAATCGCCGCCGCGCCCCGAGCGCTGATCGGCGCGCGCGTAGTAGCCCAGTTCCTCGTGATAGAGGGCCTCGTCGACGAACTCGGCGACGGTCAGGGGCCCCGCGCTCCGGATGCGCCGGACGATGAAGGACAGCAGGGGAGAGGGCATTGCGGCCCGGCGCGCTACTCCTTCTTAATCGTCACAAACAACTCCTGGCTCTGGCGCGTTTTCCAGACCAGCAGCCTCGCGCGGCTGCCGGACGGGACCTTGGCCAGGATCCGGGTGGCCTCGGCGGCGCTGGAGACGCTCGTGCCGTTCACCTTCATGATGACGTCGTACTGCGCAAGGCCCGCGCTCTCGGCCGGGCCGCCCGGATCGGTGTCGGCGACGATGGCCCCCGTGGTGCCGGCCGGCAGCCGGAGTTGGCGTGCGATGTTCGGCGTGATGTTGCCGAGCGTCATGCCGAAACCCGCGCTCGTGTCTTCGGCTTCGCCCTGCTCCGACACGGCGGCGCCGGACTCGGCTTCGAGGTCGAGCTCCTCGACCGTGATACTGACGCTCCGCTCCTTCTTGTCGCGGAGGATCTTCGCCGGCACCGTCGTCCCGGGCTTGGTGCCCGTCACCATGCGGATCAGGTCGTCGCGGCTCGTCACCGGCTTGCCGCCGAACTCGACGATGACGTCGCCCGGCTCGATCCCGGCCTTGGAAGCGGGCGTGTCCTTATCCACCTGCGCGACCAGCGCGCCGGACCGCTGCTTGAGACCGAGATCGGCCACCGACTCTCTCGGCACGTCCTGTACACGGACGCCGATCTTCCCGCGGATGACCTTTCCGGTTCGCAGCTGAGGCAACAGGTCCCGCACGACGTTGATCGGGATCGCGAAGCCGATGCCGATGTTCCCCTCGGTCCGGCTGTTGGACACGATCGCCGTGTTGATGCCGATGACCTCGCCCCGGATGTTCAGCAGCGGGCCGCCCGAGTTTCCCGGGTTGATGGCGGCGTCGGTCTGCAGGACGTCCTGGCTCCGCTGCTCGGCCACCGAGAACGGCCGCTTGGTGGCGCTGATGACGCCGACCGTTACGGTGTGGCCGAGGCCGAACGGGTTCCCGATGGCCATCACCCAGTCGCCCGGCTGCATCAGGTTCGAGTCGCCGAACCTGGCCTCGACGAGCGGCGTGCCCGGCTTCTCCTCCAGCTGGATGAGGGCGCTGTCGCTCAACTGGTCGCGGCCGACCAGCCTGGCCTTGAACTCCTCGACGTCCGCGTCGTTCTCGCCGAAAGCGACGAAGATCTCGGTCGCCCCATCGACGACGTGGTTGTTGGTCAGGATCAGGCCGTCCCGGCTGATGACGAACCCGGTGCCGGCCGCCTCGACGACCTGCTCGCGCGGCTTGACGTTCGGGTGGCCCTGCTGGGGATTGCCGAAGAAGCGGCCGAACATGTCATCGCCGCCGAAGAAGTCCGACATGTCCTGCACCTTGCGCTTGGCCCGCGTCCGGATGTTCACCACCGACGGCGAGGCGGCCTTGGCGATGTTGCGGAACGTGGCGGCGTCGATCGGGCCGCTGAGCGGCGCGCTGTTCACCGCCGGCGGCGCCATCGTCTGTGCCGACGACGGCGTGGTCAGGTCGAGGCGTGAGGCGAGGACCATGCCGACCGCCAGCGAGGCGATCGCAATGACGCCCGCGTAGAATACCGTGATCTTTCGGCTGGACATTCATCTCCTCCGACAGGGATACGGGCGATTATACCCTCCGCGCCTCGGAACCCACGACCGGTTCTCTGGTTTGACGCCGCCAGCGTCTATAATCGGGGCAACTATGCGCGCCATCCCTGCCATTCACGCTGGTGATCGATGATGCGAAGGCCTTTGCTCTCGACTTCCCGGAGACTTGCCCTGTTCTCCATCCTGACGGCCACGATTCTGGCCGCCGCGCCGCGGGCCGCTCAGGCCCCCGCACCGGCGCAAGCGGAGCGGCAGATGCCGCCGGTCACGTTCCGCGTCGAGGTCAACTACGTCGAGGTCGACGCCACCGTGGTGGACAGAAACGGCGACTTCGTCGACAACCTCCAGGCGTCCGACTTCCAGGTGTTCGAGGACGGCAAGCCGCAGAAGGTAACGAGCTTCGGCGTCGTGAGGATCCCGGTGGAACGCCCCGAGATGCCGCTGTTCGCGAAGCAGCCGATCGAGCCGGACGTGCAGAGCAACGACCGCCCGTTCGACGGGCGGGTGTACCTGATCGTGCTCGACTCGCTGCACATCTCGCCGATGCAAACGCCGCGGACGCGGAGCGCGGCCAAGCGGTTCATCGAGAATTCAATCGGGGCCAACGACGTGGCGGCCGTCGTCAGCACGCAGGGCGCGGCGGCGCAGGACTTCACGGGCAACAAGCGCCTGCTGATGGCGGCGGTGGACCGCTTTCTGGGCAACGCGCTGCAGTCGGCGACGCTCAACAAGATCGAGGATTACGACCGGAAGCAGGCCATGGCGTTGACGAGCACCACGCCGGTGGACAATGACGACATCCAGCGGTCCTTCAACGCGCAGGCGACGCTCCGGACCATTCGCCAGCTCGCCGAGTTCATGTCGGGCGTGCGCGGACGCCGGAAGGCGCTCGTGCTCTTCAGCGAAGGGATCGACTACGACATCACCGATGTGATCGGCAACCAGGGGGCGACGGCTGTCATCGACGAATCACGCGACGCCATCGGGGCGGCGACCCGGTCGAACATCAGCATCTACAGCGTCGATCCGCGGGGCCTTTCGGCAGAGGGCGGGTTCGACGCCAGCACTCAGGGGCCGCCGGTCGATGCCGACCCGAGCCTTCGCCTCGATTCGACGGGACTGCAGAACGAGGTGCGGCTCGAACATGACAGCCTCCGCCTGCTTGCCGACGAGACGGGCGGGTTTGCGTCGGTCAACTCGAACGATTTCAAGTCGGCGTTCGACCATATTCAGAACGACAACAGCAACTACTACGTCCTCGGCTACTACCCGACCAACGACCGGCGCGACGGGAAATTCAGGAACATCGACGTGAAGGTGAGCCGGCCCGGGCTCGTCGTCAGGTCCCGCAAGGGTTACCTGGCGCCGCGCGGCAAGGCCGCGCCGGCGGCGGCGCCCGAGGCGGTGGAGGGCACGCCGGCCGTGCTCCGCGACCTGCTGGGCAGCCCGCTGCCGATTCCCGGCATTCGGATCGCGGCCACCGCGGCGGCTTTCAAGGGAAAGGGCCCCAACGCGTCGGTCAACCTGGTGGTGCAGGCTGACGGCCGCGACCTCTCGTTCAAGGAGAAGGACGGCAAGTTCGAGGGGTCACTCAACATGGCCGTGATCGCCCTCGACGAATCATCGGGGAAATTGAAAGATGGGCTCAACCACCTGATCAACATGCCCCTCCTCCCCGCCACCTACCAGCAGGTGGTGCGCAACGGGCTCCGGATTGCGACGAAGATGGACCTCCCGCCTGGCCGCTACCAGCTGCGCATCGGGATGGTGGACAACAGCAGCGAACGCACCGGCTCCGTGCATCTCGACCTTGAGGTACCGGATTTCGGGTCCGAGCCGCTCATGATGAGTGGGCTGGTGCTGACCTCGGCGCTCGCGGCGCAGATGCGGACCGCCGTGGGCAATCCGAACGAGGAGCTGCGGAAGGCGCTGCCGGGCCCGGCGACCGCCTCCCGCCAGTTCCGGTCCGGCGAGGAACTGGCGCTGCTCACTGAGATCTACGACAACGAAGCCCGGACGCCGCACGCGGTGGACATCACGACGTCACTGCTGGCCGATGACGGGCGCGAGGTGTACAAGCACGAGGACCAGCGGTCCAGCGCAGAACTCGGCGGGGCGCGCGGCGGGTACGGCCATACGGCCCTGATACCGCTGCGGGGCGTGGCGCCCGGACTCTACGTTCTGAAGGTGGAGGCTCGTTCCAGGCTGGGCAAGGGCCCGAGCGTCAGCCGTGAGGCTCTGATTCGGGTCGTCCCTTGAGCCTTGAGCCCGTACAGGAAACGGGCCACCCGCGACCCGCCGCATGGCGCGTCGCCGATGGCCCGCTCGCATCTTCCCGCCAATCAACGAACCGCTATTCGAACTTCGGCACCACCTTCGGCTTGATGTCACCGTTCTGGTGCGAGAACTTGTAGCTGTTGCGCATCATGTTGGGCTTCTTCGGCGTGCGCAGGATGATCGTCCCGATCTCGCCCGGCATCAGCACCTTGTGCAGGAACTGCTTGTCACCGCTCACGGGGTTGTTGTCCTTGTCCCACCAGAACTCCTCGATCGTCAGGCGGGCGATCGGGCCGGTCGACATGTTCTTGACCTGGAACGTCGTCACGATCGTGCCGTCCTTCTCGACCTTGATGACGGGTTTCAGGTACTGAATCTCGGCCGTTCCGCGGAACGGGTTGATCCAGACCGGCTTGGCCGGCTGGGAGGCCGGCTCCTGCGCGTAGGCGGCCGAAATGCCGCCGACGACGACCAGGACGAGCGTGAGCGCCAGGAAAGCGCGATTAAGGCGGAACATGCAATCCTCCAGGGGGCTTATGGCTGGGCTCGGAGGCACATCGCCCCCGAGTCGGCACGATTATAGAGCGTTACATCTCCCCGTTCCAGTCCTCAGGTTCGGCGGCGGCGGCCCGAAAGATCTCGAGGTGCCACTTGCCGCCCCCCCAGGGTTCGATGACTTCTGTGGCGACCACGTCCACGAGGATCTCGGCGAAGCTCCGGCCCTCCGGGTCGCCGTCGAGGTGGTAGGCCGGGTCGTCCCAGGCGAAGTTGGGGTAGAGCGTGATCGTCAGGAACAGGTCGTACCCGTCATCGATGACGATCAACTGCCCGCAGGGGCGCTTGATGGTGGAGTGATAGACGAGGTACTTCTCGGCGCTGTGCGCGCGGATGTAGCGCTTGAGCGCGAACTCGCGCGCGACGATCTCTTCGACGGCGATCTTCTTGTCCCAGCAGTCGCGGCAGTAGCGCTCCTCGCCACGGGGCTCGGAGACGTCCTTCGCGCCGCACAGCACGCACCGCGACTTGGCGACCGACTTTCGAGGCATCCGGCAGATTCTATCATTCCGCGTCGGGCTTCAGCCCGTACATCGACCCGACGTATTGCTTCACCATCCGCCGCGCGCTGAAGCGCGGTATCACGGTTCTGATGGCCTCGCGCACGATCCGGAGCCACGCCCGCGGCAGGCCTGACGCGTCGCGGTCGTAGAAGGTCGGCACCACCGCCTCCTCCAGCAGCCGATAGAGGGCGTCGGCGTCGGCCGCGTCCACCTGGGCCGGGTCCGCGCTCTCCGACTTCCCGTCGATTAACCAGCCGTTGGTGCCGGTGTAGCCCTCGGCCCACCAGCCGTCGCCGACGCTCAGGTTCGGCACGCCGTTTACCGCGGCCTTCATGCCGCTCGTGCCGCTCGCCTCGAACGGCTTGCGCGGAGTGTTGAGCCAGATGTCGCACCCCTGGACCATGAAGTGGGCCACGTGCAGGTCGTAGTCGTCGATGAACGCGATCCGTCCGCCGAACCCCTGATCCATCGCCCGCTTGTAGATGTGCTGCAGGTGGTGCTTGCCCGAGTCGTCGGCCGGGTGGGCCTTGCCGGCATAGAGAATCTGGACCGGCCGCCGGGCGGCCGAGAGGATGCGCGAGAGCCGATCCGGATCGGAGAACAGCAGCTCCGGCCGCTTGTAGGCGGTGAAGCGCCGCGCGAAGCCGATGGTCAGCGCATCGGGGTCGAGAAGCGTCCCGGCCGCCACGATCTGGCCCGGCACCACGTGTTCCTCGGTCCAGCGCTTGCGGGCCCGCTCGCGGACGAACGCGAACAGGTCGTTGCGCAAGGTCTGCCGGACCGCCCAGAGATCTTCGTCGGGAATGGCGTCGACGGCGTTCCACATCTGTTCGTCGTCGTGCCGCTGCCGCCAATCCGGCGCGATGTAGGCCTCAAAGAGCTTCGACAGCCCCGAGGCCACCCAGGTGGGGATGTGCACGCCATTGGTGATGGCCTTGACCGGGTTCTGATCCGGGGAGGCGTCGGGCCACATCGGCGTCCACATCGTCCGCGTCACGTCACGGTGGAGTTGGCTCACGGCATTCACGGCGCCCGCCGAACGCAGCGCCAGCGCCGTCATGTTGAACAGCTGGCCGTCGCCGTTTCCGTTGTCGTAGGCGCCGAGTGCGAGGAAAGGGTCCCGCATTCCGCCCAGGCTGCCCCAGGCGCCGGCGAGGTACTTCTCCACCAGCCCGAAAGGGAAGGCGTCGTGGCCCGCCGGCACGGGCGTGTGCGTCGTGAACACGGTCGTCCGGCGCACCTCGGCCACCGCCTGGTCGAACGGGATGCCCTTTTCGATGGCTTCCCGCACCCGCTGGAGCACGACGAACGCGGCGTGCCCCTCGTTCAGGTGCCAGACGGCCGGTTCGATCCCGAGCGCATGCAGGGCCCGCACGCCTCCCAGCCCGAGCACGATCTCCTGTTGGATGCGCGTCTCCTGGTTGCCGCCGTAGAGCCTGGCCGACAGCTCGCGATCCCACGGCGCGTTCTCGGGGAGGTCGGTGTCGAGCAGGAACAGCCTGACCCGCCCGGCGCGCACGACCCAGACCGCCGCGAGGACCGTCCGGTCCCCGAGCGGCACGGCGACCACGCACGGCGTGCCGTCGCCGCGCACGGCCGGCTCGATCGGCGCGTCCAGCCAGTCGAGCCGCTCGTAGGCTTCCTGCTGCCAGCCGTCGGCCGAGAGGTGCTGGTGGAAGTACCCCTGCGGGTACATGAACCCGATGCCGACCAGCGGCACGCCGAGGTCGCTGGCTTCCTTGCAGGTATCGCCCGCCAGCACGCCCAGGCCGCCCGCGTAGAGCGGCAGCGACTGGTGCAACGCGAATTCGGCCGAGAAATACGCGACCTTCAGCCCCCTGGCTGCGGGTCCGTGGGTCTGCGCCCACCAGGTCTCGCGCGCCGAGCGGGCCCGGTCGAGGTCGTGGACGACGCTGTCGTAGAGGGCCAGAAAGCTGCGGTCCTCCGCGGCCCCGGCCAGCCGCTCGCGGCTGATCAGCCGGAGCATCCGCACCGGGTTGTGCGCGGTGTCGCGCCACAGTTGGTAATCGAGGCGCTTGAACACGTCCCGCGCCCGATAATGCCAACTCCACCAGAGGTCGCACGCCAGCTCTTCGAGCCGACGGATACGGTCGGGAAGGGGAGGAAGACCTGGGTATCGTTCCATGTGTGAGCTACGGCTGTCGCCTGGAGGCACCAACCTCGAATCGTACCTGCGGGCTGGAGGCTCCGTCAATGGAGATGTCCCACCAGATAGCGCAGGCCTGAAGGCCTGCGCTATCTGAAGAAAGTACGCAGATAGCACAGGGCTTCAGCCCTGCGCTACACTGTCCCGCCATGAAACCGATCAATCGTCGCCAGTTCGTCCAGGCCGGCGCCGCACTCGCCGCGGCCGCGGCCGTTCCCGCCCGGGCATTCGGCCAGGCGCCGACGGTCATGACGCCGAAGAGCGCCAGGCCGATCGTGATCTGCTCGGCCAACGGCAACCAGTACCGGAACGGCGGAAGAGAGACGTGCGTCGAGAAGGCCTTCGCCCTGATCGCATCGGGCGCCGACGTGCTCGATGCCGTCATCGCCGGCGTCAACATCAACGAACTCGACCCGCTCGACATGACGGTCGGATACGGGGCGCTCCCCAACGCCGAAGGGGTCCTGCAGCTCGACTCCTGCTGCATGCACGGCCCGAAGAAGCGGGCCGGCGGCGTGTCGGCGCTCGAGGGCGTGAAGACGGCCTCGCTCGTGGCCCGCGCGGTTGCCGACAGGACCGACCATCACCTGCTGACGGGCAAGGGCGCGCAGGACTTCGCCCGGCGCCTGGGCTTCGAAATTCTCCCGGACCTCAACACCGACGCCTCGCGAAAAGCCTGGTTCGAATGGAAGCGGAGGACCGACCCGCTGCACTACCTGGGCCCGGAGGATCGGGCGATCGAAATCAAGGAGGTCAGCCTCGCCATCATGCGCGAGTTCGGCATCTCCCCCGAGCACTACTACGGCACGATCAACTGCGACGGCCTCAGCCCGAAGGGCGACATCTGCGGCGTGACCACGACGGCCGGCCTGGCGTGGAAGATCCCGGGGCGCGTCGGCGACTCGCCGATCCTCGGCGCCGGGCTCTACCTGGACAACGAGGTGGGCGCGGCCGGCTCGACCGGACGGGGCGAGGCCAACCTCTACAACCTCACCTCGTTCCTCATCGTGGAGTTCATGCGGCGCGGCATGCACCCGAAGGACGCCGGCATGGAGGCGCTCAGGCGGATCAAGGCGAACACGATCGAGCGGCGGCTGCTCAACTCGCGCGGCCTGCCCAACTTCGGGATCGACTTCTACGTGCTCAACGCGAAGGGCGAGTACGCCGGTGTCGGCATGTACCCGTCGCGCTTCGCCGTGTGCACCGAGAACGGCGCGCAGACGCTGCCGGTCGAGGCGCTGTGCGAGGGCAAGCCCGAAGACTGAGGCGTTCGCGGCTTACGGCATGCGCCTCGCCCCTCGACGTCGCTCGGGGTGCCCTGAGCTCGTCGAAGGGCACGCCTTGCGGCCGAACCCGGCCGACGGTTCAGCGAGCGGCGTTGTACTTCTTCAGGATGGCGATCACCCGGTCGAGGGGGATCGCCTCCGCCGTCCCGAGCTTCGACCTCACCGTGGTGGCGCGCAGCAGCGAGTTGTAGACGGCTTCCTCGGTCGCCTCGAGCGCGGCTTGGAACAGCGGCGACATGCCATCGGGCGGCAGCACAGCTCTCTCCAGCGGCTGCTGTTCACCGGAGCGCGTGCGCATGGCCGGCGACGTCGTGAACGCCACCGCGAAGTCGCCGCTGCCGTTGCTGTAGGACGAGCCTGTGCGCGCGAGGGCGAAGATCGCGCGGGCCGCCAGCCGGCGCAGATCCCTGGCGTCGAGCGGCGCATCGGTGGCCACGACGATCATGCAGGAGCCGTCGGGCGTGACGGCGGAAGCGGGACCGCTGCCCGGCGTCGGCGCGAACGCGTACTTGCCCAGCTCCTTCCCGACCGGCGCCCCACCCATCGTCAGCACGCCGCCGAAGTTGGTTTGAACGAGCACCCCGAGCGCGTACCCGCCGTACCGGGCCGGCAGCACGCGCGAGGAGGTTCCGATCCCGCCTTTCCACCCGAAGCACTGCGTCCCGGTTCCGGCGCCCACCGTGCCCTCGTCGACGGGGCCTCCCGCCGCGCTGCGGATGGCGGCGATCACGTCGTCGGCCGTGACATGGGACCCGCGGATGTCGTTCAGCCCTCCGTCGTTGGTCTCGCCCACGACCGCGTTGACCGACTGCACGCGCTCGTTGCCAGGCTGCGCCAGCGTGTACCGGACGACGGCCTCGACCGCCGGGCCGACCGCGAGCGTGTTGGTCAGCACGATGGGCGTTTCGATCGTCCCGAGCTCGCCGACCTGTGTGGAACCGGCCAGCTTGCCGAACGCGTTGCCCACGTAGACTGCGCCAGCCACCTTGTCCTGGAAGAGATTGCCTTCGTGGGGCACGACGACGGTCACGCCGGTGCGGACCAGCTCGCCCTCGATGAGCGTCTTCTGGCCGACGCGCACGCCGCGGACGTCGGTGATGGCGTTGAGCGGGCCTGGGGAGAACACGCCCGGCGAGAGGCCGATGTCGCGGGCGCGCGGGCGTTCGGTCACCGCAGCCACGCCGACGGCCAGCCCCACGAGCGTCACCGCCGCAAGTCGCAGGCCGCGAGCCGCGAGCCGTGAGCCGGCGGTCATGACGTCTTCGCCTCCAGCTTGGCGGTGATCGCCTTCACTTCCGCCTGGATCTCGTCGAGCCGCCTCATCAGATCCTGGTGTCGCGCCTCGCGCGGCCGAGGCTTCTTCGCGACGAAGGTCATGCCGCCGTTGGCTTCGAGGATGGCCTTGTCGACCTCGCCAAGCGACGCGAAGCCCTGCCGCCGCGCCGCGGCCTCGAGCTCCCCGACGGTGACGCCCTCGGCCTTCAGCCGGTCCTCGAGCAGCCTGCCGCCCCGCATCAGCAGGTCGGCGTCCCCCTCGATGTACTTCTCCACCCGGGGGTGCGCAAACACGAACCGGACGACGAGGTAGTTGAACACCAGCAGCGTCGTGGCGCCGACCAGCCCGCCGAACAGCGAGTTGTCGGATCCGATGATGGCGTTCTGCACCGTGTTCGACAGTGTCAGCAGCACGACGAGATCGAACGCGTTCAGCTGCGCCAGCTCCCGTTTGCCGGCCAGCCGAAGGCCGATGACGAGGAAGAGGTAGACCAGCACCGGCCGGACGATCTTCTCGAGCAGGCTCACGGTGGTCTGCGCGTCCGGGCCGATGTGGAACAGGTTGGTCAGAAGGTTTGGGTCCACGGCCATCCCCTTTCGAGGCAAGGAAGGTCTCGGCGGCCCAGTATACGGCTACAATCGAGACAAATGGCACATCTCGACTCCTTCTCGACCGCCGCCGACATCCGCGTGGAGGGCCGCGCCGTCCGCATCCGAAGCCTGGCCGCCCTTGAGCGAGCCGGCCACCCGCGCGTGGCGAGGCTGCCGTTCGCGCTCCGCATCCTGCTCGAGAACCTGCTGAGGCACGAGGACGGCCGGTTTGTCCGTGCCGCCGACATTGCCGCGCTGGCCGACTGGGACCCGGCGAAGAAGGTCCGCAAGGAGATCGCCTTCACGCCGGCGCGCGTGCTGCTCCAGGACTTCACCGGCGTGCCGGCGGTGGTCGACCTCGCGGCCATGCGCGACGCCGTCGCGCGGCTGGGCGGCGACCCGGCGCGCATCAACCCGCTCCAGCCCGTGGAACTCGTCGTCGACCACTCGGTGCAGGTCGACTATTACGGCCGGCCCGACGCGTTCGGACTCAACGCCGACCTCGAGTTCTCGCGCAACCGCGAGCGTTACGTCTTCCTCCGGTGGGGCCAGAACGCCCTCGCCAACTTCCGCGTCGTCCCTCCCGACACGGGCATCGTCCACCAGGTGAACCTCGAGTACCTGGCCCGCGTCGTGTTCGACGGGGTCGATGACGGCCTGGCCGTTGCCTATCCAGACACGCTGGTGGGCACCGACTCGCATACGACGATGGTGAACGGGTTGGGCGTCGTGGGGTGGGGCGTCGGCGGCATCGAGGCCGAGGCGTGCATGCTCGGCCAGCCGATCTCGATGCTCGTGCCGGAGGTCCTCGGTGTGAGGCTGACTGGTCGGCTTCCGGAAGGCGTGACGGCGACCGACCTGGTGCTGACGATCACCGAGCGGCTGCGCAGGCACGGCGTGGTCGGCAAGTTCGTGGAGTTCTGCGGTCCCGGCGTCGAGCACCTGTCGATTGCCGACCGGGCCACGCTCAGCAACATGTGCCCGGAATACGGCGCGACGATCGCGGTCTTCCCGATCGACCAGATGACGCTCGACTACCTCCGGCTGACCGGGCGCGACGAGCACCGCGTGACGCTGGTGGAAGCCTACGCGAAGGCGCAGGGCCTTTTCGTGGGACCGGATTCGGTCGAGGCAGACTACGCCGAGCGGATCGAGGTCGACCTGGCGGGGATCGAGCCGAGCCTCGCGGGCCCTCGGCGCCCCCAGGACCGCTGCACCCTCTCTGGCGCACGCGCCTCGTTCGAGCAGGCGCTCGACTCGCTTCGAAAGGCGAAGCCGGGCGCCGAGCGCCCCGCGCCGACGGGGTCTGCCGCGTCGGGCCTGGGCGACGGCTCCGTGGTGATTGCGGCGATCACGAGCTGCACGAACACGTCGAACCCGAGCGTGATGATCGCCGCCGGCCTGCTCGCGAAGAAGGCGGTCGAGCGCGGCCTGCGCACCAAGCCCTGGGTCAAGACGAGCCTGGCGCCGGGGTCCAGGACGGTCAGCGACTACCTGGCGAAGGCCGGCCTCACGCCGTACCTCGATCGGCTCGGCTTCAGTCTTGTCGGCTACGGCTGCACGACCTGCATTGGCAACAGCGGCCCGCTCCCCACCGAGGTGGGCGCCGAGGTGGACGCCCGCGACCTCGTGGTGGCCTCGGTGCTCAGCGGCAACCGGAACTTCGAAGGGCGCATCCAGCCGCAGGTGCGGGCCAACTACCTGGCGTCGCCGCCGCTCGTCGTGGCCTACGCGCTGGCGGGAACGCTGCGCGTCGATCTGACGACCGAGCCGCTCGGACGGGACTTGTCCGGGGCTGACGTCTACCTGCGTGACATCTGGCCGTCCGAACGCGAGATCGAGGCCGCGATGGTCGGGGCGGTGACGGCGGGCAGCTTCCGGCAGGCGTACGCGGATGTCTTCGCGGGCGATGCGCGCTGGCAGGCGCTGCAGGTGCCGACAGGAGACCGCTTCGAGTGGGTGGAGGAGTCGACCTACATTCGGCACCCGCCGTTCTTCGAAGGGTTGTCGATGTTGACCACGCCGGTGGCGGACGTCTCGGGCGCCCGGGTGCTGGCGCTGCTCGGCGACAGCGTGACGACCGATCACATCTCGCCGGCTGGTTCCATCCGCGCCGACAGCCCGGCGGGGCAGTACCTCATCGCGCACGGCGTGGCGCCGCAGGAGTTCAATTCCTACGGCGCCCGCCGCGGGAACCACGAGGTCATGGTGCGCGGCACCTTTGCCAACGTCCGCCTGCGCAACCAGGTGGCTCCAGGCACCGAGGGCGGCTGGACGCACCACCAGCCTGACGGCGCGCAGATGACGATCTACGACGCCGCACAACGCTACCGCGACGAGCAGGTGCCGCTGATCGTCATCGCGGGCCGCGAGTACGGGTCGGGGTCGTCGCGCGACTGGGCGGCCAAGGGCACGCTGCTGCTCGGCGTCCGCGCGGTCATCGCCCAGAGCTTCGAGCGGATCCACCGCAGCAACCTGGTGAACATGGGGGTGCTGCCGCTGCAGTTCAAGGAAGGCGACTCGGCCGCGAGCCTCGGCCTGACCGGCACCGAGTCGTACGACGTCAGGGGTCTGGCAGCGGGCCTGGCGCCGATGGGCGACGTCGCCGTGACGGCGCGCGCCGCCGACGGCAGGACGACGGCGTTGACCGTGACGGCACGGATCGACACGCCGGAAGAACTGGCCGCGTTCAAGGCCGGCGGCATCCTGCCCCACGTCCTGAGGCAACTGGTCGACGGTCGATAAACGCGGCAAGGCTCAGGGCTCAAGCTAAGAGGCTCAGGGCTCAAGGCTCAGGCAGAGATGCTCACTGGGACTTCGGTGAAGGCGCAGGCTCGCGCCCTCGGGTTCGATCTCTGCGGCATCGCGCCGGCGGAGAGCGTCCCCGCGGCGGGACGCATCCGGGAGTGGATCGCCCGCGGCTACGCGGGCGACATGGGCTATCTGCCGCGCTCCGCACGGACGCGGGCGGACGTTCGCCGCTACCTTCCCTCCGCGCGGTCGGTCATCGTCACCGGCACGCTGTACAACGTCGACCATCCGTACTCGGTCGGGATCACCGATCCCGCCCGGGCGGTCGTCTCCCGCTACGCCTGGGGTGACGATTATCACGAGGTCGTCACCAGGCGGCTCGACGAGCTGCTCGACTGGATGCATGCCGAGCACGGGGCCCCGTTCGAGGCGCGGACGTGCGTGGACGCGGCGCCGGTGCACGAGCGCGCCTACGCGCAAGCGGCCGGTCTGGGCTGGATCGGGAAGAACGGCTGCGTGATCAACGAGCACTTCGGCTCCTGGATCTTCCTCGGGGAGATCGTCAGCAGCCTCTCGCTGGTCCCCGACGCGCCCGCGACCGACCAGTGCGGCACCTGCACGCGGTGCCTGGAGGCCTGCCCGACGCGCGCGCTCGTCGAGCCGCGCGTGCTCGACGCCAGGCGCTGCGTGTCGTACCTGACCATCGAGTCGCGGCGCGAGATCCCTGAGTCGCTGCGCGGCGGGGTTGGCGCGCGCATCTACGGGTGCGATGTCTGCCAG
This sequence comes from uncultured Acidobacteriota bacterium, assembly GCA_963727765.1. GTDB lineage: Bacteria > Acidobacteriota > Vicinamibacteria > Vicinamibacterales > Fen-181 > FEN-299. The sequence continues at coordinate 540,430 of CAVSGZ010000008.1, forward strand.
GACGTCTGCCCCTGGAACCGCTCGGCGCCAGTGAGCGACGACCCTCGGTGGCAGCCACGGGCCGGCCTCGACCGCCCCCGCCTCGTCGACCTGTGGCGGCGAACCGACGCCGAACTGGAGGAACTGACGCGCGGGACGGCCATGACGCGCGCGTCGGTGACCGCGCTCCGCCGCAACATCGCGGTGGCACTGGCGAACAGCCGTCAGTCCAATACAGTAGAATAGTCTCCAGTCAGCCCGCCCCCGCTGTGATCCCCCGTAGAGGCTTCCAATGAGATCATGTTTTGCGCTCGGATTGCTAACCGTGCTGATCGCGGCCGCCTGCGCGTCGCCCGCGACGACGACATCGGCGCCGGCCAAGGAGGTCGTGGTGCCCGAACAGGCCAAGCTCGACGCTGCCGTGGCGCAGTTTGCTCCCACCGACATCGGCGCCGACATCTCGAAGCTGCCCGCCAGCGAGCAGCAGGCCCTGGCGCGTTTGGTCGAGGCCGGCTGGGTCGTGGACGGGTTGTTCCTGCGGCAGGTCTGGGCCGGCAACGAGGGGCTGCTCCTCAATCTGCTCAGCGACAGGTCGCCGCTTGGCCTGGCCCGCACCCACTACTTCCTGCTGAACAAGGGACCGTGGGACCGGCTGGACCACAACACGCCTTTCCTCGCCGGCGTGCCGCCCAAGCCCGAGGGCGCCAACTTCTATCCGGCCGGCGCGACGAAGGAGGAGATCGAGGCCTGGATGAAGGCGCTGCCCGAGGCGGAGCGCGCACGGGCCGCCGGCTTCTTCACGACGATCAGGCGATCGGTGCCGGGTAAGGGGGCCAGGACCGGCTTCGAGATCGTGCCCTACAGCGTCGAGTACCAGGGCGAGCTGGCCCGTGCCGCTGACCTCCTGCGCGAGGCCGCGCGGCTGACCGCGCAGCCCACGCTCAGGGCCTTCCTCGAGAGCCGGGCCGACGCGTTCCTGTCGAACGACTACTACGCGAGCGACGTGGCGTGGATGGAGCTCGACGCGAGCATCGAGCCGACGATCGGCCCGTACGAGGTCTACGAGGACGAGTGGTTCAATGCCAAGGCGGCGTTCGAGGCATTCATCACCGTGCGCGACGACGGCGAGACGGCCAAGCTGGCGAAGCTCGGCGGCGAGCTGCAGGGGATCGAGGACAACCTGCCGATCGATCCGGCGCTGCGCAACCCGAAACTCGGCGGGATGGCCCCTATCCGCGTGGTCAACGTGATCCTAGCCGCCGGAGACGGCAACCGCGGCGTGCAGACGGCCGCGTTCAACCTGCCCAACGACGAGCGCGTGGTGCGCGAGAAGGGCGCCAAGCGGGTCATGCTGCGCAACGTGCAGGAAGCCAAGTTCAACCTGGTGCTCCGGCCGATTGCCTCGCGCGTGCTGACGCCGGCGCAGCAGAAAGACGTCACCTTCGACGCCTTCTTCACCCATACCGTCATGCACGAGCTGATGCATGGCCTCGGGCCGCACCAGATCACCGTGGGAGGGAAGCCTACGACCGTGCGGGCGCAGCTGAAGGACACCTACAGCGCGATGGAGGAGGCCAAGGCCGACATCTCCGGGCTCTTCGCCCTTCAGCGGCTGATCGACAAGGGGGTCCTCCCCAAGTCGATGGAGGAGACGATCTACGACACCTTCCTCGCGTCCGCCTTCCGCTCGATCAGGTTCGGGGTCAACGAGGCGCACGGCCGCGGTGTGGCCATGCAGCTGAACTACCTGACCGACTTTGGCGCCATCACGATCGGGCCGGACGGGGCGTTCGCCGTCAACCCCGCGAAGATCAAGGCGGGCGTGACGGCGCTCACCCACGACATCATGACGCTGCAGGCGGCCGGGGACTACGCGAAGGCGAAGGACATGCTGAGCCGGCTGGCGGTGGTCCGGCCGGAGGTGATGAAGGTGCTCGACCAGCTGAACGGGATTCCGGTGGACATCGAGCCGAGGTTCACGACGGCGGCTGCGCTGCTGGCCGAGGCCGGGAAATAGCGCAAGATCGGAAGAGTGCAGGCCACCGGCCTGTACTGTAACCGTGCCGCTCCGGCGTGAATCTCTCGTAGGAGTAGCTCTTATACCTGGCCCCGCCGGTCGTGGAGGACTTGTGCCGCTGTTTGAATACGCGTGCCGGAAGTGCGGTCACCAGTTCGAAGCGCTGGTGATCGGATCACGGACGCCTGCGTGCCCGAAGTGCAAGAGCGAGGACCTCGAGAAACGCGTCTCCCCGTTGGGCTTCACCGGCGTCGGCGGCTCCTCGTCCAGCCGACCGTCCGGCGGTTGCCGCCCGAAGGGCGGTGGTTGAGGGTTCTAACCGCGGGCCGGTCGGCCCGCTCCACGCTTGTCCCTCAGCCGCTGTTCGATCCACCGGACCCAGGCCCCCAGGCCCGGTTCCGCGACGCAACTGGTCTCCAGCACTTCGATCTCGGGGTTCACGCGACGCGCGTCGGCCACGGCCGCGTCGCGGTCGAACCGCGTGTGCGGAAGCAGGTCGATCTTGTGGATCAGCATCAGGCGGGCGCGCCTGAAGATCCCCGGGTACTTCAGCGGCTTGTCATCCCCCTCGGCCACGCTCAGCACCACGACCTTCGCGTCCTCCCCGAGATCGTACGACGCCGGGCACACCAGGTTGCCGACGTTCTCCACGAACAGCACGTCGAGATCGACGGACGGGAGTGATGCCATGGCCCGCTGCACCATGCTGGCATCGAGATGGCAAGTGCCGCCGGTCGTGATTTGCAGGGCCGGGAAGCCGTAGCCCTTCAGCCGGTTGGCGTCGCGCTCGGTCTGAATGTCGCCGGTGAGCACGGCGGCGCGCAGCGGCGCGCCCTTCAGCGCCTCGAGCGTGCCCTCGAGAATGCTGGTCTTGCCAGCCCCCGGCGAGGAGATCAGGTTCAGGCAGAGCGTTCCGTGCCCGGCGAAGGCGCGGCGCAGCTCGCCGGCGATCCGATCGTTCTCCTTCAGCACGTTCTCGCGGACTTCTACTCGTTCGGCCACAACTCACTCCAGTTCAAGGAACGACATCCCCAGCTCGTCGCCCGCCACCATCGATGCGCCCGTCGAGCCGCACGCGGGGCAGTCGGCCAGGAACTCGACGGGACGGAATTCGTGCCCGCACGAGGCGCACCGGTAGCGCACCGGCACCGGTTCGAGATCGAGCACGGCGCCGTCGAGGTCGGTGTCCCTGACGGTCATCTCGAAGCAGAACTGCAGCGCGTCAACGGCCACGCCGGAGATCTCCCCGACGCGCACGCCGATCCTGAGCACGCGGTGGGCGCCGTTCTGCGAGGCGTGCTCGCGCGCCGAATCGACGATCGACTGCGCAATCGACAGCTCGTGCATGGCTGATAGAGGATTGTACATCCAGCCCCCGCAGCTATCGGTAGCGCGAGCCGGAATTGACACCCCTCGACCCCGGTGGTACAAGCCTGACCGGTGACACCCCCGAGCTTCACCGTTCGATTCGTGCCCGACGACCGTGCCTACGTGGGCGACACCCCTGTCGAACTGTATCTCGCCGCTGCCGCGGCCGGCATCCTCCTCGAACAACCCTGCGGGTCCCAGGGCACCTGCGGGCGCTGCCGCGTTCGAGTCGTCGAGGGCGCCCCGCCGTCGAGCGACGGCGAGCGGACGATCTTCACTTCGACCGAACTCGATGCCGGGTGGCGCCTCGGGTGTCAGCTCGTGGTCGCATCGACGTTGGTGATCGAGATACCCGGCGTCACCCGCTCACTCTCCGGCAAGTCGTTTGGCGGGGACCTCGCGCCCGCTGCGCTCGCCCATCCCGTGGCGACGCTCGCGCCGGGCGATCCGCAGCCTCGATACGGACTCGCTGTCGACATCGGCACGACATCGCTCGCCGCGGCGCTCGTGTCGCTGGCCGACGGATCGGTGGCCGCGTCGGCATCGGCGCTGAATCCGCAGGTGGCCTTCGGCGCGGACGTGATCTCGCGCATCGGGCACACGCTCGCGACGCCCGGCGGGCTTGCGCACCTGCGGGACGCCGTACGCGAGGGTCTTGGACGGCTGGTGGACGACCTGGCAGCCGAGGCCGGCTGTCGTGCCGACGACATCGTAGTGGGAGCGGTCGCTGGCAATCCCACGATGACCCAAGCGTGGCTGGGCGTGCCAGTGGACGGGCTCGGCCGCGCGCCGTATGCGGCCGCGTGGTCCGGGGCTCTGACGGTGAAGGCGACGGACGTGGGCCTGCCGATCCGGCCCGAGGCTGCCGTGCTCGTCTTCCCGCTGGTGCGCAGCCACGTGGGCGGCGACCTGGTGGCCGCGGCGATCGCCTGTGAGCTCGATGCGGCCGCGGCACCGGGCAGCGAACCGCGTCTGCTCATCGACCTGGGGACGAACACCGAGCTGCTGCTCGTGTGCGACGGTCGGCTGGTCGTCACTTCGGCGGCCGCCGGCCCGGCGTTCGAGGGCGGGGCGATTCGCCACGGGATGCGGGGCAGTCCGGGCGCGATCGACGTCGTGTCGATTTCTCCGGAGGGCCGCGTGGCGACAAGCACGATCGGCGGCCTCCCGGCCAGGGGCGTGTGCGGATCGGGCCTGGTCGATGCCGTGGCGGGGCTGCTGCACACGGGCGTCGTGTCGGCGTCCGGTTTCCTGCGGCGAGCCGGGGACGCGAGCCTCGGCGTCCTCGGCGAACGCCTGTCCACGCTCGACGGCCAGCAGGCGTTCGCGCTGGTCTCTGGCGGCGATCCGCACGGCCCGGGTCCGGTGACGATCACCGCTCGCGACATCCGCGAAGTGCAGCTGGCCAAGGGCGCCATTCTCGCGGCGGCGACGCTGTTGTGCCGACACGTCGGTCTCGAGCCGACGGACGTGACCGAGGTGCTCATTGCGGGCGCGTTCGGCAACTACATCCGGAAGTCCAGTGCTCTCCGGATCGGCCTGCTGCCGCCGATCGACGCGGAGCGTGTCCGCCTGGTCGGCAACGCCGCGGGCGTCGGCGCGAGACTGGCGGTGCTCGACCGCCGGGTGTTCGAGCGGGCGCGCGCACTGGCGGCCCGCGCTGAGTACGTGGACCTGGCCGTCCACGCCAACTACCAGGACGCGTTCATGGAGGCGCTGGCGTTTCCGGAACGCTGACTCGGCGTTACAATGCCCGCCATGTTCGATCTTTCCGCCCTTGCCTCCTCGCGCGTGGTCATCGTCGACGGCGCCATGGGCACCCAGCTGCAGCTGGCTGGCCTCGGCATCAGCGAGTGCGGCTCCGCGTGGAACCTGGACCACGCCGATCGGCTGGCCGCCATTCACCTCGCCTACATCCGCGCTGGGTGCGACGCGATCATCACCAATTCGTTCGGCGCGAACCGGTGGGTGCTCGGGCGATACGGCCTCGGCGACCGGGTGGACGAGATCAACCGGGCGGCGGCCGCCATCGCGCGGCGCGCGGCTGGCGGCGGGACGTGCGTGCTGGGCGACGTCGGGCCGTGCGGCGGTCTGCTGCCCCCACTCGGCACGATCGACCCCGGCGAGTTGCTCGACCAGTTCACCCGGCAGTCTCGCGCGCTGCTCGAAGGAGGCGCGGACGGGATCATCATCGAGACGATGACCGCGCTCGAGGAAGTGACGATCGCCATTCGCGCGGCGCGCGCGGCGGCGGCGCCGTTTGTCGCCGCCTCGCTGGCCTTCGACCGGCTGCCCAACGGACTCATCAGAACCATGATGGGCGTGTCGCCGGAGAAGGCCGCGCAAGCGGCGGTCGAGGCGGGCGCGGACGTCGTGGGCGCCAACTGCGGAACCTCGATGACCACGAGCGACTTCGCGCAGGTGGTCGAGGCATTCCGCCGCGACACCGACCGGCCGATTGTCATCCAGGCCAATGCCGGCACGCCGGAGCTGGTCGACGGCCGAGCCGTCTACAACCTGTCGCCCGAGGAGCTGGCCGACGGGATGGCGGAGGTGGTCGCGGCGGGGGCGAGCATCGTGGGCGGATGCTGCGGCACGACACCCGCGCACGTCGCGGCGATGGCGCGGCGTTTCAAGGCAGGAGCGTGATGCCGATCGATGGCGTTCGGTCGGTGCGAACAGGGCTGGCACTCGTCCTGGTTGCCGGCTCCGTGCTGGCGGCAGGCCAGGGGGGGCGGCACGCTGCGCTGAATTACCCGGCCTCCTATCCCGACCTCGGCATCACGCTCATCGACGAGTGGGTGGCCGACCTCGACGTGACGCGTGACGGCAAGACCATCTCCTACTCCCGCCATGATCCCCGCGATTGGTACACGGATATCTGGACCGCCGACCGGTCCGGCCGAGGCCGTCGGTGCGTCTCGTGCGGCCTGGCCGAGCCGACCAAGCATCGCGGCGGCGAGAGCTGGCACCCGTCGGGCCGCTTCGTGGCGTTTTCGGCCGAGAACGACGACGTGCGGACCCGGAAGGCGGACCGACTGGCCGAACCCGAGGTCGGGCTGAACACGAATCTCTGGGTGATGTCGGCTGACGGCGCGAAGGCGTGGCGGCTGACCGACTACCAAACCGACTACGTCAACCCTCGAGGCGTCGTCTTCCCGCGATTCTCGCCGGACGGGAAGCGGCTCGCCTGGTCCGGTCCCGTCGATTACGCCAAGACCGGTGCCGGGCGCGAGTGGGGCGAATGGGCCATCTTCGTGGCGGACTTCGACGCCCAGTCCGGTGTGCCGTCGATCAGGAACATCCGGGAGCTGCAGCCCGGCGACCAGCACGGCTACTACCAGATCGACGACTGGTCGGCCGACGGCCGCCGCCTCCTGATGAGCGCCAATCCGAACACGTCGCAGCTGCTGACCGGACTCGACATCTGCGAGCTGGATCTCGTGTCTGGCGCCCTCCGGGACCTGACGCGCGCGCCCGGCGAGTGGGACCAGTTCGCCCACTACGCTCCCGATGGCCGGCACGTGATCTGGGCCTCGTCGCGCGGCCTGGCCGAGCATTTTCACTCGCTTGAGGGCGTGAACTGGCGCCGCGACGTCCGGACCGATCTCTGGGAGATGAACCGGAACGGAACGGGCGTGAGGCGGCTGACCTTCTTCAACGAGGCCGGATGGCGCGACCACACCTGGTTCCGGTCCGAGGTGGCCGACACCCCGGGCGTTTACGTGGCCGACAACGCGTTCGTGGGCGACGCGTCGCACGTCGCCGCCGTCCTCGCCTACGAGACGCCGCAGGGGCTGCTCGGCGGCGTGCTCGTCGTGCTCGACCTCGAACGCCGCCGCGCGATGACCGAGCCGGCTCTCCCGCCCGCCGGCCGCTGACCTCCGCCGCCATCAGGCCCTCACACGTCGAGCCCGACGATCTGCAGCAGCTTCAATGCGTTTCGCGAGGTGGCGACGGCGGGCCGCAGCCGATAGTCGAACACGAGGCGCACCCCCTCGCCGTCGCGCTCGACCCCTTCGCTGAAATGCACTGGACGGCACGCCGCCGCCAGCTCGCTGCAATCGGCCAGCTCGAGGTCGTGCGTCGTCACCACGCCAATCGTGGGCAGGTCGAGCAGGTGGCGCAGCACGCGGCGCACGGCCACCTGGCGCTCGGCCGTGTTGGTTCCCTGCAGCACCTCGTCGAGCAGGTACAGGACTCGCGGCCCGCCGTCGCGCGCCGACCTGGCGGTGGCCACCACCAGTGCGAGCCGCTGCAGCGCGGCCATGAAATACGACACGCCCGCTTCGAGCGAGTCCTGGACGCGCATGCTCGTGCACGGCCTGAGCGGCGGCATCCGCAGACGCTCGGCGCACACCGGAGCGCCCGCCTGGGCGAGCACGACATTGACGCCGATGGCGCGCAGCAGCGTGCTCTTGCCGGACATGTTCGACCCGGTGACCATCAGGAACCCGCCGGGCGGTCCGACCGTCACGTCGTTGGCCACGCGGCGGTCGGCCGGGATCAACGGATGGCCCAGCTCCCGCGCCTCGAGGAGGGCGGACGACTCGTCGATTTCCGGGAACGCCCACGTGGGGTTGTCGTACCTGAGCGCGGCCAGCGCGGCCAGGGCGTCGAACTGGCCGAGCGCCGCGTACCAGCGTCGCAGGTGCGGCCCCACCTGCCGTTGCCAGGCTTCGAGCGCGGCGAGCACGTGGAAGTCCCACAGCGTGAGCAGCACGATCACCGGGTGGAACAGGGCCACGCGGCGGAGGTCGGCCGTCCGCTCGATCCGCGAGAGCCGCGCCATCTCGCGCGCGGCTGTCGTGCCCGACGCGCGCAGGTCGGCCTGGAGACGTTGCGCGAGCGGAGACGAGCACGGCGCGGCTGCCACTTGCGCGAACAGCTCCGCATGGTGGCGGACCGCGCCCAAGCTCGAGAAGACGCGGGTGAAGGTCTGCGCGACCCGCTTGCCGAACACCGCCATCAGGACGAGGGTCACGCCCATCGGCCATAGCCACAGCGGGCCGTCGATCATCCCGCCGATGTGCGCCGCGAGCAGGCCGAGAGTCAGCGCCGTGAGCAGCCGCACGGTCCACCCGGCCGCGCGCAGCCTCGTGAACCAGGGGCCGGCGTCGGCCCAGGCGAAGAAACCGTCCAGTGCCTCGCGCGCCGGCTCGACCAGCCGCCCAAGCGCGGCGAACGTCTCCCGGTCCCGCTCGAGGCCGGCCAACTCCTCGACCGCCTGCTGGCGCTCGCGGATCGTCGCGGGCGCGGCGGCCTCGGTGAGCCAGCCGGCGAGCGTGGCACGGCCGGCATCGGTGCCGGTCCACCCGAGCAGCTGAAACACCGATGCATGGCCGAAGAGGTCGAGGTCGTCGGCGTACGGGTGTGTCGGCCCAGGGCCGGCGACCCGGTCGGGCGCGAGCGCGTTCCAGTCGCGCAGCACGCGCGCCGCGGCGTCCGCGTTTACCTGTGCCAGGGCGGCGATCCACTTCTCGCGCCACTCGATCCGGCCATGCCACGACACCAGGGCGAAGAAGACGAGGAAGCCAGCCGCGCCGGCCCCGATCCGGACCGCGGTGTAGGGCACCGGGCCCGGAAAGAGGGAGAGGATGCTGGCGGCAGAGGCGAGGAACACCGCGAGCCTGGCGTAGGAGAGATGGCGGGACTGGCGCGCGAGCGCCACCCGATCGGCCTCGTACCGATCGGCCGCGCCTCGGTATCTGGCCGCCTGGCTCATTCCCGGATCGGGCATCGCGCGTCCTGCTCTCTTGTGCGTCCGTTCCGTGCCGGCTCGACCCGCCGGCGCCGGTGGTCGCTATAATAAGTCACCGGGGGCGACGTCCCGTTACCGTTCCGCGTTCCCGCTCACTTGATGCCCAGCGTATCGCAGCCTTGTACCGTCCGGCGACCGACGACCTGGGGCCGGCCCCTGATCCTCGCCCTCATCATCTTCGCGTGGGCGGCGGGGGTCCAGGCGGCGACGATCGGCTCGAAAGAGCTCCCACGCCGCGCCGCGCGAACGACGAGCGCGGTGAAGACCGAGTCCGGCCTGGTCGCAGGCACGACCGACGCCGGTGGTACGGTGCGGGTTTTCAGGGGCATTCCGTATGCGGCTCCGCCCGTGGGCAACCTCCGCTGGCGGCCGCCTCAACCCGCCACTCCGTGGGCAGGCGTGCGCCAGGCCGCGGAGTTCGGCCCGTCGTGTCCGCAGTCCGAATCGAGCCGCGTGGCCGAACGAGCGGCTCGGCAAGACGAGCGAGGACTGTCTGACGCTGAATGTGTGGACACCGGTGCACCCGCCGAGCCGGCGCCTGCCGGTGCTCGTCTGGATTCACGGTGGCGCCTTCACGCAGGGTTCCGGATCGCTGGCGGTGTACGACGGCGAGGCGCTGGCACGGCGCGGGGCCGTCGTGGTGACCTTCAACTACCGGCTGGGCCCGCTGGGGTTCTTCGCCCATCCGCTGCTGACCAGGGAGTCCGGCCACGACGCGTCGGGCAACTACGGATTGCTCGACCAGCTGGCGGCGCTGCGCTGGGTCAAGGCGAACATCCGGGGGTTCGGCGGCAGTCCGGACCGCGTCACGGTGGTCGGCGAGTCGGCGGGCGCGGTGAGCATCGGGTGCCTGCTCGTGTCTCCGCAGGCGCGCGGCCTGTTCCATGCCGCGATCCTCGAGAGCGGGTCGCCATACGGCATCACCAGATACCTGCGGGATGCGCCGGCTGGCGAGGAATCGATGGAGCAAGTCGGGGAACTCGTCGCCCGCCGCCTCGGCTGTGACCGGGAGGACGACGTGCTGGCCGCCCTGCGTTCGCGGAGCGTCGAGGAGATCATGAACGCCTCGCACCCCGCGTCGCCGTTCTTCGGCGAGGGCATCCGGTTCGTGCCGGTCATCGACCGCTGGCTGATCCCCGACCGCCCGGCCTCGCTGCTGGCCGGCCGTCAGCAGGTGAAGGTGCCGGTGCTCGTCGGCGCCAATCTCGACGAAGGCACGATCTTCGTGGCCCCGCTCCAGGGAATCGACGTTGACGCCTATCGCCGTTTCGTCAGGGCCGCGTTTCGCGATCGGGCCGACGACGTGCTGACGCGGTTCCCGGTGACACGCGACGCCGAGGTGAAGCCGGCGCTGGCCCGCATCATCGGGTACTCCTCGTTCGTCTCGCCGGCCCGTCGGCTGGCGCGCGCGATGGCGGATTTCGGCAGCCGGACGTACCTCTATTCGTTCACGCGGATCCGCCCCGGCACGCCGGCCTCGCGCTTCGGCGCGTTCCACGGCGCCGAGGTCCCTTTCGTGTTCGGCACGTTCGGCCGCATGTATCCCGCGGGTTCGCCCGAGATCGACGCGGCCGACAGGACGCTGTCTGAGACGATGATGGGATACTGGGTCCGTTTCGCCGCGACCGGGGATCCGAACGGCAACGGGGCTCCGATCTGGCCGCGGTACACGTCGCGCGGCGACGCGTGGCTCGAGCTTGGCACCGACCTCCAGCCGCGCGTGGGCGTCGCGCGGGAGTTCTGCGACTTCTTCGACCACGTGGCGGCGGAACGCCCGCTGCGCACGCCGGGTCGGTTCCAGTAGGAAGCCGATGCGCACTCTCGTGCTGCTGCTGAGCGTCCTCGCGTCACAGGTTCAGCCTCCGCGGGCGGCGTTCTTCGTCACGCCGCTCGCGCCCTCCGACATGAAGGACAAGCAGGCGGTGATCGAGACCACAGCCGGGACGTTCGTCATCGACCTGCTGGCCGACGCCGCCCCGAACCACGTCGGCTACTTCATCAAGCTGGCCCGCGAGGGGGCCTACAACGGCACGACGTTCCACCGGATGGTGCGGAACGGCCTGATCCAGGGGGGCGACCCGATCTCGAAGGACTCGGCCAAGCGCGACCTCTACGGCACCGGTGGCCTGGGCGTCTTGAAAGCGGAGCCGAACGCCGACAGGCATACCCGTGGCGCGGTGTCGAGCGTCATCCTTCCGGGGCGTCCCGACAGCGGCGGCTCGCAGTTCTTCGTCTGCGTGGTCGATCAGCCCGCCCTCGACGGGCAGTACACCGTCTTCGCGCGCGTGGTCGAAGGTCTCAAGGTCGTGCAGAAGATCTCCGAGTCGCCGGTGGACGACAAGGGGAAGGCGGCCGAGCGCGTCGAAATCAAGACCGTCACAATCCGCGACAAGCCGGTCGAAGGGCCGGATCCGTTCTCGCAGGAGAGTCCGGCCGAGTTGGCCGCGTACCGCGTCACCCTCGAGACCACGCTCGGCCCGATCACGCTCGAGATGCGGCCGGACAAGGCGCCCGAGCACGTCCGCAACTTCCTCCGCCTCGCGGCGTCCGGGGTGTACGACGGCACGGCGTTCCACCGGGTCGTACGCGGCTTCGTCGTGCAGGGCGGCTCGATGACCTTCCGCCGCGAGACGCTCGACGAGCGGCAGCAGCGATTCGTGCGAACGCTGCAGCCGGAGTTCAACGACCTGCCGCACGTCAAGGGCACCTTGTCGATGGCGCACGGAGACGATCCCGCTTCAGCCTCGACGTCGTTCTTCATCTGCACCGCTCCCGCGTCCGGCCTCGACCATCTCTACACGGCGTTCGGCCGCGTCGTCGAAGGCATGGCGACGGTCGAGGCCATCGAGGCGGTGGCGGTCGACGGCGAAAAACCGACCATGACGATCGAGATCATCCACGCGCGGGTGACGAGGGGTGACCGTTGACGCTCCGAACTCGGCGGCTTGGACAGGGCGTGAAGCTGGCTGCCGCGGGCCTGGGTGTTCTGGCCGCGGCGGGGTGCGTGCAGCGACTGATCGTGCGCTCGCCCCTGAAACCGACCGAGTTCCAGCGGACCATGACGCTCTACGATCACCCGCTGGAGATCCATCTCGCGCGGCCCGCGCAGCTGCAGCCGGGCACGCCGCTGCTCTTCTACGCAACCGGCGACGGAGGCTGGCGGGGCAAGGACGTTGACACGTATCGCCGTCTGATCCGGTGGGGCTACCCGGTGGCCGGATTCAGCGCTCCGAGTTACTTGAGCCACCTCGGCTTCGTCTCAGGCACGACGACGCCCGCACGTCTCGCGCAGGATTACCAGCGCCTCATCGAGTTCGCCAAGCAGACGCTGAATCTGCCGTCCACGACGCGGACCGTGCTCATCGGTGTCTCGCGAGGAGCCGGCCTGGCTGTTGTTGCAGCCGGCCGTCGGGAACTCAACGTCGAGCTGGCCGGCGTTCTGGCCGTGGCGCTGACGAAGGAAGAGGAGTACGTCCGTCACTACCAGGTGAAACCGGGCCGAACGCCGAGCGACATGCCGACGCGGGAACTGGTGGAATTCCAGACCTACGAGTATCTCGGCCGGCTGCGGGATCTGCCGCTCGTGGTCATTCAGTCCACAGGCGACAACTACCTGCCCGCGGAGGCGGCGCGCAAGCTGTTCGGCCCCAACACCGAGCTGCGCCGCCTCGTGCCGATCGAGTCGCGCGATCACAGCTTCGACGGGGCGCGCGACGCGCTCTACGAGCAGATGGCCGACGCCCTCACGTGGATGTCCAAGAGGCCGCCGTCACAGGCGGCGCCCGCGAAGTGAACCGTCAGGACCACCGATGATGCCCTGTTCAGCCGTCTCGTGCCGCCGACGCCTGCTCGCCGCCGCGGCCTTCGTCTTCGCCGTCACGAGCGTGTCCCATGCCGCGTCCGAAGATCGCCTCGACGTCCAGGTGCGCGGCAAGACGCTGACCGTCTCCGTCTATCGGTCGTCGCTGGCGCATCCGCTCGGCACGATCTTCATGGGCAGCGGCGACGTGGGATGGGTGGGCCTCGCGGTGGACCTGTCGCAGTTCCTCTCGGACAAGGGCTACACCGTCATCGGCATCAACGTGCGGCAGTACCTCGGCGCCTTCACGGCGGGCAAGGTGACGCTGACCACCAAGGAGCCGCCGGGGGACTACGAGACCCTCTTCCGTTTCCTGGCGGCGCGGAAGCTGATCACGGCGCCAGTGTTCGTCTCTGGAGTCTCTGAAGGCGCCGCGCTGGCCGTCCTGGCCGGGGCCAGCCCGCAGAACAGGTCCTGGCTGAACGGCGTGATGACGATGGGGCTGCCGCCGACGGCCGAGCTCGGCTGGCGGTGGAGCGACTTCACGAGCTGGATCACGAAGAAGGACTCGAACGAGCCCATGTTCGCGCCCAGGGAGTTCGTGGCGGACGTGTCGCCGCTGCCGCTCTGCATGGTCCAGTCGACCTCCGACGAATACGTGACGACGGCCGATTACCGGACGTTCGAGCGAGTGGCCCGCGACCCGAAGAAGCTCGTGCTGATTGGCGCGAGCAACCACCGCTTCACCGACCGCCGGCCGCAGCTGCAGGCCGAGGTGATCGGGTGCCTCGCCTGGATGCGCGAGCACCAGCCGCCGATGTGACGCGGCCGGTTCACTCCTCCGCGGTGCCGTCGAAGAGCGGCAGCCTGGCGACGTGGCGCCGTGGCCGGCTCTCGCCGGGAACATCGCACAGGTTGTGCACCGAGACGCCGAGCAGTCGAACCGGCCGGCGTCCCGCCTCGGTGCGCGCCAGCAGATCCTGCGCGCGGCAGACGATCTCGTCGCGCTCGCTGGTGGCCGCCAGCCGCGTGTGGCTGCGCGTGATGGTCGTGAAATCCGAGTACCGCACCTTGATGGTCACCGTGCGCGCGTATCGCTGGTGGCGGTCCAGCCAGTCGGCGGCGTCCGCCGCCATCGCCTCGAATCTCGCTCCTGATGCGCTCGACGTCGGTGAGGTCCTGCGCGAAGGTGTTCTCGCTGCCGGAGGACTTCGTCGGGCGGTCCGGCTCGACCGGTCGGTCGTCGATGCCGTAGGCCAGCCGGACGAGCCAATCCGCCGAGCTGCCAAGCAACCGGTCGAGCGCCTCCCGCTCCGCCTCCCTGAGCTGCACGGCTCTCACGATGCCGGCCTCGCGCAGCCTGGCGGCGGTGACGGGACCGACGCCCCACAGCGCATCGACAGGCAGCTGCTGCAGGAACGCCTCGACGCGCTCGGGTGCGACGACGGTCAGGCCGTCGGGCTTCTTCCAGCCCGAGGCGACCTTGGCGAGAAACTTGTTGGGCGCGACGCCTGCCGACGCGGTCAGGCGGGTGGTCTCGCGGATGGCCTCCTTGATCCGCTGCGCGACAACCATCCCGAGCGTCTCGCCCCAGGCGTTCTCGGTCACGTCGAGGTACGCCTCGTCGAGCGAGAGCGGCTCGACCAGCGGGGTCACCGACCGGAAGATCTCGAACACCGACGCCGACACCTCGCGGTACTTCCGAAAGTCGGGCCTGACGAGGACGAGCTGCGGGCACAGCCGCAGCGCGACTGCGCTCGCCATGGCCGAGTGGACGCCGAACCGGCGCGCCTCGTAGCTGGCGGCGGCGACGACGCCGCGGTCCGCCGGCCGGCCCCCGACCGCCACCGGCCGGCCCTTGAGCGACGGGTCGTCGCGCTGCTCGATCGACGCGTAGAAGGCGTCCATGTCCACGTGCACGATGCGGCGAAGCGGCGGGCCCGGCACGGCTCGATTCTACGATCGTTCATCGATCGCGGGCGGTTGGTATAATCCGGCCTCTACGGAGGTGTGGATGAAGAGTCGCGCGCTTTCGACCGCGGTGCTCGTGCTCCTGGCCGCGTCCGGCTGCAGCCAGCCGCCGGCTCCCCCGAAGACCGCTCAGCCCGCCGCCGCAGCCGACGCCCGGCTCGCCGGCAGCTACCGGTTCGACCGCAACGGCTGGATCTTCGTCCATCTCGAAGGTCCGCCGGCGACGCTCGGTTACCAGCACGGCTACCTGCTGTCGACCGAGACGGCAGACCTGCTGCGCGTCTACCGCGCCTTCACCGAGCACCAGACCAGGAAGGACTGGGCGTTCTTCCGCACCGCCTCCGAGCAGATCCTCTGGCCGAAGATGGATGCCGAGTACCAGCAGGAAATCGACGGGATCGTGGCGGGCCTGAACGCGAAAGGGATCGCCGCCGACCGCTGGGACGTCGTCGCGCTCAACGCGATGGAGGACCTGCCGGACTACTACGTTCCGTGGCTCGAGAAGCAGCAGGGGAAGAAGCCGACGCAGAAAGCCCCGGGCAACTGCAGCGCGTTCGTCGCCACCGGCAGCTACACGAAGGACGGCAAGATCGTCATCGCCCACAACGCGTGGACCAGCTATGTGACCGGCGCTCGCTGGCAGATCGTCTTCGACCTGAAGCCCGAGAAGGGCTACCGCATCCTGATGGACGGACTGCCGGGCATCATCGTGAGCGACGACGACTTCGGGATCAACTCGAACGGGATCATGGTGACCGAGACGACGATCACCGGCTTCGAGACGTTCGACCCCAACGGCGTGCCCGAGTTCATGCGCGCCCGCAAGGCGCTCCAGTACGCCGGATCGATCGACGACTACGTGCGGATCATGCTGGAGGGCAACAACGGGGCGTACGCCAACGACTGGCTCGTCGCCGACAACAAGACGGGCGAGATCGCCCGCTTCGAGCTGGGGCTGAAGGAGCACTCGGTCGAGCGGACGAAGGACGGCTACTTCGTCGGCTCGAACTTCCCGGTCGGCGAGCGGCTGATCCGCAACGAGACGACGTTCGACGCGAAGAAGAAGGACAGTTCCCCGAACGCTCGCCGCGCGCGGTGGGAGCAGTTGATGGCGCAGTACAAGGGGAAGATCGACGTCGAGCTGGCCCGGCAGTTCGAAGGGGACAAGTACGACGTCATCGAGAAGAGGGACGGCCCGACCGAACGGTCGCTATGTGGGCTGCTCGACACGTCGCCACGAGGCGTGCCCGAGTGGAACTGGGGGCCGTACTTCCCGGCCGGCACGGTGCAATCGAAGGTCACCGACGGGACGCTGGCGCAGTCGATGCAGATGTGGGCGGCGATGGGGCACCAGTGCGCCCCCGACTTCAAGGCGGAGGCTTACCTGCAGCAGCACCCGGAGTACGGCTGGGCACGGGGGCTGCTGCGCGACATGCCGACCGGGCCGTGGACGCTGTTTGCGGCGGGGGGACGCTAGGTAGTCGGAACTGACGATGAGTAGTCGGGACTGACGCTCGTCAGTCGGCACTGACGATTGAGAGGTCGGAACTGACGCTCGTCAGTCGGACGCCGACTATTCATCGATGCACCGACTGACAAGTGTCCATCGACTATTCATGGATGCACCGACTGACAAATGTCCATCGACTTCCCATGATTCGTCTCATCGCATTGGACGTGGACGGCACGCTGCTCGACAGCCGGTGGCAGGTGCCGGCAGTCAACCGCGAGGCGATCCGGCGGGCCACCGACGCCGGCATCGAGGTCGCGCTGGTCACGGGCCGGCGGTTCGACTTCCTCCGGCCGGTCGTCGAGCAGATCGACGCGCCGCTGACGCTCATCGTGAGCGGCGGCGCGCTTGTCAAGACCCGCGACGGGCGGACGCTGGTGCGTCACCTGCTGCCGGCGAAGGTCGCCCGGTCGGTCGTCGACGCCACGCGCGATTTCCGCGACGCCACGGCGCTCGTCTTCGACCGTCCGCAGGCCGCGCAGGTCGTGCACGAGCGGCTCGACATCCGTGACTCCCACCGGCGCTCGTACTTCGAGCGCAACCGCGACTTCATCGTCGAAGTGGTGCCGCTCGAATCGGCCCTGGTCGAGGATCCGATCCAGGTGATGTTCTCCGGCGGCGTGGCCCGCATGCGGGAGCTGGTGGCGCTCGTGCGGGCGCTCGAGGTGGCCGGCTCCGTCGCCCTGGCCGTCACCGAGTACGAGCAGCGGGACTTTTCGCTCGTCGACGTCAACCGGGCCGGCTGCACCAAGGGCGCCACGCTCGCCGAGTGGGCGGCGCGGCAGGGGCTCGCGCCCGCCGAGGTCATGGCCGTCGGCGACAACTTCAACGATCGCGAGATGCTCGAGTTCGCGGGCGTGCCGGTGGTGATGGCCAACGCGGTCGAGCCGCTCAAGCAACTCGGCTGGCCAGTGACGCTCGACAACGACCGCGGCGGGGTCGCGGCGGCGATCGAGCGGTTCGCCGTGCCGGGCGCGAAAGAGACCGCCGCGAAAGGGGCCGCCCCCGCCAAGAAGCTGGAAGGGTGCTAAACTCCTCGCCGAGGGGGAGCTATGCCGCTTTCAGAGGCTGGTGCCGGGCGAGGGAACCGCTTGACCGGTGGCAGCCGCCGGCGAGGAATCCGACTCGCGATCATCGCCATCGTCATCGGGCTGGTGCTGGGAGCCAGCAGCCTGCTGTCCTGGTACATCGAGGCGCTCTGGTTCGACTCGCTCGGCTTCGGTGACGTCTTCTGGAAGACGCTCGAACTGAAGTCCGCGCTCTTCTGCGGGTTCACCCTCGTCACGTTCCTCATCGTCTTCGCGGCGCTCTCCTTGCTGAAGCCGCCGCCGCTCGGAAGCCGCATCCTCTACGTGAACGGGCAGCCCGTTCCGCTCTCCCTGCAGCCGGTGGTCCGCGCCGCCACCTGGGGCGTGGCGCTCGTCGTCGCGCTGGGCGCCGGATCGGGAATGATGGCGGAGTGGACGACGTTCGTGCAGTATCTGCACGCGCCGGCCGCGGCCGGCGCGTCGGCGTTGGCGGACCCGATCTTCGGCCGGCCGGTGGCGTTCTACCTCTTCATCCTGCCGGTCTGGCAGCTCATCGCCACCTGGCTGACCACCATCGCCCTGGTCATCTTCGTGGCGGCGGTGCTGGTCCTGGTGCTGACCGGCGCTGACAACCCCGTCGCGCTGACCGGCCTGCGCACCCGCCGGCCCGCGTATCGAGGCGTGTCGTACGCCGCCGCGCTGCTGCTGCTCGTCATGGCGGCGCGCGTCTGGTTGTCGCGGTTCGATTTCCTGTTCGACGATCACACGGTGTACTCGGGCGCCGGGTACACCGAGGCCCACATCCTGATTCCGGGTCTGCTCCTCGTCGCGCTGGCGCTGGTTGTCGGCGTCGCAATCGCGCTCTTCAACGCGATCGGCCCGCGCAAGCTCGTGACGCTGCTCGCGGCACTGGCGCCGGTCGTCGTGGTCTACGTCGGCCTCACCGTCGTGTCGTGGTACGTGGGCGGCTTCGTCGTCAAGCCAAACCAGCTCGTGCGGGAACGGCCGTACATCGCCCGCAACATCGAATTCACGACCCGGGCGTTCAACCTGTCGGGCGTGCAGCAGAAACCCTTCCCGGCCGACAGCGGCCTGGCAGCGGTCGATTTCGCGCACAACAGCGCGACGGTCGAGAACATCCGGCTCTGGGACTGGCGGGCCCTGCAGGACACGCTGCGGCAGATCCAGGAGATCCGCACCTACTACGATTTCCCGGACATCGACATCGACCGCTACCGCATCGGCGGGCGCGTGCGCCAGGTCATGGTGGCGGCGCGCGAACTGAACGTCGACAAGCTCCCGGAGAGCAGCCGCAACTTCATCAACGAAAAGCTGATTTACACGCACGGCTACGGCGTGACCATGAACCCGGTGAACGGGTTCACCCCCGAAGGGCTGCCCGAGTTCATTCTGAAGGACATGCCGGTTGAGAGTTCCGCGCCGGAGATCAAGGTCACCCGCCCCGAGATCTACTTCGGCCAGCTCACCAACACCGACGTCTACGTGAAGACGCGGCAGAAGGAGTTCAACTACCCCCAGGGGGAGAGCAATGCCTTCGCCTCCTACGAAGGGAAGGGAGGCATCGTCATCGGCTCGTTCGGGCGCCGGCTGCTGCTGGCGGCGAGCCGCGGGGGAGCTGACCTCTCGAAGCTACCCTTCAGCGACGACATCACGCCCGACAGCCGCCTGCTGATGCGCCGGAACATCCGCGAGCGCGTGCGCGTCCTTGCGCCGTTCCTCACCTTCGACCCCGATCCCTACATCGTCGTCAGCGCCGAGGGCCGGCTGTTCTGGCTCATGGACGGCTACACGATGTCGGACATGTTCCCCTACGCCCGGCACTACCGCGTGGGCGACGCGGCGGTGAGCTACGTGCGCAACAGCGTGAAGGCGATGGTGGACGCCTACGACGGCACCGTCACCTTCTACGTGTTCGACGACGAGGACCCGATCATCGCGTGCTACCGCCGGATGTTCCCCACGCTGTTCGTGGACGGCAGCCGGATGGCGGCCGACGTGCGGGCGCACGTGCGCTACCCGGAGCTGATGTTGAAGGCGCAGGCCACGGCGTACAGCCTGTACCACATGCGGGATCCCGAGGTGTTCTACAACCGCGAGGACCTGTGGAGCGTGGCGAGCGAGGTGTCGCTCAGCGAGGACCGCGAGCAGATCACGCGGCCGCTCGACCCGAACTACGTACTGATGACGCTGCCCGGCGAAGAGACCGCATCGGGTGAGAAGGCGCTTGAGTTTGTCGAGATCCTGCCGTTCACGCCGTCGAACCGGAACAACCTCATCGGCTGGATTGCCGGCCGCAGCGACGGGGCGGATTACGGGACGACGGTCGTCTACGACTTCCCGAAGAGCCGGCTGGTGGACGGGCCGCTGCAAATCGAGGCGCGCATCGACCAGAACCCGCAGCTCTCCTCGCAGCTGACGCTCTGGAACCAGCAGGGTTCCCACGTCAGGCGCGGCAGCCTGCTCGTGATTCCGATCGGCCGCGGGCTGCTCTACGCGAAGCCGATCTACCTGCAGGCCGAGCGCAGCCCGATGCCGCAGCTGAGGCTGGTCGTTCTCGCCTTGCAGGATCAGCTCGGCTACGGGCCGACGTTCGAGGCCGCCATGAGCAACCTCCTCGGCGGAGGCGAGGCGTCTCCCGGACAGGCCGGGGGGACCGGCACGTGGGAAATGGGCGGCGCAGGAGCGCAGACACCGGCAGCGGGACAGCCGGTCGCCGCGCCGGTGGTCGGTGGACTGCCGCCAGGCACCGTCATCTCGCCGGCCGTCCAGACGCTCATCGATCAGGCGGCGCGCGACCTGGCCGATTACCAGCGGCTGACGGCGGAAGGCAGGCTCGGGGAAGCGGGCCAGCGTCTCGAATCGCTGAAGAGGACTCTCGAACGACTCAAGAAGGAGCAGCGCCCATAGCCGGCCCGAGCGAGCCGGAAATAGCTGAGCTGGAGACGTCCTATCTTCTGCCGGGAAGTCGGCGTATTCTTGACTAAATGGGTTTTCATCAGGGCTTTCGCGGGCCTTCGGGTTGGTACCTCCCTTGCTCTGTGCCATATCAGGCCATCCCATTGCCGTGATCCCGTCAGCAGTACGGCGCGTCTTTGAAGCGAGGACGACGTGCATCTGATCCTGAGCAAAGAAATCCTGGCTCCCGACGTTGTTCGTTTCTGGGTCGAGGCGACGCCGGTGGCGCGCAAGCGTCGTCCGGGCCAGTTCGTGATCATCCGGCTGACCGAGGACGGCGAGCGGATTCCGCTCACGATTGCAGACGCCGATCCCTCGCGCGGCGCCATCTCGCTGATCGTGCAGGGGGTGGGCAAGTCCACGCGCCAGCTGAACGCCATGGAGGCCGGCGACACCATTCTCGACGTCGCCGGGCCGCTCGGCTTGCCGACGCGGATCGAGCCGGGCCGCTCGGTCTGCTGCATCGGCGGCGGCATCGGCACGGCCGTCGTGTATCCGATCGCCTGCGGCGTCAAGGCGCTCGGCGGCAGGGTCGTGGCGATCATCGGGGCGCGAACCCGCGACCTGGTGATCCTCGAGGAAGATCTCCGTCGGGTGGCCGACCAGTGCGTGGTGACGACCGACGACGGGTCCTACGGGATGCATGGGCTCGTGACCGACGCGCTCAAGGGACTCCTGGAGGGGGGGCAGGTCTTCGACGAAGTCGTTGCGGTCGGCCCGCTGCCGATGATGCGGGCGGTCTGCGAGGCGACGCGGCCGCTCGGCGTCAAGACCATCGTCAGCCTCAACCCGATCATGATCGACGGCACAGGCATGTGCGGCGGGTGCCGCGTGACCGTGGGCGGGGAGCAGAAGTTCGTCTGCGTCGACGGCCCCGAGTTCGACGGGCACCAGGTCGATTTCGGGGAACTGTCGGCGCGGTTGAGGGCGTATCGCGACCAGGAAGCCGAGGCGATGGAGTGCTGCCGCCACCGCGCGGAGCGCCACACCGCCGGAGGCGAGTGAGCGACGCTATGGCAAAGAAGATCGGCCTGAAGACGAAGACGCCGATGCCGTGTGCGGATCCACGCGAGCGCCGGCATACCTTTGGTGAAGTGGCGACCGGCTACACCGTCGAGATGGCGGTCCAGGAAGCCGATCGCTGCATCCAGTGCAAGAACCGGCCGTGCGTCGAAGGCTGCCCCGTCGGGATCGACATCCCCGGGTTCGTGGACGCGGTGGCCAAGGGCGACTTCCAGACGGCGTTTCACGTGCTCGGCGACCGGAACGTGCTTCCCGCCATCTGCGGGCGCGTCTGCCCGCAGGAAGAGCAGTGCGAGAAGCTGTGCACGCTCGGCAAGAAGTTCGAGGCCGTGGCCATCGGCCGACTGGAGCGCTTCGTGGCCGATTTCGCCGCGCTTCACGGGCTCACCGATTCCACGCCGAGGCCGGCGCCGACGGGCCACAAGGTGGCGGTGGTCGGCTCGGGGCCGGCCGGCCTGACGGTGGCCGCCGATCTGGCCAAGCTCGGCCACGACGTGACGATCTTCGAGGCGCTGCACAAGACCGGCGGCGTCCTGATTTACGGGATCCCGGAATTCAGGCTTCCCAAGGCCATCGTCGAGCGGGAGATCAACGGCCTCAAGACGCTGGGGGTCGACATCAAGACCAACCACGTCATCGGCCGGACCTTCACCGTGGACGACCTGTTCGGTGAGCTGGGGTTCCAGGCCGTGTTCATCGCAACCGGGGCCGGGCTCCCGCATTTTCCGAAGATCCCGGGGGTCAACCTGATCGGCGTCTACTCGGCGAATGAGTACCTGACGAGGTCGAACCTCATGAAGGCCTACCGGTTTCCCGAGTCCGACACACCCGCCATCCGCGGCCGGAACGTGGCGGTGATCGGCGGCGGGAACACCGCCATGGACTCGATCCGGACCGCGCTCAGGCTCGGGGCTGAACACGCCTACTTGGTCTACAGGCGGTCGCGCACGGAGATGCCGGCCCGGGCCGAGGAGATCGAGCACGCGGAGGAGGAGGGGGTCGAGTTCCTGATGCTGACGGCGCCGACCGCGGTGCTCGGCGATGCGCAGTCGCGGGTGCGGGCGCTTCAGTGCGTCAAGATGGAGCTCGGCGAGCCCGACGCGTCCGGCCGCCGGAGCCCGGTGCCAATCCCGGGTTCGGAGTTCGACCTTGAGGTCGACGCCGTCGTGTTCGCCGTGGGCCAGGGCGCCAACCCTCTCATCCGCTCGACGACGCCCGATCTGCCGGTGAACAAGTGGGGCAACATCATTGCCGACCCGGCGACCGGGGCGACCAACAAGCGCGGTGTGTTCGCCGGCGGCGACATCGTGACCGGCGGCGCGACGGTCATCTCGGCCATGGGCGCGGGCCGGCAGGCAGCCAAGGCGATCGACGCCTACCTGAAAGGGCTGGAAGCGCCAGCGCCGGAGGCCGGATCGGGCGCGTGATACGGGGCGGAACTTGTGGACGGGTCGCTTGTGGACGGGCGCGCGATGCTGGTAGACTGCCGGCGCCTTCCCGGCCTGCGGCACCGGGGAAGACGCCGCTCCAGCGGGTCCGACCAGCCAGCCGGCGTGTCCACTGCACGGCGGCGGGCCGAGGGAGGGGGTCGATGATGGACCAGGGACGACCGGATCATCGGTATCAGATGGTGAACATCCGGTCCGGCTACGTGATTGTCGAGCACGAAGTCCACAGCCGGGCCATGCGATCCTACTTCTCACCCGAGCCGGTTCCCCCGATCGAAGAGTACCGGGAAGGGCCGCAGATCTGGAAGTTTACCGGGATGGCGCAGACGGTTCACTTCGATCTGCGGGACTGTGAGACTGGTGTCGTCACGGGATTCGACGACCTGATAGGGCTGGTGTCCTACACCGCCTGCCGGCACGACGGCGACATCTACCGCCTCGGGGAGCTGGCGCAGGAGCAGCGGATCTGGCTCTACGTCGCGGTGTCGCACCGGCCCTCGACCGGCGCGCCGCGCGCCGAGTGGCTCGACAAGCTGCGCGTGCTGAACCGCTACTTCAACGAGCGCCTGCAGACGCCCAACAAGAAGATCCTGATCCTGCCGGACTACTTCGGGTTGCACGGGGAATTCAACCACGGGCAGATCATGGCCGACTTCGAACTCACGGCCATGGAGGTGGAAGCATGACGACGAAGGAAGTCGCCGAGCGGCTCGAGTTGAAGGGGCTGACTCCGGTGTTCGACAAGCCGGTGACGGGCGTGTACATCTCGGACATGGTAAGCGACGTCATCGCCAACGCGAAGGCGGGGAACATCCTGATCACGCTCCAGGTCCACAACAACGTGATCGCCGCGGCAAATCTCGTGGACGTGGCTGCCATCGTGCTCACGCGGGGGCGCACGCCGGCGCCGGAGGCGACGGTCCTCGCGGAGAAGGCCGAGATCTCGATGTTCTCGACGCCGTTGGACAGCTGGCAGGTGGCGACCAAGCTGTACGAGGCGGGTATCCGGTAGGCCGCCGCGGCCCACGCGTCATGAAGCTGGAAGAAATCGCGCGTCTGCTCGACTGCCGCGTCATCTCGGGAGACGATCTGCTGGATGTCGACATCCGCAGCTGCTTCGCCGCGGACCTGATGAGCGACGTGCTGGCGTTCTCACGCTCGGGCGCGCTGCTGGTCACGGGGCTGGCGAGCGTGCAGTCGGTGCACGCGGCGGACGTCGCCGAGTTCAAGGGGATCCTGTTCGTGCACGACAAGCGCCCGGACCCGTCGGTGATCGCGATGGCGCAACAGAGAGGCCTGCCGCTGCTGAGCACGGGACGCTTCATGTTCGAGACCTGCGGCGTCCTGTTCAGCCATGGGCTGATGGCCGCCGAAGGGAAGTAGGCGGCTTCCGCCCGACCGGTCCCGCGGACACGACGGCGGGAAGCACGCCTGGCACGCTCGACACCAACAGCCCCGCGGAAACGGGGCGGAGCCGGGGTTCCGCGCTCTCCCCGCTGCGCCCCGGCGGCGAGTCGGACGCACATGGACGAAAAGGTGCTCTACAGCGAGCGGTACGTGATCACGGGCAACGACTTCGAGCACGGCGGCGAGGCGGCCGGGGCCGTCAAGGCGACGATGCGGGAGTTCGGGATCGACGCCGGGGCGATCCGCCGCCTGTCGATCGCCAACTTCGAGGCCGAGATGAACGTGATTATGTACGCCGAGTCGGCCGACCTCGTGTTCACCGTGACGCCCGCCGCCGCGTCGGTCGTGGTGACCGACCGGGGCCCCGGCATCCCGGATGTCGACGTCGCCATGCGGGAAGGCTATTCGACCGCGACGGCCGAGATGCGCGCGCGGGGCTTCGGCGCCGGCATGGGGCTGCCCAACATCAAGCGCTCGACCGACTGGTTCGCCATCGAGTCGACGCCCGGCGTCGGGACGACGCTGCGCTACGGCGTGCGGATCGGGGAGGCCGCCGCGAAGTGAGACCGGGGATCCGCTGACGCTCATGGCTGCACCACTCCACTCGATCGTCCGGGACGACACGCGCTGCGTGGGCTGCGTGGGCTGCTGCAAGGCCTGCCCGACCCGGGCGATCCGCGTCCGCGACGGCCGGCAGACGGTCAACGCCGCCCTGTGCATCGACTGCGGCGAGTGCATCCGGGCCTGCCCGCACGACGCGCTGAGCGCACGCACCTCCACGCCGTCCGACCTGGCCCGTTTCCGCCACACGGTGGCCATCCCGTCCACGGCGCTGTACTCGCAGTTCGGCGGGGGCGTCAGCCCCGAGCAGGTGGCCGGCGCGCTGCTCCGGACCGGCTTCAGCGCGTTCGACGACGTGTCGTGGATGTGCCAGATGGTGGGCGGCGCCGTCGACACCTACCTCTCGGAGTGTCAGGGCCCCTGGCCGAAGATCTCGGCCACGTGTCCTGCGGTCGTCCGCCTCATTCAGCAGCGCTACCCGGACCTGATTCCCCACGTGGTGCCCATCGAGACGCCCCGGGAGCTGACCGCGAAGATCGCGCGGCGCAAGGCGGCCGAGACCACGGGCCTGCCACCGGAGCAGATCGGCATCTTCTACATCACGCCGTGCACGGCGATCATGCAGTCGATTGTGAGCCCGGTCGGCCTGTCCGAGTCGTACTTCGACGGGGCGTTCTCGATCGCCGAATTGTACGGGCCGCTGCTCAGGGCCATCAAGGGAGGCTGCCCGCCGGTGTCGGAGGAGAGTTTCAACCACGGGGGGTTGCAGTGGGGACTGACCGGCGGCGAGAGCGCCGGCATGCGCAACCTCAACGGCCTGGCGGTGAGCGGCGTCGCGGAGGTCGTGCGGGTGTTCGACTCGATCGAGGCGGGGAAGTTCCAGGCGCTGGACTTCATCGAGGCCCACATCTGCCCGGACGGCTGCATCGGCGGGCAGTTGGTCGTGGAGAGCCGGCACTCGGCGCGCCACGCCCTGCAGGCCATCCTGGCGCGCGTCAGGGACCGGAGCGGGCGCGGGCCGGCGCGCCTGACCCAGGAGGAGAAGGTCCGCACGATGTTCCGCGAGCGCTTCTTCGACATGGAAGAGCAGATCCGGGCGAAGCCGCTGACGCGGGGCCCCGCCGACCTGCAGCACGCGATCCTGCTGCGGCAGGAGCGCGCCCGCGTGCTGTCGCTGCTGCCGCGGCGCGACTGCGCGGCCTGCGGCGCCCCCGACTGCGACACCTTCGCCGGCGACGTGGTGACCGACCAGGCCGAGCTGCACGAGTGCGTGTTCCTGAAACTGCAACAACTGACGAATCCGCCGAAGGAGAACGGGCATGAGTAAGCAGATGCTCCTGCTGGAGGCCAGCTGTCCCAACTGCGGCGCGCTGCTCACCGAAGGGCAACGCGTCCACCTGGACGGCTATCTCAGGGATGTGAACCAGGACGGCGAGATCTACCTGAGCGCGATCTTCGGCGACTACGCGATCGAGACCGACCTGAAGATCCCCGACGGCGCCGTGGTGGACTTCCGCTGCCCGATCTGCGACCGGAGCCTGATGCTGCAGATGCCGTGCAAGCTGTGCGGGGCGCCGATGGCCTCGCTGAACCTGAAGGGCGGCGGCGTACTCGAGTTCTGCTCGCGGGCCGGTTGCCGGGGGCACGCCCTCGGCGGATTCGGCGACGTCGACGAGATGATGTCGCTGCTCAACACCATGCTCAACACCCCGCACGACTGAGAGGAGCGGTTCGTCCGGTCCCCGGGGGACCGGGTCGGTTCCCAATCGGAGTTCTTTCATATGCATGAGCACCGGCAATACAACTTCAAGAACATGCACTTCGTGGGCCAGGAGGGCAGGCTGATCCCGCTGCTCCAGCAGGCGCAGACCGAG
Organism: uncultured Acidobacteriota bacterium; assembly: GCA_963727765.1. GTDB lineage: Bacteria > Acidobacteriota > Vicinamibacteria > Vicinamibacterales > Fen-181 > FEN-299. Next base: position 567,152 of record CAVSGZ010000008.1, read on the forward strand.
GATGGCTACCTGCGGCGGGAGCGGCTGCTGGAGATCCACGAGGTGTCGGGCATCCCGCTCGCGCACATCTACGGCGTGGCGACCTTCTACGCGCAGTTCCGGCTCAAGCCGGTGGGCAAGTTCCTCCTGCGCGTCTGCCACGGCACGGCCTGTCACGTCAGCGGCGCGGTCGAGCTGAGCCAGGCGGTCGAGAAGCACCTCGGCATCCCGAACGGCGAGACCACGCCCGACCGGATGTTCAGCATCGAGACGGTGTCGTGCCTCGGCTGCTGTTCGCTGGCTCCGGTGCTCATGATTGGCAACGCGACGTTCGGCAATCTCAGCCCGTCCTCCGCGGTGAAGGTCGTGAAGAAGTTCCAGAAGGGGGAGCGGTCATGACGCGGGTCACGGTTGGCTATTCCACGTGCGGGATCGCGGCCGGCGCGGAGGACACCTACAAGGCGCTCGAGGCGAAGCTCGCCGGGCTGCCTGACGCGCCCGCGCTGCTGCGCACCGGCTGCGTCGGCATGTGCTACCAGGAGCCGCTGGTCGAGATCGGGAACGGCAGCGGCACGCGGTATCTCTACGGGCACATCAGCCCCGACAAGGTGGCGCGTCTCATCGACGAGCACGTCCTCCAGGGCGCGCCGATCGCCGACTGGCTCGTCTGGACCAGCAGCGGCGAGGGCAGCGACCACGCCTACATCGCCCGCCAGCAGCGCATCGTGCTCCGCAACTGCGGCAACATCGACCCCGAGTCGATCGACGAGTACATCGGGACTGGCGGCTATCAGGCCCTGCAGAAGGTCCTCGACGGGAAGGACCCCGAGGCCGTCGTCAACCTGATGGTCGAGTCCGGGCTGCGCGGCCGCGGCGGCGCGGGATTCCTGACCGGCATGAAGTGGCGGTTCACGCGCATGGCGCCCGGCCGGCAGAAGTACATCATCTGCAACGCCGACGAGGGCGACCCGGGCGCGTTCATGGATCGATCCGTCCTCGAGAGCGACCCGCACTCCGTGCTCGAGGGGATGATCATCGCCGGCTTCGCCATCGGGGCCGACCACGGCTACATCTACGTCCGCGCCGAATACCCGAAGGCGATCGAGCGGCTGAACATCGCCATCGCCCAGGCGGAGGCGCGGGGGCTGCTGGGCGACGGGATCCTGGGCAGCTCCCACAGCTTCCACATCAAGCTCAAGGAGGGGGCGGGCGCGTTCGTCTGCGGCGAGGAAACGGCGCTGATGATGTCGATCGAGGGCAAGCGCGGCATGCCGCGCGTCCGCCCGCCGTTCCCCGCCACCAAGGGGCTGTGGGAGAAGCCGACGTCGATCAACAACGTGGAGACGTTCGCCAACGTGCCGTGGATCGTGCTCAACGGCGCGAAGGCGTTCGCCGCGCTGGGCACGGCGAACAGCAAGGGGACGAAAGTCTTCGCCATGGCGGGCAAGATCCGGCACGGCGGCCTGGTCGAGGTGCCGATGGGCATCTCGATCCGCCAGATCGTCTACGACATCTGCGGCGGGATCCGCGACGACCGCAAGTTCAAGGCGGTCCAGATGGGCGGCCCCTCGGGCGGCTGCATCCCGGCCGAGCTGCAGGACACGGTCATCGATTACGAGTCGATCAACAAGACCGGCGCCATCATGGGCTCCGGCGGCCTCGTCGTGATGGACGACACGACCTGCATGGTCGACGTCGCGCGGTTCTTCCTCGAGTTCACCCAGCGCGAGTCGTGCGGCAAGTGCACGTTCTGCCGCATCGGCAGCAAGCGAATGCTCGAGGTGCTCACGCGGATCACCGAGGGCCACGGCCGCGACGGCGACCTCGAGCTGCTCGAGGAGCTGGCGGCCCGCACCAAGAACTCGTCGCTCTGCGGCCTGGGCCAGACGGCGCCGAACCCGGTGCTGACGACGCTGAAGTACTTCCGATCGGAGTACGAGGCGCACATCACCAACAAGAAGTGCCCGGCGCACCACTGCCAGAAGCTGCTCACCTACACGATCACCGACGACTGCAGCGGCTGCATGCTCTGCCTGAAGGCCTGCTCGGCAGGGGCGATCACCGGGGAGCGCAAGAAGGTGCACGTCATCGACCAGTCGAAGTGCACCGTGTGCGGCGAGTGCTACAAGGTCTGCAACCTGGGGGCGATTGCGAAGGACTAGGGGCGGGGGACAAGGGGCATTCATATGGCGCTAGTCAAGCTTGAAATCGACGGGAAGCGAATCATCGCGGACGGCAATCAGACGATCCTCCATGTGGCGCGTCAACACGGCATCGAGACGATTCCCACGCTCTGCGACGACGCCCAGCTCGAACCGTTCGCGTCGTGTTTCGTCTGCGTGGTCAAGGTGAAGGGGGCGCGCTCACTCGTGCCCGCGTGCTCCACGAAGGTCGCAAGCGGGATGGTCGTCGAGACCAACTCGACCGAGGTGCGGCAGTCCCGGAAGGCGGCGCTCGAGCTGCTGCTCTCCGACCACTACGCCGACTGCGTCGGCCCGTGCCAGATCTTGTGCCCGGCGGGCATCGACATCCAGGGCTACATCGCCCTGGCGGCCATCGGCAAGTACACCGACGCGATCGCGCTCATCAAGGAGAACAACCCGCTGCCGTCGGTGTGCGGGCGCGTGTGCACCCGACCCTGCGAGGTGAAGGGATGCCGCCGGTCGCTGCTGGACGAGGCGGTCGGGATCGACTACATCAAGCGCTACATCAGCGACCTCGACCTGAGCGGGCCCGACGCCTACCGCCCGCACGTGGCGTCACCCAACGGGAAGAAGGTGGCCGTGGTCGGCGCGGGCCCGGCGGGTCTCTCGGCCGCCTACTATCTGGCCATCAAGGGGTACAGCGTCGACATCCTCGAGGGGCAGCCGGAGCCCGGCGGCATGCTCCGCTACGGCATCCCGGAATACCGGCTGCCCAAAGACGTGCTCGATCTCGAGATCGCGCAGATCCTGAGCCTCGGACCGACGCTCAAGACCAATACCACGCTCGGCAAGGACTTCACGATCGCCAGCCTGAAGGCGCACGGCTACGAGGCGATCTTCCTCGGCATCGGCGCGTGGCGCAGTTCGCTGATGCGCGTGAAGAACGAGGAAGCCCCCGGCGTGCTGTCGGGCATCGAGTTCCTCAAGAACTTCGGCTTGCGCAAGAAGATCGACATCCACGGGACGGTGTGCGTCGTCGGCGGCGGCAACACGGCGATCGACTGCGCGCGGACGGCGCTGCGCCTGGGCGTCGGGGAGGTCAAGCTGCTCTACCGGCGGACGCGCGCCGAGATGCCCGCCAACGACGCCGAGATCCGCGACGCCATCGAGGAGGGCGTGAAGACAGAGTTCCTCGTCGCGCCGGTCCGCGTCGTGACCGACGCCGGCGGCCGGCTCACGGGCCTCGAGTGCCAGCGGATGGAGCTCGGCGAGCCGGACGCGTCCGGCCGGCGCAGCCCCAAGCCGGTGCGCGGGTCGGAGTACGTCGTGCCCTGCGACTTCGTGATCTCCGCGATCGGGCAGAGCACGACGGTGAGTGACCTGGTGAACGGGCGCGTGCCGGGCTTCCTGCCGACCGGCGAGTCGCTCAACCTGACGCGCTGGGAAACGGTCCAGGTCGATGAGAAGACGTTCGAGACGACGGTCGAGGGGGTCTTCTCGGGCGGTGACGTGGTGACGGGCGCTGCGACCGCCATCGAGGCCATCGCCGCCGGGCGGAAGGCCGCCTACGCCATCGACACCTACATCCGGGAAGGGAAGGCCAGGCCCGAGCCCGAGGAGTTCATCAGCCGCAAGGACGTGTTCGCCACGGTCGCTGTCGCCGACCTGCGCTCGCAGGAGAAGAAGGAGAAGCGGCACATTCCGATGCTGCCCGTCGATGCGCGCGTCAGGAGCTTCGCCGAGGTCGAGCTGGGGTACTCGGCGGCCGACCTGGCCGAGGAGACCACGCGCTGCCTCGAGTGCGGGTGCACCGCGCTCTTCGACTGCGACCTGCGGCGCTACGCGACCGAGTACGGCGTGGACGTCAAGCATTTCATGGGCGAGGCGCGGCAGCACGAGCGCGACATCTCGCACCCGCTGATCGAGCTGGACCAGAACAAGTGCATCCTCTGCGGCCGGTGCGTGCGGATCTGCACCGAGGTGGTCGGCGTGTCGGCGTTCGGCTTCATCAACCGCGGATTCGGCACCGTCGTCGCGCCCGCGCTCGGCGGGTCGCTGCTCGACACCGAGTGCGTGTCGTGCGGGCTGTGCGTCGGCACCTGCCCGACCGGCGCGATCGCCCAGCGGCTGCCGCTCGCCAAGCCGGGCCCGTGGGTGACCGAGGCGGTGTCCAGCGTCTGCCACTACTGCGGCGTCGGCTGCCGGATCGACTACGACACCTTCGGCGACACGCTCGTCAAGGTGTCGAGGAACGAAGACAACGAGGTCACCCTCGGCAACCACTGCCGGAAGGGGCGCTTCGGGTTCAACCACGTCCAGGCCGCCGACCGGCTCACGACCGGCCGTGTGCGCCCGGGCCGGGAGCTCCAGGAGGCGCCGGTGGAGGACGCGATCGGGTACGCGGCGATCCGGCTGCGCGAGCTGAGCCGCAAGTACTCCGGACAGGAGATGGCGGTCTTCGTCTCGCCGAGGATGACCAACGAGGAGATCTACCTCGCGCAGAAGTTCGCGCGGATCGCGCTCAAGACGCACAACGTGACCTCGTTCAGCCAGCTGGCCAACCCCGACATCTTCACGCCCGACGTGATCGCCACCGCGACCTACCGGGACCTGGCCGACGCGCAGACCATCCTGCTGGTCAACTCGAATCTCGCCGACGAGCACTTCGTCGTCGACCTCATCGTGAAGCGCGCCCTCCGCAAGGGCGGCCGTCTCATCTACGTCGGGCCCGGCACCAACCGCACGGCCGCGCTGGCCGACGTCTTCCTGGAGTGCAAGAAGGAAGCGCAGGGGCTCGTCGTGCAGGCCATCGTGGCGGAGGCGATCCGGAAGGTCGGCGGCGACCCGGCCGCCCGGCCCGACGTGACCGGAGCCGTCGCCGGCCTGTCCACGGAAGCGATCGAGCAGCAGACCGGCGTCGAGTTCGCGGCCATCCGCCAGGCCGCGGAGATCCTGGCGGGCAGCATCCTCAAGGTGCTCGTGTTCAACCGCGACTACCGCGGCGTCCGCCGGGTCCACGACGCGCGGCTGTTCGCGGCCGCGGCCACCGCGCTCGGCTGCTCGCTCCTGCCGCTCCACGACAAGGCGAACAGCCAGGGCCTGCTCGACATGGGCGCCCAGCCGGGTTGGTACCCGGGCTACCAGTCGACGACGAGCAGCGAGGTCGTGGAGGCGCTGGAGAAGGAGTGGTGCGTGGCGCTGAGCGATCTCCAGCCCAGCGACACCAGCGTGGCCGCGCTGCTCGCGCAGAAGAAGATCAAGGTGGCCGTGATCTTCGGCGAAGACCCGCTCGGGGCCGAAGACCTGCCCGAGGTGATCCGCAAGGGGCTGCTGGCCGTGGACTTCCTGGTGGTGGCCGACCTGTTCCTGACCCGGACCGCCCAGGTGGCCAACATCGTGCTGCCGCTCTCCAGCACGGCCGAGACCTCCGGCACCTTTACCAACTCGGAGCGTCGGGTCCAGCGGCTGCGGCGGGCGATTCCGCCGCGGCCGGGGCTGGAGGGCTGGGAGCTCATCGCCGGGCTCGCGGCGAAGATGGGGCTGCGCTTCAAGATGAACTACGACAGCACCGCCCAGATCCTGGACGAGATCCGGCGCGTCGCGCCGATCTACCGGGACGTGGTGGTCGACAGCCAGGACACCGACGCCCTCTGGGATGCCTCGCGGTTCCTGCTGGCGCAGCCGGGCGCAGACGGCGCCGCCACGGCGCCGGTGGTAAGGCCGGCCTCGACCGCGGCGCTCGACTGCGTCGACGCGCGGTTCGAGAAGTGGTTCACCGGGCTGTTCGCGGCCCGTACGTAGGCCGGGGCTTCCACCCCGGCGACGCGGCCCGGGCATTGACCTGCTGCCGAGTGGCGGTTGATGATGTGGGGGTGCGACCGAGCGCTGGCCCGGTCGGCCGCCCGTCACCAACGGCCCCTCGGCAGTTTCATTTTGGGGAAGGAACTCATGACCGATCCGCATCTCGTCCAGGTCGACCCCGAAGTCGCCGCGCTCGTCGCTGCCGAAGAGCGCCGGGAGTTCGAGAAGATCCGCCTCATCCCCTCGGAGAACTACGCGTCGCGCGCCGTGCTCGAGGCCACGGGCAGCGTGTTCACGAACAAGTACTCCGAGGGCTACGCCGGCAAGCGCTACTACGAGGGGCAGCAGTGCGTGGACCCGCTCGAACAGCTGGCCATCGCGCGCGCCAAGTCGCTGTTCGGCGCCGACCACGCCAACGTCCAGCCCTACTCGGGGTCGCCGGCCAACCTGGCCGTCTACTTTGCGCTGCTCAAGCCGGGCGACACCGTCATGGGGATGGCGCTGCCGCACGGCGGCCACCTGACGCACGGTTGGAACGTGTCGATCACCGGCGCCTACTTCAGAAGCGTCCAGTACCGGTGTGCAGATCGACACCGGGCTCATCGACTACGGACAGGTCCGCGAGCTGGCGCTCAAGGAACGGCCGAAGCTGCTGATCGCCGGCGCGACGGCCTACCCGCGGATCATCGACTTCCCGGCCATGCGCGCGATCGCCGACGAGGTGGGCGCGACGCTGCTCGTGGACATGGCGCACATCGCCGGTCTCGTCGCAGGCGGCGCCCACCCGACGCCGGTCCCGCACGCGCACGTCGTGTCGACGACGACGCACAAGTCACTGCGGGGACCGCGCGGGGCGATGCTGCTGTGCAAGGAGGAAATGGCGAAGGCCATCGATAAGGCCGTCTTCCCGGGCCTCCAGGGCGGTCCGCACAACCACACGACGGCCGGCATCGCCGTGGCGCTCCGCGAGGCGGGCACTGACGAGTTCAAGGCCTACGCGCACCAGATCGTCAAGAACGCGAAGGCGCTTGCCGAGGGCCTGTCCGGATACGGCTTCAAGCTCGTCTCGAGCGGCACCGACAACCACCTGATCCTGATGGACGTGACGCCGCGCGGGATGACGGGCAAGGCCTACGCGAAGGCGCTCGACCGCGCGGGCCTCGAGTGCAACTACAACACGGTGCCCGGCGACCCCCGCAAGCCCTTCGACCCGAGCGGCCTGCGGCTCGGCACGCCGTCGGTCACCTCGCGGGGAATGAAGGAACCGGAGATGGCGAAGATCGCCGGCTGGTTCAGCCGCGTGGTCGAGAACGTCGGCAACGAGGCCGAGCTCGACAGGATCGCCGGCGAGGTGCGGGACTTCTGTGCGGCGTTCCCGTGCCCGGGGATTGCGCGCTGACGACGAATCGACAATGACGCTTCGACCTGGCCCGCGGGTGCTCATCGCCCTCTCGAGCGCGGCCCTCATCGCCGGGCTGGCCGCGACGCTCGCCGTGGCTGTCACGCCCGTCCGGCACGATCCCGATCTCCAGGCTCAGACCGTCTCGTCGCTGCGAACTGTCATCGACGGCACGCTTCCCGTGGCCGCCGAGTATCGGTACCGAATGCTGGGCAAGATCCGGCTGCTTCTCTTCTGGGTGTCGAGAGACGGCGTGGGCGGGGCGCGGATCCGGGTGCGGCGCGGGGAGCACGGCGGATCCGGCTACGACCTGCTGATCGGGTCGGACCCGAAGCGGGCGCCTCGCGGCCTCAACCGCTGGGGCTACATCCTCGAGGAAACGCGTGGTGACGAGACCACCGTCGTCGGTCTCATGAAGAAGAGCGACGAAGACACGCTGGACCAGGCGACGTCGAACGTCGCCCGCGAGGCCCAGGGCGGCGTCGTCTTCAAGTTGATCCAGGCCACGGTGACGCCGGTCGAATCGGTCGCCCGGGTGGCGACGGCTGCGGTGCCCCGGGATTACTCGTATCGCGAGCTGGACCCGCTGGTGGATGCGCTCGCGGCGGACACGTCGGCGCCGAGGATTCGCAGGCTCGCGATGCCGCCCGGTGGGCGGCCTGGCCTGCTAATGTCGATTGCGGAACTGATTCGCGATGCCACCGAGACGGTCCAGCGCACGGGCCGGGCGCCCGGCAGGGCCAACCTGCGCTACGTCTACTACGCCAAGCAGTACCGAGGTGACGCGGGTCTCGGCGTCGGTCGAGACGAACGAGACGTACGGCGGCGTCGCCTATCCGAAGCTGCTGCGGGCCGACTTCGAAGTCCGGACGCGCGGCGAGTCGTGGGTCGAGAAGTTCACGATTGTGTCGGGCGTTGCCGGGCCGCTCGCCGGTGTGCCCGTCTTCGTCCACTACCAGCCGCGCTGGTGGCTCGCCGTCGAGATGGTGCTGGACGACAGGGAACGATTCTAAGGGCTCAGGGCTCAGGACTCAGGGCGGCGTAGGCCGGCCCTTTAGGGCCGGCTGAGCGCCGACATGAACCGCTGCTTGATGAGGACGCAGTCGAGCGGCGGCTTCGCGGTCGGCGCCGATTCCTCCACCTTCACCACGACGACCCACGGTCCCGGAGTCTTCCGGATGGCCGCCAGCGCTTCCCGAAGCGACGCGTCGTCGCGCACCGTGGCCGTGCGGGTGATTCCCATCGACTTCGCGGCCGCCTCGAGATCCGCGCCGCGTGAGGTCGGGGTCGGCTGGCCGCCGGTCGTGCCGTAAAGCCCGTTGTCGAGCACGAAGACGACGAGATTTGGCGGCGCCGAGTCGCCGATCGTGGCCAGGGTGCCCAGGTTCATCAGCAGCGACCCGTCGCCGTCGAGCGCGACGACCGTCCGGTCCGGCCGCGAGAGCGCCAGTCCCAGCGCAATGGAACTGGTGAGCCCCATGCTGCCCCAGGTGTAGAAGTTCAAGTCGCGGTCGCCGGCCGCGAACAGGTCGTACGCCGGGTGACCGAGGCTCGCGACGACCGGTTCGTCGGTCAGCCACTGCCGGACGACCGTGATCGCCTCCAGGCGCGTCATGCGGCACCTCCCCGGACCGGCACTGTCAGGCGGCGGGGCAGCAGACACGCGGCCTGAACGCGCGCCCCGAACGCGAGGTTGGCGAGGGCCAGGACAGCGCCGGCCGCCTCCTCGTCGCGCTCGATGGCCAGATGCTGGATGCCCAAGGCGTCGAGCACGGGCACGACCGCCCGCCCCATCGGCACCTGCGCCGCGTTCCACTCGCCCGGATCGCCGCGCATGCTCACGATCAGCATCACCGGAATCTGGTACGGGATGAGCAGCGATCCAATCGCGTTGAGGGTGTTGCCGAGACCGCTCGACTGCATGAGCACAGCGGGCCTGGCGCCGCCAAGGCAGAGGCCGGCTGCGATCCCGAGCGCCTCCTCCTCGCGCATGGCCAGCAGCGTGCGGGCCTGCCCGTGGTTGAGGCGCAGGGCATTCAGGATGTGCGACAGCGGGTTGTCGGGGACGTAGACGATGTCGCGGCAGCCGGCGGACCACAAGCCGTCCGCGACGCCGGCGGCCCATCCGGGGATGACGGCAGCGGCCCGGGCGGCAGCCGCGGTGTCGGACAGTGGATCGGTCATCGAAGCACGCCTTGCCGAAACGAGGAGACAGGGTATCACGGGTGCCGGCGTTCGGCTCTCGGCATTCGGCTTTCGGCGGTGTAGCATGTGCGGATGCGAGCACATCTTAATGCACCGTCGAAGTGGTTGGTGTCGTTGGTCTTCGTCGTGGCACTCGGCCTGGCCGGTTCAGCGGCCCCGCCGGTCCCGCCGGCAGATTCGTACGATGTCGTCATCACCGGAGGCCGGATCGTGGACGGCACCGGCGCACCGTGGTTCATCGGCGACGTGGGCATTCGAGGCGACCGGATCGCGGCCATCGGCAACCTGAAGACGGCGGTCGCGAAGACGACGATCGACGCCACGGGGCTGGTCGTCGCCCCCGGCTTCATCGACCTGCTCGGCCAGTCGGAGTTCAACGTCCTGGTCGACAACCGCGCTGCGAGCAAGATCACCCAGGGCGTGACGACGGAAGTGACCGGCGAGGGCACGTCGATCGCGCCGATCAACGAGCGGCTCTTCGCGGACCAGGCCGACGCCTTCAAGCACTTCGGCGTGGCGTGGGACTGGCGGACGCTCTCCGACTACTTCAAGCGCCTCGACGAGCGCACGCACCCGGCCATCAACGTCGCCACCTTCGTCGGCGCCGGCAGCCTGCGCACGTACGTCATCGGCAAGGACGAGCGGGTGGCGACGCCGGGGGAGCTCTCCCGGATGCAAGGCCTGGTGGCGGCCGCGATGCAGGACGGCGCCCTCGGCGTCAGCTCCTCGCTCCAGTACATGCCGGACCGGTTCGCGTCCACCGACGAACTGGTGGCGCTCGCCAGCGTGGCCGCCCACTACGGCGGCGTCTATTTCACGCACATCCGGTCCGAAACCGGCCAGATGACCGCGGCGCTCGACGAGGTCTTCACGATCGCCGAGCGGGCGAAGATCCCGGCCGAGATCTGGCACCTCAAGACCGCCTACAAGCCCAACTGGGGACGGATGCCCGAGATGCTGGCGAAGATCGAGGCCGCCCGGGCACGCGGGCTCGACATCACCGCGAACCAGTATCCCTACACTCGCGCGGCCAACGGCCTCGACGCCTGCCTGCCGCTTTGGGCCAGGGAAGGGGGGACCGAGCGAATGCTCGCCCGGCTGCGCAACCCCGCCGACCGCGAGCGGATCAAGCGCGAGATGGCGGACCCGGCGTCGCCCGGGTGGGAGAACCAGTGGTACGGCTCCGGCGGGGGCGACGGCATCATGATCTCCTCGGTGCTCAACCCGGAGCTCCGGAAATACGAGGGCATGACACTCACCGCGATCGGCAAGCAGATGGGAAAGGATCCCCGCGACGCCGTGATGGATCTCGTCATCGCGGACAGGGGGTTCACCGAGGTCGTCACCTCCATCATGCGTGAGGACGACGTGGTGGCGGCCCTGAAGTCGTCGCTGGTCAGCATCTGCACCGACTCGGGCGCCAAGGCGGAAGACGGCCCGCTCTCCGAGTCGAAGACGCATCCGCGAGGCTTCGGCACCTTCCCGCGCATTCTCGGCCACTACGTGCGCGACGAGAAGGTGCTGCGCCTCGAGGAGGCGATTCGGAAGATGACCTCCCAGCCTGCGACGCGGGTGCATCTCCAGGACCGGGGAATCCTCCGGCCCGGCATGGCCGCCGACGTCACCGTGTTCGACCCGGTGACCATCCGTGACGTGGCCACCTTCGAGAACCCGATGCACTACTCGGTCGGCGTTCGCTACGTCCTGGTGAACGGCCGCGCGGTGCTGGCGGACGGCAAGATCACCAGCGAGCGTCCGGGCCGGGCGCTGAAGGGGCCGGGAACGAAGCGGTAGGCACGAATACAAACTGTTTCGCAGTTTCGGGCCGATTATGCTAGCCTTCTGGCCGACCAAATCGACGAGTTGTTCGACTGGGCTCCGGCAATTCAGCCCCCTGGAGTGGAGGACGTGTACTGATGTCTCGATTTCTTGGCTTCTGCCTGATCGGCTTGGCGGTCGTCCTGGCGGCTTCGGCCCCGGCGGCGGCCCAGGGATTTGGTGTCTATGAACAGGGCGCCTGCATGATGGGTCGCGCCGGCGCCGGTGTCGCCGACCCGTGCCAGGATGGGTCCGGCGTCTTCTTCAACCCGGCCTCGCTCTCGTTCTCGAAGATGACGCTGACGGTGGGCGGCGCCCTCATTGGCCCGACCGGTACCTTCACCGATACGTCCGGCACCGCGCTGAACGGCACGGTGAGCACGCTGAACAAGAAGTGGTACCCGGTGCCGAACATCTACGCGTCGGTGCCGTTCAAGCAGCACTTCGCCTTTGGCGTCGGCGTGTTCGCGCCGTACGGCCTGACGACCGACTGGCCCTCGACCTCTGAGGGGCGCTTCCTGGGCTACAAGAGCCTGGTGCAGGGCATCTACATCCAGCCCACGCTGGCCATCAAGTTCAACGACCGGGTCTCGGTCGGCGGCGGCGTGGACATCACCTACCTCAACGTCGAATTGCGGCAGCGCGTGGATCTCTCCTCGCAGACGCTGGTGCCGGGCACGACGTTCGCCGCGTTCGGCGTGCTGCCGGGCACCGATTTCGCCGACGTGAAGCTGGCGGGGCACGCCTGGAATCCGGGATTCCACGTGGGCGTCCAGGTGAAGGTGAACGATAGCGTGTCGTTCGGCGCCAGGTTCCTGGGCGGGCAGACGGTGAACGTCACCAACGGGACCATCACGACCACGCAGATCTCCGCGGTCAAGCCGAACGGGACCCAATACGTGCTGCCGGTCACCATCCCGGGCGTGGCTCCTGCCGGGACGCCGCTCGACCTGCTCGTCGCCTCGCAGTTCGCCGCCGGCGGCAAGCTGAGCAACCAGACGGCGACGACTTCGCTGCCTCTGCCCGCGCAGTTCGTCGCGGGCCTGGCCTTCAAGGTGACGCCCGCGGTGAAGCTCTTCACCGACGTCCAGTTCACCAACTGGGACGCCTTCTCGACGTTGCCGATCAATGGCCAGTACCTGCAGGAGTCGACCACCGAGTCGTACGGCAACGTCGGCGGTCTCCGCGTGGGCACCGAGATCAGCGCGTGGAAGAAGGCCGTCATCCGCGCGGGGATCAACGTGCACGGCCCGGCCGCTCCGAACCAGACGGTGACGCCGAACCTGCCCGAGGGCAGCCGGTACGAGTTCAACGCCGGCTTCGGGTACGAGCTGACCCAGCACTTCCGTGTCGACGCGGCCTACATGTATCTCGGCCAGCCCGACCGGGCGGGCCGCACCACGCTCGGCGCGAACAACGGCGTGTTCAGCTTCAAGGCCAACCTGTTCGCCGCGTCGGTGTCGATGGTCTTCTAGGGACGGGCGCGGAGCCGCAAGCGCGGCCCCGCTCGCATCTTGCAGCGCACTCGAGCCGGGATCCGGACCTGTCCGGGCCCCGGCTCTTCGTTTCTCCGGAGCCTCGCATGAACCACCCCTCGCCATTTCGTTCCGTGCACGCCGAAGGCCTGCCCACGCCGGTCGGGCCATATTCTCCCGCTACCGTCTTCGAGCGGCTGGTCTTCGTCTCGGGCCAAGGCGCGATCGACCCGGCCACGGGGCAGTTCGCGGGTTTGGACATCGAGACCCAGACCGAGCAGGTGTTCAGGAACCTCGCGGCGATCCTGAAGGCGGCGGGCACGGACCTCTCCCATGTGCTGCGCTGCGGCGTCTTTCTCGTTGATATGCGCGATTTTGCCGCCATGAATACGGTCTACGCGCGTGTGTTCGGCGACCACCGTCCGGCGCGGACGACGGTGGCGGTCTCGTCGCTGCCCCACGCGGGCTTGCGCGTCGAGATCGACGCGGTGGCCTGGGTGCCGGGGGCCTGACGGCCGGGACGCGCCGCGTCTCCACGCTATAATCGATTCCTGGAGACTCGCATGCAGTACGTCAATCTCGGAAAATCGGGCTTGAAGGTGTCGAGGCTTTGCCTCGGCGCCATGACCTACGGCACTCCCGCCTGGCGGCCCTGGGTGCTGGCCGAAGAAGAGAGCCGGCCCTTCATCAAGCGGGCCCTCGAGCTCGGCATCACGTTCTTCGACACGGCCGACATGTACTCACTCGGCGCCAGCGAGGAAGTGCTCGGACGAGCGCTGCGCGACTTTGCGACGCGCGACCAGGTGGTGATTGCCACCAAGGTGTTCTTCCCCATGGGGCCGGGGCCAAACGACGGCGGCCTCTCGCGCAAGCACATCCTCGACGCCATCGACGCATCGCTTCGCCGACTGGGTGTCGACTACGTGGACCTCTACCAGATCCACCGGCTCGATCCCCACACGCCGATGGAGGAGATGCTCGAGGCGCTGCACGACGTCGTGAAGTCCGGCAAGGCCCGCTACATCGGCGCGTCGAGCATGTACGCCTGGCAATTCGCCCGGGCGCTCCACCTCGCGGACCGGCACGGCTGGACGCGCTTCGTGTCGATGCAGAACCACTACAACCTGATCTACCGCGAAGAAGAGCGGGAAATGCTGCCCCTCTGCCGCTTCGAGGGCGTCGGCGTCATCCCGTGGAGTCCGCTCGCGCGAGGCTTCCTCGCTGGGAACCGCCGCCGCGAGGACTGGGGCGAGACCTCGCGCGCCAAGACCGACGACTACGGACAGAAGCTCTACTACAGCGATGCGGACTTCGAAGTGGCGTCCCGCGTCGTCGAAGTGGCCGGAGAGCGCGGCGTGAAGCCGACGCAGGTGGCGCTGGCGTGGCTTCTCGCGCAGCCCGGCGTGACGGCACCGATCATCGGCGCGTCGAAGATCGAGCACCTCGAACAGTCCGTGGCGGCGCTCGACCTCGCGCTGACCGACGACGAGCGCCGGCGGCTCGAAGAGCCCTACGTGCCGCACAAGGTGCTCGGCCACCAGTGAACGCCCGCCGCGCGACTTCAGGCGGCGACGCGGGCGCGTCCCGCGTCATCGGCCTCATCGCCGACACCCACGGCCTCGTGCGCCCGGACGTGTTCATCGCGCTCGACGGCGTCTCGGCGATCTTCCATGCCGGGGATGTCGGCGGGCGCGAGGTGCTGCACATCCTGGAGCAGATCGCCCCGGTGCAGGCCGTGTTCGGCAACACCGACATGGCGGACGACCCGGGGCTGTGCCGCCACTTCACCGAGACGATCGGCGGTGTCACGGTGCACGTCAGCCACGGGCACGAGCTGGGCAGCCCGACGCCGCTGCTGCTTCTGGCCCGCTACGATGCCGACGTCATCGTCTATGGGCACACTCATCGGCCGCTCGTCGTGCGCTTCGGCGAACGGCTGGTCGTCAACCCAGGCGCCGCCGGGCCGCGCCGGTTCGACCTGATGCCGACGGTCGCACGCCTGACGATTCGAGGCGGCGTGGCCGACGCCGAGATTGTCGAACTGTCCGCCTGAGGTCGGCAGGAGGCCGTGGCCGTACCCCACTTTCATCTGCCCGCGCTAGGCCACCGCAACTTCCGCCTCCTGTGGGTCGGTCAGCTGATCTCCGTCTCCGGCACGATGATGCAGACGGCGGCCATTCTCTGGCACGTCTCGCTGCTCGTGCCGCCGGACCGGAAGGGGCTCGCTCTCGGCCTGGTCGGCCTCGTCCGCGTCGTGCCGATCATCGCCTTCTCGCTGTTCAGCGGCGTCGTCGCCGACGTCCTCGACCGGCGGCGGATGATGCTCGTCACGCAGACGGCCATGTGCCTGCTCGCCGTCATCCTGGCCGTGCTGGCCTTCCAGGGGCTGAGAACGGTGTGGCCGATCTACGTGCTGGCGGCGCTGACGTCGGCCGCGTCCGCGTTCGACGCGCCGGCGCGCCAGTCGCTGATCCCCAACCTGGTGCCGCGCGAGCACCTGCCCAACGCGCTCAGCCTGAACACGATCGTCTTCCAGGCGGCATCGGTCGTTGGGCCGTCGATGGCGGGCCTGGTCATCGGCATTGGCGGCGTCGCCTGGGCGTACGCGATCAACGCGCTGTCGTTTGTGGCCGTGATCGTCGGTGTGCTCCTGATGCGCAACGTGAAGGCATCCGCGTCGCTGGAGGCCAGCGAGATCAGCTGGGATGCGGCGAAGGAGGGCATCGGGTTCGTCTTCGCCTCGCCGATGATCCGCTCGACGATGCTGCTCGACTTCTTTGCGACCTTCTTCGCCTCGGCGACGGCGCTGCTGCCGATCTTCGCGCAGGATGTGCTGCACGTCGGCGCTCACGGCTACGGCTTGCTCTACGCGGCCCCGTCGGCCGGCGCGCTGGTGGCCAGCCTCGCGATGGTCCGGGCGGTCGACGCCATCAGGCACCGTGGCCGGACCCTGCTCTGGGCGGTGGCCGGCTACGGCGCCGCGACGGTCGTCTTCGGCCTCTCGCGCAGCTTCTGGCTGACGTTTGCGTGCCTGGCGGTTTCCGGGGCTTCCGACACGGTCAGCACCGTGCTGCGCAACGTCATCCGCCAGCTCGAGACGCCCGATCACCTGCGCGGCAGGATGGTGGGCGTCAACATGGTGTTCTTCATGGGCGGGCCGCAGCTCGGCGAGCTGGAGGCCGGGCTGGTCGCCAACTGGTGGGGCGCCGTGGTGTCGGTCGTGACCGGCGGAATCGGCTCGCTCGCCGCCACGGCGTGGGTCGCCGGCGCCACGCCGGCCTTGCGGCGCTACCAGAAGCAGTGAAGGTGCCGGCGCTACTTGACTCCCACCGCGCCGCCGTCGGCGGCGCGACGGTCCGATCCCCCCTCGAGCGTGCCGTCACGCGGATCGACGATGATGATCTCGGCGACGCCCTGGGCCCCGCCTGGGCGCAGCGTGTGTCCCATCCCTTCCAGGATCTTCACCGTGTCGGCCGAGAGGCCGAACCGTTCGTAGTCGGTGCGGTCGGGCAGCCATTGGTGATGCACCCGCGGGGCGTCCACCGCCTCCTGCGCATTCATCCCGTAATCGATCACGTTGACGACAGTCTGGACGACGGTGTTGATGATCGTACGGCCACCGGGGCTGCCGGTCACCATGAACAGCTTGCCGTCCTTCGAGAGAATCGCCGGCGCCATGCTCGAGAGCATGCGCTGGCCGGGCCTCGCCAGGTTCGGCTCGGTCCCGATCAGGCCATCGGCTGTCGTCAGGCCGGGTCCCGCGTTGAAGTCGCCCATCTCGTTGTTGAGCAGGAACCCGGCGCCGGGCACGACGATCTTCGAGCCGTAGCCCGCCTCGAGCGTGTAGGTCAGCGAGACGGCGTTGTGGTCACGGTCGACGATCGACACGTGCGTCGTCTCGTCGCTCTCGGCCGGCCATTCGAAGCTGGTCGGCGAGGATTTCGATGCGCGCGTCGTCGAGATGGTCTGGCGCAGCGTCGCCGCGTAGTCCTTGGACACGAGCCTGGCGACCGGCATGTTGGCGACGAAATCGGAGTCGCCGAGGTAGTGGGCACGGTCGGCGAACGACCGCCGCATGGCCTCGATGAGCACGTGAGTCGAGGCTGCCGACCGGAAACCGAGCGCCTTCAGGTCGTAGCCTTCGAGGATGTTCAACTGCTCGATGAGGCCGACGCCGCCCGAACTGGGCGGCGGCATCGACACGATCTCGTACCCGCGATAGGCGCCGACGATCGGAGTTCGCTGCCTGGGCTGGTAGGCCTTGAGGTCGGCGCGGGTGATCAGGCCGCCGTGCGCAGCCATCTCCTTCGCGAGCAGCGAGGCCGTCTCCCCGTCGTAGAAGCCTGCCGGACCCTGTTCGGCGATGCGCTGAAGCGTGCGGGCGAGATCGGGCTGCTTCAGGATGTCGCCGGCCTCGTACGGTGTGCCGTTCCTCGAGAACTGCGCGACCGAGGCGGGGTAGGGTGCCATCGAGCGCAGCGCGGAACGAAGAGACCTGGCCAGCCCCTCGCTGACCGGGAACCCGTCACGGGCCAGGGCGATGGCCGGCTCGACCAGGCTCTTCCACGGCAGTTTACCGTGCTCCTTCCACGCCAGGTGCAGGCCGGCCACGGTGCCGGGGACCCCCACCGAGAGATAGCTGTTGTGGTGCAGGGCGGCGCTGTACTTGCCACCCTCGAGAAACATCGTTGGCTGGGAGCCGGTCGGCGCTGTCTCGCGGAAGTCGTAGGCCTCGGGCGCGCCCGACGCCGGGCGATAGACGATGAAACCGCCGCCGCCGATGTTGCCGGCGGTCGGGTGCGTGACCGCCAGGACGAACGCCGTGGCCACCGCTGCGTCGATCGCCGTGCCGCCGTCGCGGATGGCCTGGGCTCCAGCCTCGGAGGCCAGCCAGTTCTGTGACACCACCATCGCGCCCTGCGCGCGGGCCGGCTGAGATTGCGGGAAAGCGAGTCCGGCGGCAAGGACGAACGCGGCGGCCAGGACCACGGCGTGGCGGGTGTTCATCGACTCCTCCGGGCGGGGATTATAATCCATGCCAGACCGTCTCCCGGGATGGGCAGTCTAACCTTTTACGCGGCCGCCACCGGTGTCATCCCGCTCCGGGGGGATACGCGAGTGGCGGGGAAGACTCGGGCTTTTCGGGTCCGCGAAAGTGGCACAGCTTGTGCGCGATCTGCTACTCTTGAGCAGGGTCCGGGTAGAAAGCCGCGGGCCGTCGTCTTTCGCTGTGGAGCCAGGAATGATTCGATCCGTGTCCGGCGCTTTCCTCGTGGCGTTGACCCTGGCGGCGCTGGCCGCGAGTTGCGGGTCCCCGACGTCGCCGACCATCACGACCACGACGACGACAACCACGTCCACGACCTCCACGACGAGCTACACGCTCGCAACGGAGACCTACGACGGGACGCTGACCACCGGCGGGTCGAACACCTATATCTTCCATGCGACGCCCGGCGTCATCAACGTGACGATGGCCTCGATGAACCCGAGCACGCTCCTGCCGCCGATCGGCCTGGGCCTCGGCACGTATGACGGGACGACGTGCACGCTGGTGGTCCAGACGTCAGCCACCACGCCAGGCACGGTACTCACCGCCACGGCCTCGATCGAATACGATTTCTGCGTGAAGGTGTGGGACGTGAACGGGTTCGCGGCGGGCTACGTTCAGACCTACGAGATAACCGCCTCCCACTACAAGGTGGCCTCGTAGCCGGCAGACGATGCACTAGCGCAAGCGGGCCCGGAAGTCCTCGTAGTCGGCAGATTCCAGGTCAACAGCCATCAGGGGGCGGGACGACCAGTCGCGCCACCCCTCGGGCAGTTCGGGCGCCAGCCCGAGTTCCTCTCGAATCACGTCGCTGAACTTCGCCGGGTGGGCAGTCGCCAGGGCGACGATTGGCCGACGCTTGCCGGCGTCCCGGCTGGCGCGGCCGGCGGCGGCCACGGCCACGGCTCCGTGCGGATCGAGCACGTAGCCGCTGGTGTCGTACACCTGCCGGATGGTTCTTCGCGTCTCCTCTTCGCTGACCGATTCCCCTTCCAGGTTGGCCCGCAGCGCCGCGAGCGAGTGCCCGTGCAACTGGGCGATCCGCTGGAAGTTGCTGGGATCTCCGACATCCATCGCATTCGAAATCGTGGGCTGCGCGGGCCTGGGGCGATAGGTCCCGGTCCGGAGGTACTCGGGAAGGACATCGTTGCGGTTGCAGGCGGCAAGAAAGCGCGAGACCGGCAGTCCGACCCGCTGGGCGATGACCCCGGCGGTCAGGTTCCCCAGGTTGCCGCTCGGCACCGCGAACACCACATCGGCGGCCGCCGGCCCGCCCACTGCAAGCCAGGAGGCGAAGTAATACACCGTCTGCGGCAGCAGCCGCCCGATGTTGATCGAATTGGCGGATGAGAGATTCAGCCCGGCGAGGTCCGGGTCGAGGAAGGCCCGCTTGACCAGCCGCTGACAGTCGTCGAAGGTGCCGGGGACGCGCACCGCCCTGACGTTGCCGCCGATCGTGGCCATCTGCGCTTCCTGGAAGGGCGACACCTTGCCCGCCGGGTAGAGCACGACGACCTGCACGCGCGGCACGCCGTGGAATCCCAGGGCGACCGCGCTGCCGGTGTCTCCGGAGGTGGCGACGAGAATCGTCGCGTGATCGCCCCGCGCGGCCAGCACGTGGCCAAAGGCCCGTGCGAGGAACCGCGCGCCGAAGTCCTTGAAGGCCAGCGTCGGACCGTGGAACAGCTCGAGCACGGCGAGGCCATTCGAGAGCGGCACGGTTGGCGCCGGGAAGTCGAAGGCCTCCCGGACGAGCGCGTCGAAGGCGTCGCGGTCGAACTCGTCGCCTACGAGGTGCGACAGCACGCGCACCGCGATCTCGGAGATCGGCAGGTCCCGCCACGACGCCGTCGCGCGCGGCTCGATCGGCGGCAACGACGTGGGAAGGTAGAGGCCACCGTCGGGAGCGAGTCCGCGGAGCAGGGCGTCGAGGAAGCTGACCTCCGGCGACGCGTGACGCGTGCTCGCGAGCCTCATGGCCGGTCGAGCAGGTGGGCGCCGACCGTGTTCACCGGCCCGACGAAGGTGTCGGCGTCGAGGCCGGCCGCCTCGCGGAAGGCATCGCGCATGGCCGCTCCCACGCGCGCCGCCGCGTCGTCGCTGTCGGCGAAGGCGAAGACCGACGGGCCCGACCCGGAGATGGAGCAGCCGAGCGCTCCCGCCCGCCGCGCGGCGGTCTTGACCTGGGGGTAGCCCGGGATGAGGGCGGCCCGCAACGGCTCGACCATCCGGTCCTCGATGCTGCGCCCGATGAGTTCGAGGTCCCCGCGAAAGAGCCCGGCGACGAGCGCGCCGAGGTTGCCGAGGTTGGCGACCGCGTGCTCGATCACGAAACCCCGCCCGCGCAGCAGGGCCCTGGCCTTCGCGGTCGACACACGGCAGTGGGGATGGACCACGACCACCCGCAACGGCTCCGGGACCGGCAGGTCGATCAGATCCAGCGGGTCGTAGCTCCTGATGAGCACAAACCCGCCGAGCAGGCTAGGCGCGGCGTTGTCGGCGTGCGGCGCCCCCGCCGCCACGCGCTCCCCGGCCACCGCGTGCGCGAGCAGTTCGCGTCGCGACAGCGGCGCGCCGAACAACTCGTTGACCGCCATCGCCCCGGCGACGCTGCTGGCGGCCGAGCTGCCGAGGCCGCTGGCGAGCGGCATCTGCTTGTGCAGCCACAGCCGAACGCCCGGCGCGCCGGCCGATTCCGGAGCGCGCTCGATCCGCCCGGTGGCGAGCAGGTGCGAGAGAACCGACTGCGCGGCGACGCCGGCGACGTTGCGCGTCGGGTCCTTCGTCAGCCAGCCCTCGTCGCCCGTCACCTCGACGATCTCGACGCCGGGCGTCTCGCCCATCTCGGCCTCGACGATGTCGCCGGGCTGGCCGAGCGCGAGGCCCAGCACATCGAAGCCCGGGCCGACGTTACTCACGGTGGCGGAAGCGAAGACGCGAACGTGTGACGGCATCGATTCGAATCGTGCGCTGAGCCGCTCGCGGCTGTCAAGAAGATCGGCCTGGGAGTACAATTGCCGGACACGAGCACGGAGGAGAACTGACGATGATCGCACGCCTATCGACGGTGCTGGCGGCCACACTGCTGGTCGCGAGCGTGTCCACTCTCGCCGCCCAGACCCCGCCGCCGGCGCAGAAGCCCGCCGCGCAGCCGCCGCCGGCGCAGGCGTCCAAGCCGACGCCGCCCGCAACCTCGCGCACGGCCGCGGCATCGGCGCGCGGCGTCATCACGCTGGTGGTCACCGACCCGGTCGGCAAGACGCTGCCCGACGCCCGTGTCGTCCTGACCGGGGCGATGTCGCGTGAGGGCAAGACGTCGCGCGACGGCGCGCTGACGTTCGAGGGACTCCGTTCCGGCACCTACCGCCTCCGACTCGAGGCGGCCGACTTCATCACCCTGGAACGCGAGGTGACCGTGAGAACGGGTCCGGCGGCGGAGGTCGATGTAGCGCTCGACCCCGCGCCGGTCAAGCCCGTTGAGCCGCCACCCGCGCCGCCGCAGAAGTGCCGCGGCGAGGTTGCCGTGGATCCGAACGCCACGCCGTCGTTCATGGAACTGCCGGCCTGGGTTGACTCGAAGCTCATCGGCCGCAGCGACCCGCCGCGGGAGGACCCGGTGGGCAGTGCGCCCGCGCTGGGCGCGAGCGTGCTCCAGGTGGGGAACCCGACGCCTCAGCGGGTCAGGAACGATGCGGACGAGGTGCTGTACGTCATCGCGGGCGAAGGCGTGCTGCAGGCGAGCGGGCGCACCCAGGCGTTCCGGCCGGGATCACTTGCCGTCATCCCGAGAGGTGTGGCCTACACCCTCGAGCGCCGCAGCCGCGGCCCCCTGGTCGTCGTGTCGGTCGTCGGCAAGTAGGGGAGACGGAACGGCGCCACGGGGGGCGCTCCCAGGCGCAGAGCGGTATACTCAAAGAAACGCAGCATTCGAGGAGGAGTGCCCCATGACCCGAACCGCTCTCGCTGTGGGCGTGTCGGCGCTGGTCGCCGTCGCGTCCATCACCTACGTGATCGGGCAGCAGCCAGGCAACCCCTCTCCGCCAGCCAAGCCACAGCCCCTCGCGCCCGCCGGCACCGTGGCGCGCGGCGCGCAGCTGGTGATGCTCGGCGGATGCAACGACTGTCACACCCCGAAACTGCAGAACGGCGAGCCCGACATGTCGCGCGCGCTCTCGGGCCACCCCGAGAACGCGCCGCTCGCCCCCAACGTTGTCGGCGGCATCTCGACCAATATGATGCTCACCGCGTGGCGCGGGCCCTGGGGCGTGTCGCTGTCGAGAAACATCACGCCGGACAAGGAAACCGGGATCGGCAGCTGGACGCTGGCCGATTTCAAGAAGACGATCAGGACCGGCGTCAATCCGAAGGGCGAGGTGCTGATGCCGCCGATGCCCATCGCGCAGTTCCAGAACCTGCCAGACAGCGACCTCGACGCGATCTACGCGTACCTGCGGACCGTCAAGCCGATCCGCAACGTGGTCGGCCATGTGCCGATGCCGAAGAAATAAGAAGTACGAAGTGCGAAGTACGAAGGAGAGGCGCCTCCCGACTCGCCCAGATTCGATCCGCGGCCGAGGTGCTGATCTGCGTCATGAACGCGCGCCAGGCGCGAGCCTACACTGATGTCCACGCCGATGATCCCCGACGAACTCTGGCGCGCCTACGGCGCCCGCATCGTGCACCTGGACAAGGGCGAGACGCTCTTCCACCAGGGCACGACGGCCAGCAGCTTCTTCCAGGTGAAGTCGGGCCGCGTGAAGATGGTCAGCTACAACGACCAGGGGCGCGAGTTCGTCCAGGGGATCTTCGCCGAGGGACAGAGCTTCGGCGAGCCGCCCTTCTTCAACGACGTGCCGTATCCCGCCGCGGCGGTTGCCGTCGTCGACAGCGAGGTGTGGAAGTGCGACCGGGCCGCGTTCCTCCGCCTGCTGGCCGAGCATCCGGCGATCCATCTCGAACTGACCAGGGTGCTGAGCGGGCGCCTCGTCTACAAGTCGATGATGCTCGCCGAAATCGCGGTCGAGGAGGCCGAGCACCGCCTCGCGACGCTCATCGAGTACCTCCGCGGCACAGACCCGGCCGGCGCGGATCGGACGTACCGCGTGCCGCTCACGCGGCAGCAGCTGGCCGACATGACAGGGCTGCGGGTCGAAACCGTCGTGCGATCCATCAAGGCGATGGAGCAGCAGGGCATGCTCGAGATCGAGGACGGCAAGGTCCTCTGGCACGGGCATGAGCCCGACGGACCAGGGACCGACCGGTGACCCCGCCGCATGGGAGCTATGCACTCGGCGGGGTCGAAGATCCGCCCTACATCCGGCGGGCCTTCACGAGTCGCCTGAGCAGCGTTTCGTTATAGAGCGGAGACGCGGGATCGAAGCTGTTCAGCCTCACCCTTCCAGAGCAGTGAATGACCAGTTTCCCGCCGAGGTAGATCCCCGTGTGCGTGACGCGGGTGACGCCGGGCCGCGGGCCGAAGAAGAGCACGTCGCCCTTCCGCAACTGCACCAGGTCGTCGTCGAGCGGCACGGCCGTCCCCTGATTCGCCTGCTGATCGGCGTCGCGCTGCAGCTCGAGGCCGTTGAGCCTGAACACGATCTTGACGAAACCGGAGCAGTCGAATCCTCTGGCGGATGTGCCGCCCCACAGGTAGGGCACGCCCATGAACTGGCGGGCTGTCTCCTCGATGTTCCGCGGCGTGATCGCGCGCGAGGCCTTCCATGCCCGGTAGTCGGCGGCGTCGGCGCGGCTGACAAATCCCGCGCGGCCGTCGGGCAGCCGCACGGCCGTCCAGGCGCCGGATTGCCCCGTGGCCTCCAGCACGTCCCCGACGACAAGGTCGGCGACTGACGGGGCGTCGGCCAACGGCCCCTCCCTGACGAGCGTCAGCAGGGAGGTGACCATCACCCGCGGCGACCGCGAGAATGCGTCAGCCTGCTCGGCGGTGACGAGGGCCAGGTGGTCCGGGTCCATCCAGCCGAGATAGCGGTCGTCGAGCGACTGCACGTAGTACCAGCCGCCATCTTCCTTGAGCAGCTTCACCACCATGCCAGCGAGGAGCTGGTTGGCCATTTCCGAGGCGTGGGAGGGCTTCTTCTTCATCACCGCCACGCTGACCGTCACGATGCCCAGCGGCTTCGAGGCGAATTCCGGTCCAGGCAGCACCGCCACCTTGTCGACGACGCCGGCAAATCCCGCCGCGCGAAGCGCCACGACGAGCGCCTCCTTCTCGGCCGGTTGATCCACGTCGCCGGTGAGCTCAATCGACGAGCCCCTGATCTCCGCCTTGACGTCGAACACGGCGATGCGCGCGTCGGGAGCGAGTCGCGCCTTCACCGCAGCGACGATCTCGGCCGGCGCCGGGGACTGCCCGGCAAGATGTGGTGGGGCGCCGGCGCATGCGAGAAGGAGGAGGACTGGGACCGACCAACGGAGCGCTTTGTGGCGGAGCATAGGCAGGGTCTCCCGATCGAATTCGCGCGAAGCATAGCACAGGCATCGGAACGGCCCGTGAGGCGCCAGTCGTGGCAAGGGACGGTAGAATGTCGAGTGTGAACACCCTGTCGGTGCGAGGAGCCAGCGAACACAACCTGAAGGCCGTCGACGTCAATCTTCCCCGCGGCGCGATCACAGTCGTGTCGGGCGTGTCGGGTTCGGGCAAGTCGTCGCTGGCCTTCGACACCATCTGCCGGGAGGCGCAGCGGCGCTATCTCGAGACCTTCTCCTCCTATGCCCGACAGTTTCTCGGACGCATGGCGCGGCCGGCCGTGCGGTCGATCACCGGGCTGTCGCCGGCCATCGCCGTCGACCAGCGGACGGCGATCCGCAACCCGCGCTCAACGGTGGGCACGCTGAGCGGGCTGCACGACGACCTGCGCCTGCTGTTCGCGCGGCTCGGCGCGCCGGTCGACGGGGTCCGCCTCGAGCGGCGCCTGTTCTCCTTCAACTCGCCGCACGGCGCCTGTCCGGCGTGCCAGGGCCTCGGCGTCGAGGATCGCCTCGACCCGGAACTGCTCGTCGCCGACCCGGCGAAGACGATCCGGCAGGGCGCGCTCGTCATCACGACGCCCACCGGCTACGTCATCTACTCCCAGGTGACGATCGACGTACTCGACCAGGTGTGCCGCGCGCACGGCTTCGACGTCGATACGCCGTGGCGCGACCTGACCGACGAGCAGCGCGCCATCGTGCTGAACGGATCGGATCGGATCCGGATTCCGTACGGCAAGCACCCGCTCGAGTCGCGTCTCCGCTGGAGCGGCATCACGGCGCGCCCGCGGGAGGAAGGGGTCTACAAGGGCGTCCTCCCGGTCATGGAACAGATCCTCAAGCGGAGCCGGAACCGCAACATCCTCCGGTTCGTGAGGAGCCTGCCGTGCCGGGCGTGCGGCGGCATGCGCCTGAGGCCGGAGGCGCTGGCCGTGACGTTCCGCGGCTGGCACATCGGCGCGCTGTCGCTGCTGCCCGTCGACGATCTGGGAGAGTTCTTCCGCGGCCTCGCCTTCGCGGCGGCGGAGGCGCCGGTCGGCGAGCCGATCCGGGCGGGCATGCTCGCGCGCATCGACCTGCTCTCGCGGCTCGGCCTCGACCACCTGACGCTCGACCGATCGTCGACGACGCTGTCGGGGGGCGAGGCGCAGCGGCTCCGCCTGGCGTCGCAGGTGGGAGCCGATCTGGGCGGCGTCCTCTACGTCTTCGACGAACCGTCGATCGGCTTGCACGCGGTCGAGCAGGACCGCCTGCTCGACGTGATGGCCACGCTGCGCGACCGCGGCAACACCGTCCTCGTCGTGGAGCACGACGAGGAGGCGATGAGGCGCGCGGACTGGCTCGTCGACATCGGTCCGGGCGCCGGTGCGCACGGCGGGGAGCTGCTCTACAGCGGGCCAGCGGCCGACATAGTGGATCGAGCCGATCGGCGCAGCCGGACCCGCGCGTTTCTGGCGGGCGACGAACAGGTGATGGTTCCGTCCGCGCGGCGCGCGGGCACCGGTGTGCTCCCCCTGCCGCAGGTCGTGCGCCACAACCTCGACCACGTGGACGTGGAGTTCCTCCTCGGCGCGCTCAACGTGATCACCGGCGTGTCGGGCGCGGGGAAGTCGAGCCTCGTCGAGGAACTGGTGGAACGACTGGGCCGGGGCCGCGCGGGTGACGGGCGCATCACCAAGATCATCGAAGTCGATCAATCGCCGATCGGGCGGACGCCGCGGTCGAACCCCGCGACCTACACGGGGTTGTCGGACATCGTGCGCGACCTGTTTGCCGCGCTGCCCGAGTCGGGCGCGCGCGGGTTCGGCAAGGGACGCTTCTCCTTCAACGTCGCGGGCGGGCGCTGTGAGGCGTGCCAGGGCGCCGGCGTCCAGCGGATCGGCATGCACTTCCTCGGGCAGGTCGACGTCGTGTGCGACGCGTGCGGGGGCCGGCGCTTCAACGACGACACGCTGGAGATCGCCTGGCACGGTCGGAACATCCACGACCTGCTCGAGACCACCGTCGAGGAGGCGGCCGGCCTGCTGGCCGGCCAGCCGCGCGCCGCGCGTATCCTCGGCACGCTGTCCGAGCTTGGGCTCGGCTACCTGCGTCTCGGCCAGCCATCGACCACGCTGTCGGGCGGCGAGGCGCAGCGCGTCAAGCTGGCGGCCGAGCTGAGCCGGCCGGGGCGCGGGCACACGCTCTACGTGCTCGACGAGCCGACGACGGGCCTGCACAGGGCGGACGTGAGCATCCTCCTGGCGGCGCTCGGACGCCTCGTGGAGCAGCGTCACACGGTGGTGGTCGTCGAACATCAGCTCGACGTGATTCGGTCCGCGGACCGCGTCATCGACCTCGGACCGGGCGGCGGCCGGCGAGGCGGGAAAGTGGTCGCCGTGGGGACGCCGGAGGACATCGCGCGGTGCGAGGCCTCGCTGACCGGCGCGGCGCTTCGGCAGTCGACTCCTCGACCGTCAACCCCGACTACTCAAGCGCCAGCGCCGACCACTCAACCGTCAGAATCGACTTCTCAATCGTCAGTTCCGACTAGGTTCGTCGGCATCTCGACTCACAACCTGAGACACGTGGACGTGGAGTTCCCGGCGAACCGACTGACCGTCGTCACCGGTGTGTCTGGAAGCGGCAAGTCGTCGCTGGCCTTCGACACGCTCTACGCGGAGGGGCGAAACCGGTTCACCGAGAGCTTCTCGGCCTACGCGCGGCGGTTCCTCGAGAAGACGGGCGACGCGGAGTTCGAGCGCGTGTCCGGCCTCACGCCCGCTGTGGCGATCCGGCAGCGCGCGGCGTCGCGCAACCCGCGCTCGACGGTCGGGACGATGACCGAGATCGCAGACTATTACCGGCTGATGTTCGCGCGGATCGGCGAGGGCGGGCCGGTGGGGCAGTCGCGCCTCACCTCCACCTTCTTCTCACCCAACGCCGAGCAGGGTGCCTGTCCCTCCTGCAAGGGGCTCGGGGCGACGAGCGAATGCGACCCGGAGAAACTCGTGACCGACCCCGGCAGATCGCTGCTCGCCGGCGCGATGGACGGGCACAAGACCGGCCGCTTCTACGGCGATCCAGACGGGCGTTACGTGGCCACGCTCCGCGCGGTCGGGTCGGCGCTCGGCATCGATTACGACATGCCGTGGCGGGACCTCGACTCCCGCGCGCGGGACGCAGCGATGCGGGGCACGGGCGACCTCGAGCTGGCTGTGGACTGGCACTACCGTCGCGGGACACGCACCGGCGTCCACCGGTTCCGCACGAAGTGGATCGGACTCATCGGGTGCGTAGCGGAGGAATACGCCCGCAAACATGCCGACCGCCGCGGGGCGGCGCTCGAGCCGCTGCTGCACTCGGTGCCGTGCGCGGCCTGCGGCGGGGCACGGCTCAGGCCGGAGGCGCTGGCGGTCCGTGTGGCTGGGAGGACGATCGCCGACTTGCTGGCGCTCAGTGTGACCGGGAGCCTCGAGTTCTTCGCGGGCCTTGACGCCGGGACCCTCCATGGCTGGAGACACGAAGCGACCGCCGACCTCCGCCGCGAGGTCGAGGCGCGGCTGTCCCACCTGCGCGACGCGGGCCTCGGCTATCTCGCGCTCGACCGGCCGGCGCCGACACTGTCGTCAGGCGAAGCGCAGCGCGTCCGGCTGGCCACCGAGATCGGCAGCGGCCTGACCGGCATCACCTACGTGCTCGACGAGCCGACCGCAGGTCTTCACGCCCGCGACACGGCGAGGCTGGTGGGGCTGCTCAGGAGTCTGCGAGACGGCGGAAACACGGTCGTCGTGGTCGAGCACGACGAAGATGTGATTCGCGCGGCCGACCACGTCATCGACGTCGGCCCCGGGGCGGGCGACGAGGGAGGACGCATCGTCGCAGCCGGTCCGCCGAGCGCCATCGCGGACTGCGAAGAGTCGGTGACTGGGCGATACCTGCGGGCCGCGGCCGCTGATGCCGGGTCTGCCTTCGACGGCGCTCAGGCCAGGAAAGACCCGGCCTACACACGGTCTCGTCAGCTGCGCCCGGGCATCACCGTGGCCGGCGCCAGCCTCCACAACCTGCGGAACCTGAGCGCGGAGATCCCGGCGGGCGGCCTGATCGCGGTGACGGGCGTGTCGGGCAGCGGCAAGTCCACGCTCGTGTTCGACGTGCTGGCGCCGGCGCTCTCGGGCGACAGCGGCCGGGCGGGCGGCAATGCGATGGTGACCGCGCACGAGCCGTTCGTGCGCGTCGTGGCCGCCGACCGCGATCCGCTGGCGGGCGCCTCGTCGAGCATGCCGGCCACGATCGTCGGCATCTTCGACGCCATTCGCGACCGGTTCGCCGCCACGGACGCTGCGCACGCGGCGGGGTTGAAGAAGCGCGATTTCTCGCCGAACGTCCGGGGTGGCAGATGCGAGCGGTGCGAGGGCGTGGGCCGCATCCGCGTGAGCATGGACTTCCTGCCCGATGTCTGGGTGCCGTGCGACGAGTGCGGCGGACGCCGCTTCACGCCGCCTGTTCTCGCCTGTACGGTGGACGGGCGGTCGATCGCCGACGTGTTAGACCTTACCGTGCTCGAAGCCCGAACGGTGTTCGCCGCTTCGCCGGCAATCAGGCGGCCGTTGGACCTCCTGTTCGAGATCGGCCTGGGCTACCTGCGCCTCGGCCAGGGGGCCGACACCTTGTCGGGAGGCGAGCGGCAGCGGCTCCTGCTGGCCACCGAACTCGTCCGTGAGTCGACGGGGCCCACGCTGTTCCTCTTCGACGAGCCGACCACGGGGCTGCACTTCCAGGATGTGGAGCGGCTGCTGGCCGTGTTCGATCGGCTGGTGGCCGCCGGCCACACCGTTCTGGTGGCGGAACACCACCTCGACGTCATTGGCGCCGCCGACTGGGTCATCGACCTGGGGCCGGAGGGAGGCGATGCTGGGGGGCGGGTCGTTGCGGCCGGGACCCCTGCCGAGGTGGCTCGAACCGAAGGCTGGACCGGCCGAGCCCTGTCCCGTCGCCGGCTCGACCGGGATCCATCCCGTTTCATGCCCGGGTCTGGCGTCTGAGGGCAAAGTCGGTCCGGGACTTGAACGGATGGGGCAGTTCTGCGAAGATGACTGACGGGTAGATCTGCGCGGCGCGGGTTCAACGGGGTCCCGCGCCGGCGCGCCCGCGCCGTGTGTGCGGCGCACACCCCGTGCCGGCTGCTTCACCACGAGAGGACCTTTTGGCAGTCCGTTTGTTCATTGGCAACCTTCCCTACGACACGACCGATGCGGAACTTCGCGCCCACTTCGGCGTAGTCGGCCCGCCCTCCGAGGTCGTGCTGCCGCTCGACAGGGAAACCGGCAGGCCCCGTGGCTTTGCGTTTGTCGAGTTCATCGAACGGCCGGTGGCCGAAGAGGTGATTCGCCGCTTCAACGCACAGCCGTTCAAGGGCCGCAACCTGGCCGTGAGCGAGGCCAGGGCGAGGGAGGACCGTCCAGCGGGGTTCAGGCCCCAGCCGCCGTTCCGTTCCGCGATTCCAGGCGATGGCCCGGCGCCGGGGGCGTCGGGCGACCGGCCGGCCCGCAATTTCGGCCCCCCTGCGCCACGGCGCCAGAAGGGGCCCGCCCGCAGACCGACCAAGGTGGAGGCTCGCCCGCGCGGGCCAATCCCTGAACGGAACACCGGCCGTGTCTTCGATGTCGATGATGGCGAAGGCGACACCGAGGATTTCGACAATCTCGCGACCAGCGCCATTGCGACCGAGGAGGACGAGCAGGAGTAGTCTTGTTCGGCCCCGTTCGGTCCTCGTGTACGCGACATGGCTGCGCCGCACCAGGCGGGCAGCCGCGTCGCCTCGGACTCCGTGCAGGGACGCCATGTCCCGGCGGAAGAAACTGCCCCTTTCCACCGACAATGCGGAAGGAGCACGATTGAAGCCGGCGCGCCCAGCGTTGTGCCGGAGCGAAGCGGTCCTTCGCTCCAGCCGCCCCTGGAGCCGATCAGCCGGCGAGGAAGACTTGTGACGGAAGAACGTTTGAAGATTGCAGTATTCGTTGACTTCGACAACATCGAGATCGGCGTCAAGACGACGCTCAACGTCGCCTTCGACGTGGGCACCATCCTCGAGGCGATCAAGGAACGCGGCGAGGTGGTGACCAAGATCGCGTACGGCGACTGGACCCGAGCGGGCGACTACAGCCGCCTGCTCACCCAGCACGCGATCAAGATGGTCCAGCGCAACCTGACGCCCGGCGGCGACAAGAACGGCGCGGACATCAACCTCGCGCTCGACGCCCTCGAGATGGCGCTGACGCACGACCACATCAACGCCTACGTGATCGTCGGCGGCGACAGCGATTTCCTGAGCCTGGTCGAGAAACTCAAGCAGTACGACAAGACGGTCATCGTCGTGGGCGGCCGCGCCTTCACGAGCGTGATCCTCCAGCGCAACTGCCACGAGTTCATCGCCTACGAGAACCTGATCAACGTCGGCGCACGGCGGCACCAGGAGCGCGGGCGCACGACGGGCGGGGGCAATCAGCCGGTGAGCACGGCGTTCCCGCTGATCCGCCGCGCGCTCAAGGTGCTGTCGGAGCGGGAGGTCACCCCTCAGCTCGGGCTGCTCAAGAGCACGCTGCTCCAGCTCGATTCCACCTTCTCGGAGAAGAACTACGGCGCCGGCTCGTTCCGCGACTTCGCCGAGAAGCTCGCGCAGGCCGGCCTCATCCGCCTGAACCAGGCGGGCCGGAACCTGCTCGTCGAGGTGAAGGACCTCGACGCCGGGACCGCTGAGGAGGGCGCCGAGCCGCCGCAGCCAACCGGGGAACGGCACGCGCGGGATCGCCATCCGCACGATCGCGGGCGCGGAGCCGCCCAGCCACAGCAGGCTGAACGGGAGGCGCACGAGGAGCACCAGGCGGCCGAACCGGCGCCTGCCGCTCCAGCGCCTGGCGCCACGGCGGCGGCGCCTGGCGAGGCGCTGGCAGCCCAGCAGAGCGAGGCGCTCGCCTTGCTGCGGCGCGTGCTCGAACAGGCCCCGGGGCAGCTGCGCTGGCCGATGTACGTCCGAAACGTCAAGCAGCTTCTCAGGCAGGCCGAAGCCGGCTTCGACGAGCGGCGCTACGGCTTCGGAGGCATCCTGGATCTCCTTCGGGCCTCCCAGCGCGACGCGCTGCTGCGCCTCGAGCGTGACCGGCAGGGGGTGCTGCGCGTCTTCGCCGGCACCGCCTTGCAGCGGCCGTCGTCGACGCCGGTGCAGGAGGCGACGATCGCGGAATCGAGTGTCGATTCCCAGGAGTCCGTGCAGACCGCGCCGCCGGTCACCGATGCGGAGGCGCCGGTCGAAGCGGCCGGCGCGTTCGCGGCCGCGCCCGAAGCTGGGGCGCCTGCGGTCATCGACGCCGAGCCGATCGGCGTGGGCGAGGCACAGCCCGAGACCGCGGGAACGGAGGCCGCCTCCTCCGACGCGAAGCCGAAGCGGCGGCGTGGGGCGTCCGGCCCGCGCAAGGCCGCCGCGCCGAAGAAGCCGCGCGCCACGGCGCCGAAGAGCCGCGCCAGGAAGAAAGAGAGTGAGTGAGCACGCCGCGTTCGTCGTCACGGAAGGCCGTGACGACGACGCCGAGTGGGCCGCGCAGGTGATGGCGGCCTCGGAACCCTGGACAACGCTGGGGCGCGGCCTCGAGCAGTGCCGCGCCGCCTGCGCGCGTCCAGAGATGGTGCTCTTGGTCGCCCGTTCGGGCGACCAGCGCTGCGGTTTCGCCCTCGTCAACCCGCGAGGCGTGGCCGGGTCCCCTTATCTGGCCGCTATCGCCGCCGCGGAGCAATGGCGCAGCCGCGGCGTTGGTGCCGCTCTGCTCGCGCACTGCGAGCGCTGGGCGGCTGGCCTCTCCCGGCATTTCTTCCTGTGCGTGTCGTCCTTCAACACGAGAGCCCAGCAGTTCTACTGGCGGCAGGGCTTCCGCCAGGTCGGCGTCTTCGCCGACTACATCGTCGACGGCGCGTCCGAGCGGCTGATGTACAAGCGCGTCGACGGCCGCGCCGCGACACGTGCGGCCGCACCCGGGGTTCACTGAAATCCCTCGCGGGCCAGTCCGCCGGTCGTGTAATCTTCTCGCGTCACCGCTTCAGACAACCTGGATGATGCCGATGCTCGCACTTCGCCTGCGGCGGCTGCTTTCGTGGGTCGGCCGGCTGCTCCTGTCGCTGAGGTACCGCGTGGAGGTCCGCGGCCTCGAGGAGATCCGGGCCCGCGGCACGAGCCGCGTCATCTTCCTGCCCGGCCACGTCGCCCTGATCGACCCCGCCATCCTGATGGTGCGGCTCGACCGCTGGTTCCACCCGCGATCGCTCGGCGACCAGTATCAGATCACGCAGCCGGTGGTGGGCCAGCTGGCGCGGCTCTACGGCGTCAGGCCGCTGCCCAACATGGAGCGGCAGGGGCTCTCTGTGCTGGATGCCACGCGCCAGGCGCTCGCCGACACGATCGCCGGCGTCCAGGCGGGCGAGAACCTCCTGTTCTATCCGTCGGGCCGGATCCGTCAGCAGCACGTCGAAGAGATCCGGGCCGCGAGCGGCACGGAGGTGCTCGTCAAGTCGGTGCCGGAGGCCCGCGTCGTCCTCGTCCGGCAGACGGGGCTCTGGGGCAGCAGCTTCAGCCTTGCGTTCGACGGCAAGATGCCGTCCGCCGTCGCCATGGCCTGGCGCGGCTTCAAGTACCTCCTGCTGAACGGCCTGTTCTTCATGCCGCACCGCCGGGTGCTCATCGAGTTCGTCGAGCCGGCCGACTTCCCGCGCGACGGAAGCCGGATGGCGATCAACAACTACCTGGAAGCGTTCTACAACGAGCGAGCGCCCCGCAACACTTACGTGCCGTACGGCTTCTGGGAACGCGGCGGCGTGCGTGAGCTCCCGGACCCCGAGGTGCAGCGCATCGCCGGCGACGCGTCGGAGGCCCCTGAGGCGACGCGGCGGATCGTGATCGAGGAGATGACGCGGCTGACCGGGCGGGCCAACGTGCGGCTGGAGGATCGCCTGGCGCAGGATCTCGGTCTCGACAGCCTGGCGTCGGCGGATCTGGCGCTGTGGATCGAGAAGGAGTTTGGCTTCCCGGTCGGCACGCCGGAGAGTCTGATGACCGTCAGCGACGTCGTGCTGGCCGCCTCGGGCAAGGGCATCTCGGCGATCGAGTCGCCGCTCAGGCCGGCCAGCGCCGCCTGGATGTCCGCGGCCAGCGACCGGCGGCTGGCCATCCCCGACGTGGCCACGATCACGAGCGCCTTTCTCGAGCAGGCCTCACGCCGCCCCGACGAACCGATCCTCGCCGACCAGACGAGCGGAGAGGTCACGTTCAGGCGCCTCGTGCTCGGCGTGATGCTGCTCTCGCCGGCCATCAGGCAGATGCCGGGCCAGTACGTGGGGATCATGCTGCCGGCGTCGGTCGGCGCAGGCCTGTTCTACGTGGCCGCGCTATTTGCCGGCAAGACGCCCGTGATGATCAACTGGACCACCGGCTCGCGCAACCTCGTGCATGCGCTCGACGTGCTCGGCGTGGACCGCGTGATCACCGCCGGGGCCCTGCTCACGAAGCTCGAGGGAATGGGAGTCGACCTCTCGGCGCTGGCGGGGCGGTTCGTGCTGGCCGAGGACCTGCGGTCGCGCCTGACCACTCGCGCGAAGGTCTCGGCGCTCGTGCGCAGCCGCCTGAGCTGGCGGTCCTTGAGGAGCGTGACGCCGACCCACGACGCGGTCGTCCTCTTCACCAGCGGCTCGGAGAGCCTGCCCAAGGCCGTTCCGCTCACGCACACGAACATCCTCACCAATCTGCGCGACGTGTTGGCGGCGGTCCACGTGGAGGAGCGCGACGTGCTCATCGGCATGCTCCCGCCGTTCCACTCGTTCGGCATCGTCGTGACGACGATCCTGCCGTTGTGCTCGGGGCTGCGCACCGTCTACCATCCGAACCCGACTGAGGCGGCGGTGCTCGCGCGCGTCGTGGAGGCGTACCGCGTGACGATGCTCGTCGGAACACCGACGTTCCTCAACGGCATCGTCCGCGCCTCGAAGCCGGGCCAGTTGTCGTCGCTGAGATTCGCCGTGACCGGGGCGGAGAAGTGCCCCGAGACGGTCTACGAGGCCCTGCGGCGCGCCTGCGACCGGGCGATCATCCTCGAGGGCTACGGGATCACCGAGTGCTCGCCGATCGTGTCGGCCACGCGTCCGGAGCGGCCGCAGCCTGGCAGCATCGGGAAGCCGCTCGACTCGGTGGAGTGGGCGGTCGTCAATCTCGAGACCAACGCGGCGGCCCCGCCGGAAGAAGCCGGGATGCTGCTCGTGCGCGGCCCGAGCATCTTCTCCGGGTATCTCAAGTACGCCGGCGAGTCGCCGTTCGTCGCGTGGGGCGGCAAGTCGTGGTACCGGACCGGCGACCTGGTCCGGGCCGACGAGACCGGGTATCTCACCTTCGAGGGGCGACTGAAGCGCTTCGTGAAGCTCGGCGGCGAGATGATCTCGCTGCCGGCGATCGAGGCGGTGCTGCTGCCGCACTTCACGACCGAGGAGGACGAGGGACCGCCGCTGGCCGTCGAGGCGCTGGGCGCGGCGGAGAGCCCCGAGATCGTCGTGTTCGCGGTGCGGCCGACGACGCGCGACGAGGTCAACCGGCTGATCAGGGACGCGGGACTCAGCCCGCTCTACCACGTGCGGCAGGTGATCGCTGTCGACAGGATTCCCGTGCTCGGCACGGGGAAGACGGATTATCGGGGGCTCAAGGAACGGTACGGGCGAGCATAGTCGGCCCAGGGTTCAAGCCAAGAGACTTAGGGCTCACGCCGTCCCATGAGACGTCAGTCGTGGCCCGGTTCGTCGCGCCGAGCTGAGTCCGGCGCGACGAACCGGGCCACGACTGCCCTTCGACTGTGCTCAGGGCAGTGGTGAGCCAGCCGAACCACTGGCGTCTCACCAGCCGGCCGACGCCGGTCTTGCCGCTGCAGGTCCTGCAGCCGTACGTGACAAAGGCCCGAGGCGGTCCGACCACCCCGGGCCTTGTCGTCGGTCACTTGTGCGGCCGACTTACTTCTTCGCCGCGAGCAGCCGCTTCTCGAGCTCGGCCAGTTCCTTGGTGAGCCCGGCGGGCATCCGGTCGCCGAACTTCTCGTAGTGCGATTTGATGAGCGGGAGTTCCGCCAACCAGCCGTCCACGTCGACCTTCAAGAGCAGGTCGAGCGCCGCGGACGAGATATCGAGTCCGTTGAGGTCGAGCGCGCCCGGAGCCGGCAGCGATCCGATGGGCGTCTCCACGGCCTTGCCGCCGCCCGTCACCCGCTCGAACACCCACTTGAGGACGCGACTGTTCTCGCCGTAGCCCGGCCAGATGAACTTGCCGTGCTCGTCCTGGCGGAACCAGTTGACGTAGTAGAGGCGCGGCAGCTTGTCGGGGCTCGTCGCGGCGCCGACCTTCAGCCAGTGCGCGAAGTAGTCCCCCATGTGGTAGCCGCAGAAGGGGAGCATCGCAAACGGGTCGCGCCGGAGCTGGCCGACCTTCCCGGCCGCCGCGGCCGTCGTCTCGCTACCCATGATCGAGCCGAGGAACGTGCCGTGCTGCCAGTTGAACGCCTCGGTGACGAGCGGCACCACGGTGGCGCGACGGCCGCCGAAGAGCATCGCCGAGATCGGCACCCCCTTCGGGTCCTCCCACTCCGGAGCGATGACCGGACACTGCTTGGCCGGCGCGGTGAACCGCGCGTTGGGGTGCGCCGCCTTCCTCCCGCAGCCTGGGTGCCACGGCCGCCGCAGCCAGTCCATCAGCTCTGGCGGCTCCTTGTCGGTCATGGCCTCCCACCACACGTCGCCATCCGGGAGCATCGCGCAGTTGGTGAAGATCGAGTTCGCGTGCAGCGTCAGGATCGCGTTCGGGTTCGACTTCATGTTGGTGCCGGGCGCCACGCCGAAGAACCCGGCCTCGGGGTTGATGGCGTAGAGCCGGCCGTCGGGCCCGAACTTCATCCAGGCGATATCGTCGCCGATCGTCTCGACCTTCCAGCCCGGCACCGTCGGCACCAGCATGGCGAGATTGGTCTTGCCGCACGCCGACGGGAAGGCGCCGGTCACATAGCGCACCTCGCCCTGCGGGCTGGTCAGCTTGAGGATCAGCATGTGCTCGGCGAGCCAGCCCTCGTCGCGCGCCTGCACCGACGCGATCCGGAGCGCGTGGCACTTCTTGCCGAGCAGGGCGTTTCCACCGTAGCCCGAGCCGAACGACCAGATCTCGCGAGTCTCTGGAAAATGGCAGATGTACTTGTTGCTGGCGTTGCACGGCCACGGCACGTCGGGGTTGTTGCCCTCGAGCGGCGCGCCGACCGAGTGCATGCCCCTGACGAACTCGCCGTCGGCGCCAAGCACCTCGATCACCTTGCTGCCGACGCGGGTCATGATGTGCATGTTGGCAACGACGTAGGGCGAATCGGTGATCTCCACGCCAATCTTCGCAATCGGTGACCCGACCGGGCCCATGCTGTAGGGAATCACGAAAAGCGTGCGGCCCTTCATCGAGCCCTTGAAGAGGCCCGTGAGTGTCGCCTTCATCTCGGCTGGGTCGGCCCAGTTGTTGGTCGGTCCGGCATCGTCCTTCTTCGCCGAGCAGATGAACGTGCGGTCCTCGACGCGGGCCACGTCGGCGGGGTCGGACCGCACGAACACGCTGTTCGGTCTGGCCGGGTCCATCCTGATCGCCGTGCCCGCCTGCACCATCAGGCGCAGCATCTCCTGATATTCCTTGGGGGATCCATCGCACCAATGGACCCGGTCCGGCTGGCAGAGGGCCGAGACCTCGTCGACCCACTGGGCAAGACGTGCATGCCTGGTCATCGAATCTCCTTCTTGGTTGGGGCGCCAACTAAATATGTTACCCGAAAACCGGTCCCTTTTTCGCTTGCCCGCCGGGCACCGCCCGCATAGCATGACGGCCAACCTAGGCCCCCTCGACCGACCCGGAGGCTCTCGATGCGAAGGTCATCCGCCCGGGCGGTGCTGACCGCCGCCGCACCGCTCGTCGTCTTCTGTTTGTTCGCCGCCGGCTGCGGCACGCGCAAGGCGCCGGCGACGACGCCCCAGCCGCCGGGACCGGTCACGGCCGCGCCAGCACAAGCCACGGCCCCCAGACCTTCTGGCGCAGGCGGATCAGTGCCTGGCGCCCACTCACTCGCGCCGGCGCCGCTCGTCGGTCACGTCACGCGCAAGGCTCTCGAGAACTACGAAACGTGGAAAACGCTGCGCGCGGACGACTACACTCCCGACCCGGCGGCCGTCAGAACGATTGCCTCGCACTGGCGCGGCGTCCGCGTGCTCGTGATACTCGGGACGTGGTGCAAGGACAGCAAGCGCGACCTGCCGCGCTTCTTCAAGATCGCAGACCTTGCGAAGATCCGGCTCGACAGCGTGACGCTCGTGGCCGTCGACCGGTCCAAGAAGGACGCGGAAGGCCTCGCGGAGGCGAACAAGATCGAGCGCGTGCCGACGTTCGTCTTCTTCCGCGGGAAGAGGGAAGTCGGCCGCGTCATCGAGAAGCCGGTCACGACGCTCGAGAACGATATGGCGGCGATTCTCTCGAAATGACAGGGACGGGTCAGTGGTCAGCGGATCTCGTAATCCGCTGACCGCTGCCAGCCTCGCGGGACCCCGTCCTCCGACCGTGATCCGCTGCCGGCTACCGCCCCGTGATCTCCTTCACTAGCCTCTCCGCCCCGTAGATCTTCGAGAGCGCTTCGAGGATGCCGGCGCTGTGGACGCCGACGGCGCGCGCGCCTTCGGCCTCGTCGATGTACATGTAGCGGTTGGCGAGCTTCTGCCGGTTGCTGTCGAAGTTGAGCCCAACCAGCTCCCCCTTGCGGTTGATGACGGAGCTGCCGGAGTTGCCGCCAATCGTGTCGGCCGTGTACGCGAAGTTGAGCGGCGTGGCCATGTTGAGTTCGGCGCGGCGATTGAACCAGCGCTCGGGCAGGAAGAACGGCGCCAGGTTGCCGAACGACACCGCGCGGTCGAACAGGCCGTAGAAGGTCGTCTGGTAGGGGACCAGCGTCGTGCCGTCCTCGTAGCCGAGCACCGTGCCGTAGCTGATGCGCACCGTGGAATTCGCATCCGGGTACATGCTCTTGCCGTAGACCGCGAACCTGGCCCGCGCGATCCGCTCCCCGGCCGTCGTCTCCACGTTGGTGATGTGCTGTTCGATCCAGCTCCGGATCTCGCGCATGACGGGGTCGACGCGCCGGGCCAGGACGATCATCGGATCGTCGGATTTCGCGATCGCAGCCGGCCCCGACTCGAACAGGGACCGGCGGAACGCCGGATCGCCGAGCTTCGTGCCGCCGACGGCGGTCCGGGCCACAGATGCGGCGGTCTGTCCGTTGAGCGCCGCCTTGACGAACGGGTCGGCGTTGCCAAGCGCCTTCTGGCCATCGGCCAGCCACGAGGCGAGGAGCGACTCCTCCATGTCCGGGTAGACCGGGGCGGACGAGAACAACGTCGTCTTCAGCGCGCCGATCCGCGTATCGCGAAACTCGTCGAGCCGCGACGCGTTCGGCTTGGCCGATTCCTC
The DNA here is from genome assembly GCA_963727765.1 of uncultured Acidobacteriota bacterium. Lineage (GTDB taxonomy): Bacteria > Acidobacteriota > Vicinamibacteria > Vicinamibacterales > Fen-181 > FEN-299. Next base: position 606,045 of record CAVSGZ010000008.1, read on the forward strand.
GCCGTACCGCACCAGCGTCAGTGCGAAGCCCGCCAGCTGCGACGGCGTCAGCGTCGAGAACGCGTTCCGCCTGGCGTAGGGCTCGTACGCCCGGAAGGCGGCGGCGATCTGGTCCCAGCCGTCGCCGTACGCCTTCTGCCACGAAGGGTTCTCGGCGACCGCCTTGCGGAGCTTCCCCTCTTCGGCCATCTTCGCCGACATCAGCCGCTCGTTCTCGAGACCGTTCTGCTGGCCCACCAGGCGCTTGAGCGAGTTCTCGAGACCGCGCAGCGAGGCCGACGCGCGCCGCCGGGCCTCCGTACCCGTCGCCGCGTAGCGCGCCAGCGCGTCGCGCCGCGCCATGTAGACCTCCATCTGCGTGGGGTTCAGCACGTCGCGATGGAAGTCGATCTGCGCCATGGTCAGCAGGCGCGAGGTCGTCCCGGGGCTGCCGACGGCGAACACCAGTTCATGTTCCTCCGCCCCCTTGGCGGACCACGCCAGGTATTCGGTTCTCGCCGGCTGGCCGTTCTCGTAAGCGCGGAAGAAGGCGACGTCGAGGTCGTAGCGCGGATAGGTGAAGTTGTCGTAGTCGCCGCCGAAGAACCCCGTGGCCTCCTCGACCGCGAACACGAGGCGGACGTCGGTGTACTTCTTGTAGCGGTAGAGCCAGTACTCACCGCCGCTGTAGAGTTTCACCACCTCGCTCTGGAGGCCGGTTCGTTCTCCCGACTCCTTCTCGATGCCCGCGATCGCTCCACGGCGCGCCTCGGCGGCATCACGGTCGCTCATCCCAAGCTTGACCGCCCCCTGCACCCGTGCCGTCACGTCCTCGTAGGACACGAAGACATTGACGTCGATGTCCGGGCACCTCAGTTCCTGCTCGGGTGCGGCCGCGTAGAAGCCGTCGCGCACGTAGTTGTGCTCGGGCGTCGAGAGCTTCTGGATCTGGCCGTTGGCCACGTGCTGGTTGGTGATGATGAGCCCGTCGGGCGAGACGAAGGCGCCCGACGAGCCGTCGACGCGCGGCGAGGCCAGCCGGATGTGCTCCAGCCACTGCGGCGTCGGCTCGAATTTGTAGTTCTCCTTCCACAGCTTGAGCGGCGGATTGTCGAACGTCCACATGCCGTCGTCGGCACCGGCAGCCTGGATCAGCAGGAGACAGACGACGGCCATCGACAGCAGGAGCGGTCTTTTCATTAGTCCGGTCGCCTCACCATCGACAGGTGAGCGATGGCCTTGCCCGCCCACTCCGGGTCGTTGAGCATCGCCCGCCCGACGCCGATCAGATCGGCCCATCCCTCGCGCACGGCGCGATTGGCCAGGTCCGGCTCACCGAGCCCGCCGGTGACCATCACCGGCACCGGGACGACCGCCTTGATCGCCTGCGCGTAAGGCACGAAGTAGGCCGGCCCCTTGCCCGCGCCGCGCGAGCCCTGCAGTCCGCCCGAGACGTCGATCAGATCGGCTCCGGTCTCGGCGAGCCTGGAGGCCGTCCAGCACGCGTCGTCGATCTCGAGGCCGCCCCGCATCTCGTCGTGCGCGCCGAGCCGGACGAAGACGGCGATCTCGCGGGCGACGCGCCTGCGAACCTCGCCGAGCACCTCCAGGTGCAGACGGCTGCGGTTCCCGACTGGGCCGCCATAGTCATCGTCACGGCGGTTGGTCAGCGGCGACAGGAACTGGCTGAGCAGGAAGCCGTGCGCCGCGTGGACCTCGACCGCCTGGAATCCGGCGGCCTGCGCGCGAGTTGCGGCGTCGCCGAACGCGACGACGATCTCTGGAAGCATCGCTTGGCCGACAGCCTCGGGAACATCGCCGTCGGGCTCGTTCGGATGACGGACGGCCGACGGGGCCAGCGGACGTGCGCCGATGACGCGGGACGACCCGCGCGACCCCGCATGCGAGATCTGGAGGCAGGCCACCGCGCCCTCGTTCTTGATGGCCGCCGCCAGCCGGCGCAGGCCGTCGACGGTCGCGTCGGCGTGGACGCCGATCTGGGTGGACGAGTGGCGGCCACGCGGATGAACGAACGCGTGCTCGACGATGACGAGGCCGCACCCGGCCGCCGCACGCCGGCGGTGGTATTCGACGATCGCTGGCGTGACGAGCCCGTCCGGCGTGGCCTGTCCCGACCACATCGGCGGCATGACGATACGGTTCCTCAACGTGAGGCCGTGCAGAGATAACGGAGAGAGCAAGTCCGGCATGAGGTCTTCTCCGGGGACTCAGGAGGTCGAGGCGGGCAGCGTGGCGGGGGCGAACAGCCGGTGCCGGGCACCGGCTGCCGTCGTTCGGGCCGCCCTACTTCGCGGCCTTTTTCTTCGGCGCGGCGGCCTTCTTGGCCGTTCCGCACTTCGAACCGCACTTTGCCATGGCAACCTCCGTCTGGTGGAACACTGGGGAGCGCGGGAATCGTACAGCGGCGGGCGCGGAGAAGCAAGGCTGATGGCTCAGGGCTCAGGCCAGAACGGCTCAGGGCTCAAGGCTCAGGCACGGGCGGGGAGCCAGTGAGGAGGCGGGCGCGAAGGCGGGCTGCGACGCGCTCGTGGAGGCGCGAGTCGCGCGCGAGGCGCCGCCAGTCCGAAGGCCGGAGCCGGCGAAGCGCCGCGAGCAGGCGGCCCCGCTCGATGGGAGCGCGGTGGTAAGCAGCGGCCAGCGCCAGATTGACCTCGATCGCCACCGTTGCCGTTCGCTCGACCGCCGCGCGTGTGACGGCGTCTGGCGCCTGCCAGCGAGGGGCGTGACGGTCGAGCACCACTTGCATCTGTCGGCGGAACTCATCCAGGGATCGGCTCCGCGTAGCGGTCTGCGACGCGGCGTGCAGGCGGAACACGGCCAGCGCCTTCGGCAGGTAGACCGTGTCGGCAACGGAGGAGAGCTTCAACCAGAAATCCCAGTCGGCCGTATACCACAGCGACTCATCCAGTCCGCCGCACTGGAGCGCGAGCGCGCGGTGGAAAACACCGCCGGGAATCCCGATGAAATTCTGGACGAGCAACCGCTCCATCATCGCTGCCGGCGGCACGGGTCGCCTCGCGGGAAGAGGGCACCGCCAGGTGCCGGCGGCGCGGCCGGCGGGGCCGACGAACCGGCATGCGTGGAGCACGAGCCCGGCCGAGGGGAGGTCGGCGAACAGGCTCCGCACGGCCCGCAGCCTGCCCGGCAGCCAGCAGTCGTCCTGGTGGAGGAAGCAGGCGAGCTCTCCCGACGCTCGGTCGAGCGCCAGGTTCGTGTTCGCGACCCAGTTGCCGACCTGGCGCCGTTCCAGGGTGAGATTCAACCTGCCCTGGTAGGACCGGAGAATGTCGCAGGTCCCGTCCGACGACCCGTCGTCGACGACAATGACCTCCACCTCCGGGTCGGCCTCTGCGACGATGCTGTCGAGCGCGCGGGGAAGATGCGCCTCGCCGTTGCAGGTCGGCAGGAGCACCGAGAGCCACGGGCGCTTCACGAGCCGTCCCCCAGGCGCCCCTCGAGGATCCAGCCGAACGCAGTCAGCGGGAAGAGAAACTGCACCGGCCTGAGAATCAGCGCGTCCACCGCGCTCGCGGTCATCGCGGCAGGTCGCGGCAGCCGGCCGAGCAGCAGGTGCGGATCGTAGTAGTAGGGGGTGAGCGACGCGCCGGCCAGGGGCACGCGCGAGGCCAGCGTCGCTAGCGTCTTGTACCAGGTACACGTGCAGATGGTCCGGGTGGTTGTTCTCACGCCCGAGGAACGCCATCAGCAGGTTGATGATCGAGGTGGCGTTTGGCGTCGTGGCGAGGAAGTCGGTTCGCCGCGCGCACGCCGCCAGCCGTGAGATCCATCCGAGCGTGTCCGGGGTGTGCTCGACCAGTTCGCCGGCAACGATGAGATCCGGCTTGAAGTCGGCGACGAGATCGTCGAGGCGGGCCACGTCGCCGGGCACGATTCTCGTGCCGACGCCGGTGACGAGCCCATTGGGCGGCAGCGCCGGCGAGGCGTCCATGCCAAGGACGGCGGATGCCGTCGCCGCGATCTCGGCGTGGAGCCAGCGCCAGCTCGCATGCTGAGTCCTGGCGACCTCGGTCTCGTCGTAGGCGCCGAGGTCGAGCACGCGCCTCCCGCGGCAGCGCTCGCGGACGTACTGGTAGCGGTCCACGGGGCGCGGCACCCGGATCTTCTCGAACGGGTCGTAGCGCAGTGGCGGGATGGCCGGGGCGCGCCGCGTTCCAGTGTCAGCGTGTGTCACAACGGGGCCGCTCCTCGTCGGCAGTCGTGAACCGCGCGATGGCCGTATCGACCTGGGCCTCGTTGCCGCCGATGACCGACAGGAGGAAACCGCCGAAGGCAGTCTGCAGCCCGATCACGATGAGCGTCGACGCCACCACCATCTCCCGGATCATCTGGAGGCTGCCGTAGCCTGATGCTCGCCACACCCACACGACGAGGCCGAGTACGCCGAGGCCCGCCGCCACCAGCGCCGCTCCCAGGACGAGCATGTGTTCGAGACGCGTCGCCCAGAACGCCACGCGCATGGCCGGCGTCATGATCCGGTAACCTTCGCGCGCGCCGTAGAGCGTGGCCGCGAGGCCCATCAGGACCATCTGGTGGGCGATCGCGAGGAACGCGCCGGCCAGCACGGCCCAGTGGTCGCCGAGCCAGAATCGGCCCACGGTGGCCATGCCGCCGGTCGGCGCCAGCAGCACGAGTGTCAGGATGGTGATGCCGACGGCGCCCAGCGCGAGCGCCGGCACGAAATAGAGCCACGCGGGGCTCAGCATGACGAGATACCGGAGATGCCGCCAGCCGTCACGCCACGGGCGCAGGTGCGGGGCGCGGTCGCGGCCGTCCGGGTAGAGCGTGATGGGGACCTCGGTGCGTGAGAGGCCCAGCAGCGTGGACTTGATGACCAGTTCGCTGGCGAACTCCATGCCCTGCGACGTGGGGTTGATTTTGAAGAACGCGGTCTTGGTGAACGCGCGCAGACCGCTGTGTGCGTCGCTCAGGCCGGACCGGAAGAAGAGGTTCAGCAGGCCGGTCAGCGCGGGATTTCCGATCCGGCGGTTTTTCCACGGCATCGCACCAGGTTTGATTTCGCCCCTGAAGCGCGACCCCATGCAGAGGTCCCAACCGTCGCGGAGCTTCTCCACCATCGGGACCGCTTCGCGAAAGTCGTAGGACCCGTCGGCGTCGCCCATCACGATGTAGCGGCCGCGCGCCTGGAGGACGCCGTGTGTGAGCGCGGCCCCGTATCCGCGCCTGATGCAGTGGACCACGCGCGCCCCCAGGCCCTCGGCGACAGCCTGGCTTCCGTCGGTGCTGCCGTTGTCCGACACCACGACCTCTCCACCCAGACCATGGCGCGTGCGGAGCACGGCCAGCGCCTCGGCCGCGGTAGCGAGCGAGGCCGGCAGGGTCTTCGCTTCGTTGAGGCACGGCATCACGATCGTCACGTCGATCTCGCGTGCCTCGGGACATTCCTGGTCGTGCGGGGTGGCGGCGTCCACGGTGCTACCTGATCTCCTCAAATCTGGGGCGGCAGCCTTCCCACGTCATCAGGTACGGCGTGCGGCCAGGGAAGTACTTCATCAGCGCCTGGTCGTCCTCCCAGCCGAGATGGTTCGCCCACAGGATGGCGTTCTGCAGGTTCGGATCGTTGTTCGGCCGGAAAAAGACGAAGTGCCGCGTCGGCGCGATGCACTGCTGGTCGACGAAGATCCCGGCCGTGAACACCACCGCATGCGAGATGCCGCGCTCCTTCAGAGCCTCCTCCGGCGCGTTGACGTTCGAGGCGATGACCTTCACGGCGTGCAGCCGGACGGGTGCGAAGCCGACCAGCGAGGCCACCACGAACGCCGCCACAACCAGCAGCGGCCACGACTCGGATCGATGCGGCTGCCATTCTCGCGCCAGCCGGGCCAGCTGCGCGAATCCCACCCCGGCCAGCACGATGAGCGGCCACGCCAGTTCATAGAAGTGCACCGGCGCGAAGGTGTCGACGCCCGAGTCCGACAGGGTGAAGTGCAAGGCCACGAAACCGAGCGCCATGAACCAGATGATCCGCGCGGGCTTTGCCGCCCACGCCAGGAGGACCAGGACCACCAGGAGCGGTGATCCGAACAGGTCGAACACCAAACGCACCAGCCCGATCGTCGTCCTGGCCAGCGACAGTTCCCATTCCCCGCCGCCGAGAATGTAGCGAATCAGCGGCGGCGGCGGCGAGGCCGCCGACCACCCGACGTTGCGGTAGTCGACCTCCCGCATGTACTGCTGCATCCGCTCGTACGAGGTCGTGAACGGCGACCCGTTCTGCGCCATGTTGACGGCCAGGAACACGGCGGCCAGCGCCAGCGCGGGCCCGGCGAACGCCAGGATGGCGCGGCGACGCACGGCCGGCGCCTGTCGTACCACGATGACGAACCAGCCGAAGAGGATCGGCAAGCCCACACCGAGTGTCGACAGCGGCCGGATCAGGAACCCGACACCGAAGCAAGCCGCGACACCCGAGTGCCAGCGCCAGTCCCGGGGCGCGTCCCACGACCGCAGCAAGCAGTAGGTCGCCCAGGCGGCAGCCATCAAACACGTCGTGTGGGACAGCTCGGTCGCCGCGCCGATGGCCAGCATGGGCGACGCGAGGTAGAGGAGCGTGGCCACACGCCCGGCGGCCGCGCCGGCCAGTCGCCGAACCGTGAGAAAGACCGCCGGCACCGTCAGCGCCGAGTAGAACGCGTTCATGTACCCGGCGACACCCAGGTAGACGCCTGGCGCCATCAACGCGGGCCAGCCGATGAAGTACTGTCCGTAGAACTTCCCGTCATTGATCATGAAGACGCGGTCGAAGAACGCCTTCATCGGGTGCGAGGCGACCCAGAGCCGCCCGGACGCCAGCACCTCCGCCATGAACTGGTAGGCGCTCTCGTCGTCGGTCACGACCGCGCCCCGGAGGACGAACGCGCGAATCGTGCAGGCGATGAGAAACGCCGCGGCCATCGTGACGGCGAGCCAGACGCCGTCGCCCCGTTCGGTCGGCGGCGCGTCGCGCCGCGGCGCCAGGGCCTGCAGGCGCGTCAGGCCCGCGGCCAGAAACACGGCCGCGAGCGATCCGATGAGCGTCCAGAAGAACAGGAAGTAGAGATGCCGTGCCGCAGGCAGCACCAGCGCGCCGAGGTCCAGGGTGTACGACCAGAGATAGAGCCGACCGACGGCGAGGAACGCCAGGATCGAGAACGCGCTCGCGGCGATGGGCCACAGGGCACGCGACAGGCGCGTGGATGGCGGGCGGTCGGCCATGATCCTCCCAGAGTGCCCGTTGGAACCGGCCCGCTCATTCTCCCCCGCGCGTCTGCGAATTGCAACGACAGGCGACAGCGGGCTTGCCTCGCCGTCGTCCCGTCGTGGTCCGGTGAATCGCGACGGGGCGAAGGCGGTGCCTACTCGTCGCGCAGCGCGGTCATGGGATCCACCTGGGACGCCCGTACGGCCGGCACGAAGCCGGCCGCGAGCGCGACGCACGCGAGCACGGCGGCAGCCGACACGAAGACCGTGGGGTCGTACCCCTTCAGCTGGTAGAGCAGCGACTCGGCGTATCGACCGCCGAGCGCCGCGAGCGCGAGCCCTGCGCCGCCGCCGACGGCGGTCATGATCGCGGTCTGCGACAGAATCATCCACCGCACGCGGTCCGGCGCGGCGCCCAGCGCCATCCGCAAGCCGATCTCGCGCGTCCGCTGGGCCACCGAATAGGCCAGGATGCCGTAGAGGCCGATGGCGGCCAGCAGCGTGGCCAGTGTCGCGAACGCCGCCGAGAACACGGTCAGGAGGCGATCGACGAAGAGATCCTCGCGAATCTGCGCTCCCATGGTCCGCGGCTCCTCGACCGGCAGGTTCGGATCGAGGCGGTGGACGACCCTCGGGACCGTCGCCAGCACCTGCTCGGGCGGCAACGTCGTCTTGACGTAGTAGTTGAGGAACCCGAGCGTCTCGCCCTGGCGATAGGGCACGAAGACCTGCGGCGGCGGCACCTCTTTCACGTTGCTGTACTTCGTGTCGGCCGTGATGCCGACAATCTCGGTCTGCGGCGCGCTTCGCGGCCCCATTCTGATGTGCTTGCCAATCGCCTCGCGCCCGAGCTTGAACTTTCTCGTGAACTGCTCGTTCACGATCGCGACGCTCGGGGCGCCTTCCGCGTCGGCCTTCGTGAACTCACGCCCCGCCAGCAGCGGCACGCCGAAGGTCCGGAAGAACCCCGGCCCGACCTTGTTGAAGTTGGCCGACGTGTCGGTATCCGGACCCGCCGGGAACCCTTCGACCTCCATGCTGCTGTCCCAGTTGTCGCCGCTCAGCGGCGGGATCAAGGCCGCGGTGACGCTGGTCACGCCGGGCAGTGCGCCCAACTCGTCCTCGAGCCGGGCAAACAGCTCGAGCGAACGCGGGCCTTTGTACCCGTTCAGCTGCGGAGAGACCCCGAACGTTACCACCTGGTCCACGTGGAGGCCGAGGTCCACGCGGCTGACATTGGCCAGGCTCTTGAGGAACAGGCCGGCACCGACGAGCAGCAGCATCGACAGGCCGACCTGCGCGGTCACGAGCAGCGTGCGGAACCTCGCGGCGGCCCGCGAGCCCCCGGGCTGACCCGCCTGCCCCTTGAGCGCCGTGACGAGGTCGGGCCTCGTGCTGTGCAGCGCCGGGAACAACCCGAAGAGCAGCCCGGTGCCGACGGCAACGGCCGCGGCAAACAGCATCACGCGGTGGTCCAGGCTGACCGCCATGGTGTGGGCAATCCGGTCGGGCACGACGGAGAGAATGGCATCCAGGGTCCACCGCGCGACGAGCAGGCCGAGCAGGCCTCCCGCCAGCGCCAGGATTCCTGCCTCGGCGAGCAGCTGTCTCACGAGCCGCCAGCGCCCGGCGCCGATGGCCAGGCGCACGGCCATCTCGCCCGTCCGGCCCGCCGCCCGCGCGAGCAGCAGGTTGGCGATGTTCGCGCACGCGATCAGGAGCACGAGCCCGGTCACCGCAAACAGCATGACGAGCGGCATCCGTGCCTCGTCGTGCATCCGGCTCTGGCCGCGCGCGTCCAGGACGCCTGTCAGTTTCCGCACGCGGAACTGCTTCATCTTCTGATCGCTGATGTTCTTCTGCAGCGGCGCCTCGACGTCGTTCAGGATGGCCGAGTACTGGACGTTCACTGCGGCGAGCGCGCCGTCCAGCGTCACGCCGGGCTTCAACCGGGCGAACAGGTAGGCCCAATAGGCACGGCGGTTCTCGAGCACGCCGGAGAAATACGACTCCATGGCGTCGTGCATCGTCATGGGCACGAACACCTCGGGCCGCAGGCCGAGTGTCGTGCTCCCAAATCCGCGCGGCGCGACGCCCACGATCGTCATCGGCTGCCCGTTGACGACGAGCGGCTGGTTGAGGACGTCGGACCGAGCGTCGAAGCGCGTCCGCCAGTACTCGTAGCTGAGCACGGCGACATGCGGCTCGCCCGGCACACCGTCGTCCGCGCGGCTGAAGAGCCGGCCGAGCGCCGGCTGCAAGCCGAGCACCGGGAAGTAGCTTCCCGAGACGAGCAGCCCCCGGCCGTTCAGCGTCTGTCCCCGAAACGCGAGATTCGCCGAAAATGGCTCGTGCGCGGCGATTCCCGTGAACACGGTCTGCTGCCGCTCGAGGTCCCGGAACATCGGGTAGCTGAACGTCTCGTCGCAGTCGCCGGGTTGGCTGCATGAGACCGATCCCGGCTTCGGCCCGGGCGCGCTCAGGTTGACGAGCGAACCCGGGTCGGCCACGGGCAGCGGCCGGAGCAGCATCTGGTCGAACATCGAGAAGATGGCAGCGTTCGCCCCGATGCCGAGCGCGAGGGACGCGACGGCAATCAGCGTGACCAGGGGGGTTCGCAGCAGGCTGCGAACGGCATGCGGAAGACGGAGCTTTACCATGGTCCGTTAGACGGTGCGCGAGCGGGGTTGGTTCTGAGGCCAGCCCTTGAGCCCTGCCCGCCTTCGCCCCGCCATAGCCCATGGGTGTCGGCGGGGCTTCGGCGGGTCCGCCGTAGCCTTGGCGGAGGCGGAAGCCTTAAGCCTACCTGATCGGATACTTCGGCACCGGCGGGAAGCTGAACGGCTTCGCCTTGATCTGCTTCTGCACCTCGACGACGGCGCGCTCGAGCTGCGCGTCGCGGCCGGCCGCGGCCGACGCCGGGTCGTTGTCGATGACGATGTCCGGGTCGCCGCCGTGGCCCTCGATGAGCCACCTGCCCTGGTCGTTGTAGAACGCGTTGTTCGACTGCTCGACCGTCCCGTTGTCGACGGTGAGTTGCCGGTTCAAAATCCCCACCAGGCCGCCCCATGACGGCACGCCGATCACGGTCCCGAGCTTCCGTGCCTTGAAGTCCTCGAGGAACGCCTCGCCGTCAGACCCGTTGTACTCGTTGCTGATCACCGCAATCGGGCCTGTCGTCGTCGAGCCCGGGTAGCGGAACGGCTCCATGCCGCGGAGCACGTTGTAGGCGGTCATCTTCCGTTCCAGCTTGTCGATGATGAAATACTCGGTCCACCCGCCGCCGTTGCCGCGGACGTCGATGATGATCCCCTTCTTGTAGCGGAAGGCGCGCCAGAACTTGTCGAACTGACCCGTGTTGTTGGTGCTCATCGCCTGGATGTGCATGTAGCCGATCTCGCCGTTCGACGCCTTGAGCACCGTGTCGATGTTGCCGGCGAGCCAGCGGTTGTAGCGGAGCGTCGCCTCCGAGCGCAGGGGCTCGATCTCGTAGGTCCGCGCGCCGTCGAGCAGGGGTTTCGCGTTCACCGAGATCGACACCTTCTGGCCGCGCGTCACCTGCAGGAACTGGTAGGGATTCTCGCCGGCCTTCAGCGCGTGGCCGTCGATGGCGACCAGGTAGTCCCCTTCCTTCACGTCGACATCCGGCCGCACGAGCGGCGCCACCAGGTCGGCGTTGTAGGTGGTCGGCCCGAAGATCTTCGCCAGGCGGAACCCGCCGTTCGGGTCCGCCTCCAAGTCCGCTCCGAGCAGCCCTGTGTAAGTCTGCGTCGTCGGCGCCCGCAGCGGCCCCATGTCGCCGCCGCCGATGTAGGTGTGCGAGACGTTCAGCTCGCCGACCATCTGCGACAGCAGCCAGTTCAGGTCGGCCCGCGAGGAGAGGTCGGGGACGAAGGCGCGCAGCGTCTCTCCCCATTTCTTCCAGTCGTGGCCGTGCATGTTCGCGTCGTAGAAGAACTCGTTGTACCAGCGCCACGTGTCGCCAAAGATCTGCGTCCATTCCTGGACCGGGTTCACCCTGACGAGCATCTGGTCGAGCGAAACCCGCGTTCCGAACGCCTTCGGGTTCTGGAAGAACTTCTCGGGCGTGGTAACGAGGAAGGTCGGCCCGGCACGCCGCACGATCATCTGCTCCCGGTTGGCCGACAGCCGCCAGTCGACGATCGGCGCCTCGGCGACGGCCTCCTTCTGCGACGCCATGTCGAAGACGTGCAGCGTCCACTTCTCCTCGCCGCCAGGCTTGAAGAGTTCTTCCGTCTCGGCCTCGCCGTAGGTGGACAGGGAGTCGTAGGTCACGACGCCCTTGCCAGCCTTGAGGTGGAAGTAGAGACCGGGCGCGATCGGTAGCGGGAAAACGCGCGACTCAATCCCGGCCAGGTCGATGCGGAACGGTTCGGCGTCCTTGGGGCCCTTCCAGCGGTCGTAGGGCGGGCGCTGTCCCGCCTTGAGCGCGAGCGCCATGACCTGCACCGGGTGCTCGATGACGTGGTCGTCCTCGAAGATGTCGATCCGCGTGTCGAAATTGCGGTACGACAGGAAGTACAGGTAGTCGCCATTCGCATCGAACGACGGATTCAGGCTGTCGTAGAAGTCGGTCGTGACCGGGAACGACTTGTTCTGCTCGAGGCTGTAGAGAAACACCTGGTTGTTGCGGTTGAACTGCACGAACGAGTAGGTGATCCACTGGCTGTCGGGCGACCAGGAGTAATCGCTGACCTCCCAGAAGAACTCGTCGTTCTTCATCTGGTTCGACGAGGCGAAGCGCGTCAGCTTCTTGGTGGCGACGTCCACGTAGAAGAGGGCGAAGTCCTTGTTGCCGAACAGGATCTTCGTGCCGTCGGGTGCCCACTCGAGGTGGTAGACCGTGCGGTCGAGCGTCGTGGTCAGCGCCTCCCACGGCCCCTTGCCCGCGGCGTCGGTCACGTAGAGCTGGTAGCTGCCGGTCTTGTCCGAGAAGAACGCGACCTTCGAGCCGTCGGGCGACATCTGCGGATAGCGCTCGCGCGAGGCGGTCGTGCCGGTGAGGTCCCGCGTCTGTGCCTGATCGCCGGCCGGCACCAGGAGCACGTCGCCGCGCGCTTCGAACACCACCGACTTGCCGTCGTTCGACACGGCAAACGACTGGATGTTCTCGCGTGGGTTGATCGTCCGCTCGGCCAATTGCCACCGGTCGGACGGGATGTCGACCTCGGGTGTCTTCGTCGCGCCCGTCGCCGGGTCGAAAACGGTCAGCCGGCCCGCGCGCACGAACACGATCCGCCGGCCGTCGGTTGCGGGCCACTGGATGTCGAAGTCGTCGAACTTCGTCACCTGCTCGACCTTCTTCGTGGCGGGGTCGATCGTGTAGAGGTTGCTGACCCCACGGGGGTCGCGGTCGGACACGAAGAACAACTTCCCGGCCGCGTACATCGGGTACGCGCTCTTGCCGACGTAATCGCTCAGCTGCATGTACTGGCGGCTGGCGAAGTCGTAAAGCCAGAGATCGACGTAGCGGCCCCCCTTGTAGCGTTTCCAGTAGTACTCCTCCAGGCCCCGGCGGTTGTAGGCGAGCTTGGTGCCGTCGGGGGAGTAGGAGCAGAGAATCGCCCGATCCATCGGCAGCGCCTCGGGCAGGCCGCCCTCGGGCGAGACGGTGTAGAGGCGCGTCATCGGCCTGAACGTGGCCTCGTGGCTCGACCGGAAGACGACCTTCTTGCCGTCGGGCGTCCAGGCTTCGGCCTGCACGGCGGCGCCGAAGAAGGTGAGGCGTTTGGGCGCGCCCCCCGTCGCCGGCATGACGTACAGGTTCGGCGCGCCGTCGTACTCGGCAGTGAAGACGAGCGTCTTCCCATCGGGCGAGAACTTCGCTGCCTCCTCGATGCCGGGATGGCTGGTCAGCCGTCTAGCGGTTCCGCCCGCCGCCGGGACCGACCACAGGTCGCCTTCGTAGGTGAACACCACCGTGTCACCCGAGATGGTCGGGTACTGCATGAACCGGCCGGGCACACCGCCGGCCGCCGCCGGCGTCAGACAAGCAATGCCCACGACGACGAGCAGGAGGACTCTGCGCATACGAACTCCAGGGAATGCACGAGACAGACTGCTGACAGCGCGCTCTCGCACGCCGGACCTCGCCAGATTGTACGGTGGTGGTGCGTCCTTGTATAGAATCTCGCCACGCGGGCCAGGAGGCCCGCGCTACCGGTACGAGGCCCGCGGGCCAGCCTTCGACTTCGCCCAGGCCGGGGGAGGCCCGCGCGACAGGCACGAGGTAGGGTCGGCGTCCTCGCCGGCCGAGCGGGAGAGGAGGCAGCGATGCCCGACGAGCATGAGCCCGGCCGCCCTGCCGTCGAAGCCGTCTTCGTCGCGTGGGTGGTCACGGCGGTGGTTGGCTGGCCGCCGCCCATGCGTTCGCGCGGTGGCTGCCGCCGGAGCTCCCGCCCGGCGTGCCCCTACCGGCGGTTCCGCTGACGATCAGCATCTTCTATGTCTCGATGGCGTTCGCCCTCTCGCAGGCGATCCTGCCGGGCCCGAAATCGGCCGGCTGCCTGGGCCTGCTCATTCCGCTGAGCACGGCGACGGCCCTGGCCGCGCGGGGCCTGAGCCCGTCGGTCGTGGTCGGGGCCCTGTTCGCCGGCGTGTTCCTCACGCCAGCGGCTTACTACATCGCAATCCGGCTGTCGTTCCGGCTCGGCGGCCTGCTGCGGTGACGCCCGCTCGTCGCCCTGCTGTGCGCCCTGGCCGGTACCGGGTTCGTGGTCGTGGTGGCGCGCTGGCTGACCTGGCTGTCCGACCCGGCGACTCACGGCCGGTTCTGGCAGGCCTGAGGTATGATGGCCATCCCGTGACCACGCTGCTGTCCATCTTCGCCAACGACGTGCTGCCGGTGTTCGTCGTTGCGGCCGTTGGCTTCACCGTCGCCCGCGTGTTCAAGGCGGACGTGCGGACGCTCTCCCGGATCACCTTCAACGCGCTCTCGCCGTGCCTGGTGTTCCACATGCTGGTCACCTCGTCGCTCGGCGCGGCGGACTTCGGGCGAATGACGGCGCTCGCCCTGGTGACCATCTGCAGCATCGGTGTGGTGGCCCGCCTTGTCGCGCTGCCGTTCCGCCTCGACCGGGCGACGACCAGCGCGTTCCTCATCGTGGTGATGTTCTCGAACAGCGGCAACTACGGCCTGCCGGTCATCCTGTTCGCGTTCGGCCGCGACGCGCTGGCGCACGCGACGGTCTACTTCGTCGTCAATGCCGTGGCCACCTATACGCTCGGCGTGTTCCTGGCGTCGGCCGGGCATCGTTCGCTGGCCCACGCGGCCAGCGGCGTGCTGCGCGTGCCGGCGGTCTGGGCCGTCGTGGCGGCGGGTGTCGTCATGGGACTCGGCGTGCAGCCGCCGCCTGCCGTCATGCGGCCGGTGGAACTGCTCAGCGCCGCCGCGATCCCGACGATGATCCTCGTGCTCGGGATGCAGCTCGAGCGGGGGTCGTGGCCGGAGCGCCCGATGCTGGTGGTCGTGGCCGTCGTCCTCGCGCTGATCGTCACCCCGGTGATCGCGCTCGGCGCCAGCCGGCTGCTCGGGCTGGCGGGCGCGGCGCGCCAGGCGGCGATCCTGCAGTCGGGGATGCCGAGCGCCGTCCTGACCACGATTCTCGCCCTCGAGTTCGACGTGGCCCCTTCCTTCGTCACCGCGTGCGTGATGCTGTCGACGCTCGCCAGTCCGATCACCGTGACGCTGCTGATCGCTGCACTTCAGCGGTAGGCAGGCGCATCGACCCATCTTGCGATCTTGGGATCGTGCGATCTTGCGACCGTGCGGTCTTGCGACTGTGCGTTCTGCGGCGGGCCGCTGCCCTCGGCCCTCAGCCCAGATCGCAAGATCTCAAGATCGCACGATTGTGAAGATGTCTATTTCGGAACGGTGAATTCCCTGTGCTCGATGATCGGCTCGGGGTCGTCGGGGAAGATCTGCCTGACCAGGGCCCTCGTGGATTCGATGTTCGTGCCGCTCAGGTAGATGGGCGGCGTCGGCGGCGGCGGGACGGGGCCCGAGGCCTTCGCCGGTTTCCGCTGCAGGAACTGGGCCCTGAACAGCTGCCCCATGATCGGTCCCTGGACGACAAACGGCGTGTCGCCCGCGACCTTCCCGAGCGTCCTGAGCTCAGCCTGGATCATGGTGTCGAACACCGGGTAGTGCGTGCAGAACTCGCCGACCACGTCGAAGCGATCGCCCGCCTTCGTCTGGCCGACCAGCATGGCGAGGTCCCGCCGGACCGCCTCGCGCTTGTCGGCGTCGGAGGCCCCGTGCTCGATCATGTCGACCCAGTTGGCCGGCGCGAGTTGGTAGATGACGACCTTCTTCTTCGGTCCGAGGGCGAGTTGAGTGACATAGGCGAGGCTGTCGATGGTCGGTCCCTTCGAGGTCAGCCAGCGGGGTTGGGTCAGGATCCTGGTCTGGCCGGGCTTGAACGCGACGTTGAGCGCCCTGGCCAGGAACTTCGGGTAGGTCTCCGACTTCACGGTCGCGGGCGTTGCCATGATCGCCACGGTCACGATGTCCTGGGCCTGCAGCTTCGCGCTGACCGTCTTCATGACCTCCCGAACCGACACGTCGATGATGGAGTAGACGTGGTTGGGGTAGGTCGGGTTCTCGGCGCGGAGGATCTCGCGGATGCGCTCGAACTGCGTGGAGGCGGTGTTGCAGGCGATGTAGACGTCGCTCGCGCCGTCGCGGAACGCCGCGAGAATGCCCGCCGATGCGAACTTCGCGATCTCGTCGGGGGTCTTCTCACCATAGGGGATGTTGGTGGTGTCTCCGTAGTGCGCGACCAGGAACGGGCCATAGCCTTCCGCGCTGAGGGCTTTGGCCTGCTTCTCGATCGCCTTGGCCGTGAAATAGCCGCCGAACCCCGAGTCGAACGTCGCGACCCGGTACATGACGGCACTCGCACCTGCGGCCTTCGCCTGAACGAGAGGTCCTGTCGACCCCGTCCGGGCGGCGAGAATGCCACCCGTCCAGAGCATCAGGGCGGCGACGAGCGATATCGGAAGAGCTCTTTTCATCTAAGTCCCTCGTGTGCGAGCGCCACGGGGCGGCCACCCGACGGGTCGGATGGCGCGCTGGTGGGCTCAGGATCGGTTCGCCCGGCCCCCGAACGAACGCTCACGGCCGGCGAGTATAACAGAGCGGGCTTGACCCTTCGCGTATGACGGGCGGTAGGATGGTGGGACTGTCGATGACGGATGCCGCCTGATGACACTCTGGGAAATCCTCGTCGTGGCCGTGGGATTGTCGATGGACGCCGTGGCCGTGTCGCTCGCGGCCAGCGCGAGCAACCGCGCCCGGGGCGCCCGCGCGATGTTCCGGCTGTCGTTTCACTTCGGCCTGTTCCAGTTCCTGATGCCGATCGCGGGCTGGTTCATCGGCGCCAGCGTGGCCCGCTACATCTCGTCGGTCGACCACTGGATTGCGTTCGGGCTGCTGGCGCTCGTGGGCGGGCGGATGATCCATGCGGCGACCGTCGAGGGCCAGCCGGCGCTGGCGCGCGACCCCAGCCGTGGGTCGGCGTTGATCCTGCTGTCGCTGGCGACCAGCATCGACGCACTGGCTGTCGGCCTCACGCTGGCCATGCTCGGCAGCGGCATCTGGTACGCGAGCCTCATCATCGGTGTGGTGACCGCGAGCCTGTCGTGCCTGGCGGTGTTCATCGGCGCGCGGATCGGGCAGGCGGTCGGCCGGCGGATGGAAATGGTCGGCGGCCTGGCGCTGATCGCGATCGGCGCCCGGATCCTGTGGCAACATCTTTCATAGGGACGGCTTGGGACCCATGTATCGCGGCGAACGTTTCAACGCCATCAGCCACCTGGTCGGCGCCAGCCTCGCACTGGTCGGCCTCGTCGTGCTCATCGTCGTGTCGAGCTTGCACCGCGACGCATGGCGGACTGCGAGCGTCACGATCTACGGGGTGTCGCTCCTCCTTCTCTACACGTCCTCGACGCTCTACCACAGCCTGCGCGGTCGGGCGAAGCGGGTGTTCCAGCACCTGGACCATACGGCCATCTACCTGCTCATCGCGGGCACCTACACGCCGCTCACGCTGGTCGCGCTGCGAGGGCGGATGGGCTGGTGGCTGTTCGGCGCGGTCTGGACGCTGGCGGCGTTCGGGGCGCTGCAGGAATTTCGGAAGGTGAAGGGCGAGCGCATCCTGTCGGTCGCGATCTACATCCTGATGGGGTGGCTGGCGGTCGTGGCGCTCGGCCCGCTGATGGCGGTGCTCGGCGCGGGCGGCCTCGCCTGGCTGGTGGCCGGGGGCGTCTTCTACACCGCCGGGATCGCCTTCTATGCCCTCGACGGCAGGCTGCCGGTGTTCCACGGAGTCTGGCATCTGTTCGTGCTCGCAGGGAGCCTCGCCCACTACATCCTCATCCTCCGATGGGTGGCGTAAGTCTCTCCGCGAGGGTCCGACCGGTCGGGCAGGGGCACGGTCGAGGTCAATATGGACCATTTCCGTGAGAGAATCGGCCTGTCCGTGCGGCGTCCGCTTGTCGATCGGGAAACACCATGCAACTCACTCGTGCAGCTGATTACGGCGTTCGCGCGTTGATCCATCTCGCGGACGTGGAGTCCCATACCCGCGCCAGCCTGACCGACCTGGCCAAGGTCGCCGACGTCACGCCGGCGTTTCTCTCGAAGGTGCTCCAGCGGCTGGTCCAGGCGGGACTGGTCGCCTCGAAGCGGGGAAAGCGGGGCGGGTTCGAACTCGTGCCCCGCGCCCGGACCGCGACGCTGCTGGAGATTCTCCTCGCGCTCGACGGCGTTCCCGACCTGAACATCTGCCTCGGACCCGACGGCTGCGGCCGCAGTTCGTGGTGTGCGGCGCACCCGGTGTGGCGTGAAGCGCAGGACCGGATGCGAGAGGTGCTCTCCTCGATCACCCTCGACCAGTTGGCCGCCCAGAGCCGCACGGGGCGGGCTCCCTCTTCCATCGCGTAGATGCAGCACACGCGAGCCGCGGCTCATCGGGCGCTCGTCCTCGGTGTGGTGATGGTGGCTTGCGCGGCGCCCGCCCGGGCCCAGATGAACCCGGTGCAGTGGTCCGCCGCCGCCCGAGGCGCCAGCGTGCGCCCGGGAGGGCTGCTGGCGGTCGAGGTCACGGCCCAGATTGCCGACGGCTGGCATGTGTACTCGGTCGCGCAGGTGCGGCCTCCCGTGGCGACCCGGATCACGGTTCCCGCGGGCCAGCCCTTCGCGCTGCTCGGCCAGGTCGAGGCGCCGACTCCCAGAAAGGCCTTCGACCAGAGCTTCGGCATCGAGACCGAGTTCTACGCCACCCGAGCCGCGTTCGAACTCACGGTGAAGGCCGCGGCCGACGCGGCAGTCGGTGAGACCGTGGTCCGCGTCCAGGCCTACTTCCAGGCCTGCAACGACCAGTTCTGCCTGCCTCCCAAGGCGGTGGTCGCGGAGACACCAGTCGCCATCGCCGGAACCCCGCTGACGGCGGAGGAATCCGCGGCCGCCCTTGCCCGGGCCGCCGGCCTACCCGTCGGAGCCGCACGGGGATCATCAGGCGCGGCGGCGGCGGGCTCGCTCTGGTCGTTCATCTGGCTGGCGATGACCTTCGGCGCGCTGTCGCTGCTGACGCCGTGCGTGTTTCCGATGGTGCCGATCACCGTGTCCTACTTCACCAGCCACGCCTCGGGCAGCCGTCGCAAGGCCGTAGGGCAGGCGGTGACCTACGTGCTCGGCATCGTCCTGACGTTCACGGCGCTCGGGATGGCGATGGCGCTGCTCGTCGGCGCGAGCAGCCTGAACCGGTTCGCGGCCAACCCGTGGATCAACATCCTGATCACGGCGATCTTCGTCGCCTTCGCCCTGAGCCTGTTCGGCGTGTTCGACCTCGGGCTGCCCCCCGCGCTCATCACGCGGCTCGACGCGCTCACTCGGCGGCAAGGCGGGAGCCGGACGCTGGCGACGGCGCTGATGGGGCTGACCTTCACGCTGACGTCGTTCACGTGCACGGCGCCGTTCATCGGCACCCTGCTGGTGGCGGCGGCCGGCGGCGACTGGCAGTGGCCGCTGGTCGGCATGCTGGCCTTCTCGGTCGTGTTCGCGCTGCCGTTCTTCGTGCTGGCGCTCGTGCCCCAGTGGATGGCATCGCTGCCGAGGTCAGGGGGCTGGCTGAACTCGGTGAAGGTCCTGATGGCCTTCCTCGAGATCGCCGCCGCGATGAAGTTCCTCTCCAACGTCGACCTCATCTGGGGATGGGGCTTCTTCACCCACGATGTCGTCCTGGCGACGTGGGTCGCCATTTTCGGATTGATGGCGCTCTACGTGCTGGGCCTGTTCCGCTTCCCGCACGACGTGCGGGTGAAGCGCGTGGAGCTGATGCGTGTCGGCGTGTCCGCGGTGTGCGGCGCGACGGCGGTCTGGCTGGCGACGGGCCTGGCCGGGAGGCCACTCGGAGAGCTGGAAGCCTTCCTGCCGCCGCCACCTGATTCGCTGAAGTCGGGCGTGGCCTCGGCCGAACACGCGGGCGGCCTGTCATGGATCATGAACGACTATCCGCAGGCGCTGGCGCGGGCTAGGGCGGAAGGCCGGAGGGTGTTCATCGACTTCACCGGCTACACCTGCACGAACTGCCGCTGGATGGAGGCGAAGATGTTTCCGCGCGCCGACGTCCGGCGGGAACTCGAGGCGTTCGTGCTCGTGCGGCTCTACACCGACGGCGAAGGCGAGATCTTCCAGCGCCAGCAGCAATTGCAGCAGGAAAAATACCAGACCGTCGCCCTGCCGTTCTACGCCGTCGTCAACGCGGATGGCAGCCCGGTGGCCGAGTTTCCTGGCCTGACGCGCGACCCGGCGCAGTTCCTGTCCTTCCTGAAGCGCGCGAAGCCCTGACCGCCGCAGGTCGCCTATTCCTCCGAGAGCAGACGCCGTTCCCCGGTCAGCGCCCGGATGCCTGCCGCGTCCTGCACGACCTCGAGCGTGCCCAGGTACTCACCCTTCGGGCTGTGCACCGGGAAGTAGCGGATGTGGACGAAGCGTCCACCCATCTCGATCCAGAACTCGGCGACTTGGCGCCGGCCGGCTTTGAAGTCGGCCAGGATCCGGTTGACCAGGTGGACGCTCTTCTCGGGGTGGCAGTTCTGCACGGCCATCCCGATGACGCCCCTGGTCCGCGGGAAAATCTTGGCGCCGTTCTCGTGCGAGAAGTAGCGCACGTTGTCGTCCTTGTCGACAAACGACAACTCGACCGGAAGCGTGTTCAGGATCGCGGCCATCACGTTGCGGTCCACGCCGAAGGAAAGGTCCTCGACGCCTGCGCCGGTGATGATCCGCTCGGCGAGCGCGTAGTAACGGGCCCGCGTATCGGCCCCGAGCGCGGCCTCCGCCTCCTCGATGCCGGAGACGACGGCTGCGCCGTCCGCGTCGGTCATGACGCGGCGGGCCATCGGGTAGAGAATGTCGTTCTCCTTCCAGAAGTGGTTCTTGAGCAGCGACGCGTACTCGTCGAAGACCCGGCGCAGATGGTCGAGCACCTCCGTCCGGCCGGCCGCGAAGGCCTCGACGAGTTCGAGGAGGCGCGGCAGCAGCACGCGGCTCTGCTCGTGCTCGGAGAGCATGACGGCCAGCGGCCCGCCCTGGCGCGGGATGCCGCGCCGCTCGATGAGCGGGAAGAGGTGGTTCTCCTCCTTCTTGTTGTGGCAGCCGTCGACGTACTCTCGGAAGTACCGCGCCGCGTCCCGCATCAGGTCGACCGGCGGGGCCGAGGGGCCCGAGAGCGCCTTCCCGACGGCCTCGAACACCTGCTCTGTCGTTTGGTGGTCGGTCATCAGCAGATCTGACCAGGACTCGGACATCGTTTCCTCCATGATGGCGTCGCGGGGTTCCGATGATTGTCGCCCGGATGGACCCGTCGACCATTATGATCCACCTCACAACAGCGGGACAGGCGACGGGCGGAATCGGTGAATCGTGCGATCTGGCGATCTGGCGATCTGGCGAAGTACGAACCGCGAACCCGCAGATCGCAAGATCCCGAGATCGCAAGATGAACAGATACGTTGTGGAGTATCATGCGACCACTCGCACGACTTCAGGGATCCTCAACGCGCTCGCCCGCCTGTGGGTCGGGGCCGAAGGCGCCGTTGGGTTACACTGCAGGGAATCGTCGTATCCTGGGGACTTTCTGCCGCGGTGAGGTGCCCTGCGCGCGACCGCCATCTGGTGGAGGCTCGAATGTCGAAGCGGCTCATACGGCTCGGACTGGTGATTGGATGCATGGGGCTCGGCGTTCTCCAAGCCTCGGGAGAGACCGTGGCGAGCGTGGCGGCCGGCTACCTGCACACGTGCGCGCTGACGACGGGCGGCCGCGTGCTGTGCTGGGGCGGGAACGAGGACGGTGAGCTCGGGGACGGGACGACGGTGGATCGGTTGACGCCCGGGCAGGTGAGCGGCCTCGCGAGCGGCGTGGCGGCCCTGACGGTCGGCACCCGGCACAGCTGCGTGCTGACCACTGGCGGTGGGGTGTTGTGCTGGGGCGATAACGAGGTGGGTCAACTCGGGGACGGGACGACGACGAATCGACTGACTCCCACGCCTGTCAGCGGGCTGGGAAGCGGCGTGGCCGCCATCTCGGCCGGTGAATGGCACACCTGTGCCCTGACGACGGCGGGGGGGGTGGTGTGCTGGGGACTCAACATCAACGGCGAACTCGGGGACGGGACGACGACGAATCGTTTGACGCCGACGCCGGTCATTGGGTTGGACAGCGGCATCGCGGCGCTGTCGGGGGGCAGCCTGCACACCTGCGCTCTGACGACCGGCGGGGGCGTGCTCTGCTGGGGCGACAACTTCGACGGGCAACTCGGCGACGGGACGACGACAACCCGGTCGACGCCCGGGCTGGTGAATGGGCTCGGGAGCGGTGTGGCGGCAGTCTGGGCCGGCGGCTACCACACATGCGTCGTGACGACCGGGGGCGGCGCGCTGTGCTGGGGGTACAACGAATTCGGCCAGGTCGGCGACGGGACGTTCTCGGACCGTCTGACGCCCACGGCGGTGAGTGGGCTCGGGAGCGGCGTGGCGGCCCTCGCGGGAGGATGGGCCCATACCTGCGCGCTGACGACCGGCGGGTGGATGCTGTGTTGGGGAGACAACTTCTTCGGCGAGATTGGGGATGGCACGACCGAGGACGAGTACCTCGACACCGACACCGGTGGCCGGCCTGGGGAACGTCATCGCGGGGATCACGGCGGGCTGGGAATACACCAGCGCGGTGACGACCGGCGGGGGCGTGCTGTCGTGGGGATTGAACGATTACGGCCAACTCGGAGACGGGACGACGACGAACCAGGCGACACCGACGGCGATTACGACGGGCTTCGAGGGGCCTCTGCCGAGGGTGGATCCTGTTGACCTCCAGGGCGCTGGGATCTCAAGCGTGGCGGTATTCCGGGATTCGGCGGCTCAGTGGTGGATCTACGGCCAGGCGAACCCCGTGACGTTCGGGCAGCCAGGGGACATCCCGGTCGTGGCGGACTACAACGGGGACGGAAGGGCGGAGCTGGCGGTCTATCGTCCCTCGACGTCGGAGTGGATCGTCCAGGGCCAGCAGCCGGTCGTGTTCGGCCAGGCGGGCGACGTGCCCGTGCCCGGCGACTACAACGGCGACGGGAAGGCGGAGATGGCCGTCTTCAGGCCCTCGACCGGCGAGTGGCTGATTGAGGGCGCCGGCGCGCCCGTGGTGTGGGGCATGCGCGGAGACATCCCGGTGCCGGCGGACTACAACGGCGATGGCACGACGGAGATCGCGGTGTTCCGGCCGACGACGGGCTGGTGGTACGTCATGGGCGGCGCCACGCTCGATTGGGGCATGTGGGGTGACGTGCCGGTGCCGGCCGATTACAACGGGGATGGCAAGGCGGAGATCGCCGTGTACAGGCCTTCGACAGGGTGGTGGTACGTGGCGGGGGGCGTGATGACGCATTTTGGAGCGCCAGGGGATGTGCCGGTGCCGCTGGATCTGGGCGGCGATGGCGTGATCCAATTCGTGGTGTTCCGGCCGAGCAACGGGACATGGTATGCGTTCAACCCGGTGACCAGTGCGACGAGTTCCGTGGCGTGGGGAGAAACAGGCGATGTGCCGGTGGGGATGCCGCCGCATCTGCCCACGGCGCCGGCCTTGCAGACGGCGGGCGACTTCGACCAGGACGGCGCAGCGGACGTCACGTTCTTCAGCCCGTCGGATGGCGTGTGGCACACGCTGACATCGACGTCCGCCTACCGCGATCGGGTGGACGTCACGTTGGGGCAGGCGGGCGACGTGCCCGTGCCCGGCGACTACCAGGGCACCGGGGACCAGGAGCGGGCCGTGTATCGGCCTTCCACCGGGCAGTGGTTGCTCGCGGACGGGCGGACCTTCGTTCTCGGCACGGCCGGTGACGTGCCGGTGCCCGGCGACTACGACGGCGACGGGATTACCGACATCGCGGTCTTCACGCCGACCACGGGGCTGTGGTCGATCCTCACGGGTGCGAGCGGATTCACGACGCTCGTGACCGAACTGTGGGGCGCGAGCGGAGACGTGCCGGCGCCAGGAGATTACGACGGCGACGGGAAGACGGACCTGGCGGTCTTCACGCCGGCGACAGGGGTCTGGAAGGTGCGCAGTTCGCTCTCCGGCACGACGCTCGTCACAATGGCATGGGGGATGAGCGGCGATATCCCGGTGCCGGGCGACTACGACGGCGACGGCAAGACCGACATCGCGGTCTACCGGCCGAGCACCGGCTACTGGTACATCCTGACGTCGTCGAGCGGCTGGACCGACATCCAGTGGTACTTGTGGGGTGCCGTGGATGACATTCCGGTGCCGGGCGACTACGACGGCGACGGCAAGACCGACATCGCGATCTACCGGCCGAGCACGGGAACGTGGTACGTGAGGAACGTGATGACGATTGTCGGCTGGGGCAACGCCACAGACATCCCGGTACTCGGGCGGTAAGACCGACCGGGAGACGCGACGCTCGAGGACCTCGAGCGTCGCGTCTCCCGGTCGGCCCCCGCCAATCGGCCGCGCCTGATCCCTCAACCGGCGCGCCAGGCGCCGACCCCGCCGCCTCCCGCTTCTGGCTCGATATCGCCGTGGAGCAGGGGCACCATGAGACAATCGGCTCAACGCGCGGGGAGGCCAGCGGCCATGATCATCGACTGCCACGTGCACCTGAACAACTACCACGAACAGGTGGCGGTGTCGCTCGGGCAGAGCCTCGACCTCCTGCAGGAAGCCATGGCCGGTGCCGGTGTCGATTACGCGCTCGTGCTCACGAGCTACATGGTCAACGCCAACCGGCCGAGCGTGGCCCAGGTCGTGAAGGCGGTCGAGGGGATCGACAGTCTTGGCGTCGTCGCGGGCATCAGCTACGTCAACTATAAGGAGCGCGACCTCAGGGAGTTGGCCGACTACCTGCAGGACGGTCTCGTCCGCGGGTTGAAGCTCTATCCCGGCTACGAGCCGTTCTACCCGCACGATTCGCGACTCGAGGTCGTCTACCAGCTCGCCGAGGAGTTCCGCGTACCGGTGATGATCCACTCGGGCGACACGTACACTCCGAAGGGCAAGCTGAAGTACTCGCACCCGCTGGAAGTGGACGAGGTCGCCGTGGACCACCCGAACGTGAACTTCGTGATCTGTCACCTCGGGAATCCCTGGTTGACCGACTGCATGGAGGTCGTCTACAAGAACAAGAACGTGTACGCGGACATCTCCGGGCTGGTCCTCGGCGAGTTCAGTGAGGCGTTCGAGGACTATATGAACGAGCAGCTCGAGGACGTCATTCTCTATGCCGGGGAGCCCGACCAGTTCCTCTTCGGCTCGGACTGGCCCATCTGCTCGATGAAGTCCTACGTGGACTTCGTCAACCAGCTCAAGCTGTCCGACGCCGGTCGGCGGGCGATCCTCTGCGAGAATGCGCGCAGGTTGTTCAGGCTCCCGTTCGGGGCGGGGGACACACCGCAGGAGGGCGCAGATGAGTCGACGGCCCGCCAGTCCTGACGTGGTCATCCGGGAGGTGGCGTCCCCGTCCGACCGCGCGCTCGGTCGGGCGCACGGCCTGTTGAAGCGGATGTTCCCGCGGGCCGAGCTGGTGCGGCTACCGGACTGGAGGGAGACGCTGCGCGAGCGCGTCAACGGACTGTGGACCGACCTCGACTGGCACCTGTTCGTCGCCGAGCGCAACGGGAAGCTCGTGGGCGCGGCGACAGGGTCGTACGTCGGCAACGTCAACGTCGGCCTGGTGGGCTACGTCGCGGTGCTCAAGGAGGTGCGGGGACGGGGCGTCGGCGACCGGCTGCGACAGGGCCTGCACGATGCCTTCGTCGACGACGCGCGGCGCATCCACGCGAGGCCGCTGGAGGCCCTGATCGGCGAGGTCCACCTGGACAATCCCTGGCTGGCGCACCTGGTCCAAGAGCAGCGTGTGCTGGCGCTGGACTTCCCCTACTTTCAACCCTCGCTCCACCTGCGGGCCGATCCGGTCAAGCTGGTTCTGTATGTCCAACCGATGGGGAGAGAGCGCGCCTCGCTGCCAGCCGAGGAGGTCCGCCAGCTCGTGTACACGGTGTGGCGGCGGATTTACCGAATCGATCGGCCGCTGTCGCGCCCCTCGTTCCGCCGCATGCTTCGTGCCCTGACACCAGGCACTCGCATAGGGCCTCGTCGTCTTCCAGCGGCGGAGCCGCGCCGGATCCGCTGAAGTCTGGCGAACCAGGGGTCCGGACGGCGAGGCGCCATGCGGGGCGCGCGTGCGAAGCGAGACAGCTGCGATATCGAGGAGGATTCCATGCGTTCACGGCACCTGACCTGCGCGTTGTCCGTGGTTCTCCAAACGCTAGCTGTTTCGCTGGCCCTGCCGGCGCACGCCGCGCCCCAGGCCGCGCCGGCGGCAGTGGCAGCGCCAACTGCGCGGCCAGCCGGCGCGCCCGTCGTCGTGGCCGGGCAGACCCTGTTTTACGTGCCGGCCAGGATGTTCACGTTCTCCCCCGAGGACCGCGCCAAGGCCATCGCCAATCACGTGCAGTGGCTGTCGGGCCAGTCCCCGGCGCAGATTCGCACCGTTCATCCGGAGGAAGCCGAGACGACCACCGCCATCGTGTTGGGCGACGTGGTGATCGCCACCGTCACCGACTCGGACGCGCAAGCCGCTGGCGAGTCGCGACAGGAGCTGGCGAAGGAGTACACGCAGGTCATCCAGCGGACCGCGCTGGCCCTGCGCGACCAGCACAGCGTGCGCACCATCCTGTTCGGCGCGCTCTACTCGCTGATCGCGACGGTGCTGCTCGTCGTGATCCTCAGGCTGCTGGGCTTCGGCTTCTCGAAGCTCTACGCCAAGCTCGAGTCGTGGCACGGCGTGTACATCCGTTCGATTCGAATCCAGAAACTTGAGCTGCTGCCCGCCGAACGGATTACCGCCCTGCTCCTGGCGGCCGCGCGGGGCGCGAGGCTGGTCCTTTCCCTCGCGCTGCTCTATGCCTACGTCACCATCGTGACGAATTTCTTCCCCTGGACCAGGGGGTATTCGGTCGTCCTACTCGACTATGTCCTGGCCCCCGTGCGCATCGTGTGGAGCGCCCTGACGAGCTACGTGCCGGACCTGTTCTTCGTCGCCATCATCGTCATCGTGGCGTATTACGTGACGAAGTTCGTGAAGTTCCTGTTCGGTGAGGTCGCCAACGGGTCCGTGTCCCTCCCCGGCTTCTTCCCCGAATGGGCCATGCCGACCTACCGGATCGTCCGGCTCCTGATCATCGCGTTCACGCTGGTGGTGGCCTTCCCCTATCTTCCCGGCTCGAAGTCTCCGGCGTTCCAGGGGGTGTCGATCTTCTTCGGTGTGCTGATCTCTCTCGGGTCGTCCTCCGCCGTCGCGAACGTCGTGGCCGGAACCGTCCTGACCTACACGCGCGCGTTTCAGCTCGGCGACCGGGTCCAGATCGGGGACACCGTGGGTGACATCATCGAGAAGACCCTGCTGGTCACCCGCATCCGCACGATCAAGAACGTGGACATCTCGATCCCGAACGGCATGGTGCTCAGCAGCCACATCGTCAACTTCAGCTCCGCCGCCAGCCAGCAAGGGCTCATCCTGCATACGGGCGTCACGATCGGGTACGACGCGCCCTGGCGACAGATACACGCGCTGCTCATCAGCGCGGCGGAGGCCACCTCGAACATCCTGGCGGAACCCAAGCCGTTCGTCCTGCAGACCTCTCTCGACGATTTCTACGTGAGCTACCAGATCAATGCCTTCACGGACCAGCCGAACCGGATGGCGCAGACCTACTCGGAGCTCCATCAGAACATCCAGGACAAGTTCTACGAGGCCGGCGTGGAGATCATGTCGCCCCACCACTTCGGAGTCCGGGACGGGAATCAGGTGGCGATCCCGGCCGACCAGGTGCCGCAGGGTTATGTGGCTCCGTCTTTCCGGATCCTGCGGGTCCAGGGTGAAGCGGCAAGAGGGACGGAGAAGCCGGAGTCGGCGTCGTAGGGGCCGCCGGTCCTCCCTCACCCCGACACTCCGGAAGCCGTCGCCTGCGCGGACGCGGCGTCTCTCGTCTTCGCGCGCTGGACGACGACCGGGTTCGTGGGGGACACTGGGTATCCAGACTCTGGCTTCGGTCGCGGAGTACCGCGGGAGCCCAGCCTTTCACTCCAGGAGCGCAGCGTGACCGAACCGGAAGAGGATTTCGCGGCGATGTTCGAGGCCTCGGTGCAGGCGAAGCGCCTCGACAAGGGCGAGAGCGTCGAGGGCACCATCGTCGCGATCGGCGAGGAAGTGGCGTTTGTCGACGTCGGCGGCAAGGGCGAGGCCACCATGGACCTCGACGAACTCAGGGATGCCGACGGCGGCATCGAGGTGGCCGTCGGCGACCGCATTCAGGCCATCGTCGTCTCGACCGCCGGCGGTCTCACCCTCTCCCGCAGGCTGGCGCGACGCGCCGCCACCGAACGCCAGATTGAAGACGCGTTCCACGCGAGGCTCCCGGTCGAGGGCAAGATCGAACGGGCGGTCAAAGGCGGGTACGAGGTGCGAATCGGCGGCCAGCGGGCCTTCTGCCCGTTGTCTCAGGTCGGCGCCCCAGGGGCGGATCCGTCGGCGCTCGAAGGGCAGGTGTTCGAGTTCCGCATCATCGAATACGGTGAAGGCGGCCGGAACATCGTCGTCTCGCGCCGGGCGCTGCTCGAGGAGGAACAGCAGGCCAGGGCCGCCGAGGTCAAGCAGACGATCGTGGTGGGCGCGGTGCTCACCGGGCGCGTGGCGTCGGTCCGCGACTTCGGCGCGTTCGTGGACTTCGGCGGCGGCGTGCAGGGGCTGCTGCACGTTTCCGAGATGAGCTGGTCCCGCGTGGCCGACCCGGCGGACGTGATCAAGCCGGGAGACGAGATCACGGTCAAGGTCCTGCGCGTGGACGAGGACGCGAAGAGGATCTCGCTCGGGCTGAAGCAACTGACGCCGGACCCATGGACGAAGGTGGCCGACACGTACGAGGTGGGCCAGACCAGGGTCGGGCGCGTCACGCGCGTGGCTGATTTCGGCGCATTCGTCGAGCTCGAGCCGGGAATCGAAGCGCTGGCCCACGTGTCGACGTTCGCGCCGACGGGACAGCCGGGGAGTTGGTCCAGTTCGGTGACGCCGGGGACGATGGGCGTGTTCGAGATCCTGAACATCGACCTCGAGAGGAAGCGGATCGGCGTTGCGCTCGTGCTGAAGGGTGAAGCGCCCGCCGCGGGCACCGTGGCGTCGTCGTCCGCGGCCATCGTGCCCGGAGCGCGGCTCACAGGGAAGGTCGAGCGTCACGAGCCCTTCGGCGTCTTCGTGTTCCTGGCCCCAGGGCGCACGGGTCTCATCCCGATGCGCGAGACCGGCGTGAGCGAGGCGGAGGTGCGCAAGGCGTTCCCCGCCGGCGCCGAGGTCGAAGTCGTGGTCCTCGAGGTGGACGCGGCGGGGCGGCGCATTCGCTTGAGCGCCAAGGCCGTCCTGGAGGCGAAGGAGGCGGACGAGGTCCGCGAGTACCAGGAGCGAGCGCACGAGGCGAGCCCCGAGGGGCTCGGATCGCTGGCCGAGAAGCTCCGCGGGGCGCTGGGCTCGCGGAAGGGATAGCGGCCTTCGGCGGCGGGCGACCCGCCTGGCTTACTTCTTCGCGCCCACCACCAGCTGTCTGACCTTGTCCACGTCACGGTGGAAGACGAACAGGGGGTCGGCGCTCTCCGCCTTGGTCGTGAAGTTGTACTGCTTGCCGCCGCGCTTCTTGATGACCAGGTTCTTCTTGAGGTAATCGACTTCGAACGTCTCGATGTCGGCGTACTTCATCGAGAAGGCGTCGCTTTTGTTGGTCGTCTCGTAGCGGATTCCCTGCGGGTCGGCGACGAGCCGCCCCTCGCACGACCCGAACGCGTGCTTGTGGACGACGGCCACACTCTCGTTCAGTCGGATTTCCTTGAACTTCACCATCACGTCGGCCGGGCCGGGCGCCACCTCGATGGTGTCCGAGTAGCCGTCGTACCCATCGACCGAGGCGTTGAGATGGTGTGTTCCCGGCTCGACGCCGGTGGCCGTCGTCGGCGTGTTCCCGATGAACTTGCGGTCGAGGAAGACCATGGCCCCGGGGACGTCGCTGTCGATGTGCAGTTCCCCGGTCGTCGGGGTCGCGGGTGCGGCAGGCGCCGCAGGGGCCGGAGCCTCGACCTTCCTCGACGGCCGGGGCCTCGGCGAGGCTGGAGCCTCTGCGACCTTCGCCGGCGTGCTGGGCGCTGGCGATGGCGCGGCGACCGGAGCGGGCGTCCCGGCCACGGAGGTCTCTTTGGGCGGAGCCGGTCTCGTGGCCCACCAGACGGCGACCGCACCCGCGAGAAGGACAAGGAGGATGACCAGCAGTTGGAGCGGACTGCGAGCCGCCCGCTGCGGGTTCGAGTTCGGTTCCTGTTCTTCGCTCATCGCACCGCTACTCCCATTCAATCGTGCCCGGGGGCTTCGACGTGACATCGATGGCCAGGCCGGTGACGCCCGGCAGGCCGAGGATGGCGGGTCGGAGTTCGTCGAGCAGCGCGTCGGGCAGCGCCGCCGGCAGCGCGGTCATCCCGCGTTCGGAGTGGATCGGCCTCACGATGACCAGTTCGCGGCCGGCGCCGTCGAGTTCGAGCGGCACCAGCACCGTCGGGCACTGCCGAGATCGCCTGGTAGAGGCCGTGCCGCTTCAGACCGTCCATCACGAGGGCATCCGCCTCGCGCAGCAGATCGAGCCGGTCGCGCGTCATCGCGGCCGCCACCGGCCGCGCGTGCGACGGCATCTTCGGCCCGAGGTTCCAGAGGCACCGGTTCAGGCCGGGCACCTGCTTCAGGATCATGCCCGCCGCCTCGACCATCCTGTCCCAGGCCACGCGGCCGCCGAGCATCACCGGGTGCTCGTAGGCGCGCAGGTCGGCCTTCACGCCGACCGACCTCATGGGGAGCGCCAGCGCCTGCAGGCCGTACTCCGCCGCCATTCGGGCCACCATCGGTTCAATCTCACCGAAGTTCTCGCGGTCCTCGACGCCGCTCGAGCAGAGCAGCCGGACGCCGAGGCCCGGCCCCGGAAATGGATGGCGCCAGATCATGTCGTGCGGAATCCCCAGCTGCTCGCCGAGCTCGCGGACCTCGACCTTGTAGAGTTGGGCCAAAGGCTCGACGACGCGCCCCGCCTCGATCATCCGCTCGATGACGGGCACGCGGTTGTGGTGGGTCTTGATCGTGTCGGCGCGCTTGGTCCCGCCGGTCTCGATCGTGTCCGGATAGATCGTTCCCTGACCCAGCAGGTGTCCTTCGATGCCAAGCCTCCGGGCCTCGCGCTCGAACACCTCCACGAAGGTGGCGCCGATGATCTGCCGCTTGCGCTCCGGCTCGACGGCACCGGCCAGCGCCTGCAGGAACACCTCGCTCGCGTCCACGAAGTGAATGTGGGAGCCGAGGCCGAGCGTGCGCAGCATCTCGACGACGGCCAGGCTCTCGCCCTTCCGCATCAGGCCGTTGTCGACGTGGAGCAGGTGCAGGCGGTCAGGGCCGATCGCGAGGGCGAACAGCTTGGCCGCCACGGTCGAATCGACCCCGCCAGACGCGAGCAGGAACACTGAGCGATCGCCGACCTCGCGGCGCACGCGCTCGACTTGCTCCTCGAGATACCGATCCATCGTCCACGACGGCGTGCAGCCGCAGATGCCGAGGACGAAGTTGGCGATCATCTCGTGGCCGTGGACGGTGTCGTCGACCTCCGGGTGGAACTGGAAGCCGTAGCGCCGCAGCCGGTCCGATCCGATCGCGGCGAAGCGGTGCCCTCCGCCTTCGCTCTCTCCGAGCACCGTGTAACCGAGTTCCTCGAACCCCTCGCCGACCCTGACCACCGAATCATAGTGGCTCATGAAGACCGGCTCGACTTTCGAGAGGCCGCGGAAGAGCGGGTGGTCGCGGACGATGTGCAGGCTGGCGCGGCCCCATTCGCGGCCGCCGTGGACAACCTCGCCGCCGTAGTGCTTGGCAATCTCCTGGTGGCCGAAGCAGAAGCCGAGGATCGGGATGTCGAGGTCGTAGACGGCCTTGGTGTAGCCGGAGTCCTCGCCGAAGGACGAGAAGCTCGGGCTGCCCGACAGGATGATCCCCCGGTAGCCCGCGAACATCTCGACCGGGTCCTCGGGCTGTCGGATCTCGGCGAGCACACGAAGGCGGCGGACCTTGGTGGCAATCAGGTGCGCGTACTGGCCGCCGAAATCGACAACCGCAATCTGGCCGTGCGGGGACTGAGCCATGACTCAGTATTCTACTTTTTCTTTCCCCTCTCCGCCCTCGCCGCCGCGACCATGTCCTTCACTTCCTTCATCAGCGTGGGCACGTGGTACGGGATTCCGTCCTTGATCGTCCACTCGATGCCGCCGCCGTGTTCCGCCTTGATCCGCTTGTCGCCGGGAACGAGCGACGAGTAGTTGGACACCGGTTGCCCGTCGAGCGTCACGATGTCGGTGCCGTAGGGATTGAGGACGCGGAGGTCCTCCAGCGGGTTGCCGTTCACCACGAGAAGGTCGGCGATGTAGCCCTCGCGCACGCGGCCCAGCCGGTCGTCCATGCCGATGAGTTTCGCGCCGTTGACGGTGGCGTTCCTGATGACCTCGAGGGGCTGGAAGCCGGCTTCCTCCATCAACTCCAGCTCGCGGACCAGACCGAAGCCGTACAGGTTGTAGATGAATCCGGCATCGTCTCCGGTCGTGATGAGGCCCCCCTTGTTGGCGAACTCGCGCAGCGCGTCCATCCAGACCTCGAAGTCCTTGGTCCAGCGAACTTCCTGCGTGTGGGTCCAGCCGAAGAAGTAGGAGCCGTGGTGCAGCAGGTCTGGCGCCCAGGTCCTCGGCCATCGTCGGGTGCAGATAGTCGCGGAACCACGGGACGTTCTCCGCGCGGATCAGGTCGCGGCTGGCGACGTAGGCGGTCATGGTGGGAGACCAGAACACGTGCTTGCTGACCATGAGGTCGAGCACCTCGGAGAGCTTCGCCCGGTTCAGGTTGTGCTGCAGGTACAACTCGCCGGCGCGGCCGAAGCGGTGCACCTCGTTGTTCGCGTTGTGGTTGGCCGGAAACGTCTGGATGCCGTCGAGCGCGGCGTCGGCGATGCCGTAGAAATGCTCGATCGACGTGATCCCCAGCTCGGCGTAATCCCTGGCGTTGGTCTCCTCGACGGCGATGTGCGCGGCGCTGCGCAGGCCGAGCGTGTGCGCCTCGTCGAGCGCCGCTTCCAGCAGATCGCGATCGGTGCCGAAGAACTTGAGGCCGTCGGCGCCGTTCTCCTTCGCCCATCGGACCCCGGCGCGGACGGTCTGCGGCGTCTCGGGCGCCCCGTTGGTGCGGCCGCGCCAGTTCGGCGTGTAGATCAGGATCCGCGGAGCCACCAGCGTGTGCGCGGCGCTGGCCGCGCGCCACGCCTTCGCCTTGTCGAAATCCGACCCGACGTCGCGGACCGTCGTCGCGCCGCTTGCGAGGTACAGGTTCATCTGGTACTGGAATGGCTGCGGCACCCCTCCGCGTTCGTCCTGCAGGTGCATGTGCGTGTTGACGATGCCGGGCATCACGTACTTCCCGGTGGCGTCGATAACCGCATCGGCGGGCGGGTCCTTGGGCGAGGTCGGGCCGACGCGGGCGATCAGGCCGTCCTGGACGAGGATGTCGGTCGGGCCAAACGCCGGCTTGCCGTTGCCGTAGATCACCATCGCGTTGCGGATGAGCAGACGCTTGACGGCCTTCGCGTGCAGGGGCGCGTTCGAGGCCGGCCGGGCCGGCTGTCGCGCCGTCAGCACGGAGCCGCACACGAGGGCGATGACAAACAGGACGACGAGACCTGCGAGCGGGCGTCGGGGATGAGCGAAGTGGAACATCGGGCGGGTCCTCCGCGCATATGCTGACGTCAGCGTCCGGCGCGGTCAAGAGGGGTCGGAGCGGTTTTCGCGGATTACAGAATCGAAATGCGAAAAGTGTAATCTCGAAAAACCGCTCCGACCCCTGGCGGGCGGGCAGGGTAAGATGTCCCGGAATGGAGTTGCCGGCCTTCATCAGCAGCCACATCGACGCCATCGAGCGCGAGCTCCGGCGGGTGACGCCCGAGGAGACCCGGCGTCCGCAGGCCCTCCACCGCGCGATGCGCTACACGCTGCTCGCGCCCTCCAAGCGCGTGCGCGCCGTGCTCACGCTGCTCTCGGCCGAGGTCTGCGGGTCCTCGGAGCGCGCGCTGCCGGTGGCGGCGGCCATCGAGCTGGTCCACGCCTCGTCGCTGATCCTCGACGACCTGCCGGCGCTCGACAATGCGGCGCTGCGTCGCGGGCGGCCGTCGAACCACGTCGCTCACGGCGAGGCGATGGCGTTGATGGCCGCCTTCAACCTCTTCAACCTGGCATTTGCGACCATCGTGGCGAGCTACGATGCGCCGCTCGCCCGGCGCCTGACGGCGCTCGTTGCCGGCGCGGTGGGGTCGGAGGGGCTCATCGGCGGCGAGGTGGAGGACCTGCTGGCCACCGAGTCGTCGGTCTCGTTCGACGCGCTGGAGCTGATCCACCGGTGGAAGACCGGTTCGCTGTTCGTGGCGGCGGCGGAAGCCGGGGCCCTGACGGCCGGCGCCAGGGCGGAGCAGATCGGCGCGCTCACTGCCTACGCGAAGAACCTCGGCCTGGCGTTTCAGATCGTCGACGATCTGCTCGACGTCGAGGGCGATCCGGCCGAGACCGGGAAGCCGCGGCTCGCCGACGCCAGGAAGACCACGTTCGTCTCGTTCAGCGGCGTCGCCGGCGCGCGCGCCCTTGCGCGCGAGCTGTGCGACACGGCTGCCGGCGCCCTCGGGCTCTTTGGTGCGCGTGCCGAGGCGCTGCGCGGGCTGGCCGGGTTCGTCGCCAGCCGACATGTCTAACTGGGCCCAGCCATTACGAGGTGGCGACATCGCAGGCCGTGATCTGCCAGACCTTCCCCACGCCCTTCAGCTTCCCGACGTAGAAGAGATCCAGCGACAGCAAGGCGCCCGGCTCGTTCGCCTCCAAGTGCCGGCCCGTGTGCCGGCGCACCGTCCGCTCGGTCAGGATCCCGTTCGCCGCGCCGGCCTGCTCGAGCACCACCAGGCGCGCCGCACGGTGATTCAGCCCCGCCCGTCGCAGACTCCGCCAGACCGTGCTGCGCGGAATCGCGTGCCCGTCCCGCGCGAGCTGGTCGCTATACCACTGCGGGCCCCGCGTCGGCCAGGCCACCGCCAGGGCCACAATCCGCCGCTCGTCCTCGACCGTCAGCGTCGGCGGCCGCCCCTGCCCCGGCGCCTGCGGCTTGGGCCGCAACCCGTCCGGTCCATACTGCCGGAACCGCTTCCGCAGCTCGTAGAACCGCGCCCGCGACCACCCATGACGCCGACAGGTCGCACTGACGTGAGCGACGGTTTCAGTCAGCCATGCCGGAACAGACTCCAGACGTCGATGTCGTGCGGACGCGGCTGCGCGAACTGGGCTACCTCGATGCCGGCGTGAACCGGTTCGTGCTCCGGTCCGTGCGCGGCGGGCGCGGCCTGTTCGCGGCGGCCTGGCGGTCCAGCCTGCGCATCGGCGTTCTCGCCGCGCTGCTGTTGGGACCCTCCACTGCGATCGCGCTCGGGGTGCGATGGCCCGGCCTGGTCACTGGCCTGCGCGATATCGTCGTGCTGGCCGTCTATCTGGGCGGGTTGTTCGGCGTGGGCGTCGCCCTGCTGTCACTCGTGGCCGTGCTGGCTCTGGCCCGCCTCGCACGCGCCAGTCACGGACCGGTGGCACGACCGAGTCGAGATCGGCTGCTGGCTCGTGCGGCCGGCGCCTTCGTGGCCCTGGCCTGCCTCGCCTACTTGGTCCTGTGGTGGCGGACCGTCAACCCGGCGGGCACGGTGTGGAGCAGCGCCGCATGGACGTGGCCGGTGCTGGCTCTCTCCACGGCCCTCAGCATGCTGCTCGGGCATTCGGTGACCATTTCGACGCTGGCCGTGGAGGCGCAGCGTGCGGGGGCAGAAGAGCGGCCGTTGCCGCACGCGTCTCGCTCGTGGCGACTGACCACGGGCGCGGCGGCAGCCGGGTTCCTGGCTGCCGCGGCCATGCTGTTTCTGGCCACCCGTGGCGAGACGCTGCCGCCTGCGGGCGCACGGCCGCTCCGGCTGGTGCCAACTGGCGTCCACCTCACCGTCGTGGCGGTCGATGGTTTGGACCTCTCGTTTCTCGCTCGGATGGCTGCGACCGGTCGCGTGCCCCGGTTCGCGAGGCTGCTCGACGGCGCGCGGCTCCTCCTGCCGGCGTCTGAGGCTCCGGAACCCGCGCGCACCTGGACGTCGCTGGCGACCGGCCAGCCGGCGGACGTCCACGGGATCGGCGGCATCGAAGGGCGCACATTGAGTGGCATGGTCGGGACGCTGCCGACGACCGACACCGGTCTGGTCGGTGCGCTGGAAGCCGCCACCGATCTCGTCCGGCTGACGCGTCCGACGCTGACCACGGGGCTTCAGCGCCGGTCGAAGACCTTCTGGGAAGTCGCCTCGGACTGCGGTTTGCGGACAGCCGTCGTCAACTGGTGGGCGACATGGCCGGCCCCGGCCGGACGCGGCGTGGTCCTGAGCGACCGGGCGACGCTGCGACTCGAGCGCGGCGGCGAGCTGGACGGGGAGATCGCGCCGCCGTTGGTCTACGACCTGCTGAAGCCCGCATGGCCTTCACTGAGGGACGAGGCTCGTCGGCGGGTCCTGGCCGCCTTCGAGGGGACCGGCGAAGGGGATGCGGCGGTATTGAGGCGGGCAGCCGAGCAGGACGGGCTGGCTGTCGCGCTCGCCGAACGCGTGTTTCCCGCAGCGACCGACCTTCGGGCGATCTACCTGCCCGGGCTGGATATCGCGCAGCACAATCTGGCCATCCGCCTTGGCGTGTCAGGCCTACCACCATCGGTGCTGGCCGCCAGGGTGGAGGCGCTCGAGCGCTACTACGTCTTCCTCGATCGCTTAATAGGACCTCTGGTCGAGGACACGAGGCCCGGCGCGGTGATCGCGCTCATCGGCGACCCGGGGCGGTCCGCCTCCAGGGGTTCGGGAATCCTGGCCTTGACTGGAACGGTCATTCGAGCCGACGCGACGGGCGAAGGCCGCAGTCGGGACGTCGCGCCGACCATTCTGTACCTGCTGGGGATTCCGCTCAGCCGGGAACTGGAGGGACGGCCGCGACTGGAACTGGCCGATGGTGCTTTCCTCGCGCGAGTGCCGGTTCGCACGGTGGCCACATATGGGCACCGCGACGTCTTGCCGCGCCCTCCGGCCTCGACCCCGCTCGACCAGGACATGCTCGACCGCTTGCGGAGCCTGGGCTACGTCCGCTGACGCCGTCGCGCGGGGCTGTATCCTGGAGAATACACACCTCTTCCGGCTGAGGTTGAGGCATGATAACTTCGTGCGTACT
Source organism: uncultured Acidobacteriota bacterium (assembly GCA_963727765.1). Classification (GTDB taxonomy): domain Bacteria; phylum Acidobacteriota; class Vicinamibacteria; order Vicinamibacterales; family Fen-181; genus FEN-299. The sequence continues at coordinate 643,244 of CAVSGZ010000008.1, forward strand.
CATGGGCGTACCAGTTCTGGGGCGGGCCAAACCGGAGGTGTGATCGTTCCATCGACGATGAGTGGAGTAACCATGAACGCCAAGATGACGCGCACCGTCGTGCGACTGGCGGGGATGGTGGCGATTGCGGCCATGGTGACCGTCGGGGTGGCCGATGCCGCCCGCCCGACGATCCCGGCCACGAAGCAGGCTGCCAAACCCAAGGCCGCGAAACCTGCCGTCGTGGAGCAGGTTGCGACCGCCGATGGATACCATCATGCGACCCGGATGGGCGGGCCGCGCAGTCTTGTCGGTCCGGTCGCCAATCTCAAGATGCTGGCGCGCGTGATGGCGCAGGCGCGGACGCGCAAGGCCGTCCAGGGGGCGGTCGACGCTGCCGGTGTCAGCCCCGCGGTTCGCGACGAGATCATGGCCAAGCTGGTGGCGTCCGATCCTGCCGTCATGCAGGACGCCAAGTTCGCCGTCGGCGACACGATCGTGTGGATGGGCCTCAAGACCAAGGGGAATCCCGACGTCATCCGGAACGTCATCTGGAACGGTACCAAGCCCTTCCCCGGCTGGACGTTCGACATCGACGACGGCGAGACGCTCTACCACTTCATCTTCCCGAAGGCCTGCGGCAACCTGTCGCTCGTGTCGAGCGAACGGAGCCCGAAGGCGATTGCAGCCGAGAACGCGCGGAAGGCGGAGGAAGCGCGAAGGGCCGAGGAAGCGCGAAGGGCCGAGGAAGCCCGCAAGGCCGAAGAGGCCCGCAAGGCCGAAGAGGCCCGCAAGGCCGCCGAGGCTGCCGCAGCCAAGCGTGCGGAGGAGGCCAGGCTGGCCGAGGAAGCCCGCAAGGCCGCCGAGGCGCAGAAGGAGGCCCAGATTGAATCCGAGCGCCTCGCTGCGCTGAAGGCCGATCAGGTCAATCTCTTCGTCGAGGGAGACCTCGGCATGGAGCGCCGGGTTCGTGTGACGGCCCCGCGCTCCGCATTCGTGATCGGTGACAAGATCGGCGCGGATTTTCGCCTGGCGCAGGACTGGCGCGTCGCGCCGTCTGTCGGTGTGTCGATTAACACCCGTGTGTTCAGCCAGTCGAGCGTGTTCGGCGAGGTTGAACTCAACCGCTGGTTCGGGCGCAAGGGGTTTGTCGGCACCGGCATCGGGGTATGGGACTTTACCCGTGGCGGCACGGTGGCGCCCACGTGGCTGCTGCAGGGCGGCGCCCGCGTCTGGCAGGCGCAGGGCGCGCGGCCGAACGAACTCCACTTCGTGGTGTCCAGCCGCCTGTTCCTGAACAGGCTGAACAATCTCTCGGACAACTTCCAGGTCTGGGCCGGCCTCCGCTTCATCGTCCGGTAGGGCGGCCGGAACCGGTTCGAGCGGATCGATCACGGGCGCGGGGACTGCTTCCCGCGCCCGTCTTCTCTTGCCTCAGCGTCTTCGGCGGCCGATGAACCTCGAGCCCTGCCCGCCTTCGCCCTCGGGCTTCGGCGGGTCCGCTATAGCCCGCGCGCCCCGCGCGCGGGCGACGGCGGAAGCCCTGCTCCCTACGATGTCGGCTGCAGTGGGATAATCTCGCGTCCGCCGTCGTCGGTCGTCAGTTCGACGCCGAGCTGACGCCGCAGCCGCCGTTCGTAGGCCGCGAGCCACTTCTCAATCCGCTCGGTCTGCCGCCCGCGCTGGAGCAGCGACTCGCGGGCTCGGTGGAGCGAGTAGTCGATCGTCTCGAGCCTGAGCTTGATGGCGCCGACCGGCTTGTTCTCGTCGATGTCCTTGAAGCCGAAGTACGGCGTGCCCGAGTGCTCGATGATCTCCTCGACGGTGGCGTAGATCGGCGCGTCGTGGCCGCACTTGAAGTTCGACAGCTCGACGGCTACCAGGTTCGGGTGCCTCGCCGCGAACTTCGCCGCCCAGATCTTCAGGTTGCTGCTCGCCGCCGTCGAGTGCTTCCAGACGTCGGAGATGTCGAGCGCGTGCTGGATCACCCCGGCTCGCACTTCATCACCGAACATCCGGTCGAGCAGGTCGTCGTCGACCGGGAGCGTGCTCTGTGAGAAGACGGGGTAGCCGAGCTTCTGCAACTCCTCGGGGATGCCGTGGTTGAGGCCCGGGTCGTGATGGTAGGGGCGGCCGAGCAGCAGGATGCCCAGCCGGTTCTCCCGCTCGAGCGCGTCGAGCGCCTCTCGGGCGGCGGCGCGCACCGTCCGATCGTAGGCGGCCAGCGTCTCCCGCCCGGCGGCGATCGCCCGCTCGTTCTCCTCCCACGAGAGGCCGAGCACGCCGTCCCAGATGTCGAACATCTGACGGCGGAACAGCGGCTCGTCCTCCATGTCGAGAAGGCCGTCGAGGTACTGGACGCCCGCCTCGGCAAATAGGTCGCTGTCCTTGGTGAACGCCGCGCGCACGGTCTGTGGCGTCAGCGACACCGTCGGGCAGGCGTTGCTCGCCCGCGTGGCGACGATGCGCGAGGGGACGACCTCGAGCATCGGGAAGAAGATGCAGTCGAGCGGCGTCCGCTTGTGCTTGACGAACAGCAGGTTGTGGACGTGCGCGAGCGCCACCTTCGACGGGAAGCACGGGTCAATCGCGCCGCGCGTCGCCCCGGTCCGGTACATGTCCGTGCTCGTGAAGTCCGAGAAGACGATGTGCTTGGGATCGACGCCGAGGCTCTCGAGGTAGCCGGTGAAGAACGGCGCGAGCGCGTAGAAGTTGAACACGCGCGGGATGCCCACCCGGACCTGGCCGCGCCAATCGTAGAGCGCCCGCCGCCTGCGCGAGGCCGCGGTCCACCCGCTCGGCGGCTTGGGGTCCGCGACCGATGCCGGGTGCCTGAGCTTCCACACTTCGCGGGAGGCCATCGCCACCAGGTTCGGCGTGCGCTTCTTGACGGCGTCCTCGGCCGCCTTGATGTCGCGCATGTGTCCGACGTCTTCGGCCGACCCCTTCTCGCACCCGGCGACGATGAAGCGGCGATGGATCGCCTGATCGACGTCGCTCGCCACCTCCGCCGCCCGGTCGGCGCCGGCCCCGACCGACACGTCGATGAACGTCCGCACGCACTCGTTCTTGCAGAAGTGGCAGCGCGTGTCGTCGTCGCACTTGGTCTCGAACGTGATTCGCTCGGCCGCATCGAGGCCGATGAACGTTGTCTGGCGCCCCTGCTTCCAGAGCCGGATCGCCTCGAGGCCCGCGCCGATGGCGCCCGCCTCGCCGCAGTGCTCGTGCAGCACGATGTCGGGCTGGCGCAATTGCCCCTTGAAGTTGTCGCGGATGAAGTCGACCTCCGCCTTGACGGCCGCCAGGTTGCGCTGCGTGCCGCCCTGCAGCACGAACCGCCAGCCGAACCGCGAGAGGTTGGGCGCCTTGGCGACGTAGAGGAACACGTTCCTGGGCAGCACGGCGGCCAGGCCGGCAAGAATCTCCTCCGGCTTCCAGCCGTGGCGCTGCACGTTGGCGATCTCCGACTGCAGGAACAGCACGCACCCCTGGCCGAACACCGGCATCTCGCGCGCGGTGAACGCCGCCTCGGCGAACTGCTCGACCGGATAGCCGAAGCTGCGCGCGATGGCCTGCAGGAAGTACCCGTTGCCGGCCGAGCACGCCGTGTTCAGCCGGAAGTCCTTCACCCGGCCGTCGTGCATCACGATGATCTTGATGTCCTGCCCGCCGACGTCGACGATGACGTGCGGGTCCTTGTAGATGTGCAGCGCGGAGTTGGCGTGCGCCACCGTCTCGACCAGCGCCGCGTCGCCCGCGAACACGTCCTTCAGGATGTCCTTGGCGTAGCCCGTCGTGACGAGCCCCGACACCTCGACGCGCGCCCCCTGCGACTCGACCTGGTGCCGGATCGCCCCGAACATCTCGATGGCGTCCTCGATCGGATTACCGCGCGAGAGCTGGTAGGCCTTGGCCAGCACGTGACCGGCCTCGTCAAGCAGCACGGCCTTGGTGGAGGTCAATCCGGCGTCGAGGCCGATGAACCCGCGGACCTGCTCTCCGGCCGCCAGGCGCGGCGGTTCCCATGCCGGGCGCTCGTACCTGCCTCCGGAACTCGGCCAGGTCCATGCCGGAGGCGCCGACCGCCGCGGCGCCCTGCCTCGTCTCGTCGCCTCCGCGGGCGATGGCCTCGGCGAGCCTCGCCGGCCCGAGATACTCCACCGCCTCACGCTCGCGGCGGGCGAACTCGACGCCGCCGAGCGCGCCGTAGTACTCGGCCATCGGCGGCGTGAGGATGAGATCCTCCGCCCTCGCGCCCTCCGGCAGCGTCACGCCCCGCTCGCGCCACCGTTCGGGGATGTGCGCCTGCCAGGCCTCGCGCAGCGCGCGCACGAAGGCGTGCGGCCCGCCGACGAGCAGCACCCTTGGCGGCAAGGCGCTCCCGCGCGAGAGCACGCCCAGGTTCTGCAGGACGATGGCGTCGAAGAGCGAGGCCATCAGTTCCTCGGCGGCGACGCCGCGCTTCTGGAGGCTGTTGATGTCGGTCTCGGCGAAGACCCCGCACTTGCCCGCGACGGGGTACACCTTGAGGCCGACGTAGGAGAGGGTGCCGAGCGTCTCGGCCGGGATCTTCAGCTTGGCCGAGATCTTGTCGATGACCACGCCGGTCCCGCCGGCGCACTTGTCGTTCATCGACACCGTCTTGCGCGATCGCCCCTCGCTCTCCTCCTCGAAGATGATGATCTTGGCGTCCTGGCCGCCGAGCTCGATGATCGTGCGGACGTCGGGGTGGCGGCGTTCGACGGCCAGCGCGACGGCCGCGACTTCCTGGACGTAATGCGCGCCGATGAGCTCGGCGTAGGCGGCGCCCGAGACGCCGGTGATGAACGCCCGCGCCTCGCCGCGCGTCACGCCGGCCTCCTGCTCGAGGCGCGTCAGCATCTCGAGCAGCTTCTCGGCGGGACGGCTCTCGTGGCGCTGGTAGTCCCGCCACACAATCTCGTCGGTACGCGAATCAACCGCCACGGCCTTGACGGTGGTGGAGCCGGCGTCGAGGCCGAGGAGGAATCTGGGGTCGGAGTCGCTCATGGCACCTGTTGGTTGGCCGACGCGCGCAGGCCCGACTGCGAAACCACCTGGCGGGAGCGCCAGGAGCGGTCGCAGTCGATCAGACGGCTGACGTGCAGCACGAAGTTCGCCGCCACCCCGGCGATGCCGGGGCTCGGCGGCACGTGATGGAACGGGCTTCGCAACTCGGGGTGCTCGGCCACGTAGCGGCGGATCTCGCTGAGTTTCCTGCCGGTCGACGCCAGCGCCCGCTCGAATTCCTCCTCAGCCCGCTCGCGCGCCTCGACCAGCACCATCTGGACCCGGCTGTGCGCGTGCAGCTCGCCTTCGGCGGCCGTCTCGATCGGGAGGAACAGCACGTTGTTGACGCGGGCTGCCACGGTGGACTGGACGCCGTCGGACTGCGTCGACGGCATGCAGCCGAACGGCTTGAGACTCAGCACCATGTGCGCCGCGTTGCGGGTGGAGTAGTAGACGTTCTTGCCGACCTCGAGGTGGCCTTCGCCGCCTTCCGCCAGGCTCTTGTAGAACGGCTCGGCCGCCGCCGCGAGCGCCTCCTGGTCGACCAGGTGGTGCGGGACGTCGTCGAGCGCCCGGCACAGCGTGTGGTAGCGCTGGCGGTAGATCGCCGCTCCCGCCCAGAAGCCGAGGCGCTTGGCGGCCGTGCCCGCTTCGTCCCTCAACTTCGCGCGAAGCCGCGCGCCGAGCGACCCGACGCGCGGAACGTCGACGCCGCGGCGGTTGAGCAGCTTGGCGCGCCCCTGCCGGACCAGATACATGAGCCACGTCCCGAGCGGATCGACGATGACCTGCGCCCCCTCGCGCTCGAGGAACTCGTACATCTTGAAATTGCCGTCGCCTTCGGTCGTCTGGGCCCAGAACTCGCCGGTGATCTTGACCACCGGCTTCACGCGAAGACGATCCACCTCGACCGTGGCCAGACGCTCGCGGCACGCGCGCATGACGCTCCGGCTGAGGTTGCCGTAGATGTGGCGGCGCAGGTTCATGACGACCTCGGTCGTCTGGCGCGTCACCTTCCGGGCCTTGAGCCTCTTCCACAGCCACGCGGGCAGCCGCGTCGCGGGATCGAGGTGCGTGCGCCGGCTGAAATCGTCCGAGAGCAGCGCCATCGCTTCGGCCAGCGCCCGGTTGGTCGATCCGGGCACCGCTTCGAACGGCCGGATGGCGTAGGCAAAGTCGTTCAGCGCGTCGCCGAACTGGATGGCATTCCAGGCTCCCAGGCCAAGCAGCATCGAGAGCTTGAGGCCCGCCTCGCCCGTCCTCGCCCGCACGCCGTCGTCCTGCTGGAAGGTGAGGACGCGGAATCCCTCGAAACCGGCGTTGCGCAGCGCGAGCCGGAACTCGCCCTCGTACATGCCGAAGCGGCACGGCCCGCAGGTGGTGGCGGTGAAGAAGACGTAGCGATCGACGATCTCGCGCCGCGACAGTCCCTGGGCCTCGAGCTGCTGGAGATAGCTGACCAGCGCGCCGACCGTGAAATACGCGGGGTTGCAGAGGCCGTTGTTGCCGTACTGCTTGCCGACCAGGCAGGCGGCCAGGTCCATCTGCGGCAGGGGCAGGCACCGGTGCCCGCACGCGGCGAGGATGGCCTGGATCAACTGCTCGTGACGGGCCGTCAGGCCGCCGATCAGGATGGTGACGTGGTCGCGCTCCTCGGCCGTGAACGGGCGTTCCCGCTCGCGGTAGTAGTGATCCGGCGGCGGGGCGTCCAGGCGTGCTCGATGCTCGAGGCGCCCGCGCGCTTCGGCAACCCGGCGGGCGACCTCGGCCTCGGCCGCAGGACGACCGCCTTCGAACTCGCCCCGCGGCTCAGGCCCTGCCTGGGGGATTGATTCCGGGAACGAACCCGCTGTCATCGTGCCGACCTCCGACCAGACGCTGGGATGCCCTAAACTTACCCATTTTACTCTCTTGACCGGCACCACCGCACACCGGACCGGAATTCCGGTGCGACTCGGGCAGGACTGCGGCCTCATCCCCGGCCCCGCCGCCTCGGCCGCGTCCGCGGACCTATGCGAGAATGGGCCGGTTGACTTTCCACAGGAGCACCGTGGCGCCCTACCAGTACATCTTCACGATGAAGGGCCTCAGCAAGGTCCACCCTCCGGATAAGACGGTCCTGAAGGACATCTGGCTGGCCTTCCTTCCGGGGGCCAAGATCGGAGTCCTGGGGGCGAACGGGGCCGGCAAAAGTACGCTGCTCCGCATCATGGCCGGCCTCGACCGTGATTTCGCCGGCGAGGCGTTCGCGGCCGAGGGGGTGTCGGTCGGCTTCCTGCCCCAGGAGCCGAGGCTCGACCCCGACAAGAACGTGCTCGGCAACATCGAGGAGGGTGTCGCCGAGACGCGCGCCCTGCTGGCCGAGTACGAGCGGGCGACCGAGCGGCTCGGCGAAGACCTCTCGCCCGACCAGATGGACGCGGCGCTCGAACAGCAGGCGAAGCTGCAGGACCGGATCGACGCCGCGTCGGCCTGGGACCTCGATTCGCGCGTCGAACTGGCGATGGACGCGCTGCGCGTGCCGCCGGCCGACGCCGACGTGCGCACGCTCTCGGGCGGGGAGCGGCGCCGCGTGGCGCTGTGCCGGCTGCTCCTGCGCGCGCCCGACCTGCTGCTGCTCGACGAGCCCACCAACCACCTGGATGCGGAGTCGGTGGCCTGGCTCGAGCGATTCCTGCACGACTACCCGGGCACGGTGGTGGCCGTCACCCACGACCGGTACTTCCTCGACAATGTGGCCGGCTGGATCCTCGAACTCGACCGGGGCCAGGGGATCCCGTGGCAGGGAAACTACTCGTCGTGGCTCGAGCAGAAGGAACAGCGGCTCGAGCACGAGGAGAAACAGGAGGCCCGGCGCCAGCGGACGCTCGAGCGCGAACTGGAGTGGATTCGCATGTCGCCGCGCGCGCGGCAGGCCAAGGGGAAGGCGCGCCTCAACGCCTACGAGGATCTGCTGTCGCAGGACTCCACGCAGCGGATCGAGCGGGGCGAGATCTACATCGCTCCGGGGCCGCGCCTGGGCGACATCGTCGTCGAGGCGAAGGGGCTGCGGAAGGGCTACGGCGACAACCTGCTCATCGACGGACTCGACTTCACGCTCCCGCGCGGCGGCATCGTCGGCATCATCGGGCCCAACGGCGCCGGCAAGACGACGCTGTTCAGGATGATTGCCGGCCAGGAGCAGCCAGACGCCGGGACGCTTGGGGTCGGGGAGACGGTGAAGCTGGGCTACGTCGATCAGAGCCGCGATGCGCTGGACGCCGCAAAGACCGTCTGGGAGGAGATCTCCGGGGGCCAGGACGAGATCCAGATCGGAAAACGCGCCGTTCCCTCGCGCGCCTACGCCTCCTGGTTCAACTTCAAGGGGCGCGACCAGCAGCGGCTGGTCGGCACGCTGTCGGGCGGCGAACGCAACCGGGTGCACCTCGCGCGGCTGCTGCGCGGGGGCTGCAACCTGCTGCTGCTCGACGAGCCGACCAACGACCTCGACGTCGACACGCTCCGCTCGCTCGAGGACGCCCTGGTGGAGTTCGCCGGGTGCGCGCTGGTCGTCAGCCACGACCGGTGGTTCCTGGACCGCATCGCGACGCACATCCTGGCATTCGAGGGCGACAGCCAGGTGGAGTGGTTCCAGGGGAACTACCAGGACTACGAGGCGGACCGCCGCCGTCGGATCGGCGCCGAGGCGGATCGTCCGCACCGGATCAAGTACCGCAGGTTGGTGAGGTAGCACGCAGCCCGGCGCCCGCGACGCATGAGGGCGTCGAACGGCTCCCCCGTTTGGTGTTAAGATGAGCGGCGGTCGAATGCCGCCCCTGGTCTGTTCAACCCTCCTCGTGACCGTGGATCGAACATTGTGGTAAGAGCGCAGCCGCAGGTTCAAATCGGACAGTGGCTCCTCGAGCAGGGCCTGATCAGTCAGGAGCAGTTGGACTCGGCGCTGGCCGCGCAGGCGAGTGCGCCGACCTACCTCCCGTTGGGCCGCATCCTGGTCGAGCAGAAGGCAATCAGCGAGCGGCAGCTCTCCTTCGCCCTCGAGCGGGCAGGCAGCAAGCGCCTTCGCCTCGGCGAGGTGCTGGTGCGCAGCGGTGTGCTCACTCAGGCGCGTCTCGAGCATGCGCTGAGTCAGCAGGAACGGCTACGGCTCCCGCTCGGCCAGGTGTTGATCAAGCTGGGTTTCGTCACCGACGCCGCGATGCGGCAGGCGCTCGGCATCCAGCTGAACATCCCGTTTGTCGACCTGGACCGACAAACGGCCGATCCCCGCCTGGCGCGGCTGATCAACGCCAACTACGCGCGGCGCCACGTGCTGGTGCCCGTCGCGCAGGTGGGCGAGACGCTCACCGTGTGCATGGACGACCCGACCAACATGTCGGTGATCCATGAACTGGCCGCGTCGACCGGGTTCGTGGTCAACGCGATCACGGCGGCGCACGAGTCGATTAGACGGGCGTTCCAGCGGCTGTACGGGCAGACCATCGACACGCCGTCGCCGGTCACGCCGAGTTCGTCGAGCTTCTCCGAATCGATCGAGATCAGTCCAGTGGACGGAGGCGATTCCGGCCAAGGCCCCGTCGAGGGCGAGTTCGTCGCCGAGCAGCTGCACGGCAAGAGCGCCGACGCCGCCGTCCGGCACCTGCTCGCCGTCGCCCTGGATCGCCGTTGCAGCGACATTCACATGGAGACGCTGTCGGCGAGCACCCACGTCCGATTCAGGTTGGACGGCGTCCTCCGGGAGATCGACCTCGGCGCGATGCAGGAGATCTGCGACCGCGGCGGGGCCCAAATCATCTCGCGCATCAAGGTCCTGGCCAAGCTCGACATCGCCGAGCGTCGGCGGCCCCAGGATGGGTCGTTCCGCGCGCGGATCGAGCGCAACGGGCAGACGGAGAACATCGATTTCCGCGTGTCGATCATCCCGGGGTACTACGGCGAGAGCTGCGTGCTCCGCATCCTCGACAAGAAGAACGCGCCGAGTTCGCTCGACCAGCTCGGGTTCTCGCAGGCGGTCTCGAGCACGTTCAACCAGTTGTTGAAGCGCCCGGCCGGCATCCTGCTGGTGGCCGGCCCTACGGGTTCGGGGAAGAGCACGACGCTCTACGCCGCGCTGATGGCCGTCTATCGGCCGGAAATTCGCGTGCTGACGGCCGAGGATCCGATCGAGTACGTGTACGAGCAGTTCACCCAGTCGGAGGTCAACGAGCGCGTCGGCAACACCTTCGCGCGTTACCTGCGCGCGTTCCTGCGGCACGACCCGGAAGTCATCCTGGTGGGCGAAATCCGCGATGAGGAAACGGCCGAAATGGCCTTCCGCGCGGCACAGACCGGGCATCTCCTGCTCAGCACGCTGCACAGCAACGACGCGATCTCGACGGTCTCGCGGCTGCTCGACTTGAACGTGGACCCGAACCTGATCGCCTCCTCCCTCCTCGGCGTCCTCGCCCAACGGCTCGTCCGATGCATCTGCCCGAAGTGCCGGCAGAAGCACGAGCCGCCGCCAGAGGTGGTGCGGGAGTTCTTCCCGACAAGACCGGTAGGATTGACCTTCTACCAGGGCACCGGGTGCCCGGCCTGCAACTTCACCGGCTACAAGGGCCGGACCTCCATCGCCGAGCTGTGGGCGCCGGATGCGGAGGACATGCTCCTCATTAGCAAGAAGGCGTCGTTCGACGACGTGCGCGCCAGCGCGGTTCGCACGACGGTTTCCATGGCACAGGACGTGATGGAGCGGCTCGTGAACGGCCGAACGACCCTCGAAGAGCTGATCCGCCTGATGCCCTACAGCAGTGTCCACCAGTTCCGGCAGCTCGTGGCCGCTGGAAAGGTGGAAGTGCCAGGGTTGACGGTCCCGGTGGCCGTGGGCGTCGACGCGGAGGCCCAGGCACCGGGGCCTCACGGGGAGCCGAAGCCCGCTGGTGCGGAGGGAGACCGCACCGAGGCGGACGCCGCGGACTCAGAACCCGAAGCGCACGTGTTGGCCTTGGAGCCGTCGGCGGAGCCCACGCCGGGTGAGAAGCTCGAGGCTTTGGACGTTCCTGATGCCTCCGAAGGTGCCGCCGACCAAACCCCGGCCACCGACCGCCCGCCTGACACGGCCAGCGACGACCGGATGATCGACGCCTTCCGCCACCTCGAGGGCGCCCGATCCCTGACCGAGATCCTGAACGTCCTGGCCGATTACGCCGCCGCGCGGACCGGGCGAGTCGCCATCCTGACCATCGTCAATTCACGGCTCCGCCTCCGGACGCTGCGCGGCTGGCCAGGTGCGGAGTCGCCCGCCATCGACACGCCGATCGTGCCGAATACGGTGTTCGACCTGGCCCTCAGGCGGGCGTGCTCGGTGTCCACCTCGGAAGCGCCCGTCGGAGGGGACGGGGACCCGCTCTTCAACCTGCTGGCGGTGCCGGCCCAGGGAACCGGTCTCGCGGTCCCAATCCAAGTCGGCGGCCGCATCGTGGCCATCCTGTATGCCGATCAGGCCGGTGAAGGGATACCAGAAGGGCCGACCGTGTGGCGAGGACCGCTCGAGATCCTGGTGCGCCACGCCGGCTGGTGTCTCGATGGACTGACCAAATCGGCCATCTCCCCCAGCGATCAGGACGCCTAGGCTCAGCGGCCTCCGGCGGCAGCCGGAGGCGTGGCTTCACGGTTGCCGCGTGGCCGGCGCCTCCGGCTCGAACCTCAGCGACGTGCCGTTGGTGCGGTACCGCTTCCCGGTCGGCGCGGGCCCGTCGTCGAAGATGTGCCCGAGGTGGCCGCCGCATCGGCGGCAGTGCATCTCGATGCGGACCATGCCGTAGCCGCGGTCGATTGTGGTCTCGACGGCGGCGTCGAACGCGGCGAAGTAGCTGGGCCAGCCCGAGCCGCTGTCGAACTTGGTGCTCGAGTCGAAGAGCGGGGCGCCGCACGCGGCGCACAGGTAGCGGCCACTGCGGTGTTCGGAGTTATAGGGGTGGGACCACGGCGGTTCGGTGCCGTGCTGCCGCAGCACGCGGGTACTGGTCGGGCGTCAGCACCGACCGCCAGTCCTCCTCCGACCGGTGGCGGTCGTCGCCGGTGTCATCGACCTTGTCGCTCACCTGCACCCCTCGCGGCCTGGAATCGGGCCGACACTACCGCCCGCCGGTGATGTAGCGCTCGAGCTGGGCGATCACGAATCCCTGGTTCTCGATCATCGCGCGCCCGATGTCGCCGATCGACACCATGCCGACTGGTCGGTCGTTCTCGGTGACGGGGAGGTGGCGGATGTGGCGCACCGTCATGAGCCCCATGCACTCGTCGAGCGTCGTGTCGGCCGGGATGCAGACGACCGAGCCGGTCATGATCGCCGAGACGGGCGTCTCGCGCGAGTTGTGACCGTGCAGCACCACCTTGCGGGCGTAATCGCGTTCGGACAGGATCCCGACCAGGCGATCTTCTCGATCGACGACCAGCACGGCGCCGATATTCCGGTCGGCCATCAGCTTGAGCGCGTCGAAGACCGAGGCTTCGGGCGCGATCGAGTGAATCTGGCGGCCTTTGGCGTTGAGCAAGTCCCGAACGGTTCTCATCGTGCCGTCCTCCTGTCGACCCCTCCACCGGCGGACGGGCGGTCAAAGGGCAGGCCGCCGCGCCGTCATGACTTGTGGGTGAGAACAGCAGTGTAGCGGGTTGCGGGCAGGACGGCAACGGGAGCCAGGCGCCTGGCTCTCCAGCGCCGGCCAAGCCATCACCGCCGGTGGAAGAGGCCCAGCAGCTCGCGGGCGGCGCGGAAGGGGCTCAGCCGGCCGCACTTCACATCGGCGCGCATGGCGGCCAGGTGGGCGTCGATGGCGGGGTCGCGGCGCAGCTCGTGCTCGAGGCCGTAGAGCAGCGCCTCGCGCATCCACTCGAGCGACTGCTCCTCGCGGCGCCGCGCGAACCACCCGTTCGACTCGAGCCGCGCGCGGTGATCGAGGATCGCCCTCCAGATGTCGGCGATGCCGTCGCGCGTATGGGCCGAACAGGTCAGCACGCGGGGATTCCAGCCGTCGGCGCTGGCGGGGAACAGGTGCAGCGCGCTCTCGTACTCGTGCCTCGCGCGGTCGGCCCTGGCGCGGTTGTCGCCGTCGGCCTTGTTGATGGCAATCAGGTCGGTCATCTCGAGGATGCCGCGCTTCATGCCCTGCAACTCGTCTCCCGCGCCGGCCAGCATCAGCAGCAGGAAGAAATCGGTCATCGATCGGACCGTCGTCTCCGACTGTCCGACGCCGACGGTCTCGATGAAGAGGTTCTGGTAGCCGGCGGCCTCGCAGAGCAGCATGGCTTCGCGCGTCCGCCGGGCCACGCCGCCGAGATGGCCGCGCGAAGGGGAGGGCCTGATGAACGCCCGGTCATCGGTGGCCAGGCGCTCCATCCGGGTCTTGTCGCCGAGGATGCTGCCGCCCGAACGCGGGCTCGACGGGTCGACCGAGAGCACGGCCACCGTCTCCCCGAGCTCGCGGGTGAGGTACGTGCCCAGCGCCTCGATGAAGCTGCTCTTGCCGACGCCCGGCACCCCCGTGATGCCGACGCGCCGCGCGCGGCCCGTGAAGGGCAGGCACGCCTCGATTACCTCGGCTGCAAGGTCGACGTCCGACGCCAGTTCGCTCTCGACGAGCGTGATTGCGCGGCCGAGGACGCTCCTGTCGCCGGCGCGGATCCCGTCCACGTACTCGCCCGGCGCGAGCCGTGCGCGCCTGCGGGGGCCGGAAGGAGAGGGAGCCATGCGCTAAATCCTACGCCGCTTCGGTCAGCAAGGTCTCCAGGATCTTCTGCGCGGCCTTGGGGATCACCGTGCCGGGTCCGAACACGCCGGAGGCGCCGGCGCGCTCGAGGAACTCGTAGTCCTGCGGGGGGATGACGCCCCCGACCACCACGAGGATGTCGCCGCGTCCGAGCGCGCGAAGCTCGCGGACCACTTCCGGGATGAGCGTCTTGTGGCCGCCGGCGAGCGTCGACACGCCGAGCACGTGCACGTCGTTCTCGACGGCGTGGCGCGCCACTTCCTTTGGCGTCTGGAACAGCGGGCCGATGTCGACGTCGAATCCGAGGTCGGCAAACGCGGTGGCGATGACCTTGGCGCCTCGGTCGTGCCCGTCCTGGCCCATCTTCGCCACCAGGATCCGCAGCGGCCGCCCCTCCTGCCGCGCGAACGCCGCGGCCATGTGCCGCGCCTTCTGGAACTCGGCGTCCGACTCGCTCTCCGACGAGTAGACGCCCGAGATCGTGCGGTGCACGGCCTGGTAGCGGCCGAACACCTTCTCGAGCGCGTCGGAGATCTCGCCGAGCGTCGCGCGCGTCCTGGCGGCGGCGACCGACAGCTCGAGCAGGTTGCCCTCCCGCGTCTCCGCGCAGCGAGTGAGCGCGTCGAGCGCCGCGCGTACGGCCGCCTGGTCGCGCGTTCGCCTCAGCTCATCCAGGCGCGCAATCTGCCGGCGGCGGACTTCGACGTTGTCCACCTCGAGCACATCGAAGGGCGGCTCCTGCTCGCGCCGGTACTTGTTGACGCCGACGATGGTCTCGCGGCCCGAGTCGATGCGGGCCTGCCGCCGGGCGGCCGCTTCCTCGATGCGCATCTTCGGCAGGCCGCTCTCGATCGCCTTCGTCATCCCGCCGAGCTCTTCCACCTCGTCGATGAGCGCCGAGGCGCGCGTCATCAGGTCGCGCGTCAGCGACTCGACGTAATACGACCCGCCCCACGGGTCGACGACGCGCGTGATCCCGGTCTCCTCCTGCAGGTAGATCTGCGTGTTGCGCGCGATGCGCGCCGAGAAATCGCTCGGCAGCGCGATCGCCTCGTCGAGCGCGTTGGTGTGCAGCGACTGCGTGTGCCCCATCGTTGCCGCCAGCGCCTCCACGCACGTACGCGTCACGTTGTTGAACGGGTCCTGCGCCGCCAGGCTCCACCCGGAGGTCTGCGAGTGCGTCCTGAGCGCCATCGACCGCGGGTCCTTCGGGTGGAACGGCTCGACCATCGCCGCCCAGAGCGCGCGGGCGGCGCGCATCTTGGCGATCTCCATGAAGAAGTTCATCCCCACGGCCCAGAAGAACGAGAGCCGCGGCGCGAAGGCGTCGATGTCCAGCCCGGCGGCGATGCCGGTGCGCAGGTACTCCAGCCCGTCGGCCAGCGTGTACGCCAGTTCGAGATCCGCCGTCGCGCCCGCCTCCTGCATGTGGTAGCCGCTGATCGAGATGCAGTTGAACCGCGGCATCCGCGCCGAGCAGTAGCGGAAGATGTCCCCGATGATCCGCATCGACGGCGCCGGCGGGTAGATGTACGTGTTGCGGACCATGAACTCCTTGAGGATGTCGTTCTGGATCGTGCCGCTCAACCTCTCGGGCCCGATCCCCTGCTCCTCGGCCGCCACGACATAGAAGGCCATGATCGGCAGCACCGCGCCGTTCATCGTCATCGACACCGACATCTGATCGAGCGGGATCTGGTCGAACAGGATCTTCATGTCGAGGATCGAGTCGATCGCCACGCCCGCCTTGCCCACGTCACCGGCCACCCGCTCGTGATCGGAGTCGTACCCCCGGTGGGTCGCGAGGTCGAAGGCCACCGACAGGCCCTTCTGGCCGCCGGCCAGGTTGCGCCGGTAGAAGGCGTTGGACTCCTCGGCCGTCGAGAAGCCGGCGTACTGGCGGATCGTCCACGGCCGCGTGACGTACATCGTGGAGTACGGACCGCGCAGGAACGGCGGCAGGCCGGCCGCGTACTCCAGGTGCTCCATGCCCGCCAGATCGGCGGATGAGTAGACCGGCTTGACCAGAATCTGTTCGGCGGTCATCCAGCCGGTGCCAGGGCCCGCGCCCGACGGCGCCGCGTTCACCTCACGCCGCACCGGGTTCGCCATCTTCGTGAAGTCCGGCCGCATCATCGCCCTCTCTCCCTCGTCCCTGAGCCTTGAGCCCTGAGCCTATTTCTCCATCCTCAGCCGCTCCTGCCACTCGGTGAGCGTCTCCACTGCGTTCGAGCCCGCGTGCACGAAGCCCGCGACCCCGGCGGCTCCGAGCGCCTCCAGGTGCTCCTTCGGGTTGCCGGCCACCACGACCGGGGCCGTGGCCTGCGCCACGACCTCCCGGGCGATTTCGAGGTACTCAGCGTCCGCACTGCAGAGGACGACGAGGTCGGCGTCGGCCAGTGTCTCCGACGACACGATGTCGAAGCCGGCGCAGCCGAAGAGATTGGCGCAGAAGGCCGCGCGCGCCTTGCGCATCTTGAGGTCGCCGCGCTCGAGCAGCAGCACGCGAGGCGTACGCCCGATGGCGGCGGCGTGGCGCTCGGTGCGGCGGCGGATCGCCTCGAACGGCTCGGCAAGCCTCCACCCGACCTCCGTCAGCCAGCAGGCCTCCGGCGCGCGCTCGGCCAGATTCGGGTAGTTGTTGGTGCCGACCAGCACCCGCTTGCGCGTCGCCACGGCCTGCTCCTTTCGTGCGCATGACGACGACAGGGCGGCCTTGATGGCGCCCGAAGCCTGGCAGGCCGCCCAGCCGCCCGCCCGCTCGATCTCCTGGAACAACGTCCACGCCTCGGCGGCGACCGCGTCGGTCAGCGCCTCGATGTAGTAAGAGCCGGCACCGGGGTCGGACACCTTGTCGAGGTGGCTCTCCTCGC
Source organism: uncultured Acidobacteriota bacterium (assembly GCA_963727765.1). GTDB lineage: Bacteria > Acidobacteriota > Vicinamibacteria > Vicinamibacterales > Fen-181 > FEN-299. The sequence continues at coordinate 659,868 of CAVSGZ010000008.1, forward strand.
GCAGGATGTGCTGGACGTTCTCGGCCAGGTGCGGGTGGAAGCCGCACGCCGAGACCGTGAGCGAGTCGCATCCGCCCAGCACCGCGGAGAGCGCCTCGGTCGTGACACGCAGCAGGTTGACCGACGGGTCGTAGAGCGTCTTGTTCTCGCCGGCGGTACGCGCGTGGATGCGGACGTCCACGCTCGCCCCGAACGCCGACGCCACGCCCGGCCACAGCAGCCGGGCCGCGCGGAGCTTGGCGATCTCCATGAAGTGGTTCGAGCCGATCGCAAATCCGAGCGTCGTCACCCTCTGGCCGGCGGCAAGCCGCTCGGCGCCCTGCGCGAGGACGTACGCCACCTCCTGCGCGGCCGTCGCGCCGCGCTCGTGGGCGTCGATCGCGCTGGCGCTCAACTCGGGCTCCTGGCCGGGCCGAACCACCTCCCACGTGCCCGTGGCCGTCGACAGCGGCTCCCGGGCCGCGGCAGGCTCGGCGCGGTAGTAGGGCCTGATGGCGATCCCCTCGTCGGTCTGCCACACCAGGCGTTTCTCGTAGTCGGCGCCCTTGAGATCGCGTCGGATCTGGGCTTCCCACTCGGCGGTGGTCACCGGCGGGAACGTCTCGGAGAGATGCCGTGAGGTGTCCTGTCTGTCCGCCATCGTCTAGCTACCCTTCCTGGACCACTTCCACGAGCAGGCCGAACGCGCCCTCCTCGCGGGACTTGGGGTGCACGAAGAACACCGTCGTGCCGCGGGACCCTTTTCGCGGGGCCGTGTCGATGATCTGGAACCCGCGGGCCTTCATGTCGTCGAATGCCCGCTGGATGTCGTGGACGCGATACGCGATGTGCGCGAAGCCACCGCGGCCGCCGTTGCGCTCGATGAGTTTCTGCACGGGGGAGTCGGGAGCGGTGGGCTCGAGCAACTGGATCAGGTTCGGGCCGTCGCCGATCCGCAGCAGCACCTCACGGACCTTGTCGCCGCCGGCGACCTCCTCGCGGTGGATCTCGGTGAACCCGAGCAGTTTGTAAGCGGCCACCTGGGCCTCGAGCTCGCCTGGGCGCACCGCGATGGCCACGTGGTCGACGCAGGTGAACCCCGCCATCGGCGGGTCTGAGGCGGCCGGTGGGCCGACGGTGGTCGGGACGTCATTCGAATTCGACAAGGACCTGTCCTCCCTTGACGCTGTCGCCGACGTTGACGTTGATCTGGCTGACCTTGCCGGCCACCGGTGCGGTGATGTCAGTTTCCATCTTCATCGCTTCGAGCACCAGCACCCCGTCGCCCACCTGGATCTGCTGGCCGGGCCTGGCCGCGATGCGCACCACTATGCCCGAGATTGGGCTGCGGCACACCTTCTCCTCGTTGACGGCCGTGGCCGGTGCCTCGCCGGGCGCCGGCGGCGGCGGGGCGGCGACGGCCGGGGCCGGGGCCGGGACGCGTGCGGGCGACATCGGGAAGTAGCCCCCCACGCCGTAGATCGGGTGCTCCGGCGCGGCCACCTCGACATCGACCTCGTACGCCTTGCCGTCAACGGTGATTCTCAGTTTCACACGAACTCCATGTTTCTTGTCGACTTACGCCTCACGCCCTGCGGCTCACGTCCTGGCGGCCTGCGGCTTCCGGCCGGAGCCTACCGATGGACGGCCCACCGGTGCGACGCCATGACCGACACGCGGCCCTGCTGCGCCCATGCCTCCGAGGCGAGAAGCCGGACCTGCCGGACGTGGGCCCGCTCGCCGAGGAAGGCGGCCACCGTCGCGGCAATGACCAGCATGACCTCCTCGGTGATCTCCTCGCGCGCCGCGGGAGCCGCGGCGGCGTGCCCCACGGTCGAAACGGCGGCCGCGCCCGCGGGGAGGGGCGCCGGCAAAGGCCTGGCGGCCACCAAGCCCGACACCGCCGCGTCGCGGGCCGCCTCGAGCCTCGCGATGCGCTCTTCCAGTTCCGCGATCCGTGCGAGGAGGTCGGACGTCTTGGAACCCGGTTTCTTCGTTGCCATGCGAACTCCGGCTGACGGCTGACGGCTGACGACTGACGGCTGGCTTCGGGCCGGCCACCGGCCGTCGGTCTTCAGCCGTCGGCCCGACTAGAGAGGCATCAATCCGTGCTTCTTCGGCGGGCGCAACTCGCGCTTGGTGTGCAGCGCCTCGAGCGACTGCGCCAGGAGCTTCCGCGTGTCGGCCGGATCGATGATGTCGTCGACCAGCCGCCGCCCCGCCGCGACGTAGGGATTGGCGAAGTGGCTCGCGGTACTCCTCGATCATCTCCTTGCGCCGGACGGCCTTGTTCTCGGCCTTCTCGATTTCGTTGCGGAACACGATCTCCGCCGCCCCCTCCGCGCCCATCACGGCCACCTCGGCGGTCGGCCACGCGTAGACGCGGTCGGCGCCGAGGTCCTTGCCGCACATGGCGAGGTAGGCGCCCCCGTAGGCCTTGCGGAGGATCACCGTGATCTTCGGCACCGTGGTCGCCGAGTAGGAGAAGAGCATCTTCGCGCCGTGGCGGATGATGCCGCCGTACTCCTGCTGGACGCCGGGCAGGAAGCCGGGGACGTCGACGAAGGTGACCAGCGGGATGTTGAACGCGTTGCAGAAGCGGATGAACCGTGCCGCCTTGTTCGACGCGTTGATGTCGATGGCGCCGGCCAGGTAATTCGGCTGGTTGGCGACGATGCCGACCGGGCGCCCGACGATGCGGGCGAAGCCGATGACGAGATTGGGCGCGAACCCGGGCTGGATCTCGAGGAAGTCGCCCAGGTCCACGACGCCCGCGAGGACGCGGCGGACGTCGTAGGCCTGCTTTCCCTCGGCGGGCACGATCGTCCGCAGTTCGGGGTTCGGGTCGGCGTGCCCGTCGGAGGGCAGCACGGGCGGGTCCTCGAGGTTGTTGCTCGGCATGAAGCTCAGCAGGCGCTGGCACAGGAACGCGGCCTCGCGGTCGTCCTGCGCCACCAGGTGCACGACGCCGGAGTGGGCCATGTGCGCGTCGGCCCCGCCGAGTTGCTCGGCCGTCACCACTTCACCGGTGACCTGCTTGATCACCTGCGGCCCGGTGATGAACATCTGCGCCTGCCGGGTCTGGATGATGAAGTCGGTGAGCGCCGGGCTGTAGGCCGCGCCGCCCGCGCACGGGCCGCAGATGAGCGAGATCTGCGGGACCGCGCCCGACAGCTTGGTGTTGGTGTAGAAGACCTTCCCGTAGCCGGACAGGCTGTCGATCCCTTCCTGCACGCGGGCGCCGCCCGAGTCGTTGATGAAGATGAACGGCGAGCCCGTCTTGAGCGACAGTTCCATCGTCTCGGCGATCTTCGTCGAGTGCACTTCACCGGCCGCGCCGCCGCCGACGGTGAAGTCCTGGCTGGCCAGGTGCACGAGTCGGCCGCCGACGGCCGCAGCGCCGGTGATGACGCCGTCAGCCGGGAACTCCTTGCCGGCCATGCCGAACGCCGTCGCGCGGTGCCGGGCGAAGAGGCCGGACTCCTGGAAGCTGCCCGGGTCGACCAGGATCTCCACCCGCTCGCGCGCCCCGAGCTTGCCGGCCTTGTGCTGTTTCTCCAGCCGTTCGGGGCCGCCGCCGGCCATCAGCTCGGCGCGCTTCTTCCCGAGCTCCTTCAGCCGCCCTTCCATCGTCGGCGCCGTTTTCGTTTCAGGTTTGGTCATCGTCGTTCTCACTCTGTGCGCCCAACGCCTTACGTCTTACGCCCCACGCCTGACGCCTGGTCTATGGCGTACGGCGCGAGACGTAAGGCGTAAGCCGTCTCAGGCCGGTGTCACCGTCACCTTGTGCGTGCGGCCGTCGAGCCTGACGTCGTACATGATCTGCGTGCGAACCGGACCACGCCCCTCGTCGCCGCCGGCAGCCGGCGCGGGTGCCGGCTTCGGGTCAGCCGAAGGCGTGAACGCTTCCTTCCCCACGTTGCGCGGCCCCTCGTGGCGGGCGGCGAAGAACCGCGTCGCGACCTGCGGAAACATCGCGAAGGTGAGGACGTCCTCGTCGGTGCCGTTGCAGCCGTCGACGGCGATGGCCTGCGCGCGCAGCTCGTCCCACTCGGGCTTCAGCAGGTCGGCCGGCCGGCAGGTGATCGGTTCCTTGTGCGCGTGTTTCCGCGCCAGCTCGACCACCTCCGGCTCGCGCGCGGCGATGGTGTCGCCGTAGTAGCCGAGCATCAGGTCGGCGAACTCGCCGGTCATCACCTTGTAGCGGCCCATCATCACGTTGAAGACCGCCTGCGTGCCGACGATCTGGCTCGACGGCGTGACCAGCGGCGGGAAGCCGGCGTCTCGCCGCACGTGCGGAACCTCGGAGAGCACCTCGTCGATTCGGTCGGCAGCCCCCTGCTGCTTCAACTGGCTCTCCATGTTCGAGATCATGCCGCCGGGGATCTGGCGAGTCGAAGAGCTTCGGTGTCGACGCCGGTGATGTTCGACAGGAACTCGGCGTAGCGCGGGCGGATCCGGGCGAAATGATCCTTGATCCAGTGCAGGCGCTCCTTGTCCAGGGCGGTCGTGAACGGCGTGCCTTCCAGCATCTCGACCAGCGACTCGGTCGGGTTGTGGCCGGGCCCGAGGCTCATCGAGCTGATGGCGGTGTCGACGCAGTCGGCGCCCGCCTCGATGGCCTTCATCAGGCTCACCAGCGTGACGCCGGTCGTCGCGTGCACGTGCACCTGGACGCGCACCTCCTCGCCGAGCGCGGTCTTGATGGCGCGGACCAGGTCGTAGGCCGGCTGCGGCTTGAGCAGCGCCGCCATGTCCTTGATGCAGATCGAGTCGGCGCCGAGCTCGCGCAGCTGGACCGCCAGTTTCACGAACCCGGCGATCGTGTGCACGCGGGCTGGTGGTGTAGGAGATCGTGCCCTGCGCGTGCTTGCCCGTGCGCCGCACGGCCGCGATCGCCCGGCCCAGGTTGCGGATGTCGTTGAGCGCGTCGAAGACCCGGAACACGTCGATGCCGTTGTCGGCTGCCTTCTGGACGAACCGGTCGACCACCCCGTCCTCGTAGTGGCGGTAGCCGACCAGGTTCTGCCCGCGCAGCAGCATCTGCAGGCGGGTGTTCGGCATCAGCTTCGGAAGGTGCGCAGCCGCTCCCAGGGATCTTCGTTGAGAAAACGGATGCAGGAGTCGAACGTCGCTCCGCCCCAGCACTCGAGCGACCAGAAGCCGGCCTGGTCGAGGTCCTCGCAGGCCGGCACCATGTCCTCGGTGGCCATGCGCGTGGCCATCAGGCTCTGATGCGCGTCTCGCAGGATGAGTTCGGTGACGTCAACCTTCTTCGGCGTAGACATAGCTCTCTTCTTCTCGTCGGCATCAATCGGAGCAGGACCTCACCCCTCGACCTTGCTCGGGGTGCCCTGAGCTTGTCGAAGGGCAGCCCTGCTCTGATGCGGCGGCGGACCTTCCCGACAGCGCCGCCCCCGCACGCGAAACGCCATCACTGATCGTGGAAAAGTGCGTGGTATCGAACAGGAAGGCCGCCCGCCTCACACGGGACCCTGCCCAGAGGGGAACGTGTGCGCAGGCGTCAGCCCGGCAGAGCATTCATTCTACTCCTCCCGCAAGTCCGCCGCCAAGCAGCGACCGGCCCGGGCGCGGCGAGCCAGTAGTAGACATCAGGCGGCTTCAGCCCTGCGCCTTGGCCTGGCCTGCGAGCCGGACCGAGGTACACTATAGGGAAACGCCATTCCGGCCCGGCTGAACGCTGTTGATAAGTGGGGGTTCTGTGGCCAAGACGTCGACCGTAGTTGCATCGCTTGTTGTCGCGCTGGCGCTCGTCGCCGGCAGCGCGTGTTCCCGTCAGCGTTCGTCGTCGGCCGCGGCCGCGCCGCCTCCTCCGGGCGCCGAGCAGGCGCTCGGGACCGTGGACGGCGAGGTGCTCGAGACGATCGACGCCGCCAACTACACCTACATGAGGCTCAAGACGCCGAAGGGCGAGGTGTGGGCGGCGACCGGCAAGACCGTCGTCAAGGTGGGCGACAAGATCACGGTGCCGCTCGAGACCGAGATGCGGAACTTCCACAGCCCGTCGCTCAACCGCGACTTCCCGGTCATCTACTTCGTGTCGCGGAACGGGCAGGGGGACCAGTCGGCGCCGCCGCCGATGGCGGTCGGGCACGGGACAAGCGGCATGCCGAGCCAGTCGCCCGTCAGCGTGAAGGCGATGGCGCCGCCCGCCGGCGGCTCGAGCATCGCGGAGGTCTGGGCCAGGCGCGCCTCGCTCGTCGGCAAGACGGTCACCGTCAACGGCACCGTGATCAAGTTCAACGGCGGCATCCTGGGCCGCAACTGGCTGCACCTGCAGGACGGGAGCGGCGACGCCGCCGACGGCACCAACGACATGACCGTCACCACCGACGCCGCGGCCAGGGTGGGCGACGTCATCACGGTCACCGGGACGGTGGCCACAGACAAGGACATCGGCGCCGGCTACGTCTACAAGGTCCTGCTCGAGAACGCGAAGATCAAGTAGGCCGCGCCTGGCCCCTGAACGGCAGGAACATCATCCCTCGGACGTCGGCGAGCGTCGGCGCCTCGAACGGCATCGGCGGCGCGTACTGCTCGCGCGCTTCCTCCAGCTCTTCCAGGATCTCGGCGGCGAGCGCCGACGGCTTCAGCACGCGGGCGTAGTGCCCGAACCCGAGCACCCAGCACCGGAGCGGCGGGTCGATCGCGACCCTCATCCGCAGCACCACCGACCCGTCGTCATGCCTCGTCATCTGCTGTGACTTGTGCCACTCGCGCTCCTCGACGTAAGGCGCGACGTGCGGCAGGAAGAGGATCTCGACCTCGTGGACCGTGTCGGTGGAGTAGGGCCCGAGCGAGTTGCCATACGGTTCTTCCGGAATCTCTCCCGGCTTGAACGTCTCTTCGAGCACTTTCAGCTTCCGGATGCGCTGCAGGGCGAACGTCCGCATCTGGGCGTACGCCGGCACGAACGCGTACAAGTAGAGCCCGCCGTTGGTGAACGTCAGCCGATGCGGTTCGATCGTGTACCGCTTCACGCGCCGGCTGGCAAACGAGTGGTAGTCCATCTCGGCGCGGCGATGCTCGAGGGTCGCCCTCGCCAGCGTCTCGACGAAGGCCGACTGCGCCCCGGCGCCCATCCGGCCGACCGCCGCCGGCCCGGGCTTGCAGGTCAGCACGGCGCTCAGCTTGTCGAGGTAGGCCCGCATGTGCGGGCTGAGCGCGCGTCCGACCTTCTGCAGCGCCGAGTTCAGATCCGCGTCGATGGGCGAGCCGCCGCACGCGGCGAGCCTCGTCCGGTTCGCGTAGAACGCGCACAGCTCGGGGAAGGTGAACGACGTCCCTGTGAGCTTCTGGAACGGCTGGCCCGACAGGCGCCAGCGGTTCGCCCCTCCAGGCGACGGCTCGTCGTAGAGCGGAAACCCCGCCGACTGCAGGGCGTCCAGGTCGCGGCGAATCGTTCTCGTGCTGACCCGATGCTCGGCCGCGAGTTTGCTGATGGTGACGTCGGCGGCCGAGCCGATGGCCCTGAGGATGTCCCACTGCCGCACGATCTCAGTGTGTCTCTTCTCCGGCGTAGACGCCTCCTGCGCTGCATAGCCTACACCACCTCAGCCGGATGATGTGCTAAGCTCCCGGCCGACAGGAGGTGTCGCATGCCGGTTCGACTGGCCGCCGTTCTGCTGCTGGCGCTGTCCTCGCTCGCGGCCGCCGCGCCGCCGGGCGCGAAGGTCAAGTACCCGAGCAAGATGGGCATCTATGCGATGACCTCGGAAGGACCCGTCGAGCTCAAGGTCAGCGGCGAGCCCGCGCAGGTCGAACTCGCGCTGGGCCTGAAGAGCTTCTATTCCGCCGACTCGTTCGACAAGATTCCGAAGGCCACGTGGGTGCGCTCCTTCTACGTCAGCGCCATGAACTGGGTGGCCTGGCGCCTCTACCTGGTGGTGGGGCGTGAGGCGCTGGTCGACTCGCTCAACCACTACCAGTTGCTGTCGAGCAGCGTCATCTCCAGGGGAGTCGTGGCGTTCGAGGTGGTGTCGCCCAATCTGCAGGATCTCGCGTTGATCCGCCAAGCCATCAAGACACTCGCTCCCAAGGACGTGCCTGATGACCAGCTCGAGGCGTACATCGTCATCGAGCTCAAGAGCACTTCGGGCCTCAACAACCGGAACTACCCCATCCGAATCAGCGTGCCGCCAGCGAAGTAGCGCTATGCTGGGGGCAGGAACCCTCGCGACAGAGGAAGGCCCCCATGTCGATTCGACCGGTCAGGAGAATCTCGCAGCCGCTCACTGCGCGCGAGGGCGCCGGCGTCAGGCTGCGCCGCGCCTTCGGCTTCGGCGACCCGTCGGAGGTCGATCCGTTCCTCCTCCTCGACGACTTCCGCAGCGACAACCCGGACGACTACCGCGCCGGCTTCCCGTGGCATCCGCATCGTGGCATCGAGACGATTACCTACGTGCTGGCCGGGAGCGTCGAGCACGGCGACAGCCTCGGCAACCGCGGCGTGCTCGACGCGGGCGACGTGCAGTGGATGACGGCCGGCAGCGGCATCGTCCACCAGGAGATGCCGCAGGGCGACCCGCAGGGCAGGATGCACGGCTTCCAGCTCTGGGCCAATCTGCCGGCCTCGCTCAAGATGACGCGACCCCGCTATCAGGACGTGTCCGGGCGCGACATCCCCGAGGTCGTCGAGGACGACGGCACGCGCATCCGCGTCGTGTGCGGCAGCTTCGGCGGGAGGATCGGGCCGGTCGAGGGGATTGCCGCCGACCCGCGCTACCTCGATGTCACCGTGCCTCCCGGTCGCCGGACACGGTTGGCGGTGGACGTCACGCAGAACGCCTTCGCCTACGTGTTCGCCGGGTCGGGCACGTTTCGTGACGCATCGGCTCCGCGGGGCGTGCGCACCGACCTCATCGAACCGTCCGGCGGTGGGCCGACCGTTGTGGACGATGTCGCCAACCGCTCGCTGGTCCTCTTCGATCGCGGCGACGAGGTGGTCGTGCAGGCGGGGGAGCAGGGGATCAGGTTCCTGCTCGTGTCAGGCCGCCCAATCCAAGAGCCGATCGCGTGGGCCGGACCCATCGTCATGAACACCGAGGCCGAACTGCGCGAGGCCTGGCGCGAGCTCGAAGACGGGACGTTCATCAAGGGCAAATCGACCGCTGGCTCAGGGCTCAAGGCTTAGGGCTCAAGTTGCTTCTCGGAGGTTTCCCGCGCCTGAGCCTTGGGCCATGCCCGCCTTCGCGCGAAGCGCTTCGGCGGGTCCGCCGTAGCCTTGGCGGAGGCGGAAGCCTTGAGCCCTACCAAACTCCCGGCACCAGTCGGTATCTCACCCGGCGAGCGTAAGCCTGGTATCCGTCCAGCTCGGCGCGGAGCGTGCGGTCTTCGAGGCCGGTGCGCAGGATCACCACGGCCGAGACGACGGCGGTGACGGCCAGCCCCCGCAGCGACCCGAGCGCCAGCGCTGCCCCCGGCATGTAGATGAGAGACCCGAGGTAGCCCGGGTGTCTCACGACGCGGTAGGGGCCGACGTCTACGACCTGGTGGCCCCGGTCCCGCTGGATGCGAATCAGTGCTGAGAAGAAGCGGTTCGCGGCCACCGCCCAGTTGGTCAGCATGCCGCCCGCCGCGACCAGCGCCAGCCCCACGACGTGCCACCAGCCTGCAACCGCCGGGCTCCATCCGAACCGCCGGTCGAGGCCACAGGTCACGACGAGCACCAGCGGCCCGGCGACGCCGATGATGGCCACCAGTGGCCGGTCCCACCGCTTGGCGTCGGCCGGCGGCCGCCGTCGCTCGGCCATCAGGTCCGGGTGCCGTCCCATAACGGACGTGGCGACGGCCAGCACGCACGTCATGACCGCCAGGTAGACCCAGGCGACCGGCCACCGGACCGTTCCCGCGCACAGAAAGAGCAGCGCGCCGTAGGCGACCGTCATGGCGAGCGGCGCGGCTTGGATTCGGCTCGGAGGTTTCATCGGGGAAATCCTACCAAGTTTCCTGGTTTTCGACTCGGAACGCTCCGGAAACACCCCGACGTCACCGTTGTTTCACACTTCTTCCACACAACTGCTGGCTCGGCCGTCGTCTTAGGTCTATAGAGACATTTGCCGAGGTCAACCATGAACCGAACCTATCTGGTGATCATCCTGGCTGCGGGCGCCGTCGCGGTCGGCGGTGCCTGGCATCATTTTCACGCGAGCGCCGACCCCGTGCAGGTGGTGACGACCGAGGTTGCGTCCGGCGACGTCATCCAGACCGTCGCCTGCACCGGCACGCTCGATGCCGTGACCACCGTCGATGTGGGGTCCCAGGTATCGGGCACGATCAGCAGCATCCCGGTCGACTTCAATTCGATCGTCCGCAAGGACGACGTGCTGGCCAAGCTCGACACATCGCTCTTCCAGGCTGCGCTGGACCAGTCCCGCGCGAACCTGACGAAATCCGCGGCCGACCTCGGCGTGGCCCAGGCGACGGTGATGGACGCGAAGGAGAAGCTCGACCGTTCCAAGGCGCTCGCCGCGCGCCAGCTCATCCCGCAGAGCGACCTGGATACCGCACAGGTGACCTACGATGAGGCCCTCGCCAGCCTCAAGTCGTCGATGGCGCAGCAGCAGCAGGCGCAGGCCTCGGTCGACCAGGCCAAGGTGGACCTGGACCACACGATCATTCTTTCGCCGATCGATGGCATCGTGGTCAACCGGAAGGTGGACGTGGGCCAGACCGTCGCCGCCAGCTTCCAGACGCCGTCGCTGTTCTCGATCGCGGCCGACCTGACCAAGATGAAGCTGACGGCGGCCGTCGATGAGGCGGACATCGGACACGTGAGTGTCGGGCAGGTGGCGCGCTTCACCGTCGACGCGTTTCCGAGCCAGACCTTCGAGGGGAAGGTGATCCAGGTCCGGCTGCAGCCCGAGACCGTCCAGAACGTCGTCAGTTACGACACGGTGATCGCCGTTGACAACATGAACCTGCTGCTCAAGCCCGGGATGACCGCGACGATCGCGGTCGAGGTGGCCCGCCACGAGAACGTCCCGCGCGTCCCTGGCCTGGCCCTGCGCTTCAGGCCCACGCAAGGGGTGCTGGCCGCGCTGAACGAGCCGACGGTCAAGCCGAACCCGAAGATCCGCCCCTCCGCGCCGCTGACACCGGGGTCCGTCGGAGAGGTCTGGCTAGTGGCCGGCGGCCGGCTGGAGCCGCGCCTGGTTCACGTGGGCGTGAGCGACGGGCAGTCGTTCGAAGTGCTCGACGGCGTGCCGCTCGGCGCGCGCGTGGCCACGGCCGCGTGGCTCACGGCGCTCGCGCAGCCGTCCGCCGGGCCGGCGCCTACGCCGCTCGCGCCGCAGCCGACCTACATGCGTCGTTAGGTTTCTTCCGCGTGCAGGCCGGCTGGCCCCTTGACCCTTGCCGTCGCCTGCAGGCACAATGGCCATCGGGCCGTTCATGAATGGGATTCTGCGACGATCGCTCTGGTGGAAGGGCATCGTCCTGCTCGCGCTCGTCTCCTTCTCGTCTGGCGCCTGGCTGGCCGTCGTGCACGGGAGCCTGGTGGAGGGTGGAGCGTGCCCGGCGGAGTCCGGTCCTCGGTCTCCCGACCGCGGGCTGACGATCGGCCGCGACCCCGGCGCGATCGCCCACCACGACTGCCCCATCTGCCAGTGGTTGAGGTCTCTCCGGTCGATGACCGGCGACACGCCGCCGGTGCTGGCCGCGATAGCTCCGGCTGAACTTGTCTTCCCGGCTCCGATCGATCACGAAGGTCGCCTCGCACTCGTCGAGCTTCCGGCCCGCTCTCCTCCCGCGTAGCGCGTGTTCCGCCTGCACGATCACAGCTGTCGGCAGTCGTCGGGGCCTGCCGCCCCGGCGAACGTGCTCGGAGACATACGCGGTTTCGTCACCGCGCAGGCGCGAGGCTTGCGACGGGTCGGGGAGAGTCATGATGCAGATCGATCAGGGGTTTCGTCGGTTTAGGCTCCGAATGGCGGGAGCCGTAGTGGTCGTGCTGGCAGTCGCGGGGGCGGCGACGCCGCGTCTGTCGGCGCAGGGCCTGGGCGGCGTGGGGACGATCGAGGGGACCGTCAAGGACCCGAGCGGGGCGGTGGTCGTCAAGGCCACGGTGATCATCCTGAACCCGATCACCGACTTCACGCGCACGGCCGACACAGACGGGCGCGGCCACTTCGTTTTTCGCAACCTCCCGCTGAATCCCTATCACCTCGTGGCGACGGCGCCAGGGTTCCAGACGTCCGAGCGGGACATCGAGGTGCGATCGTCGGTGCCGATTGAACTCGCGATCGCGTTCAAGATCGCCGGTACCAGCGAAACCGTGAACGTGTCGGCCGCTGCCGGCATGGTCGAGAGCACCCCGACGGCGCACACCGACCTCGACCAGAAGCAGTTGGAGCGGCTGCCGATCTCGGCCGACTCGTCGGGTTTGAGCTCGGCGATCACGCTCGCCGCGCCCGGCGTGGTGGCCGACTCGAACGGGTTCTTCCATCCGCTGGGGGACCACGCGCAAACGCAGTTCTCGATCGACAACCAGCCCGTGACCGACCAGCAGAGCCGGACGTACTCCAACCAGATCTCGCTCGACGCCATCCAGTCGATGGAGGTGATGACGGGCGTGCCGCCCGCGGAGTTCGGCGACAAGGACAGCCTCGTCGTCCGCGTCATCACCAAGTCCGGCCTCAACCAGGGCAAGCCGTCCGGCAGCGCGCTCTTCGGTGTCAGCTCGTTCGGCACGTCGCAGGGGGAGTTCAGCGTCGGCGTCGGGAACGACCACTACGGGAACTTTCTGACGGTCAGCGGCCTCCGGGGCAATCGATTCCTCGATTCCCCCGAGTTCAGCCCGCTTCACGACACCGGCGACTCGGTGACCGTGTTCGACCGCGCCGACTACCGTCCGAACGACCGCGACGCCTTCCACCTGAACGTGTCGGTCGCACGCTCGGCCTTCCAGGTGCCGAACGCCTACGACCAGGAGGCAGCGGGGCAGGACCAGCGCCAGCGTATCGTGACCTTCAACGTCGCGCCCGGGTGGACGCGGGTCATCAACCCGACGCTGCTGCTGTCGGCCAACGCCTACGTGCGCCACGACGGCGTGACCTACTCGCCGAGCGCGAATCCCTTCGCGGATCTGCCGGCCACGATCTCGCAGGAGCGGACCCTGACCAACTACGGCGCGAAAGTCGATGTGTCGTATTTCAAGGGGCGGCACAACGCGAAGGTCGGGGCCCAGGTGAGCTTCACGTCTCTGCACGAGCACTTCCAGCTCGGGATTACCGATCCCTCGTTCAACGCGCCTTGCGCGGACTCGAGCGGGACGCCGGTGCCGGACGCGCCCGCCACGGTTCCATCTGGATGCCAGGCTGCGGACCTGTTTCCGAACTCCGCGTACCTGCCGGGCGTGGCCGGGTTCGACCTGACGCGGGGCGGTTCGCTATTCACCTTCCACGGCAGCGCGCTCATCAAGCAGCAGGCCGCCTACGCCCAGGACTCGATCACGGCCGGCAAGGCGACCGTCATGCTGGGCGTCCGCTTCGACCGCTACGACGGCCTGACCACGGCGACTTCACTCCAGCCGCGTGTTGGCCTGTCTTACCTGGTTGGGACAGGAACCGTGCTCCGGGCCTCCTACGGCCGGACGATGGAGACGCCGTACAACGAGAACCTCGTGCTCTCGAGCTCGACCGGCAGCGGTGGCCTGGCGCAGAACAGCTTCGGCGCCACGGTGGACCAGCCACTCCAGCCCGGCCGGCGGGACCAGGGGGAGGTCGGCGTCCAGCATTCGTTCGGGCGATGGGCCGTCGTCGACGTCGACTATTTCTACAAGAGGACGGTGAACGCCTACGACTTCGACACGCTGTTCAACACCCCGATCGTCTTCCCGATCTCCTGGGCGAAGTCGCAGGTCGACGGGCTGTCGGCGCGGATCAACCTGGTCAAGCACCGAGGTTTCAGCGCCTTCACGGTGCTCGGGCACAACCGGGCGCGGTTCTTCGACCCCGAGAACGGCGGGATTCTCTTCAACTCGCCCCTGCCGACCGGGGTGTTCCGAATCGACCACGATCAGGTCTTCCAGCAGACGACGAACCTGCTCTACCAGGCGCCGGGACGCCTCGGGGCGTGGGCCGAGCTGACGTGGCGGTACGATTCGGGGCTGGTGGCCGGTTCGGTGCCCGACTACACGACGGCGCTGACACTGACGCCGGACCAGCAGGCCGCCATCGGCCTTTACTGCGGCAGCACGTTCGCCACGCCGACGCAGGGGCTGACCAGTTGCAGTTCGCCGCAGTTCGGCGCGACGCGCCTGGTGATCCCGGCGGCGGGGACCGAGAACGACGACACGAACCCGCCTCGGATTGCGCCGCGGCATCTCTTCGACATCGGCATGGGGTTCGACAGCCTTGTGCGCACCGCCGGCGGCCACCTGAGCGTGCGCCTGAGCGTCTTGAACGTGACCAACAAGGAGGCCCTCTACAACTTCCTGTCAACGTTCAGCGGCACCCATTTCGTGGCGCCGCGCACACTCCAGGTACAGGTCAAGTGGACGTTCTGACAGAATCTTGCGATCGCGCGATGGAACAATCGTGCGACCTGACGATCTGAAGATCGCCACATCGCACGATCTCCCCCTCGCGAGTGCCGCCGCACGCCTGATTCGCAGTAAGCTATGGGGTCCCGATCGCCAGCCGGCCCCCGCCGACGGTCCCACCTCGCGAGGATGGCGCGCATGAAGCAGAACTTCCACATCGGCATCATGGGGAACCTGTTCTCGGGCAAGACGACGCTGATGCTCGCCCTGGCCCGGGACCCGTACAAGGCGGAGCTCGAAGCGCTGCTCGGTGGCGCAGAGCTGCACGCCTTCTCGGAGCGCGTCGACAAGGGGTCGCTCATCGACGAGTGCCTGGCGCTCTTCTACCGCGACCGCGTGGCGAACATCTTCCCGACCGAGCTGGCGTTCCTCCACATGCGCACGCTGCAGCAGCGTGAGATCCGCCACCTCATGACGAGGGAGAGCGCGCGGGGGGTGATCATCCTCGAGGATCGGCCCTTCCTCGACGGCCCCGAGGTGTTCGTCAAGCGGATGATCGACTCGGGCGAGATGCCGGCGGCGCACGCCTCGCTCTATCGCACGCTGTTCCACCAGACCTTGCGCAACGAGCACATCCGGCTGCCCGACTTGACGGTGTACCTCCGGACCGAGCCGGACGTGCTCGAACACCGGCGCGCGAAACGGGCAGCCGAGGGCGACGCCTACGCGGAGACGATCACGGCCGAGTACCTGCGCGAGATCCACGAAAGCTACGAGGCCGTGGCGGCCGTCTGGAAGCGGACGCTGCTCAGCTACCAGGAGCACGCGATCGTTCCGCCCGACGCCGACCTGATGACGTTGCCGGCCGAGATCGACATGAACGAACACCCCGACTACGTGCACGTGGCGGCGGGCACCATCCGCGAGAAGGTGCGGCGGATGATCGCCTCGCGCCGGCAGGGGACGTAAGGCCCATCGGCCTGATCGATCTCCGGCTACCACCGGGCGGCCCGGTTCAGGGCCGCCAGGCTCCCGCTGGCAGATTCCCGGCCTGGCGCGCGGTCGCGTCCCCAGGTGTAGTAGAGCCCACAGTAGCCGACGGCGTGCGATTCGCCGGAGACGGTGTGGCCGGCCATGAACAGCAGGCTCAGGCCACCGTGGAGGGTGTAGTACCCACCGACGTCGGTGAGCGTCGTATGGCGCGCGCCGACCGCCTGCGCGTTCTGGTGGTACACCTCGGTGCCGAGAATCAGCCGACTGGTGATCTGCCGCTGCACCAGCCAGCCGGCGAAGAGCGAATCCTTCATCCCGGGCCCATGGTTGATCTGGTAGCCGACGCCACCATAGGTCGTCCAGGGCCCGCGGCTCTTTTGCAGCCAGAGGGGCAGCCGGGCCCAGAGACGGCCATTGCCGAGCCCGAGCCGGCTGTTGCCGGTTGGGAGTTCGACCTGCGGGAAGACGCCGATCTGCGGGCGCGTGTCTGTCTCGCTGACGAACCGGTACTTCACGCCGAGTTCAATGTCGCCAAGGCCCCAGGCCCGGCCGGGGGTGACGTAGGCCGCGGGGACGACTAGGTGAAGCTGCAGGTTGGGCGCGGCGCCGACGTTGAACTCGAAGGCGGGGACGGCATAGGCGCTCCCGCCCGGGCCGCCGTCGACTGTGCCGAACAGGTAGGCTTCGTAATGATGCCGGTCCACCGGTTCGGGGTCGTCGGTCAGGAATGGCGGGCCGGCCGACGCGGTCGCTGCGCAAGACGCCGCCAGCGCCACCGCGACGAGACATGACCCTGCAGCGCGCTTCGCGTCGATCCCGCGCCGTCGGTCGTCCGGCATGCGGGGGAGTATACGCTGGCCCGGCCGCGGCCGGTGCCGGCCACGCCAGGTCTCCAGGCTGCGGCCGCGTGCGCTATGCTGGCGGCAGAGCCGGGAGGCATGGATGCAGCTCAAGTTCATCAGCCTAATGGTCGAGGATCAAGATCGAGCGCTCGAGTTCTATACGTCGGTCGTGGGGTTTCGGAAGATGGCGGATATCCCCATGGGTGGGTTTCGCTGGCTGACGGTGACCTCGCCCGACGGGATCGCCGGTGTCGAGCTCGTGCTCGAGCCGACCGCGCTTCCGCCCGCGCGCACCTACCAGAAGGCGCTCTATGACGCGGGCATCCCGGCGCTGTCGCTTGTCACGCGCGACATCGCCGCTGATTTCGCGTGCCTGATCGCGCGAGGCGTCAAGTTCCGCGGCGAGCCGACCGACCAGGGGCTCATCACGGCCGTCGCCTTCGAGGATACGTGCGGAAACCTGGTCTACCTGGTGCAGCCGAAGGCGTGACCAGGAACGCTCGGCCAGGCTCGAATGAGGGAGGATTGGTCGGGGCGCCGGGATTCGGACCCGGGACCTCCTGCGCCCAAGGCAGGCGCGCTACCAGGCTGCGCTACGCCCCGACTGATGGCGGGAATCCCATCGCGACGCTCCCCATCATACCCGACTGGCGCGGGAAATCCCGAGCGGTAAACGACGGGTCGAAGCTCTCGTTCACCCATCGGCGCACGATGTCCGCCACGAGGGCGGTCGCCTCCTTCCAGGTTGGCCCCTCACCCTGGAACTCCCTTCCGACGCTCTGTCCCGCGGCCCGCAGCCGTACCGTGAGCAGACACCGCGAACCAGGCAGGGTCTCGCGCCCGAGGACCTCGACGCTGACGTCAGCATCGAGCGGGATGTCCACGACCTGGAGGAGGCCCGGCTTCGTGCGGAGTTCATCTCGCAGTTCGTCGACCGAGGCCCGGCGCCCCGCCTGTCCCGGAGGGGTGGGCTCAGCCGGTTTCGCGACCTGCGTGAAGACGTAGACGCGCGGCAGCGGTCTGCTCTTGGTCCCCTGCGCGAAGGCCGTCGCCCCCCACAAACCCGCGAGGACGATGGCGGCGGCCGTGCAGACGGCCCGGACGGCGACAGCGCGAATACTCATCTCAGCCTCCATGTTCCTTCATCTTCCTGAGCGCCCGGCGTTCGCGCTTGTCTGGCGCGCGCACCGGGCGCGAGCCGAACGCACGGCGGAAGGCCCGCTCGATCGCGCGCTGCTCGACCTCTTCGGGCGTGGGCGGCGGTGTCCGGTCCTCATACAGCTTGTGCGCCTCGGCCTTCGGGAGGTGCCGGTCGGCCAGAGCGGTCACCACGACCACCTGGCGGCGGCCCAGCGGGCGCGTGATGCGCAGTTGGTCGCCGACGCGCAACAGGCGATGTGGTTTGCCCGGCTGGGCGTCGACCTCCACCTTGCCGCCGTGGCAGGCCTTCTGCGCTTCCGAACGCGTCTTGAACAGGCACGCCACGTCGAGCCAGACGTCGAGACGAACGGTGTCGAGCATATCGATGTAGGCCGGCCCTTCACCCCTCGACCTCGCTCGGGGTGCCCTGAGCTTGTCGAAGGGCAGGGCCGGCGTCGGCGGGGCTGAAGCCCCGCCCTACAACAGGATCTGACGCTCCAGGAACGCCCGCAGCTTGCGAAACGCCTGCCCTCGGTGGCTGACCGCCGACTTCCGCTCGGTCGGCACCTCGGCCAGCGTGCAGCCGAACGGAGGATAGAAGAAGATCGGGTCGTAGCCGAAGCCGCCGCTCCCGCGGGGCGGGGAGGTGATGCGTCCCTCGATCGTGCCGCGGGCCTCGAACAGGACTTCGCCCGGCCGGGCCAGCGCCAGCACGCACGCAAACCGCGCCGTGCTCTCGGGCGCGCCGCGTTCGTCGAGCATCCGGTAGATCAGCGCGAACTTCTCGGGATAAGTGGGCGCCCGCTCGCCGCCGAACCGGGCGGAGTACACGCCCGGCGCCCGGTCGAGCGCATCGATCTCGAGGCCGGAATCCTCGGCAACCGCCAGGGCGCCGATCGTCGCCGCGTAGTAGAGCGCCTTGGCGCGCGCATTCTCCTCGAACGTGCGCCCGGTTTCCTCCGGCTCGACGATGAGGGGGAAGTCGGTGAGCGCGCGGATCTCGATGTCGAGGCCGTCGAGCACCTCGCGGATCTCGCGCATCTTGCCGGCGTTGGTGGTCGCCAGCACGAGGGTGGTCACGCGAGCGGCCCGACGATCTCGCGCTGGAGGGCGTTGAGCTGGCGGATGCCGTCCTGCGCGAGATCGAGCAGCGAGAGCAGGGCGTCGCGGCCGAACGGCGCCGCCTCGGCCGTGCCCTGCACCTCGATGAACCGGCCGTCGCCGGTCTGCACGATGTTCATGTCGACGTCGGCGCGGGAGTCTTCCTCGTACGCCAGGTCGAGCCGCGCCTCACCCTCGACGATGCCGACGCTGGCCGCCGCCACGAAGTCGCGCACGGGGAGCGTCGACGCCTGGCCGGCGTCCCGCATCTTCTGCAGCGCGAGCACCAGCGCGACGAAGCCGCCGGTGATCGAGGCGGTGCGCGTGCCGCCGTCAGCCTGGATGACGTCGCAATCGACCCAGATCGTGCGCTCGCCCATCTCCTCGAGGCGCGTCACCGCACGCAGCGACCGGCCGATCAGCCGCTGGATCTCCTGCGTCCGGCCGCCCACCTTTCCCGCCGTCGCCTCGCGCTGGTTGCGCGTCGTCGTGGCGCGCGGCAGCATGCCGTACTCCGCGGTCACCCAACCCTTGCCCGAGTTGCGGCGGAAGAGCGGCACCCGGTCCTCGACGCTCGCCGTGCAGATCACCCGCGTGTCGCCGACCTCGATGAGGACGGATCCTTCCGCGTGCTTCACGTAGTGCGGCGTGAGGCGAACCGGACGGAGGGCGTTGAAGGGACGGCTGTCGAGGCGGGGCATGTCGGGATCCTCGACTTGATCGGCGGCGTTTCTCGCGGCACCGCCGGTGGGTTCTCGCCGGGCGCGCCCGGCGCGGCCCCCGCCGACGGCTCGGCCGCGAGCGGCTCCTGGACCCACGACGGGCCGGCCGGCAGCGGCCGGCGCAGGTCGACGTGACCGGCGAGCGTGTCTACCTCGCGGCCGTCCACGAGGATCTGCACCGCCTTCACGGCAGGCAGGTTGGTCGTGACGGCGTTGATGATGGAGTATACCGTGAGACTCTCCTCGAGCGTGCCGCCGGGATGCGCGGAGGAGACCTCGGCGCTCAGGTCGACAAACGCCTGGCCCCGCGCATCGACGAAGATCGCGCGCAGCCGCGTGCCGGCGGGAATGGCGCTGACGAGCGGGGCGTCCGCGGGCTCCAGTTGGGCTTCCACGATGTGCCGGGCCTGCATCACCGTGCCCTGGCCGAAGGGCACCTCGCGCTCGACCGCGACCAGCTGCAGCCCGTCGCCGGACACGTAGAACAGCCGTGCCTTGATCTTCGGCGTCGACGGAAGCGCCGGCGTTTCGGCCGTCGCCGCGGGATGACCCGCGCCCGCCAGGAATTGCGGCACGAGCAGGTACGCCGTCCCGGCCAGCACCACCAGCAGGGCCAGAGCAAACGTCCAGGCCAGCGCGCGGCCCAGCGTCATGGGCGCCTCCGGGCCGGTTCAGGCAACGCAGTGGGGTTGTCCTGGCGCTTCGCCTCGCCGGCACGCTCGCTGAAGCGGATGATTCCGTCGAGCAGGGCCTGCGCCACGGTGCCTTGGTAGATCTCCGAGACGAGCTGCTGCTCCTCGTCCCTGTTGGTCAGGAAGCCGACCTCGATCAGGACCGCCGGCGTGTTGACGCCCGCGAGGACGCGGAGCGGAGCCTGTTGAATCGCGCGTGCGTTCGCCCGAACGCGGTCCCGAACACGCTCCTCGAGCGACTCGGCCAGCACCGCCGACTCGCTGACGTGACGAAGCTGCGCCAGCTCCCACGGGATCATCTCGATCGTCCGGGACCCGCCCCCGAGCGTGGGCAGCACCTGGCGGCCAGCCTCCGCCCGGTGGAGCTCGTCGCCGGCCAGGTCCCCCGAGAGATAGTAGAACTGGATGCCGCTGGCCTCGGTGCGTACCGACGCGTTGGCATGGAGGCTGAGGAACAGGTCGGCCATGTTGTTGTTGGCCAGCGCCGCCCGCTCGTCAGCCGTGACGGCCTGGTCCGCGTCCCGCGTCAGCAGCACGCGGACGCCGAGCCGGCTCTCGAGCAGCGCCCGCAGCCGGCGCGCGACGGCCAGCGTCACGTCCTTCTCGAGAGCGCCGGCGGCCCCCCGCACCCCGGCATCGGCCCCGCCATGGCCGGGATCGATGACGACCATCCTGAGGCCGCCCGCGGCCGGCACGGACGCCGACCGGGCTTCCGGCAGCGGAAGCACCGGCAGCGGGGCGCCGCCGCGCGGTAAAGGCGGCGGTTCGGGCGCGGCCGGCTGCCGGTCGATGGTCGGCTGCGCGCCCTCCTCCTGCGGCGCCCGCACCGATCCGACCAGGACCAGCCGGGAGCTCTTGCGGACGTCGAGACGCGCGTCGTACACCACGGCGAGCGCACGGCTGATGAACTCCACCGGCACCAGCCACCGCCGGCCGTCGCGCGAGGGCGGGCACGGCAGCGAGACGATGCGCCCGGCCGCCGACGCAAGCGGCTGGCCCGGCGTGAGGATGACGCTCTTCCCCTTGTAGGTCACCGTCACGCCGCCGGCCAGCGTGTCTTCCCGCACCGACAGATGGAACATCGCCGCCAGGTCGTCGAGCGCGACCATCGTATCGTCGCCCGCCATCACCACCGGCAGGGGCCGTCGGCCGTCGGAGAAGATCACCGTGAACGACTGGGCCAGGCGGGCTGGGGGCGCCTGTCGCGCGAGGGCCACCGCCCCGGCCACGACGAGCAGGACCCCCGAGACGATGAGCCGCGATCGTGAAGAGAACAAGGCACGACCATCATAGATCAGTGCCCGGGCGGAACGTCGCGCTTACCGCTCGAGCCAGTCGTGCAGCCCGAAGCACAACGCCATGCAATCCGCCACCCCGCCCATCGTCAGGCCGAGGCGCCGGTAGTCGTCGTTGAGCGCCGCGAGCCAGGGAAGGTAGTCGCCGTCATCGTCGACCAGGCGCTGAAGGGCGGCGCCATCGGTCCGAAGGCGGGCGAGCCCGGCGAGGCCGCATCGGTGCAGCGCCGTCGTGTCCTCGACCGCTTGCATCAGCACGGCCATCAGCCGGTGCTGGGTGCGCCTCGAAGGCACGGCCGCGGCGAGCACCGGCAGGCCGGCGTCGAAAACCGACGGCAGCCCCAGCCGCGCCTCGCGGAAGATGCCGCCCACGGAGTGGGCGGCCCTGGCGCGCGCGCCGTGCGACGGGGTGGGAGACGGATCCCGACCGTCCTGCCGGAGGCGGGCGACGAGGACCCGCTCGGCCATGTCCACAATACGCCGGCGCAGCTCCTCCGGTCCGGCGCCAGAGCCCGCCGCGAGCAGGACGAGTCCGGCCAGGAAAATGTAGCCTTTGTGCGTATTCGCACCGACCGTCTCGACCATGCGCCGCTCGGCCCGCACTCCCGCGTCGACCGCCGCCGCGAGGTCGAGAGGGCGGGCGTGGTCGAGCAACTCCTCGAAGTACGCCGGCAACAGGTCGATCGACCGGGACATCGCGTCGAACGACAGGTCCGGATGCGACCCGCAATCGAGCCGGTCGACCAGGCCGGGTTTGGGTGTCAGCTCGAGTTCGACCCGCGCGCCGGCAACCAGGGATGAGGCGAGCACGTGGACGAGGAGCCTGTCCGCGGCCGCCGCCACGTCAGCCGCCTGGTGCCGCGAGTGGCGGATGCACTCCACGGCCGGGCCGTCGCACAGCAGGCACGGGCGCGCGGGCAGGTGAAGCGACGCCCGCCCGATCTGCGCGCCGGCCGGGTCGTACACGTCGAGATCGACGAGTCGGCCAGCCGGAAGGGAGGCCTCGAGATCGACAGCGGTACGCTTGACGGGATCGGGTGGAAGCGGGACACGGAACGCCGCCCACGGTCCGACCGCGTCGCGGCCTGACTCGAGCGGCGTCGTCGGCAGGGCCCGTTCGAGGGCCTCCACGGCCAGGCGCTGCAGGGCGAAGACACCGGGCCTTCGCTTGTCGGGACCCGGGGCGCCTACCGACAGGAAGATGACCGAGCCGTCAGCGCCGCGCAGGCGGTCGAGCAAAGCCTGCCGGGCGTCCCGTGCCTCGAGCAGATTTCGGCGGATCGCCTCCAGTCCCTCGTCCCCCGTCCCTCGTCCCTCGTCCCTCGTCACTCCTTCACCTGTCGTACCACGTCGATGATCGACCCGTCGCGGTACTCGACGAGCGCGACGACTCGGTCCTCGAACTCGAGCGGCCGGGGCTTGCCGGTGAGGGCGTTGATCTCGGACTGGAGCTGGCGGATGTCCTTGAGCGGCAGCCTCCGCCGGAGGAGTTCCTGCCGGAGGTCGGGATGGCGATCCGCGACCGCGATGCCGCGTTCGGTCACCACCACGTCGATGGTCTCGCCGGGCGTTGTGATGGTTGTCACCTCGTCGCGGACGATCGGCAGCCGGCCGCGGATCGACGGCGCGACAACGACGGCCAGCTTGGCGCCGGCGGCCGTGTCGCTGTGGCCGCCGGTATTGTGCAACAGGTAGCCGTTCGACTCGGTGTTCACGTTGACGTTGAAGTGGACGTCCACCTCGGTCGCGCCGAGGATCACCGTGTCGAGCATGTTGACGACCGATCCGCGGTTGAACGGATTGGCGTAGAGATCGGCCGAGATCTCGCGGTGCATCAGGTTCTTGCCGATCGACTCCACCGCGCGCAGGTCGAAGCACTGCACGTCGAACAGCGTGCGGAAGTACCCCTCTTCGAGCATGTCCACGAAGTAGCCGGTGATCCCACCGCAACCGAAGCTGCCGTGGATCTTCTGGGTCAGCATCTTCTTCTTGATCGCGTCCGCCACGGCGAGCGAGGTGCCGCCCGCGCCCGTCTGGAAGGAAAACCCGTCGCGAAGCAGGCCGGACGCCTCGATGACTTCGGCGGCGTAGTGGGCGATCAGCAAGCCCGCCGGGTCTCGCGTCACGCGCGTCGTCGTCGACACGATCTTCTTCGGGTCGCCGAGCGAGTCGACGACCACGACGTAATCGACGTCGCTCTGCGAGATGCTGACCGGCGACGCGGGATACGGCACCAGGTGGTCGGTGACGGCCACGACCTTGCGGGCGTATCGCGCGTCGGTGAACGCGTAGCCCAGGCTGCCACAGGCCGACGGACCGCTCACGCCGTTCAGGTTTCCCGTCTCGTCGCAGCACGGCGCCGCGATGAACGCCACGTCCACCGGCACCTCGTCGGTGACGAGCATGCGCGCGCGTCCGCCGTGCGAGCGGACGACGATGGGGAAGTCGAGCTCGCCCTTGGTGACCAGCTCGCCGATGAGGCCGTTGACCCCGGTTTCGCAGCGCGTCACGACGCCCTTTCGAATCGCCGGGATGATCTCGGCGTGCACGGGGTGCACCGAGCTGGAGGCGATACAAATGTCCCGGAGCCCCATCGCGTCCAGCTCCCGGACGATCAGGTTCAGCAGCAGGTCGCCGTTGCGGAGATGGTGGTGCGTGGCAATCGTCATCCCGTCGCGGAGGCCGGCCCGCTCGATCGCCGCCCTGAGCGACGGCAGGATCTTGCTCTCGCCCGGGTTGCGCCTGACGAGCGGCCGCGTCGCGCGGTCCATCGTCGGCATGCGGGAGAACGGGTCCTGGTAGGGGTCGTAGCGCTTGCCGTGCCAGGTGTCAGGGATATCGCGCCCCAGGCTATTCCTGGCCATGGATCACCTCGTCGGACAGTTCGAACTCCAGGATACCGAACGCCACCGCGGTCCTTATCGTGCGCGCCGCGCGCTTGACGACCGGGGCATCCACCATCCTGCCGCGGAGCGAGATGACGCCGGTGCCCATCTCGCGGGCCTTCTTGATTGCCTCCATCACCTCGAGCGCATGCTCGATCTCCTCCGGCTTCGGGCGGAACACCTCGTGGACGACGTCGATCTGACGCGGGTTGACGAGCGACTTGCCCGTGAACCCCAGGCGCTTGACGAGTTCCGTGTCGGCGCGCAGGCCGTCCATGTCGTTGACGTCGGCGAAGACGCTGTCGATGGCCTGCAGGCCGGCCGCCTTGGCGGCCAGGACAATCTGCATGCGCGCGCCCAGCAGTTCCTCGCCGGATCTGGTGCGCTGGATCTCGAGCGAGGCCGTGAAGTCCTCGGCCCCGAAGGCCAGCGCGACGATGCGGCGCGAGGCCTGCGCGGTCTTGACGCAGTTGAGCACGCCGACGGCGCTCTCGATCGACGGCAGGATCGAGAAGTACCCGATCTCGAGGCCGAGCCGCTCCTCGGTACTCGGTGAGCAGAGTGTCGAGCCGTTCGACGACGTCCGGGTCGTCCGCCTTCGGCAGCCGGATCCCGTCCGGCTTGCCGGGCAGCACGTCGCGCAGGTCGTCGAGGGCGTACTTGGTGTCGAGCCCGTTGATGCGGACGAAGATCTCCTTCGAGCGGTCGGGGAACGCCAGCAGGAAGTTGCGGGCGAGCACCCGCGCCGCGTCCTTTTCGGCGAGCGGCACCGCGTCCTCGAGGTCGATCATCACGCCGTCGGCGTCGAACACCGGGATGTTCTGCAGCATCCCGGGCATGTTGCCCGGCACGTAGAGCAGCGAGCGCCGGAGCCGCTGTCGCTTGTCCATACTTACTGGTCCTCGAAGAAGAGCGTGTCGACGCCGCCCCGCGTCGAGTGCTGGCGCTCGACCCCCTCGACGATGTACTCGCCGAGAATGATCTCGCAGGTGGCGAACACCTCGGCCTCGAACAGGTGGCCGCCGATGGCCTCCCCCGACGACTTGGCGGCGAAGACGTGGAGGTGCGCGTCGACCTTGCCCGTCTCGTTCGGCACCAGGTTGCCCTCGAGGCCGAGCAGGTCGAGCGGCCCCTCGACGTGGTGCACGGGCATCCGCGGCTGGGTGATCGGCAGGTGGGCGCCGGCCTGGATGTCGCTGAACTCCACGTTGCGAATCGACCCGACCGCCGACACGATCGCGGCGTGGCGCAGATCCACCATGCGCGCGAACTGGAGGAGCTCGTCCACCAGTTTCGTCCCGGGCAGCACCCGGATCATGAACCGCCGTCCCTGGCGGACCTCGCGGAACGAGAGCTTGTCCACGCTACACCTCCCCGGCCCGCCGCAGGGCCGTCTCCAGCCGCGCCTCGATCGCGTAGTCGAGGGCGCCGCGGTCGCTCACCGTCACGACGGCGCGCGTGACGGCGTGCCGCGCCAGCACCGCCTCGATCCGCTCGCGGATCAGGAGTTCGAACTGCTTTTTCACGGTTGACTCGATCCGGATGTCGAGACGGTCGGCCGGCTCGACCTGCACCATGAGATCGCTCGACTGCATGGTGCCGGCGGTGGCGCGTTTGGTGATGTTCATAGTGTCGGCTCCCGGCCGACGGCTGACGGCTGACGGCCGCCGGCCTGGAGGGAAAGGGCTACCGCAATCGCGCGGGCTTCGGGCGACCGCGGGTACTCCAGCGTCGAGGGCGGCACGAGACGCGCGACCGTCGCCATGTCGCCCGCCGCCAGCGCCGCGCGCACATCGGTCGCGCTGACGAACCGGTCGCCCTCGGTCGCGCGGCGCACCTCGACGAGCGAGACGCCGTACTGCGGCAGTAACTCTGCCATCGTCCGGTTGTAGGACGCCGTGGTTTCGCAATACGGCTCGTGGCCGACGAATCGGCGCGTCACTCCGAAGGCGGGCGCGAGGTGGGCGCCGAACAGCCGGGCGTCCACCTCCATCTGGAGCCGAGCCTTCTCGTCGTCGCGCCGCAGGAAGTAGGACGGGAACGTCCCCGCGCTCACCGCGTAGCGCGACGTGTCGAGCAGCACGACGTTCGGCACGTGGCGCGTGGCCTTCTCGGCGAGACCGTAGCGGGCGGCGAACGGGAACACCGACCGGTCCTCCCGGACGATGAACAGGTAGAGGTGATCGACCTGCGCCGCGGCGGTTTCGACCAGGTACTGATGGCCGCGCGTGAACGGGTTCCCGTTGACCACGACCGCCCCGTTGGCCCCGTCACGCCTGAGCGACGCGCGCTCGGCGAGGTAGCGCTCGAGGCCGCCGCCACACTCGAGCAGCGCCACCGAACCGCCGGTGACGAGCAGCCGGAACCGGCAGTGCTCGAAGCTGGCGGCATGCTCGGGCCGGGTGAAGACCAGGAACGCGTCCTCTCCCGCCGTGCGGCCAAGCTCCGTGAGAGAGGTGGCCAGGGCGCCAAGGACGTCCTCTCCCTGGTGCGACGGCGCGACTGCGAACATCTTCAGCACGTACCCCGCCCGCCCGGCCGTCGCCACCAAGCGGCCGCCGTCGTAGAGCCCGACGAGGTCGTCGCACCCATCTTCGAAGGCGAGGCCCTGTGACTGGATGAGGCGCCGAGCGTCGAGTCGTTCTCCGGCGGTGAGGAGAGGCACGGCGACGGGAATCATGCTGGCTCGTCCGGCAGGGAGACTCCGCGAAACCCGGCCATCAGAAGCATATCAGACCCGCAGGGCAGCGGGCAGAGGGCTTGCGACCTGCGACTGGCGGCTCGCGGCGGTGTCACGCGGGTCACGCTGGCCGGGCCTCAAGTCGCAAGCCGCGGGCCGCGAGTCGTGTAGAATGCCCCCCACGCCCCCAACGGGAGGAACGAACGTGAGAACTCGATCCGCCTCATCCTTCGCCAGGTATGCCGTCATCGCGATGGCGGCCCTGGTCATCGGCTTCCAGGTCTTCGTCCACGCCCAGGACGACCCGGTCGTCGCGAAGATCATCCAGATCGGCAAGACCGACAACCAAGTGATGACCTGGAACGACTACGCGAGCAACCGGTTCGGCGGCCGCGAGACCGGCACCAACGCGTTCACCGACGCCACCGAGTGGGCCGTGTGGCAGTTCAAGCAGTTCGGCATCGAGGCTCATCTCGAGGAGGTCGGCGAGCTGCCGGTCGGCTTCAACCGCGGCCCCTGGTTCGGCAAGATGCTCAAGCCGACCGAGCAGGCGCTCAGGTTCGGCACGCCGTCGTTCACCGCCGGCACCAAGGGTGTGCAGCACGGCGGCGTGGTCATCCTGAAGGCCGACCCGTTCTCAATCCCGGGCCGCAACACGACGCCCGAGAACATCGAGAAGAAGCGCGTGGCCGTCGAGGCCGCGATCGCCGAGGTCAAGGCCAACAAGGCCGCGTTCGCGGGCAAGTGGGTGCTCATCGCCGGTACCAGCAACGGGTTCGCGCGCGACGGCCGCAAGGGCACGCCCGACTACGCGGAGTCCCGGTTGATGCCGCCGCTCACCCAGGCGCTCGTCGACGCCGGCGCGCTCGGCACGATCCAGGCGGCCAGGCCAACCACGACCAGCCCGTCGAAGACGATGGCCGGCCAGAGCGGGCTGCCGATCAACATCCTCGACGGCTACGTCTCGTCGTGGGACAAACTGCCCGTGCTCCCCGACATCAAGCTGCTCGACTCGCAGTACAACGAGATCAAGGCGCTCGTCGAGAAGAACCAGCCGGTCGAGCTCGAGTTCGACATCCGGAACTGGTTCAAGATGGGGCCGATCAAGTACCACAACGTCGTCGCCACCATCAAGGGCACGACCTATCCCGAAGAGTACGTCGTTCTGGGCGGCCACTTCGACTGCTTTGCCGGCGGCACCGGCGGCATCGATGACGGCAACGGCTTCTCCCCGAGTATGGAGGCGATCCGGCTCATCAAGGCCGCGGGCGGGCAGCCGAAGCGCTCCATCGTGGTGATCCTCTTCGCCGCCGAGGAGCAGGGGCTCGTCGGCTCGCAGGCGTGGCTCAAGCGGCATCCCGATATCGCGCCGAAGGTCGTGATGATGATCAACCGGGACAGCTCGCCCATGGCCCTGACGGGCGTGCGCGTGCCCGAGACGTGGTACTCGGACTTCCAGGCCATCGCCGCGCCGCTCGCGCACGCGTACTCGAGGTGGCCGTTCACGGTGGAGAAGGCGCTGCCGCGGGCGCACGCGACATCGCCGGGCGGCACCGACGCGTCGTCGTTCGAGATGCAGGCGGTTCCGACGCTCTCCTTCGCCAGCCAGACCGACTACGTCTACAGCTACGCCTGGCACACCACCAACGACCTCTACAGCGAGCTGGTGCCCTACACCGAGCAGCAGCAGGAGTCGGCGGTGGTCCACGCCGTGCTGGCGTACGGCGTGGCGAATCTCGACAAGCCGCTGACGCGTGAGGGTGTCTACCTTCCGGACGGGTTGTATGCCTCGGTGGCGGTCGGCTCGGGCGACTCGCAGAAGCAGATGATGTTCAGCCTCGATTTCGTCAACGCGCCCATTCAGACCGCCGACTTCATTCGCATCGTCGAGGGGAAGAACCCGCCGGCGGCCGGTCGGGGCGGCCCGCCGCCCGGAGTGATGGGCGGTGGTGGCCGCGGCGGGGTGCAGGCGCCGCCGATTGGCACGGTGGACGTCACCAAGACCCTCATCAGCGGGACGGTGGTTTCCGAGATCCAGAAGACGGTCGCCATCGCCAAACTGCCGAAGACGAAGAACGCGGCGGTGAAGCACGACGCGGCCGGCGTGCTCGGGATGATGGGACCGAACCAGTTCTACATCACGCTGCAGAAGAACACCGGTCTCGATGGCAGGTACACCGCGCTCGGCAAGGTCATCGCCGGCGCCGACGCGCTCAAGGACGTCAAGAAGGGCGACCCGATCCGCTCCATCCGAATCACCCGTGTCGGTCAGGCCGCGCGCGACTTCAAGACCGACGATGAGGCGTTTGGGAAGCTGATGGGGCCGGTCAAGAAGTAGGCATCATCGTGTGATCTTGCGATCTTGCGATCGGGCGACATGCCCGATCGCAGGTCGCAAGATCGCAAGATCGCTAGATCGCTGAGATCGCTAGATCGTCAGATACAGGAGCACCTTGTGAAGATCTCGCGGCGGATCGCGGACATCGTGTCGATCGGCGTCGTGTCCCTGCTGGTGGCTGGCGCGGCCGAAGCGCAGGCACCGCCAAAGGCCGAGGCGGCCCCAACCAGGGCGGCCGCTGCCACCAAGAGCGGAAAGGTCTGGCCGCTCACCAGGCCCGAGGCGACCGGATTCGCCGAGACGAGCCGGTACGAGGACGTCATCGCGTTCATGAAGGCGATGGCGGCCGCCTCGCCGCAGATTCACCTCACGACATACGGGTATACGTTCGAGGGGCGGCCGATGCCGCTCGCCGTGATCGGCGCCGCGGATGCGAGACCCGAGACCGTGCGCGCCACGAAGAAGACGCGCATCTACATCCAGGGGAACATCCACGCGGGCGAGGTCGAGGGAAAGGAGGCGCTGCTCTGGCTCCTGCGGTCGATCGCCAAGGGGGAGCGCGCCGGCTGGTTCAACTCGGTCGTCCTGCTGATCAATCCGATCTACAACGCGGATGGCAACGAGCGGGTCAACGTGCGCAACCGCGGCCGGCAGAACGGACCAGTCGGCGGCATGGGCCAGCGCCACAACGCGCAGGACTTCGACCTCAACCGCGACTGCACCAAGCTCGAGACGTCCGAGGACCGTTCGCTCGCGCGGATGATGACGGAATACGACCCGCACATCGCCGTCGACCTGCATACGACCGACGGCAGCACGCACGGCTTCTACTTGACCTATCAGACGTCGGTGAGCCCCAACACGTATCCCGGGCTGATCTCGCTGGCGCGAAACGAGCTGTTCCCGTGGGTGACGAAGACGGTGAAGGCCAAGCACGGATGGGATCTCTTCTACTACGGGAACATCTCACGGCAGGGGGGCGAGCAGGTCTGGTCCAACGATCTGGACCTCTACAAGCCCCGCTACACGCAGACGTACTTCGGCATCCGCAACCGGCTCGGCATCCTCGTCGAGACCTACTCCTATGCGACATTCGAGGACCGCATCAAGGTGGACTACTGGTTCCTCGAGGAGATGATTGGCTTCGCCGTCGCCCATGGCGATGCGATCAGAAAGACGACGGCCGCGGCCGACGCCGATTCAATCGTCGGCAAGCCGCAGATGGTCCGCGGGAAGCTCGTGAAGCAGGCCGAGCCCGAGCCGATCGTGATGGCGGACGCAGCGGAGGAGCGGAACCCGTACGTGCCCGACGTGCCCATGCTCCGGCGCGTCAACGGCACCGAGCGCATCGTCACGATGCCGCACTATGCGATGGTCGAGCCGACCGAGACCTCCGTCGCCCCGCGCGCCTACGTGCTGCCGGCCGTGCAGGCGCCGGCACAGGCTCCGGCCGGTCCGCCGCAGGGACCGCCGACCGCGGGCGCGCCAACGGCCGGGGGACGCGGCCAGGGCGGGCCGCCGCCCGGCATGGGCGGGTTCGGCCGCGGCGGAGGCAATCCGGCGCAGCGTTCTTTCAACAGCGTCATCGACCGCCTGGAGGCGCACGGCGTGAAGTACAGCAAGACGACGCGCGAGATGACGATTCAAGGCGAGCGGTTCGCGATCGAGCAGTCGACCCAGGACCAGCAGGAATTCCGCGGCGCGGCACCGCACAAGCTGCGCACGCTGACCGGGCAGTGGCAGCCAATCGAGCAGACGATTCCCGCAGGGTCGATCATCATCCCGATGGACCAACCGCTGGCGCGACTTGCCTTCATCCTGTTCGATCCGCGGTCGGACGACGGTCTGATGGCGTGGAACATCCTCGACGGCCTGATGGGGGATAAGGCGCCGTACTATCCGGTGTTGAGAACGATGGGGGATATCAAGTAGTGGACCGGAGCTTCGAGCCAATCGCCCGTCCCGTCGTGCCGGCGCTCGACGCCATCCTCGGCGAGCCGATCCGTGTGCTCGACGACGGGTTCGTGCGCGTGGTCGATTACATGGGCGACGACGCGGCCATCGTGCAGGCCGCGCGCGTGTCGTACGGGAAGGGCACCCGGCGCGTGCACGAGGACCGCCAGCTCGTCCGCTACCTGATGCGCCACGACCATACGACGCCGTTCGAGATGTGCGAGATCAAGCTCCACGTCCGGGTGCCGATGGACATCTGGCGCCAGTGGATCCGACACCGGACGGCCAGCGTCAACGAGTACTCGACGCGCTATTCAGAGGCGATCGACGGCGCGCTGCGCACCGCGCCTGGCGCCTGGCGGACGCAGTCGTTCGTCAACCGGCAGGGGAGCGCCGACCTGCTGCCAGAGGAGGTTGGCGGTCGGCTATCCGCCGAGGAGCGCGAACTGCAGGAACGGGCCCGCGCCGTCTACGAAGGGCGGCTCGCGGCCGGCGTCGCGCGCGAGCAGGCGCGGAAGGACCTGCCGCTCGCCACCTTCACCGAGGCTTACTGGAAGATCGACCTTCACAACCTGCTGCACTTCCTCGATCTGCGGATGGACGTCCACGCGCAGCAGGAGATCCGCGCCTACGCGACGACGATCGGCGAGCAGATCGTGGCGAGGTGGGTGCCCGTGGCGTGGGAGGCCTTCCTCGACTACCGCCGCCGGTCCACGCGCATCTCGCGGGCGGAAGCCGCAGTGATCGCCGCTATCGCTTCCGGCGACGCGGGCGCCGCGATGCGGCTGGCGGAGGATGAGGGCTGGCTCCCGCGCAGCGACCAGGGAAAGCTCAAGCCGAACCTTGAGCGGGCGGAGTTCGAGGAGAAGCTGGTCGCGCTGGGACTCAAGGCTCCTTGGGCGTGAACGGCTTTCGGCTCTAGGCTCTCGGCTTTCGGCAGTGCCACGGCTGGCGGCTCCGATGACTTCCTTCGGAGCCCGGACAGAAGGACACCATGAACAGGCTGACAAGACGTGGGTATCGGGGGACCGCCCTGGCCGGCGTCCTGGCCCTGTCGGTGGCGGGGCTTGTGGCCCAGCAGCGCGGCGGGCAAGGCGCGGGTGCGCAGCAGCCGCCCCGCCCGTGGATGAACACGTCGCTGTCGGCCAACGAGCGCGCCGGCCTGGTACTGGCCGAGATGACGCTCGACGAGAAGATCGGCCTCGTGCACGGCCTGGGCAGAGGCGGCGCGACGGCCCAGGACCCCGCGTTCCTGGCGGTTGCCGAGCGGTCGAACGGCGGCGCGGGATTCGTGCCCGGCGTGCCCAGGCTCGGCCTGCCCGACCTGCAGATGGCAGACGCGGCCGTCGGCGTGGCGCGCGGCGCGGCGCGTGGACGTTATTCGACCGCGCTGCCCTCGACGGTCGCCGAAGCCGCCACCTGGGACGTGAGGCTGGCCTACGACTACGGCGCGCTCGTCGGCCGCGAGCTGCGGGACCAGGGCTACAACGTCTCGCTCGGCGGCGGCGTCAACCTGCTGCGCGAGCCGCGCAATGGGCGCAACTTCGAGTACCAGGGCGAGGACCCGGTGCTGGCGGGGACGATGGTTGGGCAGATCGTCAAGGGGCTCCAGGACCAGCACGTCGTCGGCGACATCAAGCACTACGCGATGAATGACCAGGAGACCGGCCGCCAGGTGCTCAGCGTCTCCCTCGACAAACGCGCGATGCGCGAGACCGACCTGCTCGCCTTCGAGATCGCCAACAAGGTCGGCGCCCCCCACATGGTGATGTGCTCCTACAACCGCGTCGGCGGCGACTGGGCGTGCGAGAACGGCTACCTGCTGAACGACGTGCTCAAGAAGAGCTGGGGCTTCCAGGGCTGGGTCGTTTCCGACTGGGGCGCCACGCACAGCACGACGAAGGCCGCGATGGCAGGGCTCGACCAGGAGATGCCCGGCGACACCCACTTCGGTGCGGCGCTGAAGACGGCCGTCGAGAGCGGCGAGGTGCCGATGACGCGACTTGACGACATGGTCCGGCGAATCCTGCGCGCCGAGTTCGCGTCGGGGATCATCGACCATCCGCCCGCGCCCAGGGTGCCCGACGTCTTCGCGGGATTCGCCGTCGCCGAGCGCGTCGCCGAGGGCGGGACGGTGCTGCTGAAGAACGAGCGCGGCGTGCTGCCGCTCCGGGCCGCCATGATCGCGTCGATTGCAGTTATCGGTTCGCACGCGGATGTCGGAGTGCCGTCGGGCGGAGGGTCCGCGCAGGTGGACGCGGCCGGCGGCAGCGCTGTGAAGCCTGTGCCAGGTGCCGGCCCAGGTCAGGGTGGCTCGGGCCGCGGCGCCACCTGGCACCCCTCCGTCCCTCTCGCCGCGATCAAGTCAAAGGCGCCGAAAGCTCGCGTGGAATTCGACGCGGGGACCGACCCGGCGAAGGCGGCCGCGCTGGCGAAGTCGTGCGGCGTGGCGATTGTGTTCGCCAGCCAGGTGACCAGCGAGGGGCGCGACATGCCGAACCTCTCGCTGCCCGACAACCAGGATCAGCTGATCGCCGCCGTCGCCGCCGCCAACCCACGCACCATCGTCGTGCTCGAGACGGGCGGGCCCGTGACGATGTCGTGGATCGACCGGGCGCCGGCCGTACTCGAGGCGTGGTACCCGGGCATTCGCGGCGCCGAGGCGGTCGCGGCCATCCTGTTCGGCGACGTCAACCCGTCGGGCAAGCTCCCGATGACGTTCCCGAAGTCGGAGGCCGACCTGCCGCATCCGGTACTACCAGGCTCCGAGGTGCCGCCGCAGCCGGTGCCGCCGCCTCCGGGCGCGCCTGCGAACGCGACACGCCGGACGGCGCTCCCGCCGTTCGATGTCACCTACACCGAGGGGCTGAAGGTCGGCTACAAGTGGTTCGACGCGGAGAAAAAGACGCCTCTGTTCCCGTTCGGCCACGGGTTGTCCTACACGACGTTCGCCTACTCGGGCCTGAAGGCGACAGCGACAGCGGTGACCTTCACCGTGAAGAACACGGGGACGCGCGCCGGCGCCGAGGTGGCGCAGGTGTATGCGGGGCTGCCCGACGGCAACGGCGAACCGCCGCGCCGCTTGGTGGTGTGGGAGAAGGTGACGCTCGGCCCCGGCGAGTCGAAGACGGTGACGCTGGCGCTCGACCCGTTCCTGCTGTCGATGTTCGACGCGGCGGCGGACGCGTGGAGGCTGGCGCCCGGCGACTACAAGCTCTTCGTCGGCACCTCGTCGCGCAACACGCCGCTCGCGGCGACCGTCAAGCTCGGGGGCTGATGCCGCTACGGCGCAGGGCTGAAGCCCTGCGCTATCTGATCGTGGTGCACCAGGTAGCGCAGGCCTTCAGGCCTGCGCCCCGCTACATCGCCACCCTGACGACGAATCCCGTGCCAACCGCCTGCGGTTTGATCCGCACATGCAGGACGCCGCGGCGGTCCGACGGATCGAACAGCCAGCCTTCGGGCGCGGCGTCGAACTCGGCGCGTGCCTTCTCGCGGGCGGCCCGGTCGCCGGCCGGCACCTGGAAGATCGGCAGCGCGCGGTCGCCGAGCTTCACGCTGGCCGGCTTGCTCGGGACGTGCAGGTCCACCACGTACGAGCGGCTCCCCGGCATGTCCTTGTAGGCACCCTTCGCGCCGCCGACCTTCACCGTAACCTGCGCGCCCGGCTCGTCGAGCGACTTCGGCGCGTCCACCTCTATCAGCGTCCGCGCGAAGGCTCCCGTCCTGTAAGCCTGCGTCACGCCGTCGTCTTCGTAGAGCGAAAAGCTGGTTCGACCGAACGGATAGATGTCGAAGGTGACCGGGTCCTTTGGCTTCTCGCGGTCGTGGAGCATCGGCGGATACATCGGAACGATGGCGCCGGCCCTGACGAACAGCGGGATCCGGTCGAGCGGCGTCTCGTACCCGTTCACGGTCGTCGGGCCGTTGTACTCGCGCCCGTCCCAGTAGTCGATCCACTTGCCGGCCGGCAGGTAGATGTCGTTTCGGATCGGCGAGTCCTCGTAGACCGGCGCCACGAGCAGCCACTCGCCGCTCATGAACTGGTACTGCGTCCGCTTCGACCATGTGGCCGGGTCGTCCGGGAATTCGAGGACCATCGCGCGCACGGTCGGCACGCCGGTGTCGTACGCCTCGCGCGAGTAGGTGTAGAGATACGGCGTGAGCCGCATCTTGAGCGTCATGTACTTCCGGTTGATCGTCGTGTAGGGCTCGCCGAAGATCCACGGCTGTTTCATCAGGTTGGTCTGCTTCGACCAGCCGCTGATGATCATCCAGACCGGCGTGAACGCCTTCCACTCGATGTCGCGGACCTGCGTCAAGGCGCTGCCGCCGAAGATGCCGTCGACGTCGCCCGTCGCGGCGTTGAACCCGGACAGGCCGGCGCCGACGACCGTCGGGATGTGGAAGCGGATGTACTCCCAGTTGCCCGACTGGTCGCCCGACCAGATGGTGGAGTAGCGCTGGCCGCCCGCCCACGCGCACGTGGTCCACACGAAGCCGCGCGCGTCGCTGTTCTTCTCGATTCCCTCGTAGGCGTCGCGCATGCCGTTGAGCGCGAACTGGTAGCCGGGGCCGACCCAGGCGACGTCGAGCTTCATCACGCGCGTGCCGCTCACCGAGACTTCGTGCGCGATCCGGTCGAGGCCCTTCTCGGTCCACAGGCCGGTGTAGAAGCCCAGCTTGTGCAACTCCGCGACCGTATAGTCGAGATCCTGGTAGCCGCAGCCGTAGCCGTCGTTGGGGAGGATCCAGCCGCCGGGCATGTTGTTCGCCCGGGTACTGGCGGGCCACTTTGTCAATGACGTCGGAGGTCTTGCCCTTCTTGTTGTAACAGTCGGCGTCCCCCCACTCGAGCCCCCAGCGCGGCGGGAAGAACGGTCGGCCGGTGACGAGCGTGTAGCCGTCGAGGATCTTCTTGAGCGACGGGCCGTAGAAGTAGTACGCGTCGAAGCGCGTCTCGTCGTGGGCGAGCGTGAGCGGCTGCAGGAAGTCATACCGCCCGGGCGCCATGGTGTGGCGGAAGACGCCGTAGCCGGCCGTGCTCATGTACAACGGCGCCGGGTTGGGCGTCGTGCCGTCGCCCCAGCCGCGCGTATTCAGGCGGATGCTCACCGACGTGTCGCGGTGGGAGAAGTAGCCGTTCTGCATGCCGCCGCCGTAGAAGTTCTCGGTGTCGCCCCGGCGCAGCGTCTGCGTGCTCGTCGGCCCGTAGCTGAGCGGCCTGGTTTCCTGCCAGACGACCGTCGCGTTGTCGCGGTCGAAGAGCGCGAAGCGCAGCGGCTTCTTGTAGACGCGCACGACGCACTCGCGCGTCTGCACCCGGTAGTAGTCGCCGGCGTCCCGCCACGTCACCGCGATGGGGGCGCCGCCGAACACCACCATCTGCGCGTCCTTCGGATCCGGCTGCGCCTCGGTGAACTCGCCGTCCGGGCCGAGCCAGATGCGGAAGATGTCGTCGCGGTAGAACATCAGCCGGACGAGGTCTGCGCCGGCGGCGATCGTGAAGACGTTGTCCTTCAGCTCGAACGCGGTGATGTCGCCGAGCGTGACCGTGCGGCCGTGGGGCCCGCTCCGCTGCCCGCCCTGGCGCGCGGCCTGTAGCAGGCCGAACGGCAAGGCGACCAGGACCAGACCGACTGCGAGAAGCGTGCGCCGACGCGTCATGCCGTTACTCCTTGGACAAGGCGATTCGTGCGTGCAGGGACTCCCGAAGTGCGACTCGGCGGCGCCCGCTCACAAACGCCGATTCGATGCCGTTCCGGGTGAGTGCGAGCAGCGACGACTGGTCGAGGCCGAGCGGACCGGCAATCTCGTCGAACGTCTCCGCCACGGTGAAAGGGCCGAACATCAGGGGATCGTCGGTGGCCAGCGAGACGCACAGACCCTCTGAGAGCAGCAGCGGCAGCGGATGCTCGCCGATGGCGACGAACCCCATCCGCGCGTTCGACACCGGGCAGCACTCGACGCCGACGCCGCGCTCGCGGACC
The DNA here is from genome assembly GCA_963727765.1 of uncultured Acidobacteriota bacterium. Taxonomy (GTDB): domain Bacteria; phylum Acidobacteriota; class Vicinamibacteria; order Vicinamibacterales; family Fen-181; genus FEN-299. Next base: position 696,981 of record CAVSGZ010000008.1, read on the forward strand.
AGCGCCCGCGCGGCGGCCGATGCCGCGAGCGACGTCCCGTGCCCGATGCGTCGCGCGCCAAGCCGCTCGATGGCCTCGACGATGAGCGACGGAGGGGCGTCCTCGAACTCCGGGAAGCGTCCCTGCTCGCCCGCGTGGACGGTCAGCGGGACGCCGGCCTCACGGGCCGGCGCGAGAGCCTGCTCGAACATCCGCGGGGGCCACGGCGTCTCGGGGAACCCCGCGACGTCGATCCCCACGGGACGATCCGGGCGGTGCAGCGTCGCCGCCAGGCCTGCGATGATCGGCGCCTGCCTCAGCTCGGGGGGAGCGTCGGGCGCGACCAGCCCCTTCTGCCGGCTGAAAGCGAGGATGAACGTTCCGCTCGCCGCGCGTTCGCGCCACGCACGATCCACGCCGCCGATGAGTGCCGCGGCGATCTCGTGCAGCGGTGCGCCGACCTGGTCCAGGTAGGTGAAGGGTGAGCCGCGCAGCTCAGTATGAAGGCTGCCGTGATCGGCGCACCAGACGAGCTGTTCGAAGACGGCCTGCTCGAGATCCTCCAGCGTCCGCAGCACCGACAGCGGCAGGCCGAACGACTGGTGGAAGCGCGTGAAGCCGTCGGGCAGGCCGAAGCCGCGGGCCACCTCCGCGTAGTACCGGCGAATGGAGTCCGGATTCTGCGGGTCGAGGCCTTCGATCGGCAGCCCGGCCCTCGTCCGCGCCCCGGTCACGCCGTGACGCGCGGCCAGCGCCGCAATCGTCTCGGGCAGCAAACCTGCCTCGAAGTGCCTGTGCAGTTCGACGGTGGGGAAGTGAGGCATAGCGTGGCTTGTCGAAGATACCGGGAACGGGTAAAGTCTGTCGAGTCATGACTTCGACGATGCTCGCCCGCCCAGAACACAGCATGGCCTTCCGGCAGCGCCGAGCCGTGAACTGGATGTCGCTCGGCATGCTGTACGCGTTCTTCTACGCGACGCGCTACAACTTCGCCGCCGCCGCGCCGCGCCTCGCCGTGCCGCTCGGCTGGAAGAACACCGAGCTTGGCGTCTTCGAGATGATGATGCCGCTCGTGTACGGGCTCGCCGTGGTGTTCAACGGCCCGCTCGCCGATCGCATCGGGGGCAAGAAGGCCTTCCTGTTCGGCGCCGTCGGCGTCACCGTGATGAACGTGCTCTTCGGCCTGGCGAGTTTCGCCGTCATCTCGCCGGCCGTGTGGTCGGGCGAGGCCGGCGCGGCCGCTCACGTGGTGACGCCCGCGGTGCTAGGGTACGGCCTCACGAGCGGGATGCTGCTGACCCTGATGGCGGTCGTCTGGGGCCTCAACGGCTACTTCCAGTCGTTCGGGGCGCTGTCGATCGTCAAGGTCAACGCGCAGTGGTTCCACGTGCGCGAGCGCGGGACCTTCGCCGGCGTCTTCGGCGTGCTGATCCGCCTCGGGCTGCTGCTCGCCTTCCAGGGCGTCCCGCTGATCTTCCTGTGGTTCCCCTGGCAGTATGCCTTCTGGATTCCCGCGTGCTGTGTGGCCGTGTTCTTCCTGGTCAACCTGAAGTGGATGCAGAACTCGCCGAAGGACGCGGGCCTCGGCGAGTTCGACACGGGCGACGACACGGACCCGACCGACGTGGCGCCGACGATTGGCGAGATCCTGCGCAAGGTGTTCGCCTCGCGGGCGATGTGGATCATCGCCGGCGGCTCGATGATGGTGGGCTTCGTCCGCCGGAGCGTGGTGGACGCGTGGTGGCCGAAGTTCTTCGTGGACGAGTTCCTCGAGCCCCGCTACCGGCTCATCGACCCGATGCACGCGAAGGAGCTGGCCGCCAGGGCGCTGGTCAGCTACCCGCCCTACATCATCGCGACCTGGGGCATCGCGCTCGCCGGCATCGCCGGCGGGTTCGCGTTCGGCATCGCCTCGGACCGGCGGTTCGGCGGGCGCCGTGCCCCGGTGATCGCGTTCGGCTTTCTCGGCATGGCGTGCGTGCTGGCGCTGTTCGCGGCCTCCGACGCGTTGAACCTCGGCCCCGTCGTCGCGGCGTGCTGCCTGGTGGTGCTGTCCTTCTGCGTGAACGGCGCGCACGGCATGATCGGCGGCGCGGCGTCGATGGACTTCGGCGGCCGCAAGGCGGCCGCTTCAGCCGCCGGCTTGTTCGACGGCATGCAGTATCTCGCGGGCGCGTTCGTCGGTCTCGGCGTCGGCTACATCACGGCCACGTGGGGATGGGGGCCGTGGCACTGGGCGCCGATTCCGTTCGCGCTCATCGGCGCCCTGCTGATGATGCGGATCTGGAACGTGGTGCCGAAGGGGAGGGGAGGGCACTGACGATCGGCCTCAGGCTTTGGGCTTTCGGCCAGGTCAGGCCGTCACGCGGCGCCTCCACGGCACCGTGACACCGCCGAAAGCCGAAAGTCGATAGCCGAAAGCCGATCAGGGCTGCCGCAAATCGCGGAGGCGGCCTAGCGCCGCCGCGTATCTCGCCCCCAGCACCGCGGGATCGGTCGACTCCGGCTCGTTGTTCATCGAGACAAACGGGACCCTCACGCCGCCGACGTCCAGCCAGCCGTCCCTCGCTCCGCCGGTGAACTCCAGCCAGTCGTTGTCGCGGAAGAAGCCCAGCATGTCGCGGTCGGGCACCTTGTGGAAGAGCGTGGACTCCTCCTGCCCCGGCTTGTAGCGCGCCGAGTTGCGGCGGAACGACTCCTCGAACGACACCTGGATATAGAGAATCGCGGCTCGACGGAGGATCTCCGGGTCGAACCGCTCGAGACTGGCACGGAATCCGTCGCCCACTCCTCGGGCGAATTCGATGAGCAGCGTGCCGTCCTCGTAGAACGCGGGGTGTGCGAGGTACTTCGCCGCGATCGCCTCGTTGAAGCGCGGCACCAGCGAGCTGCGGAACCCCGGCTGCGTGATGTTGTAACCCTCCGGGGTCCGCTCCGACACCAGCCGCCGCTCGCCCCGCGCCTCCCGCGCATCGTCTTCGACGCAGCGCTCCCACAGCCAGGGGAAGTCGTCCACCTCCTCGAAGCGGCCGACGGCGAACTCTCGCGCCCGGCGGTCGGCGGGGAGCGTCTTCATGAAGTCGATGAACTCGCTCTTGCCGCCGGCCGGGCGGCCGAGGACGAAGAGATGCTCGAAGATGCGCGGGCGATCCTCGCCGGTCATGCGCCTTCGCTCCGAAGCTGCCACAGCCGGCCGAGCGCGGCCGAGTAGCGCTCCTCGAGCACGACCGGGTCGGTCGACTCCGGCTCGTTGTTCATCGAGACAAACGGCACGCTGACGCCGGCGAGGTCGAGCCGCCCCGACGGCTGCCCGCCGGTCAGCTCGCGCCAGTCGTTGGTGTCGTAGAAATAGTCGTACGTTTCGCGCGGCACCATGTGCGCGAGGATCGAGTGCTTCAGCTTCTCCTGGTAGCGGGCCACGTTGCGCCGCCAGGACTCCTCGCGGGAGACACTGATGTAGAAGATCGCCGCCCGCTCCAACACCTGCGGCGAGAGCATGCCGAGCGCACGGCCGAACCCATTGGCGCCGCCGCGCGAGAACTCGATCAGCAGCGTGGAGCGCTGGTAGAACTCCGGTCGGCCGAGGTACTGGCGCTCGATGACGTCGTTGAACTTGTGCATGCACCAGTCGAAGAGCTTCGCGCCCTTGGGCGCCATGCCCGGGTTGCCCGGCATGTACTCCTGGGTGTAGAGCCGCTCGTAGCCGGCTTTCTCCCAGAGGGCGTCCTCCTGGAACTTCTCCCACAGCCACGGGAAGTCGTCGACCTCCTCGAAGCGGCCGATGTGCAGGCGCCGCGCCCGCATCTCCTCCGGCGAGTGCTTCAGGAAGTCGATGAACTCGGACTTGCCGCAGGCGGGCCGCCCGAGCACGAGCAGGTGCTGGAAGATGGCAATCATAGCGCTCTGTAGCCTACCACGAGGGCACCCGACCAGCACCGCGCGAGCCGGGCGGCGAGGCGGTCCGCGCCTGGCTCTCCAGCGCCGGCCGGAGTTCGCAAGGCGCAAAGCGTTCAGCGTATGATTCTGGCCGTATGGCCACCTCGAGACGCGCGTTCCTTCGCACCGCCGCGGCCGGCGCCGTGGTCCCCATGTTCGGGCCGGCGGCCCTCGACGCGCTCGAGCGGCGCCTCGAGCCGTTCGACCGTCTCTCGCCCTCTGCCGCCGCGACCGACGACCAGTTCTGGGCCGAGGTCAGGAAGGTGTTCCCGGTCCCGGCCGACTACATCAACCTGGAGAACGGGTACTCGAGCCCGCAGCCGGCGCCGACCTTCGAGGCGTTCCAGCGCCACCAGGCCGCCATCAACGGCGGGCTGTCCTTCTACATGCGGCGCAAGAAGGCCGGGGACCTCGAGAACGTGAAGCGGCAACTCGCCGAGCTGGCCGGCTGCCCGGTCGAGGAGCTGGTCATCACGCGCAACACCACCGAGTCGCTCGGCACCGTCATCCACGGCATCGACCTCGCGCCGGGCGACGAGGCCGTGATGTGCAACCAGGACTACGGGTCGATGCTCGAGCAGTTCCGCCAGCAGTCGCGACGGCGCGGGCTGACGTGCGTGGAGGTCGACCTGCCGCTGCACCCGGCGAGTGACGAGGCAATCGTCGACACCTACGCGCGCGCCCTCACGCCGCGCACGCGGCTGCTCCTGGTGTCGCACATGGTGAACATCACCGGGCAGACTCCCGGTGCGAAAGATGCCGACATGGCCCACGCGCACGGCGTCGACGTCATCGTCGACGCCGCCACTCGTTCGCGCACGTGGTGTTCGCCGTGCCGGACCTGGGCGGCGACTACCTCGGCTCCAGCCTGCACAAGTGGCTGTGCACGCCGCTCGGCGCGGGACTGCTGCACGTGCGCAAGGAGAAAATCCGCGGCGTCTGGCCGCTGCTTGGCGACACCGGCATGCCCGCCGACGACATCCGGAAGTTCGAGCACATCGGCACGCACCCCTCATGGACCGTGCTGGCCATCGCCGACGCCATCCGCTTCCACCGCATGGTGGGGGGCGAGCGCAAAGAAGCGCGCCTCCGCTTCCTTCAGCAGGTACTGGACCGACCGCGTGCGCGGGATTGGCAAGGTGTACCTCAACACGCCCGGCGGGACGCGGGCGTGCGGCATCGCCAACGTCGGCATCACCGGCCTCACGCCCACCGCGCTGGCCGACGCGCTGTTCGACCGGTTCCGGATCTACACCGTCGCGATCGATACGGGTCCGGTGAAAGGCGCGCGCGTCACGCCGCACCTCTGCACGACGACCGCCGAGCTGGACGCGCTGGTGAAGGCCATCACGGCGCTGGCCGCGTAGCCTCGGCCGGCCCCCATTTGGTCAAATTGCGAATCAGTCTCATTTCAAGTATAGTCGTTGACGGCACCTTCGCACGCAATCCCTGAACGGTTCGGCGGCAGCCCATCGGGGCCAGTCGCCGGGCTGGACGCCCGTGCCGGGCCGGTGGCCTCTCCGTGCTGCCTGGCCGGACCGGGGTGAACCCAAACCAGCGAAAGCGCGGCCGCGGGTCCCGCATGTGGATCTCCGGACGTGCTCGCATTGGGAAGGAGTACGGGTGTCGTCCACCGAGCGCCGCCGCCTGTCGTGGGTGGTGGCCATGGCCTTCGTGCTCGCCGGGCCGCTCATCGGGTGGGGCACGGCGCGGCTGGCCGCAACCGTCGAACGGGAGCGCGCCTACCGAGCGTGCGCCGACTACTTCACGGAGTACGGGGCGACGTTCAGGCGCGAGGCCCGGTCGACGTCTGACCAACTGGCAGACCTCGCCTCGCTCTTCGCGGTCTCGAAGACGGTCAGCCGCGAGCAGTTCCGCCTCTTCAGCAGTGACATCATCAGACGGCACCCGGCCATCGCGGCCATCGAATGGGCTCCGCGCGTCGCCGATGCCGAACGGGCAGAACACGAACGCCGTGGACGCGCCGAGGGCCTCGCCGATTACCGGGTGAGAGCGTTCGCGGAGAACCGCGCCGTGGTCACCGCTCCGCAGAAGGCCGATTACTACCCGGTCTTCTACGTGGAGCCGGCCGAGCCAAACCGGCAGGCCATCGGTCTCGACCTGTCGTCGGAGCCCGCGCGGCGAGCCGCGCTGGTCCACGCGGTGGCCACCCGCCAGCCGACGCTGACCGAGCCGGTCGACCTGGTGCAGGACACCTCCCCGACCCAGGGTTTTCTCGGCGTGCTTCCCGTGTTCGCTGCCGGCCGAGCCACGCAACCCTCCGGAGAAAGGCAGCCAGAGGGGTTCGTGGCGTTCGTGATCCGGGCACGGGACGTGTTCCTGCTGACCCTGGACCCGGGCGACACCGGCGGCCCGGCCGGCATGCGCTTCGAGCTGAGGGACACGAAGGCCGACGGCACGTCGACGCTGCTCGCGTCGACGCGAGACGGTGCCCAAAGAAGGGTGTACCGCGACTGGCGTTTCGTCGACCGGATCGAACTGGGCGGCCGAAAATGGGAGTTCGTCGGGCGGCCCACTCTCGCCTACGTGTCCGGCCTCCTGACCAGGGGCCCGCTCTTCCTGGGCATCGGCGTGACGTTCCTGTGGGTGCTCGTGGGAGGCCTGTCGGTCCTGCTCGTGTCGCGGGCCCGGGACCTGGCCTTCCGCCGCCAGACGCGGACGTTCGAGACGGCGCTGCGCGGCCTGTCGGAAGGCGTCATCGTGGCGGATGCGACCGGCCGGTTCGTGCTCTTCAACGAAACCGCCGAGGCCGTGCTGGGCATGAAGCCGAGGGACGTGTCGATGCCCGAGTGGTCGGCCACGTACGGGTGCTTCTACCCTGACCGCGTGACGCCGTTTCCGTCGGAGCAGCTCCCGCTCGCGCGCGCGCTCTCCGGCGAGGTGTCGACGGCGGACATCTACATCCGCAACTCGAGCGTCCCGCAGGGGGTGTGGATCAGCACGTCCGCGACGCCGCTGCGCGACGAGAGCGGCGCGGTCGACGGCGGCGTCGTCATCATCCGCGACATCACCGCGGCGAAGCAGGCCGAGGAACGGCTGCGCGCCTCGCTGAAACAGCTCGAGGACCTTCGCTACGCGGTGGACCAGGCGACGCTCGTCAGCGTGGCCAATGCGGCCGGGGCGATCATCCACGTCAACGACAAGTTCTGCGAGGTGACCGGTTACTCGAAGGCGGAGCTGGTCGGGCAGAACCACCGGATCCTCAAGTCGGGATTCCACCCGCCGTCGTTCTTCGAGGATTTGTGGCGCACGATCTCGAGCGGCCGCGTCTGGCGCCGGCGGGTCTGCAACCGAACGAAGGACGGCCGGCCGTTCTGGGTCGACACGACGATTGTGCCGCTGCTCACCGACGGCAAGCCCGAGCGCTACCTCGCGCTGCGGACCGACATCACCGAGCACATGCGGCAGCAAGCCGAGCTGGTGCGGTTGTCGAACGCGGTGGAGCAGACGGCCGACGCCATCATGATCACGCGGCCCGACGGCACCATCGAGTACGTCAACCCCGCGTTCGAGACGGTGACCGGGTATTCCCGCGCCGAGGCGATCGGCCAGACGCCGCGCCTGCTCCGATCCGGCGAGCAGTCCTCCGAGTATTACGACAAGCTGTGGCGGACGATCCTGGCCGGCGAGGTGTTCCGCGGCGCGCCCGTCAACCGCCGCAAGAACGGGGACCTGTACCGCGCCGAGCAGACGATCACGCCGATCCGGGACTCGGAGGGGCGGATCGAGAATTTCGTCTCCGTGCTCAAGGACGTCACCGACCGCTTCCGTGCCGAGCAGCAGGAGATTGAGATGCGCTACGCCTCGGCGGTTCAGCGCAGGCTCTACCCGACGGGCGCGCCGACCGTGCCCGGCCTCGATATCGCGGCGGCGACGTTCCCCGCGCTGGCCACCTGCGGCGATTACTACGATTTCCTCCCGTTGCCCGACGGGTCGCTCGGCGTGGTCATCGGCGACGTGTCGGGGCACGGCCTCGGCCCGGCGCTCATCATGGTCGAGACGCGCGCCTGCCTGCACTTCCTCGCGCAGGCGTGCACGGCGCTCGGCGACGTCCTGACGAAGACCAACGCCACCCTCTACGAGGACCTCGACGACGAGCGGTACGTGGCGCTCATCCTCGCGAAGATCGACCCGTCGGCGCGCCGGCTCGTGTACGCCAATGCCGGCCATACCTCGGCCTACCACCTCGACGGACGTGGCCGCGTGAAACTGGTGATGGAAAGCACGGGGCCGCCTGCCGGCGTCCTGCCGGGCGTGGTCTACGGGCTGGTCGAGAATCCTCCGCTTGAGGATGGCGACATCGTCGTCTTCCTCACCGACGGGATCACCGAGACGGAGGACCCATCCGGGAGCGCCTTCGGCGCCGAGGCGGCGCTCGACGTCGTTCGCGCCCACCTCGACGCGCCCGCGCAGGACCTGGTGCGGCTCCTGCACGAGGCCGCGCGTGACTTCGCCCACGGCGCGCCGCAGGCGGACGACATCACGCTGATCGTCTGCAAGAAGGTGCACGGGAACGGAGACCAGCTCAGCCGATAGATCGGCCTTCCCACGAGCGCGGAATTGGTCCAAGATGGTCGTAGGAGCTGTCGCCATCGCTGCCGGCGGCGGCGGCCAGCGTCCGCGCCCGGAGCGGTGGCGCCTGAATCGTTCACGGGCCGCGGCGAGCGAGCAGTGGAGGACGTATGGGTGAAGGTCTGTTCCAACCGATGCACCTGTTGCTCATTCTGGGCATCGCGTTGCTCGTCTTCGGGCCGAAGCGGCTGCCGGAGCTCGGCCGGGGGCTCGGCGCGTCGATCCGCGGCTTCAAGGACGCGCTCAACGAGGGCGAGAACGAGGGCAAAGACAAGGACAAGGATCTGACCCAGCCGAAGTGACCGGTGGCCTGTGACAGTGCCGTCACTCGAGGAGCGGGCTCGCGCGGTCAGCGCGCGGCGATGATTGTGTTGTGCCCGGCGCGGGGTTGGTGGATGAGCACGACGACCGGGGTCGAGCCTCGAATTTCGCAACCGTCCAGGGCCTATGGCGATGGAAGGTGGGTACCTGCCGGGAAGTTGTCAGAATGTCGGGATTCCGACGACGGTGGAGAATATAGTCTCCGTCCAACGGGATCATTACCGCGCGAGTCCACAATATCGCCATCGCCGTAACCTGCTGTAGCGAAGTTCCTTACTCTAACTCCTCCTCTTCGCAATCGTCAGGCTTGACTCGGCGCGCAGTTTGCACTATCTTTCACAATCTCAACGACGCCATGTAATACGCCGGGATACCCGGTGACGTTTTGAGGCGTTTGGCGCCTCCCTCTTGAGGGCTAGCGCGCACCCTCTGGAGGTGGAGGAGTCGCTGGGCCCGCCTGGGGTGATTCACAACAGATGGAGGATTTGCGTGCGCGGTTCGCTGTAGAAAAAAAGGTCAATAGAGCCTTGATCGCAGTGACCATTCGCGGTATCGTGAGCGCTTCTCTCCATACCGATGGTTCCGGAGGACAGGAATGAGAACATCGAGAATCGGCTATACATTTCTAGCGCTGGCGGTGCTGCTGTTGCTCGCCGGCGGAAGCCCGCAGGCGTTCCACTCGGGCGGCGTCGCCGAGTGCACCGGCTGCCACAGCATGCATTCGGCTCCGGCCGCCGGGTCGTACCTGCTGGTCGGCACGGACCCGAGCTCGACATGTCTGTCGTGCCACATGAGCGCCAGCGACACCGGCCCGTCGTCCTATCACGTATCGACGGTCGATGCCAAGCTGGCGGCCGGCATGGCGCCGCTCCAGCGGACGCCCGGTGGTGATTTTGGCTATGTGAAGAAGACCTACTACTTCAACAGCCACGGCACCGTCAACGAGTACGGCTACACCCACGGCCACAACATCGTGGCGCTCGATTACGCCTACACCGCCGACCCGATCAACGCGACGGCGCCGGGCGGTGGCACCTACCCGTCGAGCAGCATGGCGTGCACGAGCTGCCACAACCCGCACGGCGGGATCCGCCGCGACAGCAGCGGCAACTACTATGTGCCGTCCAGCACTCCTGGGTCGTCGACCGCGCCGGTCATCGGCTCGGGCTCGTACGGCGCGATTCCGGCGGCCGGTCAGGCCGTTGGCGGCTACCGTCTGCTGCGTGGGCTCGGCGACAGCTCGCAGGGCGTGACCTTCGCCGGCGTGGCGATCGCCGTGGTGCCGTCCACTTACAACCGCACCGAGGCCACCACGCAGACGCGCGTGGCGTACGGCGCGACCGGCAGCAACACGTGGGGGATGTGGTGCGCGACGTGCCATCCCAACATGCACTCGGCCATCAGCACCGGCCAGGTGCACCCGATCGACCAGGCCATTGGCACCGACATCGCCAACAACTACAACGCCTACGTGATGTCGGGCAACCTGACCGGCTCGGCGACGACCTCTTTCACCTCGCTCGTGCCCTTCGCCGAAGCGACGGCTGACATCGCCACCCTCGCGGGGCACGCGAAGAACGACAACACCTACTTGAACGGCCCGGCGTCGACCGACAAAGTGATGTGCCTGTCGTGCCACCGGGCGCACGCGTCGGGCTGGATGGACGACCTGCGCTGGAACGACGAGGGCGAGTTCATGGTGTACCAGGGGCTGTACCCCGGCACCGACAACGCGGCCAGCAGCTACGCCCGCGGCCGGCTTGCGGCTGAGACCCAGGCGGCGTACTGATGATCGCCCGGTGACGGCGTTCGCGGCCTACCAGCGCGTGCTGTGCAACAAGTGCCACGCCAAGGACTAGGCCGTCTCGTGACGAGCTAGGCCAGTTGGACAAGGGGCTGGACCACTCCAGCCCCTTTCTTTTGCGCCCGGCGGGGCGGTGTCCTTCCAACACGCCATGACCGTGTTCTCTCGACGAGTGGCTGTCGGCGTTCTCACCGTGTGCGCGCTGGCGCTGGGGGCGAACGCGCTGCACGCCCAGGTGACCGCGTCCTACGTGCACACCTTGTCGACCTTCCTGGGCCCGCTTCGCTACAACAGCGTCCGTGTCGTGGCCGACGAGGAACGGGACGAAATCTACTTCGTCTACCAGGACCTCGTTCGCATCTTCAACGCGAGCGGGATGGAGGTGTTCAGCTTCGGCGACGATCTCGACCTGGGGCAGATCGTCGATGTGGCTCCCGACCGCGGCGACGTCGTGCTGCTGTCCTTCAAGAACGGCCGCAGTCTGGTGACCCGGTGCAACTATCGGGGCGTGCCGATCGGCCGCATCGAGATCGCGAACCTGCCGGCCGGCGTCACCTTCTACGCCAACCGGATGGTCGCGCGGGGAGGTCTGCTCTACTTCGTCGACCTCGCCGCGTCGCGCGTGGCGGTGACCGATTCGGCGGGCAAGTGCCTGCAGTATGTCGATTTCACGAAGTTGATCGGTGCGCGGAGCGTCGAGAAGGCCGGGGCGGAGATGTTCGGGTTCGCCGTGGACCGCGACGGCAGCATCTTCTTGACGATGCCGACGCTCTTCAAGGTGTATAAGCTGTCCCCGGACGGCTCCCTCACGTCGTTCGGCCGGGCCGGGTCCTCGGCCGGGAGATTCGGCATCATCGCCGGGGTGGCCACCGACAGCCGCGGCGACGTGCTCGTGTCCGACAAGCTGCGGTCGGTGGTGATGGTGTTCGACAAGAACTTCGGGTTCGTGACCGAATTCGGCTACCGTGGGGCCAGACCCGAGAACCTGATTGTGCCTGACGACCTGGCAGTCGATCGCCAGGACCATGTGTACGTGTCCCAGGCGCACCAGCGTGGCGTGGCCGTGTTCGCGCTGGCGGGCCGGTGAGGACTTCGGCAGGGATCGTGGGCGCAGCCGGCCGGCCTCGCGGCGGCCCCGGCCGCGGCGCTTCCAGAGACGGGGCAGTGTTGCATCATCGGCTGGCGCTCCTCCTCCTCGTTCTTGGCCTGCCCGCCATCGCCCGCGCGGCGGACGGGGGCGTGTACGTCTATCTTCAGCCGCTGTCGTCCGGGGCTCCTCGGCTCAACTACGCGGTGGCCTCGATTGCAGCCGTGGCCGGCGACGGCACCGAGTACCCGCTGAAACAGGATCTGAGCACGGTCGGGGCGACCGAGTCGGCGCGGCAGCGGCTGATCGCGTCGGGTCGCCTTCCGGAGGGCGCCTACCGCGGCTTCACTCTCAGGATCCCGCGCGCCGGGCTGAAGCAGCCCGATGGCGAGGTCGCGCTTGCGGTGCCGGAGGCGCCGACCCGGGTCGACCTCCATCTGGAGGTCAGGGGCCGGCAGTCATCCGTTGTCTGGCTGTCGCTGAAGGTGGCCGAGTCGCTCCAGGGATCGTCGAGCTTCAGCCCGGTATTCACCGCGCTCGTGCCCGCGAGACCGATCGCCGACCACGCCGGCTTCGTTACCAACACTGGCTCCAACACCATCACGGTCTTCGACAAGCAGCTGATGCAGGCGGTCGCGGTCGTCGACACCTGCGCGGCCCCCGCGGGACTTGCCCTCGACCAGCGCAGTCGGCGGCTCTACGTGGCCTGCCCGCGAGACGACGAGATCGACGCGATCGACGTAGCGACCGGCGAGATCATGGCACGCACGGCGCTGTCCCCGGGCGATCGCCCGCGAGAGCTCGCGCTGACGCCGGACGGCAGCACGCTGGCGGCGGCCAACAGCGGGTCGGACAGCGTCGGCTTCTTCGACACCGGGACGCTCACGTCGCAGGGGCGCGCAAACGTCGGCAGCGGACCCGGGGCGATCGTCATCGACCCGACGGGCCGGCGGGTGTTCGTCTTCAATACGCTCTCGGCCTCGATCTCGGTCGTCGACATCGCGAGCCGCGCCATCGTCGCGACGCTGGCGACCGACGCCTCGCCGCTGCGGGGGCGGTTCAACGCCCGCGGCGACAGGCTGTACGTCCTCAACGAGCGCTCGCCGTACCTGACGGTCTTCGACGCGCAGCAGCTGACGCTCGTGACCCGGGCGCGGGTGAACGCCGCGTACACCTCGATCGTGGTCGACATCGTCCGCGGCCTCATCTGCTTGAGCGGCACGCGCGAGACCACGGTCGACTTCTACGACCCCAACGCGCTCCTGCCGCTCTACACCACGAGGGTCAGGGCCGGCGCCTCTTACCTGACGGTCGTGCCCGATGACAGCACGCTTTACGTCGTGAGCCCGGACACGCGCAGCCTGCTGGTCGCCAGGCTCGGCGACCGGAAGGTGGTGTCGGAGATCGACGTTGGCGACGGCCCGTGCTGGGTCGCGATCATGGGAGAGAAGTAGGTGCGTCGAACCACAACAGCCCTCTCTCTGGTTGTGGCCGGGTCGCTGACCCTGCCCGCGGCCTCGGCGTCCGCCCAGGGGGGCATCTTCGCGAACATGCAGAAGAGCGTCGACGTGACCTACGCCTCGATCTCGACGACGACCACGTCGGCGTCCGGCGCGGTCACCACGACCGACTCCAGCAGTCTCTACCCGACGGTGATGCTGAACCTGAACGGCCTGCTCTTTCCGGAGGTCAGGCTGAACACTGGCGGCACGTTCCAGTACAACCGAATGTCCACCGGCACCGATGGCTCGACGACGGTCTCGACGCTGTCCGAGATCAGCCCCTTCTTTCTGCTGCGCTCGACCAACCCGATCTTCTCGCCGGGGTTCGGGTACTTCAGGCGGGAGGATCGCAATCGGACCTCCGGCCTGACCGACGTCAAGCTGATCAACGACGAGTGGGATGGCTACCTGGGGTGGAACCCGGACGGCGGCCCGAACTCGCAGTTCCAGTACGTCAGGTCCGCCACCTTCGACGCGAGCCGGGCGCTCGTGGACACGACCAAGAACTACGTCCTGCTGAACTCCAACTACTCGTACAAGGACTTCACGGCCTACTACCGGGGGTCCTATCTCGACACCAACGACGCGTTGAACGACGTGGACACCCGGCAGATGAGCCACGGCGCGCGGGTCAGCTACGCGGGATCCTTCATCGACAAGCGGCTGTCGGTGGACGCCACCTACAACGTCAACCACCAGGGGATCACCACGACCGCGGGCGGCAAGGGAGGCGAGGTCGCCATCCCCGTCACGCCCTACGCGGGCCTGTCGATCAACAGTGACACGCCCCTGACGGCGCGACTGACCGCCAACCCGCTGCTCATCGACGGCAACTTGACGGCGAGCGCCGGCGTGGATCTGGGCCTGCCCGTTCCGCCCGCCGACACGCAGGCGCGCAACATCGGCCTCGACTTTCTCAACCCGGCACAGGTCAACCGGTTCCTCGTGTGGGTGGACCGCGACCTGCCGGTCGAAGTCTCGAACTCGTTCTCGTGGGACATCTACAGCAGCCTCGACAACGTCATGTGGAAGCTCGAGGCCAACGTGCCGGTCGCGCCGTTCGGTCCGTTCGAGGACCGCTTCCAGGTGGATTTCACCGCGGTCACGGCGCGGTACCTCAAGGTGGTCGTGCGCCCGCTCTCGGCGGCCGTGGCCAACGCCTCGACCTACCCGCACATCCTCGTGACCGAGATTCAGCCCTTCATGGTCCAGCCGCCCGGCGCGGTCCGGACCGAGCTGAGCCAGACGACGCACATCGTCAACACCGACGTGCGGTTCCGGATCGTCGACTCTCTCTTCTACGAAGGCTCCTACTTCTACAACGGCCCCAACGTCCAGGGCGCGCACACCGACACGCTGTCAAACGGCCTGTCGGTCAACCACACGTTCAACCGGATCTTCTCGACGTTCGGGAGGTTGGCGTTCGAGGAGGGCACCGATCCGGAGGGGCACCGGACCGCGACGGTGACCAACGCCACGTTCACCATCGAGCCGATCCCCACGCTGAGGACCTCGCTCCTGTGGAACGGCATGGACGAGCGAATCGGGGGCGTCCCGCGCAGCCGGAACGGGTTCTACGTTCAGAATTCCGCACAGCCCTATGCGGGCGTGAGCCTGCAGTTCGGCGTCGGCTGGAGCGCGACGACGGAACTGACGGGGTCCGCCTCCAACGACACGGTCGTCAATCTCAGCGGCACGGTGACCCCGCGCGAGCACGTGAGCCTGACGTTCAACTACGACGACACCTCGAGCTCGCGATCCGGCTTCTACGTCGGCCCCCAGCGCTACCGCACGCAGCGGCTCTACGGAGCCCTGGCCGTCGATCCGACGCGGACGCTGCACCTTGTCGTCGGGGAGGAGATCATCGCCGTCACCGGCCAGCAGGCGATGACCACGCTCGACCTGTCGGCCAACTGGTCGCCGTTCCCGGATGGGGCGCTGCAGTTCCTGTTCGCGTACAACGACGCCCTGCGGCCACTCGTGTACGGGAAGGACCGGAACACCCAGGCGACCGTGCGCTGGAATCTCACGCGCCGGTCGTACATCGACGTGACCTATCAAAAGACGAGGAACGAGATCGTCTTTCAGACAACCGATTCCAGGGTGTTCAGCACCAGTCTCAGGCTGTTTCTTTGATTCGGGGTGAGGCCGCCGCATGAAAAACACGCTCAGTCTCGTGACGTCCGTCCTGGGGGTATTCGTCGTCGCCGCGCAGGTCTGCTCGGCGCAGGTAGCCGACGTCTACCGGGATTCCAACATGGACTTCGGCGCCATCCAGAAGGTTGGCGTCGTGCCGTTCACGAACCTGGCCCGGGACCAGATCGTGCCCGAACGGGTGCGCGACGTCTTCATCAACCGCCTGCAGGCGGCCGACGGCGTCTACGTGCTCCCGGCCGGCGAGGTGGCCCGCGGCCTCGACAAAGTCCAGCCGGCGAACCTCTCGGCCCCGACCGCTGAGGAGGCGGTCAAGCTCGGAGCCGCCCTCAAGGTCGATGCCGTCATCACCGGCGTCGTCAGGGAGTACGGCGAAGTCCGGTCCGGCGCGACGACGGCGAACGTGATCTCGATGAGCATCCAGGTCATCGAGACCGGCACCGGGAAGGTCGTCTGGAGCGCGTCGGTCACCAAGGGCGGGGTCAGCTTCTGGGCCCGGCTCTTCGGCGGCGGGGGCCAGCCGATGAACCGCGTGACCGAACAGGCGGTCGACGCGCTGCTCGATAAGCTGCTCAGCGGGCCCGGCAAGACCAGGAAGGGAAAGTAGGCGGACGTGGTGCGAAGGCCGTCGCTCGCGTTCATCATCGGCGTCATGCTCATCGCGCTCCTGCTCGGCGTGGTGCTCGTTGAGATCTTGGTGCACCACGGCGAATCCGGTCCGACGAGCCGCCCATCCGCAGCCGCCGCGTCGTCGGCTCCCGCGCCGACGGCAGCCAGTCCTGCGCCCCAGGTGTCGCCGAGCGCGGTCGTGCCGCCTGCGGCGGTTGCGCCCCTTGCGGCGGTCGCGCCGGCGCCAGCGCGCCTGAGCGTCGCGGCGGCGACCGAGGCGGGATCGGCGGCCGGTGCCGGTGCCCCACCGCGCGCGTCGGCGCCCCCGGCACCGCCGGCCGCGGAACCGGTGGCGGCGTCGCCGACGGTCCCCGTCGCATCACCTGCGCCAGCCAGCCCAGCGCCGGTGCCGAGCGTCCCCCCGGCCACCGCGCCGACGCCGCCGGCGACGCCGGAGCAGGGGCGGCCACGTCTGCCGGTGCCGGAGCCGCCCGAGGCGTCCCCGGCCGCGGCGCCGTTGCCAGCGGCCCCGGCTCGTCCGTGCGTGGCGTCGCGCGACGAGCGGATGAACACCGTGGTCGTGCTTCCCGTCGATAACCTCAGCGGCGGCAGCATGCCGTCGGACGAGATCAGACAGGTACTTCGTCCGTGCCGTCCGAGCCGCCGGCCCCCGAGTCGTCGAAAGCACGGCGCTTGACGCGTTCATGACGCGTCACCGCATCCGCTACGAGGCCGGGGTCGATGATGCCGTGGGCCGGGCGCTCAGGCAAGAGCTGGGCGCCGACGGTGTGCTGGTCGTGTCGTTCGAGTTCATGAGCGCCGCGAACCCACCGAAGATCGCCCTGAGTGCGAGGCTCGTCTCGCTCAAGGGCGCCCCCACGGTGGTCTGGGCGGACGGCACCGGCCTCGCCGGCGACGACGCGCCTGGACTGTTCGGGCTGCGCCTGGTCACGAGCTACGCGGCGCTGCAGCAGAAGGCGATGGACCGGATCGGCAGCTCGCTGGCCGCCTACCTCAAGGGCGGGGCGGTCGATGCCGGCCCGGCGGGCAGCAACCGGCTCAAGCCCAGGGTGCTCTACCGTTCGATCGCGCTGCAGGAGGACAGGAAATACACCGTGGCGGTCGTGCCCTTCCTTAACCTGAGTGGGCGCCGAACCGCCGGGGACACGCTGCAGCTGCTCTTCGTGCGCTACCTGTCGAGACTCCCGCAGTTCTGCGTCGTCGATCCCGGCGTGGTCAGGGAGCAGCTCCTCGACGCGCGGGTGATCATGAACGATGGTCTCTCGCTGAGCGACGCCGAAAAGGTGGCTGCGCCGGTCGACGCGGACTTCGTCCTCTCGGGACTGGTGGTCCGGTACGCGGACTACGAGGGATCGTCGGGCCAGGCGAGTGTCGAGTTCTCGACGCTGCTCATCGACAAGCGGAGCCGCAAGGTCGTCTGGAGATCTGAGAGCGACAACGAGGGGCGTGACACCGTCGGTCTGTTCGAGCGGGGGATCACGAAAACCGCGCACGCCATGGCCACGCAAATGGTGAGGCTCACGACCGACTTGATCGCCGGTCGCGGGCGTTGATGATCAGGGGTGGAGCGACAGTGGTCCGTAATCGATTCATGTGGTATCAGCGTCTCGTCGTCACCGGATTCCTGGCCGTCTTCGTCCAGGCCGGCGTCATCCTCGAAGCCGCGGCCCAGCCCCTGCCCGTCAGGAACGGCCGGCCCGTGGTGGCCACGGTCAATGCCGACACGATCTCGCTCGACGAGTTCGTGGCCCAGGGAGGCGTGGAGGCCGAGCGCGCCCAGCTGCAGCAGAGGAGGGCCACCGCTGCCGATCTTGACACGCTCCAGCGCCTGGTCACCATCAAGCTCATCGTCCAGGACGCGACCACGATGGGACTGGGCGAGTCCCTGGAGATTCAGAAGCAGGTCGAGGTCGCCTCGCGCGAGATCCTGCGCGAGGTGCTCTTCGACAGGCTGACGCGGGACCTCAAGCCCGACCCCGCCGCCGTCGACAAGCTGTTCAAGGACGCGGTCAGGCAATGGAAGACGGCGTCGCTGCTGTTCCAGGACAAGGCCGCCGCCGAGCGGGTGCGCCGGCAGCTGGCTGGCGGCGCGCCATTCGCGGACGTGGCCGCGCGGGCCGTCGCCTCCAAGACGGCGCGGGCCGACGGCGACAACGGGTATCACTCCAAGGGCGACTACCTCCCGCAGATTCGCGAGGCCATGGCCTCGCTCCGGGTCGGGCAGGTCGGCCCGGTGATCCCGATCCCGTCAGGCTTCGTCGTCCTGCAGGTCGTGGACATGCGCTACCCGCAGAATGCCGAGGCCCTCGCCGAGGCGCGGAAGCAGGTCCTCACCCGGCAGCGGGAGACCTTTCTCGAGGCCCACGGACAGGCGCTCAGGAAGCAGTTCGTCACGTTCCACAAGGCCGTCTTCGACGCCGTGAATTTCCAGGCGCCCAAGCCGGGCCTCAACAGTCTGCTGAAGGACAAGCGGATCATCGCCGACATCAAGGGGGCGGAGCCGCTCACCGTCGCCGACCTCACCGATTACCTGCGGATGCAGTTCTATCACGGGGCCGACGAGCCGCAGCAGCTCCAGCGAATGAACTCCCTCAAGACGAGCGCCGTCGATGCGATGGTGGCCCGGCGGCTGCTCAACGCGGAGGCGCTGCGCCTCGGGATCGACAAGACCTCCGAGTACCGTGATCGGGTGAAGGGCTACAGGGAGTCGCTCATCTTCGACAGCTTCATCCAGAAGGTCATCGTCCCGCCGAACAAGATGACCGAGCCCGAGGTGCGGAAGTACTACGACGCGCATCTCGGGGACTACTCCTCGCCCGCGATGCTGCGGATCCGGGGCCTGGCCTTCACGCGGCGGAGCGCGGCCGAGGACGTCATGCGGAAGACGAGAGAGGGGGCGGACTTCAACTGGCTCTCGGCCAACGCGGAGGGCCAGGCGCCCAAGGGCACGGCGGGCCTGCTGACCTTCGACGGGAGCCCGGTCACGATCACCAGCATGCCCGATGGCCTGCAGAAGGCGCTCGCTGGCGCCAGGGCCGGCCAGTACAGGCTGTACGCGAGCCCCGAGGGCGTCTTCTACGTCATGGCCGTCCAGGCCGTGATCGCCCCGACGCCGCAGCCCTACGACCAGGTGCACGAGGACATCGCGAAGAAGCTGTACAACGAGAAGCTCAAGAAGGCCGTCGAGTCGTACGCGGCCACGCTCAGGGCGCACTCGAAGGTGGAGATCTATCTGGCGAGGGGCCGGTGATGCCGACATCAGGGAGACCCGCGATCAGGGCGCTCGCGTGGGGCGCGTTCATCGTCGTGTGCCTGGGCGTCCAGCCCTCCCAGGGCCGGCAGGCTCCGAAGCGGGGGTTCGGCGGAGCGGCGCCAGGCTCGCAGCAGGGCTTGGGCGGGCGTGACTGCCTGAGCTGCCACAAGGCGTTCGCCGACAAGTACCTCGGCATGAAGGACGTCCACGCGGTCGTCGAGGCCAGCAAGTGCGACGCCTGCCACATGCGGCATGGCCTGGTGCCGACGCTGGTCCTGAAGAAGGACGGCAACCAGCTCTGCCTCTCCTGCCACCAGAAGGAGAGCATCGGGCTGGACAAGGCCCACGTCCACTCCGCCGTCAACAACGGGGCGTGCGTGCTCTGCCACGACCCTCACGCCTCCCAGTTCGAGCACCTCCTCAAGGCCGACCGCAGCCAGCTCTGCTACCTGTGCCACGACAAGGCGAACTACGAGAAGAAGGTCGTCCACAAGGTCCTGCAGACCGATGGATGTGCGGCGTGTCATACGACGCACGCGTCAAGTGAGACCAACCTCCTGGTGAAGGAGGAAAAGGCGCTCTGCCTGGGCTGCCACCCGGCCAGCGCGCCGGCGTTCACCAAGGCGCACGGCGGCTATCCCGTGGACCAGGTGACCTGCAGCAGGTGTCACGACCCCCACAGCTCGGACCAGCCGAAGCTGCTCGAGACGAGCGTGCATGCGCCCCTCCTTGGCGCCCAGTGCGAGAGCTGCCACGCCGCCGCGACCTCGGCAAAGCCGTTCGCGGTGAACGCGAAGGGGAGCGAGCTGTGTGTCGCCTGTCACGACGCGGCGTCGATCCAGGGCACCGGGAAAATGAAGCACGTGCCGTTCAAGGACGGCCAGTGCCAGCTGTGCCACGACCCGCACGCCTCGGAGAACCCGAAGCTGCTCAAGGGGAGCACGACCTCGCTGTGCCTCACCTGCCACAAGGACATGGCGGATCCGGTGGGCATCAAGCACCCGCCCGTGACCAGCGGCCGGGGCTGCCTCTCGTGCCACAACTCCCACTCGAGCGACAACGCGCACCTGCTGGCGGCGCCGGCGGACAAGCTCTGCCTCTCCTGCCATGCGAAGACCAGCCAGACCGCGCAGACCTCGAAGGTGCAGCACCCGCCGGCCGTCTCCGGCGAGTGCACGAGCTGCCACAACCCGCACGGCTCGAACTTCCAGGGGATGCTCGCGGACCGGATGGACCGGCTCTGCTACGGGTGCCATACCGACGCCGAGACGAAGTTCACCAAGACGTACACCCACCAGCCGGTGCGCAACGGCGAGTGCACGGCCTGCCACCGGCCGCACGGCGCCGACGAGAAGGCGCTGCTGAAGGCCACCGGCGCGAAACTCTGCGAGGCATGCCACGCGGACTTCATGAAGCCAATCGCCTCGGGCGTCAGGCACGAACCGTTCGCCGAGGGGGATTGCCTCAACTGCCACGACCCGCACGGCAGCAACGCCGTGGGCATGACGACCGACGCCACGGGGGCCTTGTGCGAGACCTGCCACTCCGACATCAAGGACGGCGTGGCGTCCGGCAAGTCGACACACGCGCCAGTCGCCGCCGGCGACTGTACGGACTGCCACAATCCGCACCAGACCGCGCTCCAGCATCTCCTGCTGGCGAAGAGCCCGGACCTGTGCCTGTCGTGCCACAAGCCGATCGAGTCGGCGATGAAAGACGGCAAGGCCCACCCGCCGGCGGCGCAGGACTGCCTCGACTGCCACCAGCCGCATTTCTCGGGCGAGCCCTCGCTGATGGTCCGCCCGGTGCAGTCGGTGTGCGCCGGCTGCCACGACGTCAAGGCGGAGGCCTTCAGCAGCGCGCACCTGCAGATCGAGCCCACGGTGATGCACTGCGAGCGCTGTCACGATCCCCACGGGTCGAAGCAGCCGCACTTCTTCAAGAGCAACCTCCATCCGCCGTTTGAGGCGAAGTCGTGCGACGATTGCCACCTTGCGCCGGCAGCCAGGATCAAGTGAGGGGACGACCATGGGTTCGCGTCTGACGATTGCCTGCGTGTCGGTGGTGGCGCTGCTGGGGGTGTTGGCGACGAACGCCCGCAGTCAGCAGAATCCCTACCGGCTGAAGGAGACGGACCAGAAGAAGCTCTGTCTGGCCTGCCACACCGACTTCGAGGAGATCCTCAAGAAACCGTTCGTCCACACGGCGGTGCAGGGCGGCGAGTGCTCGGGGTGCCACGACCCCCACGGCTCCTCCCACGGCAAGCTGCTGGCGTATCCCACCCGGCAGCTGTGCGCCAGCTGCCACGACACCATGATCCCGGCGAACGCGAAGAGCGCGCACAAGGTCGTCGCCGACGGCGAGTGCACGAAGTGCCACGACCCGCACGCCTCGAACAACCGCGCCAACCTGCTGGTCGCGGGCAACGACCTCTGCGTCGGCTGCCACAAGGACTTCGGGGCCGTGGTCGCGAACGCCAAGTTCAAGCACGCCCCCGTGGCGAAGGGGTGCGTGAACTGCCACGATCCGCACGGCTCCGCGACTTCAGCCCACCTGCTCAAGAGCGCGGTGCCGGCGCTGTGTCTGGGCTGCCACAAGCCCGACGCCCCCGCGTTCACGGCGGCGCACATGCGCTACCCCGTGCAGAAGGCTCTGTGCACGACGTGCCACGACCCCCACGGGTCGGACCAGGCGGGCCTGCTGCTCAACCACGTGCATCCGCCGCTGGCCAGCCGCATGTGCGAGAGTTGCCACCAGCGGCCCGACTCGGCCACGCCGTTTGCGACCAAGAAGACCGGCTACGAGCTCTGCGCCGACTGCCACGGCGACATGGTGAAGGCCACGCTGGCCAAGCCGCGCCTGCATTGGCCCGTAGCGGACCGGCAGGGGTGCGTGAACTGCCACAGCCCGCATGCCTCGCGCCAGGATAAGCTGCTCGAGGCCCCGGTGCCGGCGCTGTGCGGCACCTGCCACGCCGACACGCTGCAGCGGGTCGCGGGCGTGCCGGAGAAGCACCAGCCCGTCGCCGACGGCTCCTGCCTGGCGTGCCACTCGCCGCACAGCTCGGACGGCGTGTACCTGTTCAACAACCCGTCGGTCAACGCGCTCTGCACGACCTGCCACGACTACGAGACGCACTCGGCGCACCCGATCGGCGAGAAGGCGATCGACCCGAGGAACAAGAACCTGCGCGTCGACTGCCTGAGCTGCCACAAGGGGCACGGCACCGAGAACAAGTGGATGCTGCTCGCCCCCACCAACGTGGAGCTGTGCACGCGGTGCCACAAGCAGTTTGCGAGGTAGACCGATGAAGATGGGCGCATCCGCCGGCCTTGTCGCAGCCGCCCTCGTCGTGGGGAGCCTGGGGCTCACGGCGGCGGGACTCGTGAGATTCAGCTACCTGGCCGCGGTGTACGCGGACGACAAAGACGTGGGATTCCATCTTCCCGAGGGGGTGGCCTGCGGACCAAAGGGCCTCATCGTGGCCGGCGACACCGGGAACAACCGCCTCGTCAGCTTCACGTATCGGGACAGGGCGCTGGGGCCGGCGAGCGTCATCACGATCCCGCAGCTGACGGCGCCGTCGCGCGTGCGCCTGAACTCGAAGGGGGAAATCTACGCCCTCGACAGCAGCCAGCGCCGCATCGTCCACCTCGATGCTGGCGGCCAGCTCAGAGACGTCGTGGCGTTCGACGGGGCGCCGCCGCCCGCGACGATCGTGCCCAAGAGCTTCGCGATCGACGCGGCGGACTCCCTCTACGTGCTCGACGAATTCTCAGGGCGCGTCCTCGTCCTCAATCCCCAGGGGCGCTTCCAGCGGGCGCTGGCGCTGCCGGAGGGGATCGGGTTCGCCACCGATCTGACCGTGGACTTCGAAGGGAACCTCCTCGTGCTCGATTCGGTCAAGCGGCGCATCTACCAGGCGCCCAAGGGCGGCAGCGCGTTCACGGAGCTGGGCGGGAATCTGGCCGCCTCGGTGGCGACGCTGCCGACCTCCATCACGTCCAGCAAGGGGCTGATCTTCGTGGCCGAGGGGAACGGCAGCACGATCGATGTGTTCGGACGGGACGGCAAGTACGTCACGCGCGTGCTGGCGCAGGGACGCAGCGAGGGATCGCTCGACCACCCCGGGCAGATCTGCGTCAACGACAAGGACGAGGTCGCCGTCGCCGACCGCGACAACAGCCGCGTGCAGATCTTCCAACTGATCCGCTGACGCACCCTGCACTTACCTACGACCTCGTCCGGTCCAGGGCAGGACGACTGCCAGCACGGCCGCCGCGAGGAAGAAGATCCATCGGCGGAGCGGACACCAGCGAGGCCGATGACACGCTGGCCTCAGACCGAGAGAACGTGGTCTATAGGTAGACCAAAGGCTACAGGTGGGCCGCTATTAGTCTCCTTTTTGATGGACAAACATTCTCGTCCCAGTCAAATTGCCGCGATTCCAGCAAGTCGGTGATTGGCCGCCTTCTTGTATTGCCACCTGCCAGACTCCAGAAATAGGCACGCACGTTCGGGCACACCGAACGGAGGATGGCATGAGACGTTCGACGGACTTCCGGTGGCTGATGGTCGGACTGCTGTTCGCCGGCCTGCTCTACGGAGTCGGGTGGGCGGTGGCCGCGCGGAGCCCGGCTCCGATCCGCGAATGCGTGAATGAGACCACCGGCGCGTCGAGGACCGTCGCGGCCGACGGCCGCTGTGCCAGCGGCGAGGCGCTCTTCACCGGAACCAAGTAGGACCCGTGCGTCCCCCGCCACGTTCGACTCAGCGGAACTGCACGGCGTATGCTCGTTCAACACCGTCGCTGACGTACCCACCCACGGCAATGCCGCGATTATTCACAGAATAGGCAGCACTCATCTCGCCCGGGAAGCCCAGAGTCCGCACCGGTGAACGAGGGGACTCAGCAGCCCAGCGTGTGGCTTGCGGGTTCCAGTCGGCATCGGAGCAATACCCCACGATGTCACCCCGGTCGTTGATGGCCGTGGCGATATCCCACATCGGCGTCGAACTCAGAGACGGGAGAACCGTCAGTTTCCACGCCTTTCCTGTGGGCGACCCCGTCTTCCACAGGGCAGGAGCCGCTGCCGAGCCCCACACGTCACCCACAATCTCACCTTGATTGTTGATGGCGAGCGCTTCCGTGTACGGGAAGTCTGCAGCCATCGAACCGGCCGGCATCGGAAGCCGTTGCAATTGCCAGCCTTTGCCATCACCTCTCGGGTTCCACACGACGGCAATTTCCCACCAGTTGCCCGAGTCGGGATTGTACTGGTACGCGTCCCCCGCGACCTGACCGAAATCGTTGACCCCCCAGCCGCCCCACAAGCGCATGAGGACTCCGGGGAAGACCGCTCCGACAGTGTCCAGGCCACCCTTGGGAAGCGCGTGGATCTCCCAGGTCATAGTGGTCCTGCCGCCTTTTCGATCCACTCGTGCCGTCCAGACGACGGCCGTCGCAATCACATATGGCGGATCCTGTAGCTGTCGCATGCTCTGGCCTACGATGAATAGACCGTTGCGACTGATTGCGTAGGCGTAACTCTTGTAGTCGCCCGGAAGCGTACCCAAGGAAACCCCGGTACGGTTCGGCAACCAGGCGTATGCCTCGGGATTGCCGTCGTCACCTGTCATCGTGCCCGCTATTACACCCGTATCGCTGATCGCCGGCGTCAGTTCGTCCACAGTGTCGCTGCTGACCCCGCTTTGGAACCAATGGCCCGCGTTGCGGCCAAACAACGGCACCCCGATCATCCGTTGCTCTCCAGCGACATCACCGAGACCGACTGCAACCCCGGAGTCGTTGATTCCATGCAACTCGGCCCAGGTCCCGCTAGGATAGACACCGAGGTCCCAGGTCTTGGCCTTTTGAGCCAACGCGGTTTGGGCGCTGACGACCAGCAGCAGCGCCACGAGTACGACGATGCCCCTTGAACTGCGCATGATCTCACCTCCAAGTTGGTGACCAGCTTCTTCTCGACAGGTTGCCTGGCGCCGCAGGGGTCGTCGCCGCGCTCGCCTGGACGGCGGCAAACTCCCCCATTTCGGTAACCGAAATTGGCGGGCAAGAACTACAACGAGGTCACCGCCGACCTGGCCGGATGACGAGAACCGCGAACTGGCGGGGCCTCTCAGAAGAGATGTGGTACTGCCTCTTGTCGCAGATCTGGCATACTGCTGTGATTGCGTCGCGAGTTCCCCGCGACCTCCAAAGGAGTATCGCCGATGAGTGGCAAGCTCGTCAGTGTGCCGACACGCTCGCGGATCCACGTGATCCTGTTGGTCGGAGTCCTTTCTCTCGCCGCCCCGGTCGCCGCCCAGACACCAGATATCAGCATCGGCGGTCAAGCCGGCCTCAGCATCCCCAGCATACGGGCAGGCTCCACCGACATCCTCAGCCAGGACTTCGCCTCGCGACGAGGCCTGTTTTTCGGCATCTTCGTGGAGAAGGAGATCGCGCCGCGCCTCTCCCTCGTCGTGGACGTGAACTACACCTCGCAAGGCGGGAAGCGGGACGGCGTCCAGCCGATTACGATGGACATCGGCCTGCCGCCGTTGCCGACCGGCTCGTACTACTACGCCGACTTCCACAACGAGGCGATCCTGGATTACGTCGAGATCCCGGTCCAGCTCCGTCTGCGTTTCGGCTCGAGCCACCGCTTCTTCATCAACGCCGGTCCCTACGTGGGCTTTCTCGTCAGGGCGAGGGAGGTGACCAGCGGCTCGAGCCTGATCTACCTCGACGCGGCCAAATCGCAGCCCATCACGCCCTCACCCGTGCCGTTCGACGCCGACACGGATGTCACCGACAGCCTCAAGCGCACCAACGTCGGCATCACTGCGGGCGGCGGCATCAGGCATCGCGCTGGTCCCGGCGAGCTCGTGGCGGAAGCTCGCTTCCAGGTTGGCTTGACGATCATTCAGAAGGATGTCGCGACCAGCGGCAGCGACAGGACTGGCGCGGTGGTCGCCAGCGTCGGCTATTCATTCCCGCTGTACCGCCGGGGGTCATCGAAGGCCAAGTCCCACCTGCAATGACGGGGTGAGGCGTGCCCGGGCGGCGGCCGGATGCACGACGCCGGAGGTTTCCACGTGGCGTCCTGCGGCTGAGCTGGCCGGCATCGTGCACGGATCCACTCATACGACCATCGGCGGGCGGGAGGAGTCTTAGTGGAAAGGCGACTTGCCTCCCTCAGGAGTGGCTCCACATGCGCGCACTGGCGGTCAGCAGAACACTCGTCGGCCTTCTTGCGGTCATCACGACGGTCAGTATGGCGGCCTGCAGCAACGGGAGCGGGACCGGAGCCGTCACCCTGCCCACGTACACGATCGGCGGCACGCTCACGGGGCTGGCCAGCGGCCAGTCCGTCACGCTGCTGGACAACAACGTCAATTCCCTGCCGGTGTCGGCAAACGGCAGCTTCACCTTCTCGACGTCGGTCGCGGCCGGGGGATCCTACAGCGTGACGGTGGCCACGGAGCCAGGTGGGCAGACCTGCTCGGTCGCCAATGGCAGCGGCGGCTCACTGGCGGCCAACGTCACGAGCGTCATCGTGACCTGTTCGACCTACTCGAACGGGGTCCTGGCGCTGCTGGCGGGCAACCCGTACGGACCGGGAAGTCTGGATGGCACGGGCGCGGCGGCGAGTTTCAGTGACCCGATCGGGGCGGCCGTGGATGGTGCGGGCAACGTCTATGTGGCGGACACGGGCAACAACACGATCCGCAAGATCACGCCGGCGGGAGTGGTGACCACGCTGGCCGGCCTCGCGGGTCAGGGCGGGAGCGCGGACGGCACGGGTACGGCGGCCACCTTCCAGCGGCCGTTGGGCGTGGCCGTGGACGGCGCGGGCAACGTGTACGTGGCGGACACGGGCAACAACACGATCCGCAAGATCACCGCTGCGGGGGCCGTGACCACGCTGGCGGGGACGGCGAACGTGTTTGGGAGCGCGGATGGCACGGGCACGGCCGCGAGCTTCAATCTGCCGACCGGGCTGGCCGTGGACAGCGTCGGCAACATCTACGTCGTGGATTCGGTGAACGCCACGATCCGCAAGGTCACCTCGACCGGGGTGGTGACCACGCTGGCTGGGACGGCGGGCGTGACCGGCAGCGCGGACGGCACCGGTGCGGCGGCGAGTTTCAACGATCCGTTCGGCGCGGCCGTGGACAGCGCCGGGAACGTGTATGTGGCGGAAGAAGGGAACAACACGATCCGCAAGATCACGCCGGCGGGGGTGGTGACCACGCTGGCCGGCACGGCGGGCGTCGTCGGGAGCGCGGACGCCACCGGCCCGGCGGCGAGTTTCGATCGGCCCGAGGGTGTCGCCGTGGACAGCGCGGGGAACGTGTACGTGGCCGACAGGCTCAACGACGCCATCCGCCAGGTCACGCCGGCGGGGGTGGTGACCACGCTGGCCGGCACGGAGGGCGTCGTTGGCAGCGCGGACGGCACCGGCGCGGCGGCGAGTTTCGACGCCCCGTACGGCGTGGCCGTGGACAGCGTCGGCAACGTGTACGTCGCCGACTCATCGAACAACACGATTCGCAAGGTCACCACGGCGGCGGCAGTGACCACGCTGGCCGGGACAGCGGCGGTGTCCGGCGGTGCTGACGGCACGGGCGCCTCGGCGACCTTTTCCCGGCCTTCCGGTGTCGCCACCGACAGCGCCGGCGACATCTATGTGGCGGACGCGGGCAACAACACGATCCGCAAGATCACCCCTGCGGGCGTGGTGACGACGCTTGCGGGCACGGCGGGTACGGCGGGCAGCGCCGACGGCACGGGTGCGGCAGCGACATTCAGTGGTCCCTACGGGATCGCCGTGGACAGTGCGGGCAACGTCTATGTGACGGACGCCAACAGCAGCACGATCCGCGAGATCACGCCGGCAGGAGTGGTGACGACGCTGGCCGGCACGCCGGGCGTCGTCGGCAGCGCGGACGGCACGGGAGCCGCGGCGAGTCTCGACTACCCGACCGGCATCGCGGTGGACAGCGCCGGCAACCTGTATGTGGCCGATTACGGGGACAATACCATCCGCGAGATCACGCCGGCGGGGGTGGTGACGACGCTGGCCGGCAGGGCGGGCGTCGCCGGCAACGCGGACGGTACCGGTACGGCGGCGACTTTCAACAGGCCGACCGGTGTGGCCGTGGACGGTGCGGGCAACGTCTACGTGGCGGATACGTTCAACAGCACCATTCGCGAAATCTCCCAGGCGGGCGTGGTGACCACCATGGTCGGGACGCCGGGCCAGACCGGCAGCGCTGACGGCACGGGCGCGGCGGCGACTTTCAACAGGCCGACCGGTGTGGCCGTCAACAGTGCGGGCAACGTCTACGTGGCGGATTCGCTCAACGACACCATCCGAGAGGTTACTCCGGCCGGAGTCGTGACGACCCTGATCGGCGAGGTTGGGGTGGCCGGCTTCGTGCCTGGCGCTGCGCCAGCCGTCATCGGCAGCCCGCGAGGCGTCGCGGTCATCGGCGGCACCGTCTACATGTCGTTCGCCTCCGCGATCGGCGTGGTGACCAACGCGCAGTGACGTGAGACGGGCGGGTCATATCATCGGCGTGTGCTTGTCGTCGCGGGCGTCGTACAAACCAGAGGTTCGTCATGGTCGCTCAGACAGTCGTCTGCCCCTCCAAGGTAGAATCTTGTCTCTTGGGTCCGCTGCCTCGGAGGAGGCTGCCTATGTGCGCAACACACACCCTGAAGCGACTTGTCGGCAGTCTGGTCGTGGCGGCCGGCCTCGGTGCGTGGGCCTGTGGCGGCGCGGGCCCCAGTTCGTACACGATCGGCGGCACCCTGTCGGGCCTGGCGAGCGGGCAGCAGGTCACGCTTGTCGATAACAGCAGCGATACGCTGACGCTCGCGGCGAATGGGAGCTTCACCTTCGCCACGCTGGTGACGGCCGACGGGGCCTACAGCGTGATGATCGGGGCGCAGCCGACCGGGCAGACCTGCACCGTGACCAGCGGCAGCGGCAGCGGCGTCATGGCGAACGTCACCACAGTCGGCGTGACGTGCGTGGACAACCCGATCCTGGCCTTGCTGGCCGGCAGCTTGGGTGGTGGGTCCGGTAGCGCCGACGGGACGGGCGCGGCGGCGCGGTTCGCCTCTCCGAGTGGCGTGGCCGTCGATAGCGCCGGCACCGTGTATGTGGCGGATGGCGGGAACTCCACGATCCGCAAGATCACCGCGGGTGGGGTGGTGACGACGCTGGCGGGGACGGCGGGCGCGTTGGGCAGCATCGACGGGACGGGCGCGGCGGCGCGGTTCTCCTCTCCGACTGGCATCGCCGTCGACAGCGCCGGCACAGTCTATGTGGCGGATACCGGGAACTCCAGGATCCGCAAGATCACCGCGGCGGGGGTGGTGACGACGCTGGCCGGCAGTCCGGGTGGGTCCGGCAGCACCGACGGGACGGGCGCGGCGGCGCGGTTCTACTTTCCAATGGGCATCGCCGTCGATAGCGCCGGCACCGTGTATGTGGCGGATACCGGGAACTCCACGATCCGCGAGATCACGCCGGCGGGGGTGGTGACGACGCTGGCGGGGACGGCGGGCGCGACCGGCAGCGCCGACGGGACGGGCGCGGCGGCGAGTTTCTCCTCTCCGAGTGGCGTCGCCGTCGACAGCGCCGGCAATCTGTATGTGGCGGATAGAGCCAACTCCACGATCCGCGAGATCGCCCCGGCGGGGGTGGTGACGACGCTGGCGGGGACGGCGGGCGCAACCGGCAGCGCCGACGGGATGGGCGCGGCGGCGCGGTTCTTCGCTCCGAGTGGCGTCGCCGTCGACAGCGCCGGCAATCTGTATGTGGCGGATACCGGGAACTCCACGATCCGCAAGATCACCCCGGCGGGGGTGGTGACGACGCTGGCGGGGACGGCGGGCGCGGCGGCGCGGTTCGACGCCCCGCAGGGCATCGCCGTCGACAGCGCTGGCACCGTGTACGTGGCGGATACCTCCAACAATATGATCCGCGAGATCACCCCGGCGGGGGTGGTGACGACGCTGGCCGGCAGTTCGGGTGGGTCCGGTAGCGCCGACGGGACAGGCGCGGCGGCGCGGTTCTCCTCTCCGAGTGGCGTCGCCATCGACAGCGCCGGCACCGTGTATGTGGCGGATACCGAGAACTCCACGATCCGCGAGATCACCCCGGCGGGGGTGGTGACGACACTGGCGGGGACGGCGGGCGCGACCGGCAGCGCCGACGGGACGGGCGCAGCGGCGCGGTTCTCTTCTCCGAGTGGCGTGGCCGTCGACAGCGCCGGCAATCTGTACGTGGCGGATACCGGGAACTCCACGATCCGCGAGATCACCGCGGGTGGGGTGGTGACGACGCTGGCGGGGACGGCGGGCGCGACCGGCAGCGCCGACGGGACGGGCGCGGCGGCGCGGTTCGACTTCCCAATGGGCATCGCCGTCGACAGCGCCGGCAATCTGTATGTGGCGGATACCGGGAATTCCACGATCCGCAAGATCACCCCGGCAGGGGTGGTGACGACGCTGGCGGGGACGGCGGGCGCGACCGGCAGCGCCGACGGGACGGGCGCGGCGGCGCGGTTCTCCTCTCCGAGTGGCGTGGCCGTCAACAGCGCCGGCAATCTGTATGTGGTGGATACCGGGAACTCCACGATCCGCAAGATCACCGCGGGTGGGGTGGTGACGACGCTGGCGGGGATGGCGGGCGCGACCGGCAGCGCCGACGGGACGGGCGCGGCGGCGCGGTTCTCCTCTCCGAGTGGCGTGGCCGTCAACAGCGCCGGCAATCTGTATGTGGCGGATACCGGAAACTCCACGATCCGCGAGATCACCCCGGCGACGGTGGTGACCACCGTGGTTGGCAGCGCGCTCCGGGTCGGCTTCGAGCCCGGTAACCTGCCGGGGATCATCGGGTATCCATATGGGGTCGCCATCAGCGGCACCACGCTGGTCTTATCAAGCTATGACGCGATCCTGGTTGTCACGAAGCTGCAGTAACGTGTCTCGGGTTGGCTGCCACCAGACGGTCGTTGTGAACTCATGGCGCGAACGGCGCGGGCCGGTCCATCGTTCGAGCCACGCTGCGCGATCGGTGGACGTCGTGCCGGTTGGACGGCATGCCGTGACACGTCGTCCCGGGACGGCTCCGGGCTTGCCGTGAACGCGACCAGTTAAGAATGGTGAGCCGCCACGGAGTCGAACCGTGAACCCGCAGATTAAGAGTCTGCTGCTCTGCCAATTGAGCTAGCGGCCCACTCCAGGACGCGGCCGCCGACACACAGGTCTCGGCAGCTGTTGCGGGACAATCAGTATAACAAGCGGGTCGGTTTCGATCAACGGTCGCACAGCCCGCAGCGGACGACCTGATCCGCTGCCTGCCGCTCCAACCCGTGATAGTCTGAGCAGCCAGCAGCCCGTGACACACCTGAGCCTTGAGCCTTGAGCCTTCTTCCCGACCGCCCCTTCATCGTCCGCACGCTGACCGAGATGGTGCACATCAACTCGGTCAACCCGACCGTCGCGCCGGGCGGCTCGGGCGAGGCGGAAATTGCGGCCTACATCGCGAGGACGCTCGTTGGGATCGGCCTCGAAACCTCGACGTTCGAATCGGGGCCAGGGCGCACGACGACCATCGGCACGCTGCGCGGAACGGGCGGCGGCCGATCGCTGATGCTGAACGGCCACGCTGACACGGTGGGCGTCGAGGGGATGGCCGATCCGTTCTCGGGCGAGGTCAGAGACGGCCGCGTCTACGGCCGCGGCGCCCACGACATGAAGGGGAGCCTCGCCGCCTGTCTCGGCGCCGCGAAGATGCTGGCCGACGCGCGCGTCGCGCTCCGCGGAGACCTCGTGGTGGCCGCCGTCGCGGACGAGGAGTACGGCAGCCTGGGCACGGCGGACCTCGTCACCCGCTGCCGGCCCGACGCGGCCATCGTCGCCGAGCCCACGAGCCTGCAGGTCTGCCTCGCGCACAAGGGCTACATCTGGATCGAGGTCGAGACGATCGGCAAGGCGGCGCACGGCAGCCGGTTCGCCGAAGGTGTGGATGCCGTCATGCGGATGGGACGATTCCTCGCCGAGCTCGACCGGCTGGAGCGGGCGCTGCGCGAAGGGCCCCCGCACCCGCTGGTTGGCCCGCCGTCACTGCACGCGGCGATGATCGAGGGCGGAACAGGCCTCAGCACCTACGCCGACAGCTGCCGCCTCAAGATCGAGAGGCGGACGGTGCCCGGGGAGACCGTTGACGGGGCAGTGGCCCAGATCCGCGCGATCGCCGATCGACTGGCCGCGGAAGACTCGAGCTTCTCCGCCACGGTCCGCCCGTTCTTCTCGCGCGAACCGTTCGAGGTGTCGCCCGACGTGGGAATCGTCCGCACCATCGCGCGCGCCGCCACGGCGGTGCTGGGACGCACGCCCGCGTTCGTGGGAGACTCGCCCTGGATGGACTCCGCGCTGCTGGCGGCGGCCGGAGTGGAGACGGTCGTGATGGGTCCGGTCGGCGCGGGCGAGCACTCGGCCGTCGAGTGGGTGGACATCGAATCGGTGGTGCAGATGGCCGAGACGCTCGCCCGGGCCGCGATGGACTACTGCGCATGACGACTCGCGACACCCATCATCGCCGGGGCGGCGCCGCGCTGGTCGCCATCGGCATCTTCATCAGTCGGATCTTCGGCCTGATCCGTGTGCGCGTCTTCTCCTACTACTTCGGTCTCGAGTCCGACGCGGCCGACGCGTTCAACGCCGGCTTCCGCATCCCGAACCTCCTCCAGAATCTCTTCGGCGAAGGGGCCCTGTCGGGTTCGTTCATCCCGGTGTACGCGAAACTGGTCGCCTCGGGCGACGAAGAGGAGGCCGACCGTGTCGCGGGCGCGGTCGCGGGCCTGCTCGCGCTGACCGTGTCCCTCATCGTCCTGGTCGGCGTACTGGGGGCGTCGTGGCTTATCGACCTGATTGCGCCGGGGTTCGAAGGCGAGCGGCGCGTCCTCGCGATCGCGGTGGTACGGGTTCTCTTTCCCGGGGCTGGCCTGCTGGTCATGTCGGCCTGGTGCCTGGGAATCCTGAACAGCCATCACAAGTTCTTCCTCTCCTACGCCGCGCCGGTCGTCTGGAACCTGGCGATGATCGCCGCGCTCGTTGGCTTCGGCGGCAGGACGGACCTCGGTCGACTCGCGGTCATCCTGGCCTGGGCGTCGGTCGTCGGCAGCGCGCTGCAGGTGGGCGTGCAGCTGCCGACCGTGTCGCGCGTGATCGGCCGGTTCCGCCCGTCGCTCCGGCACACGTCGGCGCACGTCCGGCAGGTCGTGCGGGCATTCTGGCCGGTCTTCTTCAGCCGGGGCGTGGTGCAGATCAGCGCCTACGTGGATCAGCTGATCGGCAGCCTGCTGCCGGTCGGCGCGGTGACCGGCCTGACCAACGTGCAGCTGCTCTACACGCTGCCGGTCAGCCTGTTCGGCATGTCCGTGTCGGCGGCGGAGCTGCCGACGATGTCGCGCGCCACGGGAGACGAGGAGGCGGTGCGGACGCACGTCCACGCGCGCCTGCATGGCGGGCTGCAGCAAATCGCCTTCTTCGTGGTGCCCTCCGCGATGGCCTTCCTGGCCCTGGGGGATCTCGTGGCCGGCACGATCCTGCAGACCGGGAGATTCCGGCACGAGGACGCCGTCTACGTCTGGGGGATCCTCGCGGGCTCAGCCGTCGGCCTGCTGGCCTCGACCTTCGCGCGGCTCTGTTCCTCCACCTACTGGGCGCTCGGCGACACCAAGACGCCGCTGCGCTACGCGATCGTCCGCGTCACGCTGACCGCCGCGCTCGGCTACGTGGCCGCCGTGTACCTCCCGGGGTGGGTCGGGGTCGAGAGCCGGTGGGGCGCCGCGGGGCTGACGGCATCGGCCGGTCTGGCCGGCTGGGTGGAGTTCTTCCTGCTGCGGAGGACGCTTGCGCGACGCATCGGCGCGATCGAGCTGCCGCGCCGGTTCCTGCCGCGTCTGTGGACATCGGCCGCGGTCGCCGCGGCGGTCGCGTTCGGGATCAAGGTAATCCTGCCGCCGATGTCGCCCGTGCTCACCGGCGGCCTGACGCTCGGGCCGTATTGCATGATCTACCTTGGCTTGACGCTGGCCCTCGGCGTGCCCCAGGCGCAGGGGCTGCTGCGGCGATCCGGTCTTCGGCGGGGCTAAATCCCCGCCCTACCTACGGTCCGTGTCACTGCCGTATGGCGCAAGGCGTCGAGCGTCAGGCGTCTGCCCGCGTCAGAACCTCTTGATATACGCGCTGCCGCCGATCTGCCCCATCTGCTGGACGATCCAGTCGCGACGCTCCTCGACGTAGGCCGACGGGCGGCTCGCGCGAAGGCGGATCGGGTTGGGCAGGACCGCGGCCAGAAGGGCCGCCTCTTCGGCGCTCAGCTTCGACGCCGGCTTGTGGAAGTAGCGCTGGCTCGCGGCCTCGACGCCGAAGACGCCGTCGCCGAGTTCGACGATGTTGAGGTAGACCTCGAGGATGCGGCGCTTGGACCAGGTGAGCTCGATGAGGACCGTGAAGTACGCCTCGAGGCCCTTGCGAACGAAGCTGCGGCCCGACCACAGGAACAGGTTCTTGGCCACCTGCTGCGAGATCGTGCTGGCGCCTCGCAGGCGCTGGCCTTTCTCGTGGGCGTCGATCGCCTGCTGGATCGACTCGACGTCGAAGCCCCGGTGCGTGGCGAAGTTCTGGTCCTCGGAAGCAATCACCGCGAGTGCCGCGTCGGGCGAAATGCGGCTCCAGGGAACCCACCGGCGGTCGACGTGATAGGCGCGGCCGTGCGCGAGCGCGTCGATTCGTCGTTCGAGGATGACGGCCGTCGTCAGCGGCGGGATGAAACGCATCGCGGCCGTGGCGAGCACGGTGACGGCGAGCAGGAGCGCGACGAACTGCCACGCGCGGGTGAAAAGCCGCCGCAAGAAGGACCGGTGACGGGCCGACGCGCCGCTCCGTGCTCGTTTCGCCATAACCCGGGCGATCTTACCTCAGCCGTCAGCCCCTCTCGTGAGAGAATCTCCTCGATGCCCAGTCTTCACGCCGCTCTCATTCAGCCCAGCGGGGCGCGGCCACTCTTGTGCCTCGCGCTGCTCGCGTCATTCGCGCTGGCCGGCTGCGCGCGGAAGGCCAAGCCCATGCTCGCACCGGAGCCGACCGCCGTCGAGGCCGCGGCCCATGCCCGCGCCGGGGAACTGATCGCGGCGAGCGGGGCGGAGGTGGCGATTGCGTTCCGGACGCTCGACGGGAGCCAGCAGTGGTTTGTGCGCGAGGACGAGCCATTCCATGCCGCCTCGACGATGAAGATCCCGGTGATGATCGAGTTGTTCAGGCAGGCCCATGACGGGCTGATCGCACTCGACCAGCCGGTGACCGTGGTCAACGAGTTCAAGAGCCTCGCCGACGGCAGTCCCTACTCACTAGGGCCGGACAGCGACTCGGAGACGGACCTCTACAAGGCGGTCGGGCAGACGCGGACCTACCGCGAGCTGTGCGACCTGATGATCGACGTCAGCTCGAACCTCGCCACCAACAACCTGATCGAGCGGCTCGGCGTCGACAGGATCCGCGCCACGACCGAGGCGCTCGGCGCGAGCGGGATGAACGTCCGGCGCGGTGTCGAGGACAACGTCGCCTATCGGGCGGGCCTGAACAACACGACGACCGCCCGCGCCCTCCAGGTGCTCCTCGAGGCGATCGCGACGGGGAAGGCCGTCTCCCCCGAGGCCAGCCGCGAGATGATGGCGGTGCTCGAGCGGCAGCACTTCAGCGATGGGATCCCTGCCGGCCTTCCGCCGGGCACCGTCGTCGCCCACAAGACCGGCAGCATCACCCGCATCCAGCACGATGCGGCCATCGTGCTTGGCGACCGTCCCTACGTACTCGTCGTCCTCGTGCGCGGCATCGACGACGAGAAACAGGGGAACGCGCTGATTGCCGATATCACCCGCGCGATCCACGCCGCGGTGGAAGCGCGGTAAGCTGAGATCGAGGCGGTCGCCGTTGTGCTCGGCGCATGCGCGACCAAGTGAAACGGAACCCCCCTGGGGCCGTAGTCACCCGTGAGGGCAACTGTCGCTCGAGAGCCGGCCGCCGCCCTGGTGGGCACTCTGCGTCATGTCGTGTCATCGATGATCGAGGAGGGGATGTGAGACCGAGAACCGTCGCTCGCTTCATTGTGCCCACGCTCGTGTTGCTGGTCCTCGCGGGGCCGGCCGCCAAGGCGCTCGTGGCCGAACCCGGCCAGGCGCCGGATCAGGTCAAGACCACGGTCACCTTCACGAGAGTGCAGATGATGCTTGGCGCGTCGGACGATTTCACGAAGTGGGACCTCTCGACCGTGGCCGGGACCTATGACCAGGCGTTCGGCGACCGGCATCCGGCCGGCCGGATCATGGACCTCGGGGCGCTCCGGATGCCCGACGGGTCCACCTATCCGATGCTGATGGTCGAAGGGGACGCCCTGGTCGTGGAGACGGCGGCCGGCCCGAAGACGATCGGCAAGGTCAGCAACAGTCAGGATCTCGTGCTGGCTCCGAAGGAGACGGTGTGGAAATCGCCGGACGGGAAGACCACGGTGCTGATGGCGCGGGGCATCTTCTTCCTCGTGCTCGATCCCAAGGGCTTTCCGGAGAACAAGACGGTGATCGGCATCGCAGATTCCAAGACGCTGTACTTGTACCCTGCGCAGTGACGGCGGAACAGCATCGAGAGCGACGACCGCAGTGTCGCCGCCGTGACAAAGGCGGCGGCGGGCTTCCAGGTGCTGCACGCCTACGACTCGCTGCCCGAGCAGTTCTTCGCGGTGTACGGCGTGCGCGGAGGCCGGCGGTCCCCGCCGGCCCAGTCCGGCCGGTCTTGACGGTCTAAGTGAACCCGTCCCGGCAGGCCGGATTCCATCCGGCACCGGCCTGCCAGCGGCCGTGGTCGAGTTCCTTCGGCCCTGACGTCACGCCGTTCATCGCATCTCCGGGTTCAGGTGCAGCGTCTTGCCGACCGTGACGTAGACGCTCGCGGTGTACGGCTCGCGTCCCGGCTCGCGGATCTCGAACTTGTAGGCGCCCGGTTTCAGGTGAATCGTCTTGTTGTCGTGCGTCGTGCCGAGATACGCGCCATTGATGAACACCTGGGCGTCCTTCACCTTGGTGTCCAGCTTGACCTCGCCCGTCCCCGGGTAGCGGTCGTAGCCAGGCCCCCAGCCCGGACCCCAATACGGTCCCCAATAGGGCCCCCAGAAGGGGCTGTACCACCCGCCGACGAACGAGCCCACCACCACGACGCCGCCGCGGTGCTGGGCAGACGCGCTGACGGGCGCCAGCATCAGCAGCGCAGCCGCCAGGATCAGGAGCTTCTTCATAATCCGCCTCCACCTCGCAAGGCAGCAAGGAGGATGCCAACGGGAAGATGCCGTTGTTCGGCCATGTGGGCGCGATCGTTGCGGGCAGATAGCTGAGTCGCCAACGACTGTATACTCCTGATGTGCAAACCGCCGCAGGGCTGTCTGATCTTCAGGACATGTCGGCCGCCAGGCCCCGCGTTCCCGTCTCATCGAGTTGACCTCATGCGTGCCGTCACCCGTCTGGCCCTCGCGCTGATCATCGCCGTCGGGCTGGTCTATGCCGCCGACGCCGCGTGGGTCTGGCTCCGCACGACCAATCATCACCCGCCGACCCGCAACGTCCAGGTCCATCTGATGCTCGCCGTGCCGCAGAAGAACAACCGCGTGGAGTACATCCCGGGGGGAACCCAGACAGCGCCTTGCTTGGTGGCCCTGTTCCCGCATTCGGGCCTCGCGCCCTGCTGGTACGTCGAGCGGCACACGAGACGAGAAGTCGATTACTGAAGGGCCGGACGCCTCTCCCTCGTCCGTCGTCTCCGTCTTGCTGTTACATTAGTAGGAGTTCATCCGGCGGCTGAAGAGGTTCGACGGCTGCGCCCGCGACGACCTCGCGTGCATCGAGATCTTTCGGAGGACTCCCATGCGCCATCCTTCGCTCCGCGTGGCCGCCGCGCTGGCTCTCGCGAGCCTGCTGACGCCCGGACTGGCCCGGGGGCAGGCGTCTCCACCGGGCGCGCCGCCCCTCGCGACCCTGCTCACCAGGGAACAGGCGGTCGCGCTCGCCTTGCAGCGGAACCAGGCGCTCCGAGCCCAGCGGTTGACCGTGGACGAGTCCCGGGCCGGCGAGGTCACGGCCGGCCTCAAGCCCAACCCGGTGTTCACGTCGACCAACCAGGGTTTCCCGGTGTTCACGCCGAGCCAGCTGACGGCGTCGAACATCGCGAACAACCAGACGTTCACCGAGTCGCTCGGCTACTTGTTCGAGCGCGGCGGCAAGCGCGAACGCCGCCTCCAGGTGGCGCAGGACACGACCGAGATGACGGCCAGGACCATGGACGACGCCGAGCGCCAGGTGCGGTTCCAGGTGGGTCAGGCGTTTGTCGGCGTCCTGCTGGCCAAGGCGACGCTCGAGTTCGCCGAGCAGGACCTGAAGGACTTCGCCGAGGTGGTCGACCTGAACAGGAAGCGTGTGACCAGCGGGGACCTCGCCGAGGGCGACTACCTGAAGATCTCGCTGCAGAAGCTGCAGTTCGAGCAGGACGTGTCGGCCGCCGAGGTTGCCCTCGTGCAATCCAAGGCCGCGCTGAGACAACTGGTCGGCTACGACACGGTGGCCGAGGATTTCGATGTCGTCGGCGAGCTCGCCCGCCACGCGACCGCGGTTTCGCTGGAGGCGCTCGAGCGCGAGGCCATCGCCGCGCGCCCGGACCTCCAGGTGGCGCACGTCAACACGAAGCTGGCCGGCAGCACGTTCGACCTCGCGCAGGCGAACCGGACGCGCGACGTCACCTTTGAGGTCGAATACGACCGCACCGGGCCGGTGAACGGCGTCGGCTTCGGCCTGTCGTTCGAGCTCCCGGTCCACGACCGCAACCAGGGCGAGATCGCGCGCAGCCGGTTCGCCGTGGCGCAGGCGCAGGAGACCGAGTCGGCCGCGCGCGTCTCGGTGCTCACCGACGTCGTCAACGCGCACGCCGCGTTCCGCACGAGCGAGAAGGTCGTGTCCCTGTACGAGTCGGGCTACCTCGAGCAGGCGCGCCAGTCGCGCGAGATCAGCCGCTACGCGTACACCAGGGGGGCGGCGGAACTGCTCGATCTGCTCGACGCCGAGCGGACGTATCGATCCACAGAGCTCGCGTATCGACAGGCGCTCGCGGCCTGGATGACCAGCGTCGAGCAGGTCAACTTCGTCGTCGGAAAGCAGGTGATCCAGTGAAGCCGGCCATTCTGGTCCTCTCCGTCCTGGTGCTCGCCGCCGGCTGCCGCCCGGCGCCGGACCCGCAGCAGGCGGCGCCGAAGGGCGGCGACCGCCCCGCGCTGCTCACGGTCCCGCCGGCCCAGCTTCCCGAGCTGCACTTGATGCCCGTCGGGACGGCCACGTGGACGGCCGAGATCCAGACGACGGGCACCGTGGACTGGGACGCGGACCACACCACGCAGGCCATCACGCAGGTGAGCGGACCGATCTCGCGGATCGTCGCCGACCTGGGCCGCCGGGTGGCGGCGGGCGACCCGCTCCTCTACGTCTCGAGCCCCGACCTGGCGAACGCGATCTCCAGCTACCGGAAGGCCGCGAACCGGTTGGACCTGGCCAAGCGCACGCTGGACCGCGACAACGACCTGCTGGCCCACCACGTCATCGCGCCGAAGGATCTCGAGGCGGCCCAGGCCGATTACAACGACGCGTTCACCGAGGTGCAGAACGACCTGCAGGCGCTGCAGATTTTTGGCGTCACCGCGCGGGAGATCGACGAGGCGCAGCGGCAGAACCTTCCGGTCAGGTCCGAGATGGCCGTCCGGTCGCCCATCGCCGGCGTCGTCGTTCAGAAGCTGGTGCTGCCCGGACAGCTCGTCCAGGCGGGGACGACGACGTGTTTCGCCGTCAGCGACACGTCGACCGTCTGGGTGCAGGGACACCTGCACGACGAGGAACTCGGGAGCGTCCGCATCGGCGACCCGGTCGATGTCCGCGAGCAGGGGGCGCCCGCGCCGCTTCGCGGCACGGTGGCCTACGTCGGGGCGATGCTCGATCCCGCGACGCGCACGACGCCGGTGCGTGTCGTCACCGTCAACTCGAGGGGCGTGCTCAAGAAGGACCAGTTCGTCGACCTGGTCGTTCACACGTCCGCTCGCCGCGAGGTGCTGACCGTGCCCACCTCGGCGGTCCTCTATACGGGCGAGAACCTCCCGGTCGTCTACCGCCAGGTCGAAAAGGGCCGCTTCGCGCGCACGCCCATCCAGGTGGGCGCGCAGCGCGACGGGCAGTTCGAGGTGCTGTCTGGCCTGCGCGCCGGCGACATCATCGTGGCCGAAGGCGGCGTGTTCCTCCAGTTCGCCGAGACCGACGAGCGCCAGCCATGATCGATCGCATTGTCTCGTTCGCCCTGTCGCAGCGGCTCATGGTGATCGTCGCCATTGTGGCCCTCAGCATCTGGGGCCTCGTGTCGTTCGGCAACCTGCCCATTGACGCGTACCCGGACCTGTCTCCGCCGCACGTCGAGATCGTCACCCAGTGGCCGGGTCACGCCGCCGAGGAAGTGGAGCGGCTCATCACGATCCCGATCGAGGTCGAGATGAACGGCATCCCGAAGCTCGAGGCGCTGCGCTCGATCTCGCTCTACGGCCTGTCGTCGGTGACGATGAACTTCGATTACGACGCCGACCCCTACTTCGCGCGCGAGCAGAGCTTCGAGCGGCTGCCGAACGCCCAGCTGGCGGCCGGCGTCACGCCGGTCATCTCCCCGCTGTTCAGCCCGAGCGGCCTCATCTACCGCTACGTGCTGCAGAGCCCCGACCGCACGCCCCAGGAGCTGAAGACGATCGAGGACTGGGTGCTCGAGCGGCGCTACCGGGCCATCCCGGGCGTGGCCGACGACTCCGGGTTCGGCGGGACGACCCTGCAGTACCAGGTGCTCCTGGATCCGCGGCGGCTGTTCGCGCAGGGCGTCAGCTTGCCGCAGGTCATGCAGCAGATCGCCGCCAACAACGCCAACGCCGGTGGCGGCTTCTACTCGCAGGGCGGCCAGTTCTACTACGTCCGCGGACTCGGCCTGGTGAAGACGACCGGCGACATCGGCGACATCGTCGTCGCGGCGCGGGGCGGCATCCCGACCAGGATCCGCGACCTCGGCGAGGTGGTGATCGGCCACGCGCCGCGGCTGGGCGAGTTCGGGTACCTCGACCAGGACGACGCCGTCGAAGGCGTCATCCTGATGAAGACGGGCGAGCAGGCGCAGGTC
Source organism: uncultured Acidobacteriota bacterium (assembly GCA_963727765.1). Taxonomy (GTDB): domain Bacteria; phylum Acidobacteriota; class Vicinamibacteria; order Vicinamibacterales; family Fen-181; genus FEN-299. The sequence continues at coordinate 738,555 of CAVSGZ010000008.1, forward strand.
GTCCTCCAGCAGGTCGAGAGCCTGACGCGGGAGCTCAACGAGCGGGTGCTGCCGCCCGACGTCAAGGTCGTGCCCTTCTACGATCGCCAGGACCTGGTGCACGAGACGACCAGGACCGTCGAGGCCAACCTGCTCCGCGGCATGCTGCTCGTGCTGCTCGTGCTGGGCCTGCTGCTGTTCAGCTGGCGCACCGCGCTCATCGTCGCCATCACGATCCCGTTCTCCCTGCTGTTCGCGTTCATCTGCCTCGACTGGCGGAACATCCCGGCCAACCTCCTGTCGATCGGCGCGATCGACTTCGGCATCATCGTGGACGCGGCGGTCGTGATGGTGGAGAACATCTTCCGCGAGCTGGCGGCGCGCGCGGAGGAGCGGACGCCCGTGATGGAGGTGATCCGCGCCGCGGCGCGGGACGTCGAGCGGCCCATCTTCTACGCGATCGCGGTCATCATCGCCGGCTACCTGCCGATCTACGCGCTGACCGGGCCGTCGGGCCGGCTGTTCCACCCGATGGCCAGCACGATGTCGTTCGCGCTGGTCGGGTCGCTGCTGTGCACCCTGACGCTGCTGCCCGTGCTGTGCTCGGTACTTCCTCACGCGGAAGATCAAAGAGCCGAAGGTCCGGCTCTACGAGCGCATCGCCGCCGCCTACGACCGGCTGCTCGGCGCCTCGCTGCGGCGCCCGGTGGCCACCGTGGTCGTGTGCCTGGCCGCGTTCGGCGCGTCGCTGCTGCTCGTGCCGTTCATCGGCGCCGAGTTCATGCCGCACCTCGACGAAGGCGCGCTCTGGATCCGCGCGACGACGCCCTACACGATTTCCTGGGACGAGGCGGCGAAACTCTCGCCCAGGATCCGGGCGATCCTGCGGAGCTTCCCGCAGGTGACCACCGTCGCCAACGAACTCGGGCGACCCGACGACGGGACCGATCCGACCGGGTTCTTCAACAACGAGTTCTACGTGGGCCTCAAGCCGTACGACGACCCGGCGTGGCACACCGGGCCGATCCGGACCAAGCCTCAGCTCATCGATGCCATCAACGAGAAGCTCGCGGTGTTTCCCGGCGTGGTCTTCAACCACACGCAGCCGGCCGAGGATGCGGTGGACGAGGCTGAGACGGGCCTGAAGAGCTCGCTCGCCGTGAAGATCTTCGGGCCGGACCTGGCAACGCTCGAGCAGAAGGCCGACGCGGTGAAGCAGGTCATCGCCCGCGTGCCGGGCATCGACCACATCTCCATCGTCCGGCAGCTCGGGCAGCCGAGCCTCGTCATCGAGCCCGACCGTCGGGCGATCGCCCGCTACGGGTTGAATGTCAGCGACATCAACACCGTGATCGAGGCGGGCATCGGCGGGTCGGCCGTCTCGCAGGTCATCCAGGGCGAGCGGCAGTTCGACCTGGTGGTGCGGATGCAGGAGCCGTATCGCCAGAACGCCGACGCCATCCGCAACCTGCTGGTGACCACGCCGGACGGGCAGAACCTGCCGCTCAGCCAGTTCTGCGACATCCGCGTGGACAACGGCGCCTCGTTCATCTACCGCGAGGGGAACGAGCGGTACATCGGCGTGCAGTTCAGCGTCGAGGGGCGCGACCTCGCCGGCGCCATCGGCCAGGCGCGCGAGGAGGTGGCGCGCACGGTCAGGCTGCCGGCCGGCTACCGGTTCGACTGGGGAGGCGAGTACAAGGACTATCTGGCGGCGCTGGCGCAGATGAAGTTCATCATGCCGCTGACGCTGGTGCTGATCCTGCTCATCCTCTTCGCGCTCTACGGGAACCTGAAGTTCCCGCTGATCATCGTGTTCAGCGTGCTGGTGACGGCGCCGGTCGGCGGGCTGCTGGCGCTCAAGCTGACCGGCACGAACTTCAGCGTGTCGTCGGGGCTTGGCTTCGTGGCACTGATGGGCGTCGCCGTGCAGACCAGCGTGATCCTGTACTCGTTCATCAACAAGCTGCGGATCGACGGGCGCGAGACGGTCGCAGCCATCCACGAGGCCGCCATGCTGCGGCTGAGGCCGATCATCATGACGGCGCTGGTCGCCTGCTTCGGCCTGCTGCCCGCCGCGATGTCGACCGGGATCGGCAGCGACTCGCAGAAGCCGTTCGCGATCGTGGTTGTTGGCGGCCTGATCTCGCGGCTGTTCCTTTCGATCTTCATGGCCCCGGCGCTCTACGCGCTGGTCGCGCGCAAAGACGACGTTCTCAAAGTCTGAGGCCGGTCGCCGGGGCCGCTCGGCGGTTTATCACAGGGGCGAATGCAGATGCAGCGTGTGGCCAGCCGGGAGTTCTGGCTCGGCGCGCCGGGCGAGGCGAGTGATGCCGCCATCGCTGGCCGCGCGGCCCTGCTCGTGTTCGTGGCGGTCTGGACCATCTCTTTCCTGCGCCACGGCCTCGACGCCGAGCATCTCTACAACTCGTTCATGCACCTGGTCCACATTCCGTTTCACGAGGCGGGCCACGTCCTGCTGTCTCCCTTCGGCCGCTTCGTCACCGTCCTGGGCGGGAGCCTCTTCCAAGTCGCCGTACCGCTGGTGTGCGCCGTCGTCCTTCTGGCGCAAACCCGCGACCCGTTCGGCGCGGCGGTGGCCACCTGGTGGGCGGGACAGAGCCTGATGGATCTCGCCCCGTACATTGCGGACGCGCGGGCGCTGAAGCTGGTGCTGCTCGGCGGGCACACCGGCGCCGAGGTCGAGGGGCACGACTGGGAGTACCTGCTCGGGACTCTCGGCTGGCTCCATCACGACACGGCGCTCGGCCGGGCGTCGTTCACCATCGGTGCGCTGGTGATGGTCGCCGCGCTCGCCTGGGGCGCGGCCGTCGTCTGGCGGCAATGGCGGACGAGGGCGGCAGGCGAGTGACTGGCCGGCCCGACAGGATGTGAATCCCCACCCCCTCTGTGGAAAGGGTCTTCTCGGACACCTCAGGAACATCCCGCGATCAGCTTGCCGTGCAGCTCGGTCGTCAGGCGTTCGATCCGCTCGCTCAGCTCGCGGGTCAGCTGCGTCAACTCCGTGTTCTGCTCGAGCAGGTCCATGATCCGCGCCGTCTGCTCCGCCGTCGCGGCCTGCCTGGCGGTGCTCTCCGTCGCGATCTGCTCGCGGTGGAGCGCATCCGCCTCGGCGTGCGCCTTGTCGCGGTCGGCCTGACGTGTCTGGGCCAGCAGGATTAGCGGCGCAGCGTAGGCGGCCTGGAGGCTGAAGGCCAGATTCAGGAGGATGAACGGGTAGAGGTCGAACGCGACGAAGTGCAGCACGTTGGCCGCGACCCACACGCCGACGACGAAGGTCTGTGCGATGAGGAAGGTGGGCGTGCCGAAGAAACGGGCGAACGCCTCCGCCTTCACGCCAAAGGCGTTGCTGCCGAAGACGCGTTCCAGATGGGCGTGTGGTGCGTGGAACCGGAGATGATGGGCCGACTCTGCGGGCATCCCGACCTGCACGGCGCTCGTGGCATCTGCAGCCATGGTGGCTCCTTTGGCGAACGACTTGGCCTCGCGGGCGATCACACCGCAGTATAAGGCGGGAGTGGTCCGGCTGGTGCCTCGGCAAACTCTGGGTCCTGAGCCCTGAGTCTTGAGCCCTGTGGTGGAGGGAACTGGCCTGCCAACCGTAGCTGGCCGAGGGGCGGTTCGTCGAAACCGCAAGCCAGCGAAGGTTGGCGCGCCCGACAGGATTCGAACCTGTGGCCTTCGGCTCCGGAGGCCGACGCTCTATCCAGCTGAGCTACGGGCGCGCGCGTGGCAGCACGGCTGCGCGGCGGGCGCCGCGCAGGAGCACCTAGTCTACCATGCCGCGCCCGCTCGCCGAACAGCTTCCCGCGGCGCCTATCGCGTCTCGATCCCCTTGGCGATCTCGACCGTCAACTTCTGCGTCTGCTTCGTCTGGCCGTGCGTGAGGGTCACCTCGTACTCGCCCGGCTTGAGGAACTTCGATCCCTCGCCGCCGTACTCGGTCAGGAACTCCTTCGACAGCTTCAGGTCCCACACCACCCGCCCGAACCCCGGCGTGCCGGGCGCGCTCAGGTTCGCGACCGTTTCCTTGGCCGCGTTGGTGATCGTGATCTTCACCGGGTCGCCCGTGTACTCCTTCACCCAGAAGGAGAGCAACGCACCCTCCGGTGGATTGGCGCCGCGGTAGACGCCCGTCGTGCCCTCGTTGTCCGTCCACCCGGGCAGCAGGTTGGTGCCGAACGCCGGGCGCGGCGCGAAAAGGTACGCGTCCTGTCCCGCCACATCCGCCGTCAGCCCCTCGAGCGGCCTGATGTCGTCGACAACATACAGGCTTCGCCCATGCGTTGCGATCACCAGGTCGTGCTCCCGCGGCTGGATGACGATGTCATCGACGGCGACGGTGGGGAGGCTCGGGTACTTCACCCAGTTCCCGCCCCGGTCGAAACTGACGAAGAGGCCGAACTCGGAGCCCGCAAACAAGAGGTTCTGATTCACCGGGTCCTCGCGCAGCACCTTCACCGGCCCGTCCGCCGGCAGGTTCGAGGCGATGGTCTGCCACGTCTTCCCGCTGTCGGCCGTACGGTAGGCGAGCGGCGCGTAGTTGCCCGAGCGGAACGCCTCGACGACGAGGTAGGCCACCTGCGCGTCGAAGTGGCTCGCCTCGATGCGCGTCATCCACTGGTCCTTCGCCGCCGCCGGCAGGTTCGCGGTCAGATCGGTCCACTGCCCGCCGCCATCCTGAGTGACCCACACCTTCCCGTCGTCGGTCCCGGCCCAGAGCAGGCCCGCCTTCGCCGGCGACTCGGCCAGCGTGTAGACGACGCCGAACGTCTCGGCGCCGCTGCCGCTGGCCAGGATACGCGCGACGTTCTGTGTCGTGAGGTCGGGGCTGATGGCGCGCCAGTGCTCGCCGCGGTCGGTCAGCTCGAAGACGCGGTTGCCGCCGAGGAACATCGTGCCCTTCGCGTGCGTGCTCCCGATGAGCGGCGAGTTCCAGTTGAAGCGAAAGGCCGGCTGCCCCTCGGGCGGATCCGGCCTGAGCGGCTTGTACTGGCCGTTGCGAATGTTGAACCGGTAGAAGTCGGCCGACTGCGACTCGGTGTAGATCACGTTCGGGTCGCTCGGGTCGAACACGCACGAGAAGCCGTCGCCGCCGCCGATCATGATCCAGTCGGAGTTGAGGATGCCGGCCTTGGCGCTGGTGCGGCTCGGCCCCACCCAGTTCGAGTTGTCCTGCAGGCCGCCGCAGATGCGGTAGGGCGTGCTGTCGTCGGTCGAGATGCGGTAGTACTCGCCCGCCGCCATCCGGTTCTGCAGGTCCCAGTGCTTGCCGCCGTCGTAGCTCTGGTACGACCCGCCGTCGGTGCCGAGCAGCACGCGCTTGGGGTTCTTCGGGTCGATCGCCAGCGCGTGGCAGTCGGGATGAACGCTCTTGAAGTAGTCCTCCCGGAACGTCTTCCCGCCATCGTCCGACACGTGGAGCATGAAGCCCAGGATGTAGATCCGCTGGTCGTTCTCAGGGTCGACGCGGACCTGGCTGAAGTAGAACGGCCGCGGGTCGAGCGGGCTCATGCGTTTCCAGGTCTCGCCGGCGTCCTCCGACCGGAACACGCCGCCCGCCTTGCTGATGTTGTCGTCGATGTTCGAGGTGCCGCCCTCGTAGCTCTGCACGACCGCGTAGACGATCTTCGGGTTCTTCGCGTAGACGGCGAGGCCGATGCGGCCGGTCTGGGCCGGCTGCCCCTGGTCGAGCTTCTTCCACGTCGCGCCGCCGTCGGTCGTCTTGAAGATGCCGCCGAGGTCCTTGCCGCCTGTCGCGTCCGGCCCCGAGGTGAACGACCACGGGGTGCGCACGCGGGCGTAGAGGACCGCGTAGAGGACGTTCGGGTCCGACGGATCCACCGCCACGTCACCGCAGCCGACCTTGTCGCGGTAGGCGGCCGGCGCCTGGAGCACCGCCTTCCAGGTGGTGCCGCCGTCGGTCGTCTTGAAGAGGCCGCGGTCCGGGCTCGAGGTCCAGAGGTCGCCCATCACCGCCACCCAGGCCGTCTTCGGGTCCTTCGGGTGCACGACGATGCGCGCGATGGTCCTGCTGGTCTTGAGGCCGACGTTCTTCCAGGAGCCGCCGCCGTCGGCGGAGAGGTACACGCCGTCGCCCCACTGGGAGCTGTTGCGGTCGTTCGCCTCGCCGGTGCCGACCCAGAATCGTCTTCGGGTCGGATGGCGCCACGGCGACCGCGCCGACGGCCGCGACGCTCTCCTTGTCGAAGATGGCGTCGAAGCTGGCGCCGTTGTCGGTCGTCTTCATCACGCCGCCCGTGCCGAGCGCGACGTAGAAGGTGGATCCCTCCTGCGGATCGAGCGCGATGTCGGAGACCCGCCCGCTCATCGTGGCCGGCCCGATCTCGCGCGGCTCGAGCGCGCCGAGCGCGATGGCGGCGACCTTCGGGCCGGCAACCGCGGGTGAGGCGGCGGGCGCCGGCGCGGCCGCCGCGGGCTTTCCGGGCTTCTGCTTCGCCGACTGCGCACCGATCGGCGCGACGAGACACACGACGGCCAAGACAAACATCAGGACGCGTTTCGACATGGTGAACCTCAGGGGGGCGATCGTGAGGAGAGAAGACATCGGCTCCTCTAGTTCTATCACAGTGGCAGGAGAGCGGGGATGGCAGGCAGCGGGCTCGCCGGCGTCGGCAGTCGGCGGCGCAACGCGCGAAGGGCACCGGCTCTCGCCTCAGGCCGGGGCCGGGCCCTCCACGACGTGGACCCGGTTGCGTCCGGCGTGTTTCGCCTCGTAGAGGGCCTGGTCGGCAGCCTGGACGAGCGCGTTCGCGTCCGTCTCGGCGCCCGCGCGGCTGACGGCCGCGCCAAGGCTCAAGGTCACCGGGATCAGACCTTCCGACGTGTCCACCGGGTCGGTGCCGACGCCAGCCCGAAGGCGCTCGGCGAAGAGCTCGACGCGTTCGGGGCTGCAATCGGGCATGATGACCAGGAACTCGTCTCCTCCGTAGCGGCCCACGGCATCGTACCGGCGCGTCAGCGTGCGCATGGCCTCCGCGGCCGCTCGGAGCACGGCGTCACCCGCCAGATGTCCACACGTATCGTTGACGTTCTTGAAGCGATCCACGTCGACCATGATGACGCCGACGCGCTGCCCGGCCCGCCGGGCCCTTTCAAGTTCCGCCTCGAGCTGGCGCAGGATCTCTTCGTGGTTCCAGAGCCCGGTAAGCGGATCGCGGGCGGCCTTGGTCCGCAGCGTTTCGCGGGCCGTGATCAACTCCTGCTGCAAGTCGATGATGCGCCGCCCGGCGCGCAAGCGCACCCTCAGCTCGTTGGACTTGAACGGTTTGACGATGTAGTCGTCGGCGCCCGAGTCCATGCCGCGGACCAGGTCCTCCTCGCGGGCCTGTGCCGTCAGCAGGATGAGGTACGTGTAGGGCTCGGCGCCGCGCTTCCGGACCTCGCGGCAGACGTCCACGCCGTCGCGGCCCGGCATCATCCAATCGAGGATGGCCAGCCGGGGGGCGTCGGGCGCCGCCAGCGCCTGCGCGGCCTCGTGGCCGTCACGGGCGACGATGACGTCGTACCCCCACTTGACGAGCTTGGCCTCGAGAATCATCCGGGATACGGCGTCGTCTTCGGCAATCAGGATTTTCACGAGGAGACTCCGCGGGCAAACGCGTCGAGCGCCTGCCCGAGCCGTCCGAGTTCTGCGCCGAGCGCCACGGCCACGTTCACCGTGCCGTGAAGGTCACCGCTGCGCCCCATCGTTTCCAGCTGGCGGGCCAGGGCGGTTGCCGTGCGGGCGCCAAACGTGGCCAGCGATCCCTTGAGCCGATGAGCGGCGCGGTCGAGGCTCGCGGCCTCGCCGTCGCGGATGGCGCGGTCGATCTCGGTCATCGCCCGTGGACTTTCCTCCCTGAACACGCGCACGACCTCGGCGAGCAGCGCCGCGTCACCATCGACGCTCGCCATCGCGGTGTCCGGGTCGAACGGCGCCTCGGTTCGAAGCCGATCGGGCCGGGCGCCATCCGGTTCCCGCGCGGGCGCCAGCGGGGCCGGCAGGACCCGGTCGATGGCCGCCATCAGCTCATGCGCCCTCAGGGGCTTCGAGACGTAGTCGTCCATCCCGGCCTGGAGACACAGTTCCCTGTCTCCCACCATGGCTCGCGCCGTGAGCGCGACGATCGGAATGTGCCCGCCGGAAACCCGCTCGTTCTGCCGGATGCGCCCGGTTGCCTCGAGGCCATCGAGCACGGGCATCTGCACATCCATCAGGACCAGGTCGAACGGCCGGGCCCCGCCCCGGTCGAGGACGGCGACAGCCTGCTCGCCATTCTCGGCGACCACGACGGTGTGGCCGCGCCGGGTGAGCATGGTGGTGGCGATGGTTCGATTGACCGGGTTGTCCTCGGCCACGAGGATCCTGAGATGGCGCCGCGGCTCTGGCCGCGCCTCGATCGGCTCCGTCCTCGCGGGCTCGCGGCATTCGGAAGGACCCACCACGGTCAGGATCGTGTCGAGCAGCGCCGACTGGTTGACAGGCTTGGTCAGGTACGCGGCGATTCCCAGCTCGTGGCAGCGAGCGGCGTCGCCGAGCTGCCCGGCGGAGGTGAGCATGATGATGCGGGCCGCGTCACCTTCAGGGCGCCGCTTGATCTCGCCGGCCAGGTCGAACCCGTCCATGCCGGGCATCTGGGAGTCGAGCACCAGCAACTGAAACGGCTCGCCAGCCTGGGCAGCCCGGTCCATCAGGTCGAGCGCCGCACGGGCGCCGTTGGCCGTCGACGGCTTCATGCGCCACTGCCTCAGTATCTCGTCCAGGATGCGCCGGTTGGTGTCGTTGTCGTCGATCACGAGGACACGCAGGTCCTGGAGCGCCTCGGGTGTGGCCGGCGCTGGGGCCGCGGTCGGCGTCGCCTGCACGCCCAGGCGCACGGTAAAGTGAAAAGTGCTGCCCTTGCCGACCTCGCTTTCCACCCAGATCCGTCCATCCATCATCCGGATGAGGCCGGTCGAGATGCTCAGGCCCAGTCCCGTGCCGCCGTACTTGCGGGTCGTCGACGCATCGGCCTGCGCGAAGGCGCCGAAGATCGTCTGCTGCACGTCGGGGGGAATGCCGATGCCCGTGTCGGTCACGGCAAAGTGAAGCTCGACCTGCCCGGGCCCCTGTGCCTCGGACGTGACCGAGAGCACGACCTCTCCGTGGTCGGTGAACTTGATGGCATTGTTCACCAGGTTGACGATGACTTGTCGGAGGCGTCCGGGGTCTCCCACCAGATGGTCCGGGACATCGGGCGGCACGCGGCAGGCGAGCTCGAGCCCCTTGGCCGAGGCGCGAAGGGCCAGCGTCGAGAGCGCGTCCCCAATTGACTCGCGCAGGTCGAAGTCGACCGGATCGAGCTCCAGCATCCGGGCTTCGATCTTCGAGAAATCGAGGATGTCGTTGATGACGGTCAGCAGCCACTCGGACGACGTCTTGATGACGCGGGCGTAGTCGGCCTGCTCCTGGGTCAACTCGGTGCCGAGCAGGAGATCGGTCATCCCCATGACGCCGTTCATCGGCGTCCGGATCTCGTGGCTCATGTTGGCGAGGAACTCGCTCTTGGCCCGGTTGGCGGCGTCGGCGGCCTCCTTGGCCGCGCGCCATCCTTCCTCGGTCCGCTTGCGTGCGGTGGCGTCCCGCACGATCCCCACCGCCATCCACCGCTCGTCCACCTTCACTGAGCCCAGCGAGAGTTCGACCGGGACCTCCTCGCCCCCCTTGCGAATCCCAACCAGTTCGAGCGTCTTCCCGATGGCGTCCCCCGTGCCGGTCTCCCGCCAGACCGGCATGGCCGCGTTGTGCGCGGCGCGATACCGCTCCGGGGGCAGGAACTCATGGAGGTTCCTGCCAATGGCCTCCGCCGCGGTGTACCCGAACAGCGCCTCCGCGGCCGGATTCCAGAACGCGGTCGTGCCGTGGTCGTCCATCATGATGATGGCGTCCCCGGCCGACATCGTGATGGCGCTCATCAGGGCCCGGCTGGCGTTCAACTCCTCGAGCGCCCGCTTCCTCGCGGTGATGTCGCGAATGGTCGACTGAAAGACGAGGCGATCGCCCAGGTGGAACGCCGTGAGCAGGACCTCGCTTGGGAACTCCTCGCCATCGAGGCGGCGATGCCTCCACTCGAACTGGCTCGATCCGGTCGCGGCCGCGTCGGCGATGCGCTGCTCCCGCGCCCTCTTCGCATCGAGCCCCGACGGCTGGTTCGGCGCCGAGATCTCCCAGGGATGCAGGGCGAGCAGCTTCTCCTTGTCGTCACACCGGAACATCTTCAGCGTGGCCAGGTTGCAGTCGATGAACCCATTCTCGTCGAGGACCATGAGGGCGTCGGCGCTGTTCTCGAACAGGGTGGCATAGCGCCGCTCGATCTCACGCCGGGCGTCCTGTATCCGCCGGGCCTCGTTCTCCTGGGCCAGCCTGGCGCGGAAGAAGAGCACCACCATCGCCCCGGCGCCGACCAGCGCCATCAGCGTCACAACCGCCATCCACACAGTGCCGGTGTTCGTGGCGTGCCGGCCTGCGGCCACCGCGTACTCGAGGGTGCGCTTTGACTCGGCCAGGGAGGCCTGGAATGCCTGATCCCGTGCGTCGGCGAAGCGCTGGAGTTCGCTCCGGTACATCGCTCTCGCGCGTTCGTACTCAGCGCTGCCAAGCAACGCGCGAGCTTCCTCCGGGTGACCGGCCTCCACACCGTCTATCGCGCGGGCCTCGATGGCAGCGAGCGCGCGATCGGCCGCGGCGAGCCTCTCGAACAGGTCCCTGTCCTGCTGGCCACGAACGTCCATCGCCTCCTGGGTGTGGCGCTGGCGATCGGACGCGAAGTACAGATCCCTCGACTTCGGGTCGCCGGTGAAGGCGTAGTTTCGGATCGCCTGCGCCTGCATTTCGTCGTCGTACCGGAGGGACTGTGCCAGGGCGTGCATGCGCGACGCCTGGCCCAGCGCCGTGATGGCATCGGGCAGGGTGGTGTACAGCGGCGCGGTGCTCCGGCGGATCTCCAGGAGGGCCATCCCCCCAACGGCCAGGATGACGACCATGACGGTCGCCACGGCCAGAGCCGTCACTCGGGCCGAGTGTCTCGCGGCGTCGGTGCGTTGCGGTTCGGACACGGGTGCCCCACTGGTAGCGACTGGTTGATCGTGATGCGAGCTGCCATGTTGCGGCCCCCGCGCGGGCGTGTCAAGCGGAGGGCGGAGGGTGTAGGGCGGAGGGAAGGGCAGGGCAGGCGACAGCCGCGGGCGCGAGGCCCGCGGCTGTCGCTGGTCCAAGAGGCTGTGCTAGCTGGTGACCTGGTAGGCGATGACCGTATAGGCATGCCACGTCCAGGTCGTGGTCGTACCGTTCACCGTCTTCACCGGCCGGACCCATACCCTGACGCCCTTGAGACTGGTCGTCAGGAGGCTCTCCCACTGGGCGGGGAGAACGGGAATCGTGACGGTGAGCACCCTCGTGGTCGAACTCCAGCTGATCGAGGAGACGACTGTCTGCAGGTCACCGGACGTGTCCAGGGCGACGGTCATCTCGGTCGGGACGGCGTCGGTGTCCCAGTCGAACGTCGAGACTCCCATGGTTCCACTCGCGGCGGTGTAGGCGGTTGTCACCATCTCCGGGTCTGGGAGCTTTTCGGGGGCCAGGATGAGGTTCTCCACCGCCCAGACGCTGTTGGTGGCGTCCCAGTAGAGGTCGGCTCTGGCGAAGACCCTGAGATTGGCCGAGTCAGCCTGGTTGACGGTGTCCATGAAGTCCTGGACGCTCGTGGAACTGCTGGAGGGCAGCCCGAAGAACCACCAGGAAAACACGTGGTCGGTAACCGCGCTATAGGTCCACTGGTGGACGCAGGATAGCGAGGCCGTCGCGGCTGGCGCCAGGCCGAACGTCCATCCCTGGCAGTAGCCGAACCCGCCGAACCTGAAGCCCGTCGTCGTGACCGACCTGACGTTCCCCTCGTCGTGCGCGCTCTGGACGTTGATCGACTTGGCGACCTTGGGCGTCGCATTCGGGTCCACGTACTCCACCGACACGCGGAAGCCCCGACGGATGTACTGGAGCACGCCCGTGCCGGTCCCCATCGAGACGCTGGTCTTGAACGTCCACGTGGTGTTCGCGTCAACGTAGACCATGTCCGTGTTCCAGCCCCAGCGGTGGACGTTGGGGGCGGGGGTCGCGACGTTCTTGTCGAAGACCCTGATCCAGTTGGGCCCGACGCGACGCACGACGCCGTCCGGAGAGAACTGGGGCAGCTTCGTCACGTCGGTGGAGAACCAGATCCGACGGGCGTAGAGCGTGCCATCCGCGTTCATGTTGGAGGCGACGAGCGCGTAGTCACTGGTCGTGATGTCCGCGATGCTCGGCGTCGCGCTCGGATTGTCGACATTGACGAAGATCGTGTTGCCGTCGATCCCGAACGTGACGTCCGCCCCCTGATCGGGCGTGATCGTCAGGCTCGTGGTGGTCGTCGCCTTTACCTGGCCGACCGTCCGGGCAAACTGGAGATCGAGGAGGTTGGGCGGAACGGCCTTGCGGCGCAGCTGCAGGTCGAGGACGACCTTCCCCGATTCAACGACGATCGACAGCGGATTGGCCAGGTCGAAATCCACTTGCAGGACGTTGGTCTGGCCGGTGGCCACGGCCAGCGCGGGGCTCAGGGCGACGTTGATCTGGCCTTTGCCGCTCGGGTCCACCACCGCGATGTTGGCCGGGTCGATGGTGTTGCCGCTGTCATCGACCAGCGTCATCGTCGTCGGATCGGTGTTGATGACGAGCTGGACCCGGTCGTAGCTGCCGACGGGAATCGTCGCCTGGTTCAGGAACTGGGCGACGCCGTTCAGGTCGACCAGGTTCACCGTCGGGGGAGTCGTGGCGCTGGCCGGCGGCGACCAGACCTGGGTCCAGGACTGGTCTGCCTGATTACGCACGCTGATGGACTTGAGCTGGACCGACACCTGCTGCCAGTCGTCCGCGGGCGAATCGGTGATGATGACGTTCAGAGGAGCCGTTACCACGGGCGTCGGTGGCGTCGTCGCGGTAGACGATGCCCCCGACGAGCCGCTGCATGACGTGATCGCCAGCAGGCCGGCGATGACCAACGCGGCCTGCGCCGCGAAGGGAAGCGGACGGAAGACACGGTTCATTGAATCCTCCTCCAGTGAGGCGCTGATTGTCGGGCCCTGTGTTCGATAGTAATACAGGGGGCCGAGAGGGCCACCCACGGTGTTCTTGATCCTGGCAGCACGAGGAGTCCATTTAGCAAGAGACGCGCCAGCGCGTCCGGGCAAGTTCTGCGGAATCCAGCTTGCGGAATGGGCGCGTCGCACATCTGCTTAGACAAGCTATCCGAGAACAGGTTACAAGATCTGCCGATCGCGGCCGAAAATCGTGAGCGTGGTGGCCCCGGCCTTGTCAGCCGCGTCGTAGCTCCCGCAGGCCTTGGGACCAATTTCGTCGTCTCCCTGTAAGACGCTGGCTGAGAACGGACGGCTTGTCCGGTCCGAGCCCTCTCGTGAAATGTCGCGAATTGGTGACAGGCCATGGCGGGACGGAGGACAGCGTGCCCGCAACGGGCCGGATCGCTGTCACCCCCATTTCTACACAGTTCAGTCCTGTGGCGCGCTGCTGAGCTTGGCCGACGTCATCGGCCACAGCATCGACCGACCGTCCTTCGTCGACTGCGAGCCGCCTTCGCGTGGGGCGCGTCGGCGGGTCCGCCGGAGCCTTGGCGGGGGCGGAAGCCCTGAGCCGTGAGCCTGCGGAATTGGTGCGCCCGGAGGGGCTCGAACCCCCGACCTGCGGCTTCGAAGGCCGACGCTCTATCCAGCTGAGCTACGGGCGCACCGCTCGATTCTATCACCGCCACAAGGCCGGCGCTGGCGCCTCATCAGCCGGCGCGCCGAGCCCTGAGCCCTGCCCGCCTTCGCGCGAAGCGCTTCGGCGGGTCCGCCGTAGCCTTGGCGGAGGCGGAAGCCCTGCCTTGAGTCGTATAATGCCCTCCGTGGCGCCCACCGACCCCACCGAGCACGGCCCGCTGACCCGCACCAACCCCAACGAAGTCAGTCTGCCCGAGGTCCACGGCACCGTCGCCGTGCCGACCGGAGCCGGCTTCTTCTGGAAGAAAATGCTGGCCTTTGCCGGCCCTGGGTATCTCGTGGCCGTGGGCTACATGGACCCGGGCAACTGGGCCACCGACCTGGCCGGTGGCGCCCGGTTCGGCTACGCCCTCCTGTCGGTCGTCTTCATCTCGAATCTGTTCGCCGTGTTGCTGCAGGCGCTCGCCGCGCGTCTCGGCATCGCGAGCGGACGCGACCTGGCCCAGGCCTGCCGCGACCACTATTCGCGCCGGACGACGATCTTCCTGTGGGCCCTCGCCGAGATCGCGATCGCCGCCACCGACCTCGCCGAGGTGATTGGGTCGGCCATCGCGCTGAACCTGCTCTTCGGCCTGCCGATGGCGATTGGCGTCTGCCTCACGTCCGCGGACGTCCTGATCATCCTCTACCTGCAGCACCACAAGTTCCGCTACGTCGAGGCGCTGGTCGTGCTGCTCATCGCCGGCATCGCGGCGGCGTTCGCGATCGAGCTCTTCTACTCGAAGCCGGACCTCGCGGCCGTGGCGCGCGGCTTCCTCCCCACGCCCGACCTGTTCCGCAACCGCGAGATGCTCTACATCGGCGTCGGCATCCTGGGCGCGACCGTGATGCCGCACAACCTCTACCTGCACTCGTCGATCGTGCAGACGCGCAAGTACGGCGACTCGAGCGAGAGCCGGGGCGAGGCAGTGTCATTCGCCATTCTCGATTCCACGGTGGCCCTGACCTCGGCGCTGTTCATCAACGTGGCGATCCTGGTCGTGGCGGCGGCGACGTTCCACGGGACGGGCTACGAGAACATCGCCGACATCTCGGACGCCTACAAGATGCTCACGCCGCTGCTCGGGACGACGCTGGCCTCGACCATGTTCGCGGTGGCGCTGCTCTTCTCGGGCCAGAACGCGACGCTGACCGGAACGCTGGCGGGCCAGATCGTGATGGAAGGGTTCCTCAACCTGCGCATGAGACCCTGGCTGCGCCGGCTGATCACGCGCGCGGTCGCCATCATCCCGGCGCTCGTCACCGTCGTGCTCTACGGCGAGCGCGCGACCGGCAGCCTCCTCATCCTGAGCCAGGTGGTCCTCAGCCTTCAGCTGCCGTTCGCAGTCATCCCGCTCGTCATGTTCGTCAGCGACCGGAAGCGCATGGGACGGCTCGCCATCGGCCCGCTCATGAAGCTGGCGGCCTGGCCCTGCGCGGCCGTGATCCTGGTGCTCAACGTGTGGCTGCTCTGGGAGACCGTCGTCCACGGGTTCTGATCGGTTCGGGCGTGAAGAGAAGGAGCGTGGTCCGATGTACAAGACGATCCTCGTGCCGATCGAGAACTCGGACGCGGACCGGACCATCCTTGATCATGTCGAGTCGCTGGCGAAGCTGACCGGCGCGCGCGTGATCCTCGTCCATGTCGCCGACGGGTGGGCCGCCCGGCACTTCGAAGAGTTGAACCTGCGCGAGTCGGAGGAGATGCAGGCGGACCGGGCCTACCTTGCCGGCGTTCGCGCCGGGCTGCAGCAGCAGGGCCTCGAAGCGGAGGCGCTGCTGCGCATGGGAGACCCGGCCAAGGAGATCTGCCGCGTAGCCGAGGAGATGGGCGTCGACCTGATCGCGATGGCGACGCACGGCCACACGGGGCTGGGTGACGTCATCCACGGCCAGACGGTGGACCACGTCAGGCACCGGGTGAAGATGCCGGTGCTGCTGCTGCGACGGCGGCAGCCGGACAGGTAGCGGTGAGCTAGCCCTTTGCCTTGAGAATCCGCTCCGCCTCGTACCAGTCTTCGAGATGGTAGCCGTTGACGCCGCCGCGCTCGAGGTACAGTTTGTAGGCGAGCTTTGCGATCTCCTCGCCGGTCGGTCCCTTAGCGGCCGGTCGTGCAGCCTCGGCCGCGCCCGCCGCCACACCCGCCGAGATCTTCTTCGTCGCCGTCGGACGGCGCACCGGCGCGCGTCGCGCCTTGGCCTCTCCGTCCGTCTTCTTCGTCATGCCCGCTTTCGTGATCTTCGCCATTCTGTTGCTGCTCCGCGAGACAGGCCGCTGCCGCGACTGCCGCGGGGCGGGCCTTGGATTCGGATCTGATCGTCAAGATTCGACATTACCACGCCGAGGCGTGTAAGCGTGTAGGAGTTTCTCCCCTTCGATGTGTGCGAGCGCCGGGGGCTGTCGTTTGCGCTGCACGGAAAGCGCCCGAATGTCGTCTGCGCAGGGTTGGCCGGGTTCTTGCAAACTTCTGGAACGATCCGGCTCCCGGATCGGCGTACCTCGAGCGTTCCCAGCCTCGAGGGAGCGTGTTCCCACGATCAAATATGAAGCGCCGTCTGCTGCGGCGCTTTGACGGCCGGCCCCGCTCGTGGACCGGGCCGCGGCGGAGGGTGTAGATGGAACTGGTCAGGCCGGTCCGGGGCGGAAAGGACGGACCTGCGCGACACCATGCGGTTGCAGAGCTTCGGGATGTCGGCGAGCAACTGATGTACCTGCTGGTCCGCTACGAAGGCCTGGTGACCCGAATCACGGATGGACGGGGTCTCGCGCCCGACCTCATCGGTCGCGTGGACTGGTTGAACCTGCAGCTGGCGGCCGCTGCGGATCAGCTTCAGGAGATCATCCTTCTCGGAAGCGAGCGCACGCGAACGGTGCCGCGCATGCGTAGCCGGGCGAGAACGAGCGCGATGCGGGCCCAGCTCGTTGTGCACGACTCTGTCGAGGAGATGGTCTAGCGAGGCGCGCCTCTGAGCGCCGGCCGCTACGGCTCCTGCGCCCCAAGCCTCGACGCCACGTGGCCGCCCAGCCGATTGGCGGCGGTCAGGGCTCGCGCGAGGTCGCGCTGAGCGAGGTACTCGACCAGGAACGCGGCGTCGAAGGCGTCGCCGGCGCCCGTCGTGTCGGCCACGGTGATGGGCTCGGCGGCCACCGAAAGAGGGCCGTCCTTGCGCAAGGCCGTGGCGCCCTTCTCCCCGCGTTTCACGACGGCGAGCGACGCATAGCTCAGCAGTTCGGTCTCCGGCAGGCCGGGGACGAGCGCTCTGGCCTCGTCGCCGTTTGCGAGCAGCACGTCCACATGGCCGACTTCGTTCAGAAGCCTCGCGGCGCCGTAGTTGCGGATGAGTGAGAATGAGGAGGGGTCGAAGGAGACGAGGATCCCGCGCCGCCGCGCCTCGGCCAGCAGGTCGGACGCAAACGACGCGGACCCGGCCATGAACACCGCGTAGCCGTTCAGGAACACCGCATCGGCCCGATCGAGCAGCGACAGCGGGAGGTCGCCGGCCGCCAGCCGGAGCGGATGACTGTGGTCGGTCACGAACGCGTGCTCGGCGTCCGGCCGCACGATCACCCCGATCCTCATCGTGGCGCCGCCGGGGACGACGCGGACGAAGTCGGCGACGCCCTCGTGTTCGAGGTGCGCGCGCATCAGGTCGCCGAATCGATCCTCGCCGACCAGCCCAACCAGCGTCACATCGGCGCCAAGCCGCCTGGCCCACACGGCGACGTTCGCCGCCGAGCCGCCCGGCATGAGGTCGACGTGGCCGAAGACGTCCGCGCCCCAGACCAGGTCGCCGCTGGGACGCATCAGGACGTCCCACGCGATGTCGCCGATCACGAGCAGCCGGGGTGGACGAGGTGCGGAAGAGGTCATAGGCCAGTCGCTGATGAGACCACGGGGCGGGCGGTGTGTCAACGTGCACCCGGCTTGCGACTCGCGGCTGGCGGCTTCCGGCGGTGTCGCGCGTGCCACGCCGTGGCCCGGCCGCAGGTCGCCAGTCGCGAGCCGCGGGCCAATGGTCTGTTATGATCGTCCTCGGGATCCCCCACAGGAGACTCGAAATGGATGTGCCGGCAGAGCCGCGCGTCCCCGCGGGGATGGCGAAGGTGATGTTTGCGATGGGGTGTTTCTGGGGCGCCGAGCGCCGGTTCTCTCAGACGCCGGGCGTCGTGAGCACGGCCGTCGGCTACTCGGGCGGCGTCACGCCCGCTCCGACCTACCGCGACGTGTGCGGCGGCCGGACGGGTCACGCCGAGACCGTCCTCGTCGTCTTCGACCCGGCACGCGTGTCCTACGCCGAGTTGCTGAAGGTCTTCTGGGAGAACCACGACCCGACGCAGGGCATGCGCCAAGGCGCGGATGTCGGTACGCAATACCGGTCCGCCATCTTCACCTTCGACGAGGAACAAGCCCGCGCAGCCCGCGCCTCGCGCGAGGCCTACCAGCAGCGCCTGACCCTGGCGGGACTGGGTCCGATCACCACCGAGATCGTGCCGGCCGGCGAGTTCCACCTTGCCGAGGACTACCACCAGCGCTACCTCGAGAAGAACCCGGGCGGCTACTGCGGCCTCGGCGGCACCGGCATCACCTGCCCGACGGGCCTCTGAGCCGACCCTGATAGAATGGCGCGCCTGGTGTGACCACCAGCTGTCCGGGTTCATCTAACGGAGTTTCCTATGCGCCGACCCATTCGCCAGTTCGCCGCGGCCGCGGCGATTGCCTTCTCCATTGCCGCCGCCGGCACCCTCGTCGCCCAGCGCGGCGGCCTCACGCCAGATCAGGCTAGGGCCCGCTGGGACACCGAGAAGGAACTGCAGTCGATCGCCGTCGTCGATCGGAAGGTGATGCTGCCCATGCGCGACGGCGTCCGGCTGGCCACCGACATCTACTTCCCGAAGGGCGCGTCGGGGAAGGTCCCGACGATCTGGGTCCGCACCCCTTACAACTTCAACTACTGGGACGTGCACAACGGCGTGCCGGCCGACATGACGTCGGCGCTCACCGCGGTGAAGCGCGGGTACGCGTACGTCATCCAGAACGAGCGCGGGCACTTCTTCTCCGAGGGAGACTACGACATCCTCGACTCGGTCCGGACCGACGGCGACGACACGCTGACGTGGATCTCGTCGCAGCCCTGGTCGAACGGGAAGGTCGGCACCACCGGCTGCTCGTCGACGGCCGAATACCAGATGGGCGTGGCCGCGCTCGGCAACCCGGCCTACGCGGCGATGAACGTGCAGGGATTCGGCGCGGGCGTCGGGCGCGTGGGGCCCTACTACGAGCAGGGCAACTGGTACCGCGGCGGCGCGGTGCAGATGCTGTTCATCGCCTGGCTCTACGGCGAGCAGAACCAGGTGCGGCCGATGTTCCCGCCGGGGACGTCGCAGGCCGACCTCGTCCGCGCGTCGAAGTGGTTCGACCTCGCGCCGCAGATGACGCCGGTCGACTGGTCGCAGGCGCTGTGGCACCTGCCCGAGCAGGACATCTTCGAGGCGGTCGGCGGCCCGCACGGGATCTTCGCCGACCAGGTGAGCGTGCCCACCGGCGGGCGGATGATCCAGCGGACGCCCAACGACCCGGCCTGGTACAAGGGCGGCCTGTACCACGACGACATGCCCCTCGACGTCCCGGGCCTCTGGTTCATGTCCTGGTACGACGTGTCGATTGGGCCGAACCTCGCGCTCTACAACCACGTCCGGAAGACGGCGAAGGGCGGCGTCGCCGACGAGCAGTGGGCCGTCATCGCGCCGGTCACGCACTGCGGCTACACGCGCACACCCGAGAATCTCATCGTCGGCGAGCGCGCGATGGGGGATGCCCGCCTCAATTACAACGAGATTGTCTACGGCTTCTTCGACCGGTTCCTGAAAGGGGAGTCGAGCCCGGCGCTCGACAAGCTGGCCCGGGTCACCTACTTCACGATGGGCCTGAACAAGTGGCAGACCGCCGACACCTGGCCGCCGGCGGGCGCGCAGCCGCTGATCTTCTTCCTCGCGAGCGGCGGCAAGGCGAACACGATGGACGGCGACGGCGCGCTGTCCGCGGCGCCTCCGGCCGCGGACACGCCGGACGCGTTCATCTACGATCCCGAGAAGCCAGTCACCTCCTACGGCGGCAACGTCTGCTGCACGGGCACCGCGATCACGGCCGGCGCATTCGACCAGCGGAAGATGGAAACGCGGCCCGACATCCTCGTCTACACGTCCGAGCCCTTCAGGCAGGGCACGGAAGTCAGCGGGCCGATCGTGCCCACGCTCTACGTCTCGTCGGACGCGAAGGACACCGACTTCACGGTGAAGGTGATCGACGTCTACCCGGACGGCCGCGCCTACAACCTCGACGAGTCGATCCAGCGCATGCGCTACCGCGACGGCTACGACAAGCCGCTCGTCTGGATGGAACCGGGCAAGGTCTACAAGGTGACGCTCCAGCCGCTGACGACGAGCAACTACTTCGAGGCGGGTCACCGGCTGCGGATCGAGGTGTCGAGCAGCAACTTCCCGCGCTTCGACCGGAACCTCAACACCGGCGGCCGCAATTACGACGAAGCCAAGGGCGTCGTGGCCCACAACGTCGTGCACCACTCGAAGCAGTACCCGTCGCAGATCATCGTCACGGTGGTGAAGCGGTAGGCCGGCGCTGCGGCCTGAACAACAGGAACTCACTTGCGCGTCAGCGTCAGTCGCGCGAACGGCACCGGCTTGTCCTTCTGGATGTTGTCCATGATCCAGGCCCACGAGTCGGCGCCACGGTCGTAAGAGAACGTGTTGTTGAACGAGACCGTGCCGTCCTTGTCCTTCCAGAGGAACGGGATCTTGTCGCCCTCGCGCTTGCCGTGCCCGACCGACTCGGCCGTCAACGCCCCGCCCCCCGTCGTATCCAGCCACTGGCACTGATACTCCTTGGCGGTTTCGTCCCATCCGATAAGCACGATGGCCTCGTAGGCGGGATGCCCGGCCGCGTCCTTCTCGCGGGATGTTTCGTGCAGCCGCAGGTAGAGGTGGTTCAGCACCCACTCCGCCACGACGTCGTGCGTCGTCTGCTTGCCGGCAAGCGTGCCGCGCAGCACCCAGGTGCCGGCGAGCCGCTCGAGCAGTGGGTCCTTGATGGGCGCCGGCTGTGCGAGGGCGGAGCTGGCGAGAAGCGTGAAACCGACGAGGGCAATCAGGGCGTGACGCATGGCGGCGAAACCTCCGTTCGCGCAGATGGTAGCAGGTCCGGTCAGATCACGACGAGCACGATGTCCAACACCACGAGGCCGATGACGAGCGGGATGGCGAATGTCTGGAGCAGGCGCCCGATCCAGCCGAGCCACTGCATGCCAAGCCCCGCGCCGATTCCAGCGACGTAACCCGCGAGCAGCCCGACCGCGCTGAACGCCCCTTTTGCGAGCGCCGTCTTCCAGACGATGGCTCCGACGAACAGGCCGACCGTCAGTCCGAGGAAGACGCACACGGTGAAGGTCGGCGCCATGAATCCGGCCCAGAGGGCCTCCCGGTTCGGCGGTCGCCCGATGCTGTTCACCAGGAGCAAGAGGATCCCCGCGATGCCGGCCAGGCAGGCGATCGCGCCGACGACCGATCCGTGTTCGTGCCAGGCGGGGAGGCCCGCCATGACGGCAACCAGGGCGACCACGAAGAGAATGGGAAGTTCGAGCGGGACATGTCCCTCGAACGCCGACCGCGTGTCCGGCGCCTTCCCGCCGACCGATCGGCGCAGCAGCGGGAGGAAGAAGTCCCTGTGGAATGCCACGGTGAGGAAGCCGGGGACCGGCCTGGCTGCCGGTGGGTGGTCGGACACGGTTGCGCCTCCGCGATGGTCTCGTCGCGACGCTGGACATACTGCCATCACGGGTCGGCGAAGGCAACCGGCGGGGCAAGCCCGGCAGGACGAGACAGGCCGCCGCGGCGAACGCCGAATCGGCCACGGGGCGGGTTCGTTCGTCTCAATACTTGGGGCCGCAAGTCTTATGACCTCAAAAGAACCGTGGTAAGCTGATCCATGGCCCCCCGTTCGACCATCCAGCGTTCGCCTCGAGGAGGGTGAAGAACATGTGTCACGTGCGCCGGTTGCTGCTCGTCGGTGTCTCCCTGTTCTTGCTGGTCGGCAGCGTCGCCTGCCACCATCCCAAACCCGTCGTCGCGCCGCCGCCCGCGCCAGCCCCGGCGGCGGCCCCCGCGCCGGTCGTGCCGCCGCCGCCTCCACCGCCGCCCCCGGCCCCGGCACCCGCGCCCGCCCCGAAGCCGCTGACCGAAGACCAGATCTTCGCGAGCAAGACGCTCGACCAGCTCAACGCCGAGAAGCCGCTCGACGATGCGTTCTTCGATTTCGACAGCTCGGTGATCCGGCCCGACGCCCAGGCGGCGCTCGCCAAGGACGTCACGTGGCTCCAGCGTTGGGCGTCGACGAAGATCATGATCTCCGGGCACTGCGACGAGCGCGGGTCGGCGGAGTACAACTTGGCGCTCGGCGAGCGGCGCGCCGCGGCCGTCAAGGCCTACCTGCAGTCGCTCGGCGTCGCGGCCGACCGGATGCAGGTGGTCAGCTACGGCAAGGAAAAGCCGTTCTGCAGCGAGTCCAACGAGACGTGCTGGGCGCAGAACCGTCGGGGCCACTTCCTGTTCACGGCGAAGTAGTTTGCCGGGCGGACCTGGTCGCGCGGCCGCGTGGCTGAAGGACACGTATGCGACGACAGACTCGCCGCGGCAAGAGAAAGACGACCGCCGAGACCGGCGTCGCGCCGGGACTCGGCGGCGTCCTCGAGTTCATGCGCACGATCTGGGGGATCAGCCACGGTCTCCAGTCGGCGTCGAAGCGGATGGAGGCCCGCCTCGGCATCACGGGGCCCCAGCGTCTCGCGGTGCGGATCCTGGGCCGTCATCCGGGCGCCTCGGCCGGCCAGTTGGCGAACATCCTGCGGCTGCACCCGAGCACGCTCACCGGCATCCTGCGCCGCCTCGAGGACCGTGGGGTGATCGTGCGAAGCCGCGTCGAACGCGACCGCCGACAGGCGAGCCTCCGGCTGACAGCGGCCGGCCGCGCCATCGACCGGCGCCACAAGGGCACCGTCGAGGCTGCAATCGAGCGGGTGCTTGCGGACGTCCCGCCCGAGACGATCGAGTCGGCGGCCCGGGTCCTCGGCGCGCTCGAAGCGGCGCTCACCGGGCGCGCCGGCGGCAGGACGTCCTGACAGACCGGTGATGGACTCAATCAGGAAATCCAGCTTCTCGACCGGCTGATGACCTTCCACCGTCCCTCCCGCTTTGCCAGCAGGAGATACAGGCCGGTGCCGGCCTCGTAGTCGCGCACGTTGCTCAGGTAGAGGAGCGCGAAGTCGTGCGTCGCGTCGAAGCCGACCCGCGACAGCGTGGTGATGCCGGGCGCCGCGGGGTACTTCTTGTAGAAGACCGCCCACCCGCAGTTGTCGCCGCCCGAACAGCCGGCGAACATCGCCCGGTGCTCAACCTCCGTCATCAGTGTGACGGTGACCAGGGTGGGGAAGTCTTCGGCCAGCGTGTGTGGCCCGCTGTTCTTCGTCTTGAAGTCGTCGACCATGTCGCTCGTGAGCCGGGGAGCGTCCTCGAGGGGGAAGCTCAGCGCCTCCGGGATCTCGCTCGGCTTGTTGGGCATCGACGTGGTGTCGACGACCAGGAACGATATCCCACCGACGACCTGCTGCATGGCTGCCGCGTAGACCGCGTACTCTTCGGCGGGCACCGGATCGGAAGAGGGGACCGCCTGAGACCGCCGTACTGCGCCGGAGAGCGCAAGGCCGATCAGGATGACGAGGACGGGCGCGAGGCGCTCGCGACGAGTTCGCTGGCTCATCCCGGAATTATGGCCTGCGCTCGCGGAAGGTCAAGGCCCATCGTCCCTGTTAGCGGACGAAAAAGAAGGGGGATGTGGGGTGGGTAACGGGGTTCGAACCCGCGACTTCCGGAGCCACAGTCCGGCGCTCTACCGCTGAGCTATACCCACCATCCGGGCAGGGAAAACACTCAATAATAGCACGGGCCATCTACCGACAAGCCGTCTCTGCCAAGCGTCAACAGATAGCGCAGGGCTTCAGCCCTGCGTCGACAGCGCCTTCTTCGGCCGCACGCCAATCCCCGGCCGCGCCGGAATCCTCAGCTTCCCGTCCACGACCGTCGTCCCCTCGAACACGTCGTTGCTGATGAGCAGCGCGCCGTCGAGATCCGCCCAGTCCACCATCGGCGACAGGTGCGACGCGGCCGAGATCGCGCACGAGGTCTCGGTCATGCAGCCGAGCATCACCTTCATGCCCAGCGAGCGCGCCAGCACCAGCATCCGCTGCGCCTCGCGCATGCCGGTCGATTTCATCAGCTTGATGTTGATCCCGCTCACGGCCCCGTAGAGCTTCTTCACGTCCGCCAGCCGCTGGCACGACTCGTCGGCCATGATCGGCAACGGGCTCCGCTCGGTCAGCCACGCGAAGTCGGAAAGCGGCGCCTCCTTCGGGAACGGCTGCTCGACAAACATCACGTTCCGCTCCTTGAGCCACGCGACCTCGTCGAGCGCCTTCTGCTTGTCGGTCCATCCCTGGTTCGCGTCGGCCGTCAGCGGCTTGTCGGTGACCGAGCGGATGGTCTCGATCATCTCGTGGTCGTTGTCGCGCCCGATCTTGACCTTGAGGATCTTGAACTCGGCCGCCTCCCGTACCTTCTGGCGCACGACGTCGGGGGTGTCGATCCCGATCGTGAAACTCGTGTACGGCGCCTTCGCCGCGTCGTAGCCCCAGATGTTGTACCAGGGCTGGCCCATCAGCTTCCCGACCAGGTCGTGAAGGGCGATGTCGATCGACGCCTTGGCCGCCGGGTTCCCCGGCGCGATCCGGTCGATGTCGGCGAGGATCGTCTCGAGCTCGAACGGGCTCGAATACCGCGAGAGATCCACCTTCGCCAGGAAGGCCTGGCAACTGGCCTGCGTCTCGCCGAGGTAGGGCGGCATCGACGCCTCGCCGTAGCCGACGATGCCGTCGTAGGCGATCTCGGTCAGCACGTCGGGCGTCGTCGTCCGAGACGAGACGGCAATCGTGAAGACATGCCGTAGCTGAATCGTGAACGGCTTGTAGGTCAGCTTCATCCGGGCCGGCGTCGCGCGCGCCGGCTTCGGGACGGGCAGCTTCTGGCCGATCGCGACCGAAGGCGCCAGCACTGAGGCGCCCAGCAGGGCGCCGCTCTTCAGGAAATCTCGTCGGTCGGTCATGGTGTCTCGCTTCCCGAATCCCGCGTCCGCGGCGGGCGCGACGATGTCGGCCAGCAGGCCGGACTTGAGCGTTCCGAACTGATCGGCCTTGCCGAGCACCGCCGCGTTCACCGACGTGGCGGATTCGCAAGGACGATCTCCAAGGGGAACGCGCTGCCCAAATCCTAGCAGAGAAACTCGAGAATCCCACATGCGCCCGGTGTCGTGAGAGAATCGGGCACAGGTAGAAGGGCTCAGGGCTCAAGGCTTAGGGCTCAGGGGGAGAGGGATGACGGGCCGACCGAGCACGACGCCGCACCGCTCGATGGTCGCATGGCTCGCGGCGTGCGCCGCTGGCGCCGCGATGCTCACCGCTGCGCCTCGGGCGGCCGCGCCGTCCCCGGTGAAGCCGGGTGTCCTGCGCCTGGCGACGACGACGAGCACGGATGATTCGGGGCTGCTCAGGGAGATCCTCCCGTTGTTCGAGAAACGGTGCGCGTGTCGCGTGGACGTCATCGCGGTCGGCACCGGCCAGGCGCTCGAGATCGGACGCCGCGGCGACGCCGATGTCGTGCTCGTGCATGCCTACAAGTCCGAGCTGCAGTTTGTCGCCGAGCGCCACGCGCGCCAGCGGTTCGACGTCATGTACAACGACTTCGTCATCGTCGGCCCCGGTGGCGACCCCGCGAAGATCGCCGGCCGGGCATCGGCGCGTGAAGCGTTTGCCGCCATTGCCGCCGCGCAGGCGCGGTTCGCGAGCCGAGGCGACAGGTCCGGGACCGAAACGGCGGAGCTGACCATCTGGGCCTCGGCCGGGCTAAGACCGGCGGGCAGGTGGTACCTCTCGCTCGGGCAGGGGATGGGCGAGACGCTCATCGTGGCGAACGAGCAGCAGGCCTATACACTGAGCGACCGTGGCACCTGGCTGGCGATGCGCGACAAGCTGCCGAATCTCAGGCTGCTGTTTGGCGGGCCGTCGATCGCCGAGAATCCGGATGCCGCGCTTCGGAACCGCTACGGCGTGATGGAGGTCGATCCGCGCGTGCATCCCGGCGTGAATGCCGACCTCGCCCGGAAGTTCGTCGAGTGGATCGTGTCGCCGGCGACGCAGCGCCGTATCGCTGAGTTCGGCGTCAAGCGATTCGGGCAGCCGCTCTTCTATCCGGATTCCGAGAGGTGGAAAGCCACTCAGGTCCCTGCCCGGCAGCCCGCGCCATTCTCCGAATGCTCACCCCCGTGTCCCATCTGCTGACCGAATTCCGCCGGCCCGAGTTGCTGCAGATCGTCGCGCTGACGCTGCGCGTCAGTGGGGCGGCGCTCCTGCTCGCCACGCTCGTGGGCGTGCCCATCGGCGCCCTGCTGGGCCTGGTCCGCTTCCGCGGCCGGCGCCTGGTGACGCTCGTCCTCTACACGGGCATGGGGCTGCCGCCGGTGGTCGTCGGCCTGTTCGTCTATCTCGGCCTGTCGAGCAGCGGGCCGTTCGGCGCGCTCGGGTGGCTGTTCACGCCGACGGCGATGATCGTGGCGCAGGCCATCATCGCGTTCCCCCTGGTGGCCGGCCTGACGATGAGCGCGGTGGCGGGTGTGGACCGGGCGGTGCATCAGCAGGTGTTCGCGCTCGGCGCCTCGCGGTGGCAGAGCGCGTGGACCGTGATCCTCGAGGCGCGCGTCGGCGTGACGGCGGCCATCGTCGCCGCCTTCGGGGGGATCATCTCCGAAGTCGGCGCCGTCATGCTGGTCGGCGGGAACATCGAGGGGCAGACGCGCGTCCTCACGACGGCCATCGTCCTCTACACGCGGCAGGGGGAATTCGCCCTGGCGATGGCGCTCGGCATCGTCCTCATCGCCGTGGCCTTCGGCGCCAACGTCTTGCTGCTCAGGCTCCAGGGGAGGCTGGGCGACCGGTGACGGCTGCGCCCGCGCTCTATCGGCTCGAATCGGTCCAGCAGCGCTACGGCGGGCGCGTGGTGCTCGACGTCGATCGCCTGGAGATCCGGCGGGGCGAGACACTGGCGGTGATTGGCCCCAGCGGTTCGGGCAAGAGCACGCTGCTGCGGCTGCTGCAGTTCCTCGAGCGGCCGAGCGCCGGGCGGATGTGGTTTGACGATCAGCCGATCGAGGACGAGCCGCCGCTCGACGTCCGGCGTCGGGTGACGACGGTGTTCCAGCGGCCGTTCGTGCTCAACCGGTCGGTACGGGCCAATCTCGCGTTCGGCTTGCGCGTCCGGGGCTGCTCGAACCGGCCGGCGGAAATCGATCACCTGCTCGACGCGCTCGGCCTGGCGCCGCTCGCGCACGCGCAGGCTCACAGCCTGTCGGGAGGGGAGATCCAGCGCGTCGCGCTGGCGCGCGCGCTCGCGTTCGGTCCCGAGGTGCTGCTGCTCGACGAGCCGACCGCAAACCTCGATCCGCGCAACGTGCGCCTGGTCGAGGATCTCATTCGCGAGCGCCAGGCGAACGGCGTCACCGTCGTCCTGGCGACGCACCAGATCTTCCAGGCCCGCCGCCTCGCGCACCGCGCGGCGCTGCTGCTCGACGGCCAGATCGTGGAGATGGCGCCGACGGCGGAGTTGCTCGATCGGCCGAGCGACCCGCGCACGCGAGCGTTCCTGAACGGCGACATGGTGTACCAGGGCCCGGGCGCAGGGCTGAAGCCCTGCGCTATCTGATCCGAGAAGCACCAGATAGCGCACGAAGCCAGACGGCTGACGGCGGGCGGCCCTGAATCCTGACTCCCGATTCCCGAATCCTCCGCCCCTCGTCCCTGATCCCCGATCCCTGCGTTACAGCCCGTGCGTATGCGGATGCGTGTGCACTTGTGTGCCGCCGTGGCGGTGGCGGTGGACGTGGATCAGATTCGTACGGTCGAGCAGTTCCTGGTCCTGCAGCAGCTCGGCGGGCGTTCGCTCGGCGACCAGGCGGCCCTTGTCGAGGACGAAGCAGCGGTCCGCGATCTCGTCGAGGATGCCGAGATGGTGCGTGGCCACGATGACCGACCTGGACCCATCGGCCCACGTCGTCAGCAGGTCGATGAGCTGGCTCTGGCTGCGCGGGTCGAGGGCGTCGGTGGGCTCGTCGAGCAGCAGCACCTCCGGGTCCAGCACCAGCACGCTCGCCAGCGCCACGCGCTTCTTCTCGCCGCCAGACAATCGGTGGGGCACGCGGTCCTTCAGGTGGGTCAGCCTCAGCCGCTCGAGCGTGTCCATCACGCGGGCCCGAATCTCCGCCGGCGGGAGACGCAGCTGCAAGGGGCCGAACGCCACTTCGTCGAAGACGGTGGCGCTAAACAGCTGCACGTCCGGATTCTGGAAGAGCAGCCCGACGCGTCGGCGGAAGCCGAGGGCGAACGTCTCGTCCGCCAGCCGCGCGGCCGTCAACTCCTCGCCGAGGAAGCGCACGTGCCCGGAGTCGGGAAGGTAGAGCCCGTCGAGGATCCGCAGCAGCGTCGACTTGCCGGAGCCGTTGGCGCCGAGCAGCCCGATCCGCGTGCCCGCAGGGATCGCCATCGACAGCCCATCGACAGCGACGATGCGGTTGAAGCGGTAGGTGACGGCATCGAGATCGAAGAGATTCATCGGCCTGCCCATATCGCGGCCACCGAAACGGCCGCACACGCCGCCAGCGCCACCCAGTCGGCCCGCGTCATCGCGAAGTCGTCGAGCAGGTGCACCTCGCCTCGAAACCCCCGCGCCTGCATCGCCAGGTACACCTCGCCGCCGAGTTGCAGGCTCCGTCCCATCAGCACGCCCGCGTGCTGCCCGGCAAGCCGCCGCCGTTCGGGCGCGGTCAGCCGCCCGACCGCACGGCTTCGACGCGCGACGAACATGTCGTGCGCCGCCTCGAGCAGCAGCAGGATGTAGCGGTAGGTCATCGCGAGCACCGCGACCATGACGACCGGGACGCCGAAGGCGCGCAGCGCCTTGAGCACGTGCGACCACGGCGTCGTGAAAACCAGCAGGAACCCGAACGTGGCCGTCGCGGCAACGCGCAGGACCAGGTAGCCGGCCGAGGTCAGTCCCGTCGAAGTCACGGTCCAGCCCAGGAGAGGCAGCGCGGCGACCTCCGGACCCGGCGTCAGGAACAGCGCCGGCAGCGCGAGCGCGCACGACAGGCCCACGGCAGCCAGCCAGACGCCGGACAGGAGCGCCATCAATCGGACCTGGGACACCAGCACCAGCACCAGGCCGACGACCAGCAGCGCAGCGATGACGTCCAACCTGTGCGACAGGACCACGGCCGCGACGAGGGCGAGCAGGCCGGCCAGCTTGACCCTGGGATCGACCGATTGGAGGAGTCCCGGGCGGACGGCTTCCGCCTCCGCCGCCTCCGCCCGCTCCATCGCGTGGAGGAGTCCGTCGAGCGTGCGCTCGACCGCGCTGCGCCCGGTAGTCCGTCGCATCACGTGATCACCTTATCGGCGTTGCTGCGGCCGCGACGGCGAAGGCGGAGCAGGGCAGTCGCGCCCGCCGTAGCGAGCACGACCAGCCCTGCGCCGAGCATGGCCGACAGCAGGTATCCCAGCGTCCGGCTGCGGAGGAACGGCGGCGCGTAGTCGGGGAGCGGCGCCGCCCAGAC
Source organism: uncultured Acidobacteriota bacterium (assembly GCA_963727765.1). Classification (GTDB taxonomy): domain Bacteria; phylum Acidobacteriota; class Vicinamibacteria; order Vicinamibacterales; family Fen-181; genus FEN-299. The sequence goes on from CAVSGZ010000008.1 coordinate 768,164, forward strand.
CGTGGCCAGTCGCGCGAGGCCGGCCGGCGGCGCCAGTGGCGGCGCCTGGTTCAGCGACGCCTCGGCGATGGCGCGGCGCGCGGCGGGGTCGGCCAGTTCGGAGGCGCTCCATTCGCCCCACGCCGCACCGCCGGCCAGCAGGCCGAGCGGCGTGAGCACGAGCAGCGCCCCCAGCGCGATCCAGAGCGGGCGGAGGCTGCCGGCCGCAGGCGATCCAGTGGCATCTTCGTCGGCGCGCGCGTGGCGGCCGGCCGTCGTCATCAACAGCACCGGATCGGTGCGCTGAACGAACGCGACGACGCCTCCCGTCAGCACGAACTCGGCGATGCCGGCAAGTGTCAGGTGGCCGAGCATCATCACCGGCACGGCGACGCTGAGCGGATAGGGGCAGTAGAGCGGGGCGCCAGCCGCGTTGCGGAAGAACATCGGCTGGAGGCCGAACTCGATCGCGGCGACAAGCGCCGACGCGTTGATGGCGGCGTAGCCGGCCAGTCCGGCGGCCACGACGCGGCGCGCGGAGCCGAGAGCCGACCGGCCGGCGACGATCCGGTACACCGCGTAGCCGACCAGCGAGCCGACGATCGCCATGTTGAAGCAGTTGGCGCCGAGCGCCGTGATGCCGCCGTCGCCGAAGAAGAAGGCCTGGATGGCCAGCGCGGTCGAGACAGCGAGGATCGAGGCGGAGGGGCCGAGCACGATCGCGGCCAGCGCCGCCCCCACCGCGTGCCCGGTCGTGCCGCCGGGCAGCGGGATGTTGAACATCATCACGACGAACGAGAACGCGGCGAACAGCGACAGGCGCGGCACCAGCCGCGCGTTCAGCGTCCGCCTCAGCCGCCGGAGCGCCGCCCACCAGAACGGCGTGGCGCCCGCGTAGAGCGCCACACAGGTGCCGGGGCTGAGGTACCCGTCCGGGATGTGCACGACGTGTAGCGTAGCATGGGGAACAGCGCTCAGCGGATCACGGTCGAGACACGGGATGCCGAATGGCGGGCAGCTGGCAGCGGACCGGGGTCGAACGACAGAGTGCGGGCCGGTCGTCAGCCGTCAGGTACGGTTGAGCACTTCCTCGTAGAACTTCTCGTAGACCGGCACGACCCGGTCCGAGCAGTACCGCTGGCGCACGACCTGCCTGCCGCCCATTGCGATCCGCCGGTGGAGCTCGGGGTCGCTCAGCAGCGCCAGGCCGGAGGCCGCCATCGCGTCGAGGTCGTCCGGCGGGTGGAGATAGCCGCTGACGCCGCTCTCGATGACCTCGGGCAAGCCGCCCACCCGCGAGGCCACCACCGGCACGTCGCACGCCATCGCCTCGAGCGCTGCCAGGCCGAAGCTCTCGGTGGCGGACGGCAGCAGGAACAGGTCGGCTGCCGACAGGAGGGCGCGCACGTCCTCCTGCTCCCCGATCGTCCGGACATCGTCGATCACGCCACGCTCGCGGGCGACGGCGAGGCCGTGCGGCAGGTCCGGGCCGTCTCCGACCAGCACGAGCGTCGCCGGGACCTCCCGCCGGATCTTCGCGAACACCTCGACGACGGCCGGGATCCGCTTGACCGGCCGGTAGTTCGACACGTGCATGACGACGGCGTGGCCAGCCGGCGCGAGCCGCTCCCGCAACTCGCCGGCGTCCACACGGCGATGGAGCGTGCAATCGAGGAAGTTCGGGATCACGCGGATGTCGGCGTGGACCGGGAGTCCCTTGTACGTGTCGGCCTTGAGGCTCTCCGAGACGGCCGTCACCGCGTCGGACTGGTCGATGCAGAACCCGATCGTCTCCGCGTAGGACGGGTCGCTGCCGACCAGCGTAATGTCGGTGCCGTGCAGAGTGGTCACGACCCGCGGCACCTTCGCATGGCCCGTCCCGACCAGTACCTGCCTGGCCAGGTAGGCGGCGGTGGCATGGGGGATGGCGTAGTGAGCGTGGATGATGTCGAGGTCGATCGCCCGCGCCAGCGCGACGATCGTCGTCGACAGCGAGAGCACGTACTGCGGCTCGCGGAACAGGGGGTAGGACGGCGTGACGACGCGGTGGAACACGACGCCGGGCTCATCCTGGCCGAGGCGGAATGGCTGCTCGCGGCTGACCACGTGGATCTCGTGGCCGCGGCGGGCCAGGCACTTGGCGAGCTCGGTGGCGACGATGCCGCTGCCACCGACCGAGGCGTAGCAGATGACGGCGATCTTCACGGTCGGGCGCTCCAGTCCTTGAACAGGTGCGGGCGGAGGATCGGCTCTCTCACGACGACGCCTTCGGCGAAGCCCACGCCGGAGAGGGCACCCAACTGCGCGTCGCGGCTCTCGACCAGACGGGCGAAGGTCGGGGCGTTCAGCCGGGTCGTCACGGCGCCGTCGGCGTCCGCCCGGAACTGGCTCCGGTAGCAGGCGAGCGCCCGGCGCTTGACTTCGTAGTGAGCCGACACGTCGACAGCGAACGAGATCGGGGCCGCGTCGTTGATGAAGTAGTAACAGACCCACTCGGGCGACCACGCCTCGCCCTCACCGGGGAACCGACGAAGTCCCGCGTTGAACACAGCCTCGGCCAGCACCCGGCTGGCGGCGACGTGGTCGGGATGGCGGTCCTCCCAATAGGGCAGCGCGACCGCCCTCGGCCGCCACTTCCGCACCAGGCGCACCACGTCGTCCACCTGGTCCGGGGCGCCGCTGATCCCGCGATCGGGCCACCCGAGGTTCTCCCGCCAGTCCGCCCCGAGGACGGCGCGGGCCTCGTCGGCCTCGTTCACCCGCTCCTCGGGCGTGCCATTGCTGCCAAGCTCCCCGCGGGTGAGGTCGCACAGGCCCACGTGCCACCCTTCGGCGGCATGCCGCGCGATCGTGCCGCCGAGGCCGATCTCGAGGTCGTCCGGGTGGGGACCGAAGACGAGCAGGTCGAGCGACATGCCAGGAACCTCCTCCTGCCTGAGCCTTAAGCCGTGAGCCCTGAGCCGTGAGTCTTGTGTCTCTCACGCCCTGCCGAACCCCCGGGCCCGTCTTCTCGTAGAATACAGCCAGGGAGGGTGGGATGTTCAGAACGCTGCGGGCGCTGAGGTTCTTGTTCGTCGGTCCGCTCGTCCTGGTGGTCCTGTTTTTCGTGAACCTGATCACCTCGCCCGGCCACTGGTGGGTCCAGTGGGCGGCGCTCGGCATCGGCATCGCCTGGATCATCAGCCTCTTCCGCGTCATCCAGGCCATCGTCATCGCGGGCGGGCTGGCGGCGCTGTTCGCCTATTGGAATAACAGATCCACGAAGTAGGCAGTATGCGGTAGGCGGTAGGCAGTGTGTCACGTGTGATTGGCTGCCTACTGCCTACCTCCCCCTTGCCTGAGCCATGAGTCCTGAGCCTTGAGCCTCACTCCGCCCCCTTCCTGATAGAATGCGCGCGCCCCCGCAGGAGATCGTCCATGCCCTGTCAACGCGCGCTGGCGGCGGCCGCCGCCCTCTCCTTGGCTCTCGCCGTGTCCACGGTCGTCCACGCGCAGGGAACCGTCGCCGACTACCAACGAGCGTTCGGACTTCGCGACAAGTACCAGGGACTCGCCATCGACGTGCCCGACGCGGCGGTGTGGATCGGCAAGACCCACCGATTCGCTTACCGGAAGACGGTCAAGGGTGGAACCCAGTTCGTCGTCGTCGACGCCGACACCCAGCAGAAGCAGCCGGCGTTCGACCACGACAAGATCGCTGCCGCGCTCTCGTCAGTGACGGGACGGAAGCTGACCGGCCTGACGCTGCCGTTCACCACCTTCACGTTCGTCGACGAGGGGAAGGCCATCCAGGCGAGAGTGGACACGACCACCTGGACCTGCAGCCTCGACACCTATACGTGCAAGGGGCGCGAGGCGGTGGGCGAGTTCGAGGCGCGCCAGCCGCCGCCCGTCTGTGCTCCGCCGGCGCCGGACGCGCCGCCGAGGGTCTCGCCGGACAAGAAATGGGAGGCTGTCGTCCGCGGCTACAACGTGGTGCTGCGCAGGCCCGGTGAGAAGACGTGGACGGCGCTCAGCACCGACGGCAACGAGGGCAACTGCTACGTGCTCGACCGGATCGCGTGGTCGCCCGATTCCAAGCGTCTGGCGGCCTACAAGGTGAGGCCCGGCTACCGGCGCGAAGTGCACTACGTCGAGTCGTCGCCCGAAGACCAGCTGCAGCCAAAGTCGTCGTCGCGGTTCTACGCCAAGCCGGGTGACGAGCTCGACCTCGATCAGCCGATGCTGTTCGACGTCGAGACGAAGACGCAGCGGGCGATCTCGAACGCCCTCTTTCCGAATCCCTACGAGCTGACGCGTCCCGAGTGGCGCGCCGACAGCTTGGCGTTCACGTTCGAGTACAACCAGCGCGGCCACCAGGTGTACCGCGTCATCGAGGTGACGGCGGCCACCGGCGCGGCGCGCGCCGTAATCAGCGAAGAGCCGAAGACGTTCTTCACCTACTCGAGCAAGAAGTACCGAGACGACGTGGCCGGCGGCCGCGAGATCGTCTGGATGTCCGAGCGCGACGGCTGGAACCATCTGTACCTCTACGACGGCGCGTCGGGCCAGGTGAAGAACCAGATCACCAAAGGGGAGTGGGTCGTTCGCGGCGTCTCGAAGGTGGATGAGGAACGCCGCCAGATCTGGTTCAGCGCGAGCGGAATGTACCCGGGCAAGGACCCGTACTTCGTCAACTACTACCGGATCGGCTTCGACGGCATCGGCCTCACGCGCCTGACCGAGGCCGACGCCAACCACACCGTCAGCTTCTCGTCCGACATGACGTACTACGTGGACACCTACTCGCGGGTGGACCTCGCGCCGGTGTCCGAGCTGCGCCGCGCGGCAGACGGCTCGCTCGCCATGGTGGTCGAGCGCGCGGACATCACCGAACTGGTCAAGGCCGGCTGGAAGCCGCCGGAGGTGTTCGTTGCTGCCGGCCGCGACGGACAGACCGAGATCTGGGGCGTCATCTTCCGTCCGACGACCTTCGACCCGAAGAAGAAGTACCCGGTGATCGAGAACATCTACGCGGGACCGCACAGCTCGTTCGTCCCGAAGTCGTTCACGGCGTTCAGTGCCATGCAGGCCCAGGCCGAGTTGGGCTTTATCGTCGTGCAGATCGACGGGATGGGCACGTCGAACCGGTCGAAGGCCTTCCACGATGTCGCGTGGATGAACCTGAAGGACGCCGGGTTCCCCGACCGCATCCTGTGGCACAAGGCCGCGGCGGCGAAGTATCCCTGGTACGACATTTCGCGCGTCGGCATCTACGGGACCTCGGCCGGGGGCCAGGAGTCGCTGGCGGCTCTGCTCTTCCACCCGGAGTTCTACAAGGCGGCGGTGTCGGCGGCGGGCTGCCACGATAACAGGATGGATAAGATCTGGTGGAACGAGCAGTGGATGGGCTGGCCGATTGGCCCGCAGTACGCCGAGTCGTCCAATGTCGACAACGCCTACCGCCTGCAGGGCGCGCTGCTGCTCGTCGTCGGCGAGATGGACACAAATGTGGACCCGTCGTCCACGATGCAGGTGGTCAATCAGCTCATCAAGCACAACAAGCCGTTCGACCTGCTGGTGATCCCCGGCGCGGGCCATGGGGCGGGCGGGGCCTACGGCGACCACAAACGGTACGACTTCTTCGTGCGCGAACTGCTGGGGACGCCGCCGCCGAAATGGGCGGCGTTCGAGAAGACTGCGCAGTAGGGGACAGCGGGCGGCGACCCCTGACCCCTACCTCGGCACCGCCACGATCCGCGGATCCCGTCTGACGACGAGCGGCTGCGTGTACACCTTGCCGTCCACCGTCAGCTTCACGGTGTAGGCGCCAGGCAGCGCCAAGCTGCCGCCGCGTCCGCCGAAGCCGCCTCCGCCGCCAGCCCCGCCTCCGCCCGCACCGCGCGCGCCGCCGGCTCGTGCGCCCTGGCCGGCCTGCGCCGGCTGTGTCACCCGCAGGTCCCAGACCCATCGGTGCTGACCCGGCTCCGCCGGGAGCGTCGGCGGCGTCGGCCTCCAGAACGCAGGGACGTTCAGCGTGTCGGGGTTCACCGGCGTGGCGTGGTCCGCACTCGAGAAGCGCCTGACCGTGTCGCCGGCGGCGTCGAGAATCTCGAGCGTGACCGGCTCGGAGGGAGCGGCCTTGAGATAGTAGTCGATGATCGCGCCGAACGGCCGGTTCTCGGCCAGCGGTTCGTCGCGCGGCTGCGGCGTGCCGTTCTCGGCTCCCGCCGGCATGTTGATCGCGTCGGCCGGGCGGAACAGCACCGCGGTAGCCCTGGCGGTGTCGGCGCCCATCTGCCGCAGCGCCGTCATCTGATCGATCACCCAGAAGCCGCGTCCGTGCGTGGCGACGATCAGGTCGTCGTCGTGCACCGTCAGGTGGCGCATCGAGACCGCCGGCAGATTGAGTTGGAGCGACTGCCAGTGATCACCCGCGTCGAAGGAGACGAACACGGCCTGCTCGGTGCCCGCGAAGAGCAGCCCGGGTCGCACCGGGTCCTCTGCGAGCGCCTGCATGTAGATGCCCGCCGGCAGGCCGGAGGTGACCTTCTGCCAGGTCTTGCCGAAATCGCGAGTGCGGTAGATGTACGGCTCGTTGTCCTCGAGGCGATGGCGGTCGATCGCCGCGTAGGCGGTGTTCACCTCGCCGTGCGAGGCCACCATCATCACGACCTTGCTCCACGGCGTCAGGGCCTGCGGCGTCACGTTCTGCCAGTTCCGGCCGTCATCCCGCGTCGCCTGGATGTACCCGTCGTCGGTGCCCACCCAGACCACGCCGGCCTTGAGCGGCGAGGGAGCGATGGTGTAGATCACGCCGCGCCTGGCGCCCTTGGGCGCGTCGGCGGCTGTGGCCGCGTCGAGATTGGGCGGGACGCCCGGGTCCTCGCGCGTGAGGTCCGGGCTGATCGTCGTCCAGCTGTCGCCGCCGTTGGTCGTCTTGAAGAGGAACTGGTTGCTGAAATAGAGCACGCGCGGATCGGCTTCCGAGAAGGCGAGCGGCACGGTCCAGGTGTGACGCGCCGGCTCGGACATGCCGCGCTCGGGCGAGACGTCAGCGGTCTCGCCGGTGACGACATTGCAGCGCGTCACGGTGCCGCCGAAGAGCAGGTCGGGGTGGAGCGGGTCCGGCGCCGTGTAGCCGGCCTCGCCGCCCGCGCAGAGCGGCAGCCACTCGCGCGTGCCGATCTCGGCGTGCGGGCTGCGTGTGATCACCGCCACCGAGCCGCTGTCCTGCTGCGCGCCGGTGACCCAGTAGGGGAACCGGGCGTCGGCCGCGGCGTGATACATCTGCGCGATCGGCTGGTTGTACCAGGAACTCCACGTGACGGCGCCGTCGACGCTGACGACGGCGCCCTGGTCGGAGCCGAGCACCATGCGCGACGGGTCGTTCGGATCGATCCAGAGCTGGTGGTAATCGTCGCCCCCCGGCGCGCCCTTGATGGCGGTCCATGTCTTGCCGCCATTGGACGAGCGGTAGAGCGAGGTGTTCGACACGTAGACGACGTCCGCGTTGCGCGGATCGACGACCACCTTGCAGAAGTACCAGCCGCGTCCCCAGATGCGGTTGTCGCCCGATATCAGCGCCCACGTCGCGCCGGCATCGTCGGACCGGTAGAGCCCGCCCTTCTGGGCGTCGATGATCGCGTAGATGCGACGGGGGGCGGCGGGTGCCACGGCGACGCCGATTCGGCCGACCGCTTCGGTGGGGAGTCCCGCGGTCAGTGCCTTCCAGGTCGTGCCACCGTCAGCCGACTTGTAGAGGCCGCTGCCGGGCCCGTAGGAGGGCGGGTAGATCGACCATGGCGGACGCCTGGTGTTCCAGAGCGACGCGTAGACGACCTTCGAGTCCTTCGGGTCGATGGCGAGAATCGACGGCGCCGACGCTGTCGTTCTGGTAGAGCACCTTCTGCCAGGTCCCGCCGCCGTCCTTCGACCGGTACACGCCGCGCTCGGTGTTCGGGCCGTAGGCATGGCCGAGCGCCGCGACGAAGACGATGTCGGGGTTCCTCGGATCGACGACGACGCGGCCGATCTGCCGGGTGTCGTCGAGGCCCAGGTGCTTCCAGGTCGTTCCGGCGTCGGTCGACTTGTAGACCCCGTTGCCGTAGGAGATCTGCGACCGCATGTCCGCCTCGCCGGTGCCGACGTAGATGACGTTCGGGTTCGACGGGGCGACGCCGATGGCGCCGATCGAGCCGACCGGCTGCGAGTCGAAGATCGGCGCCCACGTGCGGCCCGCGTTGGTCGTCTTCCAGACGCCGCCGCCGACCGAGCCGAAGTAGAACGTCGCTGCCTGTCCGGGCGCGCCGCTGACGCCGTTGACGCGGCCTCCGCGGAACGGGCCGATCATCCGCCACTTGAGGCCCGAATAGAGACTCGGGTCGATGGCCGGCGTCTGCGCGGTGAGCGTGACGAATGCGCCCGCGATGGCGGCGAGCGCGCAAAGAGCAGCGAGCAGCCGCACGGCCGCCCGCGGGTGCGGAGTGAGGGTCATAGAATGCAGTCCATGTCGTTGGGGAGCCTGGACCGCATTCTACATCCGATGGCGCACGCGCCGCGCGCTGCTAGCCCGCGATGGCCTGGAACGACACCGAGATCTTGACCTCGTCGCCCACCAGGAAGCCGCCCGTCTCGAGCGCGGCGTTCCACATCAAGCCGAACTCCTTGCGGTTGATCGTGAACTCGGCCTCGAAGCCGACGCGCTGGTTGCCCCAGGGGTCGGTCGCCTTGCCGAGGAACGTCACCGGCACCGAGATCCGCTTGGTGACGCCGCGAATCGTCAGGTCGCCGGCCACCGTGTACGTGTCGCCGCCCGCCGGGGCGACCGACGCGCTCGCGAACGACAGCGTCGGAAACTCGTCGGTCTTGAAGAAATCGGCCGAGCGAAGGTGGGCGTCGCGATCCGGTTGGTCCGTGTCGATGCTGGCCGCCTGGATCGTCACCTTCACCGACGAGCGGCCGGGGTTCTGCTCGTCGGCCTGGATCGTGCCTTCGAAATCGGTGAACCGGCCGCGGACCCTGGTCACCAGGTGCCGGACCTGGAACTCGGCCTCCGAATGCGCCTTGTCGATCGTGTAGGTGCGGGTCGTGGTCTCTGTCGTCATGGTCTGTGTCCTCGTTGTCTCGATGATGCGTGTCATCACACGCATGGTCCGAAAAAAAAGCCTACGTCCTGCTCCGAACCTGACCCAGCAGGGCGATGAGCGTCCGCAGCCGCTCGTCGCCGAGGTGGGCCAACTGGACGTCGGTCAGGCGGTCGACCACCGGGTCGAGTGTGGCGAGCACCTTCAGCCCCCTGCCGGTGACCTTCGTCGTAACGAATCGCCAATCGTCGCCGCCGCGCGCACGGACGACCAGCTTCATGTCCTCCATCCGGTCCAGCAGGCGGGTCACGTCGGGGACCCGACGGAGCATCCGCGTGCCAATCTCGTGGCGGCACAGGCCGTCGGAGCCGGCGCCGCGGAGGATCCGCAGGACGTTGTACTGAGTGGCCGTGATCCCGTGGGGTTTCAGGGCCGACTCCATCGCGTGCTCGAGCTCGGCGGCGGTGCGCAGGACGCTCAGGTGCGCTTCGTGCCGGAGGCTGCGGAACGGCTTGCGTTGCTTGAGTTCGGTCTTGAGGTCGCTCGCCACGACTTCATAATATATGTGATAACACTAAATGTCAACACACATCTAGGGGGAGAGGCGGACCCTGTCCGGCGATGCGGGGGACTCAGCGGTTGGCGGCCTTGATGCGCGCGGCGAACTCGTCGACCTGCTGCTCGACCGTGCGCAGGACGTTGGCCGCGTGCCCGACGGTGCCGCCACCGGACAGGCCGGCCTTGTGCAGCAACGAGACCCGCACCGAGACGAGCTGCGCCTGGTAGGACAGCCGCGCGGTGGTGGTCGTGAACACCGTCGTGTCGAACCGCGAGACGCACACGCCCGGCTGGACGTTCAGCGTCTCCACGCGCAGGTCGACGTAGGTGTCCTCGTCCTTGTGGGGCACGACTTTCAGGCCGCGATCGGCCAGCATCCGGGCCAGGCTCTGCTCGAGCGCCTGATGGTTGAATCCGCAGGTCGTCGCGGCCGGACCGAGCGGCTCGACCAGGACGCCCACGGTCGTGATCCCTTTCAGCTCGGCGTCGGGCCGCTGCGCCACGGCCGAGCCGCACATGACGAGGAGACCGGCCAGCGCAAGAACGGGCGGGAGCGGCGAGCGGCACCACGCGGAACGAGTCACCATGCCAACCTCGAGAAAGATGTGCGGGGAGCGCCAGGTCCCGCGCGGTCGTGCGCCAGACCTCAGAGCCCCCGCGGAAGAATCAGGACCTGCACCACCATCCGGTACCGGACCGGCACGCCGTTCCTGCGAGCAGGGCTGTATTTCCAGCCGAGCACCGCCTGAACGACCTGCGGGGTGAGCCCGACCAGGTCGGGGTCCCAGACGATCGCCGACTCGACGGTGCCCTGCGCGGTGAGCACGACGTCGACGGCCACCGTCCTCGCCGACGAGACCGGCCGGACGCGGTCCGGTACGCTCACGGTCGTCATCAGCGGCACCGGCGCCGTCAGGCGTTTCGCGGCGGCGTCGAAGAGCGGGCTCGACGACCGGGTGAGCCCCAGGAATCGCTGGCCCGTCAGGCGCATGTCGACGCGCGGCGCCGCGTCGAGCGTGAGGTCGGGATCGTCGAGCAGCGCGAGCCATCGCGAGAAGCCGGCCGCCGCGTCAACGATGTTCCGGCTGTCGTACGCGCTCTTGGCCCGCGCGTACAGGCGATCGAGCGTGCCGGACAGCGCCTGGCGACGGCCGTCGCGAAAGGCGCTCATGAGCTTCGGTGCGATCTCGTCCTCGCGCGGGAGGAAGAACGGGTCGAGGTCGACCAGCGCCGCGATCGCGGTTTGCGCGTCCGCCTGGCGGCCGAGCGCCAGCAGGCAGGATGCGCGTCCCTGCTCGACCGCCACGGCGGTCTCCACGGCCAGCGCGCCGCGCGACTTTACGGCATCGAACGCGCTCAGGGCGTCTTCGTACCGCGCCGCGGCGTACAGCGCGCGGGCCGCGGAGAGCGGATCCTGCGCAAGGGCGCGCGGCCCCAGCGTCAGCAGCAGCACGGGCACGAGGCCAAGCAGCAGGCGTCTCATTGGCGCAGATCCACGCCGACGCGCGTCGGAGAGGAGAGCGAGATCAGCACGGTTCGCCGCTGCTCCGGGTAGAGCGGGTTCCTGAACACCAGCTGGTGCTGGCCTGGCGCCACCGCGAGGTTGGCGATCGGTGTCTCGCCGATGACCGTGCCGTCGAGCAGCACTTCAGCCCACGGCTCGGCATTGACCGAGAGGGACCCGTTCGGCACCTGGACGGAGACCGTCCCGACCTCGCCCGGCTTCACTGTCACCGCGGACGTCGTCTCGAATCCGAGCGTGGTGTTCACCAGCCTGAGGGTATGCGAACCGGGCGTCAGTGTGATCCGCTGATTGCGGCTGCTGCCGACGAGCGAGTTCCCCTCGTAGACCTGCAACTCGATTCCGGCGGAGACCGTCACCCAGCCGACGGCGGGCGCCGGGGCTGGCGGTGCCGCAGCCGCGGCTGGCGGCGCTGCGGCCGGCGGGGGCGAAGCCTGGCCGAGCGCGATCAGCAGCGTCGCCGTCTCGCCCGCCGCGACCGTCACGCGCTGGCTGACGGTGCGGTAAGCGTTGGCGACAACGACGGTATGGTCCCCGGGGGCGAGGTGGGTGAGCAGGAGAGGTGCCGCGCCTCGCAGCGTGCCGTCGAGCGCCACCGCCGCGCCCGCGGGGACGCTCGTCACCTGCAGCCCACCCTGTGTGGGTGCCGCCGGCGTCTCGACCATGTCGAGGTGATGGACCACCTGCGCGCCGCGCGGCAGCGTCACCTCGAGCGGCCGTGTCGTCGTGCCGCGGCGCAGGAGCAGCGCGTGGGTGCCGGGGGGCAGCGCGATGGTCAGCGGCGTCGTGCCCAGGACGCGGCTCCCCTCGACGACCTCCCACCCGGCCGGTGTCGTTTCCACCAGGAGCGTCGACGGCGGGTCCGACACGGCGCGGAGCACGCGGGCGCCGACTTCGTCGGCGAGGCCCGGATAGGTCCACCAGGCGGCGACGCAGACCGCGGCGCCGGCCAGCACGGCGACGAGCACGACGAACCACCCCCGGACCCGTCGTCTGGGTCGAGGCGAATCGGCCTCTGGCGCCGCTTGTGCGAGATCCCCCTCGCGCTTCGCCGGCGCCTGCGCCCTCCGCGCAGCCTCCACCTCGGTCTCGGTTGGAAACAGGGTCAGCGGATCCCGATCGTCGGTTCCACGAGGGCCCTGGATCGAACCTGGTTCTGAGATCGAGGTCGGCGTGTCGTCGGTCATGTGGAGATGTCGCAGAGGCAGGCCCCCGCTCGGGCCGCTGATCATCAGTATGATTGCGGCCCGGGGGTTGTCAAGGAGAGTGCGTCGCGCTGGCCCCGGTCAGCGCATCCCGATCGTCGCCAGCAGTCTGCCGGCGAGACGATTCAGGGGGTGCCCACGACGCAATGCCGGAAACGGCGCACGCTTGCGGATGCCCAGCCGCCGCAGTTCGTTGAGGATGAGCGCGTGCTCTCTGGCATGGTTCTGGTCGGGCGCTTCGACGGCCACGCCCTGCTCGGCGCCGGGAGCTCGCGAAATGCCCTTCCAGAGGGTCGCAATGGCCTTGGCCTTGTCGCCGGCGTGCAGCAGCACGCGCCCCAGGTTCAGGTAGTGCACGGGATTGTGCGGCTCGGCGTCGAGTGCGGCCTGGCAGAGCCGCACGGCCTCGCGAACCTGGCCCCGCTCCTTCGCGATGCAGTAGGCTCTGTACGAGTTGACGGCGGGGATCGCGCAGAGCTGGGGTGAACTTTCGAGCACGACGAGGCCCTGCAGCGTTCTGCCGTGGTCGATGGCGAGGAACGCCTGTTGCGCGGCATCGATCTGGATGCTGTCGGCCCGGCATCCGCCGATCGGCTCGGGTGCGAGCGATTCGTTGTACGACATGGGACTCGTCTCCCGCTGCTCGACCCGGGCGGTGCTGCGGATCGGTCAGCGGCGTTTCAGTTTGGTGATCGGCCGCCCGCGCCGGATCGGTGGCGACGACAAGTCCGGCGGCCTCAGTCGGTGCGGAAACGCTGAGGCGGGCGTGCCATCACGTCTCTGTACGCTCGGGTCTGCAGGATGTGTGCCAGATCCGATCGGCGGCGTCAGGCTGCAGCCAGCGGGAGCAGCACGGTGACCGTTGTGCCCCGGCCTTCCGCGCTGTCGATGTCGATCGCAAAGCCGCAGCGATCGGCGATGGTCTTGACGACGGCGAGCCCCAGGCCGGTGCCCTGCGGGTCGAGCGCCTTCGCGTTGGGCGCGCGGAAGAACGCCTCGAAGATGTGCGGACGGGCCTCGTCCGGGATGCCGATGCCCGTGTCGGCCACCATGACCCGGGCGCCGTCGCCAGCCTTGTCCGCCGTGACGCGCACGCGGCCGCCAGGGGCGTATTTCACGGCGTTGGCCAGCAGGCTGTCCAGCGTGAGTGCCAGGTCCGCCGGCGCGGCCTCGACCGCCAGCGAGTCCTCAATCCCGTCGCTCTCGAGAATGACCCCCGCCGCCCGCGCCGCCGATTCGGCCCGGCGGCAGGCCTCCCGGATCTCGTCTCCCAGTGACGCATGGGCATGCGCGGGGTCGGCCCCGAGGCCGAGCGTCGCCATCGACAGATCGATGAGATCGTCCACCAGCGCCTGCATGAACTCGAGGCGCCGCCCCAGCCGGCCGACCAGCTCGGCCTGCGCGGGGAGCAGCGGACCGGCGTGGCCGTCGGCGAGCACCGAGACAATCGTCCGCGTGGCCGCGATCGGCTGACGCAGGTCGTGCGTGACGAGGCGCAGGAAGCGGGCGACGTCGGCGCGCGCGACGTCGGCGTCCGTCTCCCGATTGGTCGGCCTCGAGCTGGCCATGCGCGAGTGCTCAGCGCGGCTGGCGCGCCGGCATCCTGCTCAACAGCTGCTCCACGGTGGCCATCAGCTGGTGGGCGCTCACCGGCTTCTCGAGGAACGCGTCGACCGGCAGCGAATCCTCGTTGGGACCGAAGCGGAACGAGGTCGTGCGGTGAACGGCGGTCATCACAAGGATGGGCACGCCACGGTAGGCGGCGTACTCAGAGTCGTGCGAGATGTCGCGAAGCCGCTGCGCGACGCGGAAGCCCTCGGTGTAACGGTCCATCATCACGTCGAGGATGATGAGGTCCGGGTCGGTCTCCTTCACGCGGCGCAGCCCGATCTCACCGCTCGCCGCCGTGTGGAACCGATGCCCCTTGCCCTCGAGCAGGACCTTCAGCGCCGCGGCCAGATCGGCATCGTCATCGATCATCAGGATCGTGGCCATGTTCGCTGCCCTCCAAGGCGCTCATCATCGCACTTCATTGGGGCCGAGACAAGCGGCGCCCGGAGGGGCGCCCGGAGGGGGCGCCCGCCGGGAACCAGGAATGGGTTTGACAGCTGGCAACCGGTGAAAATACTGTGTGTGTGCCCCGTGTTCGTGCCCGTCGGCACGGCGTGGCGTGTCCCGTCGTGAACCGTGTGAAGGAAAGAAGGAGCTCCCGATGTCGTTGAGATGTGCTGCCTCGGTGCTGATCCCGGCCCTGTTCTGCTCCCTGGCCCTGCCGGCCCGTGCGATGGCCCAAGCGCCGGCCGCGGCCGCCGCCAGAAGCACCGAGCGGGTGGTGGTCATCGACATGCAGGGGATGATCACCAACTGCAACGAAGGGCAGCGCGACCTCGGGGCGCTGGCGAAGAAGTTCGAGCCGCGCCGGATGGAACTGCAGAAGTTGAGCGCCGAACTCGACGGGCTGAAGAAGCAGCTCAGCGAACAGGGCGCGACGATGCAGCCCGGGGCGCGGGATGCGCTGTCCAGGTCGATCGACGCCAAGACCAAGACGCTGCAGCGTTCGGTCGAGGACTTCCAGAACGAGTCCCAGCAGCAGCAGAACGAGATCGCCCAGCGGATCCTCCAGAAGCTGGCGCCGGTCCTCAAGAAGTACGTGGACGACCACGGCTACGCGCTCGTGCTCGACGGCTCCGTGGCATGGCCGCAGGGCCCGGTGGTCATGGTGTCGCCGACAATCGACATCACGAAGGCCGTCATCGAGGCCTACAACGCCCAGTCGGGCGTTCCCGCGCCGGCCAAGAACCCGAACTGAGGCCGCGGCCGCCGCACCGGCGGGTCATCGACTTCGGGGTCGGCCTCGGATACGATCCGGCGCCATGAGCACATGGCGCCGCCTTCTCATCCTCAGCATCGTCGGCTTCCTCGCAGCCGGCACGGCCCTCGCGCAGGGGCAGTCCTCCGCCGCCGTCCTCACCCTCGTTCGCCTGTTCGCCTCGCGCGAGTTCGCCAGCGAACGCTTCGGGCCCGCCCGCTGGATGAAGGACGGCGAGACGTTCACGACGCTCGAGCCGAGCGCCGAGGTCAAGGACGCGCGCGACCTCGTGCTCTACACGGCCGCGAGCGGCGCTCGGCGCGTGCTCGTGTCGGCCGCGCGGCTCATCCCGAAAGGGGCGCCCGCGCCCTTGTCGATCGAGGACTACGCCTGGTCGCCCGACGGCAACGTCCTCATCGTCTTCACCAACTCGAAGCGGGTCTGGCGGCAGAACACGCGCGGCGACTACTGGACGTACGATCTTCGGTCCGGCGGCCTCCACAAGCTCGGCGCCGCGTTCGAGCCGTCCACGCTCATGTTCGCGAAGCTCTCGCCCGACGGCCGCCTGGCTGCCTACGTGATGAAGCACAACATCTACGTGGAGGAACTGCGCACGGGCGCCGTCCGTCAGCTGACGCGCGACGGCAACGAGGACATCGTCAACGGCACGTCCGACTGGGTCTACGAGGAGGAATTCGACCTGCGGGACGGCTTCCGCTGGAGCCCGGACAGCCGTTCAATTGCGTTCTGGCGTTTCGACACCCGCGGCGTGCCCGTGTTCTCCATGATCAACAACACGGACTCGCTGTATCCGACGGTGACACGGTTCAAGTATCCGAAGGCCGGCGAGACCAATTCCGGCGTGCAGGTGGGTGTGGTCAGCGTGTCGGGCGGCAGGACGGTCTGGATGAAGGCAGTCGGGGATCCCCGCCAGATCTATATCCCCCGGCTCGAGTGGGCCGGCAACTCGACAGAGGTGATCTTCCAGCAGCTCAACCGCCTCCAGAACACGAACCAGGTCGTCATCGGCCACGCGGCGACCGGCGAGGTGCGGACGGTCTTCACCGACACGGACGCTGCGTGGGTGGAGGTGATGGAGTTCACCTGGCTCCACGGTGGGAGGGAGCTGCTCTGGATCAGCGAGCGCGACGGGTGGAAGCACGCCTACGCCGTGCCGCTCGACGGGCGCGACGTGCGGCTGCTGACGCCCGGCGCCTACGACGTGATGGGCATCGACGGCATCGACGAGAAGGGCGGATGGCTGTACGTGACCGCCTCACCGGAAGCGCCGACAGAGCGCTTCATCTACCGGGTGCCGCTCGACGGCCAGGGACAGGCGGTGCGGGTCGGCCCCGCGAACCAGACCGGCGTCCACCGCTACGACGTGTCACCCTCGGCGCAGTTCGCCTTTCACACCTATTCGTTGCTCGACACGCCGCCGGTGACCGAGCTCGTGCGCCTCCCGTCGGGAGACACGGTGCGCGTGCTGGCCACGAACGCGGGGCTCGCGGCGAAGGTCGGAGCGCTCGCACGCAGGCGCGTGGAGTTCTTCCGGCTGCCGATCGGCGGCGGCACCGAGGTGGATGGCTGGCGGATCCTCCCGCCCGACTTCGACCCGTCGAAGAAGTACCCGCTCCTCGTCTACGTCTACGGCGAACCCGCGGGTCAGACGGTGCAGGATAGCTGGGGCGGCAACACCTACTTGTGGCATCTCATGCTCGCGCAGCAGGGCTACATCGTCGCGAGCTTCGACAACCACGGCACGCCGGCGCCGCGCGGCCGGGAGTGGCGCAAGAGCATCTACCGCCAGGTCGGAATTCTCGCATCGGCGGACCAGGCGGCGGCGACGCGGGCCGCGCTGGCGGCCTGGCCGTTCGTCGATCCGGAACGCGTCGGCGTCTGGGGCTGGAGCGGCGGCGGGTCGATGACGCTGAACGCGATGTTCCGGTACCCCGATCTCTACAAGACGGGGATCTCGGTGGCCTCGGTGCCCGTGCAGCGGCTCTACGACTCGATCTACCAGGAGCGCTACATGGGGCTGCCGAAGGACAACGAGGCGGGGTTCACAAGCGGCTCACCGATCACGTTCGCGAAGAACCTGAAGGGCAACCTGCTCATCGTCCACGGGACGGGCGACGACAACGTGCACTACCAGGGGTTCGAGATGCTGGTCAACGAGCTGGTGGCGCGAGGACGGGTGTTCACGATGATGTCGTATCCCAATAGGTCGCACGGGATCTTCGAAGGCGAGGGGACGACGCTGCACCTGTATTCGCTGCTCACCCGGTACCTGAACGAGCACCTGCCGGCGCGCGTGAAGTGACGCGCGGCGCCACCGCCCCGGCGGACGATGGCGCCGATGATCCTGCCACCTGTCGCTTATTCGCGCGGGGCGAGGAAGAACGAGTAGGAGAGCAGGGCCACGCCGAGGAGCAGGGGAATCACCCCCAGCAGGTAGGCCCGTTCGTCGCGAACCAGGCCGGCCAGGAAAATCATGAAGCCGATGCCCAGGGCGATGTTGATCAGGCCGCCCAGTCTCAGCCCTTCCCGCCTCTTGGTCACCGCCTGCTTCTGCTCCTCGCGGAGCAGGTCGAGCACGGCGGCCGCGCCCTGCGACTCGGCGAGTTTCTTCAGCGTCTCGCTCTTGTAGTAGGCTTCTCGTTCCTTGCGTCGGGCGTCTGACCATGAGGCCACGGCGATGAAGGAGAAGAGCGCGACGGCGCCGACGCTGAGGAACATGAACACCGCGGTGCTGGCTCCGACGGACCCAAACATCAGTGCCTCCTTGGCGGCCCTTCTGACCGCCACGTCCGGTCAGACGGAGCCTCCGCGGGATCGGTTTCATTTTCTTGGGCGGCGACCGGGACGGCAGAAAACGAAACCGGACGCGGTTCCCGGAGCGTCTAACCGCAGGAGATGAGCGCGGTGAGCGTGACGGAGGACGACGCCGACGTCGAGCGCGTGCTGGGCGGCGACGTCTCCGCCTTCGAGGGGATCGTCCGCCGGTGGCAGTCGCCGCTCGTGAACCTCGCCTACCGGTTCTGCCGCGACCACAGCCGTGCGGAGGAGATGGCGCAGGACGCGTTTTTGCGCGCGTTCCGGGCGCTTCCTTCGTGGCGCCGCGAGGCGGCGTTCTCGACGTGGCTCTTCGCGCTGGCCACCAACGTCTACCGGGACGAACTGCGGCGGGTTCCGACCGGCATGGTGCCACTCGATGACATCCGCGAGCCGGCGGCAGCCGATCCGTCCGGCGGGACGCTCGAAGACCAGGACCGGGACCGCCTCGTCCGGCGCGCGGTGCTGGCGCTGCCGACGAAATATCGGGACGCCCTGGTGCTCTTCTACTTTCACGAGATGGATGTGTCCGCCGCGGCGCGGAGCCTCGGTCTGCCGGAGGGCACCGTCAAGATCCGGCTGTCGCGCGGGCGGGAGATGCTGCGGAACAAACTGCCGCGTCTGTTCGGTGCGCGGGCGGTGGGGCAGGCGTCATGAAGCCAGAAGAACTCGACCGCATCCTCTCGGCCGACGACGAGATCGCGCCGGCCTCGGGATTCACGGCATCGGTCATGGATCAGGTGAGACGGAAGGCCGCCGCGCCGCCGCCGATCCCGTTCCCATGGGGGAGGCTCGCGCTGGGTCTCGTCATGACCATCGGCCTCGCGGCATGGCTGGCGTGGAGCGCCGTCACCGCACCGCTGTGGAGCCAGGTCTTGTCTCTGTCGCCGGAGGACTGGCTGGCCATCGGCGCGCGGGCGGCCGACGTGTCCAGGAGGACCGGAACGACCTGGACCATGGGCGCGTTGCTGCTGGCCCTCGTCTCATCGAGGCTGGCGGTGCGCCTCGCGACGCCGCGGACCTGACATCCGGCCGCGGGTATACTTGGCACCATGATCGTCAACCTCTACGCCGCCTGGATCGGGTTCGTGCTCGGGTGCGTGGCGGGGGCTGCTACCGGCCTGTTCTTCGACCAGGAGCAGTGGCTGGGCGGCTACCATTCGTGGCAGCGGCGACTGATCCGCCTCGGCCATATTTCGTTCTTCGGCGTCGGCCTGCTGAACCTCTCCTTTGCCCTGACCGCCCGTGCGGTCGGCTTGGAATCTGGCCTGACAGCCGCCTCGGCCCTGTTCCTGCTCGGGGCCGTCACCATGCCGCTCGTCTGCTATCTCTCGGCGTGGCGTGTCACCTTTCGTCACCTGTTCTTCATTCCTGCTCTGTCGGTCACCTGTGGCGTCGTCCTCTTTACATGGAGGCTGCTGTCGCCATGAACATCGCCCTGATCGCCATGAGCGGGATTCGCGCGTGCGACGCGGAACTGCTGCGCCTCGGGCTCACGCTCCCGGGCTTCGTCGAGCGCAGCAAGACGATCGCGTCGCTGCCCAGCCTGGGCCTGCTGACCCTGGCCGGCATGACGCCGCGCCGGCACACCGTCTCCTACATCGAAGTTCCCGACATCAACCAGATGGGGCAGCTTCCCACCGGGCTCGACCTCGTCGCCATCTCGACCTACAGCGCGCAGGTCGACGAGGCGTACGAACTGGCCCGGCGCTTCAGAGCCGCGGGGATAGCGACGGTCATCGGCGGGCCCCACGTGAGCGCGCGGCCCGACGAGGCAGCTCGGCACTGCGACGCCGTGGTGGTGGGGGAGGGCGAGGCCTTCTGGCCGCAGGTCCTCGAAGACGCTGAACGCGGCCGCCTCCAGCCGCGCTACGAGGAGCCGCGGGACGCCTTCGACATGGCCGCCGCCCCGGTCCCGGCGTTCGAGCTGCTCGACATCGCGAAGTACAACCGTCTCACCGTCCAGACCAGCCGCGGCTGCCCTCACCGCTGCGAGTTCTGCGCCAGCTCGGTGGTGCTGACCGGCCGCTACAAGCAGAAGCCGATCGCGAAGGTGCTGAACGAAATCGAACGGATCGAGGCCATCTGGGCGCGGCCGTTCATCGAGTTCGCCGACGACAACACCTTTGTCGATCACGGCTACTGGCGGGAGCTGCTGCCGTCGCTTCGCGGCAGGGACCTCCGGTGGTTCGCCGAGACCGACCTGTCGGTGGCCGACGATGCGCGGCTGCTCGACCTGATGAGGCAGACCGGCTGCGCGCAGGTGCTGGTCGGCTTCGAGAGCCCCTCGGAGACCGGTCTGTCCGGGATCGAGCTTCGCAACGACTGGAAGCTGCGGCGGTTCCCGCACTACAAGGACGCGATCCGGACCATCCAGTCGCACGGGATCACGGTGAACGGGTGCTTCGTCCTCGGCCTCGACGGGCACACGCCCGACGTCTTCGATGAGGTCATGGCCTTCGTCAGGGAGACCGGCCTGTACGAGGTGCAGATCACCGTCCAGACGCCGTTCCCGGGAACGCCCCTGTACGAGCGCCTCGAGCGCGAGGGGCGGCTGCTCGAACCGACCAACTGGAAGACGTGCACGCTGTTCGACGTCAATTTCCGGCCCAAGCCGATGACGGTCGACCAGCTCCGCCAGGGTCTTCGGAACCTGGCCGTCGAGCTCTACAGCGAGGAGTTCACCACTTGGAGGCGCGCCAATTTCAGGAAGTTCAGACGAGAGGCACACGCATGATTCCACTGCTCTTCGCGGTCGCCGCCGTGTACGACGGAGCGCTGGGGCTTGTCGGCCTGTTCGGGACCGAGTGGTTCTTCCGGTTCTTCGGCGTCACGCCGCCGAACCATCTGGGGTACGTGCAGTTCCCGGCCGCGCTCCTCGTCGTCTTCGCGATCATGTTCGTGGAGGTGGCGAGGAACCCGGCGAAGAAACGGGGTCTGATCCCCTATGGGATGCTTCTGAAGATCTGGTACTCGGGCGTGGTCATCTACCACTGGGTCTCGGCGGGCCTCCCGTGGGTCTGGAAGCCGTTCGCCGTTGCTGATCTCGTCTTCTTCGTGCTCTTCGCGTGGGCGTACGCGCACCTGCGGCCGACGGCAACGTAGCGGCGCGACTTGAAGCCTCGCCGCACGGCCACTATAAGCTCACTGAAACTCGGCGATTGACGGACAATGGGCGCGGGAGGTGTGCATGGGAGACAGAGGCAAGAAGGACAAGGACAAGGGCCAGAAACAGCACGCCGCGAAGGACAAGCAGCAAGAACAGAGGAAGCTGGACAAACAGCCGAAGCGAAATCCATAGCGGAAGGCGTGCCGGCGGGGCCGCGTCTGTCCGGAATTGCACAGACTCCGCGAGAGGATTGCCCTAGCCTCTGATCGGGGGCTTCGGGCCGTTCGCCAGAACCTCACGGAGGATCGCCGCTCGAGTGCAATTCAGCAAGAAAGCCATCCTCGTTCGGCTGGGCTCGCTGCGCCATGCGATCGCCAGCCGGTCGGACTTCTCTGCGCGCCTCGCCAGCGAAGAGCCACCGCTTCGCGCGGAGCTGTTCAGCCGCGAGCAGATGGTGCAGCACGGAAGAGTGCTGGCCGCCTCGCACAGGCTGAGCGCGAAGCATGCTCCGGACCGGTTGCTGACGCGGTTGGCGGAGAACGAGACGGTGCTGCTGGCCGTCCGGGCGCTGCTCACCGAAGCCGTGAACGGCGACCGCCGAATCACGCCGGCGGGCGAGTGGCTGCTCGACAACTTCTACCTGATCGAGGAGCAGATCCGCACGGCCCGGCGGCACCTTCCGCCGCGCTACGAACGCGAACTGCCACGCCTCGCTGACGGCCCGTCGGCCGGTCTGCCGCGGGTCTACGACATCGCCCTCGAAACGATCTCGCACGGCGACGGCCGCCTGGACGCGGACGGCCTCGGCGGCTTCGTCTCGGCCTATCAGGAGGTGACGCCGCTCACGACCGGTGAGCTGTGGGCCGTCCCGATCATGCTGCGGCTGGCGCTGCTCGAGAATCTGCGACGCGTTTCCGCCCGGATCGGGGCCGACCGCGCGGATCGGAACCGTGCCGACTACTGGGCCGACCAGATGTCGGAGGTCGCCGAGAAAGACCCGAAGAGTCTCATCCTGTCGATCGCCGACATGGCGCGGTCGCAGCCGCCGATGGTCGGGTCCTTCGTTGCCGAGTTCGCCCGCCGCCTGCAGGGCAAGAGCTCGGCGCTGGCCCTGCCGCTGACGTGGATCGAACAGCGATTGTCCGAGGACGATCTGACGATCGAGCACCTGGTGCAGTCGGAGAACCAGCAGCAGGCCGCCGACCAGGTGTCGGTCAGCAACAGCATCAGCAGCCTGCGGTTCCTCGGGGCCGCTGACTGGCGGGCGTTTGTCGAGGCCCGAAGCGGTGTCGAACAGGTCCTTCGAAACGACCCGGCCGGCGTGTACTCCCTGATGGACTTTGCCACGCGGGACCGCTATCGCCATGTCGTGGAGACGACGGCGAGGCGGTTCGGGCTGGAAGAGGGGGAGGTCGCCGCGCGCGCGGTCGGTCTGGCTCGCGAGGCCGCGGCCAACTCGAGTCCGGACGGCAGGGCGGCTCATGTCGGCTTCTACCTCGTGGACAAGGGGCTGTTGCGCCTCAGACACTCGGTGGGCGCACGCTTCTCCTTTGTCGAGGCCGTACGGCGCGTGTGCCTCGGCCACCCGCTCTGCCTGTACCTCGGCGGCATGGTTGTCGTCACGCTCCTGCTGACGGCTGTTCTCGTCGCGGAGGCGTGGGCCCAGGGAGAGAGTGGCTGGCTCCTCGGGCTGGTCGGGCTTCTCCTGCTGCTCTGCACCAGCCAGGTCGCCGTCGCCGTCGTCAACGCCCTGGTGACCCGACTGACGACGCCCCATGCCCTGCCGAAGATGGACCTGTCGAAGGGGATTCCCGCGGCCTCGCGCACCTTGGTCGCCGTCCCGGCCATGATCACGGGCGCCGAAAACGTGGAGCGCCTCGTCGAAGCGCTGGAGGTGCGCTTCCTCGGCAACCGGGACGATCACGTCTGCTTCGGCCTCCTGACGGATCTGGCGGACGCCGCACAGGAGACCCTCCCAGACGACGACTCCCTCGAGCGTCTCGTCGCGCAGCGAATCCATGAGTTGAACCGGAAGTACGACGGCCAGTTCTTCCTCTTTCACCGCCCCCGGCGGTGGAATCCGGAGGAGCGCCTCTGGATGGGCTACGAGCGCAAGCGCGGGAAGCTCGCCGAGCTGAACGCGCTCTTGCGCGGTGCTGCCCCCGGTCGGTTCTCCCGCGTCGTCGGGGACGCGTCCGTTCTGTCCCAGGTGAAGTACGTCATCACGCTCGACGCCGACACCGATCTGCCGCGAGACGCCGCGCGCCTCATGGTCGGCGCCATGATGCACCCGCTCAACCGGGCCCAATACGACGACCGCAAGCAGCGCGTGGTGGCCGGTTACGGCATCCTTCAGCCCCGGGTGGCCATCAGCCTTTCCGGCGCGACCAGGTCGCGGTACGCGCGGCTCTGGGCCAGCGAGCCGGGCATCGACCCGTATACCCGCGTGGTGTCCGACGTCTACCAGGACCTGTTCGGCGAAGGGTCCTTCATCGGCAAGGGCATCTACGACGTGGACGCGTTCGAGCGGGCTGTGGGCGGCCGGTTCCCGGAGAACCGGATCCTCAGTCACGACCTGCTCGAAGGCTGCTACGCGCGCGCCGGGCTGCTGACCGACGTGCAGGTGTACGAAGAGCACCCTTCCTGCTACGAGGACGACGTGCGGCGGCGTCATCGCTGGATCCGCGGCGACTGGCAGCTCTGGCGCTGGCTGCTGCCCGGCGTGCCTGGTGGCGACGGGCGGCGGACGCGGAATCCGCTCCCAGCGCTCGGGCGATGGAAACTCTTCGACAATCTCCGCCGCAGCCTTACCTCCGCGTCGCTGGTGGGTCTGTTCCTGGTGGCGTGGGCGCAGTTGTCGCCCGCCTGGGGATGGACCCTGGCCGGCGTCGGCTTCCTGGCGCTCCCCGCTCTCGTGGTGTCGCTGCCGGGCATCCTGCGAAAGCCGGCCGACGTCCGGCTCGGAAGCCATCTCGCGGCCGGCGCGGCCTCGCTCGGGCGCCAGCTGGCCCAGGCGTTGCTGACGCTCGCCTGTCTTCCGTACGAGGCGTTCTTCAGCCTCGATGCCGCTCTGCGCACCGCTGCGCGGCTGCTCCTCACGCACAGGCGGCTCCTCGAGTGGACGCCGTCGGGTGATCACGGTGGTCCGCCTCGGTGCAGCCTGGCCGGTGCGTGGAGGAGGATGTGGGCCGCCCCCGCGCTCGCTGCGATCGCGTGCGCCTGCCTGTCGCTGGCACGCCCAACCAGTCTCGCCGCGGCCGGGCCGATCCTGCTCCTCTGGTTCGCCGCCCCGGTGATCGCCTGGCACATCAGCCGTCCGCTCACGCGGCGCGCGGCTCGGCTGACGGCGGATCAACTCCGGTTTCTGGGCAGCGTGGCCCGCCGCACCTGGGCCTTCTTCGACACGTATGTCAGCCCGGAGGATCACTGGCTGCCGCCCGACAACTACCAGGAGTCGCCCGCGCCCGGCGTGGCGCATCGCACGTCTCCGACGAACATGGGCCTGGCGCTGCTCGCCAACCTGTCGGCCCGCGACTTCGGGTACATCTCGACCGGCCGACTCGTCGATCGCACGGCCCGCGCCTTCGAGACGATGTTGGCGATGGAGCGCCACCGGGGCCACTTCTTCAACTGGTACGACACGCGGTCGCTCGCCCCGCTCGAGCCGCGGTACATCTCGTCGGTGGACAGCGGCAACCTGGCCGGCCTGCTCCTGACGCTTCGTCCCGGCCTGCTCGCCCTTGCGGGCGAACAGGTCCTGCCGGCCCGCGCATTCCTCGGACTGCGCGAGACGTTCAACCTCGTGGCCGCCCCCGCTCGTGGGGCGCCGGCGACCGCGATCGCGCGACTGCAGCAGGCACTTGACGCGGCGTGCGACCCCGGGCCGAAGACGATCGCGGACGGACGGCTGACCCTGGATCGCCTCCACTCGGAGAGCCGGGCACTGGCGACGGCGCTTGCGGCTTCTGATGACCGCGCGTCGGCCCGCTGGGCACGGGCGCTCGCGGACCAGTGCGCGGACCTGCTGGGCGACCTGACGTACTTGATGCCGTGGACGCTGGCCCCCGAGCCCGTGGCGCCGCTGCCGCAGTTGTCCCCGATCCCGACGCTCGGAGAGCTGGCGGGACTCGACGGTGAATGGGGCAGGCCGGCCCGAGAGCGAGTCGCGGCGATCGAGCGCCTCGCCGCACGGGCGGCCGACCTCGCGGAGATGGAGTGGAGCTTTCTCTTCGACGAGGCGCGCCAACTCCTGTCGATCGGATACAACGTCGCCGAGCGGCGTCGCGACAGCGGCCACTACGACCTGCTCGCCTCGGAGGCGCGGCTGTGCACGTTCGTGGCGATCGCCCAGGGACACCTCCCGCAGGAGAGCTGGTTCGCGCTGGGCCGACTCCTGACGCTGGCGGCGGGCGAGCCGGTCCTGCTGTCGTGGAGCGGCTCGATGTTCGAGTACCTGATGCCGCTGGTCGTGATGCCGTCGTACGACGACACGCTGCTCGACCAGACGTGCCGGGGGGCGGTCAAGCGCCAGATCGAGTACGGCCGTCACCGCGGCGTGCCGTGGGGCATTTCCGAATCGGGCTACAACCTGCTCGACGCCAGGCTTGCTTACCAGTACCGCGCCTTCGGTGTGCCGGGCCTCGGCCTCAGGCGTGGCCTGGCCGACGACCTCGTCGTCGCCCCGTACGCGTCGGCCCTGGCGCTGATGGTGTCTCCCGAGGACGCGTGCTCGAACCTGGAGCGGCTCGCGGCAGAGGGCTTCGACGGGGAGTGCGGCTTCTACGAGGCGATCGACTATACGCCCACACGCCTGCCGCGAGGACACCCGCACGCCGTCATCCAATCCTACATGGCGCATCACCAGGGCATGACCTTCCTGTCGCTGGCGCAGGTGCTGCTCCACGGCCGGATGCAGGAGCGCTTCGCGTCGGACCCGGCATTCCAGGCGACCGCGCTGCTCCTCCAGGAGCGGATCCCGCGCGCGGGCGCCGTCCTGCTGCCGGCGACGCCCGCATCGGAGGGGCCCACGGTGGCGGCTGGCGCCGACATCGCCGTGCGCTCGTTCAGCGGGCCCGACACGCCGGCTCCCGAAGTGCAACTGCTCTCGAACGGCCGGTATCACGTCGTCGTCACCAGTGCGGGCGGCGGGTACAGCCGATGGAAGGACCTCGCCGTCACACGCTGGCGCGAGGACGCGACGTGCGACAACTGGGGCAGCTTCTGTTACATCCGGGACGTCGCCGACGGCGCCTTCTGGTCCACGACCTGCCAGCCGACGCTCGAGCCCGTCGAGCGGTTCGAGGCGGTGTTCTCGGAGGCGCGCGCCGAGTTCCGCAGCCGGACCCGCCAGATCGAGAGCTACACGGAGATCGCCGTGTCGCCGGAAGACGACGTGGAGCTGCGGCGGCTGCGTCTGACCAACACGGGCCGCGCGCGCAGGACGATCGAGGTGACGAGTTACGCCGAGGTGGCGCTCGCGCTCCCGGCCGCGGACGCCCTGCACCCGGCGTTCAGCAATCTGTTCGTCCAGACCGAAGTGGTTCCGGACCAGCGGGCCATCCTCTGCACCAGGCGACCGCGATCCCGCGGGGAGCCGTCTCCCTGGATGTTCCACGTGCTGGCGGCGCACGGCGCGGCCTCGACGAGCGTGCTCTCGTACGAGACCGACCGGCTGCGCTTCGTGGGCCGCGGACGGACGCCTGCTGATCCTCGCGCCCTGCGAGAGCCAGATCCGCTGTCGGGCAGCCAGGGCTCGGTGCTCGATCCGATTGTCGCGATCCGCGGTCGATACCTGCTCGAGCCGGACGAGTCGGTCACAATCGACATCGTCTCGGGCGTGGCCGAGACGCGGGAAGCGTGCCTCGGCCTGGTGGGCAAGTACCAGGATCGGCGTCTCGCCAACCGCGTGTTCGCGCTCGCCTCCACGCACGCGCGGGTGGTCCTGCGTCAGTTGAACGTCAGCGAGGCGGATGCCCAGCTCTATTGCCGCCTGGCCGGCTCGATCATCTACGCCAACCCCTCGCTGCGCGCCGACCCGGCGCTGGTCGCAAAGAACCGCCGGGGGCAGTCCGGGCTCTGGGGCTATTCAGTGTCCGGCGATCTGCCGATCGTGCTGCTGCAGATCGGCGACGCCGAGGGGATCGACCTCGCGCGCCAGCTCGTCCAGGCCCACGCCTACTGGCGCCTGAAGGGACTGGCGGTGGATCTGGTGATCTGGAACGAGGACCGCGCAGGCTATCGGCAGCAACTCCAGGATCAGATCAACGGCCTCGTTGCGGCAGGCGTCGAGACCAACGCCCCGGATCGCCCAGGGGCGATCTTCGTCCGACCCGGCGAACAGATCTCGGATGAGGACCGGACACTGTTTCAGTCGGTCGCGAGGGTCGTCATCACTGACCGCCACGGGTCGCTCGACAACCAGATCGCCGGCCGACCAGGCGAGGTGCTGCCCGCACGACTGGTGCCGGCCCGGGATCGCCGCTTTCGGGCTCCCGCGCCCGCGCCGCCCCGTCGAGACCTCGTCTTCTCCAACGGGCTGGGCGGTTTCACTCCTGACGGCCACGAGTACGTCATCGTGACCCGGCCGGGGGCCGTGCCGCCGGCGCCCTGGGTCAACGTCCTGGCGAATCCGGGGTTTGGCACCGTCGTCTCGGAGAGCGGTTCGGCGTACACGTGGGCCGAGAACGCCCACGAGTTCCGCCTGACGCCCTGGAACAACGACGCCGTGACCGACGCCAGCGGGGAAGCCCTCTACCTGCGCGACGAGGAGAGCGGCCGCTTCTGGTCGCCGACGTCGCTGCCGGCCGGGAGCGACACTCCCTACACGACCCGCCATGGATTCGGCTACAGCGTGTTCGAGCACACCGAGGACGGCATCACGTCGGAGTTGTGGGTGTACGTGGACCAGGTGGAGCCGGTGAAGTGGTCGGTGCTGAAGATCCGCAACGCGTCCGGACGACTGCGCCGCCTGTCCGCCACCGGCTACGTGGAGTGGGTGCTGGGCGATCTGCGCGCGAAGGCCGCTCCGCACGTCGTGACCGAGATCGATCACGACACCGGCGCGATCTTCGCCGGTAACGCCTACAACGGCGAGTTCGCGGGACGTACGGCCTTCTTCCACGTGGACGATGCGAGCCGCCGCGTGTCGGGCGACCGCACCGAGTTCATCGGCCGCAACGGCACGCTGAGGAAGCCGGCCGCGATGGGGCGGTCCACGCCCTCGGGTCGCGTGGGGGGCGCCATGGATCCGTGCGGGGCGATCCAGGTGGCCTTCGCGCTCGAGGACGGAGGGGAGCGCGAGATCGTGTTCACGCTGGGCGCAGGACGCGACCGCGACGACGCGGTCGCCGTGGTCGGCCGCGTCCGGGGCCCCGCGGCCGCACGTCGGTCGCTCGAGGCCGTCTGGCAGGTACCTGGAACCACACGCTCGGCGCGGTCAACGTGGACACGCCCGACCGGGCGCTCAACACGCTGGCGAACGGCTGGCTGCTCTACCAGACGATCGCGTGCCGACTGTGGGGGCGCAGCGGCTTCTACCAGTCGGGGGGCGCGTTCGGCTTTCGCGATCAGTTGCAGGACGTGATGGCGCTCGTCCACGCCGAGGCGCCGCTCGTGAGGCAGCACCTGCTGTTGTGCGCATCGCGGCAATTCCCCGAAGGTGACGTCCAGCACTGGTGGCATCCGCCCGAGGGCCGGGGCGTGCGCACGCACTGCTCGGACGATTACCTCTGGCTGCCCATGGCGGCCTGCCGCTACGTGAACGCCACCGGTGACACGGGGGCGCTCGATGAGAAGGTCCACTTCGTCGAAGGCCGCGAAGTGAACCCCGAGGAGGATTCCTATTACGACCTGCCGGCCACCTCTGAGCGCAGCGCCAGCCTCTACGACCACTGCGTCCGCGCGATCCAGCGGGGCCTGCGGTTCGGCGCCCATGGCCTGCCGCTGATTGGCTCGGGGGACTGGAACGACGGCATGAACCTGGTCGGGGCCGAAGGGCGGGGCGAGAGTGTCTGGCTGGGATTCTTCCTCTACGCCGTCTTGCTCCCGTTTGCGGAAGTGGCCCGGCAGCGGGGCGATTCGGCCTTCTCGATCCGCTGTCTGTCGGAGGCGGCGCAGTTGCGGCTGCGTCTCGAGGAGAGTGGGTGGGACGGCTCGTGGTACCGTCGCGCCTATTTCGACGACGGGTCGCCGCTCGGGTCATCGAGCAACCCGGAGTGCCAGATCGACTCGATTCCGCAGAGCTGGTCCGTCCTCTCCGGGGCCGCCAATCCCGAGCGCGGCCGCACCGCGATGGACGAGGTGGACGCCCGGCTGGTTCGCCGCGACGACGGGCTGGTCAAGCTGCTCGATCCGCCGTTCGACACCTCCGCGCTCGATCCCGGCTACATCAAGGGGTACGTTCCGGGCGTGCGGGAGAACGGGGGCCAGTACACGCACGCGGCGATCTGGGCGGCCATGGCGTATGCCGAACTCGGCGACGCCGAGCGCGCGTGGGCCGTGTGGAAGTTGATCAACCCGCTCGCGCACACCGCGTCACCTGCCGGAATCGAGACCTACAAGGTGGAGCCCTACGTGGTGGCAGCCGACATCTACGCCGTGGCTCCGCACGTCGGACGCGGCGGATGGACCTGGTACACGGGATCCGCGGCCTGGATGTACCGGCTCATCGTCGAATCGCTGCTGGGTCTCGAACTCCGGGGCGACCGGTTGCGGATCGAGCCCTGTCTGCCCGCCGACTGGCACGGGTTCACCGTGCACTACCGCTACCGCGAGACCGTCTATCACATCACCGTGCACAGCGAACCGCCCCAGGCCGGCGCGAAGCGCCTGAGGATGGACGATCAAGGGTACGATGGTGAGGACGTACCATTGGTCAACGACCAGCGCGAACACTGGGTCGAGATCTGGGTGGGCGGCTAGAGCGCGCGGACGATCCAGATCGCCAGATGCAGCGCGGGCGCCCGTCAGCGAACCGCAGTCATGCGCGTGGTGTGTCGAAGTGCACAGACGCCGTGCCCCGGCGCCTCTATCCTTGCAACACCAGAACATGCGCTGTCCTGAAGAGTGAGGTCACCATGTCGAAACTGAACGGCGACAAAGCGAGATTCCAGCGGCTTCGAAAGGCGGGTCTGTTGCGGCGTCAGCGAGCGCGTAAGACGTGGACCACGATACGGAGCCGGATCGTCCCGATTGCCCCGGGATCGGTCGGCGAGCAGTCCGGTGGAGTTCGAGGAGTCGCGCCCGGGAAGTGACCGGGACGCTGCCGTCCCGCGCCTGAACGGCTGTCGTCAGTGCCGCGAGGCCGATGGCTTCATGGCGCCGCGCTCGATCCCGGCGAGGGTCCGGCCGATCTGATCCAATTCCCGCTGCATCGCTCCCCACAACCCGAGTTCCTCGTCGGTCAGACGGTGGTGGACGTGGATGAGCGTCGACGACTCCGTCTCGAGATCGGCCCGGCGATCCCGCCAGCTGCCAGCGGATCCGGCCCCGGCCGGCACCTCCGACACGCGGCGTAGTACCGGGCCCGTGATTTCGTAATAGCCGCCCGTGCTCAGTCTCATGATTCGGCCTTCCATCCGGCCCGCTCTCGACCAGGTCGATACGCAGGCCTGATGGAAGGATACGACCGTCGGGCGTTCGCGTCTGTCACGTTGTGCACACCAGAGCCGCGGGACCTCAGCAGCCCAGGTGGACTGTCCTAACTCCCGCCGGGATGGACGGGCACGGGCGTGTCCTGCTCCTTGGCGGGGGGCTCGGTCAGCCCGGTGGCGTCCCGGATCTCCCTTTCGTTGAGCGACTCGGCGCTCAACAAGGCCTGGGCGAGAACGTCCAGCTGGTCGCGGTGCGCGGCCAGCAACCGGTCCGCTTCGCCGAGACTCTCCTCGACGATGCGCCGGACCTCGGCGTCGATCAGCTCCGACGTGGCGTCGCTGTAGGGCTGGTGCTGGAAGGCCGGTGGCAGGCCGTCGTCCTGGGGCGCGACGAAGCTGATCGGGCCGAGCGCCTCGCTCATCCCCCATCGCAGCACCATGCGGCGCGCGATCTCGGTGACCTGCTGGAGATCGCCCTCGGCGCCGGTCGTCACCACTCCGTAAACGAGCTTTTCGGCTGCCCGGCCGCCGAGCGCACATGTGATGCGCGTCTGGAGGTAGTCCTGGGCGTAGCTCGTCCGATCGTCGACGGGGATTTGCCAGGTCGCTCCGAGCGCCAAGCCGCGTGGCACGATTGAGACGCGGTGAACGGGGTCGCTGCCGGGCATCAGAAGCCCGAGCAGCGCGTGCCCGGCTTCGTGGTAGGCGGTGCGCTCGCGATCCTGCGGAATGAGCAGGATGTTGCGAGCCGGCCCGAGGGTGATCTTCTGCAGCGCCTCGGCGAAGTCCTCGGCGCCGACCGTGCTCCCGTCCTTGCGCGCGGCCAGCAGCGCCGCCTCGTTGACCAGGTTGCGCAGTTCGGCGCCCACCAGACCGGGCGTTTCGGCGGCGAGGCGCTCGAGCGAGACGTCGGGCGCCAGGGGGACGTTCTTGGTGTGCACCTTGAGAATCGCGGCGCGGCCGGCGCGGTCTGGACGCTGCACGACGACGCGCCGGTCGAAGCGCCCCGGCCGCAACAGCGCCTGGTCGAGCACGTCGGCGCGGTTAGTTGCCGCCAGGACGATGACACTTTCGTGGGAATCGAAGCCGTCCATTTCGGTCAGGATCTGGTTCAGCGTCTGTTCGCGCTCGTCGTGTCCGCCGAGCTGCGCGCCGCTGCCGCGCGTGCGGCCGATCGCATCCAGCTCGTCGATGAAGATGATCGCCGGGGCGGCCTCCCGCGCCTGCTTGAACAGGTCGCGCACCCGGGCGGCGCCGACGCCGACGATCATCTCGATGAACTCGGACGCCGCAAGGCTGAAGAAGGGAACGCCCGCCTGGCCGGCGATCGCGCGCGCGAGCAGCGTCTTGCCGGTGCCCGGGGCGCCGACGAGCAGCACGCCCTTCGGCACGGTGCCGCCGAGCCGCTGGTACTTGGCGGGGTTCTTCAGGAAGTCGACGATTTCGATCAGCTCGTTCTCGGCCTCGTCGATCCCCGCGACGTCGTCGAAGGTGACCTTCGGCTGGTCCTCGCTGTAGCGCTTGGCGCGGCTCCGCCCCAGGCTGAACAACCCCCCGCCGCCCGCGGCCGCCGCCGCGCGGCGACTGAACCAGACAAAGGCGCCGATGAGCAGGAGCATCGGGCCGAAGCCGACGAGCAGCTTGAACCACGACGACGCATTCTCGTCGACCGCCTTGATCACCACGCCCTTGTCGTCGAGACGCTTCTCGAGGTCCTGATCCGCGAAGGCCGGCCGCTGTGTCCTGAACTCGATCGAGGCCCGCGCCTTGGGTGCGTCCGCGGCCGGTGCGCCGGACCCGGGGGGCGGGTACGTCGTCTTCTTCTTGAAGTTCCCCTGGATCGCGTCGCCGGCGCTGGTGACGTCCGCCACGTTGCCCGCCTCGACCTGCTGCTTGAAGAAGGTGTAGGGGACGGTGATCGAGGAGGGTTCCGGGAAGAAGAGCTGCGCGACCAGGTAATTGCCTGCCAGGAGCAAGAGGAAGATCAGCCACCAGGGCCGCGGCCGCAAGCGGCGACCAGAGGCCGCCCCCTGGGAGGTCGTCGGCGGAGTGCCCGGTCGGGGTGCCTGCGCGGTGTCGGGTGGTGAATTCGGCATAGTGTGTCAAGCGCCGCTCGATGCCTCGCTTCACATGTTAGTGGTGCCGACGACTGCCGGTCTGTGCACTTCGGCACAACTGCGACTACGGCGGAGGGTGGAGACTACCGGCAGCCAGTGGGAGTTACAGCCGACGTAAGAAGGGTCACCATGGCGGACAAGAAAGTCATCGCGGTAGTCGCGGGGGCGCGCAGGTCGCCGACCTCAGCGTCCAGCGCTGGCCGGTTTGCTCGTGCACCAGCACGCACTGCGACCCGCTCTTCACCAATCGAAAGTGCTCCGGCCGGCCCAGTTCGCGCCCGTTCAGGTTCCTGCCCTGGGCGTCGCGGCGCTCGGTCCGCCCAACGATCAGCACATCGTCGGCGGTCAGCGCCGAGTCGGCCAGCGTCACCGGCGCGCCGTTCATCGCGCGGCTCACGACGCGCACCAACTCCGCGTGAGTTCGCGGGGTCGGGTTCGTCAGCACCGCGGGCAGGTCGGTCGGCGCCAGCCTCGGAAGACAACCGGCCAGGGCCAGCGCCGCCGTCACGCTCAACGCTCTCGTCAGGCGTCTCATGCCACAGTCACCGCCGCAGGATGCGGTTCTCACGCAACGGCGACCGGTGGAGCAGGCCGTCCGTCACGGAACGGGCCTGCGCGGCGGCCACGGGGGACCTGGCGAGCGACGCAGACGACGACGGGGCGGGGCAGGTGGAGGTGGCGAGGTAGCCCAGGGCCGCCGCCAGCCGGCCCTCGTTCGTGTCGCCGAGCGCATGGCCGAAGTCGTCGGCCACCGCGCAGCCGGGCACCTGGACGCCGACCGTGCCTGTGGCGTTGGCGGGCGAGAACCCGTCGGGGTAGTCCCCAAACCCCAGCTGATTGACGCCCTTGAATTCGATCGAGAAGTAGGTGGTGCCGCAGTTGTCCTGGGGATAGAACCCGTACGGCTTGCCGCATGTCGTCCCCCCGACCTGGATCACCTGGACGCCCACGCCCCGCAGGCTGTTGATGACCGATTCGCTGGCCGAGCAGGTGTTCGATCCGGTCAGCACCACGACCCGCGAGAGGCCCAGGTACGGCAGCGCCTGGCCGCTCGGCACGGAGAACCCCTGGGAGGTCGAGTGGAACGGGACCGGGACGATCGTGAGCCCCGTGACGGGGTCCACCGTCGGGTGCTTGTCGTTAAACACCGTTTTCTCGAACGTCTTGCCGGTGGTCGTCGCGGGCCCCGCAATCATGTAGGCGACCTCGCTGGCGATGTCGAGGTAGCCGCCGCCGTTGTAGCGGATGTCGAGCACGAGGTCGCCGACGTGCGCCGCTGCCAGCTGGGTGAAGGCGGCCACGAGTTCCTGCTCTGCGGTGGCGAGGTGGTCGTTGAAGAGCATGTAGCCGATCGATTCGGACCCCGCGGTGAACGTCTCGACGTTCTGCACCGGCGTTGTCGACACGTTGGCCGAGACCATCGTGATGGTCCGCGGCGTGGTGGCTCCCTCATCGAGCACGCTGAAGGTGTGGGACTCACCCGTCGCCGACGGGAACAGACCCTCGTTCAGCGTGGCGACGGCGGCACTGCCGCTCGCGTTCACGACGTCCACTCCGTCGACGGTCAGCACTTCAGCACCGCGGGCGAGACTTACCGGGGGCAGCGTGGCGGCGGTGTTTGGCTGGGTGTAGGCCACCATCACAAGGCGCGGCGGGCTCGGGGCGAGCACGATGAACTCGGCTCCGTATCCCGCCTCCACGCCGGATTGCGACAGCGCCTCCCACACGGACGTCGCGTAGGTGAAGTGGAACTTGTCCTTCGGGCTGCCCGACGTCGTGGTGGCCGACGTCTTCAGGAGGTTGAAGTAGTCCGGCGTCGTGTAGTTCGCCGGGTTGAGATCGGGCACCTCGCTGTACCAGAGATACAGCTCGTTGGTCCACGAACGCAGGAAGTTGTTCTCGGTGAGCGTGGAGCCCTGGACGTCAGGGTAGCGCTGGCCGGTGTAAGGGTCGATGCCGGTGCGCGGAGTGGCGCACCGGTTGATGAAGGTCGAGGACGCCGCGAACACGCCAGGCGTCCACGAGGTCGAGGAACTGCTGGAACTGCTGCTGCTCCCGCCGCAACCGGCCGATGCGATCAGGCTCGCCAGGCAGATCCAGCGCAGATATGCACCCATGCCGACACGATAGCATACGTGCGCCGCGCCGCTTCCCGGGCTCTTTCACTCGACCTCAGCGCTGAGGTTGGTCCGGCGCACGCGCTCGATGAGCTGGCGGTGGAACACCGGCCGTGAGCCCTGAGCCTATTCAGCGAGATTCGCCGCTGCGCCTGGGTCGGGCACGAGGGCGGGCTCGACCGTGGGCGCCGGGATCGACTCCTCGGGTCGGACGAACAGCTTGCGCCAGACGATCCTGGCGATCGTCGGGCTGTTCGCCGCCAGCACGCGGATCCACGACCACGCCGTGCCCTGCTGGAAGTAGATCCCGCGGAAGATCAGCCGCGCGACCAGAAACGTCACCTGCGTCTCGAAGGACTTGCCGTGTGCGACCAGCCATTGCTGCGTCCGCGCGAACGCTCGGGGCGCGTAAGTCCGACTCCAGGCGTCGCGCACCTCCGCCTCGGCCCCGTCCGGCGTGAAATGGGCGAACCTGAACGTCGCCTTGAATGCCTCCGTCCCAAGCCAGTGCGTGGGGTCGAGCAATCGGCCCGCCGCGGCGAGCCGTTCGTACAGCGGCGTGGCCGGGAACGGCGTGAGCAGGCCGAACACCGGCAGCACCGGCGGCCATGACGACAGCTGGGCGTCGACGAGCGCGGCCGTCCCCGGCCGATCGTCCTCGAGGCCGACGATGAAGGACGTGATGGCGTAGACGTTCTGGTCGGCCAGCCGTTCGATGGCCCGGCCGTAATCCGCCGGCTTGTTGAACGACTTGCGGACGTCCTTCAGGCTGTCCGGGTTCACCGATTCGAGGCCCATGAAGATGAAGCGCCCGCCGCTCGCCCCAATCAGCTCGACCAGTTCGGGATCGGTCAGCAGGTTGACGCTGATCTGCGCGACCCACGGCAGGCAGGCGTCCAGCCGGATCATGTCGCGGAGGAGCGACTTGAGTCGATCCCGGTTGATGGCGACATTGTCGTCGATGAAGAAGACGCTGACGAGCGCGTGCTCCCGGGCCGCCCGGCGTTTGAGCGCCAGCAGTTCGGCGATCACGCTCTCGTTTGACCGGAAGCGAAGTTCCCGCCCGAAGAACCCGGTGACGGTGCAGAACTCGCACCCGTAGGCGCATCCGCGGCCGGTCTCGACGGGCACCACGTAGGCCTTCTCGAACCCGATGCCGATGCCCTTGAGCCAGCGGCGGATGCGCGCCGGCACGAACCGCATCAGGTCGAACAGGCCCAGATCGACCGATTCCCAGTCGATGGCCGTGTACGACTCCAGGCTGGGCTTCTGGCCGTGCCCGTCGGGGCCGTAGACGTCCTTCAACTCGCCGCGCGCCGCATCCTCGACCACCTCGGCCCAGATGTCGTCGGCCTCGCCGAGCACGACGGCGTCAGCCATCCGTGGAAGTCCGGTACGTCCCAGAGCCTCGTCCGGGATGGCCGTCACGTGCGGACCGCCGAAGACGATGGGGACGTTGGTCTCCGCCCGGACGGCCAGCGCCGTGTCGTACGCCCGCTGCGCCATCCGCGTCATGAACCCCATGCCCAGCAGGTCCACGCCCTGATCCTTGATGAACTGGACGAGCTCCGGGATGCTCAGCCGCTGCGCGTTCCCGTCGATGATCGTGACGCGGTGACCGCCGGGAGTCCGTGCCCTCAGCAGGAACGGCCAGAGCTGCGGGACGAAGTTGCGCGTGACATGGTTGTCGGGGACGAGGAGGAGAATGTGCATGGCCGGACTCCGTGACCGAGCTGAAGCGGGGGTGTCCGGCAAGCAAGACTCGGAACACAGCCGCAGGGTTGACGAGGCCCCCCGGGGACGCAAGACGTCACTGCCCGGGCAAACCCGTCGCCCCCACGACGTCTCCGTCCGACGTGGGGTTCATCCGGCCAGCAAGGTCCATTAGTTTACCCGATCATCGGGTCACCTGCGCTGGCCGCGCTGTTCTATATTGCACACCCTCCAAGAAACCCAGCCGACCGGCGAGGGACCGGCGATCTCGCCGCCTTCACCGCCCACGTGTCACGGCATCAAGCGCCCGCCGGGCGTCCGCGTTGGCCGGGTCCGCCCGCAGCACGGCGCTCAACTGCTCGGCCGCCTCGCCGAACCGGCCGGCCGCGGCGAGCGTGAGACCGTAGTGATAGCGGGCCGTCTCGAACGTGGGATTGAGACGGACGGCCTCGGCGTACTCCGCCACCGCGCCGTTCAGGTCGCCTCCCTGGGCGAGTGCCGCCGCCAGCCCCGCGTGGGCCTGCGCGAGATCGGGGCGCAAGCGGCAGGCGGCGCGGAAGTGCGGGACTGCCTCATCGAGCCGGCCGGCTGTCAGCAGCATCAAGCCCAGGTTGTACTGGGCCTCCGGCACTTCCGGGTCCAGCTTCACGGCCTCGAACCCGTCCGCGATGGCTTCGCTGACATCGCCCTTCTGCATCAGCGCGCCGGCCAGTGCCGTCAGGCCTTCGGCAGTCGGGTTCAGCCGCACTTCCTCGCGCCACTCCGCTATCGCTTGATCGGCTCGGCCCTGGGCGGCGTACAGCATCGCGAGACTGTGGTGGGCGTCATAGTAGGAAGGAGCCAGGCGGACCGCCTCCGTAATATGCGGTGCCGCTTCGGTCAGGCGGCCTTGCTTGTAGAGCAGCTTGCCAAGGCAATTGTGAGCGATGGGGTTGTCGGGGGTCACCTCGAGCGCACGGCGCCACACCGTCTCGTCGTGCATCCATGTGTCCACCTGTCCACGCGCGACCCACGCGCACCCGACCACGGCGAGGACTGCGCAGGGCACCAGGAGCCGGCGTCGATTGGCGGCGAGGGCGGACAACCCAAACGCGACCATGATGAAGATGCCGATGAGCGGGACGTAGGTGTAGCGGTCGGCCCGAGCCTGCGCGCCGACCTGCACCAGGCCCGACACCGGCAGGAGCGTGCCCAGGTACCACAGCCATCCGACGAGCAGGTACGGCGCCCGACCGGCGGACGCCACGACGGGCACGGAGATTGCGACCAGCGCGCACACGGCTGCCGCCACTGGCCACGCCGCCAGGGCATGCGGCATCGGGTAGATGATGGCCAGGCCCGCCGGCCAGAAGGTGCCGGCGAGATACTGCGTGAACGACACCACCGCGTTCTCGAGGCGAAGGCCGAATGGATCCGCCGCGAGGCTGCTCACCGCTCCGCCGTGGGCCTGTGCCACGACGGTCACCACGCTGGACGCGGCGACCAGAAGAAAGAGAGGGAGTTTCTCGAGCAGGAGCGGCCGCACGGCCGCCAGACGGCCCCTTGCGGACTGCCCGGCTGCGTGCAGGCGCTTGAGCGGCCACACGTCCAGGAGCAGCAGCGCAAACGGCAACGTCACGAGCATGGGCTTGGCCATCAGGCCGAGCGCGAGGCAGGCGACGACCAGCGCGTACCACGCCGCCTTCCCCCGGCGGCCGCGCGCCTTCACGTAGGCGGCATACGTGAGCAGCGTGAGCATCCAGAAGAACGTGCTGAGCACGTCCTTGCGTTCGGCGATCCAGGCGACCGACTCGACGTGCAGCGGGTGAACGGCGAACAGGGCGGCCACCAGCGCGCTCGGCCAGAGGCGTCCGGTCATCCAGGCGAGCGCGACGAGCAGCAGCACGGCGTTCAACGCGTGCAGGACGACGTTCACCATGTGCTGGGGCCCGCTGGCGACTCCGAAGAGCTGCACG
Organism: uncultured Acidobacteriota bacterium; assembly: GCA_963727765.1. Classification (GTDB taxonomy): domain Bacteria; phylum Acidobacteriota; class Vicinamibacteria; order Vicinamibacterales; family Fen-181; genus FEN-299. Next base: position 806,738 of record CAVSGZ010000008.1, read on the forward strand.
TCGAGCATGTGCGACAGCCACGTGAGCGGATGCCAGTTTGCCGCTCGTTCGGTCGTGAAGGCCCACACGACGCCCGGCCAGGTCAGGCCTGCGGTCACGTGCGGGTTCTCGCTCACGTAGATCGGATCGTCGAACGTGATGAAGTCGGCGTGCCCGAGCGGGGCAAAGACGGCGGCCACGAGGACCACGAGGCAGGCCGCGGCCAGGAAGATGCCGGCGTGGTCACGCGCCCGCTTCCCGAGCGACACGCCCGCCGACGAAGTCGCCGCGCAAGCGTGCGCTCCCGGGGACTTCGCGTGTCTGGTGCGTTTGCCCATCACCATCGACCAGGACGTATCGAGCGCTGTCTGACCAGCCGACCAGGGGGAAGAGATTAACGGGCATCATCGCACACCGCATCCGGCACGTCCACGGCGCCGGGCTACAATGAACATCACCCTCACGCGGCTCTCAGGGGCCGCATGGCGGCGCTGCAACGGGACCGCCCCGGCCCCCGTATAGGTTGACATGACGATCTGGCTCGAACACCTGTGGCAGGACGTCCGCTACGGAGCCCGCATGCTCGCCAGGGCCCCGGCGTTCACCCTGGTCGCCGTCCTCTCGCTGGCGGTCGGCATCGGCGCCAACTGCGCGATCTTCAGCTTCGCCGACGCGCTGCTGTTGCGGCCGCTTCCCGTCGCCCGCCCCGGAGACGTGGTCACCGTCGGATCGACGATGACCCTCGAGGCCCTCGGGGCGAGCGCACTCGAGTCGTCGTACCCCGACTACGTGGACGTCGGCGGCCGCAGCAAGAGCTTCGACGGCCTGGTCGCGTTCACCTACGTGACGGCCGGGTTCGCCAGCCATCCCGCCGCGGTGCCCGCCCTGAAGCTGGGCATGCTCGCCAGCGGCAACATGTTCAAGGTGATGGGCATCGAGCCGGTCCTCGGGCGCGCGTTCGGGCCCGATGAGGACCTGGTCCCCGGCCGGGACGCCGTCGTCGTGCTCGGGCACGCCCTGTGGGAGCAGCAGTTCTCGTCGGACCCGGCCGTCCTCGGCCGACGCGTGGACATCGACGGGCACCCGTTCACGGTCGTCGGCGTGGCGCCCGCGGAGTTCGCCGGCTTGAACTCGTATCTCCGGACCGACTTCTTCGTGCCGCTGATGATGTCGCCGCAGCTGCTCACCGATCCGAAGGCGGCGTCGCTCGAAGCCCGCGACGCGCGGAACCTGACGCTCAAGGGCCGCCTGGCGCCGGGCGTGTCGCAGGCCAGCGCGCAGGCGGAGGTGGCGACGATCGGCGCGGCCCTGGAGCGCGCGTATCCGGAAACGAACAAGAACCGCCGGTGGGGCGTGCGCAGCGAGTTGCAGGCGCGGATCGCGCAGAGCCCGCCGGATGCGATGCTCGTGGCCATGCTCGCGACGCTCGCGCTCGCCGTGCTGCTGGTGGCCTGCGCCAACGTGGCGGGGCTGCTGACCAGCCGGGCGCCGGTGCGCGCGCGCGAGCTGGCGCTGCGCCTCGCCATCGGCGCCGGCCGCCGCCGGGTCGTTCGGCAACTGATCACCGAGAGCGTCCTCATCGCGCTGGCAGGCGCCGTCGCGGGTCTCGCGGTCGGCTACGCCGGCATGATCCTCTTCCGCCAGATCGAGATGCCCACCGATCTGCCGATCCTCATCTCGTTCCGGATGGACCACCGCGCCTTGCTGTTCAGCCTCGCCGTCGCGCTGGCCAGCGCCGTGCTGTTCGGCCTGTCGCCGGCGATCCAGGCGACGCGGGCGGACCTGACCGCCATCATCAAGTCCGGCGACGCGGTGGCGCCGGGCCGTCGGCGCCGCTGGGGCCGTGCCACGCTGGTCGGCGGCCAGGTGGCCGTCTCGGTCGTCCTGCTGGTCGTGGCGCTCTTCATGTACCGCGGGTTCCGGGCCCAGCTCGCTGGCGGGCCCGGGTATCGCACCGACCACCTGCTGCTGATGAGCGTCGACACGGGCCTGGTGCGGTACACGGACGAGCAGTCGGCGCAGTTCTTCAAAGAGGTCGCCGACCGGGCGCGTGAGCTGTCCGGCGTGGTCAGCGTGGCGATGGCGACGTCAGTGCCGATGGCGAACGACGGGGTCGGCTTCGAGACGATCGTCCCAGAGGGCTTCCGGTTCCCGCCCGGAAAGGACAACGCGACCGTGCTGGCGTCACGCGTGGACGAGCACTACTTCCGCACGATGGAGCTGACGCTGCTTCGGGGGCGCGACTTCCGCGTCGAGGACGCGGCCGACGCGCCGAAGGTTGCCATCGTCAACGAGCAGTTCGCGAAGCACTACTGGCCCGGCCAGAACCCCGTAGGCAAGCGGTTCCGCCTGGCCGATCGGGACAATGCGTGGGTGCAGGTGGTGGGGCTCGCCAAGAACGCCAAGTACCTTTTCGTCGCCGAGCCGCCGACCGAATTCGTGTACTTCCCGTATCGACAGACGCGCGTGCGAGAGATGGCGATGCTGGTCCAGTCGGCCGGCGATCCCGCGGGCCTCGCCGGTCCGCTGCGCGCCCTGGTTCATCGTCTCGACCCGAACCTGCCCGTGTACAACGTGCGGACGATGGCCGAGCTGTACCGGATGCGAGCCACGCGCATCTTCACCGTGATCATCAGCACCATCGCCGCACTGGGGCTGATGGGCCTCGGCCTGGCGATCGTGGGCCTCTACGGCCTGGTGGCCTACGCCGCCAGCCGCCGGACGCGCGAGATCGGGATTCGCATGGCGATCGGCGCCGACCAGAACGCCGTGCTGCGGATGGTCCTCGGCAACGGCTTCATGCTGGCGGTGGTGGGGCTGGCGCTCGGCCTGGTGGCCAGTCTCGGCGCCGGGCGACTGCTGGCCGCGGCGTTCCCGACGGGCGACGATCGGCACGATTTCGTCGCGCTGCTGATGGTGATTCCCGTCGTGCTGGCGGTCACGTTCCTTGCCGCCTACATCCCCGCGCGTCGCGCGTCGCGGATCGATCCGACGCAGGCCCTGCGGCACGAATAAGGCCTACGCGCGCACGTCCTGCAGCACTTCGGAGAGGTTGATCGTGCGCGCCTTCTCACGAATGGCCGGCAGGTACTGGCCCTGGAGGCCTTTCGCCTCGTTCAGGAGTCCCTCGTAGGTGTCTCTCAGCACCTGCGCCGTGAAGACGCGTCCGCCTGAGTAGTACCGCTGCGCGAGGCGCCCGAGCGCGTACGTCGTGGCGAACGCCATGCCCGAACTCACGGCCTGCCGCGCCAACCCTCCGACCACGCCGCCGAGGAGGCCGCGGCCGAAGAGATGGCCGACGAGGCCCGCACCGATCCGCTCGACGTACTGCGACGTCATGCCGATGCCGGCCGTGGCCAGCAGTTCCTTGATATGGCCGTGATCCAGCTCGTAGCCGTAGGCCTTGCCGATCCGGTAGACCAGCTTCATCTGCAGCGGGATGATCGCCATCGTCGCCAGCGAGTCCGGCAGCAGCTCGAGCGCGCCGTTCAGGATCGCGTAGTTGAGGATGACGCGATCCTGCTCCTCCGGCGTCATCGTGGCCGACTGGACCGGCGGCTCGGCCGCCGAAATTGCCGCGAGCGGCGCCGCCGCAAGAGCCCCGGCCGTCGCCGTGAGGCTCTTCGCGGCCTCGGACTGCTGCGGGTCGAAGCCCATGCTGGTTTCGAGCGCGCCGAGGAACGCACGCTCGGTGTCGCTTAGCGTGCCGTCGGCATGGCACACGCCGACGCAGAGCTCGTGCGCCAGCTTCTTCGCCTCGGGCGACACGAGCGCCGCTGTCGCCTGAGCGAGCGTGACCCGCTTGTGGACCACATCCTGGTAGATGGTCGAGGCGCTGAGGTCGCCTCCGAGCGACATGCTCGCCGCGATGCGCTGAAGTTCCGCGTGCTCGGAGTCGTCCTCGCGGCCGTCGGCCATCGCAGCCATGATGGCGAGCGTTAACAGTGCCTGGCGTTCCTGATCGGTCATCGTCGTCTCCCGGGAAGACCCTGTCGAACCAGCATCTCGATCATAGACGAGAACGCAGCCGCCGGAGTTCTGACGGGCGGAACGGAGGAGCGAGATGGCCCGATCCGCTACGCGCGCGGCGCTGGCTGCCGGCGCGAGCGCATCCACGACAGGATGCGCCGCGACGCGCGCTGCGTGCCCACGAGAATGCTCAGGCCGAGGGCGAGCGCCACCGGGATCACCCAGTAGCCGAATGGGTGGACCTCGGCGCCGGGCGGGAGCGAGATCATGGCCCCCGCGCCGGAGAACACGCCGTTCTCGGTGAACGTGCCGACGTTGTTCGGCAGGATGACCTTGACGACCGCCACCGCCAGGAACGACACGCCCATCGTCCAGCCGGCAAAGACGAGGAGGGCCCACATGAAGCCGACGACCGATGTCGTGGCGGCGTTCCAGAGCGCCCTGGTCATCGGCACGAAGCGGCCGGTCGTGACCGCCTCGTCGAGCGTCATCTCGTGCGAATACGCCTGCGCGACCCGGAGCGGCGCCCCCAGCTCCGTCAGCACGCGTTCGACGGCCGCGCGCTCGTCCGGCACCGCCTCGACCTGGTCGAGGCGTATGCGGATGTGCGACTCGACCTCGCGGACCGCGTCCGACACGACCTCCGCGGGAAGGAAGGAGCGCAGCGAGCGCTGCAGGACGTAGAGATACCCGCGGACTCGTGATTCGCCGACTTCAGTGAGTTTCATGGCTGTTCTCCTCCGCTGCGGCCATCAGCCGATCGAGTTTTGCCGCAAAGCTCTTCCACGACGCCACCATTTCCCCCAGCCGTGTGCGGCCGCGCGAGCTCAACTGGTAATACTTCCGGGGGTGGGACCCGGTGTCGCGCCATTCGGCCTCCACCAGCCCGTCGCGACTCAGCCGGGCCAGGATCGGGTAGATCGTCCCCTCGGTGACGACCAGGTCGGTGAACTCCTCGAGGTGGCGGATGATCTCGAGCCCGTATCGGGACTCGCGGATCAGGCTGAGCAGGATTGCCAATTCCAGCCCGCCGCGGCGGAGTTGCTCCTGCCAGCTGTCCGACTCTGCCTTGTCGCCAGTCCGGTTGGTCGTGTCTGCCATGGGACCCTCCGCGAAGACTTGCGCCGCCAGTAGTCTTGCGTCACAAGGTATTACGAGGGTGGCAGGGCGGAAGTTCCAGTTGCCGTCACAGAGACGTCCGTCGGCGTCTTCTTTGCGCATGGGCTACTGGCTGTGCAGCATGGCCGCTGGATCCACGCGAGCGGCGCGCCAGGCGGTTCCAGCCTGGCCGCGCGGCAGCGAGTGCCTCGCCAATCAGCGAAATTGCGCGCAACAGAGCAGGGACCGGCTTTGCCGAACGCGCACGTCCGGCAGCGCGGTAACGAACCGAAGGTCAATGAAAGAGAACGGTAGCAACTCTCGATTGGCGATCGCGTCTAAACAGGGAGAGGCGAGCGCCTCCGCCCGTCGACACCCGCTCGACGTGGCCAGCAGAGGACCGATCCATCGGACGGCTCGGCACGGAACCACCAGGAGGTACGCATGGCTGGAGACAAGGTGAATCGCAAGACGTTCCTGACCCTCGTCGGTCGGGCAGGCGTGGGCAGCTGCATGTGTGGCGTGGTGCTCGGCGCACACCGCGCGATGGCGTCCGAGCCGGGGACTCAGCAGGCGCAGGGAAGCACGCCAGCTCCGGCGCCACCGACGAAGCCCGGCGAGAAGTCCATCGCCCGGGCGGCCAAGCGCATGGAGTTCGTCGACGGCTGGGTGCCGCGGTTCTTCACGGTGATGGACCAGGAACTCGACGAGCCGGTGCGCAGGCGAATCATGGCGGCGAATGGCAAGGCGTGCTTCAGCGCCTTCCGGCCAGACCTCAAGCGCCGGCCCGAGCCCGCCACGGCCGAGCGCATCGCGGCCTGGGTGGCACAGCGTGGCAAGGCAAGCGGTTACGCCATGGATGGCGACGCCATCGTGATGGAGTACGTGGGCAGCGCCGAGACCGGGCAGGTGTCCCCCGAGAACGTCTGCTTGTGCCCGACCGCGGAGGCCCAGGGATCCAAGACCCTCTCACCGACGTTCTGCTGGTGTTCGGTCGGGTACGTGAAGGAGATGCACGAGCGCGTGTTCGGCCGTGCGGTGCAGGTGGAACTCGTGCAGTCGGTCCTGATGGGGCACCCGCGCTGCCGCTTCCGACTCACGGTCGTGTAGCCCGCGACTCGACGGATTGCGCCGGCACTACCGCGCGTCGCGCGGCAGCTTCGCCAGCTCCTCGCGGGCGCTCACGACCGCAAGCAGATCCGGGTCGGCGTCCCGCCACAAATGCAACAGCTGCTCGTAGGCCGCGCGACCGCCCCGTGGGTCGCGCGCGGCAGTCCTCGCCCGGGCGAGCTGCAGCAGCGAGAGCGGGTAGATCACCTCCTGGTCGACGACGCCGCGATGGGTGGCGATGCGCTCGAACTCGGCGGCTGCCTCCGCCGAGCGGCCCATCCGCAGCAGGGCCAGGCCGCGGATATACGTCGGTACGAAACCGAGACCCCAGCCGCCCTCGTACGCGCGAAGGGGCGCGAGCAGATTGATGGCAGCGTCCGGGCGGTCCCGGCTCAGGGCGACGACGGCCAGCGCGGCCGGGCGGTACTCGGGATCGCTGCCCGGCTGAACATCCGGCATCCCCTGGTACTCGCGCAGGCATCGTTCGACGTCGTCCGCCCGTCCCGCCCACGCGAGCGCGAGGGCCGCGGCCGCAAGCGTCTCCGGCGTGCGCGCCTTCTTCAGCCCTTCGTGCACCAGCGCCGCGGTGTCGGCCGTTGCCCCCAGCATCGCCAACTGGTCGGCACGCCAGATGACCGCCTGCGCTGCGAGGGCGGAATCGCCGCTTCGCTCGGCCAGGTCAGCCCCGCGCTGGATGAGGCGACCGGCCTCGCCCCCCCGTCCCTCGATCCAGGCCATCCCCTCCTCGAGCCCCAGGAAGGGGCGCGCCGCGTCCGGCACGTCTTTCGCCCAGTCGAGTTGACGGCGCACGCCGTCCCGATCTCCAAGGACGAACGCGATTCTCAGCTCGAGCGAGTGCAGCAGCACGCTGCCAGGGGCCCTGGCCAGCAGGTCGCCCGTCACACGCTTGGCCTCGTCGAACCGCCCCAGGTAAAACAAGGCCTCTCCGAGCACTAGGCCGGCGATCGCGTTTCCGGGGTCCAGACGCACAGCCTCCCGGGCCTGCGCCACCGCGTCGTCGTGCCGGCCGATCTCGTTGTAGAGCGACGCCAGCGTAAACCTGGCGACCGGGTTGGCCGGATACCCATCTCGCCATTCCTCGAGCGGATCGACGGCCTTGACGGGGTCCCTGACGACGCGGCGTTCGTAGGCCGCGATGATGTAGAGGCGTTCGGGCGGGCTGGCCCGATCGCGTAGCGTGTAGGCCGCCTTCAGCGCCTCGACACCCTCGCGGTTCCGGGACAGGTTGAACAGATGCAGGCCGAGCCGCACGTAGGCGAGCGCGAACGACGGGTCGAGGGCGATCGCTCTTCGATAGAGCCGCACGGCCTCTTCGTTCTCGCCGCGGCTGCGCGCGCGGTCCCCCTGGCTGAACGCTTCGAGCGCGTCCAGCGACGACGTTGTCGCCTGCACGATGGGCACGTCGGAACGCCGGATCGACGCCACCGACTCTCCCAGCTTTCGCCGGATCGCCGATACGGCCTGCCCGAGGCCCGCGAGGACGGTCTCCTTGCTCTCCACCTCCACCTGGTCGCGGACGAGCACGTCGCCCGCCTGGCACCCGACTGCCTCGAGCCCGATGATGTAGTGGCGACCGAGCGCCACGAGTGATCCGGACAACACGGCCTTTGCGCCGATTCGCTGGCAGATCTCGCGAGCCACGGCCCTCGAGATGGGCGTGTCGGCGGGGAGACGCATGAAGGTCAATTCGTCCTGGATCCGCTGACTGCTGACCACCCGGAGATAGGGCGACTGCTCGAGTTGCACGAGAAGCGCCAGCCGCAGCGGATCGTCGAACACTGCGTCGCCCGTCGAGTTCTCAAAGGCCAGAACGAGCTGGTCGCGTTCGCCAATCGGCGGCGGCTGGAAGAAGCGCCAGGAGAATGTGGCGGCGGCGGCGATGACGAGGGCCCCCGCCGACGCAAGGACGATCCAACGGCGCCGCCCGTCAGCGGCCGGAGCGACAATCTCCGGTGGGGTTGTCGGCAGGTCCTTCGGCGCGCCCGCCGCTTCGGCCGACGCGGTGACGGCAGCAGGCCCTTGGCCGGACGGTGGGGCCGTGGGCTCGGAAGGCTCCGCGGCGAGAAAAGTCACCGGGGCAATGAGGCGGTAGCCCCGCTTCGGAATCGTCTCGATGTACCGGGAATCCTGCCGCGCCGCGTCACCGAGGATCTGCCGCAGCTCCGCGACGCACCGGGCCAGGCCCGATTCGACGATGTACTGCCCAGGCCAGACAAGGTCGAGGAGTTCGTCCTTCGTGACGGTGCGGCCCGCGCGCGCGGCGAGGCACACGAGCACGTCCATCAGTTGCGGTCTGAGCCGGACCTCGGTTTCGCCCTGGCTGATCCGGTTCAGGCTGGGCTGCACGAGCCAGTCCCCAAGCGTGAAGTCCGCGCCTGGCCCCTGCGCTCGTGACGATCGCTCGACCACGCCCGCCTCCCTTGAAAACCCGGTCATCATAGCGCCTTCCGGCGCCCGACCTGCCGCCGATCCTACGGGAGCCGGCGCGGTCTGGTGATGGCGTCGAATGGAAGTGCAGCTTCGAGTCTTCTTCTGAGACGGAACATGGGAGCACCTGGGTGCCCTGGAAACCTTCGAATTTTCTTACCATCACGGCCATGCCGGCTGTTGTGCGAATCGAAAAGGAAGGCCCTGAGATTCTGTCCGTAAGGACTTCGGCCAGGGCTGCGGCAGATCATCGAGCGCAGATGCTGTCACACGATCTTCGCCACGCGCTGAGGATGCTCCGCCAGACGCCGGCTTTCACGGCCGCAGCCGTCTTGACGATCGCGCTTGGCATCGCCGCCAATGCCGCGGTCTTCAGCGTGATGAACGCGGCGATGCTGCGGGCGCTGCCGTTTCCCGAGCCCGACCGCCTGATGCAGGTGGCCGAGCGCAACGACAAGCTGAACCTGCCGTACTTCTCCGCCTCCTCGCTGAACTACCTGTCCTGGAAGGGAGCGACCCGGACGTTCGAGGGGTTGGGCGCCTTCGGGTTCGCAACCTACGCCCTGACCGGGCGGGGCGAACCGGAGCAGGTCGTCGGCGGCCCGATCAGCCCGTCGCTCGTACCGCTGCTCGGCCTGCGTCCGCTCGTCGGGCGGAGTTTTCGCGAGGGGGAGGATCGGCCCGGGCACGCGCTGGTCGTGATGATCAGCGAGTCGCTGTGGAAGCGGTGCTTCGCGGGCGACCGGCGGATCGTCGGCCAGCCGATGGCGGTGGATGGCGTGGTCTACACGCTGGTCGGCGTGATGGGGCCAGAGATGAACCTGCTGACCGGCGGCGATCTCTGGGTGCCGATGGTCATCGACCCGTCGCGCGAGAACCGCCTCAGCCACGTTATCAGCGTCATCGGCCGCCTCAGGCCGGGCGTCAGGATGGAGATGGCGCAGGCCGAAATGGACGCCATCAGCCGCGGGGTGGTGGAGCAGTACCCCGACGTACGCGACTGGACCATCCGCCTGCGGAGCTTCTACAAATGGTTCGTGAGCGACCAGTTGCGCACCGCGCTGATGGTGCTCCTGGGCTCGGTGGCGCTGCTGCTGCTCATCGTCTGCGCCAACGTCGCCAATCTCATGCTCTCGCGAACGGCGGCGCGGCAGAAGGAGTTCGCCATCCGCGCCGCCATCGGCGGGGGCCGCGCGCGGCTGGTGCGGCAGATTCTGACCGAGGGCCTGTTGCTGTCGCTGGCGGGCGGCGCGGCGGGCCTGATCCTGGCCGCTTGGGCGGTCAGCCTGATTGGCGCGCTGCCGGCCAGCCAGCAGCCGGCCGCCGGCATCCGCGTCGATGCCACGGTGGTGCTCTTCACGCTGGGGGCGTCGCTGGTCGCCGGCATCCTGTTCAGCCTGCCGCCCGCCTGGAAGAGCACGCGCACCGACCTGAACGCCGTCCTCAAGCTGGGGATGCGATCTGCGCGCGGCCACCAGCACCCGCTGCTGCAGAAGCAGCCAGGCCGCCGCGCAGCTGGCGCTGGCGACCGTGCTCGTCATCGGCGCGGGGCTGCTGGCGAAGAGCCTAATCCGCCTCGAGCGGGTGCCGCTTGGCTTCGATCCCTCGAACACCCTCACGTTCCGGGTGTCGCTTCCGCCCTCCAGCTACCAGGGCCACGCCAAGTCGTGGGCCTTCTACAAGGAACTGCTCGAATCGCTGCGCGGCCTGCCCGGCGTCAAGGACGCCGCGATTTCGAGCGGCCTCCCCTTCGGCGCCGGCGCCTACACGAGGACGCCGGTCAGCACGCCGAGCCATTCGGTCCTGCCGGCCGGCACCGCCATCCCGATCGACTGGCGGGTCGTCAGCCCAGGCTTCTTCCGGATGCTCGGCATCCCGCTCGTGCTGGGCCGCGACTTCAGCGAGGCGGATTCGCCGGAGTCGGCCCCCGTCATGATCGTGAGCCGCGCGTTCGCCCGCAAGTACTGGGGCGACGACGACCCCGTCGGAAAGGTGGTCCACCTGGTGAACGCCAGGGGCGCCAAGAGGGCCGATTACACGGTGGTGGGCGTCGTGGGCGACGTGCGCAATATCTCGCTCGACCAGGAACTGCCGGCGATGTACTACTCGGGCTCGTACCGCCTCTGGCCGTCGATGGAGGTCGCCGTGCGCACGCAGGGCTCGCCAGAGGCGATCCTGCCGATGGTCCGGCGGCGAGTCCACGCTCTGGACCCGGACCTGCCCATCTCGGCGGTGCAGACGCTGGAGCAGGGGATCGCGGGCAGCGCCGCGCAGCCCCGCTTCAACGCGGTGCTGTTGGTGGTGTTCGCTGCCGTGTCGCTCGTCGTCGCGGGGATCGGGATCTACGGAGTCCTCGGCTATTCGGTGAACAACCGGACGAACGAAATCGGTCTGCGGATGGCGCTCGGAGCCGACAGGAGCCAGGTGATACGTGAGGTGGTCGGCGAGGGCATGGTCATGGGGCTCGCGGGTACGGTCATCGGTCTCGCCGCGGCCGTCGCGTTGAGCCGCGTCCTGGCCAGCCTCCTGTTCGGCGTCGAGTCACGCGACCCGCTGACGTTCTGCGGTGCGGCGGCGTCGCTCCTGGTGGTCGCACTCGTCGCCTGCGCCGCACCCGCGTGGCGGGCCTCACGCGTCGATCCGATCGTCGCGCTGCGCTCGGACTGATGGCCGGGAGGCGATGACCCGATGCGCCGACATCTGTCACCGATCGTCGTTCTCGCGGGGTGTGGCCTGTTGCTGCCCGGTGCGGCTGAGCGCCAGCCGCCCGCGCCTGTCAGCTTGCCAGTGCTCTCCCTTCTGACGGTAGGGTCGACGTGATGGATTACCTTGGTTGGAAGCGCGCACGCTGGTGACATCACGGAGAATCTCGCGACTCGGGGCATGGTGCCAAAGCTGTTCGGCGCCGCCCTCGCGCATCGCGCTCAGGCGACGGACTCAGGACTCCGATCGCGCGGCGTACGTCGGCATGGCGTGCGTGGCGCTGATGAAAGAATAGGGAGAGGCGGCTGGCGTCGGCCCGGACCATGGGGTGTTCGCGCGCTAGGTGCTGCCGGGTGGTCCGGCCGAGCGTGCGGAGATCGGCAGGCGGATGTCGTCCTTCGGATGGGCGCGCGCCCGGTGACCGGCGGTGCGATTGGGCTTCAGGACCTGCTCCGGTTCTTCTACGAATCGGACCGGGTGAGCGTGTAGGTCGCGAGAGGAAAGGCCCGAACGATGCTGATGGTCGACACGAGCCCGGCTCCACGCGAGCGCGGTGAGGGCCTCAATATCGAGTACATGAACTTCTCGGTGGCCTCGCCCCCTGGCGAGGCCGGGCTTCCCACCCGGCTCCGCGCAGTGATTGCGTCACCGGCCGGCTCGGCCAGCGGACCACTCCCGGCTCTGCTGATGGTGGCGGCCCATGGCAGCGCGCGGCTCTTCGACTCGTCCGGGTACTCCCCCACACGGTCGCTGGGCGACTCGGTGGCGCGAGCGGGGTATCGCGTGTTGCGGTTCGAGCTGCCCGTCGACGTTGCATTTCTCGGAGTGGAACGATGACTGGTCTCTGGCAGGATTTCAGGTACGGGATCAGGCTCGCCGCGAAAAGGCCAGGCCTCACCGCCGTTGCCGTCATCACCCTCGCACTGGGCATCGGTCCCAATACCGCCATCTTCAGCGTCGTCAACTCGCTGGTGCTCCTGCCGCCGCCCTATCCGGAGCCCGACCGGATCGTGTCGACTCCGGAGATGACGCAGGGGCGGGATGATCTGCGACTGTCGCTGCCGTCCACAGACGATTTCCAGGACTGGCGTCACGAAACGCGCACGCTCGCGTCGCTCGCGCTCTATGGCCGGGACTCCCTAACGCTGACCGGTGTCGGCGATCCGTTCCGGCTGACCGGTGCGCGCGTGTCGCCCGCGTTGTTCGCGCTGCTGGGCGCCAAACCGATTGCCGGCCGCACGTTCAACAACGCGGAGGAGCAGCCCGGTGCGGCGCCGGTTGTGATCATCAGCTACACACTCTGGGATCAGAAGCTGGGACGCGATCCGGCGGTGGTTGGCCGGCCGATCGTGCTCGACGGTCTGGGCCGGCAGGTCATCGGCATCATGCCGGCGACCTTCGCGTTTCCGAGCCAGGAGACCCAGTATTGGGTGCCGTTTCTTCTCGCGCCTCCCCAGCGGGCCGGAAACGAGCGGCGGGTGGCCATCGTGCCCTTTCTGGCGCGGCTGAAGCCGGGCGTATCGGTCGGACAGGCCTCCGCTGAAGGGAACACGATCATGGCCCGGAACCGGGGCGCGGCAGTCGATAGTTCCTCCGGCGGCGGCCGATCTGCGGGTGCCGCGGCGCCCTGGTCGCTCCCGCCGTTCCAGCTTGTGACGCTCCAGGACCGCCAGGCCGGGGCGGTGCGCCCCGCGCTGATCGTGCTGTGGGCTGCCGTCGGCCTCGTGCTCCTCACCGCCTGCGCCAACGTCGCCAGCCTGTTGTTGTCTCGCGTCACGTTGCGGCACCGCGAGGTCGCGATTCGCGCGGCGCTTGGGGCCAGCCGGGCCCGCATCATTCGCCAGATGCTCGCCGAAGCGGCGGTTCTCTCGTTGCTGGGCGGGATGCTCGGCGTTCTGCTGGCCATCTGGGTCGTTCGGCTGCTGCCGCGGCTCGGTGCCGCGGCGTTCAGCCAGTTGAGCATGGTCCACCTCGATCTGCGCGTTCTGATCTTCGGCGCGCTCGTGTCGATGTGCGCGACGCTGATCTTCGGAGCCGCGCCGGCGCTGGCAGCGGCGCGGCGCGGCTTGACTGATTCGATCCGGCAGTCGGCGGCACCTGGCGCGGGCGGCTTCGGGTTTCTCGGCCGGAACGCGCCGCGCACGGTGCTGACCGTCACGCAGGTGGCACTGGCACTGATCCTGATGGTGGGAGCAAGCCTGCTCGCACGCAGCTTGTTCGCGCTCGTGGGCCAGGACCTCGGGTACCGACCGGCCGGTGCGCTCGCCGTCCAGGTGCAATTGCCGCGCGCGCGGTACTCACAGCCGCTCTCGCGCACCACGTTCCTGGACCAGATCCTGTCCGGTATCCGGGCGGCACCGGGCGTCGAAGCCGCCGGGGCTACCAACCTGATGCCGATGTCGCAGGCGCAGATCAACCTCGGGTTCCGCCTGCCCGGCCTGCCGGGCGGCGCCAATCCGAACGACCCGATGCTGGCAGGGGTCCGGCTGGTGAGCCCGGGTCTCTTCAAGGCGCTCGGTACGCGGCTCCTCGCGGGCCGCGACTTCGCCTCCTCCGATCACGCCGCCGGCGAACGCGTCGTCATCGTCAACAGGGTTCTGGCCGATCGCTATATGGCTGGGCTCGACCCGGTGGGCCGGCAGATTGATATTGGCGGCCTCCGGCGCATCGTCGGTGTCGTGGAGTCGATGCGGCCGCGAGGGTTCGATTCGAATCCGCAGCCGGAACTGTACTTCCCGGTCACACAGTTCGACGAACTGCTCATGCTGGAGGGCCCCCTGGCGGCCACGACGATCGTGATTCGCACGAGCGGCGACCCGCTGCAGATCGTCGGAGCGCTGCGGGTGCAGGTCGCGCGGCTCGACCCGCAGCTGCCGCTCTTCAACATCACGACGCTGACTCAGCAAATGTCCGATTCGATCGCACACCCCCGCTTCGACGCGATCATTCTCACGCTGTTCGCGGGTCTTGCGCTCGTGCTGGCGGCCGTCGGGATCTACGGCGTGCTGGCGTCCCAGGTGGCGCAGTCGACTCGCGAGATTGGCATCCAGATGTCGCTCGGCGCCACACCGGGCGACATCCGCCGGGCCGTGCTGCGACACGGCGGCGCGCTGGGGCTGGGCGGCGTGCTGCTCGGCCTGGCCGGCGCGTGGGGCCTCAGCCGGTTCCTCGCCTCGCTCCTGTTCGCGATCAAGCCGGGTGACGCCATGTCCTACGCGGCGTCGGCGGCCGTGCTGCTCGGGGCCGCGCTCCTGGGATCCTATATACCAGCGCGGCGGGCGACGAAGGTCGACCCGGTGGTGGCGCTCAGGTGCGAGTAGGGCGGCGGAGCACCCTGAGGGAATCTCGGCCCAGTGACATCCGGCGTGGAACCTGGGCTGGCACGCGCGACATCCGCTCACTTCTTCGTCGCGGGGCGACCCGTTCCCGCTTTTCTCGCGATCGGAAACTGACCTTTCGTGGTCCCCGCGATCGATGACGCCACCAGCTCCGCATTCGCCGACCCGTCTCCCTTCAGGACCGCGTCGAAGAACAACCCCGACAGGCGGAGGATCTCCTCGTGGATCGGGCGCGGGTCGCCGTCGATTGCGCCCCAGTAGCCGGGAATCGCCCGTCGAATGCCGAACATCGCGTACGACGAGAACACGCCGTGGCTGTTGGACGGCACCGAGATCAGGTAGCTGTCGCCGAGCGTCTTGCGCTCGAACAGGAAGGGGGACTGGGGGTCCTTTCGCGCGGCCTGGCGCAACTGCTCGACGACGCGGGATTGTGTCATGTGCATCCACGGGATCGCGAACCGTCCTTCCTGATACTGGGGGTGAGCACCCGGAAGCCCCGAGGGGTGGGGCGACTGAATGCCCGCGTCCAGCGACAGGAACGCGGCGACTTCCGGATTGCGGATCGACAGGATGAGGCCGGCCATCCCGCCCATGTCGTACCCAATCACGCCGAGAGGCTGGCGCGAGACGCCGACATCGCGCCGGGCCGCCTCCACGACGTACTCGAGATCGCGGACGGCGGTCTCGAGGTCCTCGACGGTCAGCTCGACCGGGCGGGACTCGGTCCCGAGCAGCGGGCTCGTGGCCACGATGTACCCGCGGCTGGCGAGGTACTCGCACAGGATGAGGTGGGACAGCGGCGATTCGTAGTAGAGCCCCTGGCCCAGGACCAGCACCGGATACGCGCCCGGCCGCATCTTGGCGCCCCTGATCGATTTCGTCGGACTCGCGAGCAAGGCCTCGAGTTCCGTCGCGTCGAGGCCCTTCGCCAGCGGGACAGGAAGGACCCGTGCGGTCTCGATACCTCGCGAGGGGTCCGAGGATCGGCGGAAATCGTCGACGGCCATCGCGACGAAATCTCCGACCGTCAGGGCCGAGCCCTTCGTCGGACTGGCCGGATACCAGATGTACACGCGCATGGGCCGCGCCCCCGGGACCCCAGGAGTCGCTGACGGATAGCCGCGGGTCGGGTCCGTCTCGACGAACAGTTGGAATCCAACCTCGTGTGGACCGTACGCCAACGAGCCCGAGACCGCCGGCCCGCGGGCCTCCGCCCGGGGAACCGTGAGGAGCGCGACAGCAAGGAGTGCTAGCACGAGGCGTTTCACGATGATGCCCTCCGGTTGTCGGTCTGGTTTCGACGTGGCCCGGCCGCCTCAGTGCTTCGCGGTCCGGGAACGGCCCTCGAATCTGCGCACGCACTCGCCGACCAGGCGGTCGAATTCCTCGGGCCGCTCCAGCATGGGGTAGTGGCCCGCGTGTGTCATGACGACCGCTTCGAAGTCCGCCTTCACTTTCCGGAGGGCCGCGACGTCGGTCGGGAAGAGGTCGCCGTTGATGGCCAGCAGCGGGACCGCGAGGCGTCGCGCGGCCGCGCCCTGATCGTATCCCCGCATCCCGAGGAACATCCCGTAGGCCGCCTCGGGCGACGTTCCAGCCATCCGGCGCTCCGCGTCGGCGACGAGCGCCGGATCGGCGTCCGGATGGAACAGCAGCTTCATCATCTGCTTCAGGCTGCCCGGATAGTCGGAGCGGAACGCCTCGGCTCGCTGCTGCATCTGGTCGGCGGGCATCACGTAGTCGAGATTCTGGAAGGTGTCCACGCCCACCACGCCGAGGACCTTGTCGCCCAGCAGAAGCGCGGCCTCGATCGCCACCGGACCGCCGAGCGAGTTTCCGAAGATGACGACCTTGCCCAGATGCTCGGCCTCGACGATGGCGCGGATGTCGGCGCCGAACTCGGGCAGTCCCCATTTCGTTCTGTTCGCGCCCGACTCGCCGTGTCCCACCAGGTCCGGCGCAATGACCCGGTGGCCCGCCGCGAACCTCCGGAGTTCACCGTCCCAGAATCCCCGGTTGGCCAGCCCGCCGTGGATGAAGATGAGCGCCGGTTCGCCCGAACCGGCCGCCGAGTACACCATCGGCACGCCGTCCGGCGCCCTGCACGTCTTTCGTTCGATCGCGGGCGCCTGGGGCGCCGCCGCGGCGCGTGCCCGGGTGAAGACGAGCGGCTTCAGGCCCGCCCCGATGTCGATTGTGATCGCAGCCGGATGGACTGGGCCCGCCTTGTCGAACGCGAGCAGCCAGCTCTCGTCCTCCACGGGGTGGTAGAACTCGAACGTGTCGCCCGCGTACGGTTTGAGCGGAAACGTGCCGGAGTGCACGCTGATCTCGAGCGTGCCCCCGTCGCGGCGGATGACGAACGTGCCGTAGCCCGGGTTGGCGTAGGTGCCGGCGTAGGCGTCGAGCGGCCGCGAGGGTTTCTCCTCCGGCCTGCGTCCCGGGTCCGGCTCCGCCGCCTGCTGCTCGAGCGCCGCGCGCGCCCGGGCATAGTCGTCCTTCGTGCGCGTCGTCCAGTCCACGACGTCCAGGCCGAGCAGCGTGTCGTAGACGAACCGCTCGATGATCTCGGGGAGCGGGGTCCCGTTGAGATTGGCGAGCACGACGACCCCGACCTTCTCGCGGGGGAGGAAGGACACCATGGAGGTGAAGCCGTAGAGGTTGCCCGGATGCGAGATGCGCAGCGAGCCGCGGTAGGTGTCGATGAACCAACCGAGGCCGTAGCTCTGGTACGAGAGTTCCGGGCAGCGCGGCGGCCTCACCGTGGCCGCCATCTGCGGCGTGTAGAGCGGCGCCAGCTCCTGCGCGCCGACGATCGTCCTGCCCTGCCACTGGCCTCGATTCAGATTGAACAGCAGCCAGTGCGACATGTCGTTGACGCTCGAGATGACCGCGCCCGCCGGGCCGCGCAGTTCGGCCACGTCGTAGAAGGCCATCTCCTCCGGATCCTTCTGCCGCACGATGTACGGGGAGGCATAGTTGCCCGCCGCCTTCATCTCGCGGACGTCGACGGCGCTGCGGCTCATGCCGAGCGGCGCGAAGATCCGGCGCCGCACCATGTCTTCCCACGTCGTACCGGCCCGCTGCGCCAGCAGGTCGCCCGCGACGGTGACCACCTCGTTCGAATACCTGAAGCCCGACCGGAATTCGACGGCGGGCTCGAAGTGGCGGATGCGATCGACGAGATCGGTCCGCCGGTCGGGCGCGTGGACCTTGAGGAACTCCTGCCGCGGAACGCCGGTCCGGTGCGACAGCATGTCGCGAAGCGTCACCCGCTCGGTCGCGACCGGGTCGTACATCCGGAACGACGGGAAGTCGGCCCGGAGCGGCCGGTCCCAGGCGGCCTTGCCCTCCTCGACCATCATCGCGGCCAGCGTGGCGGTGAACGACTTGGTGGCCGAGGCGATGTAGAACAGCGTGTCGGGCGTCACCGGTTCCCGGGTCTTCAGGCTGCGGACGCCGTATCCCCTGGCGAGTACCGACCTTGCCGTCCTTGACGACGGCCAGCGCCAGCCCGGGCACCTGCCAGTCCTTCAACCCCTGCTCGACCAGCGCGTCGAGCCGGTCGGTCGGACCGAACAACTGTAGCTGTTGTCGCTCGTCCGCGGGCATCGTGGAAGAGCGGGCCGGCGTACTGGCCGAATCCAATGCTCGAATAGTGCCGCCGAGGCAGAGGATCGGCACGACTGCGGCCAGTGCGACGACGCGGCGACGAAAGAGGTTCGACATGGGCGGACTCTCCCAAAGCCACGACGGAAGTGGGTGCGCTACTCGAGTGTGACGCGGGACGGGGCTCTGGTGTTCTTACGGCCCTCTTCGAAAAACCTTATCGGACGCCGATTGGCGGTCCGAACGCCGGGTCCCGCCGTCCCCGCAGAGATGGAAGACGGCGCGAAAGACCTGCGCGCGCCAGGGGGAGTCCAATGAAGGGCGGAGGACGCATAGCCGTGTTGAACCGTCGATTGCTGCTCGGCGTTACGGTCGTCCTGGGCCTTGCTGCCGCGGCCTTTCAGCCTGAACTCGCGGGGGTTCATGCGGCGACGGGGAGCCATGGCGCCTCGTGGCTCCATCCCCCGGGCGGCCCTTACTTCGGTCTGACACCGCCGGGGAGCATTCCGGTCCTTTTCGCACCCGGCCTCGTCAGCACGGGCCTCTCCGAGCGGGACGTGGCGATCTCGCCCGACGGCAGCGAATTCTACTTCGGCGTCACGTTCCGGTCCATTGCCACGATTATGGTCACCAGGCTCGTGAAGGGCCGCTGGACGCCGCCGGAGGTCGCCCCGTTCGCCGTCCGATGCGGCCTACTATCCACATGGAGCCGTGCCTCAGCGCCGATGGCCGCCGCGTGTTCTTCCTGACCAACCGGCCGCGGGCCGGCGAGGCGCCGAAGCCGGGCTGGGGGAATCAGACCATCTGGGCCGCCGATCGGCTGGCCGACGGGACGTGGGGCGAACCGTACGACCTCGGGGCGCCGATCAACACCGAGGGCGTCAGCTTCTTCCCGTCGATCGCCCGCGACGGCACCCTCTACTTCACGCATGCGCAGACGCCGGGCAAGGGTGCCGCGATCTACCGTGCTCGACCGGCCGGCAAGGGATTCGCCGCGCTCGGAGAGGCTTTCCGACGCCGTGAATGGCTACGCGGGGACGTTCAACGGGTTCATCGCGTCCGACGAGAGTTACCTCGTCGTCGGCGTCGAGGGACGGCCGGAGAGCATGCCCCCCGGGAAGTCGAACTACTACGTCTTCTTCCGCCAGGCCGACGGGAGCTGGACATCGGGGACGAGCCTGGGGCCGGCCATCAACGATGCGGCTAACACCGTCGTTTCGCCCTACGTGTCGCCCGACGGCCGCCACTTCTTCTTCGCCTCGACGGCGCCGCGCGAGCGTGGCAGGACATCGCTCCGTGGCCTCACACTTCAGCATCTGATCGATCTCAACGGATCGCCGCAGAACGGGAACTCGGACATTTACTGGGTCTCGGCGTCGATCATCAGCGCACTGCGGCCGGCGGGGAAGATAGGGCCGCGCTGGCATCTCGCCCACGTTCGCGCTTCCAGGGATGAACGAAGAGGATCCGCGCGAGAGTCGAAACTCGTGCCCGAATAACTTCCAGCGCCCCGCCTCCGTCCCTCCGATCAGGAGGCGCGCTGTGAAAAGGCCGCTGTTGGTCGCTCTGATGGTTGTCGTCTCTGGAACCGCGCGAGCCGCCCAGCCACCGCAGACGTGGAATAATCTTCGCTGCCTGACGGACGCCAGCCAGAACTCGCGGCCGCGGCAGTCGAACGCTCACCGCTGGTCGCCACACTCATCGGTGAACTCGAGCAGAGTGACGTCATCGTTTATCTGGAGGTGGTCACATCGCCGCCAGACGACGAGTTCCACGCCTCGACGACGTTCATGGCGTGGGGGGGCGGAATTCGCTTCCTTCTCGTGCAGGTGGATGCTTACCTCACCCTGCCGATCGAACAGATCGCCATGCTCGGGCACGAGCTCTGCCATGCCCTCGAAGTGGCACGGGCGCCGCAGGTGCACGACGTCGCGAGTTTCCGCCGACTCTACAGGACAATCGGGACGCAGTGGCGGCCGGGTCACTTCGAGACGACCGATGCGCAGACGGCAGAGCGGCGCGTCAGGGACGAGGTGCTGTGGGGCGGGTCGAGGCACGGCGGAGCCAAGCCGGCAGACCCCGCGCCTGCAGTAGGGTCCAGGAAGCCGATCAGAGCGATTCCCGGGCGGCAAGTGAATTGGGAGCTTACTGCCCGTCTGAAGGCAGACTCAGGCCGCCAGCCGGCCCACGAGGATCAGCGCCACCGCCATCGCCGCCAAGAGAAGGACGACGAGCGGCCAGAAGCCGGTGATGAGTCGCGTGTCTGGCGTCGGGGACGCGTCGAGCAGGGCCGCGACCTCGGTGTCGGGTGCCTGCACGTGCCGCGCGATCGGGGCGATGATGCGGTACCCGCGCTTCGGGATCGTTTCGATGATCCGCGGCTGACGAGCGTCGTCGCCGAGCGCCTGGCGAAGTTCCGCCACCGATCGGGCGATGGCCGACTCGGTCACGAACCGGCCATCCCAGACCGTGCCGAGGAGTTCCGGCCTTCCCACCGTGCGGCCGTTGCCCGACGCCAGGCAGGCCAGCACGTCCATCAACTGCGGCCGCAGCCGGAGCGTCGTGTCCCCCCGCGACAGGCGGCCGAGCGTCGGCTGCACGAGCCAGTCGTCGACCATGAAGTCCTCGGGCGTCGGCGCAGCCCGCACCGCGTGCTGGGCGGGAATTGCCGGGTCCGCCATCAACGCTGTCGCACCGGCCGTTGCGGTGGTGGTGTCCATCGGCGTGCCTCCACGTGTGAGCGTCGGACCATGCAGGAGAAGGGGCGGCCCCCGCGGGGCCGCCCCGTCCTGTCTTACGATGTCGCCGCCCGATTAGAACGTGAACTGGAACCCGGTGTGGATGTAGCGGCCGAGCGAGTCATACGTGTTGTAGAACCCGGCGCCGTAGTCGTTGGTGCCGTTGCCGACTCCCATCGGCGGCTCCTTGTCGAACACGTTGTTGACGCCGGCGATGAACGTGATCCCCTTGCGGACCTTCCAGGTGACGCCCACGTCCAGGTAGTTGAAGGTCGGGAGATAGGCGTCGTAGTTTACCTGGTCAAGCGCCCAGCGCGAGGGGTTGGCCAGCGCCGTCTGCGAGCTGCCCTCCTCGTTCATGACGTGGCCGATCAAACGCCAACCGGCCGTGATCGTCACGTTCCACGGTGTTTCCCAGGAGAACCTGGCGAGATGCCGCCACACCGGCGACGGGATGCGGCAGGTGGCGACCTGGCCGAAGAAGCCCACGCAGTCGTACGAGATCAACCCGGTGTTGATGTACGACTTCAAGAGGTACGAGCCGATCATGTTGACGCTGAACGCGCCCAGGTCGTGCGGGACCGCCCGCGTATAGCTGCCCGTCACGTCGACGCCCTCGCTGCGCAGCTGCCCGACGTTCTGGTTGGTGGTGATCACGTAGCCGTTGGGGGTTCTCCAGGTCGAGTTGAACTGGTCGCGGTGGATCAGATTGCAGAGTCTGCCCGTCGTGGCGCAGATGTTCATGATCGAGTCCGAACCAAGGGAACCGATGGTGTTGTTGATCTGCACGTTGTAGAAGTCGACCGTCGCCGTGAAGCCCGGCAGGAACTTCCTCGGCGTCAGGACCGCCCCCGCCGTCCAGGTGTTGGCCACCTCGGGCTGCAGGCCCGGGTTGCCGCCGCCGAGGGTGTTGTACTGCCCCGCGGTGCTCGGCACGACCGTGCCATATGCCGAGAGCGGTACGCCGGTCAGCAGGCACTGCTGCGGCGTGAACGACAGCGCAGACGCCGGACCCGCGCACGGATCCGAACTGCCGCCGAGACCGATCGCCTGGGGCGCATAGAGTTCCTGGATGTTCGGCGACCGCGTCGCGCGGTTGTACCCGACGCGGAACTTGAAGTCCGGATCCGGCGCCCACGACATTTGCAGCTTGTAGGTCGCGTGCGTTCCGGTGCTGGTGTAGTCCGACTCACGGATGCCGGCTTCGAGAGAAAGGTCCTTCACCATCGGCTTGTCCTGCATGAGCGGGATCAGCCCTTCGGCGAAGAACTCCTTCACGCTGTAAGTGCCGCTGATTGACGGGATCGGGCCGCCCGCGCCCGCGCCCATGAACGTCTCGAACGCTATGTCGGAGCGCACGAACAGGAGCTCCTGGCGGTACTCGAAGCCGGTCGCCACCTTGACGGCCTCGGTCGCCATCGGCGACACGACCCCGTAGTCCTTCAGGTCACCCTTCAGGGTGGCGTTGAAGACCCGCGTTCTTGTGCCCTGGTCGCGGACCTCGTCGAGCGAGAGGTAGGCCAACTGCGCCGCCGTTACGCCGCCCGGTGTGAAGATGTTCCACGGGACGCACCCGTCGCCGCCGCCGTTGTCGCACACCGCGTGGCCGCTGCCGTCACTGTGCGCCAGCAAGGCGTTCCCGACGTTGACGGTGTTGAGGTCGTTCTGGTACGACTCGGGCGCACGGACCGTAGCCTGCAGGCCGTACATGTCGTAGCTCCACACGTTGTTCAGCGTGCCCTTGACGCCTGCCGAGTACCGCAGGTCCGTGTGGTTCAGGTGGTCGATGCGCGGGCCACCTTCAACGTTGCGCCGGTAGATCTGCACGTTGGCGATGTAGTTGGTCGTCGTGTTGTAACCCTGGCTCGTGCAGAGGGCCGCGAGCTCCGAGGCGTTCAGCAGCGGGCTCCGGCAGTCGATCGTGAGCGAGTTGCCGAAGTCGCCCGACTCGGCAATCTGCGCGTCGGTCGTGTCGTCCATGAACATCACGTCGCCATAGACGTTGATGTACTTGTTCATGTCGTAGTTGATGAACGCGCCGCCCGCCCAGCGCTGATCCGGGCGCTGCATGTAGTTCTTCGGCGCGTAGTTGTACGTGTACGAAGCCGCCCAGGGAACCATGAGGCCCGTGGTGGGATTCACGGTGTAGCTCGAGCCGTCATTTGCGAAGAACCGGCCGGTCGGGGACGTCGATGAACCGGTGCACGACGGTCCGCTGGATGTCATGGCCGTAGTGCCCACGGAGCAGTTCGTGTAGTCGCGTTGATCCTTGTTGATGGCGTTGCTCTTGCGGTAGTCGAGGTAGAAGGACGCATGGCCCTTGCCGTCGGCGAACTTGCTGCCCCACGCCACGTTGAAGTCGATCGGGCCGTCGTTGAACCGGCTGCCCTTGACGATGGAGAACCCCTTGGCCGCGTTGATCGAATCAGCCAGGCTGTTGGTGTTGTTGTGCTGGTAGCCGCTGTATTCCACGCCACCCTTGAAGCCGGTGAAGTCGCGGTCAAGCACGAAGTTCACGACGCCCGCCACGGCGTCGGCGCCGTAGGTGGCCGACGCGCCGCCCGTCAGAACGTCCACGCGCTTGACCAGCGCCGACGGGATGAAATTCAGGTCGGCCGCCGTGGAAGCCGAGTTAGCGTTGGAAGCCGGGTCGCCGGCCGGCATCCGGCGTCCATCGATCAGCACCAGCGTGCGCTGGGGGCCGAGGTACCGCAGGTCGACGGTTGCCGTGCCCGTGGCCCCGTTGGACACCGACGAGTTCTGCGCCACGAACACCTGCGGGAGGCTGGTGAGGAGGTCTTCCACGCGGTTGATGCCGCGATAGGTGAGTTCTTCGACCTCCAGGGTGGTGACCGGGCTCATCGCCTCCAGCGTCGGCCGCGGGATCAGCGTGCCGGTGACCTGGACGGCCTCTGTCCGGCCGCCGACCTGGAGCTTGGTGTCAACGGCAGCCGCCTGCCCGGCCGTCACGGCGACGGTGCTCGTCTGGGTGGCGAAGCCTGTCAACTCGAATGTGACGGTGTAGGTGCCGGGGGCCAGGCTCTCGAAGCTGTACTTGCCGTTCGAGTCAGTCACGGTTGTCTTGAGCACGGCGGCCGGGCCCCTGGCGTTGACCGTCACGCCGGGCAGCACGCCGCCAGTCGCGTCGGTCACCGCGCCGGTAATGCGGCCGCCGCCGGTCTGGGCTGCGCCAATGAGTGGCAGCGCCAGAACCATGAGTGCCACCAGAATCCATACGAACCTTCTCATCGTGTCCTCCCTTTCGTTCTCCGTCCCGACATGTCCCGGAGTCTCCCGGTGTCGCGGACTCGCGCACCGGTGTTTCCTGGCCCCGCGGGCACGTGCCCGCGCCCGACCGGAACACTCCAGGCTGAGTAGACGTCACCCGTGTCGTCGAAGTCCTACGGGAATCCTTCGATTCACCGCGTGTCGGCTTACGGTTCCATTACCGTTCGACTCGCGTCGGTCGAAGGGGCCGCAGGACGCGCAGGGAGGGGGCTCGATCCGCTCTCGCAGACGCTTGGCGAGGGGCGGATGCGATGCCTGGGATTGCGGAAGAGCGGCGCAGAGGGCGGGACTAGAGGATGGCCCCGGGGAGCCTACGCCGAAAATCAGTTTGACACTCACCGGGCCGCGGCCATAGTGTGCGCGGGGCGGGCTTCGGGGTCTCGAGTCCGATCAGGCCGGAACAGAGAAGAGGTGTGAGATGAGGTTCACCGAGCTGGACCGGAGAGGGTTCCTGCAGATGGCGGGTGGCGTGGCATCCGCGGCGGTCATGTTCAACGCGGGCTGGCTGGAGAGAGTCGAAGCCGCCGGCCAGTCGATGGCCGACAAGACGCCCCAGGAAGTCGCCATGGACGAGTTCTACTGGCGCGAGATCCAACTGGCCTTCAAGCTGGACCGGACCCTCATCAACCTCAACAACGGCTTCACGTGCCCGATGCCCAGGGTCTCGCTCGAATCGGTCGAGCGATACATGGACATGACCAACATGCTGCCCGTTCACTACCTGGGCATGCTGGCCTCGAACGTCCAGACCATTCGCCGCCGGATGGCCATGGAATTCGGGTGCGATCCCGAGGAGATGGCGCTCACCCGCGGCGCCAGCGAATCGCTGCAGATCGTCCAGAACGGGATCGACCTCAAGGCCGGCGACGAGGTCATCACCACCGAGCAAGATTACCCGCGCATGCTGACGACGTGGGACCAACGCATGCGTCGTGAGGGCATCAAGGTGACGCGCCTTCAGTTCCCCGTGCCCGCGACCCAGGACTTCCTCTACACCATGTTCGAGAAGGCCATCACGCCGCGCACGAAGGTCTTCCACTTCACGCACATCACGAACCTGACGGCGCAGATGTTCCCTGTCAAGCGCCTGTCCCGCCTGGCCCGCTCCAGGGGAATCGTGACGATCGTGGACGGCGCCCACGCCCTGGGCCACTTCCCATTCAAGCTGCGTGATCTTGAATGCGACGCCTACGGCGTCAGTCTCCACAAATGGCTGCTGGCCCCGATCGGCAACGGCTGCCTCTACGTCCGCCGCGAGATGATCCCGAAGTTCTGGCCCTTGCAGGCGGCCCCCGAGCAGCAGGATTCCGACATCCGCAAGTTCGAATCGATCGGCACCCATCCCTGGGCGATCCGGGCGGCGCTCGGCGAGTCGCTGGCGTTCCACCAGGCGATCGGGGCCGAGCGCAAGGCGGCGCGCCTGCGCTACCTGACCCTGCGCTGGGCCAACGCGCTGAAGGCGCACCCCCGCATCAAGATCCTGAGCGAGCTCAGCGAACCCGCGCAGTGCTGGGGAGTTGCGGCGGTGGACATCGACGGCATCGACGTGCGCCAGCTCGCGAAGTTCATGATGGACAAGTACAGAATCGTCGTCGTCCCGCTTGTCGGCGGCGCCCCTCCGAATTCGGTGTTCGACTACCAGGCGCTGCGCGTCTCGCCGAACGTCTACACGACGCTCGAGGAGATCGACACGTTCATCGAGGCCATGGAAGACGCCCTCGGGAACGGCGTTCCCGAGACGCCGGACCCCATTCCCGGGTATCCCGCCGAGGTGACGATGTAAGGGGGAGAAGAGCGATGAGACGCCCTGCCGTCTTCCCGATCGTGATCATCCTGTTGGCCTTGGCCGTAGTGGCCCAGCCGGTCTATGCCCAGGCCGCCTTCAAGGTCCCGTTCACGTTCGAATCCGGCGCGAAGAAGTTCCCGGCCGGTGACTACCTCGTGACCAGGACAGGAGACAGCCAGATCACCGTGCGGCAAGTCTCGACCGGAAAGGAATCCATCATCTCCTTCGGCGAAAAGCTCACGCCAGCCCAGCCGCCGGCGGCTGCGCCGCTCCTCGTCTTCGATGAGGTGGGGACCTTCGCACCGTCCTACACGGAGTACTTCACGATCTACGTGCTGACGGAGGTCTGGCTATCCGGTCAGGACGGGTACCTCGTCCACACCACGAAGGGCGCGCACAAGACCCAGGTCGTCAAGGGCGAGGCGAAACAGAAGCGGCCTTGAGCTGCACCGATCACCCGGTGTTCGTCGAGTTGCCCCCGTCCTCGCCTTGTTCATCACGCCAGCAACGTCCGGGCGAACTCGACGAACGCCTTGACGTCCGCGAGGTTGCTCGCGAGGCCGAGGGAGACGCGGACGGCGCCGGTGCTCTTGCCGTCGATGCAACGCCTGAAGTCGTCGTACGTGATCCGGTCGGAGAACCGGACGAAGCAACTGGACATCTCGTCGGCGGAGATGCCCATCGCCAGTTCGCCAGCGCCGGGGTTACAGAAGCAGCCGGAACGGATTGAAATCCCGCGCTCGGTCGCACGGTCCTCGATCGTCTGATGATCGATGAAGCGGCCACTCTGATCTTGGAAGTTGAGCGTCACGGTTCCGCCGCGTGCGTCTGTGGTGACCGGTCCGTAGATGGCTACGAGAGAACGACCGGTCGAGTGGCGAAGCTCCAGCAAGGCATCGATCAGCCACCCGGTGAGCGCGCGCACGCGTCGATGAATGGCGTCGATGCCGACGCCCTCGAGGAAGTCGAGGCCGATGTCAACGGCCGGCAGGCAGCCGAAATTGAGCGTGCCGTCCTCGAAGGCCGGTGTCCCGGGCGCCAGATGATGTCGGTCCGCGCCCACGGAGGCGACCGTGATGGTGCCGCCCGCAAACCAGGGACGGCGGAGCTTGCTGAGCGCGGGCCAGCGGGCGATCAGGGCCCCGACACCTGTCGGGTGACCGAACATCTTGTAGAACGACAGCACGACGTAGTCGGGCCGCCACCGTGTCAGGTCGAGTTGGTTCGTCGGAACGAAGGCCGCCGCGTCGAGCAGGACATCCCATCCTCGCGCATGCGCCTCTGCGATCCATCCGAGATCGTGCTGCACGCCCGAGAAGTTCGACTGCGCGGGGTAGGCGAACAGTCCCCGGTCAGCCTGGGCGCCGGTCCCGAGGGCTTCTCTCACGGCCGACGCATCGACACGCAGGTCTGGGGGCACCACCGGGATGTACCTGATGTCCGCATTCCGCGAGCGTGCAAATTCGCGGATGCCGTTTACCGAGTTGTGATTGTCGAAGGTCAGCAGAAACTGTTTACCCGGGCCGAATGGATACGACTCGCCGACGAGCTTCAGGGCGTGGCTGGCGTTTCCGGTGAAGATCACGCCGTAGTCGTCCGGAGAGGCGTTGAAGAATGACAGCACATGGCGGCGGGTTCGCTCCACGAGGTTCGTGGACAGCGACGACGAGGGATTGTTCGAGTGGGGATTGCCAATGACCTCGCCGAGCAGCAGGCCCATGTGGCGTCGAACCTGCGACGCGCCATAGAGCCCCGCCCCCGTGTAGTCGAGATAGACGTGCCCCTTCGCGTCGAGCCTCGAGAACTCCCGCGCGCGAAGGTCATCAACGTCGCCAAGGTCCTCCAGTTCAGCCGTATCCAGGAACCTGTACCCATCCATCACTGTGCTCCCGCGTCATCGCACCCGGTCCGAGCGACGTGTCCGGCATGTCGCGAATCCTACGACGCTGGCGTCAGTCGTACGCCAACCGCGTCGGCTCGTCGGCGAGCGTCGCCTCGAGCAGCGGCTTCCACCCCTTGCCCTGCCAGGTCTCGCAGCCCTGGTGCGTCAGGAAGTACTTCTGCGGGATCGGATGCGTGCCCACGACGACCTGCATCCCGTACTTCTCGGGAATGAAGCGCCGGAACGCCTCGATGTGCGGGCACGGCGGATAGCCGACCAGCAGTCCGGTCGCGAGGTGGATGACCTCCGCGCCGTTCTTCTTCATCTCTTCGGGCGCGTACTCGATGTTGCCGCCGGGACATCCGCCGCAGGTGGTGTAGCCGACCAGTTCCACATTCCGGCCCTGGTAGACCGCAAACGCGCCTTCCCGCGCGTGCATGGCGCGCAGGCACTTGCCCCCGGCGCAGGTGTGATAGCGGTCGCAGATGATGATGCCGACGCGAACCGGTTCGCCCATCGTGTCTCCTCGGTTGTGCTGCTTCGAGCCTTGAGCCCTCAGTGTTGGTGATGTCCCTGATGTCCGGCGCACGCTCCCTCTTCGCCGAGCGGCTGCAGCGTGCCGTCCTTGAAGGCGGCAATCGTCTCGGCGACGGTGGGATGCATCGCCCGGTAAACGGTGATGCCCGCGGCCTGCAGCTTCATCAGCGCGCCCATGCCGATGCCGCCGACGATGATGCCGTCCACCTTCTCACCCGCCAGCACCGCCAGCGGCTGACACATCCCATGGGCGTGGTGGTCGTTGTGATTCTCGAGGAGGCGGCACGCGCCCGACTCGGTGTCGACGAGCATGAAACCGGGCGCAGAGCCGAAGTGGCCCGATACGCGGCTGTCGATGCCGCAGTCTTCGATGACGGGAATACAGATCTGCATGACGGACGTTCTCCTTTGATGACTAGCTGGGACGGGGTATGTTCTTTGCCGGTGGCAGGCTGCGGCACTCGCAGGATGTCCCCGGGCTCGGGCAGTCCTCGCCGCACGTGGCGCACCGAGTGGGGCAGTGGCAGGTTCGGCCGTGCCGTCGCGGGCCGTCGTGCACCGGACATTCCGGCGGAGGCCCGCTGTCTTCGATCACGGGCCCAGGTCCGACGACCAGCATCCTGCTCTCCAGGAGGCTGGTTGCGACGGCGTGCCTGGCGCGCGCGAGGATCCGCGCGTAGGTCTGTCGGGAGACGCCCATGCGCTCGGCCGCCGCGTCCTGGTAGAGCCCTTCCGCGTCCGCGAGTCGGATGGCCTCGAGCTCGTCGAGGCCAATCGAGACTGCGTCGGCTTTGCACGCGGGCTGTCCGATGGGGCGGAAGCCCCGGCCCTTCAGGTGGCAGCCGACGCGACGAGGGAGCACGGGACGCGACATCTATTTAGAGCATATGCTCACAACGACCGTCTGTCAACCACCGACCTCGCCGTGGCCCTGGCGCCTTCGCGCGATCTGACCGCCAGCGTGTAGGCGACCGTGGGCTCGCCGGAACAGGCGCCGTCCCCTGCAGGCGCCGGCAGAATTGACCGCCCGCTGTTATGAGCATATGCTGATTATGGCCTGCGCGGCAAATGGCCGGCGTCGTCGTGATGCTGTTGGGATATTGAACGAGAGGCACGTATGCAGACAGAGAATCCGCAAGCAGGAGTCCGAAGTGTCCCGACGTGCGCCGTGTGCGGCATGAAGGACAAGGCGTGCCGGACGCCCGGGGGAGACGCGCCCCCCTTCTGTCCGGCGACGCTCGATCCGGAACCGATCGCGTGGGCGCTGAAGCAGTATGCCAACCCGGACGTCTCCGAGTTCGCGCGCCAGGCGTCGATCCAGGAAGGCGAGTGCTACGTGAACCGCGGCGCCGGGCCGTACGTGCTGCATCCGGCCAAGACGCGGATCCAGGAGACCGTCGAGTTTGCCCGCAAGATGAGGTACAGGCGCCTGGGCGTGGCGTTCTGTGTCGGCCTTCGCGACGAGGCCCGCGCGCTGGTCGAGATCCTCGAGGCGCAGGGCTTCGAGGTGGTGTCGGTGGTGTGCAAGGTCGGCGGGACCCCCAAGGAGACGATCGGGCTTCGCGACGACCAGAAGGTGCGGGTGGGGGAATTCGAGCCCATGTGCAGCCCGATTGCCCAGGCTGCCGTGCTGAACGCCGAGAAGACGGAGTTCAACGTCCTGGTCGGCCTTTGCGTCGGGCACGATTCGTTGTTCCTCAAGTACTCGGATGCTCTGTGCACGGTGCTCGTGGCAAAGGACCGGGTGCTCGGCCACGCGCCCGCCGCAGCCCTGCACACGGCGTCCTCGTACTATCCCTGGTTGAAGACGCCACGCTGACGCTCGACTGTGTGTAGACGACTGTAACCGATTCGCATGAGCGCGAATCCCTGTGTCCGAGGCCTGCTTGGGCCGGCCGCCCCCGGTCGTGCCATCGCGATTCCCCCGCCAGCGGCCTAGTGATTGCTCGCGCATGTGCCCTTATTCACAAAGTCGCTTGCGTCGCCAGGACACCACTTCATGAAGAGGATTCTGCTCGCTCTTTTCCTGTTCGGGGCGCTGACCGTGATGATCGTCGTCGCGCTCCGGCCCAGCAGTGCCGAACCGACACCGCTCGCGAAGCTCAAGACGCAGTACGCCGCGAAGCCGAAGTCGTCGGTCGATCACTCGCTCTTCCCGCAACTCCGCGTCCGGTTCGCCAAACCGCAGGACGTCACGGCGGCCTGCATCAGTTGCCACAACGGCCGCGCGGTCGAGGTGATGCGGTCGAGCCACTGGAACTGGGAGCGCACCGAGTACGTCGCGGGCCAGGGCATCCGGGCGCTGGGGAAGAAGGACATCCTCAACAACTTCTGCATCGGCGTGTCCGGAAACGAGCAGAGCTGCAACCGCTGCCACATCGGCTACGGCTACGCCGACTCGACGTTCGACTTCAAGAACCCGTTGAACGTCGACTGCCTGGCCTGCCACGACAACAGCGGGAAATACGCGAAGGCCGCTGGCGGCGCCGGGATGCCCGACCCGACGGTCGATCTGAGCGAGGTGGCCCAGCACGTGGGCAAGCCGCAGCGCGCCAACTGCGGCACCTGCCATTTTTTCGGCGGCGGCGGGAACAACGTGAAGCACGGCGACCTCGAATCGGCGCTCTTCGACGGCCCGCGGACGGTGGACGTTCACATGGGATTCCGACGGGGCGAACATGGAGTGCGTCGACTGCCACACGGCGGTCAGGCACCAGATGCTCGGGAAGATGTACTCGGTGTCGTCGATGAACCGGAACCAGGTGGAGTGCGAGCACTGCCATGGGACGCTGCCGCACGCCGACGACGTGCTGAACAGCCACACGCTCAAGGTGGCGTGCCAGACCTGCCACGTTCCGGTGTACGCCAAGGTGAATCCCACGAAGTTGTCGTGGGACTGGTCGACCGCCGGCCGGCTGAAGAACGGCCAGCCGTACGAGGAGAAGGACGCCAGCGGGACCGACGTCTACATGTCCATCAAGGGCTCGTTCGTCTGGGGCACAAACGTGAAGCCCGACTACATCTGGTTCAACGGCACCGCGTCCCATTACCTGCTCGGGGACAGGTTCGACCCGTCGAAGCCGCTCGATCTGAACGTCCTGCATGGCAGCTACGACGATCCCGATTCGAAGATCTACCCGGTCAAGATCCACCGCGCCAGACAGATCTACGACACCGAGTACCGGTACCTGATTCAGCCGAAGCTGGTCTCCAACACACCCGGCGACGGGGGCTACTGGACGGAGTTCAACTGGCAGCGGGCGGCCGAAGAGGGGATGAAACAGGTCGGCCTGCCCTACAGCGGCAGGTACGGCTTCGCACGGACGGAGATGTACTGGCCGATCAACCACATGGTGTCGCCGAAGGACCAGACGGTTACCTGCGGCGAGTGCCACACCCGCGAGCACGGCCGACTCGCCGGGCTCGGCGGTTTCTACATGCCGGGCCGGGACTACGACCCGTGGGTGGACTACCTCGGCGGCGGGCTGCTCATGCTGACCCTGGCCGGCGTGGTGCTTCATGGCGGCGCGCGCCTGGCCGCGGGTCGCAGGCAGAAGGGGCGGAGCTGACATGACTCACTACGTATATCGCCGGTTCGAGCGGTTCTGGCACTGGACGCAGGCGGCCCTCATCCTGTTCCTCGCCGTCACCGGGTTCGAGATCCACGGATCGCTCACCTTCTTCGGCTTCGACCACGCGGTCCGCTATCACAGCGCGGCGGCGATCGTGCTGCTGGTGCTCATCGCCTTCGCGGGCTTCTGGCACTTCACGACGGGCGAGTGGCGGCAGTACGTGCCGACCCGCGAGAATCTGCGGGCTCAGGCCGAGTACTATCTCCACGGCATCTTTCGCGATGCGCCGCACCCGACGCGGAAGACGGTGCTGAGCAAGCTCAACCCGCTCCAGAAGCTGGTCTACGCCGGGCTGAAAACGATCCTCATCCCGCTGATGGTGGCCACAGGCCTGGTCTACATGTTCTACCGGTACCCGCAGCGGTACGACGTCATCGCGCTGAACGTCAGCGGCCTGCGGTGGATCGCGGTCGTTCACACGGTGGGCGCCTTCCTGCTCGTGGCATTCCTGATCGCGCACGTCTACCTGGGCACGACCGGGCAGACGGTGACCTCGAATCTCAAGGCGATGATCACCGGATACGAAGATCTGCCGGACGGGTCCGAGAAGACGCCCGCCGGTTCTCGCTAGGAGGCGATGTGGACTCTCGGTACATGAACCCATACGTGGCCGGGTTCTTTCTCGGACTGGTGCTGCTGGTCACGATCTTCCTGACGGGTCGCGGGCTGGGGGCCAGCGGCGCGATCAAGAGCGTCGTGGTGGCGTCGGTCGGCGCCGCGGCCCCGGCGCACGCCGCGCAATCGGCCTTCTACAGCACCTACATCGGGCCCGGCAAGGACAACCCCCTCAAGTCGTGGCTGGTCTTCGAAGTGGTTGGTGTGCTGATTGGCGCGTTCGTCTCCGGCCTGGCATCGGGCCGGCTGAGGGTCGTGACGGAGACCGGGCCCCGGCTGCGGCCCCGCCTGCGCTGGGTGTTCGCGGTGATTGGCGGTGCGCTGTTCGGGCTGGGCGCCCAGTTCGCGCGGGGATGCACCAGCGGCGCGGCGCTGAGCGGCATGGCGGTGCTGTCCACGGCCGGGTTCGTCACGATGGTCGCCATCTTCGGCACGGGGTACGTCGGCGCGTACTTCGTCCGGCGGCTTTGGCTCTGAGAAGGGAAGGGCGCTGACATGATGGGACCATTCGTGCCGGATCTAATCTCGGACCCGCTCAACCTCGTCGTCGCGCTGCTGGTCGGCATCGCGTTCGGTTTCGTCCTCGAGCAGGCGGGGTTCTCTTCGTCGCGGCGGCTGGCTGGCGTGTTCTACGGGTACGACTTCACCGTGCTCCGCGTCTTCTTCACCGCGGCGGTGACGGCGATGAGCGGGGTGCTGCTGCTGGGCCATTTCGGGCTGCTCGATCTCGACCTCATCTTCGTCAACCCCACGTGGCTCGCCCCGGCCATCGTCGGGGGCGTCATCATGGGGGTGGGCTTCATCCTCGGCGGGTATTGCCCGGGGACGAGCATCTGTGCCGCGGCCATCGGGAAGGTGGACGCGATGTTCTTCGTGGGTGGCGGGCTGCTGGGCGTCCTGGTGTTCGGCGAGTTCTACCCGTTCTACGAGCGTTTCTACGAGTCGACCTCGCTCGGCCCGATCAAGGTGTTCGATTCGCTCGGGGTGTCGCAGGGCGTGTTCGCGTTCGGGCTGATCCTCGCGGCGGTCGCCGCGTTCGCGGTCACCACACTGATCGAAAAGCGGGTGGCCGGCGCCGCCGCGCCGTCGCAGGGTTTCTCGACGAAGAAGAACGCCGCGGCTGGGATGGCGGTCCTCGCGCTGGGCCTCGTGTTCATCGGGATGCCGGACCGGAAGACGCAGATCATTAGCCGCGTCTCGGATGCGGACTACGCGGCTGCGCATCCTGTCGCGGCGATGGATGTGGACGAACTCGCGTTCCGGATCGTGAACAACGACCCGAGGCTTCGAATCATCGACGTCCGGACGCCTGGCGCGTTCGGCCGTCTCGCCCTGCCCGGATCGCAGAACGTCGCGCTTCGGGATCTCTTCAGCAAGGACTCGGTGTCGCTGCTCTCCGCGCGGCACGTGAAGAAGGTGTTCGTGGGAGACACCGAGGCCGCGGAGCGTGCGGCCTGCCTGCTGGCCGAGACGCTTGGCTACGAAAACCTCGCCGTTCTCAAGGGCGGTTTCGGCGCGTTCCAGGCGACGTTCCTCAACGCCGCCCCTGCGCCTCCTGAGGCCGGGCGCTGGGCTGCCGACGTGGCGCAGTTCCGCGAGAAGGCCCGCGGCGACATCCTCCAGATGATCGCGAGCAGCAAGGCCACGGGCCCCAAGGTGCCGAAGAAACAGAAGAAGATTGTGGGCGGCTGCTAGCGCCCGCTGTCGACCTTCTCCGGACGCTTACTGGAGGCTGTCCTCTGGAGTTGGCCGGTGGGGAGATACTCGATTACAATCTGTTCGACACTCCGGTCTTCATCGTGCAGCAGCCCGTCGCGGGCAGAAAGGAGTGCGCATGCCAGAACCACCCAAAGGATGCGCCCGCACGACCGGCGCGGTGGTTGGCGACAAGCCGCCAGCCGTCCCCGAACCCACAGCCGCAGAACCACGGAGGAGTGCAATGACCACCGCTCGCGTCGGACAGAAGGCGCCGGATTTCGAGGCGCCGGCCTACTACCGCGGGGCCTTCACCAACATCAAGCTGTCGGCCCTGGTCGGCAAATGGGTGCTGCTCTGCTTCTACCCCGGTGATTTCACCTTTGTTTGAGCGACCGAAGTGTCGGCGGTCGCCGACAAGTACCCGGTACTGCAGAAGCTGGGCGTCGAGGTGATCTCGGTCAGCGTGGACAGCCACTTCGTCCACAAGATGTGGAACGACCACGAGCTGACGAAGATGGTCGAGGGTGGAGTGCCGTTCCACATGGCCTCGGACCAGGCGGGCAACCTCGGCCGCGCCTACGGGGTGTACGACGAGCAGCAGGGGATCGAGCTGCGCGGGCGGTTCATCATCGATCCCGACGGTGTGGTTCAGGCGATGGAAGTGATGACGCCGCCAGTGGGGCGGAAGATCGCCGAGACGATCCGCCAGGTCCAGGCGTTCCAGCACGTGCGCAACAGCAAGGGGACCGAGGCGATGCCGGCCGGATGGGAGCCGGGACAGATCACGCTCAAGCCGGGGCCCGATCTCGTGGGCAACGTCTGGAAGGTCTGGAACCCGAAAATGGAGAAGTAGGCCGCGCGCGCCACGCGCCGTCCAGGAACTCAGCGCTTCCGCGCGCCAACCGTACCAGCCCGTCCCTCGGCGCGTAGGCGGGCGAAGCATACCCTTCTTGTTCGGCGGACGGAGGAGGTAGCGGCACATGAAGACGGTTGGGCTGCTCGGGGGCATGAGTTGGGAGTCGACGGTGCCGTACTACCGAACCATCAACCGAGTGGTTGGCGAACGGCTTGGAGGACTCCATTCCGCGAAGATGGTGGTCTACAGCGTTGACTTCCACGAGATCGAGCAACTCCAGCACGCAGGCCGATGGACCGAGGCCGGCACGATCCTCGTGGCGGCTGCTCGTGCGGTGCAGCGGGCGGGAGCGGACTTCCTGGTTCTCTGCACGAACACCATGCACAAGGTGGCCCCGCAGCTCGAAGCCGCTGTCGACCTCCCGTTGCTGCACATTGCCGACGCCACGGCGACGCGCGTCAAGGCGGCAGGGCTGAAGCGCATGGGCTTGCTGGGTACCCGGTTCACGATGGAGGAGGACTTCTACCGTGGTCGGCTCGAGAGCCGCCATGGACTTGAAATCGCGGTGCCGACGGCAGAAGAGCGGGCGACAGTCCATCGCATCATCTACGATGAGCTCTGCCACGGCAGAGTGCTCGAGGAGTCGCGAATGCTGTACCAACGGGTGGTGTCCGGTCTGGTCCAACAGGGAGCCGAGGGCGTGATTCTCGGCTGCACCGAGATTGGACTGCTGCTCGGTCCGCAGGATGC
Organism: uncultured Acidobacteriota bacterium; assembly: GCA_963727765.1. GTDB lineage: Bacteria > Acidobacteriota > Vicinamibacteria > Vicinamibacterales > Fen-181 > FEN-299. The sequence continues at coordinate 842,774 of CAVSGZ010000008.1, forward strand.
TGAGGTCCCGTTGTTCGACACCGCCGAAATCCACGCGGAGGAGGCGGCTCGATACGCTCTTGCGCCGTAGCGTGCGCCGCCAACCCTCGCACCTTGCCTGTCACGGAAGACTGAGGAGGTTCTCTTGATTTCACGGTGCTCGCTTGTCGCATCTCTCGCCATGCTCAGCGTCGCTCACCTCACGTTTGCCCAACCGGCAAAGGCCCCGGCTCCCGAGGCGGCCCGTTTGGCCGGCTACTCGTCACAGTCCTCCACGACGGAGCGCGACTGGGAGAAGAAACTCCAATCCGGGGTTGTTCCGGAGAACCTGCGTCAGGCCATGCAGCGATTGACTGCGCGTCCCCATCACGTCGGCTCTCCCTACGACAAGGAGAATGCGGACTGGATCCTCTCCAAGTTCAAAGAATGGGGATTTGACGCCCGCATCGAGACCTTCCAGGTCCTTTTCCCGACGCCCAAGGAGCGGCTCGTCGAGATGATCGAGCCGACCAGGTTCCGAGCCACGCTGCAGGAGCCGGCTGTCTCCGGTGATCCGACCTCCAATCAGGTGGCCGAGCAGTTGCCGACCTACAACGCGTACTCCATCGACGGAGACGTGACCGCCCCGCTGGTGTACGTGAATTACGGCAACCGCGAAGATTACGAGCAACTCGACCGTCTGGGGATCTCCGTCAAGGGCGCCATCGTCATCGCGCGTTACGGCGAGAACTGGCGCGGCGCCAAGCCCAAGATCGCCGCCGAGCATGAGGCGATCGGCTGCATCATCTATTCCGACCCCAAGGAAGATGGGTTCTTCAACGGCGACGACTATCCCAAGGGTGGATGGCGGCCGCGTGACGGCGTGCAACGCGGCAGCGTCATGGACACGGATTATCCGGGCGATCCTCTGACTCCCGGAGTCGGCGCCACCGCCGACGCCAGGCGGCTCGAGATCAAGGACGCGAAGACCATCACCAGGATTCCCGTGCTGCCGATTTCTTATGGCGACGCGCTGCCGCTGCTCTCCGCGTTGCAAGGACCGGTTGCGCCGGAGGGGTGGCGAGGGGCCTTGCCGATCACCTATCACGTGGGCCCCGGCCCCGCGAAAGTTCATCTGAAAGTGTCGTCGAACTGGGACTTGAAGCCGGTCAACGACGTGATTGCCACCCTGCGCGGATCGGAGGCGCCCGAGGAGTGGGTGATCCGCGGCAATCACTATGATGCCTGGGTCAATGGCGCCGAGGACCCCATTTCGGGGATGGTGACGGTGCTCGAAGAAGCTCGCGTGCTCGGCGAACTGCATCGGCAAGGATGGAATCCGAAGCGGACGATCGTCTTCTGCGCGTGGGACGGTGAAGAGCCCGGGCTGCTGGGCTCGACCGAGTGGGTCGAAACCCATCGCGACGAGCTGCAGCAGCGCGCCGTCGCGTACATCAATTCAGACAGCAATGACAGGGGCTTCTTTTACGCGGGTGGTACGCACGACCTGCAACACCTCATCAACGATGTGGCTCGTGACATCCAGGATCCGGAGACACACCTCTCCGTCCAGCAACGCGCGCGTCTCCAGCGTATTGGCAGGGCGCCTAGCGCCGAGGAGCGGTCCGGGATCAGAAAGAGCGACGATCTGCGGATTGGCGCGCTGGGAGACGGTTCGGACTACACCGCATTCATGGATCATGCAGGCATCTCCGTCCTCGACATCGGTTTCGGCGGCGAGGATGGCGGCGATGCCTATCATTCCATCTACGACGATTTCTCCTGGTACACCAGGTTCGTGGACACCGACTTCGCATACGGCCGTGCGCTGGCGCAGACCGGCGGAACCGCGATCATGCGGCTGGCGGATGCCGACGTGATTCCGTTCGAGTACACCGCCTACGCGGAGACCATCGAACGGTATGTGAGAGACCTGGAGAAGTTGCTCAAGGACAAGCAGGACGAAATCACCGAACGGAATCTGGAACTGCAAGAGGGCGTGTTCACGGCCACAGCCGACCCGCGGAAGACCTTCGTCTCCCCTCCGGTGAAGCCTGTTCCACCGTTCATGAACTTCGCACCGCTCAGGAACGGAGTCGAGGCGATCAAGAAGAGCGCGGAGCGGTACCAGTCGGCCTTTGCCAGATGGCAGACGGCCGAAACCGAGTTGCCGGCCCGGACAGTCACAGCTCTGAACGCGGAGCTGATTCAGGTTCAGAGAATGTGTCTGACCGAGAGAGGTCTGCCAGAGCGTCCGTGGTTCAAGAACCAGGTCTACGCTCCCGGCGCATATACCGGCTACGGGGCCAGGCCGATTGCGGCGGTTCGTGAATACATGGATCAGGAGAAATGGAAGGAAGCGGAGGCCCAGGTTCCGATGGTTGGCCAGGTGCTCGAGCGCGTCGCGGTCGCGATTGGCAAAGCTGCCGATGACCTGCAGAAGGCCGTCGAGCAGGGGCGGTGAGTGTCGAAGCTGCCGAGCAGCTGCTCCGGTCCGTTCAGAGGTCTCCGATCGCCGCCACGAGGCGGGTCCACAACTCACCGCCGCTGGTGCCGTTGGTCAGGATCACGATCCCCGTGCCGCGTGAAGGCGAGAACTGGGAGAAACACCGGAAGCCCGTTTGATTCGAGCCGCTGTGGTGGGCGATGTCTCCCTGTGCGGTGGCGTTGATCGACCAGCCCAATCCCCAGTAGACCGCGGAGCCGCTCGCCTCTCCCGGGCGCTCGATCGGGTCGCGGCTGTCGAGTCGAACCTGGTGTCCGAGCATTTCCCTGACCGACTTCTGCGAGATCAACCGACTGCCGGCCCGCTCGGCTCCCAGCACCTCCACTAACAGCCGCGCGTAGTCCTCAGCCGTGGTGTAGAGGGAGTACGCGGCATTGGGATGCATGTACTTCGACTTGGTCAGGACCGACCCGTCATCCCGATGGCCGGTCGCGAGCAGAGGTTCGATGTCGGCCGTCCAGGCGTAGTTGGTGTGACGCAGGCCCAACGGGTGGAACAAGTTGTCGACGGCCCAGCGGTCGATCGGCTGGCCGGTGATCTGTTCGACCACCCGTTGAAGATAGAAGACCCCCTCGCCGGAATAGCTAAAGCGTGCACCGGGCGTGAACAACAGTGGGATCGCGCCCTCGCGCTCCTCACCACCGGGACGCCAGTTGGGAAACCCCGACGTGTGGGACAGCACCATCCGGGCGGTGACCAGCCGCCGCTCGGGCTGGTCGGGAATGAACGACTCCTGACGATATTCGATGAGCGGCCGATCCAGGTTGAGCCGCTGGCGCTCGACGAGCTGCATGACCAGGATTGCGAACACCGGCTTGCTCATCGACGCCGCCTCGAAGACCGTCTCCTTGGTGACCGGCTCCTTGGTGGATGCGTTCTTGAACCCGTAGCCCTTCGACCACGCCACCTGCCGGTCCTGAATCAGGGCGATCGACACCCCGGGGACGTGAAGTTCGTTCATCAACGCCGGCACGAGGCGGTCGAACGTCGTGATCAGGACTTCGCGCCCGAGCTGCCCGGCCCTCCCGCCCGGGGCGATCTGCTGGAGTGCCAGAGTGGCCCCACGTCGCACCGCTTCGTCCCTGTCATGAAGCGCTTCGGTCAGGGCCGGGACCGCTTCCCGGGCCGCCGAGCGCAGACCGCCGAGCGCGACCGCCGACGCGTAGCGGACGTTCTCGCTGGGATCGGAGAGCGCCTTGATGAGTCCGGGAACCGCTGCCTGGCCCGGCAGCCCCACTCGGCCGAAGGCGATTGCGGCCGACCAGCGGACCTCGGCATTGGGGTCGGCGAGAGCCCGAGTCAGCGCCGGCACGGCGGCCTGGCCTATCCGGCCGAGGGCGAGAACGGCGGCGCCTCGAAGGTAGATGTCTTCGTCCGTGAACGTCGCCACCAGCGGGTCGATCGCCGCCGCCGCTGCCGGACCGAGCTGCCCGAGCGCGGTCGCCGCGTTCTCCCGGACCAGTGGGTTCGCATCCTTCAACGCCGCAATCAACGCGGGGACGCGGGAAGCCTCCGCCTGCGTCTGGGCCCTCACGGCGAGAGGGGATGCCCAGCACGTCGCCGAAACGACGGCCAACACGACGCGGCCCAAGCGGTCGATCCGAGTCATCGGGTAGCCTCTCGATTCATCCATCGCGTTGAGAGTCCGGCACGCCCTCGACCGTGAGCGCGGGAGCAGCCCAGTGGCCTTCGGTTTCGAAGACGCAGCCGCCGGCCACCCTCTACGCTCTGCGCCGTGCTCTAGCGCTCAGGAACCGGGCTCGTGTCCTGCTGTTTCACGAACTCGTACGTGCAGGTGCGGCCGATGATGCCGAGGCCTGCGCTCTTGGTGCCTCTGCCTTCTGTCTCGTTGAACTGGGCCTTGATGTCGTAGCCATAATCCGAGCCCTGTGTGACGAAGACTCCAGTAGCGTATGTCCTGGAGACGACCTTGCCTGTGGCAGACAGCTTGGCGGCGCCGTCGTCGGCGATCTTGCCTTCGATCAGCAGGTAGCCGGGCTCACCCGCAGTGCCGTGCTCTCCGCGAAGGTTGCCGTCTTTGACCATGCTGGGAAAGTGCCAGGTATAGCCCTGGGTCTTCCCCTTTTCGGGGCAGGTCAGCGTCGTGAGCCACTTGCCGTCGAAGCGCCCCCCTGCCACCGAAACTCCTGGCAAGAGCATCAAGGCGCAGATCGCCAGCATCTGGACCGTGTTTCGCATGTCCTTGTTCTCCTTGGGTATGCACTCTAACGGGCGGTGGTCATTGGCTGATTCCAACACACGACCTGCAAGAGGTCAACGAGATCCACTGCTTGTTAGCAGGCTGCGCCGACGATCATGTCGTTGAAACCCGTAGAATGGCGCGACTTGCGGAGGCAATGGCCGGCCGAGTCCTTGCGATAGGTCTTCTACAACTGCTTCTGCGGTGTGAGGCGACCCCGTCGTGACGCGGACGCGGAGGCGGGTGGCTTGCCAACCGCAGCTCGCCGGGAGGGGAGTCGCACCGGTGTCGGATTCGTTCCCCGGGAAACGCCACTTCGGGTGGCGTTTCCATGCGCACTTAGCCGTCGCTGGAGAGCGCTCGGCTAGGTGCGAAGGGTGTCCTTCCTGAGAGAGGGGTAAGGTGAATTCAATCGGTCAACGCAACACCATACGCAATTGGAGGCGGTATAGGGGCGTGTTGGTCGAGGATGTCGTGGAGTGAGAAGAACGAGCTGTGGGCCCGGTGGCGCGTGACCCATGTGCCCGGAAAGGACCATCGACGCCAGCGGATCGCCCATCCATCGCCGACGTGACGAGCGCGAGAGTGAACGGTTGTCCGTCTTACAGGTACGACCGGTACTGCGCGTGCACTTCGGGCCGGAATTGCGGCTGGTAGGTCGCGCTGAGTTGCAGCGGCCAGTCCGGACGTTCTCCCGTCAGCACCCACGCCGCCTGTCGCGCGGCTCCATCCGCGACGTACTCGGAGACCACCGGCACCCCGACGGGCTGGTTGAAGATCGTCGATGCAATCCGCTGCACGGCCACGCTCTGCGCTCCGCCGCCTATGAGAAGGATGCACTTGGCGTCAACGCCATTGGCCTCCAGCGCCTCCAGAGCCATGGCCAGGCCGCACAGCATTCCTTCGACAGCCGCACGGGCGATATTCTGGGGCGTCGTCGATGCGATCGACATGCCGTGCAGCGACGCCTTGGCGTTCGGTCGATTCGGTGTGCGCTCGCCCTCGAAATACGGGATGAGCACAAGTCCACCAGCACCCGGCTCGACAGTCAGCGCAAGATCCGACAGCGTCGAGAGATCCACCTTCAACAGGTCAGCAATTGACTTCAGGACGCGTGCCGCATTCAGCGTCACCGCGATCGGCAGGTAGCGGCCCGACGCGTCGGCGAAGCCCGCCACCGCCCCCGACGCGTCGTGACTCGGCACGTCGGATACCGCGAACACCGTGCCGCTCGTGCCGATCGACAGTGCGACGTCGCCTTCCTGCAGATTCAGACCGAGCGCTGCCGCGGCGTTGTCGCCGGCACCCGGACCGACGACGATGCCCTGCGGAGTGCGTCCTGCGAACGCTGATGCGGCCAGCACACGCGGGAGGACGGGTCGCGAACCAAGCGCCACCTCCACGAAGTCCCACAGGTACTGATTCCGCACCGAGTCGAAGTAGCCGGTGCCGGACGCATCAGAACGGTCGGTCACCAGTTCGTCAAGCACAGGACCGAGCGGACTCTCGCCGACCGGCCCGTAGCCGCGGAGCCGCCAGGTCAGCCAGTCGTGCGGCAGTGCCACCGCAGCCACGCGCTGGGCATTCCGAGGCTCGCGGTCGCGCAGCCAGCGCACCTTCGTGATGGTGAACGAGGCGACCGGCAACGAGCCGGTCCCCTCTGCGAAGTTCTCGGCGCCGAGTTCCCTGATGAGGTCTTCGGCGGCACCGGCGCTCCGCGTGTCGTTCCACAGCAAGGCGTCGCGGATCACGCGACCTTCGGCATCGAGCGCTACCATGCCGTGCTGCTGACCAGCAATCGAGATCGCCGCCGCATCGGCAACACCACCGGCAGCAGCAATGGCCGCCCGCAGCGCCTGCCACCAGGCCTGCGGGTTCACCTCGGTACCGCCCGGATGGACCGCGCTGCCAGCACGCTGAATCCGACCAGTGCCAAGCTCGCGAATGACGACCTTGCAGGATTGCGTGGACGAATCCACGCCTGCCACCAGATGCGCCGTCCCTGACATGCTCGCCCGCCTCACTGTGCGTTCGGATCGACGTCTTGCTGTAGCCAGGTGTGCCGGTGTGTCACACGTAGCGGACTGGCGGCTGGGCACTGGCAACAGACTGCTACGGTTTCTGTCCCTGTCCGTAATACGCCCCCGGCCCGTGCTTCCGGAGGAAGTGCTTCTCGCTGAGTTCCCGCGCGATCGCGTGCGACTCCGGGGCGAGCACCACGGTGTGCCACGCCGTGCACGCCACTTCTTCGAGGATGACGGCCAGCTCGGCGGCCGCGCTCGCCGACTCGGCCCAGCAGAACGGACCGTGTCCCCTCACCAGCACCGCCGGCCGCTCGAGTGGATCGAGGCCCGCAAGACGCCGCACGATCACCTGCCCGGTGTTCCACTCGTAGGCCGACTGGATCTCGTCCGCCGTCATCACGTCGGTCACCGGTACGGCGCCGCGAAAATGGTCGGCATGGGTCGTCCCGAGGCAGGGGATCTCCCGACCCGCCTGCGCCCAGATGGTCGCGAACCGGGAATGGGTGTGGACGACACCGCCAATGCGAGGGAACGCCTTGTAAAGGGCCAGGTGCGTCGGCAGGTCCGACGACGGCCGGAAGCGTCCTTCGACGCTGCGACCCTCGAGGTCGGTCACGACGAGCGTGTCGGCGTCGAGTTGGTCGTAGGGGATGCCGCTGGGCTTGATGATCACCAACCCCTGGTCCCGGTCGACGGCGCTGGCGTTCCCGAACGCCCCGACGGCGAGACCGTGGCGGGCGAGCGCCACGTTCGCCTCGAGCACGTCCTGGCGAAGCACGGAGAGCGCGATCATGACCGTCTCACCTCCGCGGCAATTCGCCGCAGGCCCGGCAGCGCAAACCCGACTGCCGCCGGCTCGGCGTCCGGCCGCCCCATGGCGAAGTACAGCTTGCGGTACATCTGGAACAACTCCTCGTACACGACCGCCTGTCTCGGGTCCGGGGCGACGATGTCGAAGCCTGGGCAGAGGGCGTCCTGGGCCTGGCCGATCGCCCGGAACGCACCTGCTGCCATGAAAGCGAAGATCGCCGACCCGAGGCTGGTGACCTCCGCCTTCGGCACGAGAATCGGCTTGTTGAGCACGTTGGCGTACACCGCGTTGAGTGCCGGGTTCTTTCGCGGAATCCCCCCGCCATTGATGACGCGGCAAACCGGCACGCCGTACTCCTCCATCCGTTCGAGGACAATCCGCGTGTGGAACGCCGTCCCTTCGATCGCGGCACACAGATCGTCCTGCGCAGTGTGCGTCAGATTCCAGCCGAGCGTGACGCCGCCCAATTCAGGATTGACGAGCACGGTACGGTCGCCGTTGTCCCACGTCAGGCGCAGCAACCCGGTTTCCCCGGCCCTGTACCGCTCCAGGCCCGTCGACAGATCCTGGACTGTCGTGCCCGACCGGCGCGCGATCGCCTCGAAGATGTCGCCCGTGGCCGACAGCCCGGCCTCGATCCCGGTGAGCGCCGGGTGAACCGAACCGGGGACCACGCCGCAGAGGCCTGGCACGCACACCATCTTGTCGCTCACCGCGATGATGCAGGTGGAGGTGCCGATCACGTTGACGACGTCGCCCAGGCGAACGCCGGCGCCGATGGCATCCCAGTGGGCGTCGAAGGCGCCGATGGGGATGGGAATCCCGGCGCAAAGGCCGAGTTGCTCAGCCCACTTCGGTGTCAGGCGGCCGGCCAGGTGGTCCGAGGTGGCGAAGCGGCCGGCGATCTTGTCCCGCACGCCCGCCAGCAGCGGGTCGACCGCGACCAGGAAACGCTCCGGGGGCAGGCCGCCGAGCGCGGCGCTCCACATCCACTTGTGCCCCATCGCGCAGATGCTCCGCGGCACCTCGAGCGGGTCGGTCATCCCGCAGAGCGTCGCGGCGACCATGTCGCAATGCTCGAACGCGGTGACCAGGCGACCCCGCTTGTCGGGGTTGTGGCGAAGCCAGTGCAGCAGCTTCGAGAACCCCCACTCGGACGAGTAGGTCTCGCCGCACCAATGAATCGCCTCGAGACCAGTCTCATGCGCGACGCGCGTGATGAGCGCGGCTTCTTCCCACGCCCGGTGGTCGCACCAGAGGTAGTAGTCGTCGAGCGGCACCAGGCCTTCGCCCACCGGGACGACGCTCGAGCCCGTCGTGTCGAGCGCCAGTGCCGCTACGTCCGAGCCGTCCACGCCAGCCGCGGCGAGAGCCTGCCGCGACGCCGAGGCGAGCGCGTGCATCTGGTCGTCGTGGCTCTGCGTGGCGAAGTCGGGGTCCTGCTTGCTGCGATGCAGTGGATACTCAGCCACTCCCGAACCGAGACGCCCACGCGAGGAATCCACGATCGACACGCGTACGCTCAACGTCCCGAAATCCACGCCGGCGACAATCATCGTGGTCCTCGTAGGACTCAGGAGTCAGGATTCAGTGGACCACGCTGCTTCCCGAATCCCGAATCCTGAAGCCCGAATCCTGCTACGCAGGCATGTTCCTGCGCAGTCGCGCTACTGGTGCCAGTACACGTCCCACCCCAGGTACTTCGTCGTCGCCTCGTGAACGATCGCGGCGACTGAGGAGAGACTTGCCGCGACGTGGTGCTCGAACCCGTTCTCGCAGATGAAGCGGAGCAGGTTCTGCATGTCCGGGATGCGCACGACGCCCGCGCCGCCGAACGTCTCCAGCGGGTCTCGCGTGAATTCGCCCTCACCCACGTACCCGCAGAATCCGACCCCGCGCGTCGTCGGTCGAGAAGCGGGCGAACGACATCGGACCGGCCTTCACCCGGCCGACGCAGGTGCCGAAGGTGTTCTCGGCACCGACGGTGCCGGCGATGATCGCCTGGTAGTCCATGCGCACCTCCTCGAAGAAGTGCTTCGGGAGGTTGCTGCAGTGGAAGCAGACGGCCTTGTCGGGATCGTCGCCGTAATTGTTGTTCCAGTCGAGAAGGGCGCTCGGCGTGCCCGACGCGAGGCGCATGCGCGTGCATCCCGATGACGCCGCAGACGTCCACCTCGCACGCGCTCGATTTCAGCTGGTCGCTCATCAGGCTCATGATCGTGCAGGGGACGACGCCGAAGAACTCCTCGAGCGAGGTCCAGCACTGCACGGCGCTGACGGCGACGTCGGTCTGCTGCATCCAGTCGTCGATGACAGCGCCCAGCTTGGCCATCTTGACCAGGGCTGCCGGCGGCACGCCGATGGTCGACACGTAGGCGCGAATCGCCGAGAGCTTCGCCTGGACGGCCGGGTGCGTCTCCTCCAGGCGCCCGACCCGACCGACAATCTCCGAGAGGTCGATCGGCTCGATCGAGATTCCGGACGCCTCGAGCAGCTTTTCGCTGAACCTGACCGTGTTGAACGCGGCCGGCCGCGCCCCGATCGCGCCGATGCGGAGCCGCCGCAACCCCTTCACGACCCGGCACACGCCGAGGAACCAGTCGAGATCGCGCGCGAACTCCGGCGACGACGGCGCCTCGGTGTGACAGGAGGTGAGCGAGTAGCGGATGCCGTACTGCTTGAGGTTGTTGCAGGCCGACATCTTGCCGCAGAAGCTGTCGCGGCGGTCCTGGACCTGCATCAGGCCGGGCGTGTCGGGCGTCGCCTGCACCAGCACGGGGACGCCGAGATCGGCCATCCGCAGCGTGTCGGCGAGCCCTCGCTCGTCGCCGAAGTTCGGCAGCGTCACGATGACGCCGGCGATCTCATTGCGGTGACGCCGGAACAGGTCAGCGCAGATCCGCGCCTCGACGCGGGTTTCGACGGCGCCGTGCTTGGTCTCCCCCGGGTCCGCCGCGATGGCGTTCACGCCGGCCTTCGCCAGTACGGCCAGCATCTCCTCCCGGCCGCTCCGGGCCAGGTGGTCGGGGAAGAACCCGCGGTTGCCGACAATCACGCCGAGTGTCATGGGCGGCTTCGCGTCCATTTACTTCTGCCTCCGGGGAGAGAACCGCACGGTGTAGACGGTGCCGAGCAGGACCAGCAGCGCGCCCCACCAGATGCCGGCATGGAGTTGGCCGAGGACCACCGGCCGCGCCGGGGGCGACACCAGCTCGTAGAGGCCCGCGCCGGTGATGAGCACGCCGTAGACCAGCAGCAGCAGGCCGACGAAGAACCAGATGGATATCAAGCCTGGACGGTGCATCACGGACTCCTCGCGGGCCCGATCCCGCTACCAGAAGATCACATTCAACGCCACGAACACGAGCGCGATGACCCCCGCCCAGAACATCGGTCGCTGGTACACGGGCAGGTGGCCCTCGCCGGGCACGTCGGTGCAGCCGTAGACCAGGCCGGTCAGCTCGCTGACCGGTTTCGGCCTGGTCAGCAGGCTGACGGCGACGGTGACGACCACGCACACGATCCAGGACCAGAGCGCGCGGTACATGTTCTCGGCCATGTCCCGCGCGTTGGAGGAGAGCGCGATGTACTTGAGCGCCGTCGGGTCGAGCTTCACCCACGCCCACATGCCCACCGACGACACGGTGCCGGCGAGCAGCCCCCAGAACCCGCCGGCCGGCGAGCAGCGCTTCCACAGCATGCCGAGCAGCACCGTGCCGAACAGCGGGGCGATGAAGAAGCTGAACAGCGCCTGCACGTAGTCCATGATGCTGAGGAACTGCATCACCAGGTACGCCGTGCCGATGCTCACCAGGACGCCGAGGATCGTGCACCAGCGCCCCATCTTTACGTAGTGCGCGTCGGTGCCGTTCCGGTAGGCCAGCGCCTTGTAGATGTCGTAGGTCCAGACCGTGGCGAACGCCGACACGTTTCCCGCCATGCCGGACATGAAGCCCGCGATGAGCGCCGTGATGCCGAGGCCGAGCAGGCCGGGGCCGCAGTAGCGCGCCAGCATCAGCGGCAGGACCTCGTTGTAGCTGTGGCCGCCGGTCGCCACCGCCTGCGCCTCGCCGACCAACTTCGGCTGCAGCACCGCGAGGCCGAGCAGGCCCGGGAGGATGACGATGAACGGCACCATCATCTTGAAGCCCGCCCCGATGATCGGGGCCAGCTTGGCCGCGCGCAGGTCCTTCGCCGCCAGCACGCGCTGGACGACCAGGAAGTCGGTGGTCCAGTAGCCGAACGAGATCACCCAGCCGAGGCCGAGCACGATCCCGGTCCAGTGAATCCCCATCGGGTTTCCCGTGAACGACCCCATCGTCCGCCACAGGTGGGTGTAGTCGCCGCCGGGGAAGTTGGCGTGGATGCGCGCCACCATGCCGCTCCAACCGCCAGTCTCGATGAGCCCGATGATCGAGATGAGCAGCGCGCCGAGCCAGATGAGGACGAACTGCAGGACCTCGTTGAAGATGGCCGACAGCAGGCCGCCGAGGCCGACGTAGACGGCGACGGTGATCGACGACACCCAGATGCTGAAGTTGATGTCCCAGCCGAGCACGACCTTCATCACGAGCGCCATCGAGTACATGTTGATGCCGCTCATGAGAACAGTCATGAACCCGAAGGTGACGGCCGACAGGGCGCGGGACGGTTCGCCGAAGCGCAGTTTCAGGTAGCCGGGAACCGAGTGGGTCTTCGAGATGTAGTAGAACGGCATCATCACGACGGCGAGAAAGAGCATCGCGGGGATCGCGCCGATCCAGTACCAGTGGGTGGCGAGGATGCCGTACTGGTAAGCCGCCGCGGCCCAGCCCATCAGCTCGAGGGCGCCGAGGTTCGCGGCGAGAAAGCTGAGGCCCGCCACCCACGCCGTCATCTCGCGACCGGCCAGGAAGAAGTCGTCGCCGGTCTTCGTGTAGCGCTTCAGGTAGAAGCCGATGCCGAGCACCATCGCGAAGTAGATCGCGATGATCGCGACGTCGACCGGCGCGAGTGCCAGCAGGCGGGAGGGCGGGGGTGCGGGACCCAGGGAGAGCGCGATCAGGTGCGTGGACATGGCGCGTGTCTCGCGACGGCTGGCCGTGGTACGTGAACGTTCACGGTATAATACACGCCTGCCGCCGGACGGACAAACCGGGAGACTTCCATGCGAGCTGGAACCCAGGCGATCATCGCAGCCCTGCTGGTGGGGATAGGCACGGCCGGGTGGTGGCCGGCCGCGCGAGGCACCGTGTCGGCCCGGCCGTCCGCGGGCCCGGTCCACGACTACCTCGTGCAGCCCGTGCCGTTCACCGCCGTCCACCTCGACGACGCGTTCTGGGCGCCGCGGATTGAAACCAATCGAACCGTCAGCGTGCCGTTCGCCTTCGAGCAGTGCGAGCTGTCGGGTCGCGTCGACAACTTCGATCGCGCGGCCAAGGCGCTCCTCGGACAGCCGCTCGACAACCGGAAGCCGCCGGGCTACCCCTTCGACGACACCGACCTCTACAAGGTGATCGAGGGGGCGTCCTACACACTCAGTGTCCATCCCGACCCCAGGCTCGAGGCGTACGTCGACTCTCTAATCGCCAAGATCGGCGCGGCGCAGGAGCCGGACGGCTACCTCTACACCGCCCGGACGATCGACCCGCAGCATCCGCATCCGTGGGCCGGAAAGGAACGGTGGGAGCTCGAGAAGGTCGACAGCCACGAGCTGTACGACCTGGGTCACCTGTACGAGGCCGCCGTCGCGCATTACCAGGCCACCGGCAAGAGGACGCTGCTCGACATCGCCCTCAGGTCGGCCGACCTGCTCACGCGGACGTTCGGGCCGGGAAAGAAGTCGATCTGGCCGGGACACCAGATCACCGAGATGGGCCTGGTGAAGCTCTACCGGGTCACGGGCCGCGAAGAGTATCTCCAGCTCGCGAAGTTCATGCTCGACGAGCGCGGACCGGATGGCAGCGAAGGTGCCGGCCGCACCTACAACCAGTCGCAAGCACGGATCGTCGATCAGACCGAGGCGGTCGGCCACGCCGTTCGGGCCACCTACATGTATTCGGGCATCGCCGACGTGGCCGCCCTGACCGGCGATGCGGCCTACATGGCGACGTCCGACACGATCTGGGGGAACCTGGTCGCGAAGAAGCTCTACCTCACCGGCGGCATTGGCGCGACCGGGCGCGGTGAAGCGTTCGGCGGCGACTACGAACTGCCGAACATGACCGCCTACAACGAGACGTGCGCGGCCATCGGAAACGACTTCTGGAACCACCGCCTGTTCCTGCTCCATGCGGACGCGAAGTACATCGACGTGATGGAGCGCACGCTCTACAACGGGCTGCTCTCGGGCGTGTCTCTCGACGGCAAGGCGTTCTTCTACCAGAACCCGCTCGAGTCGGCCGGCCAGCACGCGCGCAGCCCGTGGTTCGGCGTCGCCTGCTGTCCCGGCAACATGACCCGGTTCATGGCCTCGGTGCCGGGCTACGTCTACGCGAAGAGCGGCAGCACCATCTACGTCAATCTCTTTGCCGCGGGCTCGGCCGAGATCCGCCTCGAGGGCGGACGCGTCGTCACGCTCCGGCAGGAGACGCGCTATCCGTGGGACGGGCACGTGCGGCTCACGGTCACGCCGGACCTCCCCGCCGATCTCACCGTTGGGGTGCGCATCCCGGGCTGGTCGCGGAATGAACCGGTTCCGAGCAGCCTGTATCGGTTCCTCGACCAGGTCTCGGCGCCCGTGGAGTTGACAGTCAACGGCACGCGCGTTCCGCTAGTGATCGACAAGGGATACGTGCGGCTCCGCCGTACCTGGCGGGCCGGCGACACCGTCGAACTCACCTTGCCGATGCCGGTCAGGCGCGTCGTCGCCGACGATCGGGTCGCCGCCGACCGCCGCCGCGTCGCACTGCAGCGTGGACCGGTCGTGTACGCCGTGGAATGGCCTGACAATCCGGGCGGCCACGTGCGGAACCTGGTGCTGCCCGACTCGGCCTCCCTCAAGGCCGAGTTCCGGCCCGCCCTGCTGAATGGCGTCACCGTGATCGCCGGGAAGGCGTTCGGCCTCGCCTTCGACGCCAGAGGCCGGGTGGTCAGGACCCCGCAGCCGTTCACCGCCATCCCCTACTACGCGTGGGCCAACCGGGGGCGGGGCGAGATGCTCGTGTGGATCCCGCACGTTGAGTCGGCCGCCCGGCCGACGCCGTGGCCGACGCTCGCGATGACGAGCACGGTGAGCGTCTCGGGCAAGAGCCGGCGGAACCCGCGGATGATCAACGACGGCGAAGAGCCGGCCTCTTCCGACGACCCGGCCTCGTACTTCGACTGGTGGCCGGCCAAGGGGACCAGCGAGTGGGCCGAGTATGCCTTCCCTCGGCCGGCCGCGGTGTCTGAGGTCGAGGTCTACTGGTTCGACGACACCGGCGAGGGAGAGGTCCGTGTGCCGGCGTCGTGGCGAATCCTCCATCGCGACGGGGCCGCCTGGACGCCGGTGGAGGCGCTCGGGCCTTACGGCGTCGAGAAAGACCGCTACAACAAGGTCCGGTTCCGATCGGTGACGACATCGGGCCTGCGCCTCGAGCTGACGATGCAGCCGAAGTGGTCGGCCGGCCTGCAGGAGTGGAAGGTGCGATAGTGAAGGCCCGACCGACACCGCCCGCGCGCCCGGCCGGCATCAAGGACATCGCCCGCGCGGCCGGCGTGTCGATTGGCACCGTGGACCGGGCGCTGCACGACAAACCGGGCATCAACGCCGGAACTCGGCGGCGCGTGCTCGACAAGGCGGCCGTGCTCGGCTACAAGCCGAATCTCGCGGCCCGCCAGCTCAAGTCGCCGCGGCTGCTTCGCGTCTCCGTGCATTTGCCGGAGGAGATCGCGCTCTTCTGGGACTCGCTCCGCGACGGCATTCGCGAGGCCGCTCTGCCATTCGCCCCGACGCTGTCGGTCGAGTTCAGGAACAACCCGCGGCTGGGCGAGGGCGAAGTCGAGTCGGTCCGGGACGCGCTCGACGCCGGCGTGAACGGCATCATCGTCGCCCCCGGCGACCCGGTCGCGCTCGGGCCGATCATCTCGCGCGCCGCGGCCAGGCGGGTTCCGGTAGTCTGCGTCGTCACCGACGCGCCGGAGTGTGAACGTCTCGCGTCGGTCTCGGCCGATCCACTTGTCGTCGGGGCGGTGGCCGGCGAGCTGCTTTCGCGATTCCTGCCAAGTGGTGGTGAGGTCGCGTTCTTCACAGGTTGGCTGGGAACGGAGGATCACGCCGGGAAGCTGCGGGGCTTCGAATCGAGTTTATGGAAGGTGGGCCGCGGAGTGAGGCTCGTGTCGATGGTCGAAGCCCACGACGACGAACGCGCGGGTTACCGGCAAGCGCTGGCCGTGCTCGACCAGCACCCTCACCTGGCCGGCCTCTACGTCAGCACGGTCAACTCGATGCCCGTGCTGAAGGCGATCGATCGGAGGAAGCGCGCCGGGACGATCGCGGTCGTGACGACGGATCTCTTTCCGGCCCTCGTGCCCAGGATACGCAAGGGAGAGGTGGCGGCGACGATCTACCAGCGGCCCGTGAGCCAGGGGCGCCTCGCGCTGCACGCCCTCTACCGGTTCCTGATCGAGGGTGTCCGCCCGCCCGCGCACATCAAGGTCATCCCGCACGTCGTGATGCAGAGCAATCTCGATCAACTGCTCGAGAGGATGAGGTGACGCGAGGCTCCAGGCTAACTACCCCGCAGCGAAGTAGGGCAGAGCGGTTTACAGTAGGGAACGTCGAACGGGTCCCCCGAGGAGCGGCCTGACCATGAACGCATCCGTGCGTCGCCGTGCTGTGTGGCTGTTTGGTGTCTGTCTGTGTGCGTTCGGCCTGTGGAAGGCCATCCCGCACGCGATGCCCGCCGCCGCCCCGCTCCAGATCGAGGGGGCTCGGCGCATCAGCCTGAACGACGGCTGGCGCTTCCACCGGGGTGAAGCCGCGGGAGCCGAGCAGCCGGGTTTCGACGACTCCGCCTGGACTCCGCTGCGGCTGCCGCACGACTGGGCGATCGACGGGCCGTTCGACTCCACCGAGAATCCCCACACCGGCGCGCTGCCCATCTTCGGGACGGGCTGGTACCGAAAGACGTTCACGCTGCCGGAGACCGCGAAGGGGCGGCGCTTCACCGTCGTGTTCGACGGCGCGATGAGCAACGCCCGCGTCTTCATCAATGGGCACGAGTTGGGGGATCGGCCGTACGGCTACAGCAGCGTCGCGTTCGAGCTGCCCTCCCTGAACTTCGGTACCGCGGCCAACGTCCTTGCCGTCCGGCTGACACCCGAGGACCAATCGTCCCGCTGGTATCCGGGCGCAGGGATCTACCGCAACGTGTGGCTCGACGTCACGCCCGTCATCCACATTCCGACCTGGGGCACGTATGTGACGACCCCCGAGGTGACGGCCGAACGCGCCACCGTGAAGGTGCGGACCCAGATCTCGACCTCGATCTCGGATGATGGCGACGTCAGCCTGGAGTCGGCTGTCGTCAATGCCGCGGGCGTCGTCGTCGCCCGGGTCAGCACGAATGCGGCGCTCCGGGGGGGCGGCACGCGGGTCGTTGAAAGCTCGCTGACGGTGACGAAGCCAGAGCTCTGGGACATCGACCACCCGTACCTCTACACCCTGGTCAGCGAAGTGCACCGGATGAACCAGGTGCTGGACCGGTACGAGACGCCGTTCGGCATCCGGTCGATCGCCTTCGACACGCAGAAGGGCTTCTTGTTGAATGGCCGCGCCGTGAAGCTTCATGGCGTGTGCGATCACCACGATCTGGGCGCACTGGGTGCCGCGGTCAACCGGCGCGCCATCGAGCGGCAGCTTCAGATCCTGAAGGGCGCGGGCGTGAACGCCCTGCGGACCAGCCACAACCCGCCGGCACCCGAGGTGCTCGAGTTCTGCGACCGCCTCGGCATCGTCGTCATGGACGAGATCTTCGACATGTGGCGGGAGCCGAAGGTGCCGAACGGCTACAGCAAGTACTACGACGAGTGGAGCGAGCGCGACGTGCGCGACTTCGTGCGGCGCGATCGGAACCACCCGAGCGTCATCATGTGGAGTATCGGCAACGAGATTCCCGAGCAGAGCAGTCCGACCGGATGGAAAGAGGCCAAGCGCCTGACCGGCTTGTTCCACGAAGAGGACCCCACGCGGCCTACGACGTCGGCGTTCGACAGCCCGGAAGAGGCGATCAAGAACCACCTGGCCGAGAACGTGGACATTCTGGGCTTCAACTATCGGCCGTGGATGTACGCCCAGATATTGAAGGACCACCCGGACTGGGTCATCGTCGGATCGGAGACCGCCTCCTGCGTCAGTTCGCGCGGCGTGTTCCACCTGCCCATCGAAAAGTACGAGAAACACCCGTCGCTCCAGCTGACCGGCTACGACGTGATTGCGCCGCCCTGGGCATACTGCCCGGAAGCGGAGTTCCTGTACCAGGAGCGGATGCCGCAGGTCCTCGGGGAGTTCGTGTGGACCGGCTTCGATTACCTCGGCGAGCCCACCCCGTACTTCAACAACGGCGCGAAGGTGGCGACCGACTGGCCTGCCCGCAGTTCGTATTTCGGTTTCGTGGACCTGGCCGGCTTTCCGAAGGACCGCTATTACCTCTACCAGAGCGAATGGACGAAGACGCCGATGGTCCATGTTCTTCCGCACTGGAACTGGACCGGGCAGGAGGGCAAGCCGATCCCGGTGATGGCGTACACGAATGCGGACGAGGTCGAGTTGTTTCTCAATGGGCAATCGCTGGGCGGGAAGAAGAAGGGCGCCGAGCCCGTGACGTTGCCGGTCGGCAAGAACGTGGCCGCGGGCGTGGGCCGCACGGATCCGAATCTCATCCACGACGGCAGCATGTCCAGCCGGTGGCGTCTCGAGTGGCAGGTGGCCTATGCGCCCGGGTCCCTCAAGGCGGTGGCGTACCAGGGCGGCAAGCAGGTAGCGGTCGACGAGGTGAAGACCGCTGGTGCTCCCGCCCGGATTCGCCTCGTACCCGATCGCAAGACGATCCAGGCGGACGGTGACGACCTGTCATTCATTACGGTGCGCGTTGAGGACAAGGACGGCAACCTCTGCCCGCAGGCCGATTCGCTGGTGAGGTTCAGCGTGATGGGGGCAGGGACGATCGAGGCGGTCGACAATGGAAACGCGGCCACCATCGAGCCGTTCCACGCGAACCAGCGCAAGGCGTTCTCGGGGCTGGCGTTGCTGATTGTCCGCTCGAAAGCAGGGGAGGCCGGCGCCATCCACGTCGCCGCGACGTCTGACGGCCTGGCCGCGGCGTCAGTGGATCTGTCGACGAATCCAGCGAAAGAGCGGTAAGGGCGGTGGGCTTAGGTCCCGATAGGGACCGAATGTCCTTCCTGAGAGAGAGGTAAGGCGCTTTCAACCCGTCGACGCAACGATCTCCGCTAGTCTAACCGCTGGCGTTCGATAACCCAGTGTCAGTCGGGGCCGAGTGTTCAGGCGTCGCGCGATGGCATCGAGTTGCGCCTGGCTGTAGCTCGTCATGTCGACGGCGTGCGGCAGGTACTGACGCAGCAGGCCATTGGTGTTTTCGTTGGACCCGCGTTGCCAGGGGCTTTGCGGATCACAGAAGTAGACCTGGACCGTCGTGGCCATCGTGAACGCGCGATGCGGACGCGGCGCGATGCCGCCCTCGGCTCCCACGACGTCGTAGACGACGCTGGAGACACGATGCAACGCGCGCGAGATCTCACGTAGCGATTCGCCACGGCGCCACCGGGTCCACAGCTCGTGCTTCTCACTCCACGACATCCTCGACCAACACGCCCCCATACCGCCTCCAATCGAGTATGGCGTTGCGTTGACCGATTGAATTCACCTTACCCATGTCCCCGGAATAGGCCCTTTCTGGGTCGCCGCGGAACTATGGGCGATAACCGATCGCCCGACCCTCGCGGTTGACAGGCGGCCAGAGGACGCCTATGGTGGAGGCGCCGCTGGTACAGGAGGATCGATGCCGTCGCACACCGGCGTCCCGACAACCGCCGCGTTCCTGCTGCTGGCGCTGGCTGCCAGTCCAGCCGTGAGTGAGGGGCGTGACGCGGCGCCTGTCCCCCAAGCCGCGCAGACCAACGCGGCTCCCAAGCCGAAGAAGACGCCGGCGGAGAAGATGGCCGAGTCGTGGCCGGATGAAGCGACACTGGCGAAGCGCCGCGCCGATGCCGAAGCACGCCGGCTCTTCCAGAGCGCGGATCCGCTGCCGTTCACGCTCGCCGCCGATTTCAGCGCCGTGAACAAGGACCGCCGCCGCAATAGCACGAAGACCTTTCCCGCATCGCTGACCGTGGCGGGCCGCGATGGGGCAGCTCGCGTCATCCCAGTCCTACTACGCACACGCGGCAACCTCCGCCTCGACTCGCGCGTCTGCGCCTTCGTTCCGCTGAGCATCGAGTTTCCAAAGAACGTGGTGAACGATACCGCGTTCGACGGGCAACGCAAGCTCAAGCTGATCACGCACTGCCAGGAGGAAGAGGATTACGACCAGGGGGTGCTGAAGGAGTACCTCGCCTACCGCCTCTTCAACCTGATCACGCCGCGTTCGTTTCGTGTCCGCCTCGCGAAAGCCACGTACGTAAACTCGAGGAACGGCAAGACGATGTCCTCGCACAACGCGGTGTTCATCGAAGACGAGGACGACCTTGCGCGACGCCTCGAGGGGCGGGCAGTCGCGATGCCGCACACCGTGTTCGTCAACTACGACCTCGACGCCCTGACGACCATGATGGTGTTCCAGTACATGATCGGAAACACCGACTTCTCCATCTACGCGCTGCACAACGTCAAGATCGTGCAGACGCGGTTCCGGCCGCTGTACCCGATCGTCTGGGACTTCGACGTCAGCGGCCTGGTCGCTCCATCCTACGGAGCACCCGACCCGAGGCTGGGGCTGCCCTCGCTGCTCGTGCGGCTCTATCGAGGGCCGTGCCGGACCCTGGAGGCCTTCGAACCGACATTTGCGGCGTTCCGGGCGAAGGAGGCCGAGTCGACGGCGCTCGTCGATTCGGTCCCGGGCCTTCGCCAGTGGCACCGCGACCTCGTCAGGCAGTTCCTGGCGCGTTTTTACGACACGCTCGGTCGGAAGGAGGCTCTGAAGAGAGCCTTCGTCGACAGCTGCAAGCCAGCCGCCAACACGATGTAGTCAGGCCATCCAACTACGAAGAGCCCCTGTCGCGCCCTTTAGGAAAAGCGCGCCCGGCAGGACTCGAACCTGCGACCCCCGGCTTAGAAGGCCGGTGCTCTATCCGCCTGAGCTACGGGCGCACGGGCTGATCTTACCATCAGGGCGACGCTGGCAGCGGTTCACGGTCAGAGAACGCGGAGCGGCATGGCTGGCAGCGGATTGGGCGCGACACGGCCCGAAGCCTGAAGCCCACCAAGGTACACGAATCTCTTGTCAGCAATGTGCCGCGAACCGTGACACGGCTCGCGCTACAGGTGGGGGGAACCCAGGACGAACGCGCCGTCGCGAGTCCGGGCCAGGAAGTGCGCGCGCGTCAGCGTGCCAAACAACTCGTCGCAGGCGCACCGGTCCAGGCCCCACAGTCGCTGGGCCTGCGCGCTGGTCAGCCGCAGGCCGGGCAGCTCGAGATACTCGTCGCGGACCCGCCTCAGGACTCGTTCGTCAACCGCTGCTACTGGAGCCATGGAACTGCTCCTTACAGAGGCCGAGAGGCATCGCCATCACCCAATCTACGCCTCCTGTCGGGGGTTGTAAATATCGACGATAATGATGAGGTTAGACGAGCCCTTCATGTCCACCTTCGACCTGAACACCGCCGTCGGCCTCCCGGACACCGAGGTGGCCGAGCGTCTCCGCGCCGACGGTCCCAACGAGCTGCCCTCGTCGAAGCCGCGCAGCGTGTTCGGCATCGCCCTCGACGTGGTCCGCGAGCCGATGTTCCTGCTGCTCGTCGTGGCCGGCGCCGTCTACCTCGCGCTCGGCGATCTCACCGAGGGGCTGCTCCTGCTGGCGTTCGTCTTCGTCGTGATGGGTATCACGCTCTATCAGCAGCGCAAGTCCGAGCGGGCGCTCGAGGCGCTGCGCGACCTGTCGAGCCCGCGCGCGCTTGTCATCCGCAACGGCAGCCGGAAGCGAATCCCAGGCCGCGAGGTCGTGCGCGGCGACCTGGTCATGCTGGCCGAGGGGGACCGCGTGCCCGCCGACGCCGTCATGCTCGACGCGACCAGCCTCACGGTGGACGAGTCGCTGCTGACGGGCGAGTCAGTGCCGGTGCGAAAGCGGGCGGAGGCGCCGGGTCGAAAGGCGTCAGCCCTAAAGGGCCGGCCTACGTACGACGTGGCGAGCGACATCACGCCGGGCGGCGACGACCTGCCATTCGTCTTCTCGGGCACGCTCGTCGTCCAGGGACAGGGCGTCGCCGAGGTCCGCGCCACCGGCAGCAACACCGAGCTGGGAAAGATCGGGAAGGCGCTGCAGTCGCTCGAGCCCGAAGACACGGCCATCGAGCGCGAGACGCGGCAGCTCGTCCGCCGCCTTGCCTTGCTCGGCGCCGCGCTGTGCGCGGTCGTCGTCGTCGTGTACGGCCTGACACGCGGCGACTGGCTGCACGGCGTGCTGGCCGGGATCACGCTCGCGATGGCCACGCTGCCCGAGGAATTCCCCGTCGTCCTCACGATCTTCCTTGCGCTCGGCGCGTGGCGGCTCTCGCAGCGACAGGTGCTCACGCGCCGGGTCCCCGCGATCGAAACGCTCGGCGCGGCCACGGTCCTCTGCGTGGACAAGACCGGCACGCTGACGATGAACCAGATGACCGTGCGCCGCATCGTCACCTCCGGGCAGGCCCACGAGGTGCGCGGCGACGGCCAGGCGCTGCCGGAGGCGTTCCACGAGACGGTGGAGTTCGCGATCCTCGCGAGCCAGCGCGACCCGTTCGACCCGATGGAGAAGGCGTTCAAGCAACTCGGCGAGCGCTACCTGGCCCAGTCCGAGCACCTGCACGACGACTGGACGCTGGTCCGCGAGTACCCGCTCTCCGAGCGCCTCCTCGCCATGTCGCGGGTTTGGAGGTCGCGCGAGACCGAGGACTACGTCATCGCAGCCAAGGGCGCGCCGGAGGCGATCGCCGACCTGTGCCACCTTGAGCCGGCCGACCTTCGAACGCTGACGGGGGCCGTGACGGCCATGGCGGCCGACGGCTTGCGGGTACTCGGCGTCGCGCGCGCGACGTTCCGCCCCGCGGCTCTGCCCGGCGAGCAGCACGCCTTCCCGTTCGAGATGCTGGGCCTGGTGGGCCTCGAGGACCCGGTGCGGCCGACGGCCGTGGACGCGGTGCACCTGTGCGACGCCGCCGGCGTCCGCGTCGTGATGATCACGGGTGACTACCCGGGGACGGCCAGGAACATCGCCCTCCAGGCGGGGCTCGGCGCCGACCGCATCGTGACCGGAGCCGAGCTCGACGCGATGTCCGACGCCGCGCTGCGCGAGTGCGTGCGGACGACCGACATCTTCGCGCGCATGGTGCCGGGGCAGAAGCTGCGGCTGGTCGAGGCGTTCAAGGCGAACAAAGAGGTGGTGGCGATGACCGGCGACGGCGTGAACGACGCGCCGGCGCTGAAGGCCGCGCACATCGGCATCGCCATGGGCGGCCGCGGCACCGACGTCGCCCGCGAGGCCGCCTCGCTCGTCCTGCTTGACGACGACTTCACGTCGATCGTGCAGGCGGTGCGGCTCGGCCGCCGCATCTTCGACAACCTGAAGAAGGCGATGGCCTACATCTTCGCCGTCCACGTGCCGATCGCCGGCATGTCACTGCTGCCGGTGCTCTTCCGGTGGCCGCTCGCGCTGCTCCCCGTGCACATCGTCTTTCTCGAGCTCATCATCGACCCGGCGTGCTCGGTCGTGTTCGAGGCGGAGGCGGAGGAGGCCGACGTGATGACCCGGCCTCCGCGGCGCGCGAGCGACCGCCTGTTCGGCGCAAGCACGCTCTTCGCGAGCCTCGCGCAGGGCGTGGCGGTTCTGCTGGTGGTGACCGGCGTCTTCGCGCTGGCGCTCCGCTCGGGCTACGGGGAGGAGAAAGCCCGCGCGCTCTCGTTCACCACGCTGATCGTCGCGAACCTGGGGCTCATCTGGGCCAACAGGTCGTGGTCCGAGACGATCTTCTCGCGGCTCTTCTCGCCCAACTGGGCGCTGTGGCTGGTGAACGGCGGGGCGGCCCTGTTTCTCGGGTGCGCGCTCTACGTGCCGGCGCTGCGCGAGGTGTTCCGTTTCTCGGCGCTGAGCGCGCGGGACGTGGCGGTGTGCGTGGCCTTCGGGGTCGCCAGCACGGTCTGGTTCGAGCTCGTGAAGGTCGCCGCCCGGTGGTGGCGCCCCCGCGCTACCGGATCGTTCGCAGGAAGCGCACGAAGATGAGCACGAGCAGCGTCACCAGGTAGAACTGCAGCGTCCAGAGCACGATCTTCGTCGCCTTCGTCATCTTCACGCGCGGCATGGATTCCTCTCACTTGGACCTGACGGCCGATGAGGCGCCAGTCGTGGCCCGGTTCGTCGCTCCGGGCTCCACTCGGCGGACCTCGCAAGTCGCCCTTTGCGCCGACCCGGTCCGCGCCTGGCTCTCCAGCGCCGTCAGCCTGATCCCCTGAGCCCTGAGCCTACGTGTTGAGCTCCGGCCCCTTCATGATGTCGTTGTAGCGGATGACCCCGAAAAGCCGGTCCTGTTCGTCCACCACTGGAATCATGCCGAAGCCGTACTTCTCGAACATCTTCTCGAGATCGTCGCGCAGATCGTTCTCCTGCGCCGCGACCACCGGCGAGATCATGATGTCGCCGAGCGTCGTGTCGTCGGCGGCGAGCACGAGATCGCGCAGGTCGACCACGCCCTGCAGCACCGGCGCCTCGTCGCTGACCACGTACAGGTAGGAGAGGGTGCGCGGCTCGTGACGAGCTCCGCGGATCTCCCGCAGCACGTCGCCGACCTTCGAGGTGGCCGGCCGCGCGATGAAGCTCGACGAAACCATGTCCTTCGCCGTGGCTTCCCGCTCGGTCAGCAGGTTGGTCACGGCCTTGGCGCGCACCGGGCCCAGCCAGTTGCTGACCTCGCGCATCTTCTCCTGAGGCAGCGACGCGAACAGGTTGGCGAGCTGCAGCACGGTCATCCGGTCGAAGATCGCGCGCCCCTGGTCGGACGTCAGGTCCTCGATGATCTGGCGCTGCGCGCGCGGCTCGGCTTCGGTCAGCGTTTCGGCCGCCTTCTCGGGATCGAGGGCGGAGAACAGCGCCTGCTGTTCGGTGCCGGACAGCTCTTCGAGGGCGTCGGCCAGGTCTTCGCCCGGCAGGTCCTGCAACTGGGTACGCGTGACCGAGAGTTTCAGCCGGTCGGTCGGGATCGCGTCCTCGAGCGACAGCGGCTGGACGTATTTCCACGACACCAGCTTGTCGCCCGCCCGCGTCACCCGACCGAGCCCCCAGCGGCGCAGGAAGCCGTTGAACGACAGGTCCACGTCCACCAGCAGCAGCCGGCCGTGCGACTCGAGGAAGCGCACGTCGTTGACCACCTCGATGCGGCGGCCGTCGATGTCGAGGATCGTTCGGCCCATCAGGTGCTTGTCCACCAGGATCCAGCCGGGCTGGTCCACAAACGGCGGGTAGACACCTTCAGGCGCCGGCTGGACGAAGATCGCGTCGTCCTCGATCTTGACGACCTTGTCCCACGCGACGAACTCGGTCGGCTTCCCCCAGCCGTGGTCGATGAAGATCCCGGCCGCGTCGGGGAACGGCTCCGCCTGCGTGAAGACGAGGTCGGTCACGCGTCCGATCCGATCGCGGATCGATCCGGCCACCACGCGTCGCTTGAGCAGTTGCGAGAAATGCAGGAAATGCATCCCGCTCCCCGGCGCGTGTGACGCCGGGTTGCCAGGCGGGTCGGTCGGGCGCGGCACGTTCTTGGGCAGGTTGACCATGAAGCCCCTCCTATTGCAGCAGCGTCGGGAAGAGGGTGGTGATGCCGAGCACGGTGGACATCACGATGACGAGCGTGACGATGGTGCCGTTGGCGAAGTTCTGCCAGCGGGTGTTGACGTTCTCGCCCACGTGCCCCTCGTCGTTGAGCAGGAGCAGCAGGAAGAGCAGGCCCGAGGGCAGCAGCGTTACGGCGACCACCTGGACGAACATCGTAATGGTGACGAGCGGCGCGTTGGGGATGAGCACGACCGCCCCGGACGTCAGCAGCATGACCAGGTAGAGCAGGTAGAACCAGGGGGCGTCGCGCACGCTGTTGTTGAGCGAGTGCGCCCAGCCGAACACCTCGCCCACCGCCCACGACGTGGACAGCGAGACGCACAGCGCGCCGAGGAACCCCGCGTCGAACAGGCCGATGGCGAACAACCGCCGGGCCCACTCCCCCTGGGCACGGGGCAGCAGCGGCGCCAGCGCCTGCGCCGTCTGCCGCGCGTCCTCGATCACGATCGGCGGGTGGTGGTAGAAGAACGCGGCGCCGGTCGCAATGATGATGAACACCGCCACGCCGCACGTCAGGAACGCCCCGGCCAGCGTGTCCCACTTGCCGAAGGTGATGTCCTTGACGTCGAGCCCCTTGTCGACCACCGCGCTCTGCTGGAAGAAGATCTGCCAGGGCGCGATCGTCGTCCCGATGTTGGCCAGGAGGACGAACAGCAGGTCGGGCGAGAAGCTCACGCTGGGCCTGAAGAACCCCTCGGCCACCAGGGTCCAGGCCGGCGCGGTCGGCGTCTCCATCGCCCAGAAGGCCGCGGGGATGTAGACGAGGTTGAGCAGGCAGAAGAGCAGGGTGATCTTCTCGAACGTCCAGTACTCGCCCGACAGCACGATCGCGAACAGGATGCCCGTCACCACCAGGACGGTGAGCCACGGCGGAACGCCGAACAGGCTGGCGGCGGCCGTCATCCCGATGTACTCCGTGATGAGCGTCAGCCAGTTGACGACGGCGAGGTCACCCAGCGAGAACCAGCCCCAGAACTTGCCGAACCCCTCGAAGATCGCCTCCGCGTGGCCCCGCTTGGTGACCGCGCCCAGCCGGACGGTCATCTCCTGGACGTAGTAGGCCACCGGCACCAGGATGATGAAGATGAAGAGCAGCGAGAAGCCGAACTTCGACCCGGTGACGGCGTACGTGGAGATGCCGCCGGCATCGTTGTCGGCGACCATCACCATGATCCCGGGTCCGAGGACGGCGAAGAAGACAATCAGCCGCCGCCGGAAGCGGTTCAGATAGTGAATGAGTTTGCTGATCCAGAACATGGGGCGATCCTCGCAACGTTCATACGCGCGCACCTCGGGCGTGTGACGTGCATGGCGGAGGATCGGCGTCCAGCCGGATCAGGGCGGTTGTGTGCTTGAAGATCGAGCGGATCATTCGGCACATTCCCTTCTGCCAGGTTGTGGCCCGGCTCGGAATGTGCCTGGAGGTCGGACCTAGGGCCGCGGTCTCAGGGCTTCATCCGAGCGGTCGCCCGATGCGACAACGAGCGAGGTGCGGGCCGAGTCAATCAGCAAACCACTGCAACTTGGGGGTTCCATGTCACCTTTCACGGGCTCTCATCCCCACGGGCGCCGCGCGGCGCACGATCCTTGGCAGTCTAGCGAACGGATGGGGACATGACAATCGAATTGTGACGGGGATCGGGGATCGGGGATCAGGGACGAGGGACGCGGGATCGACCCTTCACCCCTCGGCGTTGCTCGGGGTGCCCTGAGCGAGGGCGCGGAGCGCCCGAGTCGAAGGGCAGGGTTGCCTCAGCGCGACACTCGTGACTCCGCCGAAAGCCGGAACCGCCGCAGCGCCGCATCTCCCGCGTTCAGCGGCTCGAAGCCGGTGTAGCGCCCATCGTCGTAGAACAGGCGGACAGCGCGGAAGCCGAAGGCCAACGGCGTCCGGCCGGTGTAGGTGACGGCGGCGGTGTTGTCGGCGTCGTGGCTGACGCTGAGATGGCCGTCCGCGACTTGGTGCAGCGCGGGCACCTGCACGGACACGGCCGCGCCCCGTTCGTCGTGCGCCTCGACGGTGAGCGAGCGGCTGCGGATCACCGAGGTCGTCAGGTAGATGTTGCCGTCCTCGAGCAGGCTGCCGACGTGCGCCGAGCGCCGGCTGAGGCGCGCGCTGGCCAGGTACGCATCGAGCGCGGCCAGCTCGATCCTATCCTCGGTGACGTTCCTGAACTCGAATGTGATCGTGCGGGCGTTGCGGTAGGTGTCGGCGAGGCCGATTTGCGAACCGCCCATCGCGGCGATGACGCCGCCGAGCAGCGACAGGCCGACGCCGAGATCGAGGTGCCCCGTGCGCCGGCCCGAGATCGAGGCTGCCGGCCGGCGGCGCGTGATGCGCGGCGGCCCGGCTGGCGCCTTCCGCACAAACACCGTCGCGAGCCGGCCGAACCGCTCGAGGTCGTCACCGCGTCGTAGGAGCAACTCGAGCGGCTCGAGGTCGGCGACCGGGAGGCGGATCACGGAGTAGCCGAACTCCTCGAGGCAGGCGAGGAAAGGGTCGCTGCACATGGCTGGCGAGAGCGTCGCGCGTCAGGGGCGGGATTTCAAGAGGGCCGGCGAGAGATTGCGTGCAAACCGTCGTCTATGGCAAGGCTGAAGCCTCGCCTTACCGAATCCGCTGTAGGGCGCCCCTTCAGCGCTTCACGGATCCTGTAGGCCGGCCCCTTCAGGGGCGGCGCGTCGGGCGGGCCTGAAGGCCTGCGGTATCTGGCGATCTGCGCTGTTTCTTCAGATAGCGCAGGGCTTCAGCCCTGCGCCGCGTTCGCTTCAGCCCTGCGCCGCGATGATACCGTCCACCCTCGCCACCTCCGCCTCCGTCGTCCGCTGGGCGGCGAGGCCGTAGAAGCCGACGCGGTCGACGAGGATGCCGAGGCCGAGCACGACGACCGCGGTCCACTTGAAACCGGCCAGGAGGCAGAGGCCCGGTAGGATGTCCACGAGCGCGAAGCGGGCGAGCAGGAGTCCCTGCAGGCGCGCAAAGAGCGCCGGGTAGCGCGGCACCAGCAAGGCCCGCGGCCAGACCAGCGCCAGGCGCCGGACAACCAGCAATGCCGTGTCGGCCGCCAGGACGACCGCAGCCACCGCGCCGATCGCGGCGAGTGATTCACCCCAGAACGCAGCCAACCCGACCGCGCCGAACCCAAGGCCGGTCGTGAGCGGCGTCCAGACGACGGCGCCGCGCCAGGTCTGCTGGCCCGGCAGGGCGTAGACGAGGCCGAGCGCAATGAGGAAGACGATGGCCGCGGCGGCCGCGCCGAGGTCCAGGACGGGCGAGACGAAGGGGAAGAAGGCGGCTATGACGCCGAGCAGCGTCGCGACGGCGGCCGCGACGACTTCCGCGCTGAGGCGGCTGCGCCCGAGGCCGGTCGATGCCAGCGCCGCGCGCAGCGGTTTGCCGAGATGCGCGAGCGAGACGGCGAGGCCGAGCGCCATCAGCGCCGCGCCCCAGCGGACGCTGACCGTGGCCGGTGCCGGCGTGCCCGCCGCGACCCACGACAGGAGCGGCGTCGCCAGCAGTCCCGCGCCCGTCACGCCCAGCGTCGTAAAGACGACGAGCGGCCACTCGTGGAAGGAACCCGCAGCGGGTGTCGCAGATCCATTCTTCATGGCGGTTGCCTCGGCGACATGATACGACACACAGCGGCGCACGGCTGACAGCTCACCCGGATATGCGCAGGATGGTCCGCAAGTGCTCGTAGAGCGTAGCGCGGCGCCGCCCGCGCGGGGCGATGAACCTCAGGCTCGGAGCGCAGCCTGCCGGGTCCGCGAATCCCGGGACCATCAGCCGCGCGTGATCCTGATCGGCGGCCGGCAGCGCGCGCAGGGCCTCGGTCGGACAGGCGGCCACACACGCTGGTTCCGACGCGGCAACCCTGAAGGGTCGCCCTACAGGATCATCTGTGTAGGACGGGCCTTGCTTGGCCTGAGCGCAGTCGAAGGCGGAAAGGGCCGGCCTACTGGAGTCCTCACGATGCCGACAGAAATCGCACTTGGTCATCACGCCCGTGGCGGCGTCGTAGCGCGGCGCGCCGAACGGGCAGGCCATCTCGCAGTAGCGGCAGCCGACGCAGCGATCGGCGTGATGGATGACCGTGCCGTCGGCCAGCTTCTCGTAGGCGCGCGAGGGGCAGGCCGCCACGCACGCCGGGTGCTCACAGTGATGGCAGGCCACCGAGAGGAAGTAGGTCGGCCCGCCCGGCCGGCGCCGCAGGTTCAGCGGCAGAACGCGCCGCCAGGGATTCTCGACCGACCACCCGTTCTCGAGCCGGCAGGCCAGCACGCAGGCGCCGCATCCAACGCAGCGGCCGAGATCGAGGAGGAAGCCGTTCTGCGAGACCGGCGCGGCGTCGTTCCTCTACGGGCGCATCGGCAGGCTGACCAGCCGCTTTCGCAGGCCTCACGCGCGCCGCCTGCCCGGTCGATGACCCGGTGCGGCGCGCCGTCTGTCCATCGGCGCGCGCCACCTCCACCAGGCACTCGTAGAAGGTGGCCCCGTGGTTGATGTCGGTCACGCCCGCGTCGGTGAGCTGGTTGACGTCGGGATCGCCATCGTGACATCGACCCTCGAGGACGTGCACCACGCCAGGCCGCAGTCCCTCGTCCAATCGCACGTTCAGGGTGATCCGTCCACGATCGTTCCACGCCACGGCCTCGTCGCCTTCGGCGAGACCGCGCGCCATGGCATCGGCGGGGTGCATGTCGAGCGTGTGCGGACGCTCCACCTCGCGCACCCAGTCCAGGTTGCCGAACTGCGAGTGGATTCGGTCACGCGTCTTGCACGAGAGCAGCTGCAGCGGGAAGCGCGCGGAGAGCGGCGAGTCGTGCCCTTCGGGGAGCGGCGCGTAGTCGGGCACCGCGTCGAGGCCCCACAGCCGCGTCGCCTCCTCGGAGGCGAATTCGATCTTCCCCGACGGAGTGGGGAAATGGAGGTCGGCGAAGGCGATGTCGCCGGCGCCAGTCGGATCGACGGGCTGGCGGGAGAGGCGATCGAACAGTTCGGAGGCCGGCAGCATCCTCAGCAGCAGCTCCCGCGTCTCGGCGTCGTCTCGCGGGAAGTAGCGCGTGTCGAAGCCGAACCGTTCCGACAGCAGCCGCCAGATCTCAGTCTCCGTCTTCACCTCGCCCGGCGGGTCCCCCAGCTTCGCGCGGAGCTGGAGATACGGATGCCAGTAGGCGGTGACGAGGTCTTCCTCCTCGAACATCGTCTTGGCGGGGAGCACGTAGTGCGCCAGCCGCGCGGTGTCGGTCATGAACTGATCGACGACCACCAGCAGGTCGAGCTTCTCGAAGGCTTCTCGAACGAGCCAGAGCGCGGGTTCTGGCTGACGGGATTGCCCTTCTCGACCCACGCGGCGGCGATCTTCGGAGAGTCGATCTCGGCGAGCGCAGGTCCCAGGCGCGACACCGGTGCGCCCCGGCGCAGGTGCGGCGGCGCGGGCGGCAGCGGGGGCTCGCTTAGCGCGTGGCTGTTCAGGTTGGTATACTGCCACCCGCCGCCCGGCACACCGATGTTGCCCGTCAGCGCCGCGAGCAGCGCCACGGCCCGCATCGCCTGCCCGGCGTGATGATGGCGCTGGAGGCCGAAACCGCCGATGACGAGCGCCGGCTTGTGTCGCGCGTAGTCGATCGCCAGCCGCGCGATGTCGTGCTCGCGGAGGCCGGTGATCGCCGCCACCCGCGCCAGAGGGTAGTCGCGCAGCCGGTCGAGATACCGCTCGACGCCAACCGCGTGGCGTTCGAGGAAGCCCGCGTCGTGCAGCCCTTCGTCGACGATCAGGCGCGCCATGCCGAGCGCGAGCGCGGCGTCGGTACCGGGGCGCGGCTGCAGGTGGATGTCGGCCGCGTCCGACGTGTCGGTGCTCCGCGGGTCGACGAGCGCGACGATCGCGCCGCGCTCCTGCGCCTCGTGGATCCACCGCATCTGGTGCACGTTGGTCTCGGCAGGGTTGTGGCCCCACAGCAGGATGAACCGGCTGTCGACGGTGTGCCGCGGATGGCTGTGCAGGTTGGCGCCGTAGGTGAGCCGCGTCGCTTCGAGACCCGCCGGCCAGCAGAGGTCGCCGTAGGTGACCGTGCACCCGCCGAACTGGTGCCAGAAGGCCATGGCAAGCCGGCCGAGCGCGCCATGGCTGCCCGACGCGTCGTAGTAGAGGATCGACTCGGGGCCGCGCTCGCGTCTGAGCGTGTCGAGCCGGGTCGCGATGTCGCCGAGCGCCTCGTCCCACGACACGCGCGCAAACGACCCGCCGGCCTGCCGCTTCAGCGGGCGGAGCAGCCGGTCCTCCGTGGTGACGCGACGCGCGTAGCTGATCCCCTTCAGGCAGACCTGCCCCGCCGTGGCGGAGTTCTCGGGGTCACCCTCGATGCGCGTGATCCGGCCGCCCTCGAGCGTGACCACCATGCCGCAGGTGCAGTAGCAGTTGCGCGGGCACACCGTGCGGACCTTCGTGACGCCGTTCCGCGGCGGATCGACCGCTGGGCCTGGGAGGTTCGGCATGCGCGGAAAGTGTATCATTCCGGGCGTGGAGGGATTCTCGATGAGGCGCCAGGCCTTCGGGCTGATCGTGGTGGCAGCGTCGGTATTCGCGGCGGCGGCAGCGTCGGCTCAGCCGCTCAAGGCCAGGGTGGACGGCGCGGCCGCCCACCGCTACGTGACAACGCTGGCGTCGCCGGAGTGGCAGGGACGCCGGACGCTGACACCGGGGTTCGACCTGGCCGCTGACTGGGCCGCCGCCAGGCTGCGCGAATGGAACCTGCAGCCGGCCGGCGAGTCGGGCACCTTCTTCCAGACCGTGCCCATTGTCGGCCCGAGGTCGGACTTCGCCTGGACCACCGGCATGCCCGCGCTCGTCATCGGCGGCCGCGCCTTCTCGTTCAAGGAAGGCGAGTTCATCGTCGACAAGGCTTCGACGCCGGCGACCGACCTCACCGCCGAGGCGGTGTTTGT
Source organism: uncultured Acidobacteriota bacterium (assembly GCA_963727765.1). Lineage (GTDB taxonomy): Bacteria > Acidobacteriota > Vicinamibacteria > Vicinamibacterales > Fen-181 > FEN-299. The sequence goes on from CAVSGZ010000008.1 coordinate 875,224, forward strand.
GGGCTACGGCATTTCGGCGCCGGATCGCGGCCTCGACGAGTATGCCGGCATCGATGTCACCGGCAAGATCGTCTTCGTGCTGCGCGGCTCGCCGAAGGACGCCCCGCCCGACCTCACCGACTTCCCGCCGGATCCGCCGCAGATGTCGGGCCCGCCGGAGGCGTGGACCACCGAGTCGATGGACGAGGCGAAGGTGATGACCGCCTACCGCAAGGGGGCAGCAGCCGTCGTGCTCTGCGAGGCCGATCCCGAATCGTTGCGCACCCGGGCGTGGCCGGCGTCGAAGCCACAGGCCTCGCCGTTCACCCGGAAGTTCCTCGTCATCGCGGCGACGGACCCTCGGATCCTGCGCACGGTGATGCTGCGCGACGAGGGAGAGTCTCTGGTCGGCTATGTGGACCGCATCAACCGCCTGCGCCGACAGGTCCAGCAGAAGAAGGCGCAGTCACAGCGTACGGGCGTGCGCGTCCGCGTGAAGGGCTACGACCAGGTGACGCTCTACGGGGAGTCGTTCGGCAACAACAGGTCGCGCAACGTCCTGGCGAAGATCGAGGGGACCGACCCGGTGCTCAAACGCCAGGTCGTCGTGGTCGGCGCGCACATCGACCATCTCGGGTTCAGGGGCGGCCTGGTGCACCCGGGCGCGGACGACAACGCGTCGGGCTCGGCCGTCCTGCTCGAGGTGGCCCGGACGCTCGCCGCGTCGGGCTTCAAGCCACGCCGTACGATCGTCTTCGCGCTGTGGTGCGGCGAGGAGGAGGGCCACTACGGCTCCAGGCGGTTCACGGCCTCTCCGACCGACGGCATGACGATCGAGCGGATCGTGGCCTACATCAACATGGACATGGTGGGCCGCGGCAGGACGATCGACGCCAACGGCGCGCGCGACTTCCCGGCCATCTTCTCGGTGATGATGCGCGACCAGTCGCCGGAGGTCGCGCGTCTCATCAATCCCGAGATCAGCGGACCCGGCGGCAGCGATTACGCCGCGTTCCTTGCGCATGGCGTCGACTCGGTCGCGATGCTGACCAGCGGCGGCGACGGCCACCCCGACTACCACGACGCCGGTGATCTCCCGGAGAGGATCCAGCCCGAGCTTCTGGCCTCGGTAGGGCAATTCGTGATGCAGGCGGCGGCCAATCTGGCCAACGAGACCGCCGCGCCGCTGCCCGTCCCGGGCCGTCGCGAAGTCTGTGACGCCATCCGTTTCGCCGTGCCCGACATGGCCGGACAGGCCGAAGACGGCTGGCGCACTCTGGCCGCCAGCACGCCGGACGAGCTCGAGATGGCGGCGCTGTCGGCGGCTCGGCAAATAGGCAGGAACGAGGAGTCGGGCGCCGGCTCGCGCCCCGAGGGGCCGGCGTTGCCGATTCTCGTCGGCGTCAAGTTCCGGTCCGTGTCCGGCAACCCGGTGCTCGTCGGCGCCTCCGCCGGCATGCTGGGCGTCGGGAGGCTCGACGTGGGGGAGGACGACAGCACCTGGCGCGCCGCGGGCGGACTGACCGCGGAAGCCAGGACCGCGATTCGCGCGGCCGAGCAGGGCGGCGTCGTGGTGAACCTGGTTCGTCCGACGATGGCGCTGGTGGAGAGCGTGCTGTCGGCGGCGTCGAGGCCGGTGCTGGTGAGCGGGATGGACAAGCCGGACGCCGAGACGGCCCGTCGGGTCGCCGCGCGCGGCGGCGTCTTCGCGCTCTCGTGCGCCGCGGTCCAGGTCCAGGCCTGCGCCGCCAGCCTCCACGCGCTGCGGACGGCGCTCGGCGGCAGCGCCAGCCTGCTGGTCACGATGCCCGCCGGCGCAGACGGCACGCGGGACGCCTCCCACGCGCTCTACTACGAGCTGGACCGGAAGGGATGGAGCAAGCAGGAGATCTACGCCGTGGCCGGCCAGGCGCTCGACGGCGAGACCGGGGGAAACCTAGCGCGGTTGGGCGGGAAGGCGGGCGAAAAGTAAGAAGTGCGAAGTGAGAAGTACGAAGTAAGAAGTACGAAGTAAGAAGTACGGAGTAAGGCGTAGGGCGTAGAGCGTAAGGCGTAAGGCGTAATAGGATCATTCTCATGAACAACTCGACGCACCAAGGCCACGACCACCGCGAACTCCTCAAGCAGATCGCCAGGAAGGCCATGGCGGAATACGGGCTGCTGCCCGATTTCTCCCCGACCGCCATGAGCGAGGCGCAGCACGCTCGGCCGGCGAACGGGCACGGGGCCGACAACTCGCCGGGGGCCGCGCCCTCGCCCTCGTTCCCTCGCGACCTCCGAAACCTGCTCTGGTGCTCGATCGACAACGACGACTCGATGGACCTCGACCAGTTGACAGTTTTCGAGCCGCAGCCCGACGGCGCGGCCCGCATCCTAGTCGCCATCGCGGATGTCGACGCGCTGGTGGCACCAGGCAGCGCCATCGACCGGCATGCGCGCCAGAACACCACATCGGTCTACACGCCGGCCGAGATCTTTCCGATGCTGCCCGAGCGGCTCTCGACCGACCTCACCTCGCTGGCCTTTAGTCAAGAGCGGCCCGCGCTGGTCGCCGACTTCGTCGTCGACGCCGCGGGCTCGACGGGCGAGGCCACCATCTACCGCGCGCTCGTCGTCAACCGCGCGAAGCTGGCCTACAACAGCGTGGCGGCGTGGCTCGAGGGACAGGGGCCGATGCCGGCCGCGATCGCGGCGGTTCCGGGAATGGCCGAGCAGATCCGCGCGCAGGACGAGGTGGCCCAGCGCCTGAGGAAGTCGCGCCACGAGCGCGGCGCGCTCGATTTCCAGACGATCGAGACCCGGACGGTGTTCGACGGCAACAGCGTCCAGGATCTCGCGGAGGAGCGCGACAACCGGGCGCACCAGTTGATTGAGGACTTCATGATCGCCGCCAACAGCGTGACGGCGCGGTTTCTCCAGGCGCAGGGCTTTCCTTCGATTCGGCGCGTCGTGCGAACGCCTGAGCACTGGGATCGCATCGTGGCCCTGGCCGGACAGTCTGGCGTGCGGCTGCCCGCCGTCCCCGATTCCCGCGCGCTGGCCGGATTCCTGACGGCGCGGCGCGCGGCCGACCCGGTCCGCTTTCCCGATCTGTCGCTCTCGGTCATCAAGCTGCTCGGCTCCGGCGAATACGTCGTCGAGGGCCCGAACGAGGTGGGCGACGGGCACTTCGGTCTCGCGGTGAAGGACTACACGCACTCGACGGCGCCTAACAGGCGCTTTCCTGATCTCGTCACCCAGCGGCTGCTGAAGGCGGCGCTCGCCGTGGCGCCCGTGCCCTACGCCGCCGCCGACCTCGAACAGATCGCGACGCACTGCACCGACATGGAAGACGAGGCGCACAAGGTCGAACGGCTCGTGAGGAAGGCCGCCGCGGCACTGCTGGTCGAGTCCCAGATCGGCCGCGTCTTCGATGCCATCGTCACGGGCGCCTCGCCGAAGGGGACCTGGGTGCGCATCTTCCAGCCGCCGGTTGAAGGACGGGTCGAACGCGGCTTCGAGGGACTGAACGTGGGCGACCGGCTGCGCGTGCGGCTGATCCACACCGACGCGATGCGCGGCTTTATCGATTTCGCGAAGGCGTAGAGCCAGTGGTGGACCTCGAACTTGTCCCGCCGGCGCACCGGGTGACGCCGCGCTGCCGGCACTTCGGCGCCTGCGGCGGCTGCGCCTGGCAGCACATCCGCTACGACGAGCAGCTCCGCCTCAAGCAGCGCATCGTCGAACGCGCCCTTCCGCGCGGTGTGAAGGTCTCGCCAACGCTGCCCACCCCGGCGGGCGACGATGGCACGCCGTGGGCTTACCGGGACAAGGTCAGCTTCGTGTTCGGGGCTGGCGGCCGGCAGCGGCCGCTCGTCATGGGGCACTACCGGCGCGGCTCGCGGACGATCCTCCCGGTCGAGGAATGCCCGGTTCACGCCGAAGCCGGCAACCGGTTCGCGTTCGCGCTGCGCGACGCGCTGGTGAAGGCGAAGGTCGATGCCGCCTCGCCGGACGGCCGCAGCGGGGTGGCCCGCTACGTCGTCGTCCGCGTGTCCGAGGACACGGGCGAAATGGTCGGCACTCTCGTCGCAACGGAGAACGCCGCTGCGCTTCGTCGCGTGACCGCCGAGCTCGAGACCCGCCTTGGGTCGGGCCCGGCGCACCAATGCCCGACGGGCGGAGGCGGTCGGGCGGCCGTGGGCTTCCACCTCAACCTGCACGATGGGCCGGGGCCGTTCCTGTTCGGCGGCGAGACGCGCCGGCTGTTCGGCCTCGCGGAGGTCAGGGAGCAGGTCGGCGGCGTGTCCTACCTCGTGGCGCCGACGGCCTTCTTCCAAACCAGTGTCCGCGCGGCCGGCGTGCTGGTCCGCGTGGTTCTCGACGCCCTGGCCGACGCGCGGTTCGAGCGCGTGCTCAATCTGTATGCCGGCGTCGGTCTCTTCGCGTTGCCGCTCGCGAAGGCGGGCCGCCGGGTCATGGCAGTGGAGGAGAGCCGCGAGGCGATGGCGAGCGCTGCGGCGGCCATGCGCCTGAACCGCATTGCCGGTGACCGGTGCCGGCTCGTCGCCGCGCGCGTCGAGGACGCGCTTGGCGGGGCGCAGGGAGACAGGCGCAAAGCCGGGCGTCGTCCGGCCATGAAGGGGGCGTCAGGTGAGTGGGACGCCGTGATCCTCGACCCGCCGCGCCAGGGATGTCCGCCGCGCGTGCTGGAGACCGTCTTCCGTACCCTTCGCCCCGCCCGGGTCGTCTATGTGTCGTGCAGTCCCGAGGCGCTCGCACGGGACATGGCGCTCGTCGAGGGCACCGGCTACCAGTTCGAGCGCGTGCAGCCCGTGGACATGTTCCCGCACACGGCGCACGTCGAGACCGTCGTGGTCCTGGCGCGAGGGAAGCGCGCCCGGCCCGTGTAACTTCAAGCGGCCCACGATTCACAGTGCTACGGAGAGGTGCAGCGGCATGGCCAACTCGTCGGTGACCGGCCGGTCGGGACTCACGCGGGCGGCGGCGGCGTACGGCCTCGGCCTGATGACGCTGCTGAACTTCGTCAACTACATCGACCGCTACGTGCTGCCCGCGGTCGCCCCGCGCATCAAGGAGGCCCTCTCGCTGACCGACACCCAGATCGGCATGTTCGGCAGCGCGTTCCTGTTCTCCTACTTCATCCTGTCGCCCGTGTTCGGCTGGCTGGGAGACCGCTTCTCGCGGACGAGGCTCATGGCGGTCGGCGTGGCGATCTGGAGCCTGGCGACGGCTGGGGGCGGCCTGGCGCGGAACTTCGGACAGATGCTCTTCGCCCGTGGATCGGTGGGGGTCGGCGAGGCTTCCTATGCGGCCATCTCGCCGGCGCTCATCTCCGACTACTATCCGCCCGAACGGCGCGGACGCGTGTTCGCGATCTTCTACCTGGCGATTCCCGTGGGCAGCGCCGTCGGGTACCTGCTCGGCGGAGCGATCGAGGCGCACTTCGGCTGGCGCGCCGCCTTCTTCGCCGTCGGCCTGCCGGGTCTTCTGCTCGCGCTGCTGACGCTCACCGCGCCGGACCCGCCGCGCGGCATCAACGACAGGCCGTCTGCGTCGCGCGAGCCTGCCGGGAGCTACCGGCATTCGCTCGGTCTGCTCGCCCGCAATCGCGACTACGTGCTGGCGGTGCTCGGCTACGCCGCCTACACGTTCGCCGTGGGCGGCATGTCGTTCTGGGTGCCCATGTACCTGACGCGGGTGATGAGGATGCCCCTCGATCGCGCCAACTACGTCCTGGGCATGGTGACCGTCGTTGCGGGCATTGGCGGGACCTTCCTCGGCGGCTACATCGCCGACGCGCTGGCGCGGCGCGTCAGGCAGGCGCACCTGTGGGTCTCGGGCGTGTCGATGATCCTGGCGATCCCGTTTACCTTCGTGGCGTTCACGACCCAGGATCAGAGCGTGTTCGCGGCCTCGCTGCTGGCCGCCGAATTCATGGCGTTCCTGAGCACCGGGCCGATCAACGTCGTGATCGTGAGCGCGGTGCCGGTGACGATGCGCGCGACCGCGATGGCGGTCAGCATCTTCGTGATTCACCTGCTCGGGGATGCGGCGGCGCCCCTCGTGCTGGGCGCCGCCTCTGAACGTGTGGGATTGTCGAACGCCGTCCTGATCATGCCATTCGTCGTGGCGGCGTCGGCGGTGATCTGGATCGTCGCCGCGTTGCGGCCCAACTCCCATCCGTAGGCCGGCCCTGCCTATCCTCGCTTCGGCGAGAGCGCGACGAACAGGTCGTTCCCCTGCCGGTTCACCAGCAGCAGCGCCGGCCGCCCCGAACTGGTATTGACGGCCTCGTTGAACTGCTCGAGGCTGTTCACCGGCCGGTGGTTGACTTCGACGATGACGTCGCCCGACTGGAGGCCGGCATCCGACGCGGCGCTCGCGGGGGCCACCTCGTCGACCACCAGGCCGCGCCTCACCTTGAGGCCCATCTGGTTGGCCACTTCAGGCGTCACCGGCTCCACGGTCAAGCCGTAGCGGTTCCCGCTCGGTCCCTCCGCATCGCCGTTGTAAGAAGTGCGGGTGGCCGACAACTGGCCGAGGTCCACCGTCTTGGTCATCTCGCGCCCGTTGCGAACCAGCGTCACCGTCGCGTGGGTGCCGGGCTGGCTGCTGGCGACGCGGTTGCGCAGGTCGTTGCTGTCGGTCACCGGCTGGCCGTCGAGCGTGGTGATCACGTCGCCGCGCTCGATCCCCGCCTTCTGCGCCGGGCTGTCGGGTTCGACCGTGCTGACGATCACGCCGCGCACGTCGTGCAGACCCAGGCTCTGGGCGAGCTCGGAGTTCACCGTCTGCACGGTGACCCCCATGCGCGCGCGCCGCACGGTGCCGGTCTTGATGAGCTGCGTCATGACGTTCTGCGCCATGTTGGACGGGATGGCGAATCCGATGCCGATGCTGCCGCCCGAGGGCGACAGGATCTGCGAGTTGATCCCGACCAGCTCGCCCCGCGTGTTCACCAGCGCGCCGCCCGAGTTCCCCTGGTTGATCGGGGCGTCGGTCTGCAGGAAGTCCTCGAAGCTGCCGTCGCCCGCGTCGGTGGCGCGGCCCTTCGCGCTGATGATCCCCATCGTCACCGTCTGGCCGACGCCGAGCGGGTTGCCAATCGCTAGGACGACGTCGCCCACGCGAACCTGGCGGGTGTCACCGAGAGACAGGCTGTGCAGCCCGTTCGCGTCGATCTTCAGGACGGCGAGGTCCGACGGCTTGTCGGTGCCGATCACCTTCGCGACGAACGTCCGCCGATCCGTCAGCTCGACGCTGATCTTGGTCGCGCCGTCGACCACGTGCGCGTTGGTCAGGATGTAGCCGTCAGGGCTGACGATGACGCCGGATCCGAGGGCGCCTTCCTCGCGCGGCTGCGGCGTCGGGTTGGAGCGGTGTCCCTGGCGCCCGAAGAACTGCTGGAAGAACGGGTCGTCGCCGAACGGATTGGCGGCCTCGCGCACCACGCGCTCGGAGCGGATGGTGACGACGGCCGGAGCCACCTGGGCCACGATGTCGGCGTAGGAATCCGGGGCGCGCAGGCCGACGCCGTGGCTCTGCTGGACCTCGGGGACCGCCGGGGCCACCGCTGTCGTGGCCGCCGGCGTGCCCGGCGCGGCATCGATGCGGGCCGCGGCCGCAGTCCAGCCCACCAGCACGCCTGACAGCAGGACGACGCCAGCCAGCGCCGCCGGCTTGGCGCTCATCCGAAGAACCTGTCGAACTCGCTCTCTGATCATGTCTCAACCTCAAACGTGGGACCGGGCAGGTGTCGTTCGCCGCCCGGCATGTATCGACGCGTCTATTTACTTGGACGATGGGGCGGATTACACGGTCGTTTCCGGGGGATTACATCGGTGTAATGGTAGGGACGAGGGATCAGGGATCGGGGATCAGGGATCGGGGGTCAGGGGCGGACACGGACGAGACCGTACGTAGGCCGGGCCTTCAGGCCCGGCGATCAGCGGGCAAGTGCAGCGTGAACGTCGCCCCCTGGTCGGGCGTGGACTCGACCTCGACACGCCCCTTGTGCGCCTCGACGATGGCGCGGACGAGGCTGAGGCCGAGGCCGAGACCCCGCTCGGAGCGGCTCCGGTCGCCACGGTAGAGCCGGTCCCAGATGCGCGGCAGATCCTCGGCCGCGATGCCCGGCCCGTCGTCCTCGACGGCGAGCGCGACCCCGCTCTCCTCGGCGCGCGCCCGAAGCGTCACGTGGCCGCCCGCCGGCGTGAACTTGACCGCGTTGTCGAGCAGGTTGGCGAGCACCTGGCGAAGGCGGTTGCGGTCGGCCGTCAACGTCAGCGCCTGTGGCGCGTCGACGCGCACCTCGATGTGCTTCTCCTCCGCCACGTCGGCATAAAGGTCCCGCGCGTCGCGGAGGATCTCGCCGGCGTCGATCGGTTCGCTCGCGAGCCGCATCACGCCCGTCTCGGCCTCCGAGATGTCCATCAGCGTATTGAGCATCTCCGAGACCCGCTCCGACTCCTCGAGGCAATCGGCCAACGCCTCCCGGTAGCGCTGAGGGTCGTCGGGTCGCGACTCGAGCGCGCGCTCGGCCGATTGCGCGGAGCCGCGTCATCGGCGTCCGCAGGTCATGCGCCACGTTGTCGAGCGACCCGCGCATGCCGGCCACAAGAGCCGCAATCCGGTCGAGCATCCCGTTGAAGAGCCCGCTGAGCTGGTCGAGCGGATCGTGCGAGCCCTGCACGGGCACGCGTGCGTCGAACCGGCCGGTCTGCAGGATGGTCTGCACGACGCCGGCCAGCTGACGAAGCGGCCTCATCGTCGAGCGGGTGAGCAGGGCGCCGCCCACCACGCCGATGAGGACGACGGCGGCCACGGCCATGATGAGGATGGTGCGGTACCGGGCGAGCAACTCGCTGCGGATCTCGTTACTCTTGCCGACCTGCAGTAGCGTGCCGTCGGCGAGGTAGGCCGAGGCGACCTCGAGCACCTCCGATGTGCCTCGTCGCGGGATGTCGGCCCACGACTGCGTGCCTTGCGGCTCGGGCCGGTTGAGCTGCGACAGGTCGAAGTCCGACCACTCCCCCGGCAGGTTGTAGAAGACGACCTCCTCGCCGCCGCGCGACACGCGCACGAAGAGCCGCTCGCCGCGCACCGCCGCCTGGTCGTTCCGGATGGCGCGGTCGAGGGCCGGCAGCCCGCCCTGCTGGAACTGGCCGGCGTAGGCGACCAGCGTGGAGCGGATCAGGTCGTGGTCGCGCTGCGCGAGCGACGAGGCCAGCAGAACGTAGGTGAGCACCCCGATGGCGAGCGAGCTGCCGAGGAAGAGCAGGGCGTACCACGCGGCCAGCCGCGATCCGAGCGTATAGGCCGGCTCCTCACGCCACGTCGAGGACATAGCCAATCCCCCGGACGGTCCGGATCCGCTTGACGTCGAAGTCGCGGTCGACTTTCTCCCGCAGCCGGAACACCAGCACGTCCACGACGTTGGTGCGCGGGTCGAAGCTGTAGTTCCAGACGTGCTCCATGATCATCGTCTTCGAGATGACGCGGCCGGTGTTGCGGAGGAGGTACTCGAGCAGCGCGAATTCGCGCGGCCGCAGATCCAGCCTTCGTCCGCCGCGATGGACCTCGCGGGTGACGAGGTCCATGGTGATGTCGCCGGAGACCAGACGCGTCGGCTCGGTGACGCCCTGCGAGCGGCGGATGATCGCCTGGATGCGGGCGAGCAGCTCCGAGAAGGCGAAGGGCTTGGTGAGGTAATCGTCTCCGCCGGCCTGGAGGCCGCGGACGCGGTCGTCGACCGAGTGCTTCGCGCTCAGGATGAGGACCGGCAGGTTGACGTGCCCGCGGCGGAGCTCCTCGAGGACCGAGAGGCCGTCGCGGCCGGGGAGCATCAGGTCGAGCACGGCGGCGGCGTATGGCTGGGTCAGGGCGAGCTCGAGGCCGCGGTTGCCGTTGTCGGCGGCGTCCACCGCGTAACCCGCTTCCTGCAGCCCTTTCACCAGGAACGACGAGATCGTCGGGTCGTCCTCGACGACGAGCAGGCGCATGGGACGATTATAGGCGAGGGCTTCCGCCGTCGCCCGCCCAGGACGCTGGCGGGCTATGGCGGACCCGCCGAAGCCCGAGGGGCGAAGGCGGGCAGGGCTCAAGGCTCAAGGGCTGCACGGGAACAGCCGGTGGAGAGCAATCCCGATCGCGGTGGCGACATTCAGCGAGTCATTGCCCGGCGCCATCGGGATGCGGAGGACCACGTCGGTCTGCGCCAGTGTCTCAGCGGCAAGGCCGTCGCCTTCAGAGCCGGCGAGAATGGCGACCGCGGCCGCTCGCGTGACCGAAGACGCCCAGGCCCCGAGGTCGTCGGCCGTCGCCGCCGGCGTGAGCGCCGCGAGCGTGAAGCCCGCGTCCCTCAGCGCCTGAAGGTCCGCGTGCCAGGCATCGGCGTGACAGAACGGCACGCGGAGCGCGGCGCCTGCCGACACCCGGATGGCTTTGCGATACAACGGGTCGCAGCACCCTGGTCCCACGATCACCGCGTCGACGCCGAACGCGGCGGCGTTGCGGAAGATGCCTCCCATGTTGTCCGCGTTGCCGATCCGCTCGAGCGCCACCAACCGCCTGGCGTGCGGGAAAGCCGCCAACATCTCCCCGACGCTCAGACGCCTGGGACGCTCGCCCAGGGCGAGGCAGCCGCGGTGGATGTGGAACCCGGTGAGCCCCTCGATCGCGCGTGGCGGGACGACGAACACCGGTGTGCCGGCCAACTGAGGCTCGATGACGTCGGCGAGACCTCCATGCGCGGCCTCGGTCAGGAGGATCGACCTGACGGGGAAGTGCGACTGGGTCAGCAGCGCCCGCACGACCAGACGCCCCTCGGCGACGAAGATCCCGCCGCGCCGCAGCAGTTCCGGGTCCGGTACATGCCGGTAGTCAGCCAGTCGCTCGTCGTCGATTGTCTCCAGCCGCTGGATGGGCATGGCGCGATCATACTCTTGGCCTTCGTGAGTCCTCCCTGCCGTTGAGGTATCATGGAGAAAAGCGCACCGAGACACTCTAGAAAAGGGAGAAGGTCATGTTGATCAGCAAGAAACTGAATGCCGCGTTCAACGACGAAATCGGGCTCGAGCTGTTTGCCTCGAACCAGTACCTCAACATGGCGGCCTACCTCGAAGGCATTCCGCTCAAGAAGCTCGCCGACCTGTTCATGAAGCAGTCGGGCGAGGAGCGCGGCCACGCCCTGAAGTTCGTCAAGTACGTGAACGACGTCGGCGGCACGGTCAGGATCCCGGCCGTGGACGCGCCGCAGGCGACCTTCAAGTCGGTCGAGGAAGTGATTGCCGTGTCGCTGAAGTGGGAGGCCGAGGTCACAGCCCGCATCAACGCGATGATGACGATGGCGATCGCGGAGAAGGACTACGCGGCGCAGGAGTTCCTGCAGTGGTTCGTGAAGGAGCAGGTCGAGGAGATGTCCACGATGGACAGCCTGCTCAAGATCGTGAAGCTCTCGGGCGACCGGGCGCTCATCATGGTCGAGGCCTACCTCTCGCACCAGGGGTAGCCGCGCTCAGTCGCCGTTGCCCTTCAGCAGCGCACGAGTCGCAGGGTGGGCCGGCCGCGCGAGCACATCGCCCGGCGGGCCCCCCTCGACGACGCGCCCCTCGGCCAGCACGGCCACGCGCGTCGCGAACGCGTGGGCGAACGGCACGTCGTGGGTGGCCACGAGCAGTGTCCGGCCGGCGGCGGTCAGCGTCGCGAGCGTCGCCGCCAGGTCGGTCCGCCTGGCCGGGTCGAGCGACGCGGTCGGCTCATCCATCAGCAGCAGCGGCGGGTCGGTCGCGAGCGCTCTCGCGATGGCGACCCGCTGCGCCTCGCCTCCTGACAACTCGGACGGCCGGGCGTCGAAGCGCGCGCCCACTCCCAGCGAATCGAGCAGGCGCCTCGACCGCGCGTCGGCCTCGCCGCGGGCGATCCCGAACGCGTGAATCTGCGCGAGCGAGACGTTCTCGACCGCCGTCAGGTGTGCGAACAGGTGGTGGAACTGGAAGACCATCCCCACGCTCCGCCTGAGGCCGCCGAGATGCGACTGGCGGGGAACCGGCCCCGGGTGGAGCGCGAAGCCGCCGACGACAATCCGCCCCGCGTCGAACGGGTCGAGCGCGCACACCGCGCGCAGCACGGTCGTCTTGCCGCCGCCTGAAAGCCCCATCAGCGCCACGCGCTCGCCGGCCCTGGCGTCCAGATCGACGCCGTCGAGCACGGCGCGCGTGCCGCGCCAGAGCCGCAACCCGGTGATCGTCAGGACCTCGGTGCTCATGACTGCGGGATCTTCCAGCTCTTCTCCAGGCGGCGCGCGAGCCGCGAGAGCGGCAGGGACATCGCCAGGTAGAGCGCGGCGCACAGCGCGCCCGGCACCACCCAGCTGCCGATGTTGGCGGCGAAAATCTGCGTCTGCTTGGTCAGCTCGATGACGGTGATGACCGAGACCAGCGACGAGTCCTTGAGCAGCGCCACGAAGTCGTTGGTCATCGGCGCGAGCGCGAGGCGGAACGCCTGCGGGCCGCGGATGAGCCGCAGGACCTGCGCTTCGGTGAGCCCCAGCGTGCGCGCGGCCTCGAGCTGCCCGACCGGCACCGCCAGCAGCGCGCCCCGGTAGATCTCGCTCTCGTAGGCCGCGTAGTTGAAGCCGAGGCCGACCCACGCCGCGACGAAGGCCGGCAGCCTGATGACCGACGAGAGGCCGTAGTAGATCACGAACAGCTGCAGCAGGACCGGCGTGCCGCGCGTCACCTCCACGTACCAGGTCAGCGCGAGGCGAACCAGCCGATTGCCGTACAGGCGCCCGCTGGCCACGGCGATGCCGACCACCACTGCGAGCGCCATGGAGAGGCAGGAGAGCACGATGCTGATGAGGGCCGCGCGGAGCACGGCCGGCAGGTAGCGCACCGTGGCGGCGAGCGGGCCGGGCATCGGTGTTGGGCCGCCGGCCTCCGGGACGAACGCTTCCGGCGGCGCGGTCCCTTCCCGCTTCAGGAACGCCGCCTGGGCATCGTCGTAGATCTGCCACTTCCGGTAGATCCGCTCGAGCCGGCCATCGCGCATGGCGGCGAGGAGCAGCGCGTTGATCCGGTCACGCAGCGCTTTCTGCCCCGGTGCCAGCACGACCACGTAGTGCCCGATGGCGACGGGCGTCGGCTCGGTGGAGAGCCCGCGGGTGTGCCGCTCCGCGCGCGCGGCGATGATGTGGTCCAGCAGCACCGCGTCGAGGCGGCCGTCCGCCAGGTCGGTGTACGGATGCACGTCGTCGTCGTAGGACACGGGGGTGACGGCGTAGGTCTGTCCCGCGGCGAGCAGCATCTCGTAGGCCTGCGTGCCGCCGAGCGAGCCGACGCGCCGGCCGTGAAGGTCGGCGAGCGTGCGGAACCGGCCAGCGTCCGCGCGGCGCACGGTGATGACCTCGCGGAACTCGAAGTAGGGGGCGGTGACGAGCAGCTGCGCGCGGCGGGCGGGCGTGTCCTCCACGCCGCTCATGCCGATGTCGAAGTCGCCGCGGCGCACCGAGGCGTCGATCGACGCCCAGGCCACCTGCACGAACTGCGGCGTGCGGCCGAGCCCCTCGGCCAGCAGGGCGGCCACCTCGACGTCGAATCCCCGGAGGATGGACGGGTTGGCCGGGTCGGCCTCGACATAGGGAGCGCCGCCTTCGGCATCGCCGCCCCAGCGGAGGACGGCGGGCGTGGAGGGGTGCGGCTGCGCGGACCCCGCCGCCGAAGCCTGAAGGGCGAAGGCAGAGGCCAACGCCATCAGGGCGCCAGCGGAAAGCACGAGACGGAGGCGTCGGGGCCGCGGCATGGAGTTCAAGTGCGAGCGCTCATCATACGCTACACTTGGCGCGATGGATCTGCGGTCTCTGCTCCTGCCCGAGCCACGGCGGAGGTTTCCGCACGCCCGCGCCTGGAACGTCGGCGCTCGGACCGTGCATCTGGCGGCCACCGGGACGCTGCTCGGTGGCCACTTCTTCGGCGCGCCGTCCGAGGCGCTGCTGCCATGGCTCTTTGTGGCCATCGCAAGCGGCGCCGTCATGTTCGGCCTCGAGCTCTACACCTCGCTCGACTGGCTCACACAAGTCGGCGGCCTGGCGGTCGTCGTCAAGCTCGCCGTGCTGTGCGTTATCCCGTTTGCCTGGTCGGCGCGCGTGCCGCTGCTGTTCGTGGTCGTCGGGCTGGCGGGCGTCGGGGCGCACATGCCGGGGAAGTACCGGCACTACTCGCTCCTCTACGGGCGGTCGGTGAAGGAGACGAAGTAGCAGGAGGCGGTCGTGACCAATCCACAGCCGCGTGATGCGTTCAAGTCGCCGCGTTTCGCCCAGCCGGCCACCTTCATGCGGCTGCCGCACGCGACCGATCTCGGCGGCGTCGACGTGGCGCTGTTGGGCGTGCCGTTCGACTCGGGCACGTCGTACCGATCGGGCACGCGCCTCGGCCCGCGCGAGATTCGCGCGCAGTCATCGCTCATACGGCCCTACAACCACTTTCAGCACGTCGCGCCGTTCGACCGGCTGGCCGTCGTCGATGCGGGAGACGTGGATGCCTCTCCGATCAGCCTCGAGACGGCGCACCTGGCGATCGAGACGCGCATCGGTGAAATCGTCGCGGCCGGCGCGGTGCCGCTCGCCGTCGGCGGCGACCACAGCATCTCGCTGCCCGCGCTTCGGGCGGTGGCGCGCACGCACGGGCCGCTCGGCCTCATTCAGTTCGATTCGCACATCGACACGTGGGACGGCGATTTCGGGTCGAAGATCTTCCACGGGTCCCCGTTCTACTACGCGGTGACGGAGGGGCTGGTCGATCCCGCGCGATTCGTCCAGGTGGGGATTCGCGGCCCGATGTACGGCGCCGACGACTTCGCCTTCCAGCGCGAGCACGGCGTTTCGGTCATCGACATCGACGAGGTGTTTCGCCTGGGCCTCGACGGCGTGCTGGCGCGGATCACGGCCGTGGTCGGGCGGGCGCCGGTCTACGTGACGTTCGACATCGACGCGGTGGACCCGGCGTTCGCGCCCGGCACGGGCACGCCGGAGGTGGGAGGCCTGAGCAGCTGGCAGGCGCAACAGCTCGTGCGCGGCCTGGCCGGTCTCTCCGTGGTCGGTGGCGACATCGTCGAAGTAGCGCCGCCGTTCGATGGCCCGGGTCAGATCACGTCGGTCCTTGCGGCGAACCTGCTGTTCGAGATGCTGTGCGTCGTGGCGCGCAGCCGCCAGCCCTGAAGGGCCTTCCTACACACGGAAACCCGGTGGCGCGAGCCGGGCTACACACCGAAACCCGGTAGCGCGAGCCTCCTGGTTCACGGAGACGGCCGGTTACCTCTGCAGCGTGTCGTAGAGCGGCGCCGCGGGCCGCACCGCCTCGCCTTCGTTCGACACCGTCACCGCCAGGATCTTGATGCGCTCGTTCATCGGCAGCGTCAGCGTCGTCGCGCCCGCCGGGATGTCGATCGCGTAGGCGTAGAGATACGAGTACGCGTACGCGTCGTTCGAGCCGTCGCTGTCGTGGCGGTGCGAGGCGAACCAGGCCACCGGCGTCCGCTTGATGAAGCCCGGTTTCAGGCCGTCGAACTCGGTCACGGTCCGCATCCGCGGCGGCGTGCCGGGCGGCGGCGCCGGCTGGCCCGCTCGCGGCGGCACCGGTTCCTCGTGCGACTTCCAGATGCGGTTGTCCCACTGGCCGATATAGCCGCCCCAATTCTGGATCGTCAACGCAACCGGATCCGACCCAATCCTGAAGGTGGCCTTCTGATCCCCGTCCGCTGCCGCGAGCAGGTACAGGCGGGTGAATCCGCCCGCCGGGATCGGGACGTCCTGGCCGTGCGCGACGAGGGCGTTGAGCCCGGCGGCCGGTCCGAGCGTGAACGTGATGCCGCCGTATGCCAGCGTCGCCGGCAGCATCTCGGCTGGCAGGCTCCGGCCCGTCGAGTCGAAGTGCCCCTCCGACACCGAATGGTCCCGGCTCGCCACCCCCTGGTCGAAGCGCAGCGCGACCGACTGCGAGACCGGCGGGATCGCCGCGGCCGGGGCGGGACCGAGCGTGACCGCGAAACTCCGCACCTGGTACGGCGTGAAGTCGGCGACGAGATCACCCCTGGCGATCGAAGCCGCGCCGACGGGGTCCTCCACGCCGTTCACCTCGCGCGCGCCCGCGAGCGGTGACGGGAAGGTGAACAGGACTCCCTTCGCCGCCTTGCCGTCGAGCTCGACGACGCGAAGGACGATCTCGTTCGACTGTTCGGCCTTCTTGAGCGCCAGCACGCGCACGCGCCGGTTGCTGACGGTCAGCAGCGAGAAGCTCCTGCCGAGCGTGCCGGCATGCTTCCCGGCCTCGAAATCCATCAGCGGCGCGTTCAGCCGCTGCGCCTGCCAGTCGGTCTGGCCCTGGCGCCAGTCGCCGGCATGGCTCGCCAGCCCGTAGACGAACTCGTGGTGGCCGAGGTCCTGTGACGACTGGTCCTCGTAGCCGCCGCGGACGCCGGGCGTCCGCAGAAGCGTCAGGCGCAGCGTGTTGTCGGTCGGCTTGTCCGAGCCGGTCTTGGCATCCGACAGCACCGTGACACCGTAGGCGCGGGACCTGTCGGTCAGGTCGAACCACTGGTGCGAGGCCACCTCGAACTGCCGATCCTGGTCGGTCGGCCGCTCGATCGTGCCGATGTCCCAGTTGTAGGTGGCGTTCGGATTCGACGCCGTGAGCGGGAAGACCGCTTTGAGGTGGGCCTCTCTGGTCTTCCAGTCGATCGCATTGGCGATCTCCACGCGGTTGCCGCCGTCGCCGGCCGAGAGGCGGATCGTCTGCACGAAGGTCGAGCCCTCGGTCTCGCGCGTCACCTCGAGGGCCACGCGCGCCGGGCCGCTTTCGGCGATCCGGATCTTCGCCGGGCCGTGGACGTAGGCGCGCGGCTCCCGCATCTGGTCCTCGTAGTCCATGTTCCATGCGGGCCAGTTGCGCGGGTTGTCGGTCTTGATCTCGAGGCGCGCGGGCGCGGCCAGCAGTTCCCGGTTCAGCGTCTTGTCGAACAGGCTGCTGATGTCGCCGTTCTGATCGATACGCACGCGGTAGCGGGCGTTTTCGAGCGACGATTCCGAAACCGCGAGAGCAGAGGCGCCCGGCGCCGCGACCGCCTCGGCGGGGCGGACGTCGAACACCGCATAACCGACCGAGGGCACGCTGGCGAGGAACAGCACGCGGCCGTCGGAGGTCAGCTGCGCCGGCACATCGGCGCCGTTGGGCCCGACGACCCTCACGCTCTTCGGAGTGCCGCCGGCAAACGGGACGGCGGCCTGCACGACGTCCTCACGTGCGACGTTGAGCGGGTTGAAGACGACCACCGGGATCCCCGTCGCCCGCGTGTCGAGCACGGAGGCCACCGACTCGGTGGCGCTCGTGATCACGCCGGCGAACTGGTTCATCGCCAGCACCTGGTCGTTCCACGCGTACTGGTACGCCTTCGGGAGGCTGGTGCCGGGGATGATGTCGTGGAACTGCGATCCCATCACGAGCGTCCACGCGCCGTTCAGGCGCTCGAACGGATAGGGGCGGCCGCCGAGCCATGCCGCCGCCACCGACGCCTTTTCGGCGGCATCGGCCAGCAGCTCGTTGTGCCGGTTCCACCGCTTCACATACGCCTCGGACGTGATCGAGCCGGCCGAGTGATTGATCAGCTCGAGGTCCCCCTTGTAGTGCGGCAGCCGGGTCCACTGGCTGTCCTTGATGTTGAGGAACATCTGCTCGGCCGTGCCCTGGATGACCCGGACCGGTCCGTCGCCCACGCGGACTTCGGGCGAGGGTGGCGCCGCCGCGGCCTCTCGCCCTTGCGCGTTGCCGCGCGGGGGGTACGGGTTCGGCAGCGAGATCATCCCCTTGGTCAGGATCGCCTCCATCAGCTTCACCGAGGCCTCAGTCGGCGAGCCGCCGGTGTCGCCGGTGCCGTAATACATGTAGTCGGTGAACAGTCCGGTGACCCTCCCGTCGAGCGCGATGCGGGCGGGCCAGTCCACCAGGGGGCGTGCGCGCTGCTGGCCGGCCGCGGGCTCAGGCGGTCGGGGCGCCGTCTTCGTCAGGTCGTAGGTGACCGACTGATCGTAGCTGCCGGGGTTGAGCGCCGCGACAATACTCTGGCCATCGGGCCCTTCCCAGACGCCGACGTTGAACGGGATGCCGTCGGGTGTCTGCTCGGGCGAGTCGGGTCCGCCCACCTTGGCTGCGGGCTGCCAGCTCGCCGACAGCTTCTGGGTCGAGAAGTACTTGATGCCGGCGTGGCGCAGGATGCTCGGCAGCGAGGCGGGGAACCCGAAGCAGTCGGGCAGCATGTACTCGGCGCTCGTCTTGCCGAACTCGCGCTTGAAGTACTGCGTCCCGTAGAGAATCTGCCGGATGATCGACTCGGCCGACGGGGAATTGACGTCGTTCTCCTCCATCGACGAGCCGGACGGGAACCACCGGCCCGCGGCGACGTAGCGCTTCAACGTGTCGTAGTCGGCCGGGTAGTACTCCTTGATCATCCGGTAGCGGTTCGCGCCGCTGAAGTTGAAGACGTAGTGCGGGTACTTCTCGAAGAGCGCGAAGTTGTCCCGGAGCGTCTTCGGCAGGTACTCGCGGATCGTCGTGGGGTAGTCCCAGCGCCACTGGGTGTCGAGGTGCGCGTAGGGCACGACGAAGAGCGTCAGGCCGGTGGTCACGTCCACCGGCGGCGGCTGCGGCGGCGCGACCTTGGGCGCGGGCGGCTGCGCCTGCACGACGACCAGCATCACGACGAGCCACGCAGCGGCGATCACGCAGAGACATCGTCCACGACGGTTCATGACAGCTCCTGTTCCAGCAATCGGCACAGCGCGGCCGGGTCTCGCTCGCGCTCGACCGACTCCCTGAACTCCTCGTGCATCAGGCGCCGGGCCAGCGACGCCAGCACGCGCATATGCGTCGCGGCCGGCTCGGCTTCGCGGACGACGAGCAGGATCACCGTTCGCACCCTCTGCCCATCGATCGCCTTCCAGTCCACGCCTGCGCGCAGCTTCACGATCGCCATCGAGCTGGCCGTCGCCGCGTCGGTCTGACAGTGCGGGATGGCGAAGCCGAACCCGAATCCGGTGGAGTGACGTCTCCTCCCGGCGCCAGACCGCGTCTTCGATCTCTCGCGGGCGATCCGTGCGCCCGGCAGCATACAGCAGGTCGACCGCGGCCTTGATCGCTTCTTCCTTGGTCCCGCAGTCCGCATCGAGCTCGACCAGGTCCGGCTCGGTCAGCGGCAGCTCGCGCCAGTGCCCGCGCTCGTCGAGCAATTGTGCAACGTCGCGCGACGTCGCCGCGTGCATCGCACGCTCCACCAGCGAGGTACAGCCGGCCGCCGAGAGCTCGCCGACGAGCGCCCTGGTTGACGGAATGTCCGCCGCGGCCAGGCTGATCTCGTCGAGGCCAAGGCCGACCATGAGCGGCAGGCAGCGCGCCTGCCCGCCCATCTCGCCGCAGAGGCCGACCCATCGCGCGGCCGCGTGCGTGCCGGCCACGATCTCGTGCAGCAGCCGGACGAAGGACGGCTCGAGCGGGTCCGCGAGGGCTGCCAGCCGAGGGTTGGTCCGGTCGACGGCGATGAAGTACTGCAGCAGGTCGTTGGTGCCGATGCTGAAGAAGTCGAGGACGCGGGCGAGCTGATCGATCATCAGCGCCGCCGAGGGCACTTCGATCATCGCGCCCAGCGGCAGCTCCCGGTTGAAGGCGACTCCGGCCGCCGCGAGCGCCGCCTGTTCTTCCGTCACCACGCGCCGCACCCAGGCCGCCTCGTCCAGCCGCGCGACCATCGGGATCATCACCCGGAGCGTGCCATACGCCGACGCGCGCAGCAGCGCCCGCACCTGCGTGCGGAACAGCGGCTCGAACTCGGGGTAGATCCGGACGCCGCGAAAACCCAGGAAGGGGTTGTCTTCCTTCGGCCACGCGAGGTAGGGGAGCGGCTTGTCGCCGCCCACATCGAGCGTGCGGATGATGACCGGCCGTCCGGACGCATCGACGACCGCGCGGCGGTACTCGTCGAACTGTTCCTCTTCCGACGGCGGCGCCGGGCGCGCGAGGAAGAGCATCTCCGTTCGGAACAGCCCGACGGCGTCGGCGCCGCTCGCGACGGCCTCGGCCACCTCGGCGGCGGAGCCGACGTTGGCCGCCACCTCGAGGCGGCGCCCGTCGAACGTCGTCGCCGGACGTTCGAGTGACCGGCGCACACGAATCTGCCGTCGATCGAGGCGGCGCTGCTCCATGTCGTAGTAGTGGCGAATCTGGTCGGTCACGCTGGTGACGACGGCGCCGAGATCCGCGTCCACGACGACCTCCTGCCCGTCAAGTGCCGCCAGGTCGAGCCCTTCGACGCCGACGACTGTCGGGATCGCGCGCGACCGCGCCAGGATCACGGTGTGAGACGTCTTCCCGGCGCTTGCCAGCACCAGGCCCTTGACGTGCTCGCGGTCGAGCGCCAGCAGTTGCGCCGGCGTCAGCGTGTCGGCCACGCAAATCGCGTCGGCGTCCAGCACCGTCTCGTCGGCGGGCAGGGCCGCGCCGTACACCTCGCGCAGCAGCGCGCGGCAGACGTCGTGGATGTCCAGCGCGCGCTCCCGTAGGATGGCGCTGCCGGTGGCCGCCAGCATGCTGCCGAAGTGCGCCTCGGCCTCGGCGATGGCGCCGGCCGCTGTCAGCCCGCGCTCGCGGACAGACCGGACGATGGCCGAGGCGAACTCGGGATCGCGGGCCACCGACCGGTGGGCGCGCAGCAGGTCGTCTTCGAGGCGGTGGCCGCCCGCGCCGACTCGCGCGTCGTAGCGGCTCAGTAGACCCTCGAGCGCCGTTTCCAACTTCCCGATCTCGGCCTCCACGTTCGCGACGCCGGCACGGGGCAGCGCCCCGGCCAGCGGGTGCGCCCGAATCACGCGCGCAGGGCCAATTCCGATGCCGGGCACGACGGGAGTGCCGGAAGCGACGACGGCGTTCGCCCGCCTCAGCACGGGGGGCAGCGACAGCCCCTGAATCGCCGCCCGTGGCAGCGCGGGCACGTCGTCCACATGGGGGAGGGTGAGTTCGACAAAGCGCGCCAGCGACTCGATCAGCTGCGCCGCATCGGCCCCCGTCGCGTCGAGATGGCAGGGGTCCCGGTGCCGGATGTCGAGGCCGACGATGCCAAGGACGCTCTTGGCGTTGGCGGCCCGGCCTGTGCGGTCGTTGGTGAGCGACACCTCGGCGTCAAATCGGCGCGCCGCGTGCTCGAGCGCGCTCGCCGGGCGGGCGTGCATGCCGCCGGAGAGCGGGAACGAGAAGCGGTGGGAGACGGTCATCGTCTTACAACCGTGCGAAGACGGCTTCGGGGTTCCTGATGGCGAGTTGCACGGGCACTTCGAGCTTGCGGATCCGGTCGAACCGCTCGGGCCGCTCGAGGGCGATGTCGGCGGCGATGATCGCGACATCGGCGCCGCTCACATCGGCCGCCGTCAGCTCGTTCTCGATGCCCATCGCCCCCTGCGTTTCCACTTTGATGGCGTGCCCGAGCTTCTTCGCCGTCTTCTCGAGCTGCTCGGCGGCCATGTAGGTATGCGCGATTCCCGTGGGGCAAGCGGTCACTGCGACGATCTTCATGGAACTCTCCTGCGCGAGAACGCCGCCGCTCAGACCGTCGGCGTCTTCTCGGTCAGCCGCTTCACCGCGTTGATCGTCAGCGCCGTCACCACGCTGCCCGCGACGATCGCCAGCACGAAGACGAGCCGGTGGTCCACCACCGGCAGCACGATCGGGCCGCCGTGAGGCGCATGATCGCCCACGCCGCCGAGCATGGCCACCACGGCCGCCACCATCGACCCGACCATGATCGACGGGATCACCCGCACCGGGTCACCCGCGGCGAACGGGATCGCGCCCTCCGTGATCCCGATGAGGCCCATGCCGAGCGCGGCGATGCCCGATTCCTTCTGCTCGTCGGTCCAGATCCGGCGCCCGAGGAAGGTCGCCAGCGCGAGGCCGAGCGGCGGCGTGCAGATGGCCGCCGCGCACGCGCCCATGACCGCGAAGTTCCCTTCCTTGATCATCGCGGCGCCGAAGAAGAACGCGGCCTTGTTCACCGGGCCGCCCATGTCGAACGCGATCATCGCGCCGAGCACCGCCGCGAGGGCCACCGCGTTGCCGCCGCTCATCGACTGCAGCCAGACGCCGAGAAACGTCATCACGCCCGCGATCGGCGCTCCGACCACCTTCAGCATCACCGTGCCGACGATGAGACCGGAGACGATCGGGATGATGAGGATCGGCATGATCGGCCGGACGAACCTGTTGACCGGCAGCTTCTTGAGCAGGTTGACGACGTGGCCGGCGAGCAGTCCCACGAGCAGCGCGCCGAGGAAGCCCGCGTTGGTCGTGCCGGCGAGGTAGCCGCCGAGGAGGCCGGGCACCAGCCCCGGCTTGCCCGCCATGCCGTAGGCGATGAACCCGGCGAGCACCGGCATCGCCATCTTGAAGGCGGCGTCGCCGATGTCGAGGATCATCTTGAGCGTCGGCGCCGACGAAAAGTCCGGCCCGCCGGTCGAGGTCATCGACCCGGGGTGGAGCATCGTGAGGAGCGCGATGGCGGTGGCGATGAGGATGCCGCCGCACGCGATCATCGGGATGACGTAGGACACCCCGGTCAGGAGATACTGCTTGTGCTGCCGCAGCGCCTGCTTCATGCGCCCTCCGGGCCTCTCCGCCGCTCTCAGGGGTCGGGGCGGCTTTCCTTGGACCCGCGAATTTGAACACAAAAACGCAATTGATGATAGTCTGCGGCCGGAGGCGTGTGATGCCGACGGTCGCGGAACGGATGGCCGCCACGCTCGCCGAGGCGGGTGTCGATCGGATCTACGGGCTGCCGGGCGGCGAGATCCTCGATTTCATCGACGCGGCAAGGCGGGCCGGCATCGAGTTCGTGCTCACGCGCGACGAGACGACGGCCGCGTTCATCGCCGACGCCGAGGGGTTCCTGACAGGACGCCCGGCGGTGTGCGTCTCCACGCTGGGCCCCGGCGCCCTCAACATGACGCTCGGCGTCGCCAACGCGTGGCTCGACCGCTCGCCGGTCCTCGCCATCACCGCGTCCATGGCGGCAGCGAACGCCCCGTACACGACGCACCAGCAGATCGACCTGAACGCGGTCTACCGGCCGTTCACCAAGGCGGCGATCACGCTCGGCGGGCGCGGCACGGCGGCCACGATGCGCGAGGCCTGCCGGCTGGCGGTGGCGCCGAGGCCTGGTCCGGTCCACATCGCGCTGCCGAGCGATGTCGCCGGGCTCGACGACCCAATCGAGGAGCCGGCGCCCTGGTCACTCGCGCCGCCCCCGCCGCCTCCGCCGAATTCGCGGGCGCTCGGCTTCGCCATCGGGCGCATCCGCGCGGCGCGGCGTCCCGTGCTGCTGCTCGGCCTCGACCTCGACCCGCGCGTACACCGAGAGGCGGTCCGCCGCCTTGTCGATCGCCTCGACGTGCCGGTGTTCGTCACGCCCAAGGTGAAGGGACTGCTGCCCGAGGACCACCCGCGCTTTCTCGGCGTCTGCGGCGGCGTGGCGGGCGACGGCGCGATTCTCGACTTCTTCGACCAGGCCGACCTCCTGGTGGGCGTCGGCTACGACCCGGTCGAGTCCGACAAGCTGTGGCACCGAACCAACCCGATCGTCTCGCTCGGGCCAATGTCGATTGCGGCGGGTGAGTACAAACCCCTGGTCGACGTGACGGGCGATCTGCTCCGGACGATCGACGCCGTGATCGCCTCCGGGCTGGGGCCGTTCGCCTGGACCGACCTCGAGTTGTCCGAGTTCCGACGCGACCTGGCCGAGCGGCTGCGGCCGGCGTCGCCCCCTGCGCGAGGCCTCTCGCCGTACGAGGTGACTCGCTGCCTTCGCGAGGCCTGCCCGCGCGACACGATCGCCACGACCGACGTCGGGTCGGTGAAGTTCATCGTGTCGCAGGCGTGGCGCAGCGAGGAGCCGTTCACCTTGCTCGAGTCGAACGGCCTGTCGGCGATGGGCTACGGCCTGCCCGCCGCGATGGCTGCCAAGATCAGGTTCCCGCGCCGGGCGGTGCTCTGCACCGTCGGCGACGGCGGCCTCGGCATGCGCATGGCCGAGATCGAGACCTGCGTCCGCCTGCGCCTCGCGATCCCCATCGTGGTCTTCAACGACGACGGGCTGAGCCTGATCGAGGTGGTCCAGCGCAAGAAGGGCTACGAGGAGTACGGCGTGGGATACGGGCACGTCGATTTCGCCGCGGCGGGCGTGGCGCTCGGCGCGCAGGGGAGGGCCGTGCGCACGCTCGACGGCCTGGCCAGGGCCGTGTCCGAGGCCCTGGCTGCCGACGGCCCCACCGTCATCGACGTTCCCGTCGACCCGGCGGAGTATCACGCGCAGACGGCGAAGGCGGGGAGGAGGCGGTAGGCCGGCCTCCTGGCCGGCCCGTCCGGCTAGCTTCAAACAGGATCTACGAATGAAGACGCTGAACTTCGTGCCGCTGTTCTTCCTGTGCGCCGCGTTCGTGTCGGCCCAGGACGTCCCAATGACCATCAAGGCGGGCTCGCTGCTCGACGGCAAGGGCGGCGTGTCGCACAACGTCACGATCACCGTCCGCGGCGCGGCCATCCAGTCGGTCGTCCCATCGACCCGCGCGGCGATGTACGATTTCAGCCGCCTCACGGTGCTGCCCGGCCTCATCGACACCCATGTCCACCTGACGTGGCACTTCGGCCCCGACGGCCGCTACGAGCCGCGCGATCCGGCGCCCGCCCGGCTGATGGGCTACGCGATGGAGAACGCGTACGCCATGCTCATGGCCGGCTTCACAACCGTGCAGAGCGTGGGCCACCCGATCGACAAGGACGTGCGCGAGGCCGTGAACCGGGGCGTCCTGCCCGGGCCGCGCGTCCTCACCAGCCTGACGGCCATCACGAACCCCAACCTGACGGTGGATCAGATCCGCGAGACGGTCCGCAGACTGAAGGCCGATGGCGCGGATCTCGTCAAGATCTTCGCGTCGGCCAGCATCCGCGATGGCGGGCGGCAGACGCTCAGCAACGAGCAGATCCAGGCCGCGTGCGGGGAGGCGAAGGCGCAGGGGCTGCGCACGCTCGTGCACGTCTACGGGCCCGACACGATGAAGGTCGTGGCCGAGGCAGGATGCACGTCGGCCGAGCACGCGACGTTCGCTGACAGGGGCGCGCTCGAGGCGCTGGCGGCGCACGGGACCTACATCGATCCGAATGTCGGCCTCGTGAAGCAGAACTACCTCGACAACCGAGCGAAGTACGACGGGATCGGCAATTACAACGCCGAGGGGTTCGCGGCGATGGAGAAGGCGATTCCCATCGACCTCGCGATGTTCAAGCAGGCGCTGGCGACACCCGGGCTCAAGATCGTGTTCGGCACCGACGCGGTGGCCGGCGCGCACGGCCGCAATGCCGAGGAGCTGATCTACCGCGTGCAGAAGGGTGGACAGGATCCGGCGGCCGCCATCGTGTCCATCACGTCGCTGTCGGCCGCGTCGCTGGGGCTGGCGGGGCAAATCGGCGTCGTCGCGCCGGGCATGGCGGCCGACCTGATTGCCGTGGACGGCGATCCGCTGAAGGACATCACGGCGCTGCGCCGGGTCGTATTCGTGATGAAGGGCGGGAAGGTGGTCAAGAACCTACCGGCAATCCACTAGCACTCGTCCGAGCGCGGTGCGATTCATCAGCGTGGCGCACGCGGGGACGACCTCGGCCAGCGGGACGACCCGGCTGACGATCCGGTCCAGTGACGGCGGTTTGAGGTCGGCGCCAAGGCGCTGCCAGATCGAGGTGCGCAGCGGCATCGGGCAGTTCCCCGAGCTGGCGCCGAGCAGGCTCACGCCGCGCAGGATCAGCGGGAACACCGTCGCGTCGAACGCGGGCGACGCGGCGTTGCCCACCGCCGCCACGTTCCCCCACAGATTCACGTGCCGGATGAGGCCCGCCAGCACGGGTCCGCCCACGTTGTCGATGACACCGCCAAACCGCGTCGACTCGAGCGGCCGGGTCCCCAACGCCAGCGCCTCCGGCGTCGAGACTTCGTCGGCCCCCAGCGCCCGCAGGTATGCCTCGTGCTCGGGCCGCCCCGACACGGCCACCACGCGGTAGCCCCGGCGCTTCAACATCGCGATGGCCGCCGACCCCACGCCGCCCGTCGCCCCGGTCACCGCGATCGGCCCCTGGTCGGGCGACTGGCCGTTGACCTCCATCCGGTGCAGCGCCAGCGCGGCGGTGAACCCCGCCGTGCCCAGCACCATCGCCTCTCGCGCATCGAGGCCCTCCGGCATGGGCACCACCCAGTCGGCCGATACTCTGACCACCTGGGCGAAGCCGCCGTCGTGCGTCTCGCCAAGGCCCATCCCGTTGACCAGCACCGCATCGCCCGCCTTGATGCGCCGGTCCGAAGACGACTCGACGCGCCCGGCCACGTCGATGCCCGCGTTGATGGGGAATCGCTTGTAAATCGGCGCGCGCCCGGTCACGCCCAGCGCGTCCTTGAAGTTGACCCCCGACCACTCGGCGCGGATGACGACCTCACCAGCCGTGAGTTCGTCGGTCGGGACTTCGACCATGCGGGCAACGACGCCCGCGGTCTCGCGGTAGACGCGGCAGGCGAGTGACGGCATAGGGGACTATGTTACCGCAGCGGGAGTGGCGCTAGAATCGACACCAATGGAGGCACCCATGAGCGTAGACCACATCCACTGGCTGGGCCACGCGTCGTTCCGGATCGACGACGGCGCGGTGAGCATCTACATCGACCCGTGGAAGCTGGCGGGCGGCGCGCCGAAGGCTGACGTCATTCTCATCACGCACTCGCACTTCGACCACTTCTCGGCCGACGACATCGCGCGCATCGAGCAGCCGAAGACCGTGTTCGTGGTGACCGAGGACGTGGCGCCGAAGCTCAAAGGCAAGCACGTCGTGCTGGCCGAGCCGGGCGGGTCGTACCAGGCCGGCCAGGTCAAGATCACCGCGGTGCCGGCCTACAACCTGAACAAGGACTTCCACCCGAAGGCCAACCACTGGGTCGGCTACATCGTGACGCTCTCGAACGGCCAGCGCATCTACCACTCCGGCGACAGCGACGCGACGTCCGAGATGAAGAAGGTGCAGACCGATGTCGCGCTGATGCCGTGCGGCGGGACCTACACGATGACGGCGGCCGAGATGGCCGCGGCGGCCAACGAGTTCAAGCCGGCCACCCTCATTCCCATGCACTGGGGCGACATCGTGGGCTCGAAGGCCGACGCCGAGGCGGTGGCGAAGGCCTTCAAGGGCCAGACGGTCATCAAGCCGGTCGAGCGCTGACCGCCGCGCTTCAGAGGAAGTTCTTGAGCGCCTTGCGCGCCGTGCAATCCGGGCGGACGTCGGTCTCGATGGTCACCCGGATCGACCGCTTCCCGTCGTTGAGTTCCACCACCGTGCCCGGCGACAGATGGGTCGGCACCTTGATGAAGCCGCAGCTCAGCCCTTTGACCTGGAGGCCGGCGGGCGGGTTCGGTGTGGCCACGCTGTAGATCCGGCCGTCGTGGCGCCCGATCGCCATATCGGTCGCGCACGTCAGGACCGTGCCGATCTCCTGCCCCTGCAGATCGCGGACGACCGCCTGGTGTGCGTCGACCTTGCGCAGGTCGTGGCCGACGAACGTCAGCGTCCAGGGGGCGTCGCCGGCCTTGTCGAGCGCGGCGGAGCCGAGGAAGGTCTTGGTGAATCCGGTGTGCGCCGCGTCGAACGGCAGCGCGAACGGCCACGGGTGGTGGATGAACGTCCAGTGGCCGATGTCCTGATGCGAGAGCGGCAGGACGGCGCCGGTGCGCAGCGAGTCGCGCGCGGCCAGGCCGCAGGCCGTCAGGCCGAACTCGCGGCCGGCTTCCATCAGCAGCTCCCACACCCTGACGTTGTGCTGGCGCTCGACGAAGATCTCGAAGCCCACCTCGCCCGTGTAGCCCGAGCGCGAGAGCAGCAGCGGCGTGCCGTCGAGGAGCTGCGCGCCGGCCGCGAACGAGGATGCCGGGTCGAAGTGGCCCTTGAAGGAGAAGTAGGGCATCGACTCGAACACCGAGTCGGGCGCCTTCAGCACCTTCTGCATGATCTTGATCGACGCCGGCCCCTGGATGTCGATCTTCCCCAGCCGGTCGGTCAGATCGATCAGGCGGACGTCCCGATTCCCGCGGTTCGCCTCGAGGTGCGCCGCGATCACACCGCCCATCCCGGCGTTGACGACGGCCAGGTATTCCTGGTCGGCGATCTTGTAGACAATGCTGTCGTCGATCGCGTGGCCGTGTTCGTCGAGAAACACGCCGTAGACGCACTTGCCTGGCGTCAGCGGCGCGTTGTCCTTGCCCACGCAGGCGAGCAGGTTCCGCGTGAAGCACCACTGGAGCAGGTCGAACGCGCCCGGGCCGAGGACCCGCACCGCGGCCATGTGGCTCGTGTCGAACAGCCCGGCGCGGTTCACGACGACGAGGTGCTCGTCCTTCGCGCTGGCGTACCAGACCGGCATCAGGTAGTCGCCGAACTCGACGATATTGGCGCCATGCCCGGCATGCCAGTCGTAGAGCGGGGTCTGCTTCTTGGTGGTCATCGGGTGGTCCCCTTCCATCTATGAGTGCCCGCGGACGGTCGGGGAGCCGAAGGTCGTCAGGCTCCGCGCGGCCGAACTGAAAGCCTATCACCAGAGGGGAGTGGATGCGAAGGCGCTAGAATGGGACCGCTCACAGGCAGAAGGAGGAAAACCCATGGGTACCAGAGGGCGTGCGATTGTCGGCATGGACGTTGATGTGCTGCTCGACATGCTCAATCGCGCGTACGCGAGCGAGTGGTTGGCCTACTACCAGTACTGGCTCGGGGCGAAGCTGATCAAGGGGCCGATGAAGGACGCGGTGGCCGCGGAACTCACGCTGCACGCGACCGAGGAGCTCAATCACGCCGTCCTGCTGGCCGGCCGGATCATCCAACTCGGCGGCACGCCGGTGCTCGACCCGAAGGACTGGTTCAAGCTGAGCCCCTGCGCGTACGACGCGCCGGCGGACGCTTACGTCGCCGCGCTGCTGTCGCAGAACATCGCGGGCGAGCAGTGCGCCATCTCGTCCTACAAGAGCCTGATGGACACGACCAAGGACAAGGACATGGTGACCTACAACCTAGCCCTGACCATCCTCGAACAGGAAGTCGAGCACGAAGAGGATCTCCAGAGCCTGAAAGAAGACCTGGACCTGATGATGGCGCGCGGCAGCCGGTGACGGCCGCCGGCCAGAAGGACCCGCAGGCCAGGAAACCGGCGAAGTGACGGGACCACGGGGTCAGCGCGCCAAGCCGGCCCATGCCGCCTGGAAGCCGACTCCGCCCGTCGCTGAGAACAGATAGTCCGTGTTCCCAATGTAAAACGCGAGCACGCTCGTGTCGGTGATGACGTCCGAATAGAGAAACGGTGTCAGACAGACCGTGAAGTCGAACGGCGTGCCGTCGGAGTACGTGCCCGACAGGATCGACTTCCGCAAGGCCGTCAGTTTGACTTTCTGCGCGTCGGTCAGGGTTCCGTAGACCTGCGCGAATGTCGTCGCATACCAGTAGTTGTTCTCGCCGTCGCGCTCGCCGTAGGTTCCCGAGAGGCTGAGGACCTGCGCCTTTACGCTGTCGGCCGAGGCCGTCGATACCAACAGGCCGCGGAGCAGCGTGGCGATTTGCGTCCGGATCCCCACGATGCTCGCCGTCGACGATGCGTAGAGGTTCGCGCGCTGCGTGTCCACCAGGCTCGAGATCGCCGCCGCCTGGTCGGACGTGACGTAG
The DNA here is from genome assembly GCA_963727765.1 of uncultured Acidobacteriota bacterium. GTDB lineage: Bacteria > Acidobacteriota > Vicinamibacteria > Vicinamibacterales > Fen-181 > FEN-299. The sequence continues at coordinate 905,025 of CAVSGZ010000008.1, forward strand.
CCCTTCGAACTGTCTGAAAGGGCCGAACCGGCCGTGGCCGTCAGCGTCTCGTCGATGCTGTAGCCCTCGTGCCCGACCGCCGGGGCGTCCTTCATGTAGAAGGACCCGTAGTAGGTCCCGTGGCGTTCGGGACAGAAGTAGATGTCCGCGTCGATGGAACCCGCGTACCAGCTGAACAGGTCGCCGGCGTAAGTCATCACGGCAACAGCCGTGCCCTGCGGCAGCGTCGACATGCGGGCCTGGATCTGGGCGTCGGTGACATCGGGCCAGGACTTCCAGCCCTTGCCCTTCATGGCGTCCAGGTAGGCCTTTTGCGCGGGACTCATGGAACCAAGGATGGTGGCGTACAGCAGCGCGCGATCGAACGCGAGTTGTCCGTCGATGACATACAGGCCGCGTGAGGCCTGCCTGACGGCGTCCAGGCTCAGGCCCGACGCCCCGGACGGGAGGTCGCCGTCAATCAGGCGCCGGAACGCCTGCATGAGCGGAAAGCGCTGGTAGCCGGTACTGGAAGTACTCGTCCTGCTGGGACGCTGCGAGCGTCTCCAGCTGTGCGAACTGGGCGTCGCTGAGGATGAAGATGACGTTGTTCGCGATACGCGTCAGGAAGCTGGTGTTGTGGCCCATGTCGTCCGGATCGTTGTCGCGCAGGTACTGGAACCCCGTGTAGTCCGCCACCTTGCCGGGCGGAAAGAACGACTGCGAGTCGAGGTTGCCGGTCATCAGGCCGAGGCCGGCAAACGCCAGCGTTGTTCGCTGCGCTTCGTCGGAGAGCGAGTCAGCCAGCGTGTACCGGACCGACGTCGTGACGGTCACAGACTTCTGACTCGTCGCCGAGCCCGCCGCGTTGGTGGTCGTCAGGCTCACCGTGAACGCACCCGTCGTGGAGAACGTATGGGTCGGGCTCTGCGCCGTGCTCGAGCTGCCGTCGCCGAACGTCCACGCCCAGGAGGTGGGAGACCCTGTGGAGGTATCGGTGAACTGCACCAGCTGACCGGTCATCGGCGCGCCGGGCGCGACGGTGAACGATGGCAGTGGGGCCAGGGCGGACGATGACGAGAGTCCCATGGAGGCGCTGCCGCAGGCCGACAGAGCGAGCCCCACGGCGACGAGCCCCAGGGCCACCAGACACCGCGCAGAGAACCTGGATGAACGTGTGCGCATGATTCGCTCCCGAGGGGTTGTGAGAACCGTCCCTCGAAGAGGAATGTAGCAGGCGAGTCTTACCGGGATCTTGCGGGTGTCTTGCGAATCCCTTGCACGCCCAGGACGTGTGGGCCGCCTGTGTCTGAAGGAGGAGGGGCCACGGCCCGCTGTCCCGGCAGGTGGAGAGAGTCAGCGCAAGACGCCGCGAATTTCGGCGCGCAGGCCGCCGGCAGGCGGGCGGTGGAAGCTCAGCGTCATCCCGATGCGGGCCACCGACTCGCCGGCGATGGCGAGCCCCAGGCCCCTTCCGTCCGGGCGCCGCGTGCGCGCCTCGGATCCCCTGAACCAGCGCGTGGTCATTTTCGCCAGTTCCTCTTCGGTCACGCCAGGCCCATCGTCGGTCACCGAGAGCACGAATCCGTCGCTGGTCCGATCGAGCACGACCGCGACATGGCCGCCGGGCCGGTTGTAGCGGACGGCGTTGTCCACGAGGTTGCCGACGGCCTGTTCGAGCAGCGTCGAATCAGCCGTCGCGACGATCGGCGGATCGGGAGCGGCGACGTTCAGGTCCACCTCAAACGCCGCCGCGATCGGTCGATGCCGGTCGACGACGTGCCGGACGACGGCGGAGAGGTCGACGGGCAGCAGCGGCGGCGTTTCGCGCCGCTCGTCGAGCCGCGTCGCGGCGCCGAGGTTGCGAAGCAGCGAGCCCATGTAGTGCGCCTCCTGTACGGCGGCACGGACGACGCCCTGCTCGGCCGTCGAGGCGAGCTTCCGGTCGAGTTCCGCGAGATGCCCCTGGAGGACCGAGAGGGGGATGGCCACGTCGTGCGTCGTATTCGCCACGAAGTCGCGCAGCGTCTGTTCGCGCGCCTGGAGGTCGACGAGGTGCGCGCGGATCTCCTGCCCGGCGTCGTTGAACGCCCCGGCGACCGCCGCCACTTCCTCCGGTCCTTCGACGGGCACCGGCGTGGCGTAGTGTGAAGCGGCCGACGCGCGAACGCCGTCGGCGAGCCGGCGCAGCCGCCCGATGACCGGCCCCGCGGCGAACCATGCCGCGGCGAGCACGCTGATGACGACGAGCAGCAGCGCCTGCGTCTGGTCGCGAAGCTCGCCGGGGCGCGGCGGGATGCGGGCCAGCAGGTAGGCGCACGGCCCCTCTCCGCCGAGCGGAACGACGAGCGAGACGCCCGGCCCGGACGGAGCGAGGTAGGCGCTCGCCGTCGCGCCGCTCCGATCGCGAGGGAGTGGAGGCGCATCCGAGGCGCTGGGCCGGCCGTTCGTGTCGTAAGCGAAGAACTCGTAAGCCCCGCTGCCGCCAGGGCCGGGTCCCTGCGGGCCGGCAGCTCCCCGCGGCGGATTGTCGGGCCCCGGGGGAGGCTGATCGCCACGCGGCGCCGGCGGAGGCTGCTCGCCACGGAGGGCCGGCCCGCGCGCAGGTCCGCCGCGCGGGATGTCCCCGCCACGTCCCGGCCGACCGGCCCGCGGCGGGTCGGCCTCGCAGCGCTCCTTGAGGCCGGTGGCAAGATCGAACGCCACCGACTGCCGCAGCTCGTCTTCCTTGGTCGCAAGCCGCATGCGGGTATCGATGAGAAACCACGCGGCAGCCAGCGGCACCGCGACAGCGAGACCGGTGAGGAAGAGGCGCGTGCGCAGTGTCATTCGCCGTCCTCCAGGCGATAGCCGATGCCCCACACCGTGGCGACCCGCTGGCCGGCGGAGCCGAGCTTGCGCCTGAGGCGCGACACATGCGCGTCGAGCGAGCGCTCGTCGCCGTCGCGCGCGGGATCGAGCACGTGATCCGCCAGCCACACCCGCGACACAGCGGTGCCGGGCCGGCGGGCCAGCGCCGCGAGCAGATCGAACTCGACGCGTGTGAGGTCGATGTCCTTGCCGTCGACGGTCACGCGCCGCGCAGCGGGATCGAGACGAATCGGGCCGAGCGCCAGCACACTGCCGTCCTGGGAGAGCACCGGGCGCCGCAGCCTGGCACGGACGCGGGCCAGCAGCTCCTCCGGCCAGAACGGCTTGGTCAGGTAGTCGTCGGCGCCCAGTTCGAGCGCGCGCACCTTGTCGGACGCGTCCTGCCTGGCGCTCAGTACCAGCACCGGCACGCTGTGATGTTCGGACCGGAGCGCCTTCAGCACGTCGAAGCCGTGCGCGCCGGGCAGCATCAGGTCGAGGACGATCAGCGCGAACGAGGAGAAGTCGGCGACCAGGGCCTCGTCGCCGCGCCGGGCCCACGTGGTCTCGTAGCCGGCGGAGCGCAGGCTGTCGGCCACCTGCCGACCGAGCTTCTCGTCGTCTTCGACCAGGAGCACGCGCGTCATGAGCGGAAGATTACACCCAACCCGGGCCCGGCAAGACTTTCGCAAGATCCGGCTGTTAGCGTGAGGTCATGGCACATGCACAGGTGGTGGAATCATGAACAGGCTGCTCGTCGTCCTGGCGCTGCTGGCGGCGGTCGCGGGGTCGGTTCAGGCGCGGGTGCCGAGATTCAAGAACGAGGCGGGCGGGCCGTTCGTCCTGCGCAGTCCAGCCGTCGCGGCCGACGGCGTGCTGCCGAGACAGTTCACGGGGGACGGCGAGGCTGTGACGCCGCCGCTCGAGTGGAGCGGAGCGCCGGCGGGCACCAGGAGCTACGCGCTCGTGATGCACCACATCGATCCCGAAGGGGTCGTGAAGTGGTACTGGGTGCTCTACGACATCCCGGCCGACGTCCACAGCCTGCCGCAGAACGTGAAGGGGATCGGCACGCTCGGCAACAACAACATCAATCGCCGCACCGAATACGCCCCGCCGCATTCGAAGGGACCGGGTCCGAAGACCTACGTCCTGACCGTCTACGCACTGTCGGCCCCGCCACACCTCACGGTGCCCCCCGCCGAGGTGACTCGCGAGGTGCTGCTGGCTGCGATCGCGGACCGCATGCTCGGCAGCGCGGAACTGCGCGTGACGTACACGCGCCCCGGCACCACCGCACCCCGGCTGGACGGAGGAATCAACCATGAGTGACAGACGCCAGCGCCTCACATCGGCCGCGGTTGCGGCCTTCCTGCTTCTCTGCCTCGCGCCGCCGGCAGGCGCCCAGGGCCAGCGCCGAGGCGGAGCCGATCCCCAGCACCAGCGTCCGGGGCCCGAGCGCTACTCGATCGAGCAGGCGATCTCGGACGAGGCGCAGCTGCACACGATCGCGTTCAGCGGCCTGGCGTTCCTGACCGGCGATTTCGGCGCGTCCACGTTCCTGCCGCCGGGCAAGGTGTGCGACTTTTTCGGGTTCCAGTACATGCGCGACATCGACCGGCAGGAGAAGGGCCACAACCCGATCTTCCTCGACCGCGTCGCCGGAAACGTGCTGTCGATCCTGAGCGACGCCCAGCGAACCCAGTTCGAGAGGGCAGCGCGCCAGGAGGCCCAGGAGTGGCGCACGCTGGCCGAGAGGCGGTTCCCGCTCATCAAGGCGTTCTGGCGCCAGAGAACTGGTGAACTGCCAGCCGGCAGCGCAGGCCTCGACAGGCAGTCGGTGATCCAGTACGTGGGCGACCTGTTCGCGTTCGACGCCGAGCTCAGCTATCGGCGCGCCCAGCTGTTCGCCGAGGTCGCCAGGACCCTGTCACCAGAGGCGAAGGCCCATCTCGCCGCGATGAAGTTCGGCGACTTCGGCACGTGGCCGGACGTGGACGTCGAGGGCTACAAACTGCCGCGGGGCACGGAGAAGATCGTCAACGTCACCTACATGACCTACGCCAGCGAGTTCTTCAGCTGGTACGCGGGCTCGGTCGAGGCGGACACCTACTTCTGCCCCGAGCGGCACGGCACCTATTTCGGTGGCTTCTACATGAAGGACATGCCCGCGATGGGGCAGCGGAGCTTCGACATCAGCACGTCGATCACGGGCGACAGCGGCGCGGCGTTCCTCGATGCCCTGACGCCGGCCCAGCGCGGTCAGATCACCGGCATCATCGAGCGGCAGCGTCCGGCACTCATGAAGGCCGTGGAGACGCGAAGGGCCATTGCCACCGAGCTGCGCAAGTTCCTCGCGGGCCAGACACCCGACCGGGCCACGGTCGTTGCGCTGGGCCGCCGGTACGGCGAACTCGACGGCGAGATGTCCTACTCCTACACCGCGGCGTTCGCGGCCGTCTACAAGACGCTGACCGCCGACCAGCGCCAGACTCTGGTGCGCCTGCGCAACCTCCCGGGCTACACGAGCGCCCCCGCGTATCTGTATTCGGACCCGCTGTCGACCGCACCGGTGCTGCCGGACACGGACCACTTCTTCTTCGCGCCCGGCAAGGCGGCGGGCCGGTAGTCCACGAGCACGACCGCAGGTTTCGGCTGCCAGCCTGCCGCCTGCGTCGGCGCCTATTTCGGCGGCTTCCCGTGCTCGAGTTCCCAACTCGAAACTTCGCGCATGTTCTCCGACGGATAGCGCGGGTTCTGCCCCTCGAAGTTGGTCCAGTTGTAGCCCCGGCCCTCGTAGTAGTCGCCGGTCGCCGTGTCCTTCGTGCCCCAGTTGTCGGTGGCGTAGACCTTGCCTCCCTCGAGGTCCGACACCCAGTAGCTCTGGCCGCGCCGGTAGTCGTCCCACTTCGAGTCCATGTAGTCCTTGCGCTCCTGCCGCTCCTCCCACGCCTTCTGGTTGTCCTCCCGGGTCTGGTTGAGGCTGCGTATCTCGGCCGCCGTCTGCTCCTGCAGGCGGCGCAGGTTGGCGAGCCCCGCCTGGATGTAGCCACGGGCGTACTGGTCGTTGATGCCAAACGACGCGGCCACCTCCTCGAGCGCGGGATAGTACCGGTAGAAGTCCTTTTTCGGCCCCCAGATCCCGGCGACGATGCTGGACCACTGACCGGTGAAGCCGGGCACCATGTTCACCACCTTGAACGCGCCGACGCAGTCGACCCCGCCGTTCGACGTCCACTGCGCCATCAGATCGGCGGCCTGGCACCGGTTGCCCGCCTGCGACGGGCACTGCGCCATCGTCTGGCGGTCGGGCGTGTTCGACACGATCTGCGGGTTCCGGTGCCCGAAGCCCGTGAGGATGAGCGGGAGCGTCCGGTCCGGTGGCAGGAAGCGGGTCCCGATGACCCCCTGCTGCACGCCGGCCCGCGGCAGCATCGGGTTGCCGGCGAACGCGGTGAAGATGAAGCCCATTCCGCCGCCGGGCGCGCCCGAGATGACGCGGCCCTTCGCCGCGAGGAAATTCCAGTCCTCCGGCGTTTTCATCGTCAGGCTGCCGTCCTGCGCGCGGCGCGGCACAAGCGCGAACTTCACGGGAGGCTCGAGGCCGCCGCCCCTGTGGAGCACCTTCACGAACGCGAGGCTCGACATCACGTTGAGCAGCAGCGGCCGTTCGGCGGCGAGCCGAGGCTCGGGCGCCAGATACCCCTGGACCGAGTTTCCCGTCCGCGTCGACTCGAGGAAGAAGCGGCCGGTGACCGCCGTGCCGGCGACGCGTGCGTGCAGCGTGGCCACGGCGTGGCCGCCGTCCTTCGAGACGTACATGTCGCTCACGGCGGCACCGGGATAGGCCTGCGCGATCGTCCTTCTCCATGCGACGAGGGCCGCCACCGCGTCGGCGCGGCCCGACGTGTTCCGCTCCCAGCGGAACGCGACGCGGGAGGTGCCGGCAGGCGCCTCGACGACGACGGCGAACGAGTTCGGCGCGGCGTCTTCGCTGACGCGCCAGTCGGCGGGGGCGTAGACGACATACATCTTGCTGGCGCCGAGATGCGGCTCCAGCTTCGGCGCAGGCCCGTGCTGGCCGGAGGCGATCGAGGCCCACGCGGCGGCCGACAGCACGGCCAGGACGAGAAGGCGCGGGGTCACGCGGCGGCGAGCGGTCGAGACGATCATGATGCCCTCCGATCGGGAGAGAAGGCGTGCGGTCGGCGCTATTTTGCACGGTTCGAGGGCGTTTGACTAGGGGCGCGGGCTGGCTCGCGGGACAAGGCCCGCGGCTCACTTCGTGAGGCCGAGCGCGTCGTAGTCCATCGTCGCCCTGAACTGCAGCTGCGAGCCCTGCGCGCTGAAGCCCACCCGTTCGTACGGATTGGGAACGCCCGGGCGCATCGTCCGCCACGCGAACTGCTGCAGGGCGCGGGCGGCGTCGAGCGACTGGCGGAGGCGCGCGGCGCTGGCGGCGTCCGTGCAGGCGAGGTCCGCCGACAGCGCGACGTTCTGTCCGGCCCTGACTTCGTACGCGATCGAGACGACGCTGGCCAGCACCGGGGCGAGGCTGTTCTGGCCCTCCTCCGGCATCGGCATCACCACCTTCACCCACTCCGCCACCGCCGGTCCCGTCGCGATGCCCCAGGCCGAGGCGTCGACCGGAGGGTTCGCCACTCGCGCAGTGACCAGGGGGACCTTCGCCAGCGAGTCGGTTCCGGCGGCCGCGTAGAGCATGAAGTCGACCATGTCCCGCGATCCGAACACGCCGTGGGTGTCGTCGAGGATGGCGAAGCAGCGCGCGGCCGTGTCGCCGCCGGAGCAGTAGACGGCGTAGCCGTTGACGCGGAGCGGTTCCAGGCCGGCGGCCTGGGCCCGGGACGTGATCTCGGACGGCTTGAATCGTCCCTGCGCCACGCCGTAGAGCTCGAGCCCCGGCCGGTCGGCCACCGGGCCGGCGCCGAGCGCGAGCTGATCGACGTCCTCGTCGCGAACGCCGAGCGTCTCGAGCGAGGCCACCAGCTGCTGCATGTCGCCGCCGAGGAATCGCTGCCGGAGCGCCGCGTAGGCCGGCAGGGGCCGCATCTTCGCCAGATCGCAGAACTCCAGGTTCGCCGTCGAACTCGGGAAGCGACCGAGCGCTTCGCGGGTGAGGTCGTCGGACGGCCCGCCGGCAGACCCCACCGCCATCATCGCCAGCACCGCCCAGGTGACGCCGTTCATGGCTGCTCCCTCGCTGGGCCCATCGCGGTCGAGCCCGCCCGACACCCATCCAGTATCCACCCGTCAGCGCCCGCAGGCAACGGCGGGCGGGCGACGCGACGCCGGACGCCGGGCGGCGCGCACGCCGCCGGCCGGGGTTGTGGCATCATGACCCACCATCATGTGCGGCATCGCCGGTCTCGTGCATCTCGACGGCGGCGGCATCCGGGTCGACTGGCTCGCCCGGATGAACGACGCGATCCGCCATCGCGGGCCCGACGACGAGGGTTACCTGCTGGCGAACGGCGCGGTCGGCGACATGGCGGCGTTCTCGGGCCCGGACACCTGCGCGGACGTGCCCCGCTCCGCGCCGCCGCTCGCCTCGGTGAGTCCCGGGGCTGCGTGGACGCTCGGCCTCGCGCACCGGCGCTACGAGATCATCGACTGCACGGCGAACGCGCACCAGCCGTTTGTCGACGCGGACGGCCACTGCGCGCTCGTCTTCAACGGCGAGATCTACAACTACGTGGAACTGCGCGACGAGTTGAGGGACCGCGGCATCGTGTTCCGCACCGCCTCCGACACCGAGGTACTTGTCGAAGCGTACAAGGCCCTGGGGTGCGAGTGCTTCCGCCAGTTCAACGGCCCGTGGGCCGCCGCCCTCTACGACGCGCCGAGACGGCGGCTCGTCCTCAGCCGCGACCGGATCGGCAAGCGGCCGCTCTACTGGACGAGGGTGGGGCCGCTGCTCGCGTTCGCCTCGGAGATCAAGGCGCTGATGGCCGTTCCGCCCGTCGCGGAGGCAAGGGCGGTGAACGGGCGGGCCGTCGAGCCGTTTCTCGTCCGCGGCCAGCGCGATCTGGACGACGAGACGTGCTTCGAGGGGATCTACTCGCTGCCGGCCGGCTCGTCTGTCGTGGTGGACGGGAGCTTCCCTCGCGGGATCGAGCGGTTCTGGCAGCTGCCGTCCGAGCGGATGAGCGAAGGGGCGGTGTCTGCGCATGACGCCGTCGCCGCGGTGCGGAGCGCGCTCGAGGACGCCGTTCGCGCGGCTCGCGGCCGCCCGCATCGGCAGCGCGCACCGCGAACTCCACATCCCGCCGGGCGGGTTCTGGTCGGCGGTCGAGGCGTTCACCGCCACCGAGGAGGAGCCGTACCATTCGCCCAACCTGTTCACGAGCCAGCAGGTGAGGCGGCGGATGCGCGCCGACGGAATCAGGATGTACCTCGTCGGCGCCGCGCTCCTCAAGCCACCCATCGACATCGTCCGCGGCGCGCCGGGACTGGCCGACCTGCTGCGGCAGGACATGCTCAGAACACGGATGCCCTACTGGCTGCGATCGGGCGACAAGGCGCACATGGCCGTGCCGATCGAGTCGCGCTCCCCCTTCCTCGACTACCGCGTTGTCGAACTGGCCTTCACCCTGCCGCTCTCGATGCTCGTGCGCGAGGGGTGGCACAAGTGGGTTGTCCGGAAGGCGGTGGAGGATCTGCTGCCGCCAGAGGTCGTCTGGCGGCGGCGCAAGCAGGGATTCCCGCTCCCCTACGCGCGGTTCTTCGCGGAGAGCCAGGAGCGGATTGCCGACATCCGCCGAAGCGTCGTCAATCCCTGGGTCGGGTCCTCGCTGCCGGCGGGGAACGGCGAGCGGCGTTGGCGGCACGTCAGCTGGCTGCTCTGGTACGCGGACCAGTTTGCCGGCGACCGCGCGCTGTTCGCGCGGCTCGTTAGTCCTTCTTCTTGACTTTGGGTGTGGCTGTGGGCTGACGCTGAGCCCACTGGAGGAACACGCTCGTCATCCGGGCCGGAGATCCCGCGGCCGGAGCGAGCAGGTCGACGACCTCGTCGGCACCCACGGCTTCATCCACCATCTCCAGGTGCATCTTCGCGCCCTTGGTCCAGGACGCGATCCGGTCCACGACATGCCGCACGTAATAGGTGTGCCCGCGCTCCACCGGCAACTGGAAGAACTTCGCCGGGTCGGCCTTGGACATATCAACTCCCAGGCCATAGCCCAGCCAGTACCCGACCGTCCGGCAACTCGAGACGGATGTAGCGGCCCCTGTCGAGCGTGCCGATGTAGGCCTCGCCGCAGGTGGCCGGCCAGTGGTCGATGTCCTTCGGCTGGTTGTCGAGGCGGCGGTAGAGGTAGACCACGGCGACGTCTTGGCGCGGGGCGCGGAGCGAGGCCTGCGCCCGTTCGAGCGCCTCGCGGTCGAGCGCCTGCTCGCCGTCGATGAACGCCTCGAAGCGCGTGCCGGGCTCGACGACCATGTCGGGGCCGCGTTGCAGGAGGATGACAGGGATGATCGCGACGCCGAATCCGAGTGTCTGCGCTTCGAGCGCTGCGATGTCCTTGCCGCGCTCGGCGTGAACGGCGTGCTGCGACTGGCCGCGCAGCTTCAGGGGCTGGCCGTTTGTCGCCGCCACGCCTTCGATGCCGACTGCCACCTGGCCTCCGCGTCCCTTGGATTTCTTCTGAACGACGTTGACCACCTTGCCGGTGGCGATGGCGTGCTCCGGGATGACCACGAGGCCGTCGACGCTGACCGGCCGGATGACCTCGAACTCCACCTGGTCGCCGACCTTGGAGGTCGCGGAGGAGAGCCGCGTCAGGTTCCGCAGGATGACGGCGTGGCCGTCCGTCAGCGAGAGCGCAGTTGCGGCGGAACTCGTGACAGGGCGCCCCGGATCCGGCGGAGCCTGGGCCGAGGCCGACGTGGACGGCTGGAGAACAGCCGCGAGGAGAATCACCAACCAGCACGGTGGCCATCGAGGCAGCGGTGATTTCATGGGTTCGTGCGCGAGCATACCCGCGCGCTCTCGGGTCGACAAGGACGCCTCGGCGCGCCGGATTGCAGTATAGTCTTTCCGGCCGGCTTCCGCCCCCGCGAGCCGGCGCACACGGTCGTCCTCCCCCGGCTGACCGCCCTTCTCAACCCCCGCGCGAAAGGAACAGCGTGATGAACCGGTTGTCACTTCTCGGCAAGGCCCTCATTCTGCTCATGGCGACGCCCGCCCTGGCTGGTGCCCAGTCGGCCCTGCCGCTGGAAAATACCGTCCGTGACGTCCAGCAATACGGGTTCGCGATTCACATCCTCGCGATGCTGCTGGTGGGGTTCGGCTTCCTGATGGTCTTCGCGAAGCGCTACGGCTACGGCGCGCTCACCGGCACCTACCTCGTCGTCGCCGCGGGGATCCCGGTCTACGTCGGCCTGAGGTCGTCCGGCGTGCTCTCGGCCGAGGCCGTCGACCCGCACACGATCAGGGCCCTGCTGCTCGCCGAGTTCGCCGTCGCGTCGGCGCTCATCGCCGCCGGCGCCGTGCTCGGGCGCGTCCGACTCCACCAGTACGCCCTGCTCGCCATCATCATGATCCCGCTCTACATGATCAACGAACGACTGGTGCTCGACGGCGGCCTGGGCATCACCAAGGGGTTTGTCGACTCGGCAGGGTCGATCACCATCCACGCGTTCGGTGCCTACTTCGGCCTCGGCCTCGCGGTGGCGCTCACGACCAGGCAGCAGCGCACCATCGAGGTGGCCAACGACGCGGCCTCCAATCGCTTCTCGATGATCGGGTCGATGGTGCTGTGGCTGTTCTGGCCGAGCTTCTGCTGCGCCGTCGTGCCGCAGGGGCAGTTTGCCGCCACCGCGGTGAACACCGTGCTGGCGTTGTGCGGGGCGACCGCGTCCACCTTCGTCTTCAGCTCGATCTTCGGCAAGGGGAAGGTCGCGATCGGCGACGTCGCCAACGCGGCGCTGGCGGGTGGCGTGGCGATCGGCGCGACGTGCAACGTCGTCCCGGCCCCGTTCGCCTTCGGGATCGGGCTGGTGGCCGGCGCCGTCTGCGTGATCGGCTACGCGGTCGTCCAGCCGAAGCTGCAGCGGCTGCTGGGGATCGTCGACACGTGCGGCGTGCACAACCTGCACGGGATGCCGGGGCTTCTCGGCGGCCTGGCCGTCGTTCTGGTCGTGCCCGCGGTGGCCGGCGCCCAGCTGGCGGGCATTGCCGTGACGATGGTCCTCGCGGCCACCGGGGGCGTCGCCGCCGGGTACGTGCTCCGCCTGACCGCCCTCAAACAGTTCGCCTACGAGGACGTCGAGGAGTTCCAGGGCGCCCAGGAACCCGAGGCGGTCTGACCCCACCTGTCATACCTCCCGGCGATACTCCTCCCGTGACGGGCGGCGTGCCAACACACGCCGCTCCGCCCGGAGGTGCTGTATGAGGACGAAGATCGACGACCGGTACGGGGTGCCGCCGCTGCGGCACGCGGAGTTCGAGCGGGTGCTGCTGCCGGGAGGACGCGAGAGGCTGACGCTCTCGCAGATCGAGAAGCGATGCCTGGCTCGCCTGACTGGACTGGTGGCCGAGACGGCCATCTGGCCGTCGGACGGTTACCGCGAGTCGTGGCGGGTCGGGGACTTCAACATCCTCATCGTCGAGACCACCGTCGCCCCGGACGCCGCGCTCTACGTGCAGTTCTGGTCCGAGCCGAACGGCCCGGTGGATTGGGAGGTGTCGTCGGGCCACTGCAACCCGGGGGCGCGGAAGTACATCACGAAGCGAACCCGCGCCAGGCTGGGCGAGATGGGTTTCGAGATTGGCGGCGGGGCCGCCAACTTCCGCAAGGAGGCGAAGGTGGCGAACCGCGGCGATGCGACCGCGGTAGCGCGCGACCTCGTGCGCATCTTCCACGACGCGTTCGGCTACAGGGGCGGCACACCGCTCGTGGCCAAGGTCATCCGGGCCGGCCGGTGCAGCCGCGCGGTCGTACACACCAAGCTCACGCTGCACGACGCCACCACGCTGCTGCAGCAGCTCGGCTACGACACGAGAGTGTTCAAGAAAGGGCGGCGGCCGGTCGTCGGCGGCCGCTTCCAGGACTTCCAGTTCGCGGTCGTGCTCGACGCGCCGGCGAAGCACCAGGGGGAGTTCCACTGCCTCGACTTCATCGCGTCGGTGGGACAGATCACCGACAGGTCGCACGCCGCCTGGGGCGAGGCGCTGAACCGTCTCAACGGTCTCTCGCGCGTGGTGCGCGGCTGGATCGACGACTCGGGGAACGTCTGCGTCGGGGCGAGCCTGAGCCTGATGAACGGGGCGACCGAGGACGAGATCGGCCACACCGTCGCGAGCTTCTACCGCGCCGCTACGGAGCTTCGCGGCGGGCCGCCGAAGCCCAGGCGCGGCAAGACGAAGGAGCCGAGCGAGGCGGACGACAGTCCGCTTCGCGAAGAGGAAGACGACACGCCGAAGGCTCGGCCGGTCGTGCACTGAGGGGACGGCCTCGACCGCGTGCGCCTGGGCGACCTCGACCCGAGCTACCTGCGGTTTCCCGGGTCGCGGAAGATGGTAGCGTTCGCGGAGATGCTGTATCACGCGACGAACACGAACGCCCCGCCCAGAGGGGCCTACTTCACGTGGGTGTGGGAGGAGGCGGGGATCTTATGACGCCTTCATGAAACGCTGGTATCGCTCGTCGAGGAAGTCGCGCCTCGGCCTGAGTGAAGGCGACCGGGGCGTCCAGATCAATTGCCCCTGGAACCGCTGCAACCCCTCTCGCAGCATCGGGCCGTCGGTCTCCTCCAGAACGTCTAGCCGCAGCTCGACCCTGTAGTCTGGACGGACAGCAATGATATCCGCGTCGAAAGCGGCATGGTGCAACTTGCACAGGGCGAGGCCGTTCGAGACCGATGGTTCGCCTCTCGGGTCCGTGTCCGGCAGGATGTGAGCGGCGTCCAACAGTTCTTCATGGCGCAGGGAGCAAATCGCACAGTGCTCGCGGTAGGCTCGCAGCACTCGTTGTCGGAACTCCTCTTGATGGAGGCGCTTCGTCGTTTATTGCGTGACGTAACGGCGACGGATGTCAGTCTCCGCTTCATCAATCGCATCGATGACCGCATGTGCCAGCTGTCGGTCGTCGATTGCGACGGTGAACGCGAGCTTATGAGGCTCATCTCTCACGATGTATACCGGCCAGCAAGCCATGTAACGCCCAGGCACTACTCCGTGAAAGTAGACAAGAGGGGTGTGCGTCGCCATCGCCCGCCGTAGCCCACGATTCTCGTGGTGCTGCGTGTCTGTTCCTCGGTAGCTGTACCTTACAAAACCCTCTTCAGTAATGGAGTCTTCGTACGGTCGTGGGCGGTCCGGCACCACTGGGCTCGTGGTAATGCTGAGAGGGATGAAGGGCAGAACGGCGGGCTTGAAGATACCCTGAGGGCCGACGAGAGGCACGCGGCGGCCTTCGATGTCGAACCCGGAGGCGAGTAACTCCCTTGCAGGGCTTCGCCGTGCAGGCGCGTCTGTTCAGCAGGAATGCAAACGCCTTCAGCCGAACTCGTTGGTCGATATCCGGCATGTCCGTCACATTCTACTGCTTCAGACCTTGGCAAATGGCCTCTTGCCGTCGAACACCCCTCGTCACCCGATCCTGATCACCCTCGACGCCTCGAACCGCGGCGCCGTATCGAGCTCGAACGGGACGCGCACGCCCTGACGGGCGAATGCCCGCTCGACTTCTCCAACCGCCAGCCGCTCGTCGTTCCGTTCCTCGCTCAGGTGGCCGAGGACGACGAGCTTCGGGGCCGAGTCCCCGTTGCCGAACGCGTCACACAGCAGGCGGGCCGTTTTCACGTTGCTCAGGTGATACCGGCTGTTCGGATTGGGATGCTGCCGCAGCAACTCGGGGTCGTGGTTGGCTTCGACGAAGACGAAGTCGGCGCCCGCAAGATGGGGCAGCACGGCCGCGGCGTCGTTGAAGTCGGTGGCCACGACCAGCTTGCGTCGGCGCGCGCCATGTCCCGCCTCGATGGCGAAGCCGAAGGTCGGGACCCCAGGCGAGTGGGGGACCGAGATGGCCGTCACCTCGAACTCGCCGAAGTCGAATCGGTCGTCCGGGAAGGGCTCAATGGCGGTTTGGTGCCAGGCGGCCACGCCGTGGCGCGCGCGCACCAGGGCGACGACGTGCCGATGGCCGTAGACTGGGATCTTCTCCTCTTGCAGGATTCGCAGACCGTCGGAGCTCAAATGGTCGCGGTGCGCATGAGTGACGAGCACGCCGTGGACCGGGCCGTGGCTGGCCTGGTGGCCGCGAATGATCGCGCGACAATCGCGCAGCGTCCTCACACCGCAGTCGATGAGCAGCGACGTGTGCGCGGTCCAGACGGCCAGGCAGTTGCCGGCGCTGCTCGAGCGGAACGAACGGAAGTAGAGCAGCATGCCGCCGTCAGTAGCGCTCGCCGCGCATCGCGACGAGGAACACGAGCGTCTCGCGGGCGCCCCGGACGACATTCCACGCCAGCTTCAGCGGGTTCAGCCGCCACAGCTTCAGCCTGGCCAGGGCGCCTCGGGCGCTGCGCCAGTACGCCTCGAGCGCGGGGTTGTACTCGAGCCGGTCCAGCGACAGGGGGTTCACGCGCCTGAACCTGCGAAACAGCCGGGAGATCCGAGGCGCGGGCGGCAGAACGGGCAGCCTCAGCGCGGCCCACGCCGCGGCCCGGTTGCCCGCCGCTTCCCGCACGACGTCGAGCCGTTCGGTCATCGTCGCGCTGAAACCGCTGACACCCTCGCCCAAGCGATCCTGGAGGGTGGCCAGCTTTAGCGACGCAGCCGTGTGCACGCGCCCCCACGCCAGCTTCAACTCCCGCGCGGACGTGGGCGTGAGCCTTCGCAGGTCGCCGAGGAACCAGTAGTCGTCGCGGCGAATGCGGGTCTGCAGCCAGAGTTCCTGGACCTCGAAGTAGAGCTTCGCGTATTCGCGCAGCACGTGCGTGATCTCGCGCGCGCGCCGTTTGAAGAACGGCCACCGCCGCTCGATCGGGAACGTCGCCCGGCGCGACGTCCGGTCCTTGAGGCGGAAGAGCCCGGTGACCATCGGGTGCGCCCCTTCGATCATGCCCGCGCGGTACCACAGGAGCGTCTTGAGGACCCCCCAGTAGGTGTGGGGGTTCTGGGCGATCAGCACGCGCCGCATGTGGTCGGACGAGTAGAACGCCGCCCAGGCGTCGTGGAACGCCGAGGTCCATTCGGCGGCACTCATCCGCGGATGGGGCGCCGCGGCGTGGAACGCATCGTAGTTGTTGTAATCGGTGTCGAGGGCGACGCCCGACTGAACCGCGGCCTGGTGATCGCGCGACCCCGGAAGCGGCGTCATCATGAAGAACGACGCCTGGTCGAAGTGCATCGTCTCGGCCAGCGCGCGCACGTCCTCCATCACCCGGTCGTAGGTGTCGTGCGGGAACCCGATGATGACCCCCGCGTGGCAGACGACGCCGACCTCGTGCCACCGCGCGACCATGTCGGCGTAGTCCGCGGCCCGGTTCTGCGGCTTGCCTCCGGCTGCGAGGTTGTCGTCGCGGACCGATTCGACGCCGATGAAGACCTGCACGCAGCCGGCGCGAGCCGCCTTCTCGACGAAGCGCGGGATCCGCGGGGCCTGCGTGTCGACCTGCATCATGAAGTCGATGTCGAGGCCCTCGTCGTCGCGCAGGGCGATGAGCCCGTCGAAGATCGCCTCCCACTGCGGGTTTCTCGCAAAGTTGTCGTCGGTGAAGAAGTAGTGGCTGACGCCGCGCCCGCCCTTCAGCCAGTAGTTCTTGCGGACCTGCTCGATGATGTGCGTCGCGTCGCGCGAGCGCATCGTCCGGCCCTGGACGTTGATGATCGTGCAGAACGAGCAGGAGAACGGGCAGCCGCGGCCCGCGTCGATCGTCGCGTTTCGAGAAGTGAGGAACCGCTTCTGGGTGCGCCGCGAGGCGCGCGGCAGGGGGAAACCGGCGAGATCCGGCGGCGCGCCGAGAAAGTCGTAGATCGGCTGGAGCCGTCCGGCGAGCGCGTCGAAGAGGATGCCGGTCCATCGGCCCTCCACCTCGCCAAGCACCAGCGTCACCCCCGTATCGAGCAGTTGCTGGCACTCGGGCGGCGTGGTAGGCGACATCACCATCGCTCCGCTGACGTGGAAGCCCCCGATGATGACGTCGAAGCCCTCGGCCCGGAACTGGGTGGCGAGGTCCTGCGCGCGCGGAAGCTGGTTGGTCTGGACGCCGACCAGGCCGACGACGACCTTTGTGCCGTCGCGCCTGAACCGCCGGCCGAGCCTGGCCGGATCGACGCGCGAGACGATCTCGTCGATCACCTCGACGCGAACCTTGACCGGCCCAAGCACGCCCGAGCTAACCGCGTCCTCGGTGAGGCTGTGCAGACAGCTCAGCGTGTTGCTCGGGAGGGTCCCGCGCCAGTGCCGAACGACATATCCGTCGTCGTCGTACCTCGAGGGCCGGATCAGGATGACGACCAGACGTCGGGCGGTTCCAGGCGTGCCACACCTCCTCTTCGGCGATCAGCGGCCGGGCGGGTTGTCGGACACAGTCGGCCACCGGCGGCCGGGGCGCCACAACTTACCTATTGTACAAGGCCCGATCGCGCGACGCTGTTCATTCCGGGACACCGGGCGCCGTCCTCGAACCTGCCCCGATACGCCCGCCGATCACCGGCGGTAGAACGCGCGCTTGGCCAATTCGGCAGTCCCGATGTAGACGGCGACCACCACGGCCAGTGCCCCGAGGTACCCGAGGCCAAGAGGAGTGAAGCCGAACACTCCGGCCAGCGGAGTGTAGGGGAGGACGACCGTCACCCCGGCGACCAGGCCGGTCGCCAAAGCCAGCGGTCGGCTCGGCCTGCTCAGGAAGAACGGCTTCCGCGTCCGGACCACGAGCACGATCAGCGACGCCGACACCACCGACTCCAGGAACCAGGCGGTCCTGAACTGCAGTTGGGTCGCGCCGAGCAGGTACAGCACGCCGAAGGTGGCGTAGTCGAACACCGAGCTGATCAGGCCGAACGTCATCATGAAGTTGCGGATGAACCGGGTGTCCCAGCGACGCGGCTGCTCCACCATCTCGGCGTCCACCGTGTCGGTGGCAATGGTCATCTCCGGGAAGTCGGTCATCAGGTTGGTCAGCAGGATCTGCTTGGGGAGGAGGGGCAGGAACGGCAGGAACAAAGACGCGCCCGCCATGCTGAACATGTTGCCGAAGTTCGCGCTGGTGGCCATGAACACGTACTTCAGCGTGTTGGCGAAGGTCTGTCGCCCTTCCTTCACACCCTGCACCAGGACGCCGAGGTCCCGTTCGAGCAGCACGATGTCCGCCGCCTCCTTGGCCACGTCCACGGCGCTGTCGACCGAGATGCCCACGTCGGCCGCATGCAGGGCCGACGCGTCGTTGATGCCGTCGCCCATGTAGCCGACGACGTTGCCGGCCTTCTTGAGCGCGAGGATGATCCGCTCTTTCTGGTTGGGCTCGATCTCGGCGAAGACGTCGACGTCGTTGACCCGGCCTCTGAGCGCCTCGTCGCTCATCTGCCGAAGGTCGGTGCCGGTGAGAAGTGCGGGACTCGAGAGCCCGACCTGCGCGCTCGTGTGGGCCGCCACCAGCCGGTTGTCGCCCGTGATCATCTTCACGCCGACGCCGAGCCGTTTCAGGTCGCCGATCGTGCCGACGATGCCGGCCTTGGGAGGGTCGAAGAGGACCAGCAGGCCGGCGAACACCATGTCCGCCTCGTCGTCCCTGGTGATCTGCGAGGCCGTGCCGACATCGCGCCAGGCGAGGCCCAGCGTGCGAAACCCCTGGCCCGAGAGATCGCGATAGCTCGTGTCGATCTGGTCGCGGACCGAGGCGAGCGGGACGTCCGCGCCCTGGGCCGTCCTCGCCGCCGAGCACACCGCGAGGACCTCCGCCAGCGCTCCCTTCGGTGATCATCACATGGCGGTCGTCGTCGGCGACCAGGATGCTCAGGCGCTTCCGGTTGAAGTCGTATGGCACCTCGTCCAGCTTCCGGCACGTGCCGAGGTCGAAGCTGCGGAAGTTGCGGATGGCCTCGTCGATCGGGTTGACCAGGCCGGTCTCGAACGCGGCGTTGAGGTAGGCGTAGCGGAGCACCTCCTCGCTCTCCTGGCCCTCCAGGTTCAGCGCCGAGCGGACGCGCACGACGCCTTCGGTGAGCGTACCGGTCTTGTCGGAACAGAGCACGTTCATGCTGCCGAAGTTCTCGATGGACGAGAGGCGCCGGACGATCACCTTGCCGAGCGCCATGCGCCTGGCGCCGTGGGCGAGGTTGATGCTGATGATCGCGGGCAGCAGTTGCGGCGTCAGGCCGACCGCCACGGCCAGCGAGAAGATGAACGCCTCGAGGACGGGGCGGTGGAGGTACACGTTGATCGCGAAAATCGCAATCACGAGCACGAGCGTCACCTCCATGAGGAGGTACCCGAAGCGCCGGACGCCGTGCTCGAATTCCGTCTCCGGGGCGCGAAGCCTCAGCCGCTCCGCCACCTTGCCGAACTCGGTCCCCATTCCAGTGCGCACGACGACGGCCACGGCGCTGCCGCTGACGACGTGCGTGCCCATGAAGAGCGTGTTGGCCCGCTGGCCGAGGGCCGCGTCCGGCGCGAGGACTCCCGCTGTCTTGGCCACCGGATAGGTCTCTCCTGTCAGGGCGGCCTCATCGAGGAACAGGCTCTTCGACTCGAGCAACAGGCAGTCACCGGGAATGCTCTTGCCCGCTGACAGCACGATGACGTCGCCCGGGACGATCTCGGAGACCGGCACCTCCTTCTGGGCGCCGTCCCGCATCGCCGTCGCCCTGGTCTGCACCACGGCGAGTAGTTTGTCGACCGCGTGCGAGGCGCCGCGCTCCTGCCAGAACCCCAGCAGGCCGCTGGCCAGGACGATGACGAGGATGATCAGCGTGTCGGCGGGGTCGTGCACGAAGGACGACAGGCCGGCCGCAAAGAGGAGGATCAGGATGAGCGGGCTCTTGAACTGGCCAAGCAGGAGGGTGAAGTCGCCAGCCCGCTTCCGCGCCCCGAGGGCGCCGGGGCCGATGCGTGCGAGACGCTGCTCGGCGTCCGAACTCGCCAGGCCCTGCGGAGTGGTCTCGAGCCGACGGAGGACGTCGGCGGCGGGAACGCCCCAGAAGAAGTCGAGTGGCTCGCTCATACGCTCCACACCCAGTCGCGGATCTCCGGCGGATCCTCGAAATGCTCGCGGGCGTACGCCGCGGCGTGCTCGATCGCCGCGCGGCATTCGGCCGTGAGCGCCGTGGCGCGGGCGCCTGCTCGCGAGGTGCGCCTGAGCGCCTCGATGCAGAGATGATAGCGGCTCATGCCGTTCATCGCGACCATGTCGAACGGCGTCGTTGTCGTGCCCCGCTCCTTGAACCCGCGGACGTGGAACCTGGCGGGGGAGGGGCGGCCGTGCACGATCTCGTGGATGGCGCGCTGGTAGCCGTGGAAGGCGAAGACGACCGGCTTGTCCTCGGTGAACAGCTCGACGAACCGTTCGCGTGACATGCCGTGCGGATGGGCGTCCGGCGGGAAGAGCGTCATCAGGTCCACCACGTTCACCACTCGAACCCTCAGCTCGGGGGCGTGCCGTCGCAGCCACCACGCCGCGGCAACCGTCTCCAGCGTCGGTACGTCGCCGGCCGCCGCGAGCACCACGTCGGGTTCGCCGCCGCCATCGTTGCTCGCCCACGACCATGCCGAGGCCCCGCGGGCGCAGTGCTCCCGCGCGGCGGCGAGGTCCAGCCACTGCAGCTGCGGCTGCTTGTCGATGACGATCAGGTTCACGTAGTCGCGGCTGCGGAACGAGTGATCGGCGACCGAGAGCAGGCAGTTGCCGTCCGGCGGCAGGTAGATGCGCGCCACCGTGCCGCGCTTGGACAGCATGACGTCGATCAGTCCGGGCCCCTGGTGGCTGAACCCGTTGTGGTCGTTGCGCCAGCAGGTGGAGGTCAGCAGGATGTTCAGCGAGGCGATCGGCGCCCGCCAGGCCAGTCCCGCGCTCTCGCCGAGCCACTTCGCGTGCTGCACCACCATCGAGGCGACGATCATCGCGAACGCCTCGTAGGAGGCGAAGAGCCCGTGCCGACCGGTGAGGAGGTAGCCCTCGAGCCAGCCTTCCGACAGGTGCTCGCTCAGGACCTCCATGACGCGGCCACCCGGCGCCACGTGATCGTCGACGCCAATCGTCGTGCCGACGAAGCATCGGTTCTCGACGGCGAACACGTCATCCAGCCGGTTCGAAGCGGTCTCGTCGGGACAGAAGAGGCGGAAGTTCGCCGACCCCGCGTTGACGGCGTAGATGTCCCGCATCATCTTGCCCAGCGGGCGGGTGGATTCCTGACGTGTCGAGGCCGGCTGCGCCACCGGGAGGGCGAAGCGATCCAGGTCGGGCAGCCGGAGGTCAACCAGCAGCGCGCCGCCGTTGGCGTGGGGATTGGCGCCCATCCGCCGGCGCCCTCTGGGCGCGAGTTCGGCGAGCTCGTCGGCAAACCGGCCGTTCGTGTCGAAGAGGGTTTCCGGGTGGTAGCTCCGCATCCACGCCTCGAGCGCCGCGAGCTGCCTGGCGTCCGACCTGACGAGGGCCAGGGGCACCTGGTGCGACCTGAACGTGCCCTCGACGGGCAGCCCGTCCACTTCCCGCGGCCCGGTCCAGCCCTTGGGCGTCCGCAGCACGATCGCCGGCCAGCGCGGCCGCCGGCTGACGCCCGTCGCACGCGCCTCGGACTGGATCGCCCGGATCCGTCGATAACAGGTGTCGAGCGTCGCCGCGAACTGCTGGTGGAGCACCATCGGGTCGTTGCCCTCGACGAAGTGCACCTCGTAGCCGTGCCCCTCGATGGTCGCGCGCACATCTTCGTCGGCTGAACGGCCCAGCACCGTCGGCCCGCCGATCTTGTACCCGTTGAGGTGCAGGATCGGGAGCACGGCCCCATCGCGGGCGGGGTTCAGGAAGCTGACGCTCTTCCACGACCCGGCGAGCGGCCCGGTTTCCGCCTCTCCGTCGCCCACCACCGCGGCGACGATCAGATCCGGGTTGTCGAAGGCCGCGCCGAAGGCGTGGCCGAGCACGTAGCCCAACTCGCCGCCCTCGTGAATCGACCCCGGCGTCGGGGCGCTGACGTGGCTCGGCACGCCGCCGGGCGTCGAGAACTGGCGGATCAGGCGGCGGAGACCGGCGCCGGTCTGGGCGATCTCCGGGTAGATCTCCGAGTAGGTGCCCTCGAGGTAGACGTTCGCGATGATCGCCGGCCCGCCGTGCCCGGGGCCGGCCAGGAAGATCATGTTGGCGTCCTGCTCCGCGATCAACCGATTGAGGTGCACGTACACGAAGCTGAGGCCCGGTGACGTGCCCCAGTGGCCGAGCAGCCGCGGTTTGATGTGCTCGAGCCGAAGGGGCTCGGCGAGGAGCGGATTGTCGAGCAGGTAGATCTGCCCGACGGTCAGGTAGTTGGCGGCCTGCCAGTACCGGTGCATCCTGCCGAGGAGGGCCGGCGACAGGGGCCCTTCCGCGGTGGCCTCAGGCGTGCGCCGGCGGGAATCGCTCGCCTCCACGGCGCTGGAGATTGTCCGGTCGAACTCATACATGGGTGGTGCCTCTGGTCATCGCTGCCATAGTATGCGGGCGGCCTCCAGGGGGACCGCCACGCCGTCGTGGTGGGGAATGATTCGGACCGCATAGTCCGCCGCCGGACGCGCGGCCGGCACCTCGGCGCGGTAGGCGTAGCCGACATCCGCGCCCTCGAGACGGCGGGCGCGCGTCATCTCCTGCCGGACCGGGCCGTCGCTGCTCGTCACGTCGGCGTAGATCTCCACGCGCACCGCCTCGGGGTCGAGGTCGTGGACGAACACCTGCACCTCGAACATGTGCTCGGTCCCGACAGTCACGGTCTTCACCGCGCCGAAACGGAGCGCGGCCCACTGGTGGTTGACGGCGAGGCTCCAGGCGACGATCCGCCTGCCGAGCGCGCCACCGGCTTCGGCGCGGGCACGGTAGGCAGCGGCGGCGGGGAGGTAGTGCTGCTCGGTGTACTCGCGTACGGCACGGTCGGCGGAATAGTAAGGCGTCAGCCGCGCCATGCTCTCCCGCATCCGCGCGAGCCATGCGATCGGGATCCCCGTCTCGTCGCGGGCGTAGAACTCGGGCACTACCTCCCGTTCGAGCCGGTCGTAGAGTTCGTTAGCCTCGGCCGCGTCCGCAGCCGGATCGTCGCCGTGGTCCCGGCCGTCTCCGAGCGCCCAACCCACGTCCGGGCTGTAGGCTTCGGCCCACCAGCCGTCCAGCTCCGACAGGTTGAGACCGCCGTTGACGAGGACCTTCATCCCGCTCGTCCCGCAGGCTTCCCACGGCCTCCGGGGGGTGTTGATCCAGACATCCACCCCCTGCACCAGCTGCTCGGTCAGCAGCATGTCGTAGTCGCTGAGGAAGATGACGCGGGGGCGCGCCTCGGTCCGCCGGATGAAGCGGATCCACTCCTGGATCAGGGCCTGCCCGGCCTGGTCCGCCGGGTGGGCCTTGCCGGCGATGATGATCTGCACCGGACGTTCGGGATTGTTCAGAATCCTGAGCAGTCGTTCGGGGTCGTGCAGCAGCAGGTTCGGCCGCTTGTAGGCCGCGAAGCGCCGCGCGAACCCCAGCGTCAGGGCGTCGGGATCGAACAGATGCTTCGCCTCCTCGATCGCCTCCGGCGAGGAGCCGCAAGCGGTCAGCTGCCTGGCCAGCCGCGCGCGCGCGAATGCGACAAGGGCCGCCGTGGCCGCCGTGCGCAACTGCCACAGCCTGGCGTCCGAGACCGAGCGAATGGTCTCGTCCAGGGAGGCCACGGTTCCCAGCCACCGGTCCTTCCCGCAGACGTCCATCCACAGCTCGTCGGCTGCCGCCGAGTCCCAGGTGGGCATGTGGACGCCGTTGGTGACGTGCCCGACGGGCACCTCGTCTTCCGGCCAGCGCGGGAAGAGCGACGCGAAGAGGCGCCGGCTCACGTCTCCGTGCAGGCGGCTGACCCCGTTGGCTCTCCCGCTGCCGCGGAGGGCCAGGTACGCCATGTTGAAGGGCTCCGACGAGTCTGCAGGATCCTGTCGGCCCAGGGCGAGCAGCTCGCCGAGCGTGATGCCCAATTCCGCCTGGGCGTACCCGCCGAGATACTGCTCGATGAGCGCCGGCGCGAACCGATCGAACCCGGCGGCGACCGCCGTGTGGGTCGTAAAGAGGTTGCCGGCCCGCGTGACGGCCAGCGCGACCTCGAAGGGTTCACCGGTCTCCTTGATGAAGGCCCGTGCGCGCTCCAACACGGCGAACGCTGCGTGCCCTTCATTCAGATGGCAGACGTCCGGCCGGATTCCGATCTCTCCCAGCAGTCGCCAGCCCCCAATCCCGAGGACAATCTCCTGCACCAGCCGCAGCTCTGGCCCGCCCCCGTAGAGTTCGCTCGTGATCCCGCGGTGCGAAGGCACGTTCGCCGCATCGTTGCTGTCCAGTAAGTAGAGCGTCGCCCTGCCAACCTGAACCTGCCAGGCGCGCAGCCAGACCGAGTAACCGGGTAGCGCAATCTCGATCCGCAGCCATTCGCCGTTCGGACGGCGCACCGCCGTCATCGGTAACTGTCCCGGGTCGTTATATGGGAAGAGGGCCTGCTGGGTTCCATCCTTGTCGATCATCTGGCGAAAATAGCCCTGCTGGTACAGCAGCCCCACGGCGACGACGGGGACGCCGAGGTCGCTCGCGGCTTTGAGCTGATCGCCGGCCACGTTGCCGAGTCCCCCGGAATAGATGGGAAGCGCCTCGCTCAGCATGTACTCCATGCTGAAATAGGCCACCGAGAGCGGGCCTGCCTGCGCGTGCGCGCGCTGAAACCACGCCGGGGCGTCCGCGGCGCGCCGCCTGGCCTGCACCAGATCGTCGACCCTCCGGCGCATTGTCGGATCGGCGAGCACCCGCTCGATCCGCTCCCGCGAGACCGTTTGCAGGACGCCCCAGGGATTGTGCGTGAGATCCCACAGGTCAGGGTCGAGCTGCCGCCACACCTCGTCGGCAGCGTGATTCCACGACCAGCGCATGTCGAGAGCCAGTTCTGCCAGGGCATCGAGTCCCTCGATGTCCGTGGGCAGGAGATTCCAGGCCGGGTTGCTGACGCGCGTTGGGGTGCTCACGGTCTCGTTCTCGTCGGTGGGCCGCCCGAGTCCATCCCGGGCGCCGCCTGGCTCACTCTTCCGCCGGCCTTGGCCGCCCGCCATTGTACCGGCGCGCGGCGGACAGAGGATTCGGGTACCTCATCATGCGCGCCGCCGCCGTGATTGGGTGTGCACAACTGAACAGACCTCACCGGGCTCCAGACCGTACGCTGAGCCATCTCCCATTGGCGACTCGACGATGGCGTGTCCCTGGCGGGAGGCGGCTGTAGGGACGCGTCCCGACCGCGTGAGGTGCCGGGTCCGTGCGACTGCATCTGATCAATCCGTCCAACCCGCTCGTCAGCATCGTCGGTGACCAGAAGAGCCGCTGGAACCGATGCCGCGTCTGGCAACCCCTGAGCCTGATGGCGCTGGCCGGCCTGACCCCGCCCGAGTGGGACGTCGCCCTGTTCGACGAAAACATCCCGAACCCGCGCGACGACCAGGCGCCGCTTCCCGACTTGGTCGGCATCACGGCGTTCACCTCCCAGGCGCCCCGGGCCTACGAAATCGCGGCCCGTTTCCGTCGCCTGGGCGTGCCCGTTGTGATGGGCGGGATTCACGCCACGATGTGCGTCGATGAAGTGACGGCCCGCGTGGACTCGGTCGTCACGGGAGAAGCCGAAGCCGTCTGGTCACAGGTGCTGGCGGACGCCGCCGCCGGGCACCTGAAGCGACGGTACGACGGAGGCCTGGCGGAGATGGATGCGGTCCGACCGGCCCGCCACGACGTCCTGACCGGAGACTACGCCTTCGGGGCGATTCAGACGACGCGCGGCTGCCCCATGAACTGCACATTCTGCAGCGTCACCGCGTTCAACGGAGCCCTCTACCGCCAGCGCTCCATCCCCGAGGTGGTCAGCGAATTCCGGTCGATCCGCGAGAAGCGCGTCCTGGTGGTGGACGACAATCTGGTCGGTACCCGGCCAGCGCACATCGCCCGCGCCAAGGACCTGTTTCGGGCGCTCGCCGCGGCGGACCTCCGCAAGGAATGGGTGGCGCAGGCGACGATCAACTTCGCCGACGACGAGGAACTGCTGACGCTGGCGGCGCGGGCGGGATGCGCTGGGGTCTTCATCGGGTTCGAGTCGCCAACGCCGGAGGGGCTGACCGAGATCGGCAAGCGGTTCAATCTGCTCAGGGGCCGAGATCTCGCGGCATCCGTCGCGCGGATCCAGCGGCATCACATCCTGGTCGTGGGGTCGTTCATCATCGGGCTGGACGTCGACACGGCCGGCATCGGCCGGCGCACGGCCGAGGCCGCCCGCCAGTACGGCGTGGACCTGCTCAACGCGCTGTTCCTCACGCCCCTGCCGGGCACGCGGCTGTGGGATCAGATGACGGCGGAGGGGCGGCTCCTCCTCGACGACTTCCCCCGGGACTGGCAGTACTACACGCTGACCTACCCGGTCGCCCGTTACAAGCACCTGTCGGTGGAGCAGGCCGTCGAGGAGATGCAGGCGTGCGATCGCCACTTCTACGCGTTGCCGCGAATCCTCGGCCGCCTGTGGAGGAGCGTGTGGCGACGCCGCCAGCCGCTCATCAACCTGTTCGGCAGCCTGTCGTTCAGGCGAAACATGCAACTGAACCGCACCGCCTGCGCCGGGTTGAGCCGCATGTGTGCGGAGCGGCGCGCCGCGCGCGAGACGAGGGTTCCCGTCGCGCCCGCGGCCTGAGCACGCCGGACCGAACCGTGCCAGGGCACCCGTCCCGGGCCGGCGGCGTCGTCAATCGGCGTCGAGACCGCGTTCAGTCGTGCAGGACGACGCTCAGGAGCGAGTTGTTGACCGTCAGGCCCCCGTCGACGGTGATAAAGCCGAGCTTCTTGAACCGGTTCATGAAGAAGTTCACGCGCGACCGGGTCGTGCCCACCATCTCGGCCAGCGTGTGCTGCGAGATCTTCGGGATGACACGCTGCGGCACGTGCTCCTCGCCGTAGTGCGCGAGCAGCAGCAGCGCGCGCGCCAGCCTTTTCTCCGCGGAGTTGAACAACTGGTCGATCAGGTCCTGTTCGATGTGGATGTTCCGGGTGAGCAGGTGGGCGATGAAGCCATCCGACAGCGCATGCTCCTTGTGCAACAACTGCTGCATGTCACCCTTCGTCACAGCGATGATGGTGCTCGGCGAGTGCGCGGTAGCGCTGCCGATGCGGAGCGGTTGCCCGGCCAGGGCGCCCTCGCCGAAGAAGTTCCCGGCGCCGAGGACCGCGACGATGGCCTCCTTGCCGGTCTTCGACGTCACCGACAGCTTCACCTCGCCCCTCTTGACGTAGAGCACAGTGTCGCAGGCGCCGCCCTGCGCGTAGATAGGCTGGCCCTGTGCGTATGCCAGCACGGTCTTGGACACACCGGTCGACTCGAGGAAGGCCTCTGGATCGAAGGGACGGGATTTCTTGGATGCCATGGCCCATGGTGGCAGGGAAGGCCGCCCCTGTCTGTTCACAATGGAACAACCATCGGCGGGCCCTTCCCGCCGGTCCGCGCGGGCTCACGATCCGGACTGGTCCGCGAAGGACGACTGGAACGCGCTGGCCGACGCGAACCGCCGCTCCTGGGCGGCGCTCCGCTCGCGCAGGTCTTCGCAGGCGGTGCAGCGAACCGCGAAGGGCAGCGCCCGCAGCCGCTGCGCCGAGATCTCCCCGCCGCACTCGGTGCAGTAGCCGTACTCGCCCTGGTCGAGGCGCGCCAGCGCCTGCCGCACCCGCTCCAGGGTTTCCCCCTTGATCTGGATCAGGGCCACCTCGATGTGCTCCTGGACGTCCGCCTCGATGTGCTCGGGTTCGTCGAGCCCGTCGCCCCGCCCGGCCGCGAGCGCGGGGCGCACCCGGCGGCGGAGCGCGTCCTGTATCTCGCGCTCACGGTCGCGCAGCATCGTCTCCAGGTCGCGACTGCGTGCCTGACCCTTACGCGAAGCGGCAGCCGTCGTCCTCGTTCTGGTCGTCATGACGGGGGCGTCCCTTCCTGAAATGCCGTTTCCCGATCGGGACAGGATGCGCCCGCCGGCACCGGCCGTCTGTCCAATTCGGCACACCTCGATGGTTCAGGTGAACTTGGCTGAGCGAGAGGGCTGGCCGGGGGCGATGACCCCGGCCTCTCCGGCCGGCAGGACGGTCGCGCTCAGTCGTGCAGCACGACGCTGACGAGGGAGGGGTTGATCTTGATGCCGCCGTTGTACTCGATGAAGCCGAGTTTCTTGAACTTGTTCATGAAGAAGTTCACGCGGGAGCGCGTCGTTCCGATCATCTCCGCCAGCGCCTCCTGCGAGATCTTCGGCAGCGGCTGCTGCAGCTCCTCCTGCTTGCCGTAGCGGGCGAGCAGGAGCAGCGCGCGGGCCAGGCGCTTCTCGCTCGAGTTGAACAGCTGGTCGACCAGGTCGGCCTCGATGCGGAGGTTCCTGGCCAGCATGTTCGCGATGAAGCGGTCGGAGAAGGCGTGCTGCTCGTGCAGGACGCGCTTCATCGCCGTCTTCTCGACCACGAGGACCTCGCTCGCCACCGTGGCCGTCGCCGTCCCCACGCGCAGGAGCTGCCCGGTGAGCGCACTCTCGCCAAAGAAGTCGCCGGCCCCGAGCGTCGCCACGATGGCCTGCTTGCCGGCCTTGGACACCACCGAGAGCTGCACGGCGCCCTTCTGGATGTACATGACGGCGTCGCACGGATCACCCTGCGAGAAAATGACCGCGCGCGCCGGGAACGCCACGAGCCGCCTCGCGAACCCTGCCGAGGCGAGAAACGCCTCGACGTCGAACCGGGTTCGCGTGCCGCCCCGCCTTCTCGGCGCTTTCGCGTGTTTCATCGATGTTCGTCCAGCCACATCATAGCACCGCGATTGGCACCAGGAATCGCGGAATTTGGCGCGGTCTTCACCCAAAGAAAACGGGGACGGCCTCTCCAGGGCGTGCACATACGGCACGATGGAAAGATCGTCCCCGGGAACAGAACCCGCGTTCGCGGCGTCCACCGGCCGGAGCCGGGCGAGCGACGCTGACGGCGGGCTACGCTCGAACCGCGACTACCAGCGGGGCTCGGACCGACGGCGCGATCCGCCGCCGCCGCCGAATCCGCCGGCGGAGCGCTCCGGCCTGGGCCGCGCCTCGTTGACCACGAGGTTGCGCCCGCCGAGCGAGTGCTCGTTGAACTGCGTGACGGCCTTCTGCGCCTCTTCGTCGGTGCTCATCTCGACAAACGCGAAGCCGCGCGCGCGGCCCGTGGCCATGTCGCGCATGACGTTGACGGTCTCGACGGTCCCGGCGGCCGCGAAGAGATTCTGAAGGTCCGCTTCGCCGATTTCGTACGGCAGGTTCCCAACGTAGAGCTTTCTTGCCATTGACTCAATCTCCTCCCCGCTGTCTGCGGGAGGTGGTGATGGCGGGCCGTCAGTGCCCGTTCATCGATATGCTGTCGCTGGAGATCCAGATGCGGACCACAAGCGGGATGGAGAATGGCTCTTCCGGAGCTGATGCCTCGTGCGGGAAAGGCGAGTTTTCGAGGCTCGATTCAATCTGACGCGGCAAAGCGGAATGCTCTTGTCCAACCTGACCACGCCAGTATACCACACCTGGCGAGGCCGCCGGCGTGTGGCCGCCGCCCGTGGACCGGATCTCCGAGGGAGAGCGGGCAGATGTGCAGAAGTGCACAGACACGAGAGACGGGGTGGGGGTAGCCTGCCAACGACTGGCCTCAGCCCGCCGGCAGACCATACCGGTCGGCCTGACGAGCGCGATGGCCGGACCAGGGGGAGCGGGGGACGTGATGACCAGATACCTCAATGGTTGGACCGCGTTGTGCGCGTGGGTCGTCCTGATGGGCGTCGTGTGGGTGTCGTTCGTGCCGGGCGCGGTCTCGGTGTCCAGCTTCGCGGTGATCGCGGTGACAGGCCCGCTGCTGGTCGTCGTGCTGTCGATGCTGTGGCGCAGCCAGCAGCCCGAACCGTCAGCCGGGCAGCGGCGCGCCGAGGTGGAGGAAGCCGAGACCGCCGCCCGGGCGAAGAAATAGCATCGACGGCTACATGACGACCTCGGCATACCAGCCCTTGACGACGAGCTTGGTCCCGTAGGGAGCCGAGAGCTTCTGCAGTCGATCGAACGTGTCCTTGGCCCGCTCGTCGCTGACGAGCTTCGGCACGCCGTAGAGCGGCCCCTCGTCGTCGATGGTGATCGGGATCAGCTGGATCCGCTTCAGCTTGCCGCCGTTCATCGTCATCCGCACCATCACGCCTTCCATCGTCTGCCACTGATCGCGGCGGTCCCAGACCGACATGTTCGTCGGACGGTCGATCTCGGTGTCACGCTGGTGGATCAGATCGATCGGGATCTTGTCCGGCGTCCGGGTACTGGTAGATGAAGTCCGACAGGCTGTAGAAGATCGGCTTGCCCTTGTAGATCTCAATGCCCCGCAGGACGTGCGGACCGCTGCCGAGCACCATGTCCGCCCCGGCGTCGATGGCGCGCCGGTACATGATGTGGTCGTTGTCCGGCGTGCGGTTCTGGATGCCGTAGACGCGGTCGTGACTGACGTCATGATTGTGCAGCGCGACCATCAGCACGTCGGTGTGCCGCTTGGCCAGCACGACGTCGTCCTCCATCGTCTTGATGTCGGACTCGAGTGGTCCCGTCACCGGTTCGACTTTGCCGTCCTTCGACACCAGGATCGTGGCGGGGTCGATCGTGGCGATCGACGGCGCGTTCGGGTCCGCGCTGCGGAACTTGTTGGTCCAGTAGCGCAGGTAGGACAGCAGCGAGAACTCGGTGGTCCGGCCTTGGATGCGCATCGTGCCCGGCGAATGGGCGGCGGCCAGCGTGAGGCCGGCGCCGGCGTGCGTGATCTGCGCGTGGTCGAGTGCCTTCAGACTGTCGCGGAGCCCGTCAGGCCCGAAGTCGAGGGCGTGGTTGTTCGACATGCTCACCAGGTTGATGCCGATGGCGGCCACCTCCCAGACAAACTCCGGGTCCGCGCGGAAGTTGTAGAACGGCCGCTGCGCCTCGGGGTGCTGGTTGATCGAGAACTCGAGGTTGCCGTAGGCGATGTCAGCCTGCTGCATGATGCGAAACAGGCCGCGCCGCTCCGGCTCCTGCATCGTGCTGATCTGCTGGTTGAAGATCATGTCGCCAACGGCGGTGATGATGATGTCGCCGGGGTCTTCCTTCAGCAGCTGCGTGATGCGCTCGTCCCAGTTGATATTGGTGGGCGGCTCCGGCGGATGGATGCGCCGGTTGTAGACCGACTGGCTCTGGTCCCATTTCATCTTGCCGACCGGCGCCGGCGCCTGTGGCGCCTGGGCGGAGAGGACGAGGCCGGAGACGAGTACGCCGGCCAGGAGCAGGGCCAGCATGCCGGGTCGATGGTGAGTGCGGCGACGTGTGACGTGCATGTTCGCGTCTCCCGGGTGTGACCGCCATGATATGGACGAGTCGGAAAGACTCGCCGCACCGGATTGTACCAGAGACAGAGAATCGCCGGCGGCGCGCCTCGGGGCGGGCCGTGGTACCATGAAAGTCCGCGCGCCCGCGCACTGGAGGACTTCGATGCGGCGTCTTGCGTGGCGTTTGACCGGCGCCCTGGTCGTCATCACAGCTGTCATCATCCTCGGCCGCACTTTTCGCGTGACGGCGGCCGCGGCCGCTGAGCCCCCGCGCGGCAACATCCTGCTGATCACCATCGACACGTTGCGGTCGGATCGCATCGGCGCGTACGGCGCGCACCGTCCGCCGACACCGACGATGGACCGGCTGGCAGCGGAGGGGGCGCTGTTCGAGCAGGCGGTCGCGCAGGCGCCCATGACGCGTCCGTCGCACGCGTCGATCCTGACCGGCCTCTATCCGTTCCAGCACGGCATCCGAGACAACTTCGCGCCGCCGCTCGCTCCCGCGCACCGCACCCTCGCCGAGATGCTCAAGGCCTCGGGCTACGTGACCGGCGGGTTCGTCGGCTCCTTCATCCTCAACACGCAGTCGGGGCTCGGCCGCGGCTTCGACGAGTTCGACGACAACTTCGGGACGGGCGAGAAGAACAGCGCGTTCTTCACCGACTACCAGCGGCGGGCCGGCGACGTGGACGCGGTGACCGGAAAATGGCTCGAGCAGGCTGCGGCGTCGGGCAAGCCGTTCTTCGCCTGGGTGCACTTCTACGACCCGCACTCGCCGTATGCCCCGCCCCCGCCGTACGCGACGCGCTACGCGGACCATCCCTACGAGGGAGAGATCGCGTACACCGACGAAGTGCTGGGGAAGCTGTTCGCGCGGCTGCAGCGGCTGGGCGTGTGGGACCGCACGGCCGTCATCGTCACGGCGGATCACGGCGAGTCGCTCGGCGAGCACGGGGAAGAGGAACACGGGTTCTTCATCTACGACGCGGTCGTTCACGTGCCGTTGATGATGCGCTACCCGGCGCGGATCGGCCGCGGCGTGCGCGTGAAGACCGAAGCCCGGAGCGTGGACCTTGTGCCCACGGTCCTGGATCTCGCAGGGCTGCCGCCCGTCGCCAGCCTGCCCGGCCGCTCGCTCATGCCGGACATCGCGGGCGTGCGCCGCGCCGCGGCGCCGGCCTACTCTGAGAGCCTCTTCCCGCGCATCCACTTCGGCTGGAGCGAGCTGAGATCGATCCGTATGAACGGCTGGAAGTACATCCAGGCGCCGCGACCCGAGCTGTACGATCTCACGAAGGACCCGGGCGAGAGCAACAACCTGTATGCGGCGGAGGGACAGCGGGCGGCCTCGATGCGGTCGCGGCTGCTCGATACGATGGGCGGGAGCGCCGAATCGGCGATCGTGGCGGACGGCACGGCGAAACTCGATCCGGCGACGCTGCAGCGGCTGGCGAGCCTCGGCTACGTCAGCGGTCCGGGCAACGCGTCGTTCAGCGGCGCCGACCCGAAGGACACTATCGCGGAGTTCGAGTCGTACGGGAAGTCGGTGCGCGTCGCGCTCGAGGCCTACGACCGCGGGGACATGCGCACGGCGGCCCGTAGCCTGAAGGCCATCATCGACTCCGGGCGCGGCGGCTTCGACGTCAGCTTCTATCTCGGCAAGGCCTACATGAGGATGGGCGATTACCCGGGCGCGGCGACGGCACTCGAGGAGGCGATCCGGAAGCTGCCGACCTACACGCCGTCATACATCGAGCTGGCCAAGACGCGCGTCGCGCTCAAGCAGTACGACGCGGCGGTCACCACGCTGCAGAAAGGGCTCGAACGCGACCCGGACAACTTCCAGTTCCATTCCCACCTCGGGTACGTCGCGCGGATCCGTCGGGACCTGCCGACCGCGCGCCGGGAATACGAGCGGGCACGCGACCTCGAGCCCGGCGACTTCGATGTGCGCATGAACCTGTCGTCGATCTACCGCGACATGGGCGACCCCCGCCTCGCGCTGCGTGAGGTGGACGCGGCGCTGAAGCTCGACGCCGATTCGAGCGACGCGCACAACCAGCGGGGCATGCTGCTCGGCGGCCTCGGCGACAACGCGGGTGCGGCGGCGGCGTTCGAACGCGCGTCGTCGCTCGCACCGAAGGACCCGATCATCTGGTTCAACCTCGGCCTCGCGCGCATGCGCGCCGGCAATCGCGCGGCGGCAGTGACGGCATTTCGCAAGGCGCTCGAGCTGAAGCCCGACTTCGAGGAAGCGCGACGGATGGCCGCCGAGGCCAGTCGTTAGGCATCGGCGATCTGAACAATGTTCAGTTTGAGACCTCGAAACTGAACGATTTCAATCCGTCTTACTTTTCGCATAAATATCCTTCCGTACGCATAGACAATTTTGTAGGATGTTCACGCACGCGCGGGAACGCGGAGGTTCTGCGCGGCGGCAGTCTCGTTCGGTGTCCTCATCGCGCGTCGGGCACATCGGTTCCTGATCGGACGGACAACGTGCGTGAAGGGAGATTGTTCTATGCGACGGACAACGCAGTTATTCATGCTGATGCTCGTCGGGATCTTGCTCCTTCCGGCGACTGGACACGCGCAGGCGAGAACGGGCTCGCTGCGCGGGACGGTGACCGACGCCAGCGGCGCAGTGATGCCCGGCGTCACCGTCGACCTCACGGGCCCCGCGCTCATCGGCGGCCCGAAGACCGCGACGACCGATGAACGGGGCCAGTTCCGGTTCCCCGCCCTCGAACCGGGCACCTACACGCTCTCGGCCTCACTTCAGGGCTTCCAGACCGTTCGCCACGAAAACGTGCGCGTCGAGGTCGGCAGCCAATTTGAGGTCGACTTCCAGCTCAAGGTGGCCGGCGTCACCCAAGCGGTGACTGTCGTGGGCGCTCCGCCGCTCATCGACACGTCACGCTCGGCGATGACGACGACCGTCGCGAGCGAGCTGGTCGAATCGACACCGGTCACGCGCTTCACCTTCTTCGACTTCGCCTACATGACGCCCGGCGTCTCGACGATGCGGTTCGACAACACGGCGTCGAAGGCGTCCGCGTTCGGCGCGAGCATCAACGAGAACCAGTACCAGATGGACGGCGCCGACCTCACCGCGCCGCAGACCGGCGCGGCCTGGGCGTGGCCGAGCACCGACATCATCGAAGAGCTGCAGGTGGTCGGCCTCGGCGCTCCCGCCGAGTACGGCAACTACCAGGGCGCCGTCTTCAACGTGGTCACCAAGTCGGGCAGCAACATGTTCAAGGGCGACGTCAACTACTACTACAGCGCCCAGTGGCTGACCGGGCAGAACGCGTTGCTCGACGGCTATGCTTACAACCGGGCGCGGTACCGCGATTTCTCGGTCAACGGCGGCGGCCCGATCAAGAAGGACAAGCTGTGGTTCTTCGGCGGCATCCAGATCCGCCGCGACTGGTACTCGGAGCCGGGAACTCCCCCGGTCGCGCCGAAGGAGACGAACGACAAGCGGTTCTTCGGCAAGATCACCTGGGCGGTCAACCAGAACAACAAGCTGATCGCGTCGGTCGAATACGACGGGTCGGTCCTGCCGCGCCCGGTCACGGCCTCCTCGCCCTACATTGCCGGTGGCGCCGAGCTCAGCGGCCAGCCGGTTCCGAACGTGGCGTGGACGACGGTCATCAACGACACGACGTTCTTCGAGGCGCACTACGCCGGGTTCTATGGCTACGACCAGTGGGCCCCGAACTCCGGGAACATCACCACGCCGGGCCACTATGACAGCGGCCACCGGGGCGTATTCGGTCAACAGCATGAGCTGGTACGACGGCAACATCTGGAAGAACCAGGTGTCGGGCAAGCTGTCAAAGTTCATCCAGACCAAGAACCACGGCAGCCACGACCTCCGCGTTGGGGCGCAGTACATCAACGGCGGCACCGACTACAAACAGGGCCTGAGCGGTGGTATGGCCTACTACGACGACAACGGCAAGTACGACGAGCTGGAAGTCCAGGCGCCGTTCCACGGCGGCACCGACTCGAGCAAGATGTGGAACGTCGGGGCGTTCATCGACGATACGTGGGCGGTCAACGACAAGCTGAGCCTGACGCTCGGCCTGCGCTTCGACCACAGTGTCGGCATCGTGCCCAACTACCCTGCGCTCGACACCAACGGCAACAACACCAGCACTATCGTCCAAAACCCCGGGGCCGTCGTGCACTGGAACAACTGGTCGCCGCGCGTGGGCGCCAACTTCAAGTTCGACTCGGCCGGGAAGACGGTGGGCCGCGTGCACTATGGGCGGTTCTACAGCTTCCTCCAGACGCGCATCTTCAGCGCGATGAACCGTGCCACATCGCCGACGTATTGGTACTACCTGGATCCGATCACCGGCGCCAAGCTGGGGTCGGCCTTCAAAGTCGTCGACCCGTCGATCGGCATCCCGACGATTCAGCCCGACCTGAAGACGCCGTACACGGATCAGATCTCGGTCGGCATCGACCACGAGCTGATCACCAACCTCTCGGTTGGCGGGTCGTTCATCTACAAGAAGGCCCACAACCTCATCGGCCGGATCGCGCCCAATGCACTGTTCACGTCGGTGCCCTGGACCTATACCGACCGTGACGGCAGCAGCCACACGGTGTCGCTGCTGTCGCAGACCAACGCGAGCGACCCGACCGCCAACGCGCCGGAGATCATCAATCAGTCGCTGTTCTCGCAGGACTACAAGGGCCTGGTCGTGCAGGCCAGCAAGCGCATGGCCAACAAGTGGATGATGCTGGCCTCGGTCACCGTGTCCAAGTCCACGGGGCTCAATGCTGGAAGCGCGTCGCGCGACCCGTACTCCAACCAGCAGTCGAACTCCGGCACGTTCGGCCTCGATCCGAACGACTTCGTCAACTCCGGCGGCGTGCTGATTGGTGACCGGCCGGTGATGTTCAAGCTGCAGGGTTCTTACGAGCTGCCGCTTGGCGTCATGGTCAGCATGGACTGGCAGGTACTGAGCGGCAAACCGATCTTCACGGCCGTGCGCACGCCCAGCGGTTTGCTGGGCCAGGGGCGGCGCTACATCTTCGACATCGCGCCATCCACGGAGTTGCTCCGGGCGCCGACCGACGACATCTTCGACCTGCGCTTCGAGCGCAAGTTCCAGCTCACCAAGCGTTTTGCGGCGAGCGCTACGATCAACATCTTCAACGTCTTCAACGACGCGGCGTTCTACAGCGTGGCCAGCACGGTGATCCCGTCATCCACGACGCCGCCTGGCTACCAGCAGGGTGTCACCTTCGTGCCGCCGAGGCGCGCGCAGTTGGCGGTCCACTTTTACTTCTAGGGAGTTCACTGGCCCCGGGGGCCGGTTCCCTTTTCCATGGGCCGGGTGCCGCAAGGCGCCCGGCCCGTTCTTCTTTGAGCCCACAGACCATGGCCAAGCGTCCGCCTCTCGCCATCGAGCACGAGGCCCTTCCGCGCCTCGATCGGATCGAGTTCGTCACCGTCAGACTCCCGTTCCTCCACCCGTTCGGAACGAGCGTCCACGTGTGGACCTGCAAGGAGGCGCTGCTCCTCAGGCTGGAGGCAGACGGCGTGGTCGCATGGGGCGAATGCGTCGCCGACCCCGACCCGTTCTACCTCTCGGAAACCACGACGACCTGCCGGCACATCATCGAAGGGTTCCTGCTGCCACTGGTCGAGCCGGGCATTCCCCTCGGCGAACTGCTGGTCAGGTTCCGCGCGGTCCGCGGCCACGGCATGGCCAAGGCGGCGCTCGAGAACGCGCTCATCGACCTGCTCGCGCTCCGCAAGGGCGTGCCCGTCCACGAGCTGCTCGGGTTTCAGGCCAAGCCGATCATGTCGGGCCTCAGCATCGGGCTGAGAGACACGCCGGCAGAGCTGGTGGCCGCCGTGCAGGCGGCCGTGGACAAGCGCTATCACCGCGTGAAGATGAAGGTGGCGAAAGGACGCGACATCGACTACGTGCGGGCGGTCCGCCAGCGCTTCCCCGACCTGCCGCTGATGGTGGACGCCAACGGCGATTACACGCTCGAGGACGCCGACCATCTCCGCCGTCTCGACGAGTTCGGCCTGATGATGATCGAGCAGCCGCTCTCGTACGCGGATATCTACCAGCACTCGAAGCTGCAGAGGCAACTGGCGACGCCGATCTGCCTGGACGAGTCGATTCTCGGCCTCGACGACGCGGTGGCGGCGGTGGAGCTGGGGTCGTGCCGGATCCTGAACATCAAGCAGGGGAGGGTCGGCGGCCTCGTCGAGTCGGTGCGGATTGCCGGTTACGCCGCGGCGAACGCCGTCGGGGTCTGGTCGGGCGGGATGGACGAGACCGGGATCGGTCGCGCCGTCAACATCCACCTGCAGACCGC
The DNA here is from genome assembly GCA_963727765.1 of uncultured Acidobacteriota bacterium. Lineage (GTDB taxonomy): Bacteria > Acidobacteriota > Vicinamibacteria > Vicinamibacterales > Fen-181 > FEN-299. Next base: position 942,775 of record CAVSGZ010000008.1, read on the forward strand.
CGAGGGGTTCACGATTCCCGGCGACACGTCGGAGACGGCCAACTACTTCGCGGAGGACATCGCCGACCCGCCGGTCGTGCTCGACGCCGATGGGTTCATTCGGATCCCGCCCGGCCCCGGGCTCGGGATCACGATCGACCCGGCTCGGCTGGCGAAGTACGCGATTGGCCGCGCGCCAGCCCCGGGCCGGTAATCCTCGATTGCGCCGTACAAGGCGCCGCTCCCGCGACGACGGGGAGGCCGCCAGCCCGGTCGACGGCGAGCCCGGCCGTGCGGCAATTCCGCGACCATGGTTGTATACTGCGCCGAGCCCGGCACGATTCCATGTCAATCTGACGCGTTGCCCGAGAGATCGCGCGCCCGCGCGGCGGAGGTTCGCCCCGCGGCCAGCTGACAGATTCGCCGGCACGGACAGGCCGGAGACAGACGATGAGGCTGATGACGTTCGCCCTCGCCGGCGGGCTGGCCGGTGTGATGAGTCTCCTGTTGACTCCAGCCGTCCGGTGGTCCGCCGTGCGGCTGGGCGCCGTCGATCAACCGGGCAGCCGGAAGGTCCACCTGCAGCCGGTTCCGCGGCTTGGCGGCCTCGCCATCATGGCCTCGACCGCCCTGGTCTTCGTCCTCTTCCGGCCGATCTTCGGCTTCGCCGTGTCTGCCGACCTGTGGACCGGTCTTGGCCTCGGCCTGCTGCCGATCCTGACGGTGTCGATCATCGACGACATTCGTCGCGTCGGCGCGGGGGTCAAAGTCTGCGCGCAGCTGGCGGGCGCGCTCGTCGCCGTGTGGTTCGGCATCACGCTCCAGCCCGAAGTCCACCTGTTCGGATTCACGATTGCGATCGGCGCCTGGTCGATCCCGATCTCGGTCCTGTGGCTGGTCGGCGTGACCAATGCGTTCAACCTCGTCGACGGCCTCGACGGACTCTCCGCCGGGCTCGCCCTGATCTCGGTCGGCAGCCTGGTGCCGGTGTTCGTCATCGCGGGTCAGCCGGCGGTTGCCGGGGCGGCCCTCGGTACTATTCGGCGCGGTCATCGGGTTCCTGCCCTACAATTTCTACCCCGCGTCGATCTTTCTTGGCGACGGCGGGGCGACCGGAATCGGATTCTGCCTGGCGTGCCTCGCGCTCAAAGGCGGGTCCACGCTGTCGGCAGGCTTCGCCGTGCTGCTGCCGGTGATCGCGCTCGGATTGCCCATCGCCGAGACCGCGCTGTCGATGGTCCGTCGAGCGCTGGGACTGCTCGACCAATCCAGAAGCGGCGGGGTGTTCGAAGCCGACCAGCGCCACATCCATCATCGCCTGCTCGATCTCGGATTCGGTCACCGGCGGGCCGTGCTGTTGCTCTATCTCGTCAGTCTCACGATCGCGGGCGTCGGCCTGCTCTCGATCCTCACGACCAACGTCCAGGCCGGGTGGCTGCTCGCGGGTCTCCTCCTCGCCGGGTTCGCCGGCATCGGTCGGCTGGGCTACCAGGAGCTGGCGGTTATCAGGTCCGGAGTGGTGCTTCGCTTCTACGACGCGCCCATGCTGAAGCGGTCGCTGTTTGTCACGTTCCTCGATCTCGTGTTCGTGGCCGTGGTGGTCTGGATCACGTTCGGCCTCAAGCACGACGACTGGCTCTTGCGCGCGGCCGGGAACGCGACCTCGGCGCTCATGATGGCCTTCACGCTCGGGCCGGCCGTGATCGCCGTCTTCTGGGCCATGGGACTGTACCGGGAGGAATACCGGCAGGCGGGGATTCGGGAGATTGTCCGTATCACGGGCGCGGTCGGCCTGGCGGCCGCGGGCAGTTTCGTCGTGCTGAGCCTGTGGGCGGACGCCGGGATCCCGCTGTCGACCTTCCTGATCTGTGCGCTGCTCGAGGCAGCCGTCTCGGGCGGCGCGCGATTGTCGTACCGGGTCCTGGTCACCACGCAGTGGCGGGCCGCGCGTGACGGGCAGCCGGCGCTCATCTACGGGGCCGGTCTGGGGGGCGTCACGGCGCTCCGGGAGATGCTCGCCAACGCGGCCGTCGACCTGCGGCCGGTCGGGTTCATCGACGACAACCCGCGCCGCGTCGGGCAGTCGGTGAACGGTGTCAGGGTCTTGGGCACGCTGGAGGATCTGAGCCGATGCCTCGATGAGGTCCGCGCCAGGGCCGTCGTCGTCGCCAGCAAGAAGATCACCTGGGAACGAATCGAGCACGCTCGCCGGGTCTGCGATCGGGCGGGCGTGGCCCTGCTCAGGATGGACCTGCGGTTCGACGCGGTCGCGGTCGCCGACACCCGGAGTCCGGACATCTGTTGCCCGGGACGGCTCGACCTCGCCATCCCGGCGTGCCCGGGACCGGTGCCGACTCGGGGCGGGCCGACAGGATCACTGGCGGCGCCCCAATGACGCACGCCACGCGGTACGCGGACCTGCCGCTCCAACAGGCGCTGCAGTTCCACGCGCTCGAGGAGTCCTCGCCCTTCGCCCACGAAACGGGCCTCGCCCGCTATCGATTTGCCGCTTCGCTCCTGTCCGGCGGCGAACGAGTGCTGGATGTGGGATGCGGCCCCGGGTACGGCTGCCCGGCCCTCAAGCACGCCGGCGCTCTGACCGTCGTCGGCCTGGACGAACAGGCCGAGATGGTCGAGTATGCCAAGCGGCGTTACGGTGAGTCCGGCGTCGAGTTCGTCGTCGGCAGCGGCATGGAGTACCCGTTCGCCGAGCAATCGTTCGATCTGATCACGTCGTTCGAAGTCATCGAGCATCTGGCGCAGCCCGAGCGCCTGCTCGCGCGCTGTTCCGAGTGGCTCACGCCCGGAGGCCGGCTGGTCCTGTCGACGCCGAACCGGATCGTCCACGAGCTGATGGGCATCGTGTGGGAGTTCCACGAGCGGGAGTACGGCGAAGCGGATCTCACCGCGCTGCTCGAGCCGGTGTTCGGCCGGAGCCGCCTCGAGTTCTACGGGCAGAACCCGAGCTTCCTCGCACAGTTCCGCGCCGGCCGGGGTCGCTTCGCGCCTCCCCGGTCGCCGATTCCGCGCGCGCTTCGCCCGCTGGTCCCGAGACCGCTGGTCGCCGCGGTGCGCCGGTTCGTCCCGCGTCGGCCGAGGCCCGTTTCGCCCGCCGATCCGGACCTTCTCGACGCCTGCCGGATTGGGACGCACGACATCGAGACGTGCGAGACCTTCGTGGTCGTCGCCACCACGCCCACATGACCGCCCACGACGTCCGGCCGCGCGTGCTCCACGTCGTCACGTCATACCCGCCCGATTTCAGCGGCCACGGCCGGCAGTTGATGTCGCTCATCCCGTACCTGGCGCGCCTCGGCATCGAGAGCGCGGTCCTCACCTCGCGCGTCGCGGCGAGCGGCATCGAGGAGACGCTCGACGGCACGCTGGTCAGCCGCCTGCCCCGGACGCCCGGACGGCTCGGGCATCTGTCGTTCGCAGCGCGGGGGTGCCTCTGGGCGGCGCGCCGTCGCCGGGATTTCGACATCGTGCACTACCATGGCGCCGACTGGCCGGCCACGATTGGGATCCCCGCTCTCGGTTCTCTCGGGAAGAAGACCGCCGTTACGCTGACCCTGCTCGGCGTTGACGATCCGTTGTCGCTGCGCCATTCGTGGCTCGGCCGCATGAAGATCGCGGCGGTCGGGCGCGCGGACCGCGTGTTCGCGATCTCGGGTGCGCTGGCTGCCTCGGCCCGAAAGGCGGGATGGAACGAGGCCGCGCTCCGGGAGGTGCCGGTGGGGGTCGATGTCGCGCGCTTCCGTCCGCCGAGCGCGGAGGAGCGGCTGGCAGCGAGGCGCGAGTTGGCCGGTCGCTTCGGCTTCGATCCACGAGCCCCGGTCGTGTCCTTCGTCGGCGCGCTCGTCCGCAGGAAGGGGATTGACCTTCTCGTCTCGGCATGGCCTGCCGTCGTTGCCGCCGTGCCGGGCGCGACGCTGCTCCTGGTTGGTCCGACCGAGGACGCGGGCGGCAGTCACGAGTTCTCGCCGGCGTTCATCGACCGCGTGCTCGGAACGACGCGTTCGTCGGCGATTATCCCAACGGGCCCGGTGGAAGACCCCGTTCCGGTCTATCACGCGTCCGATGTCTTCGTGCTGCCGTCGCGCGGCGAAGGGCTGCCGAACGTCGTGCTCGAAGCGCTCGCCAGCGGGCTGGCACCGGTCGTCACCGATCTGCCGGGAGTGGCGGGGGAGGTCGTCGCCGACGGCCGCACCGGCCTCGTCGTGCCATGCGAGGATCCGGCGGCGCTGTCGCGGGCCATCGTCTCACTGCTGTCGAACGCGGACCTGCGCGCTGCGATTGGGGCCCGAGGACGCCAGGTCGCCGCGGAGCGATTCGCGTTCGAGCGGGTGGCCGCGGCCACCGCCGCGGAGTACGCGGAGCTCGCCGGCGGGAGCCGCGCGCCCCATGACTGACGCCGCCATCCCGACCATCGCCGTGGCCGTCTGCACCAAGGGACGCCGCCGCGAGTGCCTCGCCTGTGTCGACAGCGTACACTCGCAGACTCGCCCGGCCTCGCAGATCATCATCGTCGAGGCCGCGGAGGACGATCGGCTCCTCGACGAGATCCGCGGGCGATGGCCCGTGGCGCGGCCGACCACGCTGACGTATGTGCGCGTGCCGGAGGGCGGGCTGACCCGACAGCGAAACGCCGCGGTCGTGCGCCTGACGAGCGACGTCATCCTGTTCGTCGATGACGACTCCACGCTGGAGCGCGACTGTCTCGAGCGCCTCGCCGAACCCTACCGAGAGGACCGCGAGCGCACGCTCGGCGGCGTCCAGGCGGCCATCGTCGACGAAGTGCCGCGCCCAGCCGGGTCGGACCTCTTCAGGCGCTTCTTCGTGCTCACGCAGGAGGACCCGACGCGCCCGGCCGTTCTCCTGGCCTCCGGCTGGCCGCGCTATTGTTCACTGCCCGAGCGGCGGATGCCCGCGGAAGTCATCCGCGGGACGGCCGCGAGCTTCCGGCGCGAGGTCTTCGAGACCGAGCGGTTCGAGGAGAGCTTCTCCGGCTATGCCCTCGCGGAGGACTGCGACTTCTCCTACCGCGTGTCCCGCCGCTGGCAGTTGATCGTGGAACCGGCCGCCCGCACGCATCACTCGCCGTCGCGCGCCGCGAGGCCCGAGGGCCGAACCTATCACCGGATGTCGGTGGCGCACTCGTGGCACCTCTTCCGGCGCTACCGGGGCGGCCCGACGGCGTGGCTGGCGTTTCTGTGGTCCCGGGTTGGCGGCGGCCTGCTGGCCGTCCGCCATTCGCTGCAGACCAGGAGCCTCGACCCCCTGCGCGGCATCGCCGACGGCTACGTGACCATCTTCCGGGGACGCCAGTGAGCAGCTCCAGCGAGCGCCACGACCGTGCGGTGACCGGCCACGAGGTCTCGCGCCATGGTCTTCGGACGGCCGTCGCGGCCCTCTTCGGCGCCAACAGCCTCTCCTTCGTGATCGTGGCTGTGTCCTACCTCCTGTACTCGCGGCTGCTCTCGCCCGACCTCTTCGGCCTGTACGCCATCGCGTCCACCATCGGTACCCTCGGCGTGACCGTGCTCGACGGCGGCATGAAGAACACGGTGATCAAGGCCCCGCGGGAGTTGACGAGGGTGGAAGAGGGCACTCTCACGTGCGTGATGACGGCCGGGGCGCTCCTGCTGCTCGTGCTCCTGGTCGCGGCCGCCGGGCCGGTCGTTCGGTTCTTCCCTGCGGCGGGGCGCGATTACCGGTTCCTCGCTCTCTTCGGCGCGCTCTATCTGGTGTCCTGGCCATTCATGGTGCTTCAGACGGCGCACCTCGAGCGGCAGCTCGCCTATGCTCGCGTCGCCTGGATCGAGTCGGCCGGGCTCGTCCTCGAACGCGGGCTTCCGGTCGTGCTGCTGATGGCCACGCGGCAGGGAATCTACGCCTTTGCCTGGGGGCTGGCCGCCGGCCGGCTGTTTCGCGTGGCGTCGCTCAACGCGCGTCATCCCCAGCCGTTCCACCTGCCCTCGATGGCCGACCTCAGGTCGGTGCTGCCCCTCGCGGCGGAGGGGGCGTGGCTGCAGGTGTCCACCGCCTTCTGCATGGTGCGCGACAACCTGCACGTCCTGCTCGTGGGGCCGATGTTCGGCACGGTCTGGGTCGGCTACTACGCGTGGGGCCTGCAGTTGAGCGTGATGGCCTCCCAGGTCTTCGTGCAGATGTCGGCGCGGGTCTCGCTGCCGCTGTTCGCTTCTGCGCGCGGTCGGGAGGACCGCTGGCGCACATGCCTCTACCAGGTCCGCCTGCTCGGCGCGGCCATCGGCCCCGTGCTCGCGCTGTTGCTGCTCGTGGTGCCGACCATCGACGGGCGCTTCTTCGGCGGGAGATGGTCGGCGGCGGTTGCGCTCCTGCCGTTGCTGTTCATGCGCATGCTGTCGAGCCTGGCGGCCACGCCCCTCGGGCCGCTGCTGATGGTCGAACGGGGATCGCGGGCCTACGCGCGGGCCAACATCGCGTGGACACTGGCCGAGGCCTTCGTGGCGGCGGTGTCGCTCGTCGTGGCGGGACCGTCTGGGCTGGCCTGGACCTACGCGTTGGTAGGCTGGGTCGGGCTCTGGCTCTACCTCGTCGCTACGAGAGGCGGTGACCAGTCCCATCCGACACGCGATGTCGGCTCGCTGCTCGCGGCGCTCCTGCTGCGGCCCGGATTGGCCGCGGCGTTGGCGGTGCTGGCGATGTCGGCCGCGCTGTCAGGCTCGTTCATCGCCGTGTACTCGAACCTCGCCGGGCCCGCCGCCTGCGCGGCGGCGGCGCTGACCCTCGCCTACGCGTGTGAGCGGGACGCGCGTACGGCCATCGCCCGCCTGTTCACTGATCGCGCCGCGTGAGGTTCCCGGCGATCGTTCGCCTGGCGGCTCTCAGCACGGGTGCCGCGAGAGGCCACCGTTCGAGCGCGTTCTTCAGGCGCTCCCAGCGCAGCGCGCGACGGGATTCCCGGAAGTAGACCGCCTTGTCGCGCGCGTGGGGCGCCAGGTCTCCTGCGAACGTTTCCACCGCGTGTCCGAGGAGAATGACATAGACGCTGCCGGCCAGCAGGTAACCCCGGAAGGAGGCCGCCGCCGCGTCCAGCCGTCGCGTGATCGCCTGGATTCCCTCGAAGACGTAACACGCATCGTGAAAGGCCACGACCGCCCCGGCGCCGGCCAGCCGCACGCAGGACTCGAAGTCCGAGCGCACCGCCGTGGTCGTGTGCTCGCCGTCGATCAGGCAGAGGGCCGGCCGAGTGGTGAGGTCGGCTGCCGCCACCTCGGACGCGTCGCAATCGAACGAGACAACTTTCGCCGCGTCCGCCTCCGGGAAGGCGACGGCGAGGGCCTTGCGCATCCGCTCGGTCGAGTTGTGCGGGTAGTCGAACGAACGTCCCCGCTCGTCGGGCTGTGCAGGAAGGCGCTTGTCGATGGCGTAGACGACCAGGCAGCGCGGATCCACGTAGTGCGGCTGAATCGTCCCGCCGAGATGCGAGCCGATCTCCAGGTACGCATAGGGTCCGCGCCGGCGGACCGCGCGCTGGAGGAGCAGCAGCGACGTCCGGTCCTCGGACGAGGTCTCGGTTGGGACCTGGTCGAAGAGGCGAAGGTCGAGCGCCTCGATCCGTTCGTCCGGCGTCAACGCTATCTCCTTGTTCCCCGGCTGCGGAACCGCGCAGCGCGTCAAGTATAGACCGGCGCCGCGGTTGCTGCGGTGGGTGCTGCGGTGGCCCTTTTTCCTGCGGCGGTCGATCCTGTGCTATAACGCGGCATCACGCGCAAGATGAGAACCTTCGGGAGGGGTGGTATGCGTCGTGTCTGGCGGGCCGGTCACCGGATCGGCCATCGTGAGGTCTTGGTCCGGTCGCTGCTCCTGTCCGTCCTGCTGGTGCTGGTCGCGACGGCGGCGACCGCCCTGCCGGTTTCGGAAGCGTCCGCCCGCCGCGTAGCCCAGAACCTCTTTCGGCAGCACATCGCGCTGCACGGCAGCTGGGGTGGGTCGCTTGCCCCGGCCATCGTGGCCGTCACGCCGGTGAAACGTAGCGGCGACCGGGTGGCCTTCAACGTGGTCGTGGCGCCATCGGGACACGTCCTGGTCGGCGGCGACGACGAACTGAGCGCGGTGCTGCTCTACTCGGACGTGTCCGCGCTCGACCTGTCCAGGGTCTCGGACCCGCAATCGCTCGAGGGGTGGATCGTGCCCGAGGTGGCGTCGCAGCTGGTGCGGCTCCGGAACCTCGCGCGGAAGCGCCCTGCCGGAACACGCCCCCCGGAGTGGGAGGCCACGCGGACCGGTCGGGACTGGAGGCATTTCGACGTCGCCGAAGGGGAGTTCCGGCCGCGCGGGCGACGACTTCGCGGCGAGGCGGGGCTCGACGAGCCGGTCGGCGAGGCGTCCGGATTGGCCGAGTCCGCGAGCAGCGCCGGGCCCTTGCTGACGACCAACTGGAGCCAGGGGCCGCCCTACAACAACGACACGCCGGCGGACACCGGTTGTGCCCACACGGTGGCGGGCTGCGTCACGATCGCCGTCGTGCAGCTCATGAGGTACTGGCAGTGGCCGTCCACGGGCACGGGCAGCCACAGCTATCTCTGGCCCTCGCACGACACGCTCTCGGCGGACTTCGAGCACCCCTACGACTGGTCGCAGATGCCGAACAACCTGACCACCAGTTCGCCGGCGGGCCAGATCGAGGCGGTGGCCCGGCTGGTTTCCGACGTCGCCATCGCGAGCGAGATGAACTTCGGGTGCAGCTCGTCGAGTGCCTACTCGGCCTACGCCGCGCAGACCGCCTTGCCGACCTACTTTGCCTACCAGAGGCCGAAGTCGACTCTCCGAAGCGACTACAGCGATGCCACACAGTTTTTCGCGCTCATCCGGGCCGACATCGACGCGGCGCCGCCGCGACCGGTGCTGCTGAGCGTCTTTACCACCGACGGCACCACCGGCCACTTCATTGTGGTCGACGGCTACGACACGTCGAGTGGCGAGATGGCGCATCTCAACCTGGGATGGGGTTCCAGCTACCAGGGCTACTACAACATCGACAGCAACTGGACGGCCGGGGGCTACATCTGGAGCGTCAACTCGCAGACCATTTTCACCGGAGTCGCGCCGAACCTCGTCGCCACGACGTCGTCGGTGACGCAGACGAGCGCCGTCGCGAGCGCGACGGTGCCTCCGTCGGCCAGCCAGGTGAGCGTGGTGTTCGAGTACGGACTGACGACGAGTTACGGGATGAGCACGCCTGCGCAGCTCGTCGCTCCGAACGGATCGGCGGTATCGGTCGACGCGACGCTGACGGGGCTGACGTGTGGGTCCGTGTACCACTTCCGAGTCGTCGAAACCAACGCGGCCGGCACCCTGACCAGCGCGGACGGCACGTTGACCACCGCTGGATGCCAGGTCGTGCCCACCGTGGCGGAAATCACGGCCGGTGGGAACCACACCTGCGCCCGAACGACTGCCGGCGGGATCGGCGGGGGCGTCGTGTGCTGGGGCAACAATAGGTTCGGCGGACTCGGCGACGGCACGACGACCAGCCGGCGGACGCCGACGCCGGTGAGCGGACTCGCGGCCGGCGCTGCGGCTGTCGGGGCCGGCGCGGATCACACGTGTGCCCTGACGACGGGCGGGGGCCTGATCTGCTGGGGCGACAACAGCTCCGGCCAGCTCGGGGACGGGACCTATGACCAGCACGCGGTCCCGACGCCGGTGGCCGGCCTCGACGTCGGCATGTCGGCACTCTCCCCTGGCGGGTCACACACCTGCGCGCTGACGACGGGCGGCGGCGTCGTGTGCTGGGGCAACAACTATAACGGCCAGATCGGCGACGGGACCAGGGTGACGCGGACCACGCAGACGCCGGTCACGGGCCTCGCAAGCGGCGTGGTGGCTGTCGCCGCCGGCGCGTACCACAGTTGCGCCCTGACGACGAGCGGGAGCGTCAAGTGCTGGGGGGACAACACGTACGGCCAGATCGGGGACGGTTCGACAACCAGACGGCTGACACCGGTCGCCGTGAGCGGGCTCTCGAGCGGCGTGATGGCGATCGCGGCCGGGACCTACTACACCTGCGCCCTGAAGACGAGCGGCGGCGTCGTCTGCTGGGGTGACAATACCAGCGGCCAGCTCGGTGACGGGACGACGACGCAGCGTTCGACACCCACGGCGGTCAGCGGGCTGCCTGGCGGCGTGACGGCGATCGCGGCGGGAGATGTTCACGCGTGCGCGGTCACGGCGGGCGGCGTCGTGAAGTGCTGGGGGAGCAATTCCTACGGTGAGTTGGGCGATGGGACGACCACCCGGCGCCAGACGCCGACACCGGTGACCGGCCTGGGGGCAGGCGTGGCTTCAATCTCCGCCGGCACGTATCACACCTGTGCGTTGACGACAGGGCCGGCGGTTCTCTGCTGGGGGCTGAACTCGGACGGTCAGCTCGGCGACGGGACGACGACGAACCGGTCGACGCCGACGCCGGCGAACGGGCAGGGACAGTGGGTCGTGGCGCCAACGGTCACCGGCGTCGCGCCGGCGGCCGGGCTGACGGTGGGCGGCACGACGGTGACGGTGACCGGGACCGGCTTCGCCACTGGCGCGGGGGTGACGTTCGGCGGGATCGCGGCCACGAACGTGAGCATCACGAGCGCCACGCAGATCGTGGCGACAATACCGGCACACGCCAGCGGCGCCGTGATGGTCGTGGTCACCAATGCCGACGGCGGATCGGTGGCCTGGGCAAGCGGTTTCCTCTACCGCGCGCCTGTCGTGCCGATCGATCTCGGAGGCGCCGGGAGGTCGGATGCGGTCGTCTTCCGTGGCTCTACGGGAGAGTGGTGGATTCACGGCCAGGCGGATCCGGTGACGTTCGGGCAGGCGGGCGACATTCCGGTGGTCGCGGATTATGACGGCGACGGACACGCCGACCTTGCGGTGTATCGGCCGTCCACGCGTGAGTGGATCATCAAGGACCAGCGGACCGTGGTCTTCGGGCAGAGCGGGGACGTGCCGGTGCCGGGCGACTACAACGGCGACGGGAAGGCGGAGATCGCGGTGTTCCGGCCGTCCACAGGGGAGTGGATCATCGAAGGCCAGAGCGCGCCGACGCACTGGGGCATGCGCGGCGACATCCCGGTGCCCGCCGACTATAACGGGGACGGGATTACCGAGATTGCGGTGTTCCGGCCGACGACGGGGACGTGGTATGTGATGGGCGGCCAGACGCTCCAGTGGGGCATGTGGGGCGACGTGCCGGTGGCGGCCGACTACAACGGAGACGGCAAGGCGGAGATCGCGGTCTATCGGCCGTCGACGGGGTGGTGGTATGTCGCGGGCGGCTCGATGAAGCAGTGGGGTGCGCCCGGGGACGTGCCGGTGCCGCTGGACCTGGACGGCGACGGCGTGACCGAGTTCGTGGTGTTCCGGCCGAGCACCGGGACCTGGTATGGGTTCAATCCGGTGACGAGTGCGACGAGCACCGTTGCGTGGGGGCAGGCGGGCGACGAGCCGGTGGGGGTGGCGCCGCACCTGCCGGCGACGCCGGTGCTCGAGACGGCCGGCGACTTCGACCACGACGGGGTGGCGGACATCACCGTGTTCCGGCCGTCGGACGGCGGCTGGTACACGCTGAAGTCGACGACGGCGTTTCGCGACTGGGTCGGCGTGACGCTGGGGCAGACCGGCGACATCCCGGTGCCGGGCGATTACCAGGGGACGGGGACGCAGGAACGTGCCGTGTATCGGCCGTCCACGGGCCAGTGGCTGCTGGAGGACGGGCGCACGTTCACGCTCGGCGCGCCAAACGACGTGCCGGTGCCGGGTGATTACGACGGGGACGGCCTCACGGACCTTGCGGTGTTCACGCCGGGCACGGGCCTCTGGTCGATCCTGACGGGGGCGAGCGGGTTCACGACGTTGGTCACCGAGGCGTGGGGCGCGAGTGGGGACGTCGCGGTGCCTGGCGACTACGACGGCGACGGCACGACGGACCTGGCGGTGTTCACGCCGGCGACGGGGCAGTGGACGATTCGGAGTTCGAAGACCGGGACGACCCTCATCACCGTGCCGTGGGGCATGAGTGGCGACATTGCCGTGCCGGGGGACTACGACGGAGATGGCAAGACGGACATCGCGGTCTACCGGCCGAGCACCGGGTACTGGTACGTGCTGACCTCGTCGAGCAGTTGGTCGAACTACCTCTGGTACTGGTGGGGCGCGGTGGGCGACGTGCCGGTGCCCGGGGATTTCGACGGCGATGGCGTGACCGACGTGGCGGTGTATCGCCCATCGACCGGCACCTGGTACGTGATGAACGTACTCACGATCACCGGCTGGGGCGAGACGGGTGACGTGCCGATTCTGAGCAGGAAGTAGCGCCGGTTCTGTCCTTCGACGGCGGGCCACCGGGCTCGCCGTTACACGGCCAGGTTCGCCATCGCCTTCCATGTCCCCGATCCCGCGGCCGAGGTGCACACCCAGCCGGGCGTCCCGCCGGCCGTGGGCGCACTGTTCCAGACGATATCGCCCGGGGCCCAGCCCGAGCCGGTCGTGGGCGGAGCTGACGCCGTGAACACTTCGTGGGTGTTCAGCTCGGTCGGCACCTGCGGAATCCCGCCAATCCACGCCTGTGCCAGCGCGAGGTAGGTCGTCGCGTTCGCCTGGCTCAGACTGATCGTGAAGATGGCGCTGGCCGCGGTCACATTGACCGCGGTCATCCACAGCTGCCAGCCGGTGCCGTAATCGATCACGGGGTGAAGCTGCACATTCCGTCCCTCGATCTGAAGATAGATCGAGGGCCAGTCAGTGCCCATGAACTTCGTCAGCATCGTGAAGTAGACCTGCCTGTTCTGATAACTGCTCAGGTCGAGCGTCTGATTGACCACGTGGGCGGCGGTCGTGCCGTCATGCACCCACTTCAGCGAGGCTGGCGCGCAGAAGACAGTTGACGTGTCGACGGTCTCCGTCGCGTGGTGGGCGACGGTCCGCCAGTTGTAGGCGCCCTTGCGGAACGATCCGTTGCTGATGACGGGAATCGGCTGCGGCGACCCCAGTCCCAGGTTGTCGGGGAGCGTCGGCCAGCCGCCTTCGGCGCCGGCCCGGTCGAAGTTCTCGTACTTGACGAGGGTTCCGGTATAGCTCGTGCCCTGAAGCGTCACGCCGCCGGCGAGGTTCTTCGAGGCGTCCCGCAGCAGAACGGGGGTCGAGTTGGTCGTTTCGGTGTAGCAGCCGAAGAACCCGCTGCCCGCGCCCGCATCGTGAATCAAGGCAACGGTCGGATGCCCCTCGATCGCCGAGCCAAAGAACGACGCGCTGACGCCTTGGAGGACGATGGCGTAGTCGGTCGTGAAGGTCGGCGTCTGCCAGAAGTCGCCGCCGTAGACCTGCAGCGCATTGGCGCCATGCACGCCATCGTTGTGGATGCACAGGTGGGTGCCGTTGTCGACAAAGTAGGGATTCCGGATCTGGTTGTAATAGGCATAGGTGTCGGCCACCGCCGCCAAATAGACGCCGTAGCGGCTGAACCCGACGACCGCCACGTTGTCGAGGACGTGCTGCCGCATCCGCGTCCAGCGGAGACAATCCTGCGCAAAGGCACTGCCCGCGAACATGGCCAGGTCGGCCCACGCCACGTCGTACATCGTGCCCTGCACCGCATACTGCGCGGACGGTTCCCACAGGGCGTCATGGCCGGCGGGCGAGAAGAGGATCTGACTGCCCCAGCCCACGCCGCGGAACTTCAGGCCCGACTTGTAGGCCAGGGTGGATGTGACCTTGTACCGCCCGACCGGGAAGTACACCACCGCGCCGCCGGCCACTCCGCCCACGGCAATCGGTGCGGTCGGGAACGTCAGCGTCGTCGCGGCGTCAATCGCCTTCTGGATGGCCGCGGTATCGTCCGTCGTCCCGTCGCCCACGGCCCCGTAGGCGCGCACATCGAGCCAGCCTGGGCTGGCGCCACCCAGCCCTGTCTGTTCTCTGCTCGGTGTCGTCCCGGTCGGCGTGGTGGTCGGCGTGGTGGCCGGCACCAGCGCGGCGGTGGCGGCCCCGCCGACGCCTGAGAGGAATCTCCGTCTGTTCATCGTCAGATCATCGTTCGAAGCCGAGCCGGGTTCGTTGCGCGGAGCCGAGCGATCAGCAGCGAGCACAAGCCGAGATACGCGAGCAGGCCGTAGAACTTGAGCGGCTTGACGAGGTAGAAGGGCGCGCGCGCCAGAAATCCGACGTGTGTCGTGTAGTCCGGAGCGGCGATCAGCGCGAACGCCGCGACCAGGAGCCAGACCTCCCTGCCTGGTTTCGCGCGGAACGTCGTCGCGCAGCCGGCGTACACGAAGCCGGGCAGCAGAACCACGAACAGGTGATTCCAGAGGACATTCGACGCGAGCATCGCGAACACGATCACCACCTGTGAGACGAGCAGCATGGACTCGCAGGATCTGATCCGGCGACCCATGATCGCCAGGTAGATGGCGACGAAAGCGACCCATGCGACGCGGCTGACCACGACGACCAATGTGGGACTCGGGCTGATCGCCAGCGTCGCAGCGACGGTCTGGATGAACGCCTGGATCGAATAGTTCGGGGCATCCAGCGTGAACGGGACCCAGCGCGAGAGGTCGCGGAGAACCGAGACGAAGTGCATCCAGTCAGAACCGCCGCCGATGAGGACGGAGGCGGCGACGACCGCGGCAAGGCCGGCGACGATGTACGCGCAGACGGCCAGCCGCCTCCGCAAGAGGAAGACTGGAACGAGCGCGAGAGGGTAGAGCTTGACGAATGTGCCGGCCGTGACCGCCGCCGCGGCGAGGCCGTCTCGACGACGGCCGGCACTCCAGAGCGCGAGATAGAGCAGCGCGGCCATCAGGATGCTGGTCTGGCCATAGAAGAGCTCTCTCTCGATCGGTGAGAACGGCACGAACAGCAGGAAGCTCACCAGCGCCACGTAGCTCGAGTCGCGCTCCGACTCGGCGGCGACCAGCGCCACGGTGACGAGAAAGAGCAGGTACAAGGCTGCGGCCGACAGCAGAATCCAGGCGACGCGAAAGTGCGCGAAGGAGCCGCCGCCAAACACCGAGAGCACCTGGACGAAGACCGGCGGATACACGAACGCGCGGACGCCGCCAGGCAGTTTCTCCTCGACCCCGATTCGCGTGAGCGTGGCGGGATCGTAGAAGTCGCTCTGCGTCCTGTGGGCCTCGACGGCGGCGAAATAGGCCGACGCGTCGCCCGGCTCGGGATGGAGCACGGCCGACCGGATCTGCAGATACGCGCTGTTGGCCAGAAGGAGGGCGTAGGCGAAGCACACGAGGCCGGTCACCATTCGAGTCGCAGCCCCGGACGACATCGATGCGAGGTTCGATCGTGGCTCCATGAGTTTCTCCGGTCCCCGACGTTAGGTCCACTCAGCGATAGCCAACGAGTTCGGGAGACCACTCGACGCGGCCCGGCGGCAGCGAGCGGAGGAACTCCATCAGCACGGACCACTGCTGAGGAAACGCCGGGTTCAGACGGCGGATCCACTCGATGTTTGCGCCGGGCGGGCGAGACAGATAGGGGCCGACCAGGACGCGCCCGCCGCGGGCGACGGCGTCCCGCGCTGCCCGCTTCACCGCCTCGAGGTCCGCGTCGCTCCACTGGGCGGCACGGTCGAACACGTTCACGTACTGGAAGCCCTGCCGAAGCCGCCAGAGGTTGATGCGTGCGGCCGGCTGGATGCGATCCAGGCCGAGCACGAGGTCACGGGAGGTGGCCTCGCGCGCGAAGGCGCACTCAACGGCGTCGATGTCGTTCGCCGGGTCCGCGAACAACGCGACGGCGCCCACGCTGGTACTGACAAACAGCCCGGCCGCGCATACCACGAGCAGCATCACGCCGTGGGCGGGCGAAGGTCGGCGGCCCCCGCGGCGGTCTGGTCTCGAACCCGCTTGCACCGTCGTCTCGACGGCGCCTGTCGACGCGAGGATCGCCACGAGCGGAAGCGACCAGATCCAGAACTCGTCGGAGACGCCGAGCCACCACACGAAGAAGACGGCCTGGGGAACCCCCGCCACCAGGATGGCGAACGTCCGGCCGCGTGACGAACACACGCGGACGAACCCGATGGCCACGAGCCATGCGCCGGTCAGCGAGGCGGCGAGCAGCCCGGCCACGACCAGCGCCACCCGCAATGGATCGAGCGAACGGACCAGATAGGGATACGCGTAGATCGCCCTGTAGGGAAAGAGCCGCTGGGCGAACCGGGTGATCCGCTCGCTGCGGAAGGCGACGTAATACGGGAACACCGCTCTCGCTTCACCCGCCGCGGCCTTGAGGAACATCGTCGGCGTCAGCGACTCCTGGTCGGGCTCGGTCTGGTAGTGGCTGCTGTCCACGTATCCCGAGATGAATGACAGGAAGCTCCTGTGGCCGGGGTTGGGGCCCGCTGCGTACACGGCCGCGTAAACGGCCAGCGACAGCACGGCGGTCGAGCATACGACGGCGACGACCTGGACCGCCGCGCGTTGCCGGTGTGCTCGCCCGAACGCCGGGATGGCGAGGAGGAGGCCGCCCACGTACCAGGCGTATGCCTGGTGATGGAGGATCATCACCAGGAAGGCGGCGGTGCTCCCGATGAACCAGCGCGCCCGTCGAGCGCGGGAATCGGCGCTCAGGCCGCGCAACAGGGAGTAGACGCCGAGCAGGAGCGCGGCCGTCGCGGGCACGTACACATCGCCGACAATCGCGTACGACCAGTAACCGCTCATGCAGGCGCAGACGATCGTACCCGGCAGCGAGGCTCGGCCGCAGCCGAGGAGCCGCAGCAGTTCGTACAGGGTGAACAACCCGACCGCCCCCCAGAGCGCCGAGTAGCTGGCGAGGAACAGCGCCGGGTTCCAATGCCACGCGGCACCCAGGCCTGAGGCGTACACGGCCTTGAGCGCGTTGAGATAGAAGTGATGGCTGTTGATGAGCCCCGAGCCCTGGGACAGGTCCCACGCCCACGCGAGCGAATCGTCGGCATACAGGCTGTTGCGCGACGGCACCAGCCCGTAGACCAGGAGCGCGGCCAGGAAGATCGCCACGCCGACCAGTCGTCCGTCCGGCTGCGGCGAGTCGTTCGGCTGTGCGGCAGGGGAAGGTGACATCGCGCGGGCCTGACCTGGTCCGAGGTTCGAGGCCTTCCGGAACGACGATGGCTGGCGGGGGCTCGTGCGGCCGAGTCTGTCACGAGTCCGGGGGCAAAGGCAAGGTGCCCGGAGGGCGGTTTCGAGCGGATTCGACGTGGCTCCCAGCCCCCACTCGTGGCACTATATCGACCATCGTCCGGATGTCCGAGCACACGACAATTTCTCGCCATCGCGCCGTCGCCACAGCTGCCGGGTTCACGGAACTCTATCTCGGGGCGATTCCAGTCCTCGACGTGGTTCTGAACCAGGTGGGGAATGTGACTGGGACCCGGCTGTGGGGCCTGAGCGTGTTCCAGGTCGCCCGTGGGCTGCTGCTGCTGGCGAGCGCGCCTCTGCTCGCTCGGGGACTGTCGAGGGTCAGTGACCGCGACTTCCGGATGGTGGCCGCCGTTTTTCTCTACCCGCTTGCCCTCGTGTTCTCTGCGGCGCTCGAGGCGGCGAGCCGGTCGGCTGTCGAGATCGAGACCGTCATCGCCGTTCTGCAGTCGCTCTACTGGGTGGTCGTCCTCGCCCTGGTTCTCCTGCGGACGGGCCGGTCGGGTCAGTCCCGCGCGTTGGAGAACGGGCTGATGGCCGGGGGCGTCGCGGCGGCGGCCTCCGTGATTGTGGCGCTCGTACTCGGCGGTGGCACGAGAAACGTCTACCAGGACGCGGGGGTTGACGCTTCGTGGGGCTGGTTCTTGACGACGAAGGGGCTGAGCGGGCAATTGCTGGTCTGCAGCGTCGTCGCCCTGATGGTCGGGAGCGAGCGCCGGTCCTGGCTGGCCTACGTCGTCGCCGCGTGCAGCGCCACCGCGGCCTTCCTGACCTATCAGCGGACGGGCCTGGTGGCATTGGTCATCGCCGCCGTCTGGCTGTTCGTGTCGCGTCGGCGACGCGCTGTGTGGCTCGTCATCCGGGACCTGGCCGTGATCGGACTGGCGGCCTACGTGGTTGTCAGCATCCCCCGGGTGGAGTCGGTTTTGGCCGACAACCTCGCCACCCGCTGGCGCGACGTGCTGGACGAAGGCATGCGCGCCCAGGGGCGCAGCGGTTCAGGGCGGGTGTCGCTGTTGCCGGATGCCTGGGGAGAGTTCGTGTCGGGCCGCGTCGGTGAAGTCTGGCTGGGGCGGGGATTCGCCGGCATGCTGGATGCCGTCGAAAGAGCCGGCTATATCCGGATCCATACGCACAACGACATCCTGGACGTTCTGCTGGTAGGGGGCATCGTCGGGTTCCTTGCGCTGGTTGCCCTGCTGGCCACGGTCTGGCGGCGGCTCATGCCGCCGTTCTCTAACCCGACTCGCTGGAGGTACTCGTTCGCGATCGTGCTCGTCTGGGCCACGCACGCCATGCTCACCGGGCAGTTGTGGCTGCCCGACGCCATGTCCTGGTACGTCCTCGGCCTGGGGGCAGCAGCGACCGGCACCAGGCCAGTGGCATCGTGGCCGCCCCTTCAGGGGAGTCGTCGCCGATGACCGGCAAGGTCCTGGTGACGACCGTCGATCCGGGCACCACCGGGGGCGTGGCCACTTACTGGAATGCCGTTCGCCCGTTCATGACCCCCTCGGTCGAGTACGTTGTCGTCGGAAGAAGAGCCGGTGAACGCGGTCAGGCCGGTGTGGCGATGCGGGTCCTGGCCGACTGGAGACATCTGCGCGCGGCACTCGATTCCCGCCGGTTCGACCTCGTGCACCTGAATCCCTCTCTCCTGCCGAAGGCCCTGCTTCGCGACGGACTGAGCCTGCTGACGGCCAGGCACCGGGGGCTGCCGGTCCTCGTACTCATCCACGGCTGGGATCAGCCGACCGAATCACGGCTTCATGGGCCGGCGCTGGCCCTGTTTCGACGCACGTTCCTCCGGGCCGACGCCATCATCGTCCTCGCCCGGGAGTTCGAACGAAGGCTGCGGAGCCTGGGCTACGCTGGTCCGGTGTACGTCATGACGACCGCGGTTCCTGAGGAGGCGTTTGAAGCGGCCCCGCGCGAGGCGCCGCCTGTCGCGGGCGTGCGGTTGCTGTATCTGTCGAGATTCGAGCCGCGGAAGGGCGCGGCCGAGACCGTCCACGCATTCGCGCTGCTGAAGAAGCGGTTTCCCAGCCTGGCGCTGACACTGGCGGGCACCGGGCCCCAGTTCCCGGCCGTCTCGGCGCTCGCCGGCGACCTCGGACTCGCGGACGTGACGCTGACCGGTCACGTGTCCGGCGAAGCCAGGGCACGAGTTTTCTCGGAGGCCGACGTCTTCGTCTTTCCAACCTCCTTTGGCGAGGGTATGCCGACGGTGGTGCTGGAGGCCATGGCGCAAGGGTTGCCTGTCGTCACCCGGCCGGTGGGAGGGATCGCGGACTTCTTCCAGTCCGGGCGGATGGGCTACAGCACCGACAGCGATGACCCGGAGGCCATCGCGTCGCTGGTCGAGCGGCTCGTGGCCGACCCGGACACCAGGCGGAGGATGGGCGAGTACAACCGTGAGTTCGCCAGGCGGAACTTCCACGCTTCGGTCGTGGCGGGCCGGCTCACCTCGATCTACGAAGAGATGATGGCGCGGGCGAAGACGATGAAGGCCCGGTCGTGAAGCCGCTTCGCTGGTACTGGCATCGCGGCGGCGTGATGAGCGCGCGGGAACTGCTCGCCAGCCACGCGGGCCGCCGGCTGCGTGACGCGTGTCGGCCGGGCCCGCCTCGCGTGCCGGCGTCGCTTTCGCTCTGCGTCGAGGCCGTGTCTGCCGCATCCATCCAGGAGTTCAGGGACCGGTACCCACAGGCCGCTGACCACGTCGTCGGAACAGCCGAGAAGGCGATCGACGGGATGGTGCTCCTCTTCGGACGCGTCCATCCGGTCGGACGGCCGATTGACTGGCACCTAGACCCGCATACGCGAGAGGTCTGGCCCAAAGGCGTTCGCGCCGACCTGATCTCCGTGCGTCGCGATCCCAAGCCGGTCTGGGAACTGAATCGCCACCACTGGCTGCCGGACCTGGCCATGGCGTACAGACTGACCGGCGACGAGCGGTTCGCACGCGAGGCGCTGGGGTGCATCGACTCGTGGATCGAGCAGAACCCCTGGCGGGCCGGCATCAACTGGACCGTGCCGACCGAACTGGCCATCCGCCAGATATCCTGGTTGGCGGTCGTCAGGCTGCTCGAGGCAACGGCCGTGTTCCCGGATTCCGCCAGGAGCCGGATCGCGGCTTCGATCTACCGCCAGAGCGCCTACGTGGCCGCCCACCTGTCGCTGGGCTCTTCCGCCAACAACCATCTCGTCGCCGAGGGCACGTGTTTGCTGCTGGCGGGCCATGTCCTCGACATCGAGAAGTGGCGTCGGCTGGGGGAATCGCTGCTGGCGCGGCAGATCGAACGGCTCGTCTGTGAGGACGGAACCGGCGCGGAACAGTCCGTCGCCTACCTCGTGCAGACGCTCGAGTACTACCTGCTCGCGCTGAAGGTCTCGCCACCTCTCGCAGGCGACGCGGTCGTGCGCCAGCGTTTGGGAGCCGCCGCCCGGTTCCTGTCGGCGCTGACCGTGCAGCGGCCTGCGCCTCCCACGATCGGCGATGACGACAGCGGCGAGGTGCTTTCGAGCATCGGGACCTACCCTCGCATGACCTCCATGCTCAACAGTCTCGCGGAGGTCAGCGGGCAGCGCGAGTTGCGGCGGCGGGACTGGCGAAGCGATTCACGCTCGTTCTGGCTCGGCCTTTCCGGGGAGCCGCGAGGCGGGGACACCGATCCGGTGGGCGTCCCCGAGGGATTTCAGGCAGGGGGGTACTACCGGCTCGAGGGACGTCAACCGGGTGAAGGTGTCGCGCTGCTCTTTGACTGCGGGCCGCTCGGCCTCGCGCCGCTGGCCGGCCACGCCCACTGCGATGCCCTCAGTGTCGCGGTCTGGCAGGAGGGCGTCGACTTGATCACCGACAGCGGGACGTTCACTTACTGGCCGGACGACGGCTGGCGGTCGTACTTTCGAGGGACCTCGGCCCACTCGACCGTTCGTGTGGACGGAGCCGAGCAGTCGGTCTACGATGGCCCGTTCCTGGTCGTCAGGCGTGCCGATGCGCGGTGCGTCGACTGGCAGCACGGCGTCGCGGTCGCGGGGGAGATCGAGCTTGCGGCGGGCGTGCGGCATCGCCGAAGCGTGAGGCTCGTCCGGGAGGGGACGGCGTTCGAGATCACGGACGAACTCGGAGGGCGAGGCTTGCATCTCGCGGAGATCTTCTTCCACGTTCCGCCCTCGGCCACCGTGCGTCTCGACGCGGACGGAAGGGTGGTGGTCGCCGAAAAGGGCCGTTCGTTAACCCTGTGCCCGCCGGCCGAGTGCTCGACGCAGCTCTACTTCGGTGACAGTGTGCTGCCGCTCGGATGGTTCTCGCGGGGCTACGGCGAGCGCCAGCCCTGCTTCACCGTCGTCTCGCGGATTCGATTTCGGGATGCCGTGACGCTGGTGAGCGTCCTGGAGACGGGCCCATGTGCGGGATAGCGGGGATCGTGCGCCGCACGGGTATTTCCCCCGACGACCGTTCGGCCCTGCCGCGGATGCTGCAGGCATTGGCGGAACGGGGGCCGGACGACCGTGGCGCGCTCGAGAGCGATGGCCGCGCCCCGGGGGCGCTCCTGGGCCAGACACGCTTGAGCATCCTCGACCTCTCGCCGGCGGGGCATCAGCCGATGTCCGACGAGAGCGGGCGCTGGTCGATCACCTTCAATGGAGAGATCTTCAACTTCAGGGAGCTTCGCCCGGTCCTCGAGCGGCGAGGGCACGTGCTGCGCTCGCGGACGGATACCGAGGTGCTGCTGAAGCTGTTCATCGAATTCGGCCCGGCCTGCCTCCCGATGCTGTCGGGCATGTTCGCGTTCGCGATCTGGGACGAGGCCGAGAGACGACTGTTCATCGCGCGCGACCGAATCGGCAAGAAGCCGCTCTTCTACTACGCCAGTCGTGAGCTGTTCGTCCTGGCCTCCGAGCCGAAGTCGCTGTTCCGGCACCCGGACGTGCCCCGCCGGCTGCGCCACGAGAAGATCGCCGAATACCTGTGTCTCAGGTACGTGTGCGCGCCGGACACCCTGTACGAGGGGATCAGCAAGATCCCTCCCTCGCATTGGGGGGTGCTCGAAGACGGCCGGCTGCGGCTCGAGCGGTATTGGTCGCCTCCGCCCATCCTGGGAGAGCCGTCGCCGATGGTCCACGGGACCGCCGACGAGGTGCGGAACCGACTTCGCGATGCGGTGCGGTCGCGCATGATCGCCGACGTTCCCGTCGGCGTGTACCTGAGCGGCGGGCTGGATTCGAGCATGGTGACGGCGCTGATGGCGCGTGAGAGCGCCGGCGAGGTGCGGAGCTACTCGGTCGGCTTCGACGACCCGAGGGTGAGCGAGTTGCCGCACGCCCGCGCGGTGGCGCGGCACTGTGGCACCCGCCACTGCGAGCTCGTCGTCAGACCCGCAGACATCGTCGACAACCTGGCTGCCGTCATTCGCGCCAGGGACGTGCCGGCTTCGGAGGCCGCGGACGTGCCCCTCTTCCTGCTCGCGAAGCGCGCGCGCGCCGACGTCAAGGTCGTGCTGTCCGGCGAAGGCGCGGACGAGATCTTCGGCGGCTACTACAAGTACCTGTTCGAGCCGTTCTCGGCGTGGTACAGGGCGATGCCATCGGGCATCCACAGGGCGGCCGAGCGGGTACTCCCGCGGCTGCCCGGGCGCCTTTCCGCGCTGGCGCGCTACGGGAGGGCGGCCGGCGAGGCGGATCCAAACGTCCGCAGCCTGCTCTGGTTCGCGTCGGAACCCGATGTCCCCGGGGCGGGCGACCGCCTCTCCACGGTCAGCCCCCGTCCGCCGCAGTGGGTCGTGGACGAGTGCGCGCTGCTCGGGTACACGGGGGCACGGCAGGCGTCCTTCGTCGACGTGCGCTGCTGGCTGCCGGACAATCTCCTGGAGCGCGCCGACCGCCTGACGATGGCGGCGTCTTTGGAGCTTCGCGCGCCGTTTCTCGATCACGAGATGGTGGAGGACCGTTTCCTGCTCGATGAGCGCGTGAAGGCGGTGGTCGGCACACCGAAGAGGCTCCTGCGGCGCGCGGCGGTCGGTTTGGTTCCTCGCGCGACCATCACGCGACGCAAGAGCGGGTTCTCCACGCCGATGTCGCGGTGGATGCGGTCGGAACTGCGAGACTGGGTTGGCGACCTCGTCCATTCACGAGACATCAGTGAGTTGGACGAGTTCAGTGGCGTCGCGCTCCGCCGCCTTTTCGAGGAGCACGTGAAGGGAAGAGCGGACAATGGGAAGGCGTTGTGGGGAGCGGTGACGCTGGCGATTCTGGCTGCGGGAAGGACGCGCGGCGGCGAGTGGAGGCGCGGGGTGACCGAACGTGTCGAGGTGCTCGGCGTCCCGGTCGACGCGGTCGACATGGACCAGGCGCTCGAAGCGGTGGACCGGTTCGTCCGCCGTCCGGGCACGTCGCCGGCCGTCGTGCTGGCCGTCAATCCCGAGAAGGCCTTCATGGTCAGGGCCGACGAGCGGCTTGGCGCGTTCTTTGGCAAGGCCGACCTCCTGATCCCGGACGGTATCGGCATCGTGCTCGCCATTCGCTGGCTGCACGGCCGCCGCGTCGGTCGCGTGCCGGGCGTCGAGTTGATGGACCGGATCTGCGCCGCGGCCCCCGGCGCGGGCCATCGGCTGTTCCTGTTCGGCGGGCTGGCGGACGTCAACGCCCGAGCGGTGGCGGTGCTCAGGAAGCGCTATCCCGGCATCGAGATCGTCGGCAGTGAGCACGGCTACATCGCCGAAGCCGACACGGCGTCGCTCGTCGCGCGCATCAACGCCTCCGGGGCGCACGTGCTGTTTGTGGGGCTTGGAAGCCCCCGCCAGGAACGGTGGCTCGAAGAGTGGCTGCCGGCGCTCGACGTCAGGGTGTGCCAGGGCGTCGGGGGAAGTTTCGACGCGCTCAGCGGGGCCGTTCCGAGAGCCCCGTGGGTCTGGCGGCGGATGGGCCTCGAGTGGCTCTATCGCGTGGCAGCCCAGCCTCACCGGGTCGGGCGCCAGGTGACGCTCGCGCGGTTTGCCATCGAAGTCCTGCTCGCCCGCCTGCGTCTCTCGGCCGCCCGTTGGCGGGGTTCCGAGCCACGGTCATGATGCCGGGGCGCCGATGGCTCGCGGCCTGGAAGCATGGTCCAGGGGTCGGAGTTCCGACCCCTAGACGCGAATCGCGCTACTTGACGTTGGGGCCGGTCACCGTCTCGCGCTCCTCGGAATACGGTACCGTGGCGACCTGGAATCCACCCTTCCCAGGCACCCAGACCTCGGACAGGTAGTGCGCCGAGCCGACGACGTCGAACATCATCTCAACCCGGGTCACGTTCCGCTTGCTGAGCGCCTTGAGCTGCGGGATCTCGATCGCCGCCCCGCCAGCCTCCGGCGTGAGGACGATGTTTCCGTTGGCCGCGACGTCAACCGAGTACGTGCCGGCAGCCAGCGTCTTGCTCCCCGCGAGGAAGTTGAAGCCGATCTTGACGGTGGACGCCTGGGCCGACGCGAGCGCGCCGAGGGCGAGGACAACGGCCGTCGTGGCGATGACCGTACGAACACTGCGAAGCATTTCGATACTCCCGCGCTGCCAGATGTGCCCGTCGCCTATGAACGGGCGCCGGCGGAAGACGTAGGCAGCGATTTCACGTCTCACCGCGTGATACGGACGTCGGGTCGTCAACGAGGGGTCACGACAACGGTCGGGCTCGACAGGCCCACCTGACGCCCCACTGATCGCATACGTAGATGGACCCGGTTTTGTTTACTCGGTTGGGGCGGGCGCAAGGGGTTGCCCACCACGAGTCTGGGAGGCTTGACAGATGTGTGACAAGGCGGTGACGAATCCTCGACAAAGGACCCGTCACCGTCCCGACTACTTGGCCGGCGGCTTGGCCAGCGAGATGTCCGAGATCCCGCCCACGCGCTTGGCCATCTCGATCATGGCGGGGAAGTTTGCGTACCCGTAGACGACC
Source organism: uncultured Acidobacteriota bacterium (assembly GCA_963727765.1). Classification (GTDB taxonomy): domain Bacteria; phylum Acidobacteriota; class Vicinamibacteria; order Vicinamibacterales; family Fen-181; genus FEN-299. The sequence goes on from CAVSGZ010000008.1 coordinate 967,864, forward strand.
ATCTTCGCGCCGTCCGGCGACCCGCCGCCGTGCATGCATCCGGGCACGCCCCCGCCGGTCGTCAGCCACTCGATGAGCCGCGCGATGCGCATGCGCGTCTCCGCCGGCGAGCCCGCCTTGAGGTACTTCTGGATCAGGTGGCCGTAGCGGTTGTCGACGAAGTCCTTGTAGGACGGCATGCACCCGGTCTCGGCGATGCCGCCCGCGATCTCCTGCGTGAGCCGCTTGGTCTCGTAGGGCAGCGTGGCCACGTGCACCTTGTTGGCGTGCGCGAGGATCGGGTCGGGCAGCCACGACCCCGACGGGTGCTGCGAGCCCATCAGCGAGGCCGCCAGCCCCACGCCGAACGTCGTCTCGTTGTTGACGATCATCTGCGTGATCTTGTCGCGGAACACCTTCTCGTCGAGGCCGTTGGCCCGCGCGATCAGGATCGACGCGCCCACCATGAGGTCGCCCTGGCCGGCCACGCAGGCGCCGATCGCGGATCGGTAGGGGAGCGTGAAGCGGAACACGGCGTCGCCGGCGTGGGGCCACTCGCCGCACATGAAGACGCGCGCCTTCGGCACGAACACGTCTTCGAAGAAGATGTAGGCCTGCGTGATGCCGCCGCGCGTCACCGGGTTGTCGAAGCCCTCTTCGAGCTCCCGATCGTCGGAGGCGTGCCGCGCCTCGACGATCGTGATGCCGGGGGCGTCCTTCGGGATGGCGAACGACACCGCGTAGTCGGCGTCCTCACGGCGCAGCTTGACGCCGGGCATGACGAAGATCTCGTGGGCGGCAGCCGTGCCGCAGATCATCACCTTGGCTCCGCGCACCACGATCCCGTCCGGCCGCCGCTTGACGATGTGGAGGTACATGTCCGGATCGGCCTGCTTCGACGGGCCGAGCCGGCGGTTCCCCTTGGGGTCGGTCAGCGCGCCCGACAGCGTGATGTCGCGCTCCTGCGCCGACACCAGCCACGCCTTGAGCCGGTCGTGATAGTCGGTGCCCAGCGCCTTGTCGATGTCCCACGTCGTGGACCACATGGCGTTGAGCGCCGCCCAGCCCGCGCAGCGGCCGCCCGTGCACGTGCCGGTCCGCTGGAACATCAGGCGCTTCATCCGGCTGTTGGCGACCATGTCGTCCACCGACCGGATGACCGACAGGTAGCGTGAGACGCGCCGGCCCGTCAGGTGCGACGTGGTCGTCATCAGGTCCTGGTAGTGCGGATCGCGCGCGGCCTCGAAGATCTGGGAGTGCCCTTCGACGGTCCGACGGGTGACCGGGTCGTCGACGGGGTCCTCGACGAGACGGCCGTGCTTGTAGAGGTTCGGCCTGAGCTTCCTGAGCGCCGCCTTGAACTCCTCGGGCGTCTTCGTGTCGCCCGGGTCCTCGATCCGAGGGGCCAGCCCCTCGCCCGTCTGCAGGAGATGTACGAGGGCCGGCAGCACGTCGCCGACGTCGCCGACCAGGCCGAAGTCGGCGACCGAGAAGATCGGGGCCCTGGCGTCGGCGTTGATCGCGACGATCGTCTTCGCGCCGTGGATGCCCACGACGTGGTGCATCATCCCGGAGATGCCCGCCGCGATGTAGAGCTTCGGCGAGACGAACACGCCGCTGGCGCCAATCATCTGCTCGGGCCGGGCCCAACCCTCGTCCACTGGCGGACGCGTGGCGCCCGCCTCGCCGTGCAGCAGCGACGCCAGTTCCTCCACGAGGGCCCAGCGTTCCTTTGACCCGACGCCGAATCCGCCGGCCACGACGACTTCGGCCGTCGCGAGCGGGGCGCGGACGGCCTCCGGCCTCCGGCGCTCGACTTCGCGCGCGACGCGCGAGTCAGGCGCGCCGTCCACCACCTCGCGGACGACCTCGGCCGGCGTGTCCGTGATCACCGGCGCGAACACGCCAGCCACGACGGTGGCCATTTGCGGGCGCTGGCTGGGGCACACGATGTTGGCCATCAACTGGCCGCCGAAGCCGGGCACGGTCTGGACGAGCAGGCCGCGCTCGAGCTTGAGGTCGACGCAGTGGGCGCTCAGGCCGGTGCCCAGGCGCGCGGCAATCCTCGCCGCGAGCGCCGCGTTCTCGTTGTCGGCGCCGAGCAGCAGCGCCTGCGGCTGGTGGCGCCGGGCCGCGTCGGCGACGACGCGCGCCAGGCGCACGGTGGAAAACACGGCGAGCGACGGGTGGTCGAGCACGCGCACGACGTCCGCGCCCGCGCGGCGGACTTGATCCGCCAGCCCCGACACGTCGTGGCCGGCCACGATCGCCTCCAGCGGCGCGTGGGCCTCGGCGGCCAGCTGGCGAGCCTTGCCGAGCAGTTCGAGCGCCACCGCGTCGACCCGCCCGTCGTGGTGCGACGCGAAGACCCAGACGGCGTGGCTGTCGCTCATGACGTGTGCCTCCCAAGTCCCAGCTTCTCGATGAGCGCGGCCGCCATCTGGTTGGGCGAGCCCTCGAGCATCTCCCCCTTACGCGAGGCTGGGGGCGTGAAGATGTTGAGCATCTGCGTCGGCGATCCGCTCAGGCCCACCTCGCCCGGGGAGAGGCCGAGGTCGGCCGCCGTCCAGCAGGTCACGCCGGCGGAGGCCGCGCGCATGATGCCGGTCATCGACGGAAGGCGCGGCACGTTCACCTCCTTGTCGAAGGTGACGAGCGCCGGCAGGTCGCAGTCGTAGACCGTCTCTCCGCCTTCGGTCGCCGAGCGGGCCCTCAGCGTCGCGCCCTCGAGCGCCAGCGCGGTCACGTGCGTGAGGTCCGGCATGTCGAGCAGTTCGGCGATCTGCGGCCCCACCTGCGACGTGCTGCCGTCGAGCGAGTAGCTGCCGCAGAAGACGAGGTCGACGTCGCCCACCCGGCGGATGGCGGCCGCCAGGCAGCGCGCAGTGGCCAGGCTGTCGGCGCCCGCGAACGCCGGGTCGGCGAGCAGGACCGCGCGATCGCAGCCCATCGCCAGCGCCTCGGCCAGCTGCTCCTCGGCCTCGCGCGGGGCCATCGAGACGACGGTGATGGTTCCCGGCCCCTCGCCCCGCAGGGCCACCGCCTGCTCGATCGCATTCCTGTCGAGCGGGTTGATGACCGCCGGCACCTCGTCGCGCCTGAGCAGCATCGTCCGCGGGTCGAGCTTGAGCTTGCCCCACCGGCGGGGGTCCGGCACCGGCTTCATGCAGACGACGATGTTCATGCGAGCCTCGCTTCCTGCCGCCTGTTGTTACGCCAGCGCCGCCCGCGCGACCACCAGCTTCCCGATTTCCGTGGTCCCGCCCGCCGAGACGCAGACCATCGCGTCGCGGAAGAGCCGCTGGACCGCATATTCCATCATCGTCCCGCACGCGCCGTGAATTTCGATCGCCTTCTTCGCGGCGTCGACGGCCGCCTCGCTGACGTACATCTTGGCCAGCGTGGTCTCGACGCCGCAGTCGCGGCCCGAGTCCTTCAGCCACGCCGCGTGATAGCAGAGCCAGCGCGAGGCCTGCAACTCGGCGAAGATCTCGGCAATGCCCCACTGGATCGCCTGCAGTTGCGCGATCGGACGGCCGTAGAGCGTGCGCTCCTTGGCGAAGCGCACCGACTCGTCGTAGCAGGCCTGCAGGATGCCAAGCGAGGTGGCGGCCATGCCGGGGCGGCCGACCTCGCCGATTGTCTTGAGCGCGATCGTCATGCCGTCGCCCTCGTTGCCGAGCAGGTTCTCGCGCGGCACGTGGCAGTCGCGGAAGACCAGTTCGCCCGTGTCGGCGCCGCGCAGCCCGAGCTTGTGCTCGTGCCGGCCGGCGGCGAAGCCGGGCGTGCCCTTCTCGACGATGAAGGCACTAATCCCCTTGGGCCCCTCGCCGGTCTTGGCGACGGTCACCACTGCGTCGCTCAGGTGGCAGTTGGTGATGAAGCACTTGCGGCCGTTGAGGACGTAGCCGTCGCTCACCGGGCGGGCGGTGCTGGCCATGCCGAGCAAGTCGGAGCCGCCCGTCGGTTCGGTGATCGCGCAGGTGCCGAGCGAGTCGCCGCGGCAGAGGGCAGGGAGGTACTTCGCCTTCTGCGCGTCGCTGCCGAAGTCGGCGAGCGCGGCGGCGCCCATGTGGTGGACCTGCAGGCTGATGCCGACGGCGGCCGAGACGCGGCTGATCTCCTCGACCGCGACCGTGCGCGCGAGGTGGCCGAGGTTCGAGCCGCCGTGCTCGGCGGGCGTCACCAGGCCGAGCACGCCCAGTTCGCCAAGCGCCCGCACGAGCGACGTGGGGAACTCGTCGCGCTGCTCCATCTGCTCGACGAGCGGCGCGACCGTGCTGACCTGCGAACTCACGGACCGACCGCCGGACCAGCCGCACTTCCCGGGGCAGATCGAAATCCATGGCGACCTCGTTCGATGAAGGGTGTTGACCGCCGGACCCCGGATGGGTCAGCGCCTGGGGGGCGGCGCGCGCGGCCATTATAGGACACGTGCCGCTCTTCGGCGTGGACGATCCGGATGGCCGGAGCGGTCAGACGGGACAAGCTGAACCGGCGTAAGCTCAGCAGACAACCAAGCGGAACGCGTCGGCGTCTTACCTGAGAGGCCTGAGAAACAGTCACCAATTCCGATCGGAGGTCGGCACATGCGTAGAGTATCAGTGGGTCGCATCCTGGCAGTCGTGGCTCTGGCGTTGCTCGTGGCCGGGCCTGTGTTCGCGCAGGGCAAGGAAATCGTCGTCGCCGGCGGGTGGGCGCCGACATGGGGGTCAGCCGAGGGCAACAGCATCACTGTGCCGCTGGGCCTGTGGTTCGACGTGGCCGGTTCGGTCGTTCCGAACGTGCAGATCGTCGGTGATCTGGGTTACGCCCGCAAGGACGGCGGCAGCATGACCACCTTCACGGGCGGCGCGCGCTACGTGTTTTCGCAGGTTGGCGGGACGGCGAAGCCGTTTGTGGAAGGGCTGGTCGGCGGCGGCAACCTGAGCGGCGTCGGCGGTTATTCCGGGACCGGGTTCACGTATGGCGTGGGCGGCGGCGTCGATATCAAGGCGTACGAGAACGTCAACGCCCGACTCCAGGTCAACTACTTCCAGACCCGGTTGGACGGCGTGGGCATCAACCAGGTCCGGTTCGGCGTGGGCATTTCGTTCGCCAGCAAGCTCAAGTAGTTCCTGCCACAACGGTCGGCCGCAGCCGGACGCCCTCGGAAGGCGTTCGGCTGCGGGCTCCCTCCCCGTCCCGATCTTCCCGCCCCGATCTTCTCGCACCTCTGTCGCTCCAGCCCATCCGGACGATAAGAGACTTAGCGGCAACTCGACGCCGCCTGTTTTTTATCTAGTGAAGGAGAACACATGCGAAGAGTCCAGACGGCTCGGGTCTTGGCGATCGTGGTTGCGCTGCTTCTGGTCGGCGGGTCTGCGTTCGCCCAGTCGGTCAGCGACAGCACCACCGCGCCCATCGGCGTCATGTTCAACGTCGGCGGGACGGTCTGGTCCAACATCCAGATCGTCGGTGATGTCGGCGTCAACCACAAAGACGGCGTCAACATCGGGACCGCCACCGGTGGCGTGCGCTACCTGATCCCGGTCCAGTCCGCCGGCAGGGTCACGCCTTTCGTCGAGGCGCTGGCCGGTGCCGGGCTCATCAATGCCTCGGGTTTCGGGACGCAGACGGCGTTCGCATGGGGCGTCGGCGCGGGCACCGACGTCAACGCCATTGGAGGCGCCGGCCTCAGGGTGCAGGTCAATTACTTCCACATGCAGAAATACGGCGTGGCGATCAACGAGGTCCGGTTTGGTGTCGGCCTGTCGTTCGGGAACAAGCTCTTCAGAGCGGCGGGAGGATGGGCCCCGTCGTGGCTGAAGGCGTCGGGCGTCGAGGATTAAGAAATCGGCCCTGCCATAATCGGCACCGGCCGGACGCCCTTCCCAGGGCGCCCGGCCGGGGTCCGATCTCGCCGACCTCCGGACTCTTCCTCTCTTCCCGCCACGGCCGATCGGGGGGCCGCCCGGGTGCCGCTGACCATGGCCGCTAACGTCTTGACGGTCGGTATGTTCAAGCGTGACCTGAACTGCGGCCGGCACCCCACGTGCACTTCGTCGCCGGCGGCGTCCAACAACACTTCCAGTGGAGGTCGGAACATGCGCATCACCAACGTTGTTCGTGCTCTGGCTGTCGTGGGACTCGTGCTGCTGCTGGCTGGTCCGGCAGCCGCGCAGGATAAGGGAACCGTGGTGGTTGCGGGCGGGTGGGCACCGGCATATGGATGGGCCGAAGGCGACAGCGAGTTCATCCCGCTGGGGCTGTTTGTCAACGGGAGCTATACGGTCGCCCAGAATGTGGCGATCCTCGCCGATTTCGGGTACCACAACAAATCCGGTGTCAGCCTCGTGTCGGCCACGGGTGGCGTCCGCTACTGGGTTCCGGTCTCTGTCAAGAACCAACCGATGCCGTTCGTGGAGGGCAGCGTCGGATTGGGGTACGGCAGCATTGCGGACCTCGGCAGCGCCACCGGATGGGCGTTCGGCGTAGGCGGTGGTGTGGACGTTCCGATACCGAACCAGAGCGTCGGTGTCCGGTTCCAGGTGAACTACCTCAGGTGCCAGATTTCCGGCCTCGGGATCAACGCGATCCGGTTCGGAATCGGGATCTCGGGGAAGGCGGGCAAGTAGCTCGTCGCGCGGTCACACACCGCGATCGCTGCGTGATGTGGCCCGGGCCGCACAGAATTGATGGCTGGTGAGGGGTCCGGCGGGGCCCCTCCGTTCTTTCCCCGCCTGCCTGGCTTCGGCGTCTCGAGCCGGGTACGCGCCCGCCAACATTCGACGCGACGTCCACGACAAGGCTGTCCGCCGAGGGTCCGGCCGCTACTCGCATCGTAGCGCGACGATCGGATCGACGCGCATCGCCCGGCGCGCAGGGACGAGGCAGGCGGCCAGCGTGACCACTACGAGCAGGGCCGAGACGGCGACGAACGTCGACACGTCGGTCGGAGCGACGCCGAAGAGGAGACCCTGCATCAGGCGAGTCAGCCACAGGGCAGCTCCGAGTCCGGCGAGCAGCCCGACGACGATGAGCTTGGCGGCGTGGCCGAGGACGAGATGCAGGAGCTCGCGCTGCCCGGCTCCGAGTGCGACCCGGATGCCGATCTCGCGGCGGCGCTGCGCCACCAGGAACCCCATCACGCTGTACAGCCCGACCGCCGCGAGCACGGCCGCCACGACCGCGAAGATCCCCAGCAGCCAGGTCACCAGGCTCGTGTCCTGCATGCCATCCGAGAGCACATCTTCCATCGTACGGGGATCGGCCACCGCCAGCGTCGGGTCGATGGCGCCAAGCTGAGCGCGAATCGGCGCCAGCGCGGCGGTCGGCGCCCCGCCGGTCCTGACCGAGAGGTAGCAGGTCAGCGGGCCGCCGAGCGCGCCGGCGAACGGGAACATGGCCTGCGGGAGGGCCTCGCCGCGAACCCCGCGCACCCTGGAATCGGCCACCACGCCGACCACGCTGACCGTGAGGCTTCCGCCGAGCGAGAAGGTCCGTCCGAGTGGATCCTGTTTCCCCCATATCAGGCGTGCCATCGTGCGGTTCACGATGGCCGGCCACGAGAGGCCCTTGAGGGCGTCGGTTCGGGGGTTGGGGACCGAGTACACCTCGTTGAGCTTCCGGGCGACTTCAAAGGTCTGCGCCTCGTCGGCAGGCGTGAAGTTCCGGCCCTCGAGCAGCAGGATCCCGAACGTGCGCAGGTAGTCCGGCGTCACGTAGTTCCACTCGAAGAGCTGGTTGGCGAGGCGGGCGTTGTCCTCCCCGGGAACGGTGATGAAGCCGTTGCTGCCCCCTTCGAGCGGGATCTGCGCCGAAAGCGTAGCCGCCCGGATCCCCGGTGTCGATCGCACGCGGTCGATCAGCCGGTCGAAGAACGCCTGCTGCGCGGCCTCGGTGCTGTACCTCGTGGCCGGCAGGTTGATTCCCATGGTGAGGACGTTGCGCGAGTCGACGCCGATGTCGGCGTGCCGCATGTTCTCGAAGCTGCGGACGAGGAGCCCGGCGCCGACCAGCAGGGCCAGCGACAGGGCGATTTCGGCGACCGCGATCGCGTCGCGAAGCCGCCGCGTGCGCCACCCGGCGCCTCCCGTCCCGTAGCTGGTCGAATTCAGCTCCGCGCTCAGCGGGATCGCGGAAGCCTGGAGCGCAGGCAGGATCCCGAACAGGAGGCCCGTGAGGACGGCGGCTCCGAGCGTGAAGAGGAGGACCGGCACGTCGATCCGGATCGGGTTGACGAGCGGAACGGGCAGGGACTTGATCGACTGTAGGACCCCGACTCCCCACCACGCCGCCGCGAGGCCAACCGCGCCGCCAGCGAGGGCGAGCAGTGCGCTCTCGGTCAGGAGCTGGCGGACGACGCGCCAACGCCCGGCGCCGATCGCCGCGCGGATGGCCAGCTCGCGACGCCGTCCGCCGGCCCGGATCAGCAGCAGGTTGGCGACGTTGGCGCAGGCCACGAGCAGCACGAGCGCGACGGCGCCCAGCAGGACCCACAACGGCTCCCGTGCGTTCCGCGTGGTCCAGTCCTTCATGGAGACCACCGCGGCGCCCACCTTCGTGTTCGAGTTGGGATACTGTTTCTCGAGCCGGGCGGCGATCATTTTCAGGTCGGCCAGCGCCTGGCTCACGCTGACGGCCGGCTTCAGCCGGCCGATGGCGTTGAAGCTGTGGTTTCCGCGCGACCCGAGGCTCTTCGGAGACATGTCGAACGGTGTCCAGATTTCGGTGGTCGTGGGGTAGTTGAACCACTTGGGCATGACGCCGACGACGGTGTAGCGCACCGAGTCCAGTTCGACCGTCTTGTCCACCACCGCCGGGTCACCGCCGAAGTGCCGCTGCCAGAACCCGTAGCTGAGGACCGCGACGCGGGCGCCGCCCGAAGCGCTCTCCGCACGGGCGAAGGTCCGTCCGAGCAGCGGGCGAACGCCCAGCACGCCGAAGAAATTCGCCTCGACGCTGACCGACCGCGCCGTCTCGGGCTGGCCGTTTCCGCTGACGTTGATGGCGCCGAACGAGGCGATGAGCGTCGTCGCCTCGAGCGTCCGGTTCTGCGCCTGCCAGTCGATGTAGTCGGGGCCGGCGAACGGGTAGTTCCCCGGCGCGGCTTCGGTCTCGAACAGACGCACGAGCCGATCCGGCTGGTGGAAGGGCAGCGGCTGCAACAGCACCGAGTTGATGACGGAGAAGATGGCCGTGTTCGCGCCGATGCCGAGCGCGAGCGTCAGCACCGCGACCGCGAAGAAGCCGGGAGACTTGGCGACCGTCCGGCCGAAGTAACCAATGTCCTGCAGCAGAGCGCGCATGCACCCCTCCTGCGAACGTTAGACGGAATCGCCTGCCGCGAGGTTGTTGGGTAGTTGGAAACGTTTCGTCCGGATCCCTGAGCTCAGGTGTCCGACCGGAGGGCGGCGACCGGATCCATCCGTGACGCGCGCCGCGACGGGATGTACGCCGAGACGGTCACCACCGCCGCCAGGCCGGCCGACACGGCGAGATAGGTCAGCGGGTCGGTGCCCTTGACGCCGAACAGCATCGAGGACATGAGCCTCGAGAGCCCCGCGGCGCCGGCCGCTCCGATGGCGATTCCGAGGGCAGTCAATCCGAGGCTCTGGCGGAGGAACATCGCCGTGACGTCGCCGGTCTGCGCGCCGAGGGCGAGCCTCACGCCGACCTCACGCGTCCGCTGCGCGGCGATGTAGGACACCACGCCGAAGATGCCGACGACGCCGAGCAGCAGCGACACGCCGGAGGCGATGGCCAGCATCACGAGAGCGAACGAGGTCTGCGCCATCGAGGCGGACGCGATCTGCTCGACGGTCCGCACGCGGGCGAGCGGGAGGTTCCGGTCGACCGCGCGCACGGCTCCGCGGACCTCGTCAACGAACCCGGGGGCGCCCGCCCGCGCCGAGCGGATGACGTAGGCCAGGCCCCGCTGCGCGACAGCAGGGAAGCCGAAGAAGCTCTTGACCATCGAGGGCCAGTACATGATCGGCGGCGCGTCCTGCGCGAGGCCGTCCTGCCGCTCGTTGGCGACGACGCCGATGATCTCGCGCCACGGGCCGAGCGACGACTCGCGGGCCCGCTTGCCGATCGCGTCGGCCGGCGTCTTCCAGTACTGGCGGGCCATGCGTTCGTTGATCACCAGCACCGGCGCGAATCCGTACATGTCGCCCCATGTCAGGCGGCGCCCGGCGAGGAGCCTGGTGCCCATCGTCTCGAAGTAGCCGGGCGCGATCCACTTCATCCGGCGCGTCTGCACGGCCTGTCCCTCGGGCAGCGGGAACTCCTCGACGAGCAGCGGGTTCGACATGCCCTGCCCGTCCATGGCCACCGACGAGGTCATGCCCACCGACCGCACGCCCGGGATCGCCGCCAGCCGGTCGGCGATCTCCTGGTGCCGGCGCGCGATCGCCTCGGGGTCGGTCGAGAACGCTCTCGGGATCGCGAGGTCCACCGTCATCAACTGGTCGCCCCGCACGAAGCCGGGATCGACCTGGCGGAGCGCCGAGAAGGTCCTGAACATCAGGCCCGACGCGACGAGCAGGATGAGGGCCAGCGCAATCTCGGCGACCACCAGCGCGCTGCGCGCGCGGTTGCGCGAGCGCCCCTCGCTCGCCGTCCGCCCGCCGTCCCTTAGGGCCGACAGCCGCGGCGACGAGAAGCGGAGGACGGGCAGCAGGCCGAAGAGCAGGCCGGCCACGACCGAGAGGACCGCGGCGAATAGCAGGACGACCGGGTCGATGGTGATCTCGTTGACCCGCGGCAGGGCGCTCGGCGCCGTGGCCCGGACGATGCGGACGGTGGCCGCGGCCAGCCCGACGCCGACCAGCCCGCCGGCCAGGCCGAGCGTCAGGCTCTCGGCCAAGAGCGTCCGCGCAATCCTCCAGCGGCCCGCGCCGATTGCCGCCCGCACGGCCAGCTCGGTCTGCCGGCTGTCGGCGCGGACGAGGAACAGATTCGCCACGTTGGCGCAGGCGATGAGCAGCACCAGGCCGATGGTGCCCATCAGCACCCAGAGCACGCTTCCCACATCGCCCACCGCGTCGTCGGCGAGGGAGCGCACGTCCGGTCCCATCTTGGCATCGGCGAACCAGGTCGGCCCCAGCGCCGGGAACGGCGCGAACTTCTGCGGCGTGAGCGGGATCATCCGGGCCACGTCGCGGTTCGCCTGGTCGAGGGTGACGCCCGGCTTGAGCCTCGCGAGGCCTGGATACGAGAAGTTCATGATGGTCGTCGTCGCGCGGTCGAAGGCGAGCGGGATGACCACCGAGGGCTTGGTGTCGAGGAAGGTGAACGAGCGTGGGAGGACGCCGATGATCTCGTGCAGGTTGCCGTTGACGGTCACGGTGCGCCCGACGACGTCCTGACGTCCGCTGTAGCGCTGCTGCCAGAAGCCGTAGGTCAGAGATCGCGCGCCGCGGGCTGCCCGGGCTGTCGTCGGCGCGCGTGAACCGCCGACCGAGCGCCGGCGCGACCCTGAGAATCGGCAGGAACCCGTCGGTCACGAGGAGCGCGTTCACCTGCTCCGGCTCGCCGTCGCCTGTGATCGTCGCCGAGTTCTCCTGCCAGACGGCGACGTCCTCGAAGACGCGCTGCTCCTCCCGATAGGTGAAGTACTGCGCGGCCGCGAGCACGGCGTGCGGCCACCCAATCCCGGGCGCCGTGCTGCGGACGCTCACCAGACGGTCCGACTGCTCGAAGGGCAGCGGCTTGAGGAGGACGCCGTACACGACGCTGAACATCGCCGTGTTGGCGCCGATGCCAAGGGCGAGCGTGACGACGGCGGCCACCAGGAACCCTGGCTTGCGCACTGCGCGCCGAAGGCCGACCCGAGCGTCCTGTGCGAGCGACTCCCACCACGCAGTCATCGCGCGTTCTCCCTTGCGCAATGAGACGAGAGCTTCGGGCGCGAAGTTTCCTGGAAGATGATGAGGGGAGAATCGGCTGCCCGCCGGCTCAGTGGCCGAGCGCCAGCAGGTTGACCGGGAACCAGGCGAGGAACCACAGCACGACGCCGACCAGGCAGGTGGCGACAACCGCGCGCGGCAGCTTCGACAGGAACATCGCGACCAGGACGCACAGGCTCGGGATGAGCAGGAGCATGTAGTACGGGTAGGTGATCCGGGCGAACGCCACCGCGGCGAAGAACGCCCACGACAGCCCGAACGCGACGACGTGCAGCACGGCGTTCGTGTTTCGCTGTTTCACGAGCGGCACCGAAAAGGGCAGGGCGAGCCAGATCAGGAGTACGGTCACGAGGTTCGGCTGCCCCATGTACTGCACGTAGGTCCGCTTGAGGTCCTTGCCGATCGCGGCCGAGGTGACGAAGTAGCCGCTCGGCGTGAAGCCCGAGAACCACTGCCACGGGTGCACGGCGTCGGAGAAGGCCGGCGCCGAGATCGCGCGGTTGTGGCGGATCATCCGCGCGACGTGCGAAAATGCGTTCGGGAAGGCCCGGTACGCCGAGTCGTAGATCTGCAGACCCGCCATGAACACGATGAACGCCGACACCCCGACGAAGAACAGCGCGGTGCCGGCCCGACGTGCCGCCTGGCGAGCGCCGGTTCCCGGCGCGCCCTGCAGGGCCGCGTAGACCGCCGCGACACCCACCAGCACCACCATCGTCTCCTTGGCAAGCATCGCGAGGCCGACGACCGCGCCTGTCCAGACCCACTCGCGCCGCACGAGCATGAGCAGGGCCCACAGCCCCAGCGTGACCGCGACAATGTCGAGCATGGCGATCGAGGCGTGCACGAACCACAGGCTCTCGAAGCCGAGGAGGAACGCGGCCAGCAGCGCCGTCCGCTTGTCGGCCAGCTGCCTGGTCAGCAGGTAGAGGAGGAGGATCGCGATCGTGCCGGCGAGGATGCTCGGCAGCCGCCAGCCGATCCCCTGGTCCCCGAACGCGAGGATGCCGACCGCGATGAGCCCCTTGGCCAGCGGGGGATGCTCCACGTTCGACACGGCGCCGGCGATGAGGTCGCGCGCGGCCGGCACGTAGTACGCCTCGTCGAAGACGAAGCTGTGGCGCGGCACCTGCGAGATGGCCAGATGGGCCCCGAAGACGACGAGCAGCAGGAGCGACAGCCACAGCTCGTTGGCGTAGCGGGCGGCGAAGTCGCGGAGCCGGACGATGGCGCTCACCGGGGATTCCTGACCGACGGGTTGATGAGGATCTGCGACGGCCTCAGCGGCATGTAGGCGCGTCGCCAGGCGATCCATGTCAGCGACACGGATAGAACGATCAGGACGACCACCACCAGGATGGCCAGTCGTTTCCACTGCACGTCGAGACGCTCCAGGAGACGGGACCTCCAACACTATGGTCGGCTCCCGCGGGCAATTCAAGAACGATTTAGTGTGCCCGGCGGCCCGGTGTATAGTCGCCGTGCCCCTGCGCCTAAAGGAGAGGCCATGCGAACGACGGTGTCCGTCTTCTTCGTCGCCACCGCGCTCGCCGTCGCCGTGGTGGGCGGCCAGTCGCCGAACCGCACTCAGGCCAAGGCCTCAGCCTCGTCCATGCTCCCCGTCGAAACGCCCGCCCAGAAGGAGGCGCGCCTCGCCTGGTGGACCGAGGCCCGCTTCGGGATGTTCATCCACTGGGGGCTCTACGCGCAGGCGGCGCGGCACGAGTGGGTGAAGAAGAACGAGCGGATGACCGACGCCGAGTACCAGAAGTACTTCGACACCTTCGACCCCGATCTCTACGACCCGCGCGAATGGGCCCGCGAGGCGCGGCAGGCCGGGATGAAATACGCCGTCATCACTGCCAAGCACCACGAAGGGTTCTGCCTGTTCGACTCGAAGTACACCGACTACAAGGCCACTAACACGCCGGCGCGGCGGGACTTGCTGAAGCAGTGGGTCGACGCCTTCCGTGCCGAGGGGTTGCGCGTCGGGTTCTATTACTCGCTGCTCGACTGGCACCATCCCTCGTACACCATCGACCGCAACCACCCGCAGAGCCCGCCGACCGACGAGGAGTACGAGCGGCTCAACGCGGGCCGCGACATGGCCGTGTACCGGCAGTACATCAAGGATCAAGTGCGCGAGTTGCTCACCAACTACGGGAAGATCGACATCATCTGGCTCGACTACTCGTTCACGTCCAGGCCCCACGGCAAGGGGCGGGACGACTGGGACTCGGTCGGCGTGCTGAAGATGGTCCGCGAGCTGCAGCCCGGCATCATCGTCAACGACCGGCTCGACCTGCTCGACGTGCCCGGCGGGTGGGACTTCATCTCCCCCGAGCAGTTCAAGCCGGCGGAGTGGGTGAGAGTCAACGGCGTCCGCGTGCCGTGGGAAACCTGCCAGACCTTCTCCGGGTCGTGGGGCTACTACCGAGACGAGACGAGCTGGAAGGACTCGCGCCAGCTCATCGAGCTGCTCGTCGACACGGTGAGCAAGGGAGGCAACCTGCTGATGAACGTTGGTCCGACCGGGCGAGGCACGTTCGACCCGCGGGCCGAGGACCGGCTGGCGGCGTTCGGCCGGTGGATGAAGGTCAACGGCCGCGCCATCTACGGCAACACGCAGGCGCCGGACGACTTCAAGGCGCCGCCCAACACGCTGCTCACCTACAACCCGACGACGCGGCGGCTCTATGTGCACCTGCTGGTCTGGCCGATGGGCGAGCTGGTGCTGCCGGGCTACGCCGGCAAGGTGCGGTACGCGCAACTGCTGCACGACGCGTCCGAGGTGCAGATGAGCACGAAGAAGGACACGACGTGGATCGAGGAGGCGACGCGCGCCGGCGACCTGGTGCTGAAGCTGCCGATCCTGAGGCCGGAGGTCGAGATTCCGGTGGTCGAGCTGTTCCTGAAGTAGGCGCTCCGCCGGGCGCGTCGGCGCCCGGCGAAGCGGCCGTTTGGATCTACTTCACGTGCCTCGGCGATTTCCTGTTCAGCGTGTTGAGCAGCAGTTGCGCCGACGGCGGGGGAGCCACGGCCCCCTTGAGCACGATGCTCTCGGCCGCGATGTCCTTGCCATAGAGGTTCTTGATCGCGCCGTTGTCGGCCCGGAGCGTCGAACCTTCAAGTGAGACCCCGGCGAACAACCCGCGCGAGCGCGAGTAGCTCAGGATCTCCGACCGCATCGTGACGTCGGTCGCCGCCGCCGCGTCGCGCCCCTTCGGGCCCGCGGCCGCCGCGAGATCGGCGCCCAGCTTCACCTTGCCGGTGAGAATGCCGTGGGCCCCTCTGTCGTTCATCACGAGCAGCACGAAGTCGGTGGCCTGCCCGCCGAGCTGCACGCCGAAGCTGCCGCCCTCGAGCGCCATCATCGCTGGCGCGCTCCACGGACCCGTGAAATTCGCGCTTCGGCACGTCATCACGCCGCGGCCGTAGCTGCCGCCGAATCCGATGGCGAACTTCACGACCGACGGCATGACGATGACGCAGTCCGCCTTGTCCAGGATCGACTGCGGGATCCCTTCCGGGATGTCCAGGATCTCCCGCATCACTTCTCCGGCGGTCTGGACGCGATCGGCTTCCTTGTCTGCAGCGACGAGCCCGACGGTCACGGCGCAGCACAGTGCGAGGGCGATGGTCAGTCTCTTCATGGGGACCTCCTTGGTTACTTCTGCTGAACGGGTGATGGTGCCGCCGGCTGATCGTCCGCGAGGATGATCAGGCGCACGGCGGGCGGCAGCGACCGGTAGAGCGACGCCGCCTCCTTGGGGCCGAGCGCGATGCGCAGCCGAACGCCATCCTGGTCACGGTGGAACGCCGCCGCCACCGCGTCGTGCCACTTCGCCGTCCACCAGGCGCGCAGGCGCGCGAACCGGCCCGCCGCCTGGTCGGCGTCCAGCGGGCGGACCTCGATCGAACGGCCGTCGTCGAACCGGACCTGGTAGCGCGGCGGTACCGGGTACATCTCTTCGGGCGTCGGCGGGATCGGCGGGGCCTCGGGCTCGACGTTGTCCTTGCTGGGCGGCCCCGCCTCGATCACGAGCCGGTCGATCTGCCGCGGCGGGTCGAGCTCGCCGCGCAGCCAGACGACGTCCTGCCAGGGCCGCGAGTCGCGGCGCGCGAACCACGAGACGCGCGGCTCGCCGACTCTCAGGCCGAGGACCGGGAAGCGCTGCAACAGGGCGCCATTGAGCATCAGCGTGAGCGTGGACGCGGCAGGGTCGAGCACCAGGTAGAAGTCCTTGCCGCCCGCCAGCTCGATCTGACTCTGCAGCAGCCCGTTCGCCCTCTGGAGACGCGCCACCTGGTCCGCCATCGTGACGGGCCGATCTGAAGCCTCGTGCTTCGCGCATGCCGGGGCCGACAGAACGGCCGCACCGGCGAGGATGACCGCCAGGCAGAAGCGCGCGCGGGCAGCGTGGTTGGTCATGGCGGATCAGTAGATGTAGATGTGCATGCCCAGGCGCGCGTTCGCCCAGACCTTGCGCAGATCGTCGCGTCCGACGCGGATGCAGCCGTGCGACACGGCGCGGCCGAGGAGCCGTTCGTAGAGCGTCCCGTGGATCATGAAGCCGTTGCCGAAGTAGAGGGCGTACTCTCCCAGCGAGCCGGTCTCGAGCCGGTCGGCCGGGTTGGTTGGGATCGGCTGCCCGTCCTCCACGAACGCCCAGTCGGGCTTGGCCCACACCGGGTTGCGCAGCAGCGACAGCACCTCGAACCGGCCGCGGGGCGAGTCGAAGACCCACTGGCGCTTCTTGCCCACCGTCTCCTTGAGCACCATCCCCAATCCGGCCGAGCACTGGGCATCGAGCAGCGTCTCTTCGTCGCGCTTGAGGTAGAGGCGGTTCTGGGTCTGGTCGATGACGATGTAGACGCCGCGCGGGGCGGTGGCCTTGAGCCTGGCGGCCAGGTCGCGTGACTTCCGCTCGAGGCGGGTGGCAAGCTGCCGCAGTTCCTTGTCTCCGGTGGGCGTTCCGCTGGCGAGCGTGACGGGGTGCTCGACGTACGGTTCGTAGCGGTAGCCTGTGCCGGCCCACGCCACGACGGCGGAGCACACCACGACCGTGATCGGGACAGCCCACCACAGCCACCGCATCGGGGTCGCTCCACGCCGCGGCGGCAGAGCCGCCCGACGAAGGTCACGGCCGACGGTCGGTCGCTTCCCGCTTGTGCCGGTCGACGAACTCGGCGATCGGTCCATAACTGTCGCTTCCCACGATGGTCACCGGCGTGCCCACGCCCACTCGGCGGAAGAGGTCGTCGATCTCGGCGTTGGTGAGGGCGACACAGCCGTTGGTCCAGTCGCGCTGCCGCCCGCCGCCGCCGTGGATCTCGATGAGACCGCCGACCCTGGCCCACGCGGGGACGTCGCCATCCCGGCGGGCGTGGACGAACCGCACGCGGTCCTCCGCGTTGGGGTAGTCGATGAGCAGCGCCCGGTAGAACTCGGCGCCCGCGCGATCGATGCGCGACACGATCCGGTACCGGCCCTCGGGTGTCGCGCCGTCTCCCTCGAGCCGCTTGTCGGCGATCCAGTTGAAGCCGAGCTCGACGGGGTAGCTCTTCACCGGTTCGCCGCGCACGTAGACGGTCATTTGGTGCGTGTCTTTCACGACGACGATGGCCGCGCCCCCGTCACGTTTCGACCAGGCGATGGTGTCGTTCTTCCAGCGCTGCCACCGCGCCCGCGTGTCGGCGTCGACGAAGCGCGCCGCGAGCTGGGCCGCGCGGTCCTGCGCCTGCCCGGCCAGTGACGCCGCGTCCCTGGCCCGCGCCGAGGCGGCAGTGAGAATCGCCGGCTCGCTGGTAGGCGCGCGACTGGTCGAGCGCCGTGTGAGCCGTGGCGAGGAGCCGCCTGTCGGGGCCGAGGTAGATCGTGGACGCCACCGTTTCGCCGGCGGCCACGGCCTCGCGGGCCCGGTCGATCTGTTCGGTCGCAGAGTTGGCGCCGGCGGCATGGCGGGCACGTGCCGATTCAGTGGCGGCACGAGCCGCACGCTGGGCGGCGGACCAGGCGTCGACCACCGACGCGGCGTCGGGGACCGGCCAGGCACGCACCTGCTCGATTCGCTGTCTGGTGAGCGCCTCGCGCGAGGCCTGTTCGGCCGTCGCCAGCTCCTCGGGAGCCCAGCGCATCGCGTCCTCGGCGCGCGCGGCCCGCAGGGCCACACCGGCGGCGTCGGCGGCCGTCCGCATCATCGCCTCGCGGCGCGACACGGTCGCCCGCACCGCGAATGACACGCCGATCACGAGTGCGAGGCCCACGGCCACCGCGCCCGTCGCGAGCCACGCGCTGCGCCTACCGCGTCGCATGAGCCTCGCCCTGCACGAATCCGCCGTCGGGCGGGAAGAGGATGGAGCCCCGGCAGAGGCGTGAGTCACGCCTCTGCCCCGGGTCAATCGAGAGTGGCACTACTTCTTCTTGGCCGCCTTGGCTTCCTCGACGGCGGTCTTGACCGTCGTGGCCGCGTTCTTGGCCGACTCGGCCTTGGCCTTGGCGTCGAGGAACTTGCCGTTCGCCAGCGCCGCTTCGGCGTCGGTGATCGTCGTCCCGGCGTTGGTCAGGTCGGTCTTCATCGCGGCGATGTCGGCAGCCGAGCCCTTGCCCTTGGGCGCCTTCGCCAACAGGCCTTCCGCTTCTGTCAGGGCCGCCTTCGCGTCGGCGATCCCCTGGGTGGCGTCGGCCTTGGCCTTTTCCTTGCCGGCGGCGGCGTCGGCAGCGGCCTTGTCACCAGCGGCCTTTGCGGCGGTCGCGAGTTCCTTGGCCTTGTCGTAGGACTTGAACCACTTACCGTCCTGGGCCTTGAGCTCGGCGTCGAGCGCCGTCTGGGCGTCTTCGGCGGCCTTCAGCGAATCGGCGGCGTACTCACCGGCGCCGGCCGTGGTGGCGTTGGTGATGGCGGTCTTGGCGGCGTCGATGTCGGCGGTCGGCGGCGCTCCGCAGCCGATGACCGAGACGGCCAGACCCAGAACAGCGATGAGGATTCCGAAGCGAACACGCATAGCGTCTCTCCTTTGACAGGTGCCCCGGACATGCCGGTCTCGGCCATCCGGGCACAACATCACATGATACTACTGTCTGGCCCTGCTCTGCACGAGGCGGCTTCAGCGGCGGGTCGAGATGCGGGCGGCGCGTGCGCGCGACTCGAACGGATTCTCGCGCACGTCCGCAGCGACCTTGTGCAGTCGCCGCATGGAGGACCGCGGCACGCCGGCTGGAAGTGACCGGAGAAAGCGGGGCTTGCCGCACGAGTGTGCGCGTCCACCTCGCTTGCATCTTCGAGGACATCTCTGTATTCTCCAAACGACTGAGTCTCGCTGGGTTACGACTATGAGCCGAGATCAGAGAGTTCTCTGGAGCGAGGGCATGTTCCTCTCGCCCCACCACTTCCAGCAGTGGGACCGTTACCAGCAATCCTCCCTGCAATTCCGGGTCAAGTCCCTGGCGGCTTTCAACTGGGGGCTCACCGAACTGGAAATCAACCGGGAAGGGCTGGCCAACGGGCATTTCTCCATCGTCCGGTGCAGCGGAGTCTTCCCCGGCGGGACGGCTTTCCGCGTCCCCGACAGCGACGGACCCGCGCCCGCGCGGGTGATCAGGAATGCGCTGGCGCCGTCGGTTCAGTCGGTGAACGTGTATCTCGCGGTTCCCGAGGAGCAGCCGTCGTCACCCAACGTCCTCGATCCCGAGGAGCCCGGATCGCAGCCCAGACGCTACGTCAGAGAATCGGTGCGCATCTGTGACGACACCGCGGGCGAGAACGAACGCGAGATCGCGGTGCTCAGGCCGAACCTCCAGATCCTGCTGGGCGAGGACGCGCTCGCCGGTTACGACTACCTGCAGGTTGCCCGCCTGCGGCAGGACAGCAGCGAGGCGTTCGCCCTCGACGACACGTTCATCCCACCGTGCCTCCAGGTGTCCTGCTCGCCCGCCCTGGTGGGGATCCTCCGACGCCTGCTGGAGACGCTCCACACCAAGAGCACGTCGCTGTCGGAATCGAGGAGCCAGCGGACGGTGGGCATGGCGGAGTATGGCGGCGCCGACCAGGGGAACCTGTGGCTGCTGCACACGGTCAACTCAGCCATTCCTATCGTCGATCACTATCATCGGATGCGGCAGGCGCATCCCGAATCGGTGTTCCTTGCACTGGCTGAGCTGGCGGGCGCGCTGACGACGTTCTCGCCCTCGGCACACCCGAGGGACCTTCCGCCCTACGAGCACACCAATCTCTCGCGGACGTTCCTCGGCCTCGAGAAGGCGATCCAGGAATCGCTGAAGGCTGTCGTCCCGGCCGGTGCGGTCGAGATTCCCCTGGAGCGGGAGAGCGATTCCAAGTTCACCGCCTCGGTGCCCGACGACCAGCTCCTCGTCTCGGCGCAGGTCTTCCTGGCGGCCAGGGCCGAGATTCCCGATCACCAGCTGATCGAGGAACTGCCCAGACAGGCGAAGATCAGCTCGATCGACATGATCAACTCGCTGCTCGGGCTCGCATTGCCCGGCGTGGCGCTCGTCCATTGCCCCATCCCGCCCCACCCGCTTCGGGTCAAGCTGGGGCTGCAGTACTTCCGGCTCGAGAGCCGCGGCGACGCGGAGAGCCAGCGGCACTGGGAGCAGATCTGCCGGTCGCGCACGCTCGCCATTCGAATCCCGGGGCAGAGGTTCCCGGGCTTGAAGATGGAACTCTGGTCGATCAAGGAGTGAGTTGGATTCGGTTCTCTCGGGAGCGGCCTCATGGACCAATCGGTTCGGGCGACAACTCTGACGGAGCTGGCGACCGAGATCTTCGTGTTCGCGCTGGGGATGCGCGAGCGCGGGCGCTCGGCGGAGTTCGGGTGCGTGAGCAAGGGGGCCCTGAAGCTCTTCGACGAGTTGGAGAGCCGGGCGAAGGCGGAGCGGATCGACGCGGATGACATCGCCGAAGTGAAGTTCGCGCTGGCGGCGTTCGTCGATGAAATCGCCCTCAGAACCGACTGGCCCGGCCGGGACCAGTGGGCCGACAATCCCCTCCAGCTCCATTACTTCGGGACCTACCTCGCTGGCGAGGGTTTCTTCGAGCACCTCGAGAGGCTGAGGTCCCAGACGGGCGCGAGGTCCGAGGCTCTCGGCATCTACTCTCAGTGCCTCCAGCTCGGGTTCCGCGGCAAGTACGGGGTAGCCGGCGAGCAGGACAAGCTCGATGCCCTCAAGAAGGCCGTCCAGCACGAACTCGAGCGTGACCCCGCGCCCGACATGAACAATCCCAGCCCCCACTGGCAGGCCACCGACAAGCCTCGGCCGCAGAGCGACCGGCTGCCGCGGTGGCTGCTGTACGCGTGCGCGGCCGTCGTGGCCGTCTGCCTGCTCGCCTACGCCGTGCTGTTCGTGGTCGTCCGCCTGTCAGGCGAGAGCCGGGAGCCGACCCGCGCCTCCGCCTGTCTCGAACGACCGGGGAGCTCGCCGGCGCTGGAGGCACGGTCATGAAGAGGTCCTTCCTGCCGCCCGTCCTCGCGCTGCTCCTCGTCCCCATCGTCGCGCTGATCCTCGCCCTCGCCGCCTGGTTCGCCGGTCCGCGCCTCGGCCTGTCGCCCGTGACCGCGCGCTGGGCGGCCGGCGTGATCCTGCTCGCCGCAGTCCTGACGCTCGTCGTCTGGGCGGCCGTGCGGGCGGTGCGGACGCCCCGCGCGGGCCGCGCTCCCGGCTTCGCCCAGACATCGTCTTCGGGACCGCTTGGTGTATCGTCGGTCGGCGAGCGGCTGGACCGGACGATCCAGTGGCTGAAGGGATCGAAGCTCGGCGCGACGGGGAGGGATCCCGTCTACCAGCTGCCGTGGTACCTGCTCCTCGGATCAGCAGGCAGCGGGAAGTCGACGCTGGTCGTGCAGTCGGGGTTCAGCTTTTCGTACACCGAGCCGAAGAAGCCGCTCGGCCGGCCCACCGTCACGCCGACCGAGGGGTGCGACCTGTGGGTCGCCAACGAGGCGGTCTTCATCGATCCGTCCGGCACGTTCTTCTCGAGCGACGGCAGCAAGAGTACCTGGCACGCGACGCTCGAGCAGATCAAGCAGCGAAGGAAGGCCAGGCCGGTCGACGGGATCGTGCTCGTGGTCGACATCGGCGCGCTGCTCGCCCTCGGGCACGACGAGCTGCGCCTGCAGGCCGAACGCAGCCGGTCGTTCCTGGACATGACGTCCAAGGCGTTCGGGATGGTGCTGCCGGTCTATCTCGTCTTCAGCAAGGCCGATGAGAATCGACGGCTTCAAGGAGTTCTTCAGGGGGCTCGCAAACGGCGGAAGCACGCCGCTCGGCGCCACGTTCCGCCAGGAGCAGTTCCAGAACCCGCACCCCGAAGAGGAGTTCAGGAACGCGTTCGACCAGATCTACCAGTCGCTGCTGGCCAGGCGGTCGGCGGCGCTCGCCGGGAGCGAGGGTTGGGTGCAGGAACGCGCCTTCGCGTTCCCGGCGCAGTTCCCGCTCATCCGGAACCAGGTGAGCGAGTTCATCGAAGTGCTCTTCCAGGCCGATCAGTTTCGCGAGCAGCCGCTGTTCAGGGGGTTCTACCTGACCAGCGCGCTGCAGACCGGGCAGAGCCGCAGCCCGGTGGTCGACCTGCTGGCGGGGAAAGCCGGCCTGCCGCCGGTGGCCGCCACGCCCGTGCAGGAATCGAAGAGCTACTTCATCAACCCGCTGTTCACGCGCGTCATCATCTCCGACCGGGGCCTTGCCGGGCTGTCGCGGAGCGTCAGACGGTGGCGGTTGCGCTGGCGCATGGCGGCGCTGGCGCTGGCCGGGATCGTGCTTCCGGTCAGCCTGCTCGCGTTCACGTTCGGTGCGTACGAGGACAGCCGCGGGTTGAGCGAGGCGGCCGTGGCCGTTCACCGGCTCGCCGCGGCCGACGGGAAGACGACCGAGACGCTGTCGGCCCTTCTCACCCTGCAGCAGCGGCTCGAGGCATTCGAGTGCCTGGGGCAGACGGACCGGTGCCAGGTACGTGGCCGCCGCTTCTACTGGGGGCTTTACCCCGGTGAGACCGGGTTGGACCAGGCGCGCGGCGAGTATCTCGAGAAGCTCAAGCAGCTCTTCCTCTCCCCGCTAGTCAATGCCGACACGCGGCTGGGCCAGAAGTACAACGGCCTGAGGGTCCAGCTGGATCTCGATCGCGGCAGCGGCTGCGCCCGCCGCGGCGAAGACGGCCCCTGTCGAATTCGATCCCGGGAAGACCTATAGCCTGCTCAAGACGTTCCTCATGCTGTCGTCCGAGTCGAGAGCCGACCCGGCGTTCCTCGACAACCAGATGCGGGACTACTGGGTCCAGGGTGTCCAGGACAAGGACAAGCCGGTCGCCCTCTCGCTGCTGCGGTACTACCTGCACCAGCTGGGGGACCATCGGCGCCCGGCCTACCGCCTCTCGCAGAGCCGCGCCGACAACGAGACGATCGACCGGGCCAGGAAGCTGCTGCTCGTCGTGGAGCCCGACCGTTACTACTACGGGATCATCCAGGAGGAAGGCCGGCGCAAGATCGACTCCATTACGCTCGGCGGCATTTTCGGGGGCCAGGGCTCGACTGTCCTCGATGCCAGCAAGGCGGTGGACGGCACCTACACGAAAGTCGGGTGGGAGTCGTTCGCCAAGGACCAGATCGCGGCCATGGCGAAGGACTACGAGGAGCAGCGGAGCTGGGTGCTGGGAATCCCGGCCGGCTCGTCGGGCGAAGCCAAGATCGATCAGAAACTGCGCACGCTGTACTTCAACGACTACCAGCGGAGCTGGTGGGACTTCCTGAAGAGCATCGAGGTCAGGCGGGTCGGCTCGTTCCAGGACGCGGCCGACAAGATCTCGCAGCTGGCCGATCCACAGCGATCCCCGCTGGCCCTGCTGCTGAAGGCGGTTTCGCTCAACACCTTCGACGACCTGGACCGGGTGAAGCCCGGCGACGCGCAGGTGGCGCAGGCGGCGCAGGCGGCCCAGGCGGCGCTCGACGGCGCCGGCGGGATGCGGTTCGCCGTCGCGCAGAGCTTCCAGGGGATTCACTCGCTGGTGGCCAGGAAGGAGAACCAGGATTCCCCGCTCGAGCAGTACCTCAAGGCGCTCAGCCGGCTCCAGGTGGTCGTCCGGACCTTCCTCGACGCGAACCAGCCCGCCGGCCAGATCCCCGATCTCGGCCGCGAAGGCGACAACGTGCTGCAGACGGCCAACGCGCTGCTGGCCAACCTCGATGCCAGCTCACGCGAGGTCCTGGAGCCGCTTCTGAAACAGCCGGTCCAACAGGTTCTGGCCATCCTCAACAAGGCGACTCCGGTTGGCACGGTCAAGGACGAGCGGCAGAGAGGGCTCACCGTGGGCGGCAGCGTCAAGGAGAAGGACAAGGGGCTGCCTGGCGCCACCGTGGTGCTCCTCGAGGCGTACTCCGACAGCAAGTTCCAGGCGGACAAGGAAGTCGCGAGGGCACAGACGCAGAACGGGGACTTCCAGTTCCCGAACCTGGTCAACCCCGGCCCCTTCAAGATCTGCGTGACCAAGAAGGGCGAGACCAACTACTACTGCGGTGACGTTCGCTTGGACAAGAGCAGCAGCGGCAAGGCGTACGAGTTGAAGCGCCCCCGCTCGCTGGTGGTGTTCGGGGGAGGGAAGCTGGACCTGACCGTGCGAATCAGGTAGTTCACCTCGTCACCTCCGAGCGGGTACTGGTCCCGAAAGGGAGTGTCCCGTGGACAGCAGCCTGGCGGACTGGCGGGAAATCGGCGCGAGACCGGTGAGCGGCGAGAATCCAGCCGGAGTGTCGGTCCGTTACGATCCCGACTTCGAAGCCGTGGACGCCCAGATTCAGAGACTGGAGGGGTTGTCCCGTCAGCCGGTGGACTGGACGGAGGTGGTCGCCCTCGGACGGAAGATCCTCAGCGAGAAATCCAAGGACATCCTCGTCTGCAGTTATGTGGCGGTGGGCCTGCTCCAGACCGAGGGATGCGTCGGATTGACGAAGGGGCTGGCCTGCCTGGAGGCGATGGCCTCCGGGTTCTGGCCCGACCTGTTCCCCGAACTCAAGCGGCTCAAGGCCCGAGTCAATGCGCTCAACTGGCTCGCGGGACGCGCAAGTTTCGCGATCGCCCAGGGCGCGCTCAAGGACGGCGATGCGGAGGCCGTGGCGGCCTGCGAGGCCCAGGTCCAGTCCCTGTTGGCCGTGCTGCAGGAGAACATGCCTGCCGACTGCCCGGATTGGACCGACCTGCTGCGTCCGCTCCGGGAGTTCATCGCGCAGAGCGCTCCCAGGCCGGTCGCGGGCGCGCAGGTGGCCCAGCAGCCACCTCGGCCGGAGCCGGAGAGGCCCCAGGCAGTTGCCGCGGCGTCATCGATCGACACGGCCGAAGAGGCGAGACGTTTCCTCCAGGACACGGTCGATCCCCTGAAGCGCGCGATCGCCATCTCGCGTGGCGGGAGTCCATCGTCCCCGTCGTCCTACGGCCTGATCCGGGCGCTGACCTGGAGCGACATCGATGCCGTGCCCCCGGCATCCAATGAGCAGACTCGAATTCCTCCGCCCCCTGAGCACGTTCGGGCCCGATGCCAGACGCTCGCCGCACAATCAGCCTGGAAGGACCTGCTCGAGGAAACCGAGGAGCGCGTCGCGGAGTTCCCGTTCTGGCTCGACTTGCATCGACTGAGCGACCAGGCTCTCGGGGGCCTCGGCCCGGATTATGCGGGCGCCCGGCTCATGGTCAGGGGGGAGGCGGCCGCGCTGCTGACGCGGTTGCCCGGACTATCGGAACTGAAGTTCTCCGACGGAACGCCGTTCGCCGACGATTCGACACGCCGGTGGATTGCGAGCGAGCTGTTTCCCGCACCAGTGGAGACCGCGGCCGCCGTGGCGGTCCAGGGAGAGCAGCCAGACTGGCTGGGCGAGCTGCGCAAGCGCAGCCGGGCCTTGCTCGATGAGGGCAAGCCGGCCGAAGCCATCAGCCTCGTCCAGGAGGCGGCGAGGACCGCGGCGACCGGGCGTGACCGGTTCCTGGCCCAGATGGAGCTGGCCAGGCTCTGCCTCGAGGCGGGCCAATTGAGGCCGGCTCTGGCTCGGCTCGAGATGCTCGACGAGCAGGTCCGCCGCTTCTCGCTCGAGGAATGGGAGCCGCGCCTCTGCCTCGAGGCGCTGCGATTGTACGAAACCGCGCTCGACAAGTCCGCCCAGGCATCCGGGCCCTCGACACCCGAGATCGGCCGACAGGCGGATGCCGTATACAGCCGTTTGTGCAGGCTCGATGTGCTGGCGGGAATGCATCTGGCTAAGGCAACAAGGAGATGACCATGGCCAAGGAATCGTCCGTGGCTCCCAAGGAGCGAGTCAACATCGTCTACCGTCCCGCCACTGGAGGCGCCCAGCAGGAAAAGGAGCTGCCCCTGAAGCTCCTCGTGCTGGGGGACTACACCTTGAAGGAAGACGAGACGCCGCTCGAGGAGCGCAAGCCGGTCTCCGTCGACAAGGACAACTTCAACGATGTGATGGCCAGCCAGAGTCTGTCGCTGGCGCTGAAAGTTCCCAACAAGCTGACCGAGAAGAAGGCGGGGGAAGAGGAAGACCAGTTGGCGGTGAAGCTGGATTTCAAGTCGACGAAGGACTTCCGCCCGGAAGCCGTCGCCGAACAGGTGCCGGAACTCAATCAACTCCTGCAGTTGAGGACGGCGCTGCAGGCCCTGAAGGGACCGCTCGGCAACATCCCGGCATTCAGGAAGAAGATCGAGAGCCTCATCTCAGACGTGTCGGCCCGCGAGAAGATTCTCGGTGAATTGGGAGCCAAGGCGGACGAATAAGGGAGGAGTGACGATGGCTGAGAACAAAGTGCAGCGTGCCGCGCAGGGCGTCGGAACAGAGGCCGCAGAGTCCTCCCTCCTGGAACAGATACTCGAGGAAACGAGGATCAAGCCCTCGGACGAAGGCTACGAGACGGCTCGGAAGGGCGTGCAGGCCTTCCTCGCCGAACTGCTCGCGCCCGCCAGGGCGGGCGCGAAGGTCCAGGTCGGCCTCGTCAACGAGATGATTGCCGAGATCGACCGGAAACTCAGCGCGCAGGTCGACGCGATCGTCCACCACAGCGAATTCCAGCAGCTCGAATCCGCCTGGACGGGCCTGAAGTTCCTGGTCGACAAGACCAACTTCCGGGAGAACATCAAGCTGGAGCTGCTCAACGTTTCCAAGGACGCGCTGCTGCAGGACTTCGAGGACTCGCCGGAGGTGACCAAGTCCGGCCTCTACAAGCACGTCTACGCGGCCGAATACGGGCAGTTCGGCGGCGAGCCCTACGGGGCGCTGATCGCCAACTACGAATTCGGCCCCGGCGCGCGCGACATCAAGCTGCTCCAGTACGCCGCCAGCGTGGGCACGATGGCCCACGCCCCGTTCATCGCGTCGGCGGGCCCGCAGTTCTTCGGCCAGGACTCGTTCCTCGGGCTGCCGAACCTGAAGGATCTGAAGTCCCTGCTCGAGGGCCCGCAGTACACCAAGTGGCATGCGTTCCGCGAGTCCGAGGACGCGCGGAGCGTCGGCTTGACCCTGCCGCGATTCCTGCTGCGCCTGCCGTACGGAGAGGAATCCAACCCGGTCAAGTCCTTCAACTACCACGAAGGGACAGGCGGCCACGACAGCTACCTGTGGGGCAACGCGTCGTTCGCCTTCGCGACGCGCCTCACCGACAGCTTCGCCAAGTACCGCTGGTGTCCCAACATCATCGGCCCCGCGGGCGGCGGCGCGGTCGAGGATCTCCCGGTGCACACCTTCGAGTCGATGGGGGCGATCGAGTCGAAGATCCCGACGGAGGTCTTGCTCTCCGAGCGTCGCGAATTCGAGCTGGCCGAGGAGGGCTTCATCGGGTTGACGATGCGCAAGGGCAGCGACAACGCCTGCTTCTTCTCCGCGAGTTCCTGCCAGAAGCCGAAGTACTTCGGGCAGAGCCGGGAGGGGAAGGACGCGGAGCTCAACTACAAGCTCGGCACGCAATTACCATACATCTTCATCGTCAACAGGCTGGCGCATTACCTCAAGGTGCTCCAGCGCGAACAGATCGGGACCTGGAAGGAACGGGTCGATCTCGAGCGGGAGCTGAACACCTGGATTCGCCAGTATGTCGCCGACCAGGAGATCGTCGAGCCGAGCGTCCGCGGGAGACGGCCACTGCGCAAGGCGGAGATCTCTGTCAGCGACGTCCAGGGCGAGCCCGGATGGTACCGCGTGGACCTGAAGGTCCGGCCCCATTTCAAGTACATGGGGGCGTTCTTCACGCTCTCGCTCGTCGGCAAGTTCGAGAAGGAATAGGGACGCCAAAGGAGGAACAATGGCACTACCGGCATATCTCACCCTGACGGGCGAGAGGCAGGGGGTCATCAAGGGATCCTGCACGCAGCGGGGAAGAGAGAACACCATCCTCGTTCAGGCGGTCGAACACGACGTGTCGATCCCGCGCGATCCGCAGACGGGCCTCGCGACCGGAAAGCGGGTCCATCATCCGCTGACGATCGTGAAGGCCATCGACAAGTCGTCCCCGCTTCTCTATATGGCGCTCACCACCGGCGAGCACCTGAAGAGCGTGGAACTGAAGTGGTACCAGATCAACGAGAAGGGACAGGAAGAGAACTACTTCATCACGGCGCTCGAGGACGCGATCATCGTGTCCATGAAGGCGTGGAAGAGGAACTGCCTGGACCCGGCCTTCGCCCATCTGGGCGACATGGAGGACGTCTCCTTCACCTACCGTAAGATCATGTGGCGGTGGGTCAAGGACGGGATCGAGTCCGAAGACGACTGGAGCACGCCGAGGTAGCAAGGGGGCGCAGGCGTGGAGCGCGATCGCACGTTGCTGGAGAGGCTCGCGAGCCCGGATCCGGTCGGGCAGCGCACGACCCGCGAGGACATGCAGCCGCTGGTGGATTCCGTCATGCGGCATCTGCAGCGGCTGCTGAACACCCGCCAGGGTCAGGCGCTGATCCAGCCGGACTACGGCATGCCAGACATCACCGATTGCGCCGAGGGTGCCCCCGAGGCGCTGGACCGCGTGCGCCGCGCCATCAAGCACTCGATCGAGGCGTTTGAGCCCCGTCTGCGCCGCGTGAAGATTACGCACCTGCCGCTCGGCGGCGACCTGAACCTGCACTTCGCGATCAGCGGCCAGATCGTGACGGGAAAGGGACAGTTTCCCGTGCATTTCAACACGACCGTCACGCCGTCCGGCAATGCCGTGATCGGGGCGGGTCAGGATCTCGACGACTACGGGTCAGCCGAGTACCCGCGCCCGGAACTCCGCGGCCATCGCACCGAGACAGGCCCGGTCCGGGACCGACATCGCTGAAACGACATGCCCGGTGGGGCGGCGGAGCCGGGCGCACAATCCGACGGCTGCCGCGACGCCCCCCCGCCGACCGATCGTGCCGCGCGGGAACGGGTAGGGCCGTGGATGCCAGGCCCGCCAGAGCCCGAGCGACCGGGAGAGATCCACTTGAGTTTCAACAAGTACTACCAGGACGAGCTGTCGTTTCTGCGGGAGATGGGCCGGGAGTTCGCCCAGGCTCACCCGGAGGCCGCTCACTTCCTCTCCGAAGGCGGGACCGACCCTGACGTCGAACGGCTGCTCGAAGGGTTCGCCTTCCTCACCGGCAGGATCCGGCAGAAGCTCGACGACGAGTTTCCCGAGGTCGTCCACGCGCTGGTCAGCCTGCTGATGCCGCACTACCTGCAGCCGATCCCGCCCCTCTCGCTGATCGAATTCGAGCCACACAAGGGAATGGTCCGAAAGCCGTACCGCATCCCCCAGGGAACCGAGGTCGCCTCCGTCTCGGTGGACGGCACCTCGTGCCGCTTCCACACCTGCTTCGATGTCGACTTGCATCCCTTCGCCATTACCTCGGTGTCCCTCCAGACCCCGGTCGGCGGCAAGCCGGAATTGCAGGTCAGGTTCGCGATCGAGCCGGGCAGCTCGGTCACGTGGGCCGAGATCGGGAAGCTCCGGTTCTTCCTCTCGGGCGATTCCGCGGAGCCTCTGTATTTCTGGCTGCGCCGCCATCTGGTCAAGATCCGCGTCACGGGCCAGCCCGGCCAGAAGCCGGCCGAGGATGTGTACCTCGACGCGGACGCCGTCCGGCCCGTGGGGTTCAGAGACGACGAAGCCGTCCTGCCCTACCCGACATCCGCATCCGACGGGTACCGGTTCCTGCAGGAGTACTTCATCTTCCCGGAGAAGTTCCTTTTCGTGGAGCTGTCCGGCCTCGACTCCCTGAAGCAGCCGCTCAAGGGCAGCACGTTCGGCATCGATTTCTTGTTCTCTGGCCCTCTCGACCGTGCCCTGAAAGTCTCGTCGGAGGAGGTCCGCCTCTACTGCACGCCGGTGGTGAATCTGGTCAGGATGGAATCCGAGCCGATCTCCGTCGATCACGAGCGGACGGAGTACCGGCTGCTGCCCTCGGGATCGCGCCCTCATCATTACGAGATCCATTCGATCGACCGGGCCGCGGGCTGGGTCCAGGGCACGGCACAGGAGATCGAATATCAGCCGTTCTACTCCTTCAGGTTCGGACGGGCCGAGTCCGGCCGCCAGCAGGTGTTCTATCACGCGCGCATGCGCAACGCCGTGGCCGGAGACGGCACGGACGTGTACGTGTCGTTCGTCGACATCGACCAGAAGGCGGTCCTGCCACCGACGCAGACCGTCGTCTTCCAGCTGACCTGCAGCAATCTGGCATTGGCCGACAGGTTGAGGCTGGGAGACATCCAGGTCGTGACCGAGAAGACGCCCGCGGTCGCGCGCTTTCGCAACATCACGAGGGTCACCCCCGGCATCCGGCCTCCGCTCGACGGGGACCTGTACTGGCGCCTGATCTCCCACCTGGGGCTGAGCTCGGTGGCGCTGTCTGGCCCCACCGCCCTGCGCGACGTGCTGCAGCTGTACAACTTCCCGTCGCTTCAGAATCAGCAGGCGGGCAAGGTCAACCAGCACCGGATCGAGGGGATCGCCGAAGTCCGGCGCACGCCCGAACAGCTGCTCTTCCGCGGGGTCCCCGTGCAGGGGACGACCACGCGCGTGACGCTCGATGAAAGCCGCTTCAGCAGCGAAGGGGACATGATGCTGTTCGCGTCGGTCCTCGACGAATACTTGTCGCGGCAGGTTCCCATCAATTCGTTCAGCCGGCTGATCGTGAAGGGGAGCGAGAAGGGAGAGACCTTCGAGTGGCCGCCCAGGATTGGTCGCACGACGATCGCCTAGTCGAGACGCTGGCCGACAGGGCCCACCGTTTCTCGTTCTTTCAGCTGGTCCGGCTGCTCGAACGCCGCGCCCGGTCGACGGTGCGCGTGGGGGAGAGCGGCCCGGCGGCCGAGGAAGGCCTGCGCTTCAGGCCGGACGCGTCGCTCGGATTTCCCGCCACTGACGTGGCGGCGCTGGAGCCGGCGCCCGCGGCCCGGACGGCCCCGCACCGCGTGCGACTGACGACGACGTTCCTCGGCGTGTACGGGTCCACCTCTCCGCTCCCGTCTTTCTACAGCGAGGACGTGCTCTGGGAGGATCCCGACCACCCCCGCGTGCGGGACTTCCTCGACATCTTCCATCATCGGCTGATCTCGCTCTTCTATCGATGCTGGTGCAAGTACCGCTATCCGATTGAGTTCGAGCACGGGAAGAACGACCCGATCACGCCGCGCCTGTTCGCGTTGACCGGCCTCGGATCGCCCGCGATGGTGGAGGCCACGGCGATCCCCGACTCGTGGCGGCTGCTGCACTTTGCGGGACTGTTCCACCACCAGCCGCACTCGGCCCTGGACCTGGAGCGCCTGCTGAGCGACTACTTCGACGGGCTGCCCGTCGAAGTCGAGGAGTGCACCGGCCGCTGGATCCGGATTCGGGAAGAACAGCTGGCGGCGCTCGGGACCAGGAATTGCCGCCTGGGTGTCGATTGCAGCATCGGGACGCGCGTCTTCGGGAGGATGACCAGTTTCCGTGTCTGGATCGGCCCCTGCGACCACGAGCGCATGCTGGACTTCCTTCCGGGCCAGGACGATCACCGCGTGCTCGAGCGGCTCGTGGACCTGTTCGTCAACGAACCGATGACGTTCGACATCGGCCTGCGTGTGCGCGGCTTGCCGCGCCTCCGGCTGGCGTCGGGGGCTCCTCCCCGGGGCGCTCCCAGGCTCGGGTGGAACACGTGGCTCTTTTCGGACCAGCCGGAAAGCGACCGTGAGGAGACCGTGGTCTGTCGATGAACATGTCGCGGGGTGCTTGAGGAGGCTGCCATGATCGGAGTCGATGCGAAGTCGCTGCTGGGCCGTCTCAATCCCTTCTGCACCAGGTCGCTGGAGACGGCGGCGGGCCAGTGCATCTCGCGCGGTCACTACGAGGTCGGCGTCGAGCATCTGCTCGTGCAGCTGCTCGAGGATCCGCGAGCCGACGTCCCCGCGATCCTGAAGCATTTTGAGGTCGATTCGTCGAGGGTCCAGAAAGCCCTGCAGCGCATCCTGGAAGGCTACAAGTCCGGCAACACGGGCAGGCCCGTGTTCTCCCCGCAGCTGCTGGACTGGGTCCAGGAGAGCTGGCTGGTCGGCTCCGTCGACTTGAATCTCTCCCAGATTCGGTCGGGGGCCATGCTGGCCGCCCTGGTTCGGAATCTCGGGCGCTACTTTGGTGGCGACAGCCTGCAGATTCTGGAATCGGTCCGGGTCGACGAGCTGAAGCGCCGGTTCTACGAGATCACGGGAGGATCGATCGAGGAGGACACCGCGGCCCGCGACCAGGCGGCGGCGCCCGGAGGAGCGGGCGCGAGGGACGACACCGCGCTGGGCAAGTTCACGATCGACTTCACGGCCCGCGCGCGCGCCGGGGGGATCGACCCGGTCTTCGGCCGCGACCGCGAGATCCGCCAGATGATCGACATCCTGGCCCGGCGCCGCAAGAACAACCCGATCGTGGTCGGCGAAGCGGGCGTCGGCAAGACGGCGGTGGTCGAAGGCCTCGCGCTGCGCATCGTCCAGGACGACGTGCCCGGGGTGCTCAAGGGCGTGAGCCTCCTCAGCCTCGACCTGGGCCTGCTGCAGGCCGGCGCGGGCGTGCGGGGAGAATTCGAGAACCGCCTCAAGTCGGTTATCAGCGAGGTCAAGGCCTCGCCCAAGCCGATCATTCTCTTTATCGACGAGGCCCACACCCTCATTGGCGCCGGCGGCGCCACCGGCGGCGGTGATGCCGCCAACCTGCTGAAGCCGGCGCTGGCCCGCGGCGAGCTGCGCACGGTGGCCGCCACCACCTGGTCGGAATACAAGAAGTACTTCGAGAAGGACGCGGCACTGGCGCGGCGCTTCCAGCCGGTCGTGCTCGAGGAACCGTCGGCCGACGACGCGGTGATGATCCTGCGCGGGCTGCGCGACAAGTACGAAGAGACGCACAAGGTCCACATCCTCGACGCCGCCGTCGTCGCCGCGGCGCACCTGTCGAGCCGCTACATCTCGGGCCGGCAGCTGCCCGACAAGGCGGTGGACCTGCTCGACACGGCCGCGGCCCGCGTGAAGATCGGCCTCGGCAGCCGGCCCGACGAGCTCGAGGACAAGATGGTGCGCATCCGAGCGCTGGAGCGCGAGCGCGAGGCGGGCGAGCGGGACGCGAAGGCCGGCGTCGAAGTGGATGCCGCGCGGCTCGGGCAGCTCGATCAGGAGATCGCGGCCGAGAAGGAGGCGAGCCGCGCGCTCGAGGAGCGCTGGACGCGCGAGCGCGACGCGGCTGCCCGGCTGGTGGAGATCCGCGGGCGCGCACGCGACGCGCAGGGCGAGGACGAGGCCGCGCGCCTCAAGGCCGAGATGCGGGAAGCCCAGGCCGGGCTCGAGGCCACCCGAGAGGGCGAGCCGCTCATCAGCCTCGAGGTCACGCCCGACGTGATCGCA
Organism: uncultured Acidobacteriota bacterium; assembly: GCA_963727765.1. GTDB lineage: Bacteria > Acidobacteriota > Vicinamibacteria > Vicinamibacterales > Fen-181 > FEN-299. The sequence continues at coordinate 1,001,610 of CAVSGZ010000008.1, forward strand.
AAGGTCGTGGCGGACTGGACCGGCATACCGGTCGGCAAGATGGTCAAGGACGAGGCCGTGACCATCCTGAACCTCCAGGAGCGCCTGGCCGAGCGCATCAAGGGGCAGGACCACGCTCTCGAGGCGCTGGCGCGCGGCATCCGCGCGTCCAAGGCCGGACTGGCCAATCCCGCGACGCCAATCGGCGTCTTCCTCTTCGTCGGCCCCAGCGGCGTCGGCAAGACGGAGGCGGGCCTCGCCCTGGCCGACACGCTGTTCGGCGGCGAGCGCTTCATCGTCACCGTCAACATGTCGGAGTTCCAGGAGAAGCACACCGTGTCGCGCCTGATCGGCTCGCCTCCCGGCTACGTGGGGTTCGGCGAGGGAGGCGTGCTGACGGAGGCGGTGCGGCAGCGGCCCTATTCCGTGGTGCTGCTCGACGAGGTCGAGAAGGCGGACCCCGAGGTGATGAACCTGTTCTACCAGGTCTTCGACAAGGGGATGCTGAGCGACGGCGAAGGGCGCGCGATCGATTTCAAGAACACGGTCATCATCATGACCAGCAACCTGGCTACCGATCTCATCACCGCGATGGGCGTGCGGGAGCCGCGCCCGTCGGCCGAGGAGCTGACGGCGGCGATCCGTCCGGCGCTGAGCAGCCACTTCCGGCCGGCCCTGCTGGCCCGGATGACCATCGTGCCCTTCTACCCGATCGGCGAGGACGCCATGCGGGCCATCGTCGAACTGAAGCTCGGCCAGCTGAAAAAGCGGCTGCAGGCGAATCACGCGATCGCCCTCGAGTACGACCCGCAGGTGGTGGAGCAGATCGCCCGGCGCTGCACGGAGGTCGAAACCGGCGCGCGCAACATCGACCACATCATGCAGGGCACCCTGCTTCCGAAGATCTCGACCGAAATCCTCGAACAGATGGCCGGCGGAAGACTGCCGGAGAAGCTGACGATCCAGGCCGACGGCGGCGGCGGGTTCGACATCCGGTTCTCCTAAGAAGTCGAGGTTGACGATGGAACCCAGGGACAGAACGGAATTCACCTTCATTTCGAAGGCGCTGCCGGAGGACACCTTCTCGGTCGTGAAATTCAGCGGAACCGAGGCGATCTCCAGGCCTTACCAGTTCGACATCACCCTGTCTTCCCAGGACCCGGAGATCGACCTGAAGGCCGTGCTGCAGAATCCCGCGACGCTGACGATCGTCCACGCCGGCGAAGAACTGCCGTTCCATGGCGTCCTGGCCGGATTCGAACAGCTCCACGAGGTGAAGCAGCACGCGTTCTACCGCGCCATCCTGGTTCCGAAACTCTGGAATGCAGGCCTGTACCACGAGAACCAGATCTTCCTCGACAAGACCGTTCCGCAGATCATCGACGAGGTATTGAAACAGGCGGGGATGGGCGGCCAAGACTACGAGTTGAGCCTAACGCGAAGCTATCCGGCCTGGGAGTATGTCTGCCAGTACCAGGAGACCGATCTCGACTTCATGTCCCGCTGGATGGAACGGGAGGGGATCTACTACTTCTTCGAGCAGACCGAACAGGGCGCGAAGATGGTCGTCTGCGACAATCTCTCCATCCATAAAGACATCCAGGGGGATGCCGACGTCCCCTACTCGCCGCCCTCGGGCCTGATCGCCTTGAACAAGGACATCGTCAGGGAGTTCGCCTGCCGCCAGCAGATGCTTCCCGCCAAGGTGGTCTTGAAGGACCACAACTACCGCAAGCCCGGTCTCGAGATGAAGGCCGAGGCGACCGTCGATCCCAACGGGTGCGGGGAAGTCTATCTGTACGGAGAGCACTTCAAGGACGCCGGGCAAGGGAACGACCTCGCCAAGATCAGGGCGGAAGAGCTGCTCTGCAGGGAACGGGAATTCCATGGGGAAGCGAATGCCCCGGCGTTCTCCGCCGGATACGTGTTCGAGCTGAGCGGGCATTATCGGAGCGAGTACAACCGACGGTATCTCATCGTCGAGGTCGCTCACCAGGGGAGCCAATCGGAGACGCTTGTGGCCGGCCTCGGCAAGGACAACTCAGGGCAGGAGGAAACGGCCGGGTATTCGAACCGTTTCGTCTGCATTCCCGCCGACGTGCAGTTTCGCCCGGAACGCCGCACCGAGAAACCGAGATTCCACGGGACGATGAACGCCTTGGTGGACGCGGCGGGCGACGGCAAGTACGCCGAACTGGACGACCAGGGACGCTACAAAGTCATCCTGCCCCTGGATCTCAGCGGCAGGAAGGATGGCAAGGCTTCACGCTTCGTCCGCATGGCCCAACCCTATTCGGGCTTCACCGCATCCGACGGCGTCCAGGGCCCGTCGGGCATGCACTTCCCGCTGCACAAGGGAGCCGAGGTCCTCTTGACCTTCGTGGACGGCGATCCGGACCGTCCCGTCATCAGCGGCGCGGTTCCCAATCCCCAGACTGTCAGCCCGGTGGTGCAGGGGAATCAGACGCAGAGCGTCATCCGCGACCACTACGGCAACGAGCTCATTCTCGACTCCACCCCGGGCGACGAGCACATCCGGCTCTACAGCCCCCACCACAACTCCGGGCTCGAACTCGGCCGGTCCATGCTGCATTGGTCCGCCAGCGACGCCAGCCAGTTCTCCGCCGGCAACAACTGGGGCGTCACCATCGGCAACAAGCTCGATTTCACGTTCGGGTCCTTCACTGAGGTGAAGGCCGGATTCTCGAACTCGGTCACCGTCGGGTACAAGGTCGATTTCAATTGCGGCGTCACGCACTCGGTCGACTATGCCCTCGATCTGAAATCGAATTACGAGCCGGTGGTTCAATGCTCCAACAAGGACATCCTGACCGCGGCCGGGGAAGACCAGGTGCTGACGGCGGGAGACCAGGTGTGCATCATCAGCGGCGACAGAGGGGCGAAGACGGACATGGAGGATGCGGCGGAAAAAGCGGCGGCGAGCGCGGCCGCGCCGGGACATCTGCAGACGTGGAGGAAAAGACAGGCGGCGGCGGCGCACGCCGCGGCGGCTGGAGAGCAGAAGCCCTCTGATGCGGTACGGAACAACAGGTCGGTCATCAATGTCTTTCCCGAGAAGATGATCCTGTCGGTGGGCGCGAAGAATGAAACCTACAAGATCGACAACGTGAGTCGAGTTCCCAGCATCGATAGGAAGGATCATAGGCCCGGGGAGATATTCACCAAGACCCCTCCTCAGAAAGAGCTGACCAAGTACTCGGTTTATTCCGCCTTGATCTCGGCGGGTCTAGGGATAGGTTCGGAAATCCCCCAGGACCAGGTTGCACGGGGCATTACGGGGGGGATTCTGGGGGGGCTGACCGGAGTGCTGGGGATCTGGCTGAACCTGAAAATCCGGAAATGGGCTAAGACGTATACGAATGACGAGGCCATCGAGCCTGTCGGTCACATGGATCCCGCCGCCCGGATCGAGATGGACCACGAGGGGAAGGTCCTCGTCAATTCCAAACAGAAGAGTGTGGTCATTCGAGTCGGAGCGAACATCGATCCCGCTTCCCAATCACCCGTCAAGACGCTCGAAGGGTCCGGCCTTCGGCTGGATGGGGATGCAGTATTGCTGGGAAGGCATGAGAAGCTCGCTGACCGGAATTCGCAGACGGGCTCGAGGCTCAAGCTGGAGAACACGGGGAATGTCCGCCTGGTGGCGGAACAGAACGGCGTGATCAAGGCCGGGACGAACCTCTATCTCGAGGGCACGGTTGTCTATGGCCCGGGCGGAAATCTGAAGATCCTCAAATAGAGTTCGGCGCAGGTGCTGCTGTGAGAATAGTCACCACGACGCCATTTCTGGCCGCGGGAATTCCCGGGAGAATGAACTACCCCGGGCATTCCCTGACATTGATCGTCAAGGGGACATTTGCCTTCGACTCCGAAGGGAAGACGGTTCCCGCAGAGGATCCGGCCTTCCCTTTCGGTGACCAGTTCTATCCGGACGATGAGAGACGCGAGAGCGTTCGATATGAGTCCGACTTCGCGTGGTTCAAGCCCAGAGCCGATCTGCTCTTGATCGGGAAATGCCATGCGCCGGAAGGAAGACCGGCCACGGCCTGTCCTGTCACCTTTCAAGTGGGATCGAAATCCAGACACCTCGTTGTATTCGGGCGCCGCCGCTGGAGGCGGAACGCGCTCGGACTGTGGAAGATGACAGAACCCGAGCCGTTCAGTGAGATCGACCTGCGCTATGAGAACAGCTTCGGCGGTGAAGGCTACGCATACAATCCGATCGGGAAAGGACTCAACGCGGAGCACGACCCGGACGGCAGACAGTTCCGGTTTCTTCCCAATATCGAAGATCCTCATGCGTTGACCGAGTCACCGAGGAGCCGCCGGCCGCCGGCAGGGTTCGGGCCGTTGAACCGCATGTGGGATGAGCGCCGGTCGAGGACGGGCACCTACAAGGGAAAGTACGAAAAGGAGCGCTGGCCCTGGCTTCCAGAAGACTTCGACTGGGGCCACTTCAACGCGGCTCCGCCGGAGCTGCAGGTCGAGGGATATCTCCGCGGCGATGAGGAGCTCTCCTTCGAGAACCTGCACTCGAAGCATCCTCAGTATCACGCTCAGCTGCCCGGCGTCAGGGTGCGGTGCTTTCTGCACAAGTCGGCCGAACGCGAAGAACAGGAAGGGCACTTCGAAGAGGTGTCCATGAACCTGGACACGCTCTGGGTGGATATGGAGGCCGGGAAGCTGGTGCTGGTCTGGCGCGGTTGGGCTCCGGTGCTTTCAGAAGATTACGAAGAGGTGAAGGACCTGTTCGTCTTGTCCGAGCCGGTCGAGAAGACGCCCGCCGTTTTGGACGAATGCCGTCAGCTGTTCCGTGCTCGGAAGGCGGAGGAGGAAAGAGAGTGGACCGGGGAAGCCGAAGCGCCGGAAGCATCCGGAGCGACCGCGGCGTCCGCGCCGCGGCCGGAAACCGGACCTGAACCGGTTTCGACGGCTGATGCATCAGCGGACCCTGAAGTCGAAGAACTCCAGTCCCAGGTGGATGCGCTCATGGTTCAGATGGGCGTCAACCCTGACGACCTGGCCCCCGAAGTGAGGGAGGGGCAGTCGCGCATGATCCGGAAACTCGCCGAGACCGACCGGGCAAACCTCGCCGAGGTGGAACAGCGGGAGATTGACGGCCAGATGCGCGATGCCTTTGCCAAGCTCGATCTGGATCCGGACCACCTGCCGCCGCTCAGCGCGAAAGCGCAGGCCGAGCAGCTGCGCTTTCTGAAGGAACTGGGGATCAAGCCGACCGCTGTCGCCACAGACCCGGAGTTCGGAAAAGTCCTAGCCCTGATGGGAGCCGCCCTGCCGAAGATGGGCCTCGATCCGGAGAACCTCGAGCCGCTGCTGGAGCAGGCGAAGAAGTACACGGGGCGGTTCAAGAAGCAATTCGGCATCGAGGAGGAAGAAGAACGGGCCGCGAAGGAGACAGAACCAGATGTGCCATATGCGGCGCGCGACGTGGTAGAGGAAAGGGCCGCCCGCGGCGAATCGTTCTCCGGAGAGGATCTCCACGGTTTGGATCTATCCGGGCTGGATCTGTCCGGGCTCGATTTCTCCAAATCGAACCTCGCGGGTGCGGTCCTCGCCGGATCGAACCTGCAGTCGTCCATCCTAAGCGGAGCAGATCTCACGGGTGCCAACCTCCTGGGGGCGGATCTCACAGGCGCCAATCTGTCGGAGGCGGACCTGTCGAAGACGAAGATGGGAACGTCCATCCTCAAAGACGCCGATTGCACCGGCTGCATCCTCATGAACTCAGACCTCACGGGCGCGATCCTCACCGATGCCGTCTTCGAACGCGCCCGGATGGCGGGAGCGGTCCTGGACAGGGTCGAGGCCAGGGACACGAATTTCTCGGAGGCGGATCTGACGGAATGCAGGTTCCGGGAGAGCGCTTGCTCCGGCGCCGACTTCTCGAAAGCCAGAATGGACAACGCGGACTTCCAGGGAGCCGACTTGAGCCACGCGTCCGTAGAAGGCGCTACGGGTCGCAAGGTCAACCTGGCTGAGGCGAACCTGGCTGAGCTCAGAGCTTCGGAGAGTTGCGACTTCACTGAAGGCGTCTTCTGGAATGCTGTTGGCCCGGGCTCCATTTGGGAGGGCTCCAACCTGACCGGGAGCGATTTTCGCGGCGCCCGGATGGAAGGCGCCGTCTTCACCGGTTCCTGCCTGAAACAGGCCGACCTGTCGGCCTCAGATATGAAATTCTCCCGCTTCAACAAGGCCAGCCTGCGGGACGCGCGCCTGGTCCGGATGAATCTCTTCCAGGGGAGCCTCGAGAAGGCCGATCTGACCGGAGCAGATCTCAGTGGTTCGAACATGTATGGCGTCGAGTTCCTGAACGCGGTCGTGGAGAAGATCAGGACCGAAGGGACGAACTTGCAGATGTCCAAGCTCCAGTAGGTAGCGATGCGGGTGTGATCCCATGAGTGATTTCGAGAACCTGGACTTCGCCAAGATCGACCTCAAGCAGCTGGCCGAGGAGTTCAAGAACTTCGGCAAGACGCTGTTGACCGCCGAGGAAGTGCTTCGGAAGGCGCAGGCCGGAGAATCCCTGGCGGGGACGCAGCTGTGGAACCTGGATCTCTCGGGAGCTGACCTGCGCGGCGCGCGCTTGGAAGACTCGACGTTTCTCAAGGTCAGGCTTACGGGCGCGGATCTGGAAGGCGCAAGTCTATCCGGCGTGACGTTTCAGGAATCGGATCTCGGACAAGCCAGGCTTGCTGGCGCGGACCTTTCGCAGGCTCGGATGGTGAATACGACCTGCGACAAGGCCGTGTTCCATGGGGCCAACCTCTCCGGCCTGAGGGTGAGCATCGAGCAGACGCTCCTGAAAGACCCCAACGACATCAAACCCTCACCGCGACTAATGGAACTGGCGCAACAGGATCCGTCCAGTCTCGACTATGAATCGCTCGACCTCGGTCTGGAGGACTTGGGAATCTCCGAGGGCGATTTCGGCCCCGGCAGTAGCAGCATGAATGGGGCTGACTTCTCCCGGGCGATGCTCGCCAATGCGAGATTCGGGCAGGTGGCGCTCGAAGATGTCGATCTGAGCGGAAGCGATCTGGAGGGGGCCTCCTTTGCCGGTTGCCTGATGAAGGGAGCCAGGCTCGACGGGGCTCGGCTCAGCGGTACGAGGTTCTTTGGCACCGACCTTTCGACGGTGACGGGCATGGCCGGGGAACGTCCCGGCTGTACGTTTTCGAACTCCGATATCGCGCAGAGGCATTTCGCCGGAGCACGGCTGGCAGGGAGCAGGTTCGACGGGGTGGACCTTTCAGGAAGCGATTTCACGGGCGCCGACTTGAAGGGGGTTGCGTGCAACGCGACCGAGATCCCGAAGTCCTGTTTCAAGCAAGCCAACCTCGCGGGAGGTAGGTTCGAAGGCGTGGATCTTTCGGACGGCGATTTCACGGGATCCGATTTGACGGATGCGGCGTTTTCAGATGTCAAGCTCCCGAAGGCCTGTTTCAAAGGGGCGGTGCTGAAGGGGACGTCATTCGCGAATGCCGATCTGGCCGAATCGGATTTTTCGGGCCATGACCTGAGAGAGACCGCCTTTGCCAGTTGCTCGCTCAGGGATGCCACGCTGAGAGGCGCGATTCTCGAGGGCATTCGGCTCGAGCAGTGCATCCTGGAGAACGTCGACTTCAGCGGCATCGACCTGTCCACGGCGGATTTTGCGGGCGCGCGTCTCATGGGCGCCAGGTTCACCGGCTGCAACCTGGGCGATGCGGATTTCAGCAATGCCGAAGTCCGCGGTGCCGACTTCCGGGACGCAAGGCTCGACGGCACTCAGTTCTCCGAGGCCGACCTGCGCGAGGCGAACTTCAGCCGCGCCACCCTCCACTACTGTGAAATGTCGGGGTGCAAGCTGGAAGGCGCAGATTTCAGCGGCGCCGTGATAGAGAACACGGATCTGGAGGGGGTCGATTTCACGAGCACCCGCGTGGACCATTCGACCTTCAGACTCTGCAACCTGTCCAGGTCCCGCTGGGCGGGCATGGAGCTCTCAGGCTGCGATTTCACCGACTCCGATCTCTCGAAATCCGACATGAAGGCCGCCCGGCTGGAATCGGCCGTGCTGCGACAGGTCAATCTCACGGAAGCGGATCTGTCCAATGCGGACCTCAGCCGAGCCCGCGGCGAGGCCGTCTGCTTTACCGGCGCGCAGATGGCAGGCGCAAAGGCCCACGATGCCGATCTGCGCTGCTCCAATTTCGACAGGGCAAAGCTCGGCGGCAGCGATTTCGTCCGGGCCCGCCTCGACCGGTCGATCTTCACCCGCGCAGAATGTGACGGGGCGAGATTCGTCAACGCGCGCATCCCGTTTGCCGATTTCTCCCATGCCGGTCTGCGCAGCGCCGACTTTTCGGACGCCGATCTCGAGCAGTGCGTCCTGCACGGCGTCGATGACGGGGGAGCGGTCTGGAGTGGCGCCAACCGGAAAGACGTGACCGCAACGGACCGGGCCCTCAAGGAGGCCGAGGAATGGACGCCTCCTCCCTTCGAGATCCCGACGAGAAGGACGTAGAGCCATGAACAGGATCGCGACGGCCGTGAAATCGTTGTCCGCTGAGACCCGTTTCGATTCCGCCCGCGTCGTCGAAGACGAGCGGGGCGACGGCACGGTCCAGGTGAATCTGGACAGGCCCGGCCCACGGGCGATCATCACCGCTCGAGTCGCTGTGTCCCGCACGGCGCCGCTGGCCGTCGGCGACAGCGTGCTCGTCGCCGGGGATCCCTCGGCGGAGCTCTACGTCATCGGCACACTCGGGCCCTTCAGCCCGGAGCCGCTGTCTCCACGCATGCTGCGGACAGAGCACGGCGCCCGCGCCGTGCTGTCGGAGGATGCGGCGACAAAATCCCGCGTGCTACAGGTCTACTCGCCGCGCGATGAGCTCGTGTTCGAGTACGACCCTGTCGGGGAGAAGGCGCGGGTCAACATTTCCCGGGGGAATCTGGAGTTGAGCACGGGGGATGGAGACATTGAGCTCCGGTCGGCGCGCACTGTCCGGATCGGAGGGCGTGCCATTGAGATGAACAGCGACGAGCTGAATGTGACGGCTGCCTCCTCCCGGTGGGTCGTCGAGCGCATGGAAACCCTGGCCGGCACCCTGGTCGAAAGAGCCAGGAATGTCTACCGTACTGTGGAACAGCTCGCGCAGCTCAAGGCCGGCCGGATGCGAACGCTGGTGGACCAGACATTCCACTTCAAGAGCCGCAGGGCGTTCTTGAAAGCCGAGGAGGACTTCAAGATCAAGGGCGAGAAGGTCCACCTAGGATAACTGTCAGAAAGGACTCGTGGCATGTTTCCAGCATCGACCAAGGGCGGCGGCAATTGTCTTGCGCTCCCCGACGTATGCAAGACGCCCGCACCTCCCGCTGGGCCTGTTCCCATTCCCTATCCGAATACGGGCATGCTCAACCAGGCTGTCAAGACGTCCACGAAGGTCAAGTTCTGCGGCAAGGAGGCCCTGAGTACCAAGTCGGAGATTCCCCGCTCCATGGGCGACGAAGCGGGTACGGCAGGCGGGGTCGTATCCGGAAGGAACATGGACAAGGTCACCTTCAAGAAGGGTAGTTCCAAGGTGAAAGTGGAGGGCCTTCCCGTCGTCTACCTCACATCCATGACGGCCCACAACGGCAGCAATGCCAACGCGCCCTGCGGCGCCGTCGTCGCGCCCAGCCAGGTCAAGGTGATCATCGCCCCGTGAACGATGCCGCGAGGCGGCTCGCCACCCAGAACAGTCGCGACCCGGCGTCCCGACAAGTCCTGCCAGGCGCCCCTGGGCGACCGAGGCCAGCGCCACTCATCTATTGTAGAATGTCACACACTTGTCACAGATCGTACAGGTAGGATTGGCGCCGGTAGTTCAACTTGCACAGGCGGAGGAGGGGTCATGACTACGCAAGGGGCAAGGATGGGGTTCATTGTGGCGGCCGCGGTACTAGTCGCGATCGCGTCGAGCGCCGGGAACGCGTTCGCTCAAGCCGGCGTCACGACGGCCAACGTGCAGGGCATCGTCAAGGATGCGCAGGGGGCGGTCGTCCCTGGAGCGTCGGTGGTGGCCGTGCACCAGCCCTCGGGCACCAGATACGAAGCCGTCACGCAGGGTGACGGCCGATTCCTCATGTCCGGTCTTCGGGTAGGCGGGCCCTACACGATCACCGCGTCGCTCCCGGGCTTCACGACCGAGATGCTCAGCAACATCATGCTCGCGCTGGGCGTGACCGCCGACGCGTCGTTCACGCTGAAGGTCGCGTCGGTGTCTGAAACCGTCACGGTCGTGGCCAATACCGATCCGGTGTTCAGTTCCGGCCGCACCGGCGCCGCAACCGCCGTGCTGCGCGAGGAACTCTCCGCGCTGCCGACGGTCACCGGCCGCCTCGTGGACATGACCCGCCTGACGCCGCAGTACGGCAACGGCGGCAGCATCGCGGGCCAGGACAACCGGGCGAACAACGTCACGATCGACGGGTCGTACTTCAACAACTCGTTCGGCCTCGGCGTGACGACAGGCGAGATCGGCGACCGCACCGGCGTCGCGCCGATCTCCCTTGAAGTCATCGAGCAGATCCAGGTGAACGTGGCGCCCTACGACGTCCGCCAGGGCAGCTTCACGGGCGCCGGCGTCAACACCGTGACCCGCAGTGGGACCAACAAGTTCACGGGGTCGGTCTACCGCCGCCAGCGGAACCAGTCCGAGGTGGGCACCAATGCTGCCGGGCTCAATGTCAACCCGGGGACATTCGACACGTCGGTGACAGGGTTCTGGGCCGGCGGCCCGATCGTCAAGAACCGGCTCTTCATCTTCGGCGCGTACGAGAAGCAGGCGGACACCCGCCCGCTGAGCACGTTCGTGTGCAACCCGGGCGGCGTGCCGGCGAGTGGCAACACCACCCGTGTGCTCTGCTCCGACATGCAGACGCTGTCGACCTATCTCCAGACGAACTTCAACTACACGACGGGTCCCTGGAACAGCCTCCCGAAGAACACGCCCGCCAAGCCGTGGATGTTCAAGACCGACTACAACATCAACGGCTCGAACAAGATCACGTTCCGGTACAACCAGCTCGACTCGAGCAGCAATATTTACCAGTCGGGCTCCTCGTCGCTGGGCAACTGGAGCCGCTCAACCAATACGACACAGTTCCTGTCGTTCGCCAACTCGAACTACCAGATCCAGGAGAACCTCAAGTCGGCCGTGGTCGAGTGGAACTCGATGTTCGGGAAGGGCTTCCTCAACAACCTGCTCGTCGGCTACATCACGCAGAACGAGAACCGCGGGCCGCAGGGGCAGACGCCGCTCTTCCCGACGGTGGTGATCGGCGACGGTACTGGCAACGCGTACACGCTGTTCGGCAACGAGCCGTTCACGCCGTACAACCTGCTCATGCACCACACGTTCCAGGCGCAGGACAGCGTCACGAAGGTCTACAAGAGCCACACGTTCACCTTCGGCGGCGACCTCGAGAAGTTCCACTCGGACAACTCGTTCTACTTCGGCATCCAGAGCGCCTACTCGTACAACACGCTCGCCGACTTCTACGCCGACGCGAACGGGTACCTCGCCAACCAGGCTCGCACCACGTCGTCGGTGGGCGACCGGTTCCAGGTGAAGTACCTCCTGCAGGGCGGGACCACGCCGCCGTTCCAGTCGCTCGACGTGGTCTACGGCGGCGCGTACGCCCAGGACCAGTGGCGGCCGAAGAACAACCTCACGATCACCTACGGCATGCGCGTCGACATCCCGAAGTTCGGCGCCACCGCCTACGACAACGCGACCGCCGACACGCTCTACTTCAACGACAACGGCACAAAGACGCAATACAACACGGGCATACTGACGGGTACCCACCCGTACTGGTCCCCGAGGATTGGGTTCAACTGGGACGTCAACGGCGACGGGAAGACGCAGGTTCGCGGCGGCACCGGGTTCTTCAGCGGCAAGCCGCCCTACGTCTGGATCTCGAACCAGGTGGGCAATACGGGCGTGCTGTACGGGTTCCTCGACTCGAGCTCGCTCTGCCCGACGTCAAACCTGAGCTGCACCGTCACCAACAACTACCCCTTCAATCCGAACCCGAACGCGTATAAGCCCGCGGCCACCGGTGGCACCGCGGCCAGCTACGAGATCGACGTGACCGACCCGAGCTTCCGGTTCCCCCAGACCTGGCGCTCGAACATCGGCATCGACCGCAAGATCTTCTGGGGCATGACGGCATCGCTGGACTTCATGTACGGGCGCGATTACAACGACCCGGTGTACGTGCAGGCCAACCTGCCGCAGCCCGATGGTTACTACACGGGCGTCGACGACCGTGTGCGCTGGATGGTCACCAGCGCGATCCCGGCGTGCATCACGGTGCTCGGCTCGGAGAACGGTCCCTGCGCGACCAAGGTCAACAACTTGCCTGGGAAGGACGTCACGGCGGCGTACGTCCTCAAGAGCCAGAACCAGAACTACTCGTGGAACTTCTCTGGCATGGTGACCAAGCCGCTCGACCACGGGTTCTCGATCAAGGGCGGGTTCAACTACGGCGTGGCGAAGAGCCTGGTCGAGCCCTCCTCGACGGCCGGCAGCAGCTGGGGCAGCAGCAACCCGGTCCCGGGGAACCCGAACGACCCGCCGCTCGCCTACTCGTACAACTCGCCGGGCAAGCGGTTCTTCACGTCGATCAACTACACGAAGCAGTACTTCGGGTTCGGCGCGACGACCGTCTCACTGTTCTACAACGGCGTGACCAACGGCAACACCAGCTACGTCTTCTCGGGTGATGCCAACGGCGATGGGATCTCGGGCAACGACCTGATCTACATCCCGAAGAACAAGGCCGAGATGAACTTCATCCCGGAGACCGTCAGCGGGGTGACCTACTCGGCCGCCCAGCAGGCGGACGCCTTCGAGCAGTACATCGAGCACGATTCCTACTTGAGCAGTCACCGCGGCCAGTACGCCCAGCGGAACGCCGTGTTCCTGCCGGTGGTCAACCGGGTCGACCTCAGCATCGCCCAGCAGGTGTTCGGCAAGCTGAAGGGCAGCCGTCACACCGGCGAGATCCGGCTGGACATCACGAACTTCGGCAACCTGCTCGACCACAACTGGGGTGTCGGCACGCGGATCGTCAACAACCAGATCCTGATCGCCAAGGGGGCTGACGCGAATGGCGCGCTGCAGTACCAGCTCCAGACGGCCAACGGCCTGCTGCTGTCGTCGCCTTACCAGCATTCGGCGAACCTGCCGACGGTCGGCTACATCTCGAGCGACGTGTACGTGATGATGTTGAGCTTCCGTTACACCTTCCAATAAGGCGACTTGATTGTGCGGAAGCAGAAGGGCCGGGGCGAGCCGTTCGCTCCGGCCCTTCGTCGTCTCGGGCTGTACGCGCCACGGTCTTTTGTGAAATCCCAAGACATCGGTGACAGATTCCGTTCTCTTCTCTGGGGAGTGGCCCTAGAGTGGAGACACGATGACCAAGACAGAGCAGGCACGGGTCCAGGGATGGCGACTGAGGGTGGTACGGCATGAACCGGCTGCCGGCCAATCAGAAACACCGGCCACACGGCCAGCGGTGGCAGCGGTACGAGAAGCCCCAGCCGGGGCACCGACTCCAGATGGATGTGAAGTTTCTGGAGCGCATCCCGGGCACGCAGAAGCGCCTCTATCAATTCACCGCGATCGACGACTGCACACGACTTCGAGTGCTGAAGGTGTACGACGCGTGCAATCAGCGCACGGCGATCCGCTTCGCGGACGAGGTGATGCGACGGCTACCGTTTCGTGTGCAGGTGGTGCAGACTGACAACGGGGCCGAGTTCCAATCCCAATTTCACTGGCATCTGGAAGGTCGCGACATCCGCCACGTCTACATCCGGCCGCGAACACCGCATTTGAACGGCAAAGTGGAACGCTCCCACCGGGTGGACGACCAGGAGTTCTATCAGATGCTCGACCAGGGCGGCATCAGCGACGATATTCACCTGTTCAACGAGAAGCTTCGAGAGTGGGAGGATTACTACAATTACCACCGGCCGCACGGGGCGCTCGATGGACAGACCCCCTACGAACGACTCCTCGCGAAGATGAGACCGGGAGTGTCACCGACGTCTTAGGAACTTACACCTTGTTTGAATGGAGCCGGCGGTCGGACTCGAACCGACGACCTGCTGATTACGAATTACTTTTCCGGCCGTCACCCACCTTCACGCCGTTTGCACTTCTCTCAACGATGACGCCGTTTTCTGTGTATAATTGCGTCATTCGTCGTCACACTCTATCACGGCTTGTTCCGAACCTGCTGTTAGCCCGGTGTTAGCCCGAGACGGCCGGCTGATTTTCGAGGGAGAACGACATGGCCGAGAAACCCACACCGAAGCCCCGCAAGAGGCCGCGAGCGTTCACCGAGAAGGCGATTGACGATCTGCCCGTGCGGGAGACGCGGTATTTAGCCTTCGATCCCGGCCTGCCAGCCTTCGGCGTGCGCGTGACGCCGGCCGGCGCGAAGTCGTTTGTGCTGTTCTACCGCGTCGGCACTCGGCAACGCATGGAGACGCTCGGCAGCGTCGGCAAGGTGACGCTGGACGATGCCCGGAAGCAAGCCCGGATCGACATCGGCAAGGCGCTCAAGGGCGACGATCCGCAAGCCGCGAAGGACGCCGCGAAGCGGGCAACCGTGATGCGAGACGCACTCTCGACGTGGCTGGACGAGTACGTCGCCGTCGAGCGCAAGCCGGCTACCGATCGGCTCTACCGGCTGGCCGAGACGCACATCGTCAAGGCGCTTGGCTCCCTGCCCGTCGATCAAGTCGAGCCGGAACACGTCGAGCAGTTGCACCACCGGCTCCGAGCGACTCCGTATCTGGCGAACCGGACGATCGCGGCGCTCTCAAGCTTCATGGCATGGGCTGAGCGGAACGGCTACCGCCGACGTGGGCAGAACCCGTGCCGTGGCGTCGAGAAGTACGAAGAACACGGACACAAGCGGTATCTGACGCCCGACGAATACGCCCGACTGGGGAAGGCGCTCCGCGAAGCCGGGAAGACGGGCGCGATCTCACCGGCCGCACTCACGGCGATCAAGCTGCTCTTGCTCACCGGATGCCGGCCCGCCGAAATCTTGACGCTTCAGTGGGCGCACGTGGATCTCAAAGTCGGCCGTGCTGCGGCTGCCCGACTCGAAGACAGGGGAGCGCACGATCCAGTTCCGCCCGAAGCCGTGGCACCTGCTCAAGAAGTGGCCCGTGCATCTCGGCTCGCCGTACGTCTTCCCGTCAGGCACCGGGAGCGCGGCAAGGGCCAGGGGCGCATCTCATCAACCTGGCGCTGCCGTGGAAGCATCTCCGCAAGGCGGCGAAAATCGAAGACGTGCGGCTCTACGATGCCTGTCGGCACTCGTTCGCGTCCGTGGCGATCTCGACGCACGGCCATGCGCTGAGCGTCGTCGGTGAACTGCTCGGCCACACCCAGGCGGCGACGACGAAGCGGTACGCGCACCTCCACGATGAAGCGGCGAGGGCGGCGGTGACGGAGATCGGCGGGACGATCGCGGCGGCGCTCAAGCGGAAGGTGACAGCATGAGCACCCATGGTGCCCGGTCGAACCTTGGCCGAGTTGTCATCGTTGGCTACGCTTCGGCATCGTCCAAGCCCGCGAAGCCGCCAAAGCTGCCGAAGCCGAAGATTTCGTTTTCGGAAGACACGGACAGGCCATCCGCAACGAGTTCAAGGCGCCGGCCTGCCGGCGGACGAGCCGACCTTCCTTGAAATGATCCCGGGCCTTCTTGTCCGATCGAGACATCGCCGGCGACTACGCGCCAACATGGCCGGCCTCAAGGTATGCCCGTGACCGAGGCGCGACGACACGGATACGAGACGCACGGAAGGCGCTCGCCGAGGCGCTCGACAACCTCCGAGACAAAGACTGGCCGCCGAAGTGGTGGACAGTCGGGGCACACGTATGAGGCGATCCGGCGCACGCGAATGCTCGACGGAATAGCGCGTTCATTGAAGGCGAGATCGACGGCGACACCCGAAGCGCGAATCTATCAACGTTAGCGCTGGAATCGATCGCCATGCTTTTCGTGACTCGGCCTACCGATCGACGACACCCGACGCCTGTTCGGGCGGCAGCGCGAGATCCTGCTCAAGGGAACCACGACGGATCTGCTTTCTCTCCAGGGCAATCAAGGCCGCCGAAGGCGGGAAGCGGTAGCCGCACCACTGTCCCAGAGTCCACCAATCGGGCGCTTTTGAGTCTGAAAGGCCTGAATGGTGGAATGCCCCGTCGCCACAGTGCTTAACTAGCGTCACTATGACGCACTCTACACGGCAACGGCGAATCCTTCCACGCTGCTCACGTCCGAGCAGGCCGGCGAGTACCTGCACATCAACTCTAGGACGCTGGCGAATTGGCGAGTGCTCGGCCGAGGCCCGCGCTACATCCGTTCCGGCGCCCGGGCGCTCTACCGCCTGAGCGACGTGGAACGCTGGCTCGAAGCCCACACCTACGAGCACGCGGCCGCAGAACGGGCGGCACGACCGGTAATCCGAAGGCGACACCCACTGGGCGCCCGACCGTGGCGGCTTCGGCCGCCTAGCGCCCGGGAACCCCCGTACACGACAACGCCCGCGCGGGCAACGCGGGCGAAGTCAGGAAACGGGAGCACTGATGCAGAACCCAATCATACCACTGGACAGAGCCGAACTCGCTGGCCCGCCCAGCCGTGGCGCGGCAGCGATGCACACCGAAATGGCAGCCGGCGGGACACTCACCGCAACGCTCGGCGAACTCGCCGACTGGCGGCGCCGGGCTATCACCGCTGAGAAGGCCGATGCCACGGCTGAGAGGTTGGCCGAGGTTGTGACCAGTCACCACCTGCCACCCTGCCTGACCTGCCAGAACGGCAAGCGGAGAGCCGCGGCATGAGTGCGGGACTTTCCCGACTCGCGTCGGCGCTCGGCTACGCGGGGCGCCGGTCGGTTGGTCTTCCCGCTCGCTTGGCCGACGGCGACCGGATGCTCGTGCGGCGATTCGCACTGTAACAGCCCGGCCAAACACCCGCACGGCAAACTGGCGCCGCATGGGCTGAAGGATGCGACGACATGCGAAGACACAATCCGCGCGTGGTGGACCGCAGCCCCGGCCGCCAACATCGGGATCGCCTGCGAGGCGGACGGCCTGGTCGTGCTC